>VXVC01000013.1 GCA_009836625.1 Holophagales bacterium
GGTGGCGACGCCTTTTCAATACCGCGGGGGGGGGGGGTGTGATCACCCGCGGCCGCCGATGGCGGCTACATAAGCGCCGCCGGCTACGCGGGCGACCACTTTCCCCGGGCTACGCCGCTCCGCGGCTCCGCCCGCAGGCGGGTCAGAAGACCCGCGCACCCAGAGAACAGCCGCCGGCATGGCGGGTTTCCCTGCCGCAGTTGGCGAGCCCGAAGGCCAACCCGCATGACTGACCTCGACCGAAGAACCCTGCTCGCAGCCGCCCTCGGCTTCGCCGCCGCCGGCTCCGCCGCCAGCCGCCCTCTCCGCGGCCAGCAACAACAACCCGGCCCCCTAGAAAAGACCTTCGAAGACGCCAAACCCCTCAACCTCCGCATCACCGACCTCAAGACCTTCCTCGTCGACGCCGGCAACGACGAGAACTTCGTCTTCGTCAAGCTCTACACGAACCAGGGGATCACCGGCCTCGGCGAAGGCACCCTCGCCAACAAGGGCGAAGTCGTCGCCGCCGCCATCGAGAACCACAAGCGCTACCTCGTCGGCAAGGACCCGACCGAGATCGAGCGCCACTGGCGCGGCATGTTCATCGGCCCCCGCTACCGCGGCGGCCCGGTGCTCATGTCGGCCCTCTCCGCGGTCGAGATCGCCATGTGGGACATCCTCGGCCAGGCCCTCGGCCAGCCGATCTGGCAACTCCTCGGCGGGAAGGCCCGCGACAGGGTGCGGCTCTACTGCCACGAGGGCTACCTCGAACGGATCAGCCATCGCCAGAAGCGCCGCGCCGCCGACTACGAGGAGGAGCTCGACCTCTGGCGCCAGAAGAAGGAAGCCGGCTGGACCTGCGTCAAGGGCGGCTTCTACCCGGGCGGCCGGCCAATCAACCACCGCGTCTCGATCCGCCGCGGCGTCGAGCACCTCGCCCGGGTGCGCGAGATCGTCGGGCCGGACTTCGACATCATCGTCGAGGCGCACGGCAAGCCGACGCCGCTCTCCGCCGTCGAGTTCTGCAACCGGGTGGAGGAGTACCGGCCGTTCTGGGTCGAGGAGGTCACCCAACTCGAGAACGAGGTGATCGAGGAGGTCCGCCAGATCCGCGCCCAGACCCGCGTGCCGCTGGCGACCGGCGAGCGCCTCACCTCGCGCTACCACTTCGCGCCGCTGTGCTCCGAGCGGCTCGTCGACGTCATCATGCCGGATGTCGTCCACGTCGGCGGCATCTCCGAGCTGCGCAAGATCGCGATCATGGCCGAGGGCTTCCGGGTCGACGTGTCGCCGCACAACCCGCAGAGCGAGGTCAGCACCCTCGCCTCCATGCACGTCTGCGCCTCCACCCCGAACTGCACCATCCTCGAGATCGGCAGCGGCCAGGACCCCTTCTGGCAGGACCTCTTCCATGGCGGCCACTTCTCCTACGAACGCGGCTTCGCCAAGCTCCCAAGCCGCCCCGGCCTCGGCATCGACCTCGACGAGGAAGTCGCCGCGAAGTTCCCCTACGAGCCGAAGAACTGGAGCACCCTGACGACAGAAGATGGCGCGTTCGTGGATCGATAACGCTGGGTGTGGGAGGGAGTTGCCCTCTGGGTGCGCGGGTCTTCTGACCCGCTGCCGCCGAAGGCGGCGTCGAAATCGCCGCCGGCGAAGCCGGCGACCATTTTCTCTGCTACTCGTCACTGCCGTCGGCTGCGCCGCGCCGGCCCCCGACCGAGCCGCCGAACTAGCCGCCCGCGAAGCCGGCAACCCCGGCGGCGAGAACTACGGCGAGTTCGGCCCGCCCGACGCGTACGAAGGCGACTCTCCGCACCCGTTCTACGGCGCCGAGAACGAGTGGAGCCGCCGCATGTTCGACGAGCGCTCGGCCGACCTCTACTACAAGCGCCGCGGCCAGCGGCAGCTCCTCGAGATACTCGACGGCAACCCAACCCGCGCGATCGAGCTAGCGGACGCCCGCCTCGCCGCCGACCCGGGCGACGCCGAATCGCACTTCATTCGCGCCGTAGCCCTGACCCAACTCGACGAGATCGACCAAGCCGAAGCCGCCATGCAAGCGGCCCTCGACGCCGGCATGCCCTTCGGCCGCTTCCTGGCCGGGCCGCGCGATCTGCTCGCGCCGCTCGCCGCAACCGCGACCTTCGCGCTGCACGCGGCGAGCCCGAACAAGGAGATCGTCCACGGCCCCATGCTGGGCGCCGTCACCGACACGACCGCCGGCGTTTGGATCCGTACCGCCGAAGAAACCTCCTTCGAAGTCGTCGCCACAGCCGACGGCGAACGCCACACCGCTTCCGGCACCACGACGGTCGATCAGGACTACACCGGCACGGCCACCCTCGCCGGCCTCTCACCGGACACCACCTACAGCTATCAGGTCCTCGTCGACGCCGGCACGCCGCCAGCGCTCCAGCCGCAGTCCAACCCGCAGTCGCAGTCCCAGTCGCCCAGCTACACCCTCCGCACCTCCCCACCGGCCGGCGCCTCCGGAACCGTCACCATCGCCTTCGGCGGCTGCGCCGGCTACACGCCCGCCAACGAACGCATGTGGGACACGATCGCCGCCCACTCGCCGCAGGCGCTGCTCCTCCTCGGCGACAACGTCTACGTCGACCTGCCGGAGCAGCCCGGCCCGTTCCACGACTACACCTACTACCAGCGTCAGTCCCGCCCCGAGTTCCGCCGCCTGGTGAGCGCGACCCCGGTCTACGCCGTCTGGGACGACCACGACGCGGCCTTTGACGACATCTGGCTCGGCCCCTACGTCGACCGCCCGGCCTGGAAGCAGCCGATGGTCGAGCACTTCCGCCGTAACTGGAACAACCCGGCCTCCGGGTCGGCGTCGCACCCCGGCGTTTGGTTCCGGTTCTCGCTCGGCGACGTCGACTTCTTCCTGCTCGACGGCCGTACTTACCGGACGAACCCCTTCGTCGAAGAGCGGACCATGCTGGGGCCGGTGCAGAAGGCCTGGCTGCTCGACGGGCTACGCGCTTCCGAGGCCATGTTCAAGGTGATCGCCAGCCCCGTCGCCTGGGCTGACGGGGCCAAGGCCGGGAGCCGCGACACCTGGTCGGGTTTCCCGGAGGAGCGGGAGCAGATCTTCCGCTTCGTTGAGGAGAACGACGTCCTGGGCGTGGTGCTGCTGTCGTCGGACCGTCACCGATCGGAGGCCTGGGCGATCGAGCGTGAGAGCGGGTACGCGTTTCACGATCTTCTGAGCGGGCAGTTGACCAACATTCATACGCACCCGGTGGAACCGGGTGCGCTGTTCAGCTACAACCTGAAGGACTCGTTTGGTTTGCTGACGTTTGAGACGGCGGGGGAGGAGCCGCGGGTGACGTACGAGATCTACTCGATTGATGATGAGTTGGTGGAGACACTGGTCATCCCGCACGCCGACCTCGCCGGCAGCAGCGAAGAAGGGGAGCAGTCATGAGCCGCGCCGCGGGCACCGTCTTCTCTCTGGGTGCGCGGGTCTTCCGACCCGCTGCCGCCGCAGGCGGCGGAAAATCGCCGCCGGCGAAGCCGGCGACCTTGTTCTCGCCGGTCTCCGCCGCTCCGCGGCTCCGTCCGGCGGGCGGGTCAGAAGACCCGCGCACCCAGAGCACCGCCGTTGCAGTGGCGTTCCTTCTTCTCATCGGCCTGACCGCCTGCAGCCCACCACCCGACGCCGCCCCGCCTGCAGTCGAAACCACCGCCCTCTGGCTCTTCGACGAACCCGCCGGCCTCTACCCGAGCCACACCCTCGACGACATGTCCGACAACGACATGGTCCTCACCCTCGGCCTCGGTGCCCAGGTCGCTCCCGGCCGCTACGGCAACGCGCTCCTGCTCGAGCCGCTCGACCCGCCGCTCGACGTGCCCCCGGCCGAAGAGAAGCCCGGCGAGTTCGGTCTCGCCCGCCTGCCGGTGCCCGAAGGCCGCACCGTCGAGCCGCTGAGCTGGTTCACGGCCCACTTCGCGGCGCTGATGACCTCCGGCGAGAACCACCTCCGCAAGCAGGTCGGCCACAAGAATCCGACGGCGAGCGCGCTCAATCTCGGCGACTTCGATTGGACCGTCGAGTTCTGGCACTCCCCGGGCGATGCCGCCTTCGGCGGGAGCCGGCCCGAAGGCCGGCGCACCGACACCCTGCCCGCAGCCGATACCCCGACCGCAGGCGAAGCCGTCGTCTTCGAGATCGGCACCGGCCCGCGGGGCGAGAACGACATCGTCACCCAGCTCTCCTGGTCCGCCGACCGCTCGCACTTCACGCTCGTCAACCAACCCGGCGGCGCGTCCATCGATATCCCAACCGCCGACCCCGACGCCACGCCCACCTGGCGCCACTACGCCTTCACCTACGACGCCACCACCGACCAACTCCGCCACTACGTCGACGGTGCCCTCCAGCCGCTCTCACCACCAACCGCCCTCGAAGCCCTACCCGAAGGCGACGAGGCCTACTTCACCCTAGGCACCGACGCCCTCTGGAACCACCGCCTCACCGGCCTCCTCGACGAGTTCCGCGTCAGCCGCGGCCTCGTCTACACAGCGGACTTCGACCCACCCGCAACCTTCGCCACCACCCCCGAGCCCGTCGAACTCACCAAAGGCCCGCCGCTCCTCTTCGCCGCCGACACCTCCGTCACCGACGCCCCCACCGCCGACCTCACAGACACCGACGCCGCCTCCAACACCCCCCTCCACCTGGCCACCCGCAAACACCTCTTCATCGACGCCGCCCTCCTCGCCGACACCGCCGACGCCACCTTCACCGTCAACCCCCCACGCCGCGCCGAGCGCGTCATCGACAACATCAAGGGCACGTTCCGCAAGCACCTCACCGTCGCCTCCGGCGACGACGGCGTCATCCGCATCTACAACTCGCGGGAGGAGGACCACCTCGCCGTCTACACCTCGACCGACGGCGTCCACTTCGACCGGCCCGACCAGGGGCGCGGCGAGATCAACGGCCATCGCAACATCGTGATCCCCGACATGGTGGGCGGCCTCGGCAACCCGTTCTGGGACCCGCAGGCGCCGCCCGACGAGCGCTGGAAGTACTTAACGGACTACCAGCGGCGCGGCCTCTACCTCTACACCTCGGCCGACGGCTACAACTGGACGCGGCGACGCAACATCGTCCTGCCGTTCCGGTCCGGCACCCAGAGCAGCACCTACTACGACGACCAGCGGCAGGTCTACATGGCCTACCACCGCTCCGGCATCTTCCACACGCCCGGCGGCGTGACGCAGCGCAGTTCGGTGGTCACGGAGCACGAGGACCTGCGCGCGACCCAGCCGTTCAAGCCGCTGACGCAGCAGGAGTACTTCGACCTGCGCGCCGAGTACCCGCTCCGCGACCCGCTGCCGTGGTGGGTGGACAACGGCCCGCTGACGCCGGGCGGGTTCGGCATGGAGTACCCGCACCTCTTCGACCCGACCCCCGAGGACCCGGTGGGCACCGACTTCTACCTCACCAAGGCGATGAAGTACCCCTACGCCCCGGACACCTACCTCGCTTTCCCGGTGGGCTACTTCCACTACTACGGCGACGGCCCGGAGGCGCGCAGGGCGCTGGGCCTGGAAGAGCGCGGCCTCGGCTCCGGCCCGCTCGAATCCCAGATCGCCGTCAGCCGCAACGGACTCGACTGGAAGCGCCACCCCGAGCCGGCCTACGTGGGCATCGGCCGCCACCAGGGGCGCGACGTGGTCACCGCCTACATCGGCCACGGCATGATCCGCCGCGGCGAGGAACTCTGGCAGTACTACTTCGGCGAGACGCACTACCACTCGCCCCACACCCAGGACCCGGACGGCCGCGGCGTCTACCGGCTCGTCCAGCGCCTCGACGGCTTCATCTCGCTCGACAGTCCGTACGGCCACGAGACGACCGTCGTCACGCGGCCGCTCACGTTCGACGGCGACCGCCTGCAACTCAACGTCGACACCGACGCCGTCGGCTACCTGCAGGTCGGCTTCCTGGACGAGCAGGGAGAGCCGATCGAGGGCTACACGGTCGACGACTGCGTCTACGTCAACGGCGACTTCATCGCGAAGGAGGTCGACTGGCTTGAGACCGGCGCCGACGTGTCGCCGCTGGCCGGGCGAACCGTGCAGGTGGTGTTCCGCATGCGTGGCGCCAAGCTCTACGCGATGCAGTTCGTGGAAGGAGGATAGGAGAATGCAAAGCAGAGAACCACACACTGGGTGCGCCGGCGTCCCCGCCGGCTGCCGCCGAAGGCGGCCAGGAAACCGTGCCGGCCAAAGGCCGGCGACCACTCTTCTCTTCCTAGCCCTTACAACCATCACCGCCGCAGCCACCGCCACCACCGGCCCCCAAACCACCCCCATCAACCTCGACGCCTACTCCCAGATCCTCCACGTCTCCACCACCACCGGCGACGACGCCACAGCCACCGGCACCACCTCTGCCCCATACGCCACCATCCCCGCCGCCCTCGCCGCGGCCGACGCCAACACCAAGACAGCCATCCTCATAGCCGCCGGCACCTACCCAACCCACAACCTCACACTCCCCCCCAACACCGACCTCTACGGCGGCTTCGACCCGACCTCCACCGACTGGACCCACGACCGCGACATTCAGGCCCACCCAACCATCCTCGACGCCCAGGGCGAAGACCGCGTCCTCACCATCGCCGCCACGTCCGCAGCCACCTCCGACACCGACGCCAACAACCGCATAGACGGCCTCCGCATCCAGGGCGGTCTCGTCCGCGGCCCCGGCGGCGGCATCCTCATCGACGGCGCCTCACCCGTCCTCTCCAACAACGTCTTCACCGGCAACAGCACCCTCACCCCCGCGAACTGGGCCCCCAAGTACCTCCACGAAACCGCCCACGACGGCGGCGCCATCTACTGCCGCAACGGCGGCGCCCCGGTGATCCGCAACAACCTGATCACCGAAAACGGCACCGAGACCGGCCGCGGCGGCGGAATCGCCTTCGACGGCGAGTGCGACGGCCTGATCGCCGACAACGCCATCATCTACAACGTCGCCGGTCCCGCCGACAAGATGCGCAGCAGCGACGGCGGCGGCATCTCCATCTTCAACTCGTCGTCGCCCGAGATCAGCGGCAACGTCGTCCTCGGCAACTGGGCGCTCAGCAACAACGACGGCGGCGGCATCTTCGTCGCCTACTGGTCCTCGGCCAGGGTCCGCGACAACGTCATCGTCGCCAACTTTGGCAAGGACGACGGCGGCGGCCTGTTCGTCGGCGGCCAGGAGCACCGTTACGACCGGCCGTTCGACCCGATGCCGAGCGCCGAGGACTTCTTCGTCGAAGTGACCGGCAACCGCTTCTTCGGCAACACGAACGACTCCAACAACTCCAGCGCCCTGCGCATCACGATGGAAAGCCGCGGCCGGGTGGAGGGCAATGTTGCCGCGCTCAACGGCGGCTTCTACCTGCAGCGGAGCGAGCTGGAGGTCGTGGACAACACGATCCTCGAAGACACCCTGCTCATCGAGACCAAGGAAGGGCTCGAGCCCACGCGCTTCAGCAACAACATCGTCACCGGGTCGCTGGAGAGCGACGGCACCGCCGTCGTCACCGCGTCCCTGATCCGCGACGGCTCCGTGGGCGAAGGCAACGAGGTGGGACTGGCCGAGTTCCTCGACGACGGCCGGGAACTCCAGGTGGTCGGGGCCTCCTTCTCCGCGGCCAGTCAGCAGACCCGCGTCATCGTGGCGGCGCCGCTTCCCGCCGCCGATCTCACGAACCGCGTCATCGCCAGCAGCGGCGGCTGGGGGGTCGTCCACTCCGCGTCCGGCCGCAACCTGACCCTCTGGGGCAACCACCGTTCCGTCACCGAACTGCGCCTGCTCCCGACCTACCGCCAGACCTCCTCGTCACCCGGCTTCGGCAAGGGCTTCGACGCCGCCCGCGCCGATTCCGACTACGAGCCGCAGCGCGTCAACAAGTCCATCGAACTCCTCGAGCGCGGTCAGCCCATCTACTACGACGCCTCCACCGGCGGCTACGAGGAAGGCGTGCAGATGGTCGGGACCTGGGGCGACTACATCATCTACAACGTCGAGCACGTGGCGCTCGACTTCGCGGCGCTCCGCGAGTTCATGCGCGGCCTCGTCGACGCCGGCCCCACCCCGAGCGGCCACCGGACGCCCACCGTCATCGTCTCCCTGCCCCTGCTGGGCCTCGACGAACCGACCGTCACCGCCGGCGGCTGGATGGTCCAGCAGGCCCTGGCCCAGGGCGTCCACGGCGTCCACCTCGCCCGCGCCCGCGACCCCGAGGGCGTCAAGCGCTTCGTCCAGGCCGCCCGCTACCCGATCCACAAGCAGGCCATCGACGTCGTCGGCGAAGGCCTCCGCGGCTGGGGCAGCCACACCTTCGCCGCCTGGGTCTGGGGCCTCAGCGTCCCGGAGTACCTCCAGAAAGCCGACGTCTGGCCCCTCAACCCCGAAGGCGAGATCATGCTCGGCGTCAAGCTGGAAGACCAGCAGGCCCTGGACCGGGCCGCCGAGACCCTCTCCGTCCCCGGCCTGGCCTTCGCCGAGCACGGGCCGCGGGACCTGGGCCTGTCGTATGGCTACCTGGAAGGCCGCGCCGACCCGCCGCTGCCGCCCGAAGTCGTCGCCGCCGGCGACATGGTGCTGGAGCTAACGAAGGAGCGGGGGATGTTCTTCCTGGACAATGTGCTGCCGGGGAACGTGACTGGGCAGATCGACCGGGGGGTGATGATTGGTGCGGGCAGGCGGGAGGATTCGGCGGAAGTGGGGAGGGCGTACAGCGGGCGGACTATGCCTTGGTGAGACGATCCAAGGCCACGCCCTGGCATGGAGATTGAGCCGCGCCTGCTGGCTGCCCAGAGCTCGCTAGCCGAGTTTCGGTAAATCTAGCTTCTTTCGCCGCGCCTCGGGAAACACGCTCCGGTAGTCGGCACGCAACTCCTTTAGCATCTCTGGTTCAAGTCTCTCGCCTGCCAAATGGCCGATGAGTCGGGCGGCCAGTGTCCGGTTCTTCGTGAGAATCTTCCCATTCAGGCCTCCGCTCCACAGCACCTGGTCCCAAGTGGCTAAGTTCTCTTCAGTCAGTGCCCATGGCAGTCTGTTGAGGTTCTCACAAGCATCTGCATAAGACATGTTCGTGGGCGGCAACGTGAGCCGGACAAAGGCCCGCACCAGACATTCCTGCGCGACGGGCTTGCCCAGGAGGTTCTCCTTCCGCATCTTCTTGCGCCCATCATCCCCCGACTCTTCTTTGTCTTGAAGCGCGAGGGAGAAGATCTCGATGCCATCAACCAACCACTCCCAGACAGCGAAGCACTTCTCCGCGAAGAGCTTCTGCAAGGAAGGCTCGGGGAGTTTCGTCGTTGTGACTTTCCCGACCGGGAAGTGCTTGGCAACAATGTCCTTGTTACAGTTGTACAGGATGGACAGCGTCGTGAACTCCGGGTCGTTCACATTGAGAGTGTTGCTCGTGTACTTAGCTAGCCTCCCTCCGATCACATCGTTCGCTACGCGGCGCGTGATTACAGCAAACACGTCGTCATCATCAGTGATAATGTTCTGCCCTGTAGTAGTAGGCCGGGCGTAGCGGTTGACGTGCGTGAAAATCTGTCGCGCCTTGTTCCGTTCGTAAGGAACTAGGATTACGGTGACGTCCTCTTCAGCCAGGTCGGTCGACGGCGTAAGGTCGAGATCTCGGTTCTTCTCGTCCTTGCCTTCTATGGCGAACTGAATGGCCTTGAGCCGATGCTGGCCGTCCAACGGCACCAGGAGCTCTCCGCCTGAGAATGTCAGGAAGCCTATGTCTGCGCCGGCGGTGCGATAGAGATTCGGAAGGTGGGCCTTGACGACGTCAGATAGAGGCTCGAACGCGGTGTCTTCGGCCAGGTTCCAGGCGGCGAGAATGATGGCGCCAAAGAAGCGGTCCTTCTCGCGCGCCATGTACGGCGCGATCTGTCTGCGCACCCTCGTATAGTTGATGTCACGCTGATAGCGCTCTTCGACACTAAGGTCGTCCCAGTCCTTGATCTCCTTAGGGATGGTGCTGTTCTTCACGAGGTCCAACGCCTTCATGGACAGAATGAAGTACGTCGTGCTACCAAGGGTTGCTCTCATTGCGGCTACAGTTGTTGCCATGGTTCGGGTGATTCCTCTCTATGGGATTTCCGAGACGCGCCGACGTGCGCGGGGGCGTCTGTTAGGATTGTGATGTATGTTTGCTTCAGGGCGCCAAAGGCGGATCAGGCGCCGCTCGAACTTGGGAATACGGTGCAGCGGGAGAGAGAGAAAGCAGATGTCGACGTCCTCGCCGAAGGCGGCGATCCACAAGCGGAGTGTTTCGTTGTCGCTTCGGTTCCAGTGTTGCTGTAGACGCCCGCGCAGAGGCTGGTCGGCGGCCTTGCCAACGTAGACGCACTTACCGTTGGCCCTAGACCAGAACGCATAGAGTCCGACGTCGTTCGGCGGTATTCGCTCGAAGATACGAGCGCTCCAGGGCATCAGCTTGGGGTTTTTCGAGCCGTTCATCGCCGAGCGTCGGTTGGCTGCACGTCAGGCCGAATTCACTTGCCGGGGAACGCCCACACTTCGGCCGCTCGTCTCGCCATATCGAGCTGTCGCTTCTCAATGGCCTTGGGAGTCCATACCCTGAGGCGTCCGACATCGCGTGTCAGGGCCACGCTACTCTGCCGATAGGCCGCTGCCTTGGCTTCAAACGACTCGTTGAAGTTGCCGCTCCGATTGTCAGTGGGACCGAGGAGTGTGAGGTTGCCGATACGGTTGACCCAGTCGAGACATTCCACGTCGGCAAACCCCGCCCATCCAGGCCAGTACTTGGGAGCCTGCGGCAGGATGTGCTCCAGAGTGCAGCGGTTCTCGTTGAGGAGAGGGAGGTCAGTCTGAAGTTCACGGTTGAGACCGAGAAGTAGCTGCTTTGCCTTCGGGCCGCTCTTCATGGTTGCAGCCGCCAAAACCTCTACGAAACGGTCACCGTCCAGGACACGATCGGCGGTGTCGTCGCACTCTCTGAGGAAGGCTACGAAGTGAGCTTCGTCGAGGTCGCATGTGGCGGTGTCCTTCGCGTACTCGGCGAATTTCTTCTCGAAGAGTGACGGGGCGAAGCGCTGCGTGACAAAGGCGGTTCTGAGAACGAAGGTCGCCAGGTACTCTAGACATTGGCCAACGACGCGCGCGAGGCTTCTACGCCGTCGGCCATCTGACTCCTGGATGTAACGGTAGAGAAGAGAAAAGACAATAGGGAAGGTGACCTTGTAGGCGCTCAGCTCGTGGAGTAGGAACTGCAACCCTCGTGGTGAGTTCACGCGCCCCGACGCTCGGTCGAACTGGCGGGTGAGGTCTGGATCGGGAACTGTCGTGGAGATCTTGCGGTAGAGTTCCAAAGCCGCGGGCATCGCAACGTCCTCAACAAGGCCGAAGATGTAGGTGGTCAACTCTTCGGGCTGGACATTGGCGTTCCGCTGGCGGGATCGGAGTTCGGCACGGACGTCGCGGTAGAAGTGATCGGCCCTCAAGAAGCCCATTCGGATCTGCAGTTGGCACCTGAGGTAGTCGGACGCCACCTTCCCGCGCGGGAAGTAGGTGCGGATTCTCTCGAGATGCCCATGCACGGTTTCTTTGCGCACATCATCGCCCTGGTGCCCGACGTAGGAGTAGAAGTGGTTACGGATGCGATCGAGGTCGTCGAGTGTCTTGCCACGGCAGTTGATGGTCTCGTAGATCTCGTTTGCGTCGAGGTGGGGCGGAATCCAGAGGCAGGCGATCTCGAGCTTCTGGACGAGATAGTCGAAGTATGTTCTGGCCGAGCGCTGGTCCATCGCGTCAACGAAACTGAGGATGTCCTGCCAGGCGCTTGTGAGTTTTCCGTTGGAGCCGATTGAGCGGCCACGGATCATCTGGCGGTACATCGCCGCATCGTTCTGTGGGGGCGCTAGGCGTGGTGTGTAGGAATCAGCCTCTTCAAGGCTGCAGGGGACCGTCGGTTCTAGTTGGAACAGCGCGCGGAGGGCGATTGCCTCGCGCTGTGGATCTGAGTCGTGTCGGGCGAACCGCCGGCAGAAGGCGGCGCAGATAAGGGAGAACGTGACGATTCTCTGCTGGCCATCGTTTACTTCGAAGCTCTGTTGCCCCCTCTCTACGAGTATGACGGCACCAAGAAAGTAGCAGTCGCCGCTGACCTTCGACGCCTCGCTCAGGTCCTCAAGTAGGTCTTTGACGTTACTGCGGTCCCAGTCGTAGTAGCGCTGGTGCCAGGGCACCGCGAAACTTCGGTCTTCGGCGAGAAGTCGAGAAAACCGAATCGCGTCGGCGTGGACGACGGTCGTCTGCTGGGTCACGGGGTGGCCGAAGCGTCCGCGTTGCCGTCGACTGCTGCCCAGAACGCGACCCTACACTCCCGGCTAACCTGATCGCGGCGCCAGATGTCGTCAATCAGTTCGCGCTCGGCGACAGAGAGAAACTGTTGGCCGGTCTCTCTCTCGAGGCGGTCCAGTCGCCGGAGAATCCGTCTTCGGACTTCGAGTGTGAATGGTCCCATAACACGGCTTCCGTCGCGGCGGAGTCGGACGTTACCGTCGCGGCGAACCCGCTGGCGGTTGTTGTTGTCTTCGCGTAGTTCCACAAGCCACTCGCGAAACTCGAAGAGACGAGAGAGCACGCCGGCATCCTCATGACCTGACGTGATTAGGCCGCGAAGACTCCTGTCCTTCTTGACGACCGTACAGGTCCAACATCCGAAGCGTGGGGAGGTGGTTCCGCAGGAGGGAGCGTCTTCCTTGGTTAGTACGAGGGGACACTCGCCACCCCCGGCATTCTTGTAGAGGGTGATCAAGTCGCGATGGGAGTTGGCCCAAGGGGGACTGCGCTGCATGAGGACGAGCCACACATCCTCGTCGTCGAAATCGGCCAGAGGAGCGAACATCCAGCATCTATCGAGCGAACTGTGGGCGTTCATTTCTGTCGCGGTGACACCGCGTTTCTGCATGGCCCGGCGCCGATTGTCGGATTCACTCCTTCGGGTTCCCACGAGTAGGACGGCGCCACCTTCGGAACGAACTAGTCTCTCAAGGAGCTGGTTCGTGGGATGGATCTTCATTCGATCTGTACACCAGCGGAAGTTCCGGGTTGGTGGAATGTACCCCCGGCCGATCACGTTGACCCAAAAGGTCTGGTCGATGTGCGGCTTCGTCAGCTGGGTCGTGATCGGTAGGGCGTTCTCGGCGGCCACGGCACCGATCTCGCGCAAGGTCTTCTTGAGGTGACCGATGACGAGCGGCGACTCGACCAACGTATCGTTGCCGACGACGTAGATTCGGCGGTGTCGCTTTTCCTCGGGCAGGGACGCGAGCACCTCCCATGTCAATTGAAGCAACAGAGTCGAGTCCTTGCCGCCCGAGTACGCAACGACCCAAGGGTAGGGACGGCCTGACAGGTACTCAGTCCGGATGGCGTCGTGAGCGGCCTTTAGGCGCTCGATGACCCGCGCAGCCGCGTGAGGATCGCTCAGCACCACGAGCCTGGCTTGCTCCATTGAGGTGACAGATGCCGGAGCGTCTGGACAGCCTCGGCCACTCGTTCGGCCGCACGGTCGACTTCGCGCTCGGTTGTAAACCGGCCAAGGCTGAAGCGAACCGAACTGCTGGCTGCGTCGTCAGACACGCCAAGTGCTCTCAGGACGTGGGAGGATTCGACTCGGGCTGAGGTACATGCGGAGCCCGATGAAATGGCTACATCTTCCCTCAGGGCCATCATCAGAGCCTCGCTGTCGACACAGGCGAAACTCACGTTGACAATTCCCGGAACACGTTCTTCTTGATTGCCGTTGAAGGACGTCTGCGGGATGTCGTCAAGCCGCTCCCGGAGTCGTCGATCAAGAGACCGTGCGGTTGCCGTATCCCGCGTTCGTCGTTGACGCACAAGCTGGGCAGCCATACCCATCCCGACGATCTGGTGGGTCGGTAGAGTGCCCGAACGAAGCCCGTGCTCTTGCTCTCCTCCGTGCATTTGAGGTTCGATTCGCGGCGGCCTGGTGCTCCGCACGTACAGAGCGCCCACACCCTTCGGCCCGTACATCTTGTGTCCGCTGAGCGAGACCACATCCGCCCCGAGTTCTCGAACGTCCAGTGGCAGCCGCGGTGCACTCTGAGCTGCATCCACATGCAGAACCGTTTTCTGGGCGCGCAGCACGGCGCCGACGGCGCCCACGTCTGTCACTGTGCCGACTTCGTTGTTCACATGCATTAGCGACACTAGGATCGTCTCTTCTCGGAGCACGCTTCGGATTCGTTCTGGGGTGACCATGCCGTCAGAGTCCGGGTCCACGTACGTGACTTCGTAGCCTTCGCTCTCCAAGTGAGCGCACGTGTCCAGAACCGCCCTGTGCTCCATCGACGAGGTTACTACATGGCCGCCGCTGCTTGAGGCCGCATGAACGAGCCCCTTGATGGCAAGATTGACTGACTCCGTGGCCCCAGACGTCCAAACGATCTCACCGGGGTCAGCCCCTATGAGACCTGCGACCTGAGCACGGGCCTTCTCGACGGCCTCGCTCGCCTCCCTCCCGAATAGGTGCGGCCGCGAAGCGGGATTGCCGAAGACTCCGTCGCGACCCAAGCACTGGGACATGGCCTCAATGATCCGGGGATCGACCGGAGTGGTTGCGGCGTAGTCCAGATAGACCGGGTCGCCGTGGAGCCTCCGCCCAGGATTGTGAGCCACGGTCGCAGAGGCTATCGGTAGCCCCGGCAGCCGGCAAGGCGCCGCTCCGGACACCGTGTATGGCCCTAGGGATGAGCAACCCGTGGCGCTCGGGTCGACGCCCAGGAACGGTGGGGCGGCCGACGTGTCTGGTGCTGGATTGACTCCGAAGGCGTGCCTCGGGCTTACGTTGACAGCTACTGCCGTGGTGTCGAGTTCTCTATCCGAGTGCTCTCGTTTCCGAGGTTCTGGCTGCAGTGGACCGACGGCAACCGGGTGCCGTGTTGTCGTTCCCCCGCAGCGGTAGTCCTGGAGCTGGTGGCCGGAGCGCATGCCCATACTGACTAAGACGCGGACCAGGCCGAGAAGCCCGTGGCCGTATCGGGCTTAAGCGCTTCGCGATCGGCGTACTCCGCCCTGTCTTGGCCCTACGCCCCGGCGTGGATGCCGCCGGTTCCCGGCTCGGTTAGGAGGGACATCGCGGGTGTGGTCTGAGCAAAGGACCGCTAGGTGGCGTTCGACGCGTTTCGAGCCGAGGAAGCGAACCGGGATCGGCCCACTGCGTAGACGGGTGCATGGGACGAAGCGCTCGCGCTGACATTCGCCGCCGACTAGCGACTACCGTGAAGACGCTCGACCAGTGGGCGTTCAGTAGCTCGAACGGCAACCGTCCTGTAGGATTGCCCTCTAGGCGAGCCAAAGCGCCTGGGTGTGAAACCGACAGCTCGGAACCAACGATGGCGTCCCGCCGAAGGAACCTGGATGAACACCAAGCACTTGGCCCCAGAACCGGCAGCCCGTCAACCCCGAAACCTCACACCCCTGCGGGTGAAGTTCGGCATCCCGGAACGGTTTAGCGCTTGGGCGTGGGAGAATCCCCGCGAGGCCGCGACGATACTGTTCAACAACATCGACGAACTGCCCAACGGCCGTGCAAACGAGCACGAGATTCGGGAGTACATCGATGCTCGGATCCAAGGCGGCACTCCGCTGCATCTTCTCGGGTCGCTAGCGGCCGTCAAGGCGGCCGAGAGTGCGGGGAAGCTCGACGAGTCGCTGACGCGGTTCGTGTGTGAGTGGCCGCAGGAGTGAGTGGGAGCTGCGCGTGACTTCCCAATCACCTCTTAGCTGACCGATCTCGGTGTCTGGTGTTGCGACGAATCTAAACGGACAGCGACACGAGAACTCGCGTCATCTGCCTGCCCCTGCGTGTCGAGGGCTCGAACCGCAGACACGTGGCCTGACTCGAGGCGGCGGGAGGACTTAGTCGCACGGTTCGTTAGGCCATCGCGGAAGCGCCTGCCTTCTCAGCCACGGCAACTTCGACCCAGTCCACCGCCACACTTCAGACAGTCGGCCGGAGGTCCCCGCGTGTGTGTAGCCGGCGCGTCGTCTGTAGTAGGCCTCCGATTGCCGGTGGGACCGCTGGCGATCTCTAGTGACCTTCCGAGCGCTCAACCTTCTTGCCCACCGGATTCTGTTGTTCCGAATCCAGTAGTGGGATCGGCAGTCCTCGCTCCAACTGCCGATTGAAGGGTAGAGGCTGACTGACACGCCGTCGCAGACCAGAGTCCACTGAGTTGGGTGCAGAGGCGTGTTGACCACCGTTCCGCAGCCGCAGGCGCACAGGTGCGCTACCGCTCGGTAGCGGCAACACACGTAGAGAGTTCCGCCTTCTAGAGTCTTCGGAATCTCTTCAACAAACTTCGGCTCTATGGCACGGATCTTCATTCTTGACGTTGGGGCCAGTTGATGAGCCGATTTCCGTCGATAGTGTATTCGCAGTTCAGCTCGCCTTCCAAGTCGTTGTAGAAGCCTATCTCTTTCTTCCACTTGACTACTGCGAGCGCTGCGTTTAGGGCGTTGAGCTCGACGATCTGAATGTTCCGATCGTATTCGTTGTCATCGTCGATCTCGTCCAAGGGGATGCAATCGGCGACGTGGTCGCGACGCTCCGGATCGCACATCGTCGTGCGAACGATGCCTGCGACCGGGCCCGTTCCGTCGACACGATAGAGACCCATCCCTGCATCAATGACCAGCGTGCTGCTGGCGAGGCACGTCTGTAGTATCTGCCTCTTGATGTGGTGTCCATCCATACACAGAAACACCGTGCTGAATGCACCCAAGTCGCCTAGATTGTCCTCGTCGATGTTGGTGCTGTGCGAGACCACCCGTCTACGCATTGACCGATAGCGACTGGCATGGAGCTCCGTCTTGAATGGCCCTCCCTCAAGGTCGTCTAGGCTGTAGGCACCGGGAGCACGATAGGCGCTATGGCTCAGGAACCGCTTCCCGTCGAACAGATGAATCTCCGGGACTGGTGTCTTTGCCACGAGGTCGAGGACATATGACCCTGTGCCTCCGAGTCCGACGATCGCGACGCTCTGGTCACGAAAGAGCGCCCCAAGGTCTGCTGTACGGTGCCGTGCGGAGGCCGTATCGGGGAACCGGAAGACGTCAGCGTCCTCGTCGGAGGCGGTCGCAATCTTCCACCGCTGGGCGCTCGCATCTGGTCGGATCTTCTGGGCCTCGTTGCCCAGGATGCCGACGTAGGTCTCGACCTTGTGGTGATAGTCCCGGTAGGGTGAATCGGGTTTCGCAGAAAGAGTGTAGGCGGCGGGCAGGCGCTCTGAGAACGTCGCCTTCGCTGCACGCTCATGTATCAGTGTGACGAGTTCATTGCCATCCGCATCAGACGGGAATTCGCCGACCCAGTACGCGACATGATTGGTGGGTGGAACCGTGCTGGCCGCACTCAAGTCCAGATCCATCGCGAGAATGCCGTCTTGAACCTCCTTCCCGGGCGTGACGTAGGGGACGTTCTCGACTATGAGATGGGCGTCCGCAACGCGAACTGTGTATCCCGCTTCTTGCAGGGACCGAAGATCCTGGTTACGAGCGATCAGTGCGTGTGACATTGAAGACGGTGCCATCCTTGACCTTGATCTTCGCGTTGAACTTGTTGACGAGCTTGTCCTCGGCTGGCCGGCCACCGCCGTTGTAGTAGTTGACCGTGTACGTGATGAGTTTCCCCCTCTTCTTGTCCGGATAAGCGAGATCCGCGATTTGATCGAAAGTGACCTCGTCGCTGGGAACGGCGTGGTGTGTGCCATTCACGATGATGTCGAAGTCCTTGCTGACGACGTGCTCGTCTTTCATGAAGCCCTCCTTTGGGACTCGCGGTGTTCTTGTTCGGAGGGCGGTCCTCCGTTGGCGAGGCGGGACCGAACGCTGCACCGACGCGCACTGACCCCTGCCGTTGGGAGCTGGGTTTGCCAAGGGAGGGTCATTGGGCGTAGAATGTGCTGCTGTGCCGCAGACGATGGTGGCGTACCAGGTCGCGCACAGAAACGGTAGCAGGCGGAGCGGCGTGCGTCAACAGGTACCTCGTACCAGATTGGAGACGGGGATGTCTCGTGCCTAGGCGAGCTGAGCCGCTACGAGTCCAGGATCTGGCACAACTGCTGAGAGACCGGAGAGCCGCGAGAGGTCTCGGTCTTCGGGCGGCAGCAGAGGAAGCAGGCGTGTCCTTCAACACGCTGGCCCGTGTCGAGAAGGGCCATGTGCCGGATATCGAGACGTTCAGTCGCATCGCCCGCTGGGTTGGTCACTCGCCAGCAGAGTTCTTGGAGGCGGCGAGTGTCACGTTGGATTCGACGCCGGAAGTGATCGAGGCTCATCTGCGCGGCGACCCGGCTCTTACGACCGAAGGAGCGAAAGCGATCGCGGGGCTCGTGAAGGAGCTGTACGCTCGACTGGCCGAGCCTGCGGAGGTTGCCATTGCCTGTCACCTCCGTGCTGCTTCGACGTTCAGGCCCGAGGCCTCTGGTCTGTTCGCGGAACTCCTAAGTGAGATGCACGGCGCTCTCTTGGCCAAGGACTGAGGATGGCTCTCCGGCGCGGCTTCAAGGCGGAGGCTGAGCGTCTCTCCAAGGACATCTGGGCCGGGATGGGCCTCACGCCCGACGACAGGATGGACGCCGTGAAGCTGGCCGAGCACGTGGGCTGCATGGTCCGCAGCGCTGACGACCTTGTCGACAAGGCGAAGCTGGAGGAGCTCTATCGAGCTCAAGATGACGCGTTCTTCGCCTGCACCTTCGAGTTGCCCCGGAACCGGTTCGTCGTCGTCTTCAATCCTCTGATGTCAGAGAAGAGGCGGAACAGCGACCTTGCCCATGAGGTGGCCCACATCGTCCTCGGCCACAGCCTCTCCCGCCTCGCTCGCTTGGGGGACCTAGCGTTTCTTACGTGCGACAGGCTGCAGGAAGAGGAGGCAGCATGGCTCTCCGGGTGCCTTCTTCTTCCGCGCTTCGCCCTGATGAACGACCTGAGGAAGCGCAAGACCTATGCCACCATCGCGGAAAGCCGGATGCTGAGCAAGGAGATGGTGGACTATCGTGCTCGAGTCACGGGGGTCTCAAGACAGCTCGCCGCTGCCCGGCGTAGACGTGCGTCCTGAAGAACGCGCTGTCCTGCCAGATCGGGCTCAGCAGTCGCTCCCGCCCACGATGCAGCCCGGCAACGCGGCGCTTGCGGCCCGTGCCGCGGGCGATGGCCCCGGTCAGCGCCCCTGGAACGTCGCCTTGCGACGCTCGACGAACGAAGCGATCCCCTCCGCGAAGTCCGCCGAGTTCGCCGTCCTTGCGCGCATGGCAGGGATCTCCCGGTACGCGGCCTGCTCGCCCTCTTCGAGATAGACCTGCGCCGCCCGCTTGATCTCCCGAACGGCGAGCGGGGCGCACTCGCAGATCTCCTCCGCGAGCTCCAGGGCCCGGTCGACCTGGTCGCCGGCGGGCACGACTTCCTGCACGAAGCCGAGAGCGAGTGCGCGCCGGGCGTCGAACTCGTCGGCGCGCAGCAGGTGGTACATCGCGTTTCCCCATCCGGCTCGCTGCACGTAGCGGACGTGGGCGCCTCCGAACACCGCGAGGCCGCGCCGGGGTTCCAGTTGCGCGAAGCGCGCGTCCTCGGCCGCCACCACGATGTCCGCGGCCAGCGCCATTTCGATCCCGATCGTGTAGCAGATTCCCTGGACGGCCATCACCAGCGGCTTGCGGCATCGCCGGCGGAGCGCGAAGGGGTCGGGGCGGTCGTCCGGCGGTTCGTCGGCGTCCCTGCCGCGGGCCATCGAACCGGCGAACTTCGGCAGGTCGAGGCCGGCCGTCGTGTGCTTCCCCTGGAAGGTGAGGACGCCGACCCATGCGTCTTCCGTCTCCTCGAGCTCGGCCAGTGCGCCGGAGAGTTGCCCGAACATCTCGGGAGTGAAGCTGTTGAGCTTCTTCTCGCGGTCCACGTGGATTCGCAGGACATGCCCGGCGAGGGTGGTTGTGATGGGCGTTCCTTCAGTCATTGTCTTTCTCCCTTTTCCTCAGCCCGAACCTGCCTCGCCGGCCGCCCGTGTACAGCACGGCCGCTCGCGCGGGGGTGACGTAGTGCGTGGGTCACGCCGAGCCGCTCGGCGGCGTGCGACGAGTCTGCCTGGCTCTCACTCCTTGTGGACCTGGCCTGATCAGGTGCCGACAGCCCTGTCCACCAGCGGTGCGAGGTCATTCCAGGCGCTGAGAACTGTGTCCACTACGCGATGACGGTACTCCTTCAGACCGTCGCCCTCCCAGAACCTGCCCGAGGGCCCTCTTATCGTGCGCCAGACTGGCCACCAAGAATCCGGCTTTCCTGGATAGTTGGGGCATGCCTCCCGGGTGAAGACCTCTCTGTGGCGCTTCGCTCGGACGCCCACGTAGAGGTCATCCGGCGCGAAGCAGACGTCCTTGCGGTCCCATTGCAGCCGCACGTCGGGATCCTCGTCGGCCTTAGGCCAACTCTGTCGGCGCAGCGCGATACCGGGCCAGTTCCCCTCTTCATGGAAGAACAACTCGACATCGTCATCCTTCAGCCTGCCACTCTTGAGCGCCGTGTCGAGATCGGTCCTTAGGCTGCGGTAGAAACGGTCCGCGAACTCGCAAACTTCGGCCTCAAGATCAGCCCATTCCCTGATCCGGTCTTGGTGCTCCAGGTAGAAGCGGATGGGTTCGTCGTCGATCCGGTTCATCCAAACTGCTCCTTGAGCGTCCGCAGGTAGTTCTCGACAACAGAGACGCCGGTGGCGCTACTGGACGCGGACGGCGACTCGGCCAGCGCAGCCTCAATCATCCTGCGGACGCTCGGCCACGAGATGCACCGGAAGGCGCGCTGCGCGTTTGGATTGTTCGCAGTATGAGGTTCTCGCCCATCTGGAGTCAGAAACAGGAACAAAGGCGCAGTCTCGCTCTTGAAGTTCGCGTACAGGTCGTCAGCTTGGTCAGGTTGTTCTCCTGCATCGACCTTGTTCTCAATGATGAGTGTGAAGGTCTCACCCCACACAACGAGGTCCGCCTCCCTACCATGGCGCCACTCCGAGAACGTCACCTCTCTGACCGACAGCGGCTGACTGGGCAGCTTGCCGGCGCAGTGCTCGACGAGCCGTTCGGCCAGAGAGCACCCGAGTCCATGCCGGGCGGTGGGAGTCAGAAGCCACTTGAGGACTCGCGAGTGGGTGTTCTCGTGGCGAGCGAGGTCGATGATCGCCAAGAAGTCGGAAGGTCCAGTCACCCACCGGCCGCTCGCGACAAGACGGTCGTGCTGGCTCTGCATGTCGGACATGGCCCTGCGCCAGTCGGACAGGAGTGCCTCTTCTTGGCGCCTCAGAACTCCGCTCCAGTCCCGGTCCATCTTGCGGAACCGTTCTCCCCACGATAGAGCCAGTGATGCTGAGGGTGTCCTAGTCGTCGGAGTCGGTCCAGCTCGCCTCATCTAGCCTGACTGTGACTCTGTTACGCAGCACTATCGGCTTCCGGTTGGCATCCCTGACGGAGAGACCGGGAAGGTCGTTCGGGTTCAGGTCCATAGGGTAGACAAACACGTTGTCGTACCACTTCGCGGGCGGGTACTTTCTGACGAGCCGGCCCTCTTCCGATCGTCGTGCTTGCAAACCCAGGAGCACGGCCTTCTCCCTATGGTGGCGCCGAAACACGCCCTTGAGCGAGTCGGAGAAGTCGCCCTCGAACGTCAGGTTCCTCGACAGCCATAGCTCGTGGCGAGATTCCTCTTTCAGTTCCCTTATACGCTCTCGTCGCTCGCGTTGCACGACTGTAGACGGCATCACTTCAGGAACGTATTCAACGATTGAGGCTGTCGATCCTTTGATGAAGCTGACAGCGGCGTCCACCATCATGTGCTCAACAGCGAGGATGACTAGACCGCCAAGGAGAAAGTAGCGGACGCGAGATCCAAGGTCAGATGTAGAAGGCATTAGGCTGTCGAATGAAGTGCTGCTGAACTCGGCCGAGTGCGCCACGAACGACTAGGCTATTCTTGGCAGTCAGGTCTTCGCAGTTGAGCCGCTTGCCAAGATGCTTGGCCGACACGGCCACGGCCTGGTGGAGAGTATCAAACCGCTTGATGTCTTGGTGATGGTGGCCCCGTCCACGCAGCGGTGTTCCTGGTCCGTTTCAGCCGGTCAAGTGGCTTTTCCGCGGGGGTGAAGTAGTGCGCGGGGACGGATCAGGCGACGGCGACGCGCGCCGCCGTTCCCGGGCGAGGTTGTGGCTCGCCTGCATCCGTATCCAGTGTTCCGCGTCGGACCAGCAAAACGCCTCGAGCCGCAGTGCGGTGGCCGCGGTGATGCCGGCGTGTCCGCGGAGAATGCGCGACAGGAACGCGCGGGTGACGCCGAGCCGCTCGGCGGCGTGCGTAATCGTCCAGCTCTCGGCCTCGATCCGGAGCCACGCGGCACTGTGCGGGCGCAACGGCCGCTGATCCGGCCTCGTCCGCACCGCCTCATCGGCAGGCAGTCTCCGGACGGTTGCTTAGAATGAAGCAACGGTGTGCGGGGCCAGGTAACGCGAAAGAAGCGCTAGGAAGACCAGTTGACTGACCGAGGCAACGAGGCGGCTGTGTGTGATGTCGTCATGCAGCACCTTGCGAGTCGTTGCGGCCTACGTCCGGAAGGTGTGCACACCACAGAAGAGGACGGCGCCAGCGACCCAACATCACGTGTTGATCGGCGTTTTCGGCTGGGATGTGTGTCCTACGCATTGGAACACACGATCATTGAACCTTACGAAGGAGAGGCGCGAGACTGGGCGCAGGGAAAGAACCTGACGCCTGATGGAGTTCGGATACTCCCATCTGACACGGAAGAGAGTTCGGCCAAACGGTTTGTCAGAGCGTTCTGTCGCAAGCACGAGAAGCTCAAACGCTGCCAGCTGCTCGGCATGCGGACGGCTCTAGTCTTGGAGTCCGAGCACTTCGTGCATTCCCGTTACTTCTACGCTCAAATGATGCAGGACGTTCCATCGAGCTTCCTAGACGGACTAGACAGTGTGTATCTGGTCGAAACAGGCGACCAGCACAACTGGTACCTATGGCCGTTGATGTCTGATGGACTGTTCATGAGACCGGGCCATGACGGAAGATGGCCAAATCCTGTCGCTATAGAGCGACATGGAACCGGAGAAAGCAGAGGAGCAGACGCCTGAAGCTGCTGGAGTCCCAGGCCAATCTCCATGTCCAGGTTGTAGCCGGCAGCGCTACGACCGCCCCATGAACCCCCGGACCGCCTCCACCACCCTCCCCGGTGCCTCCTCCGCCAGAAAGTGCCCGCAGTCCTCGAACTCGCGCACCTCGACATCCCGAAGCGCCGACGTCCACCGCTCCAGTTCCTTCCTCCGGAACGCGATGTCCTTCAGGCCCCACAGAGTGAGCGCCGGCTTGTCCGCGAAGGCGGCGCGGTCCTGCCAGATCGAACGCAGCCAGTCGCTCGCGCCCACGATGTAGCCCGGCAGCGCGGCGCTCGCGGCCCGTGCCGCGGGCGACGGCTGTGCGCCGCGGTAGTGAGCCATGATCTCCGGCGTCAGGACGCTTCGGTCGCCGACCGCTCTCGGCATCACCCGGTTCACGAAGATGTTGTGGCGCCGCAGCAGGTACTGGCCGATCCAGCTCGACATCAGGAAGCTGAACGACCTGAAGTGGAAGTCGTCCCCGACCGGCCAGCACCAGGTGTTCGCGATGACGAGACGCTTGACGCGCTCCGGGTGCCTGCGCGCGAAGTCGAGGCCGATCGGCCCGCCCCAGTCGTTCATGAACAGGGTGATCCCGCGAAGATCGAGATGGTCGAGCAGCGCGGCCAGGCGGCGCGCGTGACTCTCGGGACGATGGTCCTCGCGCCGCGCGCTTCGCGACGAGAGGCCGAAGCCGATGTGGTCGAGCGCTATGCAGCGGTACTCCGATCGCAGTTCCCGGACCGGATGCCGGAACAGGAACGACCATGCGGGGTTGCCGTGGACGAACACGATCGCCTCGCCCTCGCCTTCGTCGATGTAGTGCATCCGGTGATCGGGCGGGAGGTCGAGAAAGCGGCTCTCGAAGGGAAACAGGTCGTCCGAGACCCAGCCGGGACGGGCGGTCGATGCGATCCCGTTCACGCGGCGCACAGCTCCCTGAGCTTCTCGAGACAGTCGGCCCAGCTCCGCTCGTGCTCGTCGCGGGCCTCGTCGTGGGTGAACCGGGCATGAGTGAGCGTGAGGCGCGTCCTGCCGGCCGATTCGGGTTGGAACTCGATGGTGACCAGCGTCTCGATGTCGCTGCCTTC
The DNA here is from genome assembly GCA_009836625.1 of Holophagales bacterium. Taxonomy (GTDB): domain Bacteria; phylum Acidobacteriota; class Thermoanaerobaculia; order Multivoradales; family Multivoraceae; genus Multivorans. The sequence goes on from VXVC01000013.1 coordinate 24,309, forward strand.
CCAGCGCCAGGTGTGCACCAGGCGACGTAGCGGCGCGACCTCCCGGTACACGCCGCGGGCGAGCCAGCGCTGCCCGTCGGTCCCGCGCATCTCGATGAGGAAGGTCCCGCCGACCGCGACGTCGGCGACCGCGCGCGAGGCCACGGCACTGCCCGGCGCCAGCCACTGCTTCAGCAACTCCGGGTCGGTCCAGGCCGCGTAGACCCGCTCTACCGGTGCGTCGATCACGCGTTGAAGCGTCAGGTCCGTCATCGCCGTTCGCCCTCGTCGTCGGCGTCGGTCTCGACCAGGGCGCCCAGCGCATCGAGGCGCTCCGTCCAGAAGCGCGTGTGGAACTCGAGCCAGTCCTGGGCGTCCCGAAGCGCGGCCGGGTTGAGCCGGCAGACGCGTTCCCGGCCCCGTGCTTCGCGGGTGACGAGGCCGGCGCGTTCGAGTACGCCGAGGTGTTTCGAGACGCCGGCGAAGGAGAGGGGGAGGGGTCGGGAGAGATCGCCTACGGTGGTTTGGCCGGAGGCGAGACGGCCCAGGATGGCGCGGCGGGTGGGGTTGGAGAGGGCGTGGAAGACGCGGTTCAGGTGTTGTTCAACCATGTGGTGGAGCGTAGCGGGCTTGGAGGCTTCATTCAACCCTTGGGTTGAATGAAAGTCTGGGACTGCCGCGCGCGCTACGTAGTACCGTCCTCGGCGTCGGGAGCGCGTTTAGACGGCGGCCGCCCTGCAAGCGGATCGCTGACGTGTTCGAGGCGGTTGCAGGGTCCCGTCTCAGTACCGACGCTAAACACTCGCCGCTCGAGTCGAAGAGCTTCCCGCCCCGCGGCGGCCCTTCTTCGCTATCGGCGCTCTGGTCCCCGGCCGGAGCCACGCGTCCTTGTCAGGACCGCACGGTTCGGTTGCATGGCCATGCAAGTGGGTGTAGGGTCTCCGACAGATACCCGTCGGCAGCGTGCTGTCGGCTCAAGGGCTGCCCTTCTGGGCAGCCCTTGCTTCTTTTGGGGCAGTATGAGGACCAGGGTCTACATTGACGGCTTCAACCTCTACTACGGTGCGCTGAAGGGAACTCCGTACAAGTGGCTTGACCCCGTCAAGCTCAGCACTTCCCTTCTTCCGACTCACTGTGTTGTAGACAAGGTTCGGTACTTCACAGCCCACGTCTCCGGCGTTGTAGACCGGCGTGCGCCAGCTCGACAGCAGGTCTACCTGAATGCCCTTCAGACGTTGCCGCAGGTGGAGGTGCACTTCGGGAGCTTTCTCGCCAAGCCCCTCTGGCGGCCGCTTGTGAACCTGCCGGTTGCGGGCGAGTCCATCGCTACGCCAACACCCGTTGTCTTGCCAGCGGGCAATCACAGAGTCTCCGGTTCGAGTCCTCGGACACTGCCCGTGCGCGTCTACCGGGTGCCCCCGGGGAGACCACCGCGAGTACCTAACGCGGTGATAGCGGGGTTCCATACCGTCGAGGAGAAAGGGTCGGACGTCAACCTCGCCTCCCACCTTCTGAACGACGCATGGAAGGGGCTCTTTGACGCCGCAGTCGTGATTTCCAACGACACCGATCTGGTGACACCGGTTCAAATCGTTGCCGCCGAGCAGGGCAAGACAGTCTTCATGGTGTCTCCCCGTGGGCAGGTTGCGTACCAGCTCTCCCAAGCCGCGAGTCATGTGCGCCATCTTCGCACCAACATGCTCAAGAAGGCCCAGTTCCCCGCGACGATCCCGGGCACGACAATCTCGAAACCGACGGGTTGGTGAGTCTGGTCGGATTCGAGGTTCCCCCGCTGGCTTCGTGGCGGGTTGTGCTCGATAGAAGCCAGCCCTGAGTCGTGGAATGGAGCCTCGATGGCGCTCGCGAGGAGTCCGCCTGGGTGGGCGGGGTTCTTCATGCGGGTCATTCTAGAATCGCCAGGTTGCGGCCGCTTCGCCCCGGCGGGGAGATTGACATGACCGAGTACGCACTGTTCTTCGAGAGTGGAAGCCCCGTGTTCGGCGAGGGCTACATCGCTTCCGTGCGGGTCCATGGCTGCGCGCTGGCGACCTACGACGAGGAGGACGGCGAGTTCGAGCTCAGCGGCGTGAATCCGGGGAGCCTTCTCGGGTTCGGTCGAACCCTGAACGAGGCGTACCAGGACTTCGTCGAGTCACTGCGGTGCACCCTGATCGACTGCGCATCCGATGCGGCGAACTTCGAGGATTTCCGTCGGGAGGTCGAGGACTTCTTCGCCACGAACGATCCTCAGGCGGAAACGAAGTGGGAGGTGGCCCGGGACCGCGCCCGCCGCGGCGAACTGCCGAACGACCTCGCGCTCCCGCTTGAGAGATCGGATCCGGACCTGGGCGTGGACATTCGGCAAGTGAAGGCGCCCTCGCTTGCCGCCAACGCACCAGCGCAAGCGCTGGCGCCAAGCGCCATCGCCGCCTGAACCGCTCACGTCGCCGGGCCTAGCCAGCGTCGCAAACCGAGGCTTGCGTGCCGCGGACTTGCTCGCTTATGGTCTGCGTTGCAACGGTCGAAACGTCCTGCGCCCCGCGTTCCCTTGTGGGGCACAGGCGCAACGTCCGGCGGCCACGGCAACATGAGGAGTCTCTCACGCGCATGCAAGAGTTTCAGACTAGCGCATCGCCGCCGCGAGCTTCAGCCGCGGCGGAGATCGTCGCCAAGGCGGCTAGGCCGTCGAGCCAACTGGCGGTGCAAGCCGCGGCACAAACGCCCGCCCAGCACCTTCCGGCGGTTGTCGAAGTGCTGACCTTCTGCCAGAACGGCAGCGACACGAGGGATGGCGAACAATGACCGATGCGGACTTGACCAAGCGTTGGGTCGGTGACGACGGCGAGCTTCTTGAGTGGCCGAAGAACCTCGGCATCGACGGACTAGACGACATCGTCAGCGGGCTCATTCACTACGCTCAGGTCTTCCGTCCGCCAGCACCGAAGATCAAGGTCGTCTACAAACAGTTGGACGGCGAACTCGACGTGCAGTGGAAGTGGCGATGGAGCCCTAGGTCATTCGTGGACGCACACGCCTACCGGTACAAGTTCGAAGGGTCCGAATGGGCGCACGGAGGCTGGCAGCACTACCGGCAGCTTGGATACAGCCCTGGAAGCCTTGACGATCCGAAGCATGAAGACCAGCCCTATCCAGCGGCCGGATTCTCGATCGAAGCACCTGATGACGGCGGAGTACTCACGGTCGAAGTTGCCCTAATCGGCTTCGCTGGGCTCTCTCGTGGACCGATCGCATCTGAGCGGATTCCAGTTCCGAGACGCGAAGACATCTTGGCCGACCGTCGGCATGGGTTCGTGATCTACGACGTACGATGACCGCCAACAAGAAGAACGCGGTCGAGCCTGAGCAACAGCAACTCCTGCGCGAACAGTTCCTGAGATACGAGAACCGCATCTCTCAGCTTGAAGCCCATCAACACCACCTTGCTACGAAAGAAGACCTAATGGCCGCGAAGGCAGAACTGCACCAGAGACTCGGTGACGAGTCGAAGTGGAACCGCGGCCACATCTGGACGATCATCATCGGGCTAGTCGCTCTCGGAGGGCTAGTTCTTGGAATCTTGAACCACAACTGAGGGTCTAGATCGACGGTTCATGCCAGCAACCGTGCCTGGCCCGCGGCAGCTTTCAAACTAGCTCACTACGCACGATCAGTGGTCTTCTGTCGAGAGTTCCCCGGTGGCCCAGAAGTAGTGTCAGGAGGATCCCGAGTTGGCAGCCCTTAAGCTCTTCTCCTATCGCAAACGTGTGGCGGAAGGCAACGTACCGGACGTCTACGTCTACGACGAACTCCCCGAACAGCTACGGGTTCAGGTCGTCCACATCTGGAAGGACGCCATAGGGCCCTTTCGGGAGCTGCGCCGGTACGAGTCAGAACCGCTGGCGAATCCGGTTTGGGAAGAGATTCACAACTCGGTCGCCCGCGAACACGGCTTGTTCGGTCTTGCAGACCATGGCAACCCCTTTGAGCGATGCGTGGAGTACCTTCTCGGACACTCGTCTGTCGACGACAAGCTGGATCTCATTGAGTTCAGCTTCTTCTTCATCGACAGAGTGATAAGGCAACGTCAGCGTCACGACGGATCGGATGGGGCCAAGATGGCTGACATGGCGATCGCCGAGCTCAACGAGAGATTCCGGCGAGCCGGAGTCGGATATCAGTTCGAGAGTGGGAAGATCCTACGTGTCGACTCCGAGCTGATTCACACTGAAGTCGTCGTTCCCGCACTGCGCTATCTAAACAGGCGTGGCTTCGAGGGTCCGCGAGAGGAGTTCCTAGCAGCGCATGCGCACTATAGATCGGGGCAAACGAAAGAAGCGGTCACGTTAGCGAACAACGCATTTGAGAGTACGCTTAAGGTCATATGTGGCCAGAGACGATGGCGCTACCCGCCGGGTGCTCGCGCGGCAGAGCTTCTGAAGGTCGTCCGAAACAAGGGTCTGTTGCCCAGATACCTGGACAACTCCTTCGACCAGCTTGCGGCGACGCTCAAGTCGGGGCTGCCAAAGGTCAGAGGTGAGGAGGGGGCGCACGGGCAAGGGACGACGCCGCGGAAGACGCCGGATCATGTTGCCGCGTACGCCCTGCACCTGGCTGCGGCCAAGATCCAGTTTCTGGCAGAGGCGCAGGCGGCAGAGTAGATCGGTGGGAGTGGGCCCGGGGGTGAGTGCCCGCATAGCTAGTAGCGGGTTGACGTGCAAGCCCGTGCTTGCATAACGTCAAGCCTCGACACGCAAGACCGACCTCAGACATGTGGACATCTACCGCGCGATCGCTGACCCCACCAGGCGAGCCATCCTGGATGAGCTCGTCGATCGGTCGGGTCAATCGCTCTTCGAACTCTGCGGGCGCCTGACCATGAAACACGGCATCAACTCCTCGCGGCAGGCGATCTCGCAACACCTGGGTGTCCTGGAGGCCGTCGGGTTGATACGCACGAGGCGCGAGGGGAGGTCGAAGCTCCACTGGTTCGAGGGCGCCCCGCTGAAGGCAATCAGGGAGCGGTGGCCGGTCTCGACAGACGAGGACACTTCACACTCAACGGATGAGGGCATCGAGGAATGAGAATCCACCTGACCGGCGTCTTCGTGGACGACCAACGGAAGGCACTTCGCTTCTACACCGAAACGCTCGGCTTCCAGGTGAAGCACGACATCCCTCTGGGAGAGCACGCCTGGATCACGGTTGTATCCGCGGAAGCCCCGGACGGGACGGAGTTGCTGCTTGAGCCCGCTGCACACCCCGCGGTCGGTCCATACAGGGCGGCGTTGGTGGAGGACGGGATCCCCTGTGCCAGCTTCGCGGTCGACGATGTCGAAGCTGAGTACGAGCGTCTCGTGGCGAGAGGTGTACGGTTCGTTCAGCCGCCAACGGACCTCGGGACTGTCGTTACCGCAGTCTTCGACGATACCTGCGGCAACCTGATCCAGATCCAGGAGGAGAAGGATCAACCGTGACGATCGCACGGAACATCCTCGCCGCGATCGTCGGTTACATCGCCATGGCCGCCTTGCTCTTCGTACTCTTCTCGCTTCTGTGGCTGACGGTGGGGCCCTCGCGCGCCTTCGAGCCGGGTTCCTGGGAGGTGCCCGTCGGCTGGGCTCTCGTCCAGCTAGTCCTTGGGCTCGTGGGCGCGTACGTCGGCGGGCAGGTCTGCGCCTGGGTGGCGCACGATGCCAAGGGTGCCACGATGCTTATCGGCCTGGTGCTCGTGATGGGGGTGGTGAATGCCCTGATCCCGCCCGAGACGGCGGCAGGACCGCGCCCCGACGACGTGTCGATGATGGAGGCGACCGCGGGGGCTCTTCAGCCGGCGTGGTTCAACTGGCTCAACCCGGTGATTGGGGTTGTGGGGGTTTGGTTTGGGACGGGGAGGTTGCGGGCGCGGTCAGGAGAGGCCCGCTAGCGCTCGCGGACGTGCGGCGTCAGTTGTCGGGACCGTCCGTACCTTGAGCTGCAGGCCCTCGCGTTGACGTAGTCGCGGAGGATCGACTTGCCGACGTCTACCTCGCCGGCAAGGAGGCACTGCACTGCTTCTTCGAGCAGCGCTTCCCGGAAGCCCGGGTCGCGCTCGATCCTCTCCTGGACCGTCACTCTGAAGTCACGTGTCGATGGCATGTTCTCAACGCTCCTTCCGCTTGTACCGCCCGTACTCGCGCCCGTACCGCGCCACGTCCTGCATCGCTTCGACATCGTCCTCGCGCTGCTGCAAGCCGATCTCCGCCTCGGTGGTGCCGTCCACCTTCGCGGCGTCGATCCTCCCTTCGGGATAGGTGGCCGGATCGCCGGGCTGAATCCTGATGCGCGTTGTGCTCATGGTTCGTCGCGTGGAACGATAGACCATCCGAATCAGCAGGGACCAGTCATGACCCAGCCCAAAGCCACACCGCCGGATCGCAGTCGGGATGCCGCCGTACAGACACCCGCGCTTGGGGACCCACCGACCAGCATCGACCCCGATTGGCGGGAACGGATCGAGTTGGCCAAGCGAGTACGGGAGGAGACGCGGAAGGCCCGGGGTGACAAGCCGTCCACGTTCGACCTGCAGGGGCCGCGAATCCGGATCCGCCCGTGACGAATCGCGTCCCAGGAAGGAGCTACAGCGCTGAGTGAGAAAGGCATCGAGCTTGTCCACGGAAGCGGGAACATCTTCCGAGACTTCGGTGACGCCCTGGCCGACCTCAAGCAAGCCAAGACAGTGCTTGCCGCGCGGATCATCGCGGTGTTGGACGACCGTGAGCTCGACGTGCGCAAGGCGGCCAGTGTCACCGGGTTCGCTGCGGCGGACTTCTCCCGCATCCGCAATGCTGATCTGGAGCGCTTCACGCTGGATCGGCTGATGAAGATGCTGGCCGCTTTGGACGCCGGCGCCAGGGTCACCGTGAAGGTCGACCTGTCTCGGTCGGCTCCGCTACCGCAGCCCTCCCGAGTCCGCTGACGGCGACATCCCACTACACTCCCCGCGCGGCGAACTGCCCGCGTCGCCACCAAGGAGGAAAGACCATGCTGACAAGAGACGAGATGTCCAGCGCCTTCGCAGAATGGGGCGCCGCCTGGAACGAGCACGACCTGGACGGCGTGATGGACCTGTTTCACGATGAGATCTACTTCGAGAACTGGAACGGAGGCTCGGTCAGGGGCAAGGAGAACCTGCGTGAGGCATGGGCGCCATGGTTCGCCAATCATGGAGACTTCAAGTTCACGACCGAAGAGACCTTCATCGACGAAGTCGACCAGAAGATGCTCTTCCGCTGGCAGCTCGATTCGCCCTCGTTCGAGAAGGGTCAGGAAGACAAGCACGAAGCCAGGCGCGGCCTCGATGTGCTGCACTTCAGGGACGGCAAGATCGTCGAGAAGCTGACCTACTCGAAGACCACGATCGAACTGGACGGGGAGCGGGTGCGTCTGACGACGTAGTAGACGCTTTCTCGCTGGCTTTGCGTCAGATGGCCACGGTGTACGCCAGCACGGCGAGAAGCAGCGTGTTGAAGGCCATGAGGCCGCCGAAGGTCCACTTCAGCGTGCCCATTTGTCCTTCCAGTCCCGCGATCTTCCCCTCGACCGAGCCAAACCGGGCATGCATCTCGCCGAAACGGGCGTCCATCTCGCCTTTCAACTCTGCGAACCGGGCATCGACCTGAGCGAACCGGGAGTCGACCTGAGCGAAACGGGCTTCCATTTCGCCCCTGAACTCCGCCCGGTCCTGTGCCCGCTGCGCATCGTGGCGGTCCAGCATCGCCGCGAACCGGGCATCCGCCTCGGCTTTCGCCATGTCCTGACGCTCCAGCATCGTCGCGAACCGGGCATCTGCTTCCGCTCTCGTCATCATCGGCGTCGCCTGTTCACTCTCCACTCTCGTCATCGTCAGCCCCCGACTCTCTCGATCATCATGCGCCGGGCGGCCGCGACGGCAGAAGGAAGCGTACAACAGGCCCCGGCGCCGGGCCCCCGCGGACACGGCCTGTTGCCGGTCCTCAAGGACCAGGACGAATTCCGCTGCCGGTTGCCCGATTCGGGAGCGCGGGTCAGGCGTCGGCGCGCACGAAGCGAATCGGCGAGATCACCGGCTCCAGCGGCACCGCAACGACGTTGATCGCCCCGGCATTGTCGTAGTCGAACCGGACCTTCGCTCCGCCGAGCGCCGCCGCGGGCGAACTTGCCGGCAGATCGTGGGGGACGGTGAACAGGTCGTAGTGGTAGTGGACGAGCGGGAACTCGATGCCCACCGCCTCCAGGACGAGGCCGTCTCCGTCGACCCGCACGGACGCCTTGCCGTAGCCGGGGTGCTCGTAGTCGCCGGCGTAGTCGGCGAGCGGGTGTGAGGGCTTGGTGTCCGCCACCGCTGCCTCGCGGTCGGCCTTCTTCGCTTCTTCGGCTTTGGCCTTCGCTTCGGCTTCGCGCTTGCGGGCCCGGGCGGCCCAGTCGATGGGCTCGAGGCCGAGCATCCGGTCGAAGGCGTTGCGCGCGACGAGCGGAGGCACGGTCCCGGTGCTGGAGGTGTTGGAGAGGGCGACGACGCCGATCCTCTCGTGGGGCAGCCACTCCATCGCGGAGATGAAGCCGTCGATGCCGCCGCCGTGGCTGACGTGCTTGCGGCCGCGGTAGCCGCCGATGATGAGGCCGAGCCCGTAGGTGGGGTCGCTGATCTCGGCTCCGTCCTGCACCAGCGACAGGAGCAGCGGGCTCAGGACCATCTGGGGCTGCTGCAGGAGCTTCGCGGACTCTTCCTTGAGGAGCTGGGTGTCGCCGGCTTTGCCGTAGTCGATGTGGAACTGCACGTAGGCGGCGAGGTCGCGGGCCGACATGTTGATCGATCCGGCCGGGCCGATCGCGTCGATGTTCCGGAACGGCACCCGCTCGATCTCCTCGTCCGCGCCGTAGCCGTACGAGAAGTCCTCGTCCTCCTGCATCCGCGTGACGGAGAAGTTGGCGCGCTTCATGCCGAGGGGACGCAGGATGCGCTCCTCGACGAGCTCCTCCCACGACTTGCCGCCGATCCGCTCGGAGACGATGCCGGCGGTCATGTACATCAGGTTCTGGTACTGGAAGCTGCTCCGGAAGGTCGCGGAGGGTTCGAGGTGGTGGAGCCCGGCCAGCATCTCCTCGCGGCTCCTGCCGGTCGCCAGCCAGTACAGGTCGTGCCTGGGGAGGCCGGAGCGATGGCTCAGCAGGTCGGCCGCGGTCATCTGGGCGGTCGCCACCGGGTCGTGGAGGTGGAACTCCGGGAGCACGGTGCGGACCGGCTCGTCCCAGGCGAGAGCGCCGTCGTCCACCTGCATCGCCAGCAGGGTGGCCGTGAAGGACTTCGTGTTCGAGCCGATGGCGAAGAGCGTGTCCGCCGTCACGGGCAGTTCCCGCTCTACGTCGCGCCAACCGTAGCCCTTCGCGTAGACGGTCTTGCCGTCCTCGATGATCGCCACGCCGAGGCCCGGCACTTTCCACTCGGTCATCACCGATTCGACCCACTCGTCGAATCCCTGGAGCCGCTCTTCGACGCTTTGGGAACAGAGGGGGCCGGCGGCGAACGCGACGGCCGCGAAGACGGCGATTGCTCGTATGGCTCGTGCGGTTCTCATGCGAAGGCTCTTCTTTCTTGTCAGTTGGTGGTTTCCTGGCGGTAGAGGCCGAGATTGCCGAGATCGAGCTCCAGGCCGGTGCCGGCGCCGGAGTCGCTGAAGGTCGCCGGCGACCGGGAGAACGCCTGGCCGTCGCCGCCGTCGTAGTGGAGGAGGAAGGTGTCCCCGTCCAGCGGCTCCAGGTCTCCCGAGAAGGAGCCCGGGGCCGAGAAGGCGAGCCGGAGCGCTCCGTCCGTCGCCGAGACCGTCAACGTCTCACCGAACGCGTTCACGTACTCGCCGGCGTAGCGCTCGAGCGGATGCGACGGAGGCGAATCGGGATTGCGCATGGCCGCCTGGGCGGCCAGCGCCTGCTCGACCTGGGCGTGAATGGCCTCCGTGGCATGCATGGCTTCCGCGTGGACGTCGCGCTCCGGCAGGTCGAGCAGGCGGGCGAAGACGAAGGCGGCGATCTCCTGGTGCGGGTAGTAGGGAGTCCACATGCTGCCGTTGACCAGCACCGCGACGCCGGCATCGGCCTCCGGCAGCAGGGCGACGTAGGCCGGGAAACCGAAGATGCCGCCGCCGTGGGACACGTAGCGGTGGCCCGCGAAGGACCCCACTCCCCAACCCATCGCGTAGGACGACCGCGGATCGTCCGCGAAGAGGAAGTAGCCGGGAGCGTCGACCTGCTCGGCGTGGAGTTCGGCGAGCGTCTCCGGCTGGAGCACGGTGACCCCGTCGAGGCGGCCTTCTTCGAGGTGCATGCGAAGCCAGTCGGCCAGGTCGAGCACGTTGGAGGCGACGCTGCCGGCGGCCTGCATGTTGTCGTAGGCCTGCCAGGGCAGGACCCGGCGTTCGCCTTCGCGGTCGAAACCGTGAGGCATCGCGACGTTCTGTTCGGGAGCGTCGGCGATGCTGACCGCGCCGGCGGGCGCGGTGCCGAGGAAGGTCGGCGCGACGAACTGCGAATCCCAGACGCCGTACGGGCTCGGGTGGGTGGAGTCCATCCCGAGCGGCGAGAGGATCCGGTCGTCCAGCCAGTCGCCCCACGTCTCTCCCGTCGCCGCCTCGACGACGAGGCTCAGCAGTCCATAGCCGAGATTGCTGTAGCGGTGGTCCCCGTAGGGAGCGAAGTTCTCCAGGCGCCGGGCCCGTTTGGCGACGGCGCGCGCATCGATGACTTCGAGCGCGGGATAGTAGTCCTCGGGGATGCCCGAACGGTGGGCGAGAAGGTCACGCAGCGTGATCTGCGCGGCGCGCTCCGGTTCCGCCAACTCGAACCAGGGTAGGTGTTGCACCAGCGGGTCGTCGAAGGAAGCGAGACCGTCGTCGACCAGAGCGGCGATGGCCGCGGCGCCGAAGCTCTTCGTCACCGAGCCGATCTGGAAGAGCGTGGCGGCGTCGATCCGGTCGGGCCGTCCGATCTGCTTGACGCCGAAGCCGTCGGCGAAGACCAGCCGATCGGCGACGACGACGGCGACGGCGAGGCCGGGAACGTTCCAGTCGGGGAAGGACTCCTCGATGAACGCGGTCAGGCCGTCCAGGTTCGGGTGCGGGACGATGGCCGCCGCGGCGGGTTCGCTCGCCGCCGGTTCCGGCTGGGGGGCGCAGGCGATGCAGAGCGCGACGGGAAGCCACAGGGCCAGCAGAGCCGGCAGGGACAGCAGCGACAGCGGGCGGCTCCGCTGCGGCCGTTGACCGTCGGGTATACGCCGGTGTACTTTCAAGTGCACAACCGTATCCCACACGCCTAACTTCCAGCGATCACTTCTTGCGAGGGGGTAGCAAGCATGTCCAGGTTCGTCTTTGTGCCACTCACGCTCCTGACCGTGACCGCGGTCGCGTGCCTGACGCTCGCGGCTTCGCCGGCAACGGCCCAGACCAGCGCGACGATCACCGGCGAGGTCCGCTCCGCCGACGGCGCGGCCATTCCCGGCGCGGAGGTGACGGTCGCCAGCGAGACGCTCCAGCGGCAGGTGGCGACCGATGCCGACGGCGGCTATCGCCTCCCGGCTCTTCCGGCGGGCACGTACGAGGTGCGAGCCTCGGCCGAGGGCTTCGCGCCGGCTGTGAGGTCCGGCTTCGAGCTCCTGCTCAACTCCCGCGTGGAACTCGACTTCGAACTCGAGGTCGGCACCGTCGAAGACGAAGTCACGGTGACGGGCGCGCCGGTCCTCCTCGACACGCAGTCCTCCGACACCGGCGGCGTCGTGACGCCCCTGCAGATCGCGACGCTCCCGGTCAACGGCCGCGACTACCTCGACCTGATGCAGTTGGTGCCCGGCGTCCAGGTGAACCGGGAGAAGGACAAGGGCAGCGACGAGGCGGTGCCCGTCCTGGGCGAGCGCGCCGGCAACGCGGTCTATCTGATCGACGGCATGCCGAACCGGGACGAGTTCGGCAGCGGCGCGGCTTCGCAGTTCACGCAGGACTCCATCCAGGAGTTCGAGGTGCTCACCGGCGGCTTCAAGGCGGAGTTCGGCCACGGTTCGGGCGGCGTCGTGAACGTCGTCACGAAGGGCGGCGGCAACCAGTGGCGCGGCGCGGTCGTCGGCTTCGTTCGGGATGACGGGATGGATTCGTCCAACAGTCTCGAGGAGATGGCCGAAGCTCCGAGCCTGTCCCGGGACAACTTCGCCCTGAACCTGGGCGGTCCGCTGGTCGGCGACCGGGCCTTCATCTTCGCTTCGGCCGAGCAGATCGACGAGGAGCGGGAGTTGAACTTCGCGTTTCCTCCGGCGACTCCGGCGGTCCTGCGGGACTTCGAGAACTCGTTCGACTTTCCCGCGACAACGGACGAAGACCGGTACTTCCTGAAGCTCACCGAGCAGCTTGGAGACCGGCACCGGCTCGACCAGCAGATCAGCGTGTCGGACAGCCAGGTGAACGACTTCCTGCCGCTGTCGGCGGCGGCGAACCTCCCGTCCACCCGGAACAACTTCGGGCGTGAACGGTCCATGCTGGGGCTGAGGCAGACGTCGCTCTTCGGCGACGGCAACTGGATCTTCGAAGGCCACCTCCAGTACCGGGAACACACGGACATCCAGGCGCCGGCGCACCCCGAGGCGGGAGCCGCCACCGCGTTCTCCATCTTCAGCAGCCCCTTTACCTTCCAGCTCTTCGGCGACCTGGGAATTGTTGCGTTCGGCAATCCGTCCACCGGCTCGGACTTCGATCAGGAATACCTGTCCGCCGGGCCGAGTCTGGCGGCCAGCTTCGGCAACCACGAGATCAAGTTCGGCCTCGACTATCTGGGGACGCAGGTCAACGGCAGCGAAGCCAGCATCCTGGCGAACCAGCTCTTCGCGACCGAGGCCAACTTCGCGCGCTTCGGCCCTGTCTACTCCGGGTTGTTCACCCTGACCGAGATCGGACCGCGCGTCGCGGGCGGCGACAACGTCGCTCTCGACAACGACTACACCGCGCTGTACGTGCAGGACGACTGGTCCATCGGCGGCGAGCTCGTCGTCAACATGGGATTGCGCTACGACCGCGACTCGGAGTTCGAAAAGAACAACCTGTCGCCCCGTCTCGGCTTCGCCTGGAGCCCGACGGACTCGACCGTGATCTCCGGCAGCGCCGGCGTGTACTACGACCGGTTCCGCCTGGGCCTGGTGCGCAACATCGCGGCGTTCGGCGGCGCCGACATGAACCTCATCCAGGACCTCTCCTACCCGCAGGGCTTCTACAACGTCACGTCGATCATTCCGTTCCTCGTCGCAATCTGCGTGAATCCGCTGGCGCCCCACGCCGCCGTGGAGGGCACCCCCTGCCCGTTCGGTCTGCCGACGCCTCACCTTGGCGTCGACATCTTCAACAACATCGTCGCCGAAGGCCGCAGCCCGATCCCGCCGGAGACGGTGATCACCCGCGACAACGTGCAGGACCTGAGCGGCCTGAGTCCGGACGAGTACCTGGCCCGCGTGAACGCGATGGTGCCGCTCTTCGCGTTCGGTCCGAATGCCTGGTACTGGGGGCCCTTCGGCGCGTTGACGCATCCGCTCCTCCCGGCTCAGGACTTTCCGATCCAGATCGATCCGGGGTTCGAAACGCCCAACACCCGCGCCTACCACCTGGGCGCCAGGCGGCAGTTCGGGCGAAACCACCTCGTGACGCTCGATCTCCACTACCGGGAGATGAGGAACATCCTCGGCGTTCGCGAGACGAACCTGGAGTTCGTGTCGCGCATTCCGGGTTCCGAGCGGACCTACGAGGGCGGCGCCGGCGTGGGCGTTCGCGGCTTCGGGCCGTGGTTCGAAGGCGAGTACAAGGCCGCGACGGTGGGCTACACCAAGCGCCTGAGCAACCGTTTCAGCCTGTCCGCGCACTACACCTACACGGACGCGGTCGACAACCTGGTCAGTGGCCAACTGGGCAACGGCGCGCTGAGCGGCCCCACCGCGACGGGTTCCGCTCCGACCGACTCGTTCGTCGGCACGGTGCCCGTGGTGACGGACCCGACGACCGGGCAGACCAATGAGAACGGTTCCTTCACCGCGGGGAACGGCAACTTCATTCCACAGGCGGGCACGTTCCACAACGGTCCCGACCTCGACAAGGGTCCGTCGCCGTTCGCCGTCGACGACCAGTTCGTGCTCTTCGGTCTGGTCGACTTGCCGGCGGGTTTCCAGCTCAGCGGCATCTACCGCTACACGAGCGGTTTCCGCTTCTCCGAATCGGCGGCGCAGCTCTCCGACCCGGACGGCAATCTGAGCTTCTCGCTTCGGGACACGAGCGTGACCAAGAACAGCTTCGAAGCGCCTTCGTACCAGAGTCTCGATCTTCGACTCGCGAAGTTCTTCGATCTCGGCAACGACAGGCGCCTGACCTTCCTGGTCGAGTTCTTCAACGCCACGAACGAGCAGAACCCCGCCGCCGTGGAAACCGGCGTCGACCGGCCGACGGCTTTCGGTCAGCCGCTTCAGGTTCTGCCCGGACGGGAAGGGCAGATCGGCGTGCGTTTCGAGTTCTGAGACACTCGACGGACGATGACCAGCGCGGAGGCAGCCCCGACGCGCCGCGAGAGGCTGATCCTGGCGGGGATGAAGCTCTTCGCCGAGCGTGGCTTCACGGGCGTCGGGGTCCGTGAGATCGGCGCCGAGGCCGGCGTTTCGTTCGGCCTGATCCGAAAGCACTTCGGATCGAAGGAAGGCCTTCGAGAGGAAGTCGAGGCCCACGTTCTCGCGCAGGTCGAGGAGCTCTACAGCACGATTTCGGAACGCTCCGGAACGTCCGCCCTCGAGCACTTCGTGGAGGACGTCGTCGAGTGGATCGAAAGGGACCGGGATGCCCTGATGTACATGCGCCGGGCAATGGTCGAACAGTCGCCCGGAAGCCTCAAGCTGTTTCTGAGGCTGGTCGAGGTCCTGCGTGACTTCGTCGCGGTGAACAGGGAGCGCGGTTTTCTTCAGGACGGAGTCGACGAGGAATGGGCGGCCATGTTCCTGGTCTTCGACTTCCTTGGCCCCGCTGTCGTGGAGCCGTTCGCCGAGGAAGCGTTCGGGCGCTCGATGTACGAACGGTCCATGGTGGAGCGTCGCAACGCCTTCATGAAGCGGATGGTGACGCGGGGCTTCCTGAACGCCTGAGCGGCGGCTACAGCTTCCCCGTAGCCCGCGCCCGATCCAGCACCGGCTGGTAGATCCGCAGCGTCGCCGCATCCACCAACTGGCCCCCCTTGCCGCCGGCGCCAGCCCCCTTCGCCACCGACTCGTTGTACAGATCGACCATCTTCTGCGCCTGCTCGATCTCCCTGGGCGACGGCGCGAAGACGTCGTTGGCGAGCGGAATCTGGTTGGGGTGGATGCACCACTTGCCGACGGCGCCGAGGGTGGCGGCGTAGGTGGCCTGCTTGAGGTAGGCCTTGTCGTTGCGGAAGTCGCCGAAGGGGCCGTCGATCGCGTCGATGCCGGCGGCGCGGCAGGCGGCGATCATGCGGACGCGGTGGGCGGACCACATGTCGCCGGGGTAGCGGTAGTCCTTGTCGAGCTCGTGGCCGAAGCGCATGCCCATGCTGGCGGAGAGGTCGCCGAAGCCGAGGATGAGCGCTTCGAGGCGATCTGAGCAGGTGGCGATCGCCTCGACGTTGGCAAGGCCCTCGGCCTCCTCGATCAGCGCCTCAAGCCCGATCCTGCGGTCGAGCCCGAGCTTCTGCTCCAGGCCGTCGAGCATCGTCTCGAAGAACCAGATGTCGCGCGGCTCCTTGACCTTGGGCAGGATGATGATGTCGAGGTTCTCGCCGGCGCCCTCGACCACGCTGATCACGTCGTCGACGGCCCAGCGGGTGGTGTGGTCGTTGACGCGGACGGAGCGCACCTTGCCCGTCCAGTCGAGGTCGTTCAGGCCGTCGATGGCGATCTGGCGGGCGCCCTCCTTCCTGTCGGGCGCGACGGCGTCTTCCAGGTCGAGGAAGACGAGGTCGGCGTCGCTTCCGGCCGACTTCTCGACCATCCTGGGGTTGCTGGCGGGCACGGCCAGCTCGGAACGTCTCAGTCGCATGCTCACTTCTCCTTGCTTTCCCCGTCCGGCCCGGCACTCAGCCCGAATTGGGCGAGGATCTCGTCCCGGTGCTCGTCGAGCAGGGGCGCCCGGCGCCGCACGCCGGTCTTCGTCTCGGTGTACTTGATCGGGCAGCCGACGATCTTGACCGGCGCGTTCTCGCCCGGCAGCTCGACTTCGGCGACCATCTCGCGGATCGCGGTGTGGGGGCTCTCGAAGATGTCGGCCGCGGTCTGCACCGGGCCGCACGGGACCCGGCCGGCGAGCGCTTCGACGATCTCGTCGCGGGTGTGCGCGCCGGTCCACCCGGAGACGACCGCCTCCACGAACTCCCGGTTCTCGCGGCGCGACCAGAAGTTCTTCGTGCGATCGTCCTCCACCAGGTCGGGCCGGCCCATCTCCTGGCAGAGGATCTCCCACTGTCCCGGCGTCGGCGCCGCGATCGCCACACCGCCGTCCTTCGCGTCGTAGATGCCGAACGGGGAGAGGCTGTGGTGGTGCTTGCCGCGCGGCGGGAGCTGGTGGCGGAGGCTGGAGCCGTAGTTCGCGAACACGGACTCGCACAGCAGGTTGACGCCGTCGACCATCGCGACGTCCATGAACTGGCCCTTGCCAGTCCGCCGCGCGTGGTGGACCCCGGCGACGACGCCGAGCGCCATCAGCGTGCCGGGAAACAGGTCGCCGACGGAGGCGCCGCCGGGGTAGCCCCCTCCGGGACGTTCGTCATCGCCCCGGGGGCCGTTGACGTGGGCGAAGCCGCCCATCGCCTGGGCGACGATGTCGAAGGCGGGCCAGTCGGAGTGGGGGCTCTCGCCGGTCCGCGGGTCGCCGAAGCCGCGCAGCGCCGCGTAGACGATCTTCGGGTTGCGCTCGCGGATCGTCTCGTAGCTCAGCCCGAGGCGGTCCATCACGCCGGCGCGCATGTTCTCGAGCACGGCGTCGGCCTGCTCGCACAGGCGGAGAAAGGTCTCGCGGTCGGCGTCGTCCTTCAGGTCGAGCGAGATGCTGCGCTTGTTCCGGTTGATGCTGCCGAAGTAGCCGCCGAAGTCGCAGCCGCCGTCGACCCCCGCCTTTCCCTGGGCCGGGTGGATGAAGTCCTCGGGGATGGGCGGCGAGGGGCGGGACATGTCGCCGGTCGGGGGCTCCACCTTGATCACGTCGGCGCCGAGGTCGGCGAGGATGGCCGAGCCGAACGGCCCGGCGAGCGCCATCGTGCAGTCGATGACGACGAGGTCGCTGAGCGGCCCGCGTGCCCGGGGATCCGGGCTCACTACGACCCCCAGTGCGAGCGGCGCTTGATCAGCACCTCGCGCTCGCCCTCGAAGACGATCGTGCCGTCCTGCTTCGTGCCCCAGTGCTTGAATCGGACGACGCCGGCGTCGTCGCGGTCGGCGTCGCGGGTGTCGAGCACCTCGGTGTAGGCGGTCAGCGTGTCGCCGAGGAAGACGGGCGCGCGGAAGCGCATCTTGTCGAGGCCGAGCTCGGCGAGCGCGTTCTCGGCCGTGTCCTGGGTCGCCAGGCCGATCACCGTCGAGCCCGTCACCAGCCCGAACACGAGCCGTTGCCCGAAGGGCGACTTCTGCATGCGGTCCTCGTTGAAGTGGCCGTCGGCGGTGTTCATGACGAGCTTGGTCAGGAGCTGGCTCTCGACCTCCTCGATCGTCGTGCCGCGGGCGTGCTGCATCTTCTGGCCGGCGGCGAAGTCTTCGAAGTAGGTGGAGGAGGAGGTGAGGGCGGTGGTCATGAGGCCGCCTCGCGCCGCTTGGCGACCAGGTTGGTGCGCTGGTAGCTCACGACCTTCTCGCCGTGCTGGTTGAAGGCCTCCGTCTCCCAGGTGACGATGCCGAAGTGGGGCCTGGAGCCGGACTCGCGGCGGCCGACGACGCGGCTCTTTCCCGTGATCGTGTCGCCCGGGTAGACCGGCCGGTGGAACTTCACGTCGTTCACGCCGAGGAACGGCCCGCCGCCCTCGGAGAGGTCCTCGACCGACATGCCGACGACGGTGCAGAGGACGAGCAGCGGGTCGATGACGACCGAGTCGTGCCCGTGGGCCCGCGCGTACTCGGCGTTGAAGTAGAGCGGCGTGAAGCGCATCGTCGCGGTGGCGAAGAGCGCGTTGTCGCTCTCAGTGAGGGTACGGCCCCAGTGGTGCTGGAAGGTCCGCCCTTCCTCGAAGTCCTGGTAGCGGTTGCCCTTTGGGCGGAGCGGGAAGGTGGAGAAGTCCGGGTCGGGCATTGCGGCAGTGGTTCTACCACGCAGGGACGTCTGCCCGCCCACTGGGTGCGCGGGTCTTCTGACCCGCTGCCGCCGCAGGCGGCGTTGAGACGCGCGAGGCGTCAGCCTCGCTCCTTCTTTGTTCCGGCGCCTCCGGCTAGCCCTCCGGAGGAGCTTCGTCCGGCTCCACCACTTCGTAGCCTCTCTCTCGGAGCCATGACAGAGGTCCGTCCGTCCGGAGCAGGTTCCTGAGAGGCAGGATGGCGAAAGTGGAGTCGTTGTCGGTCAAGGCACGATCGACGTTTTCGAGCCAGAGCTCCCAGCTCCGCGACTCCATCTGGCTCAGAACGTCCGGATCGAAGGCGAGTGTGAAGGAATCGCAGGCTCCGGTAGCCGAATCGCCTGGATGGGCCCTGAGCGAGGCCAGATCGCCTACGGCCCAGGCGGCCGCAAGACGCGTGTGCTCTTCGACTTGGGCATCGAGCCCCTGAAGACCTGCTTGAAGACAGGTTTGCTCCGCATCGGGCGACATCTCCTGTGTCGAATCGAAGAGAGGCGAGTCCTTGTAGCGCTCGGATATGTGCGCTGGCACCTTCTTGACGTTGTGCTTCTTCGCTCGCTTCTCGATTACCCGACCAATCGTTCGGAGGCCCGACTCCAGGCCGGCGGACTGCGCCGCCGAATCGAAGAGTTCCTCGGCCGCGACGCTAGGCCGCAGTTCTTCGAGGTTGTCCCGCTTCGGTGCGTATCTGAGTCTGGTCTCCGAGAAGAGCTGGTACAGGTCCTCCGGCAGCACGCCCTCCAGGGTTCCGCGGTCGGGGATTCGTCGTGTGCGCTTGATCAGCCGCCATGCTCTCACCGGGTTTGTCAATGAGACGCGCAGGGATGGAGGCGGCAGGTACTCGCTGGAAAGGGCCAGCACGCGTTCGATGGAGTCCGATTGCCAACGCAGGCCGTCCGGCACCAGTTCCGGAGTACCGAGGATCCACAAGACATGGTCACCACTGGTGACCTTCCAGAGGGGCGGCCCAGGGAGATCTCCCACGACCTGGATCTCTTCCTCGACAACATCCACCGGGCGCGGCTGGGATGCGTCGTTCTCCTGGGCGATCGCTCCCGGCACCGCCGCCGAGGCCGCGAGTAGCAGGGCTCTCCAAATCATCGAAGGACTCCTTTCGCTCTTTGAACGGCGGGCCGCCGCGTTTGATTCCACTCGGTACGATGAGCCGCCCTCGAACCGAAGCTCCCCGGGAGGATCGATTGAGCGAAATGAAGCCCGCGGAGGTCAAGCCCGCAATCAGTATCGATGTCGTCAACCAGCTCGACGCTCGGGTCGGCACGATCGAGAGCGTCACGGATGTCGAGGGGTCCAGCAAGCTCGTCCGACTCAGGGTCGATTTCGGGGACCACAAGCGGACGATCCTCGCGGGGATGAAACAGGAGCGCGAGGACCCGACCGAGATCGAAGGCCGACAGGCGTTGTTCATCGTCAACCTGGAGCCGAGGAAGATGATGGGGGAGACCTCGGAGGGCATGGTCTTCGACGTCGGCTACGAGGACGGGATTCAACCGGCGTTGTTGCTCCCGGAGCGGCCGGTGCCGAACGGCGCTCGCGCCGGTTGAGTCGCTTTACCGCGCTACGATTCCGGGATGATTCTCTGGAACAACCTGAAATCGACTCTGGAGCAGGACGCCGAGTTTCGGTACACGATCCGGCACTGGACGGCGAGCCTGCGGCTGAGCGTGGGTGACCGGCACCATGCGATCCGCTTCGAGGATGGCGCCGTAACCGCGGTCGAGCCGTGCGACGCGGACGCCCCGGCCGACGTCTTCCTCGCCGGCCCGGAGGAGGAGTGGCGCGAGCTGCTGCGCAAGGTGCCGCGGCCCTTCTACCAGGACCCGTTCTTCGCCAGCGTGCATCACGGCATCGAGCTGAACCGCGATCAGCTCGACTACGCCGCCTACTACCCGGCGCTGCGCCGACTGGTCGGCGTGCTGCGCGAGATGTCCAATCCAACCGAGGGAGCTTCCGCATGAACCTGTTCCGCCTGTTTCTCGGCGTCGTCTTTGGCGTGATCGTCGTCTACACCGTCGCCGTCGCGATGGAACACGGCCTGGGTCTGCTCGGCATCTTCTTCGGCGACATCGCCGCGATGACCTGGAACGGCCAGTTCAACCTCGACTTCATGGGGTTCCTCACCCTGTCGGGGCTGTGGGTCGCCTGGCGCAACGGTTTCTCCCCGGGCGGCCTCCTGCTCGCCGTCGTCGCCCTCTTCTTCGGGGTGCCGTTCCTGACGCTCTACCTCTTCATCCTGAGCCAGCAGACGAACGGCGACGTGAAGCGAATGCTCCTCGGCGACCGGCGGGCGGCGGCCTGATGCCCACCTTCGCGCGGCGCGTCGGCCGCTACATGGACCTCGAAGTCCAGGGCGTTTCCTACGAGGTCTACTTCGAGTCGGCCGGGAACCCGGACGGCATTCCGCTGGTGCTCCAGCACACGGCCGGTTCCGAGGGTCGCCAGTGGCGCCACCAGTTGGAGGACGAGCGGATTGGCCGGCACTTCCACCTGCTGGCCTACGACCTGCCGTACCACGCCAAGTCGGTGCCGCCGGCGGGCGTCGAGTGGTGGAAACAGGAGTACAAGCTGACGAAGAGCTTCCTGCTCGACTTCGTCTCCGGCTTCGTGAGCGAGCTCCAGCTCGAAGACCCGGTCTACATGGGCAGTTCGATCGGCGGCCACCTGGCCCTCGACCTCGCCCTGCACCGGCCGGGCCTGTTCCAGGCCGTCATCGGGCTGGAGGCTGCGATCAAGTCGGACCCCGGCAACATCGACCTGCTCGACCACCCCGAGATCAACAACGGCTACAAGGGCGAGCTGATGATCGGCATCACCTCGCCCGAGGCGCCGGAGGCGTTCCGCCGCGAGGTCGGCTGGTGCTACAGCCAGGGCGCGCCGCGGGTGTTCCGGGGCGACCTCTTCTACTGGGGCACCGACCACGACCTGGGCGATCGGGCGTCCGAGATCGACACGTCGCAGACGCGCGTGTTCCTGCTGACCGGCGAGTACGACGCCGCGACGCCGCCCGCGGCGTCCGAAGAGGTCGCCAGCCAGATCAAGGGCGCGACGTATCAGACGATGAAGGGCTTGGGCCACTTCCCGATGTCTGAGGACCCGGAGCGGTTCTACGGGTACATCGAGCCGGTGCTGGCGGAGATCGTGGGTGATCAGACGCGGCTGGGATCGCCGGAGTGGTCGCCGGCCGCGGCCGCGGGTAGCTAGCCGCCATGCCGGCCATGTCCCGGTCCGAGATCGACGGATTCCTGAGCGAGCCCCGGATCGGCGTCCTCTGCACGAACGACCTCGACGGATCGCCGAACGGTGTGCCTGTCTGGTTCGAGTGGGACGGTGAGCAGATCCTGATGTTCAGCAGTGCTTCGCACAAGAAGATCGCCCGGCTAGAGAACGATCCGAGGGCGTCTCTTCTCGTGGCCCGGGAAGCTGGCGAACCGGAGGCGTGGGTCGCCGTCGACGGTGTCGTGGCGATTGGCGAGGAGGACGTCGTGCCGCTCATGGAACGGCTCGCGGGGCGCTATTGGGTCGACGGGGATCCGGCGATCGCGAGGGCGCACGCGGAGACGGTCGAGTCGTGGCGCCGGGCCGCGGCACAGTTGCGGGTGCTTACGATCGTCCCGGAGGAGATCAGGAGTTATCGCGCCTGAGGAGTGCGATGACCGCGGCGGGTTCGAGGTGGTAGCTCCTTTCTCGAAGCTGCAGGAGTGACGCCATGATGAAGTACAAGGGCTATGTCGCCGCCGTCGAGTTCGACGATTCGGTGGGCCGCCTTCAGGGTTGGGTCGTCAACAGCGGGCCGTATCCCATTGCGACGTTCGAAGCGACGGACGTTGATGGGATTCGACGCGAGTTCGAAGTCTCCGTCGACGAGTACCTGGCATCGTGCGAGGAGGACGGTGTCGAGCCGCGCATGCCGTTCTCCGGCGTCCTGAACCTGCGGCTGGGGCCGGAGTTGCACCAACAAGCCGCGCTCTCGGCCAGTGCGCTCGGCGTCAGCCTGAACAGTTGGATCAAGCAGGCCGTCGAGGAGAAGGCCGTCCGCTGACGGCGCCCGGTCCCGTTGGCCATTGCGCTGGTGCCTTTCGTCGACAGGGAGTTCCTGCGTTGCCTTCCACCCCCCAATCACCCTAAGCTGAACGACCACTCATCAGTCTCGCCCAAGGAGGACGACCGGCAGTGGACATCGGCCTGAACGAAGCGCAGAAGACCGTCGGGTACATGACGCCGGAGCGCGAGATGCTCCGCCGGATCGCCCGGGACTTCACGGACAGGGAGGTCCTCCCGGTCGCCAACGAGCTCGACCCGAAGAAGGAGACGATCCCGCAGTCGTTGATCGACCAGATGGGCGAGCTGGGCTTCTTCGGCATCGTGATCCCGGAGGAGTACGGCGGCGCCGGGCTGGGCGCGTTCGAGTACTGCCTGGTGGCAGAGGAGTTGGCGCGGGGCTGGATGAGCGTGGCGAGCATCATCGCCCGCGGCAACGGCTTCTACCGCTCGATCCCGTTCGACGGCGAGGAGCGCCTGAAGCGGATCCGGCTGATGGCCGAGGGCAAGTACCTCGGCGCGCTGGCCATGTCGGAGCCGGAGGTGGGGTCGGACATCTCGTCGATCACCTGCCGGGCGCGGGTCGAGGACGACCACTGGGTGATCACCGGCAACAAGTACTGGTGCACCTTCGCGGACGGCGCGAACTTCATCCAGGTCATCGCGCGGACGGAGGGCGATCCGGCGAAGCGCCATGCCGCCCTGACCGGGATCGGAATCGAGAAGCCGCCCGGCGAGCTGCCGGAGGGCGTCACGGGCTCGCCGATTCCGAAGATCGGCTACCACGGCTGGAAGACCTGGGAGCTCCACTTCGAAAACGTCCGCGTGCCGATCACGAAGCAACAGCGCGAGTCCAAGGGTCAGGCGTTCTACGGCATGACCCGCGGCCTGCAGACTGCGCGGGCCCACACCGCGGCGCGGTCGATCGGTCTCGCCCAGGGAGCGCTGGAGCAGGCGATCGCCTACTCGAAGGAGCGCATCCAGTTCCGGCGGCCGATCGCCGACTTCCAGGCGATCCGCTTCAAGATCGCGAACATGGCGGCCGAGGTCGAGGCGGCCCGCCAGTTGAACTACTCGGTCTGCGCCAAGATCGACACCGGCGTGTCCTGCGCCAAGGAGGCGGCGATGGTGAAGTACTACGCCGCCGAGATGTCGGAGCGGGTCTGCTCCGACGCGCTGCAGGTGCTGGCCGGCGCCGGCTACACGACGGACTACCCGGTAGAGCGCTACTGGCGCGACGCGCGGTTGACGAAGATCTTCGAGGGGACATCGGAGATCATGCTGAAGATCGTGTCGGACGAGCTGCTGGGAAAGCCGTCGCGGAGGAGCTGAGGGGTGCGTCCATTCCGGGGTTGATCGTGGAATGGTCTTGACTATTCCACGGCAGTGGGCAGAATGGTCGCATGGGTTTGGAGTCACCGCGCATCTATGACCCGATACTGACGGAGCATCTCCGCCGGAATCGGCAGATGGCCTTCGTCAGCGGCCCGCGGCAGGTCGGCAAGACGACCACCTGTCGCGCGAGGGCCGATGCAACCCTCAACTGGGACGATCTCGACCATCGGGAAGTCGTGCTCTCGGGTCCGCGGCGGGTCGTTGAGACGTTGGAGCTGGACCACCTGTCCGAAAGGCTGCCCGTCGTGCTGTTCGACGAACTGCACAAGTTTGCGCGCTGGAAGTCCTTCCTCAAGGGGCTCTTCGACAGCTACGGGGACCGGATGCGGATTCTGGTTACCGGGAGCAGTCGCCTGGACGTCTACCGGCGCGGCGGCGACAGCCTGATGGGGCGCTACTTCCTCTACCGGATGCACCCGTTCTCAGTGGCCGAGGTCGCGCCGCGGGCTCTGGTCGAGCTTCCTGGCCTCCTGGGCCCGCCCCGCGCGATTGGCGATGGCGACTTCGAGGCGCTCTGGAAGCACGGCGGCTTTCCCGAGCCGTACCTCAGGCGCGACATCCGCTTCACCCGTCGCTGGCGGACTCTCCGATTCGCGCAACTGGTCCGCGAGGAGGTGCGCGACCTGACCCGAATCCAGCAGCTGGACCAGTTGGAGGTCCTGGTGCGTGTGCTCTCCAGCCGTTCCGGACAGCAGATCGTCTACGACAATCTCGCCAGGCAGGTCCGGGTGGCGGCCGACACCGTTCGCCGCTGGGTCGCCACGCTCGCCGACCTCCACCTGGGCTTCCTGGTGCGTCCGTGGTTTCGCAACCTCTCGCGGTCGCTCCGCAAGGAGCCCAAGTGGTACCTGCGGGACTGGTCGGGCGTCGAGGACGCCGGCCAGCGTGCCGAGACCTTCGTTGCCTGCCACCTCGCCAAGGCCGTCGACGGCTGGAACGATCTCGGTCTGGGCGACTTCGAACTCGCCTACCTGCGGGACAAGGAGAAGCGTGAAGTCGATCTGCTCGTCGTGCGGGATGGCGAGCCCTGGATCCTCGCCGAAGTCAAGCACGGCGAAGACTCGCTAAGCCCTCACCTCCGCTACTACCAGGATCGCCTGCGGGCGCCCTTCGCCTTTCAGGTCTCCGTCGCGGCTGACTACGTCGACCGGAGCTGTTTCGAGGATCCTGGAAGGCCCTTGATCGTCCCCGGGCGAACGTTGCTGTCGCAGCTTCTGTGACCAGGGGGTGTCGGGAGTCATTGCCGGTGGTCCGGATGCCGGTGACCTACACTTCCGGATGCGTAGGGCCGATCCTCGCTGGCAACTGGAGGTTGTCGGGCGTCCGGAGAGTGGAGGAAACACGATGAGACTCGCCAACCATCTTTGGGACCGCTTCGGCGGTCTGGCTCTTGACGACATCCCGGCGGAAGCGCGTACCGTGGCCGGCCAGTGCGCGCTCGACTGGTTCGGCTGCGCGCTCGCCGGTAGCCGTGAACCGTTGTCCGGGATCCTCCGCGATGAACTGGGCGGCCAGGCCGGGCCGTGCTCCATCGTCGGCACGGGGTTGAACTGCCCGCCAGGCGTCGCGGCACTCGTCAACGGCGCCGCGAGTCATGCGCTCGATTTCGATGACACCCACAGCATGATGGGCGGGCATCCCACGGTGCCGGTTTTCCCGGCGGCGTTGGCACAGGCTCAGGAGATGGGTGCGAGCGGCGAGCGGCTGCTGGTGGCCTTCGTTGTCGGCGTGGAGGTGGAGTCGCGGGTCGGTGCGCTGATCGGAGGCGCTGCCTACAGGAAGGGCTGGCACTCGACCTCGACGATCGGCGTCCACGGCGCCGCGGCGGCCGCGTGCCACCTGATGGGCGCGCGCAACGAGCAGTTCGCGCACGCGCTGGGTCTCGCGGCTTCCCAGGCCAGCGGCCTCAAGGCGAACTTCGGGACCATGACGAAGCCGTTCCACGCCGGGCACGCCGCCGAGCGCGGACTGCTGTCGGCGCGGCTCGCGATGCGGGGTTTCACGTCGAACCCCGAGGCGGTCGACGGCCGACAGGGCTACGCCGACGCCGCGGCTGCCGGCCATGAGGCCGTCAACTGGCAGCGGCTCAAGGAGCAGGACGGCCGTTTCCTGATCGAGGACACGCTGTTCAAGTACCACGCCGCCTGCTACCTGACCCACGCGGCGATCGAGTCGGTTGGACGGTTGCGTCCGCAGTTGGCGGCCGCGGGCGTGTCGGCAGGGGACGTCGAAAAGGCGATCGTCACGGTGCATCCGGGGTTGCTCGACATTTGCGGCATCCCTGAACCGAAGACGGGCCTGGAGGCGAAGTTCAGTCTGGTCGCGACGACGTCGTTGGCGATGCTGGGTATCGATACGACGGACACCGGGACGTTCGTCGACGCGACGCTGGACGACCCGGAGGTCGCGCGGATGATCGACAGGGTCGAGGTGCGGACGGATCGGGGTCTCGGGCACACGCAGGCGCGAGTGGAACTGCGGGCGAATGGACACAGATTGGAGGAGTTCCATGACACCGGCATTCCGGCGACGGACCTGGAGGCGCAGGGGGCCAAGTTGGCGGCGAAGATGACCGGCCTGACGGCGCCGTTGCTGGGGGCGGAGGCGAGTGATCGGTTGCGGGAGTTGTCGTTGGGTCTGGAGGCGGTGGGCGACGTTCGCGAGCTCTGCTGAAGGGCTCGCCCCTACCCCTCGATCCCCCCGATGCACATGTACTTGATCTCGAGGTAGTCGTCGAGCCCGTACTTCGACCCTTCGCGACCGTGGCCGGATTCCTTCATGCCGCCGAAGGGGGCCATTTCGTTGGAGATGATGCCTTCGTTGATGCCGACGATGCCGTACTCGAGCGCTTCGCTGACGCGCCAGATGCGGCCGACGTCGCGGGCGTAGAAGTAGCTCGCCAGGCCGAACTCGGTGTCGTTGGCCATGGCGATCGCTTCTTCTTCGGTGCTGAACTTCATTAGCGGCGCGATGGGGCCGAAGATTTCTTCGCGGAAGACCCGCATGTCGTCGGTCACGCCGGTGAGGATCGTGGGCTGGACGAAGCACTCGCCGAGATCGGACTGGCCGCCGCCGATCTCGACGGTGGCGCCGCGGTCGACCGCGTCGGTGACGCGGCTGGTCACGTTCGCGACGGCCTCGGTGCTGATCAGCGGGCCGACGGTGACGCCGTCCTCGGTGCCGTCGCCCATCTTGATCCCGGCCACCGCCGCGGCGAGTTTCTCGGCGAACTCGTCGTAGACGCCTTCCTGGACGAGGATGCGGTTGGCGCAGACGCAGGTCTGGCCGGCGTTTCGGAACTTGCAGATCATGGCGCCGGCCACCGCCGCGTCCAGGTCGGCGTCGTCGAACACGATGAAGGGCGCGTTGCCGCCCAGTTCCATCGACATCCGCTTCATCGTGCCCGCGCACTGAGACATGAGCAGCTTGCCGACCGCGGTGGAACCCGTGAAGGTGAGCTTGCGGACCGTGGGGTTGGATGTCAGTTCCTTGCCGATCTCCTCGGTCTGGCCGCAGAGGATGTTGATCACCCCGGCCGGGATGCCCGCCCGCTCCGCCAGCTCGGCCAGTGCGTTGGCTGACAGCGGCGTTTCGTTGGCCGGCTTGCAGACCACCGTGCAGCCGGCGGCGAGGGCCGGCGCGATCTTGCGCGCGAGCATGGCGTTGGGGAAGTTCCAGGGCGTGATGCAGGCCACCACGCCGACCGGCTGCTTGATGGTGACGACCCGCTTGTCGTTGGCAGGCTGCGGGATCGTGTCGCCGTACACGCGCTTCGCCTCTTCGGCGAACCACTCGACGTAGCTGGCGCCGTAGGCGATCTCCCCGCGGGCCTCGAAGAGGGGCTTGCCCTGCTCCGCGGTCATCATCCGGGCCAGGTCTTCCTGGCTCTCCATCATCAGGTCGAACCAGCGCCGCAGCATTGCGGCGCGCTCCTTGGCCGTGGTGTGCCGCCACTCTTCGAAGGCCCTTCCGGCGGCGTCGATGGCGCGCTTCGTTTCGGCGCCGCCGCAGCAGGCGACTTCGGCCAGGGTCTCGCCGGTGGCCGGGTTCTCGACGGCGAAGGTCTCGCCGGAGTCCGTGTCGACCCACTGACCGTCGATGTAGGCCTGGTCGCGGAGGAGGCCGGGGTCGGCCAGGTCGATGCGGGCGGCCGGGGCTCGGGTGGCTGTGGCAGTAGTCATGGACGTCACTCCCTTCGCAGTTGGCGCGGTCGATCAATCCTAAGATGTATCAGCCCGCTGGTCGGGTCGCGGAGGAGACACGATGGTCCGTTTGTCCGACATGCCCGAGGTCGAAGCCGCCCACCTGGTGGCGAAGGAGTGCGTGCCGTTCGCCACGCGGCCCTGGGTCGAGGGTCCGCCGCTGGCGGAGCGGCGGGTGGCGCTGGTGACGTCCGCCGGCCTGCACCGGGTGGGCGATCGCGCCTTCTCGACGGTCGATCTGAGCTACCGCGTGATTCCCGGCTCGATCTCGACCAGCGACCTGACGATGACGCACTCGTCCGTCCACTTCGATCGGACCGGCTTCCGCGAGGACGTCAACGTCGTGTTTCCGCTCGATCGGCTGCGCGAACTGGCGAGCGAGGGGGAGATCGGATCCGTCGCCGACTACCACTACTCGGTGATGGGCGCCGGCTGGCCGCCCGAAGCGATCGAAGACACGATGCGCGAGCTCGCGTCGCGACTCAGGGAGGACGGGGTGGAGGCGGTCTGCCTCTGTCCCGTGTGACCGAACTGCAGCCGCGCCGTGGGCGCGGCGAGTCACTTCCTCGAAGACGAAGGCATCGCGACGACGGGCATCAGCCTGGTGCGGAACAACACGGAGCGGATGGAGTTGCCGCGGTTCCTGTGGGTGCCGTTCGAGCTGGGGCGTCCCTTCGGCGCGCCCCACGAGCCGGACTTCCAGCGCCGCGTCCTGCGCGCGGCGCTCGGGTTGCTGGAGCGGTGCGACGGCACCGTGATCCTGGAGGACTTTCCCGATGACGCTCCCGCCGGCGACGACGACGGCCCCGCCTGGTCCTGCCCGGTCTCGTTCGTCGGAGCCGCCGCGGATGACGGGGGCTTGGTGGGCGCGGTTCTTGCGGAGCTGCGCCGGCTGGCGCCGTGGCAGGAAATGTACGCGGCCCAACGCGGCCGCTCCGCGCCGCCGGCAAGCGGCCTGAGCCACGAACAGATCGTCCGCGGACTGAGCGCCCTGGCTATTGGCGCCAGGGACCCCTCCGTCGCCACGAACCTGCCGCTGCCGGAGTGGGTGCGCCTGGGCTGCGACGACCTGCGCACCTGGTACATGGAGGCGGCCCAGGGCCGTCCCGGCCGGGCGACGTCGCTCGAGCTACGGGACTGGTTCTGGCGCGAGACGGCGCTGGCCCGCCTGATCGGCGCTTCCGCGGTGCGGCTCGCGGGCTCGGAACACCCGGCGCTCCACATGTTCGGCCGCCGCGCCATGGTCCCGCGCGTCTACATGAACGACCTGATGCCCGGCGTCGAGCCGTACATCTAGCCAGTTAGCATCGGCCGCATGAACGTTGAGAGCGAGACGCGGGACGCGGGCCGGTAGAAGGAGTCACTCTGAGTCAGCTCCTGCAGGTTCTCGTCAATGGTCTGGCCGTCGGCTGTATCTACGGCCTGATCGCTCTCGGCTTCGTCCTCGTCTACAAGGCGACGGAGATGGTGAACTTCGCCCAGGGCGATCTCATGATGCTGGGCGCCTTCGTGGCGGTGACCCTGATCGGCGACTTCGGCCTGCCTTGGGTGCTGGGGCTGTTGCTGTCGGTCCTGGCGCTGGCGGTCTTCGGCTATCTGCTCGACGCCTTCGTGCTGCGCCGCGTTCTGGGCGAACCGCAGTTCGCCATCGTGATGCTGACGATCGGGCTGGGCTTCATCTTCCGCGCCGTGGCGGGGCTGGTGTGGGGCTACGACCCGCAGAGCTTTCCCACTCCGTACACCGGCAAGTCGCTGCGGGTCGGCGAAGTCGTCGTCAGCTACGAGAACTTCGCGATCCTGCTGGGAACCCTCATCCTCTGCGTCGTGCTGTTCCTCTTCTTCCGCCGCACGCGGCTCGGCATCGCCATGCAGGCCACCTCGCAGAACCAGCTCGCGGCCTACTACGTCGGCATCCCGGTCAAGCGGGTCTTCTCCCTGGTGTGGGCGATCTCCGCCGGAGTCGCCGCCGTGGCCGGGATCCTCCTGGCGCCCGTCTCGCTGGTCCAGCCCGGGATGGGATTCATCGGGATCAAGGCCTTCGCGGCCGCGGTGATCGGCGGCTTCGGCTCGATCCCCGGCGCGTTGCTCGGCGGCTGGATCATCGGCATCGCCGAGCAGTTCGCGGGGGTCTACCTGCCCGCCGGTTTCCAGGAGATGTCCGCCTACGGCATTCTCATTCTGGCCTTGATCCTGCGGCCCCAGGGCCTGTTCGCACAGATTCAGCGAAAGAAAGTCTGACGGCCGGCGAGCATCGAATGCGGTTCCTCTTCAAGACCCACTACAACCAGGACATCGACCACCTCAAGCATGGTGGTGACCGGTTCTGGTACGGCCTGCTGCTGGTGCTCGTCGCCGCGGCGCCCGCGGCGCTCGGCACCTTCTATCTGGGCGAGCTCAACCTGGTGATGATCTACGCCATCGCCGGCGTCGGTCTGATGCTGCTCGTTGGCTACACCGGCCAGGTGAGCCTGGGCCACGCGGCGTTTCTGGCGATCGGCGCCTATACCCACTCGCTCCTGCTGGGCGCCGGTCTCCCGTTCCTCCTCTCGATCGTCGCGGCGGTCCTGGTCTCGGCCCTCGTCGGCGCCGGCGTGGGGTGGATCGCGCTCCGGATGACGGGCATCTATCTCGCCATCGCCACCCTGGCCTTCGCCATGCTGACCGAGCAGACGATCTCGCGCGCGGAATGGCTGACGGGAGGCTTTCGCGGCCTCGCCGTTCCGCAGGCGAGCCTCTTCGGGATGCCGCTCACGCAGGGCTGGCAGCACTACTACGTGACGCTCACGCTCCTCGTCGTGACGCTTCTCGCGGCGCTCAACATCCTGCGGTCCTCGACGGGAAGGGCCATGGTCGCCATCCGTGACTCGGAGATCTCGGCGGAGAGCGTCGGCATCAACCTGGCCGTGTACAAGACCCTCGCTTTCGCTCTCAGCGCCGGCATCACCGGTCTCGCCGGCGCTCTCTTCGCGCATCGCCTCGGCTACCTCTCGCCCGACGCCTTCACGTTCCTCATCTCCCTGCAGCTCCTCCTGATGGTGGTGGTTGGCGGGGTCGGCTCGATGCGGGGCGTCATCTACGGGGCGCTCTTCATCGGCTTCCTGCCTCAACTCCTCGCCATCGCCCGCGACACGCTGCCGCCGCAGATCGCGCAGGCTCCCGGCCTCGAGCCGGGCATCTTCGGCCTCATCCTGGTGCTGGTGATCCTCTTCGAGCCTCAGGGCATCTTCGGCCGCTGGCTCAAGATCAAGAGCTACTTCCAGTTGTTCCCGCTCTACCGCCGGGCGACGCACCGGCGCCAGAAGACCTACCTGCGCACGGAGCGACTGAGGTGAGCTACCTCGCCGTCGAGGACCTGTCGATCAGCTTCGGGGGCATTCGTGCCGTCGACGACGTGAGCTTCGAGGTCGAGGAGGGCGAGGTGTTCGCCATCATCGGACCGAACGGAGCCGGCAAGACGACGCTCTTCAACCTGGTGAGCGGCATCTACTTCCCCGACGCCGGGAGCGTTCGTTTCGCGGGCCGCGACATCACTTCGCTGCCGGCGCATCGCATCGCACCGCTCGGCCTCGCGCGCACCTTCCAGAACATCGAGCTCTTCGAGCACGCCACCGTTCTGCAGAACCTGCTCATCGGCCGTCATGTCCACCGGCGCTCGACGGCGCTGTCCCATCTCCTGTTCCTCCCCGCGGTGAGGCGGGAGGAGCTCGAGCACCGGCGCCGCGTGGAAGACGTCATCGACCTCCTCGAGCTCGCCCACTACCGCGAGCAGAGGATCGCGAACCTGCCCTACGGGGTGCGCAAGGTCGTGGAGGTGGGCCGCGCGCTCTGCCTGGAGCCGAAGCTGCTGCTCCTCGACGAGCCGACCTCCGGGCTGAACCCCGAGGAGAGCGAGGACATGGGATTCTGGATCGAGGACATCAACCGCGACCTCGGCGTCACGGTGGTCATGGTGGCGCACGACATGGGCCTCGTGAGCCGCGTGGCGGGGCGGGTGCTCGCCCTCAACGAAGGCCGCGTGATCGCGGAGGGCAGCGCCGCGGAGGTGCAGAAGAACCCCGCCGTCGTCGACGCCTACCTGGGAGCGGACTAGGTGCTGCTCGAGCTCAAGAACGTCGAGACCTACTACGGTCCGATCATGGCGATCCGCGGCGTCAGCCTCGCGGTGCCCGAAGGCCGGATCGTCGCCGTTCTGGGCGCCAATGGCGCGGGCAAGACGACCATCCTCCGTACGATCTCCGGCGTGATGGATCCCCAGAAGGGCGAGATCCTCTTCGCCGGCGAGGACATCGCGCGTCGCGATCCCGACGCCGTCATGCGCCTCGGCCTGAGCCACGTGCCGGAGGGCCGGGAGGTCTTTCCCTTCCTCTCAGTGAACGAGAACCTGCGAATGGGCGCCTACAGCCGCCGCGACCGCGCCCGCATCGCCGACGATCTCGAGCGCGTCTACGACTACTTCCCGGCGCTAGCCGATCGGGGCTCGCAACAGGCGAGCCAGCTCTCCGGCGGCGAGCAGCAGATGCTCGCCATCGGACGTGCCCTGATGGCGCATCCGAGGATGCTGCTGCTCGACGAGCCGTCGCTCGGGCTGTCTCCGATCCTGGTCCACCAGATCTTCGAGATCATCAACCGCATCAACGAGGAGCAGGGCATGACGATCCTCGTCGTCGAGCAGAATGCCCACGTCGCGCTGCGACACTCGCACTACGGCTACGTGCTCGAGAACGGACGGGTGGTCATGGACGACACGTGCGAGAAGCTCGAGAGTTCGCCGGACATCCAGGAGTTCTATCTCGGGATGAAGGACCAGATGCCGAGAGGGGTCCGCCGGTGGAAGAAGCGGAAGACCTGGAGGTGAGGATGGGCGGCCCCGAATCGAACCCCGATCTCGTGCGTGAGACGCGCACGGCCGACGACGGCCGCGAGCTCGTGTTCTGGCGCGACACCAGCTTCGCCGGCACCGTGCCGACGATGTTCTGGAACCGCGTCGAGAAGTACGGCGACCGCATCGCGATGCGGGAGAAGGACTTCGGCATCTGGCAGGACGTCTCCTGGCGCACCTTCGGCGAGAAGGCGCGCCATACGGGGCTGGCGCTGCGGTCGCTCGGCTTCGGCAAGGGCGACGTCGCCTGCATCCTCTCCAACACGATCACCGAGTGGATGTTCGCCGACATGGGGGTGCTCGGCGCCGGCGGCGTGTGCGCGGGGATCTACCCGACGGATGCGGCCGAGCAGGTGGACTACCTGGTCAACGACTCGGGCTGCAAGGTGATGTTCGTCGAAGACGAGGAGCAGCTCGACAAGGTGCTCGAGGTGCGCGAAGAGTGCCCGACGCTCGAGCAGATCGTCATCTTCGACATGGAGGGCCTGCGGGACTTCGAGGATGCGCGGGCCATGAGCTACGACGACCTGCTCGCGCTCGGACGCGAACAGGACGAGCTCCAGCCCGAGGCCTGGGCCGAGTGCCTCGAGCTGGCGCAGCCCGAGGACCTCGCGATCCTCGTCTACACCTCCGGCACCACCGGGCCTCCGAAGGGGGCGATGATCAGCCACCACAACCTCGTGTTCCAGTGCGTCAACGCCCCGCACGTCCTCTCGCAGAACGAGGACGACGAGCGCATGGCCTTCCTGCCGCTATGCCACATCGCCGAGCGGATCTTCGTCTACGGCTCCCTCTACACCGGCACGAAGCTGAACTTCGTCGAGAATCCGGAGACGGTGCCCGAGAACGCCCAGGAGATCCAGCCGACGCTGTTCTTCTCGGTGCCGCGCGTGTGGGAGAAGTTCTATTCGGCCATCAGCATCGCCCTCTCCGACGCCACCTCCTTGCAGAAATGGGCCTACGAAAAGGCGATAGGGATCGGGTTCAAGCGAGCGGACAAACGCCTCGCGGGCGAGAAGCCGGGGGCGCTCCTGGAGTTCGCCTACCGCGTCGGCGATGCGCTCGTGCTGCGCAACATCCGCAGGTTCCTGGGCCTCGACCGCTGCCGCTGGATCGGCACCGGGGCCGCGCCGATCTCACCCGATCTGATCCGCTGGTATCTCGCACTCGGCATCGACATGGTGGAGGGCTACGGCCAGACCGAGAACACCGGCATCGCCTCCATCCTGGAGCCGGGCGAGATCAGGCCCGGCACCGTCGGCCGCTCCGTTCCCTACGGCGAGATCAGGATCTCCGCGGAGGGCGAGATCCTGATCCGCGGAGAGTTCGTCTTCATGGGTTACCTCAACCAGCCGGAGAAGACGGCCGAGACGATTCGTGACGGGTGGCTCCACACCGGCGACGTCGGCGAGATCGACGACGAGGGCTTCCTCAAGATCACCGACCGCATGAAGGACATCATCATCACGGCCGGCGGCAAGAACATCACGCCGAGCGAGA
>VXVC01000006.1 GCA_009836625.1 Holophagales bacterium
CCCAGGAACTGCGCGACCACATCGCCACCCAGGCCCAGAGCCCGGCCACCGCGACCTACACAGACCAGCAGGGAGTCGCGGAACTGCGTGTTGCGCTGGCCCGTGCTCTGACCGTGGACTACGACGCCCCGGTCGCAGTCGAACACGTGGCCGTCACTGCCGGCTGCAACCAGGCCTTCTGCCTGGCGATGATGGCGCTGACCGAACCAGGCGACGAGGTCCTGCTGCCCCTGCCCTCCTACTTCAACCACGACATGTGGCTGCGCTCCCAGGATGTAGAGCCGGTCTACCTGGAACCGGGCCCCGACATGACCCCGGACCCGGCAGAGGCCGCGGCCGCCATCACCGACAGGACGCGCGCCATCGTCCTGGTGACGCCGAACAACCCGACGGGCGCCGTCTACCCGCCGGCCCTCATCGAGAGTTTCTTCGAACTCGCGCGAGACCGCGGACTAGTGCTCGTGATCGACGAGACCTACCGCGAGTTCCGCGAGCACTCCGACCCGCCGCACACGCTCTTCTCGCGTTCCGACTGGAGCGACACGCTGATCCACCTCTACAGCTTCTCCAAGGCCTACTGCATGGCGGGCTACCGGATCGGCTGCATGGCCACCAACCCCGCCCTCCTGCGGGAAACGCTCAAGATCGCCGACTGCGTCGCCCTCTGCCCATCCCACATCGGCCAGTTGGCGGCGACCTTCTGCCTCGAACACCTCGACGCCTGGAAACGCGAGTACCGCCGCACCGTCCGCGACCGCGTCGCCTACGCCGCCCGCTGCCTCCGCGAAGCGAACACCGGCTTCGACGTCGTCTCCTCCGGCGGCTACTTCGTCTACCTCCGCCACCCCTTCACCGACCGCTCCTCCGTCGAAGTTGGCCGCAGCCTCGCCGAGGACCACGGCATCCTCTGCCTCGCCGGCTCCATGTTCGGCCCCGGCCAGGACCGCTACCTCCGCCTCGCCTTCGCCAACGTCGATCTGCCGGCGATCGACGAGTTGGTGGCGCGGCTGCGACGGGTTCGGTGACAGCCGCCTGTCGGGGGTTCCGAACCGCTAATCCGGCGCGCGAATCTCGAAGTCGACGGTCCCAGCGTCCGGGTCGGCTTCGATGACCACGGAGCGGCCCTGGAACCAGGGGCCGGGGTTGACGAGGCGGGTTGAGCCGATCGTGTCTTCGCCTATCGCTTCGTGGATGTGGCCGGAGAAGACAAGGTCGGGCTGGTGGCGCTCGACTGCGGCACGGAGCGACTTCGAGCCGACGTGCTGGCCGCGGGCGAGGTCGCAGGCGGTGCCGTGGGGCGGCTGGTGGGAGACGAGGATGGTGGGCCTTCCCTCGACCCCGGCGGCCCGCTCGAAGGCCTCGGCGGCTACTCGTTCGTAGTCCTCCTCGGTCCGTTCGTAGGGAAGCTCACCGAAGGGGAGACCGCCTGAGAGGCCGACGAAGCGTACGCCGTCGACCACGCGGGCGCAGCGATCGAGGTTGATGTCGATCTCGCGGAAGTAGTCGTCCACCGGAGGCTGGTCGCAGTTGCCGCACACCGCCAGCACCGGCACGCCGGAGTCCCGGAGCGGCTCGACGATCCGGCGGGCGTGGTCCGGACCGAGGAAGTTGGTCAGGTCCCCGGCCAGGAGCACAAGGTCGAAGCCGGCCGGGTCCGGCAGGCGCGGCGGCCTCTTGCCGGACCAGTGAAGATCGACGACGCCGAGAATGCGCAGCGTCAACTCAGAGCCCCCGGGCCACCTGCGACCGCGCGACCGTCAGTGAACCAGCGAAGGAGTGGCATGAGCCGACTCCTGGGGTTCGTCGTCCAGGCCGTGGGACATGACGAAGACCCACGACGCCGTGCGCTCCCGCTCCGTCTCCGAGATCAACTCGAAGACGTACTCGTTCTCCTGCTCCCCCTGGAACGACTGGACGTAGGCTACTCGCTCCCTGTCGATCAGGATCTCTCCCACCAGGCGCTTGCCGTAGACGAGCTGCGCGATCAGGAAGCCACTCTCCTCAGTCACGAACTGCCAGTGAAAGTCCTCGTCGTCGCAGAGCAGAGCGTCGACTGATCCGGCCCGGATGATGCAGTTTGGATGGAGGACGAGCCACTTCCAGAACGAGTCGAGATCGAGCGTGGCCCGGGATCGCTCGACCGCGGTCGGGGCGGTCATCGCGCAATCGTATCCATGCCGGAGGCGTTTGGCTAAAGTGCGCCAATGCCTGACGCCTCGCCCTGGACCGGACTCGGAGTTCCGCGCTTCGCCTTCGAACGCGGTCTCCACGACCTCGGCAACAACTCGTTCGCCTGGCTCCAACCCGACGGCGGCTGGGGCTGGAGCAATGCCGGCCTGATCGTGAGCGGCGACGAATCGCTGCTCGTCGACACGCTGTTCGACCTCCCCAACACGCGCGAGATGCTCGACGCGATGAAGAAGGCGCACACCGCCGCCGGCGACATCGACCGGCTGGTCAACACGCACTCGAACGGCGACCACACCCACGGCAACGAACTCGTCGCCGGCGCCGAGATCGTCGCGTCGGCAACCGCGGTCGCCGAGATGGAGGCGACGACGCCGGAGGCGCTCGCGGCGCTGATGCGCGGCGCCCGCGAGAACGGCGGCGTGGTCGGCGACTTCCTCGTCGAGTGCTTCGGCAGCTTCGACTTCGAGGGGATCACCCACACGCTGCCCAACCGGACCTTCGACGGCCAGTTGACGCTCACGGTGGGCGACAAGCGCGTCGAGCTGACCGAAGTCGGTCCGGCCCACACCGGCGGCGACATCATCGTCCACCTCCCCGACGACCGGACCGTCTTCACCGGCGACATCCTGTTCATCGAGGGCGCTCCGATCATCTGGGCGGGACCCGTCCAGAACTGGATCGACGCCTGCGACCTGCTGCTCGGTTGGGATCTCGAGACGATCGTGCCGGGGCACGGCCCCATCACCGACAAGCGTGGCGTAGAAGCCATGCGCGCCTACCTCGTCTACATCCGCGACGAGGCGAGGAAGCGCTACGACGCGGGGCTCTCCGCGCGCGACGCGGCGCTCGACATCGCTCTCGGCGACTTCGAGTCCTGGGGCGACAGCGAGCGGATCGCGATCAACGTCGATTCGCTGTACCGCGAGTTCAGCGGCGGCGGCGACCGCACCCACATGCAGGAGCTGTTCGCCCGCATGGCCGAACTGGCACAGGCTCGAAGGCGTTAGCGCGCCGGCTTCCGGCGCTTGCCAACCAGGGAACGACAACGAAGGGGAGAGGGAAGGATGGATCTGGGAATCCACGGAAAGAAGGCCGCCGTGGCCGCGGCATCGACGGGACTCGGCTTCGGCTGCGCCAAGGCGCTGCTCGAGGACGGCGTGGACGTCGCGATCTGCAGCCGTAGCGAGGAGCGGATCAGGGAAGCCGCTGCGACGCTGGGCACCGGCGCCGTGCCGATC
Source organism: Holophagales bacterium (assembly GCA_009836625.1). Taxonomy (GTDB): domain Bacteria; phylum Acidobacteriota; class Thermoanaerobaculia; order Multivoradales; family Multivoraceae; genus Multivorans. The sequence continues at coordinate 3,429 of VXVC01000006.1, forward strand.
GTCGCCGACATGTCCACTGAGGAGGGCGCCCGTTCCTTCGTAGAGCAAGCCACCGAGAAGCTGGGGCAGGTCGACATCCTCGTCGCCAACGCGGGCGGTCCGCCGCCCGGATCGCCGGCCACCACTTCGATCGACGGCTACAGGCAGGCGCTCGACTTGAACCTGCTGTCGACGATCGTCATGTGCCAGGCGGCCCTCCCGGGCATGCGCGAGCGCGGCTGGGGCCGGATCGTGGCGATCACCTCGATCGGCGCCCGCCAGCCGATCGGCAATCTCGCCGCCTCCTCGGTAGCCCGCGCCGGCGTCAGCAGTTTCCTCAAGACGCTGTCCACGGAGGTCGCCCGGGACGGCGTCACGGTCAACTCGGCCCAACCCGGCATTCACGCCACCGACCGGATCAAGTCCCTGGGCAACACGGACGTCGTGGCGCAGCGCGTGCCGACCGGCACCCTCGGAACCGCGGAGGACTTCGGCAAGGCGGTCGCCTTCCTCTGTTCGGAGCCGGCCAGGTTCATCACCGGCACGAGCATCCTGCTCGACGGCGGCGCCTACCCGGGCCTTATCTGAGCGCAGGGCGGACGCGCACGAAGTCCCTCCCCGCCGCCCACAACGCCGCGCAGCCAAGCCAGGACATGACCGCTGCCAGCACGTAAGCGTTCCGATAGCCGCCCGCCAGGTCGTGGGCCCATCCCAGAAGGAAGGGCCCCAACGCGACGCCGATCGAGGCGAGCAACGTGCTCACCGAGTAGATCCGCGCGTAGCTCCTGGTGCCGAAGGCCTCGGCGATCAGGAGCGGCTGCATCATGAGGAAGCTGCCGATGGTGAGCCCGAAGGCGCTCGACGCGATCAGCAGGCCCGCTACGCTCGTGCTCGATCCCAGGACGACCAGCGTGAAACCCTGGAAGACCAGCAGGACCAGCGCGAACCCACGATAGGGAATCCGCCCCAGCAACGTGCCGGAAGCCAAGCGTCCCACCACGCTCGAGGCGGCCAGCACCGAGACTGCGAGGCCCGCCACCGCGGGTTCGTGGACGCTGACCAGGCGAAACTGGTGGGCGATGGCGCCGACCTGCGCCATCAGGCCGAAGAAGAACGTGCCGGCGACACCCAGGAAGTAGCGCGAGCGGAAAGCCTCCCGGGCGCCGACACCCGGCTCCTCGGCATCCTCGAACTCCCCCAACCGGTCCATGTCTCCGCGCGGCCGCGGAATCAGCCGCCACAGCGACACGGGCAGGATGCCCAGGACGTAAACGCCGGCCACGATCTCGCTGCCGCGCCGCAGTCCGTACTCACCGATCACCCAGGCGGCGAAGGGCGCGACCGCGATGCCGCCTACCGAAAGCCCCGTGAACACAACCGACAGGGCAAGTGCCCGCCGGCGCGCGAACCACCTCGTGACGACCGTGCTCGCGGTCAGCATGTTCGTGGCCGAGAACCCGAAGCCGAAGAGGGCAAAGGCCGAGTAAACCTGCAGGACTGTCTCGACACGACCGATCAGGACCAGAGACGCCGCGCAGATCGCGACGCCCGCCGCGACCGACCAGCGGGCATCGATCCGTTCGATCACGCTGGCGACACCGAGCCCGGCGAAACCGCTCACGGCGAAGAAGATCGTCGGAGCAAGCGAGGCCGCGAAGACGGTCAGGCCGCGTTCACGCGTCAGCGCCTCGAGCAGGACCGACTGGTTGTAGAAGCCGAGGCCGGACGAGAACATCATCATCGCGAACAGTGCTCCGACGATCTGCCAGCGGGTGGAGATGCGCGGCATCAACGCGCCTCGCGCAGGGAGTCGATCGGAGGTCTCTGCAACGCGCCGACGCTGGCCAGGAGCCCCACAGCCAGCGACAGCAGGCTGCCCGCGGCGAGCGCCCCGAACACTGCCCAGGGCCTGAACGACCAGGCAAGTTCGAGCTCCCGGGTGACCAGCCACCAGGCCGCCGCCGAGCCGAGCACGGCCGCCACGAACGCCGCCGACAGGCCGACCAGGGCGTACTCGGCCGCGAACGCGCGCAGCACGTCGAAGCGGGTCGAGCCGATCGTCTTGAGCAGGGCCGCCTCACGGCCGCGTCGCGCGGAGCTCGCGGCGACCGCGCCGGCCAGCGTCAGCAGGGCCGCGGCCACCGTGAAGCTGCCCAGAACCCGCACACCGACCTGAAGATCGCTCACGAGGTCGACCACCTTCTGGAGCACTTCCCGGATCCGGACCACGGCGACACCGGGATAGGCGACGTAGATCTCGTCCTGGATCCGCTGCTCGCGCTCCTGTGGGAGCCACGCCGCCGCGAGCCGCGTGTGCGGCGCCCAGTCCAGCACGGCCGGTTCGACCACGAGGAAGAAGTTGATGCCGAAACCCTCCCAGTCCACCCGTCGCAGGCTGGTCACGGTGATCCTGGTCTCCCGTCCGCCGACCTCCAGGTCGATCGTCGAACCGACGCTCACTCCGATCGTCTCCGCGAAGTCCTGCTCGACGCTGACCTCGCCAAGCGCAGGATCGACCCAGGGCCGCAGCGCCGTCGCCGCTCCCGAAGCCTCGAGAATCACGTTGTCGGCGGGCAGTTCATCGAGAAACGTCAACCGCAGTTGCCGCCTCAGGGCCCAGCGGTTGCGCTCGTTCAGCCGCTCGGCCACCGGAACTCCGTCGATCGCCCTGACTCGGGCCATCACCACCGGCGCCGACTGCACCCTCCGGGCCCCCTGGCGCTCCAGAAGCCCGGCGAGGTCACCCCAGCCCGTCGCCGGCACGTTCAGGAGGAACGCGCTCGGCGCTTCGTCGGGAAGCCCGGCGGCCAATTCGTCGTGAAGGTGTCCCTGGACGACGAACATGGCGAGCAACACCATCAGGCCCATTCCCAGCGCGACCGAGGCCGCCAGCGTGCCCGATTCGGGTCGCGCCAGCGCCGCGACGCCGTAGCGGAGCCAGGAGGAGCGACACCTGGGCGCCAGGAAGCGGGCCAGCCTCCGCAACGCCAGCGCCGCCAGGATCAGGGCGACGACAGCCGCCACGACCGCGCCCATGAACCGGAGCGCCAGCCACAGGGACCCGGCCTGGAGCGCGGTCGAACCCGCCACGCCGCCGCCCACCGCGAACACGGAGAGGGCGCTCGCGAGCCGTGAACCCGGCAGCGGTTCGGCGCCGCTGCGGAACACGCGCACCGGCGGCGCGCGCAGCACGACGAGTAGCGCCGGAGCCGAGAAAGCGGTCGACACGCCGATGCCGAGGGCCACTCCCCGGCCGAAGGCCCACGGCTGCCAGATCGAGACCGCCTCGACCGGTAGCGCGCCGCCCAGGATCGCCGGCACGAGAAGGATGGAGAGCAGCCCGGCAACGCCGCCGATCACCCCCGCCACCAGGCCCAGCAGGACCGCCTGAACGACGTACGTGCGCATCAGGTCGCGCGGCCGTGCCCCCAGGCACTTGAGCACCGCCAGCGCGTCGAGACGCTGGGTCAGCCAGGCGCGAATGCCCTGCGCCACGCCGACGCCGCCGACCAGGAGCGACAGCAGCGCGACCAGCCCCAGGTAGCGCGAGAGTCGTTCGAGGTCCTCGCGAATGCCGGGCTGGGCATCGGCGTAGGTCTCGACCCGAACCGCCGCGTTGTCGTCGATCTCGCCGCGCAGGGCGTTCGCCCGTGTCTCAAGCTCCTCAAGCGAATGCTCTCCCGGCAGCCGCACCAGCACCCGGTAGCCGCCAAAGCCGGCGAACGGGAAGATCCGCGCCGCCTCCTGCGCCGCAACGCCAACGACGACCCGCGGCCCGAACGCGAACCCGGTGGGCAGCCGGTCCGGTTCCCCTTCAAGCGAGCCGATGATCCGGAGCGTCCGCCGGCCGAGACGCAGATCGTCGCCGACCTCCAGATCGAGACGGGACAGCGCCTCCGGCGACACGAGCGCCGAGTGGTCGCCCAGAACGTCCGCCGGGCTCGTCCCGGCGGCTAGCGGCGGCTCCGTCACGAGCTCGCCATAGAACGGATAGCCGCCCGACACCGCTTTCAGCTCGGCCAGCAGGCTCGCCGGACCCTCGCCGCCCACCTCTGCCGGCGACGCTGCTCCAGGCGACGCTGCCAGGGGCGAGGCGCGGCCCACCATCGCCGCCATCTCGCGCACCTCGGCGCGAGCGGCCCCAGGGACGCCATCGATCGTCTCCAGCACGTCTTCCGGAATCGGACCCCGTGAGCGAAACACCAGATCCGCCGCCAGCAGCTTTCGGGCCTCCCCCCGAATCGCGCCGTCGACGCTCGAGGCGAGTCCAGCGACCGAGACGACGGCGCCGACTCCGACCGAGAGGCACGACACCCAGACCCAGACCCGTCCCAGGGAGCCCCGGAGCTCCCGCAGCGAGTACCTAAGCGCGACCCGCGGCCTCACCGGGCGCTTGCTTCCGCGATGCGGCCGTCCACCATGATCAGCTCGCGGTCGGCGCGCGCAGCCACCGCCGGATCATGGGTCACCAGCACCAGGGTCGATCCGAATCGATCCCGCAACGCCATCATCACGTCGAGGACAGCCGCGCCGGTCACCGAGTCCAGGTTGCCCGTCGGCTCGTCCCCCAGGAGGATCCGGGGCTCGGCGGCGAACGCCCTGGCCAGAGCCACGCGCTGCTGCTCCCCGCCCGAGAGTTGCGACGGGTAGTGGTGGACGCGTTCCGCCAGACCGACCTCCGCCAGCAGTTCCTCCGCCCGCCGGCCGGAGCGCCTGCGTCCCAGGAGGTCGAGCGGGAACTGGACGTTCTCGCGCGCGGTCAGGTTGGGGAGCAACTGAAACGCCTGGAAGACGAAGCCGATCTTCTCGCGCCGCAGCAGGGCCAGTTCGTCCTCGCTCAGATGCTCGATCGGCTGGCCGTCGATCAGGACGCTCCCGGCGGTAGGCCGATCGAGTCCGGCAAGCAGCGCGAGCAACGTCGACTTGCCGGCCCCGGAGGGGCCCCGGACGGACACGCACTCGCCAGCGGCCACTTCGAGATCGACGTCGTCGACCACGACCAGGGTGCGCTCCCCTGAACTCAGTTCGCGACGAAGTCCGCGGGTCTCGAGGCGGGAAGGGGCCCCCTGCAACACCGGCGCAGCCGCCCCGATCGCCTCTTCGGGACTCAAACGTAGCCCAGCATCGCCCGCCACTGCTCGAGACTGTCCGGTCGGAGGTAAGCGTTCCACATGAGCTCCCGGCCGATCGTCGAACTGGACTCGGGGCCGTAGTCGTGGCCCGGGTAGATCGCAAGTTCCGGCGGCAAGCTCTTCAGCCGCTGCAGTGAGCGGTACATCGCGTCGACATCGCTGTGCGGCAGGTCGATCCGGCCGATCCCCTGCACGAACAGCGTGTCCGCGGTCAGTACGTGGCTGCCGGCGCGAAAACAGCAACTGCCCGGCGAGTGGCCCGGCGTGTGGAGCACCTCGACCGCCAGGTCGCCGAGTTCAAGGACGTCGCCGTCACGGAACGACTCCACGCGGTGGGGCGGGCAACCGACGATCTCGGCGCCGCGCTCGGCCTCGGCCTCGTGTATCAGCATCGGCAGGTCGAACTCGGCGCGCAACTCCCGCACCCCCGGCACGTGCTGACCGAAGATGTCGCCGCCGATGTGATCCTGGTGAAAGTGGGTCGCCAGCACGCCGACCACCTCGTAGCCCTGCTCCTCCGCGATCCTGACGACGCCGACCGGCTCCCAGGCCGGATCGACGACCCAAGCGCGGCGGGTCGACGGGTCGGCCAGGACGTAGACGAAGTTCGCCATCGGTCCGGCCTGGATCTGGATCAGGCGCGGTTCGCCGTCGCTCATCGTCCGCGGAATCTACCCCGGCCCCGCGCGGAGTTGTAATCTCCCCCGCCATGACGACCCGAGACGCACGCCGCATCTTCGACCTTTCCGGCCGCACCGCCCTGGTCACCGGCGGCAGCCGCGGTCTCGGCCGCGAGATGTCGCTCGCCTTTGCCGCCGCCGGGGCGAACGTCGTCGTCACCAGCCGGAAGATCGACTCCTGCCGCTCCGTCGTCTCGGAGATCGAAGCGATGGGCGGGAAAGGCCTGGCACATGCCTGCCACGTCGGTCGCTGGGCTGACGTCGACGCCCTGATTGACGCCGCGTACGAGCGCTTCGGCAAGCTCGACGTCCTGGTCAACAACGCCGGCATGTCACCGCTCTACCCGAGCCTCTCCGAAGTCAGCGAAGAGCTGTTCGACAAGGTCGTCGGCGTCAACCTGAAGGGCCCCTTTCGGCTCGCCGCGGTGATCGGCTCGCGGATGGCCGAGGGCGACGGCGGCAGCATCATCAACGTGACCAGCACCGCCGCGATCCACCCGAGCGCCAATGCGGAACCCTACGGCGCGTCCAAGGCGGGACTGAACGCCCTGACCGAGTCGCTGGCTCACGCCTACGGCCCCAGGGTCCGGGTCAACGCGATCATGCCAGGGCCGTTCCTGACCGACATCTCGAAGGCGTGGGACCTGGAAGCGTTCAACCGGCGAGCGAAGACTTCCATCGCGCTCGGCCGCGGCGGGGAGCCGGACGAGATCGTGGGCGCGGCGCTCTACCTCGCCTCCGACGCTTCGAGCTACACGACGGGGGCGATCCTGCGAATCGACGGCGGCAGCCGTTGACGATGACGTCACTCGAGCCCCGCCGCGTCCTCGGCGCGGCCGCCCTGGCGCTCCTCGCCTGCGGAGGCGGCGACTCCCCGCCGGTCGCTACCGATCTCGCCTCGCACCTGGATCTCGCCGACCTCACGGCCGAGTCGAGCGAGGTCGTTCCGGGCGACTACGACCAGCGACGGGAACTGATGACCGGCTGGTCCCCGCCCCGGCAGGATGCTGAAGGCGCCTTCGCCACGAACGAGGGACTGCGTTCGGAGATCTCCTGGCGTCTCGCCTGGACCCGACCGCTCGAGCTCGTGCTCACCGGTCGCTCCATGACTGCCGCGAACGACGAATCGACGACGGTAGCGGTCTCCTGGAACGGCCAACCGCTCGGCGCCCTCCGTCTGACCGCGGACACCGAAACGCACGACGACCGGCTGGAAGTGCCGCTAGAGGTGCAACGGATCGGCGCCAACACGATTCTCCTCGACTACTCCGCGTCCGGCCCGTCCGCGGCGACACCGCCGGAGGTCGCCTGGAGTCGCATCCGGGTCGAGGGGACCGGCGTCGACGTCAAACCGGCGGCGGGCGCCGACGGATCCTTGCGGTTGCCCTTCAGAACGGCGGTCGACTTCTACGTCATGCTGCCCGACGGCGGTTCTCTCACGCTGGACGACATCGAGCTGTACGGTCCACAGGGCGCCTGGAGGAACGCCGACCCTGCCCCCTCGCTTCTGATCTCCGTCCATCGCTACCCGGCGGCGCCGGCCGCGGTGAGCGAGACGATCACGGAGGAACGCGGGCGCGTCCGTCTGCGACCGCACCACCTCCCGATCAGGGTCCGCATCGAGCCGGTGGCCGGCGCGCGACTGCCACAGGCCGAGGCCGGATTCCGCTTCTCCGGCGCACTGCACAGCGGGGGCAATCCGTGGCCGCACGCGGCTTCACCCGCCGCCGCGGCGCCGACGGCCGCGGCTTCCGCACCGGCAAGCGACGCCGACAGCCCCGGGGCGAAGCCTCCTCACGTACTCATCTTCCTCGTCGATACGCTCCGGGCCGATCGACTCGGCTGCTACGGCTACGACCGTCCGACCTCGCCGAACATCGACCGGTTCGCGGCCGGAGCCGTTCGGTTCGAGCACGCGGTGGCCCAGTCCTCCTGGACCCGGCCGTCGACGGCCAGCATCCTCACCGGCCTCTATCCGCACAACCACGGCGCCCGCAGCAGAAACCACGTTCTGGCCCGCGACGTCGCCTACCTGCCCGAAGCCCTCCGCTCGATCGGCTATCGGGCGCTCGGCGTGTCCAGCAACAGTATCGCCGGACCGACCTTCGGGTTCCGCCGCGGCTTCAGCCACTTCAAGCAACTGCCGGAGAACCTCTCGAGCCCCGGCATCCACATTCCGGTGTGGCGGGTGGTCAACGAGACGCTGGAGTGGCTGGAACGGATAGGTCCCGAAGACTCTTTCTTCGTCTTCATGCACGCGATGGATCCGCACGCGCCCTACTACCCCCCGGAGCCGCACCGGTCGCGCTTCGCACCCGACGCTCCCGCCGGCGCCCTGGGGAAGAACATGGGCAAGCTGCAACCCTTCGAAATCCCTCACCTGAGCGACCTCTACGACGCCGAGATCGCCGCCGTGGACGAGCACTTCGGCCGCCTGCTCGAGGAACTCGACAGGCGCGGATTCCTCGACGACACCCTGGTCGTGTTCGTTTCCGACCACGGCGAGGAGTTCCAGGACCACGGCAACCACGGCCACGGCTCGAACCTCTACCGCGAACAGATCCACGTACCCCTGATCGTCCAGCTCCCGGCCCGGCTGCGCGCGGCAATCGAACGCTCGCTGGTCGAAGAGCAAGTGCAGCAGATCGACATCGCGCCGACGATTCTCGAAGCGATCGGGCGCCCCGGTCTGATCGAGACCGATGGCCGGTCGCTCCTGCCTCTGATGCGCTCCCAGGGCGGGCGGGAGGAGCACCGGGTCGCCATGTCCGACCTCCGCAACGACGGAGAGGCCGTGGATGCGCTTCTGCTCGAGCAGGAGGACGAGCCCCGCCGCAAGCTGATCGACTACTGGAGCGCCTCGTTCGGGCAGACTCACCAGCTCTTCGACACGACCAACGACCCGGCCGAACTGCGCAATCTGCGCGCGAGGGAGCCGCATTGGGCCGGCTATCTCCGCGCGGTCGGAAGACTCATGCGCCGTGGATCGCGGCAGCAACTCGAACCCGGTCTGGAACCGGATATGCCGCCCGAGCAGCGCAGAGCCCTTGAAGCGCTCGGCTACCTGGACTGAATCGTCGCCGCTACGCGGCGCGTCGCCTTCCGTGGGTCAGAAGACCCACGGTTACGGTCAGGCGCGGCGAACCGTCAGTCCGCCGTCGACCGGTAACGCGACGCCGGTGATGAACGACGACGCCGGCAGGCAGAGATGTAGCGTGCCGTGGGCCACCTCCTCGGGATCGCCGTAGCGACGCAGCGCGGTGCGCCGGCGGGCGTAGATCTGCTTGTGCTCCTCAGGGATCCGCTCCGTCATCGCGGTGCGGATTGGGCCGGGGCAGATGCAGTTCACCGTGATGCCCTCCTTGCCGAGTTCAACCGCCAGGCCCCGGGTCAGTCCAATGACCCCGGTCTTCGCCGCCGAGTAGGCGCTGTTGAGCGCCGTCGCTCCCAGCCCCTCGGTGGAAGCGATGTTGACGATCCGCGGCGAACTCGACTTGCGCAGATGGGGCAGCGCAGCGCGGATCGTGCGCTGGTGGGCGGTCAGGAGCACGTTCACCGTCTCCTGCCAGCGCTGCTCGTACTCGTCCGAATCGATCGGCCCGCCGCGCGAGATACCGGCGTTGTTGACGAGGATATCCAGGCCGCCGTAGCGGCCTGCAACCTCGCCGACGACCCGCTCGATCGCATCGCCGTCGCCCACGTCGAGGGTCCAGGCGCTGGCTTCCCGGCCGGCGGCATCGATCTCGGCCACCGTCGCCCGCACACCCTCCGCGTTGATGTCCGTGGCGGCGACGTTGGCGCCCTCGGCCGCGAACAGTTTGGCCGTCGCCCGCCCCATGCCGGAGGCGCAGCCCGTGATGAGCGCCGTCAGGCCCTCGACCGACCGGCTCAACGTGCTCAGCCCCGCCATCAGGACGCTCCTCCACCGGCCTCGATCCAGGCCAGGGTGTCGTCCAGAGCACGGCCGAACCTCTCCAGGATCTCGTCGACATCCGATTCGGTGACGACGAGCGGCGGGCAGAAGGCCACCGTGTCGCCGAGCGCGCGGAGGATGACGCCGTGCTCCAGGCAGCGGCGTTCCATATGGGCGCCGACGCCGCGCTCCGGCGCGAACGCCGCCCGGCTCGCCTTGTCCGCCACGAGTTCGCAGGCGCCGATCATGCCCATGCCGCGGGTCTCTCCCACCAGGCGGTGATCGTCGAAGCGCGCCAACCGTTCCTGGAAGTAGTTCCCTACGCGGGCCGCGTTGCCGTAGACGTCCCGCTCCTCCATCAGCTCTAGGGCGCGCAGCGCAACCGCCGCGCAAACCGGATGGCCCGCGTACGTATAGCCGTGCCCGAACACGCCCCAGCGTTCGCCCGCCTCGACCAGCACGTCGACCATCGAGTCCGGGGCCAGCACCGCGCTGATCGGCAGGTAGGCGGAGGACAGGGCCTTGGCCAGGCTCACCGTCGCCGGCTTCATGCCCACCGCCTCGGCCCCGAAGCGCGTGCCCAGCCGTCCGAAGCCGCAGATCACCTCGTCATCGATCAGCGCCACCTCATGCTCGTCCAGGACCGCCTGGATGCGTTCGTAGTAGCCCCTGGGCGGTACCACGACGCCACCCGCGCCCAGGACCGGCTCCGCGATGAAGGCCGCCACGGTCTCGGGGCCTTCCGCGCGAATCAGGTCGTCGAGCTCGCGGGCCAGCCGCTCGGCGAACTCGTCCTCGGTCTCGCCGGGTTCCGCCTCGCGGTAGTGGTGCGGGCAGGTGACGTGGAGAATCCCCGGCAGCGGCAGATCGAAGCTCTTGTGGAAGGTCGGCAGGCCGGTGAGGCTGCCTGCGCCGAGCGTCGAGCCGTGGTAGGCCCGCCGGCGGCTGATGATCTTCTTCTTCTCGGTTCGGCCCAGGGCGTTGTTGTAGTACCAGGCGAGCTTGATCTGGGTCTCGTTCGCGTCGGAGCCCGAAACGCCGAAGAAGGTCTTGGCGTAGGGAATCGGGGCCATCTCCCGCAGCTTCTCCGCCAGCGCCACCGCCGGTTCGTGGCTCTTGCCGGCGAAGAGGTGAGTGTAGGAGAGGTCCCGCATCTGCTCCGCCGCCACCTCGGCCAGCTCTTCCACGCCGTAACCCAGGGCGGTGCACCAGAGGCCGGCCAGGCCCTCGATGTACTCCCTGCCCTGCTCGTCCCAGACCCGGGTGCCCTCCGCCCGGGCGACGACGAACGGACCGTTGCGGCGATGATCCGCCAGGTGGGTCGTCGGGTGGAGGACCGTCTCGATGTCCCGGGCGGCGATGCCGGTGGCGGTTGGCGATGCGGCGGTTGCGGGCAGGCTCATGTCAACTCCCGTTTCGGGTGTCATCGGTGCGCTCGACGACGAGCGCTCGGACAGGCGCGACAGTCTACAGACGAGACCGCGGCCGCTACAGGGCCGTGTCGCCCCTCAGCAACTGTCGGGCGATCATCCGGTTCAGGATCTCGTTCGAGCCGTCGGCCACGTTCACGACGCGCAGCGCCTTCCACGCCTCGGTGAGGCCGAGGTCGTTCGTGAATCCCAGGGCGCCGTGGGTCTGCATCGCCCGGTCGACGGCCCGCAGCCCCACCTGGACCGAGTAGGCCTTCGTCATGCTCAGTTCCTTGATGGCGCGGCTGCCGCCGTCAAGTAGCCGGGCGGCGTTTCGCCCCATGAGATGCGCAGCGTGGAGTTCGGTTGCGGACTCGGCCAGGGGAAAGCTCACGCCCTGGTACTCGGCGATCGGAGCGCCGAAGGCTTCGCGCTCCTGGGCGTAGGCGAGCGCGGTCTCGATCGCCCAACGACCGGTCCCCACCGCCCGCGCCGAGTTGTAGACGCGGCCCAGCGAGACACCGTAGAGCGCCGCGGCCAGACCGCGGTCGACTTCGCCGATGACCTGCCACGGCTCGACGTACAGGCCCTCCAGCGCGATCTCCGCCTCGTCGCCGCCGATGTCGCCGAACAGCTCGACAACGCGAACCCGCCTGAATCCTCCGGCATCGGTCGGAACGATGAAGGCGGTGATCCCCTGCTCGCCGGTACGCGCGAAGAGCACGCAGTAGTCGGCGATCGGCCCGTGGGTGGTCCAGATCTTCCGGCCGGTGATCCGCCAGCCGTCGCCGTCCCGCTCAGCTCTGGTCGCGAGCGCCGAGAGGTCGGAACCGGCGCCCGGCTCCGAGAGCCCGAAGCACATGATCTTCGAGCCGTCCATCAGCCCCGGCAGAAAGCGCTCGCGCGCCCGCTCGGTGAGCTGCGACAGGAGCCGGCTGGGGCCGAACGCCCAGTGCGCCATGACGTGCTGGAGGAGCCACGGCCGCGGCCCGAAGCGATGAAAGAGCGCCTGCCAGCCGGCGTAGTAGGCGAGATGCCCGTGACCGCCGCCACCGAGCTCCTCAGGCACGCAGGCGGTGAAGAGCCCCGCACTGGCCGACGCCATGCGGACCTCCCGGATCAGTTCGACGACCTCGGGCCGTAGCCGGCCGGACTTGTCGTAACGCCCGCGCGGATCGTCGAGGACGTCAGGGCGGCCCTGGTGCCGCGGCAGCACCTCGCGCTCCGCGAAGTCCAGTACCCGGTCGCGGAAGTCCTCGATGTCCGGGGGCAGCGGCTCGGCGATCGCGGTCACGGCGCGAAGCCGGCGGTGCTAGCCACCGCCAAGTGCGTGGTCCAGGGCGTTGAGCTTCTCTTTCAGCACGCCAGACTCGACGCTGACCGCGTCGCCGACGACCAGCGCCTGATCGCTGTCCGGCTGGTATCGCGGCCACTCGGGCAGCCCCTCGCCGTTCGGGTCGCCGGTCTTCGCGAAGTTCGTCCAGTAGCTCGACAGCAGGTCGGCGATCTCGTGGTCCCAGTCCTCCCAGTTGATCCCCACCAGGTCCGTGTTGCCGAAGACATAGGCCAGATCGCCGGAATGGTAGGCGCCCATCCGGCGGGGACCGCCTTCGCCGCCCAGGTCCGGCCGGTCCGGCAGGTACAGCCGGAACACCGGCGGCGGGTGCGGGATGTAGTAGAGGTAAGCGTCGCCGCCGGCGGCCACGGCGTGGCGGACCCAGGTCCTGCTACCCCAGCCGAAGATCGTGTCGGAGAAGATCAGGCCCGGCACCGCCCCGGGCGCCGCCTCCGCCTCGGCGGCGTAGGCGGCCAGGAGCCCGGCGCCCGCCTCCCCGTACTGCTCCTCCAGTTGTCGCTCGAGTTCCGGGCGTTCGAGCGGCGGACCGGGCGCGAAGAGAGAGCGCGACTCGTCGCCCATGAAGCCGACCATCATCGGCACCTGGTTGTGCTCGCTGCGGGCGTAGATCGCCGACGGTTGATCCGGCAGGTACCAGCCGTCGACCACCGTCTTCGCGCCGTCAGACCACCCGGAAGCACCCGCCCCGGCCAGCACGTCCTCGGCCGAAGCGGTCCGCATCGCGGCGGCGATGTCAGCGGCGGCGGCATCCGCCGCGACGCCCAGCTCCTCGGCAAGCAGCACGCCTCGACGCTCCGCCTGCTCCAGGCCCTCGAGCGGAGTGAAGCAACCGGCGGACTGACCGATCGCGCGATGGAACAGACCGCCCGCCAGCGGCGAGGCGACCAGGCTGCAGACGCTCATCGAACCTGCCGACTGGCCGAAGATCGTCACTCGCTCGGGGTCGCCGCCGAAAGCCGCCGCGTTGTCCCGCACCCACTCGAGGGCCGCGATCTTGTCGAGCAGGCCGTAGTTGCCGGACGAGCCGTGCTCCGACTCGGCGGTGAGCGCCCCGTGGGCCAGGAAGCCGAAGGCGCCCAGCCGGTAGTTGATCGACACCAGGACGACGCCCTTGCGGGCGAGCGCCGCGCCGTCGAAGATGAGCGAAGACCCGTGCCCGACCTCGTGGCTGCCGCCATGGAACCAGACCATGACGGGCCGCGGACCGGCGTCGTCAGCCGCCGCGGTCCAAAGATCGAGATAGAGGCAGTCCTCGCTGCGGTCGAGTTCGCCGCGGCTCCAGATGGACGTGTCGGGGCTGATCGCCTGCCAGCACGGCGCACCCGACTCCAGGGCCGGCCGCACACCGTCCCACGATGCCGGCGGCTCCGGCGGCCGCCAGCGCAGGTCGCCCACCGGCGGCGCCGCGTAGGGAATGCCGCGGAAGGCGAGCACGTCGCCGGCCGGACCACGGCCGTCGTCGACCTCCGCGCCTTCGACCCTGCCGTACGAGGTCTCGACGAGACCTGGACCGCCAGTCCCGGGCTCGGCGGCCGGCTCGCACCCAACCATGGCGATCGCCATCGGACACAGAATCACGGCGAACGGCAACTGCCATCGACGCCCCATTTCCCTTCTCCTTCGCAGCCCCACGGTCAACCGCGGAGCAGCAGTTGTTGAACTTCTTCGGACAGAGTCACCGGCCGCCCGGCCCGCGTGTCCAGCAACACCCAGCGATGGGTGAACCGGGCGACCTCGCGGCCGTCGGCAGCGGAGAGAACCTCGAAGTCCTGGTCGAACCCGCGTTCGGTCGCCTCCGTCGTACTGACCCGGATCCGCGCTCCCTCCTGCCAGCGAAGCGGCGAGTAGTAGGTCGCCGTCGTCGACCGCTGCACCGCGTACACGTGCTCGGGCTTCAGGCCGGCATCGATGCCGCAGTGCCGCTCGAACCGGGCATAGGCCATCTCGGTCAACGCCAGCAGCACGCCGGCGTGGACGAAGCCGGTGGCGGCGAAGCAGTCGCTGTGTCTGGTCTCGAACCCGGTCTCGAAGGTCACCCGAGACGCCTCAAGCGGCGGCGGCGACGAACTCCCGCGCCTCGGCAAGCTCCTTCGGCTCGGTCGCGCCTGCCCATACCTCGAGCAACATCTGGTACGACTCGGAAGCGCCCGCCTTGTCGCCCGCCGCCGACTGCGCGCGGGCCAGTCCCAGCAGGGTACGCGGCCGGTTGGGCGTATAGAGCAACTGGTCTTCGAACTGCGCGATCGCGTCCTCCGGGCGCTCGAGCTGCAGCAGCACCTCCCCATACAGCTCCCGGATCGGCTTGATCGGCGACGCCGCGCCACGCGGCGGCCCCATCGTCGAAGCGATCGCCAGCCCCTTGTCGAAGAGTTCGACGGCGCCGTCGGCGTCGCCCTCGGCGAGCCGGATCAGGCCGGCAACCTCGTGGTGCATGACCTGGGCGGGCTTGGGACCGCGCTGGAACGTCGAGCTGTCGCCGCTCTGTCGCTCGCCCGCCTTCTTGAGCCGCGCGGCGGCTTCACGGGCCAGGGCGAGTTCGCCGGTGTGGACCGCCGAGATTCCGGTCGCCAGCAGCTCCGAGCGGGGCGTGTCGTCCGTGATCTCGCGCGTCTCCCACTCCTCCGTCTCGACGATGTAGCGGGCCCGCAGCAGCGGTACGGTGCCCATGCCCCTGCCCGTATCGCCGGTGCGCTCGACCAGGTCGTCGAGCTCGGCGATCCACTCGCGGGCCTTGGCGTAGTCGCCGCGCTGCAGGTCGCCGTACTGCCCCCAGTCGAGGGAGTGCACCATGTCGCCGACCCGCTCGCCCGGATCCCAAAGCGCCACCGCGGCCTCGTACGCCGAATCGTTCGACTTCGACACACGATCCCACATGCCGCGCTGGATGAAGATGTGCGAGGGCATGTGCCGGGCGTGCGAGACGGCGGCCGCGATGTCGGCGAACCGATAGGCCGCAGGCAGCGCCAGCGGCGCGTGCACCGGATCGTCGAAGGCGTGGATGATGTAGTGGGCCGCGCCGGGGTGATACGGGTTGCGCTCGAAGACGCCAAGCGCGATCGATCCGGCCAGGACGTTCAGGCGGAACGAGTCGTCGCCGAGCGGTCCCACCGCCTGCAGCAGGGACAGGGCATAGAAGGCGGCCACCTCGTCGTCGTCCGGATACTGCTCGTAGAGCCGCTCCATCGCTTCCATGTAGGCGATCCGGCGGTCGGCGAGCTCCCCCTCGTCGAACAGGTCCTCGACCGCGGCCAGGAAGCCGCGCTCACGCTCGTCACCAGCCTTGGCCTCCCTCTCATCGCGGGTCTCGCCGAGGCGCGCCAGGGCCTCGCGCGGCGATTCCAGATCCCGCTCCGGCAGCAGCGGGTGGTTGTAGGTCAGGGTCTCGCCCCAGTAGGCGAGGGCGAAGTCGGGCTCGATCTCCTGCGCGGCTTGAAACTGCTCCCGCGCCTGCTCGTACCCGAAGCTGTGCAGAATCGCGACGCCGCGGATGAAGTGCTTCTGCGCCTCCTCGCCCGCCGAGGTCGGGAAGTCGATCGAACCCACGTCGACCGAGGCGTCGAAGTCGGACACGTCGGTCGCGGCTTCCGCCTCCGAACCGACGCTGACGGCGCAACCCGCTGCCGCCAACCCGACGATCGGGACTACGATGAAGGCTGCGACCAGGGATACTCCTCGGTTCATCATGGGACTCCTTCCAGCCGGGTCGTCTGTCCCCGGGCGATGCGAGACTCTGTGCTCCACTGTGACTACGCTCGATCCCCAAGAATAGCGCCCATTCCGAACCCCATGTCGAACCCTGATCCAGGTGGACGAGCGGCCGCAGCCCTCGTCGTCCTGCTCGCCGTTGCGCCCCAACCCGGTCTGGCCCAGCCGCCGACGGACATCGGCGACGGCTGGGCCCGCTCCGTCCCGGCGCACCAGGGCCTGGACCAGGGAGCCGTCCAGAACATCCTCGACCGCGTCGCCGCCCGCCCCGAGTTCCAGACCGTGCGCGGGATCGTCATCGTCCGCCACGGGACCCTGGTCGCCGAGACCTACTTCGGCGGCTTCACGAACACGACGCTCAAGAACGTCCACTCCGTCAGCAAGAGCGTGACCTCACTCGCGACCGGCATCGCGCTCGACCGCGGCCTCATCCCCTCCGTCGACGCCAGGCTGGCGGACCTGATTCCGCACTACGCCCACCGCCTCTCGGAGGCGCCGAAGAACCGGCTGACGCTGCGCCACGCCCTGACCATGACCGCCGGCCTGGCTTGGAACGACACCGACCAGGAGTTCTGGAACAACACCGACAGCGTCGACTACGTGCTGACACGGGACGTGGTGGCCCAACCCGGCGCCGAGTTCTTCTATTCGAGCGGCCTCTCCCACGTGATCGCCGAAGTGAACAACCTCGCCACCCGGCAGACCCACCTCGCCTTTGTCCGGAAGCACCTGTTCGAACCGCTGGGCATCCACACTGCAACCTGGGACCCGGACCTCAGCGGCCGGCACTGGGGCGGCACCGGCCTCCGCATCCGGCCCCGCGACATGGCGAAGATCGGCCAGCTCGCCCTGCAGGAAGGCCTCTGGGAGGGCCGGCGCCTCGTCTCCCGCGAGTGGATCGCGGAGTCCACACGCAACCAGACAGGCGGCATCGCCGGCGCGCCGAACTACGGCTACCAGTGGTGGATCAGACCACGGGGGCGCTACCTCGCGCACGGCTACAACGGCCAGTACGTCGGCGTCGATCCCGAAGCCGACGTCGTGATGACGATGATCACCCTCTCGGAGCGCTCGCCCCGGCCCCAGGAGACGTTCCGCAGCTACTTCGAGGAACTGCAGGACCTCGCCCGGGCGGCGATCAGACCGGAAAGGCGGGGCCGGCTGACCGCCACCGCCATGACCTCGTCCTCGACCGGGGGCGACGGTCCCGGGACGATCGCGATCGAGGTCACACGAGAGGACGGCAGCGACGGCGCCGCGACTCTCGCCTACCGCGCCCGCAACGGCAGCGCCCGCGCCGGCCGCGACTTTCGCCGTACCGAAGGCGAACTTCGCTGGGAGCACGGCGACGCGTCGCCCCGCACCGTCCGCGTGCCGCTGCTCCCGAACGCCACCAGTATCGAGCCGCGCGACCTCCGCTTCGAGTTCGAAGCGATGAGCCGCGGCATCGACGCTCCCCGACGCATGAGAATCTGGATCGACCCCGGCGGCGAGCCCGTGAACCCCGCCGGTTCGATCGAGTTCACCGCTCCGGCCTTCGTCGGTCAGGAGGGCGGCCTGGCCACGGTGACGGTCGAGCGGCGAGGCGGGACGGAGGGTGATGTCGCGGTCGACTACCGCACGGCGCCCCGTTCGGCCGAAGAAACGGACTACGCCGCCGTCTCCGGCCGGCTGACCTGGCGGCACGGCGAAACGGGTCCGCGAGACGTCACGGTGCCCCTGATGGTGGACGGCGAGGTCGAGCGAAGTGAGCTCTTCGACTTCACCTTGAGCGACGTCGGCGGCGGCGCCGACCTGCCGGAGGTCCGCGCCGTGGGCGTCATCCAGGACATGACCGCGGACGCGGGCTGCGCGGAGAACGACGGCGTGCTCTGTCTCGCCGGAGGTCGCTTCCGGGTCGAAGTCGAGTGGGAGTCCCAGCACAACGGCGAGCGCGGCACCGGTTCGCTGAGCCGGCTGAGCGACGAGAGCGGTTTCGCCACCTTCTTCTCATCTGACAACGTGGAACTGGTCGTGAAGATCCTCGATGGCCGCCGCGTCAACGACCACCGCTGGGTGTTCTACGGCGCCCTCTCCGACGTCGAGTACTGGTTGACCGTGGCCGACACGCTGCGGGACCGGGTCGTGGTCTACCGGAATCCCCCCGGAGAGGTGTGCGGCCGAGGCGACACGATGGCCTTTGCCGAACCCGCGGGTGCGACCGGCGCTTCGCTAGCGGGCAGTCTCGCCGAGGTTCCGGCTCGAGCGAGCGACACAGAGGGCGACTGCGCGTCCGGTGAGCTCTGCCTGCTCGACGGCCGGTTCGAAATCACGGCCGTCTGGACGAACGCCGACGGCGAGACCGGCGCGGCCTCGCCCTTGCCGGGCACTGACGCCACGGGCTACATGTCGTTCTTCTCGCCCGGGAACATCGAACTCGCGGTCAAGGTCCTCAACGGCACGGCGACGAACAACGCCTTCTGGGTCTTCGCCGCCGGCCTCACGGACGTCGACTACCGGCTGACCGTGGCGGATAAGGTCACCGGCGCCTCGCGCACGTACACGAATCCGAGCCGCGCCTTCTGTGGGCTCGCCGATACGTCCGCGTTTCCCCAGTAGCGTTTTGCGTCGCATGAGACCCACACGCCGATGCGCCGTTGCCGTGCGCCTGCTCGCCGCGCTGGCAACCGCGACCGCACTGACACTGCCCGCCGCAGCCCAGGTGAACACGGAGAGCATGCGCGTCGGCGCGGAGGAGCCCGGATGGGCGAGCACGATCGACCTCAGTTCCTCCCTCCAGCGCGGCAACACCGAGCGAGAAGTCCTGGGCGCCGGCGCTCGCGTCCAGTACGCCTGGATGCACGCCGACGGAACGTCCGACCCCGGTGAAGTGGAATCGACGGACGGCGAAGAAGCCCCGGACCGTCCCACCAGCGTCGTCTTCCTGACGTCGAACTACTCCTTCACCCGGCTGAACGACAACCGTTTCGTCAACAACGCGCTGAGCCACCTGCGCTTCATCCGCGAACACAGCGCCCGGTTCTCGTATGAGGTGTTCGGCCAGCACCAGTTCAACGAGTTCACCCGGCTCGAACAGCGGCTCCTGTTCGGCGGCGGCGGGCGCTTTCAGGTGCTCGAAGCGCCGCGCGCCGAGGTCTTCCTCGGCACCGGCTACATGCTCGAGCGGGAGACCCTGGATCTCCCCGCGGAACTCTCCGACGCCCGTCGCAGCGAACACCACCGGTCCACCAACTACCTGACCGTCCGCTACAACAGCAGGGACGAACGCCTCCGCCTGGTCGAGACCCTCTACTTCCAGACCCGGTTCGACCGTGTCGAGGACTACCGCGTGCTCTCCGAGACCTCGTTCGAGATCCAGCTCCTCCGCCGCCTCGCCCTCGCGATCAACCTGAACGTCGCCCACGACAGCGAGCCGCCCACCGGCGTCAAGGAGACCGATGTGGTGCTGTCGAACTCGCTGCGGTACTCGTTCTAGGAACCCTGACGAAACTGAAGCACCCGGAGCAGACTGCTGGATCTGCTCCGCCTACAACGCAAGACGGCCGGCCCCGAAGGACCGGCCGTCGGACCCGTCTGGCCGAGCCGCCTACTCGCCGCCGCCCGACGAGATCATCAGCACCGAGCCCTGACGGTGCTCGGCGTGACGGGACGGGGCGTTCGAGTTCGTGGTCCAGGCGTTGCCTTCCTCGTCGAACTCGATCTCGCGGGTGTAGGTGACCATCATCGGCATCCGGTACTCGACGAACTTCTCCGTCTTCGGATCGAAGCGGAGCATCGAGTCGGTGCCGGTACCGGTGATCCACACCTCACCGTTCGTCGGATTGATGTTCAGCGCGTAGGGCAGGGAGTTCGGGCCGTGCGGCAGGTCATAGACCTTCCACTCTTCCGTCTCCTCGTTGAACGACGCGACGTCACCCGAAGCCCAGCCCGGCACCCAGACGACGCCGTCGGGGGCCACGTGCAGACGGCGCGGGCCGTGCACGGGCGGCCGCCACTCGACGATCCGCTCCGGATCGCCGGCATCGAGCTGCGGACGGATCCGGCCGACGCGCTGGCCATTCAGCTTGCTGTAGAAGACATGGCCGTTCGGCGCCACGTCGATGCCGTACGGGGTCACGCCGCGGGACTCGCCGCGGGCGCCGCCGCCGCGGACCTGGTCCTTCGTCGGCAGCTTGTACTCGGTGACTTCCCACCGCTTGCCGTCCCAGGTCTCGGGATCGAGCGACATGACGCCGACGCCGTTCGGGCTTCCGGCGTCGGTCCACCAGAGGATCCCGTCAGGCGCGAAGCGCAGGGTGTGCGGGTAGCCGCCGCGCGGACGCGGAGCCGTGCGGCCGGAGCCAAGCCGCCATTCCTTGGTCTCGACGTCGAACTCACCCATCTGGCCCGAGTAGGCGAGGGTGACCCACATGTTGCCGTCCTCGGCCTTCTCGATGGAGTGGATGCCGGTCGTCGGACTGGACGGCGAGAGGTAGTCCTTGCCGCCGGGAACCGTGTAGAAGGCCCGCTCGCCGGTGACCGGGTCGAGGGTCTCGATCACGTCCTGGGCCATGTCGACGGTGTAGACGAGACCGTCGTCGCCCAGCTCGAGGTCGTGGATCACGGCGCCGGCCTGGTCACCCATCAGCCACTCGCGAACCTCGCCCTTGAGCGATTCGCCGGACGGCGCCTCAGGCGGCTCGAAGTTCGTCCAGTTCTCTTCCGCGTCGCGGCCGTAGACGTCCACGATCTTGTCGACCAGGATGTCCTGGGTGTGCTTGTACAGACCTTGGAAGCCGTCCATCCGGGTCAGCATGACTTCCCAGTCGACGGGCTCTTCGGGTGAACGGAAGCCGACGGTGCCGACCTGGTGGCAGTAGGCGCACATCATCTTGAAGTTCAGCGCGTCCGCCTCGTCCTCCCACTCCATCATGTTCATCAGGTCGTGCGCCGGGCGCTGCGACTGCAGGGCCCAACCCTCGGCCTGGCGCAGGCGGACCTGAATCGGTGTCGGCTCGGTCGTTTCCTTGAGGTCCTTCCACTCGTCGAGCCAGCCGGTCAGGCGGACGCGGAGCTTGTACTTGCCAGAGGGAACGGCGGGCAGCTTGTACGTGCCGTCCGGCTGGCTGTACACCGAGATGCTGCGCTGTTCGTCGGTCGAGAACAGCGACACGGTGGCGCCGCGAATCGGCTCGCCGTCGTTGCCGACGATCGAGCCCGTGTAGACGGTCAGCGGTGCGTCGAGGTTGTTCGCGTTCGGGGCCGCCGCGACGGTCGCGGACGCGACGAGCGCGAGGACTGCGAAGCTGGTCATTGCGACCAGGGACGGAGCGGGTCGGAACATGGGACCTCCTGTGCCTTCTTGGGTGGCTTGGGGTGCAGTTGGGCCGGACTATACAAGAAGAAACCCCATCCGGATCCTCGAGGCGGCAGTGCCGGGACCCCGATGTAGTCTCCGCCGATGCAGGAGCGTCCGGGGGCCGACCGTCTCGACCGCTTCGCCGAGAATCCGCGGCGAGCGCTGTGGCTATTGGCGATGCCGATCCTGATCGGCATGTCGATCCAGACGCTCTACATGATCGTCGACATGTTCTTCGTCGGCCGCGTGAGCCCGGAGGCCCTGACCGCTCTCGCCTTCAACATGCCGCTCGTGTTCCTGGCGATGGGCGTGACCTTCGGCCTGGGCACCGGCATCACGGCGGTGATCGCTCAGGCGATCGGCGCCCGCGACCGCGTGCGCGCCGACCGCGCCGCCGAGCACTCGGTGCTGATCGGCGCCCTGGTCGCCGCACTGACGACGGGTTCGGCGCTCGTTTTCGGCATCCCCCTGCTCCACGCGCTCGGCGTGCCGGCCGAACTCGTGCCCCAGGCCTGGAGCTACTTCCGCGTGCTGGCCTGCGGCTACCCATTCATGATTCTGGCCGTCTTCTTCCGTTCGATCCTCTCGGGCGAAGGCAACGTGAAGACGCCGGTGATCGTCCAGGGCGCCGCCACCGTGCTGAACATCGCCCTCGACCCGCTGTTCATCTTCACCTTCGGCATGGGCGTGGCCGGCGCCGCCCTGGCGACGATCGTCAGCCAGGCGGCGGCCGCCCTGGTCTTCGTCTACCTGCTGTTCGTGGCCAAGCTCTCCTACGTCCGCTTCGACCTCGCGAACTTCCGCTACGACAGCGCGATCATCCGCAGCATCTGCGTCATCGGCCTGCCCGCCTCGCTGTCGTTCCTGGTCATGTCGCTCGGCGGCGGCGTACTGAACCGCATCCTGGTCGAGCACACGCCGGACGCGGTGGCCGCGCTTCAGATCGGCAGCCGTCTCGACCACGTGGTCATCCTGCCCCAGGTCGCGATCGCCTCCGGCCTGGTGACCCTGGTCGGCATGTTCTACGGTGCGCGCCGCGGCGATCTGCTGCGGGAGATCGTCCGCTACGCGATGGTGCGGACGATCCTGCTCAGCGTCGCGATCGCCGCGGCGTTCTATGTCCTTGCGCCCGCCCTCGTCGCCTTCTTCACCGACAGTCCCGGGATCCACACACTGGGCGTCGACTACCTGCGGGTGGTCGTCTTCGCCTATCCCTTCATCGGCGTTTCCATCCTCACCGGCCGCAGCCTGCAGGGCCTGGGCCGCGGCTCCCCGGAGCTCTGGCTGTCCCTGCTGCGGGTCATCCTGATCAGCGCTCCCCTGGCCTGGGCTGCGACCTTCTGGCTGCGCGGACCGGTGCAGTGGGTCTGGTACTCGTCCCTGATCGGCACGGTCATCTCGGCCTCGATCGCGCTCGCCTGGCTCGCGGCCGGCCTGCGCGAGGCGATCGCCAGGGTCGGCCGCGGCGAGTCTCCGCTCGGTACCCCCGCCGGCAGCGGAGAACTGTCGGTAGATAGTGCGGCCGAGGCGCCCGAGCCTGCATGAGTCGAGCCCTGTTCGGCATCGCCATCCTGTGCGTGGCCCTGACCGCCGGCGCCGCGACCGCCCAGGACTGCCCCGGCCCTGAACTCCACGGCCTCTTCCCCCAGGACATCTACGTCTTCCGCGGCTTCGTGACCGAAGCGGCCGCGTTGCCGCTGGAAGATGGCGGCGCCTTCCAGCTCGAGGTCCAGGTCGAAGACGCCGTTCACCTTCCGCGGCCCCGTTCGCGCTACGCGGTGACCGTCGAGACGACGGACGAGAACTGCACGAAGCGGCCCCTCAGCGCGCGAGAACTGCGCGATCGTTTCGCCGTCGGCGACGAAGTGAAGATCGTCGCCCACGAAACGCCTGGATCGACGCGCTCGCTGGTGGCGCCCTACCACCGGGTCGCCCTGGTCATGGCCGAAGCCGGGGAAACGGACCTGATCAAGAACGACTTCGACTACTACGACGCCCTGCTGGAACTCGACGCCCGTTTCGCGGACACCGAGAAGTTCTCGCTCGTCTCGCAGATGGGCCGCTACCTGCCCTCGAGGGACGACTTCAGGCGGCTGCTCGAGGAGCAGATCCAGGAGCGGCGCTTCCGGCGCCAGTTGCTCGATCTCTACGACGCGCTCAGGGAGCCCTAGCCAGTTCGCGCTCCATGATCTCGAAGTGGACCGGGCGAAGCGGTTTTCTCGTCGGCGGCGGGTTGACCGCCTCGAACGGCTCCTTCCGGACCACCCGGTATCCCCGCCGGCCGTACCAGGCGAGCAGCTCCGGCCGGCTGCTGAGCACCCAGAGCTGGCAAACGCTGCAGCCCGCATCGTGCAGCCAGTCCTCCGCCGCGGCCATCAGGTCGCGGCCCAGCCCCAGACTCTGTCGCGTCGATGCGACGGACACCAGACCCAGGTAGCCGGTCTCGCCGCGCAACTCGACGTAGACGCAGCCGGCCAGCCCGTCCGTCTCCGCGTCGCACACGAGGAACGAACCGCGCTCGAGGCGGTCCATCACGTCCGGGAGTGCGATCCTCTCGCCGGTCAGCACGTCCGCCTCCACCTCGAAGGCGTCGTTGACGAGCGCGACGATCGCCGGGGCGTCGGCGGCCGTGGCGTAGCGCCAGGTGAATGCCATGGCGCGGGATGCTAGCGCCCCGCCTGTATCCTCCTGTCCCTCTTCACCACCTCAGGGGATCAGCGCAGAATGCCCAATCTGGAACGGGTCCTGATCAGCAACCGCGGCGAGATCGCCATCCGCATCGCCAAGGCGGCGGAGGCCCTGAACATCGAGTCGGTCGGCGTCTATCCGGCGGCCGACTCGCTGTCGCTCCACACGCGGCTGACGACGGAAGCGCTGCAGATCGGCAACGGCGTCCCCGACGATCCCGTCGCCGCCTATCTCGACGCCGAGGATCTGGTCGCCGCCGCCCTTGCCAGCGGCTGCGACTGCGTCCATCCCGGCTACGGATTCCTGGCCGAGAACGCGGACTTCGCCGAGCGCTGCGCGGGGGCCGGCCTCGTCTTCGTCGGCCCGCCGCCGGCCGTCCTCTCCCTGTTCGGCGACAAGGTGCGCGCCCGCCAGCTCGCGGCTTCGCTCGATATCCCGGTCGTTCCCGGCAGCGACGGACCGGTGGAATCCGCGGACGAGGGCGCCGCGCTCGCGGAGCTGCTCGGCTATCCCGTGATGCTCAAGGCGGCGGCCGGAGGGGGTGGCCGCGGCATGCGCACGGTGCGCTCCAGGGATGCGATGGACGGAGCTTTCGAGCGGTGCCGAAGCGAAGCGGCGGCCGCGTTCGGCGATGGCGCGCTGTTCGTCGAGAAGCTGATCGAGCGCCCACGGCACATCGAGGTCCAGGTCCTCGCCGACGCGAACGGCAACGCCGTCCACCTGCACGAGCGGGACTGCTCCGTTCAGTTGCGCAACCAGAAAGTGATCGAGACGGCCCCCGCGCCCGGCCTGGACGGCGATCTGCGCGACCGCCTCCTCGCCGACGCGGTCAGGCTGATGGAGGCCGCCGCCTACGTCAACGCCGGCACCGTCGAGTTCCTGATCGTCCCCGAGACCAGCGAGCACTTCTTCATCGAGTGCAATGCCCGCATCCAGGTCGAGCACACGGTCACCGAGCAGGTCACCGGGTTCGATCTCGTCGAGGCTCAGTTTCGACTCGCCGCCGGCGCCAGCCTCGACTCCCTGGGTCTCGGCGACCAGACTGCGGTCGGTGAACCGCGGGGTTTCGCCGTCCAGACCCGCGTGGTCGCCCGCGGCGCCGGAACGCTGAGCGCGTACAAGGAACCCGCCGGCCCCGGCGTGCGGGTCGACGGCTGCGGCTACGTCGGCTACTCGCCACCGCCCCAGTTCGACCCCCTGCTCGCCAAGGTGACGGCCACGAGCTCTTCGTCGTTCGGCCCCGGCGCCGCGTCCTTCACCGCCGCCGTCGAGCGCGTGCGGCGCGCGGTCTCGGAGTTCCACGTCGGCGGACTCGCCACGAACCTCGACCAGCTCAAGGCGATCCTCGCCCATCCCTCCGTCCGCGCCGGCGACGCCCGGACCACTCTCCTGGAGGAGCATCCGGAGCTGCTCTCGGCCGACACCGGCATCGCGGCCGCCAACGGCGCGATGACCCTGTTGCGGCAACAGGCGACCGTGATGGGGCTCTCGGTCGCGAGCGGCGCGGGCACCCAGCCGGCGGCGAGGACGCTCTCCGCGGAACTCGACATCGAACCCGGCCAGCAGGCCGTCGCCTGCCCGATGGCCGGCTCGGTCCTCGAGGTGCGCACGACGGACGGCGAGCAGGTCACCGCCGGCGAGACCCTGCTCGTCGTCAGCGCGATGAAGATGGAGTCAGCCGTCGCATCGCCCTGCGACGGCCGGGTGGCGGCCCTGCTGCCGCTGCAACCGGGCGACACGGTGGAGGCGGGCCAGGTCGTCGCGGTCGTCGCGCCGGCCGGGGACGCGACCTGCGAAGCGGTCACCGCGCATCGGGACGACACATGGGCGCCGATGCTCAAGGACGTGGCCACGATGCAGGCTCTGGCCCTCGAGCGCCTCGCCCCCGGCTCCGACGATCCCGGGGTCGTCCGCCAGCGCAGCCGCGGCAAGCTGACCTGCCGGGAACGCATCGACCTCCTGCTCGACGAAGACTCCTTCCACGAGATCGGAAGCATCGCCGGTTTCGCGTCGTACGACGAGGCCGGCGCGATCGCGGCGTTCACCCCGGCCAACCACGTGGGCGGATGGGGCCGGATCGAAGGCCGTACCGCGGTCGTCTGCGCCGACGACTTCACTTCCCGGGGCGGCCACGCGGACGGCGCGATCGGCGCGAAGAGCAGCTATCTCGACCGCCTGGCCCTTGAGATGCGCGCGCCCTCGATCCGCCTGCTCGACGGCTCGTCGGGCGGCGGCAGCGTCGCCGCGATGGTGCCGCAACAGCAGAAGGAGGGCGAGAGCAAGGCCAAGGAGAGCCGCGGCGCGATCAAGGCCGGGCGGCCCCGGGTCGCGGGCGGCGGCGGCTCCTTCCTGCCCGGGCACCTCGGCAGCACCATGTACACCGAGCAACTGGGCACCGTGCCGGTCGTCAACGTCCTGCTCGGCAGCGTCGTCGGCATCGGCGCCGCCAAAGCGGTGCTCGGCCACTTCTCGGTCATGGTGCGCGACATCGCGCAACTGTTCGTCGCGGGACCGCCGGTGGTGCGCCCCGCGATGGGCTACGACATCACCAAGGAGGACCTGGGCGGCTGGCACATCCACTGCCGCAACGGCTCGGTGGACAACCTGGCGGAAACCGAGGAGGAGGCGATGGTCCTCACCCGGCGCTTCCTCTCCTACCTGCCTTCCTCCGTCTTCGAGACGCCTTCGACCGCGACGCCGGACCCGAACGACCCGCCCGACCGGCGCGACGAAGAGCTGTTCAGCCTGATCCCCCGCAAGCGCACGGCGACCTTCGACGTCCGCCGCGCGATCCGGCTGATGGCGGACCGGGACTCGTTCTTCGAGATCGGTCCGCTATGGGGCACCGACCAGGTCACCGGCTTCGTGAGATTCGCCGGCCGTCCCATGGGCGTCATCGCCTCGGACAGCCAGCATGCCAACGGCGGCGCGCTCACCGCCGACGGCTGCCGCAAGCTGATCCGCCACCTCGACCTCTGCGACCTCTTCCACCTGCCGGTCCTCAACCTCGTCGACAACCCCGGTTTCGCCGTGGGCCTCGAACACGAGATCACCGGCACGATCCGCTGGGGCGGCCAGTGGATGATCGCCTTCGCCCAGGCCACCGTCCCCGTCTTCACCGTCATCATGCGCCGCAGCTTCGGCGTCGCCGGCAACAACTACGCGACCCCACGGGCCCAACCCTCCATGCGCGTCGTCTGGCCCGCCGCCGACACCGGCGGCATCCCGCCCGAAGGCGGCATCGAAGCCGCCTACAAGCGCCAGCTCGCCCAGGCCGAAGACCCGAAGGTCTTCCGGGAAGAACTGATGGCCCGCATCGAAAGCGCCCGCGGCCCGGTCGGCCCCCTCTCCCGCTTCCAGGTCGAAGAGATGATCGACCCCCGCGACACCCGCGCGCTCGTCTGCGAGTGGCTCGACATGGCGTGGAACATCGTCTCGCAGCCGGCGCGGCTCAAGCCGCGGGCAACGCAGTTCCGGCCCTGAGGCGGCGGCGCCGGTCACACCCGCCTGAACCGGGCCGAGGGGGAGGGTCCCAGGGGACGCTCACCCCTTCTTGGGGGATGTGAGGGTGGGGTTCGCTTCGGTCGGCTTCGCTCCGGTAGGACGTCAGCTACTGAGAGGACATCGGCAGTCGCTCGCCTCCAGCCCCCTGGGACCCTCCCCCTCGGCCCGGCTCAGGCTGGACGACTTCAGCGCCGCACTCAGCCCGCCAAGTGCCGGTGCGCCGGCCTTCTCGCCGGCATCCGCATTCG
Source organism: Holophagales bacterium (assembly GCA_009836625.1). Taxonomy (GTDB): domain Bacteria; phylum Acidobacteriota; class Thermoanaerobaculia; order Multivoradales; family Multivoraceae; genus Multivorans. Next base: position 31,382 of record VXVC01000006.1, read on the forward strand.
CTGCGCCGCACAGCAACAACGCATGATCCCCGAGCTGTTCCGACTAGGCTCGGCGATTGGCTCCGGCCAATCTGCTCTTGGAGGAGGCCGCTGAAGCAGGCAGCACTTCCCGATCGATCGCCGCACCTTGCCTAGCCTCGACAACGGACACGTCGTACGCAGCCTGGAGGTTCATCCACAGAACCGCGCCCGTGCCCATGTAGCGCCCAAGGCGAACTGCCGTCTCCGCGCTAACGGAACGCTCCCCGCGGAGAATTGCCGTGATTCGATTCGCTGGAACTCGGAGCGCGAGTGCCAGTTGGTTGGCAGTCAGTCCTCGAGCTTCGAGTTCTGCCTTGAGAATCTGGCCCGGGTGGTTTTTCGCTCTGGTCATCGTCACCCCTTGTGGTAGTCCTCAATCGCGACGTCCTGAGCATTCCCCCTGGCGAACCGGAAAGTCAGTCGCCAACGCGCGTTGATCGTCATGGAACTCGTACCCTTCCGCTTGCCGCTGAGGGCGTGCAGTCGAACCGACCGGAGGGCGCGGAGCGAGTCGAGCGACGGGGCCGCATCGAGTGTGTCCAGAAGGAGCAACGCACGGTCATAGTCCAAGCCACGGAATCCTCGTTGGCGATCCTCCTCGAACAGCCGCCGGGTCTTGCTGTCAGCGAAGGACCGAATCACCGCCGGATTGTAGTACAAGACACGTACTACGCCAGACGTCGCACCTCCCACCGAAGCAGCTTGGCCGGCCATGGTAGTCGACCGTCACGCCCCGTTGACGTCAGCGAACCCGGCAGGCATCCCGTTCCCTGCATGCAGGAACAGCCGATACGCTGGCGCGCCCGACGAGGCCGACCGTGCGACGACTCACCGACTACCGCGTCCTGACCTTCGACTGCTACGGCACCCTGATCGACTGGGAGACCGGCATCTGGGACGCGCTGCAGCCGCTGATCATGCGGAACCGGGACGCCGAAGTCAGCCGCGACGCCGCGCTGCTTGCGTTCGGGCAGTGCGAGAGCCTCCAGGAGCAGGAAACGCCTGATCTGCTCTACTCCGAGCTGCTGGCCCGCGTGCATGGACGCATCGCCGACTGCCTGGGCATGCAAACGGCCCCGGAACTCGACGAGGCATTCGGCGCCTCGGTTCCCGACTGGCCGGCGTTCCCGGATACGGCGGACGCGTTGCGGGTCCTCAAGCGGCACTTCCGGCTCGTCATTCTCTCCAACGTTCACAAGGACGGCATCGCCGGCTCGAACCGCAAGCTCGGGGTCGAGTTCGACGCGATCTACACGGCCGAGGACATTGGCTCCTACAAGCCGGCAGACGCGAACTTCGAGTACCTGGTCGCGCACCTCCAGTCCGACTTCGGACTCGACCGGTCCGACATCCTGCACACCGCGCAGAGCCTCCACCACGACCATGTGCCGGCGAACCGGTTCGGGCTCGCCAACGCCTGGATCGACCGGCAACGGCTCTCCGAGGGCGGAAGCTGGGGTGCTACCGAACGTGTCGAGACGATGCCGACCACCGACTTCGTGTTCTTCTCGATGGGCGAGATGGCCGCCGCCGTAGCGGCGTGCGCGAGCACCGGGGCCTAGCGGGCCGAACCGCGGGCGCCATTCCTCAGCCGTCCTCCTCCACCGTCAACCGGTACTTCGCAGCGGCGAGGTACCTGGCCTCCTGACGCAGGTCGGCCCTGGTCAGGGGCGACTTCTCCAGCCAGGCCGCGGGCAGCACGAGCCTCAGATCACGACCGTCGACTTCGAGCTTGACCGCCAGTGGTTCGTCCCGCCGGCTCCGGTGGAGCACTGCCGCGAGCCGCAGCAGGACGGCGCCGCGCCGGGCCGGTTGCCTCCATCCCGAGGGAAGGCGATCGAAGATCTGGCGCGGGAACTTGCGGCGGTGGCTGCGCACGAGGGAAGCCAGCAGCAGGTGTTCCTGGAGCGAGAACCCGTGCATCTCCGCGTTCTCGACGATGTAGGCGCCGTGCTTGTGATAGCCGGCGTGGTTGATGTCAAGGCCGACCTCGTGCAACTGGGCCCCCCAGGAGAGCATGAGCCACGGGAGTTTCCCGGTGAGATTCCACGATTCGGCACACTGCCCCAGGAGCTGCAGCGCGGTTTCCCGAACTCTCTCCGCCTGCTCCGGCTGCACGTGATAGCGCCTGGCCATCGACTCGACGGCCGCGTGCCGGGTGTCTTCGTGGTGCAGACGGCCGAGCAGGTCGTACAGGGCACCCTCCCGCAGGGCGCCGCCGGCAACTCGCATCTGCTCGATGCCCAGCGCCTTGAACACCGCAAGCAGCACGGCGACGCCGCCGGCGAACACCGGCGCCCGCCCGTCGCTGAGGCCCTTGATGCCACCCTGCACCGTGGTTCCCCGTTCGAGGAGCAGTTCGCGAAGGCGCAGCAGGGCCTCGAGCGTGATTCCCTGCTCGCACCAGCCCGCCGCCTGCACGACTTCCGCCACCGAGCGAACGGTCCCCGACGAACCGACCGCGACTCGCCAGCCGGCGCCGTTCCGGAAACGGCGCTCGACCGGTTCCAGCTCCTGCAGGGCCGCGATCTCCGCCCGGCGCCACCGCTTCTCCTTCACCCGGCCGTTCGGGAAGTGCCGCAGGCTGAAGCTGACGCAACCCATGTACAGGCTCTCGAGATCGAGCGGCCGCGAGCCCTCGCCGATGATCAGCTCGGTGGACCCTCCTCCGATGTCGACCACCAGGCGCCGTTCGTCGCCGGCCAGGCTCCTCGACACGCCCAGGTAGATCAGCCGCGCCTCCTCCAGGCCCGACACGATCTCCACCGGATGGCCGAGCGATCGTTGCGCGGCTTCCAGCAGATCGCGGGCGTTGCGCGCCTGGCGCAGCGTGTTCGTTCCCACAACGCGAACCGTTCCCGGCAGAAACGAGCGCACGCGTTCGCCGAAGCGGTCGAGACAGTCCAGCGCACGCGCGGTTGCCTCCGGAGTCAGGCGCTTGCGCTCATCGAGTCCGGCGGCGAGTCGCACGAACTCCTTCCGCCGATCGACGAACACGAGCTGGCCGCCCCGCACTTCGGCCACGACCAGGTGAAAGCTGTTGGAGCCCAGGTCGGCGGCAGCGACCACCTCCGGATCCTGCGGCGGGAGAGGGAGCGAGTGCTGCGAATCGGCCATTCGCGCGCAAGTATGATCCCTCGCCATGCCGGTGGAACTCCGCTCCGACACGATGACGCGACCATCCCCGGCCATGCGCAGGGCGATGGCCGCGGCGGAAGTCGGCGATGACGTCTTCCGTGAAGACCCGACGGTCAACCGCCTGCAGGAACGCGTGGCGGACATGCTCGGACGGGAGGCGGCCCTCTTCGTCCCGTCCGGCACGCAGGGCAATCTCTCGTGTCTGCTCGGGCACGAACTGCCCCGCGGCAGCGAGGTCTTGCTGGAGTCGAACGCTCACATCATCAACCACGAGAACAACGGGATCACCGGCATCGGCGGACTCCTGCCGCGCGCGGTGAAGGCCGAGGTCGACGGCATCCTGGCACCGGAACAGGTCGAGGCGGCGATTCAGCCCGACCACCCGACCGCGGCTCCGACCCGGCTGCTCTGCCTGGAGAACAGTTGCAACCACGCCGGCGGAACCGTCTACGAACCCGAACGCACAAGGGCGCTCTGCGACCTGGCGCACCGCCGCGGCCTGCGCGTCCACCTCGACGGCGCGCGCCTCTTCAACGCCGCGACCGCGCTTGGCTGTACGCCGGCCGAGGCCGCGGGACCCGTCGACTCGCTTTCCTTCTGCTTCTCGAAGGGCCTGGGCGCGCCCGTCGGCTCCATCGTCGTCGGCTCCCGCGACTTCATCCGCAACGTCCGCCGATACCGGCAGATGTGCGGAGGGCAGATGCGGCAGGTCGGCGTGCTCGCCGCCGCCGCGGAGGTCGCCCTCGACGAGAGCCCGCCGCTACTGGTCCAGGATCACGAGAATGCCCGTCTGCTCGCGGAGACTCTCAACGACCTTCCCGGTGTCGCACTGATCGCCGAGCAGAGGACGAACATCCTCATCTTCTCGGTCGAGGGCACGGGCCGCAGCGCCCCGGAGTGCGTAGAGGCGCTCCGGAAGGAGAACGTGCTGTGCCTGGACGTGAGCCCCGTCCACATCCGTCTCGTCACCCACCGCGACGTGAGTCCCGAGGAGACGGCGCAGGCGGCCGAAGCGCTGGTCCGGGTGTTCGGTGGGTAGCGAACGCGGCCTGGTCCCGGTCAGGCCTTTCGACGAGCTACGGGTGGGAGAGACCTTCCCGCTACCCAGCCGCACCGTGACCGAAGCCCACTTCGCCGCTTTCCAGGCGATCTCGGGCGATAACCACCCGATCCACTACGACGTGGAGTACTGCAAGTCGCTCGGCCACGCCGGCATGCTCGCCCATGGCCTCCAGGTCCTCTGCTACAGCGCCGCCGGCGCAGGCACGTTCGCCGACGTGGTCGGCCGCGCCATGATCGGGTACATCGACCAGTCATGCCGCTTCCTGAAGCCGGTGTACCCGGACGACACCCTATACCCGATGCTGCGCATCGCGGAGCTGAAGCGCCAGCGGACGACCGGGGTGATCGTGCTGGAGAGCGAGATCGATAACCAGCGCGGCGAACGGGTGCTGGAGGGCCGGCAGAGCTACCTTGTGCGGCTCTAGAGCAGGCTCCTAGGGCAGCGGTTCGAAGTCGAACACCGGCGCCGCGGATCCGGCCAGGGGCACGGCGAGGACGTTGAACACCCGGCGCAACAGATCCGGATTCAGGACCTCCGCCGGAGCCCCCTCGGCGACCAGGGCGCCCGCGTCGAGCACGGCGACCCGATCGGCGAACCGCGCCGCGGCATTCAGGTCGTGGAGGACCAGGACGACCGAGCGACCTTCACAGGCGAGGTTCCGCGCCAGCCCCAGGAGGTCGAGACCGTGGGCGAGGTCGAGGTTCGAGGTCGGTTCGTCGAGCAGCAGGACCTCCGCCTCGGTGGCCAGACAGCGCGCCATCAGCACGCGCTGCAACTCGCCTCCCGACAGCGTCGTCACGCGTCGTTCGGCGAGCGCCAGCACGTCCGTGTCTTCCAGGCAACGGTCGATCCACTCGCGGTCGGCGGAACGGGTGCCGAACAGGCGGCTCTCGTGCGGGTAGCGGCCGAGGGTGACGAACTCCCTCACCGTGAACTCGAAGGTCGGGCGCACGGTCTGCGGCACGTAGGCCACCCGTCTGGCCGCCTGACGCCGCGGCAGGGCCGCCAGGTCGAAGCCGCCCAGCAGCGCCCGGCCTTCGGTCAACCGCCACGCGCCGCTCAGGAGCCGCAGCAGGGTCGACTTACCGGCGCCGTTCGGGCCCACCACCGAAATCAGCGTGGCCGGCTCGACGACGAGATCGACGCCACGCAGGAGCCACCGTCCCCGCCGCTCGACGCCGCCGCCCACGAGCTCGAGCCGGGGCGCGGCCGCCACGGCCGGCGCCGCCGTCATCGGGACACCGCCACTTCGCCTTCGTGGCGCACCAGCAGGAACAGGAAGAAGGGAGCGCCGACGAACGCCGTCACGACGCCCAGGAAGACCTCCTGGGGAGCCGCCACTGTGCGGGCCAGTAGATCAGCGCCGACGACGAACCAGGCCCCGGTGAGGAACGCGGCCGGCAGCAGCCGGCGATGGACCGGTCCCAGCAGGAGGCGCACGAGGTGCGGCACGACGAGCCCGACGAAGCCGACGACACCGCTCACCGCGACCGCGCTGCCGGTGAGGATGGCCGCGCTCCAGAGCACGGCCCGTTTCGCCCGCTCGATGTCGACGCCGAGCGAGGCGGCCACCTCCTCGCCCTCGAGCAGCAGGTCCAGGTCGCGCGCGAACCAGACCGCGATCGCGCAGCCGATGACCATTCCCGGCAACAGCATCCAGGCGTGGACCCAGCCGCGGTCGGTGACGCCGCCCATCATCCAGTAGGCGATCCTGCGCGCCGCCTCGTACTGCTCCCAGGAGCGAGCGATGAGCCAGGAGTTGACGGCGGCGAGCAGGGCGTTCAGCGCGACGCCGGCAAGCAACAGCGTCGTGACCGGCGTGTAGCCGTCGCGGGTGGCGATCCGGGTCACGATCAGGAGGGACAGGAGTGCACCCGCAACCGCGAACAGCGGGGCCGCGAGCAGGAAGCTGCCGGCCAATCCGAAGGTCAGCGCGAAGACGGCGCCGGTCGCAGCGCCGGTGCTGGTGCCGACGATCCCCGGCGACGCCAGCGGGTTGCGGAACAGGCCCTGCATCTGGGCGCCGGCCAGGGCCAGGCAGCCGCCGACCATCGCCGCCACCACCACCCTCGGCGCGCGGAGCGACCAGACGATCGCGTCCACTCTCGGATCGGCGAGGCCGTGTTCGCCGGGCAGGAGATGCCGCGCCAGCACCGCCAGCACGTCGCTTCCATCCAGCGGAACCGATCCCCGGAACAGACCGATCCCGGCGAACGCCAGCAGCAGCGTCAGGCCGGCGGCCATGTACCACCAGAAGCCGGCCCGGTAGCCGCCGAACGCGACCCTCATTCCGTTGCAGTCATCGGGTTCCGCCCGCCCGCGGCTTCGATCCGTTCGGAGGCGCGCACGAGCGCGTCGGCGAGCCGTTCGACCATCCCCGCCACGTGGTGAGAGATGGCCGCCATGTCCCGCCCATCGAGCGACTCCAGGTTGCCGAGCCTTGCTGCCCGAGTGCCGTCCAGGGCGCCCGGCGCGACGTCGCTGGACACATAGGAGTCACTGAAGATGACGTCCGGGTCCCAGATCACGACCTGCTCGGCGCTGATCCGCGGCCATCCTTCAAGGCCGTGCTCCGCCGCCAGATTCACGGCGCCCAGGTAGCGGAGCGCATCGTCGAACACGGTCCGACCGCCCAGCACCACGCCGCCGCTCCAGTGGACGACGCGGAGACCCTCTGCCTTCGAACCGGCCCGCACACGCGCCTCATCCAGACGCAGCCACATCGACTCGATGAGCCGTTCCGCCTCGCGGTCCCGACCGGTCGCGAAACCGACGGTCCGGATGTTCCGCTCGATCGCCGCGAGATCCTCGTGATTGAGCAGGACGACAACGGGCACACCGGCCGCCTCCAACTGAGCCAGCGTCTCCTGGGTGTTGAAGCCCGCCGCGAACACCAGGTCGGGCGAAGCCGCCAGGATCTCCTCCGTGCTGAAACCGCCGACCCGTCCCAGGCGCTTTGCCTTGTCGGCGCTGGCGCTGAACTGCGGGTCGCCGGCGAAGGGCGATAGCAGCACGATCCGCTCCGGTTCGGCGATCTCCAGCAGGATCTCGTCGGTCGCCAGCGTTCGCGAGGCGATGCGCTCGGGCGGCGCCGCCAACCGGACCACCCTGCCGGCGCCCCTGATCTCGCGCCAGGCGCCGTCCGTGCCCGGTTCGACGAGTTCGAGCCGGGCGCCTTCCACGCTCCGAAGGTAGTGCTCATGGTCGCCCTCCAGGTCGAGAGGCGCGCCGCCAGCGCCCTCGACGCTCCCACCGGGAGCGCGGCCGCAGGCGAAGACCGCGATCGCCGCAACGAACGCCAGGCTGAGCGCCGTCTTGGCGCCGATCGTTGGGGTCGGCCCGAGCATCGGGATCGAAGCTATACTGCCGCCCCCTCAGGACAAAGAAAGCCAGGGAGCAAACTTCGATGAGCATCAAGACCGGGGACGCGATCCCGGACGCCAGTTTCAAGCAGATGACCCCGGACGGCATCGTCGACATCTCGACCCGCGAGTTGTTCGAAGGCAAGAAGGTCGTCCTCTTCGCCGTGCCGGGCGCGATGACCCCGACCTGCTCGGAGGTCCACATGCCGGGGTTCATCGAGAACATCGAGGCGATCAAGTCGGGCAACGTCGACACCGTGGCCTGCCTCGCCGTCAACGACGTCTTCGTCATCAACGAGTGGCGCAAGGCGCGGAGCATTCCCGACGACATCGTCCTGCTGTCCGACGGCAACGGCGAGTTCACGTCGAAGGTCGGGCTCGAACTCGACGCTTCGCGTTTCGGCATGGGCACCCGCTCGCGACGCTACGCCGCGATCGTCGACGACGGCGTGTTGACCTACCTCGGCGTCGAGCCGGCGGGCGAAGTCGGCGTCAGTGGCGCCGACGCAGTCCTCGAACAGCTCGGCTGAATCACCCGGCAGTCCTCAGCCTGGGGGTCTCTTGACCAACCACAGGGTCGACAGCCTCACCGATTCGATCTACGTCCCTTTCGACGAGGAGGCGTGGGGACGGCTGCGGGCCGAGACGCCCCTGCCGCTCTCCGAGAAGGAACTGGAGCGGCTGCGCGGCATCAACGAGCAGGTTTCGCTCGAAGAGGTCGCGCAGATCTACCTACCGATGTCCAGGCTGCTCAACCTCTACGTCGGCGCCACCCAGGATCTCTACCGGGCCAGCAGCACATTCCTGGGAGGTCTGACGGCCAAGGTGCCCTACATCATCGGGATCGGCGGCAGCGTCGCGGTGGGCAAGAGCACGACCGGCCGGATTCTCCGCGAGCTGCTCGCCCGCTGGCCGAACCACCCCCAGGTCGACCTGGTGACGACCGACGGTTTCCTCCATCCCAACGCGGTCCTGGAAGAGCGCGACCTGATGGAGCGCAAGGGCTTCCCGGAGAGCTTCGACCTGCGCACGCTCGTGAACTTCGTGCTCCAGGTCAAGTCGGGTGAACGGAAGGTTGCGCATCCGGTGTACTCCCACCATTCGTACGACATCCTGCCCGGCGTCACCGAGGTCGTCGATCAGCCCGACATCCTGATCCTCGAGGGCCTGAACGTCCTGCAGGCGCGCTCGCAGTCGCCGTCGCGGAACAGCCGGCTCATGCTCTCCGACCTCTTCGACTTCTCGATCTACGTCGACGCCGAGACGGAGGTCATCGAGCGCTGGTACGTCGAGCGCTTCCTGACCTTCCGCGACACCGCGTTCCGGGATCCGGACGCCTACTTCCACCGCTATGCCAGCCTGAGCGAGAAGGACGCGATCGACACCGCCCGGGGCATCTGGAAGACGATCAATGAACCGAACCTGGTCCAGAACATCATGCCGACCCGCGAGCGCGCGGACCTGATCCTGGAGAAGGCGCCCGACCACGCCGTGCGGCGGATCCGGCTGCGCAAGCTCTAGGAAGCGCTAGCGGGACGGCAGCCAGCTCGGCTCGCGCAAAGCCCCGGTTTCGTCCAGGAGCTCGTCGAGCCGTCCCGACAGCCGATCGAAGAGCGCCTTGAGCTCCAGCACCTCGCGCGCCCAGTCGTCGCGAGGATTCCGGGCTGCGGAAGCGGCAGCCACCCGGAGTCGGGCCTCGACGTTACCGGCGCCGTGACGGGTGATGAAGCCGCCCAGGAGATTGCGCCGCTCCTCCGGGTCGGCCTGCACGTCGTAGAGCTCGTAGCGGTCCCAGACGCCGTGGAAGCGCATGAACTTGTAGCGGTCGGTGCGCACGCCCAGCACCGTCGGCGTCTGGGGGAAGGCCCGCTCCCAGAAGTACTCGTAGAGGAACGCGTCACGCCACGGCGGCGGCTCGGCGCCCGGGCCCGCCTCGAGCAGACCGAAGAAGGACCGGCCCTGGACCGTGTCCGGAATCTCCACTCCCGCGGCCTCGAGGAAGGTGGGCGCGAAGTCGAGGTTGACGATCATCTCGGAGCGTCTGAGACCCCCGGCGCCACCGTCGAGCCACGGCGCCATCACCATCAGCGGCACCCGGATCGACGCCTCGTACATCGTGCGCTTGTCGATCAGACCGTGCTCACCGAACTGGAAGCCGTTGTCGGACGTGAACACGAGCAGCGTCTCTTCCAGCAGGTTCCGCTCTTCCAGCGCTCCGACGATCCGGCCCACGCTGTCGTCGACGCCGCGCATCGTCTCCGCGTAGTCGAGCGCGAACTGCTGGAAGTCGACCGAATTGTCGTACAACCCGTCGACTCCATGCCAACTCCGTCGCTGCGCCTCGACCCAGTTCGGCTTGCCGTCGTAGTTCTCGTGCCGGTTCGGCATCGTCGCCGGCGGCGGATAGCGCCGGCCGGCGTAGCTGCCGAGGTGCCGTTCCGCCGGCCGGAACGGCGCATGCACCGCCTTGTGCGACACGTAGAGCAGGAAGGGTTCTTCTGATCCCGCTCGGGCCGCCAGGAAGTCCAGCGCATAGTCGGTGATCAGGTCCGTCGTGTACCCCTGCCGCGGCACCTTCTCACCGTCGATGTTGAAGGTCTGGTTGTAGTAGAGGCCCTGTCCCGGAAACGAGACCCAGCGGTCGAATCCGGGCCGAGGCTCGTCCGACGTGCCGCCCATGTGCCACTTGCCGACGAAGGCGGTCCGGTAGCCGGCGCGCTGGAGTTCCTGCGGAAATGTCGGCGTCTCCGGATCCAACCGTGTGCGGTTGTCGAGCACACCGTGCCGGTGGGCGTACTGCCCGGTGAGGATCGAAGCGCGGCTCGGCGAGCACAACGACGTGGTCACGAAGGCGTTCTCGAACAGCACGCCGCGCTCGATCAGGCGGTCGAGGTGAGGCGTCTCGAGGAAGGCGTGGCCGAGCGCGGACGCGGCGTCAAAGCGCTGGTCGTCGATCAGGATGAAGACGATGTTCGGCCGCTCGGCCGCCCGCGCGGGCCCCGTCGCCGGCAAGGCCACTCCGCACACCGCGAGCAGGACCGCTCCAAGGCCCGGAAAGCGCGCGGGTCCACGCCTTGGTCGCTTCGTCGTCATCGTGTTTTCCTTCATCTCAGCTCTCCTCACCGGGTTTGCCCCAGGCCGACCTCGGCCAGTTCCTCCGGATCGTAGTTCCAGCGCCGGTAGTTCCACATCCATTGCTCCGGCCGCGCCCGCACCCTTCGTTCGATCGCCGAAGCGATCCGCTGCGACAACTCGACCGGATCCCGCGAGCCGCCGGGCCGGCGCAGCATCTCGCTCTCCAGACGGTACGAGAAAGGTCCCTCGCGGAGGCAGAAGGCCGCGATCAGCGGACAGTCGAGCCTGGCCGCCAGCGCCGCGGGGCCGCCGACGAACTCGGTGCGGCGGCCCAGGAAGTCGACCTCCGGCCCGCGCCGCTGGTCCGGCCTCTGGTCGACGACCATGATCAACGTCTCCCGCCGCTTGAGACAGCTCAGCATGTCCCGCAGGAGAGAGGTCCGGCCGCTCCAGATCACCCGGACCCCGGCCCGGGCGCGCATCCGCTCCACGAAGGCCGACGCCGCCCTGGCCCGCGATGGCTTCGCCACCGCGCACACCCGCGACGGGGAGGCGCGGACCGTACTCTGCGCCAGCAGTTCCCAGGCGCCCAGGTGGCCGGTGACCAGCACCTGACCGCGCCCATGTCCCTCGACCTCGGCCATCAGTTGCCTCAGCTCGTCAAAGCCATCCATCGACGCGACGTCGAGCCGCTTCCGGTCGAAACTGATCCTCACCGTCTCGAGCGCCGCGACGATCTGGTGCCGCACGCAACGCCATTCCAGATCGCGCGCCTCCGGCGACCCCGGAGGCAGCCCCAGCACGACCGCCAGGTTCCTCCGCATCAGCCGGACGTCCCGCGGCGTCACCCCCCGCAGATGCGCCAGCAGGCCGGAGACAGGCCCGAACAATGCCGCCGGTAGCAGGCGGATCAGCCAGGAAACGGCATGGAGAAAGGCCCCGGTCGTGCGATCGGTCATGTGGGGTACAGAGTGTAGATGGGGACGGTGTACTATGCCGGCTCTTGAGCGAACAACCAGACCCTTCCGGCTACTGGCGGGCGAATCTGCGGTTGATGGCGATCCTGCTCGCCGTGTGGTTCGTCTGTTCCTACGTCCTCGGCATCTTCCTGGTCGAGCCGCTGAATGGCACCCGAATCGGCGGCTTTCCGCTCGGGTTCTGGTTCGCGCACCAGGGGTCGATCTACGTCTTCATCGTCCTGATCCTCGTCTACGCGGCGATGATGGACCGTCTCGACCGTCGCTACGGCGTCGACTGAGCCGGTCGCAGACGCCCGCCGACCCTCGCGATGAACGTTCAGGCCTGGACCTACCTGATCGTCACCGCGACCTTCGCGCTCTACATCGGCATCGCCTGGTGGAGCCGCGTCAGGACGACATCCGGCTTCTACGTCGCCGGTCGCGGCGTGCCGGCCGTGGCCAATGGCATGGCGACCGGCGCCGACTGGATGAGCGCGGCCTCCTTCATCTCGATGGCGGGCCTCATCTCCTTCATGGGCTACACCGGCACGATCTACCTGATGGGCTGGACCGGCGGCTACGTCCTGCTGGCGCTCCTGCTTGCCCCATACCTCCGCAAGTACGGCAAGTTCACGACCTCGGAGTTCGTCGGCGACCGCTACTACTCCGACGCGGCCCGGCTGGTGGCGGCCGGCTGCACGATCTTCGTCTCCTTCACCTACATCGCCGGCCAGATGCGCGGCGTCGGGGTCGTGTTCTCGCGCTTCCTGGAAGTCGAGGTCCACTGGGGCGTGATCATCGGCGTCGTCATCGTCTTCTTCTACGCCGTGCTCGGCGGCATGCGGGGCATCACCTACACCCAGGTCGCGCAGTACTGCGTCCTGATCGTCGCCTTCCTGATTCCGGCCGCGGCCATCTCCTGGAAGATCACGGGAAATCCGATTCCGCAGTTCGGGTTCGGCGGCACGGTTCAGGAAGGCCAGCAGGCCGGCGTCTTCCTGCTCGAGGCACTGGACGCGCTGCACCGGGAACTCCGGTTGCCGGAGTACACCGCCGCCTTCGTGCCGGGCAAGAAGAGCATGATCGACGTGACCGCGATCGCCCTGGCGCTGATGGTCGGCACCGCCGGGCTTCCTCACGTGCTCGTTCGCTTCTACACCGTGCGCAGCGCCCGCGCGGCGCGCTGGAGCGCGCTCTGGGCGCTGGTCTTCATCGGCCTGCTCTACACCACGGCGCCCGCGGTCGCCGCCTTCGCCCGCGTCAACCTGATCTCGACCCTCCACAACACGAGCTACAGCGAGGTGCCGGAGTGGTTCAGGAGCTGGGAGACCACCGGCCTGATCTCCTTCGACGACCAGGACGGCGACGGGGTGATCGACATGTCCGACGGGGCCAACGAGCTGACCGTCGACCAGGACATCATGGTCCTCGCCAACCCGGAGATCGCCGAGCTGCCGGCGTGGGTGGTCGCCCTTGTCGCCGCCGGCGGACTCGCGGCGGCGCTGTCGACCGCTGCCGGCCTCCTGCTGGTCATCGCATCGGCCATCTCCCACGACATCGGCAAGTCGATCCTGTGGAAGGACATGAGTTCGCGCAGGGAACTCCTGCTCGCGCGCGTGACCGCCTCCGTCGCGGTGGTCGTCGCCGCCTACTTCGGCATCTCGCCGCCCGGCTTCGTCGCGCAAGTGGTCGCGTTCGCCTTCGGCCTCGCCGCGTCCAGCTTCTTCCCGGTCCTGGTGCTCGGCATCTTCACCCGCAGCACGACGAAGGAGGGAGCGATCGCCGGCATGAGCAGCGGCATCCTGTTCACCGGCGCCTACATCGTCTACTTCCGCCTGATCCGGCCGGAAGCGACCGCCGAGGACTGGCTGTTCGGCATCAGCCCCGAGGGCATCGGCGCCGTTGGCATGCTGATCAACTTCTCCCTGGCGCTTATCGTCAGCCGCTTCACGAAGCCGCCGCCGGCCGAGGTGCAGCAGCTGGTCAGCGAGATCCGGCTTCCGCGCGAGCGCGCGGCGGACAGCTAGGGCCCGGACGCCAGCGCCGCCAGGCGTTCGCGGAGGGTCGAGTAGCGCCGCAGGTCGGAGGCCTCCTCGACAGCCTTCTGGAGCGCCCATTTCTGGCCGACGATGACGACGAGCTGCCGGCCGCGAGTGATTGCCGTGTAGAGCAGGTTGCGGCGCAGCATGACGTAGTGATGGGTCGAGATCGGCACGACGACCGCCGGGTACTCGGAGCCCTGCGATTTGTGGACGGTGACCGCGTAGGCCAGCATGAGTCGGTCCAGGTCGCTGAAGCGGTACTCGACGGGTCGGCCGTCGAAGACGATCGTCATCTTCTCCGCGCCGGGATCGATCGACTGGATGCGGCCCAGGTCGCCGTTGAAGACGTCCTTGTCGTAGTCGTTCTCGGTCTGCATCACCTTGTCGCCGGCTCGGTACCTCCAGCCGAAACGCTCGACCTCGACGGCGCCTGACTCCGGCGCCGGGTTGAGAACCGCCTGCAAGGTGACGTTCAGCGTGCGCACGCCGAGGGGGCCGCGATTCATCGGCGACAGGACCTGGACGTCCCGGACCGGGTCGAGACCGAAGCGGCGGCCGATCCGCCCGGCGACGATCTCCACGACCTTGCGCTGACCGTCCTCGGCATCGTCGGCGGGCACGAAGTAGAAGTCGCTCAGTTCATCCCTCGCGGACTCCAGCTCGGGCAGGTAGCCCTGGTTCACCCGGTGGGCATTGCGCACAATGCGGCTGTTATCGGCCTGGCGGAAGATCTCCCGGAGACGCGCCACCGGGATGGCGCCTGAGTCGATCAGGTCCCGCAGCACCTGCCCCGGGCCGACCGACGGCAACTGGTCCGCGTCGCCGATGAGCAGCAGCGATCCCTCCGCCGGCAGCGCCTGGAGCAGGGCCGCCATCAGCTCGACATCGACCATCGAGGACTCGTCGACCACCAGCAGCCCGCAATCGAGCGGACGCAGGCGGCCACGCCGGAAGGCGCCGCTCGACGGGTCGATCTCGAGCAGCCGGTGGATCGTCTTCGCTGAGTGGCCGGTGCTTTCGGCCAGCCTCTTCGCCGCGCGGCCGGTTGGGGCGCAGAGCGCGCAAGTCACGTTGCGGGCCTTCAGGATCTGGAGCAAGGCGTTGACCAGGGTGGTCTTGCCGACTCCCGGACCGCCGGTGATCACGGCGACGCGCGAGCGCAGGCTCGTCTCGACCGCCGCGCGCTGGGTCGGCGCGAGGGTCACGTCGAGGCGCTTCTCCACCCACGCCAGCGCTTTACCGGCATCGATGTCCGCCCAGGGCGGCGCCTCGGCCCGGAGGACTTCGCCCAGCCGGCGGGTGATCGCGCGCTCGGCCGACAGCAGCGGCGGCAGAAAGACGGCCTCTTCGCCGTTCAGGCGCGTGGCGACCAGCCGTCCCGCCTGCAGCTCGTCCGACAGCGCGGTGACGAGGATCTCCTCCGGAATCTTCAACAGCTCCTGCGCCTGCTCGAGGAGCTCGTCTCGCGGCAGGCCGCAGTGTCCGGCGCCCCGCGCCTGTTCCAGCGTGTAGCCGAGGCCGGCGCGGGCACGCGGCAAGCCCTCGGGGTCCTTGCCCAGACTCGCGCCGATGCTGTCGGCGATCCGGAAACCGATCCCCCGGATGTCCCTCGCCAGCCGGTACGGGTCCTCGGTGAGCAAGGTCGCGGCGTCAGCTCCGTAGGTTCGGTAGATACGAGCGGCCCGCGAGGAGCCGAGACCGTGAGTCTGCAGGAAGACCATGATCTCCCGTACCGCCTTCTGGTCCTTGAAGCCCTCGCTCAGGCGCCTGGCGCGCTTCGGGCCGATACCCGGAACCTCCTTCAGACGCTCCGGCTCGTTCTCGATGACCTCGAAGACGTCTTCGCCAAACGCCTTCACCAGGCGTTTCGCCATCTTCGGCCCAACGCCATGCACCCTTCCAGATCCGAGGTAGCGCCGGATCCCGTCGAGCGAATCCGGCGGCGACACGGCGAGCCGGTCGGCCCGAAACTGGACACCGTGGTTCGGATCGTTCTTCCAGGCGCCGGCAGCCCGGATCGTCTCCCCCTGCGAAACGAGGGGCAGTCGGCCGACCACCGTCGCCGGCTGGAAGCTACCCCGTACGCGAACGCGAAGCACCGCGAATCCGTTCTCCGGATTGTGGAAGACGACCCGCTCGACGACCCCGGAGAGCGCCTCGCGATCTTCGGCCGGCCTGGTCATGGCGGGCCGGCACCCCGCATCCTTCTCACGGGACACAGCTTACGCCCGATCGGTCGAGACACGCGCGGCACCGCCGATCGGTGACACAATCACCGCCCTTCCCCCTCCGCTCTCAGCGAAGCTCCAGGAGCTCACCCAAGATGACCGACACCTGCCAGTTCGACTGCCTCGTGCTGAACGCCTCCGATCCCGCTGCCGCCGCCGACTGGTATGCGCGGCACTTCGGCGGCGAACTCCTGGCAAGCGCGGACGGCGCCGCCGCCCGCTTCCGGGCCGGCAACGGCACGGCGGACCTCCACTGGCGCGGCGCCGAGACTCCCGGCCCCAGCATCGGCACCGGACTCGATCACTCGGGCTGGTCCGTCAACAATCTGGACGATCTCCACGCCGCGATGCTCGCCGATGGCGCTACGGAGTTCTGGGAACCCCGGCACTTCGGGCCGGCGAAGCTCTACATCTCCTTCGTGACGGATCCCTGGGGCGCGAAGATCGAGCTCCTCGAGGACGCGAAGCACCCGGGCTTCCACCACGTCCACATCCTGGGACCGGACTGCGAGGAGGACCGGGCCTGGCTGCTGGAACACGTCCCCGGTCCGGCCGAGACCTTCAAGGACGTCCTGCTCGCCGTCAACTACGGCACGATGCGGGTGCTGTTCCGGCAGACGGACGACGAACTGGAGCCGACGGCGGGTCGGGCGATCGACCATCTCGCGTGGACTTCGGCCGCGGGCGGCGGGCGCCATACCAGCCCGACCGGCGTCGACATCCGGGTGCGGGGGACCTGAGCCGCCGGCCCGTGAGTCTCTGGCCGCCGCCGCGGCGGGTCGAGGTCCTTGACGCTGCCGATCCCCTGGTCCTGCCGGCGGGCGCACCCGTTGCGCTCCATGTGACCGGCGCGGGGGCGGAACCGGCGGAGGTCTCGGAGGAACTGGAGTTCGCGCTCGCGGGCCTGCGGCGCGCTCTGGCAACCACGGGGCAGCAGCTCCTCCCTGCGGGCGCCGGAAACGGCTCCGGCGACGGCATCGCTTGCCGCGTAGCGGTCGACTCGCCAGGCGCGGAGGGAGCCTCCCGAGTCGACGTTCCGACCAACGAGAGCTATCGCCTGCGCACAGGCCGGAACGGCATCACCATCCTGGCCGCGACGCCGACGGGCGTGTTCCGGGCGGCCTCCACCCTGAAGCAGTGGCTCACCTCGCGCGGTCGGCCGGCAGCCGCCGGCTTCGAGGCGCCGGCCACAGACATCGAGGACCGGCCGGACTTCCCCATCCGCGGCGCGATGCTCGACGTCAGCCGGAACCGCATGCCGCGAATGGACTACCTGAAGCGTCTCATCGACAGGCTGGCCGACTGGAAGATCAACCACCTCCAGCTCTATGTCGAACACACCTACGCCTATGCGGACCACGAGGAGGTCTGGCGCAACGCCTCGCCGTTCACCGCCGCGGAGATCCGGGAGCTCGACGCCTGCTGCCGGGAGCGGTTCATCGAGCTGACGCCGAACCAGAACAGCTTCGGCCACTTCCACCGCTGGCTGATCCACGATCGGTACCGGCCGCTGGCCGAGGTACCCGAGGGCTTCCAGCATCCCTTCTCCATCGTCCCGGAGCCGTTCAGCCTGTGCGCCACCGACCCACGGGTCCTCGAACTGCTCGAGGGTCTCTACGACGAACTGCTGCCCCAGTTCGGCAGCCGGCGCTTCAACGTCGGCCTGGACGAGACGTTCGACCTAGGCCGCGGGCGCTCGGCTGAGGCGTGCGAGGAGCGAGGCAAGCCGGCCGTGTACCTTGACTTCCTGCGCCAGGTCCACGAGCTCGTCACCGAGCGCGACCGGCAGATGCTGTTCTGGGGCGACATCATCCTCGAGCACCCCGAAGTGATCGACCAGGTCCCGGAAGACGCGGTCGCGCTGTGCTGGGGCTACGACGCGAGTCACCCCTTCGAGGACCAGTGCGCCCGGCTGGCCGCCTTGGGCCGGGAGTTCTGGGTGTGCCCGGGGACCAGCAGTTGGCACAGCTTCGGCGGCCGGCTGCAGAACGCCGTCGGCAACCTGGCTCTCGCCGCAACGGCCGGTTCGGTGGCTGGCGCCCAGGGGCTCCTCATCACCGACTGGGGTGACCACGGACACCTGCAGCCGCCCCTGATCGCCGAGCTGCCGCTTTCCATCGGCGCCGGTTTCGCGTGGTCGGTCGAGGCGGCGCGCGAAGCGGCAAGCGGCCCCGAGCGGACCGAGGAAGCCTGGCTCGACCACGCTGTCCGCCTGGTCTACGACGGTGACGAGACGCTGGCTCGCACCGTCATCGATCTCGGCGCCATCGACCTGGACTGCGGCGGCCCGGTGATCAACGGCACCGCTCTCTTCTATCTCCTCCGGTTCATCGACGACGACCTCACCCACCGGCGCTTCCGGCGGCTGAGCATCGGCACGCTGCAGCGGACGTACGCCCGGCTGGCGGCCAACAGGGACCGGCTGAACCAGGTCGAGAGCGATCCGAGTCATGCCGCGCTGGACTGGACATGCCGGATGATGACGTGGTGCTGCCAGTTGGGTGTCGCGCGTCTCGCCGCCGGTCGCGGTTTGCTGGCCGGCCAGCTCCCAACGAAGGTGCGCGCCACCCTCGGCGCCGACCTCTGCGACATCGCCGGCGACCTCCCCGACGTCTGGCTCGCCACCAGCCGCGAGGGCGGCCTGCGAGAATCGCAGGACCTCCTGCTGCGAGCGGCGGCCATCCTCGACTCTTGATCGCAAGGCAGGCGCGATCTAGCCTCCGGAGCGACCTGATCCACCACGCGTGCCCGAGGAGAAGAACAAGTGACCGAGATCTCGATCGTCACCGTCGAGGAACAACCCCTGCTGGCGGCGCGAACCAGCGCCAACTTCACCGAGGTTCCCGCCAAGCTCCTGCCCCTGATGGAGCGGGTCGGCGCCTTTGTGCGGGACCACGGCGTCGAGGGCGCCGGTCAGAACGTCTGGTTCTACCGCGACGTCAGCGGCGGCCAGATGGAGGTAGACGTCGGAATCCAGGTGCCCGCCTCGACCGAGGCAGCGGACGGCCTCGTCCGCTCGGCGACGCCGGCAGGCCGGTGCGCCCACGCCGTGCTCCACGGCGACTACAGCGAGATCCCGGGCGTCCACCAGGCGATCCACCAATGGTGCGCCGAGCAGAACCTCGTCCTCGCCGGTCCCTGCTGGGAGGTCTACGGCGACTGGCACGACGACCCGGCGAAGCGCCGAACCGACATGTACCACCTCCTGGCCTGACGGAAGAGACTCCCGCGTGAAGGTCGGCGATCTCGTCGACGCGTTCCGGAAACGCTTCGGCGCCGAGCCCAAAGTCATCGCCCGCGCGCCCGGCAGGGCCAACCTGCTGGGTGCCCACGTCGACTACAGCGAGGGCTGGGTGCTGCCGGCGGCGATCGACCGCGCCGTGTGGGTCGCGGCGCGACGGGCGCGCGGCAAGGAAACCCGGCTCGCGGCCCTGGACCTCGGCGAAGAGGCCGCCGTCGACGTCGTCGAGCCCGCGCCGCCGGTCGCCGAACGAGGCAGGCCGTCCTCCTGGGTCGACTATCCGCAGGGGCTGGCCTGGGCCCTCGGCCGGCGCGGGATCGAGGTACCGCCGATCGAAGCCGTCTTCGGAGGCGATCTGCCGATCGGAGCCGGTGTCAGTTCCTCGGCGGCCGTCGAGATGGCGTTCCTCGTCGCCTGGGAGCAACTCGCCGGCTTCGAACTGGACGGCATCGAACGCGCGGGCATCGGCCGGCAGGTCGAGAACGAGTACGTCGGCGTCCAGTCGGGGATCATGGACCAGTTCGCCTCCGTTCACGGCCGCGAGGGACACGCCCTGTTGCTCGACTGCCGATCCCTCGAGCACGAACTGATCCCGACCCCCGAAGAGCTCGTCTTCCTGGTCGCGGACACCGGTGTCCGCCGCGCCCTCGCCTCCGGCACCGGCTTCAACGACCGCAAGTCCGAGTGCTTCCGAGCCGCCGACCTCCTGCGGCCCCACCTGCCCGGGCTCTTCACGCTCCGCGACCTGGAACCGGGCGACCTCGACCGGCTGCGACACGTGCTCGAACCGCCGCTCGACCGCCGCGCCCGCCACGTCGTTACCGAGTGCCGCCGGGTCCGGGATGGCGCCGAAGCGCTGCGGCAAGGCGACCTGCACGCGCTCGGCGACCTGATGGCCCAGTCCCACCGCAGTTCCCGCAACGACTACGACGTCAGCATCGAGGAACTGGACGTGCTCCAGGAAGCCGCCGCCGGGGCCGAAGGCTGTTACGGCGCACGGCTCACCGGCGCCGGCTTCGGCGGTTGCGTGACCGCGATTACTAGCGAAGCCGCTGCCGGCCACGTTCGCGAGCAGACTGAGGCAGCGTTCGAGCAACGCTTCGGCCGGCGGCCGGAGATTCACACCTGCCGGGTCGGAGATGGCGCGGGCGTCGTGTCGGCGTCCTAGCCGCTCCCTCGTCGAAGCTGCGAACAGCACAGATGAGCTCTAGAGACCAGATCCGCGTCGGCGAAACCACGATTCAGTACGACATTCGCCGTAGCCGGCGGCGACGGAAGACCATCCAACTGACCGTCGATCGAGACGGCGTCCACGTCGCCGCGCCAGCCAGCACTTCCAGCCGGAGGATCCGCTCACTCGTCCGAGGACGAGCAGACTGGATCGGCCGCCAGCAGGCCGCCCTACGAAACGTCCCTGAACAGCGCTTCGCCGACGGCGAGACCATCTCCTACCTCGGCCATGACCTGCCCATGGTCTTCCACCGGAGCCATTCCACGGGAATCAGCCTCCGATTCGACGGCTCGACGTTCCGCGCCTCGATCCCCACCGGCCTGGCCGAATCGGAGCGTCACGAGAAGATCCGGCTCGCCTTCGTCGATTGGTACCGGGACCGAGCATCGCGATACCTGCCCGGCGTCGTTGACCGCTGGTGGCCCCAACTGGGCCGTGACGGCACGCCGAGGATCCTGATCCGCAACCAGCGCCGGCGCTGGGGAAGCTGCGCGGCCGACGGCACTCTCCGCTTCAACTGGCGCGTGATGTTGCTGAACCCCTCGCTCATCGACTACATCGTCGTGCACGAGCTGGCCCATCTGACCCACATGAACCACTCGCCGGCCTTCTGGGAGCTCGTCTGCCGGACGATTCCGGACGCCCAGGACCGCCGCAAACGGCTGCGGGAGGTCAGCCGCGCGCTGCCGTTCTAGCCGACCGCCCCGAAGTAGCGAACCGCTTCGCGCAGTTCTTCGCCGGGCCGGCCCAGGATCCAGTAGGTCAAGACACCGGACCGCGATCGCTACACTCCGGCCTCCTTCCAAAGGAGGAAACTTGGCATGACGGCAATCGACACCGGCACGAACGAGTTGCTGTGCGAGTTGGAAGACGGTGTCGCCACCGTGACGCTCAACAAGCCGGACAAGCGAAACGCTCTGGGCGACATCCTGACGCCGGCTCTTCGAAGCATCCTGCTGACCCTCGAAGCGGACGAGCGCTGCGGCTCGATCCTGCTCACCGGCGCGGGCAGGGCGTTCTGCGCGGGCGGCGACGTCTCGGGCATGGGATCGAACCGCGGAAAGGACGGTGAGGCGCCGAAGGCGCCGCCGACGGTCGACGAAGCCGTGGCCAACCTGATCGAGAAGCAGGAATCGCTCACCTTGCGGATGGCGGAGCTGGACAAGCCGATCGTCGCCGCTCTGCCGGGGCCGGCGGCCGGCGCCGGCCTCTCCATCGCCCTCGCTGCCGACCTCCGCGTCATGGCCGACGACACCTTCGTCACCACCGCCTTCCGGCGCATCGGGCTGTCCGGCGACTACGGTTCGAGCTGGTTTCTGACCCGCCTCGTGGGTCCCGCCGTGGCGAAGGAGCTCCTGATGACCGGCCGGCGCATTCAAGCCGAGGAGTGCCTGAAGCTCGGAATCGTCAACCGGATCGTCCCGTTCGACGACCTGGCGACCGAGGCGCGGGGGCTCGCACTGGAGCTGGCCAACGGACCCCGGTCGGCACTCCGCTATATGAAGCGGAACGTGAACCGGGCGGTGCTCGGGAGCCTGCGGGAGTCGCTCGCCACCGAGGCGGAGGGGATGGTCCGCTCGGTACGGACGGCCGACCACAAGGAGGCCGTACGGGCGTTCATGGAGAAGCGGGAGCCGCGCTTCGAGCGCTGAGCTCAGTCCGCGTCGACGACGCTCGACCGAATACCCCTGCCAGGAAGGGCGCCTTCGACCAGTTCGCCGTCCCGGACGACGAACACGCCGTCCACCAGTACGTGCGGAATGCCCGCCGAGGGCAACGCGGGTTCGGCGAAGGTCGCCCGGTCGATCACCGTGTCCGGGTCGAACACCGTGATGTCGGCGTCGGCGCCGACGCTCAGGCGGCCTTTCCTGCGCATCGCCGGCGCCACGTCCTCGAGCCGGCGGGCCGGCGCCAGGGTCATCTTGCGGAGCGCCTCCATCAGGCTGAGCCGGCCCTCGTCGCGCGAGTAGCGGCCGAGCACGCGGGCGAAGGTGCCGGCGCCGCGGGGATGGGCTCGGCCGTCGATGTAGCCGACGCCGTCGCTGGCGATCATCACGGCGGGGTGCGCGATCGCGTCGCCGAGTTCCCGCTCCGGAATGATGTGCGCGATGATCCGCGCCTCCTCGGACGCGGGCAGGGCCCTTCGCTCGTTGAAGCCGGCCTCGTCCAGGCGCTCGCCGGTGGCGACCCACTCGATGTCGCCGTAGTCCGCGGCCAGCCGTTCCCGCCATCCCGGATCGAAGATCGCGGCGCGGATGTCGGTCGAGGCCGCGGTGTAGGGGTAGATCTCGGTGGTCACATCGACGCCCCCGGCGGCAGCCCGGTCGATCATCTCGATGACAGTCGGCATCTGCGCCAGCCCGCTCGAACCGATGTGGACGATATGGACCGAACCGCCGGAGCCGGCCGCGTCGGCGATCATCTCCTGGACGGCGGCGATCGAACTCTCCGGCTCCACCACGCCCCCGTACCGGATGTGGGAGAAGACGGTCACCCCCGCCTCGGCCGCGGTCTGGAACATGCGGAAGATCTCGGACCTCGACGCGCCGGGCTGGTACTGGAGCGGCAGGCCGATGCCCAGCGCTCCCTCGGCCAGGCCGTCCTTGAGGGTCTCCTGTATCGCCTCGACCTGCGCCGCGCTCGCCGCCTCGTAGGTTGCCGCCTGCTCGTCCTCACCGAACGCCAGCACGCGCGCCGCGCCGTAGGAAGCCGTGGCGCCGAAGTGGATCCGCCAGGAGCCCTCCCGTTCCTCGTACCACTCGTCGACCGGGTACGCCCCGCCCTCGAGTTCGAAGGCCGCGGTCACGCCGTCCCGCACCTGGAGGTCGCGGCTGAACGGATCCTGGCCGTGCGCGTGAAGGTCGACGAAGCCGGGCGCCACGACGTGGCCGGAGACGTCGACGACTTCCGTCCCCTCGAGGCTCTCCGCCGAGATCGCCTGCACCGCGCCGGCGGAGATGCCGACGTCCATCACGGCGTCCAGACCCGTCTCCGGGTCCATCACGCGGCCGCCGGCGAGGACGAGGTCGTAGCTGGCGGGCTGGGCAGCGCATGCGAGGCCGAGAGCGGCCACGGCGAGGACAGCGGCGATCCTGGTCGTGCGAGCGGCGGACATGTCAGGCTCCTACAGCAGGCTCGGCGCCCGCGGGTGGGGCCGCCGGAGGCTTCGCACCGTGGATCGCCAGTTGGGAACGGAAGTCGTTCAGGATGGCGTAGAGCGACGGCACCAGCAGCAGCGTGATCGCGGTCGCGAACAGGACCCCGAAGGCGAGCGACACCGCCATCGGGACCAGGAACTGGGCCTGGAAACTCCGTTCCAGGAGCAGGGGCAGCAGACCCACGAACGTCGTCAGCGAAGTCAGCACGATCGGCCGGAAGCGGGCGGCGCCGGCATCGTGGATCGCCTGGTGGACCGGCATGCCGATCTGCAGCCGCCGGTTGATGAAGTCGACCATGACCAGGGAGTCGTTGACGACGACTCCGGTCAGCGCGATCAGGCCGAGCAGCGACAGCATGGTCAGGTTGATGCCGATGATTCGGTGGCCGATCACGGCGCCGATCAGTCCGAAGGGGATCGCGCTCATCACGATCAGCGGCTGCAGGTAGGACTTGAAGGGAATCGCGAGCAGCGCGTAGATCACGATCAGCGCCAGACCGAGGGCCCGGAAGAGGCCTTCGAAGGTCTGGCGCTGCTCCTCCTGCTCGCCCGCGAACGAGAAGTCGACGTCGGGATAGCCCGCGAGGATCGCCGGCAGCACGTTGGCCTCGAGGTCGCCGACGACCTCGTTCGCGGTCACGACGGCCGGGTCCACGTCCGCCGTGATGTTCAGCACCCGCCGCCGGTCGATCCGCTGGATCGTCGCGAAACCGCGGCCGAACTCGGCGCGGCCCGCGAAGGAGAACGGGACCTCGGCTCCGGCCGGCGTCCGGATCCGCATGTCCTCGAGCGACGCCAGCGTCTCCCGCTCGTCGGCCGGGTAGCGCACCATGACCCGCACGTCGTCGCGACCGCGCTGTATGCGCTGCGCCTCGGCGCCGTAGAAACCCTGTCGCACCTGGCGGCCCAGATCCTCGAGACTGAGGCCCAGCGCTTCCGCCCGCTGGTCGAGCTCCAGCCGGATTTCCCGCTTGCCGGCGCGGAACGAATCCGAGATATCGAAGACGCCCGGATAGTCGGCTAGACGCGCCTTGATCTCCTCACCCACCGCCCGCAGGTGGTCGAGGTTGCGGCCGGTGAGCTGGACGTCCACGGCCGAGCCGAAGCTGACCAGACTGGCCGTGTACTCGACTCTGACCGCGTCGGCCACCGGTCCCACCTTGTCGCGCCAGCGACGGGCAACCTCCGTGGCTCGAATCGTCCGCTCCTGGGAGGACGCGAGTTCGACGTTCACTTCGCCCTGGTGCGGCGCCGCGACCGCCACCTCGAAGTTGGCGGTCGGTCCGCTCGCCTGCTGGAGCGCGGCGTAGGGCTGCGACCCGACCGTCGCCATCACGTGGCGAAACAGGCCGGCGTGACCCTCGGCCTCCAGCTCGGCTTCCAGTTCGAACGCGGCCGCTTCGATGCGGCGCACGGCGGCCAGGGTGGTCGATGCCGGCGTCCCCTGCGGCATCGTCAGCAGGACGACCGCGTTGTCGGCCTCGACGTCCGGGAAGAACTCGAACTTCATCCGGCCCGAGAACACGTAGCCCCCGGTGATGAACAGAACCGCCAGTCCGATGGCAACGGTCGAGTAGCGCCACTCGATCGCCCGCTCGATCAGCGGCCGGTAGCCGCACTCGATCACCCACTTCATCCGGTTGGCGAAGAAGCCCTGGAAAAGGGCCCAGCCCCAGAGAGACCGTCCACCCTTCCCTTCCTCGTGCCGGTGGGTCAGGTGGGAGAGGTGGTTCGGCAGCACCAGCATGGACTCGATCAGCGAGAAGGCCAGGCAGCCGATGACGACGAGAGGGATCGTCCTCGCGATCGCTCCCGACGGGCCTTCGACGGAGTTGATCAGCGGCGAGAACGCGGCCAGCGTGGTGAGGATCGAGAAGGTGACCGGAGTCGCCACCTGGCGCGCGCCGTCGATCGCGGCACGCGGGCCCGACTTGCCCATCTCGAAGTGGCGGTAGATGTTCTCGCCGACCACGATCGCGTCGTCGACGACGATGCCGAGCACGAGGATGAACGCGAACAGGGACATCACGTTGATCGACACGTCGACCAGCGGCAGCAGGCCGAGAGCGCCCATGAAGGACACCGCGATGCCCACGGACACCCAGAGCGCCAGCCTGAACTTCAGGAACAGCGCCAGCACCAGGAACACGAGCAGCAGACCTAGGCGACCGCTCTCGATCAACACCCGCAACCGGTCCTGCAGCGGCACCGTGTCATCGAGCCAGGTCGTCATCGACAGGCCGGGCGGCAGCGCCGCCTGGCGTTCCGCGACGAAGCCCTTGACCTGGCGCGCGAGCCGCAACGCGCTCTGGTCACCGACGCGGTAGACCTGCACCAGGGCGACCGGCCGGCCGTCGAACCGCGACGTCACATCGGTCTCGGCGAAGCCGTCCCTCACCTCCGCTATGTCGCCGAGAACCAGGCGGCTGCCGTCGGGCCGGGCTCGCAGGACGATGTCGCTGAACTCGGCGCCGCGGTACGCCTGGCCCATCGTGCGCAGGAGGATCTCGCCGCCCCGCGCCCGGACCGCGCCGCCCGGCAGGTCGACCGACGAGCGGCGGACGGCCAGTACGACCTCATCGAAGGTGAGGCCGTACTGTCGCAGGGTGTCCTCGGACACCTCGATCGAGATCTCGTACGGCCGCACCGCATCGAGTTCCACCTGGGTGATGTCCGGCAGGTCGGAAAGCCCCTCCCGGACCTCCTCCGCGACCGCCTTGAGCGCCCTCTCCTCCACGTCGCCGTAGATGGCGACCGTGATCACCCGCCGTCGGATCAGCGCCTCCTGGATGATCGGTTTCTCGGTCTCCACCGGAAAGGTCGTGATCGCGTCGATCCGCGACTTGACCTCGTCCAGTACCTCGCGGGTATCCGCGTCCGTTTCCAGTTCGATGACCACCGTGCCGGAACCTTCGGCGGCCGTGGACCGGATCGTGTCGACTCCCTCCAGGTCCTGTACCGCTTCCTCGATCCGCAGGCACACGCCCTGTTCGACCTCCTCGGGCGCCGCGCCGAGGTAGGGAACGTTGACCGTGATGCTCTGGGTCTCCATGCTCGGAAAGACCTCGATCGGGATTCCGGTCAGGGCAAGCACGCCCCAGGCCACGATCAGCACCATCAACAGGTTCGCCGCTACCCCGTTGCGGGCGAACCAGGCGATCATCCCGCTCATCGCGCGCTCCCGCGGGTACCGGTGGGCGCGGGCTCCGGTTGCGGCGTCACCCGCATGCCGTCGACCGCACTCTCGAGAATCGTGAGACTGATCCGGTCTCCCGCCGACAGGCCGTCGGAGACGATGACGACCTCCGGGTCCGCCCGCAGGATCCCGACCTGGCGCAGGACCAGCCTGCCCTCCTCGACCAGCCACACCCGGTCCGCTCCCACCAGCGCCCCGCGCGGCACCTGGAACACGGATTCCACCGATCGGCCGACCACTTCCGCGTCCACGAACAGGCCCACCGACAGCGGCGGCCGGTCCCCGGACCCCTGGTACGGATCATCCACCCGCGCGATCAGGTTCACCATACGGGTCGCCGGGTCGATCTCGCCGCCGACGCGCGCGATCCGGCCCTCCCACTCGTGCCGGCCGCCGGCGAACTGCGCTCGCAGCAGCACCCGGGGCCCGAAGTCACCCAGCTCGCTGCCGAGCGGCAGGTCGAGGAACGCGAGTTCCGAGTCGGGCACCGGCAGGACGACCTCGGCGGCGTCCACCGCGTAGATCGTGGCCAGCGGCACGCCGCGGTTCACGAACTCGCCGCGGTCGACCCTCTTCGCGCGCAGCCTGCCGGCAAAGGGCGCTCGGATGGCGGTCCGGTCGAGGTCCAGTTCGGCGCGCCTCTTGTTGGCGAGCGCCGCCTCCACCTGCGCCCTCGCCTCGGCCAACTGGGGCTGGCGCAGCACCAGCGGCCCCGGCTCACCGTCGGCTCCGAGTTCTTCCCACTCTTCGCGGGCGACATCGGCCTCCGCCTGCTCCCGAGCCAGCCCCACTCCCGCCTGCGCGAGCGCGGCCCGGGCGCTCGCCACCGCCAGTTCGTAGTCGCGCCGGTCAAGCCGCAGCAGGACCTCGCCGGGATCGAAGAAGCCGCCGACCTCGAAGCTCTCCGACGTCCAGACGATCGTGCCCGCGACCTCCGAGACCAGGTCCGCCTCGGTCACCGGAATGACCGACCCCTGCGAACGAACGCCCAGGTCGACTTGAGTCGGCGTAACGGTCAGGACGCGGACCGGCGGCGGCGCGATCTCGCGCGGCGCCGTCTCGACCACCGGCCTGGACCGAACCAGAGCGACGACCACCAGAGCGGCCACCGCCAGAATCGCGGCCGGCAGGGCCCACTTCATCACGATCAGGGTCCCCCGCTCGCAGCCGGCGCGCCCGGTTCCTCGTAGACGCCGCCGCCCAGCGCCAGGATCAGATCCGTCCGCGACTCCAGTTGCTGGCGGCGAGCCGCCAGCAACTGGCTCTCCGACTGGAAGGACGTCCGCTGACTGTCGAGCACCTGCAGGTAGCCGACGAGCCCTTCCCGGTAGCGGCCCTCCGCCAGGCGTTCGGCTTCCCGGCTCTCGGTCGCGGCTCGCTCGAGCGCGGCCGTCCTGTCCTCGAGCATGCGTTCGGCCGCGAGGCCCGACTCGACTTCGGCGAAAGCCTGAAGCGTCGTCTGCAGCCAGTTCGCTTCCGCGGCGCCCAGTCCGGCTTCCACCAGGTCGCGCCCGGCGCGCAGACGACCCCCGGAAAGCAGGGGCTGGAGCAGGCCGGCGGCGAGACTCCAGACCGAGAAGTCTCCGTCCAGCAGGTCCCGGAGCTCGCCACTCGACGTGCCCGCCGACCCGTTCAGCGTGAAGCTCGGATAGAGCGCCCGGTGGGCGGCGCGGAGCCGCTCCGAGGCCGCCACCGCCCGGTACTCCGCCGCCCGCAGATCCGGGCGTCGCGCCAGCAGGGTGGCCGGAACTCCGGTTTCCGGCAGGGGTGGAAGCTCGGGCAGCCCCATGGCCGCCTCGATCTCACCGGAGGGATAGCGGCCGAGCAGGACCTCCATCTGCCGGCGCAGTCCGTCGAGGGTTTGCCGCTGCGCCGCCAGCGAGGCCTCCACCGTCGCAACCTGGGTTCGGGCCTGCCGCACCTCGAGCGCCGTCGCGACACCGCGCCGGTAGCGGGCCTCGACCCGATCGCGCGTCCGTTCGCGGCTGGCCAGGGTTCGCTCGGCCAGTTCCACCTGCTGCACCGCCTCGACCGTGCCGAAGTACACCTTCGCGAGTTGACCGGCGATCGAAAGCCGGGCGCCGTCGAGATCAGCGGAGGAAGCGGCCGCCTCGGCAAGCGAGGCAGCGGTCAGCGCGCCGAGGCGGTCCCACAGGTCGACCTCCCAGCGGACGTTGAGCGCCAGACCATAGGACGTGAAGGCGAAGCTCCGCACGCCGCCGGGCTCGAAGCCTGGAATGGGAATCGGGATCGCTTCGGTGAGCCCGCTCTGTGCCGTGTTCTGCTTGCGCCGTCCGGGATCGAGCGCCGCTTCCACCTCGGGGTTGCGCGCCGCGCCGTCGAGCCGGGCCTGCGCCAGCGCGACATCGACGTTCAGGGCGGCGGCGCGGAGGCTGGAATTATGCTCCAGTCCCTCTACGATCAACCGGGAAAGCAGCGGATCACCGAACGCCGTCCACCACTCCGCGTCGACGGAACCAGTCTCTCTCCCTGGTTCCGGAGCACGTGTCTCACCGCCGTAGCCAGCCGGCGCCGGCGCCTCGAGCTCCGGTGTCCGAGCTCCGCTGCAGGCCAGCAGAGCCAGCGCGCCGGCCGCAAGAATCCGGAACCGCCAGACCCTGCGCTGGCCAGACGCGGCCCTGGAGTATCGGGGAACGCTCATCGGCTGCACCAACACGCGAGACTACTTGAGGCGTTGGAACCTGAGGCACTGGCCGGGGATCGATCATGTAGCGTCGATTCATGTCCGGACCCGACTTCAAACGCGACTTGATCGAGGCCGCTGTTCGCGACAACGAGGCCGCCGGCCCCTCGTCGCCCGGCGCGCGCGACGAGGCGGACGCCGGGCGGGTCCGCCGGCAGCGCAGGGCCTCTCGATGGAGCCTCCTGCTGCTTCTTCCCGTCGCGGCTGCCGCCGCCCTCGGGTACCTGGAACTGAATCGCCCGGAGCCGCCCCCCCCGCCCGAAGCAGAGGTGGTTGGGGGCCCCGAGGTACCCGAGATCCGCTTCACCGGCCCACCGGAGGCCGTCGACGTGAGCGTCTTCCCGCTGCCCGTGGAGCGAATCGTGCTCGACCCCGGCCACGGCGGCTCCTCACCCGGCACGGCCGCCGATGGTCTGACCGAGAAGGCCCTCGCCCTCGACATCGCCTACCGGCTGCGCAACCTGCTGGACGACCGCTTCCTGGTCGCGATGACCCGGGAGGCCGACATGAACGTCGCCCTCGACCGTCGCACCCTGATCGCCAACCGCGCGGGCGCCGACGTGTTCGTTTCGATCCACGTGAACTGGTTGCCGGCGAACAGGGCCTGCGGTGTCGAGACCTACTATCTCGGCCCCACCGACGACCCCGAGCTTTCCGCGCTTGCCGAGCGCGAGAACTCGGAGGCCCAGGGCTACTCCCTCGGCGACCTGCGCCGGTTTCTCGACGGGGTGTACGCGCAGGCCCGGCAGGACGACAGCCGGGCGCTGGCGACGGCGATTCAGGAGTCGCTCTACGGACGCTTGCGGTCCGAGAACCCCGACCTGCAGGACCGCGGCGTCAAGTCAGCGCCCTTCGTGGTCCTGATCGGGGCCGAGATGCCGGCGATACTGGCCGAGGTTTCCTGCCTCTCCGACGCGAAAGAGGTCGAGCGGTTGCGGGACGAGAACTACCTCCAGTCCATCGCCGAAGCGCTGGACGCGGGCATCCAGAGCTACGCCGAGTCTCTGCAGGCCACGGCTAAGCTCACCGGCGCCTGAGGCCGGAAGTATGACCACGCTGACCGCCGCCACACCCGAGCCACCGGTGCTCAAGGTGGGCATCGACCTGGGGACGTCCCGCAGTTCGGTCTCCGCCGCGAACGGCGAGCGCCACATGGTGCGGAGCTACGTCGGCTGGCCGCGGGACATGGTCGCCCGCAAGGTGCTCCAGCGCGACGTGCTCGTGGGCATCGAGGCCCTGGAGAAACGGCCGATGCTCGATCTGCGCCGGCCGCTCGAGCGGGGGCTGATCAAGGAAGGGTCCGCCCGAGACGAGCAGGCGGTGCGCGAGATCGTCCGCCGGCTGCTCGAACTGGCCGTCCCCGAGGGACGGAATCCGAAGCCGGCGATCCACGCCGTCGTCGGCGTGCCGGCCGAGACTCTCCGCGTGAACCGCCAGAACCTGCGGCGCATCCTCGACGACCAGGTCAAGAGCCTGATGATCGTCTCGGAACCGTTCGCCGTCGCCTACGGCCTCGACGCCCTGGTCCACACGATGGTCGTCGATATCGGCGCGGGGACGACGGACCTGTGCGTTCTCATGGGCCGGTTCCCGACCGAGGGCGACCAGCGCACCCTGAACGTCGCCGGCGACGCCGTCGACCATCGTCTGCACGCGGGCATCGAGGAACGCTTCCCCGACGCTTCGGTGTCGATCCACATGGCGCGCACGTGGAAGGAGAAGTACTCCTTCGTGGGTGGAGGCGGTCCGGTCGTGGTCGACGCGCCGGTGAGCGGCAGGCCGACCCGGATCGACATCAGCGAGCCGATGCGCACCGCCTGCGAGAGTCTCCTGGAGCCGCTGCGTGAGACGATGCTCGACCTCATCGCCAGGGTCGAACCCGAGTACCAGGGCCGGGTCCGCAACAACGTGATCCTCACCGGCGGATCCGGTCTGATCCGCGGCCTTGGCGCGGCGCTGCAGAACGCGCTCGCCGAACTGGGTGGTGGACGGGTGCGCGTGGTCAAGGATCCGGTCTTCGTCGGCTCCGACGGCGGCCTGACCCTGGCCAACGACATCCGGGACGAGGACTGGCTGCGTCTGGGCGGAACCCGCGGCGATCAGTAGCGCGCCACCAGATAGACGACCCAACTGCCCTCGTTCGCCATCCGCGTGCGGCGCCGGAAGATGCCGTCCCCTTCTCCGGTGTCGCCATCCCAGCCCTCGCCGTACACGTCGACGTCGTCGAATCCGGCCTCGGCCAGCAACTCCCTGATCTCGGGCAGGGTCCACATCCGCCATGCGTAGCGGAAGACGTCGCGCACCTTCTCCCCGCCCTCCGGCGTGAAGTGCATCGCGCAGCGCATCCAGTGGTCGACGGCGTTGAAGGCGAGCTGGTCCCAACTGTAGGTGAAGGCCGGCAGCGCGACTCCGTCGACGCCCACCGAGGCCTCGATCCCGGTGTCCTCGGTCGTCGCCTGAAAGGAGTCCGTGCCGCCGAAGGCGTCCAGAACGAACAGGCCTCCGGGCTCGAGCGAGCGCTTGGCCGCCCGAAAGTAGTCCAGCATCTCTCCGCGCCCCGGGAACAGGAAGAAGGAGAAGTTGAAGGCGACCTGCACGTCGACCGCCGGGCCGGGTGTCAGGCGGACGTCGCGACACCCGAGCTCCACTCTGTCCTCGACGCACCTGGCCTCGACCCGATTGCGCCAGCCCCAGTCCAACGTCGGGCGGTGCAAGTCGACGCCCCAGGCGCGGTTCCCGGGCCTGCGGGCGGCGAACGCGCTCGCCAGCGAGGCGGTGCCGCAGAAGTCCTCCCGCAGGGTTCCGGGAAGCCGTCCGTTGAGGCGGCGATAGACCCGCTCGACGAAGTCGATGTCCACCTCCACGTTCTGGACGGCCGCCTCGTAGAACCGATGGCGGTGCCGACGGACATCCGCGGGCTTCACGCGCGCCCCGGCGGCCCCGGCAACAGCGACGCCAGCTCGTCCAGGTCGGCCACCTTCGGGCAGTCCATCTCCGGCCAGTCGGCCCAGGGGTCGAGCAGGACGGCGTGAACGCCGGCGGCCCACGCGCCGATCACGTCGGCGGCGTACAGGTCGCCTATGTGCACCGTTCGTTCCGGACGCGCGTCGACCAGATCGAGCGCCACCTCGAAGATCCGGGAGTCCGGCTTCTCGAAGCCCACAACCGTGGAGTCGACCAGGCCGTCGAAGAGTTGGTCCATGCCGATCCGGGTGAGGGTCCGCGCCATGCTGCCGTCCGAGTTGCTGACCACTACCATGCGGTAGCCGAGCGCGCGGATTCGCTCGAGCGCTTCTCTTCGGCCCGGCAGCCTGCGGTTCCACAGCCGGTCGTTGCGGCCGGGCGAGAACAGCCGCTCCGCGAGCCCGGAGGCGACGGCGTCCAGTTCGACGCCATCCCGGCGGGACGCCGGCAGCCGCTCGAGAGTCGCTCGCAGGTAGAAGCGGAAGGCCCCGCCTCCCTCGGTCGTCCGCCGCTCGGCCAGGGCCGCGGAGAGCACCGGCCGCGCCGCTGCCTCGGCACGCTCCAACTGTCGTCCCGAGCACTCCACGCCCAAACTGGACGCAGCGGCGGCGACCCGGTCGAAGTCCATCGACAGGAAGGTGTTGCCGGCGTCGAAGAAGATCGTGTCGAGTTCCGCCCAGGGAACCGTTCGCGAAATCGCCATGGCGGCTTAGTGTGCCACTGATCGGATCGTTTATTCTCGGCAGTCACGGAGGACGACGATGAAGCGAAGAAGCGTGATCGGGCCGGCAGCGCTCGCCATGGCAACCGCTCTCCTGTTCGGCGCCGCGACCGCCGCCCAGGAGGAGGAACCTTCACCCGGTTTGCAACAGCTCGGCAACGACCTGTTCGCCGAACTCCTGTTCAACAACCAGGGCACGGGCTTCGCGATCGCCTGCTCCGTGTGCCACGCCATCGGCGAGTCGGTGCCCGGCAAACCCGAGCGCTACTACGCCGACCACACACCGACCAGCCTGACCGCGAACCGCGAGACGACCGAGCGAAACGCGCAGACCCTGGCCGACGCCTCCCGCGCCGAGGTGTTCGGCTGGGATGGCGCCTACGACTCGATGGAGGACATGATCCTCGACAAGCTGGTCGGCAAGCAGTACGGCTGGAGCGACGAGGACCGCGACGCGGGGATGGACAACGCGACCTACGTGCTGCTCAACGAGGGCCACAACGCGATCTCGGGCGTGCCATACCTCGACCAGTTCCAGGAGGTCTACGGCCTGGATCTGGAGTCCCTGCCGCGGCCGGAAGTGGCCGCCGCCGCCGCCCGCGCCCTGGCCGACTACACCCGTACCCTGAGCTACACGATGACCGCGCGTTGGGACGCGTTCGCCGAGCAGAACCGGTTCCGCAAGCAACCAAACGACGGCGAGGACATGCTGAACTACGCGGCGAGCATCGAAAGCCGGATCTTCAACCAGGAGGGGCGGAACCTGATCCGGCGGCCGGAGGGGTTCACCGAGACGGCCTACGAGGGCTTCAAGACCTTCTTCCGCGCCTTCGACGTGGAATCCGTCGGCAACTGCGTCCGCTGCCACGTGCCGCCGACCTTCAGCGACTACGCGCTCCACGGCACCGGCGCGGGCGACTTCAAGACGCCGCCGCTCCGGAACCTCGCCCGCACCGACCCGTACCTGCACGACGGCAGCGCCGCCACGCTCGAGGACGCGATCCGGGCCCACATGGCGCTGGCCGAAGCGGCCGACAGCGAGCAGGAAGGCGTCGACCCGCTGTTCGGCGAGATCAACATCTCGGACGCGGACATCGAACCACTCGTGCTGTTCCTCCAGATGCTGGAAGAGGTGGGGCCCGACAACTTCCGCCATTACCTGATCAACTTCGAGTGAAGAGGGCCGGTCTCCCGCTCGTTGGGCCGCTGCTCGCCGCGCTGCTGCTCGCGGCACCGCTTGCCGCCGATCCTTCGCTCGAGCGCATGGAGGCGCTGCCCCCGGATCTGCCGGACTGGCTGGCGCCGCTGCTCGATCCGGGCGGCTACAAGGTCGTCAGGGACGAGGGCCAGCCGATCGAGTTCTGGTTCCCGCCCGCGCTGCCCATGCAGGACCCCTCGGCAGAACTCGGAGTCGAGTATCCGACCCTGCCTCCCGGCGGTCTGGTCGGCCTGATGCGCACGACGGACGACTGGAGCACCTACAAGAAGCAGATCGTGCCGGCCGGTATCTACACCCTCCGCTACGCCGTGCAGCCGGCGGACGGCGACCACACCGGGCAGACCTGGTTCCGCGACTTCCTCATCCTCATTCCGGTAGCTCTCGACACGTTCGATCCCTACGGCTTCCCGGAGCAGGAGCCCCTGGTCGAAGCCAGCATCACGATCATCGAGGGCGCCACCCACCCGATGACGATGGCCCTGTTCCAGAACTACGACGGCGCGGAGAGCGCCACCATGTTCTGGAACGACCTCGATCAGCCCACGCTGGCCGTGCCCCTCGGCGACGTGACCCTGGGGCTCGTCGTCGAGGGCGAGGGCGAGGAAGTGCCCCTGTAGTTGCCGCGGTCGCAGCCGCTAGCGACTTCGCGTCAGCGGCACGAAGCGCACCGGGATCACGCGGGTCCGCTCCAACGAACCGTCCGCCTGCTTCTCCAGCACCTGGAGTTCCTGACGGCCGCCATCGGGCCCCACGGGCAACACCAGCCGGCCGCCGACAGCCAACTGGTCGACCAGGGGCTGCGGGACGTGGTCCGGCGCCGCGGTGACGACGATCGCGTCGAACGGCGCCTGCTCCGGCCAGCCCAGGTAGCCGTCGCCAGTCCGGGTCGTCACGTTCTCGTACCCGGCCGCGTCAAGCGCCGCCGCCGCCCGCAGCCCGAGTGGCTCCACGATCTCGATCGTGAACACATGGTCCACGATCTCCGCCAGCACCGCGGCCTGGTAGCCCGAGCCGGTGCCGATCTCCAGCACCCTGTCCTCCGGGTCTGGCTCGGCGAGCTCGGTCATCAGCGCGACGATGTAGGGCTGGGAGATCGTCTGCCGCCAGCCGATCCCGAGCGGCGAGTCGCGGTAGGCCCACTCGCGGATGTCCTCCGGCACGAACAGGTGGCGTTCGACCTTCCCCATCGCGTCGACGACGCGAACGTCGAGCACCGGCGGCCGGCCGTCGCGGGGTTCGGAGATCGTGTCGCGCACCATGCGCCGCCTCAACTCCGCGAAGTCGACCGCCTCCTGGGCCGACGCCGTGCAGCCCGCGAGGCCGACGCTCGCCGCCGCGGCAACGCCCAGAATGCCGGGCCTCGACCGGTGCCCCAGGCCCGCGTATAGCCTTCGCAGGCTCTTCCCGACACCGCCGCCAACCGAGATCCGCGTCATCGTCTCTCCCGCCACCCCTGCCGTCAGCCTGTGGCGCCGACCGGGCCTCCTAGCGTACATGGGGTCGTGGGCCTGCTCGAGCGCCGGTCTCGCGATGCAACAACTCCTGCTGGTCTGGCTGCTCGCCGGCGTACTCGCTCTGCCAGCCGACCGGGTGGGGCCGCTGCAGGCGGCAATCGGCCTGCCAGGAGTGATCATCATGCTCTGGGGCGGCGCCAACGCGGACCGCACGGACGCCAGGGCGATCCTGACCCGCGTGTTCGGCGCCGCGGCGCTCGTGCCCTTCGGTCTGGTCCTGGCGCTGGAACTCGGCGGACTCAACGTGTGGACGGTCACGGTCTGGGGACTCGGGATCAGCGCCGCCCTGTCGTTTTCCAGTCCGGCGCAGCAGGCCGTGCTGAACAGGATCGCCGGCCGCGACCTGCAGCGCGGAGTGACCGCGGCCACCGCGATCAGCATGTTCACCTACATGATCGGACTCCGGGTCGCCGGACAGCTCGACTCCTTCGGACTGCGACAGGTCCTGCTGGCCCAGAGCCTCTGCCTGGCCGCGGCTGCACTCTGGATCCGCCGGATCGGATCGCAGCCGGCGAACGACGGAGAGGCCGGTGCGCCCGCCTGGCGCCGCATCGTCGACGGTTTCCGGGCCTCCTACCGCCAGCGGGCCGTGTTCGACGCGATGACCGTGAACTTCGTCTCCAGCATCTTCAATGCTGGCGCCTTCTTCACCGTGCTCCCGTTCATCGTCCTCCGCGTCTATGACGGCGACGTGGAACTCCTGTCCTGGCTGATGATCATGTTCTTCGCCGGAGCCGTCTTCTCCAACCTGATCATGCTCCGGTTCATGCCGTTTCAGCAGCCCGGGCGCTGGTTCGTCGTGCTGCAACTCTCTCGAATTCTCGTCCTGTTCCTGATCTGGATCGAGCCGGCCTGGTGGCTGGTCGTCACGGCTAGCGTCGCCTGGGGCCTGAACATGGGCGTCACGACCACTCTCGCCCGCGCCATCGTCCAGGAAGCCGCCGAGCCGCAGACCCGGGGCCGCGTCATGTCCGTCTTCGGCATCGGTCTGCTCGGCGCTCCGCTGATCGGCGCCATCATCCTCGGCTGGATCGTCGAGGAGTACGGCGCCCTGGCCGGCCTGGTGCCCGGCATGGCGGCTTCGGTGCTCCTGTTCGTCTACAGCATGGCCGCCACGGGGCTGTGGCGGTATCGCTCGGCTTGACGCCCTGAGCACCGATCAGGAACGGAATCGACCCCCACCGAGCTCGCAGTACCGATCGTACGTATCCCGGTCGATGTTCGACCCGCAGAGGATCAGCCCCACACGCGCGCCCGAGAGCTCCTCGGCGAGACCCGGCAGGGAAGCGGTCGTGGCGGCGCAGGCCGGCTCCACCGCGAGCTTCAGTTCCCGGAAGATGAGCCCCATGGCTTGAGCCAACTCGCGGTCGGTGACCAGGGCGAGCCGATCCACGTTGTTCCTGCAGAGCGTGAAGGGCAGCCGTTCGGTCATGGGCGGCGCCAGACTGTCCGCGATGGTGTCCACGGCTTCGAGGCGCTCCGGTCTACCGGACCTGAAGCTCCTGTGCATGGCGTCGGCGCCCACGGGTTCGACGCCGACGACGAGGCATTCGGGGTTCAGTCGCTTCGTGATCGCCGACACGCCCCCGGCCAGACCGCCGCCGCCGATGGCGACGACGAGCACGTCGAGGTCTCCAAGCTGCCGGTGCATTTCAAGACCGAGCGTCGCCGCGCCGAGGGCCGTCGCCAGGCCGTCGAATGGATGGATCGTCGCCCGGCCCTCCGCGGCCGCGATCCCGGCCACCATCTCGAATCCGCTGGGGCCATCCTCCGCCATCAGGACCTCGGCGCCAAGCGCCCTGGCCAACTCGACGCGCGCCGGATTGGCCGATCGCTGCATGACGACCTTCGCGCTGGTCCCCGCCGCCTTCGCCGCATACGCCACGGCGATCGCGTGATTGCCCGCGCTCATGGCCGTTACGCCGGCCCGCAGTTGTTCGGCGCTCAGTCGCAGGACGTTCGACAGCGCCCCCCGCGCCTTGAACGTACCGGAACGCTGAAAGAGCTCCAGCTTGGCGTAGACACGGCTGCTCCCCGGCAGGATCGCCCGCATCTCGGGGCCAGACCACTCGACGACCGGGGTTTCAACGATGTGAGGAGTGATCAGCGCAAGCGTGTCTTCGACTGCCTCCAGCGTGATGCCATGCTCGTCGTTGCTCACCACCCTGGACTCTACCGACGGGAACAGGCAAGCCGGACAACCTCGGCTTCGAGGCCGACGACGGCGTCGATCAGTCGTCGCTGGTCAGCGGCGGGAAGCGCACTTCCAGCACCGACGTCGCTGCGACCGACCCGTCAGGCAGCTTCTCCAACACCTGGAGTACCTGGGGCCCGTCCGGAGATCCCACGGGCCCCACGAGCTTCCCGCCCAGGGCAAGCTGGTCGATCAGCGTCTGCGGCACGGGGTCGACCGGCCCCTTGACGACGATCGAGTCGAACGGCGCGAACTCCGGCCAACCCTCGAAGGGTTCGCCGACCCCCACCGTCACGTTGCCGTAGCCGAAATCGCCGAGGGTAGCGGCAGCCCGCTGAGCGAGCGCTTCATCGGGCTCGATCGTGTAGACGCGCTCCACCATCTCGGACAGCACGGCAGCCAGATAGCCGGAGCCGGTACCGACCTCGAGCACCTTGTGGCCTAAAACAGGCAGCGTGGGTGTGGTGCGGGGCGGCACAGCGAGTTCGGCCATCAACGCCACAATGTAGGAATCCGGCGTCGTCCGACCCCGGCCAATCGGCAGCTCAGGGCCGCGATAGGCACGAACTTGCTCCGCCGCCGGAACGAAGTGGTGCCGCGCCACTCCGGGTACACCACCAATCACATTGACCACCCGATGAACATCCAGGTCCGCGCGGTCCATGGACCGCCCGAGAACGTAACCGATCATCTCGGCACGCTCGTAGTCCCGCTCCCAGCGAGCGATCCCAGCCACCCCCCTCGCTGCCATGACCGTGAAGTAGCAGACAGAGAAGAGCGTGAAGACGCCGGCAGCCCACACGACGACCCGAGCAAACGCCAGGGGGCGCGCCGCCGAGCGGTCCGCCAGCCGCCGTCTCAGCACCGCACCCAACGG
Organism: Holophagales bacterium; assembly: GCA_009836625.1. Classification (GTDB taxonomy): domain Bacteria; phylum Acidobacteriota; class Thermoanaerobaculia; order Multivoradales; family Multivoraceae; genus Multivorans. Next base: position 70,288 of record VXVC01000006.1, read on the forward strand.
GCGATCCAGTTGAATCCGGCCACTGGTGAGCCCATGCCCGCGCCCCTGGTCATCGATGCTCTTCCGAGGAACCAGGGATCGCCGGATCTTCATTTCAACCGGCCCTCTGGCCCCCAGACGCGCCCCTTCGCCGCAGCCACTCCACCGTGCTCAACGCCAGCAGCGCGAAGACGATCAGGAAGGTGGCGACGGCCAGGATCGTCGGACTGATCTCCTCGCGGATGCCGGACCACATCTGGCGCGGCAGCGTGCGCTGGTCCAGGCCGCCCATGAACAGGACGATGACCAGTTCGTCGAAGGACGCCGCGAAAGCGAACAGGGAGCCCGAGATGACGCCGGGCAGGATGAGCGGGAGTTGCACCCGACGAAAGGCGACGAGGGGGTTCGCGCCCAGGTTGGCGGCCGCGCGCATGACCGTCCAGTCGAAGCCGGCCAGCGTCGCGGTGACCGTGATGACGACGAAGGGCGCGCCGAACACGGCGTGCGCGAGGATGATCCCGATGTGGGTTTGCGCCAGCCCCAGGTTCGAGTAGAAGAAGAACATGCCGACGCCGGCGATGATGACGGGCGTGATCATCGGCGAGATGAGGAGCGCCGTGACGATCTTGCGGCCTGGCATCGCCGGGTGGGCGAGCCCCAGCGCTGCGGCCGCCCCGAGCACGGTGGCAACGACCGTGGCCGAGATGCCGATGATCAGGCTGTTGGCGAGCGGGCGCGTCCACTCGTCGCCGTCGAAGATGCTGCGGTACCAGCGAAGCGAATAGGCCTCCGGGTCGAAGCGGAGCATGCCCTCGGTGAAGGTGAAGTAGGGCTCGGCGTTGAAGCTGAGCGGCACCAGCACGAGGATCGGCGCGATCAGGAAGACGAACGCGGCGACGCAGAACGCCACGTAGCCCCAGCGGGCGACCCGGTAGCCGGGGCTGAGCGCGCCGCCGACCATCATCCGAGCCCGATCCGGTCGATGCCGACCAGGCGGTCGTACACGACGTAGAGCAGGGTCACGCCGCCCAGGAGCAGCGCCGCCAGCGCCGCCGCCAGACCCCAGTTGAGCGAGGTCTGGACGTGGTAGGCGATCATGTTCGAGATCAACTGCCCGCTCTGGCCGCCGACCAGGGCCGGAGTGATGTAGTAGCCGATCGCCAGAATGAAGGTCAGCAGACAACCGGCGCCGACACCGGGCAGCGTCTGCGGCCAGTAGACACGGCGCAGCGCCTGGAACGGCGTCGCCCCGAGCGACACGGCCGCGTTCATGTAGGCCGGCGGGATGGCCCGCATCACCGAGTAGAGCGGCAGCACGAGAAACGGCAGGAGCACGTGGGTCATCGCGACGAACGTGCCCGTCATGTTGTAGATCATCGCGATCCGTCCGTCGTCGCCGATCAGCCCGATCGCGACCAGGAAGTCGTTCACGATGCCCTGGTTCTGGAGCAGCACGATCCAGGAGGTGGTCCGTACGAGCAACGACGTCCAAAACGGCAGAAGAACGAGCAGCAGCAGAACGTTCGCCCGCTTCGGCGGCGAGTTGGCGATCATGTGCGCCACCGGATAGCCGATGACCAGGCACAGCAGCGTGACCCCCAGGCTGACCAGGAACGTCCGCCAGAACAGCGGCACGTAGATGCGCCACACCTCCGCTGCGCGCACGTAGCCGCCGTCGGGACCGCGTTCGAAGTCGAGGGCCTTGAGGTAGTGGCGGGCCGTGAACCGCTGGCCGGCGGCCTCCAGCGCGCGCCACGGCTCCGGTCCGGCCCAGCGGGAGTCGATGGCGACCATCGTCTCCCGCCAGAAGGCGCCGTCCGTCGCCGCGCCCGCCGCTTCGGCGGCAGCCCGGGCCTCGACCATCTCCCGCGAGCTGCCCATGATCACGCTGCGCATGCCGCTCGCGACCCGGTTGACGCGGTTCGCCGTCCGTCCGAGGTTGCGCTCCGTCCGTGCCGCGACGAACTCGCGGGCGACGGCCGCGAACGCCTCGTCGGACGGGGTGCCCTGACCGTCCCAGTTGCGCAAGGCGGCCATCGTCTCAGGCAGCGCGTCGGCGACCTCGGGATCGTAGAAGCTCTTCGTCAGCAGGCTGAGCATGGGGCCGAGGAACGTCACGGTGACGAACGCGACCAGCGGCAGGGCGAGACCGGCCGCGCGCAGCCGAGGCCCGAGCGCCCGGCGCCACAGCGGCCGCGCAGGCGGCTGGCTGACGCTTGGGGATTCCTGGGAGGTCACGGCTCGATCCCTCAGCCCTCAGCGCGCCAGCCAGGCGGTGAAGCGCTCCAGCATCTCATCGCCGTGGTCCGCCCACCATTGCCAGTCGGTCATCAGGTAGTTCTTCATGTTCGCCGGGTTCGTCGGCATGTGCGGCCACATCTCCGTGCCCGTTTCGAAGTGCCGGTCGATTAGCTTCTCCGCCGAGTAGCGCGCCGGACTGTAGGCGATGTAACGGCCGACGCCCGCCATCGACTCGGCGCGGGCTGCGTGCCGGACAAATCGGATCGCGTCGTCGAGCCGCGGCGTACCCGCGACGATCGCGAGCTGGCCCCGGTTCAGGACCTGGCCGTCCCACACGATGACGAAGGGCTGCTTCTCGAGAACCTGGGCATTGAAGATGCGTCCGTTCGCGGCCGTCGTCATGACCACCTCGCCGTCCGCCAGCAACTGCGGCGCCTGGGCGGACGTGTCCCACCACACGACCTGGTCCTTGATCGTGTCGAGCTTCCGGAACACCCGCTCGAGACCCTCGGGCGTACTCAGCACGTCGTAGACCCGCTCCTTGGGAACCCCGTCCGCCATCAGCGCCATCTCCAGGATCGCCTCCGGCGACCGCCTCAGACCCCGCCGCCCGGGGAACCGTTCCAGGTCGAAGAAATCGGCGAGCCGGGTCGGCGGCGGCCCCGTGAGGACGTCCCGGTTGTAGGCATAGATCGTCGAGAAAAGCAGGGTGCCCACGCCGCATTCAGTGTTCATCTCGGGCAGAAAGTCATCCTCGGGCAGCTCACCGTTCGGACCCGGCGGCAGGATCGCGGGGTCGATCAACTCCAGCACCCCTTCGTCGCAGCCGTTCACGGTTTCCGCGACGTTGAGATCGACGACGTCCCAGTGGACCGCACCCGCTTCCACCTGGGCCCGAACCTGGGCCAGACCGCCCATGAAGTCGGCGACGTGAACCCGAACGCCGGTCTCCGCCGTGAAGGGCTCGTGATACCCCTTGACGCAGGCGCGGGCGTATGAGCCTCCGTAGGACACCGCCGTGATCGAGCGCTCTTCCACGTCACCGCCCGGCGGCGAACCCGAAGGCGGCTCCGCGGCCAGCCGGCAACCGGCGACCAGGACGACGCCCAGAACGACTGCGCCCGAACTCTTCATCGCGCCAGCCAGGCGGCGAACCGCTCCTCCATCTCGTCCCTGTGGTCCGCCCACCACTCCCAGTCCGCCATCAGGAAGTTCTTCATGTTCTCCGGGTTGGTCGGCATGTGCGGCCACATGTCCGTGCCCGTCTCCGCGTGCCGGTCGATCAGCGCCTGGCCGGAGCGGCGCGCGGGGCTGTAGGCGATGTACTTCCCGACGCCCGCCATCGACTCGGAGCGGGCGGCGTGGCGCATGAAGCGCAGCGCGTCCTCAAGGCGAGGAGTGCCGGCCACGACCGCCAGTTGACCCCGGTCCATGACCTGACCATCCCAGACGATGACGAAGGGCTGCTCCTCAAGGACCTGCGCGTTGAAGATCCGTCCGTTCCACGCCGTGCTCATGATGACCTCGCCGTCGGCGAGGAGCTGCGGCGGCTGCGCGCCCGCCTCCCACCACACGACGTCGGCCTTGATCGTGTCCAGCTTCCGGAATGCGCGATCGAGGCCCTCCGGGGTCCCAAGCAACTCGTAGATTCGCTCTTTCGGCACGCCGTCGGCCATCAACGCGAACTCCAGGTTCGCCTCCGGCTTCCGCTGCATGCCTCGCCGCCCTGGGAAGTTCTCCAGGTCGAAGAAGTCGGCGATCGTGGTCGGCGCCGGCCCCGGCAGGGTTTCCGGGTTGTAGGCGTAGATCGTGGAGTAGAGCAGCGTGCCCACGCCGCACTCCGTGTTCGTCTCGGGAAGGAAGTCGTCCGCGGCCGCCTCGCCGTTCGGACCCGGCGGCAGCAGCGCGGGGTCGATCAGCTCCAGGACGCCCTCGTCGCAACCGGTCACGGTATCGGCGACGCCGAGATCGACGACATCCCAGTGCACTGCGCCGGCCTCGACCTGGGCCCGGATCTGCGCGAGGCCGCCGTTGAAGTCCTCCAGATCGGCCCGGATGCCGGTCTCGGCGGTGAAGGACTCGTGGTAGCCCAGAACGCAGGCGCGGGCGTACGAACCGCCGTAGGAGACGACGGTGATCGATCCGTCGTTCGCGTCCGGACCCGGAGGGCTGAGCTCCGTCCCATCTCCCGGCCGCGGCGCGCAGCCGGCCAGCATCGCGGCGACCGCGACGGCGGCCGCCCTCACCACTCTTCTTCGCCTTCCGCCAGCTTCTCGGGCACCAGCGCCCGGCAGTCGAGCGCCGCCCAGCCGACCCGCACCGTGTCGCCCGGCAGCACGGCGCCGTGACCCACGACGTTCGGGATCTTCGCGATGAAGTCGGAGGCGCCGCCGACCGTCATGTGAAGGCGCAGATGGTCGCCGAGGAAGATCATGTCGTCGATCCGCGTCTCGACTTCGTTTCGGTAACGGCCGTCCGCCGGCGCCACCGCCACGCGCTCGGGGCGAATGACGACCGTGGTTCGAGCGCCCGGAGGGCACAGACCCAGGCTCATCGCCCGGATCGTCTGGCCGCCGATGTCCACTTCGCAGACGCCGTCCTCCTCGCTGACGACGACGCCGTCGAGCCGGTTGTTCTCGCCGATAAACCGCGCCACGAAGGCCTTCTCCGGTTCCTCGTACAGGACCTCCGGCGACGCCGCCTGTTCGATCTCGCCGTTGTGGAACACGGCCACCCGGTCGGAGAGGGTCATCGCCTCCTGCTGGTCGTGCGTCACATAGACGACCGTCACCCCCAGGGACGAGTGGATGCGCCGGATCTCGTACTGCATTTCCTCTCGGAGCCGCCGGTCGAGAGCGCCGAGCGGCTCGTCCATCAGGACGATCTCCGGCTCGAACACCAGCGCCCGGGCGATCGCCACCCGCTGCTGCTGACCGCCCGAGAGTTGCGCCGGCCGCCGGTCCTCGAGTCCCTCCAGTTGCACCAGGCTGAGAGCCCGCTTGACCCGCTCCCGCCGCAGGGCCGGCTCGACGCCGCGGACCTCGAGCGGGAAGGCGAGGTTGCCGCCCACCGTCATGTGGGGGAACAGCGCGTAGTTCTGGAACACCATGCCGATCCCGCGTTTGTGCGGCGGAAGGTCCTGGATCGGGCTGCCGGCTATCCGGATCGTCCCGGCGGTCGGCGCCTCGAAGCCGGCCAGCATCATCAGGCAGGTCGTCTTGCCCGAGCCGGAGGGCCCCAGCAGGGTCAGGAACTCACCGCGCTCCACGGCGAGATCGAGCCCTCGCACGACCAGGTTCTCGCCGTCGTAGCTCTTGTCGACGCCCTCGAACTCGACGTGCGGCAGGCGGCTCTCGCCGCGATCGTCAGGGGCCGGGGCGCTCACGAGGCGTGACTATACTCACCAACCGGCACTCCGTTCCCCTACCAACCAGATGTCCAAGCAGGCCACCGCGGACGGACCCTCCGGGCACCAGGCCGGTGAAACCGTCGCGGAAGAGCCGATCGACTTCCGCACTCATCCCGACCGCTACCGGCACTGGCGGCTCAGGATCGAGCCGCCGCTCGCCTTCCTGACCCTGGAGGTCGACGAACAGGCGGGAATCCGCCCCGGCTACCAGCTCAAGCAGAACTCCTACGACCTGGGCGTCGACTTCGAGCTCTACGACGCCACCCAGCGGCTGCGGTTCGAGCACCCGGAGGTCTACGCCGTGGTGCTCCGCTCGGACCGCGACCGGATCTTCTGCGCGGGCGCCAACATCGGCATGCTCGGCTCGTCCTCCCACCAGTTGAAGGTGAACTTCTGCAAGTTCACGAACGAGACGCGGCTGGCGATCGAGGACGCCTGCCAGCACTCCGGGCAGCGCTACCTCTGCGCGGTTCGCGGCACGGCGGCCGGGGGCGGCTACGAGCTGGCGCTCGCCTGCGATCGCATCCTGCTCGCCGACGACGGCAGTTCCGCCGTTTCGCTGCCCGAGGTGCCGTTGCTCGGCGTGCTTCCCGGCACCGGCGGACTGACCCGGCTGCTCGACAAGCGCCGCGTCCGCCGCGATCGGGCCGACCTCTTCTGCACCCTGGAGGAGGGCGTCAAGGGCCGGCGCGCCGTCGACTGGAACCTGGTCGACGAACTGCTGCCGCGATCGTCCTTCGACGATGGCGCGAAGGCGCGGGCGCTGGAACTCGCCGCCTCGAGCGAGCGACCGGCCGAGCCCGGCGGCGCCGTCTGGCCCGAGGTCGAGCCGAAGCTGGAAGCGGACTCGATCGTCTATACGACGCTTCGCATCGAGTTCGACCGCGCGCTCGGCACAGCCCGCCTGACCGTGCGTGGCCCAACCGAAGCGCCGCCGGGCGATGCGTCGGAAGCACTGGCCGGGAGCGCCGGCTTCTGGCCTCTCGTCCTGGCCCGCGAACTGGACGACGCACTGCTTCACCTGCGCCTGAACGAGACCCGAATCGGCCAACTCGTCGTCGAGTCCGAAGGCGACCTGGGCGCGGTGGCCGCCTTCGACGCGTTCCTCCACCGTGAACGCGAGCACTGGTTCACGCGCGAGGTGCTGCTGTACTGGAAGCGGGTGCTCAAGCGCCTCGACCTGACCGCGCGCAGCGTGTTCACGCTGATTACGCCGGGAAGCTGCTTCGCGGGTCTGTTGCTCGAACTCGCCCTGGCGTCGGACCGCGCGTACATGTTCGAGGGCGAGAGCGAAGACGGCGCGCCTGCGCCCTCCATCGAGCTCGGCGAACTGAACTTCGGCCTGTTCCCCACGCCGAACGGGCTCTCCCGCCTCGAGACGCGGTTCCTCGGCGAGGAGGACGCGACGAAGCGCCTTCGTGAACTCGTCGGCGTCCCTCTCGAAGCCGAAGATGCCGAAGCAGCCGGCCTGGTCACGGAGATCCTGGACGACCTGGACTGGGAGGACGAGGTGCGCATCGCGCTCGAGGAACGGGCGAGCTTCTCGCCCGACGCGCTGACCGCACTGGAGGCCAACCTCCGCTTCCCCGGTCCCGAAACCCTGGAAAGCAAGATCTTCGGACGTCTCAGCGCCTGGCAGAACTGGATCTTCCAGCGGCCCAACGCGGTCGGCGACGAAGGCGCGCTCCGGCTCTACGGCACAGGCCGCCGACCACGTTTCGACAGCGAACGCATCTAGGAACAACCGATGACCACGCTAGACAGCACCGTCGACTACGACGTCCTGATCCCCAACAACGTGGCGCTGGCGTCGGACGCCCGCGTCCGCCGCGGCCTGGAGCGTTGGCACCCCGGATACATCGACTGGTGGATGGACATGGGCCCCGACGGCTTCCAGACCTCCGACGTCTACCTCCGCACCGCGGTCCGGGTCGAATCGAAGGGCGCGGACAAGTGGGCCGTCTTCGACTACGTGAAGATGCCCGACTATCGCTGGGGCATCCTGCTCGCACCGCAGGCAGAGGACCGCACGATCCCGTTCGGCCACCACGTCGGCGAGCCGGCCTGGCAGGAGGTCCCGGGCGAGTACCGGGCGATGCTCCGGCGCCTGATCGTGATCCAGGGCGACACCGAGCCGGCCTCCGTCGAGCAGCAGCGCTTCCTGGGCAAGACCGCGCCCTCGCTCTACGACATGCGCAACCTCTTCCAGGTCAACGTCGAGGAGGGGCGGCATCTGTGGGCGATGGTCTACCTGCTCCAGAAGTACTTCGGCCGCGACGGCCGGGAGGAGGCCGGTGAGCTGCTGCGCCGCCGCTCCGGCTCCGACGACGCCCCGCGCATGCTCGGCGCGTTCAACGAGGAGACGCCGGACTGGCTCTCCTTCTTCCTGTTCACCTTCTTCACCGACCGCGACGGCAAGATGCAACTCGAATCGCTGGCACAGTCCGGCTTCGACCCGCTGTCCCGCACCTGCCGCTTCATGCTGACGGAAGAGGCCTTCCACATGTTCGTCGGCGAGAGCGGGGTAACCCGCATCGTCCAGCGCACCTGCGAGGCGATGACGGCGGCCGGCATCGACGACCCCAGCGATGTCGAGGCAGCGCGCGCGCTCGGCGTGATCGACCTGCCGACGATCCAGAAGAAGGTCAACCTCCACTACTCCCTGACCCTCGACCTGTTCGGTTCCGAGTTGTCCACGAACTCGGCCAACTTCTTCAACGCCGGGCTCAAGGGCCGCTTCCGCGAGCACCGGCTGGAGGACGACCACCGGCTGCTCGACGACACCTACGGGATCCTGGAACCGTCGAACGGCGCCACCTCGAACGGCGGCTGGCACGTCGTCCAGCACCCGGCGCTCAACGCCCTGAACGCCCGCCTGCGCGACGATTTCACGGACGACTGCAACCTGGGCGTCGGCCGCTGGAACAAGACGATCCGGCAGACCGGAGTGGACTTCGAGATCACCCTGCCCCACGTCGCCTTCCACCGGCAGATCGGCGTCTACCGCGACCTGCACGCCACGCCGGACGGCGAGATCGTCCCGGAAGGCGAATGGACGCGGCGGCGACACGAGTGGCTGCCGGACGACAGCGACCGTGCGTTCATCGAGTCCCTGATGAAGCCGGAGTTCCGGCCCGGCCACTACGCCTCCTGGATCGCCGAACCGAAGATCCGGATCAACCACAAGCCCGGCGACTTTGAGTGGGTCAAGCTGGCCGAGGCATAAGGCCCCAAGACTCGGCAAGCACGTGACCGGTTATCTACCGGGCTTCTTCGCGCCCTGGCTCGCCTCGGCGCTGGTGCTGATGCTGAGCGCGCTGCTGCCCGCCCGTCGGGTCACGGGCTACGTCCGGGACGAGCGGACGGGGCTGCCCCTTGAGTACCGTCTGAACGGATTGCCGGTGTTCCTGCTGACGATCGGCCTGTGGCTCGTTGCCGGCTACAGCGGCGTCATGCCCTGGGACTGGCTGTGGACCCACCGCTGGAGCGGCGCCGCGGGGGCTCTGGCGCTCGGCATCGTCGCCTCGGCCGCGGTCGTGCGGACGGCGCCGAGCCGCGGCGAATCACTCCTGAAGGAGTTCTTTCTCGGCCGGCGCGCCAACCCGCGCATGTTCGGCGACCGCGTGGACGCCAAGATGTTCCTCTACGTGTTCGGCGCCACCTACCTCGAACTGAACCTGCTCTCGTTCGCGGCCCATCACTTCCTGACCTTCCCCGAAGATCCGTCGCCCGGCGTCGCCCTCTACGTCGCGCTCTTCACCTGGTTCCTCTGCGAGTACCTCCTGTTCGAGCGAGTCCACCTCTACACCTACGACCTCTTCGCCGAACGGGTCGGCTTCAAGCTCGTCTGGGGCTGCCTCTTCTTCTATCCCTACTTCTACGGAGTGGGGCTGTGGGCAGCCGCCGACCTGCCGAACCCGCATGCTCCCATCTGGCTGCTCGTTCTGGCCGCGCTCGTCTTCTTCGCCGGCTGGTCGCTGGCACGCGGCGCCAACATGCAGAAGTTCCACTTCAAGCTCGACCCGAACCGGACCTTCCTCGGCAGAATCCGACCGGAGACGATTTCGGACGGCGAGCGCCGTGTGCTGTGCAGTGGCTTCTGGAGCGTGTCGCGCCACGTGAACTATCTCGGCGAGTTCCTGATGGCGACCGGCCTGGCGCTCAGCCTAGGTCAACCGGCGCTCGTGGCTCCCTGGCTCTACCCGCTCTACTATGTCCTGCTGCTGGTGCCGCGCGAGCGGGACGACGACCGGCGCTGCGCCGCGAAGTACGGCTCGCTGTGGGACGAGTACCGGCGGCGAGTGCCGTGGCGGATCGTGCCGCGGGTCTACTGAGGATCTCGGCGCCGGCGCTACGGATACAACAGCCCCATCGTCCACGAGTCGCCGTCCCGCTCGTAGAACGTACGGTCGTGAAGCCGGTGCTCCTGCGCTACCCAGAACTCGAAGCGCCGCGGCACAACCCGCAGCCCCGTCCAGTGCGGAGGACGCGGCACGTCGCCGCCCGCAAACCGCTCGGTCACGTGCTCGAAGTCGGCGAGCAGCCGCTCGCGGCTTGCGAGCGGCCGGCTCTGCTGCGAGGCCCAGGCGCCGAGCTGACTGCTGCGGTCACGGGTGGCGAAGTAGGCGTCGGCCTCGGTGTCGCTGACCCGTTCGGCATGGCCGAAGATGCACACCTGCTCCTTCGGTTCGCGCCAGAAGAAGTTCAGGCTCACGTCCGGTCGCGCCAGGATCTCCCTGCCCTTGCGGCTCTCGAGGTTCGTGTAGAAAACGAAGCCCTCGCGGTCGAAGTGCTTGAGCAGCACGACCCGGGACGACGGGCGTCCCTGCTCGTCGGCGCTGGAGAGGACCATCGCGTTCGGCTCGGTGAGACCGGTGGCCGAGGCGCGCTCGAACAGCACGCGAAAACGGTCGAAGGGATCGGCGACGGTCACTCAGATCCGAGGCAGGACCTCGTCCGTGAACAGCACGAAGGAACCGTGACTGAGTGGCGCGCACAGCAGGTAGTCGAGGAACATCTCCTCCCTCAGACGCGCGATCTCGTCGACCAGCTCGTCCGGCGTGCCGTACAGGATGACACCGTCGAGATACCGTGCCACCGCGGACTCCTCCCCGGCGGCCTGAAGGGAAGTGGGAGCGACCAGCTCGGGACGCTCGAGGTTGCGCCGCGTATCGGTCTTGACCGCCCGGGTGCCCTTCTGCCTGTGGGACCTGACCGTCCACAGGGCGCCGCGCCTGGCGATCTCCTCCGCTTCGGCGCGGGTCGGTGCGCAGGCAATGAGCCGCGCCATCGGGATCTCCCGGCCCTCGATCGAATGACCGTGCTGCTCCAGGATCTCACGGTACAGCTCTCGCTTCTCGGCGATCCGGCTGTGCGCCGAGTGGGGGTCGAGCATGATCGAGAAGCCGTTCCGGGCAGCCCACGTCATCGACTCAGGCGACGACGAAGCGAGCCACACCGGCGGATGCGGCTTCTGTGCCGGCTTGGGCAGCACCTCAACGTCGCGGCATTGGAAGTGCTCTCCCTCGAAGGTGAGCTGCTCGTTCGTCCAGGCGCCGACCACCGCCTGCACGTGTTCCCGGAAGACCGGGTAGCTGTAGCGCGGGTCGACGCCGAAAGCCTTGAACTCCCCCTCCGCGAAGCCGCGGCCAACCCCCCAGTTGACCCGGCCGCCGGAAAGCACGTCGAGCAGGGCCACCTCCTCCGCCAGGCGCAGCGGGTTATAGAAGGGCGCCAGGGACACACCCGTGCCGATCCTCAGATTCTTCGTGCGCGCGGAGACCTCGATCCCCATCATGTGGATCGACGGACAGATGCTGAAGGAACTGAAGTGGTGCTCCGCCAGCCACACGGCGTCGTACCCGTTCTGGTCCATGATGTCGATGCGCTGGAACGCCCGCCGGTAGACCTCTTCCAGCGGAATCCGGCGGTCAGGCCACGAGAAGAACTGGAGCACCGCGGTCTTCATCGGCGCGCTACTTTCTCACACGTCGCGGCGGTCCTTGAAGACGTAGGAGAGGCCCTCTTCAGCGAAGGCGCGGCAGGCCTTGTCCTTGAACTCGACCGCCTTGTCCCACTCCTCGATGTCGTAGTAGTCGCGCTCGGCAACGACCCGGATCTCGCGCACCGTCCGCTCGTCGAGGTTGAGGCGTTCCGCGATCTCGCGGTCCGACAGTCCGCGGCGCCGCTTGTCGCCCGGCAGGTGCTCGTGGATGTCGATCTGGATGGAGTTCGACAGCTCGAGGATCTCCTCCCGGTAGCGGCGGTATGTCTCGGGATCGACAAAGAAGAAAGCCATCGTCACACCTCGCGTCTACGCCTTGTCCCTGAACCCGGCGCCTACGGGACAGACCCGCATGCACTCCCAGCACTGACCCTGGCTCTGCGCCGCGTAGGTCATCGACCAGAGCGTCTTCGTGAAGTGGCTCGAGTAGAGGACCATCTTGCGCGCCTCCGGTTCGTCCTGGTCGAGCGCAAGTTCGAGTCCCTTCTGGAAGCCGGGAATCCAGTGCGTGTAGACCCGGGAGGTGCAGCGCGCCGCGTCGTAGCGGCGCTCCACCAACCGGCCGTTCTCGATCCGCCCGTCGAGGCAGCCGCCGTCGCCGAGCGGGCAGACCCTGGTGCAGGGTGTGGCGCCCTCGGCCTCCCACATCTCGATGCAGGCCGGCGCCGGGCAGGCGGGCTCGGCCAGCGGCGGCATGACCGGGAACGGGTAGGTCGTGACGATCGCCGAGTAGAACAGCAGCCCGTACTCGGGGTGCAGCACCGGCCCGGCCAGGCTGCGGGATCCGCAGCCCGCGAGCTCCGCGGCCAGGGCCACGCTCAGGAAGGGCCGGTTGCCGCGACGGACGCCCGGCGGCACGAACAGCGCGTAGTAGCCGAACTCGGCCTCGATGAACTTCGCCGTCTTGAGGCCCAGGGAGTTGATGCGGTCGCTGGTGCCCATCGTCTCCAGGTGCTCGTGAACCGGACTCGCCCAGTCCGCGGCCCGCGGCGGACTGCCGCCGACGACCACGACGCGGCGCGCCCCCGGCAGCAGGTCGCCGGGGCGAAAACCCTCCGGCGCCTCGTCGAAGGCGTCGGCATCGGCGACGCCCCAGGCCAGCGCGCCGCCTCTCCCCACCATCGCGGCCAGCCGGTCGCGGGCTGCCGCGGTCTCATCCGCGCCCGGAGCGGAAGCCGGCGCGGACACCGTCACTGCAACCGCCTTTCGTGCATGCCGACCGGACACACCCGCATGCACTCGAAGCACTGCGCCACGCTCTCCTTGTAGTAGCTGAGCGACGACAGCGACTGGGTGAAGAAGTCGGAGTAGATCATCGACTTGCGCTGCTCCCGGTCTTCCTCCGTCGTGATCTGGACCAGGGACTTCTGGATCGAGCCGATGCCGAAGTTCATCGACCGCGAGGTGCAGCGCTCGCGGTCGTAGTACGAGTAGCTGATCCTGCCGTCCTCGTCCAGCGCGCCGTCGAGGCAGCCGCCCTCGTCCTTCGGGCAGGAGGCGAGGCAGGGCGTCGTGCCCAGCTTCTCGTACATCTGGATGCACGGCTCGGACGGGCACGCGTCCTCCTCCAGCGGGTGGTCCGGTTCGAGGTCGAGCGTGGTGACCAGGGCCGCGTAGTACAGCAGGCCGTAACGGGCGTGCAGGATGATGTTCGCCGCCAGCGAGCGGGTGCCCAGACCCGCGAGCACCGCGGCCAGCATCATGCTCATCGGCGGGTTGTGGCCGGCCGTGGGGAGCGACGGCGCCTGGAGGGCGCGGTGGCCGTGCTCGCGCTCGATGTAGTCGCACATCACGTGGACCGCCACGTTTTCGCGGAAGTCGTAGCCGGTGATCTCCATCACCCGGTGGTCGGGACTGCGCCAGGCCCCCGCCGTCGGCCCCTGGTTGCCCGCGACGACGACGCTCTTCGCGCCCGGAAGAACGTCCTCCGGCCGGTGACCTTCCGGCACGAACTCGTTGAAGGCGCTGGCAGCAGCGACGCCGACCACAAGGGCACCGGCACCGGCGCCGACGTCGCGTACTGCCGCCGTTCGCTGCTGTCGGGCGTCCGCCATCAGGATCGCTCCGGTAAGGTGCTCCTCGTGAACTCCGGGGACGATAGCACCGGCGCCGAAGCAAGCGTCGAGGTCGTCAATCCGTGGGAGGAGCGGAAGGACCGGGGCAGAGTGTCCGCCCTGGTCTCCGCTCTGGCTCTCCTGGCTACCTCTCCTCGCGAGTTCTTTGGAGGAACCAGAGTCGAGGCGGGCTGGTGGGGACCGCTTCTCTTCGCCGGTCTGGCCATCTCGCTGGGCGTCTTTCTGGAAGGACTGGTCGTCATCGTTCTCGCGCTGACGCTGCCCGATGCGACATTCGAACTGATCAACAGGATGCAGTTGTTCGGCGAGCCGGCAGGAGTTTCCGGCGTAGAGGGGATTCCCTTCCTTGAGCAGATTCTCCCGTTCATCGGTCTGCAGCTCCTCCTGCTGTCTCTTCCGTTCGTCTTCGTCTTCAGCCCGCTCATACCGTTCATCTGCGCCGGATTCCTGCACCTGCTTCTGATCGTCACCCGCTCGGCAAGGTCACAGGGCTTTCGCGGCACATGGGTCGCCGCCTGCTACGCGGCAGGCGCCTTTCTGCTCAGCGTTATCCCCGTTGCCGGTGATGTTCTCGTCGTCGTAGGAAGCGCAGGGTTGTTCGCGGTCGGTCTTCACGCAATCCAGGGGATCAAGGCATCGAAGGCGGCCTTGCTCGCGGCGATTCTCCCCCTGTTGCTCTTCCTAGGCGCAATCCTGGAGATCCTGTTGGCCGCCACCCGCGCCTGACCCAAGTAACGCGCTCGCCGCAGCTCTCCGGCGCGGGCTTGTAGAGTCGGGCGCCGCGCCACGCCGCAGCCAGGGCGCCGAACGAAGATCCGCCTGACGCCATGATCGACCAGCTCGACGACATCGAAGCGCGGGTCTCCGCGGCGCTGGAACAGACGGCCGATCTGGAGCAACTCGAGGAGTGGCGCCGGGCGACCATCGGCCGCAAGGGCGAGGTCCAACTCCTGACGCGCCGCATGGGCGAGATCGAACCCGCCGACCGGCCCGCTTTCGGCAAGCGGATCAACGAGATCAAGACCTCCCTGCAAGCTGCCTTCGAAGCGCGCCAGGAAGCCCTGAAGCGATCGGCGCGCGAAACCGACGCCGATACGGACCGGCTCGACGTCACCCTGCCAGGACGACGGCCCACGCTCGGCGGCCTGCACCCGTCGACCCTGGTCATGCGCCGCATCGAGCGGATCTTCGGCGACATGGGCTTCCAGACCTACCGCAGCCCCGACGTGGTCACCGACCAGTTGAACTTCGGCGACCTGAACATGCCGCCCGACCACCCCGCGCGCGACATGCAGGACACGTTCTACACGACGGATCCGAGCGTCGTCCTCCGCACCCACACCAGCGGCGGCCAGATCCTGGCGATGCAGGAGCAACACCCGGAGCCGGTGCGGGTCATCCTGCCCGGGATGTGCTATCGCAACGAGCAGATCACCTCCCGCAGCGAGATCCAGTTCCACCAGATCGAGGGGCTCGCGGTGGGCCCGGCGATCACCTTCGCCGATCTGAAGGGCACCCTGACCGAGTTCGCCCGCCGCCTGTTCGGAGAAGGCCGCGGCGCCCGCTTCCGGGCCAGCTACTTCCCGTTCACGGAACCAAGCGCGGAGATGGACATCGCCTGCTTCCTCTGCGACGGCGAGGGCTGCCAGTTGTGCAAGGAGACCGGCTGGCTCGAGATCCTCGGCTGCGGCATGGTCCACCCCACCGTGCTCAGGAATGGCGGCTACGACCCGGAAGAGTGGAGCGGCTTCGCCTTCGGCATGGGGCCCGAGCGGATCGCCATGCTCAGGCACGGCATCCGCGACATCCGGTACTTCTGGTCGAATGACCTGCGCTTCCTGCGCCAGTTTCAGCGATTCGTCTGATGCGCGTTCCACTCAACTGGCTCGGCGATTTCGTCGAGCTCGACGGCTCTCCCGACGACCTCGCCGAGCTGCTCACCAACGCCGGCCTCGAGGTCAAGGCGATCGAACGCCTCGGCGTCGACGGCGCCGAACTGCCGTGGCCGGCCGACCTGGTCATGGCGGCGAAGATCCTGCGCGTCGACCCGGTGCCGGACGCCGACCGCCTGGTGCTGGCGACCGTCGACTACGGCGCCGACGCCACCCGGCAGGTGATCACCGGGGCGCCGAACCTGTTCCCGTATCTCGGCGAGGATCTGAACGATGCCGACATCTGGGGAGCGCTGCTGCTCGCCGGGGCCAGCTACCGCAACCCTTACCGCGACCTGAAGATCACGCGGCTCAAGCCGAAAAAGCTCCGCGGCATCACCAGCGACGCGATGCTCTGTTCGGCCGCGGAGCTCGGGCTCGGCGAAGACCACGAGGGAATCATCCTGTTCGAGCCGGCCGATGAACTCCCGGAACTTCGGCCCGGCCGGCCGCTGGCCGAAGTGCTCGGCGACGTCGTGCTCGACATCGACGTGATTCCCAACATCGCCCGCTGCGCCTCGATCCTGGGGGTCGCACGCGAGGTAGCGGCGCTCACGGAAGCCGGGTTCCGGCCGCCGGCCGTCCCGCTGACGATGGCCGGACCACCGATCGCCGGGCGGGTCGAGATCGAGGCCGAAACCCCTGAGGTCAATCCGCGGTTCGTCGCCCTGCTGATCGAGGGCATCGAGCAGGGCGCGTCTCCCTACTGGATGCAGCACCGGCTACAGCTCGCCGGGCAGCGGCCGATCAGCAACGTCGTGGACATCAGCAACTACGTGATGCTCGAGGTCGGACAGCCGAACCACACCTTCGACTACGACCTGCTGCAGGAGCGAGCGGACGGCTACGCGGACGGCGGCCCGGTCCGGATCGTCACGCGGCTGGCGCGCGACGGTGAACGCCTGACGACGCTGGACGGCGCCGAGCGGGAACTGCGCACGAACCAGATCATGGTCACCGACCCGGCCGGCTCGCTCAGCGTGGGCGGCGTAATGGGCGGCCGGGACAGCGAGATCGGTCCGGAAACCCGCAACGTGCTGCTGGAGGCCGCAGCCTGGGAACGTCGCAGCATCCGGCGCACCCAGCGCCAGCTCGGGATCCACACCGAGGCCGGTTTCCGTTTCAGCCGCGGCGTCCATCCCAGCCAGGCCCTGCTCGGGGCCCGGCGAGCCGCGGAACTACTCCGGCTTCACGCCGGCGGCTCGATCGCGGAAGGGATCGTCGACCACTACCCGCAACCAGCGCCGAGCGTCACCGTCGACTTCGACCTCGGTTACCTGCGCCGCCTCAGCGGTCTCGATCTCGACACCGAGGAGACGGCGAACCTGCTGCGACGCCTCCAGTTCGAGGTGGACACCGCCGCGGACTCGGATTCGCTCCGCGTCACCGTGCCCGACCACCGCCTCGACATCGAAGGCCAGCACGACCTGGTCGAGGAGGTCTGCCGCATCTACGGCTACGACCGCATCCCGTCCACAGTGCTCAGCGACGTCCTGCCGCCCCAGCGCGGCAACCGCGAGCAGTCCTTCGAAGACCGCGTCAAGGACACCTTCGCCGACCTGGGACTCCAGGAGATCGTCAGTTACCGGCTGACAACGCCGGAGGCGGAAGCGAAGCTGCAACTGGAAGACGGCGAGCCACCGCCCTACGTCCGGCTCGCCAATCCCTCGACCCTCGACCGCGTCGTCATGCGCCGCAGCCTGCTCGCGTCCGTGCTGGAAGCGGCGGCGTCGAACAGCCGTTTCACGGACCGGCTCGCCCTGTTCGAAGTCGGCCGCGTGTTCCCGGTCGAGGAAGACGATTCACTGCCCGAGGAGCGGGAGCAGGCCGCCGCCGTGCTGACCGGTCCGCGCCGGGCAGACCACTGGCAAGCGGCTGGCGCCAGCGATGACTGCTTCGACTTCTTCGACATCAAGGGCGTGGTCGAGACGGTCCTGGACCGCCTCGGACTCGAGGCTCAGTACACGGCGTCACCGACGGACGCGCCACCGTCCTTCAGCCCAGGACGTGCCGCGGCGATCCAGATCGGCGCCGACTCGAAGCCCATCGGCTGGCTGGGCGAAGTCCAGCCGGCGGTGGCCGCCCGTTTCGATCTGGAGCCCGCGGACGGTCACCCCATCCTCGCCGCCGAACTCGACCTCGACCGCATCCTCGAACTCGTCCCCGATTCCCTCCAGGTCGAGCCCGTTCCCGTCTATCCGGAAGTGCGCGAGGACCTGGCTCTGATCGTGGACGAGACGACGCCGGCCGCGGCCGTCGAAACCGCCCTGCTCGCCTCCGGCAAGCCCCTGCTCTGCGCCGTCGAACTGTTCGACGTGTTCCGCGGCGAGGCGATCGGCGAAGGCTCAAAGAGCCTCGCCTACCACCTCACCTTCCGGGCCCCGAACCGCACCCTGCGCGACCGCGACGTGAAGAAGCTCCGCCGGCGCATCCTGGGACAGGTCGAGAGGTCCGTCGGCGCGAAGCTCCGCGAGTAGCGTCCAGGGGCTCGCGCCTCCGGTGTGCTCAGGCAGCGAGGCGCGACAGCAGGGCCACCACCGCGTGCTCGACCCGCAACGCCCTCGGGCCGAGACTCACGACGGAAGCACCCGCGTGTCGCAACGACGCGAGTTCCTCGTCCAGGAAGCCGCCTTCGGGGCCGACCAGCAGCGCCGCCGGGCCATCGACGCCCAGCGGACACGGCTCGTCACCGACGGCATCGGCGACCAGGACCTGGTCGTGGTCCCGGATCAGGGCCAGCAGGGATTCGGTCAGATCCCGCGGTCCGCTCAGGCACTCGATCTCCGGCAGCGCCGTGTCCCGTGCCTGCGCCAGACCCAGCATCAGGTGACGCCGCAGCGACTCCGGCCGCATCACCGAACTCTGCCAGTAGCTCTTTTCCACCCGGGCCGTGTGGACGAGCAGGATCCGCTTGACACCCATTGCCGCCGCTGCCTGCAGGATGCGGCCCACGAACTTGGGCCGCGGCAACGCCAGCACGAGCGTCACCGGCAGTGGCGCGGGCAACTCCCCATCGAGCGGCCCCAGCTCCAGCACGACCCGCTCGCGGCCTAGCTCGACGATCCGTCCGCGGCCAATGCCGCCGCCCAAGCGGCCCACTTCCAGTGTGTCGCCGACCTCCGCCCGAAGCACCTTGCGCACGTGCTTCAGGCGCTCCCCGGACACGACCGCGCGCGCGCCCGAGCCGGCCGCCTGTTCGAAGTCCGCGCCCTCCAACAGAAGCAGGTTCATGCTGCTACAGTCACGCGCTCAAACGACGCACGAGATTGCGCTTCAGAGACCACTCGAAGAGGAGGACGGAACCGGAATGGCAGCAAAGAAGTTCCCGGTCGAGGCAGGCCACATCATGATGTTCGCCCGCGCGGTCGGCGACCCGAACCCCATCTATCACGACGCCGAGGCGGCAGCGGACACGGAGCCCGGCAAGACCATCGCGCCGCCCACCTTCTACCAGGCCTCGGCCCAGTTCGATCCCGAGTACTTCCTGCGCCCCAGGATCGGCGAGCCGTGGTTCGGCTCCGGCAAGGAGCCGACCGGCGTGCCGCCCACGCGGACCGGAGGTGACGGCGGCACGGGCCTCCACGCCGAACAGCGCTTCGAGTACTTCCGGCACGTGAGCCCGGGCGAAACCCTGACTCTCAAGACCCGGCCCGGAAAGAGCTGGGAACGGCAGGGCAAGCGCGGCGGCAACCTGAAGTTCAGCGAGAACATCACCGAGTACTACGACGAATCCGGCGAACTCGTCGTGCGCGCCACCGGCGTCGGCGTCCGCACTGAGAAGGTCGTCGAGAGCGACTGAGGAGAGAACGAATGGCACTTCAGGCAAGCAAGGTCCAGGTCGGCGACACCTACACCCAGAAGCTCACCGACGACCTCTCCCGGACCCAGATCGTCCAGTACGCGGGCGCCTCGGGCGACTACAACCCGCTCCATTCCGACGAGATCTTCACCACCAAGGTAGCGAAGTACCCGACCGTCTTCGCCCACGGCATGCTGACGATGGGCATGACCGGCCGCATGGTCACCGACTTCGTCGGCGACGGCCGGCTGACCGCCTACGGCGTCCGCTTCACGCGGCAGGTCTGGCCGGGCGACGCGTTGACCGCGACGGCCAAGGTCGACGCAGTGCGCGAGGAGGACGGCAAGAACCTGGTCGACCTGTCGGTGACGACGGTGAACCAGGACGGCGACGTCGTGGTGATGGGCAAGGCCACGGCGAAGATCGATCCCTAGTCCGACAGGCCGTCAACGGCGACCTGCCGCAGGGCATGGTCCGCCAGCACCAGAGCGATCATCGCCTCGCCCATCGGCACGAAGCGGGGCAGAAGACACGGATCGTGACGGCCTCTGGTCGCGATCGTCGTCGGCTCGCCGGCCCGTGTCACCGTGTCCTGGGGCTGCGGCAGGCTGCTGGTCGGCTTGACGGCGCAGCGCAGCACGATCGGCTGCCCTGACGAGATGCCGCCCAGCATCCCGCCGTGGCGGTTGCCGCGAGTGGCGACGCTGCCTCCCCGCATCTCGAACGGATCGTTGTTCTCGCTGCCACGCGCGCGGGCAACGCCGAACCCGGCCCCGTACTCGACGCCCAGCACCGCCGGCAGGCTGAACAGCGCCTTGCCCAGGTCCGCCTTCAGCTTGTCGAACACCGGTTCGCCCCAGCCCGGCGGCACGCCGGTCGCGACGAGTTCCGACACGCCGCCGACGGAGTCGCGCTCCGCACGCATCCGTTCGATCAGCTCCGCCATACGCGCCGCCGCCTCCTGATCCGGGCAGCGCACGGGGTTCGACTCGACCTGCTCCAGGGTCACCGCGGCCGGATCGTCGATCCGCCCCTCGATGTCGCCGATGCTCTTGACATAGCCGACGATCCCGACCCCCCAGCGCTCCCGCAGGAGCTTCTTCGCCACCGCCGCTGCGGCCACCCGCACCGAGGTCTCCCGGGCGCTCGAACGGCCGCCGCCCCGGTAGTCGCGGAAGCCGTACTTCGCGTCGAAGGTGTAGTCGGCGTGACCCGGTCGGTACTTCTCCCTGATCTCGCTGTAGTCCTTTGGCCGCTGGTCGCGGTTCTCGATCAGGAAGGCGATCGGTGTGCCCGTCGTCCTGCCCTCGAACACGCCGGAAAGGATACGGGCCTCGTCCGGTTCCATCCGCTGCGTCGTCAGCTTCGACTGTCCGGGTCGGCGACGGTCGAGATCCGGCTGCAGGTCGGCCTCGGACAGTTCCAGGCCCGGCGGCACCCCGTCCAGGATGCCGACGTACCCCGGCCCGTGGCTCTCGCCGGCCGTGGTCAGCCGCAGCGCGGTTCCGAACGTGTTCCCAGCCATGACACGAGGACTCTGCCACAGCCCCGCCGCAGGCCGAACCGGCGTAGACTGACGGGTGATGCAGAGTTCGACCGCCACCGCGTCGTTCGAGTCGCCGCCAATCGACACCGTCGGCGTCGAGGAGCGGGTGGCGAGGCTCTGCTCGCGCTCGATCAAGAAGGACGCCAAGCTCCAGGCACTCCACCTGACCCTGTCGATGATCGACCTGACGACCCTCGAAGGGGCCGACTCCGAGGGCAAGGTGCGGCAGCTCTGCGCCAAGGCGCTCCAGCTTCACGCGGCGTTGCCCGATCTGCCCCACGTGGCCGCGGTCTGTGTCTACCCGGCGCTGGTCGGCGTCGCCAAACGTACGCTGAAGGGCAGCGGGATCAACGTCGCGTCGGTCGCGACCAGCTTCCCGGCCGGCCAGGCGCCGGTCGAGATCAAGCTCCTCGAAGTTCGCCGTGCGGTGGAGGCCGGCGCCGACGAGGTCGACATGGTGATCTCCCGCGGCCGCTTCCTGGCCGGCGACTTCGCCTACACCGCGGACGAGATCGCCTCGGTCAAGGAGGCCTGCGGCGACGCTCACCTCAAGGTGATTCTCGAAACCGGCGAGCTCGGCACCCTCGACGCGGTGCGCCGCGCTTCGGATCTCGCGATGCGCTCCGGCGCCGACTTCATCAAGACCTCGACGGGCAAGATCAAGCCGGCCGCCACGATGCCCGTCGTGCTGGTCATGCTGGAGGCGATCCGCGACCACTACCTGCGCACCGGCGAGAAGATCGGCATGAAGCCGGCGGGCGGCATCTCGACCGCCAAGGACGCGATCCGGCACCTCGTCATGGTGCGCGAAACCCTCGGCCAGGACTGGCTGGACCCGGACCTGTACCGCTTCGGGGCGAGTTCACTCGCGAACGATGTCCTGCGCCAGATCGTCAAGCAGGGAAGCGGCATCTACCAGTCGTTCGACGACTTCTCCATGTAGAGACGACGTGACGAAGTCCACGCAAACAACCGGGCCGGCGGCCCCGAAGCTCCGCCTCGGCGGCGGCGATGGCTGGGGCTACGCGCCCGCCCCCGAGTCGACCGACCACGTCGAGTTGCGCGGTCGCTACGGCCTGTTCATCGATGGCGAGTTCGTGGACGCGAAAGGCGGCCGGACCTTCGAGACGGCGAACCCTGCCACCGAGGAGAAGATCGCGGATGTGGCCCTGGCCTCCGACGCCGACGTCGACGCTGCCGTAGCGGCGGCCCGACGCGCCTACGACGAGGTCTGGTCACAGCTTGCGCCCAGGGAACGCGGCAAGTACGTCTACCGGATCGCCCGCGTGCTCCAGGAGCGGAGCCGCGAGCTCGCGATCACGGAGTCGCTCGACGGCGGCAAGCCGATCCGCGAGTCGCGCGACGTCGACATCCCGCTGGCGGCCGCGCACTTCTTCTACTACGCCGGCTGGGCGGACAAGCTGGACTACGCCTTCCCCGGCCGCGACGCCAGACCGCTCGGCGTCGCCGGCCAGGTCATTCCGTGGAACTTCCCGCTGCTGATGGCGGCCTGGAAGATCGCGCCCGCCATCGCCGCCGGCAACACGGTCGTGCTCAAGCCGGCCGAGACGACGCCGCTCACGGCGCTGAAGCTGGCCGAGATCATCCGCGACGCCGGCGTGCCACCGGGAGTGGTCAACATCGTCACCGGCGCCGGCGAGACGGGGGCGGCAGTCGTCCAACACGAAGACGTCGACAAGGTCGCCTTCACCGGCTCCACCGAGGTCGGCAAGCTGATCCGGCGCGCCCTCGCCGGCAGCGGCAAGCACTACACCCTGGAGCTCGGCGGCAAGGCGGCCAACCTGGTGTTCGAGGACGCCGCCGTCGACCAGGCGGTCGAGGGCATCGTGAACGGGATCTTCTTCAACCAGGGCCACGTCTGCTGCGCCGGCTCGCGCCTGCTCGTGCAGGAATCCGTCGCCGAAGAAGTGATCTCGAAGTTGAAGGACCGGATGGAGACCCTGATCGTCGGCGACCCGCTCGACAAGAACACGGACATCGGCGCGATCAACTCCCGCGCCCAGCTCGACAAGATCGAGGAGTACCTGGAGATCGGCGAAGCGGAGGGCGCCGAGCCCTTCCAGACCTCGTGCCCGGTGCCGGAGCGCGGCTACTGGTGCCGGCCGACCCTGTTCCTGCGCGCATCCCAGTCGCACCGGGTCGTCCAGGAGGAGATCTTCGGTCCGGTGCTGGCAGTGCAGACGTTCCGTACCGTGGACGAAGGCATCGCGATGGCGAACAACACGCCCTACGGCCTCTCGGGCGGCGTCTGGAGCGACAAGGGCGCCAAGGCGTTCCGGGTCACCAGCCGGATCCGGGCCGGCGTGCTGTGGGCGAACACCTACAACAAGTTCGATCCGACCGCTCCGTTCGGCGGCTACAAGGAGAGCGGCATCGGCCGGGAGGGCGGGCTCGCCGGGCTCCACGCCTACCTGCAACCGGAGGCTGCGGCATGAGCGAGCGACGACCCGCCGCCGCGTCCCACCGCCTGCCGGTGCTCAAGACCCACAAGGTCTACGTCGGCGGCAAGTTTCCGCGCTCCGAGTCGGGACGCTTCGACCGGACGCTGGCGCCCGACGGCACACCGATCGCGAACATCTGCCGCTGCTCGCGCAAGGACGTGCGGGACGCCGTGACCGCGGCCCGAGCCGCACAGGCCGGATGGGCCGCCCGCACCGCCTACAACCGGGGCCAGGTTCTTTACCGGATCGCCGAGATGCTGGAGGGCCGGAGCGGCCAGTTCGGGGCCCTGCTCGCTGCCGGCGGTGCGACACCGGACGAAGCCGCGGCCGAAGTCCAGGCCGCCACCGACCGGCTCCTCCACTATGCCGGCTGGACCGACAAGTTCCAGCAGGTGTTCTCCAGCGTCAACCCGGTCGCCACCTCGCACTTCAACTTCTCGATCCTCGAACCGATGGGCGTCGTCGGCGTGCTCGCGCCCGAGTCGCCGCTGCTGGGCCTCGTTTCCTCCATCGCCCCCGCGATCGCCGGCGGCAACACGACGGTCGTTCTGGTCACCGGCAGCCAACCGCTTCCGGCCACCACGTTCGGCGAGGTCCTGAACTCCTCCGACGTCCCCGGCGGCGTCGTGAACATCCTCACCGGTCGCCGGGACGAGATGCTCGCGCCGCTCGCCGCGCACCGCGACGTCGACGCCCTGCTCCTCTGCTCCCCGGACCCGGACGTCGCCAGGTCCGCCGAGATCGAAGCGGTTCACAACCTCAAGCGCGTCGCGGTGCGGCCCCACGAAGACTGGACCGACGTCCAGAGTCCCTACGAGATCACCGACCTGCAGGAAGTGAAGACGACATGGCATCCGATCGGGAGTTGACCGAAGGCACGGTCGAGGGAGCGTCCGGGCAGCCCCCCGCGCCTCCCGAAACCGGCGAGATGGAGCTCCCGCTCCACGCGCGCAACCGCGCTGCCGAGATCGTCCGGTCTCCGGAGAAGCTCCGGGAGATGGTCGCTGAAGCAAGGGAGAAGGCGGACTCTGCCGCCGGCGCCACGAGCCCGCTCAGCGGTGTGATCGAGGACCTGAAGACGATGTTCGACCTGCTCCGGGCGGTCGCCCGCGGCGACTACCGTCTCCGGAAGGAGACCCTCGTCCTGGTCGCCGGGGCGGTGCTCTACTTCGTCATCCCGATCGACGTCATCCCCGACTTCATCCCGGTGGCCGGCTTCATCGACGACGCCGCGGTCATCGCCTGGGTCGTCAAGACCTGCAAGACCGAGATCGACCTGTTCCGGGCCCTGACCGGGGACACCGACGCAACCGAAGCGGACGTCGTCTAGGGCCGCAGCTCCTACAGCGACGCGGCGCCGTGGTACGCCCGCGCGACCCAGGCCATGAGCTGGGCGCACAGCAGGCCGAGCGGCGTGCCGACCAGGTTGCCGAGGACGCCCATCAGCACCCCGACCGCGGCGAGGGCCGGCTGGAAGACGCCGGCGACGACCGGGGTCGAGATGACGCCGCCGACGTTGCCCATGCTGCCAGTGGCGAAGAGAAACACCGGCGCGCGCAGGAGGCGCATCGCAAGGAACAGGCAGGCGACGTGGATGCCGATCCAGACGACGCCTACGCCCAGCACCAGCGGCGCCTCGGCGATCGCGGCGAGGTCACCGCCGGCGCCCATCGTCGCGACCATCAGGTAGAGGCCGCCATAGGCCACCGGCGTGGCTCCCCGGTGTTCGAGACGCCGGATCGGCGTGAAGGACAGCCCGAGGCCAACCGCGACGACCAGCAGGATGCCCCAGGTGAAGTGCGAGAGCACCGAGCCCACCTGAGGCAGCAGCTCGCCGCCGCGCATGCAGAGCCAGCTCGCCACGAGGCCGACGCCGAGCATGGAGGCGAAGGCAGGCAGCGTGATCGGCCGCGCGTTCTCGGCCTGGACCTGCTGCAGCCGCTGGTTCAGGGCATCGAGTTCTTCACGGCGCGCACGGTTCCAGCGGTCGATCCGGTTCTGGTAGCCGCTGAGCAGGATGATGATGGACATCCAGCCGTAACCGACCACCGAGTCGACGATGATCATCGGGGCGAAGACGTCGTCGGGAGCGCCGACTCCCTCCTTGATCGCGATCATGTTCGACAGGCCGCCGATCCAGGAGCCGGACAGCGCTCCCAGTCCCTTCCAGATCTGCGGGTCGTCGAGGAACGGCTGAAAGATGGCCAGCGCGATCGGTCCACCGATCACGATGCCGACGGACCCGGACAGCAGCATCGCCGCCGCGAGCGGCCCGAGGCGCCTGATCGCCGGCACGTCGGTCGCCAGCACCAGGAGGAGCAGCGAGCACGGCATCAGGTAGTCCGTGCACCAGTCGTAGAAGGCCGACTCGGCCGGCGTGATGCCGGCGGTGGTGAGCACCACCGGCAACAGGTAGATCCAGACGATCGGCGGCAGGTACCTGAAGAGCCGGTCGAAGGGCCGTGTCTGCGCCAACACGAAGATCAGTGCGACGAAGCCGGCGAAGAAGACGAGCAGCGCGGTCGGGTCGTTGATCAGCGCCGGCTCAGCCATCGCCGGCGAGTGTATGGGCTAGCGTCGCGTCTGGCTGTCGGCTTGGGACCCGTGTGCTAATGTCTGTCATTAGACCTGTTCCGGCGCCACCCATCCCGGGCCTGACCAGCCAGGAGAGCTTCGCCCATGAAACATCGCACAGCGGCCATCGTGTCCGCGCTGACGGCGACCTTCCTGCTTCTGAGTTCCGTCGCCGCTGCCCAGTTCGGGGCACGGCCGCCCAACCGGTCGTCCCTGCTCGACGACGGCGCCCTCCACGTCGTCATCTGCGGCAGTGGGTCGCCGCTTCCCAGCGTCGAGCGTGCCGGACCGTGCACGGCGGTGATCGCCGGCGGGCGGATGTTCCTGATCGACGTCGGCCCCGGGTCGACCGAGAACCTGCGGCTCTGGGGACTGCCGATGGGAAGTCTCGCCGGCGTTCTGCTGACCCACTTCCACTCCGATCACATCGGTGAACTCGGCGAGGTCGTCTTCGTGAGCTGGACCTCCGGCAGGGCCGTGCCCCTCGACGTCTACGGCCCGGTGGGCGTCGAGCAGGTCGTCGCCGGCTTCCAGGCCGCCTATGAGCTCGACGTCTCCTACCGGGTCGCCCACCACGGCGCCGACCTGCTCGCGCCGGACGGCGGCAAGGCGAACGGGCACGCGATCGAACTCGCCGAGGACGCGCCCTCGCGCGTCTTCTACGACAAGGACGGTCTCCAGATCACCGCGTTCCTGGTCGAGCATGAACCGATCTCGCCGGCGCTCGGCTACCGCATCGACTACGGCGGCCGCTCGGTCGTGGTCAGCGGCGACACGATCCGCTCGGCGAACGTGGAGGCGGCGAGCCAGGGCGTCGACGTCCTGGTCCACGAGGTCCTGTCCGGCGCTCTGATCGGCGGGGCGGCGCAGGCGCTGGAAAGCGCCGGCAATGAACGGACCGCGAAGATGCTCCGGGACACGCTCGACTACCACACCTTCCCGGCCGACGTGCACGCCCTCGCCGCCGAGGCGCAGGTCAAGCTCCTGGTGCTGAGCCACCTCGTGCCGCCCCTGCCCGCGGCGCAGGCGGAGGGCGTGTTCATGCGCGGCCGGGCCGAGGACGCACCGAACGATGCGGTCGTCGCCACCGACGGCATGCACATCGCGCTCCCCGCGAACAGCGACGAGCGGACGGTCGAGAACTTCTAGGCAGCCACGCGTGCCCTCTAACTACGCAGCCGAACTCGAGTTCGCCGTCGAGACCGCCTGGATCGCCGGCCAGTTGACCCTCGAGTTCTTCCGCCTCGGCGTCGACCCGGAGCTCAAGAGCGACATGACGCCGGTCACCGAAGCGGACCGCGGCGCCGAGGAACTGATCCGCTCACGGATTGCCGAGGTCTTTCCCGGGGATCTCGTCGTCGGCGAGGAGTTCGGAGCGGGTGGCGGCGAGTCAGCCTCGGAAGCCGCTTCGAAACGCCACTGGTACGTCGATCCGATCGACGGCACCCGTTCCTTCGTCCGTGGCGTACCGCTCTACGGGATCCTGATCGGCCTGGAGGTCGATGGAAGGGTCGAAGTCGGCGTCGCCCACTTCCCGGGCATCGGCGAAACCGTGGCGGCCGCCTCCGGACACGGCTGCACGCTGAACGGCGAGCCGGCACAGGTCTGCTCGACGAACAACCTGAGCGAAGGCTATGTCTCCTTCGGCGATCCGGGCCTCTTCGTCGACCCCCGGCACCGAACGGCCTGGCAGCGGATGATGGAGGGCGCCGCCTACCGCGTCGGCTGGTCCGACGCCTACGGCCACGCCCTTGTCGCCACGGGCCGACTGGAGCTGATGGTCGATCCGAAGATGAGCGCCTGGGACTGCGGACCCTTCCCCGTCATCCTGCGCGAAGCCGGCGGCTACTTCGGCGACTGGGACGGCAACGAAACGATCCACGGCGACCGGGCGTTCAGCACCACCCGCCGGCTGCTGCCCGAGGCCCTGAAACTGCTCGCCGACTGAGCCTCAGCCGTCGCCCGGCGACTCCTCGCCTTCCTCCAACGGACCAGCGACACAGCTCAGCAACTCCTTCACCTCATCCAGCCGGTTGTCCGGCACGCAGAGCTTCACCGGCACCGGCGACTTCCCCATCATGCCCATGCCGAACATGCCGACCCCGGCGCTCTGCACCAGGAACGGAATGTCGTACTGGTCCAGGGCGTGGCCGATCGTCTCGGCCTCGAGCCGCGAATCGAAGGTCGCGAGTTCGACGAACTTCATGAGTCCTCTCCCTCCGGCACCTTCAGCATCAGCCCCAGCCGGGTGCAGCGGGCAACGAGCTCGTCACGCTGGTTGTAGGCGCGGTGCTCGAAGGTCACGATGCCGGCGTTGGGCCGTGAGCGGCTCTCCCGCTTGTCCTTCACCTCGGTCTCGATCCGCAGGGTGTCGCCGTGGAACACGGGCCGCGGGAACACGACGTCGTTCCAGCCCAGGTTGGCGATCGTCGTGCCGAGGGTCGTGTCGCCGACCGAGATGCCGACCATCAGGCTTAGGGTGAAGCAACTGTTGACGATCCGCTCGCCGAACTCGCTCTTCTTCATCGCCTCGGCGTCGAGGTGGAGCGCGGCCGGGTTGTGGGTCATCGCCGTGAAGAAGACGTTGTCCGCCTCGGTCACCGTGCGCCGCAGCGCGTGGTCGAAGAGCTGGCCGACTTCGAACTGCTCGTAGTAGAGGCCCGCCATGCGGCAACCCTAGCCGAGCGAATCGGCGACGCGCTCGATACTGGCGCCCAGCGACCGCAGCCGCTCGTCGATCCGCTCGTAGCCGCGATCGATCTGCTGCACGTTGTCGATCAAGCTGCGGCCCTCGGCGCACAGCGCGGCGATCAGCATCGCCATGCCGGCGCGGATGTCCGGACTCACCATGTCCCGGCCGTAGAGCTTCGACGGTCCGCTGACGACGACGCGATGCGGGTCGCAGAGCACGATCTGCGCGCCCATCGCCACCAGCCGGTCGACGAAGAACATGCGGGACTCGAAGAGCTTCTCGTGGATCAGCACCGAGCCCCGGCTCTGGGTCGCGCCCACGACCGCGATCGACGTCAGATCGGCGGGGAAACCGGGCCACGGCGCGTCCTCGATCTTCGGGATCGCACCCTGAAGGTCCGTGCGCACGGAGAGTTCCTGGCCGCCCGGCACGAACAGGTCGCTGCCGTCGCCACGAACTTCGAAGTCGATGCCCAGCCGGCCGAACGCGATCCGCGTCGCCCGGTGCTCCCGCGGCCGGGCATTCGGGATGCGCAGCTCGCCGCCGGTCACCGCCGCCAGCGTGATGAGCGACCCCACCTCGATGTAGTCGGGACCGATCTCGAACTCGGCCCCGCCCAGCCGCTCCACGCCCTGGACGACGAGCAGGTTCGTTCCGACACCTTCGATCGGCACCCCCAGGACCTTCAGGAGGCGGCAGAGGTCCTGCACGTGGGGCTCGCTCGCCGCGTTCAGGATCCTCGTCTCGCCCTCCGCCAGGGAAGCGGCCATGACCGCGTTCTCGGTCGCCGTGACCGAGGCTTCGTCCAGGAAGATCTCGGCCCCGCGCAGACGCTCCCCCGAACCCTCGACGCGGCACTGGAGCCCGCCGCCCGGGAGGAGTTCGATGCCGGCGCCCAGGCCCTCGAGTGCCAGCAGGTGCGTGTCGAGCCGCCGGCGGCCGATGACGTCGCCGCCCGGGGCCGGCATGTTCACGCGTCCGCGCCGCGCCAGCAGCGGCCCAGCCAGCAGGATCGAGGCGCGGATCGCCCGGCAGAGATCCGGGTCCGGATCGTCGTCGCCAAGCCCCGCGGCGCGAACCCGCACCGTGTCGCTGCCGGCGAACGCCACTTCGGCGCCAAGCTGGCGCAACAACCCCATCTGTGCCTCGACGTCGCGGATCCGGGGCACGTTCCGGAGCGTGACCTCCTCATCCGTGAGGAGGGCGGCTGCAAGCAGCGGCAGCGCCGCGTTCTTGTTGCCCCGCGCCCGCAGCGTGCCCGAGATCGGTTGACCGCCCTCGATCACGAACTGGGAGCGAGGCATGTGTGCGGCCGTGTCCATCGCGCGGTTAGTTGACCACAGGAACGCCGTCGCAAGTGCCCGCTCTTCCGATTCGCCCGCTCCTGAAACTCGCGCGACGCCGCGACGTTGTAGAAGGAGAGCGGCCGATGAGGCCGCCTGCCCCTCCCGCACCGGCAAGGAGACCGAACATGAAAGACCTTCACCGCCATCGCTGGGCGACCCTGGCGTTCACCCTCCTGATCGCTCTCGTCCCCGGAGCGCTCCTGGCTCAGGAACATGCCGATCCAGGTCACGACGAGCGCTGGGAAGAACTCGGTCAGCGTTGGGAGGAATGGGGTGAGCGCTTCGGCCGCAGCTTCGAGAACGCCGACTGGGAATCCCACGGCAAGCACTGGGAAGAGGTCGGCAAGCGCTGGGAGGAATGGGGCGAGCAGTTCGCCGCGTCCTTCGAGCAGGCGTTCGACGAAGAGGAGTGGGACGCCTGGGCGGAGCAGTTCGAGGACATGGAGAACCCTGACGGCGAGGTCGACTGGGATCGCTTCGAGCAGTTCTGGGAAGAGTTCGGCGAACGTTTCGGCACTTCTCTTGGAGAGGCCATGGAAGGCGCCGACTGGGAGACCTTCGGTGAGGCGCTCGGCGCGTTCGGCGAGCAGATCGGCGAGCTGGCCGAACTGATCGCGGCCAGCTTCGAAGGCGCCGACTGGAGCGGCTTCGCCGATCTCGTCAGCGAGACGGTCGAGCACGCCGTCGAGCACGGCGAAGAGGCGGCGGAGGCAGACGAGGAGGCGGACGAGGAGGGCTGACGTAGGCTACGCGCTCCCGCTCACGACCCACGGAGCGCGCAGATGCCAGTCGACCCCCAGGTACAGGCCTTCCTCGAAGCCCAGGCACAGGCCGCGATCGAGAACCAGGTTCCGCCGATCACCGAACAGACCGTTCAGATGGCCCGGGCCGGCTATCTGGCGGTCGCCGAGATGCTGGGCCAGGGGCCGGACGTGGGCACCCAGGACTCCGCCGTCCCCGGACCGGCCGGCGACATTCCGGTCCGCATCTACCGGCCCCGGGACGCCGGCGAGGCCCTGCCGATCCTCGTCTACTACCACGGCGGCGGCTGGGTGATCGGCGACCTGGACACACACGACTACGCCTGCCGCGAACTCTGCGCCGGAGCCGGATGCCTGGTCGTCTCCGTGGATTACCGGCTGGCGCCCGAGGCCCGGTTCCCGGCCGCGGTCGACGACTCCTGGGCCGCCCTGCAGTGGGTTGCCGCCAACGCCGAGAGCCTCGGCGGCGACCCGGCCCGGATCGCGGTCGGCGGCGACAGCGCCGGCGGCAACCTCTCCGCCGTGATGAGCCTGCTCGCCCGGAACAACGGCGGTCCGCACCTCGTCTTCCAGCTCCTCGTCTACCCCGCCGTCGACATGGACTTCAGCCGCCCCTCGATCGACGAGAACGCGGACGGCTACGTTCTGACCAGGGACCACATGATCTGGTTCCGCGGCCACTACCTGCGTTCGGACGCCGACCGCGCCGACTTCCGCGCCTCGCCGCTCCTGGCGTCCGACCACAGCGGCCTGCCGCCGGCTCTCGTCATCACAGCCGAGTTCGACCCGCTCCGCGACGAAGGCAGGGACTACGCGGAGAAGCTCCTGGCCGCCGGCGTCGAGGCGACGCTCTCGAACTACGAGGGCCAGGTCCACGTCTTCTTCCAACTCTCACCGATCCTCAGTGGAGGCCGGAAGGCGGTCGACGAGGCCTGCGCGGCGCTGCGCGGAGCATTCGGGGACGCGGCATAGAATTTGCTGGTTGGAGTCGGTGGGAGGAGCACCCATGAGCCTGATGTCAAGCATCCCCGCCCTGTTGCTACTCGTGACCGCCGCTCCAATCGACAAGGAATCCGCGGCTCAGGGCGAAACCACCCTGGTCCGCATCCTCTCTGACCTCGAAACGGCCGGAGGAGCAGACTGGACCGGCGAGTGCCTGGACGCCAGGTCCCGCAGCCGCTGGACCACCCGACTCAGCGACGGCAGCGTCATCAAGGGACGCTGCCGGAACGGCAAGCGCCACGGCCGCTGGTCCGTCCGCCTCACCGACGGCAACCGCGTCATCGGTCGGTTCGAGGACGACAGTGTCCACGGCAGGTGGCGGATCCGCGACCACGTCGGTCACGTCCTCGAAGAAGCTACCTACGTCCGGGGCGAACTCCAGGACGAGCGACGCATCCCCCGCGATCCGTGGTCCAAGCGAGGAGCGCTCCCAGCTCCCCCGGGCGACGCACCAGGCCACAACTGACCGGCGGCGACGCCCGCCGATGCCGGCTACACTGCCGGTAGCAGCCGGCTGACGCGATAGCCGTCCAGGTCCTTCTCGAAGCCGCAGGCGTCGAGGATCGCGGTCCACGGAGACTCGCGGGCCGGGCGGCCGTCGATCCGCAGGAGCCTGAGGGTCCGCCGCCGGCGGCGGCCGGCGAGGTCACGGAGCGCGGCCCAGGCGTCCCCTGGTTCCGGGTCGCCGCCGAGGGCGGCGAAGGTCCAGACGCCCTGGCCGCCGGCTTCGACGTAGAGATGGGGATAGCCGGCCCGGAGGACGACCCAGGCGCCGGGTACGCGGCGTGGGCCGCGCCTTCGTGGATCGATCTCGGTTCCGAGCCGGGGCCAGGGCAGCACGGCACCCCACGGATTCGCCGGGTCGACGGCGGGCAGGATCCCGATCGGCCCGCGCTTCGCCGGTCCCCGCCGCTCCCGCCGCAGGCGCTCGACCGCGGCCGGCAGGGCGAACTGGCGGCCGGCCAGGCCGTGAACGAAGTAGCCGCGGCGGATGTGGCCGGCCTCCTCCATCTCGCGCAGCACCGGATAGAGCGCCTCGAACCCGCCCGGCACGCTCTCGTTGCGGGCCGTCTCGGCGGCGACCACGCCGTAGCGGTCGAGCAGCAGGGTTGCCGTGGCGTGAGCCCACTCCGTGTCGCTTGCCGGCCCGGCCGGCGCGGCCAGATCGCTCACCAGCGACCACCGCCCGCCAGCCAGCATCCCGGCCAGGCCGCGGCGGGCGCCCGCCACACCGGCCCGCATGGCAGCCGGCGCGGTCCCGGCCCGCGGCCCGCGACGCCAGCCGCGAGGAAGTCCGCGGGGAGAACGACCGGCGGGCGATCGCCGGCGCCTGCCGAGCGACGCGAGCGGCAGGAACGTGTCGTTCGTGACGCGGCCAGTCCACACGAGGTCCCAGATCGCTGCTTCGACTTCCGTTTCGCCCCAGTCGCCGTCGCCGACCACACCGCCGACGAGGTCGAAGGTGAAGCAGGCGCCGCGCGTCCTGAGGCGATCGAGGATCGCGCCGTGCGGCGTATCAACCCGCTGCCCGTCCGGTTGTTCGGACGGCTCGCTCCCGCGCGCCAGAACCTGGAACCGCTCCCGACGGTAGACCGTTACCCGGCCGTCTCTCGAGCCGAGCCTGCCGTCGCCCACCCAGAGAAGCTCCCCGGCCGCCGCGAGTCCATCCAGCATCTCGAGACGAAAGCCCGGCACGCGGGCAGGAAGGACGTGGTCGATCAGGGTCCGCCAGGAAAGCGGCACCCCTTCGAGCTGCGCCACGGATTCCCGGAGGCGAACCAGGGCGCGATCCGACGACGCAGGCATCCCTGCCCGCCCGCGACCCGGCGACGCCGGGAGAGTCGGCACCGCTGTGCCCGTGTCGACGCCCTGCCAGCGACCCAGGAACCGCGCCAGAGCCGCTCCGTCGACCGGCTCGGCTTCGCGGCGCAGCCTGGCCAGTGTCCGACGCTTGATCCGGCGGAGCACCTCCGAGTCGCACCATTCGACACCGCCGCCTTCCCTACGAAACTCGCCCCGGACGAGCCGGCCGGCCTCTTCGAGACTCGTCAGCAGGGGTTCGATCGCCCCCTCCGGCAGGCCGAAGCGGGCCGCCGCGTCAGCGGCTGTGAACGGACCCCGGCTCCGGGCGTAGCGTCTCAACAGATTCTCGAGCGGCTCCGGCCGTGGCGCCAGCAGTTCGCCCGGCAGGCCTTCGGGCAACGTCGCGTCCAGGCCGTCGCGGTAGAGCGCCACGTCCTCCGCGGCCGTCCACACCCGCTCGCCGTCCTTGAACTCGATTTCGACGGCCCTCTTCTGCCGCTCCAAGTCCGCGAGCCACTCACCCGCCTCGCCCGGAGCCCGCGCCTCGATCTCCGCCCGGGTCAGACCGCCGGTCCGCCTCAGCAGATCGTAGAGATCGTCCTCGTGCCGCGCGCGGCGGTCCGGCGAAAGCCCCTGAAACTCCTCTTCGACCGCCTGGATCACGTCCGGATCGAGCAACTCCCGCAGACTGGCCGTGCCCAGCAGTTCCCGCAGGAGCTCCTGGTCGAGAGTCAGCGCCTGGGCCCGGCGCTCGGCCGCGGGGGCGTCCTGGTCGTAGAGGAAGCGCTCTTCGTAGGCGAAGACGAGGGAGCGGGCGAACGGAGAAGGCGCCAGGGTCTCCACGTCGTCGACCCGGACCTCTCCTTCCGCGACCTGCGCCATCAGGTCGACCAGGCCGGAGAGATCGAAGAGGTCGCTCAGACACTCGCGGTACGTCTCGAGCAGGATCGGAAAGTCGGGGTAGCGGCGGACGACGGAGAGCAGGTTCTTCGACCGCTGGCGCTGCTGCCAGAGCGGCGTCCGCTTGCCGGGCCGGTTGCGCGGCAGCAGCAGCGCGCGGGCCGCGTTCTCGCGAAAGCGGCTCGCGAACATCGGCGAGGAAGCGACCTGCTCGACGACCAGATCCTCGACCTCGTCGGGCTCGAGCAGGAACTCCCGCGCCGCCGGCAACTCGTCGGTGTCGGCGAAGCGGAGGGCCAGCCCGTCGTCGGTCCACAGCGTCTGGACCTCGAAACCGAAACGCCGGCCGATCCGGCGCTCCAGCGCCATCGCCCAGGGCGCGTGGATGCGGGCCCCGAACGGGGTCAGGATGCACACGCGCCAGTCGCCGATCTCGTCCCGGAACCGCTCCAGAGTCACCGCGCGGTCGGTGGGCAGCGCGCCGGTGCGGTCTCGCTGCTCCTCGACGTAGGCGCAGAGGTTCGAGACGGCATGCGGATCGAGCGGCGCTTCGCGTTGGAGCCAGCGTCTGGCGGCGGCGCCCTGCCTCCGACCCAGTTCGCGCACGAAGGCGCCGAGGGCCCGACCCAGCTCCAGCGGCCGGCCAGGGCCATCGCCGTGCCAGAAGGGCATCCGCCCCGGTTCGCCCGGCGCCGGCCGGACGATGACCCGGTCGCGGGTGATCTCGGTCACCCGCCAGGCGGAGGCCCCAAGCAGGAAGGTGTCGCCGGCCCGCGACTCGTAGACCATCTCCTCGTCGAGTTCACCTACCCGCGGACCCTCCGGCCCCAGGTGAACCGTGAACAGGCCGCGATCCGGAATCGTGCCGGCGTTCATCCGCACCAGGAAGTCGGCGCCGCGCCGGGCGGTCAGCACGTCGCGCCCGCGGTCCCACGACAACCGGGGCCGCAGGTCGGCGAACTCCTCCGAGGGAAAGCGGCCGACCAGCATATCCAGCACCGCACCGAGCAGATTGCGGCTCAGGCCGCGGTAGGGCCGGGCGCGCCGCGCCAGGGCCAGGATCCCGTCGACGGTCCATTCCCGGCCGCAGCACATCGCAACGATCTGCTGCGCCAGCACGTCGAGCGGGTTCTCCGACAGCCGCATCGACTCGATCGCGCCGCGCTGCATCTGAATCGCGGTCACCGTGCACTCCAGGAGATCGCCACGGAACTTGGGGAAGATCAGGCCACGGCTCCGTTCGCCGACCGCGTGCCCCGAGCGGCCGACCCGCTGCAGTCCGCTGGCCGTCGAACCCGGCGCCTCGACCAGGAGCACCAGGTCGACGCTGCCCATGTCGATCCCCAGTTCGAGCGAGCTGGTGGCCACGATGCAGCGCAGCCGCCCCGCCTTCAGCGCGCCCTCGATCTCTCGCCGCCGCTCGTGGGAGATGCTGCCGTGGTGGGCGCGCGCCAGCGGCTCACGGTCATCGGTCTCTTCGTCGTCCGCGTCGCCACGGGTCCGATCGTCCAGTTCGTTCAGCCGCTGCGCCAGCCGTTCGCAGAGAGAGCGGCTGTTGACGAAGACGATCGTCGAGCGATGGCGCCGGACCGCCTCCAGGATGCGCGGGAAGACGGACGGCCACAGGCCCGAGGTCTCAAAGCCCCGCGGCCATCCTTCGCCGGAGGAAAGGGACTCAGGCGCCGGCGGCGGCGCCTCCATGTCCGGCACCGGAACCACGACCTGGAGATCGACGTTGGGCGGCTCGGAGGCGTCGACGACTTCGACCGGCCGGTCGCCGCCGAGGAACCCGGCCGCAAGGTCCATTGGCCGCACCGTCGCCGAGAGGCCGATTCGCTGCGGATCCTGGCCGTCCGCCAACTCCGCGAGCCGCTCGAGCGACAGCGCCAGGTGAGCGCCGCGCTTGGTCGCCGCCATCGCATGAACCTCGTCGACGATCACCGTCTCGACCGTGCGCAGGTTGGCCGCCGCCCGCGACCCGAGAACCAGGAACAGCGACTCGGGCGTCGTCACCAGGATCTCGCCGGGCTTCCGTAGCTGGCGGCGCCGGTCCGCGGGCGGCGTGTCCCCGGTGCGTACGTCGACGCCGACCGGCCGCACGGGAGTGCCGAGCCCGCGGGCCTCCCCGACGACGCCCTCAAGGGGCGCCTGCAGGTTGCGTTCGATGTCGTAGGCGAGGGCCTTGAGCGGCGACACGTAGACGACCCGCACTCCCTGCCCGGGAGGCTCGTCGCCCAGGCAGAGCTGGTCGATGGCCCACAGGAAAGCCGCGAGCGTCTTGCCGCTGCCGGTGGGCGCCACCAGCAGCGCGTTCCCGCCGCGGGTGAGCACCGGCCAGCCCAGTTCCTGCACCCGGGTGGGTCCGGGGAACGAGCCGTCGAACCACCGGCGCACCGGTTCCGAGAACGAGTCCACAGGTCATCCTAGGGGATTACACGCGCCCCGCGCGTCCCTGTGGAGCGCGAGTCCGGCTGCTAACCTCGCCGCCCAGCGATGGCGCACCACGACCACGGGAAACACGGCGGCAAGAGCTACTGGCTCGACAGTAAACGAAACGTCGCCAAGGTGTTCTACGCACTGATCGCCGTCGACGTCCTGTGGTTGGCGGCGGACCTCCTCTACAAGAAGAAAGCGGAGTTCGACGCCTGGGGCGGCTGGGCGGACGGCGGATTCGGGTTCTACCCCGTCTACGGCTTCGTCGGCGCCTTCCTGCTGGTGCTGGCGGCGAAGCAGATGCGGCGCGTGCTGATGCGGTCCGAGGACTACTACGAGCAACGCCGCGACGGCGGAGCCTCCTGAGTCCCGGATGGCGGAGTTCCTGCTGTCGCCGCCGCTGCTGCTCATGCTCGGCAGCGTGGTCCTGGCCGCGGCGCCGCGCAACGTGCTGCCGCGCACCGTGCTGCGGGCGCTGCTCCTGGCCCTGCCGGTCTACTCCCTCTGGCGTTTCTGGGGCCTCGACCTGGGCGACTACGCCCAGTTCGAGCTCTTCGGCCAGACCCTGACGCTCGTCCGGATCGATCCGCTGAGCCGGATCTTCGTCGTCATCTTCCACCTCGCGGCGCTCATCGGCAGCGTCTACTCGTTCTACGTCAGGGACAACTTCCAGCCGCTCGTCGGCGTGTTCTACGCGGGATCGGCTCTCGGCGTGGTGCTGGCCGGCGATCTCTGGACCCTCTTCCTGTTCTGGGAGGTGGCCGCGGTGTCGTCGGCGCTGCTGGTCTGGGTCCGGCGAAGCGGCAGGGCGGCCGGCGCCGGCCTCCGCTACCTGGGGATGCAGATGGTCTCGGGCGTCCTGCTGCTCGCCGGCATCGTGCTGCTCCGTCACGAAGTCGGCGCGGCCCCGGGCTGGGCCGAGTTCCGCAACCTCACGGGCTTTCTCGAGAACGGCGGGCTCGGCTTCTCGAACCTTGCAGCGACCCTCATCTTCCTCGCCTTCGGCCTCAAGGCGGCCTTCCCGCTGCTGCACAGTTGGCTGATCGACGCGTATCCCGAGTCGACCCCGGCCGGCGCCGTGTTCCTGTCGGCGTTCACGACCAAGTTCGCGATCTACGCCCTGGCGCGGGCCTTCCCGGGCCAGTCCGAACTGATCTGGATCGGCGCGCTGATGACCGCCTTCCCCATCTTCTTCGCGGTGATCGAGAACGACCTGCGCCGGGTGCTCGCCTACAGCATGACGAACCAGCTCGGCTTCATGGTCGTCGGCATCGGCATCGGCACCGAACTGGCGATCAACGGCGCCGTCGCCCACGCGTTCGCCGACATCCTGTTCAAGGGGCTCCTGTTCATGGCGATGGGGGCGGTGCTCTACCGGGTGGGCCACGTGAACGGCTCGGACCTGGGCGGCCTGTACAAGTCGATGCCGATCACGACCGGGCTGTGCATCGTCGGCGCGGCGTCCATCTCCGCCTTCCCGCTGTTCTCCGCCTTCGCGACCAAGTCGCTGATCATGAGCGCGGCCGTGTACAAGGAGTACTTCTGGCTCTGGCTGGTGCTCCTGTTCGCGTCCGCCGGCGTCTTCCACCACGCCGGGATCAAGATCCCCTTCTTCGCCTTCTTCCACCACGACTCCGGCATCCGCTGCAAGGAGGCGCCGCGGTCGATGATCGTCGCGATGGTCCTGGCAGCCGCCGCGAGCATGGCGATCGGCCTGTTCCCACTGGCCGAGTTGTGGTTCGGCGTCGCGAACCCCTTCTACGAGCTGCTGCCCTACCCGGTCGACTACGACGTCTACACGACGACCCACGTCATCACCCAGAGCCAGCTCCTCTTCTTCTCGGCGCTCGCCTTCGCGACGCTCATGCGCACCGGCCTCTATCCCCCCGAGTTGCGCTCGGTGAACCTGGACGCCGACTGGCTCTACCGCCGGGTCGGTCTTCGCATCTGGGATGGGGTTGCGACTGCTTTCGTCACGATTCACCGCGCCGGGTACGCCGCTGCCGAGCGGCTCGCCGGCGCGGCTCTTGAGACGGCACAGCGCCACCTGGGGCCGCAGGGGTTCCTCGGGCGCTCGTGGCTGACGGCGTCGATGGCGTTGTGGGTCGCCGTGCTGCTCGCGGCGTATCTCGTGGTGTTCTACTGGCGGCTGGCGTAGACGACCCTAACATCAGCTTCTCTAATGCTCCGGGCTTGCTCCATGAGATCAGCCTAATGTAAGATCCGGCCCTTACGATGCAAGGGCTCAGGATCTTCTGCGATGTCGCGGACTTGCGCAGCTTCAGCCGCGCAGCCGAGCTTCACGGGATCACCCAGTCGGCGGTTAGCCAGCGCATCCAGCACCTCGAGGAGCTCTTCGGAACGCGGCTCCTCGACCGCTCCAAGCGGCCCTTCGTGCTCACTCCCGCCGGCGAACTCGTGTCCCGCGAGGGACGCGAGCTCGTCGCCCGCTACGACGCCCTGGCGCGCAGCGTCTCCCGTCTCGATCCGGAGCGGGGCGGGACGGTCCGGGTCCACGCGATCTACTCCGCCGGCATCGCGCTCCTCAACCAGTTGCGAGCCGAGTTCCAGCTCCAGCGTCCGGAACTCGACGTGCAGATCGAGTACGAACCGCCCGCCGCGGTGGCCGAGGCGGCGCGAACCGGCCGCTGCGACTTCGGCATCGTCTCCTACCCGGAGCAGTGGCCCGGCCTGCGGTCGCGCCCGCTGCGGGAGGAGCGTATGTGCCTGGCCTGCGGGGTGAACCACGAACTGGCCGGCGCCGAGCGCGTGCTCGCCGGTGACCTCGACGGCCGCGAGCTGATCCACTTCACCCACGAACTCCCCGCCGCGCGCCACATTCGCAGCTACCTGGTCGAGAACGGCGCGGAAGCGGTGTTCGCCCAGCGACTCGACAACATCGACACGTTCAAGAGCATGCTGCAGGCGACCGACTACGCGGCGATCCTGCCGCTCAGGACGTTCCTCGCCGAGGTGCGCGCCGGTCTGCTCGCCGCGGTGCCGCTCGAACCGAAGCTGGAGCGGCCGATGGGAATCGTCTACGCCCGCGGCCGCCTGCGTCAGGCCGCCGAGGAATTCGCCGCGTTCCTGACCGAGAACGCCGGGCCGATGCCGGCGGAGGACGAGGCAAGAGCAGAGCGCGGAGAGGCGGCATGAAGCTCCGTCCCGGAAAGATCGGTCTGTACGACCCGGCCTACGAGCACGACGCCTGCGGGGTCGGCTTCATCGCCCATGTGCGCGGCGAGCGCAGCCACCGGCTGATGCAGCAGGCCGCCCACATGCTGACGCAGATGGACCACCGGGGCGCCTGCGGCTGCGAGCCGAACACCGGCGATGGCGCCGGCATGCTGACCGCGCTGCCCCACGCCCTGCTCCGCCGGGTGGCCGCGGACGAGTTCGGCGCCGAACTGGGAGCGCCCGGCACGTTCTCCGCCGGCGTCTTCTTCCTGCCCCAGGACGACGGCGAACGCGAGCAGTGCCGGCGGGTCGTGGAGGAGATCGTCGCGGAGCGCGGCCAGCAGCTCATCGGCTGGCGCAAGGTGCCGACCCGCCCCGAGGTCGCGGACATCGGCGCCACGGCAATCGACTCGATGCCGGTCATCGAGCAGCTCTTCGTCCGCGCGGCCGACGGGCTCGACCAGGACGCCTTCGAACGCGAGCTCTACCTGATCCGCAAGCAGGCGACGATCCGCCTGCGCGGCAACGATGCGCTCGCCGAAGCGCAGATGTTCTACGTCTGCTCGCTGTCGACGCGGGTGATCATCTACAAGGGCATGCTGACCTCCGGGCAGCTCGTGCCGTTCTTCCCGGATCTGGCGGCGCCGGACTACGAATCGCACCTGGCGATGGTCCACTCGCGCTTCGCCACGAACACGTTCCCGTCCTGGGACCGCGCCCAGCCGAACCGCTTCATGAGCCACAACGGCGAGATCAACACGCTGCGCGGCAACATGAACTGGATGCACGCCCGCGAAGGCGTGCTCCGGAGCGACCTGTTCGGTGACGATCTCCCCCTCGCCTTCCCGGTCGTCGAGCCCGACTGCTCCGACTCGGGCAGCTTCGACAACGTGCTCGAGTTCCTGCTGCTCACGGGCCGCACCCTCCAGGAGGCGGTCATGATGATGATCCCGGAGGCGTGGCAGAACGACCCGCACATGGATGCCACGAAGAAGGCGTTCTACGACTATCACTCCTGCCTGATGGAGCCCTGGGACGGGCCGGCATCGATCGCCTTCACCGACGGCCGCTACATCGGCGCGGTGCTCGACCGCAACGGCCTGCGCCCGAGCCGCTACTACGTCACCGACGACGACCTTGTGATCATGGCGTCAGAGGCCGGCGTCGTCCCGGTCGAGCCGGAGCGGGTGCTGCGCAAGGGGAGGCTCAAGCCCGGCCGGATGTTCCTGGTCGACTTCGATCTCGGCCGCATCGTCGCCGATGAAGAGCTGAAGAGCACGTTCGCCGGCAGGCGGCCCTACGCCGAGTGGCTGGAGAACCGCACCGAGCTCGCCGACCTGGTCGCCAACGCCCAAAGTAACGGCAGCGCGCCCGCGAACCAGGCATCGATGGACGACGACACGCTGACCCGCAGCCTGCAGGCTTTCGGCTACACCGGCGAAACGATGCGCTTCATGCTGCGCCCCCTGATCGAGGAGCAGCGGGACCCGATCGGATCGATGGGCAACGACACCGCCCTCGCCTTCCTCTCCGACCAGGACCGCCCGGTCTACGACTACTTCAAGCAGCTCTTCGCCCAGGTCACGAACCCGGCGATCGACTCGATCCGGGAAGAAGTCGTCATGTCGGTCGACTGCACGATCGGCCCCGAGCGCAACCTGCTGGAGACGACCGCCGACCACTGCCGGCGCGTCCGCCTTCCCCATCCGATCCTCAGCAACCGGGAGTTCGTGGCGCTCGCCGACGCCGGCGACGCCGGCTTCTCCTGCCGCACGCTCGACGCCACCTGGCCCCTCGAAGAGGGCGCCTCAGGCCTCGTCGAAGCACTCGACCGCCTGTGCGCGGAGGCCGAACAGGCCGTCGACGACGGCTGCAGCTTCGTTGCCCTGTCCGACCGGGCCGCCGGCCCCGACCGCGTCCCCGTACCCACGCTGCTCGCCTGCGGCGCCGTCCATCACCACCTCCTGCGGACGATCAAGCGCACCCGGGTCGGCCTGCTGCTCGAGACCGGCGAGGCGCGCGAAGTCCACCATCACTGCCTGCTGGTCGGCTACGGCGCCGACGCGATCAACCCCTACCTGACCTTCGAGGCGCTCTGGCAGGCGCGGCGCCAGGGCCGGCTGCCGGCCGCGGCCGACGACCAGGCGGTCGTCGACCGCTACCGCAAGGGGGTCCGGAAGGGGATGCTCAAGGTGATGGCCAAGATGGGCATCTCCACGCTGCAGAGCTACAAGGGCGCCCAGATCTTCGAGGCGGTCGGGCTGTCCACCGAAGTGATCGACCGCTGCTTCGCCGGCACCGCCAGCCGGATCGAGGGCGCGGGCCTCGAACGGCTGGCGAAGGACGCGCTGCGCCGGCACGCCCGCGGCTTCCCCGCGGACGAGCGCGACCGCGTGGCCGAACTGGGGAACCCAGGCGACTATCACTGGCGCGCCGGCGGCGAGCGCCACATGTGGAACCCGCAGATGATCTCGCGGCTCCAGAACGCCGCCCGCACGAACAGCACGGAGGCCTACGAGAGCTTCGCCCGCCTCGCCAACGAGGACACGACCCGGAAGTGTTCGCTGCGCGGCCTGCTCCAGTTCCGCACGGACCTCGAACCGCTGCCGCTCGACGACGTCGAGCCGGCGAGCGAGATCGTCAAGCGCTTCTGCAC
Source organism: Holophagales bacterium (assembly GCA_009836625.1). Classification (GTDB taxonomy): domain Bacteria; phylum Acidobacteriota; class Thermoanaerobaculia; order Multivoradales; family Multivoraceae; genus Multivorans. Next base: position 113,078 of record VXVC01000006.1, read on the forward strand.
GGGCGCGATGAGCTTCGGCTCGATCTCGGCCGAAAGCCACGAAACGCTCGCCATCGCGATGAACCGCCTGGGCGGCAAGAGCAACACTGGCGAGGGAGGCGAGGACCCGTCGCGCTTCACGCCGGACCCCAACGGCGACCTCCGCCGCTCGGCGATCAAGCAGGTCGCCTCGGGCCGCTTCGGCGTCACCTCCTGGTACCTGACCAACTCGGACGAACTCCAGATCAAGATCGCCCAGGGCGCCAAACCGGGCGAAGGCGGCGAACTGCCGGGCCACAAGGTCGACGAGATCATCGCGAAGACCCGCTACTCGACGCCCGGGGTCGGCCTCATCTCGCCGCCGCCCCACCACGACATCTACTCGATCGAGGACCTGAAGCAGCTCATCCACGATCTGAAGAACTCGAACCCGGGCGCCAGGGTCAGCGTGAAGCTCGTCTCCGAAGTCGGCGTCGGCACGGTCGCCGCCGGCGTCGCCAAGGCGCACGCCGACCACATCCTGATCTCGGGCCACGACGGCGGCACCGGCGCTTCGCCGCTGACCAGCATCAAGCACGCCGGCCTGCCCTGGGAACTCGGCATCGCCGAGACCCACCAGACCCTGGTGCTGAGCGACCTGCGCTCGCGGGTGATCCTCCAGACCGACGGCCAGCTCAAGACCGGCCGCGACGTCGTCGTCGCCTGCATGCTCGGCGCCGAGGAGTTCGGCTTCTCCACCGCGCCGCTGATCACGATCGGCTGCATCATGATGCGCAAGTGCCACCTGAACACGTGCCCGGTCGGCATCGCCACCCAGGATCCGGAGCTGCGCGCCAAGTTCGAGGGCACGCCGGAGGAGGTCGTCAACTACCTCTTTCTCGTCGCCGAGGAAACGCGGCGGCTCATGGCGAGCCTCGGCGTGGCGACGATGCGGGAGCTGGTCGGCCGGACGGACCTGTTCCTGCCCGAACTCGCGGTCCGCAACGAGAAGACCGAGGGCCTCGACCTCTCCGCCGTGCTGCAGCCCGCGGTGCGCAGGCACGAAGGCGTCGAGGTCGTGCAGACGATCGAACAGGATCATGCGCTCGAGTACGCGCTCGACAACGAGTTGATCGACCGCGCGCGGCCGGCGCTGGAACGCGGTTCCCGCGTACGGATCGAGCTGCCCATCGAGAACACTCAACGCACCGTCGGCACCATGCTGAGCCACGAACTGATGAAGGCGCGCGGCGAGCACGGTCTGGCCGACGACACGATCCACATCTCGCTGACCGGCAGCGCGGGCCAGAGCCTCGGCGCCTTCCTCGCGCCGGGCATCACGATCGAACTCGAGGGCGACGGCAACGACTACGTCGGCAAGGGGCTGTCGGGCGGAAGGCTCATCCTCTACCCGCCGCGCCGGTCCCGATTCGTCGCCGAGGAGAACGTCCTGATCGGCAACGTCGCGCTCTACGGAGCCACCGGCGGCGAAGCGTTCTTCCGCGGCCGCGCGGCGGAGCGCTTCTGCGTCCGCAACTCGGGCGCCCACGCGGTGATCGAGGGAATCGGCGACCACGGCTGCGAGTACATGACCGGCGGCCGCGCGGTGATCCTGGGACCGACCGGGCGCAACTTCGCGGCCGGCATGAGCGGCGGCATTGCCTGGGTCTTCGATCCGGACAAGGAACTGGCCCACAACTGCAACTTCGAGATGGTGGGGCTCGAGCCCGTCGGCGGCGAGTACCGGAGCGAACTCCGGCAACTCGTCGCGCGGCATGTCCGCTCCACCGGCTCGACGGTGGCGCGCCGGCTGCTCGAGCGCTGGAGCGAAGCCGTGGGTCAGTTCACCCAGGTCATGCCCCATGACTACCGGCGCGTCCTCCTGGCCGAGAGCGAGGCCGAGGAGCGGACGCCGGAAGACCAGACGATCCCGAAGGCCGAAGCCGCGGCCTGAGGTCGGCGGACTGACGCGGACAGGCGGAGCATGGGCAAGGACACCGGCTTCAAGGAGTACGCGCGCGTCGCGGTTCCCTACCAGGATCCGTTGATCCGGCTAAGTCACTACGGCGAGTTCCTGCAGCCGGTGCCGGAGGAGCACCTGGCCACCCAGGGCGCCCGCTGCATGGACTGCGGCGTGCCGTTCTGCCAGTCCAATGAAGGCTGCCCGATCGACAACCTGATCCCGGAGTGGAACGACCTCGTCTACCAGGGCCGCTGGCGCGAGGCGCTCCGGCGCCTCGAGCAGACGAACAACTTCCCGGAGTTCACCGGTCGCGTCTGCCCGGCGCCCTGCGAAGGCGCGTGCGTGCTCGGAATCACCGACCCGGCGGTGACGATCAAGAACATCGAGAACGCGATCGTCGACCGCGGCTTCGAGGAGGGCTGGATCGTTCCCCGCCCACCGGCGAAGCGGACCGGCAGGAAGGTGGCGGTCGTCGGGTCGGGACCCGCGGGACTCGCCGCGGCGGCGCAGTTGAACAGTGTCGGCCATTCGGTGACCGTCTTCGAACGCGAAGACCGTATCGGCGGCCTCCTGATGTACGGCATCCCGAACATGAAGCTCGACAAGCGCCTGGTCGTCGACCGGCGGATCGACCTGATGCGGGCTGAGGGGATCGAGTTCGTGACAGGCGCCCACGTCGGCGTGAACGTCGATGTCGGCGATCTGCGGCGCGACCACGACGCGATCCTGCTCGCCTGCGGCGCCACCGAGCCCCGCGATCTGCCCATCCCGGGCCGTGAACTCTCGGGCGTCCACTTCGCGATGGACTTCCTGACCGAGCACACGAGGGCACTGCTCGACGCCGATCTTCCCAGCGACGGCGGGGAGGGCGCCCAGCCAATCGTGGCGCCGATTCACGCCGAAGGCAGGAACGTCATCGTGATCGGCGGCGGCGACACCGGCGCCGACTGCATCGCGACCGCGGTCCGGCACGGCTGCGCTTCACTGGTCAACTTCGAACTGCTTGACCGGCCGCCGGACGACCGGGCGCCCGACAACCCCTGGCCGGAATGGCCGCGCATCTTCCGGGTCGAGTACGCGCACGCCGAGGCGTCGGCCAGGTTCGGCGCCGACCCGCGAGTCTTTTCGGTTCTCTCCAAGCGCTTCGTCGACGACGGCGCCGGCGGTGTCGCCGGTATCGAAACGATCCGCGTCGCCTGGCAGCGGGACGGCGCCGGCCGTTTCACGATGGAGGAGGTGCCGGGCACCGAGGAGACCTTCGAGGCCGAGCTCGTGCTACTGGCGATGGGCTTCCTCGGGCCGGAGGCCACGCTCGGTGAGCAGTTGGGGCTGGCAACGGACGAGCGCAGCAACTTCGCCGCCGATCCGGGCCGGTACGAGACCTCGGCCGACGGCGTGTTCGCCGCCGGCGATTGCCGCCGCGGCCAGAGCCTGATCGTCTGGGCGATCAACGAGGGCCGCGGCGCGGCCGCCCGGATCGACGAGTACCTGACCGGGGCCACCGAGCTGCCCCTGCCGTCCGATTCAACATCTTGAAGCGGGGCCACTGTCCTTTGACGGAGGGCGAAGCGATCTCTATAGTCGTACCCGGTCCGTGGCATTGCGCGCGAGCGCCCCACCACCGCCACCCACCCGGACAATCGAGAAACCTTCCACGCGTGAACAGCACGCCGGTGAATTCGTGTTGAGTTCGACGGCGCCTACTCAGACACAGAGGAGAAACCCAACCATGCAGTCGACCCGCCCCCGGGCACGTCTTCTTGCGATCCTCCTGGCAACGGCCTGCGCCTTCCTGATCGGCGGCGCCGGCTTCGGCCAGACCATCACCGGCACCGTCCAGGGCTACATCTCGGATGTCGAGGGCGGCGCCATTCCCGGCGCCACGGTGACCGTCACCAACCAGGACACCGGCATCGCCCGCGCTGTCATCTCGGACGCCAACGGCTTCTACAGCGCCAAGGCGCTGCAGGTCGGCACCTACTCGGTGACGGCCGAGCTCTCCGGCATGCAGACGACGCAGCAATCCGACGTCTCCGTGCTTGTCGGCCAGATCAAGGACGTCAACCTGACGCTCGAGATCGAGTCGACCTCCGAGGTGATCACGGTCACCTCCGAAGCGCCGATCATCGAGGTCAGCCGCTCGGGCGCCGCCAACTACATCGATGAGGTGGCGATCGAGAGCCTGCCCACCGTGGGCCGCGATTTCACGGACTTCGCGATTCTCACGCCGGGCGTTCAGCGCGACACGTCCCGCGGGTTCCTGACCATCGCCGGCCAGCGCGGCATGTACAGCGGCCTGTCGGTCGACGGCGCGGACAACAAGAGCACCTTCTTCGGCTACGGCCGCGGCGGCGAGGCGACCGAGAACGACGGCCTGATCATCGCCCAGGACACGGTCCGTCAGTTCCAGGTCATCACCAACGGCTTCTCGGCCGAGTACGGCCGGCACGGCGGCGCCTTCGTCAACGTCGTCACGAAGTCCGGCACCAACGAGGTCAGAGGGTCGGCTTTCTACTACTTCCGCGACGACAGTCTGGCCGAGGACCTGCCGTCCTCGCCGCTCGACGACTTCAACGACCGCGACGGTTCGCGGCCGGTGGACACGTTCGACACGCAGAACTACGGCGTCTCGATCGGCGGTCCGTTCAAGCAGGATCGCACTCACTACTACTTCGGTATCGACCAGCGCGACCAGGACATCCCGTTCACCCGGTTCCTGACCAATCGCGGCGGCAGCGTCTATGACCTGATCATGCAGCGGGCCCAGAGCGAGCCCGCCTTCGCCGCCCTGGTCGACGGCTTCGATCGGAACGCCGACGGTTCCGCCACCGGCCTGTTCACGCGCTCCGTGAGCAACCAGATCCTGTTCGGCAAGCTGGACCACCAGATCAGCGACGCGAACCTGATCACTCTGCGCGCGAACTGGACGGACTTCGAACGGACGAGCGAGTTCCTGGATGAGGAATCGCTGAAGACCGAGGACACCCTGTCCATCATCGCCTCGATGACCTCGGTCGTCGGCAGCCGCGGCGTGAACGAGTTCCGGATCCAGACGGCTGACGACAACCTGGACCGCCTGTCCCTGCGGGTCGGCACGCCGATCGAAGCGCAGGTTCGCTTCCGCTGGAACGGCGCCAGTGTCGGCAAGTTCGACTTCCTGCCTATCTTCGTCGAGGAATCGCAGCTCCAGGTGAAGAACGACTTCTCCTACCTGTTCGGCGCCCACGACATGAAGTTCGGCGTCGACTACTCGAAGGACGACCTGGCCCAACTCTTCGCCGGCAGCCGGGACGGCCGCTACGACTTCCGCTCGCCGGAGGACTTCCTCTCCAACAACGCGAGCGCGGCCCGAATCTGGTTCGGCGATTCGACGTACCCGAACTACGACGAGACGCAGACCGCGCTCGCCGCCTACGGCCAGGACAGCCTGAAGCGGGACAACCTGACGCTCAACTACGGGCTGCGGTACACGTCCACGGACAACCCGGACGGCCTGGATCACCTGCATCCGGACGGCCGCCAGATTCCGGACACCGAGAACCTGGCGCCGCGCTTCGGCTTCGCCATGGCCCAGGACGAGGGCCGCTCCGTCCTCCGCGGCGGCATCGGCTTCTTCTTCGGTCGCACGCCGACCCTTCTGTTCGCCAACCAGGTCCAGGCCAACGGCGTGCCGCCGAACTACGGCCGGATCACCGTCGGTCCCGGCGAGAACGGCTATGTGCCGCTCGGCACGCCGATCAACAACGAGAACCCACCGCCGGGCATCATCCCCGCGATCTCGTACGTCGACCCCGAGTTCGATGACGCCCAGACGCTGCGCGCGAGCCTTGGCTGGGAGCGGGAACTCGGCGGCGGCTGGAGCGGCGGGATCGACGCCGTGTACGCGGAGGCAACCGGCCTCCAGCGCAACACGGACTTCAACCGCGTCTTCGCCGGCTACGACGAGTACGGTCGGCCCATGTGGAACGGACGTACCGGCGGATGCCCGGGGGTCGACGGCGTCGAGTGCGCCGAGATCCTGGTCCGGCAGTCGCGCGGCGACTCCGAGTACCAGGCGGTAACCCTCAAGGTGAACCGCCGCTTCACGGGCCGTTACCAGTTCAACGCCCACTACACCTGGGGCAAGGATCGCGACACCGACTCGAACGAGCGTTCGGCGACCGGCGTCACGATCTCCGACACCGGCAACCTGGACTACGACTGGGGCCTGTCGAACCGCGACGTCGAGCACCGGCTGGTCGTGACCGGCATGATCCAGTTGCCGGCCGACTTCCAGGTCTCGGGCATCCTGAACTACCAGTCCGGCCGGCCGTACACGCTGGTCGACAACGGTGTCGACTTCAGGTACTGCAGCTCGGTTGGCTGGAACTGCCCGGACTACCGTGCGGTGATGGACGGCCTCGTTGTCGGCCGGAACACGGAGCGGAACGAGTCGATCCAGACGGTCGACGTGCGGGTCGGCAAGTTCTTCCGCTTCGGCAACGACATGCGGCTCGATGTCTTCGTCGAGGCGTTCAACCTTTTCGACCAGCACAGCTTCAACGTGGGTTTCAATCAGCGCAACATCCGGAACGGCAACGTCCCCGACGACTTCGGAATCCCGGGCTCGCTGAACGGCCTTACGCGGCCGCGCCGGTTGCAGATCGGAGGCCGGTTCAGCTTCTAGGCTGAACTCTTCCGGAAGAAGCCACGGCGCCTGAGGCCGTGGCCGAAGACTCAGGGCCTCCCCGGCAACGGGGAGGTCCTTTCTCTTTCAGCCCTCCACGTACGGAATCGTCTGCGGACCCTCGGGCAGCACACAGATGCGCGCGTCGGGCCGGGCCGCCACGCACTCGGCGAGCGCGGCATCTAGGTCCGGCGCCGGCTCGAAGTGAGCGGCGGCAAGCTGCTCCCCGCTCAGCCCGTCCGCCTTGACCAGCACCCGGGCGCGACGCTGGATCAACGCCTGGACCTGGACCTGCCACTGGTCCGGCTCGGCTTCCTTCCGGGCCTCGATCTGCTGGAGCAGCTCCTCGGGCGAGCCGCCGCGACCGAGCAGTTCGGCGTAGCGGCCGTGGTCCGGAATGCCGTCGCTGCACTCGGCCGCGCAGAGGATCGTTCCACCGTCGGCCACCACCTGCGCGGCCGCCGACATCCCCTTGACCGCCTGGTAGAGGTTCTGGTCGAGCGGGTAGCCGGAGTTCGTCGTCACCACGACCTCGAACCGGTGGCTGGTCTCCCGCATGGCGATCGGCTTCGCGGTTGCGCAGGCCCGCCGGTGCATCTCGAAGAGCGCGCCCGCGAAGACGTGCGTGATCCTCTGCTGCCGGTCGAGCAGAACGTCCATGCTGAAGTGCGGCCGAGCTTCGGGCCGCGCCGCGATCGCCCGGATGTCCGTGTGCATCGGGTTGTCGTCGACGATTCCCCAGGTCGATCGCGGATCGCCGACGCGGGCGGCGTCGTGCAGGGTGAGCACCGTGTCGAGCCCTGCGAGCCCCGGGGCGACCATCTTCGGGCCGCCCGAGAACCCCGCGAAGAAGTGGGGCTCGACGAAACCGGTCGTGATCCGGAGGTCCGCCTCCAACCAGTGGCGGCAGAGCCGGGTCGGGACGCCGTTGCCGGTCTCACCGAGGTCGACGAGCCAGGAATCGTCCCGAGCGTCGTGATTGATCACGCGGCACGAGCCAAGGATGTCGTCGCCCAGCATCGCCTGGAGTTCGGCCGGCGTGTTCGCGCGGTGAGTTCCGGTGGCGATGAGGATCGCCACGTCCTCCGGCCGGATGAGACCGTCCAGCTCGTCCAGAACCGCGCCCACCATCTCGCGGCGCGGCTGTGCCCTGGTGACGTCGCACACCGAGATCGCGACGGTCTGTCCCTGCTTCGCCAGTTCCCGCAACGGCCGCCCCGCGACCGGTCGGCGCAGCGCCGCGGTCAGAGCCGCGGCCGCATCGTCCAGCGCCGGCGCCTGCACCGGCTCGATGACCGTCGTTCGCTCCCGCGGGACGTCGATCGTGAGACCGCCGCGACCGTAGGCAAGACGCACCCGCATCGTCCGAATCCTACGCGCCGGCGGGGCGCGGTGTCCGCGTGTCCTCCTCGCCTACCCGCCGCCGAAGCCGGCAGGCCGCCGCGCCCTACTCCGAGCCGTCGAGGCGGCGCACCTTGATGCTGCGGAACGCAACCTCGTCGCCATGGTCCTGCAACAGGATCCTTCCCCCGGGCCACTTGCCGAACCCGTCGCGGCCGGCGAACTTGCTCAGGGCGATCGCCTCGTCGAGTTCCGCCGAGTTCCGGTCGAACGCCAGGACCAACTGGTGGTTCAGCCAGTGCTCCACGGTGCCGTCGGCGCGGACGACGATCCGCGCGTGGTTGTAGCGGCCCGGTCCGTGGACGAAGCGCCCTGTCTTGGTGGCCGGCAGCAGATCGTAGAGCGAGGCGAGCGTCCGGTTGCCGTCGCGTCCAGCTTCCGCATCGGCATGACGCATGTCGTCGAGGATCTGGTACTCGAACGCTATCGCCGTACCGGGAGCCGAGTCGTAGCCCTCGGTGACCAGGTACTTGATGCCGCTGTTCGCGCCCTCCGTCATCCGGAACTCCAACTGGAGCTCGAACGCGGAGAACGTCTCCCGGGTCACGATCCCGCCGCCTCGTGGTCCGTCGGGTTCCGAGGCGAGTACCGTCAGCTCTCCGTCGCGCACTTCCCAGCCGGTCGCGGGAAACTCCTGGCGGTGGGCGCCGCGCCAGGCGTCCGTGCTCTCGCCGTCGAAGAGCAGCTCCCAGCCCAGGGCCGCTTCGGCCTGCGAGAGCTCGTTCGGCCGCGTGTCGACGACGTAGGGAAACGACCGACCGCTTGGCGTCAGGTCTTCGGTGCGCAACAGGACATTCCGGTAACGGACCTCCAGTCCGCCCTGCTCCGGTCCGACCGAGTGGACCTGCAGGGCGATGAAGCCGCTCGGCGTCATCTCGTCGATCAAGTAGGTGGCCGGCACGTCGTTCAGCCAGGTGCGGATCTCCGAGCCGATCGCCTCAACGTAGACGTGGTTCCAGTCTCCCTGGCGAAAGGCCTGGCTCGCCGCCGGGTTCAGGGTCAGCGGAAACAGCCAGCCGCGCCGCGCTTCGTCGTAGATGCCCCCGCTCCAGGCGCGTTCACTGGGATCGATCTCCACCTGGTAGCCGTGCACGATGCCGTTCCAGTAGTCCGGGTCGCTGTGGCTGCGGATCTGGATGCCCGCGTTCAGCCCTTCATCGACCTTGAACTCCAACTGCAGAGCGAAGTCCCCGTACTCCTCCGTCGTGGCGAGAAAGGAGTTCGGCGTCTCGATCACCGCGGTGCCGACGATCGTGTCGCCGTCGAGGACGTACTCCGCCGCTCCGCCCAGTTGCCGCCACCCCTGCTCGAGGCCGCCGGCGGTCAGGTCGACCCAACCCGAATCAGCCGCCGGCTGGGCGAACCCCGGCATCGCCATACAGGCCAGGAGGAACGGGATGAACCGGTACCACGATGACGAGGAGGATGAGGCTTGAAGCATGGTGCGCAGCTTACCGCCCCCGAAAGCGGCGGGGTGAGCCCGCTAGGATCGCCGCTTCCGACCCTACGGTGAGAAGGAGCGACCTTGGAACCGATCGACATCCGACCGCAGGCGTTGCGAGACGTAGCGACAACGATCCTGGAGGCGAGCGGCAGCAACGGCGACGAAGCGCGCATCGTTGCCGACCACCTCGTGCTGGCGAACCTCTCGGGCCACGACAGCCACGGCGTCGGCATGCTCCCCGCCTACGAGCGGAGCCTCAGCAACGGAACCCTGAATCCGAACCAGGACGTCGAGCTGGTCCGCGACGACGGCGCCATCATGATGTTCGACGGCGGCATGGGCTACGGCCAGGTCGTCGGCCGCCAGGCGACGGCGGCGGCGATCGAACGCTGCCGGAGCACCGGCGTCGTCCTGGCGCCGGTCCGCTACTGCCACCACCTGGGCCGGATCGGCACCTACGGCGAGCAGGTGGCCGACGCCGGTCTCGCCTCGCTCCACTTCGTCAACGTGGTCGGCCACCAGGCCCTCGTAGCCCCCTACCGGGGTACCGACGCCCGCTACTCGACGAATCCGATCTGCCTCTCGCTGCCCGGCAGCGAGAGGCAGCCGCCGGTTCTTCTCGACATGGCGACCAGCCGGATCGCCCACGGCAAGGCGCGGGTGGCCCACAACACGGGCGAGGAGGCGCCGGAGGGCTCCCTGATCGACCATCGGGGCCACAAGACCCGCGACCCGGGCGTGCTCTTCCGGCAGCCTGCCGGCGCGCTGACCTCCTTCGGCGATCACAAAGGCTACGGCCTCGCAGTCTTCTGCGAACTCCTCGGCGGCATGATGAGCGGCGGCCGCACCGCCCAGCCCGAGCACGAAATGGAGGGCACGATCTGCAACAACATGTTCATGATCGTGTTCGATCCGGACCGGTTGATCCCTCGTTCAGCGATGGAGCACGAACTCGCCGCCCTGGTCGCCCACGTCAAGGCGTCGCCTGCCGCCGACCCGAACGAGCCGGTGCTCGTACCCGGCGACCCGGAGCGGGCCAGCCGGATCGAACGCGCCGAAGCGATCCCGGTCGACGCCGAGTCCTGGCGCCAGATCGTCGCCGCCGGCGAGCGGCTGGGAATCGAGCCCGGCCGCCTGGAGGCGATTGCGGCTTAGCGCTCCGCCTCCCTGAAGAAGTCCCAAAGCAGTTCGCCACCGAAGTTGCCGGCGTCGTCGCGCGGCCAGAGGTGGGCACCGTCCCAGGAGCAACTGCGGACGGCGCGGCCGCCGGCGCAGCCGGGATACTCGACGCAGCTCAGCTCTCGCCGGCCGTCCCAAGGCGTCTCCACCGCGACCGGGTCGGCGGAGCAGGACTGCGACTCGGCCCACTTCGGCGCCACGCCGCGCTGCGACGTGTAGATGTAGCCGTCGCTGGCGTACGAGCCGTCGATCGGCACCGTACGGTCGGTCGTGCCGCCGATCAGCAGCATCGACGGGCCGGGCGCTTCAGCCGCGCAATTGAAGCCGCGGGCCAGGTAGCCGTGCATCGGGGCGACCGCGGCCAGGCGGTCGCCCAGGGCGCAGCCGAGACGATGCACGAACATGCCGCCGTTGCTGTAGCCGGAGGCGAAGACGCGGTCCGCGTCGATGCAGAGTTCGGCCGCGAGGTGGTCGATCAGCGCCGCGATGTAGCCGACATCGTCGTGGCACGAGCACCAGTTGCACGGCCCGCAGGTCCCGCACTCCGGCGGGCAGGGATACGGGTCCGCGTCGTCGCGGCAGGCCGGCGCTTCCGGCTGGAGCGGCGCGCTGCAGGCCAGGTCGTTCCACGACGTGATCGTGGCCCTCCGGCCCCTCGCCGCGTCACCGAGCGATGCCTCGAACGACGTTCCCTGGGGGAACACGAGTACGAAACCCTCGCGGTCCGAGAGCTCGGAGAGCCCCGTCCAGCCGTCGCTGTGTCGGGCGCTGCCTGTGTAGCCGTGTACGTGCAGCCAGAGCGGCGCCGGGGAGGCCCCGTCATAGCGGGAGGGCAAGTGGAGGCGATAGCCGCGGACCAGGCCATCGTGGGCGAGCTCCAGGTCGATGCTGGTGCCCGGCGTAGCGGTCGATGCGAGGCGGGCGCTAGAGGAGCAGCCCGGGCTGTCGGCCGCGGCAAGCGGGCCGGTCAGGGCTAGTAGCGCCGCGGCGGTTGCGAGAGAGAGCAGTCGCAGGGGGAGCATTCCCCGGCATCGTAACGTGGCCGGAGGCTTGCTTCTCTACTGCAACCGCGCGGGAAGTACCTGGAAGTAGCCCTCCCGCTCGACCAACTGCACGGGGACCTCGAACAACTCGGAGAGTGTCTCACTCGCCAGGACTTCGTCCTTCGGTCCGTCCGCGAACACGCGACCGGCCTTGAGCAGCACGACCCGCTCGACTTCAGGCGGGATCTGGTCCACGTGATGGGTGACGATGATCAACGTCGTTCCCCCGGCAGCCAAGGCCCGTAGCCGCCGCATCAGTCCGAAGGCCGCTTGCAGATCGAGGCCGGTCGCCGGCTCGTCGAGCAGCAGGGTGTGCGGCTCGTGGACCAGCGCCCGCGCCAGTAGCAGGCGACGCTGCTCACCGGATGACAGCGTGTCGAAGCGCCGCTCCAGCAGGTCGCCGGCGCCCTGGCTCCCTGCCGCCGCTTCGGCCCTGCGCCGCTGCGCGTCCGTCAACCCCTGGTGCCGGTAGACGCCGACGCTGGCGAAGAAGCCGGAACACACCACGTCCAGACCCGAGAGCCAGCCATGATGCGTCGCCTGTAGCTCGTGCGACACGACCCCGAGCTGCCGGCGCACGTCGAACACGTTCCAGCGATCCCGGCCCAGCAGCCGCATTCGCACGCCGGGCCGGCGAAGCGGAAAGAACTCGCCGTTCAACATCCGCAACAGAGTCGACTTGCCGGCGCCGTTCGGACCGAGAACGGCCGTGTTCCGCCCGCGCGGGATGGTCAGCGTCACGCCGTCGAGCGCCCGCCGGTCGCCGCGCAGGACGGTGACGCCGGCGAGTTCGAGCAGCGGCGCCGTCACCGCCCCCGGAACCGCGGCGACCGCTTCTCGAGGAAGGCCTTCCGACCCTCGACGTAGTCCTCGGAGCGGAAGCAGGCCTCGACGAGTTGCTTGACCCGGTCCAGGTCGCGGCGTTCCGGGTCCTTCGTGGCCTGCTTGATCGCGAACTTGGCGGCGCGGAGCGTCAGCGGGGCGTTGGCCGCCATCCTGCCGGCCAGATCGCGGACCGTGTCCTCGAGGTCATCGACGGCGGTCACCCGGTCGATCAGCCCCATGTGCAGAGCCTCGGCGGCGCCTATCCGCCGCGCCGTCAGCAGGATCTCGCTGGTGCGGGACGGCCCGACGAGATCGACCAGCACCTTGATCCCGGCGAAGCCGTAGCCCACGCCCAGGCGGCCGGCCGGAATCCCGAACAGCGAGTCTTCCGAGGCGATGCGCAGGTCCGCGTTGAGCGCCGTTGCCAGACCGCCGCCGAGGCAGTAGCCGCGGATCATCGCGATCAGCGGCTTCTCCAGAGCGGCGAAGGCCCGGCCGGTCTCACGGCCGGCCTGGTCGTAGCGCTCGCGCGCCTCGACCGTCGTCCGCAGCTTCTCGAACTCGGAGATGTCGGCACCGGAGACGAACGCCCGGTCGCCCGCTCCACGCAGCACGACGACCCGCACCGCGTCGTCTTCCTGGAACCGGCGCAGGACCTCCGCCTGCGCGACCTGCATCTCGAACGAGAGCGCGTTGCGCCGCTCCGGGTTGTTGTAGGTGAGCCAGCCGACGCCGTCCTCGATCCTCGCCCTGATCTTCGTCGTCGGCAGTTCGATCGCGTTCACGTGATGACCCCCGCGGCCCGTAGGGCCTCGATCTCGGTGTTCTTCAGCCCCGCCTCGGCGAGGATCTCGTCGCTGTGCTCGCCCAGACCGGGCGCCCGTCTCCTCAGCTCGAAAGGCGTCCGCCGGAGCTGGACCGGCTGGCCCACGAGCCGCACCGGACCGAGCTCCGGGTGCTCCAGCGGCACGGCGATACCGGAGTGCTGGACCTGGGGGTCGGCGAAGGTCTGGCCCAGGTCGTAGACCGGGCCGCACGGCAGGCCGCTGTTGTTCAGGCGCCGGACGATCTCCTCCACCTCGAAGCGCCGCGTCAGCTCGGCGACCTCCTCCTCGAGCCGAGCGCGGTTGGCGACGCGGCCGGCGGAATCCCCGTACTCCCGTCGCTCGAGAAGTTCCTCGCCGCCGAGAGCCTGGCACATGCCGCGGAAGTGCTTGTCACTCGTCGCTGCGATGTTGACCCAGCCGTCAGCCGCCGGGAAGGCCCCCATGGGCGCGATCGTCGGGTGGTGGTTGCCCTGCTGACCGGGGACTTCGCCCTCCACCAGGTAGCGCGCGGCCTGAAAGTCGAGCATGCCGATCATCGCCTCGAGCAGCGAGGTCGTGACCCACTGCCCTTCGCCCGAGCGCTCGCGCTCGCGGAGGGCGGCCATGATGCCGAAGGCGAGATAGAGCCCGGCCGCCAGGTCCGAGATCGCCGTGCCGACCCTCACCGGGCCCTGACCGGGCAGCCCCGTGACCGACATCAGCCCGCCCAGGCCCTGGGCGATCTGGTCGACGCCGCCCCGCTCCCGGTACGGACCCGTCTGGCCGAAGCCGGACACGCTGGCGTACACGATCCGCGGGTTGACCGCCCGCACCGTCTCGTAGTCGAAGCCGAGCCGGTGCTTCACGTCGGCGCGGTAGTTCTCGACCAGCACGTCCGCGTCGCGGGCCAGGCGCAGCAGCACGTCGCGGCCTCCGTCCTTCTTCAGGTCCAGCGTCAGGCAGCGCTTGTTGCGGTGGAGGTTCTGGTAGTCGTGGCCCAGCCGGCGGGAGATGCCGATGTCCTTGCCGGGCGCCGGCGGGCGCTCGATCCGCACCACGTCGGCGCCCCAGTCGGCGAGTTGCCGCACCGCGGTCGGCCCGGCGCGGGCAATCGTCAGGTCGAGGACCCGCAGATCCGCCAGTGGGAGTGACATGAGCCGGAATCAGACCTCGGGTACCGCTGCGTTGACCGACTGCGCATCGGGCGGTCGCTCCAGGTCCCGAAGGAGCCAGGAAAGGGCTTTCTCGACCTCCCGTTTCGCACCGTGCTCGACGATCTCCCCGTGGCAGGGAACGAGGCGGTCGAACGGACAACAGAGCATGCGGAGACAGCTTGCCGCGGCCGCGGGCCGGTCCCGCACCGCCAGTCGGAAGACCCGGCTCTGCGCCACGCCGCCATAGGCCCCGGTGAGCCGCAGATAGGTCATGACGGCCGGCCCCAGCCGCCGCCTGAGGTTGAAGAGGAGATCCGCAACCAGCAGCGAACCGCTCGGACGATGGACGAAGACGACCTCCCTGAACGTCGGCATGCCCTCTATGGGGATCGGCTGGAGCTCGTCGCCCCAGGGCGCGGCGACGCCCAGCGCACCGGCGAACGTCACATCGGGGCGCTTCCTTTCGAGTCCCGGCGCCGCGTGAACCTCAGCCTCCGGGAATCGCTCGACCGCCGCCGGCAGGTGCAGGTGATGGAACAGGTTCGGCGCAACGAGGTAATCCACTCGACCCAGCTCGCCGATCTCGGCCGCCAACGCCTCGTCCATCGGTCCCGCCGAGTGAACCCAAAGGCCGCCTGAGGCCAGCCGCACGACGGTCATCCGGCACGGCACCACGAAACCCAACCCGAACTTCTGACGATGCTCGGCGGACCATACGCCGGTACAGATCTCCTGAAGACCCATCCGCGCAAGTATAGGAGTCGGATGGAACCGGCCGCACTGGGTGCGCGGGTCCTGTGACCCGCTGCCGCCGAAGGCACGTAGAATCCCCCGGCCATGCAGCCGATGCCCATTCGTCCCCGGCGCAACCGCCGCTCGGCGGCGATCCGATCACTGATCCGCGAGACCGACCTCGGACCGGATCGGCTGATCTACCCGCTGTTCGTCATGGAGGGCAGAGACGAGGCCGAACCGATCGACTCGATGCCGGGTCAGGCGCGGCTGAGCATCGACCGTCTGGTCGCCGAGAGCCGTGCCGCGCACGCGCTCGGCGTGCCGGCCGTGGCGCTGTTCCCGGCCGTGGACGACGAACTGAAGGACCGCACCGCCAGCGGCGCCCTGGACCCCGATGGCCTGGTCCAGCGCGCCGTGCGTGAACTCAAGTCTGCGTTGCCGGACGTGCTCGTCATCACCGACGTAGCGATGGACCCGTACTCGAGCGACGGCCACGACGGCCTGGTCGAGGACGGCGAGATCGTGAACGACCCGACGCTCGAGATCCTCGCCGCCACCGCGGTCTCCCAGGCCGACGCCGGGGCCGACGTCATCGCCCCCTCCGACATGATGGACGGCCGGGTGCGGGCGATCCGCACCGCCCTCGACGCCGCCGGCCACGACCAGGTCGGGATCCTCAGCTACACCTCCAAGTACGCCTCGCACTTCTACGGCCCGTTCCGCGACGCCCTCGACTCGGCGCCCCGCGCGGGCGACAAGAAGACGTACCAGATGGACCCCGCGAACGTCCGCGAGGCGGTGCGCGAGGCGCGGCTCGACGTCGAGGAAGGCGCCGACATCGTCATGGTGAAGCCCGCCCTCGCCTACCTCGACGTGATCCGCGCGGTCCGCGAGGCGGTCGACCTGCCGGTCGCCGCCTACCAGGTGAGCGGCGAGTACGCGATGATCCAGGCGGTCGCCGCCAACGGCTGGATGGATGGCGATGCGCTGATGCTGGAAACGCTGACCGCCATCCGGCGCGCGGGGGCGGACATGATCCTGACCTACTTCGCACGGCGCTGCGCCGAAGTCCTGGACAACCTGTGACGCGCCGCCCGCTCGCCGCGTGCCTCGTCGCGCTAGGCGTTGCGGCGACGCTGGGAGCTTGCGCGGCGGAACCGGATGCTCCGGCGTCCTCGACGGAAGCCGCGGCCGCAGCGGAGCGACCGCCCAACATCGTCTTCTTCCTGGTCGACGACATGGGCTGGCGCGATGTCGGCGTCTTCGGCAGCACGTTCTACGAGACGCCGCACATCGACGCCCTCGCCGAGCAGGGCGTGCGCTTCACCAATGCGTATGCGGCGACGCACGTCTGTTCGCCTACGCGCGCCTCCCTCCTGACCGGCAAGTACCCGGCAAGACTGCGCCTGACGGACTGGTTGCCGGGCCGAAGGGAGCACGCCTTTGAACGGCTGCTGAGCGCCGAGAAGCTGGCGGCCCTGCCGCTGGACGAAGTCACGCTCGCCGAAGCGTTCAGGGAACACGGCTACAGCACCGCGATCTTCGGCAAGTGGCACCTCGGCGGCGGCGAGGCAGGCCCGCTCAACCAGGGCTTCGATGTACAGAAGCCCGACTTCCCCGGCTCGACCCCTCGCGGCGGGTACTTCCCGCCGTACCTGATGGCCGGCCTGGTCGCCGAAGGCGAGGAAGACGAGTACCTCACCGACCGCCTGACCGACTTCGCCGTCGAGTTCATCGAAGAGAGCCAGGACGGCCCCTTCTTCCTCTACCTGTCGCACTTCGCCGTGCACGACCCGATCGAGGGACGCCCGGACCTGGTCCTGGGGTACCGCGAGAAGGCGACAAGACTGGAGCCTCCAGCCGGGCCAGCGTTTCTCCTGGAGGGCAATCCCGACGATCTCGAGCCGCTCTCGCGCACACAACTGAATGCCCTGCTGGAACAGCCCTCGCATCAGGAGCACGGCGTACTGCCCCAGGACACCGTCAAGATCAAGCAGCACCAGGACAACGTCGAGTTCGCGGCGATGGTCACCGCCGTCGACGACAGCCTGGGGCGGGTGCAGAGCACACTCGATCGGCTGGGGCTGACCGGGAACACGATCGTCGTCTTCTACTCGGACAACGGAGGGATGTCCGCGGCGAACCTCGGCAATCCCGCGAGGAAGGTGCCCCCCGACCTGCTTGACGTCGCCTACTCCACATCGAACCTGCCCCTGCGCGGCGCCAAGGGCTGGCTGTACGAAGGCGGGATCCGGGTGCCCCTGATCGTGCGATGGCCGGGCGCGGGCCAGACCGGCGCGGTCCACGACGAGCCCGTGATCAGTCCCGACTTCTATCCCACGCTGCTGGAGATGGCCGGCCTGCCGCCCCGGCCCGACCAGCATGTCGACGGCATGAGCTTCGCCGCGGCGGTCAAGGGCGAGGACTTCGAGCGCGGACCGATCTACTGGCACTTCCCCCACTACAGCAATCACGGGATGCAGAGCCCCGGCGGCGCGATACGCGACGGCGCGTGGAAGTTGCTGGAGTACTTCGAGAACGGCACGGTGCAACTCTTCGACCTGGAGAACGATGCGGGCGAGCAGCGTGACCTCGCGACCGAGCAGTCCGCGAGGGCCGCCGAACTGCGTGGCCGGCTCCGCGCCTGGCGCGAGTCCGTGTCGGCGGCGATGCCGAGGAGCCGTTGAGCCCTAGCGGGCGGCGCGGAACAGGAACAGATGCTGGGTCGGCAGCGAGTCGATCCGTTCGACCAGCTCGTAGCCGGCCGGGATCCACTCCTTCATCACCTGCTCGATCGACATCCGGTGGTCGAGCTTGATGTGGGCCGCGCTGCGGCCCTCCAGGCGGAACTCGACGAGGGCGATGACGCCGTCGGGCGCGAGCGCCTCCCGCATCGCATGGAGCATCGGTTCGGGCTGGGAGAACTCGTGGTACACGTCGACGATGAGCATCAGGTCGACTTCGCCCTCCGGCAGGTTCGGATCGTCTTCGGTGCCGAGCACCGTGCTGATGTTCGTGATGCCCTCGCGGGCCGCGAGTTCCGATGCGATCCGCAGCATCTGCGGCTGAATGTCGTTGCACAGGACCGTGCCCTCGGGGCCGACCGCCGCCGCCAGGCGGCGTGCGTGGTAGCCCGAGCCGCAGCCGATGTCGACGACCAGCATGCCCTTATCGATCGGCAGGGCCGCGATCAGCGCGTCGGGGTTCTCCTCTTCGATGCGCGTCGCCCGCTCAAGCCATCCGGCGCCGCGGAACGACATGACATCGGCGATCTTCCGGCCCTTGTAGGTGCCCGGCTCGTCCACGGTCTGGGCCGCTGCCGGCGGCAGCGAGACCGCCAACACAGCCAGCAGGACGACCACTACGGTCGCTCCCTTCCGTCCCCAAGTCCCGGGCTGCGTCACGGTTCGAGCCAGCGTGCGAGCCATCCCAGCACCTCCTCGTGCCATTGAACGCTGTTCGCCGGATTGAGCACCCAGTGGTTCTCGTCCGGGTAGTAGAGCAACCGGGCGGGCACGCCCCGGCGCTTGAGCGCCGTGAAGGCAGCCAGCCCTTGGGTTTCCGGAACGCGGAAGTCGAGCGCGCCGTGGATCACCAGCATCGGGGTCTGCCAGCGGTCGACCAGCATGGCCGGGTTGTGGCGCTCGTAGCCGTCCGCGTTGGCGAAATAGCTCCCGAGGTGATCCCACTCGACGAACCACAGTTCCTCCGTCGTGTAGTACATCGAGCGTAGGTCGAACACGCCGTCGTGATTGACCAGGCAGCGGAACCGGTCCGGCCAGGCGCCCGCGATCCAGTTCACCATGTAGCCGCCGTACGAAGCGCCCAGGGCGCACACCCGGTCGCCGTCCAGGAACGGGTAGCGGTCGAGGGCCGCGGCGAGACCCTTCTTCAGGTCCTCGAGTGGCTTGCCGCCCCAGTCGCCGCGGATCGAATCGGTGAAGTCCTGGCCATATCCGACCGAGCCGTGGAAGTCGATCATCACCGCCGCGTAGCCGGCACCGGCATAGGCCTGCGGGTTCCAGCGGTAGTGGAAGCTGTTGCCGAAGGAACCCTGCGGCCCGCCGTGGATCAGGAAAGCGACCGGATAGCGGCGGTCGGGGTCGAAGTCGACCGGCCGCACCAGGTAGCCGTGCACCGTCTCGCCGTTCCAGCCGGCGAAGGCGAACTGCTCGTAGCTGCCCACCCGAGCCGCAGCCCGTTGCTCCGCGTTGACCGCGGTGAGCGGTTTCCGGCCGCTGCCGTCCGGTGCGCTCACGTAGAGCTCCGACGGGCCGGCCAGGTTGTTGTGAAGGGTCACGAGCCGGTCCCCCGACACCGCCAGACCGGCGATCGAGCCCTCGCCGTGCAGCCGCGTCACCCCACCGCCGGCCACGTCGACGGCGAACAGGCTCCGCTGGCCGACGTCGGCCGCGGTGACGTAGAGCGTCCCGCCGTCGGCCGAGAAGACGAGGCCCGACACGGAGCGGTCCCATTCGGCGGTCAGCGCCCGCTCGTCCTCGAGCCGGGCAGCGTTGACGCGAGCCAGCCGGACATGGAACCGGTCGGACTCGTAGCCTGGCCGCTCCATCGCAAGCCAGGCCAGGGTGTCGCCGTCCGGCGCCAGCACGGGGTGGCTGTCCCAGGCCGGATTGGAGGCGGTGAGATTGGCCGGAGGAGCGCTCCTGTCCGCGGGAGCCAGATAGAGATCGAAGTTCGTCGACCAGGCTTCCCCGGTACCGCCGAGCCGCGAGGCGAAGATGACCGCGTCGCCGCCATGCCCGAAGGCGATCTCCTCCGCGCCGCCGAAGGGCTTCGGCGGCGCGTCCTGGTCGAGCCCCCGCATCAGGTCGACCGGCTCTCCGGCAGCAGCGCCCGAATCGTCGAGTTCCAGGACGAAGACGTGCGACCGCCGACCGTCCTTCCAGACATCCCAATGGCGCACGAAGAGGTCGTCGTAGACCACGCCTGTGGTCTTCCCGGCCGCACGCTCCTCGAGCCGTGCCGCCGTGCAGTCCAGCGTTTCGCACTCAACGAACACATCCATCGTGAGGGCGATCCTGCGGCCGTCCGGCGATACGACCAGGTTGCCCGCGTCGAGCGGCAGGTCGGTCACCTGGTGCGGTTCGCCGCCGGACACGGGCAGGCGCCACACCTGGGAGCTGCCGGAGCGGGTCGACAGGAAGAACAGGCCACCGCCGTCCGGCGCCCACCGGGGATGAAAGTCGGCCGCCTCGTTCGTGGTGAGCCGGCGGGGTTCCGAGCCGTCCAGGGGCGCGATCCAGATGTCCGTCCGCCCGCGATTCGCCTCGAGATCCGTTGTCCGGACCGTGAAGGCAACCGCCGAGCCGTCCGGCGACATCTGCGGGTCGGAGAGCCGCTCCATCGCCAGCATGTCGTGGACCGAGAACGGGTGTGTCTCCTGTGCCGGAACCGCCCCGGCAGCAAGGAAGACCGGGACGACCAGAGCGGCAGGCGAGAAGCGGCGCATGGCTGAGGCGCACGCTATCGCACGGATCCCAGGGCAATCGGGTGCTAGAGTGCCGTCCCGTACGACCCATCATGAGAGTTCTCATCCTTCTTGTCTCCGCGCTCCTGAGCTCGGCCGTCGCGGCCCAGCCGAACCGGCTCACGTCGGCCAGGCTGGACGGCGAGGTACTGCGGCTGGACGTTTCCGCGGATCCGCAGGCCGTGCGTCACTTCCCCTTGGCCAGCCCACCGCGCGTGGTGATCGACCTCTTCGGAATCGACCGGTCCGCCGCCGAGCTGCCGAGACCGCCACAGAGCAGCTCGGCGTTCGAGGTGCGTACCGGCGAGCACGGCGACTTCCTGCGCGTGGTCGTCGACCTGCGGGCGGCCCTGCCGTCCTACCAGGTACGCCAGTCGGAAGGGCTCATCGAGGTCGGTCTCGGCTCCGGCACCCTGCCGCCATCGGCGACCGGCGTTCTGATCGGTGAGTCGCCGGTTCCGGGATCACCGACAACGCCTCGCCCGGTTGCCGCTCCGGTGGTCGACGTCGCCGTCGAGGCCACATCAGGCGCACAGCCTGCCGCGACCTCTCCCGTGTCGCCGGCTCCCACCGGCAGCGAACTGCAGAACCTCGACGACCTGACGACCGACGAACTGCTGGCCCTGATCGACGCGGAACTCGCCGCCGCGGGTCTCGATCAGCAGCAAACCGCGGAAGAGTTGATCGAGCAAGTCGAGGCCGAGCTCGCCGCCCGGCCCGGCATCCCGGCCGTCTCAGAGGCGCCGGCCGAACCGGAAGAGCGGGCGCCCGTCGAAGAAGGCGACCCTGCGGATCGACCGCCGTTCCGCTTCATCGACGAGCCGCCCGACTAGCACCAGAAGCACCAGTGGTAGGGCGGCCGGAAGTAGGTGATCAGTCGGCCGCAGACGATGACGCCGATCCAGCAGGCCAGTGAGATCGCCGCCGCGGTGCGGGCGCTCACGGGCGCCGGCGACCCGGCCGCGGCCGCCCGCACGGGCCGGAACGCGAACCGGTAGAAGACGAGGATGTTCAGGCCGGCGATCGCCATCAGCGACACCTTGATCTGGAACGCCGGGTTGTAGAGATACTGGTTCGGAGCGCTGACCACGAACAGGAAGCCGGTGCACAGGTTCAGGGCGTAGCCGCCGACGCCCCACGGTACGAGCCGGTGCAGCGCGTCCATCGGCACGCCCCGGGCGACCCCGAGCAGGCGGAGGTCCCACAGCCCGATGCAGCCGATCAGCAGGGAGAGACCCAGGAAGTGGAGAGACTCCACCGTCGGCCAGCCCCAGGAGGTGTGCATGAAGCTGTAGATGCCGCTCTCCTGGCCGATCGAGTACAGCAGGTCTTCCATGGCCTTTGCCCGTTCCCGTCTCAGTACAGCAGGTGCGAGGCCAACATGACCTTCGCGGTGTAGGCGAGAAAGCGGCCGGAAGTGATCACGGAGACCCAGAGCACGAGCGATACCGCCGCCAGCACCTTCTCCTTTCGCGGCGCCGGCAACGGGTCGTGGCGTGAGTCCCCCAGCACGCCGCGCATCACCGCTTTCATGATCCAGAGCGCCGCGGCGATCGCCGCCAGTTTGAAGTAGAAGACCGGGTTGGTCAGCGCCTTGGCGGGGTACGCCAGGAGCAGCGCGAGTCCGGACAACGTGACCACCAGGAGGCTCGCCCACAGCACCGGCAGGTAGCGCCGCATGAGTGACCGGGGCACGCCCGGCGCGACGCCCAGGATGCGGAGGTCCGTCACCACGTGGATGCCGGCCACGAAGGCCATCCCGATCGAGTGGAAGACGAGGCTCGAGAAGAACGCCCCACCCGACTCCCGCATCCAGGTCGACGGGCGGGTCTCTTCGAGCCAGATCAGAAAGTCGATCACCCTCGCGGCCCGGACGCGGCTACTGACGCTGCTCTTCGATCCAGTCGGAGATCAGCTCTTCGAGAATGTCCAGCGGCACCGAACCATTGGCCAGCACGGCGTCGTGGAAGTGGCGCACATCGAAGTCGCTGCCCAGGGCCTCCTCGGCCCGCCCGCGCAGTTCCCGGATCTTCAGCTCGCCCATCTTGTAGGCCAGGGCCTGGCCCGGCCAACTGATGTAGCGGTCGGTCTCGGTCGTGACCTCGTGCAGCGAAAGCGCCGTGTTCTCGGCCAGGTAGTCGAGCATCTGCTGGCGCGTCCAGCCGAAGGCGTGCACCCCGGTGTCGACCACCAGCCGGCAGGCCCGCCAGATCTCGTAGGTCAGGCGGCCGAAGTTGCTGTACGGATCCTCGTAGATGCCCGCCTCGAGCCCGAGGTACTCGGCGTACAGGCCCCAGCCCTCGCCGAAGGCCGAGAGGTAGTCGTGGCGGCGAAACTCCGGTCCGGCGTCGATCTCGGCCGCGAGCGCGTTCTGAAGATGGTGACCAGGCACCGCCTCATGCAGGGTGAGCGCCGCGAGCGCGTAGAGGGGCCGGCTCGGCAGGTTGTACGTGTTGACCCAGTAGATGCCGGGCTGGGTGCTGTTGTAGGGGGCCGACACGTAGCGGCCGGCGGTGTACTTCGGCGCCATGTGGTCGGGGACCGGCTCGACCGTGTAGGGAACCCGCGGCAGGGTCGCGAACAGGGACGGCAGCTTGCCGTCCATCGTCTTGGCGATCCAGGCGGCGCGCTCCAGCAGCTCCTGTGCGGTCTTCGGGTAGAAGCGCGGATCGGTGCGCAGGAAGTCGAGGAACTCGGCGTAGGACCCTTCGAAGCCGATCTCGCGGATCACCTCCGCCATCTCGGCCCGGATCCGCGCGACCTCGCTGAGGCCGATCTCGTGGACCTCCTGCGGCGTCACGTCGAGCGTGGTGAACCAGCGCACCTGCTCCGCGTAGTACGCTTCGCCGTCCGGCAGGTCGGAGGCGCCGACGGTCTCCCTGGCGCCCGGCAGGTACTCGCCGACGAAGAAGTCGTAGAACCCCTGGTAGGCAGGCACCACCGCCTCCGTGATCGCCGCCTCGGCATCCGTCAGGATCCGCTCGCGGTCCATCTCCCCGACGGACGCCGGCACCTCCTCGAAAGGCGCCCAGAAGGCGCTGTCCCGCGGGTCGTCGACGATGTGGGCGGAGATCGTGTCCTCGTAGCCCGTAAGCGTCACCCGCGGCAGGGTGAAGCCGCGCTCGATCCCCGCGCGCATGTGGCCCTGCTGCTGCTCGAAGTAGGCCGGGATGGCCCGCATCCTGGCGATGTAGTCGTCGTAGTGGTCCGCTGTCCGGAAGGGCATCGGGCGGTACATGCGGGCGAACCCCATGTGGAAGCCGGAGTCAGCGTTGAGCGGCATCTGGTAGCCACCGAACTCGAAGCCCTGCACGCTGCTCCGAAGCTGGCGCTCGAACATCCGCGCGTTGATCCGGTCCGCCGCGCTGAGGCCGGAGACATCGATCTCCTCGAACCGTCGCAGCACGTCGCGGCGCCGTTCCACCCGGCGTTCGACCGCCTCCAGGCTGACGTCGGCCAGTTCGTCGTTCCGGCTGTGATCGCCGACGCTGGTCGCGAACTGCGGGCTTTCTGTGAGCCTGGCCGCCCACTCCTCGTCGAACAGTGCGTAGAGCTGCTCCCGCGCATCCTGGGGCGGCGCACAGGCGACGAACGCGGTAAGCATCGGCAGCGCAAGGGCCATCCACTGCAGTCGTACTCTGCTCATCGGGAGCGGCAACCCTATCGAAGCGTCGCCGACGCCTGCGCGGGAGAAACTGGCTGCGCCGGCGCCCTCGCCGGCATCCGGCGCGAAGCGCCGGTTTCCGGACCTTCTACCGCGCTAGGATTCCCCGCGCGCGTGAAGTACCTGACCGCTGTCCTGCTCCTCGCCTCCTCGGCCGCCGCTCCCGCAGCAGCGGCGCCGGCCCTGGAACTCCGGGCGGGCGACCGGATCTGCCTGGTCGGCAACACGTTCGCGGAGAGATTCCAGCTCTTCGGCTACTTCGAGAGCGGGCTGCTCGCCGCCTTCCCGGACCTGGAGCTGTCGGTGCGCAATCTCGCCTGGTCGGCGGACGAAACGGCGCTGCGGCCGCGGCCGCTCGACTTCGGCGCGGTCGACCGCCATCTCGAGGCGCAGGGCGCGGACGTCGTCCTCCTGTTCTACGGCGCCAACGAGTCGTTCGCCGGCGACGAGGGTCTGCCGGCGTTCAGGAACGACCTCGGGCGCCTGCTCCGTCACGTCTCGAAGCAGCTCTACAACGGCGCGGAGCCGGCGCGCATCGCTCTCGTTTCGCCGATACCGCAGCAGGCGCTGCCCTCCGGCCACGGGCTCGACGCGGCGGCGGTAGAACGCCGCAACGTCGACCTGCGGACCTACGCCGAGGCGGCCGAAGCCGTCGCGACCGAGAACGGCGTGCCCTTCCTCGGCATCTTCGACGGCGTCGCGGCCGCGTTAGCGGGCGAACCGGCGCCGCTGACGGTCAACGGCGTGCATCTGAACGAGGCCGGCTACTGGCACGCCTCCCGGGTGCTTCTCGAGGCGCTCGGCGCTGCGGCGCCGGGTACGGTCGTCGCCTCCGCCGAAGGCGGCGCGGGACTGGAGATCCGCCCGCCGGTCCTGCCGCCGGGGCCCGACGGGAATCCGGGCCGGCTCCGGATCAGCGTCCGCGACCTGGCGCCCGGCTACTACGCCCTGCGGCGCGGCGACCAGACCCTGGCCTCCGCCAGCGACGGTGACTGGGCGAAGGGACTCGAAGTCCAGGAGACGTCGGCCATCACCGCCCTGAGGGAGACCGGCGACGGCCTGCGCCGCGTGGTGCTGCACAAGAGCCGGCTGTTCTTCGACCGCTACCGCGCCGTGAACGGCTACTACATCTACGGCGGGCGCAAGGAGCCCTTCGGCGTTCACTCCTTCCCGCCCGAGATGGTCCGCTTCGACGAACTGGTCGGCGAGCTCGACGACGAGGCCGCGGCGCTCGCCCGGTCCGACGAAGTCTGGCGCCTGGAGCGCGTCGACCGATGAACCGCTCCCCACTCCTCGCGCTGCTGGCGGCGGTTCTCAGTGCCGGCCCGGCGATCTCCCAGAACGTCGCCGACGAGGAACCGAATCGCGGCGGCGAGGCCCGCTACGAAGCCCGCGATCCCGCCTACGCGCTGGAACACCTGCACCCGGCCGAGGGGTACGAGGTCTCGCTGTTCGCCTCGGAGCAGGACTTCCCGATCGGCAACCCGGTGGCGCTGGCGTTCGACTCCCGAGGGCGCCTCTGGGTGGCGACCATGCCCTCCTACCCCCAGCGACTGCCGGACGAGGAACCCGACGACAAGATCGTGATCCTCGAAGACCGCGACGGCGACGGCCGCGCCGACCACCACACCGTGTTCGCCCAGGGCCTCCACGTGCCGACCGGCTTCGAACTGGGCGACGGCGGCGCCTACGTGGCCCAGCAGCCGAACCTGATGTTCATCGAGGACACCGACGGTGACGACGTGGCCGACCGCTACGAGGTCATCCTCCACGGCTTCGGCACGGAAGACAGCCACCACTCGATTTCCGCCTTCACCTGGGGACCCGGCGGCGCGCTCTACTTCCAGGAGGGCGTGTTCCACCACAGCCAGGTCGAGACGCCGTACGGGCCGGTGCGGCTGGTCGACGCCGGAGTCTTCCGCTACAAGCCGCGGCGATTCCACCTGGAAGTGTTCGTCTCCTATCCCTTCGCCAATCCCTGGGGCCACATCTTCGACCGCTGGGGACAGAACTTCATCGCGGACGCCTCGGGCGGCTCGAACTACTTCGGCGCCCCGATCACCGGCAACGCGCCCTACCCGACGAAGCGGCGGCGGATGAAGGTGTTCACCTCGATCGTCCGGCCGACCTCCGGCTGCGAGATCGTCAGTTCGCGCCACTTCCCGGACGAGGCGCAGGGCAACTTCCTGATCAACAACACGATCGGCTTCCAGGGCATCAAGCAGCACCGGGTGATCGAGGAGGACTCCGGCTTCACCTCCGAGGAGGTCGAGCCGCTCCTCTACTCGACCGACATCAACTTCCGGCCCGTCGACCTGCAGTTCGGACCGGACGGTTCGCTCTACGTCGTCGACTGGTTCAACCCGCTGATCGGCCACATGCAGTACTCGCTCCGGGACGAGCGCCGCGACCACGACCACGGCCGGATCTGGCGCGTGCGGCACGGCTCGCGGCTGCTGCTCGATCCGCCCGAGATCGCGGGCGCCTCGACGCCGGCGCTCGTCCGGCTGCTGGAGAGTTACGAAGACCGCACCCGATACCGCGTCCGCCGCGAACTCCGGGAACGCCCGCGCGACGAGGTCCTCGCCGCGGTCGAGGCGTGGCTGGACGACGTCGACGCCCGCGAGCTGGACATCCGCGAGTTGGGGGCCGGCGACGACGCGAACGTCTCCGACCTGGAGCACCACCGCCTGGAAGCCCTGTGGCTCTACCAGAACCTGAACGTCGTCGAACCCGAACTGCTGGACCGCATGCTCGACTCGGCCGAACCGCGGGCGCGCGCGGCGGCGACCCGGGTCGCCCGCTTCTGGCGGCGCGAACTGGACGATCCCCTGTCCATCCTGGCCGCCCGCACCGAGGATTCCTTCCCGCGGACCCGCCTCGAAGCGCTGCTCGGTCTGAGCTACCTGGAATCGGAGCCGGCGGCCCTGGCGGCTCTCAAGACGCTGGACCAGCAGACCGACTACTACCTCGACTATGTCCTCGGCGAGACCGTCGACACCCTGGAGGACGTCTGGCTCCCGGCGCTCGAGTCGGACCGCGAACCGCCGCTGCTCGACACCCTGGCGCCGGCGGCAGCCGACTACCTGCTGAGCCGCCTCTCGACCCGCAAGCTCGAGCGCCTGCCCGCCCACCCGCTCACCGACCGTGCCGTGCTCCGTCGCGCCGACGCCAGCGTCGAGCGCCAGCGCGAGGCGCTCACGAACCTCACCAGCGGCGGGCGGGGCAGCCGTTTCATCCGGGAAACGCCGGCCATGCTCCTGGCCGGGGAACTGGCGGAGCTGGACCAGGCTCGGTCCGCCGACCCGGAGCGCTTCGACCGCATCGCCCTGCACCTGATGGAACAGGATGCACCCTCCCTCCTCGCGGCCCGCGGCGAGTTCGAAGCGCTGGCCGGAAACGGCGCCCGGCAGGGCACGCGAAGCGCCGCGATCGCCGCCTTGATCGTCGCCTCCGGCGACCCCTCGCCGGGCAACGTGCTGCCTCGCCGGCGGACCGACGATCGGCTGATCGATTGGCTCCGCGCGGTGGACTCTCTGCCGCCCGCGCTCCGGGGAGAGGCCTACCCTGCCGTCTCTTCCCTGTTCGACGAACGCCGCGGCCGCGACCGGAGCGTCCTCGACGCGGCGGTGCGGACGCTCGCCGGCATCACCCGGGACGCCGGCCGCAGTTTCGCGAGACTGGCCGATCTCGTCTCCGATCCCGCGATCGGGCTCGCGGCGCTCGAAGGCCTCGGGCAACTGACCGCCGAAGCCCCCGACGCCTGGCCCGGCGGCGGCGGCGAGGACGCGCTGACCGAACCAGTCCTGGCCGCGCTCCGCGACGCGCCGCCGCGCGAACTGACCTCGCCGCGATACCGGCGGATCCACGACCTGGGCCTGCGCATCGCCGACCGGCGGATCGATCGCAGCGGCGGCGAGCGCGGCGCCGACCTCCGCGAAGAGATCGTCAACCTGGGCGCCGCGATCGTCACTCTTCGCCCCGTCCCCCACCAGATGCTCTTCGACCTCGAGGAGTTCACCGTGCGGGCGGGTGGACCGGTCGAGATCACGTTCGAGAACAGCGACGTGATGCCCCACAACGTCGTCGTCACCAGGCCCGGGGCGCTCGAAGAGGTCGGCCGCGCCGCCGACGCGGAGGCGGAACGCAACCCGGCAGGGGCCGAGGCGTCCGGCTACGTCCCGAAGACGCCCCTGGTCCTGTTCCGGACCGGCCTGGTCCAACCGGGCGAAACGGAGGTCATGAACTTCAACGCCCCGAGGGAACCGGGCCTCTATCCCTTCGTCTGCACCTTCCCGGGACACTGGATCCTGATGAAGGGCACGATGCGGGTGGTCGAGCGCCTCGACGGCACGGCGGTCACCCGCTACGCCGCCCCCCGGCTCGCCCCGGACGTTCCCCAGCGCGCCTTCGTCGCCGAC
Source organism: Holophagales bacterium (assembly GCA_009836625.1). Taxonomy (GTDB): domain Bacteria; phylum Acidobacteriota; class Thermoanaerobaculia; order Multivoradales; family Multivoraceae; genus Multivorans. The sequence continues at coordinate 141,825 of VXVC01000006.1, forward strand.
TGGAGCTACGAGATGCTGGAGACCGACGTCTCGCCGCTGGACGCCCCCCCGCCCGCAAGCGACGAGGAACTCGAAAGCGGCCGGCGGCTCTTCCTCGAGGCCGGCTGCGCCACCTGCCACCAGCTCGGCGGCGCCGGCGGCGAGATCGGTCCGGCCCTCGACGACGTGCGGGAGCGTATGGGAGCGCTGGACACCCTGCGCCACATCCTGGAGCCCTCGGACGAGGTGGCCGAGGACTACCGCACGACCCTGGTCGAGACCCTCGACGGCCGCTTCTACTCCGGTCTGCTCGTCGAATCGAACGACGAAGCCGTGCGTATCCGCTCCAACCCGCTCGACCCGAACCATGTCGAGGCGATTCCCCGCGAGGAGATCGAGAGCCTCGACGAGTCCTCCCTCTCGCCCATGCCGAGCGGCCTGCTCAGCACCCTCCAGCCGTCCGAGGTCCAGGATCTGATCCGTTACGTGCTCCACTCGCCGTGACCCCAAGGTCGCCGGCCGCCGTTTTTCTCGCCGCGGCGGCGACCGTGGCGCCGGCGGCCGGACAGCACGGCGCGATCGGCGGCGAGTGGCGGGAGTACGGCGGCGACGCCGGCGGGACGAAGTACGCGCCGCTCGGCCAGATCCACCGCGGCAACGTGGGGGATTTGGCGATCCGCTGGCGCTGGGAGTCGCCCGACAACGCGATCGCGGACCCCGACGCCGGTCTCGAGATCGTCGCCTTCGAGGCGACACCGCTGATGAAGGGCGGCGTCCTCTACACGAGCACGTCGTTCAGCCAGGCGGCCGCCGTCGACGCCGCGACCGGCCGGCAGCTCTGGGTCCACGACCCGAGGAGCTACGAGTCGGGACGCCCTCCGAACAACGGCTTCCTCCACCGCGGGCTCGCCTGGTGGACGGACGGCGAGACGGAGAGCCTGTACCTGGCGACCGGCGACGCGCGCCTGATCGCGCTCGATCCGGCGACCGGAACGCCCCGGCGCGAGTTCGGCAACCGCGGCACCGTGGACCTCAAGGCCGGCATCCGTTCGCTCAACAACCGCTCCGACCAGTACGGCCACACCTCCCCGCCGATCGTCGTCGGCGACGTGGTCGTCGTCGGTTCCTCGGTCATGGACTGGGCGCCGCAGCCGGAGTGGCCGCCCGGCGACGTCCGCGGCTACCACGCCCGCACCGGCCGGCTGCTGTGGACCTTCCACACCGTGCCGCGCCCCGGCCAGTTCGGCTACTCGACCTGGGAGAACGGCTCCGCCGAACGGGTCGGGGGGGCCAACGTCTGGCCGCCGATGACCGCCGACCTGGAGCTCGGGACCGTCTACCTGCCGGTCAGCGCTCCGTCGAACCACTTCTACGGCGGCCACCGCAAGGGCGACAACCTGTTCGCGAACAGCATCGTCTGCCTCGACGCGCGGACCGGCCGCCGCGTCTGGCACTACCAGATCGTCCACCACGACATCTGGGACTTCGACTTGCCTTCGCCGCCCAACCTGGTCGACATCACCGTCGGCGGTCGCGAGATCCCCGCGGTCGCGCAGGTCACGAAGCAGGGTTGGGTGTTCGTGTTCGACCGGCGAAACGGCAGGCCGGTGTGGCCGATCCACGAGGTTCCGGTCCCCCAGTCGAGCGTGCCCGGCGAGCGCACCGCGCTGACCCAGCCGCGGCCGACGAAACCGCCGCCCTTCGATCGGCTGGGCATCGCGCCGGAAGACTTGGACGACGGTGCCGACGAAGTGCTCGCCGACCTCGACTGGGGGCCGATCTACACGCCGCTGTCCACCCGCGGCGCCGTCATCTATCCGGGTCTCGGCGGCGGCGCGAACTGGGGCGGCGCCGCCTTCGATCCGACCCGGTCGAGGCTGTACGTCCCGGTCCAGGGTGTCGTTCCCTTCTGGATCCGCCTCTACCAAACCGCTATCTCCGGGTACTACCTGTACGACTCGGGCATCCTGTGGGCCTCCGGCAACCGCTATCTGCTGAAGCCGCCCTGGGGACACGTCACCGCCTATGACCTCGACCGCGGCGAGATCCTCTGGCAGCGGGCAAACGACGGTGTGAACGGCTACGCCGGCACCCCGGCCCTGGTCGCCACCCAGGACCTGCTCTTCTACGCCAACCGGTCCCGGTCCTCACTGACGGTCCTGGACCCCGCGGACGGCGACGTGCTCCGCACGATCCCGCTGCCGGCGCCAGCCTCGGGCGGCCCGATGAGCTACACCGTGGACGGCCGCCAGTACGTCGTCGTCGCGGTCGGCGCCGGGTCCTCCGACGCTGAACTCGTCGCCCTTTCCCTGGCGGGCGACCTGCCGGAGCAGCATCCCGGCACGCTGGGCTTCTCGCCGCCGTCCGTGACGGCCCGGGAAGCAGACGGCGAGGTCACGTTGAGCGTGGTCCGAGCCGGTGGCAGCGACGGCGCGGTCGCCGTTTCCGTCCAAACCGCCGGAGGCACCGCCACCGCGGGGACCGACTACGAGCCGATCGCACGCACGCTCGCCTGGTCTCACGGCGATTCGGCTGACCGGAGGTTCGCGCTCCGGCTGCACGAGGACGGCTTCGGCGAGGGCACGGAGACGATCGAACTGGAACTCCATGACACGCTGGGCGGCGCGGCTCTTGGCGAGCGTCGCATGGTGGTCACGGTCGAGGACGAGCCGGACGCTCCGACCGAGCCGATCGAGAAATGCGTCCCGGACACGACCACGCTCTGTCTCAACGCCGGCCGCTTCCGGGTCCGGACCCGCTTCGCCACCGCCGCCGGGGAGGACGGCACCCTGGCGACCGGCACCCACCTGACCGGAGACACCGGCTACTTCACCTTCTTCGACCCGGCGAACGTCGAGATCGTGTTGAAGGTCCTCGACGCGTGCTCGCAGTACGGCCGTTACTGGCTCTACGCCACCGGACTAACCGACCTGGAAGTCGAACTGGAGGTCGCCGACCCGGTGACCCAGCGGCGACACGTCATCACGAGTCCGCTGGGGGAAGCCTTCCAGCCGGTGGCCGACAACCAGGCGTTCGCCTGCGAGTAGGCTCGCTCCAAACTTAGGCCGTGCTCAACGGCCCAAGGCAACACGAATAGGGACCGCGCGAGCACTTGACAGCGACTTCGGCCAGAAGAACAATCTAGACAGACCATCTGGCTAGAACCGAAGAGGAGGACGATATGCCCGAGTGGCCCCTGCAAGACGCGAAGAACCGATTCAGCGCCGTCGTTGCGGCCGCCTTGGCGGGCGAACCCCAACGCGTTACGCGACGAGGCAAACCAGCCGTCGTCATACTCGCAGACGAGGAGTACGAACGCCTCTGCCACCTGGAGAAAGCGAAGGCGCCTACCTTCGTCGAACATCTCCTCGCAATGCCCCAGGACGACGGAGAGTTCGAGAGACTGCCGCTCAGACCGCGTGACTTCGACTTTTGACGTACCTCCTCGACACCGACGTGCTGTCCGCCTTGCGCAGACAACAGCGCCACACCAGCGTCATGGGCTGGGTTTCAACACAGAGGAGCAGCGATCTCCATGTGAGCGTCATCTCACTTGGCGAGATCGAGCGAGGAATCGCACGAGCGAGGCATCGGGAACCTCGGTTCGCCAGACTGCTGGCTGAGTGGCTCGACGGTCTGATCAAGTTCTACGCTGGCCGCATCCTCCCGATCGATCTCAGGGCGGCCCGCCGCTGGGGCAGCGTCTCGCAGGCGATCGGCCATCGTGGTGTCGATCTCCTGATCGCCGCCACGGCGCTTGAACACGGCCTGACGGTCGTTACCCGCAACGTCCGGCACTTTGAGCCGGCGGGTGTGCCAGTGCTGAATCCGTTCGACTCTCCGTGAATAGAGCCGCAGCTACGGCGGCGCCTCTGCTCGCAACCGCTCGAACGCCTCCATCTGCACCGCCGCCTCTTCACTGCGCCCCAGGATCTCGAGCACCCGGGCGTAGTTGAAACGAAGCGGCGCGTTGTTGTCGAGCCCGTGTTCGAGTGCCCGCCCCATTCGTTCGGCTGCTTCGGCCGGACGGCCGGTTTCAGCGGCGATCATGCCAAGGAGCGCTTGGGCCTCGCCGAGACCGGGATCGAGCGCCAGGGCGCGCTCGAGCGCAACGGCGGCGTCCTCGGCGCGCCCACCGGTGTGCAGGAACATCCCCTCAAGATAGTGGTGCTCAACCCGGTTCGGCTCAAGCCGGCGTGCTTCCGCGGCACTGGCCGCGGCCTCGTCGACACGGGCCATGGAGAACAACACCTTGGCCCGCAGGGAGTGAACGTCCCCGGCCCGCGAGTCTCCCCAGCGTCCTGGCAGGCCCGCCAAGCGTTCGAGCGCGGCTTCGAGTTCGCCTGCTTCGGCCAGCGACTGCGCCTCGGACAAGGCGGCTGCCAGGTCGGCCGACGCCGCCTGCTCGACCTCGGCAGCGCGCTCCAATGCGCCTTGCAGCGACCGGTGCCGCTCGAGAGCAGCCTGTGCGGCTTCCCGGTCGCCGGCGGCTGCGAGGGTGCGTCCGAGGCGGTAGAACACCTCCGGTTCCGCCGATGCGAGCTTCTCGGCGGCGCGCAGGTGCTCGATCGCTTCCGCATAGCGACCACCGGCGGACAAGATGTCGGCCGTCTCCAGACGGATCACGATGGGGTCGCCGACTCCGTCGTCAAGAGCGCCCTGGAGATAGTCGAGCGCTTCTCCACGGCGAACCGGATCGCGGGCTAAAGCCAGTCCGCGCGCGAGATCCAGGCCAGGGCTCTCTAGATTCTCGGCCGCCGCCGTGTTGAGCGCGGCCAGCGCCTGATCCGTCAGCCCATCCGCTAGCCGGAGCAAGGCCAACTGCTCGTACACGTCGGCGTTGCCCAACCGCCGGGTCGCGCCTTCCTCCAACAAGCTGATCGCCTCGCCGGTGCGATCGAGGTCTCGCAGCAACAACGCCGGCACCAAGTAGGCAGAAGCGATCTCTTCTGCCGCGCCAACCGCGACGCGATCCGAAACGTCCGGCTCAAGCTGCCGTACGCGCGCAAATGCGGCGAGGGCGTCATCTGCCCGGCCAAGCGCCGTCAACGCCCGGGCCAGCGCCACTGCCGGCCCGAAATCCAGGGGCGCACGCTCGACAGCCGTGCGTGCCTCCGCCAAAGCCTCGACCGGGTTTCTGGAATCAGAGGCGGTCTGGCCGGGACCGGTCTGCGCGAACGCGATGAGCAGAAGAATGGCTACACCAGACACCGACGGTCAGGCTAGCAAGCCTCGAGGACTAATCCGCGGCGAACAGAACCCGCAGGGCCGCATCGAGCGTGTGCCCGCGCGCATCGACTGCCACCAACCGTCCACGGCGGTCGAACAGCAGGGACCGCGGCGGATACTCCACCTGGAAGCGGCGGGGCACTGCCCCGGCAGCGCCCACTCCGTCGAAGAGGACAGGCCACGTGACGGCCTGCCGGCGCCTGAAGCTCCGCAGGTCGTCACGCCCCGAGCGGTCGAGGGAAATGGCGAGGATCACGAGGTCTCGATCGCCGTAGCCGGCCCGCGCCCGTTCGAGATGGGGGAAGTCGGCGAGGCAGGGAGCGCACCAGGTCGCCCAGAAGTCGAGCAGGACGACGCGACCCTGGAAGTCGGCCGCGGTCCAGGTCCGGCCGTCGAGGTCTCGCGCTGCCAGATCCGCCCACACGTCGGCAAGCCGGACGCCGTGACTCGCCGGAGACTCCGGCTTGTCCGCCCTCGCCGGCGCGGGTCCCTCATCCGGCACCACCGGTGCCGGTCCGCACAAGGCGAGCGTCAGCATCGCCACCGGGATCGACCTCGGAGAGAACACGAGTCTCCGCACGGCTACAGGTCCACCTTCAGGCCGACCACGAAACTGCGCGGGAACCGCGGGCCGTACACATAGCTCGGGTCTCTGAAAGGTCCCCGGTCGAGGTCGCGCTGGTACTCGTCAGTCAGGTTCCTGAGCGCGACGGTCGCGGTGATCCGCCGGTCGCCGCCGAGCGCGAAGCGCCGCGACAATCCGACGTCCCAGGTCAGGAAGCCGGGAGTGACCTCGAGCCGATCCTCGAGTATGTAGCCCGCGTAGTGGGGCGCCAGCATCGAACCGGTGTAGCGGAGACCGGCGAACAGGTTGAAGCCGCGCGGCAGCGGCCACTGGAGGCTCGCCGTACCGTGCTCCTCGGGAGTCCGGAACATCGTGGTGCTGCCGAAGTCCGGCTCCGCATCACCGAACTCCGCCCGCTGCCAGGCGTAGCCCGCGTCCACGATCAGACCGCCGCGCCGCAAACCCCATCCGATCTCGACGCCACGCACCCGGGCGCGGCCGAGGTTCGTACGCACGAACTCGAACTCCGGAGTCGTCGGGTTGTCGGCCTCCAGGTTGTGAAACAGGTCGTCGATCCGCGTGTCGAACACGGTCGAGTCGACCACCATGGCCGTGCGCCGCCCGATCTCCGGCCGCCACTCAAGGCTCACCATCCGCGCAGCGGACGTCTCCTCGCGCAGTCCGGGATCGTCCCGCACGACCATCGCCTTGCCGCCTACGAGCGCGATGTGCAGTTCCTCGTCGAACACCGCGGGCGGCAGAAAGCCCGCGCTGTGTGAAACGCGGACGGTCAGATCGCTGCGGGGCGTCCACATCAGGGCGGCCCGGGGCGAGACGATCGAGCCGTCGACCGCGCTGTGCCGGTCCGCCCGCACTCCGTAGAGCAGGGTCACCTGGTCGCCAATCCGGCGGTCGTCCTGGACGAAGCCGGAGACGCTCCGGTAGGTCTCGCGGATCACGCGGCCGTAGGCCGGTTGCCGGTCGTCGATCAGGTCGCGCGCGGTCTGTACGCCGAAGCTCACGGTGCCCTGAGCGCCGCCGCGGTTGACGTGCGAGTCGAAGATCCAGAGCGGGTTGCGGGTCGAGCCGAACGCTCCGGGATCGCCGCCCGCGCCGTAGTAGCTGGCGCGTTCGGTCGCGGCGTGAGACACGGTTGCGCGCCAGTCCCATAGCGGAGATACCGTGTGCAGCCAGGAGACGCTGGCGCCGCGCCGGCTGGAATCCAGTTGCTCCGCCACGTCGACCTGTTCGGGCGGCAGGTGCAGCCTGTCGCCGCCCCGGCGGAACTCGGCCATGTGGCTCAGCTCCGCCGCGAGCCGCGCCGAGCCGTCGAAGAAGAACTCGTGATAGCGCGCGCCGGCAGCGTCGAGATCGCGAATTGAAACGTCGCTGAACCCGTCGCCGTCCACGTCGACCGGCGCGACCCGGTCGACCTGGCCGTGGAACGTGGCCGCGCGCCTCGAACCCGAAGTCCAGTCCGCCACCAGGCTGTAGGACGGCGTCTCGCCAGCCCCGGCCGCGCCGCCCATCCGCTCCGAGCGGGCGTCCGCCTCGACGTGCGTGTGGTCGGGATGGTGGGGAATCAGGTTGATCACGCCCGCGACGGCGCCGGCGCCGTAGGCCGGCGACCCACCGCCCCTGACCACCTCGATGCTGTCGATCAGGCGCGCCGGCAACTGCTCGATTCCGTAGACCATCGCCAGGGACGACAGCGTTGGCTGACCGTCCACGAGGAGTTGCGCGTAGGGACCCTGGAGTCCGAGCAGCCGGATCTGGGAAGAGTTGCAGCTCTGGCAGGTGGACTCGACGCGCACGCCGCGTGTCCACTCCACGGCGTCGGCCAGGGTGCGCGCGGCGACGCTCTCGATCCGCGAGCGCGGCAGGGTCTGCATGTGGAGCGGTACGTCCGCGAGCCGTCTCCGGGTTCGCGTCGCGGTAACGACCATCTCCTCCCCGAACGCCGCGCGGAGCCGGACATCGATCTCCAGCAGCTCCCCGTCCGCGAGCCGGACGTCCTGTTCGGCCAGACCGTAGCCCTCCGCGTACACGACCAGGCGGTGCTCGCCGGCGCTGACCGGGTGCAGGCAGAAGCGACCGTCTTCCGGGGTGATGACGGACGATGAGATCGTCGTGAGCGTGACCGCGGCGCCGGCGACTGGCTGGCCGGACGGAGACCGAACCACGCCCTGAACGGCTGTGTCCCCGGTACAGGGAACCGCCGCCGCCGGCACTGACCCGGTGAGCGCAAGTAGAGCCAGCAAAGGGACGAACGCTCCAAGGCTAGCCCTTCGTCCCCTGAATGGGTGCCTGACACGCCGTTCCATAACGGCGAATCTTACTTTTCGTCTACACGAAACGTCAAATGGAACTGGGTGAAACCCCTGCCCTGCTCTCCCCTTGAGTCGCCATCCCATGCTGTAGATGGCAACCGGACCGGTCGGCCGATCTGTTCCGGGGAGTCACTCCGGGGTCGCAGCTTCAGCCCATGTTGAAGAAGCAGAGCTTGTTGCCGTCGAGATCCCGGACGTAGCCGCCGTAGAACGTGGCCACGCGCGTTCCGGGCGCGCCCTCGTCCGTGCCGCCCAGTTCCAGTGCCCTGGCGTGAAGCTGGTCGACCTGCTCCTGCGAAGCCGCCGGGATCGCCACCATGTTCCCGTTCCCCGGCACCTGCGGCTCCTCGTCGTAGGGGATGCAGATGGCGAGCATCGGCTGTCCCGGTCCGACGCCGTAGCCCTTGATCCGACCCATGTCGAACATGGTCTTCGCGCCCAGCTCGCCGAGCAGCGAATCGTAGAAGGCCGTCGCTCGGTCCATGTCGTTCACGCCAATCGTGCAGTAGCCAATCATCAATCGATCTCCTTAGGTGTCTTCGTCGTCTTCGTCTTCGATCAGGTCGGTGCGCCGAAGGTCGAGCTTCTCGCCCGTGAAACTGTCCAGCTTGTACACCCAGGAGCCGTGGTACTCGTTGAACTCCTGCATCTCCTCCGCCCGGTTCAGGATGTCCGCCTTCTCCTGGAGTTCCTCCTCGGGCGTGTCGCGCTCGATCTCCACCTGTTGCACCGTGTGGTAGCCGCCGATGCGGATGTAGCGGTCGTCCTCGCGAGCAGCAACCGCGACGAGATAGCCGGAACCATCCGCCAGCTCGTACCGGAACTCGCTGTCGAAGGAGAGATCGGCCACTTCCTCGGCGTCGGCGAGGTGGACCTCGGAGAATCGCAGCCGGGACAGGAAGTTCTTGACCCGGCCAACCTCGCTCGTCTTCTCGCGACGCCCGGACGGCACCCGCTCGAGCGCGAGCTCCGCTCCCTCTTCGCCATCCTTGCTGAACGTGAAGTCGGGACCTTCGATGCGCGCCACGTCGCTAGAGGCGACGTCGACGATCTCCTTCTGCAGGAACTGATCGGCGGCGCTGTCGATCAGCACGGTCGCCTCGGTCAGGTAGATGGGGTTGTCCTCGCCGTCGAGGCGCTGCACGTAGTTCCCGCTGCCATCGGCGAACCGGTCGCCGACCCGCAACCGCACCATGTCGCTGCCGGCCGCGTTCCTGAGGGCCACCTCGACCGTGTCCTCGCCGGGCGGTTCGATGCCGAGTTCGGCGGCCAGGCTCTCGCCGGAACCGACCTCCTTGGCCAGCTCGATGTCGAGCAGGCTGCGCACCAGCCGGTTCACACCCTCGTTCCTGGCCTGGTAGTCGTGCGTCTCCTCGACGACGTAGCGGTCGCCGTCCCGGGTCAGCGTCACCTGTTCGCCGCCCTGGATCACCGCCACCTGCGCGATCTCGTCCGGGTTCAGGTTGGGCAGGAACTTCTGGCCGCTCTCGAAACGCTCCGCGCGCGACACGCTGTTCCAGTAGCTGAAGACAGACAGGGCGAGCAGCACCGCGGCGGCCACCGCCAGTCGCTGGTTCATCTGGTTCATCCGGTTGACTCCCTTGGATCCTCAGCGCCGGCGGGCCCGGTACAGGCCGACCAGCAGCACCACGATCGGCATCCACCCGATCACCGCGAACCGCACCGCCGATTCCTCGCGCTCCAGCGCCTCGCGCCGGCCCTTGCGAATGTCCCTGAGTTCCCGGTTGGCCTCCAGGATCCTCTCGTTCAACTCGTCGACCTCTTCCTGCAGCTTCCGCTCGAACAGCGCCGCGTTGCGCTGGGTGATCTCGCCCTGCTTCTCGCGCAGCTCCTCCTGGAAGCTCTCGATCTCCTCGCGGATCTGCCGCTCGCGGTCGAGCGTGTCGAGCTCCGCCTGGGCTTCGATCTCGTCGAAGCGGAGGAAGGGCCGGCTCATGCCGCTCTTCGCACGGACCGCCATCAGGTCCTGGGAGCCGAGCAGGTAGTCGATGCTGTTGAGGACGACCTTGTGGTTGTCGTTCTGGGCCTGAACGATCCCGAACGGGTTCTGCAGGAAGGCGATCTGGTCGTGGACGAAGTCCACGTCCGCGAACACGACCACCGCCGCCTCTTCCCGCTCCTCCTCGGGCAGCGGATCGCGGTGGATGATCTGGGCGTCATCGGGCGGCGGGACCTCGATCTCCGGTGGCAGGTTCGGCGGGCGCACCGCCTCCTTGTCGGGATAGTCCACGCCATCCGGGAAGGCGGTCGGCAGCTTGCCGCGCACGACGTACGCGAGGACCAGGGGCTCCTCGCCCGGCATGAAGGCGTCGCGGAGCTTGGCGCCGTCGTTCAGGTCCGTGTAGGCCAGAGCATCGCCGCCGCCGAAGCCCGGCAGCACTTCGAGCGTATTGCCGGCCGAAGTCGTCGAGATCAGCGGCCGCAGTTCGACTCCCTCCGCCAACCCGGTTCCGCCGGAGTCGCTTTCGCCAGGATCTGCCTCGGCGTCGCCTTCGCCGGCTCCGGCCTCCAACCCGTCGTCGTCTACCTCGCGCAGCACTCCGGACAGGAAGAAGCGCAGCTCGGAGAGGCCCCGTAGCATCGGACTCTCCGCGTCCAGCACGTCGTCGTGCTGCGTCGAGTCGACCACCAGGTCGATGATCACCGACTCCGACGCGCCGAACTGACTCATCGGCCGCCGGGCAGCCAGCTCGAAGTCGGCCGCGAACTCGTTGTCCAGAAGCTCCAGGCCCCAGGCATCGAGCAAGGGCGCGAGGTTCGAGGCCGGCTGGTACTGAAGCGCCGCCCAGGGTTGTTGCGGGTTCTGCGGCGGCGTGTCACCCAGGGCATAGGGATCCAGGAAGAGCAGCGTGTTGCCGCCCCCCGCCACCCACTGGTCGATCGCGAAGACGGTCTTGTCCGGCAGCGCCTTGGGGTGGATCACGACGAGCAGGTCGTAGTCCGCGCGCTGGATCTCGTCAACGTCGGCCGGGACCTGGGAGACGTCGTACAGGTCCTCCAGAACCTGGATCAGGATCCACTTCTGCGACGGCGTCCGTCCCTGGGCGGCCAGCATCTGGGCCATCATCGGATCCTGGGCGCCGCCGAACACCTCGAGGCTCGAGAGGACCCCCACCCGCTGGCGCGCCGGCCAGAGCAGGCCGTGGATCTTCTTCGAGATCTCGTACTCGATGTTGTCCTGCTCCTGCGGCCACAGGAACTCGATCGTCTCCCGGCTACCCGTCTGGGTTTCGAGGGCGAGGCCGAAGTAGAACAGGTCGCCGTTCTGGTTGATCAGCTTGCCGTCGAGACCGTCTTCGGCGGCCTGGTCGGCGGCGTCGCTGTCCGGAATCGGGTCGATCCACTCGACCTGGATCTTCCCCGCCGCCGCTCTCTCGTACTCGCCAAGCAGGCTACGGAGGTAGCGCTCGTAGCCGATGAAGTCCTTGACGAATTTCGGCAGCGTCTTGCCCGTGGTTTCGGAGAAATAGAGCCGGATGTCGAGCGGCTTGACGCCCTCCTCCTGCATTCGGTCGAGGATGGCGTGGGATCCGTCGGTCAGGGAGTAGAGATCGTCGCCGGTCAGGTCGACACGGAGGCTCTCGAACCACTCGTTCGCGACGTGGATCGACAGTACGGTCATCAGCCCGATGAGGACCAGGGTCACGAGGCGGCCCTGCGCGACGGTCATCAGCTTCGCTTCGTCAGTCATCTGCCAACCCTCAGTTCGTCTTCGTCTGGCCGAGCACCAACATGCCGCAGACCAGCCAGCCGACGGTGAACAGGACGAAGAACAGCAACGAGTTCAACTGCAACAGGCCCCGGGTCAGCGCCTCGAAGTGATCGAGCAGGCTCAGCGAGGAAACGACCCGCTCGACGTAGCCGCCGAACCACTTGCCCACGAACTCCTGGGTCTGCGGCACGCCGATCAGCAGGAAGCCGACGGAGGCCGCCACCGCCAGGATGAACGCGACGACCTGGTTCTTCGACAGCGCCGAGAACAGGAGGCCGATCGCCAGCAACACCGCCGCCGCCAGCAGCGTCGCCACGTAGCTGGCGAAGATCGCGCCCCAGTCCGGGTCGCCGAGCCGGGCCACCTGGAAGACGGCCGGCCAGGTCAGGAACACGGAAACGGCAAGGAAGGCCCAGCCGGCCAGGAACTTGCCGAGATAGGAACCTTCGAGCGTGATCGGCAGGGTGAGCAGCAACTCGACGGTGCCGGAACGCCTCTCCTCCGCCCACAGCCGCATCGCCACCGCCGGGACCAGAACGACGAAGATCCACGGCAGGTAGCTGAACAGTGCGTCGAGGTTCGCCTCGCGCAGCTCCAGGAAGCGGCCGAAGTCCCGCGACACCATGAGATAGCCGCTGGCAATGAGGAAGATGACGATGAAGATGTAGCCGAGCGGCGAAGCGAAGTAGCCGTGGAACTCCCGGCGGAGCACCGCTCGGAACCCGGTGAACCGGCGCGCAAGGCCGCTCATGCCGCCACCCCCCTGGTCACGTCGCGGAACAGTTCGTCGAGTCGGCCTTCCCGCACCCTGACGTCGGCGACGCGGTGCTCACCGACCGCGGCCAGCACGTCGTTCAGCCGGTTCTCGCCGTCCCTAGGCTCTACCTCGACCTCGCCGCCGGGCAGCACGCGAGCCGAAGCGCACCACTCGGTCTCGGCCAGTCTCGCCGCCACCTCCTCGGCATCTCCTTCGGTGACCCGGAAACGGACCGCGTTGTGGCCGGGCGCCTGACTTACGAGGTCCTCGGGCGTCGAGTCGACGAGGATTCGGCCTTCCGAGAGAATGACGGCCCGGTTGCAGACACGCTCGGCCTCGTCGAGGATGTGGGTCGAGAGCACGATGCAGCGGTCGGAGGACAGGCTGGAGATCAGGTCCTGGACCACCGCCTTCTGGTTCGGGTCGAGGCCGTCCGTCGGCTCGTCCAGGATCAGCACGTCCGGATCGTGGATCAGCGCCTGCGCCAGGCCGACACGGCGCTTGTAACCTTTGGACAGGGTCTCGATCGTCTGGCCTCGCACGCTCCGGAGGTGGGCGGTCTCCAGCACCGCCTCGATCGCCTGCTCCTCGGCCTCGAGCTCCCGTGCCTCGGCAATGAAGCGCAGGAACGCCTCGACGGTCATTTCGCCATAGGCGGGGGCGTCCTCCGGCAGGTAGCCGATCCGCCGGCTGACGGCGAGGCGATCCGCCGCGACATCGATGCCGGCGACCGCGATCGAACCGCGGTCCGGCTCCAGGAAGCCCGTGATCATCTTCATCGCGGTGGTCTTGCCGGCGCCGTTGGGCCCAAGAAAGCCGAGCACGTCGCCGCGGCGCACCTCAAAGCTGATGCCGTCGACGGCGCGGATCGGTCCGTAGTGCTTGGTCAGGTCGCTGACCGCGATCAGGACTTCGCCATCTTCGCTCACTATCGTCGTTCTCCGTGGACAGTTGACGACTGCGCACCGGGCCACTGGGCCCGCGGGATCTCAGCACAGCGGCACAAGCGAACGCAAGATTCCCGCCAGAGCGGCGCTGCTACCATGTGTCCGGCGCCGAAGTCGAGTCGATCAGGCCGCTCAGGAAGATCGAGTTCAGGAACAGACGATTCGAGCCGTAGAAGTAGGCGCGGAAGTTCGGGTTGTCGAGGAGCTGGATCACGACGCCGCGGCCCATCCGGCTGGCGATGACGGCCGGTTTGCCGGCCAGGCGACGCTGATTCTCCGGCGATATCCAGCCTGAGAGACGCGGCGGGTCCTGGTACAGGGCGACGTTCTCGAAGGGATCGGGGCTGGCCGGCAGAACCCACTCACCGGTTCGGATGACGGCCAGGTCCGGCCGTCTGTAGCCGTAGGCCAGGGGATGCGTCAGATCCAGCTCGGCGCCGACGATCGTGCCGGCCATGAGCTGCTCGGCGCGCTGGTCACGGAAGTCGGCATAGCGGCGGCGCTCCGCGCCCGCGTCCTCGCCGTCGTCAGCGGCCTCGTCGGCCTCCCCTTCGCGGCCCAGGAGTTCGGCACTCGCCCACCGGCTCGCCGCGCCGATGGCCACGACCGCGCCGCCGCTCCGGACCCAGGTCCGGAGACGATCCCGAACCTCTTCCCGGGGCGACGCGCCCCCGAAGCGGCCGCCGCCCAGGGCCAGGACGACGTGCGTGTAGCGGTCCAGGTCCACACTGCCGAGCGCTCCGAGGTCGACCAGGGACGCCTCGACGCCGAAGCGCTCGTCGAGAACGTGCCAGGCCTCGCCGACCCGGTACGCAGGAACGCCCCGGCCGGTCACGAGCAGGGGACGCGGCGGAACCAATGGCCGCAGGCTCGGGCTGCCGAGGTCGATCCCGGCCGCGGCCTGCCCGCTGATCAGACGATCGACGTCGACACCGTCCGCGGCAGCCGCCTCCGCCAGGATCGCTTCCAGGTCGACCTCCGCGTTCGCGCCCGGCTCGCCCTCGCGGCCCACCGGCACGACGATCGATCCCGGTCCGAAAGCGCGGGGCCCGTCCGGTGTCTCCGCGATGAACGAACCCGTCGCGGCCCGCGCCCGCGCGCCCGCCCGCTGCAGGCGATTGAGGGTGCGGGCCGAGAAGTAGCCGTCCCAGGAGAAAGCGTAGGCGTAGGTCGGCGTGTTTCCGGGAGGGACGCCGAACGTCCCCGGCTCGATCGCCGCGTCGGTGACCGCCGTCCCGAGCAACTCGGGCCGGTACGCGCCGCCCTCGAGCAGGTCGTACTCCGCGCCGAAGGCGAGCGGCAGGGTCCACGCCGAGACGTCGTAGAACACGGAATCGTTGAACTCGGTCACGATCTCGAAGAAGGAGCGCACTAGCGTCGACTGGGGTTGCGCCAGCGGCACCAGCCATGACGTGCCCGGCGTGTAGACGCGGCCGGAGACCGCTATGGCCTCGGTCGTTCCGTAGACCTCGATCTCGTGCCTCACCAGCAGGTCGAGCATCCGGTGAGCGCGGCCGCGGTCGCCGTCGAGGTGGAACACATAGGCCGCGGGTTCGGTCTCGGCCGCGGCCAGAGCGCCGCGGAAGAAGTCACGCTGGTGCTCGAGTAGCTCCAGGCGCTTGGCGACCCCGCCTTCGACCATCGACAGGGACGCCAGCAACTGGTTCTTGATCCCGAAAACGAACGCGAGTTCGCCGTTCGCCGTCTCGATCCGGTGCCCCTCCGCGCTCGCCTGCTCGAACAGGAACCCGACCGCCCCGTGCGCGTCCGGATAGGTCGAACCCTTGCCGAGGTAGAAGTCGTCGAAACCCTCGCGGCTGTAGTAGAGCCGGCCCGCGCCGTCGAACACGGCGGCGTGATGGGCCGCTACCGCTTCCGTCAACTCCACGTTGCGATCGGGAATCAGGGGATTGCGCCGGCTCGGAACCCCCGGCTGGAAGAAGAACGTGCTGTTGGACCCCATTTCGTGGAAGTCGCCGACGAGGTTCGGTTGCCAGGCCTTCCAGGTCGCCATGCGGTTCCGCGACTCGGGATGCTGCAGCAGGAGCCAGTCCCGGTTCAGGTCGAACCAGTAGTGATTCGTACGGCCGCCCGGCCACGGTTCCCGGTGCTCCCGGTGACCGGGGTCGGGATTCAGCACCATGCCCCGGTTCGTGTTCGCCCAGTGGGCGAAGCGGCCGATCCCGTCCGGATTCAGGCTCGGGTCGATCAGGATGACCGCCTGCTCCAGTTGCTCGGCAACCACGTCCGAGCGGGACGCTGCCAGGTGGTAGGCGATCAGCATCGAAGCGTTCGCACCGCTCGGCTCGTTGCCGTGGATGCTGTAGCCGAGCCAGATGACGACCGCCAGTTCCTCGAGCTCCGCCAGGGGCTGCCGGGGGTCGACCAGGCCCCGCCGGCCTTCGCGGATCTGGTCCAGCCGAGCGTGGTTCTCCGGCGACGTGATGGTGAGCAGGAGCTGGGGACGCTGTTCGTGGGTTCTCCCCTGCACCGAGACGGTCACCCGCGGAGAGGACGCCGCCACGGCCCGCATGTAGGCATTGAGCTGATCCGGGCGAACGTGCCACTCGCCGACCTCGTAGCCCAGCACCGCGGACGGCCGGGGCACGTCCGGATCGTAGGCTGAAGGATTCCCGGCGTCCGGCAGGTAGTACGAGAGTTCTTCGGCCGTTGCCGGTAGCGCAAGCGCGCCAACCAGCAGGAGAACAAAGGGCAGTCTGCGCATGGCGGGCAGTGTAGCCCTAGGAACCCCTTACCGTCGCATGAACGTCCTCGAACTCCGCCGCGGCGCCTTCCGGCGGCGCTGTCCGCAGGCTGACGATCACCGTCGCCGCCGTCCCGGCGATGAGTCCAGGGATCAGTTCGTACAGGTCGTAGTAAGACGCCTTGAACAGCAACACCCAGGCCACCGTCACCGCGAATCCTGTAGCCATCCCGGCCAACGCGCCCGGCAACGTCGTCCGCTTCCAGAAGAGAGAGCAGAGGACGACCGGAACGAAGGCGCCCCCCAGCCCCGACCAGGCGAACAGCATGAACCAGAACAGCAGCGGCGGTTCGAACAGGGCGAAGGGAATCGCCACCAGGCCCACGAGCGCGGTGACATAGCGGCCGTAGCGCGACAGGCGACCGTCACCGCGCGCAGCGCCAAGGATCTTCTGCCCGAAGTCCCTGACGACGGCCGACGAGGCGAGGATAAGGAGGGAATCGACGGTCGACATGATCGCGCCCAGGACGATGACCAGGAAGATGCCGGTGAAGAGGACCGGGAAAAGCTCGGCACTCAGCGTCGGCATCACGGTCTCCGGATCGTCGAGCAGCGGGAACAGGGCCCGCCCGGCGATCCCGGTGAACACCGCGCCGATGTCGAACAGCACCATGCACACGACGGCGACCCGGCCGCCGCGCACCAGTTCGCGGCCCGAAGCCGCGGACATGAACCGGGTCAGGAGTTGCGGCACACCCAGGAAGGCGAGCCCGATGCCGGCGAAGCTCGCAGCCGACAGCACGCCCGCCCAGGTCGCGCCGTGGCTGCCCATCGCACGCAGCAGGCTGGGATCGGCTGTCTCGAGCGTGCCGATCACTTCGTTCCAGCCGCCCGCGGCCGCGATGCCGACGATCGGGAGCATGACGAGCCCGCCTACCATGAGCAGGCCCTGCACCAGGTCCGAGTAGGCCACCGCCTTGAAGCCGCCGACCGCCGTGTAGACGATCGTGACGCCCGCGCCCAGAAACACGCCGGTGACGTAGCTGAAGCCGAGGAAGGACGAGAACGCCTTGCCCGTCGCGACGAGTTGCGCGCAGCAGTAGACCGCGACCATCGACAGGATGATCGCGATGCTCAGCTTCCGCAGCAGTTGCCGGCGGTCGCGGAACCGTTCCTCCAGGTAGTCGGGAACGGTGATCGCCCGGTAACGGTCGGTGTACTCCTTGAACGGCCGCGAAACGAGGGTCCAGGCGATCGCGACGCCCATCACCTCGCCGAACACGACCCAGAGCGCGTGGAATCCGACCGCGTAGCCCATGCCGGTCAGCCCGAGCAGCAGCCAGCCGCTCTCGCCGGTGGCGTTCGAACTGAAGGCGATGACCCAGGAGGGCAGTTTCTTGCCGGCGACGTAGTAGCCCTCCAGGCTCCCTCCCTCGCGCCGGCCCCACAGGCCGAGCCCGATCAGGACCAGCATGTAGAGGCCCAGGGGGACGAGGACCAGGGCGCTCGCCGTCACGCCGAACCGCTCCGCGCGGACCCGCGACCCCGTCGATCGAGCCACCACCGCAGCAGGACCAGAGCGGGCCCGGCGCCGACCGAGACCGCGAGCAGCGCCCAGGTCGCGATCGGCAGGCCGCCCCACATGGACGGGCAGGCTAGCACCGGGCGCCCAGTGCTAGCCTCGGCAACCGCTCATGCAAACCTCCAACGCCACACATCGGGCCGCCGTTTGGGCGGTCGCACTCCTGGCGCTCCCCGCCGCACCGGCGACCGTCCGCGCCTCGGACGGCGCTCTCGACGAGAGCACGTTCCTGGAACGAACCCGGCGCCTGATCTACGAGGGCAAGCGCTCGGGCGAGGGCTACTTCTCCAGTGACGGCCGGCTCCTCGTGTTCCAGAGCGAGCGGCGACCCGAGAATCCGTTCTACCAGATCTACCTGCTCGATCTGGCCACCGGCGACACCCGCGAGGTCTCGACCGGAATCGGCAAGACCACCTGCGCCTTCATTCGCCCGGACGGGACGGAGATCCTGTACGGATCGACCCATCACGACCCCCGCTCGGCCGACCTGCAGCAACAGGAACTCGACTTCCGCGCCTCGGGCCAGGAACGACGCTACGCCTGGGACTACGACCCGGAGATGGACATCTACGCCGTGGCGATGGCCGGCGGCGAGCCGCGGCGGCTGACGGACGCGCGCGGCTACGACGCCGAGGGCGCCTACTCGCCGAACGGCGAGTGGATCGTCTTCGCCTCCACGCGAGACGCCTTCAACCGGGAACTCTCCGAGCGCGAATCGAACCTGCTCGAGGTCGATCCCGCCTACTTCGGCGAGATCTACGTCATGCGCGCCGACGGCAGCGAACAGACCCGGCTCACGAACGTGCCCGGATACGACGGCGGCCCCTTCTTCTTCGCCGACGGTTCCCGCATCGTCTGGCGACGCTTCAGCGAGGACGGCCTGATCGCCGACGTCTGGTCGATGAACCCCGACGGGTCGGACCAGCGACAGTTGACGGACTTCGGCGCGATGAGCTGGGCCCCGTACCAGCACCCCTCGGGCGACTACATCCTCTTCGCCTCGAACAAGCTCGGGTTCGAGAACTTCGAGGTCTTCATCGTCGACACGGAAGGCACGAAACAACCGGTCAGAGTCACCTACACGGACCGCTTCGACGGCCTGCCCGTTCCGTCGCCGGACGGCCGCCAGCTCGTCTGGACTTCCAGCCGCCACGGCGGCGACGGCGGCCAGCTCTACATCGCCGACTGGAACCACGAGGCAGCGCTCGCGGCTCTCGCCGCCTCGCCGGAGCGCGAAGCCTCCGGCCCGCCGGCCGATCCGCGATCCGCGCTCGAAAGCCACGTGACGACCCTCGCGTCACCCGAGTTCGGCGGCCGGCTGACGGGCACGGAAGGCGAGCAGCGGGCCGCCGCCTACCTGGTCGAGCAGCTCGCCGCGCTCGACGCCGAGCCGCTGCCCGGCGAAGACGACCTGCTGCTCGACTTCGAGTTCACGTCCGGCGCCCGCGACACGGGCTCGACGATCCGGATCGAGACCGAGGACGGCGCCGCCGCGTTCAGCGACCACACCCGGATCCAGGCCCTCGGCTTCTCCGACTCGACGGAAGTCGAAGGCGAGGCCGTGTTCGCCGGCTACGGCATCCGCGTGCCGGACTCCCAGGACTTCGGCTACGACAGCTATGCCACACTCGACGTCAGCGGCAGGATCGCCGTCGTCCTGCGCTACGTCCCCGAGGATCTCGAGGGCGAGCCGCGGGCGACCCTCAACCGCTACTCGGGCCTCCGTTACAAGGCGCTGACGGCGCGCGAGGCGGGCGCCGTGGGGCTCCTCGTGCTGACCGGTCCGCGCTCGCCCAACGCCGGCGAGACGATCCCCATGGCCTTCGACACTGCCGCAGCCGGCTCCGGCGTCGCCGCCGCCAGCATCGGCGCCGAGGTCGCGAACGCGCTGTTCGCCAGCACCGGCCGTGAACTCGAGGAGATCCAGAAGAGCTTCGACGACGGCAACCCGCACAACGCGGGGTTCGAGCTTCCGGGCGTACGCGTCACCCTGAACACGGCGATCGAGCGGGAGCGGAGCACGGCGCGGAACGTGGTCGCCGTACTTCCCGGCGGCAAGGCCGAAAGCCTCGCCAAACCGTGGGTCGTCATCGGCGCCCACTACGACCACCTCGGCCGGGGCCGCGGCGGCAACTCGCTGGCACGGCCGGACGAGAAGGACGCCATTCACCTCGGCGCCGACGACAACGCCTCGGGCACGGCGGCGGTGCTCGCGGCCGCGCGCCAGTTGCGCGAGATGGGCCACGACCGGAACGTCGCGCTCGCCTTCTGGTCGGGCGAGGAGCTGGGGTTGCTGGGCTCGGCGGACTTCGTCGACGACGCCGTGATTCCGGCCGACCAGATCGCGGCCTACGTGAACCTCGACATGGTCGGCCGGGTCCGCGGCAACCGGCTGACCGTCCAGGCGGTCGGCTCCAGTCCCGCCTGGACGGGGCTGGTCGAAGCCGCCAACGTCCCGGTGGGCTTCGATCTCGGCATGCAGACCGACCCGTACCTGCCGACCGACACGTCGAGCTTCAACAGCGCCGGCGTTCCGACCGTCAACCTGTTCAGCGGCTCCCACGAGGACTACCACCGGCCGACCGACACGCCGGACCGCATCAACTACGACGACCTGGAGCGCGTGGCCCGCTTCGCTGCTCTGCTCACCCGCCGCGCCGCGAACCAGGCCGAGCCGCTCGAGTTCGTCAAGGTGGAGCGGACCCTCCAACAGGGCGGCAGCCGCGACACCGTGCGGGCGTACACCGGCACGATCCCCGACTACGCGAGCGAGGTGGAAGGTCTGCTGCTGGGCGGCGTGATGGAGGGCGGCCCGGCCGCCGAAGCCGGTCTTGAGGCCGGCGACGTGATCGTCGAGTTCGCCGGCCAGACGATTGCCAACATCTACGACTACACCTACGCCCTCGACGCCGTGAAGGTCGACGAACCGATCGAAGTCGTCTACATGCGCGACGGCGAACGTCACACGACGACGCTGACGCCCAGAGCCAGACGATGACCAGCGCGAGGCGTTGAACCGTCAAGCCCCGAAGACCACAGCCACACTCTCAGGGAGTCGCCCCCATGATCCTCGACCAACGTAGCCGTGTCCCGGTGCTGTCCGCCGCCGCGTTCCTCCTCGCCGGCCTGTTCGCCGGCACCGCAGCGGCCGCCCCGCCGACCACGGCGGCCGACCAGGCGGCGCCGTCTCCGCTGCCGATCGCCGAACCGGAGAGCGCCGGCATGTCGAGTGAGCGGCTCGAGCGACTCTCCGAGGCGGTCGGCGCCTACATCGACCGGGGGCAGGTCGCCGGCACGGTGACCCTCGTCGCGCGCCGCGGCAAGGTCGTCCACTTTGAGGCCCAGGGGGAACGCTGGCCCGAGGAAGGCGCCCCGATGACCCGGGACACGATCTTCCGGATCGCCTCGATGACCAAGCCGATCGCTTCCGTCGCGCTGATGACGCAGTACGAGGAGGGCCGGTTCCAGCTTCGCGATCCGATCGCGAAGTACCTGCCCGAGTTCGCCGAAATGCAGGTCGCGACGGTGCCCGACGCCGACGAGTACCTGGGCGCCCCTTACAAGCTCATCCAGGCCGCGCGGCCGATCACGGTCCAGCACATCCTGACCCACACGGCCGGCTTCGCGAACAGCTACCGCGGGCTGCTCGGTGCCGAGTACGCGAAGCTGCGCAACAACCGGGACCCCGAGTGGACGGTCGGCGACTTCGTCACCGCCCTCGCCGAGCTGCCGCTCGAGTTCCACCCCGGCGACGCCTGGCAGTACGGCCCGTCGGTCGACGTCGTCGGTCGGATGGTCGAGGTGCTGTCGGGCCAGACCCTGGACGAGTACCTGAAGGCACGCATCTTCGGGCCGCTGGGCATGGTCGACACGTACTTCTACCTGCCCGAGTCGAAGGTCGGCCGCTTCGCCGCGCTCTACCGGCCGGGCGAGGACGGCAGGATCGTTCTCACCGAGGCGCCGGACGTGAACGCCCGGCACGTACGCGAGCCCCACAGGTACTTCAGCGGCTCCGGCGGCCTCGTCTCCACCGCGGCCGACTACTACCGCTTCCACCAGATGATGCTGAACGGCGGCGAGCTGGACGGCGAGCGCATTCTCGGCCGCAAGACGGTCGAACTGATGACGTCGAACCACACCGGCGATCACGGCCTCTGGCTGCGCGGTCCCGGCTACGGCTTCGGCCTCGGCTACAGCGTGGTGACCGACAAGGGCGCCTCGGCGATGCCGGCGTCGGTCGGCTCCTACTCCTGGGGCGGCGCGTTCTGCACCGTGTTCTGGGTCGATCCCGAGGAGGAACTGATCGGCATCCTGATGACCCAGGTCCGGCCCTACACCCACCTGAACATCCGCCAGGATCTGCAGAGCCTGACCTACCAGGCCATCGTCGACTAGCGCCGTCGGACTCGGGGAATCCGGTGGTGACCTGGGCGATCGGCGACGTCCACGGCTGCTTCCGGACTCTGGAGGCCCTGATCGGCCGCATGGAACTCGACGTCCGGAGGGACCGCCTCTGGATGGTGGGCGATCTCGTCAACAGAGGGCCGTGCTCGCTCAACGTGCTCCGCTGGGCCCGCGCCATTGAGGACGAGATGGGCGATCGCTTTCAGGTCGTCCTCGGCAACCACGACCTGCACCTGGTCGCCCGCCACCTGGGGGTCGCCGCCGCGAGACCACGCGACACCCTGAAGAAGGCACTCAAGGCGAAGGACGCGCCGGAACTGGTCGACTGGCTGCGCCGGCGGCCCTTCGTCCACTTCGAACAGGTCGCGGGACGCGACTACGTCCTCGTTCACGCGGGCCTGCGGCCGGGGTGGTCGCCGGAGGACGTCCTCGAAGCGGCCGGGCGGCTCGAACGAAGGCTCCGGGGCTCCGAAGCGAAGCGCCTGCTGCGCCGCCGGAACAGGAAGTCGCTGGTGGCGTTCACCCGCATGCGGATGCTCGACGGGAAGGGCCGGCCCGACGACTACAGCGGCCCGCTGACGGACGCGCCCTCGGGACTCAAGCCGTGGTTTCGCGTCGTGCCCCGCGGTTGTCCGGAACACACGATCGTCTGCGGCCACTGGGCCGCTCTCGGACTGCTTCTCGAGGAGGACCTCATCGCTCTCGACAGCGGGTGCGTCTGGGGCGGTAGCCTGACGGCCGTACGCCTAGACGATGCTCGCGTGCTTCAGGAGAAGGTGATCGATCGAAACCCGGAAACCAACCGGACTCTGCGTTCGTTGTAACCAATGAAGACTCCCGAACGGTCTGGGGCGCCGGACCGGGAAGAGGCGACCAGGAAGATGAAGGACGCATACGCGATCTCCCGCATCCTGCTGGCGGACGTCTACGACGCGACCGCCGAGCCGGAGTCCGCCCCTGCGCCGCCGCGGCAACGCCTGCGCCGGCTTGCCCTGACGCTTTCGACACTGCTGTTCGCGGCGGCTCACGCGTCGCCGGAGCGGCGCGGTGCGTCCGACGAGGCCCTCGACCGGTTGAACGAGATGACCTCGACGATCGAGGCCTGCCAGGACGGCGGCGTGCTGTCGCCAGCCGAAGCGGAGCGCCTGCGCCAGATGAGCGAGGCGCTCGATCGCAGCCTCCGCGACGACGGCACTGCCGTCTGACGCGGCAGACTCGGCTGGCTACGTCCTGCGGGTCAAGCTCCAAGCCCGAGGCGGCGCGGCAGCTCCCGGGTCATCAGCTCCTCGACATGGGAGCGGCTCGAGCCCAGCGCCACGACGTCGAACTTGCCGAACTCCTCCAGCGGTCCCACGTTGTAGAGCAGGTACCGGCCAGCCTCTGAGCCGCGGTCACGCACGGTGTCGCCGAACCGCGCCAGGAGCTGCCGGAAGGTGGTTCCCACAAGTTCCGGGTGAACGAAGGCCTGCGCCCGGTACGGCGGGCGGCCACCCGGGTAGAGCCTGTCGACCAGGTTCATCGGGGTGCTGGTGCCGCCCCAGCGTCCGTTGCACTCCGTGAACACGACCCGCCCATCCGGCAGCACCAGGTGGTCGAACGAACACCGACCGACGTAACCCAGGCGTTGAAGGGCGACCGCTACCTGGCCTGACTGGGAAACGACCCGCTCCTCCACTTCCACCGCCAGCCCGCTCGGCCGGCTGCCGACGAAGACGCCCTCCTCACCTGCCAGTATCTGCTCGTAGACACCGCCGAGAATCGGCTCACCACCACCGAACGGCGGCAGCCACCACTGGGTCGAAGGCGACGACGTCGCCGGCTCCCAGCACACCGCGAGCACGTCCTCGTCGCCCTCCCAGCCGGTCCTCTCGAGGAAACCGCGGACGATCTCCAGGACCCCCGGGAACCCGTGGTGACGGATCGCCGAGGACTCGAACACCTCGTTGCCCATCGCCGAAGCGCAACGCAACCGCTTGAGCGCCACGGAAGGGCCCGCTTCCGAGAGTTCGAGCAGCGCCCGGGCCAGCGCTTCCGCCGAAGCCGACCGGCGGCTCTCGGGCAGGAAGCCGGGACCAAGGACCGCGGTGACGAGGTCCTCGAAGTTCGCCTTGTCGTTGGCGATCCAGGTCACCGGCGGCGGCGGCGCCAGCACACGCACCCGGGCGGCGGTTGCGGCGGCAACGGCCGCCGCGAGGTCCCAGATCGCCTCGGTGCCGAGAAAGGGTTCGACGACCAGGCCGTCACGGCGGGCTAGCGTTCTCAGCCGGTCCAGGAGCGCGTGGTTCTCCAGGCAGGCACGGGCGATCGCGAGCCGGTCGCCGACGGGGTCGACGGCCAGGAGTTCCACCGCGCCGAGGCCGAGGACTTCCCGGCAGTAGCGCTCGTAGCCGGCCGACGCGGGCGTCGAGGCGACATAGAAGTCGCCGCCCCGGGCCCGCAACCGGGCCCGGTGCTGGTAGTGCTCGACGCCGCTTACACCGTCCAGGAACGGAATCGCCGCGAAGTCGTCCAGATGAATGGCTCTGGTCCCCGCGTCGCTCACCCGGTAGCGAAGGGCCTCGAAGGGCCGGAGCCTCCGCTCGAGGTTGAGCCGGTCCCGGAACTCCGCCACCGCGGCGTCGACGGTCACCGGTCAGCCTCCCCGGCCCGCGAGCTCGGTGACTCGACCAGGAGGCGAGCACAGGCAGTTCGGTCCACCTTGCCCGAAGCGGCCACGGGCAACCGATCCACGACACTCCAGCACCGCGGCCGCTTGAACCCGGCGAGACGTCCGCCCAGGTGCCGCCCGAGTCCGGCCAGCCCGCCAAGCGCCTCGAAGCCGACGGTCGGCACCAGGACGGCGCCCACGCGCTCGCCCCACTCCTCGTCCTCCAGACCGACCACGCAGGCGTCCGCCGCGCCGGGCCACTCCACGACGGCCGCTTCGACTTCCGCCGGATCGACGTTCTCTCCGCCGCTCACGATCCGGTCGGAACGGCGACCCACGACCCGGAGCCGGCCGTCCTCGCCGATCGCGCCCAGGTCGCCCGTGTCGAACCACCCGTCCGCCTCGAAAGGCCGTTCGAGCGGCGCGCCGCATGCCGCGCCCAGATAGCCGTCGAACAGCACGTTGCTCCGCACCTGGATCGTGCCGGCGGACCCGTCTGGAGCCGCAACGCGCACCTCGACTCCGGGCAGCGGCGCACCCACGCCGCCCGGTGTCTCGTCCGGTCGCTCGGTCGCGACCTGGGAACAGGCCTCCGTCAGCCCGTAGGTCGCGAACACCGGCCAGGTACGTTCCCTTGCCCGCTCCATCAGGGCCTTGGGAGCGCGGGCGCCACCTACGAGCACGGCCCGCAGGCTCGACGGCGGGCGCCTGGTCGCCTGAAGCAGCCGCGCCAGCATCGTCGGCACGACGGACAGCAGCGTGACCCGGTCGCGTTCGACGACCCTGAGGGTCTCGCCGGCCTCGAAGTTCCCGCACGCGCGGCGTCCGCCCACGACCACCGCCCGTCGCGCATGGAGACAACGGACGACGATCATCAGGCCGCCCACGTGAGCCGTTGGCAGGCTCAGCAGCCAGCGGTCGTCGGCGCGCCAACCCATGACCCGCGCGTGCGCGTGCGCCGAGGCGCGGAGCGCTTCCCGACTGAGGACGGCGCCCCGGGGCTGACCCGTCGTGCCGGAAGTGAAGACGATTCCCGCGCCGCGCCTGACGCTCGGGTTGCCAGCCGCGGCAGTCGAGGGCACGGTTGCCAGCGCGCCGCCACTCTCAACGCAAACACTGGCCCCGGCCATCGCGATCGCCCGGTCGCGTTCGGCGCGGGTCCAGCGGGGATGGATCAGCACGAACGACACCCGGTCCTCCAGCAGCGCGAGAAGCGTGACGACTGTCCCGGGTCCCGCGCCGCCGACGACGGCGACCACCGGCGCCGTCAGGCCGTCCAGCCGCCGCCGCAAGGCGTTTCTCGTCCGATCCACCCGCTGAGCGAGCTCCCTCCAGCCGACCTCACGGCCGCCGTCGACCAGGGCCGGCCCGCGCGCTTCACGCACTGCCGCTCGAACCGAGAGTTCGCCGCTCAGTTCCGCGCCCCCAGAAGGATGCCGATCGACAGAAGCACGCCGAACAGGAGGAGCAGGCGGGCGGTCGCCGCCAGCGCCACGTTGAGGACCGCGCCCTCACCACGCCACACGGATCGCAGCACGGCGACCGCGAACGGCAGGGCAAGCCACGACAGCATGGGCCACGGACCAAGGACCGGCACTGTCGGCAAGACGGCGAGGAAGGCCACGCTGAGGAACGCCGCGTACTCGATCAGACCGAACCGGCGGCCAAACCGCACGATCAGGGTCCGTTTCCCGGCTGCGGCGTCCGTTTCCGCATCGCGGAGGTTGTTCGTGACGAGAATCGCAACGGACAGCGAGCCCACGGCAAGGCCGGCCCACCACACCGATGACGGCGCGGAGAGCGCCTGCACCCACGTCGTCCCGACGACCGCCGCGAAGCCGAAGAAGAGCAGCACGAACACGTCGCCCAGGCCGACGTAGGCGAGCGGCCAGGGACCGGCAGTGTAGAGCAGCCCGGAGGCAATCGCGACGGCGCCCACCGCGAGCACCGGCCAGCCGGCAACTGACGCCAGGTAAAGGCCGCAAAGCACGGCCACTCCGAACGCGCACCAGGCCCCGCCCCACACCTCGCCGCGACCAAGCAGACCGGACTGGACCGCTCGCCGTGGACCGACGCGCTTCTCCGTGTCGGCGCCGCGGTCGAAGTCCAGCACGTCGTTCGACAGGTTCGTGCCGATCTGAAGGCCGAGCGCCGTCCCCAACGCAGCCAGCGCCGGACCCGGGCGCGAACCGCCCACCGACGCGGCGCACGCGGTCCCCACCAGCACCGGCGTCACGCCGGCCCAGAGCGTCTTCGGTCGGACTGCCTCGAGCCAGGCGGCCAGCTTGCCCGGCCGATCGTCCCCGGTCGCCGGGCCGACCGAGCCCGGGCTCATGGGTAGCGCTGGAACTTCGAGAAGTCCGGCTTCCGCTTTTCCAGGAACGCCTGCCGGCCCTCCTGCCCCTCCTGCGTCATGTAGAACAGCAGGGTCGCGTTCCCCGCCAGCTCCTGCAGGCCGGCCTGGCCGTCGCAGTCCGCGTTCATCGCCGCCTTCAGGCAGCGGAGCGCCATTGGGCTGTTGGCCAGCATCTCCCGGCACCACTGGAGGGTTTCCTGCTCGAGCCGCTCGAGCGGCACGACCGTGTTGACGAGACCCATGTCCAGCGCCTGCCGGGCGTTGTACTGGCGGCACAGGAACCAGATCTCCCGCGCCTTCTTCTGGCCCACGATCCGCGCCATGTACGAAGCACCGTAGCCGCCGTCGAAGCTGCCCACCCGCGGCCCGGTCTGGCCGAAGCGGGCGTTGTCGGCGGCGATCGTCAGGTCGCAGACCATGTGCAGCACGTGGCCGCCGCCGATCGCGTAGCCGGCGACCATCGCCACGACCGGCTTGGGCAACGTGCGGATCTGGCGTTGCAGGTCGAGGACGTTCAGGCGCGGCACGCCGTCGTCGCCGACGTAGCCGGCATCGCCCCGGATGCGCTGATCGCCGCCGGAACAGAAGGCGCTTCGCCCCTCGCCGGTCAGGATCACCGCGCCGACCTCGCCGTCATCGCGGGCCACGTCCACCGCCGCGCTCATCTCCTGGACGGTCAGCGGCCGGAACGCGTTGCGCACCTCCGGCCGGTTGATCGTGATCTTGGCGATCCCCTCCGGCTCGCCGTCGACATAGGACTTCTCGTAGCGGATGTCCGTGTAGTCACCGCCACTCCGCCATTCCTGGTGCGATTCTCCGCTCATCCCCCCACGCCTCCTTCGATCGGCGACACTACAACGGCCTGCGCCGTCAGGATCGGTTGTCCCGATCCACCTTGCCCAGGGTCGCGTTCAGAAGACGGGCCAGCTCGGCCGGTGCTTCCAGAAGCACGTTGTGGCCTGCTCCTTCAACGACGTGGACCGCAGCGTTCGGGAGAGTTTCCGCCATCTGCCGAGCCAGCGCCTCGAACTTCGTATCCAGACCGCCAACGATCAACTCGACCGGGCAGGCGACGTCGCGGAGTGCGGGTCGGTAGTCCGGCATGGCGCCGAGACCCAGCACCCTCATCGCCGCCCCGAGAGCCGCGGGATCGTGACGGAGACGAGTGCGCCGCTGCTCGGCCAACCGTCCGGCATCCAGATCGTGCTGACTGGCGAACAAAGGCAAGGCCGACCACTCGCTGTCGAAGGCAGCGAGGCCCTCTTCCTCGATCAGCCGAGCCCAGCGCTCGTCGTCGCGCCGCCGCGCCACGCGAGCGTCTTCCCCGCCGATACCCGGGTTGGCGCCGATCAGAGCAGCGCCGAGGAACAGGTCCGGATGACGGACCAGCAGGCCGAGAGCCAGCCGCCCGCCCAGGGAGTAGCCGACCACCCCGCGAGGCGGCGGCACTTCGGCCCGGACGACCGCTCCCAGCCGATCGACCTCGGCCTCGAAAGAGGCCGGACCTCTGGAGATCGCCGGCCAAGTCTCGCCACCATGACCGCAGACGGCAAGCGCGTGGCTCGGCGCGTCGAGCAGCGCTTCCACCCGCCGCCAGCTAGCCGGACTGCCCGAGAAGCCGTGGATCAGAACGGCCGTGGTCATCGCGACGACGACGCAGCCACGGCCTGCCGCAGCGACCCCTCGGCCGCCGCCAGAGCCCCGGGGGCGACCGTTGCAACGATCAGGGAGACTCCTCTCCGGCCGAGTGCCGCCCGGATCTCCCGCCCGAGCGACGAAGCATCTTCCACGCGCGCGTAAGGCACGCCGAACGCCCGTGCCAGGCCGCCGAAGTCGACCCCATGGGGCGTCAACCAGTGCCTGCCTGCCGGACCCCGGAAGATCCCGGCCTTCGCGATCGGGAGTCGATCGAAGATACGCCCCCCCTGGTTGTCGATCACCACGACCACGGCCGGCGGACCGGCGCGGTACTCGGGAGCGATCGCCAGGCCGTCGAGATCGTGCAGCAGGCTGACGTCGCCCGCGAGCAGCAGGCCGGCAGGGAAACCGCCCGCGCCGAGCGACCCAAGGAAGCCCGCCACCAACCCGTCGATCCCGCTCAACCCCCGCTGGCTCGCGACCCAGACCCGGCGACCGGGGTGAGCAGCCCAGGTTTCGACCAGGCGCACGGGCAGGCTGTTGCCCAGCATGAGGAGCGCGTCCGCGGGCGCCGCCGTGACCGCCACCGCGGCCGCCTCTCCGTCGTGAAACCCGGGACCGTCGGGGCCCGGGCTCGCCACCGCAGCTCGAAGGCGCTCGCGTAACCCGAGAACGTCCTCCCGCCAACCGGCTGCATCTGCTCCCGGCTCCACATGCTCGATCCGTCGACAGAGCTCCGACGTCGATCGTCCGACGTTCCCGAACAGAAACACCGAAGCGAGTCCGTCGGGATCGGTCCAGGGACCGTCCGACAGCACGATCTGAGGTGCTCCCGCGGCCTCGATCAGGCGCTGGGCGCCCGCCGCGACCGGCGGCGCTCCGACTTGCAGAATCAGGTCCGGAAGAGGCAAGCCTTCGCCGCCGTCGGCCATCCAGGCCGCGCCGAGCCGCGCGGCGTCGGCCGCGGAGTCTCCCTCCGTAAACCGGCTCTGACTCGTGGCCTCCGCGAGTAGCGGAAAGCCTGTCCGCCGAGCAAGCTCCGCAAGGCCGAAGGCGTCGGCGGCCGCCTCACGAGCCGCCGGCGGCGGCAGGGGCAAGGGACCGGCAACGATCAGGCCACGCTCCGCTTGCCGGCACAGCGCCGCCGCCCGGTCTAGCGCCGCCGGATCCGGCTGCGCCGCCGGTACAGCCGCCTCGATGGGCTCACGAAGCAGAGCGTCAACCGCCGCCGCGAGCGAACCGTCTCCGACACCCGCCTCCGGCTCGAGCGGCTTGCGCGCCCTTACGTTCACGTGCACCGCGGCCGGCCGCGGCCAACGGGAACGGAAGACGGCCTGAGCGGCGGTTCGCCGGATCGCCCGCAGGCTCAGCGGATCGACCGGACCCGCGAGATCGACTTCCGCGAAGTGGTTCACGAACGAGCCGAAGAGCTTCGTCTGGTCCGTGGTCTGGGGCGCGGCGCAGTCCATCAACTCGATCGGCCGGTCGGCGGTCAGGGCGATCAGGGGAACACCGGCCTCGCGGGCTTCCATCATCGCCGGCAGGTAGTGCGCCGGCGCCGTCCCCGAGGTGCAGATCAGGACCGTCGGCATGCCCGTGGCCCGTGCCTGCCCGAGCGCGAAGAACCCGGCCGCCCGTTCGTCGATGATGCTGGCGACGTTCAGGCCGGCGGCCGCGGCGTCCAGCGCCGCCAGCACCAGCGGCGTCGAGCGGGAACCCGGGCTCGTGACCGCCCGCCGGACGCCGGCCCGCATCAGGGCGCCGACCAGGAGCCGCGCACGCTGAAACTGCGCCTCGCCCGCGGCGGCTCCCGCTAACCCCATGCTCCGAGGATCGCGTCCAGCTTGAGGTTCGTCTCAGCCAGCTCGCGCGCCGGATCGGAGTCGGCGACGATGCCGTTGCCCGAGTAGAGCAGACCTCGACGCCGGGTCGCGAGACAGGAACGGAGTGCGACCGAGAACTCGCCATCGCCCCTGCCATCGAACCACCCGACCGGACCCGCGTACCAGCCCCGATCCCGGTCTTCGCTGCGCCGGATCGCAGCCAGGGCGAGAGCCGTCGGTCTACCGGCGACCGCAGGGGTCGGGTGAAGCGCCCGGACCAGCCCTAGCACGTGCGGCGGCTCGACGGTCTCCGGCAGCGCGGCGCGAATCGGCGTCTCCAGGTGCATCACGTTCGGCAAGACCCGGACTTCCGGAGGGTCGGGGGGCGCCACCGCGCCGCAGCTCTGGTCGAGGCGCTCGACCAGGTAACGCACGACCACGTCGTGCTCTAGCCGGTCCTTCCGGCTCTCCAACAGACGCCGCTCCAACTCGCGGCGCCGCGCCGGCGACAGGTCGCTCGCAATCGAACCGGCCAGCGCCTGCGTCTCGATCCGGCGGCCCCGGCGACGGACCAGCAGTTCCGGCGTCGCACCGAAGAAGATCGAGCCGCCGCGCAGAAAGGCGAAGAAAGTGCAGGTGGGCATGCTGTGCCGCAGGCGCCCGGCGATGCGGGCAAGGTCGTCGATGCCGAACGGCCGGTCGAGGTCGAGCTCGACGGCGCGCGCCGCGACGACCTTCTGCAGCCGTTCAGAGAGCACCTCCCCGCGAAGCTCCTCCACCCGCTGGAGCCACTCCGAAGCGGCCGGGCGATCGAGGCTCCGCAGAATTCCGGGCAGCGCGTCCAGGGCGTTGGCCGCCTCCGGCAACTCGCCCAGGCGTCCGTTGCCGTTCGCGCCACTTCCGACGCCGCCAACCGGATCGAGGTCTT
The DNA here is from genome assembly GCA_009836625.1 of Holophagales bacterium. Classification (GTDB taxonomy): domain Bacteria; phylum Acidobacteriota; class Thermoanaerobaculia; order Multivoradales; family Multivoraceae; genus Multivorans. The sequence continues at coordinate 173,447 of VXVC01000006.1, forward strand.
CAGCCAGCCGCTCCAGACGTCGCCGCCACTCCGGCGCCACCCCTACCGCCGTCGCGTCGACGACCGCGTACAGATGCGCGGCGTCCCCGTCGGCAACGTATCCGAGCCGCGGCAGCACGAAGCTCCCAGCGCCGAACTCGTTCCAGTCGGATGTCCTGGAGCCGGCGCCGCCCGGTCCAGGATCGAAGGCCAGTCCGCCGAAGAGCCGCAACGGCACGTCGCCCGCACCGGCCAGTTCGCGGAAAAGCGCGGACGCTGCCGCGGCGACCTGGTCGAGCGCGACGCCGGCATGCATGTCGGGATCGCCGTCACCGTTCCCGCCCGGGAACCGGACGAACGGAGCGCCTCCGGCGATCTCGAAACGCCGGGCAACGCCCCAGCCGGCGCACTGCATCCCGCCCGACGGAGACCACAGGTGGCCTACCGGGCCGATCTCGCGGAAGCTCCGCGAAGCCCGCCGGAGGAACTCCTCGGGAGCTACGGCCGGCGCCTCGGCGGCAACGGTCAGGAGGCCGGGCCGCGGAGCCCGCGTCTCCCGACCCGAACGTGGCCTGAACGCCGGGGAAGTCACGAACCGGCACCTCCCGTGGCATGCCCGACAACCGGACTGGCCAGGAACAGGTTGCACACGCCAAACGTCAGAGGCCGCGTTTCGACCGGCTCCAGGCCGGCGGCAGCCATCGTCCGAGCAAACTCGTCCGGCGGCGGGAAGGCGCGGATCGACCGTCGCAGATACCTGTACTCGGCGCTCCCGGCCAGAAGGGTCCCTATCAGTGGCACGAGGACACGGATGTGGAAGCGGGCGAGCACGGCCAGCGGGCCCGCAGTCGGCTCGCTCAGCTCGAGAACCGCGATACGGCCCCCCGAGCGGGTGACTCTCGCCATTTCGCGCAGGGCCCGGACCCGGTCGGGGACGTTGCGGATACCGAACGCGATCGCCGCCGCGTCGAAGGAGCGATCGGGAAAGCCAAGCTCCTGCGCGTCGCCGGATGTCAGTGTGACGCGCTCCGCGAGGCCGGCGCGCTCCACCTTCGCTCGTCCAATCATGGTCATCGCCGTCGACGTGTCGACACCCCTGACGACCGCCGACGGAAACCGCCGCGCGATCGCAATCGCCAGGTCTCCGGTTCCGGACGCAACATCCAGTACGCGCAGGGACCGGTCGGCGGCCGCGGCCGGCGCCAGGGCCTCCGCCGTGACCCGGCGCCACGCCCGATCGAGGCCCAGGGAGTTCAAGCGGTTCAGCAGGTCATAGCGGGCAGCGATCCGGTCGAACATCGCGCCCGAACCGTCGACGCGGCCCGCCAGCGACTCGGCCAGGGCAATCATCGTTCCCGCAACACGCTCGCCCGAGCGACAACCGTCAACGCACGGCGCGCAGGGCCGTCGGGGACCTCGGCCAACGCTTCGATCCCGTCATCTATGTAGCTCGCGGCCAGGTCGCGGCATGTCGCCTCGACGTTGTGCCGGACCATCGCCTCGAGGACGCGCTCACGCTCCCGGCCCGCCCCGTTCGCC
>VXVC01000004.1 GCA_009836625.1 Holophagales bacterium
ACGACGATCGACTCCTCGATCTCCTCCGGCGTGGCGCCGGGATAGGCCATCGAGATTTCGACGTGGTAGAAGGGGGTGATAGGCCAAGCTTCCCGCTCGAGGCCGGTCAGGGACACGAGTCCGGCCGCAACGATGCCCATCATCAGGAGATTGGCCGCGATGCCATTGCTCGCCATGTAGGCGAGGGGGCCGGACCGCTCGCCGTGGCTGCCGTCGTTGGAAGTCACTGTGTTGGGCTAGTTTAGCGCGACGGCTGCGCCGTCACAGTAGCGGCTCGGAGACGACATGGGACGGAGCGGCTCGGGATGAGATCGGGGATTTCCAAGGCTGAGGCCTGGACCCCAATTTGTACGGTACAGTTTGGTTCGCCATGAGCGAACACTTTACGCGCGCCGGGCGCCGCGGGAGGCCGTCGCGACTCGAACTGTACCGGCGTCTGCACGCCGATGTTGCCGACCTGCGGGCAAGGCTGGGCGGCCTGCCGACTCCGCTGGAGGCGGCAGGTATCTGGCGCGGCATCTGGTACGAGGAGGCCCATCACTCGACCGCGATCGAGGGGAACACCCTGGTGCTGAAGCAGGTGGAGCAGTTGCTCGCCGAGGGTCGGGCAGTCGGCAACAAGGAGCTCCGCGAGTATCTCGAGGTGCAGGGCTACGGTGTGGCGGCCGAGTGGGTCTACCGGCAGGCCGTCGGGTTGCCCGAAAGCGGTCGGCCGGAGGCGCTTCTGACCTTGGCCGAGGTGCGTCGGGTTCACCACATGGCGATGGCGCCCGTCTGGGAGGTGGCGCCTCATCCCGATGCCTCGGCGCACGAGGCGCCCGGATCGTTCCGCGAGCATGAGATCAGGGCGTTTCCTGAGGGCATGGAGCCCGTCACCTGGCCACTCGTGCCCGCCGAGACCGAGGCCTGGATCGTGCAGGTGAACCTGCTGGATCCAGAACTTCCAGCGTTTCCGGAAGCCCTGGCCGAGACCCATTGCCGGTTCGAGCAGATTCACCCGTTCCTCGATGGCAACGGCCGCGCGGGGCGGCTGCTCCTGAATCTCGTACTGGTCCGTCTCGGCTATCCGCCGGCAATCGTCTACAAGCGGGACCGCGTCAAGTACTTGGCGGCCCTTCGCCGCGCCGACGCCGGCGAACCGGGGCCCCTGGGAGAGTTGCTGGCCCGGGCGATTCTGGACAACCTGTACCGGAACGTCATCCCGGCGGTAGCGGTCCCCGCGGGGCTCGTGCCACTGGCGGCGCTGGCTACGAGTGATCTACGCGCATCGGCGCTTCGAGTCGCGGCAATCCGCGGACGTCTCCGAGCGGTACGCGACCCGGATGGCCGGTGGCGCAGTTCCCGGCATTGGGTCAGCGAGTACAAGAAGCGGCGTTACCGCCGAGACTCGGGCTAGGTGAACGCCGGTGCCGGCCGGGCCCTGAACTTTCTCAGACGTCGGTGCCTGAGAGCGCGACGGTCCAGAACGTCATCATGTCCTCGTGGAATGCGCGCGCCTGGTCGCCGGCGGTGCCGATTCGGGCGCCCCGGCGGCCGTGGGGCGACTTGACCTGGTAGATCATCGCGTCACGTTCGGTGAAGCCCGGATCGGCCTTGCCGGTCACCGGATGCACCAGGGCACCGTCTTCGCGGATGTAGATCGTCGGAGCTCCCGGGCTTACCGATGCGTCGGGGATCAGCTCCACCGGCGTGTCGCGGTCGAAGCTGTGGTGCGTGTCGGGGAAGAGCCGGAAGCTGGCGTCGCATCCGCACAGGGTCATCGCGTGCATGTGGGCCTGCACCTGGAGCGGCAGGCACCACTCGTCCAGGTCGCCGATGACGGAGCGCACGACGGTGCGCCCCACGTCCGGCCGCAGGAACTGGAGGCCCGACCACGGGTAGGCGCCGTACACGGCGGCGAGTCCGAAAGCCCGTTCAGGGTCGACGAGAGGCGACAGACAGGCCGCGGACAGCACGGCGGACCCGCCGCGGCTGTGCCCCTGGGCGCCGATGCGCGCGGCGTCGATGTCGTCTCGCTGGACGAGGACCGCCGCGGTCGCGAGTACGTCCCAGGCGCTGGCCGCGAACGAGTACTGCGCCTGGTTGGCGACGGTCGAGGTCACGCCGCGCATGCCGAAGGGGTCGATCACGCAGCAGGCGATCCCGGCTTCCGTGAGCAGGTCCGCCTTGACGACGTGCGACGGTGCGACGCCCAGGCTCCCGGGCACGACGATCACGACGGGCCACGGACCCTCTCCGGGCGGCAGGAACAGGCTGCCGAGGATCTCGGTGGCCGGCATGGCGCCGGGCTCGGAGATCGCCTGGTGGAAACCCGTTGGGTCGGCCGTGGAGATGCGGAACGTTTCGCCGGCGATGCCGTTTCCGAGGACCACCGGCCCGTCCGTGAGGCTGACCGTCGCACTGGCGCTGTCTGTCGTCATGGGGCCGTCTCCTCGTGTGTCGGTTCCGTCGCCTGCCGCCGACGATGCGCCGGGAGGCTACCTTGTGCGCGGCCGCCGCCACCTGTGGCGCCGGTTCTGAGATCATCGGGCCGATGGACGTGGGCGGACGAACTGCACTGAAGGGCGTCCGCGTTCTCGAACTGGCCGACGGCGTCGCGGCGGCCTACTGCGCGCGGCAGTTCGCGCTCTGGGGCGCCGACGTCGTCGTGCTGGAACGCGAGGGCGGTTCGCGACTGCGACGGATGGGCCCCCGCGGCGGGGAAGGGGCCGCCAGGGAGTCGCTTCTCTGGCAGTTCGTCGCCGCGAACAAGCGGGCGATGCCGCTGTCGTCCGCGTGTCCCGACGAGGACGCGCTGCTCGACCTGCTGCGGCGCACCGATGTTCTCGTAACCGACTGGTCCGACGCCGATCTGGAGCGCTGGGGCCTGACGCTGGACGGTCTGCGGGAGCGGCTCCCGGGACTGGTTCTCGTGTCGGTCTCGCCGTTCGGTCTGAACGGCTCCTATGCCTGCCTCTTCGGCTCGGAGCTGGTCGTGCAGGCGCTGTCGGGCTACGCCTTCTTCAACGGCGAGAAGCGGAGTCCACCGCTCAAGGCGCCCGGCCATATCCTCGGCTACACCTGCGGGGTCTGCGCCTTCGTCGCGGCTGCCGCGGCCCTGATCGCGCGCCTCGGCAGCGGGCGAGGCAACCTCGTCGAGGTGTCCGAGATGGAGACGCTGACCGCGATCCTGCCGCTGCTGCGGATCGAGTACACCGGCGTGCATCCCGAGCGCGACAGCGGTCCCTCGACCGGCGTGCGGGCCCATCGCTGCCGCGACGGATGGGTGACGTTCGTCCCGCCGCCGGCTGACCAGCTCGGTGACTACGGCGCGGCGCTGGGTGTCGACGACGGGGAGTGGCCGCGGTCCGTGAAAGGCGAGGACCCAGTCGCGCGTGTCCGGCGGTTGCTTCCGTTCCTGGCGGGCCGCGTCCGCGAGAAGACGATGGACGAGGTGTTCCACGGTCTCCTGGAGCGGAAGATCGTCTGCGGCAAGGTGGTGAAGCCGGTCGACCTGCTTGCCGAGGAGCATCTCGCTGCTCGCGGCTTCTTCCAGACCCTTGACCATTCGCGGCTCGGAGAGCTGCCGTTCGCCGGCCCGGGGGCCAGGCTCGATCTGACGGACGCGGTGCCGCCGGCGCCGGCGCCGGCGGTCCGTGAACAGGTGGAGCCGTCGGCGGTCGATTGGCAGCCGGTCGAGCCGCCGGCCGCGGTGGGGGAAGAGAGCGAGTCGCTGCCACTGGCCGGCGTCGAGATCGTTGACCTGACACAGGCCTGGATCGGCCCCTTCGCCACCATGCTCCTGGCCGACCTCGGCGCCAGCGTGATCAAGATCGAGTCCCGCCAGCGCCCGGACGTCTGGCGGCGATGGCTGGCGAGTCCGGTTCCGATGGCGAATCCGCCTCCCGGCCTCGTGAATTCGAGCCCGAACTACAACAGCGTCAACCGGAACAAGCGGTCTCTCTGCCTTGACCTCAAGACCGAAGAGGGCAAGGACCTGCTCCTGCGGCTGGCCGCCGGCGCCGACGTGGTGATGGAGAACTTCACGCCGCGCGTCATGGAGCGTTTCGGACTCGAGTGGCCGCAACTCTCGGTGGAGAATCCGGGGCTGGTCGTGACGCACTGGTCCGGCTTCGGCAAGACCGGGCCGCTGAGCGACTACAAGGCGAACGGAACCTCGATCGAGGCGCTCGCCGGCTGGGACTGGCTCCACCGCTATCCCGACGGCGATCCGATGGTCATGGGCTTCTACCAGGCCGACGCGATCACCGGCATGCAGATGGCGGCGACCACCCTCGTCGCGCTCTTCCACAGCCGGCGTACCGGCGAGGGGCAGTCGATCGACGGCAGCATGATCGAGGCGGCGGTCGGCTACCTCGGCGAAGTGCTCCTCGATGCCGCCCTGGGCGGTGAGCAGAGCCCGCCGGGCAACGGCGACCTGGATCTCGCGCCGCACGGCGTCTACCCATGCGCCGGGGACGACCGCTGGATCGCCGTGGCGGTCGAGTCCGATGAGCTGTGGCGTCGGCTCGTAGCGATCTCAGGTTCCGGGACCCTTGCGGATCCGGCATTCGACCGGCACGCGGACCGCATTGCCAACGCGGAGAAGCTCGACGAGGCGATCGCCGAGTGGACGCGCACCCGGCAGGCGGAGCACCTGATGGAACGCCTGCAAGCCGCCGGCATAGCCGCCGGCGTCGTGCGCACGACCGCCGAACTCATGGAGTGCTCTCATCTGAAACGGCGGTGCTGGTTCCGCAGGATCGAGCACGCGGACGTCGGCGAGCACCGCTATGCCGGCCATCCCTGGCGGATGGACGGTTTGCTGGAACGCTCCGACTTGCCGCCGCCCCGGCTCGGCGAACACAGTCGCGAACTGCTGCGGGAGCGCCTCGGTCTCTCCGATGCCGAGATCGACGACCTCTTCGACCGCGGCGTCACCGGGGCCGTCGTGAGCTAAGGCTCGGTGTGTCGGTGCGCCGACCCTCTGGCCGGCATCCGTCGCGAAGCACCGTGCGAACTCGCCACGGGGAGATCGTGCGGGGATCTCGAAAAGGTCACGCAACCGTCACGAAAATCCGTTAGCTTGCCGCGATATGAAGCGGATAGACCTTCTCGCATTCCTTCTGCTGGTCGCGTTGCCGGCGATTCAGGCCGCTGCGCAGCCCGCCGGACTTCCCCCGCTGCCGGAGTGGTGCGACGGAACCTGCGTCATCGACATCGCCTTCTTCTACGCCCCCGAGGCAATCGGACAGACCGATGCCGATGTGCAGGGTCCTGACGCCAGGAACCCCGGCGACCCCTACGGTCCGCAGACTGTCGGCGAACTCCGCGCCGATGTCCTAGGTGCCGTCGTCAGGACGAACATTCTGTTTCGTCACGCGGGACTGGACGCGGAACTCCGGTTTGTTGGCCTGGAGCGCGATCCTGGGCTGGCCGGCCTGAGGGCCGGAGCAGCGCTCGACCATGTCCGCCGCGAGCGCTTCCCTCACGCGCGCTCCCGGTATGGCGCCGATCTCGTGTCCGCCATCACAGCGGATTTCGAGGCGAGCTGTACCGCCTACGCCCGCTCCGCGGGGGTCAGCCGAGAGTGGGCACGGTCCCACGCCGCCAGCGTGCTCAAGACCTCGTGTCTGGGAGACTACGTCCTCGCGCACCAGGTGGGCTACAACCTGGGTCTGCTTCGCCAGCCGGGGCAAGCAGGAAACCAGGGGAACGGTCCCTTCGTGCCCTTCGGCCATGGCTACGAGGGGCAAGGCAAGTTCGGAATGAAGGCGTACGGGTCGGTCATGGCTGTCAACGTCCGCGAGGTTGACAGGTTCTCGACTGTCGAGCCCGTGTACGGCCGCGTCCTGGGGGATGCCAACGTGAGTGATGCCGTCCGGGCGCTGCGCTACACGATCCCCGAGGCGGCCCGCTACACGCCGACCGTGATCCCCGAAAGGGTCGAAGATCCTCGCGGCTACGGCTGCCGGCCCTCGGCGAGCCGGGCGTGCCTCAATGAGCGGCGCTTCGACGTCGGCGCGCGCTACTCCACGGATACTGCTGCGTTGGCCTCGGCGAAGCGGCTCGATATCTACGGCCTCGGCGATTCGGCGGCGCTCTTCTACTTCTTCGAGCCCGACAACCCGGAAATGTTGCTCAAGGTGGTCGACGGCTGCTGGTTGAACGACCATTGGTGGGTGTTCGGCTCCGCCGCCACCGATCTCGCTTACGAGGTCGCCATCGAGGACCTTGCGGACGGAGGCGGGACGGTCGAGTACCGGCACAACGGCGGCGGCGTGATCGTCGCCGACAACGGGTACTCGACCTCCGCGGGCGTGATCACCGACACGTCGGCGTTCCCGTGTGGGGAATCCGCGGCGAAGTCCGGCGAGCGCCGCTGGACTGCCGGCGGGCCGACTGTCCACACAACCCTCTCGCACGAACAACACACGGCTTCCGGGATCGTCGCCGCACGGGATGCCGCCGGCACGCGCGACTACGGCTGTTCCGGTGGCGCTGGCGACTGTCTGAACAACTGGCGCTTCAGCGTAAGCGCCACTCCGCCCTACGGCGGTGTTCCCTGGGGGCCGGCCCGGCTTGTCCCGGTCCACGGCCTTGGCAACGCTGCGGCGCTGCTCTACTTCTTCGAGCCGGACAACCCGGAGATGCTGCTCAAGGTAGTCGACGGCTGCGAGATCAATGGACATTGGTGGGTGTTCGGGTCGGCGGCAACGGACCTGCCCTACCAACTCAGGGTCGACGACTGGGCGACCGCCAAGCGTGTTTCCGGGGGGGTGGATTTTCGGCGCTGGAACCTGTACGAGCACCACGGTGAAGGGCGGATCACCCGTCGCGTCCTCGACTTCGGGTTCATCAAGCCACCCCACGACGGCGGCTACTCGACACAGGCGGGCGTGATCAATGACACGACTGCGTTCCCGTGCGACGAGTGACCGAAGCGCGGCACCTGCGAGAGCTGAGCCGGTCGTTGGCTCGAACAGGGAGTGTAGAGGGATGAAGCGACTGGTGGTCGTCACCGCACTGGTGGTCGCGCCCCTGGCGTCAGCTCCAGCGGCGCAGGCGCAGCAGCTTCTGACTCTGGTGCGGGGCGTCGGAGAAGCGGCATCCGTGGGCGACCAGGGCCCTTCGATCGGGCCGGTCCCGACAGCCGTGCAGGTGGACCTGGCCTTGCTGCGCGCCGCGCCGTTGCGGTTGGAAGTGCCGACGCCCGACGGTAGCGTCCTGTCGGCGGAACGGAGCGTGTTCGAGGACCGTGGCGGCGGCGACCTGATGTGGTCCGGCGGCCAGCCCGGCGCGGGATACGACACGGTGGTGCTGACGGTGGAGGGCGGCCGGCTGGTTGGCCGGTTCGGGGCAGCGGGGGGTGGTGTGTACCAGATCCACGCGGAGCGGGACGGCCGTGGCGGCATGGCGCCGATCGTCGGGGCGGAGGTGGAGGCGTGGTGCGGAGTGGAGGCGGATACGGAAGACAGCCACGACGTTCATGCCCATGGCCTGGCAGAGGTCCATGCAGCGGATCCACCCGAGCCCGTGAGCAACCCGCAGAGCCACGACAGGCTGGACATCCTGGTGCTGTACACGGCGACAGCCGCCGAGAATTGGGCTGACCGCGGTGGCGCTCTGGCGGCGATTCGCCACGCCGGCGACTACCTGAAGATGGTGTTTCGGAACAACGATCTCCCGGTCGAGCCGCACATCGTGCATGTCGCGCAGGCGTCGACCGCTTTGGATCGGGCGGGGAGAGTCCTGGACCGGCACGACCAATGGAGGAACTACAATCCCTTGCACAAGTGGATGTTCCGGGACGGAGATCTGCTACGCCTTCGGCACGAGCATCGGGCCGACTTAGTGCACGTCTTCACGGGCGAACCTCGACACCTTCTCCGGGGCGCCTGCGGCAGCCACCATCAACTCAGGAAGGGGGAAACGGCCCGTGACTTCTTCACCCTCGCCCGGGGCTGGACCACGAACTACCCCGGGCCCTGCCCCGACTACGCCGTGACCTTCGCGCATGAGATCGGCCACGGTCTGGGCGCCCACCACGATCGGGCAAACCTCGTTGGGTTCGCATCAAACACGGCGCTCAGGAAGGCACTGGAGTCTCTGTTCAGGCCGGACTCTTTCGGCTACCCGAACTTCGACGTCATGCCGAGCCTCGGGACGGCGATGAGCTACCCGGGACAGACCGAGCCGTTCTTCTCGACTCCCCGAATCCGACCCTGGGGCGCGGCGGTTGGCATCACCGACGAGGCGGACAACGAGCGGACGCTACGCGAGACGGTTCACATCGGGGCGCGTTACAGCGACTACCTGCGGTCGCTGGATGGCGTTCCGGCGGCGCCGAGCGGTCTTCAGGTTCGGTTCGGCGCCGGCGCCGCGAGCCTTTCCTGGCAGGACAACGCTCCGGAAGCAGATGGCTATGAGGTTGCGTACCTGTGGGAATCCGAGTACGTGTTGGAACTCCAAGACCGCGAACTCAGCGGGCAGCGGATTCTCGCTGTCGAAGGCCGCACCGGGGCAACCCTGCCTCTCGAGTACACGAAACCGGGCTCCCTCTACAGGTTCGAGGTCCGGGCGATCAAGGGCGAAGTCCGGTCTCTGCGCAGCAGCGAGGTCTGGCTGGTCATCCCGGGCGAGCCGATCGCGGCGCCGTCGGACGTCACCGTGGCGGTCGCCTCCGGGCTCCATGCGGTCGACGTTCGCTGGACCGACAACTCGGACAACGAATCGGCGTTCGAAGTGCAACTCCTGAAGGACGGCGAGCCGATCCAGCGGCATTCGTACTATCGACCGGACGTCGAGAGTGGGCACTTCAGTTCTGATGAAGTACAAGCTCAAGCTGGCGCCGAGTACGCGGTGCGGGTGTTCGCCTACAACTCGTCGGGCTACTCCGCGAGCAGCGAAGAGGTGACTTTCCGGTGGCAGCACCCGCTCGCTCCGGGGCCGGTCGCCGATGTTGCGGCGACGGCCATCGGACCGACGACGGTGCGTGTCACGTGGACGCCCGACCCCCAGGTTGAGCGCTATCGCGCCATAGCGGTGCTTCGAGGTTGGGATCACTCACGGCGCTGGTATCCACCACGCGACGGTCCCGCCAGTGCCGCATGGGTCGACTTCGAGGGGCTGCCCCGCGGCGGCCGCTACAAGTTCTCTGTGGAACCTTGGGGTGGTCTGGGCTCCGATACGTTCCTCACTCTGGGCGAGCGCGGCCCGGGCCCGGAGGCGCCTTCGGACCTCTCCTGGGCGAGGGAAGAAGGGAGCGCGGTCCTGAGTTGGAAGGACAACTCGAGCGACGAACTGGGCTTCGAAGTCCAGTCCGCCCCAATCGGAACCGAATTCTGGGACAGGAAGGTCACAGTCCCTCGGGACACGGAATCGGTCGACTACTCTCTCTTGCACGGACACGCCTACCGGGTCTTTGCCTACAACGATCGCGGATTCTCCTTGAGCAGCCCTCGCGTGGCCGAACCGCTGACTATTCTGAGCCTGACGGCTGCTTCCGGCGCTACGGAGGTCACCCTGGCTTGGCAAGTGGAGTTCGCCGAGACGGTGACAGGGATGCAGATGCGCTGGAAGGCTGTGGCGGATCTTCCGTTCGACGACGTGGTTGACGTCTGGACGGATCTGCCGGCTTCGGCTCGGGAGTACACAGTGACGGGTCTAAGGAACGGTACGGAGTATGCGTTCGCCGTGCGCGCCGCGGCGGCATGGGCCACGGGTTTTGAGTCGATCGTCTGGGCGACGCCGCGCGATCCGCCCGCGCCGCCGCGGGCGCGCCTCGAGGCGTCCTTCACCGTTAGCGCGGACTGCTCCGACAATCCCTGCCGTGTACACACCGGAGAGAAGATCAGGTTCACGGATACGAGCACCGGCGACGTGATGGAGAGGCACTGGAGCTTCGGCGACAGCACGACGTCGGATCTGAAGTCGCCGACGCACGCGTGGTCCACCCCGGGGTTCTATGACGTGACGCTGACGGTCAACGACGGTTCGGCTTCGGACTCGGCGAGGCGCACGGTGCTGGTGGAGGCGGCGGCGCCCGCCGGTTCCTGCCGTTTCGATTCGGAGACGCTCTGCCTTCAGGACTCGCGCTTCGAGGTGAAGGTTGACTGGTGGAGCGCGGACGGCGAGGCTGGACTCGGGAGAGTGGTTCACGCGGGCACCAACGACTCGGGCATGTTCCAGTTCTTCGGTCCCGAGAACTGGGAGATCCTGATCAAGGTGCTGGACGGCTGCCGGTCCAACGGGCGAATGTGGGTGCTGGGCGCTGCCACGACGGACTTGGGGTACCGGATCGTAGTCACCGACACGGTGACCGGTGAATCGCGGTCGTACGTGAACGAATCCGGCCAGCGGGCATCGGCGATCGTCGATACGGAGGCCTTCTCAAGCCCCTGCAGCGCCGAAGGGCTAACGCCTTGAGTTGACCATGGGCCTTGTCTTGTGCGTCTCATTGTGCGAGCATCCGCACATGGCGACGAACCTCGCGATCGATCCCGAACTCCTGGAGAGAGCCCTCGAAGTCAGCGGCGAGAAAACGAAGACGGCTGCCGTGACGGTAGCCCTCCGGGAGTTCCTCGCCCGGAGGGAGCAGGCCGGCATTCTCGATCTCTTCGGAACCCTGGAGTGGGACGAAACCTACGACTACAAGCAGGAGCGATCGAGAGGACTGAGGTCGCCCGGCGTCGACCAGGGCTGACGCTGAAGCTGCCGGCGCGTGAACTTCCTGGTGGACACGAGCGTCTGGTCGCTGGCTTTGCGTCGAAGTGAACCTGGAGTCGAGACAGAGGTGGCACGGCTGCGCGAAGCACTCTTCGCGCGAGAGTCGATCTACACCACGGGCCTTATCCTGCAGGAGCTCCTGCAGGGGTTCCGGGGCCCTCGTCAGCGCGACGCGATCCTGCGTCGTTTCTCTGCGTTGCCGACGATCGCGCCCGACCGCGACGACCACATCGAGGCAGCCGAGGTACGAAACCGCTGCCGGCGCAACGGTGTGCAACTCGGAACGATCGATGCACTACTGGCTCAGCTCGCGATTCGACACGAGTTGGTCTTGTTGAGTACGGACCAGGACTTCCGCCACGCGGCCTCGCAGGTGCCGCTGAAGGTATGGCGCTCGTGAGAACGGTTCGCTACGGCCGGTAACTCGGCCCCGTCGCCGGCCCGAGCAGCTCCGCCGCCACCACCCGCCGCGCGTCGCTTACGAAGTCCACCAGCAGCGACCGCGTGTCGCGGGGATCGATGATCTCCTCGACGCCGAAGGCATGGGCGTTGCGGAAGGGTGAGGAGATGGCAAACAGCCGCGCTTCGATCTCGGCCCGCTTGGCCTCCGGGTCCTCGGCTGCCTCGATCTCGCGCTTGTAGGCGATCGCGGTGCCGCCCTGGATATGCATCGAGCCGCCGTGGGCTGAGGGCCAGGCGTAGCGGCGGTAGAAGCCCTGGCCGCGCCAGTGGAGGCCGCCGGCGACTCCGTAGAGCTGGCGGACCACGAAGCAGATGTACGGCGTCCGGCTCGAGTTGAGCGCCGTCACGACGCGGGCGCCGGCCCTGACGATGCCGAGGCGTTCCTGCGCGGGGCCCACGGAGAACCCGGGCTCGTCGGCGAAGTAGACGAGGGGCAGGTGGAAGGTCTCGCAGAGTTCCAGCAGCCGGAGCATCTTCTCGCCGGCCGCGATGTCCATCGAACCGCCGTTGAAGCGCGGGTCGTTGCTCATGACCCCGCAGGGGATGCCGTCGACGCGGGCGAGGCCGGTGACGCGGGCTTGGCCGTAGAGCGGCCCGATCTCGAAGAAGCTGCCCTCGTCGACGACGGCATCGATGATCGCGTGGGGATCGTAGGTCCGGCGCCGGTCCTGCGGAACGACGGACAGCAGCGATTCGGCGCGCCGGTCCGGATCGTCGTCCGGCGTCCGCTCCGGCGGCGCCTCCCAGACGCTCGATGGCAGGTACGAGAGGAACCGGCGCACCTGGGCGATCGCGTCGGCCTCGTCCTCGGCGAGGTTCATGACGACGCCGTTCCTGATCTGCGTGCGCTCGTCGCCCAGTTCCTCCTTTGTGATCCGCTGGCCGGTCGCCTGCTCGACCACCTTCGGGCCGCCGACGAACACCTGGCTCGTTCCCTTGACCATCACGCTGAAGTGGCAGAGGCAGGCCTGCACGGCCGGCAGACCGGCGACCGAGCCCAGCACCGCCGAGACCACCGGAACCGCCTGCAGGAGATGAGTCGAAACGTCGGTTCCCGCGCCGCCGGGCAGGTAGGTCCTGCCGATCTGCTCGAAGGTCTTGACGCTGCCGCCGGTCGCATCGAGAAGGCGGACGAAGGGCAGCCGGCTGCGCAGCGCGAACTGCTCCGCGAACCGGCTCTTGTTGCCGATGTTCGCATCCGAGGCGCCGCCGCGGATCGTGAAGTCGCCGCCGGAGAAGGCGACCTTGCGGCCGTCGACGCGCACCGTGCCGACGACCATGTTGGACGGCTTGAGCGCCGCGACCGCCCCGTCTTCCCAGGTCGCCGTGCCGGCCAGCGCGCCGATCTCGTGGAACGTCCCCGGATCTGCCAGCAAGTCGACGCGTTCCCGCACCGTCAGCTTGCCGCGGCCGTGCTGGAACGCGACGCTGTCCGCGCCGCCCATCTGCTCGGCCATGCGGCGTTGCCGCTCGATCTCCTTGACGTCGTCGTTCCAGGTCATCGGTTGCTCCGTGGGGATTGGCGGGATTCTCTCATTCCGTGGTGCGCGTCGGTACCAATTTCGATGTTGAATTTTCAGCACCTGTCGACTATGGTGACTTCGGGATGTCGAGATGAAGCCTCCAGGACAGTGCATCGGATAGGCGAGTGATCGTGAACGAGCTGCCCCCGCTCAGCAGACGAGAGCGCGAAGTGATGGACATCGTCCATGAGTCCGGAGCCGCCACGGCAGCACGGATTCGCGAACGCATGGCGGAACCGCCCAGCTACTCGGCCGTGCGTTCGGTGCTTCGCATTCTCGTCAACAAGGGGCACCTCGTGAGTGAGCCGGACGGCGCTCGTTACCTGTACTCCCCCACGGTCCCTGCTTCGAGGGCGCGGCGTTCGGCCATGCGACACGTCCTCAAGACGTTCTTCGGCGGCTCGGTGGAAGGTGCCGTCGCCACGCTCCTGGAGCTTGAGGAAGCAAGGCTCAATCCGGAAGAGCGAGAGCGCATCGAGATCCTCATTGACTGGGCGTCGAGGGAGGGCCGGTGAGGAGTCTCTTCATGACCGCGGAGTTCTCGGGTTTGGCGGATCTCGTCGTCCGGGTCACGGTCTTGTTGCTTGTGGCGCTGGCTCTTCAGTGGTTGACTCGAGGGGGGCCGGCACTGACGCGGCACAACTTATGGACGCTCACATTCGCGCTCCTGCTGGCGCTGCCCGCCCTTAGACTGTTCGGTCCCTCCTGGGACGTGCCGGTCCTTCCCGGGGCTAGCGGACCGGCGGACGACGTGCGGCTTGACTTGGCCCGGCTTGCCTTCGTCATCTGGATGGCCGGCTTCGGAGTGGCACTCGTCTCCGTTGGCGTCGCAGCCCTGCGGTTCCACAAGCTGGCTCGTGTTGCGCTGCCCTTGGAGAATGAAGCCTGGCTCCGGCAGGCGGAAGCGCTACGGAAGGAACTGGCCATCCGCACGGAAGTGCGGCTCCTTCAGGGAAAGGAAATCCTGACTCCGATGGCGGGAGGCGTATGGAAGCCGGTCATTCTGCTGCCGGCTTCGGCTGTGCGTTGGTCTGAAGCGCGGTGCCGCATCGTCCTTGCGCACGAGTTGGTCCACGTCCGCAGATGTGACGCTCTCCGACAACTCGCCGGCCGTGCTGTCTTGGCCTTCTACTGGTTCCACCCCTTGAGTTGGGTGGCGTCGTATCTGGCTGCAGCGAGACGCGAGGAAGCCTGCGACGAGAGAGTCCTGTCGTTCGGCGTCCGACCGTCGGAGTATGCAGGGCACCTTCTCTCGCTCACTGGGGACAGGGCTTCAGTCCGGCCGGTCCTGTCACTGCCGATGGCACAGCAGTCCCGTCTGGAACGGAGAATCAGGGCTATTCTCAGACCCAATCGGGGGCGCCCGGGCAGCGCGCTGGTTGCGGCGGTTACCGCCTTGACCGCCGGCGTTGTCGCCGGAATCTTCACTTCGGTCGTCGACCCGGTTCGCCAGGAAACCGTCCGGCACCTCGGGGCGAAGGGCGCCGACGCATCGGATCGAGAGGCCCGAAAGGCTGGCCGGCTTTTCGTCGCGCCCGTGCTCGAGAACGACCTCGACCAGGAGCTCGCGCAGCTGAAGGTCGCGTGGAACGTCGCTCGTCACGACCCAGTCGATCGTTGATCCCGTAGATTCGTGTCTGCCTCAACGCCAGCCCTTGCCGAGGTCCTTCTGGATCAGCGACAGGTGGGTCTCGTCAGCCTCGACAGTAGCGGCGCGATCGTCGGGACGAATGCACGCGGGCGCGAGATCCTCCGGCAGGAGCTGGGCCTTTGCGAGCGCGATGGGAAGCTGCGAGCTCAGCGAGCGCAGGATGCCGAAGCTCTGGAAGGCCTTGTGGCGCCGGCTGTCGGCGATGAGCACGAGTCAGGGGCCGGCGGGTTTGCCGCTGTCCGTGGCTGGCCGAATCGGCGTCCGTTGACCGTGTACGTAAGCAGGGCGAACGGCAGTCATACGGGCGTCGCTGCCCTTGTGGTGATGCTGGACCCCTGGCGCCCGATGCGACTGAAACCTGCGCAGGTGGCGAAGTCACTCGGGTTGACGCCTGCCGAGAGTCGCGTCGCAGTGTCCCTTGCCGAGGGACTGACGATTCGCGAGATCGCGGAAAGCACGAACCGGCGGGTGGTCTCTGTTCGTTCGCTGGTTCAGCAGGCTCTGTCGCGGACCTGGAGTTCGAGGCAGGCGGACCTGGTCAGACTGGTGCTGTCGAGTTCTCACTTGCCGGTCGCGCAGTCGGACCAGTCAGGCATTGACCTCCACCTCGGTCACGCGTCCGCGTTCGACGCTCACGACTCGTGAGCGATTGCCCCAGCGCACGGTGTAGTTCCCAACCGGGAGGTTCGAGATGGTCTCGCCGACCTGAAAGGTGCGTGCTCCACCGAACCAGAGACGGAGAGCACCCAGGTTCCAACCGCCGGGACCGGTGATCTCTATCGGTTCTCCCGGCGCGACGCCGGTGAGGACGAGCATGGCCGTCGATTCGGTGGGATCCAACGCCACTCCTTCCTCGAGCGCCTGCCGGAGCTCCTGCCAATCGCCCAGGACCCAATGCCCGTCTGTCCGGCAGGCGACCTGCAATCGGTCCGAGAGCGGCGGCGAGAGTTTCTGCCTTGCCTCGCCGCCGGTGATCCGCGCAACGTGAGATACGCCCGTGTCGGCCTTGACGAAACAGAAGCCGGCGCCGCCTCCTTCAACGTAGATCGCGATCTCGTCGCGCGGCGGCTCGTCGACAAGGACGAGGTCCACCACTTCGCGGCGGCCAGTCCGCAACTCGACGTCGACGAGTCGGGAGCGCAGATCCCGCAACCGTGCACGTAACTGGTAGGTACCCGGAACCAGGCCCGTGATCTGGAAGCGCCCGGCTTCGTCCGCGACCACGGCTCGTCGGCCGGGAAAGACATCCACGGTCGCGTGCGTGGCCGGCGCGCCGTCGGCTGACGTTGCGATTCCGACCACGGAAACGCCACCGTAGTCGAGATTCAGCACCACGTCGCCTTCCGGGCCATCTGGGACTTCGACCTGTCTGACATCCTGTTGTCCACCGGACAGGGGCATCCAGATCACTTCCCAGTCGCCGGGGAGCACGGCCTCGATCCGGTAGCGGCCCTCGTTGTTCAGCATGGCCTGCCGTTCCTGCGGCCGGTTCGACACCGCCTGCGTCCTCGGCAACGGGCCTCCACGGGTGATGAGACCGCCTTCAGGAAGAGCCGCCCGCCCCTTCTGTTGCCAGAGCAACACGCCGTCTCCCGGCTGTTCGTCGATGGTCACTCGGCCCGTGACGGCAATCGTGCTTCGGTCGCAACGAATCGAAACGCCGCCAGTCTCGTCCTGCTCGTCCCTTTCGCACACTGGCACTCCGTCCTCGAGGACTTGCAGGAGGAAGGCACCGTCCGGTACCCCTTCGATCAAGGCCTCGCCATCGACGAGAGCGGCTCGAATGAACTGCCACGGATTCCCCACGAGCCCCGTGTCGACGATGACCTCGCCCCGGTCTACGTCGGATCGAACGCGGACGCGGCGTCCTCGTGAGAGCTCCACGATCCCCGCGTCGACCCACTCAAACGCTTGCGCCTCTACTTCGAACTCCATGGGCGCGAATCCTTCTGCCTCCACCCGGAGTGTAGAGACGCCGCCGTCCAGACCGAACAGTTCGAAGTAGCCCTCAGCGTTGGTGGTCACGCGGTCGACGTTGCCAAGTGCCCACGCCATCAGCGGTCCCATCTCGGACGAACGTACGCGGAACACTGATGCGTCTGCCGCAGGTGCGTACTCCGGACTCAGGACATTGCCCGAAACCCAGGCCGAAGCCGCGGCTACGACGATTCCCAGATCCCGAACCTCTCCTGACAGTCCGCTGACACCGAGGCGCCGCGATCCGGTGTTGCCGGCAGAGAACTCCAGCGAGTACGCGCCGGCGGGAAGATCGATCGAGAACGAACCGTCCGCGGCGAGTGGCCGGTGCCGGCTCATGTTGTCGGTTTCGCGCCGAGCTACGAACCGGCCATCGGCCGCGGGAGTGAGCCCGTTGGCCGCGACATAGGTGCCCTCCACGGTGAACGCCGGTTCAAGTTCAACGACGAAGGGCTCCGCGACCGTTCGTCCCGTCCCCTCGGGCAACTCGACGCTGGCTAGAAGGTAGCCTTTGGCGTTGACCAGCAGGCTCCGCCCGAGGACCAGGCTCACCCGGGCCGTGCCATCTTCGCCGCCGGCGGCCCACTCGCCTCCCGCCGGCTGGACGGTGGCGCCGCGGACGGGCAACCTGCTGTCCCGGTTGACGATCGTCAGCCATACATTCTCGGGCGAAGCGAGCACAACCGAGCCGAGGTCGACCGAGTCCTGAAGGTCCAACTGCCGGGAGTAGGCCAGACTTCCGCCTTCGGTGCGGAGGAGCGCGGTTCCCGGCGAGAACCCCGCGAGGCGGAAGCGGCCGTCGGCTCCGGTCTCTCCCGTGTGGCGCTGCATCAGACCGCCGCCGTTCGGAATCCAGGAGAGGCCCAGCAACCTCGCTCCCGCGACGGGGTCACGCGTGGCGTTCACGGCCACGCCGGTCACTGCGTAGCCGGGGTCCAGTTCGATGACGGGCGGCACGTCCGTGTATCTCTGAAAGGCCTGCGCCGCGCGTGCGGGACTGCTGACGACCACTAGCGGACGTTCGGCTTTCGTCATCGCGAGGTTGCCTTTGCCCGTGCTGTTCGTGACCTCGAAGCCCAGGAGCTCGGGCGCCCGCCTGTCGGCGAATCGGCCGGGCCGCACCAGGGAGAGACGCGCGCCGGCAAGGGGCGCGCGGTCCGCTGTGACCTGGACGGAAACACCGCCCGCAAGCATCAGCGCCAGTTCGACCGCTTCCTCTTCCGCCGACACGTCACGCAAGCGGGAGAGTCTGCCTTCGGCGCGAGCCTGCAATCTCCACGGCTCTGCGCCGCGGGGCAGGCTGAGCACGCCGGAGTCGCTGGCCCAGGTCGGTAGCAGGGCGATCGGCGCGTCCCGCCACATCTCCGCCGGCGCCGCGATGATCTCGATCCCGTCAGGCAGCCCGGTGCCGCCATCGGACGGACCGTTGCCTACCTCCGGAGACAACACCCGAATCGACAGCCGGGCGGTGCCAGACGGGTTCGTCCTGCATGCACCGGCGGGATTCTCACCGGGAACAACCCGATGAGGAGGGCACGCGTCATTCCACGCCCAGCAATGCGTGGGGTCACGATCTCCGGCAAGCAGGTTCGGGCCGCTCCAGATCTCGGTCGATCGGCTGGTCGGGATCGGTGCCAAGGGCTGCGCGCGGCGATCCTCGTCGATGCAGAGAAGCTGCATCTGGCCATCGCTCATTGCCGACCCGTCCTGAGCGGACATCGGTCCCATGCTTGCAACGACCGCCAGGATCACGGCCGTTATGCGCATACGCATGGGCTCAGCTCTCAGGAGGCCGGATCAGAGCCTTGAACAGCTCTGCCGGCCGCGCCAGGGCGCCAGGAAACCCCGTCAGCAGGATGACGGCTCTCTCTCCGCGCAGATCGGCCCGTAGCCGGGTATCGGCGAACTCCGATTCGATCGCACACGGAAGCGTGCTTGTTGCGGTCAACTCTTCGGCACGAGTCTGGACGAGATCCCAGCACACACGGCCGAGCGGAGGATTCGTGGCTCTGTAGGCTGAGTCGGGGCCGGACTCCGGGGGTTCCATAATGATGCTCCCCGGCCCGCCGGGTACGTGGCGAACAAAGAAGTAGATGTTCCCCGACCCGTCAGCCAGAGCCTCGTCGATCACTCTCCGGCGTGCCAGCCACCCAACCGTGAACGCAGCGTCCCCGAGCATGAACCCCTTTCCCGGCTCCAGGCCACAGCCTGCGTCGGCTGTGAAGGTATCCGTGGCCAGGCTCTCAACGAGTTCGCCCGACCGGTCGTAGACGAACACGCCCGGTTCGAGTCCGGGCACGACGAGGATCCGCTCGTCCGAGATGAAGCGGATCACGGACACCTCAGCGTGCCAGCAATACCCCATGGTTTCCCCGCCGTCTCGCGTGGGCAGGAGGTTCCGCGGCTCCGGCTCGCCATCCTCGAACAGCCAGGAGATGTGGTCCCCCCAACCGCCGTCTTCGTTGCGGCTGAGGCCAACTACGGCCGTCCGGTCACCACGCCGGTCCACATCGCCGACGATCTCGATCGCCTTCAACGTGCCGAAACGGTCTCCACTCTTGAGATAGACGCCGAAGACGCCGCCGGCGAAGGCCACGCTTCCTGAACTGCTACCGCCAACACGGGAGTAGCTTTCAAAGCCACGGTGATAGCCGTCGTTGCCCGCCAGCGAGGCTTCGAGGACGGCTTCGTCGTCCCCGATGCGCCAGGAGTAGACCCCGCCTTCCTCAACACCAAGACGCAGTTGATCTTCGTCCAGCCAACGAAGGTCCGCGGTGAGCGCCAGGGTCTCGGGCAGACCGATTGGCTCCAGGCGCTCCAGCGTTGGGCTCTGACCTCCCAGCACCGCGGGGAAGCACGCGGCGAGCGTCACGGCACACCACAAAGCAACGGTCTCCAGCGGCCAACTCCGGCGGAGACGGCACGCCTCGTGGTGCCCCAGCGTCACGGAGCGGGAACTGGTTGCAGCGCAGAAACTGCAGAGCGAGGCACGTGACGATGCGCCGGTCGTGGCCGCGGGTCGAGGGCATCGAACATGCCCTGATCTTCCGAACAGGCGCGCCTCACTCGGACGAACTCACCCACAGGGCTCAGGGGACCACTCGCCTCGCTGCGAGCCAACCTACCGTCTCCAGCGTACGGCGCTGGCAAGAGCGCGGCGAACTCAGTTCCCAGCGGGGGCGCTGGGCCGCCACCGTCCTGGCCCTTGTACACCACGACGGCTCCGACGCAGATCGAACACCCGCCGCCCCTCCCGGCGCAGGTCATGAATCGGTCCGACCAACTGGAGTCCGCGTAGTCGAAGCACTCGTCAATCGCATCCCCGGCGGCGGGCGCCACCGCGAGAACACATGAAAAGAGGAACGCGCTCACCGCGACACGCAACCACCCTGCCTTTGCCATCCCAGAACCTCCTCTTGTCTGGTTCCCTCCGGTGCGTCGGGAACGCACTGTCCATGATTCGGGAGATTAGATGTAGCTTCGACGGACTGGCAACCTTCATTTGCAGGGGGCCATTTGCTCGTTGCGAGTCTTTGCCCGAGGAGTGATATCGGTCGTCCGTCTCCGGCTGTCAACACTCATGACAGACAGGGAGAGGGATGGAGGCTCAATTCACAAGGGAGATGCGAGATGTCCGAGAAAATCCAGCCGCTACCTAAGAACACAGGGTGCATCCATGAAGGCTACTTCTTCATCTTCAAGTCCGGCGAAAAGTACCGTTGGCGGTACATGTTCGAAGGAAAGCGGGTCGTAAGGAACGAGAAAGGGCGCGAGTCAAAGGAGGAGTGTCTGGCCGAGATAAAGACGATGCGCGGTTGTGCAGGCGCCCCCGTCTACGAAGACGAGTAAGCCCGGACGGCCCGGAGCCATTCACGACGAGAAGGTCGAAGGAGACCCATGCCCCCGCCGCCGATAAGCGAAGCAGCCTTGAAGCGAAGGATGCTGAGGGCATTACTGGAGCGTCCAGGACAGCGGATGTCCTCTTGGCCTTTCCAGGACGAGGAGGTGCCCGACGCATTTCAGTACAAAGCGATTCGCGACCTGATCGCTGATGCGCCGCGTGACGTTCAGGCCTTCGACGGTAGCCCGAAGGCCGAAACAGACTCCAAGGAAAACGACAGCTACAAACCGAACGATGTGCGGCTGACCCGGTCAGGCATTGAGTGGGCGCGCGAGCACCTGTCGCAGGAATTGGCCGGGAGCTGGCAAGAACGGAGCAGCGACTACCTTGAAGCACTTCGGTCCATGGACAGTGATGACCGTAGGCGGTCGGTAGTGCCGGGTGCTTTCGACAACGGAATGGCCGCAGTCAGCCGGCTTGTGCAGATGCCAGCAGTTCGGCACCTACTCAGTGTGTTCTCTTTCCTGGCTGGTGTGACGGAGGGCCTGACCCGGTCGACATCGAGGAACTTCTGGTTCGCCTATGTGTGGCGTGCCGTGAAGATCGCGGTGGCGATCAAGCTGGCGTTGGCGGCGAGTTCTCTGTTGCCGTTTGGCGGGGAGCTACTGCGAGACGCAGCGCTTGGAATGATCGAGATTCTGGAAGAACTGACCGGGGGAGCTCCGGATACTGACTAGGTCCCTCCCCAAAGGAAGGCTTGGCTCGGAGACGCGGTCGTTAGGACCGAAGCGCCGTCACACCAGCCCCCACAAGACGGGGATGTAGCGTCCTGTCAGGCTGGAGGCAGGTCAACTTCGCTTCGTGACTGGGTGTAAGCCGGCTGGTAGCCTGCCCGCATCCATGCCAAGACACGCTGCTGTTTCACTTCTCGGCCTCCTGACCGTCGCCTTCCTCGCGGCCTGCGGCGCTGACTCCGAGCCGGTAGAGCCGGCCGACCTCGCGATTGTCGGCGCCCGGCTCATCGACGGCACGGGCACCGAGCCCGTCGCCGACTCGATCATCCTGATCGACGGCGGCCGCGTCCGGACGGCCGGCCCGAGCGACGCCGTCGAGGTGCCGGACGGCACGGAAGTCGTCGACGCCGCCGGCAAGACGGTCATCCCCGGCTTCGTCGACCTGCACGCCCACTACGGCGGTCCAGTGGAAGCGACTGAGCAGGCGCTGCGGTCGCAGCTCTACTACGGCGTCACCACGACCCGCAGTATTGGCTCGGACACCCCCGAGAAGGTGGCCCTGATGCTGGAGGCACACGCCGGACGGCCGGATTTGCCGCGCGCGTTCACTGCCGGCCTGGGCTTCTCCTACCCGGGCGGCTTCAACTCGAGTTTCACGAACACCCCGACGACGGAGGAAGACGCGCGCGCGATGGTCCGCGAGCAGGCTGCCCTCGGTGTCCACTACACGAAGATGTGGATCAACGAGGTCGCGGAGCCGGGCCTGAAGATCCCGCCGGAGATCCGGGCCGCGATCGTCGACGAGTCGTACCAGAACGGGCTCATCCCGGTCGCCCACATCAACGAGGAGGCGGACGGCGTCCAGCTCCTGGAGGTCGGCCTGAACGAGTTCATGCACACCACTGTGCGGACGTTCGGACCGGGCGGCGGCGTGCCGATGGAGGACCCGGTGCCAAGCCAGGCGTTCCTCGACCTGTGCCTGGAGAAGAGCTGCGGCTTCGCGCCTACCTTGTCGATCGTTCAGAACAACTGGCACTTTGCCGAGCATCCGGAGCTGCTGGAGGATCCCGAACTGCGGGCCGTGATGAACCCGCGGGTGCTTGAGCGCTGGAGCAACGAAGAGACCCGCGCCGCCGTTCTCGCGGCCGACGGTTTCGAGGGGCGCAAGCTCTCCTTCCGGCACATGCAGGACTTCGTCAAGACGCTCCACGACCATGGCATCAAGGTGGCGCTCGGTACGGACAGCGGCACGCCGAACGTGCCGATGGGGTGGGGCACCCACCACGAACTCGAGCTCTACGTCGAGGCGGGTCTCACGCCGATGGAGACGCTCGTCGCCGCCACGGCAACGGGCGCCGGCCGGGTGCCGCCGGTCGGCGAAGCGGACTTCGGAACGCTTACCGCCGGCATGAGCGCGGACCTGATCGTGCTGAATGCCGATCCGCTGGCCGACATCCGGAACACGCTTGAGATCGACCGCGTGATGCTGCGCGGCGAGTGGGTGGATCGCGACGCGCTGTTGCAGTCAGAGTAGGGCGACGCTGCTCTGCGGCTCGCTGGCGTTCGGCGCCTCGTTCTCGTCCGGCGTCGCCGTAGGTCAGGACGAGTCGACCCGGCCGACCCGGACGGCAGTCGTCACGGCCGTGTCGGAGCCGATCCTCCTAGACGGCGTCCTGGACGAACCGGTATGGCAATCATCGCCCCGGATCGGCAACCTGGTGCAGCGGATCCCGACGGAGGGCGCCGTGCCGAGCGAGCGCACGGAGGTCACCCTGCTGCGCGACGCGGACCATCTCTACATCGGCGTGATGTGCCATGACTCCGAGCCTGACCGGGTTCTCGCGTCGCAGATGGCCCGCGACGCATCACTCAGGCCGGACGACTACGTCGAGTTGCTGCTCGATACCTTTCGCGATCAGAGCAACGCCTACTACTTCTCGACGAACCCGAACGGCGCCCTGGTCGACGGCCTCGTGTTCGCGAACGGCGAGACGAACGAGGACTGGGACGCCATCTGGAACGTCGCGACGCGGCGCTCGGACCGGGGCTGGAGCGCGGAGTTCGCCATCCCCTTCAAGAGCCTGAACTTCCCGCCGGACGGCACGGTCTGGGGGTTCAACATCAGCCGGAACATCCAGCGGAAGTTCGAGGAGGCGCGCTGGGCGGGCGCCCGTTTCGACACGCAGTTCTTCCAGGTCTCGGAGGCGGGGGAGGTCTCCGGTCTCGGAGGACTCGAACAGGGCCGCGGCCTGGACATCCGGCCGTTCGTCGCGGGGCGCTGGGACTACAGCGCCGGCAGCGGCGACGACAGCCTGCGCGGCAAGCCCGGCCTTGATCTCTTCTACAACGTGACGCCCAACCTGAAGCTGACGGCCACGTTCAACACGGATTTCGGTGAAACGGAAGTCGACGCGCGGCAGATCAACCTCACCCGCTTCTCGATCTTCTTTCCCGAGAAGCGGTCCTTCTTCCTGCAGGATGCCGGCGTCTTCAACTTCGCCACCACCGGGGTCAGCCAGCCGGGAGGCATCCCCAGTACGGGAGCGGAGATCTTCCCCTTCTTCAGCCGCCGCATCGGACTGCTGCGAGGCCGGGAAGTGCCGCTCGACTACGGGCTGAAGCTGACCGGCAGGGTAGGCCGGACCGAGGTGGGCGTGCTCAACGTCGGCACCCGCGACACGTCGTTCGCAGACGACCAGAGCCTGTTCGTCGGTCGCGTCCGGCAGAACTTCTGGCAACAGTCCTACGTCGGCGCTCTGGTCACCAGCGGCAACCAGGCCGTCGCGGAGGACGCCACCACGATGGGCGTGGATCTACGCCTGGCCACCTCCGACATCCTGGGCAGCGGCCGGAACTTCGTCTTCAACGCCTGGGGACTCGAGAGCGATAACGAGGGCCCCTCCGGTGAGGGCACTGCGGACAACGATGCGTCATTCGGATTCGCGGCCGCTTTCCCGAACGACCGCTACGACGCCCAGGTGCAGTGGCGCGAGATCCAGGAGAACTTCGATCCCGCACTCGGATTCGTTCAGCGCCGCAATGTGCGCATGCTGCGGCTAGGCGCCAGCTTCAACCCGCGTCCCAAGAACCAGTGGCTGGGCATCCAGCAGATGTACCACGACATCTTCTACACGGAGTTCAAGCGGCTCGACAACGGCCTGGTCGAGAGCCGGGACTTCTACTTCACGATCGTCGACTGGCACTTCCAGTCGGGCGATTCGCTGCACAGCCTGTTCGACGTGAACCCGACCTACGAACGGCTGTTCGAGCCGTTCGAGATCTCTCCCGGCGTGGTTCTGCCGCCGGGCGAGTACGACTTCACGCCGCTCCGGATCTTCTTCACTTCAGCGCAGAAGCGCAGGCTCCAGGGGAGCTTCGGCGTCACCTTCGGCAGTTTCTGGTCGGGAGACGCCGAGACCTACAGCGTGAGCCTCCGGTACTCCGCGCCGCCACGCCTGACGATCAGCGTGAACACGAGCCAGACCTTCGCGCGGCTGCCGCAGGGGGACTTCGTCGCCAGGATCCACCGGGCGGAGTTCAACTACGCCCTCTCGCCCAGGCTGTCCTTCGCGAACGTGCTGCAGTTCGACAACCGTTCGGGGAATCTCGGCTTCCAGGGTCGGGTGCGGTGGACCCTGGAGCCGGGCAACGACCTGTTCTTCATCTTCGGCCAGGGCTGGGTGCAGGAGGTGGGCGAGCGGGGAACCGACTTCCGGCAGCAGGACTCGAGGCTGGCGGTGAAGGCGCAGTACACCTTCCGCCTGTGACAGCATCGCCACCATGAGCATTCTGACGATCGTCATTCTGGCGGGCCTGGTCCTACTCGCCGTCGTCTTCGGTGCGTCCCTGATCGGGACCTTCAACAAGCTCGTCACCCTGAAGAACCGCTACCAGAACGCGTTTGCGCAGATCGAGGTCCAGCTCAAACGGCGCTACGACCTGATCCCGAACATGGTCGAGGTGGCGAAGGGCTACATGAGCCACGAGCGGGAGACCCTCGAGGCGGTGATCCAGGCCAGGAACATGGCGGCCGGCGGACTGGAGCAGGCGGCCGCGAACCCGGGCGACGCCGCCGCGATCCAGGGACTCGCCTCGGCGGAGGGCGTCCTCACCGGCACCCTCGGCCGCCTGTTCGCGTTGGCTGAGGCCTACCCGGATCTGAAGGCGAACCAGAACATGATGCAGGTCAGCGAGGAACTACGCTCGACCGAGAACAAGGTCGCCTTCGCGCGCCAGGCCTTCAACGACGCGGTGACCGTCTACAACACCTTCAAGCAGAGGTTCCCGGCCGTTATGGTCGCCGGGATGTTCGGCCACGGCCAGGACGCGACGCTGCTCGAGTTCGACAGCGAGGCGATCGCGGAAGCGCCGCAGATTTCGTTCGAGTAGTCCGGTTTCGCCGGTTCGGGCGACTGCGCGATGGCCACCGACTTCTTTCAGCAGCAGGACGTAGCCCGGCGGGGTACAACCCGCCTCGTCGTGCTGTTCTGTCTGGCCGTGCTCGCGATCGTGGTCTCGGTCGAGGTGCTGCTGGCCGCCACGATGGGGTACTTCGGCCGCGATCCCGACACGGGCGCGATCGACTGGACGGCCGTCGGCGATCCGCGGTTGCTGATGCTGGCGACGCTCGGCACCCTGTTGGTGGTTGGCGGGGGAAGCCTCTACAAGGTCGCCCAGTTGCGTGGCGGCGGTCGCGTGATTGCCGAGGAACTGGGCGGCCGGCTCGTGGACGGGAGCACGTCGGACCCGGTCGAGCGCAGACTGCTCAACGTCGTCGAAGAGATGGCAATCGCCTCGGGAACGTCGGCGCCGCCGGTCTACATCATGGACGGCGAAGTGGGCATCAACGCGTTCGCCGCCGGCTTCGCGCCGCAGGACGCGGTCATCGGCGTCACGCGCGGGGCGGCGACGACCCTTGACCGTGACGAACTCCAGGGCGTGATCGCCCACGAGTTCAGCCACATCCTGAACGGCGACATGCGGCTGAACATCCGCCTGATCGGCCTGCTCCACGGCATCTTCCTCATCGGGATGATTGGCTACTTCATCCTCAGGATGTCGTTCTATACGGGAGGCGGACGGTCGAGAGACAACAAGGGCGCGCTGCCGATCCTCGCTCTCGGTGCCGGCCTCGCGATCGTCGGCTTCGCGGGCACCTTCTTCGGCAACATGATCAAGGCCGCGGTCAGCCGGCAGCGCGAGTTCCTGGCCGACTCCTCGGCCGTGCAGTTCACCCGCGATCCCGGTGGTATCGCCGGCGCGCTGAAGAAGATCGGCGGCTTCGTGACCGGTTCGAAGGTGGAGAACCCGAACGCGCCGCAGGCCAGTCACATGTTCTTCGGCCGGGCGACCTCGGGTTTCAGCGCGATGTTCTCGACCCATCCGCCCCTCGGGGAGCGGATCAGACGGATCGAGCCATCCTGGGACGGCGAGTTCCCGGAGCTGCCCGAGGGCGGCGACGGTGCTCCCGGCCTGGCTGGCCCCCCAGGCGCCGCGGGCTTTGCCGGCGCCGAGCCCGGACGGGCACCCAGTCCGAACCTCGCAGACGCGGTCGGCCAGGTCGGCCAGCCGACGCCTGCGCACGTGGAGTACGCGGCGGAGTTGCTAGACCACCTGCCGGAACGGGTCGTCGCGGCCGCACACGAGCCCTACGGCGCCCGCGCCCTCGTCTACGCGCTTCTACTCGACCGCGATCCTCAACCGAGACGGTTGCAGCTTGCCCACCTGGAGGCGGCGGCAGACGACGGTGTCTACGAAGAGACCGTGCGGCTGGCTCCGGTCGCCGAGCGGCTCGATCCGAGAGTGCGCTTACCCGTGCTCGAGATCGCTTTGCCCGCGCTCCGCAGCCTCACGTCGCGGCAGGTCGAGCGGTTCCAGGAGAACGTCGTGGCGCTTGTCGAGGCGGACGAGGTCATCGATCTGTTCGAGTGGTCGCTCCAGCGCATCCTGTTGCGCGACATGCAGGCGTCCTTCGGGAGGTCGGGACCGATGCGCGTACGGCATCGTTCGGCCGGCGCGGTGCGATCTCCGCTGGCCGTGCTTCTGTCGGTGCTTGCTTACGTCGGCAATCGGGATCCCCGTGCGGCCGATCGGGCATTCGCGGAAGGGTGGCGAGCCCTTTCGCTTCCCGAG
This sequence comes from Holophagales bacterium, assembly GCA_009836625.1. Lineage (GTDB taxonomy): Bacteria > Acidobacteriota > Thermoanaerobaculia > Multivoradales > Multivoraceae > Multivorans. Next base: position 27,028 of record VXVC01000004.1, read on the forward strand.
CAACGGTTGCTCCCTCACCGGGCGTGTGGCTTCACCGCGCTTGATGCGGCACTCGTGGAACTCGACCAGGCAGCGCCGCAAGTGAAGAAGCGCGTCCTCGAAGCGGCAGTCGCCTGCATCACGGCTGACCGGGAGGTCACGGTGGAGGAGGGCGAACTCCTGCGGGTCGTGGCGACCTGGATCAACTGCCCGATGCCGCCGCTCATCGGGTAGGGCGTTCCCGCGCTGGGATGGCCACAGACTTCTTTCGGCAGCAGGACATAGCAAGGCGGAACACCGGCCGCCTGGTGTTGCTCTTCGTGTCGGCGGTCCTCGCGGTCGTCGTTTCGGTTCTGGCGTTCGCAGCCGCGCTGATCGCCTTGTTCAGCCGCGATCCCGCAACGAACGCGCCGGATTGGGTGGCCGCGACCGACCCGCAGCGATTGATCCTGATCCTTGTCGCGACCCTGGTCGTCGTCGTTGGAGGCAGCCTGGTCCGGATCGCTGAATTGCGTGCCGGCGGCCGACTGGTCGCCGAGGAGCTCGGCGGGCGGCTGTTGAGCCCGAACACGTCAGAGCCCGCCGAACGACGGCTGCTCAACGTCGTTGAGGAGATGGCCATCGCCTCCGGCGTTTCGGCGCCGCCCGTCTATCTGATGGACGGGGAAGCGGGCATCAACGCGTTTGCGGCCGGACTCACGCCTCAGGACGCGGTTGTCGGGGTCACGCGCGGAGCGGCGACCGCGCTCGACCGTGACGAGCTCCAGGGGGTGATAGCTCATGAGTTCAGCCACATCCTGAACGGCGACATGCGACTGAATCTCCGTTTGATGGGCATGCTGCATGGGATCTTCCTGATCGGGGCGATCGGCTACGTCCTTCTGAGGGTTCGTGTCACGACCTTTGTGGTGATCGGCGCCGGTCTCAGTGTGCTCGGCTTCTCCGGCACGTTCTTCGGCAACCTGATCAAGGCCGCAGTCAGCCGGCAGCGCGAGTTCCTGGCCGACGCGTCGGCCGTCCAGTTCACTCGCCAGCCTGGAGGCATCGCCGGCGCGCTCAAGAAGATCGGCGGCCTCGCCACGGGTTCGCGGGTAGAGAGTCCGAACGCCCCGCAGGCGAGTCACATGTTCTTCGGCCGCGCGACCTCCGGCCTGAACGCGGTCTTCTCGACACACCCGCCGCTGGAGGAGCGGATCACGCGGATCGAACCTTCCTGGGACGGCGAGTTTCCTGAACTGCCGGCCGAAGTCATTGAAGCCCTGACGGCGGCGAGTCCTGTGAGCACCGCCGAAGGACAGGCCCGCGCCGTGGCCGGCGGTGATGTCGCGACCGCGGTGAGCCGGGTCGGGCAGCCGACCTTCGCGCACCTCCAGTACGCTGCCGAGCTCATCGACGGCTTGCCCGAACCGGTCGTCCAGGCCGCCCGCGAGCCCTACGGTGCCCGCGCCGCGGTCTACGCGCTCCTGCTCGATCCCGCTCCCGAGCCAAGACGGTCGCAGCTACGCCGGCTCGAAGCCGCGGCCGACCAGGGCGTCTACGAGGAGACCCTGAGGCTCGCTCCCTGTATCGAGCAGCTCGGCCGCAGAATGCGTCTGCCGCTGCTGGAGATTGCGTTGCCGGCACTGCGTGTCCTTTCTTCGTGGCAGTACCAGCGATTCCAGGAGAACCTGGTGGACCTCGTCGAAGCTGACGACGTCATCGACCTCTTCGAGTGGTCGCTTCAGCGCATCCTGTTACGAGACATGCAGGCCTCTTTCGGGAGACTCGGACCACGGCGCGTGCGGCACGCCTCGGTGCGTTCGGTGGCTTCTTCGCTGGCGGTGCTGATGTCCGTGCTGGCGTACGTCGGGGATCGGAACCCGCAAGCGGCGGAAAGGGCGTTCGCGGCAGGGTGGCGGGTCCTTTCGCTTCCGGAGTGGCGGCTGCTACCGCACGAAGCCTGCGGTTTCACCGAGCTGGATGCGGCCCTGGTTGAACTGGACCGGTCCCTGCCTCAGGTGAAGAAACGCACCCTGGAGGCGGCTGTCGGGTGCATCACGGCCGACCGGCAGGTCAGCGTGGACGAAACCGAACTCCTGCGGGCCGTGTCCGCGTCGATGAGCTGTCCGATGCCGCCGATTCTGCGGAGCTGTTGACTCCTGCGCCCTTCTACGCCTCCCGGATCCAGCGCAGTAGCTCCCGCGGGCTGGGCCGGTTGCCCTGGCTGAGGATGCCAACCTTGTAGATCCTGCCCGCGACCCAGGACGAGCCCCAGACGGTCAGCGCCATCAGCACGATCGAGACGGCGACCATCCAGGCGGGTACATCCCCCATCACCGCTCGGGGGTACATCATGATCGGGCTGAAGAAGGGAAACAGGGCCACCCAGTTCATCCACTGCATGTTGTTTCCCTGGAACGTCATCATCTGAAGCATGAACGGAATGATGATCAGAAAGATGAGGGGCGCCTGGGTCTGGCCAGCTTCCTGGAGGTTCCTGCACATGGCGCCGACCGCGGCGAACAGGCTGGAGTAGAGGAAGTAGCCGAGCAGGAAGAAGACGACGAGCAGCAGGACGGCGCCGGGGCCCGGCAGGTACTGCCGGAACTGAGCCAATTCTTCGAAATCCGAGGCGGCGGCGATCAGGGTCGGCAGAGCAAGGCTGGCCAGCAGAGCAACGCAGCCGATCCAGATTGCCACCTGGGTGAGCCCGACGGCTCCGACCCCCACGATCTTGCCCAGCATGAGCTGCCAGGGTCGCAGCGACGAGATCACCAGTTCGACGACCCGGCTCTGCTTCTCTTCGAGGACCGACTGCAGCGTCTGGGCGCCGTAGGCGAGCATCATGATGTAGAGGATGATGCCGCCCGCGATGCCGGTGATCATTCCGGTGATCCGTTCGGCCTCGGCTTCCTCCGCTTCTTCCTCGTCGAGGCCCACGGGTTCGTACTCCAGCGAGCCGCCCTGGAACAGCCTCCGGACCGAATCGCCGTCCTCGAGCTGACCGAGACGCAGGTCGACGACCTCCTCGACGATGGCCGCGCGCATCAACTGGCTGCGCACTCCGCCCGGCGGCTCCTTCGACCGGTAGGCGAAGACGGCTTCGCTGGCCGTCGTGTCGTCGAGCACGATGTAGGCCTCGAGTTCCTCGTCCAGTACCTGCTGGTCCAGGTCCTCGGTGTCGGTCCCGGGCGCGGCCAGTTCCACGTCGTAGCCCGCCCGATCCAGCGCTTGCTGCACGCGTTCGCCGAGTTGTCCATTCAGGTCGATCAGGGCGATCTGCCGCTCCGACTGCTCGGAGAGCACCGCCACGAAGCCGACCACCGCCATGATGCCGATCATGAGCAGCGGCATGCCCAGGGTCGAGAGGATGAACGCCCTGGTCTTGACGCGCTCCACGTACTCCCGGCGGATCACCGACCAGACCTGCTTCATGACCCACCTCCCGTCTGCGAAGGGGCATCGTCTTCGGCTGGTTCACCGGCATGGCGGACGAAGATCTCGTGCAGCCGGGGTTCGAGCAACTCGAACCTGCGCAGGCTGACTCCTTCGGAGAGCACCGCCCCCAGAATCTCCTCCGGGCGCACCCCGTCGTGCAGGGACAGGTGGAACGCGTCGCCGGACTCTTCGACATCCGAGACGCCGGGCCATGTGGCGGCTGAGGGAGCCTCGCCGTCGAACTCCACCGCAACCACGCCCGAGCGCTCGCGCCGCTTCAACTCCTTCAGGTCGTCGTCGAGCACCTTTCGGGACCGCGAGATGAGACAGACCCGCTCGCAGAGCCGCTCCGCCTGCTCCATCAGGTGGGTCGAGAAGAGGATCGTCTTTCCGCGCTCCTTCTCCTCGAGGACGATCTCCTCCAGCACGTCCTGGTTGATGGGATCGAGGCCGCTGAAGGGCTCGTCCAGGATCAGCAGCTCCGGATCGTGCAGCACCGTGGAGATGAACTGGACCTTCTGCTGCATTCCCTTCGACAGCGCTTGCACCTTCTTGGACGCCCATTCGCTGAGTCCCAGGCGCTCGAGCCACGCCTCGGCCCGGGTGCGTGCCAGGGACCGTCCGACGCCGCGGATCTCGCCGAAGAAGACGAGCTGTTCGAGCACCTTCATCTTCTCGTAGACGCCGCGCTCCTCGGGCAGGTAGCCGACCCGGCTGCGCCGGGCGAAGTCGGGCGCGCCGCCGAAGAGTTCCACCGAGCCGCCGTCGGGCAGCAGGATGCCCATCATCATGCGGATGGTCGTCGTCTTGCCCGAGCCGTTCGGCCCCAGCAGGCCGTAGATCGTGCCGGGTTCGATCGCGAGGTCGAAGTCATCGACCGCGGTGTGGGCGCCGAACGTCTTGCGGACGCCGGAGAGGCGTACAACGGTTCCGTTCTGAGTCATGTGGGCTCGGCTCCGTTCGTGGGGGCGGAGAGAGGATAGTGCATGGCGCCCGCCCGATAGAGTCGGGCGCCATTTCCACAGCTCGCGCACGACGGAACGGAGGACGCAACATGAAGAGACCACGACGCGACGCCGTCACAACGGCGAGCCTGGGCGCCATCGCCCTGGCCTTCGCGACGATGGCGGCGCCAGCCCCTGCCGAGGAGATTCGGCCGGGCGTGTATCGCACTCCGGACGCCCGGTTCGAGAACCTCCCGGACTTCGACTTCGCGCCTCACTACCTGGAGATCGATGGTTACCGCGTTCACTACCTTGACGAGGGACCTGCCGACGGCGAAGTGATTCTGCTGCTCCACGGCGAGCCGACCTGGGCGTACCTGTTCCGGAAGATGATCCCGGTTCTCGTCGAAGCGGGCCATCGTTGCATCGTGCCCGACCTGATCGGCTTCGGGCGTTCGGACAAGCCGGCGAGCATGGACACCCACACCTACAAGTTCCACGTCGACGCGATGACCAAGCTGGTCGAGGCGCTCGATCTGCAACAGGCGACCTTCTTCGGCCAGGACTGGGGGAGTCTGATTGGCCTGCGGGTCGTGGCCGAGAACGAGGAACGCTTCGCGCGGGTCGTCCTCTCCAACGCCGGTTTGCCGGTCGGCGGGGCGGCCGGCCCGGAGGACTTCCCGGAGAACAGCGCCTTCATCCGCTGGAAGCGCAGGAACCAGGCGATGATCGACGCTGGCGACATTCCCACCGGCCGCTTGCTCGCGACCAACACGGGCGACCCGTCGATCGCGGCCGCCTACGATGCGCCGTTTCCCGAGCCGGCCTACAAGGCCGGGGCGCTGATCATGCCGCAGCGTGTGCCGGTCTTCGCCGACGATCCGGCGAACGAGGCGAACCGCAAGGCCTGGGAAGTGTTCGAGAGCTGGGAGAAGCCGTTCCTGACCGCCTACGGAGACAGCGACCCGATCACGCGGGGCGGCGAGGTTCCGTTCCAGCGACGGGTCCCCGGCGCCCAGGGCCAGCCGCATGTCAAGGTCGAAGGCGCGGGCCACTTCATCCAGGAGACCCACGGCGAGCAGTTGGCAGGCATCATCAACGCGTTCATCGCCGCGAATCCGGTGGAGTAGGGACGGCCGACGACCGTCGCCCGGCGAAGGGATGACGGAGAACACTCACGTTGCCCTGCTGCGGGGCATCAACGTCGGCGGCAAGAACAGGCTGCTCATGAGCGACCTCTCCGCGATGTTCGTGGACGCAGGCTGCGACGATGTCCGGACGTACATCCAGAGCGGCAACGTCGTCTTCAGGGCAGATCCGGAGTTGGCCCGCCTCGTGCCCGACGTCATCGGCGCGGCGATCGCGGAGCGCTTTGGGTACCGAGTGCCGGTGCTGACCCGAGCGAGTGGAGAGCTTGCCGCGATCGTGCGGGAGAACCCGTTCCTGCGGGGCGGAGCCGAAACCGGGAAGCCGCACGTCGGGTTCCTGGCGGAGCAGCCGGAAGCTGCGGCCGTCGACTCACTCGACCGCGACCGCTCGCCTCCGGACGAGTTCGCCGTGCCGGGCCGGGAGGTCTACTTCCACTGCCCCCTGGGGCTCGCGCGCACGAAGTTCACCACCCCGTACTTCGAATCGAAGCTGTCGACGATCATGACCGTGCGGAACTGGAAAACCGTGTTGAGGCTCCGGGAGATGACCGCCGGCCTTGGCGGCGGCAGGTGACTGAGGGACCCCTCTCGCGAACCCTTGGGCGAACCTTGCTCGTGCGGGTGCTCTAGGTCGAGTAGTCGAGATCGGCCGGGTCGCAGTTCCGGTGGTCGGGCTTCGGATCCACCGCGAAGCGCTTCGCGGCGATCGTCGTGCGGCCCTGGACGAGCGCCTTGGCTACCCGGTGCATGCCGTCCATCACCCGGCCGTCCATTCCCAGGATGATCGGATGCGCGAGGTCCGTCGCCTCGATGAGCGCCATGTGCTCGACGACGGACCGGACCGTCGGTCGGAAGTGGTCACGATCGAACCAGTAGACCTGGTCGATCTCGGCGATGCTGGCCAGGGGCACCTCCTCGACGGGCAGGTCGGCGCTCAGTTCGATGAGGCGGTGGACGTCCCAGGCCTTCTGGCCGTCCTTGTCGGGCATGAAGTGGTACTGGCGCCGCATTCCCGCAGGCTATCGGGCTCGTGAAGTCCCGCGGATGGTGCAGGTATGCTCGCCGGCCTCTGTTGACCGTGAGTCTGATGCTCAGAAGGGAGCTTGGGATGTCGAAGTGGACGGTTCGGGCCTTGGTGTTTGCGGTGTTGTTGTGCGTGAGCGTCCCGGTGATGGCGGGAGACGACAACGCGGACGCCGAGTTGGCGCTGGTGGCCATCAACGTGGCGGATCTCGAGCGGTCCGAGAACTACTACGGCGAAGTGCTGGGCTTCAAGCGCGTGTGGACGTATCCGTCCGACGGGAACGACGTGATCGAGATCGGTCTGGCACCGCCCGGCGGTGGCGCGACCCTCGTTCTGGCGCACTTCAACGACGATCCGCTCCCCGAGGGCAAGGGCAGCTACGGCCGGATCATCGTCAACACGGCGAACGCGAAGGCTCTGGCGAAGAAGGCCGAGGCGGCTGGTTCCACGCTCCGGTGGGTCACCATTCCCGGCGACAACCCGCCGACGATCGTGTTCTTCCGCGATCCGGACGGCTACGAGATCGAGCTGTACCAGGCGGCGCCGCAGTAGCGGCAGCGCCTCTTCCTGCCGGCCTTAGGGCACGGCAGCGACCAGGGCGATGGTAAGGGCCAGCATTGCCTCGACCAGGATGAAGGCCAGCAAACCGAGGACAAGTGCGACGAAGCGCACGATCAACCCTGTCCAACCGCCGCCGTACACGCGGCGCATCGCCACCACGAGGTAGAGGAGCAAAGCGATCGTCACGACGACCATCGCGATCGAACGCGCAGTCCCCGTCATCAGCAGGGGCAGGAGCGTGACCACGATGAGGAAGGTCCCGTAGTGGCAGCCGAAGGCGAGATGCTCCTGCAGGTATCGCCTCCAGTAGAGAAGTTTGAGCAGCCCCATCATGGCGAGTGGACTGAGCAGGTTCAGGATCGGGAAGGTCGTGTCCAGGCTGCGGTTGAATCGTGCCTGGAAGAGCGGATCGTGCGGATCGGCTACTCCCTCCAGGGCCTCTTCCACCGCCGCGACGTTCTCTTCGGCTGCGCCAGCCAGCATCGTCTCGAGATCCGAGATGCCGAGCAGGTTCATCGCAGCGAGGACCACGGCACTCGCTGCGACGTAGAGCCGGATCGGCGAGGTGTACGCCAGCCGGCGCCCGGCCACGTACTCGGCGGTCAGGCGTCCCGGCGAGGAGAACAGCCGCGGCAGCGTCCGCAGCAGCCGGATATCAAGGACGGCAACCTGGCGGCCGAGGTCGGTCAGCCAGTGATGGAGGGGCCGGAGCGGGGGGCGGTTCTTCGCGCCGCACCGCGAGCAGAACTTCCCGGCGAGAGGCTCGCCGCACTCAAGACAGAGTGCCTGGAGCAGGTCGCCGGACTGTTCTCGTGTCTCCGCCACTTTGCCGCACGATCATGCCAGACACCGCAGGCGCTGCCGGGTTCCCGCCAGTTGCTCAGGCGGAGTGCGATCCGCTAGTCGGCCTGCAGTTCCCTGCCGATCTCCAGAACGCGGTCCACGATCTGCATGACGTCGTCTTCGGTGGTCCGCGTGTTCAGCACGCAGAACCTCAGTGAGAACCGGTCGCCGAGCCGTGTGGAGGCGATCATCGCGAATCCCGACTGGACGATGCGGTCCTGGATCTGGCGGTTCAGTTCGTCGAGGCCTTCACCTGAAACAGGTGGTTCGGTGGCAGGTCCTCGGTAGCGAAAGCAGACCACGCCCAGGCTCGGCGGCGCCAGAAGTTCGAGCTCGTCATCGCGTGCGATCCGATCCGCTGCGCTCGCGGCGATGCCGATGGCCGCGGCGATGGCTTGCCGGTGCGCGGCCAGGCCGTACCGCTGGACCGACAGCCATACGCGCAGGGCGCGAAATGCACGGGTGAGTTGCAGCCCGCGGTTGCAGAAGTTCACCTGCTGGGTGCCGAGATCGGTGTCCTGCATGTAGTCGGGCAGGATGCGGAAGGCGGACTCCAGGCGGGTGACGTCGCGGGCCATTAGGCAGCCTGTCTCGTAGGGCTGCATGAGCCACTTGTGCGGGTCGAGCGTCACGCTGTCGGCCAGTTCGAGGCCCTGGAGCAGAGGTCGGACTTCCGGATCGAGGACGGCGAAGCCGCCGTACGCGGCGTCGATGTGGTTCCAGAGCCCTTCCGCCCGCGCGATCTCCGCCAGCTCCACCATGGGATCGATGGCGCCGGTGTTCGTCGTGCCGGCATTCGCCACGAGGCAGAACGGTTCCAGGCCCGCCTCGCGGTCTCGACGGACGGCTTCCAGCAGGGTCGCCGGAACGATCCGGAACTCACTGTCGGTGGCCAGGACCCGTATCCGGGACGGGTCAACTCCGGCAATCCGGGCGGCGCGTCCCACCGAGCCGTGGGCCTGGTCGGAGATGTAGACGACGCCGCGCTGGGGGTTTCCAGCAGCCTCGCGCGCCGCGACGACGGCCAGCAGGTTGGCGGCCGATCCGCCGCTCGTGAACAGACCGCCCGCACCCTCCGGGTAGCCCAGCCAATCGCGAAACCAGTCGGTGACCGTGAGTTCGATCTGGGAAGGTCCCGCGGACGCCAGCCAGGTCCCCTGGAAGACGTTGTACCCGCTGATCAGGAAGCTGGCCAGCACGGAGGCCCAGGAGGGGCTGGCGGGTACGAAGGCGAGAAAGCGCGGGTGGTCGATCCGCGCCGCGAGCGGCATCACGTCGCGAACCACGGTCTCGAGCAGCGGGTCGAGATCCTGCCCCTCCTCGGGAGGAGGTCCGTCGAGCAACGCCTGGGTGACATCGCGCGGCGCCGTCTGGAACGCCTTGTCGTCCCCCAGTTCGCTCAGGCGCTCGACGATGGTATCCACGACCCGGTAGCCGGACCGGCGCATCTCCTCCGGGTCTTCAAGGATCGACATGTCGAGTCAGACCTTACTTGGCCACACCCGTTGAGGTTTCCGCCCCAGTCGCGGCGCCGACGTCTCTGATCGCCTCCGTCCTCAGCCGTCCAGGTCCTGATGCGTCACCACCTGTGGTTTCTCGACCGACGCGAGCCGCACGTCGTTTGTCAGGAAGGTGTCGCAGTCGTGGACCTCTGCGGTCGCCAGGTGAAGGGCATCCATCGACCGCAATCCGAGGTCCGCCCGAAGTCGAACGGCCTGCAGGACAACGGGACGATCCACGGGCACCAGGACAATGCTCGGAGTCCGCTGCATGAGGTCGAAGTAGCGCTCCACGAGATCACGCCTTCCCTCACGCAGCGGCCGCGGAAGAAGCTCCACGAACACCAACTCGCTGGCGATGACCGTCAGTTGGCGACGATCGATCTCCGACGCCAGGCGGGTCATCCGCTCGCGGTACGGTTCGGCGCCTTCAAACAGGTAGATGTAGAGATTCGCGTCGAGGTAGAGCTTCGGGCCGAGCAAGTCGTACGGCGAGCGACGGGGGCTCACTCGGCTCGCCCGTCGTCGATCTCCCGGTCGATGTCGTCCACGGATTGGTAGAGACCCGACGCCGCGCCGAGCAGATCGGTCATCGTGTAGGCAGGCCCTCGGTCACGCAGTTCCTTGGCTGTGATGACGAGCCGGTCACCGTCGGCAGCAATGTGGAGGATGTCTCCTTCGCTGGCGCCGATCGTGCCCAGCACCTTCGCGGGAAGAGTGATCTGATTCTTTGCGCGCAGTCTGACGAGCGGCATGATGAGGCCTCCGTCGCGGTTGGAAAGTGCGACTATCCTACCCGAAGGCCGAGCTGGCCGGGGTTCTCTTCCGATCAGCTCTCCTGCTGCGACGTCAGCTCGATCTGCTTGTAGCCACCTGCCCGCCGGAAGTGGAGGATCAGGTAGAGGAAGCCGAGCGCCATGAACACCGGGATCGCCGCGGTGATCCGGAGAGCGGTCTGGCCGCCGTGGAACGACGCGTCGCGCACCGCCTGCTCGTCCGGCGGCAGGGTGATGCTGAAGTCCTTCGCCTTCTCCATTACCGGACCGGCCTTCGTGCCGTCTAGGCCCTGGACGGGGGCGAAGAACAGGAAGCTGTTCGTGCCCTGGGCCTTGTAGTCGTCGTAGACGGCGGGGGCGTTGGCCTGCAGGTCCTGCGAGGCGTGTCGGTCCTGGAGGTAGCCGATGCCGGGGCCGCCCAGCAGTCCCGCCGAGAGCATGCCGACGCCGCCGACGGCGCCGAGCGTCAGGGCGCCGCCGCGGGGGAAGCGCTCCGAGACGACGGCCAGCATGGTCGGCCAGAAGAAGGCCTTGCCGGCGCCGTAGATCGTGGCGGCGATCATGACGGTGACCGCGCCGGCCAGCGAACCAAGCGAGTAGAGGCCGATGGCGGCGACGACGGCGCTCACGAACAGCAGCCCGAGCGGATTGATCCGGTGAACGATTGGGCCGGCGAAGAAGCGCAGGACGAACATCAGGATGGAGGTGTAGAGCAGGATGAACAGCCCCTTGCCTCCGAGCACCGTGTCCATGATGTTGACGATCCAACTGTCCGTTCCGAGCTCGACGTAGCCGATGCACACGTGGAGCACGAGCAGGAAGAGGAGCATGGGCGCCGCGAACTCCTTGACCATGTCCATGAACTTGACGCCGGCGGCGGCCGCCTCGGACGTGGGGAACTTCTCCTTGACCATCATCAGGACGTAGATGAGGGTCGGAACGAGATAGAGCGCCAGGACGATCTCCCAGCGCACGCGGCCGATCAGGCCGATACCCAGGAGAGAGCCGCAGATCAGGCCGGCGGGCCAGCCGGCGTGCAGGATGTTCAGGTAGTGGGTCTTCTCCTTGCGGTACAGGGTCGCGACCAGCGGGTTGATGACCGCTTCGCAGATTCCGTTCGCGACCGCGAAGATGAAGACGCCCCAGAACAGGCAGAAGTAGGCGCCGGCGCGGGCGAAGTCCGGGTCTGTTTCGATCGATCCGTTGTAGACGAAGGTGGCCGCGACGGCTATGACGACCGACAGCACATGCAGGACGCCCGCGCCCAGCAGGAACGGTTTGTAGCCGTAGCGGTCGAGGAAGGCGCTGGCCACGAGGATGACGAGTCCGAAGCCGACGAAGCCGCCGCCAGTGATCTGTCCGAGTTCCGTCTGCGTGAAGCCGAAGGCCGTGCCCCATTCCAGGAGGAGCCCGCCGCGAACGGCGGTTCCGACTCCGGCAACCAGGATGGTGAGGAAGCTCGCGATCAGTAGTTTCGTCTTGTTCATTGGCCCTCCTGAAGCCGGTCCGTTGGTTGGGGTCCTATGGTCCGAGCGTGAAGCCCGGTAGCCGGATGATCTCGCCGCCACCCAGCGCCGACTCGTGGGCGCAGATGCCGACGCAGGTCCAGTTGGCGCTGGTGACCGCGTTCGGCCAGGGATCGCGGTCGTCGCTGAGCGCGCTCAGGAACTCGTGGACGAGGTGGGGGTGGGAACCGCCGTGGCCGCCGCCCTGGATGAAGGAGAGGTGCTCCGCGTCGTGGATCTCCTGGGGCAGGGTGAACTGCCGGATCTCCTCCGGCAGAAGGTGCGCGTAGTCCGGGACCTCGATCTTCTCCGGGATCTCCGGCTCGGGCTTCTTCGCCGTGTGCAGGACATGCGGCTCGTCCTCGATCAGGGTCCACTCGAAGCTCTTCTTCGTCCCGTAGACGTCGAAGCTCTCGCGGTACTGCCGCGCGACGTCGTAGAGAAAGCGCCAGATGTGGGCGACCAGGTCGCTGTCCTTGACCTTGATGTGGCAGGTCTCGACGGCGAAGCGGTTGCCGGACTTCTCGGCGATGTCGTCGCGGACGACGCCTGAACCGAAGCAGCTCACGTACTCGGCGAGCCCGTCGACCAGGCCAAGGCAGGGGCTGACGACGTGGGTCGCGTAGTGCATCGGGATCATCCGTTCCCAGTAGGACGGCCAGCCGTCCATGTCCTGCGGATGCGAGGCCGCCAGGTGCTGGATGTCGCCGAGGTCGCCCTTCTCGTAGAGCTCCTTGATGAGCAGGAACTCGCGGCTGTAGACGACGGTCTCGGCCATCATGTACCTGAGGCCGGTTTCCGCGACCTTCTCGACGATCTTGCGGCAGTCCTCGACGGTCGTCGCCATCGGCACCGTGCACATGACGTGCTTGCCGGCATCGAGCGCGGCGAGCGACATCCAGGCGTGGTCCGGGATCGGCGTGTTGATGTGGACGTAGTCCACGTCCGGATCGGCGAGCACGTCGTCGTAGTCGGTGTAGCGCCGCTCGATCCCGAACTGATCGCCGACCTTGTTGAGTTCCGCCTCGTCGCGGCGGCAGATCGCGTGGACGTTGGCGCCTGGGTAGGCCTGGTAGATGGGGATGAACTCGGCGCCGAAGCCGAGACCGATCATGGCGACGTTCGTCATGTCCACTTCTTCGGGAACTTGCCTCAGGGCTGCCTCAGGGGCCCTGAGGGCTCGCTTCTTCCTGCGCGGTCATCAGGTATGCCACGAGGTTCGTCACCTCGTCGTCGTCGTAGGGATCGAGCAGTCCCTCCGGCATCATCGAGAGCGGGAAGTAGTCGAACGACTGAATATCCGACTGCGCGATGACGACTTCGTCCTGGCCGACGACGCGCAGGGTCATGGAGCGGGGGCTCTTCGTGGCGACGGTGCCGGAGTAGGTCCGGCCGTCCCGGGTGGTCACCATCAGGGTCTGGTAGACGTCCTGGATGTCGCCGCTCGGGTCGAGGATGTTCGTCAGCAGGTAGTCGAGTTCCGTGCGGTTGGAACCCGTTAGGTCGGGACCGATGAGGCCGCCCTCGCCGAACATCTGGTGGCAGACGGCGCAAAGCTCGGTGAACATCCGCTCGCCGTGAGCCGTGTCGGCCGCCGCGATCGCCTCGTCGCTCAGGATCGTCGTGTACTTCGCGATGGCCGCGGCTTTCTCGCTGGAGACCCGCGTGATCGGTCCCCAGACCTCGAGAAAGCCGCTGCCGACGACCCGGTGGAGCTGGCGGGCGACGTAGGCCGGCACGTCGCGCCGCGGGACGCTTCCCTCCTTGATCGCGCCCATCAGCACGCGCCCGTAGATGGGGCGGGAGGCGAGCGTCTGGACGGCGGCGAGCTTCTCGTCCGCGTTGAAGGAGTCGTAGCGCCCGAGCAGCAGGAAGCCCGATTCCCAGCGGCCGTCGAACGCGGCGTAGGCGCGGAGTGCGGCGATCCGCACTTCGGGTTCGTCCAGCAGAGCCGGGAGCCGCTCGAAGAGGGCCTGGTGCTGCTGGTCGGCGAGGCCCTGGATGGCCCGCCGCCGATCTTCGGGCGGAGCGCTTTCGTCGTCGAGCGTCGCGAGGAACTGGCGCGCGACCTCGACGCCGCCGAACTGCTGCTCCACCTCGAGGGCGATGTCGGCGACGTTGCGGTCGCGCTTCAGCCGGCCGTAGACCCGTTCCCAGTTGTCCGGGGGCTCGGCGTAGACCTGACCCTCGAGTCCGGCCAGCATGCCCCGGAGCAGAGCCGGCCGGGCCTCGGACCGGTCGTCGAGCGAGGTGACGAGGAACCCGAGCTCGTCCGCGTCGACCGTGCGGCGCGCGATGTTCTCGGTGAGCATCGGGATCTGGGAGGTCCTGGCCAGCCGCAACGCGCGCTTCGGGTCCTCCGGAACCAGGGGCTCGATGCCGAACCAGATCATCTTCGGGATGTTGTGGTCGTCGGCGTCGTCGCCCTTCATCACGAGGTGCTCGGCGATCGACCAGCGCACGTCGTGGTCGACGCGCTGGAGGGCCGCCGCGAGGTAGAGGCGGACGATCGGCGAAGCGTCCCGGTCCGCCAGCTCGACGAACTTCTCCGTCGCGGTAGCCGGCGCGTCGTGGTCTTCGGTCAGGAGCTGGATCGCCCAGGCCCGGACGTGCTGGTCCTCGTCGTCCAGGGCCGTCATCAGCTCGTCGGACGTGAAGCCGTCGGTGACGTGGAGCGCCCACATCGCCCGCAGGCGCAGGTCGCCGTCCGGGTTCGACGCGAACATCTCGCGCAGCGCATCGTGGACCGCGGCGTCGACTTCGCCCCTGGCCGCCCGGCCCTGGAGGACGACTCGTGCCCGCCGCGCGTGCCAGGCGCTCTTCGAGAGCTGCAGCTCGACGAGTTGGTCGTTCGACATCGTCTTGACGTCGTCGTAGCGACCCTCCCAGTCGTCCGCCAGGGACTGCTCGGGCGTGATCCGGAAGATCCGTCCGGTCTCCTTGTGCTGGACGTCGTTGCCGCAGATGTCCGCGTCGTGCCAGTCGAGGACGTAGACGTCGCCTCCAGGGCCGATCTCCATGCTGAAGCCGACCCACTGCTTGTTGTTGGCCAGCAGGAAGTCCTCGCCGTGGTGGGCGACGAAGCCGGAACCCTTCGGTTCGAGTTCGTCGGAAAGCACCGCGTGCTCGTGGATGTTCGCCATGAAGAGCCGGCCGTAGTGCTCTTCGGGGAAGGCGTCCGACAGGTAGACGCGGGCGCCGCCGTGCGCGGAGCGGTGCCGGTGGTTGACGATCGTCCGGATGTCGCCGTACACGTACGGGTTGAAGTGGCTGCCTCCCTGGCGGTGGTAGATGCCGCCGGGGACGACGTGGAACAGGTGCGGGATCACGCAGGCGGTGATGAAGATCTGGCCCTTCGCGTCGTAGTCGATGCCCCACGGGTTGCTGAAGCCGTGGGCGACGACCTCGAAGCGGTCCTTCGTCGGGTGGTAGCGCCAGACGCCGCCGTTGATGTCGACGCCGTCGTACTCGAAGAGGTCATCGGGGAAGGGGTCGTTGTGGCCGTAGATCGTCTCCTCGGGTCCTGGCTTGCGGATCCTGGAGGGCGTCGCGAACCCTTCCAGTCCGTAGAGCCAGCCGTCGGGCCCCCAGTGGAAGCTGTTGATCGTCTCGTGACGGTCGCGGATGCCCCAGCCGGTCAGCAGGATCTCGGCGTCGTCCATGTCGGCCACATCGTCGCCGTCGCGGTCGGGGAGAAAGAGCAGGTGGGGCGGGGCGCCGACGAAGACGCCGTCGAAGCCGACCGCAAGCGCCGCCGGGAACGGGATGCCCTCCGCGAAGACCTTCTTGCTGTCGGCGGCGCCGTCACGGTCCGTGTCCTCGAGAATCAGGATGCGGCTGTCGCCGGAGCCGGAGAAACCGCGGCCGCGGGTCTCGTAGTCGCGGTTCTCGGCGATCCACATGCGGCCGCGGTCGTCCCAGGCGAAGGCCATGGGCTGGGTGATCATGGGTTCGGAGGCCCAGGCGTTGACCTTGAACCCGTCGCGCACGGTCATCGCATCGACCGCCTCTTCCGGGGTCAGAAACTTCTCCTGCTTCGCTTCCCGCTGGGCGATGCCCCATAGCGATGACGTCGAGTAGGAGCCCTCGGCAGCCCCGGTGTACTCCTCCCAGTCCTCCGTGAGTTCGAGGTCGTTCAGCTCGCCGGTGTAGACGATCAGGCGATGACGGATGACCTCGGTCGTGCCTTCCGGGATGTGCCAGTCGCCCATCCGTGCCCGGGTGGGACCGACCCCGAGCTGGCCGTCGACGCGCCAGGTCTGGGGGTAGCCGGCGTTCATCGGGTGATCGAAGATCGCGACGTGCAGGAAGTCGTCGCGGCCCTCGACCTGCATGCCGACATCGACCCACATCGCCCGCTGGCCCTCGGCCTGGCGGTTGCGCTGCCGTGCCGCGTTGACGGCCTCGCCGGGGATGTCCCTGGTCCAGGGCATGCGCAGGAACATGCCGCCGTAGGACATCTCGTTGATCGAGACGTCGCTGTGCGCCTCGCCGGCCCACTCGAGATCGAGGATGAAGCGGTCTTCCTCAGCCCGCATGGACCAGTTCTGGGTCTCGGTCATGAAGGCCTTTCCGTCCGCGTCCAGCATGCCGTAGACCGTCTGCCACTGCACCTCGGTCCCGGCCTCGGTCACCACGGACGACGACTCGCGCCGCCAGTAGTCGCCGCCGGGGTTGTGGAAGTAGTCGCGGCCGACGGCCTTGGCGATCTCCTCCGGCTTGTCGCGGCGGTAGAACCATTGCCGGAGCGTGTCCGCGTCCATCGGCTCGCCGTTGACCCGCGTGAAGCCCCAGTAGAGCCCGGTCTGGTGAGGGTGATGGCCCGGGCTGTACTGCGTCGCCAGTCCCTTGCCGTCGGGAGCGACGATCGGGTGCAGGAACGGCCGGTGCTCCGCGCCGGCGTTCTGGGTGACGATCGGTTCCTCTTCGCCCTCCCGGTAGATCGAGATCGAGCCGGTTTCTTCGTCCTGAACTGCTCGGAGCGGAACGGCTTGCGCCGCTTCTTCCGCGGCCGCCTCACCGGCCCCCGTGCCCTGAGTGCAGCCGGCGGCGAGAGCCGCGAGTGCCAGTAGAACGATCGGTACCCATGCCGGCTCGGCCGGAACTCTCATCCGCCTTCCTCCCTCGATCCCTGAAGCCTGTGCTGGAGACAAGGGCGCATCCTATCGTCCCGCCAGGGGAGATCCCCGGCGGCTTCCGGACACGGACAGTCCAGCGTGGCTGCGCTTCTACGAACCCGCGGCCGGGAAGTAGTACGTCATGTTGTCGAAGTCGATCGTCCACGACCCCTTGGGCCACAGGTACTGGTGCGAGATCAGGACGTCCGCCATGAAGCCGGAACTCCAGAAGAAGTCACTCTCGACGAAGACGTTGCCCAGCGCTTGCGCCGGTCCGCTGGGCAGACCGTCGAGGCCGTGGGACTCGATCGGGGACCAGTAGTAGGGCGTTCCCTCGATCTCGGTCTTCTCGAGCTCGAGGAACTCGACGGTCTCCTCGACGATGACGAGCGGCATGCTCGCGGCCAGGCCCGAATCCAGGAAGTAGTTCATTCCCGGGTGGCCGTTCAGGCTGCCCTTCGCGAACATGAGGTGGGTGCTCGTCATGTAGAAAGGCGCTTCGACGGGCGGCGTGTCGCCGAACGTCTCCATCACTTCGGCAAGAGCTTCCTCGCTCCGTTCGCGGAAGGTGATGCGCCGACTGTCGTACTCGACGGTGGTCAGGAACTGCTTGAGGATCTGCGTGGTGAGGACGCCGTCGGAGGTCTGGCCGAGGGCCTTCCAGGTCGCGCCGATGACCGGCACATTCGAGAGCGTCACGTCGCCCATCGTGACGGTCGCGGCGACGCCTAACGGTTCCTCGACCGTCTCGCCCCCTGTGTAGGCGTAGCGGGCCTCGCGGTTCGCGAGGGTCGGCAGGCCGATGCGCTCGTAGATGCCCTTGTCGAGATAGAGCCGGTCGCCGCCGGTGTCGAGGATCAGGTTGACGGCCTCGCCGTTGATCTCGAGGGTCACGATGGGCAGGGCGCCGGGCTGCGTGATGTCGTTCGTCATCGGGAGGTGGGCGATTCGCTCGTCGCCGGTCCATCCGATGCCGTAGGGCTCGCCCTCGAAGGCCTGCATGAAGGTGAGCAGGCTGGCCGACCCTTCCGCTGTGTCCGGCACGGGAAGCTCCCGGGCCCTCGCGAAGTCGTTGGTCTGGTAGTGAGCCAGGGTCAGCCCGCGGAGGGCCTGGGCATGGAGGTCCGAGCCCTCGTCGGCGAGTTCGAGAAGCCGTTCGTTCAGGGCGACGGCCCGGGCGTAGTCGCCCAGCAGGTACGCCGTTCTGGCCGCGAGCCGAAGATCGCCCGCGTGGCACGTGGTCGTCGTGCCCAGGGGTGCGATGACGTCGTTGGCCTCCCAGATGTCGCCCAGCTTGAACAGGACCTTGGCGTAGGCGCGGCGGACCTCGTCGTTGTCAGGGTCGGCCTCGAAGGCCTCCTGGCGAGAGGGAAGAGCCGCTTCGACATCTCCCCGGAGCCTGGGGTTCCACTCCTCCGCTTCGGTACTGGTCAGCTCGCCGCAGGGAGGGGATTCCCCTTGACAACTCCAGGTGGTCAACCCCGTCGCCAGGGCGACTATCGTGACCATGAGCGGTGCACTGTTCTTCATGAGCTACATTCCCCGGGTCGGTTTGGTGCCGATTCTACGAACCGTCCCGACCACGGGAGCCGCGCATGACCGAGAATCGCCAGATCATCATCGACTCGCTGCCGACGGACCGGCTCGAGCCCGGCAACTACGCGCTGCGGACCGCCGAGGCGCCGGCGCCGGGTGACGGGGAGGTGCTGTGCCGCACGCTCGCGATCACGATCGGCGCCGGTCAACGGGCCGGTCTCCAGGGCAGCGCGAGTTACGCGGGGGCGCCGCGCGCCGGCATCGTGATGAGCGGCACCGCGGTGGCCCGCGTCGAGGCGTCCAACGACGACGCGGTTCCGGTCGGCTCGCTGGTCGTCTGCCCGGCCGGCTGGCAGGACTACTCGGTCCACGCGGCGTCGAAGGTGCGGGTCGTCGATGAGGGCGACGGTGGCGGCGATCCGGCCCACCATCTCGGCGTGTACGGCACGAACGGGCTGACGGCGTACTTCGGACTGTTCGACGTCGGCGAGCCGAAGGAAGGGCAGACCGTCCTCGTCTCGGCCGCTGCGGGCTCGGTCGGCCACCTGGTCGGCCAGATGGCGAAAGTCGCCGGCTGCCGCGTCGTCGGCGTCGCCGGCGGCGAGGCGAAGTGTCGCCTGCTCACGGAGGAACTCGGTTTCGACTCTGCCGTGGACTACAAGAGCCCGAGTTTCCGGAGCGACTTCAAGGAAGCGACGTCCGATCGCATCGACATCTACTTCGACAACACGGGCGGCGAGGTCCTGGGCAGTGCGTTGCGGCGAATGAAGGTCGGCGGCCGCATCGTCTGCTGCGGGGTCGTCTCCCAGTACGACACCTCGAAACCGGCGCCGGGGCCGTTCGGGGTCCCGGGCCTCCTGATCAACTTCCGGGTTCGCATGGAGGGCTTCCTCGTCTTCGACTACGCGAAGCGCTATCCGGAGGCCTGGACCCGGATGCGCGAGTGGGTGGAGGCCGGTGAACTGGTCCCGAGGCAGGACGTCTTCGAAGGCCTGGAGAAAGCGCCGGAGGCGTTCGTCGACCTGCTGGCCGGCGGCAACGTGGGGACGCGGATCGTCCGGGTCGCCTCGTGACCGGAGGAGGAGAGCGATGAACCGAGTGACAAGCTGGACTCTGGCGCTCGGCGCCGTATTGACCTTCGGATGCGCGGGTGGCCCGGCGAGCGAGAGCGCGGCGGACGGCGAGCCGTCGCCTGAGGTGCTCCTCGAACAGGCGCGCGCCATCCACGAGCGCGTCCTGGTCCTAGACGCCCACGCGGACACCGAGCTACCGGACGCGCCGTCTCCCTACGTCGGTGATGACGGGCTGTCCCAGGTCGATCCGGCCAAGCTCCACGCGGGAGGCGTCGACGCGGTCGTCATGTCCGTCGCGGTCGGTTCGGGACCGCGCACCCCGGAAGGCTACGCAGCCGCCCGGTCAAGAGCCGACGAGGAGGTCGCGGCGGTGCTCGAGCTGGCTGCGGACCCGGCGAACAACGCCGTAGTCGCCCGGTCGGCCGATGAGATCGTCGCTGCCCATGAGCAGGGCAGGGCCGCGCTCGTCCTTGGCTTCCAGAACGCGATGATCCTCGGCACGGAGGTCTCGGCGCTGGACGAGTTCTACGACGCCGGTGCCCGCGTGTTCGCTCTCACGCACCTGGGAAACAACGACTTCGCCGACTCGTCGCGCCCGGTCTTCGACGCGGCGACGGGGACGCACGAAGCGGCCGAGCACGGCGGGCTGTCTGACCTCGGGGTTGCGGCCATCGAACGGATCAACGCTCTGGGCGGAGTCGTCGACGTGTCCCAGTTGTCGCGGGACGCGGTGCTGCAGGTGCTGGAGGTTTCGACGACGCCGGTCATCGCGAGTCACTCCAACGCAAGGCAACTCACCGACGTCAGTCGCAACCTGAGCGACGAGGAGATCGACGGCATCGGCGAAATCGGCGGCGTGATCCACCTCTGTCCGTTCCGGGGCTACCTCTACGATTCGAACGATGCCGCGCTGGACGCGGCGATCCGCGAGGAGCGGCGGACGGCCGGCGTCCTGGAGGACTACCTCTATCCCTTCGAGTTGTACTGGGAGATCGACGACCCCGACTCCAGGTCCGCCTTCACGCAGTCGATCAGCGACCTCCTCGGCCCCGGAAGCGTCGACTCGATGCTCGACCACCTCGACTACATCGTCGACCGGATCGGCGTGGACCACGTCGGCATCGGATCCGACTTCAACCACGGCGGCGGAGTCGAGGGTTTCGCCGATGCCAGCGAGGCCCTGGCCGTGACGGTCGGGCTGCTCGAGCGCGGCTACAGCGAGGAGGACGTCTCGAAGATCTGGGGCGGCAACTTCCTGCGGGTCCTCCGGGCGGCGGAAGCCGCCAGAAGTTCGGCTGAGTAGGTGGCCGCTCGGCGCTGTGTGGCATACACTAGAAACATCGATCTCAATCTGAATCGGAGGTCCTGAGAATGAAGCGCACCCTGACCTTGCTGTCGGCAGCCGCCGTCCTCCTCCTCGTCCTTGCCCCGGCCCTTGCGGCCCAGGACGACGGGATTCCGCGAACGGCGAGCGGCCGGCCCGATCTGAACGGAACCTACGACGCCGCTACTCTGACGCCGCTCGAGCGGCCGGTGCATCTCGGCGAGCGGGCGTACCTGACGCCCGAGGAAGCCGCGGAGATCGCCGAGGAAGAGCGGCTGATCCAGGAAGGCGCCGTTGCCCGATCGGACGCGAATCGCGAAGCGCCGCCCGAAGGCGGCGCCAAGGTGGTCGGCCTGGAACACACCGCCGGCGGCGGCAACGAGTTCGGCGCCGGCAACGTCGGCGGTTACAACCTGTTCTGGATCGACCGGGGAACCGACACCTACCTGGTCGACGGGCAGATCCCGACCTCGATCATCATCGATCCGCCGAACGGTCGGATGCCTCCCATGACGGAGGCGGCACAGGCGCAGTTGAGGGCGGCTCTCGCCGGCATCATTCGCGCCAATGACGGCACCGCCTGGTGGGTAGAGCACGACGGCCCCGGCCCCTACGACGACCCCGAGTCGCTGCCAACGAGCGAGCGCTGCCTCGCCGGTTTCACCGGCGCCGCGCCGACCTTCCCGAGCCTGTACAACAACTACAAGCGGATCGCGCAGACCGAGACGCACGTCGTCATCCTGCTCGAGATGATTCACGACGCCCGCATCGTCCGCCTCAACTCCGAGCACCCGGGGCCCGAGGTCACCAAGTGGCTCGGCGACTCGATCGGCTGGTGGGAAGGCGACACCCTGGTCGTCGACACGACGAACTTCCGTGTCGGCGGACGCGGCTTCCGCGGCGGCTCCGAGAACACCCACGTCGTCGAGCGCTTCTCCGTGCAGCACGATGGCAACGTGATCTACAACTTCACCGTCGAGGACGACACGGTCTGGGAAGCGCCGTGGACCGGTGAGTATCTTTGGAAGGCCGCCGATGGCCTCGTCTACGAGTACGCCTGCCACGAAGGCAACTACTCGATGGGCGGCACCCTCCGCGGCGCCCGCCTCCTCGAGTCGGAGGCCCTGAGCGGAGCCAGCACCGGCGCCGAGTAGACCGGCGACATCGTCGGTTTCACCCGCCCGCCCAGGGTCCGGGGGGAGGGGTCCCAGCGGTCGTTCGCACTTTCTCGGAACAGGGGGAGCTTGCGCTCACTTCACTCCGCTCGCTTCGGTAGGTCGTCGGTTCGTGGGCTGATGTTCGAAGTCGCTCGCTCCGAGCCCGCTGGGACCCCTCCCCCCGGACCATGAGCGGGCTAGACGGCGTCGGCACTAGCACGGCCTTTTGATCGGAGTTGCGTCCTGTCTCTGGGTGCGCGGGTCTTCTGACCCGCACGCTGCGGCTACGCCGCGTCGATTTCGGCATAGGGTCCGCCGGGACCGCTTGTCGGTGTGCCGACCTGACA
The DNA here is from genome assembly GCA_009836625.1 of Holophagales bacterium. Lineage (GTDB taxonomy): Bacteria > Acidobacteriota > Thermoanaerobaculia > Multivoradales > Multivoraceae > Multivorans. Next base: position 49,278 of record VXVC01000004.1, read on the forward strand.
TCCGAAGGTCCGGGCGCATCGCGGAGGGATCGCGACGAAGAGAGGGAGTGCGGAAATGAAGGCGAGGACGAAGTCCACACTGAAGAAGTTCGCCGAAGAACAGAAGACCCGGACGTGTTCCAGACTTGCCGCCGAGAAGTGCGGCAAGGACGGTCCTGTGGGTACTGCTTGTTGTTCAAGGATCAAGGCAGACCCCAGGGTCGTCGGAGGCTTCAGGGTTCTGGGCGCGCTCGACGATTTCGGCCGGGAGCGGCTTTCGAAGCACTACTTCATGCGGGACTTCCTGTACTCGGAGATCTCCCAGGTTCACGGCATTCCGAACGTGCCGGAGGACGCTGACCTGGCCGTGAAGGCGGGGAAGGCGCTTTGCCGGAACCTCCTGGAGCCGCTACGGCACGTCTTCGGCCACGTCACGATCCGGTCGGCATTCCGCAGCGCCAGCGTGAACGGCTTCTGTAACTGTCACAACATGAACTGCTCCTCCAACAAGGCGAGCTACGCGAACCACATCTGGGACCACAGGGACGGCGACGGGTTCATGGGCGCGACGGCCTGCATCGTCATCCCCTGGTTCGCCGACTGGATGAACGAGAAGCAGGGTCGGGACTGGCGCGTCCTGGCGTGGTTCATCCACAACCATCTGCCGTACTCGGAGATGGTGTTCTTCATCGAGCACGCGGCGGTCAATCTCACCTGGCGCGGAGACCCCGATGATGCGGCGCAGGATGGCGATGTTCTTGAGTTCGACGGCAGTCGCGGCAGCATCTCATGGCGCTCGGAGCCCAGGCGGTATGTCAAGAGCTTCCAGGAGCCGAAGGGGCTGTTGATCAAGAATGGAGAATTGAAGGGTCACGCTCCGAACGACCACTACGACGACTGCCTCCGTGATCTCTGTAGCGACCGACCTGCCCTCTCCGACTACCTGAAAGTGCTACAGGCAGCCAAGACTGAGGAGGATGAGCGCTTCGGAAGACTGGTCTAAGGGGGGCGGGCGGAGGGTTGAAGGCGATCCCAAGCCCTTGGCGCTGGCGGCTGGCGGACACGGACGCACGAAGCTCCGCGTCCTACCGGATGAGAAGGGCCGAGGCCGTGAGTTGAGCCGCCGTCAAGGCGTCGGCGAGCTTCTCGTCAGCGGTCGCCAGGGGGCAGTCGAGCTGTTGTGCCAGCGCTGCGTAGACGGCGTCGTAGACCGTCAGGTCCAGAGCGAAGGCGAGGCTCCGTGCCGGACGTGTGAGTTCAGCCAACGGCGTGAGTACGAGAGGCACGGCGGCTAGAGCCTGGAAAGCTGTGTCGGCCTCGGATCGTGTCAGAACGCCTCGGCGGGCTTTCGCCCAAAGTACGTTCGCCACCTCCAGCAGCATGAAGTCAGGGGCGTGCAGAACGTCCTTGTCCAGGAGTTCCCTCGCGGCGGCGCTACCTTCCTCTTCGAGAACCCACTTCAGGGCGGCACTGGCGTCAACGACGACGCGTTGGAGCGGCAAGACGAGTCAGCCGGAGATGTCGTGGGCTCTTCCGTCCCGCAGTTTCCGAACCAGTTGCTCGACGGGTTCATCGTCGTCGTGTGCTATCGCTGCACGGACGGCGTCGAGGCGAGCCCGTGCCGCTTCGCGGTCGACCCCGACGGCCATCGCGAGTGAGCGGCGAGCTTCTTCCTCGGTTGATCGGCCGGCAGCCGCTGCTCTGCGTCGCAGTGCCTGCACGACCGCTTCGTCGACGTTACGGATAGTAAGCTGGCCCATGAGCGACGAGGCTACAATGACAGCGCCTACATTGCAATCACTCGTGGCGGTCCGCGGGATTTACGTTGACGCGGCTTGGCCGGTAGCAGGAATCGGAGTGCAGCCACCATGAAAGTCCTGAAGATCATCGCGATCGCAGCGCTCGGCCTGGTTCTGGCACTGGCGTGCGCCGTCGGCCTTTTCTTCGCTACTGCCGGCGTCGACAGACCGGATGGCCCGGCGAGCCGCGAGGTGCTCGCGCGGGGGCCCTACCAGGTCAAGAAACTGGACACCACGTTCGTCGACCGGAGCCGCCCGACACAGCCGAACAACGACTTCGCCGGCTCGGAGGAGCGGCGGCTCGTGGCCTCGATCAACTATCCGACGAATCCGAACGCGCGTGGGGTTGCGCGAGAGGGCCGGCCAGCGAACGGCTTTCCGTTGATCGTCTACAGCCACGGCTTCATGTCCAACCGCTCGGAAGGCCGCTACCTGGCGCGGCACTTCTCCCGGCACGGCTACTTCTTCGTCGCCGCCGACTATCCGCTGACCAACTTCGCGAGTCCCGGCGGCCCGCGTTTCGACGACGTGGCTCACCAGCCGGGCGACGTGCGGTTCCTGATCGACAGGTTGCTGCGCTGGAACGACGACCCGGCTCACGAGTTCTTCGGGACCATCGACCCGGAGCGCATCGGCGTGATGGGGCTGTCTCTCGGCGGCATGACCAGCACGCTCGCCGCTTTCCATCCGGAACTCCGGGACGACCGGATCCGTGCTGCCGTCTCGATCGCGGGACCCAGCGCCATGTTCACGCCCGCTTTCTTCGAGACGGCCGAGGTGCCGTTCCTGATGATCGCCGGTGACGCCGACGCGATCGTGCCGTATCCGGAGAACGCGGCCTCGCTGCCGGAGCGCGCGCCGGCCAGCGGACTGGTCACGTTGCGGGATGGCTCGCACGTGGGTTTTGCAGACATCGCCCGCTACACCTCCCGTTGGTCCAGGCACGGCGACACGCTGGCGTGTGGCGCCCTCATGGGCGCGGTGACGGAAGACGCCGATCTGGGCGATGTGCCCGGGCTCGGAGGCCTCGACCAGGGGGTGGCCCGAGATCAGGGCGGCAGGCTGTGCGATCCCCTTCCGAGCGTGCGGTCGATGCGGCCGGCACGCCAGCAGATGCTGACGATTCTCGCCGCCTTCTCGTTCTTCGAGAGCCGGTTCGCCGAGGAGGCCGTCGACCGCAAAGGGGCGGCCGACTATCTCGCTACGGGACTGGCCGCGGAGAACGACGACGTGACGGTGCGACTGCCGGGCGCCCATGACGGCGCGTCGCGAACGGCTGCTATCTGGACGAGCCCACGAGGGCCAGCAGAGCGTCGACTTCCTTCGGCACGGCCGCACTCAGGATCTCCGGCTCGCCTTCGGTGATCAGAACGGTGTCCTCGATGCGGATGTGGATGTTCCGTTCGGGGATCTCGAGGATCGGCTCTACGGCGATCACCATGCCCGGCTCGAAGGGCAGGGAGCTGTCGCCGACGTCGTGGACCGAGAGGCCGACGAAATGGCCGGCGCCGTGGGCGGGCTTGTCCTCGAAGCCCCAGCGGTCGTAGATCTCGCGGCAGATCGCGGTGGTTTCCCGGCGGGTCACGCCCGGGCGCATGGCGGCGATGATCGCCTTCTGCGCTTCCAGCACGGCGCGGTAGGCGCGCTCCTGGACTTCGTCGAGTTTGCCCGTCACCGGCCAGGTGCGAGTGATGTCCATCGTCATGTAGGCGAAGGAGGCGCCGTAGTCCATGACGACCAGGTCGCCGTCCTGGAGCTGCCGGTCGTTCCTGACCCAGTGCCAGATCAGGCCGTTCGGGCCCGAGCCCACGATTGCCGGGTAGGCCTCCATCTCGGCGCCGTGCTTCAGGAACACGTGCTTGGCGGCGGCCTCCAGTTCGTACTCCCAGCCGCCGACGCGGGTGGCGCGGATGGCCGCCGCGATGCCGTCGGCGCTGACCTTGCCGGCGCGACGCAGAACTTCGATCTCGCGCGGCGTCTTGATCATCCGCAGGCGATCGAGGTGCGGCGTCAGGTCGCGCAGCTCGGCGTAGGGGTAGCGGCTGCGGATCGTCGCGATCTGGTGGGCCTGCTCGGTTGGCTGGCCGCCCCAGGGATTCTGCTCGCGACGGCCGAGGTACAAGCCCTTCTCGCTGCGGGCGAGGTCGAGTTCGTCGCGCTCGCCGAGGCGCATCCAGAGCAGCTTGCCGCCCTTTCCCGGCATCCGGCCGCGGCGCCGGGCCAGGTGCTCGGGCAGGTAGGCGAGATGGTCGACCTCGAACCCGCTGCCTTCGGCCTGCTCGGGGGCGTAGAGCCAGTTCGGCCCGTCGATGAACTTCTCCCGATCGCCCTGGTGGGGCAGGTAGAGGCGGGCCTCGCAGCCGTCGACCTCGAGCAGCAGAACGGCGTTTCGGCCCTCGTACCCGGTCAGATAGAAGAAGTCGTGGTCCTGCCGGAAGCGGGCGCCGTAGCGCGGCATCGTCTCCGCGAACATGAGCACCGCGCCGCCGTCCAGGCGTTCGCAGAGGCGCGCACGTCGTTCGGCGAATTCTCCGGGCGGGTAGGTGGCTCGCTGAGCGGTCGCGACTGTGGCGGCGAAGAAAACCGAGAGAAACAGCGCCCGGAAGACGAGTTTTCTGACGCTTTTGGCTGTTCGAGTCATTTTCTTGGGGAGAAACAGGTCGTCTTCTAGCTTTTGCTTTCGCCTCCGATCGCTACAGCTCGCGTTTTCTCGAACGGAGAGAAGAAATCGTTCCCCTTGTCGTCGATCACGATGAAGGCGGGGAAGTTCTCGACCTCGATCTGCCAGATGGCCTCCATGCCGAGATCCTCGAACTCGCGCAGCTCGACCTTCCGGATGCTCTGCTCGGCGAGCGCCGCCGCCGGTCCGCCGATCGAGCCGAGATGGAAGCCGCCGTGCCTCTCGCAGGCGCGGCGCACCTGTGGTGAGCGGTTGCCCTTGGCCAGCATGACCATGCTGCCGCCGTGGCTCTGGAACAGGTCGACGTAGGGATCCATCCGTCCGGCGGTCGTCGGACCGAAGGACCCGGACGCCTTGCCTTCGGGTTTCTTCGCGGGGCCGGCGTAGTACACCGGCTGGTCCTTGAAGTACTGGGGGAGATCCTGCCCCGAGTCGAGCAACTCCTTGAGCCGGGCGTGGGCGATGTCGCGGGCGACGACCATCGGACCCGTGAGCGCCAGCCGCGTGGCGACCGGGTACTTCGAGAGCTCGGCGCGAATCTCGTCCATCGGCCGGTTCAGGTCGATGGCGACGACCTGGCCGCTGAGTTCGTCCTCGTCGATCTCGGGCAGGTACCGGGCCGGGTTCTCCTCGAGCTGCTCCAGGAAGATCCCGTCGCGGTTGATCCGGCCCAGGATCTGGCGGTCGGCCGAACAGGACACGCCGAGGCCGACGGGAAGAGAGGCGCCGTGGCGCGGCAGGCGGATGACACGTACGTCGTGGGCGAAGTACTTGCCGCCGAACTGCGCGCCGATGCCGATCCGGGTGCAGAGGTCGAAGATCTGCTGCTCCATCTCCAGGTCGCGAAAGCCGCGGCCGCGTTCGTTGCCACTCGTCGGGAGGTCGTCCAGCGCGTGGCAGGTCGCTAGCTTGAGCGTCTTCATCGTCGCCTCGGCCGAGGTGCCGCCGACGACCAGGGCGATGTGGTACGGCGGGCAGGCCGATGTGCCGAGGGTACGGAGCTTCTCGTCGACGAAGTTCATCAGCGAGATCGGGTTGAGGATCGCCCTCGTCTCCTGATACAGGAAGCACTTGTTCGCCGAGCCGCCGCCCTTGGCGACGAACAGGAACCGGTACTCGTCGCCGCGCGCGGCGTAGAGGTCGACCTGGGCGGGCAGGTTCGTGCCCGTGTTCTTTTCGTCGTACATCGACAGCGGCGCCATCTGGGAGTAACGGAGGTTGCGCTCCTGGTAGGCGTCGAAGATGCCGCGGCAGAGCTCCTCCTCGTCGTCGAAGTCGGTGTAGACGTCCTGGCCCTTGTATCCGAGGACGATCGCGGTGCCGGTGTCCTGGCAACCGGGCAGGACGCGACCGGCCGCGATGTTCGCGTTCTTCAGTAGCTCCATCGCCACGAAGCGGTCGTTCGCCGACGCCTCCGGATCGTCCAGGACGCGGCGCAACTGCTCCAGGTGGCTTGCCCGCAACAGGTGAGCGATGTCGTCCATCGCGTCGCGGGCGATCAGGCGCAGCGCTTCAGGATCGATATGGAGGGTCTCGCGGCCGCCGGCGGACTCGACGCGGACGTGGTCCGAGGTCAGGCGGCGGTACTCCGGTTCGTCGCCCCGGTGTTCGAACATGTGCTGGTGGTGGAAATCAGGCATGGCTGCCCGCGAGTCTGCGTGACGGAGCGCCGTGAAGCAAGTTGGTCAAGGCGAGCCGCTGCTAGTCTGCCCGCTTGATTGTGCGGTTCCCCGTACCCATCCTTCTCCTGGCCGGTGTCGGCGCGGGGGCCTGTGGGTATACGTATCCTCCTCCCGAGATGCCCGAAGAGATGGCCGCCCTGCTTGAGATTGTGCAAGTGACTCGGCGCCCCTGGGGCGAAGTAGACGGCAGGGAGGTCGAGATCTTCCGTCTTGCATCGCAAACGGGGCTCCAGGCCGAGATCGCCGAACTTGGCGGCGCGATCGTGTCCCTGACGGCCCAGGGCCGCGATGGCGAGTTCGCCGACGTTGTGCTCGGCTTCGACGACCTCGCTTCGTATCTCGCCGACACGAACCCCTACTTCGGTGTTGTCGTCGGGCGCTATGCGAATCGCATCGCCGGGGGCCGCTTCACTCTCGACGGCGAGACCTACGTCCTGCCCCGGAACGACGGGAAGAACAGCCTCCACGGCGGCATCCGAGGGCTCAGTCGCGTGGTCTGGGAGGGTGAACCGTTCGAGGACCGAAACGGAGCGGGCGTGGTGCTCCGGTACCGGAGTCCCGATGGCGAGGAAGGCTACCCGGGCAACGTGGACTTCCAAGTGCGCTACCTGTTGACGTCTGCCGGCGACTTTCGCATCGAAGCGGAGGCAGTGACGGACGAGCCCACCGTCGTCAACCTGTCCTTCCACTCCTACTTCAACCTCCAGGGGGAGGGCGAGGGCGACATTCTGGACCACGAGCTGCTGCTCAACAGCGAGCAGTACACGCCCGTCAACGACACGTTGATTCCGACTGGCGAGATCGCGTCCACCGAGGGCACGCCGATGGACTTCCGGACCGCGGCGTTGATCGGTGACCGGATCGACAACGACTTCGAGCAGCTTCGCTTCGGCGGCGGCTACGACCACAACTGGGTGCTGCGGCCGGCGGAGAAGGAGGGCGAGATGCGTATGGCGGCCATCGTCGTCGAACCGACGAGTGGCAGAAAGCTGGTCGTGAGGACGACGGCCCCGGGGCTGCAGCTCTACACCGGTAACTTCCTCGACGGCACGCTGGTCGGAAAGAGCGGTCGCCCGTACGTTCATCGAGGCGGCCTGTGCCTCGAGACCCAGCACTTTCCCGACGCTCCGAACCAGCCGACGTTTCCCAGCACGGTGCTGCGGCCGGGCGAGACCTACCGGCAGGTGACGGAGTACCAGTTCTACACGGACTCCGTACGTCGCCAGGATCGCTAGCGGCACGGCGAAGGTGCGCGGAGCGGCATCGCCACGGTGCCGGCCGGGATTCCTGTTGTCTTTGACCTTGCTTCCGTCAACTCATACACTGCGCATCATGAAGACCACTGTGGATATTCCAGAACGTGAGCTGGAAGATGCAATCAGGTTCACGAACGCGAAGACGAAGCGCGAGGCGATCGTCGGGGCGATCACAGACTTCAACCGCCGGATGCGCATGGCGGAGCTGGTTCGCTACGCGGACACGTGCGACGACCTGATGACGCCCGAGGAACTCCAGGCGCTTCGCCGTCGGGGCTAGGGCGGGTGATTCTCGTCGACACGTCGTCCTGGATTCACCTGCTGCGTCCGGACGGCGACTCGACCGTCCACGCGCGAGTCGAAGAGGCCCTCACGACCGGAACGGCCTGCTGGTGTCCGGTCGTTCAACTCGAGCTATGGAACGGCGCCCGTGGCGACCGCGAGCGCAGGGCGCTTCGGGGCCTTGCCGAGGCACTGCCGGAACTTGCCATCGACGAAGAAGTCTGGCGGACGGCCTACGACCTGGCGCGACGGGCTCGCAGTCAAGGCGTCACGGTGCCTGCGACTGACGTACTCATTGCCGCGTGTGCCGCGCGTCACGACGCGGCGCTGGAGACCGCGGATAGCGACTTCGAGCTTCTGGCCTCGCTGGACGCCCGGACCAGCTAGCGCTGGCCCCCACCCGTTGGCCCGAAGCTCAGCCAGGCCGAAACCATCGCTTCCGCACCGCGTAGACCAGAACCATAGGATGCGCGGCATGGAACGATCGGCCGGCGGCGCCAGTCCGCCGAAGCCAGTGGTGCGCCGGTGAGCGCACCGGCCAGTCAGGGCGACGGTCCCGAGCTCTCGCCGCCGCGGCCTGATCTGTCCATCCTGCGCGACGACGACGAGTACGAATATCGCCCCCGGCGCGGGCGCTTCATCAAGTGGGGGATCCTGTTGCTGCTCGTTGCGGCCGCGGTCTTCGCCTTCTACCGCGTGCCGCCCGACCAGTACGTGCCCTTCCTCATGCCCGAGGTCGAGACGACGACGGTTCAGCGCCTTACCCCCGAGCAGGCGTCCACGGTGCTCACCGCGACCGGCTACACCTACGCGCGGGTGCGGGCGGCGGTGGGTGCGAAGATCATCGGCCGGATCACGGAGTTACACGTCGACGAGGGCGACGCGGTGGCGGCCGGCGACGTGATCGCGGTGCTCGACAGCGACGACCTCGAGGCGGCGGTGCGCCGCGCCCAGGCGTCGCTGATCGAGTCGACCGCGCGGTTGGCCGATGCGATCCGGGAGGAGGCCCGCCAGCGGCGCATCGTCGAGGCGGGCGTGGCGCCCTCCGCCGACCTGGACGCGGCGGTCACCCAGCTTCATGTGACCCGGGCCCAGGTGGGCACGGCGCGGGCGAACCTGGAGTCGATCGAGGCACAGCTCGCCTACACGGTCATTCATGCTCCGGTCGACGGAGTGGTTATCGAGCGGACGGTCGAGGTAGGGGAGATGGTCGCGCCGGGAGGCTTCACCAGCCAGCAGGCCACTGGCGCCCTGGTGCGGATCGCCGATCCGACATCGCTCGAAGTCGAGGCGGACATCAACGAGAGCTTCATCGCCCGGATCCAGCTTGGCCAGCCGGCGACGATCAAGGTCGATGCCGTGCCGGACCACGAGTATCACGGCACGCTGCGGCAGATCGTGCCGACCGCCGACCGGCAGCGCGCCGTCGTCCAGGTCAAGGTCACGATCGACGACCGCGACGCGCGTCTGGTGCCGGACATGAGCTGCAGCGTCACCTTCCTGCAAGAGGGCGTCGACGAGACCGTGCTCCAGGCGGAACCGAAGATCCTGGTCGCGGCGGAAGCGGTAGCGAACGACGGCGGCGGCGACTACGTACTGCTTCTACGCGAGGGCCGCCTGGAGCGGCAGCCGATCGAACTCGGCCTGGAGCAGGACGGCAACCAGTTCGAGGTGTTGTCCGGCCTTCGGGGCGGCGAGGTCGTCGTCCGCCAGCCGACTCCGGAGCTCACACCGGGCCTGCGGGTACGCGAGGCCTCCTGAACCAGGGTGCGGACAGAGTCCAACAAGGAGCTGATAGATGGCTGAGACCGTCGTCCAGATGCGCGACGTGACGAAGAACTACCGGCGCGACGCCTTCGAGCTGAAGGTGCTCCAGGGCATCACCCTGAACGTCGAGGCGGGCGACTTCGTCGCCCTGATGGGGCCGTCGGGGTCCGGCAAGAGCACGTTGCTCAACCTGCTCGCCGGGATCGACCAGCCGAGCGGCGGGGATCTCGTCGTCGCCGGCGAACCGGTGAGCCGGATGAACGAGAGCAGGCTCGCCCGATGGCGCCAGCGGCACATCGGCTTCATCTTCCAGTTCTACAACCTGATCCCGGTGCTGACGGCCTACGAGAACGTTGAGCTGCCGCTGACGCTCCGGCGCGGGTCGCGGGCGGCGCGCAAGCGGCGGGTCGAGACCGCGCTCTCCGTGGTCGGCCTGCAGAACCGGATGAAGCACTACCCGCGGCAGCTCTCGGGAGGCCAGGAACAGCGGGTGGCGATCGCTCGCGCGATCGTCACCGACCCGACCCTGCTGCTCGCCGACGAACCGACCGGCGATCTCGACGCCGACTCGGGGCGGGAGATTCTCGATCTCCTCGGTCAACTGAACGAGCAGTTCAACAAGACGATTCTCATGGTGACCCACGACCCGAACGCGGCGGCGAGGGCGAAACGCCTGGTGCGGCTCGACAAGGGACAACTGGTGTCGGGCGACGCGGGAGCTGGAGCATGATCAAGCTGATTCGACGCAATCTGCTGCGCAACAAGCGGCGCACCTTCCTGACCATGGCCAGTCTGGCGATGGCGCTGTTTATCCTCTCGTTGCTGGGCGTGGTCAACGACGCGATGGACTTCGCCGACGAGGCGGCGTCGCCCGATCGGTTGGTCGTGCGCAACGCGATCTCGCTGACCTTCCCGCTGCCCGAGTCGTACGAAGCGCGCCTGCGGTCGATTGCGCACGTCGTCGAGGTGTCGCCGCAGAACTGGTTCCAGGGTGTCTACAAGGACCAGCGACCCGAGAACTTCTTCCCGCGCTTCACGATCGATCCCGATACCTTCCGGACCGTCTTCTACGAGTACGAGTGGGATGAGGCGGAGTGGGAAGAGTTCGCGTCCCAGCGGACCGCCTTCGCCGCCGGCCGCGCGCTTGCCGAGGACCAGGGCTGGGCCATCGGCGACACGATCGCGATTCAGGGCGACATCTACCCGATCAACGTCGAACTCGAACTCCGAGCCATCTTTGACTACGAAGAAGAGGCGCAGGAGCGGCAGATCTTCTTCCACCGCCGTTACGTGGAGGAGGCAATGAACAACCCTGGCCAGAACGGCACCTACTGGCTTCTCCTGGACGATCCGGACGCGACACCAGCAGTGATCGCGGAAGCCGAAGCGATGTTCGAGAACTCGGACAACCAGGTGCGGGCGGAGACTGCTGAGGCGTTCGCGGAATCGTTCGGGGAGATGCTGGGCAATGTCCGGCTCTTCTTCCTGGTGATCGGGTCGGGGATCGTCTTCTCGATCTTCTCCATAACCGCGGTCACGATGGCGATGGCGGCGCGCGAGCGGACCACGGAGGTTTCCGTGCTGCGCACGTTGGGTTTCCGGCGCAACCAGGTGATCGGCATAGTGCTCGGCGAGTCCCTGGCGGTGGGTGTACTCGGTTCCCTCCTGGGAATCGGAATCGCTTCGGTTCTCATCCAGGGCCTGACTCCGATACTGGACCAGATGGGCTTCGGCTTCGGCGGCTTCGGACTCGACGCCCAGACCGCCGGGACCGCGGTGGCCATCGGCATAGCGATCGGACTCATGAGCGGCGTCTTCCCGGCGGTTGCCGCCGCCCGGCTCAAGATCGTCGACGGACTGAGGCGACTCTGACGGTGGCCGGCATGCGTGAGGAGACGGCATGATCCCGATCAAGTACACGTACCGCAACCTGTTCGAACGGCGTGGCGTGGCATTCATGACGCTGGCCTCGATCGGCTTCGTCGTTCTCGTCTACATCGGCGTGCTGGCCCTCGCCGGCGGGCTGCAGGCCGCGTTCGCGGAAACAGGGGACGCCTCGGTCGTCATCGTGATGCGGGACGGCACCCGCGCCGAGATGGAGAGCTCCTACGCGCAGGAGAGCCACCGCCTGTTGACGGCGATGCCCGGCGTCGAACGAACGGCCGACGGCGCGGTGATGGCCTCCGGCGAAACGGTCACGATCCAGATCTTCGAGCGGGTCGACGGCACCGAGACGAACGTGATGGTCCGCGGCGTCGAGCCCGGAGCGTTCGCCATTCGGCCCGGCTTCGAGGTCACCGAGGGCCGGGTCTTCGAGCCGGGCCGCGGCGAGATCATCGTCGGCCGCAGCCTGGCCGGCCGGCTCGGCCTGCGGGTCGGCGACGAGCGCAAGATGGGCCGCAACACCTTCCGGGTGGTCGGCACGTTCGCCGGCGTGGGCGCGCACGGCTCGGAGATCTGGGGGGACTACCGCGACCTGGGCGATTCGTTCCGTCGCAGCGGCTACTACTCGTCGACCCGGCTCCAGGCCGCGTCGCCGGCCGCGGCCGAGGACCTGATCGAGACGGTCAAGGCCGACCAGCGGCTCCAGGTGCAGGCCCTGACGGAACCCGAGTACTACGAGCTCCAGTCGGAAACGTCATCGGGCCAGTTCATCATCCTCGGCAACGTGCTGGCCGTGCTGATGGCGATCGGCGCCTGCTTCGCCGCCGCGAACACGATGTACGCGCAGGTTGCCGCCCGCGCCCGCGAGATCGGCACCCTGCGCGCCCTCGGTTTCAAGCGCCGCTCGATCATGGGCAGCTTCTTCCTGGAAGCGGTGCTGCTCGGGGTGGTCGCCGGCGGCTTCGGCGCCCTGCTGTCGCTGCCGCTCAACGCGATCCAGACCGGCACGATGAACCAGGTGACGTTCAGCGAAATCACGTTCCAGTTGCGAACGACACCGTTCGCTCTCTTTTCGGGCATCTTCCTGGCTACCGTGACCGGCGTCCTCGGCGGCCTGCTGCCGGCGTTTGGCGCCTCGCGGCAGAAGATCACCGATCTCCTCCGCGAAGCGTAGTTCCCGCCGAGCGCGCGAGCCCGAGTGGCCGTGTAGCCTAGAAGGACGGTGTCCAGCCCTTCGGTCCGTGTCGGCCGGGCGTCTCTGTTAGTCGCCGCGACCTTCCTTGTCGCCGCGTGCGGCGACTCAACGACGCCGGCCGATCCAAGCCCCCTTCCCAACATCGTCCTGATCGTCCCGGACGACCTGGGCCGCCACGACGTCAGCTTCCACGGCGGCGAGATCGCGACGCCGAACATCGACCGGATCGCTGCCGAGGGTGTGCGGCTGGAGCGCTTCTATAGCGCCCCCGTCTGTTCGCCGACCCGGGCCGGCCTGATGACCGGCCGCTATCCGATCCGCTTCGGCCTGATGCGGGCGGTGATCGCGCCCTGGCGCGACTACGGGATGGACACCTCGGAGGTCACGCTGCCGGAAGTGCTCGCCAAGGCCGGCTACGAGCACCGCGGCATCTTCGGCAAGTGGCACCTTGGCCACTTCGACCGCAAGCACCACCCGCTGCGCCGCGGCTTCACTGAGTTCGTGGGCCACAACACGGCGGTCGACTACTTCACGAAGGAGCGCGTCGGCGAGCGCGACTGGAGTCACGACTACGAATCGGTCGACGAGGAGGGGTACGTGACGGACCTCCTCGCGGACCACGCGGTGCGGTTCATCGATCGCCACGCCGGCGGCGAGTCGCCGTTCTTTCTCTACGTTCCGTTCAGCGCACCGCACTCGCCGCTGCAGGCGAAGGAGGAGGACCTGCCGCGCTACGCCGATCTGGAGCCGCTCGAACCTCCGCGCGGCTGGGAGGAGTCGACCGCCGGCCGGCCGCTTGCTGCCGACGAGCGGCGGCGCAACGGGCGCCGGGTTCATGCGGCGATGGTCCATTCCCTCGACGAGGGCGTCGGCCGCATCCTCGACGCGATCGACGGTCACGGCCTTGCCGACAACACGCTCGTTCTGTTCTTCAGCGACAACGGCGGCTCCGTGGGAATCGGCGACAACGGACCGTACCGAGGCGCCAAGGGCAGCGTGTTCGAGGGCGGCACCCGGGTGGCCGCGGCCGCGCGTTGGCCGGTCGGGAACATCGCAGGCGGCGGTCGGATCGAGGCGCCCATGTCCTACGTTGACGTCCTGCCGACGTTCATGGGGATCGCAGGCATCGACGATCACGGTGGCAAGCCGCTCGACGGTGTCGACGTCGGCGACCTGCTGACGGGCGAGGCCGCCGCCGGACCGGAACGTGACCTTTACTCCTTGATCGCCCAGCTCGACCCGGAGCGGGAGCAGGTCTCCGTGACAGAGGGCGAGTGGAAGCTGGTCGTCGTCGGGCCGCCGCTGGTCCGGGAGGGCGCCGCGGAGGCGTCGCGGATGATGCTGTTCCAGCTGGCTGAGGATCCGCTTGAAGAGCGTGACGTGGCGGCGGATCATCCCGATCTGGTAGCGCGCCTCCTCGAGAAGGCCGCGGCGTTCCGGGCGTTGCAGCCTCCGAATCCGGTGGCGCCATTCTTCGCAGGCCGCGAGGGCTTCAAGCCGCCGCCCAACTGGCAGTTCCCGTCGGAGCGACCGAACATCCTCCTTGTCCTGATCGACGACCTCGGTTTCGAAGCGATCGGCGCCTACGGCGGCGCCTCGTACAAGACGCCGAACATCGACCAGCTGGCGGCGGAAGGAGTCCGTTTCACCCACGCCTACTCGACGCCCCTGTGCTCCCCGTCGCGGCTCAAGCTGATGACGGGGCGGTACAACAGCCGGAACTACACGGAATGGGGCGTGCTGCCGCGGGACGAGCTCACGTTCGCGAACCTGCTGAGGGACGCCGGCTATGCCACCTTCCTTGCCGGGAAGTGGCAGCTCTCCGGATTTCAACTGGCCTGGAAGGAGGACTGCTGCGAGGGCCGGGGGCGGACGCCGGAGGAGGCCGGCTTCGACGATTATCTGGTCTGGCACTACCATCAGAAGGGGGAGCGCTACGCGAATCCACAGCTCTGGGGATCGAGCGACGAAGGCGGGATCTTCGAGGGTGGGTACGGACCGGACCTGTTCGCCGACTTCCTGCTCGAGAAGATCGGAGCACTCGTTCGCGAGGACTCCGACCGGCCGTTCTTCGCCTACCACTCGATGGCCCTGGTCCACGCCCCGTTCGTGCCGACGCCTGACAGTGCGGACTGGAACGTCGATCGCAAGGCGGAGGACCCCGCCTACTTCGCCGACATGGTGGCCTACACGGACAAGCTGGTCGGCCGCATGCTCGACGGTCTGGAGGAACTGGGTGTTCTGGACGACACGCTGATTCTTCTGACTGCCGACAACGGCACGCCCAGACAGATCACCAGCACGCTGCTCGACGGCACCGTGATCCCCGGCGGCAAGGGCGGGACGATCGACTACGGCAGCCACGTCCCGTTCATCGCCTCCTGGCCGGCCGGCATCGACAGCGGCTGGACCTCGGAGGCCCTGGTCGACCTCAGCGACTTTCTGCCGTCCATGGTCGAAGCTGCCGGCGCGGCGCTGCCGGACGACCGCACGATCGACGGCAGGAGCTTCCTGCCTGTCCTCCGCGGCGAAACAGACTCCGCCCGCGACTCGATCTTCACCGACTTCCGGCCGCGCTTCCTGAACGTCCCGGAGGTAACCTTCGTTCACGATCGCCGCTACAAGCTGTACGACGACGGCCGCTTCTTCGACTTCGAGAACGATGTGCGGGAACAGAGTCCGCTGGCCCGGGACGACCTGACGGAAGAGGCAGCCGCGGCCATGGCCAGACTGCGCGCCGCGATGGTGGAGGGCCTTGGCGGGTAACCACAGTCTGCGGCCACTCGCTTCCCGCTGGTTCCGTGCGGGTCCGGCGGGCGCGCTGATCCTGCTAGCGGCCTGCGGGGCGCCGACGCCTCCACCGGAAACAAGGCTTCCGCACATCGTCCTGATCGTCCCGGACGACCTGGGCCGGCATGACGTCAGCTTCCACGGCGGGGACATCGCCACGCCGAACATCGACCGGATTGCGGCCGAGGGAGTGCTGCTCGAGCGCTTCTACACGGCGCCGATCTGCTCGCCGACGCGGGCGGGACTGATGACGGGCCGCTATCCCATCCGCTACGGGCTGATGCGGAACGTCATCGCACCCTGGCAGGACTTCGGGCTGGACACGGCGGAGGTCACGCTGCCTGAGGCGCTGGCAAGGGCCGGCTACGAGCACCGCGCCGTCTTCGGCAAGTGGCATCTGGGCCACGTCCGCCGGGAGCACCATCCGTTGCAGCGCGGCTTCACGGAGTTCGTCGGCCACAACACGTCGATCGACTACTTCACGAAGGAGCGGTTCGGTGAACGGGACTGGTTTCACGGCTACGAGCCGGCTGACGAAGAGGGCTACGTCACGGACCTAGTGGCCGAGCACGCGGTCCGGTTCATCGATCGGCGCGCAAGCGACGAGGCGCCGTTCTTCCTCTACGTTCCGTTCAACGCCGCCCACTCTCCGCTGCAGGCGAAGGAGGAGGACCTGCCGCGCTACGCGCACCTCGACGCGGTCGAGCCGCCACGCAGTTGGGAGGAAGTCACGGCCGGCTGGCCTCTGCCGCCGGAGGAGCAGCGCCGCGAAGACCGTCGAGTCCACGCCGCGATGGTTCACGCGCTGGACGAGGGCGTGGGCCGCATCCTCCGGGCGCTCGACGATCGCGGCATCGCGGAGAACACTCTCGTCCTCTTCTTCAGCGACAACGGCGGCGGCCTCGGCGCCGCTGACAACGGGCCCTACCGGGGCACGAAGAGCACCGTCTTCGAGGGCGGCACGCGGGTCGCCGCGGCGGCTCGCTGGCCGGCGGGCGGCATCTCGGGCGGCGGGCGGGTGAAGTCGCCGGTCGCCTACATCGACGTCCTGCCGACCCTGATGGGCATCGTGGGCCTGAACGATCACGGTGGCAAGGAGCTCGACGGCCGAAACGTCCGCGACGTCCTCGCCGGCGCGGACTCGGATGGACCGGCGCGCGACCTGTACTCCTTCGTCGGCCAGAAGAACCCGGAGCGGGAGCAGGTCTCGGTGATGTCGGGCGCCTGGAAGCTCGTCGTCATCGGCCCGCCGCTCGACCGGCCGGGATCGGCGACGGCGTCCGACCAGCACCTGTACCGGATCGAGGAGGATCCCTTTGAGGAACGGAATCTGGCCGGGGATCGTCCGGACGTGGCGGCGCGTCTCCTCGACAAGGCCCGGGCGTTCCGCGCCCTGCAACCGCCGAACCCGGTGGGGTCCTTCGGCGTGGGTATGGAAGGGTTCGAGCCGCCGCCGAACTGGCGGTTCCCTGAAGCCGATACCACCGAATCAGGAGGATCCTGACCATGCGTTCGAGTTACTGTGCCCTCGTTGGCGTCGCCCTGTTACTTGGTGGCTGCGCTGGTCCCACCGCCGACCAGTCGTCCGCCCCGGCCGCGGCCGGCGACGCGGGCGCGCCGTTTCACGGCGCCTGGGAGTTGGCTTCGATCGTTCGCTACTCGGGCGACGGCGAGGAACTGTCGCGCAACGAATCGTCGACCGGCTTCATCATGTACGACCCGGCCGGAACGATGGGTGTCGTCATCCAGGGCGCCGATCGGGCGCCGTATGCGGGTGACGAGGCGACACCCGAGGAGATCCTGGCGGCCTACCGGTCGTACACGTCCTACTTCGGCGGCTTCACGGTGGACCCGGAGGCGGGTACGGTCACCCACCACCTGCGGGCGAGCATGAACCCGCGCGGCGCCGGCTCGGACTACGTGCGTCATTATGAACTCGGGGAGGACAGCCTGACGCTGCAGCCACCGGCCGGCGCCGACGGCGGCGTCGTGCGGCTGACCTGGAGGCGGCTGCCCGACCTGGCCGAACTCACGGACGAGCACCGCCGATTCATCGGCTTCTGGGAGTTCGCGCGGCTCGACCGCACGGACGACTCGGGCGCGGTGCTGCCGGTGCAGCGGACCTACGAGGACGGCTTCATCATCTACACGGCCTCCGGCCACATGGCGGTTCACCTGGTCCGTCCGGGTCGGGAACTCTTCGCCGACGGCCGCCCGACGGCGGAGGAGGCCGGCGCCGCGATGGGGACGTACGTCAGCTACTTCGGGCCGTACACGGTCTACGCGGACGAGGGATTCGTCGTCCACCAGCGGCCCGGTTGCTGGTTCCCCGGGTGTATCGGCTCGGACGCCCGGCGCGGCTACGAGTTCGGGGACGGCACGCTGACGCTCAAGCCGCCGGCGCGGGAAGTCGACGGGGGCCTGGTGCAGGACGCCCTGACGTGGGAGCGAATCAGCGACTAGGCGGTCGTCGCGATCTTCCGCCGCAGCCAGTCGATGAGCACCCGGTTGGTCTCTTCCGGTTTCTCCTGCTGCGTCCAGTGACCGCAGTCGGCGACGGTGTACTTCTCGAAGTCGTCGATGAAGTCCTCCATGCCGTCGGCGGAGGAGGGTCGCAGGATGACGTCGTTCTCCGCGCCGATGTAGAGGCACGGCACCTCGATCTCCCACTTCGCGTTCTCGATGCCCGGGAAGGGCCTTCCCGCCATGCGGTACCAGTTGAGGCCGCCGGTGAAGCCGGTGGTCTCGAAGGTCTCCGTGAAGTAGTCCAGGGCCTCTTCGGAAAGGAACACCTCGCCGGGGTAGTCCTCGCGGTCCAGCATCCGGAGCAGGTCCATCTGCCGTTCCGGTGAGTCTTCCGGCATCGCCTTGAACGCCTCGACGTCCCAGATGTAGCCGCGGCGCAGCATCATCTGGAAGGTCTTGCGCACGTCGGCGGACAGCGCCTTCTCGGCGCGGCCGGGCTCCTGGAACTGGACCGTGTAGTAGTTCTCGGATCGGACGATGAGCGGCTCCTCGGTCGGCTGCCGGCGCGGCATCCCCGGGGGGCGCCCGCCCGGCGTGTTCACGCCGACGATGCCGAGACAGCGGTCCGGGTGCAGCCGCGCCATCATCCACACGACCCCGCCGCCCCAGTCGTGGCCGACGAAGACGGCCTTGTCGATCTCGAGTGCGTCTAGCATTCCCGCCATGTCGTCGCAGAGGTGCCTCAGGCTGTACTCGGCCACGTCCTCGGGCCGGTCGGTCAGGCCGTAGCCGCGCTGATCGGGGGCGATGGCGCGGAAACTGGCATCGGCGAGGGCCGGAAGCTGGAACCGCCAGGAGAAGGCGAGTTCGGGGAAGCCGTGGCAGAGGACGACGGGGATTCCCGTTCCCTGCTCGTAGACCGCCATGCGGATGCCGTTCGTGTCCACGAAGCGGGGCGCAGGCATGCCCGGCGCGGGCCTCACTTCCGCACCCAGCGCGAGGCGCGGCAAGACCAGTGCACCGGCCAGGGAGCCGGTGGCCTGCAGGAAGCCGCGGCGGGAGAGTTGGGGATAACGGATCATCGGGACCTCCGGAGTCCAGGGGCGGGTCGAGGCGCGTTGTACGGGAAGCGGGGGGAAGTATTTCAGGCCGCGACAGCGTTCGGGAGTACAATGTTGGCAATGCGCGGCGCGTGTCGGCTCATCTCCGCATTCCTGGCTGTAGCGGTTCTGGCCGCTCCGGCGGCAGGACTGTGCGCGTCTCTGGCGGAGCCGGAAGACCCTTGCGCCATGCAGGAGACGAGCGAGATGGCTTCCTGCGGCCACACCGAGATGGTGATGACGGGCTGCTGCGCCGCAGAGTCGGTCGATCCGCCGGCCGAAGGGATCCTCCCCGGCCCCGCCGGCGACATCGAGCCGCCCGCCCTGACCGGGACCGGGCTGGACGCGCCTGAACGCTGTGGCCTCGAGGCCGCGGTGCTCGCCTGCGACGGAGACCCGCCGCCCGCTGTCCCGCGCTACAGGCTGTACTCGGCCCTGTTGCTCTGATCCTCCGCTGAAGCGAGTCGGAGCGGTCGCCCCCGAACGCGGGCGGCCGCGGAGAACACGTTTCCGCGGAGGAGTCAGATGGTTCGACACACGCCTTGCCTGCTCGCTGCCGTCCTGCTGACGGTCGGCTGGGCAGGAACATCGATGGCCGAGACAGGCCAGCCGGCTTCGGATCGGGCGCCGGCGAACCGGGTCGCCCGGGGAATCGCTGACGAAGCGCTGCGCGCGCTCGTCGAGGAGGTGCTGGAGCGGAATCCGGGTTTGCGGGCCGGCTTCGCCAGGGTGCGGGCGGCGGCGCAGAAAGCGCCCCAGGTCGCCTCCCTGCCCGATCCGACGGCGGAGGCCACGGCTTTTCTCGCTCCGCCGGAAACGCGGGTCGGACCGCAGCGGCTCATGCTCGGCTACAGCCAGCCGCTGCCGTGGCTGGCCAAGCTGGATCTGCGGGAGGAAGCGGCGGTTCACGGCGCGGTCGCCCTGGAGCACGGTGTGCAAGCCGAGCGGCTGCGACTGGTCACGGAAGTCAGGCGGCTCTACCACGAACTGGCGTTCCTCGATCGTTCGAGGACCACGGCCGCGACCTTCCTCGAGCACCTCATCCAGCACGAGGAGGTCGCCCAGGCGCGGTACGCGACCGGCGTGGGATCGACTCAGGCCGTGCTCAAGCTGCAGGCGGAGATCACGCGCGCCGAGCAGGCTCTCGTCGACCTGGATCTCGGTGAGGCCGCCCTGCGCGCGCGGCTCAATTCGCTGCGCGACCGGCCGGCCGCCACGCCGGTCGCGAGAGGTTCCCTTCCGGCGGCGATCGAGGAAGCCACGCTTGAGGCCGGGAGCCTCGCGGCTCTGGCTCGATCGTCGCGGCCGGAGCTGCGCGCGGCGGAGGCCGGACTCGCCCGGACCGAGACGCTGGAGAGCCTGGCCCGGATGGCCTCGAAGCCCGACTTCAACGTCGGCGTGACGTACACGCTGGTGACCCCGCGCGACGACGAGGCCGCCCGCCTGCTGGCCCCGGCCGGCAACGGCAACGACGTCTTCGGTGTACGCGGCGGCATCACGCTGCCGCTGCGCCGGCGCAGCCGGGCGGCAGCGGTACAGGAGGCGCTCGACCTGCGCTCTCACGCGGTCGACGAGCGGCGCGCCGCCGAACTCACGGTGGAGTCGGAGGTTGGCGATCTGACCCAGCGGCTGCCGCTGGCCTGGCGACGGCTGCGGCTGCTCGAGGACCTGCTGGTCGTGCAGGCGGAGGAGGCGCTGGAGTCCGCCGAGGCGGGGTACATCGCCGGCTCGCTCAACACGCTCGACCTGTTCGACGCCGAGCACGTCCTGTTCGAGGCGCAGACGGCGACGGACCGGGCAAGGGCGGACTACCTGATCGGTCTCGCGGAACTGGAAGGGGCGATCGGCAGACCGCTGGCCGCTGCCGCGGAGAGGGGAGGTTCGAAGAGATGACGGACACGAACGGATTCGGCGGGGCGATCAGGACCTGGCTGCGCCCCTGGTTGGTTAGGACGGCCTGGGTTGTCGGGAGCTTCGCCGCCTTCTTCCTCCTGTTCTTCGATCCCCTTGACCTGCATCCGGCGGATTCGTGGCTCCAGCGAACGGTCGGTTATCACGCTGGTCCGATGACCGCTGCCGGCCCGGACGGTGAGGTCGTGTCCTCCGTCGGCGAACGGGAGGTTCTCTTCTACCGGAATCCGATGGACCCGACGATCACCTCGCCCGTGCCGGCCAAGGACGAGATGGGGATGGACTACGTGCCGGTCTACGCCGACGAGGCGGAGCGGGCGTTCGGCGCCGGCACGACGATCTCGATCGACCCGGCCGTGGTCCAGAACATGAACGTCCGCACGGAAACGGCCACCCGGCGCGACCTGCGCCACGAGATTCGGACCGTCGGGTACCTGGAGTACGACCAGGAACGGATGGTCACCGTGACGACGAAGTACGACGGCTGGGTGGAGAAGGTCCATGTGAATCACGTCGGCGAGCCGGTGGCCGAGGGCGCTGGCCTGTTCGAGGTCTACTCCCCCGAACTGGTCCAGACCGAGCAGGAGCTCCTCTCGGCGATCCGCTACGCGGCCCGATTCCGGGACGCGCCGGACAGCGCCCGGCTGCGGGCCGAGGCCCTGGTCGACGCGGCGCGGGCCCGGCTCGCGTTCTGGGACATCTCTCCGGCCCAGATCGCGCGGCTCGAGGAGACGGGCGAGATCTTCCGCACCCTGACGGTTACCGCGCCGGCCGGCGGCCTGGTCATGAGGCGGATGCCGGGTCTCGAGGGAATGGCGGTGACGCCCGGAATGGAGGCGTACCACATCGCCGACATCACCTCGCTGTGGCTTTCGGTCGAGGTGTTCGAGGACCAGGTGGTCTGGATCCGTCCGGGCACCGAAGCGGAGGTGACGTTCACCTACTTCCCGGGCGAGACGATCCGGGGCACGGTCGAGTTCATCGAGCCGGAGCTTTCGGAGCGCACCCGCACGCTGACGGTGAAGATCGCGGTGCCGAATGCGGACGGCCGGCTGCGCAAGGGGATGTTCGCCACGGTCGTCTTCGATCCGGTCCTCGTTCCGGGAGCCCTGACCATTCCTACCGAGTCCGTCTTGCGGACGGGGCGGAGGAGCGTTGTCATCGTGGCCCTGGGCGGCGGCCGCTTCGAGCCGCGCGAGGTGGAGCTGGGCCAGACGTCGGGCGGTCTGGCCGAGGTCCGCTCGGGCGTCGCGGCGGGCGAGGACGTCGTCACGTCGTCGCAGTTCCTGCTCGACTCGGAGTCCAGGCTGCGGGCGGCGGTCCAGCAGATGCTGGATGCGGCCTCGGCGCCGGAGGGCGCAGCCCAGGGGCACGAAGGCCACGAGATGAGCCACGAGGGCCACGACATGGGCGGGATGAGCCACGAGGGCCATGAGGCGGCCGAGCCCGAGGAGGCGGTCGACCCGCACGAAGCCCACGGCAACCACGGCCGGTGACCCGATGCTGAACCGGATCATCGAATGGTCGCTCCGCAACCAGTTGCTGGTTGCCGGGGGCCTGATCGTGGCGGTGGCGGCCGGGGTCTGGTCGGTGCGGACGACCCGCATCGACGCGATACCGGACCTCTCGGACGTGCAGGTCATCCTGTTCACCGAGTTCTCCGGGCAGGCGCCGCAGGTGGTCGAGGACCAGGTGACCTACCCGATCACCTCGACGATGCTCTCGGTGCCCTACGCCAAGGTGGTCCGGGGCTACTCCTTCTTCGGCTTCTCCTTCGTCTACGTCATCTTCGAGGACGGCACGGATCTCTACTGGGCGCGTTCCCGGGTGCTCGAATCCGTGGCGGGACTCGAGGGCCGGCTGCCGCCGGGCGTCTCGCCGCAGCTCGGACCGGACGCGACCGGCGTCGGCTGGGCCTTCATGTACGTGCTGAACTCGGATTCGCGGTCCCTGGCGGAGCTTCGTTCGCTCCAGGACTGGTACCTGAAGTACGGCCTGCTGACCGTCGAGGGGGTCTCGGAGGTCGCCTCGATCGGCGGCTTCGTGCGCCAGTACCAGGTCGAAGTGGACCCGGTCCGGCTGCGCGCCTACGGCCTCTCGCTTCCCGTCGTCCGGCAGGCGATCGAGGAGTCGAACGCCGACGTGGGCGGCCGGCTGATCGAGATGGCCGAGCGGGAGTACATGGTCCGCGGGCGAGGCTACGTCCAGGAGCTGCGGGACCTGGAGACGATCGTTCTCGCATCCGGTCCGGGCGGGGTGCCGGTACTGCTTCGGGACGTCGCGAACGTGACGATCGGGCCGGAGATCCGCCGGGGCCTGGCCGACTGGAACGGCGAGGGCGAGACGGTCGGCGGGATCGTTGTCGTCCGCTCGGGCGCCGACACCCGGGCCACGATCGAGCGGGTGAAGGAACGCCTGGACGAACTCGCCGGCGGCATGCCGGACGACGTGGAGATCTCGGTCGCCTACGACCGCAGCGGCCTGATTGAGCGGTCCATTGCGACGCTGACGGACACGTTGATCGTGGAGTCGATCGTCGTGGCCGTCGTGTGCCTTCTCTTCCTGTTTCACTTCCGGTCCGCGCTGGTGGCGATCCTGCCGATTCCCATCTCCGTGCTGCTGGCCTTCGTCGTCATGAGAGCCCAGGGACTCGGTATGAACATCATGTCGCTGGGCGGCATCGCGATTTCGATCGGCGTGCTGGTCGACGCTTCGATCGTCATGGTCGAGAACGTGCATCGTCACATCGAGGAGGACGTCGAGGCGGGCGGCAAGCGATCCCGCTTCGACCTCGTTCTGCGGGCGGCCCAGGAGGTCGGGCCGACCCTGTTCTTCTCGCTGCTGGTCGTCACTGTGTCCTTCCTGCCTGTGTTCACTCTCGAGGCCCAGGAAGGCCGGCTGTTCAAGCCGCTCGCCCTGACCAAGACCTACTCGATGGCGATGGCCTCGGTGGTCGCGGTGACCGTGGTGCCGGTGCTCATGTTCTGGCTCGTGCGCGGACGGATCGTCCGGACTCATCACATGGGCCGCTTCAAGCGAGTCGCCGATCTCCCCATCCACGTCTTGCTGCCCCGGCTCCTGCGCTTCGTCTACCGGCCGCTGGTCGCGGGAGCCGTGCGGCTTCGCTGGCTCGTCATCGTCCTGATGCTCGCCGTGCTGGGTTCGAGCCTCCTACCGCTCAAGCGGATCGGGTCCGAGTTCATGCCGCCGCTGTGGGAGGGCGACCTCCTCTACATGCCGACGACCCTGCCCGGCGTGTCGATCACGAAGGCCAGGGAGATTGTCCAGCAGACGGACCGGATCATCCGCAGCTTCCCGGAGGTGGAGACCGTGTTCGGCAAGGTGGGTCGGGCGGAAACCGCGACCGATCCGGCGCCGCTGTCGATGCTGGAGACGACGATCGTGCTGAAGGACCAGGACGAGTGGCGTCCCGGCCTGACCCCGGACGACCTGATCGCCGAACTCGACCGGGCGCTCCAGTTCCCCGGCGTCACGAACTCCTGGACGATGCCGATCAAGACCCGGATCGACATGCTGTCGACCGGAATCAAGACGCCGGTGGGGATCAAGCTGGGCGGCCCGGACCTCCAGACGCTGGAGCAGCTCGCGGAACAGGTCGAGGCGGTGGTCAAGCCGCTCCCGGGCACGCTGACGGCCTACGCCGAACGGGTGATGGGCGGCGCCTACCTCGACTTCGACATCGACCGGGAGGCGGCCGCGCGCTTCGGCCTGCGGATCGCCGACATCCAGGACACGATTCAGTCGGCGGTCGGTGGCATGAACGTCTCCTGGACCGTCGAGGGCCTGGAGCGCTATCCGATCAACCTGCGCTATCCACGGGAACTGCGGGACGACCCGGAAGCCCTGGAGCAGATCCTCGTGACCGCGCCGGGCGGCGTCCAGGTGCCGCTGGCCCAGGTGGCGGCGATCGAGTTCCGGGACGGACCGCCGGGAATCAAGTCCGAGGGCGCCAGGCCGAACGCATGGGTCTACGTCGACCTGGAGAGCAGCGACATCGGCGGCTGGATCCGTCGCGCCCGCGAGGAGGTTGCCGACAAGGTGGCGCTGCCCCCGGGCTACACGCTCCTCTGGTCGGGGCAGTACGAGTACATGGAGCGGGCTCGCGACCGGTTCCTGCTCATCGTGCCGCTCACCTTCGTGCTGACCTTCGCGCTGCTGTACCTGAGCACGCGCTCGGTGATCAAAACCGCGTTCGTCGTTTCGGCGGTGCCGTTCTCGCTCGTCGGCTCGGTCTGGCTGCTCGATCAGCTCAACTACAACTGGTCGGTCGCCGTGTGGGTCGGGATGATCGCTCTCGCGGGACTCGCGGCCGAGACCGGGTCCGTGATGTTGCTCTACCTCGATCTCGTCTATGGCGAGCGACGGAGTGCGGGGACGATGAACACCTTGCGCGATCTGCGGGAAGCCGTGACCGAGGCCGCCGTCCGGCGGGTGCGGCCGATCACGATGACCGTGCTGACGACCTTCGTCGCCCTGGTGCCCATCCTGTGGTCGACCGGCACCGGCGCCGACGTGATGAAGCGGATCGCCGCGCCGATGGTCGGCGGTCTGGTGACGGTGTTCCTCGGCGTGACGTTCGTGTTTCCGGCGATGTACTTCGTGTGGCGGTCGTTCGGTCTGCCTCAGGCAGGTTCGATCAGGGACGAGTCGTCGTTGCGGTAGTTGCCGACCCGCGTCGAGACGGGGAAGAACTCGAGTTCGCCGGTGTAGGTCTCGAGTTGCTCTTCCAAGGCGTCGGGATCCTGCAGCGGACCGTCCAGCCACCGCTCGTACGGGGGTTGGGCGATGACGGGCATCCGGTCGTGGATCGCTGCGATCGGCGCACTGGCGGGGCAGGTCATGATCGTGCAAGCAAGACCGTTAGGCGTGTGGTTCCATACTCCGGCGAAGCCGAAGGGACCGCCGCCGGGCATGCGGAGGTAGTGGGGAAGCCGCGAGCCGTCGGGCTGCACCTGCCACTCGTACCAGCCGTCGGCGACGACGAGGCAACGCCTCCGACTCAGGAGGTTTCGGAACCGAGGCGCTTCGACGGCGGTGTCGTCGCGTAGGTTGATCTGGGGACCGCCGCGCTTTCGTGGGAAGCCCCAGCGCATCGTGCCGAGGGCGCGTTGGCCTTTGCGGTTCAGTGCGACTACGGGAACGTCCTGGGTCGGCGCGATGTTGTAGCGCGGTTCCAGGTCCGGCAGCTCATCGAGCTCGAAATGCGCGGCTACGGACCGAGCCTTCGAGCGGAGCGTGTAGCGGCCGCACATGGGAACGGATGATACGGATCCGCCGACTCATCGCGGCCATCGGGCGATTGACGGAGGCTCCCTGCCTCGTGCTACGGTGCCGTGCCATGAGTCTCGCGGCTACCACCTACCCACTGCTCTTCACCCTCCAGGTTCCGGTGGAGGTAGGCGACTTTGTCGTCGGCGTCGAGATGCGCGGAGGAGCCGTCGTCACGGTCGAGGACGACGACGGTACGGAGGTGTACCTCGCCCACGGCCTTCAGCCGGGCGGGATCTCCGGTACAGGCGGAACCCTCCAGGATGCCTACGGGGATCTGCGCCGAGGCATCGAACTGGTGCTCGACGACATTGCGGACGAATCGCCGAACTTCAGGGCGTTCAAGCGAGATGTGGAGGAGTTCTTCACCGACACCGACCGATGGGCCGAGGAGACCTTCGAGTCTGCGCGCAGGGAAGTGGCCGCCGGCAAGGTTCAAAGCGATCTGCCCCGCGTCGCGAACCCGAAGTTCAGGTGCGACGTGGTCAAGTTTCACCAGCCCCTGTCCGAGCTCGCTCCCGAGCCGGACGCGATGTGGCTGGCGGCCGCTTGAGCCCCGGCTGGCCGACGGGTGGCGCAGATCCAGCTCAGGAAGATCTTCGCCATGCTTAAGGTGTGCGCCCCGGGCCATGAGAGAACGGAGACGAAGCACCACTGGGCGATCCGGTACCGGGGAAGCGCGTATCGCAGGCTGCCCAAGGGCCAGCACAGCAGGCAACGCTCTCTACGGGGCGACGTGAACTCGTTCCATGTCAAGGCGATGTGCCGCCGCCTCGGCATCCTGGACTGCGCCAGACGGGAACTGGAACAACTGTCGTGAGAGGAGCCGTGATCGCGCTTGTCGGCCTGATGTTGGTGGGAGCGGCGTGCTTCGGTATCCAGTCCGCGGGTTCGGTGCCGTCGGACGAAGAACTCCGCCAGATCCTGGCGGAGCGGGTCGACGAGCAGAAGCGGAGCGTCGGCATAGTCGTCGGCGTTGTCGACCCGGGCGGCCGCCGCGTGGTCGCCCATGGTCAGCTTGCGACCGACAGTCCGACCGCAGTGAATGGCGACACCGTGTTCGAGATCGGCTCGATCACCAAGGTGTTCACGGCGATCTTGCTGGCGGACCTGGCGGGGGAGGGCGCCCTCGAGCTCGAGACGCCGGTGCAGCGGCTGCTCGGGCCGGACGTCAATGTACCGACGCGGAACGGCGCAGAGATCACGTTGCTGCACCTGACGACGCATAGCTCGGGACTGCCGCGCATGCCGAACAACTTCCGGCCGGCCGATGCGGGGAACCCGTACGCCGACTACACGGTCGCCCAGCTCTACGAGTTCCTCGCGTCTCACGAGCTGGAGCGGGACATCGGTGCGGAGGTCGAATACTCGAATCTCGGCACCGGTCTCCTGGGACACGCCCTCGCTCTGAGCCAGGGGATGGGCTACGAGAGGCTGGTCTCCGAACGGCTTCTCGAACCGCTCGGGATGTCCGACACCTCGATCACCCTCTCGCCGTACCACCGGGAACGGCTGGCCATCGGCCACAGCGTGCAGCTCAGGAGGGTCGCGAACTGGGATCTTCCAACCCTCGCGGGCGCTGGTGCCCTGCGCTCCACGGTGAACGACATGCTGACCTTCGCCGAGGCCAATCTCGGTCTGCGCGAGTCGCCGTTGCAGGAGGAGATGGCAGAAACCCATCAGTCACGCCGTGACTTTCCGGCGCCCGGTATGCGCATCGGACTTGGCTGGGTCATCCGAGGCGGGCACGGCCGCGACCTCCACTGGCACAACGGCGGCACGGGCGGCTACCGCTCGTTTCTCGGCTTCGATCTCGAGTCGCGGACCGGTGTCGTCGTGCTGTCGAACTCCGGCGACAGCGTCGACGACCTCGGATTCCACCTCCTGGACTCGCGCTACCGGCTGGTCGTGCCTCCGGCGCTACGGACCGCGGTCGAAGTCGATCCGGCGACCTACGACGACTACGCCGGCCGCTATCGGCTCACCGAGGAGCTGGTCTTCACCGTAACGCGGCAGGGCGACCGGCTGTTCGTCCAGCTAACCGGTCAGCCGCGGTTCGAGGTGTTCCCGGAGTCGGAGACGAAGTTCTTCCTGCGGGTCGTCGACGCGCAGATTACGTTCGGGCGAGGCGAAGACGGTGCCGTCGACCATCTGGTGCTGCACCAGAACGACATGGATCAGCGGGCCGACCGGCTTGCCGGCCCGGACTGAGTGAGGCCTCGGGCTCGCCGCTCCGAGACATCGCGCCTGGTGCCGGCGAGGAAGCCGGCGCACCCAGTAGCTAGTACGCCAGCACCGCCTCCACGATCAACTCCCTGACCGCGTCGACGTCGGTGTCCCACACGATGTCGCTGGCGGCGACCCGTGCCGGGCCGATTGCCTCGATCAGCGCTGGTGGCCGGAGGTCGGCCACGGTCATGCCGCGGGTGATCTCGCCGCCCACCTCGACCGCGACGGGATGACGCGAACGCTCGAACAGATGGGGGTGCGTCACCGCGATGACGGCAGTCGCGTCGTGCAGCGGAACGACGGACTGTCCGACGTACTGCCGGAAGCGGTCGCGCAGGAAGTCGGTGACATCGGCGGCGAGGTCGGCTGCCGGCGTTCCGGCGGCGCGCATCCGCGCAGTCTCTTCGGCGCCGACAACAACCTGGTTCGTGACGTCGAGACCAACCATCGTGACCGGGGCGGCCTTCTCGAAGACGATGGCTGCGGCCTCCGGGTCGGCCCAGATGTTGAACTCCGCGACGGATGTGATGTTGCCGGCGCTCGCGCTGCCGCCCATGATCGTGAGCCCGGCGAGATGGCGGCGCAGATCGGGATCGCGCTGTAGCGCCAGAGCGACGTTGGTCAGCGGGCCGATGGCCAGCAGGTGCAGGTCGTCGACGGAGCGGGCGGTGTCGCAAAGGTAGGCGACGGCATCGTCCGACGCTTCGGATCGGTCCAGGTCGGGTAGAACCGCGTTGCCCAGACCGGTCTCGCCGTGAATCCGGCTGCCGTCGACGGGCTCCCCGGCGAGCGGTTTCCCGGCGCCACGGTGGACCGGCACGTCCAGACCGGCGAGTTGCGCGACGACGAGCGCGTTCCGGGTGGTTCGGTTGATCCCGACGTTGCCGGCGACGGTCGTGATCCCGATCAAGTCGGCGTAGCGCGCCGCGACCAGGATCGCGACCGCGTCGTCGAGTCCGGGATCGCAGTCGAGGACTAGGTTCATCGGACCTGAGCGTATGGCTTGCCGCTTGGCGGCTCGCCCGGATGCCGGCGAGGACGCCGGCGCACCGAGTGGCCGGCTTGAGCTACTGTGCGTCCTGCAGCTCCATCGCCTTCGAGATGACGAATTGGTGGATCGCGGTCGTCGCGTCCTCGTCGAAGAGTTCGGCGTAGCCGGGCATGCCGAGCGGCAGCAGGCCGTCCTGGACGATCGCCATGAAGTCCGCGTGGACCTCCGGTGACATCCGGCGCAGCTCGGGGGAGGCGGCGGCGACGATCGAGGTCTGGCCGAGTCCGCGGTGGCAGAGGGCGCAGTGCTCGTGGTAGAGCGTGTTGCCGCGTTCGATCGTCTCGGCGGAGGCCGTGAGCGGCGGCAGCTCGGGGATGGAGTAGTCGCGCTCCGGCGGTTCGGCCAGGGTCGCCTCGCCGTCCGGCGAGAAGACCAGCAACTCTCCGGGCCGGTCGTACCGGGTGCTGCCGCTCACCATCGTGGCGACGTACTGTGTGCCGCCCTCCATGTACGTGATGATCGACGAGGTGAACGACCCGTAGGCGTCGAACTCCCACAGCTCTTCGCCAGTGTCCTTGTCGTAGGCGTTGAAGTCGCCGCCGCCGCCGCCGTGGAACAGCACACCGGTGGTCGTGGCGAGAACGCCGCCGTTGAAGATTGAGGGCAAGCGGTTCTCCCACACTTTTTGGCCCGACAGGGGGTCGAAGGCGACCAGAAAGCCCCTGTTCTCAGGTTGCGGCCCGGCCTCCTGCTCCAGTTTGCTGCGGTAAGCGCCGACGGCGACACCGAGGCTGAGCCCCCACGGCCGGATCGTGTAGGTCCCCGTCTCCACGAACTCCTCGGGCAGGGCGTAGAAGTTCGCGTAGTCGTGGTAATAGAAGTACATGACGCCCTTGTCCTCGTCCCAGGACATGGGCTCCCAGTTGTGGGCGCCGGCGTTCGCGGGCGTAATCCACTGGGGCTTCTCTTCGAAGACCACATCCATGTTCTCGATCGGACGCCCGGTCTCCATGTCGACGTGGGTCGCCCAGTCGATCCTGTCCGTGTAGGGGTGGGCGCGCAGTAACTCGCCGCTCTCGCGGTCGATGACGTAGAAGAAGCCGTTCTTCGGCGCTTGCAGCAGGACCTTTCGTTCCACGCCGTCGACAGTCAGTTCGCCGAGGGCGATGTCCATCGCCGAGCTGTAGTCCCAGTTGTCGCCCGGAACCGTCTGGTAGTACCACCTCATCTCGGCGGTGTCGGCGTCGACGGCCACGATCGCGGTCAGGAAGAGGTCGTCCCCGCCGCCGGGTGAGCGAACCTGGCGCGACCAGGGGGCGCCGTTGCCGACGCCGATGTAGAGCAGGTTGAGCTCCTCGTCGTAGACGAGCGAGTTCCAGGCGGTGCCGCCGCCGCCCATCTTCCACCACTCCCCGCCCCAGGTCCTGGCCGCCATCTCCATCTCGGGGTGCTCGAACGGCTTGGACGGGTCGCCGGGGACGAGGTAGAAGCGCCAGGCGAGTTCGCCGGTCTCGGCGTCGTAGGCGGAGACGTAGCCGCGCCGCTTGCCGCTCTCGGAGCTGCCCTGGCCGATGAACACCTTGCCCCCGGCGGCGCGAGGGGCGCCAGTGATGTTGAAGCGACCGAGCGCCGAAGGATGCCAGGTGTCGACGTCCCAGACCTCTTCGCCGGTCGCCGCGTCGACCGCCACGAGCCGGCCGTCGAACAGGGCGACGTAGACCTTGCCCCTGTACACCGCGACGCCGCGGTTCGCGACACCGCCGCAGCAGGAGTACTTGACGTAGGTGCGGTCCGTCTGCGGGTCGTGCGTCCAGATCTCCTCGCCCGTGGCCGGGTCCAGCGCATAGATCACGCCCCAGCCGTTCGTCGCGTACATGACCCCGTCGACGACCAGCGGCGTGCCCTGCATCCGCTCGGAGCGGCCGCCGATCGGTTTGGACCAGGCGAGCTTGAGGCCGCCGACGTTCTCGCGGGTGATCTGGTCGAGGGTGGAGAAGCGCTGCTCCTTGTAGGTCTGGCCGTAGGTCAGCCAGCTCCCGGGCTCGTCCGCGGCGGCGCGCATGATCCGCTCATCGTCGACGTTGCCGGCGGTCGGGACGACATCGGCGTCCCCGCCGCGGTCGCTGCAGCCGACTGCCAGCAGGACAAGGAGAAGGGGGGCGCACGCTGCCCACCGTGACGTTGCGGTCGCTTCGCTCATCTTGAAGTTCCTCAGAGGTTCGCGGGCAACCTAAGCGTCCGAGGTCGGTGTGTCAACGCTGGCGCGCCTGGGGTACGGTCTCGGTGAGGTTTGCGGATGGCGTCCCGCGGTGCCGATGTGGCTTCTACGATCACGCTCCGGGCTCGGGTTCAGCGGCACCAACCAGACCTGCCGCGGTATGTCGTCGTACCGGACTCGGCCGTGGCGTCGTGGAAGCTCGGGGACACCACGGTCGCTGCGAGAGCATGTGCTGGCCGCAAAGCGATCGGAGACTCGTGTGCGCCGGGCTCGACGGGGGTTGGGTCTGGCCTGAACGGGAGGACGGCGCTGTTGCCTATTGACCCTCGCCGCCCTCGATCAGCGCCTTGTCCACCTCGTAGTGGTCAGCCTCGGTGAGTCGTCGCTTGAGCGGATCGATCCGCCGACGGGTCGCTTCGACACCCGGGTCGGGCTCGGGATCGGACAGCGTGCCGCCGAGGAAACGGTAGGCCTCCTCGGTCCGTGGGCCGAGGGTTCGACCGACGTGATCGGCGCCGTAGTAGAGGCGGTACTCGTGGCGGATCTTCTGGTCCCAGAGCACCTGGTGGAGGAACTCGGTGCCCTCATAGAGCCAGAACAGGTCTTCGTCGCCGGCCTCGAGGAAGATCTTCAGCCCTGACTCGCGGATGACGTCGGCGCTGGCCCTGGCGATCGTCGCGGGGTTGTTGGCGTTCCAGTACTCGCGGTCGACCGGGCTGCCGTAGATCGACTCCATCAGGTCGTTGCCGCGCCAGAAGCGGTGCTTGGGACGCATGTCGTTCCAGTCGTCGATCGGGGCGATGCCGGGTTCCATCGAGGCGACGGCGCCGAAGGTCTCCGGGTACTTGAAGGCGAGTCGCAGCGAGCCCATGCCGCCCATCGAGATGCCGGTGACCAGGGTGCCGCGGCGATTGGTGCGCACGTTGTAGGTATCCCGCAGGTGGGCGAGGAACGGCCCGATCAGGAAGGACTCCCAGTTCTGCGAGCCGTCCCTGTAGTCCATGTAGAAGCAGCGTCCGGTGGCGCTCGGCGTGACGATGACCATCGGCGGCAGGGTTCCGGCCTCCCACATACCGACGAAGATCGGCTGCTGCCGCACCCCCAGCACATCGCGGCTGCCGCCGCCGCCGTGGAGGTTCAGCACGAGCGGAACGGGTTCCTCCAGATCGTCGTAGCCGGGTGGCAGCAGGGCGTAGTACTCGACCGGCGACGGCACGAGGTCGGACTCGAGTTGGCCATCGACCAGGCGTGGTCCTTGAGCCTGGGCGGCGGCCGCGAGCAGGCAGACGGCGGTCGCGATCAGGACCCGCGTTGCGTACTTCGGGTACTCGCCCTCGGTCGTCCTCGCTGCGTCTACTGCCACAACGGACTCGCCGCCTTCATCGTGCGGATCATCATCAGCATGCGGGCGCGGTCCTCGCCGCCGGACGGCTCGGAGACCGTGCTCTCGTACCAGAAGTACTCGGTCTTGGGTGTCTCGCCGACCGCGACGACACGCCCCCGTACTTCGTAGTCGTGCTCGACGAAGCAGGGCCCGGCGAGATGTTCGACCTCGATGGCGCCGTAGAGGCCGACGCCGAGGTTCGGCCAGTCCTCGAGCAGCACGCGCTGGTAGCGCGTCAGCAGGCGGACGATCAGGCTCGGCGGCAGGACGGCCTCGCCGTAGCGGTCCGCGGAGCGGTAGTGATCGAACGGCTCGACGATGACGGAGAGGCGCTGGTCGAGGTCCTCCTGTCCGACCCGCGCGTCGATCCCGTCGAGTTCACGGCCGGTGCCGAGGGACTCGAAGATGCGGAGGTCGGTGGGTTGGGGCATGGTCTCGATCCGCTGTTCGAGGGGTGTCTTCTCCGCGGTGGAGCCCACCCAGGCGGTGCCTTCCGCGACCCGGCGGCCGTCCTCCATGTCCATCCACACCGGGATCTGCTCGCCTGCCTGGCCGTTCAGGGGCCAGCGGCCGAAGCACTGGACGCCCTCGCCGTCGGTGGTGGCGTACGTGAAGTAGAGCGACAGGCCGCCGGTTCGCCACCAGGCCTCTCCAAGCGCCTCGACCAGGAGCGGCGGGAACTGCTCCATGTGGAGCGATCCGGCGACCGTGCCGCCGCGCAGGCCGAGCTTTCGCGCCGTGCTGTCCTCGTGGATCGAGCCCAGGATCGACTGTTCCAGGTTGCGGGGATGGCGGAGCGGCCCGGCGATCACGCCGTCGGCGATCGGCAGCGGTTCGAAGGGAGTGTGCTTGAGGACCTGTTCGTCGACCATTCGTTGAAGTCTCCTGGGTTTCGGCCTGAGGTCGTTGCTACTCCTCGGCGCCGACCCACTCGTCGGTCGGGCCGACCAAGGCGAAGTGGCCGGGCGCGCTGCGTCCGCCGTCCTCGGTCTCGGTGGTGCCGACGCCGAGGTAGACACCCTCGTCCAGCTTGCGGATCTCGTCGACGAGAGTGGTGTCGCTGAACGCGCTGTAGTCCATGATGTACGAGGGTTGCCCATCGATGAGCGACGGACCCATGCGGGTGGCGAAGCGGCCGTTGCGGACGATCTCGCCGTCCGGGAAGCGCCAGCGGTTGTAGCCCTCGCCCTCGGTCTCGGCCAGGGGCCGGTACGCCTTGCCGAGCCAGTAGCCGCGGACCGAGTCCTCGGCGTACATGAAGTCGGAGGTGCGCGTCTGGCGCTCATGGTCGCCGGCGTTCGGGATGACCCCCTGGTAGTGGCCGTCGAGTTCCGCCATGCCGGCGGCGGGGAGGGTCTTCCACAGGGCGACCGTGCTCTCGTGATCGAGCGCCAGCAACCGCTCCATGGTCCACGCGCCCTTCGCGCTCAGCGGAAAGCTCGCGTCTTCAGGCGGCGCTTCGCCGGCGAGGTCGGCGTCCGTCGCTTCGGCCTGCGGCGAGCAGGCGACTACAGCGAGCGCCAGGAGAGGGAGGGCGGCGAGTACGAGAAACCGGTGCAGCCTCATGGGGTCACCTCCTCGATTTGGGGGAAGCTCTTGAGAAGCTACCACGCAGCCTGTCGAGTCGAACTGGAGCCGACGAGCGGATTTGAACCGCTGACCTGCTGATTACGAATCAGCTGCTCTGCCACTGAGCTACGTCGGCATCACCGGGCGAAACGGCCGGTCTCAGCGCGAGGACGCCGGAGTGTAGCAGCGCGTAGTCCAGGCATGAGCGGCTGCTCCGTGATAGTCCTGCCGGGCCGATGACGGTCCAACAGTTCCCCCGAGCGCAGGGGCCGCCGCCAGACCGTGGCGGCCTGGCGGGCCTCTTCAGCGAGCGGCAGTTCCGCTGGCTCTACATTTCGAACACGACGTTCTTCCTGGCCATGCAGGGCCAGTTGGTCGTGCGCGCGTGGCTGGTGTTCTCGATCACCGGCCGCGAGCTGGCGCTCGGGTTGGTGACCCTCATGGTGGCCCTGGCCATGCTGAGCCTCGGGCCGGTGGGAGGCGTGGTCGCGGACCGGTTCGAGCGGCGGTCGTTGGTCGTGGCCGGCCAGACCACCGTTGTCGTGGCCGAGCTCGTCGTTCTCTCGCTGCTCCTCGGAGGCCGGCTGGAGTTCTGGCACATCCTGGTTCAGGTCGCGTTCGTCGGCGCCGTCTTTCCGTTCGTGATGCCGGCCCGCAACGCGATCATCGCGAACGTGGTCGGCCGTCGCCGGCTGACCGGCGCGATGGCGCTCACGATGACCGCGATGAACGTTACGCGCGTCGTGGGCCCGGCGCTGGCCGGGGCTCTGATCGGCGCGGCCGGCGTGACGGTGGCGTACTCCACGAACGTTGCTCTCTACGCCCTGGCCCTGGCCGGGATGATGGCGGTGGGACGGGCGCCGGCGGCGGATCGCACGGACAGCTCCCTGCTGCAGAACATGGCGGAGGGCTTCCGCTACGTGAGGGAAAACCGTCTGGTCCTGGTGCTCTTGTTCTTCGGTCTGGTGCCGATGTTCCTGGTCATGCCGTTCCAGACGCTTCTGGTCGTGTTCGCCGAGGAGATCTGGGAGGTCGGGCCGCGTGGCTTCGGCCTGTTGAGCGGAGCGGCGGGCATCGGCGGCGTGGTGGGGGCGGCGTTCGTCGCCTGGCGAAGCAACACGAGCCGGCGACTGCGGCTGATGATGGTGAGCGTGTTTGCGTTCGGTCTGCTGATGATGGGGTTCGCGCTCAGCCCCTGGTTCTGGCTCGCCTTGCCCCTGCTGCTTGCCGGCAGCGCATTCCAGGCTATCTACACGACTCTGAACAACACCGCGATCCACGTGCTGATCCCGGACTCGGTGCGCGGCCGGGTTTCCGGCTTCCTGACGATGTCGTTCTCGCTGCCGATGCTTGGCGCGGTGCCGATCAGCGCGCTTGCCGAGGTGTGGGGCGCGCCGCTCTCGGTGGGTCTGGCCTCGCTGCTGGCGGTCGTGGTGGCTGTCGTGTTCTATCTGGCGAGTCCTGACCTGCGACGGATGGACCTGTCGATCTTGAAGGCGTTTCGCGAAGCGATCGTGCTCGATTCGGAACGTGCCACCCGGGTCCCCGACCGCGGGAAGCGAGCACGGGGAGGACTCGGATGCTGATCACGATCTCGAGACAGTACGCCTCCGGCGGCACCCAGGTGGCCAAGCTGGTGGCGGATCGGCTTGGATGGCAACTCGTTGGCAACGCACTGATCGACGAAGTCGCCCGCCGCGCCGGCATTCCGCCAGAAGAGGTCCAGGCTCGGGAAGACCGGCCTCCAAGCTTCGTCGAGCGCCTCGCCCGGGTGGCCAGCGCTCAGCTTCCCGACCTTTTCCTGCCAGCTCCGCCGATCGGTCAGCCGATCGGCGAGGGCAACCTGGTTCGCGTGACCCGCAGCGTCGTTTGCGAGATCGCGGCGCAGGGCCACTGCGTCTTCGTCGGCCGCGCTTCGGCGGCGGTGCTGGCGTGGCGCGAGGATGCGCTCCACGCGCGGCTCGTGGCGGGCCCCGAGTTCCGGCGCCGGGTCGCCGTCGAGGTCGTGGGCGTTCCGGAGAAGGACGCCATCACCACGGTCGAGCGACGCGACGCGAACCGCATCCGCTATCACCGCGAGTACTACGCCCGGGACTGCGACGATCCGCGTCACTACGACCTGGTCCTGAATACGGAACGGCTTGGCTTCCCGGGCGCGGCGGACCAGATCGTCCATCGAGCCAGGGCGCTCGGCTGGGCGGACTGACGCGACGGTACGCTTTCCGGGCGACTCCAGGAACCAGAGACAGGAACGGAACGATCATGACGCGATCCACCACAGTCCTTCTTTCCCTGTGTGCGGCCAGCCTCCTGGTATCGGGAGTTGCCGCCGAAGAGCACGCCATCGAAACGGAAACCCACCGGTTCGAGGAAGTGGCCGACGGGGTCTACTTCGTCTCCGGGACCGGGGCCATGGTGACGAGGAGCAACGCGATGGTCGTGGTCACCGAGGAGGACGTGCTGGTGGTGGATTCCCACATCACGCCGGCCGCGGCGCGGGCGTTGATCGAGGGCATCGAACGGATCACGGACAAACCGATCCGCACGCTGGTCAACACCCACTTCCACTACGACCACTCTCACGGCAACCAGGCGTTCGGGCCGGACGTTCGGGTTGTCGGACACGAGTACACGCGCCACAAGATGGCCACTGCGCCGCTCGAGGAGCACACGTTCAAGGGTTCCTCCGAACGGGACAAGCTGGCGCTCGAGGAGCTGCGCGCCGCCCTGGAAACGGCTTCAGAAGAGGAGCGGGAGGACCTGGAGACGCAGATCAGCATCCAGGCCGCCCACGTCGAGTCGACCGCCGAGATCCATCCCGTGCCTCCGGACACGACGCTGGCGGAGAAGATGAGCTTCTTCAGCGGCGGCCGGGAGATCCAGCTCCACTTCCTCGGCCGCGCCCACACCGGCGGCGACGTCGTCGTCTACCTGCCGGCGGAGCGGCTGGTGTTCACCGGCGACATGATGCTCGGCGGGCCGCCCTGGCCGGGAGACGGCTGGGTCAACGAGTGGCCGGCCACCCTGGAGCGGCTGAAGCAGCTCGACTTCGACCTCATCCTGCCGGGTCACGGTCCGTACTTCCGCGACCGGGAGCTGATCGACCATGTCCAGGCCTTCCACCGGGAGCTGTGGGAGGTCGTTTCCGGGCTTCACGCCCAGGGAGTCCCGGCGGAGGATGCGGTGGAGCGGATCGACCTCTCCCACCACGCCGAGAACCTGCCCCCGGCACGAGTCCGCGTTGACCTCCGCGGTGTGCAGAGGATGTACATGGTGCTGGACGGAACGGCCAACTAGCGGCCCTGGCCCTCGCCGGTTTCCGAGCCGGCGCCGTCTACCAGGTATCGATGTACGGCCGCTTCTTGCCGGTCCGGGGAGGCGGCTTGGGCAGCCGCTTCATGCTCTCCGTGATCCAGGAACGCGTTTCAGCCGGGTCGATCACGTCGTCGAGCCCGCCGCCGGTGGCGGCGTTGACGGCCTTGGCGCGTTCGTACGAGGCTTCGACCCGGCGCTCGAACTCGAGCCTGCGCTCTTCGGGATCCTCGATCGCGGCCAGTTCCTTCCGGTAGCCGAGCTTGACCGCGCCCTCGATGTTCATGCCGGCGAACTCGGCTGTCGGCCAGCCGACAGTGAAGAAACCGACCAGGGCGCTCGCGCCGCACATCGCCTGGACGCCCAGGCCGTAGGCCTTGCGCACGACGACGCCGAACAGGGGCACCGAGAGGTTCGCGCCGGTGTTGAACATGCGCGCGCAGTGGCGGACCAGGGCGGTCTTCTCGTGGTCGGGGCCGACCATGATTCCGGGGCAGTCCATCAGGCTCAGCACGGGGATGTCGAAGGCGTCGCAGAGCTGAAGGAAGCGGGCGCCCTTGTCGGAACCGTCGGAGTCGATCGCTCCGGCGAGGTGGTGCGGGTTGTTCGCGATGACTCCCATCGGCCTGCCCTCGACGCGGATGAGTGCCGTGATCACGCCGATTCCGAACTTCGGACGGATCTCCAGCACGGATCCAACGTCGGCGATCGTGTGGACGATCTCCTGCATGTCGTAGAGGCGGAGCCGGTTCTCCGGGACCACGTGGCGCAGCGGGCGCTGGTCATGGGCCTCCCAGTCGGAGATCGGCCCCTGGAAGTAGGAGAGGTACTTCTTCGCCACGTCGACCGCTTCTTCCTCGTCCTCGACCAGGATGTCGACGACGCCGTTCGGTACCTGGAAAGACATCGGGCCGACTTCTTCCGGGGTGTAGATGCCCAGGCCGCCGCCCTCGATCATGGCGGGCCCACCCATGGCGATGGTCGAGGCCTTGGTGGCGATGATCACGTCGCAGCAGGCGAGCAGGGCGGTGTTGCCGGCGAAGCAACGGCCGTTGTTCACGCCGACCAGCGGAATGAGGCCGGAGAGCTTGGAGAACTGGGTGAAGGTGTAGGTGTCGAACGCGACCCGGGGCCCGGTGTAGTCATCGCCCGGCCGGCCGCCGCCGCCCTCCGTAAAGAAGACGAGCGGCAGCATGTACCGGTTCGCGAGGTCGAAGAGGCGGTCCTGCTTGTAGTGGTTGCGCCCGCCCTGCGTGCCGGCGAGG
The DNA here is from genome assembly GCA_009836625.1 of Holophagales bacterium. Lineage (GTDB taxonomy): Bacteria > Acidobacteriota > Thermoanaerobaculia > Multivoradales > Multivoraceae > Multivorans. The sequence continues at coordinate 88,326 of VXVC01000004.1, forward strand.
ACGGTGTAGTCGTACGAGAGCACCATCGCGCGCGACCTCTCGTCGTCGAACAGGTCGCCGTTGATCGAGGCGGTACCGGCGACCACGCCGTCGGCGGGCGTGTACTGGCGCAGTTTCTCGTCGCTGAACTTCTGGTGCTGGCGGGCGACGATCAGCGGCCAGTACTCCTTGAAGGACCCGGAGTCGACGAGCTGCTCGATGTTCTCGCGCGGCGTCCGGAAGCCGAAGCGGCGCCGCCGGGCGACCGCCTCCGGACGGTTCTCGTCCAGGGTGTAGTCGTGGCGCCGGATGTTCTCCTCAAGATCCGGCCGGATGTAGTCCGGGTCGATCTCGACGGCGGCATCCGCCGCCTCGCCGCCCTCGGCCCCTTCCACGAGAACGAGGGGATAGCCCTCCCGGATCGTGTCGCCCACGGCCATCGTGACCCGGAGCACCGTGCCGCTCGTATCGGAGCGGAGCACGTGCTCCATCTTCATCGCTTCGATCACGGCCATCTGTTGCCCGCGCAGGACTTCGTCGCCCTCGGCAACGTCGATGCTGACGATCGTGCCCTGGATCGGCGCGGCGATGCCGGTGGCTCCCTCGGCGCCCAGCGCCGACGCGGGCAAGTCGCTGCCATCACCCGTCGGTTCAGCCTGCGCTGCCTTCGTCTCCTGGTCGTAGGCGAACAGGGCCAGGGGATCGGCCGTGTCGACACGGGCGCCGGCGAAGCCGCTGTCACGGGCGCTGCTTTCGGTCGAGGCCGCCTCACCGCTGGCGCCGGGACCGGCTGCAGGGACGAAACGGGGCCTGCGTCCGTTGCCGGCTGCCGCCGCCAGCTCCCCGGCGTTGTCGTCCAGCCAGCGGGTGTACAGGCGACCCGCCTCGAAGTCCGGATGGGCGAGGACGCTCTGGAGCCAGGGGATGTTCGTCGAAGGTCCGCCGATGCGGAATTCGTCGAGGGCCCGGGAGGCCCGCTTGACGGCGGCGGCGAAGTCGTCCGAGGGCGAGTGGGCGATCACTTTCGCGAGCAGCGAATCGAACGCGGGGTTCGGCTCGTAGCCGGCGTAGCCGCAGCCGTCTATTCGCACACCGGGACCGCTCGGCGGTTCGTAGGCGGCGAGGACGCCGGAGGACGGCCGCACGTTGCCGGCGGCGTCCAGGGTCTCCAGATTGACGCGGGCCTGAATCGCGAAGCCGCGCGTCCGCCGCGCGTCCGGGTCGTCGAGCCCGAGGTCCGCGAGTGACTCGCCGCGGGCCACCTGAAGTTGCGCTTGCACCAGGTCCACGCCGGTTACGGCTTCGGTCACCGTGTGCTCGACCTGGAGGCGCGCGTTCGTTTCGATGAAGGCGAAGCGGCCGCCCCTCTCTTCATGTGGACTGCCGTTGTCTCCGCCTGCGCCATCGCCGGCATCGACCAGGAACTCGAAGGTGCCGAGACTGTTGTACTTGGCGGCGCCGCCCAGGCGCAGCGCCGCGTCGATGATCGCCTGGCGGACGGCGGATTCCAGGTTCGGCGCCGGCGCCGTTTCGACCACCTTTTGGTGTCGGCGCTGGGCGCTGCACTCCCGTTCGCCGAAGTCGATCAGGCCGCCGACCTCGTCGCCGAGGAGCTGGACCTCGATGTGACGGGCGCGCGGGATGAGTTCCTCGACGTAGAGACCGCCGTTGCCGAAGGCGCGTTCGGCTTCGGACCCGCAGCGTTCGTAGGCCTGTTCGATGTCGCCGGCCTGGGTGACGATGCGAGCCCCGCGGCCGCCGCCGCCGGCGAGCGCCTTGATGATGATCGCCCCGCCGTCGCCGAGGGCGGCAAAGAACTCGCGAGTCTCCTCCAGGGTCGTGACGTGGTCGGTGCCCCGCAGCACAGGCACGTCCGCGGCGCTCGCGGCCGCGCGCGCTCGCCCCTTGTCGCCGAACAGCTCCAGAACCTCCGGCCGCGGGCCGACGAAGGTGATGCCGGCCGCGGCACAGGCAGCGGCGAAGTCCGCGTTCTCGGCCAGGAAGCCGTATCCCGGGTGGACCGCGTCGCAGTTCGCGTCGGCGGCCCTTGCCACCACGTCCTCGATGTCGAGGTAGGCCCGGACTCCGCGTCCGCCGAGGGCTACGGCCTCGTCGGCGATCCGCAGATGGAGTCCGTTGGCGTCGTCCTCGGAGTAAATGGCGACCGTGGCGATCCCGAGGTCCATCGCCGCGCGGGCGATCCGGACCGCGATCTCGCCCCGGTTGGCGATCAGCAACCGCTGCATGGGGCGGCGATTATAGAAGGGAGTGCTGGCGTTCCGGGTCGGGTGCGGGCTCGTCGGCGTCCGCCGCCGCGGGCTCGGAGTCGGTTCTCGCCTGTAGAGGAAGACCGTCCGGGCCGAGTTCGATCAGGCGATGGCGTGGATCTTCCGGGAGGCGCCGCTCGGCCCACGCCCGCACCTCTTCCTCTTGGCTGAGGGCGACAATCTGCCGCTCCTTGCTCAGCACGAGGAGCAGCTCCAGAAAGCGCATCGTGCGATCGGTATCGATATGCACCGTGGCGTCGTCCAGGAACAGAGGCGCGGATTCCCTCTTGTCGCCGAGTGCCTCGGCAAGGCCGATGCGAAGCAGCAGATAGACCTGATCGATCGTGCCGTGGGACAGTTCCGAGGCTGAGCGGTACTCGCCGTCCTCGACCTCGAGTTGGACTTCGAGACCCTCCTCCGGGTCGATTCGCACGGCCGAGTACCGTCCGTCGGTCACCAGGTTCAAGCGCTCGGCCAGTCCTTGGCGGAGGTCAGGAGCGAGCATCCGATGGACCTCTTCCTGGGCCGCTTCCAGGTGCGTGGTGGCGATGTCGACGATTTCGCCGGCCCTGCGCAGGAGCTTGACCTCGTGCTCGGCGGCGGCGAGTTCCTCCTCGAGTTCAGCGAGTGCCGGGAGGTCGGCGTCGGCGGCGAGTTGACCTTCAAAGCGGCTGACTTCTCTTCCGGCCCGTCCGGCCTCCTTCCGCGTCGTCGCCAGCTTGCGTTCCAGTTCCGTGGAAGTCAGCGCCTGGAGTGCTGCTGCCGCTTCGGATTCCGCGCCGGCGATGGCCGCGATGCGGCCGGCCGTTTCCGCGCGTTCGTCCTGAAGGCTCTGGCGATCGCGGCCATCGAGCAGGTGCTGCAGACGGTCCCAGTCTCTCTGTCGTTGTCCTGTTCGGCGTTCGCGGTCGGAAAGCCAATCGTCTGCCCAGAGTTCCGGGTCGTCGGTCGCGTCGCCGGGGAAACCGGCCGCCGTCAGTGCGGTGCGAAAGCGTTCCTCGGCCGCTTCGCGGTTCTGCCGCTGCGTCGCCGCCGCCCGTTCCGCCTGCCGCCGGGCCTCCAGCCGCGCGGCCAGGGCTTCGCGCCGGTCGGTTCCGGCGGCAAGCTCGGCGCTTCGCCGACAGGCCTGCTCGTAGCGGTGGAACAGATCGTCGACTCCTGCCTGGGCGTCTTCGAAGCCGCGACCGGTCAAGGCGTCGCGCAGCGTTTTCTCGGCTATTGCCTCGTCGGTGCGGGCCGACGCCATCCACCGTTCCCAGGTCTCACGTTCCCGGTCCCACGCGTTCCGCCTCTCGCGCGCCTCGAGGGCGGCGCGCACGGCGTCCGGATCGGTTTCGATGCCGAGTTCCGCAAGCTCGCGGGTCGCGGCTTCGATCTGTCGCCGCCTGGCCTCGTGCTGCCGCTTCAGGTCCCGGAGTTCGGCTCTGGCGTCGGCCAGTGCCGCCCCTCGGTCAGCCTGCTCGTACGGGCGGGGACGGGAGGTGCGCCGCTGTGCGCGGTACATGAGAGCGAAGCAGACGATGGCAAGAAGCCACCCACCGGCGCCGACCAGCCGTGGGAGCAGATCGAGAACACCCAGCACACCCAGCAGACCGCCGGCGGGTGCGCCGATCCAGGGCCACTTTCCGAAACCGGAGTTGGCTTCGAGCTGAGCCATGAGCGCCTTCTGCTCGTTGAGAAGCTCCTGAACGCGTCGTTCGAGGTCCACGGACGACCCGAGCGGCGGCAGCTCCAGGACCGTCAGAGCACGCCGCGCGATGAGCTCGGCAGCCTTCGTGAGAGTCGCCTCCGGGGCGTCGCCGGGTCCGAGCCGCTCCCGGACGGCCCGGGCTTCACGCGCCTCCCGCCATCCTCGTGCGGCAGCGGCGACTTCGGGCGCAATCTCGCGATCTCCCACCGCCGCCTTTGGGAGTTCGGACAGTTCGCGCGCCATCTCGTCCGCTCCGGGTCCCCGAAGTTCCGCGGGTTCCTCGGGGCGGATCCGGTAGGCGAGGAGAGCGGTCCGAAGCTCACGTTCGATCGCGGCGTCTGGTCCCTCACCCGGAGCCTCCGGCGGTTTGCCGTCACGGAACTGGGTTGCCAGCTTCTCGATGTTCTTCAGGCGCGCGTCGAGGCAACGCAGTTCGCGCTCCGCCAACGCACGTTCGCAACTCCGGACGAGCGTTGCCGTACTCGCGGCCTCTTCCCTGGCTGCCGCCAGAGTGTTCTCCAGGCGGTCGCGCTCCAGTTGGCGGTTCCTGCCCGCGTCGAGTTCCGTGTTCGCCTGGCTGAGACGCTCGACCGCTCTCTGCAGCGGCTTGGTCGAGTTGCGGCGTTCAGTGCCGATCTGATCGCGGGCGTAGCTCTTGAGCAGGCGGATCGCCTCGACCGCGGTGGCGGCGCCGCCGGCAGAGGCAGCGGCTCGTTGCAGCTCTTTCTTGAGCGCCGAGGCCTCGTCGCCCTTCGTCTGGCGCAGGCGCTGGATGTCCCCCTGGCCGATCACCAGGGTCGATGGCATGACCTGGCGATTGAGTCCCAGAAAGCGCGAACCATCGATGCTGCCGCGGTAGATCAACTCGTCGCCGATCTGACGCCCGGTGTCGGCGTCGTGGGCGACGCTCTCCTTTGCTTTCAGATCGCGCTGCTGGATCTCGATTCTGCGACCATCGTCGAGTTGGAGCTTCACCGTCGCACGCCACGGCTTGCCGCTCCAGGGCTCGTACTGGCGCTCGAACTCGCGTTCCTCCAAAGTGTTCGCACCGCGTCCGCGGCGCCGACCGCAGAGAGCGGCGAAGATCGCCTGCAGCCAGGTGGACTTGCCGGCTTCGTTGTCGCCGTGGATCACGGTCATGCCGGGGGCCAGATCGAATTCGCCGTTCAGCTTGCCGAACTCGTGGGCGCGGATACGGAGGATCTTCACGTGGCTGCTCCGTCCGTCGGCACATCCTGAAGCTGCTCTCCGGAGGAGTCCGCCTCGATGCCGGCCATTCGGAGGTCGTCCAGGACGCCGACGTCCCGGTCGTCGAGTGCGCGCAGTCCGGCGAGCAGGACGATGCGCTCCGTTTCGCGGTCGAGGTCGGCGTCTCGAACTCGCCTCACGAACATGCCACGTACCGTCGGCTCGTCCTCGATCTGCTCGAGATCGTAGGGGGAGGTCAGACCCGAAGTGTCAACCAACACCTGGTCGATGCCCTCGGGAGGCTCGAATGAGGCCGCGCCGAAGTCTTCGGCGTGCAGGTGCAGGTTGTCCGGCTCGCCGATCAGGCGGACGCGCGCGGCCCCGGCCAGGCCGTCGAGGGCCTTCCCGATCCGCTTCCTTGCCTCGTCGGCGCTCTCCGCTTCCGTCAGGTCGACGGTCAGACTGTGGAGCGCGGGAGGGCGGGGATCGAGGCGTCGTCGTTTGACCTCGCCGTTTTCGGCCTCCAACACCACGGCGTTGCCATACTCCTCGTTGAATTTGAGCCGTTCGAGGGAACCGAGCCGAGTCCAGGTCGGACGATCGGCGGGCTTGTGGGAATGGCCGACGACGGCGTGGTCGAACCCGGCGGCCGCGATCTGGTCGCTTTCGAACGGGGCATGCCGGTACTGAGCCTGGAACGCGGCGTTTCGTTCCTCGCCGTGGAACACGGCGATGTGAACACCCGAGCCCTCGACCTGGAATCCGTCGTCGAAGAAGCCGGGCGTGTCCGCGGGCTTGCGATGGGCGGCGCCCCAGATGGTCACCCCGTCGGCGAGCTGCTTCGACGTGAAGTGCGTCTCCCGGAAGATGTGGACGTTGTCCGGCCAGTCGATCCGCCGGTACGGGCTCTCGGTATCCGCGTAGTCGTGGTTGCCGGGAGCGGCGAGGACCTGGAGGCCTGATCGTTCGAAGGTCCGGCGCAGGAAGTCGACCGTGTCCGGCGACACGAGCTCATGCTCGAACAGGTCGCCGCCGATCAACACGGCGGCAGCACCCTCCTGGCGGGCCTGTTCGAAGGTCCAGGTCACGCCGTCCCGCAGCCGCTGGCGCTGCCGGCGGGCGACTTCCCGGGTTGCCCAGCCGAACTTCGAGTCCAGGTGAACGTCGCTGAAGGCGAGGAGCTTCACGCCCCGGGCTTCCCGGACGGGACGCTGGCGGCGCGGGCGGGGCGCGTCACTCCTCGAGAACCGCGGGCCAGTTTTCGTCGGCCTGCTCGATGTTCCGGTCGCGGTCCTCGAGCCACTGATTCATGACCCTCTTGTTGTAGTTCAGGTAGAGCTTGCCGTCCACGAGGGTGAACGCATCTGGGTCGGTGGGAGCCGTGTAGTCGCGGCTCACCGCCCAGGCGCAGTAGCCGCCGTACTGGGGCGCGTACTTCTCCGGATCTTCGGAGAAGCGATCCCGGTTCCCGGCGCTGGCGAAACGCCAGTCGGCGCCCTGCCAGCCGAGCGTGAAGTCCTTGTCGCCTTTGACAGCCTTCCCTTCCGTGAAGTAGGCGACCGGGTCGTAGCCGCGGATGGCCAGGTTGCCGCGGCTGGTGAAGACAGGGTCCTTCTCGGCGGCGGCGGGAACCGCGGCCAGTGCGGCACTGATGATGAACGCGGCGAGGGCCGTCTCGCGAGCGAATCGGGCGCGACGACCGCGGTGCTGTGGCGTAGACATGAGGCGAGTCCTCCTCGGGCGAGTCTATTCAGTCGCCGTGCCGGTTCCTCCGGCTCCGGACAGGCGAGACCAGGAGTTCAGATCTCGAGTCTTTCCGTCTGAAATCCCCTGAACCGGTCGAAGTCGCGGTCGTGCGTCAACAGCCTGGAGACGCCGTGCTCACGGCAGAGCGCGACGATCTGCGCGTCGAAGACCAGGTTGCCCGTGGCGCTCACTTCGCGGATGGCCTCGAGCAGGAGTTCCGCATAGTGCGGGCCGGGCCGCAGCAGTGTCAGGCTCGGTGAGGCGAGGATGCGCTCGACGTTCGCGCTGGCTTCATCAACCGTGTACGGCGGACTGAGGATCCTGGGATGCGTCGCTACACGAAGAAACTCGACCAGGCACGGTGCCGGAAGGGACCAATTGAACAGGGCACCGGAGAGCGCCTCAAGGTAGCCGCAGGCGGCCTTGTGCATGCGCGAACTCGGGTCGTGGGCATAGACGAGGATGTTCGTGTCGACGGCGATCAATCCAGACCGTCCATGATGTCGTAGAGGGAGTTGCGGTCGGCGACGTCAACGCCCGGCAGGGTGCGCGTCTTCTTCGTGACGAGCTTCAGCTTGAACGGCTCCTCGGTTCGCCGTGGTGGCTGCAGGTACTGCCGGATAGCCCGCTCGATCAGGCGAGTCAGCGGTTCGCCATCCTCGGCAGCGCGTACTTTGGCCGCCTTGATCAGGCGGTCGTCGAAGTTCAGCGTGGTCTTCATACAGAAATCTGTATCACCTGCGGTGGATTCCTGTCAACGGAGCGGCCCGGTCTCGCGGATAGTGTCTGCTGCGGCCATGTGGCGTTCTTCTACCTTCGCCCTAGTCCTTCTGGTTGCGGTTCTCTTGGCGTGCGCCGAAGCGGATGGCGGCGCGGACGTGTCGACGGCGGTTCCCTCGACGGAGCCGGTCTTCGTCGAGCGCGCGTCCGAGGCGGGACTCGACTTCGTTCATCGCAACGGCGGGGCGGGCGAGTACAACTACCCGGAACTCCTGGTGGGAGGCGGAGCGCTGCTCGACTTCGACGACGACGGACTGCTGGACGTCTACCTCGTACAGAGCGGGCCGGTTCCCGGAGCACCGGAAGCCGCGATGTCGGCGGGCGCGGTCGCCGACCGGCCGGGCAACGGCCTCTACCGCAACCTGGGTGACGGCGCGTTGGAGGACGTGACGGACGCCGCGGGCGTCGGCGACACGGGCTACGGCGCCGGGGCGACCGCGGCCGACTACGACCGGGACGGACTGGTCGATCTCTACGTGACGAACGTCGGCCCGAATCGGCTCTATCGCAACCTCGGCGACGGCAGCTTCGAGGACGTAACCGAACGTGCCGGCGTAGGCGACCCGGCCTGGTCGTCCAGCAGCGTGTTCTTCGACTACGACGGCGACCTGGACCTGGATCTCTTCGTCGCCAACTACGTGGTCTGGAGCGCCGGCCGGGAGCGCCCATGCCTGGGGCCCAACGGCCTCCGCAACTACTGCAATCCGGCGGAGTACCCGCCGGCCCCGGACAGCCTGTACCGCAACGACGGCGGCGGCCGGTTCACCGACGTGAGCGAGGTTGCCGGTATCCGCTCGGTTGCTGGGCCGGGCCTGGGGGTCGTCGCGGCGGACTTCGACGGCGACGACCTAGTCGATCTCTACGTGGCGAACGACCAGGCGGCGAACCACTTGTGGCTGAACCGGGGCGACGGTACGTTCCGCGAGGACGCGCTGGCGCGGGGCGCGGCACTCAACGAACTCGGCCAGCCCGAGGCCGGCATGGGCATTGCCGTCGCCGACCCCGACGGCGACGGCGATCTCGACCTGTTCCTGACTCACCTGAGCGGCGAGACGAACACTTCCTACCGCAACGACGGCGGTGGCTTCTTTCGCGACGTGACCGACGAGGCAAGGCTCGGCGGCGTGAGCAAGCCGTACACCGGCTTCGGCACCTCCTGGTTCGACTACGACGGCGACGGCGTTCTCGACCTGTTCGTCGCCAACGGCAAGGTGACGCCGGGAGATACCGCCGCCTTCGATTATCGCGAGCCGAACCAGTTGTTGCGGGGCATGCCGTCCGGCCGCTACGAGGACGTTTCGAGCCGGGCAGGCCCCGCCCTGGAGTTACTCGAGGTGAGCCGCGGTGCGGCCTTCGGTGACCTGGACAACGACGGCGACGTCGACGTCCTGCTCGTCAACAACGAAGGACCGGTGAGGTTGTTCCGGAACGACGTCGGCAACGCCCGCTCGTGGCTGGTCGTCGACCTCTGCGGCGGCGGAGTCTTCGACCGCTCGGCGATCGGCGCCCGGGTTACCGTCGAGGCGGCGGGGCGAAGCTGGACCCGCGAGGTCCGAGCGGCCTACAGCTTCGCGGTCGGCAACGACCCGCGGGTCCACTTCGGGCTTGGCGATGCGGAACAGGTAGACCGGCTGGAGGTGCGCTGGCCGGACGGCACCGTTACCGACCGCACCAACGTCGAGGTGAACCGCATCCTGCGCCTGCTGGCGCCGGGCGGGGAGCGACCCGCGGAAGGGGTGTGTCGTGACGCGGAGTGACGCCGCGACCGTTGGCGGTGCGCCGGCCGTCTGGCCGGCATGGGGCGCCGCCATCGTCTTCCTGGGGTTCGTCCTCGGCTGTAGCGACCCGGGAGCCGACGTTCCCAACGAACCAGACCCGGCGACAACCGCCGACATCCCCCGCATCCCCAACCTCTCCGAACTCGACCCGGGCTTCGCCACAGCTGTTCGTGACGCTCTCTCAATCGTCGACCGCGACCCGTCCAACGGCGCCGCGATTGGCGCCCTGGGCCGCCTCTACCAGGCGCACCGCTACGTCGACCAGGCCCGGCATTGCTACGAGCGGGCGGAGAAACTCGATCCATCGAGCCCCGACTGGCCTTACTACCTTGGTTTTCTCGCCGCCAGCCGCGGCGCTCATGACGAAGCGGCGCGCCGCTTCGAGCGCGCCCTGGAACTCCGTCCGTCGTACTGGGCGGCGCGCGTCCGGCTCGGTAACGTGCTGCTGGCCGCAGGCGACGCGGACGGATCGGAAGAAGCGTTCCGCGCGGTTCGGGCGGCGTCGCCCGGCACGCCCTGGGGCGAACTCGGGCTGGGCAAGGCGGCCCGGCGCCGGGGCCAGCCGGAAACCGCGGCTGAGCATCTGCGCACGGCGCTGGCGCTTGACCCCGCCCATCGGGAAACCCGCTACCTGCTGGCGATGACAGAGCGGCAACTCGGCAACCCGGAGCGCGCCGAGGAACTGCTGGCCGACCTGGCGGACGCGGAAGTCTCGAGCCTCGACGATCCGATGCTGGAGGCCGTGTTCGAGCTGGTACGGGACACCCAGACCATGATCCGGACGGCGAACCAGCGGCTGGCGGAAGGGGACTACCTCGCTGCGGATCGCCTCTACCGCGAAGTCCTGCGGCTCGATCCCGACTCCTACGATGCACACCTCAACCTGGGCGTGCTACTCGGCCTGGCCGACCGCAACCAGGAGGCCGCCACGGCTCTGGAAAGGGCGATCGCGATCGACCCGGATCGGGCCGACGCCTACGCGCTACTCACGATCGCCTACATCAGGACGGGGCGAGCCGAAGAGGGCCTGCGGCAGTTGGAGAAGGCGCTCGAGATCGATCCGAATCACCCCAGAGCGCGTGAGATTCTCCAGAACCTGAGCGGAAACTGACGCTGGCTGGCATGAAAGGGAGGCTTGACGGCTTCGGACGCCTGATGCGGTACCTGATGGCCAGTCTCGCGGTGGCGTCGACCTGCCCGCCGGCGGTGCTTGGGCAGGGAGAGGTCCATGAGATCCACGAGATCCAGGGCCGCGGGTTGTCCAGTCCCCGGGCCGGCATGACAGTCACGACGAACGACAACGTGGTCACCGCAGTCGGCGCCGGCGGGTTCTTCATCCAGACTCCGTCCGCGCGCAGCGACAACGATGTCGACACCTCGGACGGTGTGTTCGTCCTCCACGGCGGGGCGCCGCCCGTGAGCGTCGGTGACCAGGTTGATGTCGTCGGTGAGGTCGAAGAGTTCTTCGGCTTCACGCGGATCGACGCGACGGTCGCGGGGGGCTCGGTAGCCATCGACGCCAGCAACCAGGCGTTGCCCGCGGCGGTGGAGTTCAACGCCGCTCGACCGTCGCCAAACCCCGCGCGTCCAAGTTGCGCCAGGGAGTACGAGTGCTACGAGGGCATGCGCATCCGGATCGCGACCGGAACGGTGTCCGGCGGCAGCCAGCACTTCAGGTCGGATCCGGTCGCCGAGATGTACATCACGTCGACTTCTTCGCGCGGCTTCCGCGAGCCCGGCATCGAGTATCCGGGCCGACCGGGACTGCCGGTCTGGGATGGAAACCCCGAGGTGTTCGAACTGGACCCCGACAAGATCCGTTTGGAGAACGAATCCTGGGTGCCAGGCACCACATTCACGGCCACCGGCGTGCTCGGCTACGAGTTCGGCGGCTACGAGATCTGGCCGACCGAACTGACGGTCCGGAGCGCGGCGGAGGCGTTGCCGCGCGCGGTGCGCGCGAAGGCGCCGGGCGAGATCACGGTGGCGTCGCAGAACCTGCTGAACCTGCGGGAGAACGCCGGTTCGGCCAAGCTCGGCAAGTTGTCGCGTCTGATCCGGGAGGTTCTTGGTTCCCCCGACATCGTCGCCGTGCAGGAAGTCCAGGGCCGGACCGCGCTCCAGGACCTGGCCGCGCGCATTCGAAGCGACGACCCGAGCGTGCGCTACACGGCCCATGTCGAGGCGCCGGGCAGGTCGCAGGCTGTGGGTTTTCTGGTGCGCTCGGGAGTAGCGGTTGACCGCGTGACTGAACATGGCCGGAGTGAGACGTTCGTAGACCCGCGGGACGGGACTGTCGACCGGCTTCACGATCGGCCGCCGCTCGTGCTCGAGGCGACGGCCGGCGGCTTGGCGTTCTCGGTGGTGGCCGTCCACAACCGCTCGTTGATCGATGTCGACGACGCGGCACGGGGGGAGTGGGTCCGTACCAAGCGCCTGGAGCAGGCGCAGTCCGTGGCACGACTCGTCGAGTCGCTTCAGGATGGGAACGCGATCGTCGTGGGCGACTTCAACGCCTTCCAGTTCACCGACGGCTACGTCGACGTCGTGGGCCAGATCAGGGGGCGTGTAGCGCCGGCCGAGAACCTGATGTTCGGCCCCGACCTCGTCACCAGGGACCTGTGCAACCTGATCGACCGGGCACCGGCCGCCGAGAAGTACTCGTTTGTCTTTGACGGCAACGCGCAGGCACTCGACCATGCGCTGGTGAACCAGTCGTTGGAACGGCACGTCGTGGGCGTCGAGTACGCCCGCGGCAACGCGGACGCCGCGCGGAACCACGAGGACGATGCAACGAACGTGCTCTTCGCCGCGGACCATGACGGCCTGGTCGTGTACCTGACGCCGGCCGCCAAGCCGCCAGTGAATCCATCGCCCTGCGAGGCCGCGGCGCCCGACCCGGATCCCGGTCCGGACCCTGACCCGGACCCTGACCCCGAACCCGAACCCGAACCTGATCCTGACCCCGAGCCGCCGCCGGACCTGGCGGAGTGCGGCGATGACGATGTCCTGTGTGTGGGGCACTTCGACGTCCAGGTCGACTGGCGTACACACGACGGCAGGACCGGCCGCGGCGTTGCCCACAAGTTGACCGCGGAGAGCGGAGACTTCTGGTTCTTCGAGCCGGCGAACATCGAGATGGTCGTCAAGGTGCTCGACGGGTGTGCGAACAACGGCCACTTCTGGTTCTTCGCGGCCGGTCTGACGGACATCGAAGTGACGACGACGGTTCGGGACCGGAGGAACGGAGTCCGGAACACGTGGGTGAATCCCCTGGGCCGGCTGTTCGAGCCGATCAGTGACACCAGGGCGTTCGCGACCTGCACTCCTGAATCGAGCGCGGTGGGGCTGCGCCGACCGACGCCGGAAGGCGCTACGGCGGAAGCGGCGGAACTCTCGCACCCGGTCTGGCTCGCCGACGCCGTTCAGGCGGTTGCGGCGGTCGGCACCTGCGTCGCCGGTGAGACGTCCCTCTGTCTCCAGGACGCACGCTTCGAAGTCCGGGCGAACTGGCAGGCCGGAGAAGGAAGCGGCGTCGGTACGGCTGTCCCCCGCACGTCGGACACGGGCATGTTCTGGTTCTTCAGCCCCGGCAACGTCGAACTGGTGGTCAAGGTCCTGGACGGTTGCCGTCTGGGAGGGTACCGGTGGGTGCTGATGGGCGGGTTGACCGACGTCGGCGTTGAGATCACGGTGACGGACAGCGAGTCCGACGCCGTGAAGACCTACCGGAATCCCGAGGGCTCGCCCTTCGCGACGAGGTTCGATCTCATGGCGTTCCCGTGCAGCGCCGACGGATGAGTCGGATCGCCCGGCCACTACTCAAGCTTGAACCAGATCGATGGCGTGTAGTCTGCCGCCCGCCGGAGGCGTCACAAGGAGCCGGGGAGGTGAGCAGATGAGTCAGGCCGGGAACACGTTGAAGGCGGTTCAGCTTGGGGAGAAGTGCGGACTCCGGGTGTCGGAGCTGTGCCTGGGAACGATGAACTTCGGCGAACCGGGCAGAGGTCACCAGGGTGACTGGACGCTCGACATCGACGCCTCTCGGCCGATCTTCCAGGCCGCCATCGAGCGCGGCCTTTTCTACTTCGACTGCGCGGACATCTACGGCATCGGCGCATGCGAACGGGTGGTCGGCGCGCTGCTCCGCGAACTCCTGCCACGCGACGAGTACGTGATCTCGACCAAGGTGTCCATGCCGATGGGCCGGTCGCCGAACCAGGGCGGGCTGTCCCGCAAGCACATCATGGAGGGGGTCGACGGCTGCCTGCAGCGGCTGGGCCTCGACTACATCGATCAGTTGATCATCCATCGGCACCCGCACGCCATTCCCGGCCAGGTCCAGGCGCCGATCGAGGAGACGCTGGAGGCGCTGCACGACGTGGTCAAGGCTGGCAAGGCGCTCTACCTGGGCGCGTCGTCCATGTTCGCGTGGCAGTTCACGGAGCTCCAGATGACGGCTCAGCGGAACGGCTGGACCGAGTTCGTGTCGATGCAGAACCACTACAACCTCGTCTACCGCGAGGAAGAGCGGGAGATGAACCCGTACTGCGCCCGGACCGGCGTGGCCCTGACACCCTGGTCGCCGCTGGCGCGCGGCATTCTCACGGGCTCGTACAAGGGCAGCTTCGACGAGGGCGGCACGGATCGCTCGAAGGGCGGCGACCGGATCCGCACCGAGATGCTCTACGGCGGCGTCGCCACCTTCGACATCGCCGACCGGGTGGTCGAAGTGGCCGGGAAGTACGGCCGCACGCCGGCGCAGATCTCGCTCGCCTGGCTGGTCAACAAGCCCGAGGTCACCTCGCCCGTCGTCGGAGTGTCCAAGATCTCCCAGATCGAGCAACTCGTCGAGGCGACGACGATCGAACTCGACGAAGAGGACGTCGCCTATCTGGAGGAGTTGTACCAGCCGGTCGAGAACCTGCTGTCACTGGGCCATTCCTGAGGGTTCGTGGCCGGCTGCCGGGCGACCAGGCGCTATCATCGGCGGCGATCTTGAAACCTCGCGTTCATCCCGGAAGCTGCGTGGCGGCGGCGATCGCCTGGTGCATCGCTCTGCCTGCGGCCGCCATCGGCGCGCCGGTCGATTCGGCCGGCCACGCGTGGGTCGGGGATCTGGCGCCGCTGGCCGAGTCGGATTTCGGCTATGAGCAGGCTGCGCACCTGCTGGAACGGGCCGGTTTCGGCGGCACGCCGGCGGAGATCGAGGAACTCGTCGCGCTCGGTCTCGAGGGAGCGGTCGCCCGGCTCGTGGACTACGAGGCGGTCGACGACTCGGCGCTTGCGCCGTTCGACGAGTCCGGGATCTGGGATCCGGGAATGGACCCGTTCCCGCCTAGCCGGGCGGCGGCGGTGCGGCGTGCGCGGCGCCACGGGCGGTCGCTCGGCGTCGACGTCCTCCCCGAGGGTGCGTCGCGACCGATCCAGCCGGTGGTCGACAAGTTCTTCTACGGGCTTCGCAGCAACGTGCTGGAGACCCGGCGGCTGGCGCTGTGGTGGGCCGACCGGATGGTGGTGACCCCGCGGCCGCTCGAGGAGAAGATGACTCTCTTCTGGCACGACCACTTCGCGACCTCCGAGGTGAAGGTCCGCGACGCCCGGAAGATGCATCTGCAGAACCGGACCCTGCGGAGTCACGCCACGGCTGACTTCAAGAGCCTGGTGCTCGCGGTCATGCGCGATCCGGCGATGCTGGTCTATCTCGACAACCGGGAGAACGTGAAGGACCACCCGAACGAGAACTTCGGCCGCGAGCTGCTCGAGCTGTTCACGATGGGGGTCGGCAATTACACCGAGCAGGACATCCGCGAGGCGTCGCGGGCGTTCACCGGCTGGACGAACGACGTGCTCGACTACCGGTTCGACGCCGAACTCCACGACGACGGTCCGAAGACCTTCCTGGGGCGCGAGGGCAACCTGGGCGGCGAGGAAGTCCTGGACATCATCCTCGAGCAGCCGGCGACCGGTGAGTTCCTCGCCGGCAAGGTCTACCGCTACCTGGTGCGGGAGGAACTCGACCCGGCGCTCCAGGTCGAACTGGGCCGTCGCCTGCGCGAATCGGGATACGAACTGAAGGCGCTGCTGCGGACGATCCTCTCGTCGCGGGACTTCTACAGTCCGCCGTCGGTCGCCACCCAGATCAAGAGCCCGGTCGCGCTGTTCGTCTCGACCTACCGCAAGCTTGGCGTGCCGCGGGCGCCCACGGTGCCCGACATGAACAGCGTCGCGGGCCGCCTGGGCCAGCAACTGCTCTACCCGCCGAACGTGGCCGGCTGGGCGGGCGGCCGCACCTGGATCACGCCGGCGACGTTGCTCGAGCGTGGCAACGCGATGCGCTCGGTCCTCTTCCCGCCGGCGCTCGAGGAGTTCGGCCATCCGGACCGGCGGATGCCCGGGATCTACCGCCAGGTCGGCGAGCGGCTGGCGCGGGGCATGACGATCACGGCGGCGACGAAACAGGGCGACGCCGCGTCCAACACGCTGGCCGACGCGGACGAGGAGTACAACACCCGCTACGGCGGATATCGCGGCTACGTCGTGGCCTACGAGCGGGTCAAGCTCGTGCCGCGCCACGTCCTCGACGTCGACGTGCGGGCCATGGTGCTGGCGGCCGGCGCCACGGATGTCGAGGGAGCGGTCGACCACCTCCTGCACCGGTTCCTGCGCGTTCCGCTGACCGAGCCGGGGCGCGCGGCGCTGGTGCGGCACCTCGAGCGCGAACTGGAGTCGACAGGTCTTGAAGCACAAGACCCCGGCTCGGTGGAGAAAGTCGAGGAAGCGCTACGCTCGACGCTCTACGTCGTCTTCAGTTCGCCCGAATATCAGTTGGGCTGAGGAGTTCCCCTATGGCTGAACGACTACCCTGCGGCTGTTCGCGGCGCGACTTCCTGCACCGCGGTCTCCTTGGACTCGGCGTCGCCGCCGGTCTGCCGGCGGTTCTCGGCCGCACGTCCGCGGCGCTCGCGCTGGAGGAACTGCGATCCGGGATCTCCGATGCCTCGGGACGCATCCTGGTCGTGGTGGAGCTTTCCGGCGGCAACGATGGACTGAACACCGTCATCCCGTTCCGGAACGACGAGTACTACCGGGTGCGCCCGAACCTGGGCATTCGCCCCAAGCGAGCGATCGCGCTTACCGAGGAGGCCGGGTTCCACCCGTCGCTGGTCGGCATGGAGGGCCTCTACAAGGACGGGAACCTGGCGGTGGTCGAGGGCTGCGGCTACCCGAACCCGAGCCTGTCCCACTTCTCGTCGATGGGCTTCTGGCACACCGGCGTGCCGAACGGCGGCGAGGCGCTCGGCTGGCTCGGCCGTCTCGCCGACGACCACGGGCCGGACGGCACGCCCAACTACATCGTCAACGTGGCCAGCTCGCAGTCCCTGGCGGTGCGCGCGGCGCGGCACTCGCCGCTGGTGTTCGACGACCCGGGCCGCCTCCGGCGCCAGGGCACGCCGGGCGAGAAACAGGCGCTCGGCCAGCTCGGCGCGGACGAGGCGAGCGGCAACGACGCCCTCGACTTCCTGCGCGGCACGGCCGCCAACGCCGCTTCCAGCGCGGCGCTCGTGCGCGACGCCTGGTCGGGCTACCGCACGCCGGTCGACTACGGCATCGGCGGCCTCGGCGCCGACCTGCGCAAGGTCGCGGCCCTGATCGAGGCCGAGCTGCCCACCCGCATCTACTACGTGAGCTTCCGCGGCAACTCGTTCGACACCCACGTCCACCAGGCGGACACGCACGCCCGGCTGCTGATGTACATGTCCGACGCGGTCGCCGGCTTCCTGCGCGACGTTGGCCGCATCGGCCGGGCTGACGATGTGGCGGTCCTCATGTTCACCGAGTTCGGCCGGCGGGTGGAGGAGAACGCGAGCCTCGGCACCGATCACGGCACCGCGGGCCCGATGTTCGTCGCCGGCAAGGGCGTCGCCGGCGGCTTCTACGGCGACACGCCTGATCTCACCGACCTCGACGACGGCAACCTGAAGATGACGACCGACTTCCGGCGCGTCTACGCGTCGATGATCGAGGGCTGGATGGGGATGGACGACGCCTCTGCCGTCCTCAAGGGCGAGTTCCCGGCGCTGCCGGTGTTCGGACCGACGTAGGGCCTACCGGATCTCGACGTAGCGGGCGAGGCGCTCGACTTCGTCGTCGTCGACGTACTTGCCGATCTCGCGGCGGAACTGGGACATCGCCTCGTACGGGCGGTACTCCTCGAACTCGTGCCGCATCCTGCGGCCGACGCCGGGGATGCTCAGGATGTCGTCGCCTGACGCCGTGTTCAGGTCGATCCGGACGTAGACGTACTGGGCCAGCCGCGCCACCTCATCGTCGTCGACGTACTTGCCGATCTCCCGGTGGAACTGGGCCAGCGCGGTGTAGGGACGGTACTCCTCGAACTCGTGGGTCATCCGCCGGCCGACACCCGGGATGAGGCCGATCTCCTCGGAGGTCGCGTCGTTCAGGTCGATGGGAACCCAGATTACGCCGTAGATGGCGTCGTACTCGTCCTCGGCCGCGTGGGCGGAGACGACGGCGTGAAGGTCGGCTGCGCGGAGGAACGGGCGGCCGTCCACGATGGCGGCGACCGCGTCTCCGTCGAGCCCGTTGACTGAGGAGAGTTCCTCCTCGCTGGCGAGGTTCGGGTTGAGGAGACCGTCGTTGGCGCCGACCTGAGCCGCGGCCGGTATCGTGAGGAGGAACAGGACTGACGCGGTCCAGATTAGTTTGTGTCGATTCATCGAGGATCCTCAGTTCCAGGTGGCAGTGTCGGGCCGGCGGGGACCGCGGGTTAGTCGTTCGACGACGAAACGGCGGAGCCGCCGCCGGCAGCCGGGTGCTGGAGGGCGATGAGTATACCGAGCAGCCCCAGCATGATCATCGCTCCCGGAGCCAGTGTCGGCATGGCGCCGCCGAGACTCTCCGTGACGAGTTCGAGCCCGCGGGAGTTCGGGTGCAGTTCCTGCTCGAACTCGACGTTCGACTGGAAGTGGAAGTAGATGCCCAGCAATCCAGCGGGCACGAAGGCCGCCAGCAGGATCCGGAACGTTCGGACTGCCCGCCGGGAAGGCCGCGCCGCCAGCCAGCCGCCTGCGGTCGTACCGGCGACGATGAGCACCAGCGGGATCCACTGCCGCCAGTCTTCGTAGTGGTCCAGCAGATACAACTCCGCCAGTAACCCCACCGCCCCGAAGAGCAGGATGTACAGCAGGTACCGTCGCCAGGTCTCGATCACGGCGCCGCCGCGGCCTGTTCGTCGGCGAGCATGTTGCGGCGGTGGAGGACGTAGGCCTTGAGCAGGGCGACATCGTCGCGGTCGAGGACGGGGGCGAAGCTGGGCATGCCGAGGTCGACCAGGGCCCCCTCGAGCAGGGCGGCCTCGTAGGAGTCGAAGACCCGCTGTGACGACTGTCGCAGGTCCGGGGTGACGCCGCCGGAGACGGCGCCGTAGCCGTGGCAGACGAGGCAGTACTGGTTGAACAGGCGGCGGCCGGCGTCGATGTCTTCGGTCGAGGCGCCGTGGTCGACGCGAGTGACCCGGATCTCGCGCCGCTCCTGTCGCTCGATCGGCCGGCCGGTGGCGCCGAGGGCATAGACGACGATCCGGCCTTCGGACTCCACGGCCTGCCGGGCCGAACGGCTGCCGACGATGCCGAAGGCGCCGCCCCAGCCGGACATGACGGCGATGTACTGGGTGCCGCCGGACTCGAACGTGATCGGCGGCGCGATGACGCCGCTGCCGGTGTAGCTCTCCCAGAGCTTCTCGCCGTCGTCGGCTCGGTAGGCGGTCAACTGGCCGAAGGGCGTGCCCTGGAAGACGAGGTTGCCGGCGGTGGCTAGCGTGCCGCCCGACCACGGCATCGTGTACTGGGCCCGCCAGGCCTCGCGCTGGGCGACCGGATCCCAGGCCAGGAGGTGGCCGGAGAGCAGGGCGGGCGGCGCGTCCTCCGCCAGCATCTGACCCGAGAGGCCGGTGGCGTCGACGATTGCCTGCGGAATGTCCTCGGGAGACGCCGCGCGCACTCCCAGGTTCCACTGCCCCGGGGTGTACTCGTAGTTGGGATCCGGGACGTAGAAGTTCCCCATCTCCATCGCCGGGATGTAGACGAGGCCGGTCTTCGGGCTGAACGCCATCGGATGCCAGTTGTGGCCGCCGAGCGGCCCCGGCATCACGTTGACGGTCTGGTCGGTGTAGCGCGCTCCCGCGAGCTCGACCGGCCGGCCGCTGGCCAGATCGACGTGGCTGGCCCAGGTGACGGTGACGAACTCCTCGGCCGAGATCAGTTCGCCGGTGCGGCGGTCGAGGACGTAGAAGAAGCCGTTCTTCGGCGCCTGCATGAGCACCTGACGCACCCGGCCACCGATCGGCAGTTCGGCGAGCATGATCGGCTGGGTCGCGGTGTAGTCCCAGGTGTCGCCGGGCGTCGTCTGGTAGTGCCAGACGTACTCGCCCGTGTCGGGGCGGAGCGCGACGATCGACGACAGGAACAGGTTGTCGCCGCCGCCGGGGCTGCGCAGGTTGCGGTCCCACGGTGCGCCGTTGCCGACGCCGATGTAGAGCAGGTCGAGTTCCGGGTCGTAGACGATCGAGTCCCAGACCGTGCCGCCTGCTCCTCCGGTCCACCACTCGCCGGTCCAGGTCTCGGCGGCCATCCGCATCGCCTCGTTCTCGAAGCCGTCCGCCGGGTTGCCGGGCACGGTGTAGAAGCGCCAGGCGCGCTCGCCCGTCTCCGCGTCGTAGGCGTCGACGTAGCCGCGCACGCCGTACTCGGCGCCGCTGTTGCCGATGATCACCTTGCCCTTGGCGATCCGGGGCGCGCCGGTGATCGTGTACATCGAGTCCTCGGGGACGGTCATCGTCGACCAGGCGAGTTCTCCGGTCTCGGCGTCGATGGCGATCAGCCGTCCGTCGAGCGTGGCGGAGATCACCTTGCCGCGGTAGAGGGCGGCGCCGCGGTTGACCGCGTCGCAGCAGGTCTTCATCGCGATGGAGCGTGGCACTTCCGGGTCGTAGGTCCACAGCGGTTCGCCGGTCACCGCGTCGAGGGCGTAGATGACGTTCCAGGCGCCGGTCGCGTACATCACGCCGTCGACGATCAGCGGCGTGGCCTCGAGGCCCCGCTTGGTGTTCGTTTCCTGGACCCAGGCGATGCCGAGCTGGTCCACGTTGCCGTCGTTGATCTGGTCGAGCACGCTGTAGCGCTGCTCCTTGTAGGTGCCGCCGTAGGTCAGCCAGTCGGCGGTGCGGCCGGCGGCGCCGACCAGCGCGGCGTCGTCGACTCCGTATGCGGCCTCGGCCCGCCGCGGCGGCGGTTGGGAGGCCGCGGCAGTGGCCAGCAGGAGCGCCGCGAGCGTGGCGATCGGAGTGTGGATCTTCATGACTTCGGTTCCCCTAAGGCTGCAGGCAGGGCAAGCGCGACGAGTTCGGGGGGCGTGCCGCCGCCGCCGATGCCGAAGCGGCCGCCGCCGGTGGCGACGGCCAGGTACTGCCGGCCGTCGTGTTCGTAGATGATGGGGTTCGAGTTCGGGGTGCCCGGTAACTCGATTCCACCGAGGTACTCGCCGGTCTTCTTGTCGTAGACGCTGATCTCCGGCGGCACGTCGGGTTCGTCGGCCTCGGGATCGGCGGTGCGTTCCGGGGCGGCCGTGACGAAGAGCAGGGTGGGCGTGACCAGGGGAGCCGCGGTGTGATTGGCGACCCCGAGCCGTCCGAGTTCGAGGTCGGCGATGGCTGGATGGTTCACCGGACCGACGCCGTGCGGGACCATCCACAGGTGTTCGCCGGTGTTCAGATCGATCGCCGTGATCCGCCCGTATGGCGGCTTGACCAGGGGCAGCCCACGCGGCCCCTCGACGGTCCGGTACCAACGATCCGGCACGAAGTTCAGGTCGGAGCGGTTCGGATCCGGCCTGGTCAGGGAGACGCTGGCCGCACGGGTATGCGAGACGACGTAGAGGATCCCGGTTTCGGGATCGACCGCGGCGCCGGTCCAGTTCGCGCCGCCGCCGTCGGCCGGCAACTGGATCGTCGGCTTGCCCGACTCTTCGAAGCGCGGCGGCGTGTAGAGCGGCACCAGGTCGTAGTCGGCTGCGATCTCGATCGCCTCGGTGCGGAGTTCGGGAGTCCAGTCGATCAGGTCGTCTTCGGTGATGCCCTGGCGGTCGAAGGCGGCCGGCCGGGTCGGGAAGGGCTGGGTTGGCGCGGCACGCTCGCCCGGCACGTCGCTTGGCGGCACCTCGCGCTCCTCGATCTCCCACACCGGCTTGCCGGTTACCCGGTCGAAGACGAAGGCGAAGGCCTGCTTGGTGACCTGGGCCACGCCGCGCACCCGTTCGCCCTTCACGGTCGCCTCGAACAGGTTGGGTGCGGTCGGGGGGTCGTAGTCCCAGAGGCCGTGGTGGACGAACTGATAGTGCCACTGCCGCTCACCGGTCTTGCAGTCGGCGGCGACGATGCTCTCGGCGTACAGGTTGTCGCCGAGGCGATGGCCGCCGTAGAGATCGTTCGTCGGCGTGCCGACCGGCAGGTAGGCGGTTCCCGCTTCCTCGTCGACTGCGATCATGGACCAGACGTTCGTGTTACCGCTGTAGCGCCACGACTCGTCCTCCCAGGTCTCGACGCCGAGTTCGTCGTTCTGCGGGATGGTGTGGAAGACCCAGGCGAGCTCGCCGGTCGGGATGTCATAGGCACGCACGAACCCGGGCGGCGCCTCCTTGTGAGTGGCGAAGTCCGCCACGATCGAGCCCACGATCACCGTGTTGCCGCAGACTGCCGGCGGCGAACTGTGCGTCGTCAGGCGCTCCATCACCTTGCGGCCCAGATGGGGCGTCATCTCGACCGCGCCGCCGTCGCCGAAGTCGGGATCGGGCTCTCCGGTTGCTGCATCGAGTGAAACGAGACGCCGGTCGTGGGTGGGGATCAGCACCCGCTCCCGTTCGCCGTCCGTCCACCAGGCGACGCCGCGGTGGTGGAAGCCGAGGTTCGCCGGGCGGCCGGCCCGCCAGCTCTCCGGGTCGTACGTCCAGATCGTCTCGCCGCTGCCGGCATCGATCGCGGCGACCTGGCTGAGCGAGGTCGAGACGAAGATCCGGCCGCCGACCTCGAGTGGAATCGCCTTGAACTGGCCGCGTCGCACGCTGCTCGGGACTTCGGTGTCCGCGGCGATCGAGCGCCAGCGCCAGACGACCTCGACTTCCTGGAAGTTGTCACGGTCGATCTCGTCGAGCGTGGAGTACTTGCTGTTGCCGGGATCGCCACCGAAGGCCGGCCAGTCGCCGGAGGCTCCGGTCTGGGCCGTGAGCGGCGAGCTCGCAAGTGAGGCGGCGAGCGCCGCCACAGCCACGGCGAGGCTGTAACGGGTGCTCAGGACAGCAGCCCGATCAGGCGAGCGTAGACCGAAACGCTGGTCCAGATGCCGATCGAGAGGAATCCGACCACCTTCGGCCAGTGTCCGAGCGTTCCTTCTTCCGCGAAAGCGACCCGGCGGCGGATCGTGAAGTTGAAGAGCAGTCCGATGACGATGATCTGCATCTTCCACCAGAAGAAGGGGCTGTAGTACTGCTTGAGCGCCGTCGACAGGACCTGGGGCGCCCCGGTCACGAACAGGGCGACGAAGCTCCAGATCATCCACCGGTCCAGCTCGCGGGCGAGCTGGTTGAGAGGCGTCTTGATCAGGCCGCGGCCGAGGAGCCGCATGTCGACCACCAGGACGGCGCCGGCGAAGCCGACCAGCGCCACCAGGTGGGCGCACTGGATGATCGGCGACGCCCAGGTTTCCTCCAGCATCCAGGCGCTGAAGGGCAACCCCTGCATCCACTCGAAGAAGGACTGCATCATGAGACGACCCTCCGCGGCCTCGTCAGGCGCCGATGTTCAAGTTGTTCCACCAGCCGGGCATCAGGCCGCTGTAGGCCATCATCCGGCCGGTGACCACGACGGCCGCCCACAGCACCAGGGACACGATGCCGGCGAGCCGGGCGTTCAGCGGGATCTCCCGGCCCTGGTCCCACGCCTGGACCGACTTGTAGGTCGCGTAGTGGAACCAGAACATGTTGATGCCGGCAATCAGCATCAGCGCCATCTTGGCCCAGAAGTAGAAGTTGCCGTAGTAGCGCATCGGCTGGCTGTAGAGCAGCAGACCGCCGGTGATCAGGTTGATGCCGTAGCCGGTCAGAGCCCACGGGAAGAGGCGGGTCGGGATGTTGGACACCGGCACCTTCCTGAGCGTGAGCCCGACGAGACGCATGTCCCAGTACGCGATCAGGCCGGCGAACAGGCACATGCTGACGACGTGGATCGTCAGCATGGTCGGGTACGCGTTCAGCGACTCCCGCAGCGCGATGCTGCTGGGAAGCGCATCGACCCACTCGAAGAGGCTACGCATGAGATTCGAGTGCCTGTCCGGCTGCCGGCGCGATGGAGGCTGTCCGGCGCCGCGTCAGCGTTACCGGCGGCAGCGGTCCTGGTACTTGCGGTAGACGGCGTGGCAATCCTCGCAGGCGCCAGCGAGGTTGTTCGTCAGATCGCTGACCTTCTCTTGATCCTCCTCGTGCGCCGCGGCGTAGATCTGCTTGGCGACCTCGGTCAACTGCCTGGCCCACTTCTGGTAGTCCTCGTTGGCGACCGGAGCGTCGCGTCCGTTCTCGCACTTGCGGTCGGCGTTCATGATCAGCGGCTCGACCTCGGCCAGCGCCAGCGCCGCCTGCTGCGGCACCTGCCAGCCGGTGTAGATGCCGGAGAAGAGGGCCGACGCGGAACGGTCGTCCTCGCTGCCCGGCTCGGGCGGGGTGCCGGGGTCCGTCGTCTGGACGTCGAACAGGAAGTTGGAGTTCGGGAACAGGATGGCGCGCATCAGCTCGGCCAGGTTGCCGACCGGCTCCTCGTGCTCGGAGGCGGCGACCGGCGCTGCGACGACGGACGAGAAGGCCGTGAGCACAACGGCTGCGGCCAGGATCGTCGTCAGGTTCTTCGAACGCATATCCGGAATCTCCTTCACCTTTGCGGGGTACTCGTGAGGACTGTCTGCGGCGGGTTTGAGCCCGCGCGAGTGTAACTCAGAGAGCGAGCAGCCCGCTGGCGGGTTCCCTAGTCGTCCGCCCCCTCCTCCGAGGGGGCCTGGGCAAGTTCGGCCGTCGTCGTTGTCGCGATCAGCCACTGCATATCGAGCCCCGCGGTGCGGTGGACCGAGTACTCGGCGACGCGCGGGTCGCTGATGATGCGCAGGAACTCGGCCCGCGAGGGGTACTCCATCAGGGCGATCGCGTGGAAGTACTCGTCCGTGTCGCCGATCACCATCGAATCGACCTGGCCGGACCAGATCAGACGGGCGCCCTGCGAGGTGACCCACTGGACCATCTGGGCGCCATACCTGCCGTAGGCCTCCTGGCCGGACAGGCCCTCGTCGGGGGCGTCGGCCTCCTTCTTGAAGCGCAGCAGGTTGACCATGACGACCGGTCCCTCGGCCGGCCCCTTCAGGAGTTCCTCGATCTGTTCGGGTTCGGGTGCGATCTGGGCCATGGCGCCTCCTGCGGCCAGCAAGGCCACGGTGAAGGTGATGAACGTAGCGGCGGAAAGGGGTCGGATCATGGCAGGTTCCTTTCTGGTGGAAGCTCAGGCGGGCGAGCGCACCGCCATGGGCTGGAACTTCATGTAGGTGAGCGACCGCCACAGCCACTCGAGCGGCCCGAAGCGGAAGCGGGCGAGCCACCAGGGCGACCAGGCCAGTTGCGCTGCCCAGATCGCGATGACGATGCCGAACTGGCCCAGGCGGCTGACCTGCTCGAACTGGCCAAGGCCGTGGCCGTAGAAGATGAGCGTGCAGATCACGCTCTGGCTGATGTAGTTCGACAGCGCCATCCGGCCGGCCGCCTGCAGCCGGCGCTGGAGGCCGGGCAGCCAGCCGTGCAGAACGGCCAGCATGACGAGCGCGACGTAGCCGAGAAAGACGATCGTCGCTCCGACGAGGTTGAAGACCATCCCCTGGAACATGGAGTGCTCGAAGGCGAAACCGTGCCGCGTGTTGAACACGACGCCGAGGATGACGATCGGCAGGCCGGCGCCGAAGCTGACGGCCAGAAGGCGGCGGTAGAAGGCTGGCGAGCGGCGGGCGGAGAACACGCCGAGCTTGTACAGGCCCATGCCCACGAGCATCAGGCCTCCGCTGCGCCAGAAGAACAGCACGAGGAACACGAAGGTCTCCGCGCCCAGGGCCGTGGCGCTCCGGTGCGGAAGCTGGGTGAGCCAGCTTCCGCGGTAGGTGGCGATCTCGGCCTCGATGGCGGCCGCCGCCGGCGCCCAGTCGCCGGCGAGCTGGGCCTGGTCTTCCGCCGGAATGAAGGGTATCGACAGGCCGGTCAGCAGAAAGAACACCGCCGGCACGGCGGTCATCGCGAAGCCGCCGATCAGCAGCTTCGTCGGGCTCAGGTTGCGAAGGCTATAGAGCAGGAAGCCGCACAGTGCGTAGGGCACCAGGATGTCGCCGTACCAGATCAGGTGGGCGTGGGCGAGGCCGATGAGCAGCAGCCAGAACTGCCGGCGATAGTGAACGCCCGTCGCCGAGGCGCCTCGGGCGGCGGCCCGCTCGGCCATCAGCGCCATCCCGGCGCCGAACAGGGCGGAGAAGATGGAGATGAACTTCATGTCGAAGAACACGTGCGCGACGAGCCAGGCCCAGTAGCCGGCGCCGTCGATCCAGTCGTTGGCGGCCGGGTTCAGATACGCCGCCTCGATCATCGAGTAGCTCTGCACGTTCATCGCCAGGATGCCGAGCACGGCGAAGCCGCGCAGGACGTCCAGCGCCGCGATGCGCTCGCCGGCGCGGACGGGCGCCGCCCTGGGCGGAGAGGCGGTTTCGGTGGATGAGTCGGCGGTCGTCACGGGGCTCGGCTGCTGCGTCAGTCGGCGAGAAAGGCCCGCGCCGCGGCGACGAACTCGTCGAGCTGGTCGTGGTGGACCCAGTGGCCGGCGCCTTCGAAGTTGCGCAGCTCCGCGTTCTGGAACGCCTCGATCCGGCCGTCCTCGACCGGGTCGCTGGCCCAGCTCTCGGTACCGCGTACCAGCAGGGTGGGACAGGCGATCCGGCCCCAGATGCTGCGGAGTTCCTCCTCGTCGTAGCGGTAGGGCGGGAAGGAGCGGACGTAGTTGTCGAACTTCCAGGTGTAGGTGCCGTCCTCGTTGCGCGCCATGCCGTTGACGGTGAGGTGCCGGGCCTGCTCGGGGCTGAGGAAGCTGTTCACCTCCTGCATCCGCTCGGCCGCGGCGTCGAGCGACGGGTAGCGCCGGGGCTGCCGCCCCGCGAGCTTCTGCATGTTGCCGACCCAGCCTCGCATGCGTTCGTCGACTGCCGCGTTGACCCGATCGCTGAGAACGCGGGGAGGCGGCCCCATGCCTTCGATCGCCACCAGCTTGTGGACGTTGTCGGGGTAGAAGCCGGTGTAGTGCAGAGCGATGTTCGCGCCCAGCGAGTGGGCGACGATGCGGACCGGAAAACGGTCGAGCGCCTCGAGCAGTTGGGCGATGTCGAGAACGAAGTCGGTGATCGCGTACATGCCGCCGATCGCCCACTCGCTGTCGCCGTGCCCGCGCAGGTCGGGAGCGACGATGTGGTAGTCGTGGCGGAGCGCGTTTGCCACCCAGTCCCAGTTGTGCGCGTGATCCCGACCGCCGTGGATCAGCACCAGGGGCGGCTTGTCCTCGTTGCCCCAGTTCAGGTAGTGGAGCCGCAGCCGCTGCGAGATGTAGAACTGGGAGGACGGCCCGACGATGTCCCGGAAGCGACTGTCGCTGAAGGCGGTGCTCACTGATCGGCGTCAGGGCGGGGTGGGTTGATCATGATGTGCGCTCCCGCGGTGCCGGGAAACATCAGCCAGGGCGCGCCGGGAACCGGCCGGGTGGTCAGTCCGGTCGACTCCGCGGTCGCGTAGGGGGTGTAGATCACCCAGCGCAGGTAGGCGTTGTTCACCTCGCCGGTGGCGGCGTCGAAGCCGCTGCCGTGAAGCACGTAGAGGGTACGGGGCTCGCGCGGCATCGGTAGCTTGCCCTCGGCGATCTCCCGTTCGCGAATGTCGATCCGTTCCTGGCCTTCGATGCCCTGAGCCGTCAGTTCGCGGCCGCGGGCCATGAAGGGCTCCAGCGACTCGTGGTAGCAGGCGACGCTCCACTGGGCGTCGCCCGGCCGGGCGGCCAGGCAGACGAGGTCGTTGCTGCCGGCGCGGAGTTCCACCACCTTGCGGTCGGCCGTCCAGCCAAGCACGCGCGCGCCGTCCCGCCGGTCTTCCGGCGCCGCCTGGATTGCGGCGGCAAGCTGTGCTTCGGCGTCATCCGGCTCCGCCGCCGGCGCCGCGGCGGCCAGACAGCCGAGCGCGAGCGCGGCGATCGTTGCTTTCGATGTCCTCGTCCTGAAGTGCACTCTGTTCCTCCTGTCTCGCAGGCGAGCTGCTCGCGGGCGGGGTGAGCGTATCGCGGGCGGGCCGGCGAGTCGGCTAACCTCCGGGCGTTTCATTCCCGAGGGAGCATCGCGATGATCGATCTGCACTACTGGCCGACGCCGAACGGCAAGAAGGTCACGATCCTGCTCGAGGAGTGCGGGTTGTCCTACCGCATCGTGCCCTGCCGGATCGGCTTCGGCGACCAGTTCAAGGAGGAGTTCCTGGCCATCTCGCCGAACAACCGGATGCCGGCGATGGTCGATCACGAGCCGACCGACGGCGGCGAGCCGATCGCGCTGTTCGAGTCGGGCGCGATCATGATGTACATCGCCGAGAAGGCGGGCCAGTTCTACCCCCAGGATCTCCGTGCCCGCCACGAAGTGAACCAGTGGCTCATCTGGCAGATGGCGAACCAGGGGCCGAAGTCCGGCGAGTGCGGTCACTTCCGTCGCCTCCGCGACACGGAGGGCGACCAGGGCTACGCTGTGCGCCGCTTCACCGACGAAGTGAACCGCCTTTACGGCGTGATGAACAACCGGCTTTATGACCGGCGCTTTCTCATCGGCGACGAGTACACGATCGCCGACATGATCTGCTATCCGTGGACGGTCCGCTGGGAGGACCAGCAGCAGGACATCGAGGACTTCCCGTACTTCAAGCGCTGGTTCGAGGAGGTCGGCGCCCGTCCGGCGGTTCAGCGTGGCATGGACGTCTCGAGCGGCGAGGCGATCGACTACGCGAACCTCTCCGACGAAGAACGCGAACGCCTGAAGAAGCTGCTCTACAACCAGCGCGCCCGGCCCGCGCCCGAGGGCGGCCTGCTGTAGCGCTAGCCGACCGCGGCGCGCAGCTCGGCGTAGGACCGGTGGTCCGTGGCCGGTGTCACGATCCGCTGCCACTCGCGATCCCACACCTCGAGGACTTCGGGCGGCACTTCACGAGAGCCCTCGCCGGACTTGCCCTTGCGGACCTTGGAGGTGGTGCCGGAGGCGGGCAGGCCGCAGGCGGCGTTGCGGGCGTTGCGGACCAGGTGGTCGTCGAACCTCGAGCCGTGTTGGCGCATGAAGTCGATCGACGCCTGGCGGGTGGCGATCTCGACGTTCGGGTGCTCCGGGTCGAGGTCGAGGAAGGCGGCGACGCGGGCGGTGGCGGCGGGGAGGTCGGCGACGATGTCCTCGAAGCAGAGCCAGAGCGTGTCCGGGTCGAGGCGCTTCGGCCACCAGGACACGAGGTGCTCCCAGTAGCGGCCGCTGCGGGTGCCGTGGAACACGAAGTCGAGGGCGAAGTCGCGGACCGAGACGGTCCCGGGCTCGAACACCCAGCCGCTGAAGAAGTGGAAGAAGGAGACGAGCGAATCGACCGGGTCGCGGACGACGAAGATGTTGCGTCTGCCCTTCGGGGCCAGGTCCCGGCTCAGGTGAGTCTTGAAAGCTCGTGGATCGGCGCGCTGGGGTGCGTCGAGGTCGAGGCCGACGTCGTGGGCGACTTCGATCCAGGGGACGACTTCCGTGATCTCGTCGAAGTCCATGTCGCCGCCGGTTCGGAGACCGTGGACGATCTGCTGCATGAGCGTCGTGCCGGCCTTGGGGTAGGTGGCGATCAGGATGTCGCTGGGCCGCAGACTGAAGTCGAGACCTCGCCGAACCCCTTCCCGTGTGGCGAAGCCGGCCATGCGGCGCTGGATTCCCTCGACCGTGATGGCCCGGCGCGGCGTCGCGTCGGTGTCGGTCACCCGAGCACCTCGGCCGACAGGTCGACGCCGACCGGGCAGTGGTCCGAGCCGGTCACGTTGGTCAGGATGAACGCCCGTTCAACGAAGCGCATCGCGGCCTCCGAGGCGAGCACGAGGTCGATGCGCCAGCCGACGTTGCGTTCGCGGGCATTGAAGGCCTGCTTCCACCAGCTGTAGCGCACCGTGTCGGGGTGCAGGGTCCGGAAGGTGTCGATCCAGCCGGCGTCGAGCCACCGCTGGAGTTCGTCGCGTTCCTCCGGCAGGAAACCGGAGTTCCTCACGTTGTCCTTCGGGCGAGCCAGGTCGATCGGCTGCGGCGCCGTGTTGAAGTCGCCCATGACGAGGACGCGATAGCCGGCTTGGCGCGCCCGGTCGACCTGGTCGAACAGGGCGCGGTAGAAGTCGAGCTTGTAGGGCACTCGGCTGTTGTCGCGCTTGCTGCCGCTCCCCTTCGGGAAGTAGACGTTCGCCACCAGAAGTTGGCCGAAGAGAGCGAGTTGGAGGCGGCCCTCGGCGTCGAAGCGTTGTTCCCCGAGCGAAGTGCGGACCCAGGCGGGCTTCAGGCGCGAGTAGAGGCCGACGCCGGAGTAGCCGGGTCGTTCGGCGCTCGAGAAGGAGGTGTGCCAGCGCGTGGGCCGGCGCAGTTCCGGCGCCAGTTGCTCGGCGCGGGCTTTCGTCTCCTGCAGGCCGACGATCTGGGCACGGCTCTCTCCCAGCCAGTCGAGGAAGCCCTTGCGGCCGGCGGCGCGCAGGCCGTTCACGTTCCAGGAGACGACGCGAAGGCGCCGGCGCTTCCGGGGGCTCAGGTGCGGCTCCGCTTCCCGGCGCCCAGGTCGTAGGACATGATCATCATGTCGCGGGTGCGCCCGGAGCGGTCGATGACCCAGTCGGTGAGCAGGGCTTCGGGCGAGAACCCGAGCCGCTCGAACACCCGCCGCGCGCCGATCTGCTCACGCGTCATCTGCGCGACCAGCTTGAGCAGGCCCAGCTCTCTGGCCGTCTCGAACACGCGCTCGGTCAGCACGTGGCCGAGTCCGCAGCGGCGGTGGGCCTCGGCGATGATCACGCGGATCTCGCCCAGGTGACTCATCCACTGCAGGCCGCGCAGGTTCAGGCTGCCGTAGCCGACGAGCTCGCCCTGATAGTGGGCCAGGGTAGTGAAGCGGCTGCCGGTGTCGGCGTCGTGGATCCATCCCTCCACCACGTCCGGATCGGTCAGGTCCGAGCGCAGGAACTGGAGGTCGATCTCGGGCAGGGCGCTGGCGAGCGAGACGATGTCGTCCCGGTCGGCCGGCCGCAGGCGGCGCAACTCGTAGGTGCGGTCGCCGCACTGGACCTGGTCAACGGATTCGGTGTTCACGGCCGGCTCGGTCGTGCCCGGGTGGCGCGGCCGCGCCACCCGTGCCCCAGTCCGCGCGCCCGTCATCGGGTGCGCGGATGGCAACCTGTAAAGCTAGCAGGTTCGCCGTCGGGTATCGTCGCGCGCGAAACGATCAGGGAGGGTAGGCGATATGGCTCCGATACCCAAGGGCGGCACGGTCGCGGTTACGGGCAGCGCCGGCTTCGTCGGCGGCTGGACGGTCCGGCTGTTACTGGACAAGGGTTACCGGGTGCGTGCATGCGTGCGCGACGCGAACGATCCGGAGAAGACGACCTTCCTGCGGGAGATGCCGGGCTACGCTTCGGGTCGGCTCACGATCCACTCGGCGAACCTGGACGAGACGGGTTGCTTCGACGAGATCTTCGCTGGCTGCCACGGCGTTGCCCACATCGCCCACGTCAGCGACTACAACGACTTCGACTACGTGAAGAACGTCTGCGACCACATCGTCGGGAGCATCGAGAAGTCGGGGTCGGTGACTCGCGTGGTCGTCACTTCGAGCATCGCCGCCGTCATCATGGAGGCCGACATCTACGAGTTCGTCCGGCGTCCGGTCCTGTACGAGGACCGCTACCCGGACGAGTCGAATCCGAAGCGGACGCCGGAGCGCGGCCACGGCTACTCGATGAGCAAGATCTACGCCCAGCAGGCGTTCACCAAGGCCGCGGAGAAGAGCGGGCGCTGGGACGCGATCACATGCTGCCCGGGCGACAACGTGGGTCCGATCCTGTCGGCGCACCAGAAGGAGAAGGGGCCCTGGCAGCACAACATCGAGCTGATGCTGCTGGGCGAGTGCAAGCAGACACAGGCCTACCGGCCCTGGATGACGGTCGACGTGCGCGACGATGCCGAGTGCCACATCCGTCTGCTTGAGAGCATCAGCGTGAGAAACGGCGAACGCTTCATTGCCTGGTCGGCGGACGCGGTGCCGGTGGAGGAAATCAACGCCGGGATCGACCGGCTGCTGCCAGAGATCCGCCATGACACGCCTTCGGTCACCGAAATCCACCCCGAGCACATCCAGGAGCGGGAAGAGGAACTACGTGGCATCTGGGCCGGCGTCGAACTGCGCAACGACCGGATGCGGGCCGCGACGGGCATCACGTTCCGCCCCTTCGACGAGTCCCTGCGCGACTGCGTGGAGTCCCTGATCTCCGTGGCCGGGGTGGAGCCGAAGAGAGCGGAGGAGTAGGGTCCGGGCTGGTCGGCGCGAACCGGGCGGAGGTTTCGGGAGATGGGAGTTCCTTGCTGGCGTCTTGCGGCGCGCGGGCTGTTGCTTGCCCTGTTCCTGGCTGGTCCGTTGTCCAGCCAGCAGGACGGCGAGGCGGAAGCGGCGGATGCCGCGCACGCTGAAGCCGACTCCGACGAACCCGCGGCACACGTCGACGAGGAGATCGTCGTCACCGGCAGCCGGGCTCGGGAGCGTTCAGTAACGAAGTCGATGGTGCCCATCGACGTGATCTCCGCCGAGCACGTGGCGCATCAGGGGGAGACGAACCTCGACCAGCTTCTGCGCACGGTGGTGCCGTCGCTGAACATCAGTTCGATCAGCGGCGACGCGGCGACGATCGTGCGGCCGACGAACCTGCGCGGCCTGGCGCCCGACCACACCCTGGTGCTGGTGAACGGCAAGCGACGGCATCGCGGGGCCGTGATCCTGTGGTCGCGAATCGGTGTCTCCCACGGCGCTCAGGGACCGGACCTGTCCGCGATTCCGGCCATCGCGCTTCGTCAGGTCGAGGTCCTGAGGGACGGCGCTTCGGCGCAGTACGGCTCCGACGCGATCGCGGGGATCATGAACTTCCGGCTCAAGGAGGCACGGGCCGGCGGTTCACTGGAGGTGCTGACCGGCCTGCACGACGCGGGCGACGGCGAGTCCGTCGCCGTTGCCGGCAACGTCGGCCTGCCCTGGGGCGAGAGCGGTTTCGCGAATCTGAGCCTCGAGGTCGGCGGCGCGAACCCGACGAATCGCGCCGTCCAGCGAGCCGACGCGGCGGCCCTGGTCGCCGTGGGGAACACCCATGTGGCCGATCCCGCTCAGCGGTGGGGCAAGGCCGAGGTCGACGACGACGTGAAGTTCTTCATCAACTTCGGCCGGCCCCTGGGTAGCAGCGGGACGGTGCGGTTGTACGGCTGGGCGAACTACGCCGACCGCAACGTGACGGCGAGGAATTTCTTCTTCCGGAACCCGAACACCCGGGATGCGGTCTACAGCGGCGACGGCGGCGCGACGCTGCTGATCGGCGACGCCCTGGATGCGGCCGATGGGACGCCGGACGGCTCGGCCGGATGCCCCGTCGTCGCGGTGACGGACGCGCTGCCGGATCAGGACGCGCTCGCCCGGGTGTTCGACGATCCGAACTGCTTCAGTTTCCAGGAGCTCTTCCCGGGGGGCTTCCAGCCGGTGTTCGGCGGCGACCGCGTGGATTCGTCGCTCGTCCTCGGAGTGCGCGGGTTCACCGCGTCCGGGACCGTATGGGACGTGAGCGTCAGCACCGGCCGGAACGAGATCGACTTCCTGCTGTTCGACAGCGTGAACGCGTCGCTCGGGCCGCTCAGCCCGACATCCTTCGAGCCCGGCCTCTACGGCCAGCGCGACGTGAGCGCGAACGTCGATCTGTTGCGTCAGCTCGGCGAGCGCCTCTATCTGGCCGGCGGGGTGGAGTGGCGCGAGGAGCGGTTCGAGATCGGCCTCGGCGACCCCGCCTCCTGGCAGATCGGCCCCTACGCCCAGCAGGGATTCAGCTCCGGCTCGAACGGCTTCCCCGGGTTCAGCCCGGTCGCCGCGGGAGACTGGACCCGTTCCAACGCGGCGGTCTACGGCGACCTGGAGTACGGGCCGCCGGACGAGTCCTGGAACCTGGGCCTGGCGCTGCGCTTCGAGGACTACGAGGACTTCGGCTCGACGCTCAACGGCAAGATCGCGGGCCGCCGCCAGGTCGCCGAGGCCCTCGCCCTGCGCGCGAGTGCATCGACGGGATTCCGGGCGCCGACTCCCGGCCAGCAGAACGCGTTCAACGTCTCCACGCAGTGGGACGCGGAGCGGTTCGAACTGGTGAACAACGGCACCATCCCGCCGGCCTCCAGGGTGGCGGAGCTACGCGGAGGCAAGGCGCTCGACGCGGAGAAGTCGGTCAACCTGGCCGCCGGCGCGGTCCTCGAGCGCGGTCCGTTGACGCTCACGGCGGACGTGTTCCGCGTCGACGTGAGCGATCGCCTGGGGGTCACCGGCCTGTTCGCTCTTCAGCCCTTCGAGGTAGAGCAACTGCTGGCGGAAGGCATCACCAGCGCCGCCAACATCACGAACTTCCGTTTCTTCGCCAACGACTTCGAGACCCGCACCGAGGGCCTGGACCTGGTCGTCACCTGGCGGCCGCCCCAGGCCGGCGGGCACACGACGCTCGACCTCGCGCTCAACGTGACCTCGACCGAGGTCGTGGACTTCAACCCGCTGACCCTGGACCGGCAGCGCATCCGCGAGCTGGAGGAGGCCCTGCCGGGCGTGCGCTGGAACGCGACGCTGCACCACGAACTGGGCCGTCACACCGCGACCCGGCAGCCGGTCGAGCTGCTCGCGCGGCTCGGCTACTACGACGGCTGGTACGACCCGTTCATCGCCGTCGACTTCAGCGGCGTGTACCTGTTGGACGCCGAGGTCGGCATTCCGCTGCGGGACGGCGCCCGCCTGGCGATCGGCGCCCGCAACGCCCTGGGCGAAACCGGCAAGGGCAACCCGACGCCGACCCGGCTGGGCAACCTCTACAGCACCCGCGCGCCGTTCGACGTCAGCGGCGGGTACTACTACGCCCGGCTGCAGTACCGCTGGGGCGGCGGCGAGTGAGTCTGGTCCGCGTTCAGGCCTGAACCCGTGATCGCTGCATCGCCGGCGCGGCTTGGGGGAAATGCACGCCGGCCTTCCGCGCCGCTTTCCGCCGGCCGCGGATGGCCCGTCGCCGTTCCCGCCCGCGTTCGACCAGCAGATAGAGCGAGGGCACGAAGATCAGGGTGATCAGCGTCGAGGCGAGCAGGCCACCGACGACGACCCGCGCCAGCGGCGCCTGGAGTTCGGAGCCTTCGCCGATTCCGAGGGTCAGCGGCAGCAGGCCGAGGGCGGTGGTCAGCGTCGTCATCAGGATCGGTCGCAGGCGGCGGCGCGAACCGCGGATCAGAGCCTCGTGGAGCGTGCAGCCGACGTCCCGGCGCATGCGGTTCACGTTGTCGACCAGGACGATCGCGTTGTTAACCACGATGCCGACCAGGACGACGAGGCCGAGGAAGGAGTTCATGTTCAGGGTCGTGCCGGTGACCGCCAGGGTCAGCAGCACGCCGAGCAATGAGAACGGCACCGCGGTCATGATGACCAGGGGCTGGACCAGGGACTCGAACTGGACCGCCATCACCGTGTAGACGAGGAAGACCGCGAGCAGCACGCCGATCAGAAGCTCCACGAAGACCTGGCGCTGTTCTTCCAGCTCGCCGCCCATCTCGATGGTGAAGCCGTAGGGCGTCTCGACCCGCGCCAGCGCGGCCTCGACCTCGCTCGCCACGTCGCTGAACCGCCTGCCGTCAATGCCGGCGAGGACCTGCATGTAGCGTTCCTGGTTCTCGCGGTTGATGGACAGGGGCCCCTCTCCCGGATTGATGCTGGCGACCGAACCCAGGGGCACGATGTCACCGCGCGGAGTGACGATGGGGAGCTGCGGCAACTGCTCGATGCGCAGCCGATCCTCCGGCTGGAGCTGGACCCGGATGTCGAACTCGTCGCCCTGGTCGCGGAACTTGGTGGCCACCCGTCCGAGGACGTAGTGCTCGACGGCGTCGGCGACCTGGCTGCCGTTGAGGCCGAGTTCAGCGAGGCGGGCGCGATCGACCCGCAGGGTTCGCTCGAGCTGGCCGGATTCGCGATCTAGCCGCGGGTGAACGACCCCGGGGACCGAGGCCATCGCATCGATCACGCGCCGGGCGAGGTCGTTGCCCTGCTCCAGGTCGTGGCCGCGGATCTCGACCACGAGACGGGCGTCCTGGCCGCCGCGCATCATCCGCATCATCATGTTGTTCGACGACGCGAACAGCTGGATCTGGGCCGCCGGGACGTCGGCGACGGCATGGCGGATCGACGCGAGGATCTCCTCCTGGCCGCGGCTTCGATCGGTCAGCGGGGTGAGCATGACCTCCATCGTGCCCTGGTTGGACTGGGCGGGCCGCCACCAGCTCTCAGGGCCGGCGGTGGTGATCAGGCTGTCGAGTTCGCCCGGTCTGAGCGCGCTCTCGACCCGGTCTTCGATCTCCTTCATCGTTCCGGTGGTGGCCTCGAGGGGGGCGCCAACGGGCATCTCGACCCTCATGTTGAGCTGGCCCTCATCGCTCTCGGGCATCAGCTCGAGACCGATGATGGGCACCAGGGCGAAGGACCCGAGCAGGAGCACGACGGCCGTGGCCATCACCAGGCCGGGCCTGCCGAGGGCCCACTCGATCATCCGGCCGTAGGCCATGTCGACCGGCCCGAGGGCGGCGACGCACTCGTCCGTCACCTGGCGGCTCTTCGGCACCTCCCGCAGCCAGCGGGCGGCGGCGGCCGGAATCAGCGTGAGGGCGACGAACAGCGCGCAGAGCAGGGCGAAGCTGACCGTGATCGCCAACTGGTTGAAGAAGATGCCGGCGAACCCGGAAATGAAGACCACCGGCAGGAAGACGGCCACGGTGGTCAGCGTTCCGGCGGCGATCGCCATCGCCACCTCGTTCGTGCCGGCGATCGCCGCCGCGGTGGGACGTTCGCCCTCGTGGAGCCGGCGGTAGATGCTCTCGAGCACGACGATCGAGCCGTCGACCAGCATGCCGACGCCGAGCGCGATGCCCGCCAGGGAGATCACGTTCAGCGTGAAGCCGTTGAAGTACATCAGGGCGACCGTCGCCAGCACCGAAATGGGAATCGCCGCGCCGACGATCAGGGTCGCCCGCATGTCGCGCAGGAAGAACATCAGCACGAGCACCGCCAGCGCGGCACCGAACAGGGCCCCCAACTGGACGTTGTTGACCGCCTGGCGGATGAACTCCGCGCCGTCCATGAGGATCGTGATCTCGGCGCGGCCGGCGTAGTCGCGGTTGATCGCGTCGATCTCCCGCTTCAACCGGTCCACGACCTCGACCGTGTTGGAGCCGGACTGCTTCATCACGTACATCCGCATGCCCGGATCGCCGTTGATCCACAGCTCGTTCGTCATCTCGCGGATGCCGTCGTCGACCCGCCCGACATCCCGCACCAGGATCGGCCTGCCGTCGCGGATGGCGACGATCGTGTTTTCGACGTCCACCTTGCGCTCGAACTCGCCGATCGCGCGGATGAGGACCTCGCGCCCCGTCTCCAGCATGTCGCCGGCCGAGACGTTGCGGTTCTCGCGGGACAGGGCGCTGGTGACTTCGCTCGGCGTGATTCCGAGAGCGGCCATCCTGTCGGCGGCGAGCTGGACCTGGATCTCCCGTACGCGGCCGCCCTGGATATCCACCGAGGCGACGCC
The DNA here is from genome assembly GCA_009836625.1 of Holophagales bacterium. Lineage (GTDB taxonomy): Bacteria > Acidobacteriota > Thermoanaerobaculia > Multivoradales > Multivoraceae > Multivorans. Next base: position 125,808 of record VXVC01000004.1, read on the forward strand.
GGGCAGGCGCTCCAGCCGCCGGCTGATCGTCTGTTCCGCCATGTGACGGACCTGGCGCGCGTCGCCCGTGCCCGACAGGCCCAGGAAAACGACCGGCATGTCGGAGAGGTTGAACTTGAACAGGGTCGGTTCGGAGGCGTCTTCGGGCAGCATGCCGCGCACGAAGTCGAGTTGCTCGCGGATGTCGTTCACGACTTCGTTCAGGTCGACGCCCCAGTCGAACTGGGCCTGAATGCTGCTCATGCCCTCCGCGGACATGGAGTTCAGCTGGTCGAGGCCGGTGACGGTGGACAGCGCCTGCTCGACCGGCCGGGTGATCAGGCTCTCCATCTCCTCCGGCGCCACGCCCTCGTAGGTCGTGGTGATCGAAATCCGGGGCATGTCGACCTCGGGCATCAGGTCGACGGCGAGCTGGCGCACGGCAACGAGCCCGAGCACGACGACGCAGACGTAGAGCATGGTCACGCCCACCGGGCGGTTGGCGGAGAGACGGGGGAGATTCAACGTCGGCCTCAGAATCCAGCGGCGCCGGTGGGGGAGGGCTGTGCTACCGATGGCTGGGGCTCGTTGCGGACCACCCGTACGGGCGCGCCGTGGCCCAACTGGTTGTGGCCCATCGTCAGGACGAGTTCGCCGGCTTCGATCGGGCCGGCGATCGCGCTGTACTCCCCGGAGCGGCCCGCGACGGTGACCGCGCGCCACTGGGCGAGGCCGTCGACCGGCACCATGACGCCGGTGGAACGCGCGCCGTCCATCGCCACGCGTTCCAGCAGGGCGGTGCCCGGCACGATCAGGGCGTTGTCGAGGTCGCGGAGGCTGACGGAGACGTCGGCGTACATGCCCGGCAGGAGCAGGTCGTCCGTCTCGGCCAGCTCGCCCTCGACGAGCACGGTGCGGTCGTTGCGGCGCACCTCGCCGGCGACCCGGCGCACGATGCCGGAGAATGTCCGTTCGCCCGTGGCTTCGGTGGCCACGTCGAAGTCGGCGCCGGTCTGGACCGCGGCAAGATCGCGTTCCGGAACCCGGAACTGGACCAGGAGCGGCGCTTCCTCGACCAGGCGGAGAATCGGCGTGCCGGGCTGGACCAGGGCGCCGCGGTCCAGGTAGCGGTCCGAGACGACCGCGTCGAACGGCGCCCGCACGCGGGTGTTGGCGAACTGCTCGGCGAGCAGCGCCTCGCGGGCGGCGGATTGCTGAACCTGGGCCTCGCCGGCGGCCAGGTTCGCCTTCGTCGTCGCGTACTGGGAGGTGACCTGTTGCTGCTCCTGCTCGGAGAGGAGACCCTGGTCGTAGAGTTCCATCGCCCTCTCGTAGTCGGCCTCGACGCCGACGAGTTCGGCCGCGGCGCGATCGCGGTTCGCCTCGGCGACACCGAGCTGGCCGCGTGCCTCCTGGAGCTGGTTCCTCACTTCGACATCCGCGATCACGGCGAGCACCGTGCCCGCGGCGACCCGCTGGCCGATTCGTGCCGGCACGTCGACCAGGAGCCCCGAAACCTGAGGCGAGATGTCGGAAACCTCGCCCACGAGTTCGCCCGAGTAGGCGGTGCGCACGGAGAGGTGTCCGCGGCGCGCCGCGACCGCGCGCACGGGCACGGCCTGCGCCATCTGCGCGTCGCCCGCCTGGCCGCCGGCGCGAGCCTGGGACCCGAGGCCGAAGGCGAACACGGCGGCCGCTACGAGCACGAGGCCCGCGACGGCAAGCCCCGCGATCTGCGGGCGACTGATCCGGCTGCGGCGCCTGGCGGCTACGCCTTTCTTCGATTGCTGAAACAGGGCCATGAGTCGTTTCCGTTGGCGTCGTCTACGCAGGGCCGGGTCTGGAGTTGCCGTCGCGGCTCGCCATCGCCGCGAGCACGGAGTTGAGGCTGTCGGCGAGAGTCGAGTAGAAGCGGATGAACCAGTCCAGGCGCTCGGCGACGATGCCGCCGGCGCCCGGCTCGGGAAGGAGCGCCTGTTTCATCTCCTCGGCGCTGGCCTGCCGTGCGCGGAAGCGATCGACGATCCGCAGCAAGAGGCCGGGCTCCTGGTTGATCTGGAAGTAGTCGCGGCGGTCGCCCGGGCGGGTCACGCGCTGGATGACCCCCATGTTCTCCAGCAGGCGGGTGTTCGTGCTGATGCTGGCGCGGCTGACCCGAAGGCGCTCGGCGAGATGGTCGAAGCGGACGGGGTCGGGCGAGAGGATGAGCAGACCGACGAGGCGGCCGGCGATCCGGGGCAGGCGATCCTCCTCGTGCATCAGGCCCATCGCTTCGATGAAGCGCTCCTCAGCGGCGTGCAGGCTGAGGTCGGCCGCCGCCGTGGGCTCGGCGGACCGGTCTGGCAAAGGAGTTGGTTCGGAGACGGTCATGAGTCAGAGATGTTGAATCATCCGGTTTGTTTTGTCAAGACTGAACACGATGAACGCAATGACGAACGTCCACGCGGGAATGCGGTGCTCCTGGCGGGTTAGGCTCGCCGCGATGCAGTCCCCGCGGCGCCGCTCGAGTCCCCGATTCCTGCCCCTGCTGCTCGGCCTGGCGATGCTCGTCTTCGCCCTGCTGCAGGTCAACGACCCGGATCCGCTGATCTGGGTGACCTACTACGCCGCGATCGCGTGCGCCTGCACGATCGCCGGCTACCGGCCGCTGCCCCGCGGCGTCTTTCTGGCGCTCGCCGCGGTCACGGCGGCGGGCGTCGTGCTGACGCTCCCGGGGTTCATCGACTGGCTGCTGAACCGTCCGACCAGCGACCTGTGGGCCCCGATGTCGGCGAGCCGGATGTACATCGAGCACAGCCGCGAGTTACTGGGACTCCTGATTGCCGGCGGCTTTCTCGTCACCGCGCACCGGCTTTCGGCTACTGCTACTCCTCGGGAACGGCGGCGCTCATCATGAAGCCCATCATCATCTCGTCGGTGGAGGGCTGGCCGAAGCGGACCGTGCGATTCGAGTCGAAGCCGTAGCGGGCCGCCTTCTCGGGCGAGTTGTCGTACCAGGCGGTGTACTCGATTCGGGTGCCCTTGGGGATGCGCTTCATCCGGTCGTAGTAGTAGACCGTCTGCCAGGAGAAGTCGAACTCGGGCACCTCCAGCAGCACCTCGGTGGTGCCGTCGGGGTAGAACGCCTCGAAGCGCGCGGCCTTCCCGCGCATGTGCATGTGCGGCATGAGCGCGATGATGTCGGAGTCCCGCCGGGCGACCGTGGAGTAGGGGCCCACCTGGTAGTTGCCGTCGTTCGGCGGAATCGCGAAGGTGAAGTTCATGATCGGCCGGAGCCCGGAACCGAGCGAACGCTCGACGGGTTCATCGGCGAAGATGAAGCCGATCGACGACTGGTCCCACACGCCGGTCCCTTCGCCGGGTTCCTTGTGGTAGTGGATGTCGAAGGTCACCCGCGAGCCCTTCCTCAGCAGGAAGCCGTAGCCCTCCGGGTAGCGGTTGGCGTCGCTGCCGGAAGAGACGCCGCCCATGTAGTTGCCCGCGTTCTCCGGTGACGGGGCGATCTGATCCTGGTTAGGGAACGCGGGCGGCGGCGGCAATTCGCCGTTCTCGTCCGGCGCCAGCAGGTGGAGGTTGAAGTGATGGATGATCTCGCTGTCCGGCTTGCACTGGAAGGCGACCACCCAGCGGTCCTCCGGCAGGTCTTCTTCGGTCAGAACGTAGGAGAACGCCGCGTAGAGGTCTTCGACATCGTCCTCGACGAAGTAGGGCTCGGGCATCGTCACGACGAGGTCGGGCTCGCCTACGACCCAGCCGCCGGTGCTCGGAAACTCGCGCGGAGGCGGAGCGTCGGCGGCGTCGCCGGGTTCGGCGCCGCTGCCGGCCCAGTTGACCAGGATCTCGATCTCGGCCTCGTTGAGCACCCGTTCGTTCGCGAACGTGCCGTCGTGCTGAGGATGAGCGTCCCATGGCGGCATTTCCCGGGCGGCGACCGTGCGGGCGATCGACCGGGCCCAGGGCCGTACCTCGGCGTAGGTGGTGAGCCCCATCGGCGCCCTCATCCCGCCATAGTTGGCTCCTGCCGGGCGGTGACAGTCCTGGCAGTGCATCTGGAGCACCGGCAGCACGTCCGCATAGAAGGTCGGCGCGCCGCGGTCGGCGGCCGTCGCGGGCGCGGCAGCAACCACCGCGGGCAGAAGGACGAGACAGGGGAGGACTGAACGCTTCATCGCGTTCAGGTTACCAGCAGTCAGGCGGTGGCCAACTGGCGCTCGGGGTGCATCTCGTCGACGTCGACGCCGACGATCTTCGAGACCCCGCGTTCCTCCATCGTGACTCCGTAGAGCGTGCTCGCGACCTGCATCGTCAGCTTGTTGTGGGTGATGACGAGGAACTGCGTCTCCTTCGACATCCGTTCCAGCATGTCGACGAAGCGCAGGATGTTCGCGTCGTCGAGCGGCGCGTCGACCTCGTCGAGGATGCAGAAAGGCGATGGCTTGGTCTGGAAGAGGGCGAACAGCAGGGCGATCGCCGCCAGGGCCTTTTCCCCGCCCGAGAGCAGCATGATGTTCTGGGCCCGCTTGCCCGGCGGCCGGGCGGTGATCTCGATGCCGCAGTCCAGCGGATCCTCCTCGTCCATCAGGCGCATTTCCGCGTCGCCGCCGCGGAAGAGTTCGGTGAAGGTCCGCCCGAAGTTCTCGTTGACCTCGCTGAAGGTGGCGACGAAGCGCTCGGAGGAGGTCCCGTCGAGGTCGCGGATCGTGCGCTTCAGGCTCTCGACCGAGGACGCCACGTCGGCGCGTTGTCCGGCCAGGAAGGTGTGGCGCTCTTCCTGCTCGTCGTACTCGTCGGCGGCCAGGACGTTGACCGGGCCCATCCGCTCCAGCAGGCTGCGCCGGCGTTCGAGCTCCTCGGTCATCGTTTCGAGGTCGGAGGCCTCGCCGTCCTGCGTCTCCCGCGCTTCCTGCCCGGCAAGTTCCCGCCGGAACTCTTCGCGGTACTCCCGTTCCAGGTGTTCGGCGTCCTGGCGCAGGCCCGCCTGCCGCACCCGCAGGTCCTCGATCCTGTCACGCAGTTCGTCGCGCCGGCCGCCGAGGTCGCGCATTCGGTCGTCCAGAGCGCGCCCGCGATCACGCTCCGCCGCGAGTGCTTCCTGGGCGCCGGTCGCTTCGTCTCTGGCGCTCGTCCGCTCGGCCAGGGCGTCGTCGAGTTCCCGCCGCGCCCGGGTGGATGCCTCCTCGAGTTCGACGAGGCGCCCCCGCAGCCGCTCCTGCTCCGCCAGCCACTCGTCATCGGCCTCGCGCAGGGTCGCGATTCGTCCCTCGAGCCTCTCCGTCTCGTTCCGATCGGTGGCGGAGCGCTCCTCGATCAGCTCGAGTTGGCCCTGGCGTCCGGCGCCCGCGGTGACGTGCTCCTCGCGTTCTCCCCGGGCCCGTTCGACGGCGGCGGCGGCTTCCTGCACTGCCCGTTCCAGACTGCGATGTACCGTCTCGCGGGCCCCGATGTCGGCCTGGATCCGGGCCTGCCGGCTCTCCGTCTCGGCGATTCCGCGGATCAGCTCGTCGCGCTCGGTCTCGGCGGCCGCGCTCTCCCGGGCCTGCACGGCGCGTCGCTCGGTGATGTCCTGGAGCCGGGCCTTGGCGACGGCCAGTTGTTCCCGTAGCTCGGCCGCCGCCTGCTCGATCCGTCGACCTTCCAGGCCGGCGTCGCGGACGCTGTCGGCGGCGGCATCGATGTCCCGACTCAGCGCCGCGCAGCGTTCCTCGAGTTCGTCGATACGTCCTACGAGGGCGTCGAGTTCGCGCTGGCGGCCCAGGGCGCCCGGTGCCGCGCTCTCGCCGCGGACGGTCACGCGGCCGGCCTCGATCCAGAGCCGATCCCGGCACAGGAAGGCGATGCCCGGGTTGTCCGCCGCCAGGCGTTCCGCCGCCTCAGGGTTTTCCACGAGACAGCCGGGCTGGAGCGAGGCGCGCAGATCCTCGGGGAGGCCCAGCGCGGTCCACACGTCGCCGACGATCTCCGGATCGTCGAGTTCCCCGAGTGCCGTGAGTTCCGGAAGGGGCTTCGTCGAATCAGCCGGCCGGAGAAGCGTGACCTGGTGGTCGAAGCCGGCGAGGGCACTGGCAATGGCCACCGCGTCTTCGTCGCAGGGTGCCAGGATCGCATTGCGCAGCGGACCGAGGAAGAGGTCCAGGCTGTCTTCCCAGCCCGCCGGTACGTTCACTTCGTCGCCGAGGAAGCGGGGCTCCGAGATCCCCAACTCGAGCAGCGCGCCGCGGATCCCGGCTCGCAGTTCCTCGTCTCGCTGACCGAGCTCCCGGAGAACGGCCGCCCGCTTCTGGGCTTCGACCAGCTCCTCGCGGCGCGTTTCCAGTTCGGCCTGGGCGGTTTGCCGCCGGTTCCGGCTTGCATCGAGGGCCGCGGCGGCCCGCTGGGCGGCCTTGGTTTCGGTCGCCAGGGCGACGTCCAGCGTTTCTACCTTGGCGCCAACGTCTCTGACGTCGCCGTCGATCGAGCGGAGCGCCTCCTGGCTGCGTTCGAGCGTCTTTTCGGCGCGGTCGCGGCGATCGACCGCCTTCTCACTGGCGATGCGTTCGGCGACCAGACTACTTCGCAGGTCGTCGATCCCTACCCGCGATGCCGCCTGTTCTTCGAGCAGATCCCGATGTCGCCTGCGCGCATCCTCGATTTCTGTATCGGCCTCGTCGATTCGCCGACGGTCCTCGTGGACCTTCGCCAGCGCCTCTTCGCGCTCGGAGAGGAACATCTGCCGGCGTCCGGCGAGGACCGCGAGCGCCTCTTCGGCCTTCGACAGTTCGCGGCGCCGGTTCTCCGCATCGCGGGCGCCCGCCTCGAGCCTCTCGGCGATCTCCGCTCGGGTAGCACGAGCGCCCTTGATCAGTTCCCGGCGCCCCTCGATCGTTGCCAGCAGGGCGGCCTGACGTTCGTGCGAGCGGACGGCCTCTTCGGTGCGTGCGTCGATGGCCTGGCGGCTTTCGGCGAGTGCCGCGTTGCCGCGGGCGATCTCGGCCAGGAGCTCCGCTTCGCGGTCTGCCTCCTGTCCCAGAGCCGACCCGAGTTCCTCGAGCTCGCCCTGGAGCTTCACCCAGCGCGCCAGGAGCACGGCGTCGAGCAGTTCACGGTAGGCGTCCCGGCGTTCGCGGTGGCGCCGGGCGGCGTTCGCCTGCCTCTTGAGAGAGCGGAGACGGCGCTCGACCTCGGAAATGATGTCGTCGAGCCGGAGCAGGTCGGCGGTCGCGTCCTCGAGCTTCAGGCTGGCGAGCCGCTTGCGGTTCTTGTAGCGGGTGATCCCGGCCGCTTCCTCGATCAGCTTGCGGCGTTCCTGGGGTTTGCCGGAGAGGATCATCCCGATCCGCCCCTGCTCGATCACGGAGTAGGCGCGGATGCCCAGACCCGTGTCCATCAGGATGTCGCGGATGTCCTTGAGCCGGGCCACCCGGTCGTTCAAGCGGTACTGGCCCTCGCCGCCGCGGAAGATCCGACGCCCGATCGTGATGCGGCCGTCCTCGGCGTTCTCGACGCTGCCGTCGGTGAGGAAGGTGAGGCTGACCTCGGCCATCCCCAAGGGCTTGCGCTGGCCGCTCCCGTTGAATATGACTTCCTCCATGGAAGTGCCGCGAAGCGACTTCGCGCTCTGCTCGCCGAGCACCCAGGTGATGGCCTCTGCCAGGTTGCTCTTGCCGCAGCCGTTCGGTCCGACGATCGCCGTGATGCCGCGGGCGAACCGGCTCGTTACCGGATCGACGAAGGTCTTGAAGCCGTTGACTTCAAGGCTCTCGAGTTTGAGCATCGTGCGTGTTGCGGCGGCGTGTGGCTGGAACCGGCTGGTTGAGCTTTGGGGAACATAACAGGGTTCATGCATAAGTCACAAGTGGTTGTACCGGCACGAGTTTGAGTCCACAACATGTGGCGTCGCCGCCGAGCCGCTGATACGCTGCCGCGGCGGTGAGTGCGTTGACGGTCAAGAGGATGCTGTTCGATGCGCCGCAGATGGCGCGGATGATGCGCCGGATGGCGCTGGAGGTGGTCGAGCGCGCGGGGGGAACCGACTCGCTGATGCTGGTCGGCGTGCGCACCCGCGGCGTGCCCCTGGCCGACTTCATCGCGGCCGAGATCAAGCGCACGGAAGACGTCGCCGTGCCGGTCGGCGTGCTCGACATCACGCTCTACCGGGACGATCTCTCGACGATCGCGCCGCAGCCCGTGGTCAAGGAGAGCGTGATGCCGGTCGCGATCGACGACCGGATCGTCGTGCTCTGCGACGACGTTCTCTACAGCGGCCGCACGATCCGGGCGGCGATGGACGCCCTGATCATGGACTACGGCCGGCCGCGGGCGATTCGCCTGGCGGTGCTCATCGACCGGGGCCACCGGGAATTGCCGATCCACGCCGACTGCGTCGGTGAACACGTGCAGACGACGGACACCGAAGTGATCAAGGTCTCCTACGCCGCCACCGACGGTGGCAAGGAGATGGTCGAGCTGCTCGAGCGCGAGGGGTGAGCGAACCGGTCTGGCAGCGCGGCGACCTGCTGGGGGTCGCCGAGTTGTCCACGGCCGAGATCCTCCACGTCCTCGACACCGCGGAGTCGTTCGTCGAAGTAGCCGCGCGGCCGATCAAGAAGGTGCCGACCCTGCGGGGCAAGACGGTCATCAACCTGTTCTTCGAGCCGTCGACCCGCACGAGTTCCAGTTTCGAGATCGCCGAGAAGCGGCTCTCGGCGGACAACATCAACTTCTCGACTTCCTCCTCGTCCCTGTCCAAGGGCGAAACGCTGCTGGACACGGCCCGCAACCTGGAGGCGATGGCGCCGGATCTCGTCGTCATCCGGCACGCCCATCCGCGGGTGCCGCACGCGCTGGCCGAACGCATCGCGGCCGGGGTAATCAACGCCGGCGACGGCGCTCACGAGCATCCCACCCAGGCGCTGCTCGACGCCTTCACGATCCGCCGCCGGAAGGGTCGGGTGGAGGGCCTGAAGATCGCCATCGTCGGCGATGTGGCCCATAGCCGGGTGGTGCGCTCGAACGTTCTGTGCCTGACCAGACTGGGCGCCGACGTCACGGTCGCCGGTCCCCGCACGATGATGCCGGAAGAGCCGGAGTCGCTCGGCGCCAGGGTTGTCTACTCGCTGGAGGAGGCGATCGAGGGCGCCGACGTCGTGATGATGCTGCGGGTGCAACTGGAGCGCCAGGCGCGGGCCTCTTTTCCCTCCGAACGGGAGTACTTCGAGTTCTTCGGACTCACCGCCGAGCGCCTGCGGGGCGCAAGGGACGAAGCGATCATCATGCATCCGGGACCGATCAACCGCGGCATCGAGATCGCCAGCGACGTCGCCGACGGACCCTGGTCGGTGATCCTCGAGCAGGTGGCGAACGGCGTCGCGGTGCGGATGGCGGTGCTCTACCTGCTGGCCGGCGCGAAGAGCGGAGCGGACGGAACCATGCCATGAGCGGATCGCTGGTGATTCGCGGGGGCCGGGTTGTCGATCCGACCCAGGAACTCGACGGCCCGGCTGACATCCTGATCGAGGGCGGCAGGGTGACGGCATGTGGCCCCGCCACCGACCCTCCCGACGGTGTGGGTGAGCTCGACGCCGCCGGGTTGGTGGTCGCGCCCGGCCTGATCGACATGCACGTCCACCTGCGGGAGCCGGGCCAGGAGTACAAGGAGACGATCGAGACCGGCACGCTGGCGGCGGCGGCGGGCGGGTTCACGGCCGTCGCCTGCATGCCGAACACGGAGCCGGTGAACGACGATCCGTCTTTGACGGAGTTCATGCTCAAGCATGCGGAGCGGGCGGGCTGGGCCCGCGTGTACCCGATCGCGGCGGTCAGCCGGGGGCTGGAGGGCCGAGAGTTGACGGAGTTCGGGGCCCAGCGGCGGGCCGGAGCGGTTGCGGTCTCGGACGATGGCCGTCCGGTCTGGAGCGCCGCCCTCATGCGCCAGGCGCTGCGATACGCCCGGCACTTCGACCTGCCGGTCATCCAGCACGCCGAGGAACTGGCGCTCTCGGGCGACGGCGTCATGCACGAGGGACGCTTCTCGACGCGGCTCGGTGTCGAGGGGATTCCCGGCGCCGCGGACGACGTCATGGTCTCCCGCGACCTCCTCCTGACCGCTGATACCGGCGGCCGCTACCACCTGGCGCACATGTCGACCGCGCGCAGCCTGGACCTGATCCGGGCGGCCAGAGCCGATGGTCACCGGGTCACCTGCGAGGTCTCGGCCCATCACCTGCTGCTGACGGACGAGGACGTCTTCGACTCGGGGCTGGACCCGAACTTCAAGATGCACCCGCCGCTGAGAAGCGCCGCCGACCGCGAGGCTCTGGTCGGGGGCCTCGCCGACGGCTCGATCGACGCGATCGCGAGCGATCACGCTCCTCACCATCCGGACGAGAAGGAACTCGACTTCGTCGCCTCGCCGAACGGCATCATCGGGCTTGAGACGACGCTCAGCCTCTGCCTGGACCGGCTGGTGAGCCAGGGCGTGATCGGCCTCGCGCGTCTGGTCGAACTGCTGTCGACTGCGCCGGCGAGGATCCTCGGCGTGCCCGGGGGCAGCCTCGCGCCCGGGTCGCCTGGCGACGTGACCCTGATCGACCTCGAGCGCGAGGTCGAAGTCGATCCGGCGACGTTCCGGAGCAGGTCGCGGAACACGCCGTTCGCGGGCTGGGAGCTCCGCGGCGCGCCAGCCGGCACCGTGGTTGGCGGCCGGGTGATCGAACTGTCGTAGCCGGAGGGTCCGCCCTAGCCGATGCTGCGGCCTCCGTCGATGTCGAGGCAGACGCCGGTGAGGAAGGCTGCGTCGTCTGAGGCGAGGTAGGCGACGGCGGCGGCAACGTCGGCGGGTTCAGCGAGCCGGCCCAACGGGATCGTCTTCTGAAGGACGTCGCGTCCGGCGTCGTCCAGCTTCCGTCCCCCTGAGGGGCCCTTCATGAAGTCGGTGTCGGCGGCGACGGGGTTGACCGCGTTGACGCGAATGCCATGGGGCGCGAGTTCCGTCGCCAGCCCCCGGGTCAGGGTGATCACGGCCCCCTTCGTCGCGTTGTAGGCGGTGATCAGCGGTCGCGGTCGGACGGCGCCGATCGACGCCGTGTTCACGATCACGCCGCCTCCGCGTTCGAGCAGCCGCGGCACGCCGTGCACCACGCCCAGGTAGACGCTCTTCGTGTTCACCTCGAAGACTCGGTCGTAGTCGGCTTCGGCGAGCTTCCAGAGCGGCCGGGCCCGGTGGCAGTAGCCCGCGTTGTTGACAAGGATGTCGATGCCGCCGAACGCGCCGCAGGTCCGCTCCATCAGGCGCTTCACGTCGTCACCCCTCGACACGTCCACCGTCTCGAAGAGAACCCTGGCGCCGCGCCTGGCGAGCTGGGTCGTCGTCCTTTTCCCCTTAGCCGAATCGATGTCCGCGAGCGCGACGGCTGCGCCTTCTTCGGCGAGCCTTCGTGCGATGGCGCGGCCGAAACCGCCGGCGGCGCCGGTCACGACCGCGACCTTTCCGGCAAAGCGGGAATCGGCGCGCGCGCTGTCGTTCTTGCTGTTCGAGTCGTCCATCGTGAGTATCCCCCCGGGTTTCGGGCGGCTACGCTACCCGGGTTCGGCGCCGGACGAGGGGAGTTGATGGAAGAGCGAGCAGCAGTCAAGCGGCGCGTGGTCGTCGTCGGCGCCGGCAACGCGGCGCTGTGCGCCGCCCTCGCGGCCCGGGAGGAGGGCGCGTCGGTGACGGTGCTGGAGCGTGCGCCGCGGGCCGAGCGGGGAGGAAACAGCCGCTTCACGATGGCGGCGATGCGCTTCGCCTACCAGGGAATCGACGATCTGCTCGAGGTGGCCGCCCTGACCGAGGAGGAGGTCGAGGCCAGCGACTTCGGAACCTACCCGGCGCGGCGATTCGTCGAGGACCTCGAACGGACCGGCGGCGGTCGAGCGAATCCCGACCTGGTCGAGATCCTGGTGGGGGAGAGCCGCCGGACGCTGCGCTGGATGCGACGACAGGGGGTCGAGTTCGTTCCGCTCTACGCGGGTCAGGCGTTCGAGGTCGATGGCAAGCGCCGGTTCTGGGGCGGTCTGACGTTGCAGGCGCGGGGAGGCGGCCCCGGTCTGGTGGCGGCCCTCGAGCGGGCGGCCGAGCAGGCAGGCATCGAGACGCGCTACGGTTGCCGGGCGGTGGGCCTGTGCGTAGAGGAGGGCGCCGTGTGCGGGGTCGAGGTCGAGGAGGCGTCGGTTCACAGCGTCCTCGAGGCCGACAGCGTCGTCCTCGCCAGCGGCGGCTTCGAGGCGAATCGTGACTGGCGACGCCGCTACCTCGGCGAAGGCTGGGAAAAGGCCAAGGTCAGGGGCAGCCGTTACAACGAAGGCTGTGGCATCCGCATGGCCCTTGAAGCCGGCGCCGGAAGGGCCGGACAGTGGTCCGGCTGTCACGCCGTGGCGTGGGATCTGAACGCGCCTGAGGTCGGCAATCTCGAGGTCCGTCACCACTACCAGAAGCACAGCTATCCGCTCGGCATCGTCGTCAACGCGAGGGGAGAGCGGTTTCTGGACGAGGGCGCGGACTTCCGGAACTACACCTACGCCAGGTACGGCCGCGAGGTGCTGGAGCAGCCGGGACGTTTTGCCTGGCAGGTGTTCGATGCGCGGGTCGCCCACCTGCTGCGGGACGAGTACCGAAAACGGCACGCAACGCGGGTCGAAGCCGACTCGCTGCCGGAACTCGCCGAGCGCCTCGAGGGCGTGGACGCCGAAGCGTTCCTGCGGACGGTCGGCGAGTTCAACGTCGCGGTGCGTCGGGAAGTGCGCTTCGACCCCAGCTTCCGCGATGGCCGCTCGACCCGCGGCCTAGCCCTGAACAAGTCGAATTGGGCCAACCCGATCGAGGAGCCGCCGTTCGAGGCCTTCGCGGTGACCTGCGGCATCACGTTCACGTTCGGGGGCCTCTCGATCGATCGGCGCGCCAGGGTGCTCGACGAAGACGGCCGGCCGATTCCGCGTCTGTTCGCCGCGGGCGAACTCGTCGGCGGCCTGTTCTATGACAACTACCCGGGCGGTTCGGGGCTGACGGCGGGCGCGGTGTTCGGCCGTCTGGCTGGCCGGGGAGCGGGCCGGTTCGATGCCTGAGCCTTCCGTCGACGGCAGCGTTCGTCTCGGGAACCTCCAGATCCACGGCCCGCGCGGCCGCGTGCGCTACTTCGGTGTGACCTTCGCGAGGCTCCGGCTCGGGTTGGCGGCGCTGATCCTCGTTGGTTCCCTCGTGGTCAATGCCGCTCTCGTCGCGCCGGTCGTCGTGCGCTCCCAGTTCTCAAGGACCGAGCAGGTCGAGGTGTTCGAGGAACACAGGCGACTGGCGGCCCGTTTCGAGGCATTGGCCGAACGCTACTCGGAGGTCCGCCAACTGGCATCGGAGCTGGATAGTCGACTGTGCAAGATCATCCTGGCCTACGGTGTCGGGGCGCCAGCGAACGAAGGATGCGGCGAGGCCGTCGACGTCCTGGAGGAACCCGCCCTCACCCTGCAGCAGGGCGAGGTGGTGCTGATCGAGTCAGGCGTCGAGGAAGACGTGGAACGAGTGACCGGGCGCATCGAGGGCCGTCTGGAGGCGGCCTTCGAGGTCGAACGAGCCGAGCCCGGACTCGTCGAGTCGACGCCGTCCGCGGTTCCGCTCCGGGGCGACGACTTCGTCCTCGTCGGCCCGTTCGGACAGGCGCGGAACCGGGTGACGGGCGTTGAGGAGTTCCACTACGGCATCGATCTCGCGGCTTCCGCCGGGGCTCCGGTGCTGGCCACCGCGGCCGGTCGCGTGACCTATGCGGGGCGGGGCGCTGCTTTGGGCCGTTCCTGGGTTCGCTACGGGCGGATCGTGGGAATCCGGCATGGCGACCGATTCATCACCCTGTTCGGGCACCTGGATACGACAGAGGTGCGAGCGGGCGAATCGGTCAGCCGCGGACAGCGCATCGGCACCGTCGGCGCGACCGGATGGAGCGTGGAGCCGAACCTCCACTACGGTGTGCTGCGCCGGCGCGGTGACGGAGGGTACTTCGCCGTCGATCCCCGCATCCACATCCTGGACTACCGCTGGAACGAGGAGGGTTTCATCGCCTCCGATCGGACGCCGGCGAATCCTCTGACGCTGCCGGCAACGTTGCGGAGATAACAGGAGACGTGTGTTCATGGGCTATCGAGCAGTCATCTTCGACCTGGGAGGAGTCGTCTTCGGCTCCCCGCTGCACGCCATCCGGCGCTACGAACAGGCGAACGGCATTGAGGAGAACTTCGTCAACCGCCTCGTCGTGGCGGCCGGGCCGGGAGGATCCTGGCAGCGGATGGAACGGGGCGAGCTGGTCATGGGGCCGGGCTTCTTCGCCGCCTTCGACGACGATGTGAGGGCGGCCGATCCCTCGGTGGCCGAGCGTTTCTCGGCCGAAGAAATGATGGCGGCGATCGCGGAGGAGTCGAAGCCCAGGCCGCGGATGATCGACGCGCTGCGCCGGTTGCGCGCCCGCGGCTACACCGTGGCGGCGTTGACGAACAACTGGGTCAGCGAGGAGGAACGGGAGCCCGCGGATGCTGAGGAGGCCGCGATGCGGGCCGAAGTCCGGGCGCTCTTCGACGACTACGTCGAGTCGAGCGTCGTCGGCCTGCGCAAGCCGGATCCGGCGATCTACCGCCTGGCCTGCGGCCGGATCGGCGTCGAACCTCGCGAGGCAGTGTTCCTGGACGACATCGGGTCGAACCTGAAGAGCGCGCGGGCGCTCGGCATGACGACGATCAAGGTCGACGACCCGGACGATGCCCTCGCCGAACTCTGGAGGACGCTGGCTACTCCGGAAGGCTGAACGTGAGATCGACCGTCGCGGTGAGCCCGTCGAGCAGCGTCACGCCGGACCGCATCGTGCCGAGACGTTCGTGCCAGGCCTCGATCGTGTAGGTGCCGGCCGGGAGCCCGGGAATCTCGAACGAGCCGTCCGGCCCGGAGACGGCGAAGTAGGGGTGGCTGAAGACCCCGACGTAGCTCGACATCCACGGGTGAACGTCGCACTTGATCCGGAACGCCGGCTCCTCGTCTGTGAAAGAGAATGTGGCCTGCTTGATGGCTGCCGGCATGGCCCGGTTGAAGGGGCGGTTGACCTCGGACAGCGAGTGGACGTTGTGGAGCAGCTCGTCCGAGTTCAGCACCTTGAGTTCCTGGCCCACCATGATGCCGGCGACGCGGGGCGTGTAGCGGCAGCCCTGCTGGTCGATCACGGGCGGCTCCGCCGGCGGGTAGGGGCCCTGCGGAACGTTGTCGGCGACGTAGACGAGGACGTTGGCCAGGCCGGCCTGGTCGTCGACCGCGAGGATCTCCGGATAGACCGGCTCCGTGTGCTTGGCGGCGCAGGCGGGATCGGCATCCATGTTGAGCGGCCGGAGCTCCGGCACCTCGCCGTCGAAGCGAACGACGCCGGCGATCGCGCTCGTGCCCAGGGGTTCGGCGGGCGGCGACTCGGCCGCCGGCGCGGCGTCGCCGCCTGCCCCGTCGGACGCACCGTCGCCACAGCCGGCAAGTGAGAGAGAGGACAGGACGAGAACCGCCGCGAGAACCGGGCGGAGCGATGGAGTCGGTGGAGAGGTCATGGTTCCATTCTACGGTCCTGCGGCGCCGTACGGTCCGTTTCCTTGACCGCGATAGGGGCGGGTGTTAGCTTCCGCGCGATTCGTGGCCCGGCCGGCCCTTGAGGGCACAGCCGCCCTATCTCCAGGCCCTCGATGGCACAGAGTCAGGACAACACTCAGGAACCCGTCGCCGGGCGTGCGCCGCTGATCGTCGGCGGCTACGACTTCCGTTCCCTGACGGAAGCGGTCGCGGTGCCGGTCGAGCGCAAGACGCCGATCGGCTGGTGGTTCTTCTTCCTGCCGTCGCTGGCGATGCTGGGCCTCTTCGGGGTCTCGATCGGCTGGCTGTTCTGGGAAGGCACCGGCATCTGGGGCCTGAACAACCCGGTCAACTGGGGCTTCGCGATCGTCAACTTCGTCTTCTGGGTCGGCATCGGTCACGCCGGCACGTTGATTTCCGCGATCCTCTTCCTCTTCCGGCAGAAGTGGCGCACCTCGATCAACCGCGCGGCGGAGGCGATGACGATCTTTGCCGTCATGTGCGCCCTGGTCTTCCCGGGAATCCACGTCGGCCGCGTGTGGGTCGCCTACTGGATGTTCCCGCTGCCGAACCAGATGGACATGTGGCCGAACTTCCGCAGCCCGCTGATCTGGGACGTGTTCGCGGTCTCGATCTACGGCACCGTGTCCCTGATGTTCTGGTACGTCGGCCTGATTCCCGATCTGGCGACGATCCGCGACCGCGCCAAGACGCGGATCAAGCAGATCGCCTACGGCATCTTCGCTCTGGGCTGGCGCGGCTCGCACCGCAACTGGCTCCACTACGAGCGGGCCTACTTGATGCTGGCCGGGCTGGCGACGCCGCTGGTCCTCTCCGTCCACTCCGTGGTGTCGATGGACTTCGCCACCGCCCAGTTGCCGGGATGGCACACGACGATCTTCCCGCCCTACTTCGTCGCCGGCGCCATCTTCTCCGGCTTCGCCATGGTCATGACCCTGATGCTGATCTGCCGGGTCCTGTTCGAGATGGAGGACATCATCACGATGCGCCACCTCGAGAACATGGCCAAGATCATGCTGCTGACCGGCTGCATGGTCGGCTACGCCTACGGCATCGAGATGTTCATCGCCTGGTACAGCGGCAACCCGTACGAGCAGTTCGCCTTCGCGAACCGCGCCCTCGGTCCCTACGCCTGGGCCTACTGGATCATGGTGAGCTGCAACGTGCTGACGCCGCAGTTGTTCTGGTTCAAGAAGATGCGCAACCACATCGGCTGGCTGTTCATCTCCTCGATCCTGATCAACATCGGCATGTGGTTCGAGCGTTTCGTCATCGTCACCTCGTCGCTGCACCGCGACTTCCTGCCCGCGAACTGGGACTACTACCAGGCGACTTTCTGGGACTTCGCTTCGCTGATCGGCAGCTTCGGCCTGTTCTTCACGATGTTCTGTCTGTTCGCCCGGTTCCTGCCGCTGGTGGCGACGGCGGAGGTCAAGACCGTGCTGCCGGAGGCCGATCCGCACCAGGGCGAGGAACTGGTGCGCGTGGTGCCAGCCGGCGCCGGAACGGAACCTGCGCCGCAGGCGGCGCCGGCCGGCGGGGGAGGGTCGTGACATGGGCCTGATGACCCTGGACGTGCCGGAAGCGTCGGCGGGCTATAGCCACTACGGTGTGCTGGCCCGCTTCGAGACCGCCAAGGCGCTCTACCGAGCCTGTGAGGCGGTTCGGGACGCCGGCTACTCGAAGTGGGACGCGCTGACGCCGTTTCCCGTACATGGCCTCGAGAAGGCGATGGGACTGAAGCCGTCCAAACTGCCGTTCCTCGTGCTGGCCACGGGGCTTTCCGGCGCCGGGCTCGGTTTCGCCTTGCAGAGCTGGGTTCACATCCAGGGCTACCCGCTGATCATCAGCGGCAAGCCGCTGTTCACCTGGCCCGCCTTCGTGCCGGTCACCTTCGAGCTCGGTGTGCTCGGCGCGGCGCTGGGGGCGGTGCTTGGGATGTTCGCCTTCAACAAGTTGCCCACCTACCATCACCCGCTGTTCCGGTCGAAGAACTTCACGCGGGTCACGGACGACGGGCTGTTCATCGCCATCGAGGCCTGGGATCCGAAGTACGACGACCGGGACACCGCGGAGTTCCTGAGCGGGCTCGGGGCGGTCGAGGTGGAGCACGTGCCGATCGACGATCCGGCGGACGATAGTGACGGGGGAGGCGCCGCCTGATGGCCCACGGACCACGCATCGTTCATCTCGATCAACTGGTCATCCGGCCGGGAAGCGGCTGGGCGCGTCTGCCGTTGATCGCGGGCGCGGTCGGCTTCGTCTTCACGATCGTGTCGATCGTGTTGGCGAGGAGTTCACCGGAGAGCACGAAGCAGTTCTTCCACTCCTGGCTCGTAGCCGTCGTCTTCTTCCTCTGCATCGGTCTCGGCTGCCTGTTCTTCGTGCTGATTCACCACGCAACGAAGGCCGGCTGGGGCGTTGTGGTGCGCCGTCTGGCCGAGAACCTGGCCTGTACGGTGCCGGTGCTGGCGGTCCTGTTCATTCCGGTCGTGGCCCTGGGCATGTACGACCTGTTCCACTGGACCCACGCCGACGCGGTGGCGCATGATCGGTTGCTGCAGGTCAAGGAGCCGTGGCTCAACGAGACCGGCTTCTGGATTCGGACGGTCATCTACTTCGTGGTCTGGAGTGGGTTGGCCCTCTACTTCCGGAACGCGTCGCGGCGGCAGGACGACAGCGGAGACGAAGCCCTCTCCCGCCGGATGGCGCGATTCAGCCCCGTCGCCGTCGCCGTGTTTGCGGTGACGCTGACGTTCGCCGGCTTCGACTGGCTGATGTCGCTGGAGCCGCACTGGTACTCGACGATGTTCGGCGTCTACTTCTTCGCCGGCACGGTCGTCTCGGCGTTCGCGGCGCTGACAGTCCTCACCCTGGCCTTCGAACGGTCGGGCCATTTCCGGGGCGTGGTCACCGGCGAGCACTTCCACGATCTTGGCAAGCTGCTGTTCGCCTTCACCGTGTTCTGGGCCTACATCGCCTTCAGCCAGTTCTTCCTCATCTGGTACGCGAACATCCCGGAGGAGACGAACTGGTTCCTGAGCCGCCTGCACGGCACGGACCACAACCCGGCGAACTGGCGAGCGGCGACCATGCTGCTGGCCATCGGCCACTTCGCCGTGCCGTTCTTCTTCCTCATGCCCCGGACGATCAAGCGCAATCGCACCCTGCTGCTGATCGGCGCCCTCTGGATGCTGGCCATGCACCTCTGGGACGTGTTCTGGCTGGTCATGCCGAACCTGCACCGGGAGATGACATTCAGCCTTCTCGACCTGACCTCGCTGCTCGGCGTGGGCGGCGTGTTCCTGGCCACCGCGGGCTGGTTGCTGAGCCGGGGCTCGCTGGTCCCGTCCCGGGATCCGCGTCTGGTCGAGTCGCTGGCCTTCGAGAACATCTGAGGCGTTGCCGGGCCGTACCGTCCGTCAGCCGTTCGTCTTGTTCCACCCGCCGGTCCTTGCTACGCTGCGCACCGTCCAAAGGACCTCTGCAACACTCCCCAGTCAAGGAGCATCGACATGATTCCGAAGCAGACGATTCGCGTCTGTGCCGTTCTTCTCGCCCTCGCCGTGACTTCCTCCTCGATGGCGCTTGGCGGCACGATTGTCGGCAAAGTTACGTACGAAGGTCGGACGCCTCCGCAACGTCCGATGAGGATGGACGCGGACCCCAAGTGTGCCGAGAAGCACAGCGGCACGGTCCTCGACCAGACCTTCATGATCGGGGACGGCGGCGCCTTCGCCAATGTCTTCCTGGTGATCACCGAGGGCCTCGAAGGGAAGTCCTTCGATACGCCTTCGCAGCCCGTCGTCATGGACCAGAACGGCTGCATCTACACGCCGCGCGTCATGGGCATCCAGGTCGGGCAGCAGTTCAAGGTGAAGAACTCGGACGGCCTGCTGCACAACGTCCACTCGCTGTCCAAGGACAACCCCCCGTTCAACCGGGCGATGCCGGCCAGCGTGACCGAGGCCGACTACAGCTTCGACAAGACGGAGCGCTTCCGCATCAAGTGCGACGTCCATCCCTGGATGACTTCCTGGGTGACCGTCGTCGATCATCCGTTCCACGCGGTTTCCGGTGCCGACGGCTCCTTCCGCATCGAGAACGTCCCGGCCGGCACCTACACGATCGAGGCCCGGCATGAGTTCGAGAGGTTCAAGATCTACTCGGAGACCGTCGAGGTCGGCGGCAGCGGCGAAGCGACGGTGAACTTCGTCTTCAAGCCGGAGTAGACGAGGAACCCTCAGCAAGTAGCTAGAAAGGAGCGGCGTCCATGGCGGAGCCCGTTCACGCTTCACCTGCACACGACGAGCATCATCACGAGCAGAGCTTCTGGCGGAAGTACATCTTCTCGACCGATCACAAGGTGATCGGCGTCCAGTACTCGGTCACGGGTCTGGCGTTCCTCTTCTTCGGGTTCGTCCTGATGATGTTGATGCGCTGGAACCTCGCCTACCCGAATGAACCGATCCCATTGATCGGCTCGCTCCTCGGCGACAACCGGGCGCCCGGCGGCATCATGCTGCCGGACTTCTACAACGAGCTCGGCGCCATGCACGGCACGATCATGGTGTTCCTCGGTGTCGTGCCGCTGGCGGTCGGCGGTTTCGGCAACTTCGTCATGCCGCTGCAGCTCGGCGCCCCGGACATGGCCTTCCCGCGGATCAACATGATCAGCTACTGGTGCCTGTTCATGGGCGGCGTGACCATGTTCGCCAGCTTCTTCCTGCCGAACGGCGCCGCGGGCAACGGCTGGACCTCTTACTCGCCACTGGCCGACATCGCGCTCAATGGCCAGACGGCCTGGCTGATCGGGATGATCTTCCTGATCACGTCGTCTCTGCTGGGCGCGATCAACTTCATCACCACGGCGATCCAGCTCCGCGCGCCCGGGATGACCTGGATGCGCCTGCCGTTCTTCTGCTGGGCGCAGATCGTGACCGCCTTCCTCCTGCTGCTGGCCTTCCCGCCGCTCGAGGCTGCGGGCGTGCTGCAGTTGATGGACCGGGTCGCGAACACGAGCTTCTTCATTCCGGAAGGGCTGGTGGTCGGCGGCGAAGTGCTCGACCGGAGCGGAGGCGGCAGTCCGCTGCTCTGGCAGCACCTCTTCTGGTTCCTGGCCCACCCGGAGGTCTACGTGCTCATCCTGCCGGCGATGGGGATCGTCGCCGAGGTGATCGCGAACAACTCGCGCAAGCCGCTCTGGGGCTACCGCTCGATGGTCTACTCGCTGATCTTCCTCGGCTTCATGAGCTTCATCGTCTGGGCGCACCACATGTTCATCACCGGCATGGGTTCGGTGATGTCCACCTTCTTCCAGACGACGACGATGATCATCTCGATCCCGTCGGTCATCATCCTGAGCGCGCTGTTCATCTCGCTATGGGGCGGTTCCATCCGCTACAACACGCCGATGCTGTTCGCGCTCGGCTTCCTGCCGATGTTCGGCATAGGAGGACTGACCGGGCTACCGCTCGGTCTCTCGGCGGCGGACATCCCGCTCCACGACACCTACTACGTGATCGGCCACTTCCACTACGTGGTGGCGCCCGGAACCCTGTTCGCGCTGTTCGCCGGCGTCTACTACTGGTTCCCCAAGGTGACGGGGCGCAAGATGAACGAGTTCCTGGGCAAACTCCACTTCTGGCCCTCTCTCGTCTTCATGAACGGGGTGTTCTTCCCGATGATGATCCAGGGCCTGAACGGCGTCTCGCGGCGGCTCGCGGACGGAGGCATCAGCTACGACTTCGCGGGCGAGGTCGCAGGACTGAACCGGATGATGTCGGTTTCGGCCTGGTGCCTGGCGCTGGCACAGATTCCGTTCATCATCAACTTCTTCATGAGCATCCGGAACGGCGAGAAGGCCGGACGCAATCCCTGGAACTCGACCACCGTCGAGTGGCTGGCACCGTCGCCGGCTCCGCACGGCAACTTCGACCAGCCGATCGAGGTCGTGCGCGGGCCGTACGAGTACAGCGTCCCGGGTAGCGACAAGGACTACGTCCCACAGGCCGAACCGGCCTCAACCTGACCGTCCGAGGACCTCAAGAGATGGAAATCCCCTACACGGTAGAGGCCCACCCCGAAACTGGCCTCAACAACGGCAAGATCGGGATCTGGCTGTTCCTGACGTCGGAGGTCATGCTGTTCGGGGCGCTGTTTGCCACGTTCATCATGCTGCGCATCGGATCGGACGGCAACTGGGCCGCGATGCAGGCGGAAGCGGAGCTCAACATTCCGCTGGCGACGGTCAACACCGCGGTGCTGATCGCCTCGAGTCTGACGATGGTCATGGCCTGGGCGTCGCTGATGCGCGGACAACTGGGCCGGTTCAAGCTGTTCGGCTGGCTGACCGTCGGCTGTGGTGGCATCTTCCTGGTCATCAAGTACTTCGAGTACACGGCGAAGTTCGAGCACCACCACTATCCGGAGTCGAGCACCTTCCTCGCCATCTACTTCGCGATGACCGGGCTCCACGCCCTCCACGTGATCGGCGGCATGGCCTGGAACGCCTACTTCACCGGGCCGGGGTCGAAGGTGTTCCACACGAACCGGCAGTGGCTGACCGACCGGGTCGAGCACTCCGGCCTCTTCTGGCACTTCGTCGACCTGGTCTGGATCTTCCTCTTCCCCGTCTTCTACCTGCTGTAGCGGACGCCTGCCGCCCTGAATCTCTGGTCAACCCTGGAGCGAGTCGCATTCCATGAGTGAACACGTCGATATCGACAAGCAGGTCCGCATCTACTTCCTGGTGTTCGGCGCCCTGATGGTGGGCACTGCCGCCACGGTCGGTGCGTACTACCTGGACGTTTCGGTGCCGGTGGCCCTCACCATCGGCCTGTTCATCGCCAGCGTCAAGGCGTCCCTGGTCGCCTGCTTCTTCATGCACCTGATCGACGAGAAGAAGATCATCTACTGGACGCTCGCGCTGACCGTCGCGTTCTTCATCGCCCTGATGGCGTTGCCGCTCCTGACATCGGTAACGGATCAGGTAGGGGAGTTCGCCGAAGTCGAGGCGCACGAGGCGCACTGACGGTCCCACTGATCGAGCCATGAACCTGAAGGTCATTCACATCGTCTTCGTCGGCAGCGCCGTTCTCCTGGCGCTGTTCTTCGGCGGCTGGTGTCTGGCGCAGGGGAGCGCGTACGCGGTCGGGGCCGTTCTGTCCTTCGCGGTCGCGGCCACGCTCGTCTGGTACGGCATCTGGTTCTGGCGGAAGATCACGACGCCCGAGGAGGAGTGGGCTCGCCGGCGCAAGCTGTTCCGCACGATTCCTGTTGCCGTGGTGGCCTGGCTCGTCGCCTCCGAACCGGCGGCCTGGGCCTGCTCGGTCTGCTACGGGGCTGCCGAAGGGACGATGATCGACGCGGCTCGAGCCGGGGTCTGGTTCCTGCTGGCGGCGGTGTTCGTGATGCAGGGTGCCTTCGTTCTCTTCTTTCTCTATCTCCGGCGCCGTGCGCGGCGTCTGCGAACCGACCCGGTGCCGCCCTGGTGGAGCACCGTTGAGGAGCCTGTCAAGTCATGATGGATGCCATGTTCCCGGCCGCGGCGTCGGAGCACGCCGGCCGGATCGACAACATGATCGACGCGGTGCACTACCTGATGCTCGCGCTCTTCATCGTCTGGGGCGTGTTCTTCGTGTACGTGCTGATGCGCTTCCGCGCCAGCCGCAACCCGAAGGCGGACTACGTCGGCGTCAAGAGCAAGATGAGCACGTACGGCGAGGTCGCCGTGGCGATCGCGGAAGGGATTCTCCTGCTCGGCTTCTCGATCCCGATGTGGGCGGAACGGGTGGACGAAGTGCCGCCGGACTCCGAATCGACGGTCGTGCGGGTCGTGGCGCAGCAGTTCGCGTGGAACGTCTGGTATCCGGGCGCCGACGGCGAGTTCGGCGCGCAGGACCTGTCACTGATAGATGAAGCGACCAATCCGATCGGCCTCGACCGTGACAGCGAGGCCGGCGCCGACGACATCTGGACCGTGAACCAGTTGCACCTCCCGGTCGACAAGGCGGCGATCATCCACCTGTCGTCCAAGGACGTGATCCACAGCTTCAACCTGCCGAACATGCGGATCAAGCAGGACACGATCCCGGGCATCTCGATTCCGGTCTGGTTCGTGCCGACCAAGACGACGGCCCAGATCCGCGAAGAGACCGGCAACCCGGACTACGTCTACGAGATCGCCTGCGCCCAGCTCTGCGGCAACAGCCACTACTCGATGCGCGGCTTCCTGACCGTGCACACCGAGGAGGAGTTCCAGGCCTGGCTCGACGAGGAGGCGTCCTACCTCACCGGCAGCGACGACGACTTCTTCGATTTCTAGCTGGTAGTCAGCGCGGACTGCGCCGGCGCGTCCGGAACCAGCCGCCCACTGGGTGTACGCTCTGAAGCATGAGCGGTTGGACACCCCTCTGGGGACGCCGCGAGCTGCTGAAGGCGGCCTGGACAGGACCTGCGGCGGCCGCCGCCGCGCTTGGCGCCCACGCGGCGGCGAGTCAGGAACCAGACGGCGCCGGGGCCGCGGAGCAACCGGACGAAGCGGCGCTCGAGGCGTACCGCGCGGGATTCGCCGCGCCGCCGCTCGAGCGGGTGCGGATCGGCTTCGTCGGCGTCGGCCTCCAGGGCGCCAGCCACGTCCGCAACTTCCTGCGCATCGACGGCGTCGACGTCGTCGCGATCTGCGACATCGACGAGCCGCGGGCCGAGGAGGTCGCATCCTGGGTCGTCGACGCCGGTGGAGCGGCGCCGGAGCTGTACACCCGGGGCGATACGGATTTCAAGCGCCTGTGCGGGCGCGACGACATCGACCTCGTGTTCAACGCGACACCCTGGCGCTGGCACGTTCCGGTCTGCGTCGAGGCGATGGAGACCGGAAAGCACACGGCGGTCGAGGTCCCGGCCGCGATCACCCTCGAGGGCTGCTGGCGTCTGGTCGAGACCGCTGAACGCACCGCGCGGCACTGCGTGATGATGGAGAACTGTAACTACGGCCGCAGCGAGATGATGGTCCTGAACATGGTGCGCCAGGGCCTGCTGGGCGATCTTCTTCACGGCGAGGCGGCCTACATCCACGACCTGCGGTCGCTCAAGTTCTCCGACCGCAACGAGGGCCTGTGGCGCCTTCAGCACTCTGTCGAACGCAACGCGAACCTCTACCCGACCCACGGTCTCGGGCCGGTGGCCCAGTGCATGGACATCAACCGGGGCGACTGCTTCGACTACCTGGTCTCGCTGTCGAGCCCGGCGAAGGGGCTGGCGCTCTACGCGGCGGAGCGGTTCGGCGCCGACGATCCGCGAGCCCAGGTCCGCTACGCCCTGGGCGACATGAACTCGAGCCTGATCCGGACGCGGCGCGGACGGAGCATCCTGCTGCAGCACGACACGACGACGCCCAGGCCGTACAGCAGGCTCAACCTGGTGCAGGGTACCCGCGGCGTGTTCGCGGGATTTCCCGACCGGATCTTCATCGAAGGCGAGGCCGAGGGGCACGAGTGGAGCGACGTCGAGCCCTACCGGGAGCGGTTCGAGCATCCGTTGTGGACGGAGCGGGCCGGCGATGCCGAGGGCGCCGGTCACGGGGGCATGGACTACCTCGAGGACTACCGGCTGGTTCGCTGCCTGCTCGATGGCGCGCCCACCGACATGGACGTCTACGACGCGGCGGCGCTGTCGGCGCCGGTCGAGTTGAGCGAACTCTCGGTCGCCCGGGGCAGCGAGCCGGTCGAGTTCCCCGACTTCACCCGCGGCGCCTACCGGACGCGGCCGCCTCTGGGGATCGTCGCCTGAGAGTCGCCTACCTTCTGCCCGGCGCCGCCCTCTACGGCGGCGTCAAGGTGGTGTTGCAGCATGCCCGCGCGCTCCGGGGCCTCGGAGTCGACGCGACCGTCCACTCGCCGGATCCATGCCCGACCTGGTTCGACGGGGCGGACACCTTCTACCGGCAGGTGCGGTCCCTCGATCGGCGATCGCTGCCGCGGGTGGAGGTGGCGGTGGGGACGCTGGCGCCGACCGTCGCTCCGGCGATCGAAGTTGCCGAGCGCCTGGCGTGTCACCTGTGCCAGGGCTACGAGCCGGCCCACGACACGCTGTCCCGACCCGAGCGCGACGCGATGCTGGCGGCGTACGAGTTGCCGGCCCGGAAGCTCGTCGTGTCGCAACATCTCGTTCGCACGGTCCGCGAGCGGCACTGCGTCGAGGCTCACTGGATTCCGCAGCCGTTCGAGCCGGAGCTGTTCCGGCCACCGGAGAGAGAACGAAGCCAGGGTGGGCGGCTGCGGGTGCTGGTCACCGGTCATTGGGCGCTCGAGGTGAAGGGCGTGGCCTGGTGCCTTCGTGCGCTACGGCCGCTCTTCGAGCGGAGCGGGCACCGTCTCGACCTGGTGCGCCTGTCGCTGGACGCGGACGCGGAGGAACTCGCTTTCTGGCCTGAAGCGGAGCGGCACCGTCACGTTCCGCCGGCCGAGGTTCCGGCATTGATCCAGGGCGTGGACCTGTGCATCGGGCCGTCGTCGCCTCTCGAGGGCTTCGGCCTGCTCGCGCTCGAAGCGATGGGCTGCGCGCGCCCCTGCGTTCTGACGGACATTCCCTCCCACCGTGACCTCGATCCGGAAGACCGGGCCTCGATCAAGGTGTCGTTTGGCGACGCGGAGGCGCTTCGCGACGCGGTGGAGCACCTGTGGCGTGACCGGGATCTGCGGCGGCGTCTCGGTAGGGTGGGGCGCACGATCGCCGAGACCTACACGGAACGCCGCACCGGTGAAGCGCTGATGCGGGCTTTCGACGAGTAGCGGCGGTCCTCGCCTCAGACGAAGATGGAGACGTAGAAGCCGGCCGTGGTCAGGCTCTCGCGGTCGGGCGTAAGCGAATCGGGAAGCGCGTCGATGCGCTCCGGCAGCGGAGTGACCTGGGCGTCGATCCGGTAGCGGTCGAAGCCGGCCGCGTGCAACCAGTCCTCCAGGGTGCGCCGGGTGAAGAACCGGACGTGGGTGGCGCAGAGCAGGCCCATCGGCACGTAGTCCCAACGGCCGGCGATCAGGTCCTCGACCACCGAGTAGTGGCCGACGTTCGGTACCGAAAAGACCATTCGTCCGCCGGGACGGAGCCAACCGGCGGCCCGTTCCAGGAACGCCTGACCGTCCGTGAGATGTTCGAAGAGTTCGAAGGCGACGATCGCGTCGAAGGTCTCTCCGGGTTCCACGGCCTGGACGTCACCCCGGACCACCCGGTCGAGCCTGCTCTCGGCTGCCAGTGCCGCTTCGGGATTCAGCTCGATTCCGACGGTGCGGCAGCCGAAACGCTCCCTGATCAGGGCTGCGGTCGCGCCGCGGCCGCAGCCGACCTCCAGGACGGAGGACTCGGCCCCCAGGTCTGGTGGCAGGAGCGGCAGGACATCGGCACGTTCGCCGCCGTAGTAGTCGATGAACTCGTAGCAGAGGCCGGCGCGCGCGCCCGGAATCCGCTCGCCCGAGGCGCACAGGGCCGTGGCGGCCGGCGACAGCAGTGCGGCCGGAGAGACGCCTTCGGCGGCCGGCAAGGTGGAGGCCTCGGTGTCGCAGCCTCCCAGCCACACCGCCTCCGCCTGTTCGAAGTCGGCCAGCGTGAACAGGTCGCTGCTTGCTTGCGGGCCGGTCGTTGTCAGGTCGGTGGCGTAGACGGCGCCGCAGCCGCCGTCACGGGAGTTCGCCATGAGTTTCTCTCGCATCCTGCGTAGAGACGCGCGGCCGATCAGGACGCGGCAGGACCTTAGGACGAGCGTCGCTTCCGTATGGGCGGGCGGGTCGGCCGGCACTTCGGCAACGACCTCGACCTCGCCGAAGACGGTGCGCGCCTCGCCGATCAGCCAACGGCGGAGGTACCACCACTCGGCCGATGCCTCGGCCTCGGCGTCCCAGGGCAGGACCAGCAACAGCATGAAAACGATCGTAGCGGCCGTTCGCTACAGGCGGGCCATGACTTCGTCGTGGAACTGCTGGATGACCCGTTCCTGGGTGGCAAGAGAGGGCAGCAGCATGAGCTGATCGAGACCGGCGTCGGCGAGGGTGCGCACCTGGGCCCGCACCTCGTCCGCCGTGCCCGCCAGGCAGGATGCGCGGATCAGTTCCGGCGTCACGAACTGCTCCTCCTCTGGCAGGGAGTACGTGCAGTGGCCGGCGTGTACCCGCAGGTGGCGCCCTCGCGCCGGGGTCTGCTCGACCAGGGCGCAGTACTTGTCCCAGACCGGCCGTACATGCGGCGGCGGCTCCCGCTTGAACTGGTGCTGCTGATCGTAGAGGTAGTGCAGGCCGGAGAGCACGAAGGGACCGCACTCCTCGATCACCCGCGGCGAGGCCAGATCCTCACCGGGCTCCAGAATCACGGCTGTCGTGAGCGAGCAGGTGTAGAAGCCGTCGTGGTCGAAGTCCCGGCCGGCCGCCTCGGCGCCCCGGCGGCAGTTCTCGATCGCGCGGTCGAACAGCGAGGCGTTCGGCGGAATCGACATGACGAGGCCATCGCCGACTTCGCCCGCCAGACCCTGGCTCTTGGGACCGAAGCCGGAGACGTACATCGGGATGCGCGGCTCGGTGGCGATGAAGCCCTGTTCCTCCATCAGGAAGCGGAGCGGCTCCGTGCGGCCGCGGAACGTGAACTCGACCTCCTGGCCGTCGAGCAGCGCCCGCACCACGCGCAGGTACTCGCCGAACTCGTTGACGCCGACCGGACGGTGTCCCATCAGTCGGAGCGCCGTGTTGCCGGCGCCGATGCCGAGGAAGGTGCGTCCCGGAGCGATCCTGTTGATCGTCGCGATGCTGTGCGCCGTGACCGGCGCGATCCGCGTGCCGGTGATCGCGACGCCGGTCCCGAGCCTGATCCGGCTCGTCCGCTCCGCCGCCAGCGCCAGCACCGCGTAGCAGTCGGACCAGATCATCTGGCTGTCGGCGATCCACGCATGGCTGTACCCGAGCGCTTCCGCCCGCTCGATGTAGCCGATGTCGTCGATCTTGCTGGCGACGCAGACGCCGAAGTCCATGCGGCCGGCAGTGTACCGCCGGACGCGGTGGCGGCACCCGCCCGGCCCAGACCGGGCTGAACGGCTTCGACGTGGCGGACCTGCGGCGCGGTAACATCCTCGGAATCCAGAAAGAGGATTGGGTTCAGGAGCGGTTGAGACGTATGGACACAAGAGTCAGCAGGGTCGCGGGTGCGATGCTGATGGGCTTGGTTTTACTTGCAGGCGGTGGGGGACTCGCCAAAGCCGCGACGCTTCCGGACTTCGAGTCGGAAGTCCTGCCGGTGTTGAAGAGCCGGTGTTTCGCCTGTCACGGGCCGCTTAGACAGCGGGGGAATCTGCGGCTCGATTCGCGGCCGGCGATGTTGATCGGGGGTGGTCGGGGAGCGGCGATCGTGCCTGGGGATGCCGAGTCGAGTCTGCTCGTCGCTGCGATCCGGCGCGAAGACGAACTGGAGATGCCGCCGCCGCGGGCGCTCGAGGAGGCGGAGCGGGCGCTGCTCGAGGCGTGGATCGATGCCGGTGCGGAGTGGCCTCTGGCGGATGAGGAAGAGGTTGGGGGAGTTGGCGTCGCGGCGCGTGAAGTTCCGCCCGTGGCGCACGACATCGCGGGTCCGGGCGAGCCTCTCTCCTTCAATCGAGACGTCCGGCCGATCCTCTCGGACCACTGCTACGAGTGTCACGGCCCGGACGCGGCCGTGCGTCAGGTGGGCCTGCGGCTCGACCAGGGCGAGTCGGCGCTGGGTGTTCTTTCCTCGGGGCGTCGTGCCTTGGTGCCCGGCAGCCTGGACGAGAGTCAGTTGTTCCAGCGGATCGCGGCAGTCGATCCTCTCGATCGCATGCCGCCGCCTCACGCGGACTCGACGTTGTCCGACCGTGAGATCGAGACCCTGGGCCGGTTCATTCTGCAAGGAGCGGAGTTCGAGGATCACTGGGCGTACCGGCCGCCGCGGCGTCCCGATCCGTCGCCGGTGGCGGACCCTGATTGGGTCCGCGGCGATCTCGATCGCTTCGTTCTGGCCCGGCTGGAGAGCGAGGGGCTTGCGCCCGCGCCTGAGGCGGCCCGCCGCACACTGGCGCGGCGTCTGTCACTCGATCTCACCGGGCTGCCGCCGACGCCGGGCGAGGTGGAGGCCTTCCTGGCCGACACCTCGCCGGACGCCTACGAGCGTCTGGTGGACCGGCTGCTCGCCTCCGAGCGCTACGGGGAGCACATGGCGCGCTTCTGGCTGGACGCCGCCCGCTACGCCGACACGAACG
Source organism: Holophagales bacterium (assembly GCA_009836625.1). Lineage (GTDB taxonomy): Bacteria > Acidobacteriota > Thermoanaerobaculia > Multivoradales > Multivoraceae > Multivorans. The sequence goes on from VXVC01000004.1 coordinate 155,648, forward strand.
GCTACCACCGGGACCTCGAGCGGTCGATGTGGCGCTGGCGCGACTGGGTGATCGACGCGTTCAACCGCAACCAGCCCTTCGACGAATTCACGGTCGATCAGCTCGCCGGCGACCTGCTGGCGGATCCGAGTCCTGAGCAGTTGCTTGCCACCGGCTTCCACCGCAACCACATGATCAACAACGAGGGCGGCGCGATTCCGGAGGAGTACCGCGTCCAGTACGTCTTCGACCGCACGGACACGACGGCCACGGTCTGGATGGGGCTGACCGCCGGCTGCGCCAAGTGCCACGACCACAAGTTCGATCCGATCAGCCAGCGTGAGTACTACCAGCTCGCCGCCTTCTTCAACACGGTCGACGAGGCCGGTCTCGATGGCAACCAGGGCAATGCGGAGCCGAAGATCCAGGCGCCCGACCCGGGCCAGCGTGCGTTGCTTCGGGAGATTCGGGAGGAACTTGCGCCGCTCGATGCGCTCCTCGACGATGCGAACGGAGAAGCCGTCACGACGCAGGCCGCGTGGCAGCAGGAGTGGGACCGCCGGCTGGGCGAGAGGTGGCGGCCGCTGGTGCCGGTTTCGCTCGAGTCCACCGCTGGAGCCCGTATGACCGTTCTCGATGACGGCTCGATCGAAGTGTCCGGCGAGAATCCCGTGACCGACGTCTATGTGATCGAGGCCGAGACCGACCTTGACCACGTCGGCGCGTTGCGGCTGGAGGCGCTTCGGGATCGGTCCGATCCGTCGCTCGGGATTGGCCGGGCCGAGGACGGGAGTTTCGTGCTGACCGAGGTCGAGGTCGAGGTGACGCCGCTCGATGGGGGACCGTCCGGCGCCCTGAACCTGGCTGCTGGCTACGCCGACTACGCGACGCCGTCCATGGGCCTCGAACTGGCGGTGGACAGCGATCCTGAGACCGGCTGGGGCGCCGGCTACATGACCCGGCCCACCGCCCGGACGGCCGTGTTCCGGGCGGCTCGGGCTCGGACGCCCGAGGTGGCCGAGGCGGCGCCGGGCCCGGCCTTTGGCGTCCGGCTGCGGATCGTTCTGCGGCAGGAGTCGACCTATCAGTACAAGACGATGCGCCGTTTCCGGCTGTCGGTATCCGACGCGCCCGAGGTGGCGTTTCAGGTGCTGGAGCCGAAGCAGCTGCCGCCACCGTACGGCGGTCTCGTGACGGCGTACCGGGACGTCGAGTACCTGGTCGGGCTGCCCGAGGATCAACGGACCGGGGAGCAGGCGACGACGATCCGCCATCGCTTCCGACGGGGCTACTGGTCTCCGTGGCTGGTGCATGAGACGCGCTACGCCGCGCTCTCGGAGCGTCTCCGTGAGATCGAGGCCGCCGTGCCGACGACGATGGTCATGCGCGAGATGGACGATCCGCGGCCAACCTTCGTGTTGCGTCGCGGCGAGTACGACCAGCAGTTGGACGAAGTCGACGCGGCCGTTCCGGCGGTGCTGCCGCCGATCCCGGAAGACCTCCCGAAGAACCGGCTCGGCCTGGCGCGCTGGCTGGTCAGCGGAGATCATCCGCTCACCGCGCGTGTGACGGCGAATCGCATCTGGCGGAAGTTCTTCGCTCGCGGCCTGGTGGCGACGGCCGGCGACTTCGGCGCCCAGGGCGCGTGGCCGTCCCACCCGGAGCTGCTCGACTGGCTGGCGACCGAACTGGTCCGGCAGGAGTGGGATCTGAAGGCGCTCCAGAAGATGGTCGTGCTGTCCTCGACTTATCGCCAGAGTTCCAGGGTGAGCGCGGAACTCATCGAACTCGACCCGGAGAACCGGCTGCTGGCGCGCGCGTCCCGCTTCCGCCTCGACGCGGAGGTGATCCGGGACGGGGCGCTGGCCGTTTCCGGCCTTCTGGTCGAGAGGCTCGGCGGCCCGAGCGTCAAGCCCTATCAGCCGCCCGGTCTGTGGCGGGAGATCGGCTACGAGAGCAGCGCCAGCGTCTTCGAGCAGGACCACGGCGAGGCGCTCTACCGGCGCAGCCTGTACACCTTCTGGAAGCGGACCGTGCCGCCGCCGAACATGCTGGTGTTCGACGCGCCGAACCGGGAGACGTGCGTAGTGGAGAGGTCCCGCTCCAACACGCCGCTGCAGGCCCTGGTGCTGATGAACGATCCCCAGTTCGTCGAGGCGGCGCGCGTTCTGGCGGAAGACCTGCTTGCGGAGAACGCCGCCGCGGCGCCGGCCGACGCCGGCGATGCGAGTCTGATCGACGGGCTCTTCCGCCGGGTGCTGGCGCGTCCGGCGACGGCCGTGGAGCAAGAGGCGATGTTCGATCTCGTCGCCGATCTGCGGCCGCGCTACGAACGGGATCCGGCGGCGGCCGAAGCGTTGCTGAACGTCGGCGAGTGGCCCGTCGACGAGAGTTTGCCTGGCGCCGAACTCGCGGCCTGGAGTGTGGCCGCGAGCGCGGTGCTGAACCTGGACGAGGCGGTGACCAGACGATGAACGGAAAGAAGATCGATCTCACCTTTGGCGCTTGCAGCCCGCGAATGGGCACGGATCCCCAGGCCGACTATGCACTGGGCGTCAGCCGGCGACAGTTCTTCGGCCTGGCGAGCACGGGGATTGGCGTCGCGGCGCTCTCTTCGCTGCTCGACCCGGGATCCTCGTGGGCCGCTCGCACCGATGCGGCGAAGGCGCTGGGCGCGCTCGGCGGTACGCACTTCCCGGCCAGGGCGAAGCGGGTGATCTACCTGTTCCAGTCCGGCGCGCCGTCCCAGATCGATCTCTTCGACAACAAGCCGCGCCTGGCCGAGTGGCACGGTGAGGAGCTGCCGGCCTCCGTGCGAGGCGAGCAGCGCGTTACCGGCATGACGGCGAATCAGGAGTCCTTTCCGATCACTGCCTCGATGTTCGGGTTCGCGCAGCACGGCGAGAGCGGCGCCTGGGTCAGCGAGCTGATGCCCCATACCGCGGGGATCGTGGACAAGCTCTGCTTTCTCAAGGCCGTGCACACCGAGGCGATCAACCACGATCCGGGCATCACATACCTGCAGACCGGCCACCAGCAGCCGGGACGTCCCAGCCTGGGCGCCTGGCTGAGTTACGGCATCGGCTCCGAGAACAACGATCTGCCGGCTTTCATCGTGCTGATCTCCCAGGGCAGCGCGAAGCGCGAGTCCCAGGCCCTGTTTCAGCGGCTTTGGGGCGCCGGTTTCCTTCCCTCGGAGCACCAGGGTGTCAACCTGCGGGCGGCGGAAGACCCGGTTCTTTATCTGTCCGATCCGCCGGGAATCGACCGCGGCGTTCGGCGGCGCATGCTGGACACCGTGGCGAGGCTGAACGAACGGCATCACGAGGAGTTCAGCGATCCGGAGATCACCGCCCGCATCGCGCAGTACGAGATGGCGTACCGGATGCAGGCTTCGGTGCCCGAACTCGTCGACACGTCGGACGAACCGCAGAGCACGTTCGACCTTTACGGCGAGGACGCGCGCACCCCGGGCACCTACGCCGCGAACTGCCTGCTGGCGCGTCGGTTGGCGGAGCGCGACGTCCGCTTCATTCAGCTCTACCATCGCGGCTGGGACCACCACGGCGACCTGCCGAGCGACATCCGGCTGCAGTGCGGCGACGTGGACCGGGCGTCGGCGGCGTTGGTCACGGACCTGGAGCAGCGGGGGCTGCTCGAAGACACCCTGGTCGTCTGGGGCGGTGAGTTTGGGCGCACCGTGTACTGCCAGGGGACCCTGGCCGAGGACAACTACGGCCGGGATCACCACGGCCGCTGCTACACGGTGTGGATGGCGGGCGCCGGCATCGAACCGGGCAAGACCTACGGCGAGACCGACGAACACTGCTACAACATCGTCTCGGGCGGCGTGCACATCCACGATCTGAACGCGACGATCCTGCACCAGCTCGGGATCGACCATGAACGCCTCGTCTATCGCTACAGTGGCCGGGACTTCCGATTGACCGACGTCCATGGCCGGGTAGTGGAGGAGATACTGGTTTAGGGGAAGAAGGTCACCGTTCTGACATCGCGTCGTGCCTGCGGCGCTCGTGTTAAAGAGGAGACAACGGATGAACTGGGGTAGAGCAGTCGGTGCCGGCCTGGGGGCTGGTTTCGTTCAGAACATCGTCAACTTCGTGCTGCACGGCCTGGTGTTCGGCGGCATGTACGTCGATCAGCCCGCCTTCGTGCAGGAACCCGACAGCATGGCCATGCAGATCGTGTGGTTCCTCGTCGTGGCCCTGACGATTGGGGTCTCGGCGAGCGTGCTGTTCGCGTCCAGCCGCCAGTCCTGGCAGCAGGGCGCCAGGGGCGGCCTCCACTTCGGAATCCTCCTGGGCGCCGTCGTCGGCTTCCACCAGTTCTACCTGACCCTGGTGGTCAACGACTTTCCGTACCACGTCGCCTGGACGTGGCTGGCGATCGACATCATTTCTCTCGGCATCGGCGGCACGGTCCTGGGTGTCCTGTACAAGCGCGCCGACTAGTGCGGCACTCCAGTACCTCTCGGGACTGGCGCTACAATGCCTGTGTCCCGGGCGCGGTCCTTGGCCGTACCGTCCTGGGTCCGTGAACGAAGAACCTGGTCACGCGTCGTCGACGCCCTCGCAAGAGGGGGCGGGGCCTCCACCACTAGCCGGAGGAAACGAATGAAGCCCCAGTTCGAGTCGCTTTCGTCACGATCGACCGTTCTCAAGGTACTCCTTGCCGGCGTTGGACTGCTTCTCGTAGCGTCCGCGGCGGGCGCCCAGGTGTCCGGAGAAGTCACCTACGTCTTCAATACGTACGCCTTCCTGGTCTGGGGCGCGTTCATCATGTGGATGTGCGCCGGCTTCACGATGCTCGAGGCCGGTTCGGTGCGGACCAAGAACGCCTCCGTCATCTGCATGAAGAACATCGGCTTGTACTCAATCGCGGGGATCGCGTACTACTTCATCGGCTACAACCTGATGTACGTCGATGTCAGTGGCTGGATCGGGTCGATCACGCCGCTGTTCGAGGCTTCCGCGGACGAGATGGCCTTCCTCGGCGGTGATGCCGACAAGGCGGCCGCGGTCATCGGGAGCGGGTACTCCGAGATGTCGAGCTGGTTCTTCCAGATGACGTTCGTGGCCACCACGGCCTCGATCGTGTCGGGAGCTCTTGCCGAGCGCGTCAAGCTCTGGTCCTTCCTGATCTTCACCGCCGTACTCACCGCGGTGATCTACCCGATCGTCGGCGCCTGGACCTGGGGCGGCGGCTGGCTCGCCGAGCGCGGGTTCCAGGACTTCGCCGGTTCCACGATAGTCCACTCGACCGGAGGATGGGCCGCTCTCGCCGGCATCATCATGGTCGGCGCGAGGAGCGGCAAGTTCCGTTCCGACGGCAGCGTCAAGGGGACCCCGCCCTCGAACGTCCCGATCGTCACCCTTGGCGTCTTCATCCTGTGGATGGGCTGGTTCGGCTTCAACGGCGGTTCTCAGCTCGCGCTTGGCGGTGCGGCCGACGCGACGGCGATGGGTAACCTGCTGATCAACACGAACCTCGGTGCCGCCGCCGGTGTCGTCGCGGCTCTTGTGCTCTCACGGCCGCTGCTGGGCCGGGTTGACCTCCTGGCCGTGCTCAACGGTGCACTCGGCGGACTGGTTGGCGTGACCGCCGGGCCGGACCTGGTAGGCCACCACTGGGCGCTCGTGATCGGCGCCATCGGCGGGGTGGTCACGGTCGCCGGCATGAAGCTGCTTGAGCGGATGAAACTCGACGATGTCGTCGGCGCCGTTCCGGTCCATCTGTTCGCTGGTATCTGGGGCACCCTCGCCGTCTGCATCGCGGCCGGCGGCACCTTCGTGCCACAGGTCATCGGCATCGTCGTGATCGGCGTCTTCGTCTTCGGGGTTTCCCTGCTCCTGTGGTGGGTGCTCGAGAAGACGATCGGTGTCCGTGTCTCGGCGGAGGTCGAGGAGCTTGGTCAGGACATGACCGAGCTGGGCATCGAGTCCTATCCCGAGTTCATCCTGATGCCGGACGAGGACGACATGGAGGCCGCCAGGGCGGCGCAGGAGCACGCGCGAGAGGCGGCTGGCGAGTAGTCTCCAGAGCGTGGCCGGAAGGCCGCGGGATAGTTCACAGGGGGGCCGCGGTATGAAACGTGCTGGGGCTGCGGTGTTCTGCGTCGTGGTGTCGATCGCCGGAGTTGGCGCCGGTTGGGCCCAACAGCTCGAGGAGTCGGGTGGGGGACTGAAGCGGCCTCTCTTCCATGACGCCCACTTCCACCTGACGAACTACGTCCAGCGGGGAATCACACTGAGCGAGTTCCTTGAGATCGCGGCGAAGGACGTGGGGCGCACGGCGGTGTTCGGCATCCCGCTGCAGCAGAAGTGGGACTACTTCGAGTCGGGCGACCGGGCGCCGGACTACTACCTGCACTCGGATTCGGCGCTCTACTACTACTCCTTCGTCGACGCGATCATCGCCGAGGAGTACCAGTTGCTGCCGCCCGAGGACCAGGCGCGCTTCGACCCGATGATCACGGGCTTCAACCCGACGGACATGTACGCCGCGGATCACATTCGCCGCGTGCTGGAGCACTATCCAGGAGTCTTCTCGGGAATCGGGGAGTTCTCGATCCACAAGGAGTTCGTGACCTCGAAGATCCTCGGCCACACGGCCAGTCTGCGGAATCCGGCGCTCGATCGCGTGCTCGACTTCGCCGCCGAGGTAGGCCTCGTGGTCATCTTCCACAACGACATCGACGTCGTGCTGCCCACGGAGGCGCAGGAGCCGGTTCACCTGGAGCCCGTGCGGGAGTTCTTCCGGGCCCACTCCGAAGCCACGATCATCTGGGCCCATACCGGGCTGGGCCGGTTCGTGGCGCCCGCCGCCGACCATGTGGAACTGCTCGACGCCCTGCTCTCCGACGAGGCGTTCTCGCACGTGTACTGCGACCTGTCCTGGGACGAGGTGGCGAAGTACATCGTGCGCGACGAAACCTCACTTGAAGCGTGGACCGCGCTGCTTGAACGCCATTCCGACCGCTTCCTGTTCGGGACGGACTCTGTGGCGCCGAGCGGCCGAGATGGGTACCTCAAGACATGGCGCGACTACGCGCCGCTCTGGGACCGGCTCAGCGAACCGACACTGCACGCGATCACGATCGGCAACTACGAGCGCATCTTCGACGAGGCGAACCGCAAGGTCCGAGCCTGGGAGGCCGGGGAGTAGACTGCCCGGCGGACTTCCGCGGGGTAGACCAGGATGAATGCGAATCAGGCCTATGTGCCTCCCTTGCAACTCACGAAAGGGCAGCCGCCGCCCGTCGCCGCGAACGGAGGCCTGTCCTACATGTCGTTCGACCGGGACGGGGATGCGGGAACCGCCGCGGCGACAGAGGCCACCTTCCGGCAGGTTGCCGAGGGGCACGAGAAGGCGTTTGCGGACTTGCTCGACAACGCTCCTCCCGGACCGATCGAGACGAAGTGGGGCCCGGGATTTCGTCGCTACGCGGAGTGCCTCGCGTACATTCGGGCGAACAACCTCGAAGCCCCGGAAGGCGGCCTGGCGCTGCCGCTGCGCTACTCGGTCCGCGAGGAGCCTTCCTACTCCATCGTCTCGTCCAACGCCCTCTGGCGGGACCCGACGCGAAGAACCGACGCGGAAGCGCTACGCCGGTACGAGCGGGACATCGCGCGGGGATGCCTCTACTTTCCGCACGTGATGCGCGACGCACGTCGAATCGAGGAGGTCTACCCGGGTCTGAAGCCGGACAGCGCCGAGTGCATGGACAGGCTTGGGCTCTCGCTGGCGCACTGTGAGTCCGAGTGCGAGAACTTCTACGACGCGGCGGAGGTGGAGCGCGTGTTCTACCCGGAGATGGAGAAGCTCCTCCTGGAGTTCTTCCCGGACGCGACGGACGCGTTCGTGTACAACCACGACGTGTTCGACAAGGACTACCAGGGAGACCGGACCGAGGACCAGGACAACAAGAACCCCGGCGTGAACGCCAACTACGCCAACCTCGTGCACAACGACCTGAACGACAACAGCGGCCGCGTGCGCTGTCGCGAACTGCTCACCAGGAACCTGCGGAACTTCGGCCGCGAGCAGCACTACACCGAAGAGCAGGCGGACGCGAAGATGTCGCGGCGCTTCATGTCGATCAACCTCGCCAAGCCGATGGAGACCGTGCGTCAGAATCCCTTCGTGCTCTGCGCCTGGCCATCCTTTGCCGACCAGCCGTACATCACGAACTACCGTATCTACGACGACCGCGTCGGTGAGACCACCCGCTTCACCTACCGTCCGCACCACGAGTGGTACTGGTTGCCCCAGCAGACGTCGACCGAGGTGTCGATGCTCAAGTGCTACGACTCGGTCACCGACGGCTCCGTCTCGCGCTGGTCCTTCCACACTGCCTGCATCGACCCGACCGCGCCCAGGGATGCGCCCTGCCGGAGGAACGTCGTGGTCCGCTCCTTCGTGTTCTTCTAGGAGGCTGCGCGACAGAACGACACGAAGTGAGCTCTGTCGCGAAGCTTCCTAGGGAGGTGGGGGCTGGGGCCAAACAGCGAGCCTGCGAGCGGTTTGGCGGCGCTAGGGCGTCTACTTCGGCTGCAACTCCGACAACCGCAAGGTCTGGCGTAGCAGACCCCGGTTCGCCACGTTCCGGACCTCGACGCGAACTCCGGGGTCGGCGGCGGTCCAGTCGATTTCGATGTAGCCGAAGTTCGACTCGCGCGTGGCCTGGCCGACACGGTGCCGGTTCGGGCCGATCCCGGTCGTGCTCCGGCGGTTGAGCGGACCGGTGGTGAAGTCCCACAGCGGATAGGACGCCACTCCGTCGAGGCGAGAGATGTCGGCCCAGGGGCTGTCGCCGCTCAGCAGCAGAACGCCGGTCGCGCCGGTGTCCCGGATCAGGTCGATCAGGCGCTGGCGCTCGTTCGGCATGTTCGCCCAGCTTTCCCAGCCGCTGAACTCCATGACGAAGGGGATGCTGGTGACGATCAGACGCAGGTCGGCCGGCTGACGAAGCTGTTGTTCCAGCCAACGCCACTGTTCCTCGCTCAGCATCCGGGCCCGCTCGTGATCGTTCGGGAGGTAGGGGCCCATGCCTCGTAACTGCCGCCTCCGGGCTTCCTCAGGCGACACCTGCCAGAGCGGCCCGCGGCCGTACCGGGTATCCAGCAGGATGACCTGGAGACGCCGGCCCGGCGGCCCGAAACGCTGCGAAGTGTAGACGCCTTGCTGGTGCCGTCGCGGCGATCCCGATGGTTCGTTCCAGAAGTCCAGAAACACCTGCTGCGACTCGGCCCGTTCGTCGAAGTCGGCGCCGCCGTCCTCGCGGCCGAAGTCCAGGTCGTTCCAGGTAGCCATGAAGCGGCTCTGCCGGCGCAGCTCGGCAAACCCGGGTTTCGCCGTTAGCTTGTCGTACTGCAGGCGAAGCTCCTGCATGTCTTCCGTGCCGGCGAGGATGTTGTTGCCGAGCATCAACGTGAGCTGGGGGCGCAGCGCGAGCACGGTGTCCCAGACCGGCTGCGCGCGATTCTGGTCGGCGCCGGAACCGATCGCGATGCGGCTCACCACCTCGCGGGTCAACGTGTCCGCGGCCCGGCGTCGCCGGTGGAGGGACCAGACGTAGGCGGTCAGCGCGTCGACATCGCTTTCGTCGAGCTCCATGCCGCCCAGGGGCCACATCTCGTACTTGCCGCGGAAGCGGCGGCCGGTGCCGTGGCGGAAGCCGGTTTCGATGGCGGTGCGCACGGCGGCAAGCGATCCGTCGCCGTGAAGCCACTCCTCGTCGGTCAGATCCGGCCCGCGACGGTTCCCCTGGCCTTCCCAGTGGTGACAAACCGGGCAGGTGCCGCCACGGTAGATCACCGCGCCCCGTTCGACCGTCGTCGGATCGGCGGCGGCCGCGCCGGCGGGCGCCACCATCGGAGCGAGGACGACGGAGACCGCGCCCGCAAGGAGAACCCGCCGCCAGCGGCGGGACACGCCGGACCAGATGCTTGGCATGGCGGCCTGCGTCCGCTAGTTCGCGGCCCGCACCAGCCGCAGCATGGCGTCGCTGACCGCCCGGGAGAATCGCGGGTCGTTGATGTTCGCGTCGACCTCGGTGACCGGCACCGCCCGCCGCAGGTTCTCGCGCAGGGCGGTGAAGAGCGCGTCGTCGGCCGCCGGGTCGTGGAACGGTCCGCCGGGAGCCGAGAGCGTGGAGACGCCGCCCAGGGGCAGGTAGACCTCGACCGGACCGGTCGAGGCGTTCAATTTGGCGGCGAGGACCTGGCCAAGCTCCGCGGACTCCTCGCGCGACGTGCGCATCAGGGTCATGTTGTCGCTCTGGCGGTGAAAGGTGCGCCCCGCGAACTCCTCCGGAACGGTGTGCCGGGCGAAGAAGCTCACCATGTCCAGGCAGCCGGGCACGACGACGGCGGGGGTACCGCTCCTGGCCGCGGCCTCCAGTCGCGACGGGCCGGCTGTGCGTACGCCGCCGACCAGTTCGTCCGCGCACTCCGTCGTCGTCAGGTCGAGCACGCCGCGCAGGAAGCCGGCCTCGACCAGACTCTCCATCGTCCGACCGCCGGCGCCCGTGGCCTGGAAGACGAGAACCTCGAGCCCCTCGGTCTCCAGTTGACGCCGGCATGCATCCACGCAGGGGGTGGCGCTGCGGAAGGTGGAGGCCGCGATCAGAGGACGGTCGTCCCCGCCTTCGATCTCGACCCGGGCCATGGCGCAGACCGCGGCGGCGGTGCGGCTCAGAATCTGTCGGCTGATCCGGTTGATGCCGTCGATGTCGACGATCGACGGCACCATCACGATGTCCTTGACGCCGACGTAGCCGGAGGCGTCGCCGCCCGCCATCGTCGAGACCATGATCTTGGGCACTCCGAGCGGCAGGGCGCGCATCGCCGTGGTCGCCATCGCGGTGCCCGCTCTGCCGCCCAGGCCGACGATCGCGTCGAAGCTCTCGCGCCGGTAGCTGCGGCGGACCACCTCCTCCGCGCCCGAGGACATCGCCGCGATGGCCCGCTTGCGGTCGGCCGCCTGGGCCAGTTGCTCGACCTTCTCGCCGCCGGCGCAGGCGACCTCGCGGCGGCTGACGTCGGGCAGCCAGGTGCCGTCGAGCGCCGGTTCGCCGAGGATGCCGAGGTCGATGACGAACGCCCGGCAACCCCAGTCGCGCACGATCCGGTCGACCAGGTAGACCACCTCCCCGCCCTTCGTGTCGAGGGTCGCGAGCACGGCGATGGTGCAGGGGCGTTCGGGCACGCTGCCTGCATCCTACGGACGTGGGGCACGGAATGACAAGACGTGGGTCGCCGCTTTCGGATCCGCTGTCCGAGGTTGCGGGGCAGGGAGTAGGATCGCCGGTCATGCTCGCTCGCAGTCTGTTCTTGGGATTCGCGTTCACCCTCGCCGTTGCAGCCGGCGCCCAGGAGTTGATGCCCGATCGCGACGGGTCGCGCCGGGAGCGGCTCAACTACGCCGGGGAGCGGTTCCGCACGCCCGACGGATTCGCGGTGGAACCGGCGGCGACAGCCGGCCTCTTCGGTTCGGTCGTCAACATGACCTTCGACGCCGCGGGCAGACCGTTGCTGGCGCTGGAGGGCGAAGGCCTGGCGCTGCTGGAGGACGCCGACGGTGACGGCGTGTACGACCGGCGCATCGACTTCGCTCCCCAGGTCGATACGGCCCACGGCCTGTACGTCATGGGGCCGGGCGACCTGCTCGTCCACGCGAACGGCCGCGGCCGGCTGGCTGAAGCGGCGGGAGTCGAGGGCAGGCCCGGCCGCAACGACTCGGTCGAGGACACCGGGCTCTACCGGTTGCGGGACACGGACGGCGACGACCGCGTCGATGCCGTCGAGCAGATCGCTCCCGCGAACGGCCGGATCCAGGAGCACGGACCGCACACGATCGCGCGGGGTCCCGACGGCGCCCTCTACGCCCTCTATGGCAACTACTCGTCGCCCGAAGTGGGGCTCGCGCCGACGTCGCCGCTGCGCGAGCTGCAGGAGGATCAACTCCTGCCGCCAATTCTCGATCCGCGGGGCCATGCGAACAGCCTGCGCGCGCCGGGCGGCACGATCTACCGCCTGGATCTGGATGCCCACGTCTGGGAGCGGCTCTCGGGAGGCCTGCGCAATCCCTTCGATCTGGCGATCGGCGCGGCGGGGGAGATCTTTGCCTACGAGGCGGACATGGAGTGGGACCGCGGGTTGCCCTGGTTCCGGCCCACCCGGGTCGTCCACCTGATACCGGCGGGCGACTACGGCTGGCGCACCGGATCCGGCAAGATCGCGTTCCACGAAATCGACACGCTGCCCGGCGTCGTCGACCTCGGCCGCGGTTCGCCGGTGGGCGTCACCTTCTACTACCACCACGCGTACCCTGCGAGGTTCTCGGGCGCCTACTTCATGGGCGACTGGTCGAGGGGCCGCATCCGCGTCCTGTTCCCCGAGCGGGCCGGCGCCACCTGGACCGGAGAGGCCCACGACTTCGTCCTCGGCGAACCGCTGAACGTGACGGACCTCGACGTCGGACCGGACGGGCTCCTGTACTTCGCGACCGGCGGCCGCGGCACTTCGGGAGGCCTCTACCGGGTGACCCACGAGCGGGCGGGCGAGGTGGTCGAGACCACGGGCGCGGAAGCCGCCGTACGGCAGCCGATGCCTCGTTCCGGCTGGGGAAGGGAGGCGATCCGGCGCGCTCGCGGCGAGGCGGGTGCGAACTGGGAGGCGGAGCTGTGGGCGGTCGTTCGCGACGCCGGACGAGAGTCGATCGACCGAATCCGCGCGCTGGAACTGCTCCAGGTGCATGGTCCGCGACCGACTCTGGAAGAAGCGGCGGCGCTCCTCGACTCGGACGCGCCACTGGTGCGGGCGGCTGCCGCCACGCTGCTCGGCGGGCACCCCTTCACCCAGGTACAGGGTTCTCTGCGCTCCGCGCTCGCCGACGGCGACCCGCTGGTCGCCCGGCGGGCAGCCGAATCCCTCGTGCGCTCAGGGCTCGATCTCCGCGCCCGCGGCATCGAGGTTGAAACCTCCGATGCCCTCTACGGTCTGCTCGACCACGGTGACCGGTTCCTCCGCTACGCGGCCCGGGAGGCGATCCAGCGCATCCCGCATGGCTACTGGGTCGACCAGGCCTTCGTGGCTTCTCCCCGGCAGCGACCCCGCGGTTTCTTCGAGGCGGTGCTGGCGATGATCTACAGCCTGGAGCACAGGATCGAGTACAACTTCCTGATGGGGGCATTGCTCCAGGTCGCGCGGGCCGACCTGGAGCTGGAGGCCGAACTCGACTTCCTGCGGACGATGGAGATCGCCTTCATTCGCGACCCGGCCCCCGACGCCCCGGGGCGCGACGAGGCGCGCGCCGGCCTGGGTCAGGCGCTGGTCGGCCGCTACCCGCACGCCGACGATCGCGTGAACCGGCAACTCGAACGGCTGCTCGCGTTCCTCCAGCCGGAGGGGGCCCTCGCCCGGTTGGTCGAGCGCCTGGAAGACGACCGGCCGCCGGCTGAGGAGATCCACACCGCCTACTGCCTGCGCACGATGGACCGGGGCTGGACGCCGGAGTTGCGCGCCCGGGTCGTGTCCTGGTTCGACGATGCCCGGGAGTTCCGGGGGGCCGCCAGCATGGAGGGATACATCGACGCCATCTGGTCCGACGTCCTGGACCGGTTCCCGGACGGGGAACGCGCGGCAGCCGAGGAGCGGCTCGAGGGTCAGCAGGCCGAGCGGGCGCGGCGCGCCGCCGCGCTGGTCACCGAAGTCGAGGGCGACCGGCGAGGCAGGAGCGACCTCGCCCAGATGAGCTTCGAGGAGCTCGCGGAGTACCTGGAGTACGACGTGATGGCCTACGAGCGCTACAACCTGGAGCAGGGCGAGCGGGTTTTCCACCGCGCGCGCTGCTCGGCCTGCCACGTGTTCGGCGACATCGGCCGTGGCGGCGGCCCGGATCTCTCGACGGTGATCAAGCGCTTCCGCCGCGGCGAGGTCCTCGAGTCGATCATGTTCCCGTCACGCGTCATCTCGGACCAGTACCAGGCGGTCGATGTCGAGCTGGAGGACGGCGCTTTGCACAGCGGGATGGTGGTCGAGGATACGGCCGGGCGGCTGACGCTGATCAACGCGAACGGCGACCGCCTCGATCTGGACAAGGCGCGGATCCGGAGCCGCGAGCCGTCCGCGCTCTCGATCATGCCGGAGGGCCTGCTCGACACGATGACCCTGAGCGATCTGGCCAGCCTGATCCGCTTCCTTGACGAGGGGGCCGACGCGGCCCCCTAGCGCCGCAGGTTCACGGCGGCGGCAGCGGCGCCGCGTCGGCGCCGCGGATCGCCTCGAGTTCCGCGGTCAATCGCTCGACGATGTCGGGCCGGGCGAGGTAGAGGTCCTTCGTCTCGGCCGGGTCGGCGACGAGTTCATAGAGCTGTCCCTCGGCCCCTCCGGGTTCCGGGGCGAGTTGCCGCGGTTGCGTGAAGCCGCCCGAGCCGAGCCCCTCGATCAGCTTCCACTTCCGAGAGATGGCCGGGTCGTCCGTGTCGTGTGAACGGATGGCGAACATGCCGCGCGAGCTGTGGTGAATCAGCGAACCGCGGGGCGGCTGCGGGTCTTCCTCGCCGCGTAGCACCGGGCCGAGGTCGACGCTGTCTTCCGCCACTCCCTCGGGGAGGTCGACCTCCAGGAGGGAGGTGACGGTGCGGAACACGTCGACCAGGCCGGCCAGCTCCTCCCGTACGGCGCCGGCCGGAATGCGGGCCGGCCAGCGAGCCAGAAAGGGTACGCGGTGGCCGCCCTCGTGGATGTCGGCCTTCTGCCCGCGCAGCGCGCCGTTCGCGCGGTGTCCGGTCTCCTCGATGTCGGCTTCCAGCCAGTGTGCGCCGTTGTCGCTCGTGAACAGGACCAGGGTGTTCGAGGCGAGGCCCAGAGAGTCGAGCGCGCCGAGTAGCCGGCCGACGCCGGCGTCGACCTGGGCGACGAAGTCGCCGTAAACGCCGGCGTCGCTCGCGCCTTCGAACTCGGGCAGCGGCATCCAGGGCGTATGGGGCGAGGGCAGCGGCAGGTAGAGGAAGAAGGGGCGGTCGTCCCCGGCGCTCGCCCGCTGTTCCAGGTAGCCTCTGGCCCGATCGAAGAGAGTCGGAGTCACCTGGAGGAAATCGAAGCCGGGCGCGATGTCGCCGGCGCGCCAGTAGCCGTCCCCCCCGTAGCGCCGCATCGAACTGGCCTCGACCGTCTCGGTCGCCGCCTCGAACACGCCCTCGTCCTCGATGTAGAGGTACGGCTCCATGTCGAGGGAGGCGGGGATGCCGAAGTAGTGCTCGAAGCCCGCGGTGACCGGCCCCGGCTGCAGCGGGGCGCTGTAGTCCGCTTCGCCGGGAGTGTCGTCGTTCGGATCCGGGTCGGCGCCGAGGCCGAGGTGCCACTTCCCGATGCCGGCAGTGGCGTAACCCAGGGTCCGAAGGAACGCCGGCAAAGTGACGCGCTCCGGCTCGAGCAGAGCGGTGGAACGTCCGTTCAGCACCCCGCGCTTGAGCCGCGAGCGCCAGGCGTAGCGACCGGTGAGCAGCGCGTAGCGGGTCGGCGTGCAGACGGACGACGGGCTGTGGGCGTCCGTCAGTCGCATGCCCTCGGCCCCGAGCCGGTCGAGGTTGGGGGTCGGGATCCGCGACCCCGGGTTGTAGACGCCGAGATCGCCATAGCCGAGGTCATCTGCGAGGATCAGCAGGATGTTCGGCCGCTCGGTCTCCGGTTCCTGGTGCGGTGCGGGTTCGGGCGCACAACCCAGCAGCAGTACCGCGGCGGCCGCCGCGCACTTGGCGACGGCCGGCCGGCCCGAAAGCGCTTGACGGCGTGCTGGTTGGTACAGTCCGCGACTCCCTTCCGCGCCGATCGTACCCTCCGCTTCTTCCCATGCAAGCCCAATCGCGCAAGAGGTCCCGGCGCGCGAGCTTCCGACGTCGGGGACGGCCGGTCTGTCGCGGCGTCCGCGGCGCGACGACGGTCGAGGGCACGAGCCGCGAGTTGATTCTGACCGCGACGGCGGAACTGCTGGAGCGGATGGTGCAGGCGAACGGCATCGAGACGGAGGACATAGCCAGCGCCATCTTCACGACCTCGCCTGATCTGACGGCGGAGTATCCGGCGCTGGCGGCCCGGCTGATGGGTTGGCGGGACGTGGCTCTCCTGTGCGGTCACGAGATGGCGGTTCCAGGCGGCCTGGAGCGTTGCGTGCGCATCCTGCTGCACTGGAACACGACGCTTCCCGCTTCGGATGTCGAGCACGTCTACATCCATGGCGCATCGAACCTGCGGCCCGACCGCGAGGAACTCGACCAGCTGCGCCGGCAGCTCGAGCGGAAGACGCGCTAGGACGCGGTCCCCTTGGATGGCCGGGTGGCGCGTGTGCGTCCGGCAGCACAACGCAGTTAATCGTGACTAGAATGGTCATCTTTCTCGGCGCTCCACGCTACGCGCTCTGCATAGAACCCGATCGACCGGAGGAATCATGACGCTCAGAATCAACGACGAGGCCCCGAACTTCACCGCGCAGACCACGGAAGGGGAGATCGACTTTCACGAGTGGATCGGGGACGGCTGGTGCGTTCTCTTCTCCCACCCGAAGGACTTCACGCCGGTCTGCACGACCGAGCTGGGTACCGTGGCCGGCCTCAAGGGCGAGTTCGACCGTCGCAATTGCAAGGTGATCGGCATCAGCGTCGACGGCGTGTCGGACCACGAGGCGTGGTCGAAGGACATCGAGGCGTCGCAGGGCCACGCCTTGAACTACCCGCTGATCGGCGACCCGACGCTCGACATCGTGAAGCGCTACGACATGCTGCCCGCCGACGCTGGCGACACCTCCCAGGGCCGGACGCCGATGGACAACGCGACCGCGCGCTCGGTTTTTGTCATCGGCCCGGACAGGCGGATCAAGGCGACCCTCACCTACCCGATGAGCACGGGTCGGAACTTCGCCGAGATCCTGCGTCTGGTCGACTCCGTGCAGTTGACGGCGAAGGAGCAGGTGGCGACGCCGGCGAACTGGGAGCACGGCGACGACGTGATCATCCTGCCGGCGGTGTCTGACGAGGCGGCGCGGGCGAAGTACCCCCAGGGCTGGCAGCAGCCCCTGCCGTACATCCGGGTGGTGCCGCAGCCGTAGGTGCGGATTCAGTCGGCGGCGTCGAACCGGGAGCCGCCGCGGCAGTCGGGCGAGAGGCCGCGGCTCTCGCCGCGGCTGCGCCACTCGGCCGGAGTCAGCGCGTCGACGGCCAGGGCGTGGACCGGTCCGGCCAGTTCGTCGGCCAGGGCGCGGTGTATCACCCGGTGCCGCTGCAGCCGGTTCATGCCCTCGAACCGGCCGCTGACAACGACGACACGGAAGTGGGTCTCGGCCTTGGGCGGGACATTGTGCATCCGGCTCTCGTTCAGGACCTCGATCACTTCGGCGCCGGTCGCCTGCTCAAGCTTCTCGCGAATCGCCTGTTCGAGGGGCGTGCCGCGAACGACCGCCTTCTCGGAAGCCCTGTGTGTCGCGAGCGGACGGCCGAGAGTCGCCATGCGCCGATCATAGCGGCGTCGACGGCCGTGCTACCGTCGCTCGATGGCGGAGTCGACGGGCCGTTCACCCTGGTTCTACGCTCTTGTGGGCTGTCTGGGCTGCCTCGGTATCGTGATCCTGGTGGTGGGCGGCCTGGCTTTCTTCGGTGTTCGAACGGCCCAGCAGGTGACCGCCGACAACGAGGATCCCGAGCGGCGCAGGCACCGGGCACTGGAGGTGCTGGGAGCGGAGCGGGAGCCTGGTGGGTACCACGCCGCGGCGGTCGTTTCGATCCCGCTGTTCCTGGAGATGGCCGTGTTTTCGGACCGGGCGCCGGAAGAGGGCTCCTGGGGAGGGGAGTTCCGTGAGGAGGGGTTCTTCTACCTTCGCGTGAGAGGAGGGGGCGACGACCTGCGGGCCTTCTTCGACGGCGAGACGAGTGAGTCGGTGACATTCCGCGAGATGGGCCTGGAGCTGGACATTGAGGAGAACCTGGGACGCGGCGACCTGGACCGCGGGGACTTCACCGGGCGCTGGGCCACCTTCCGTGGCCGTACCCTGTACGAGGCCGGGGAGGAAGTCGGAGAACTCGTGACCTTTATCGAGTTCGAGTGCCCCGACGACGAGTGGATGCGTATGGGTGTCTGGTTCGGACCTGCCGCGGAGCCGGATGATCAAGACCCAGCTACGGAACCGGGATCAGACGGTCTGGCGGCGGACGGCGAAGTGATCGAGGCGTTCCTCGAACCGATCTACCCGTGTGGTCGTTCCGTCTGAAGCTCCTACTGGCGGCAGCCGCGGTCTGGTCCTGCTGGGTCGCGCCGATTCTGGCGCAGTCCCCCGGCGACGAGTCGGCCAGCTACCGGCTGACGTTCCGCGGCACCTGGACGCGTAGCGCGACACCCGGCGGCGTGCCGGGCAGCGCTCACTTCTCGCCCCTGATCGGCGCTGTTCACAACCACCAGGTGAGTTTCTGGGAGCCGGGCGGCCGGGCTAGCCGGCAGATGGAGCGGGTGGCCGAGCTGGGGATCCAGCGGGACCTGAGAGCCCTCATGGACCGGAATCCGCACGTCCTTGAAGTGCTCGAGAAGGAGCCTCAGAGAAGCGGTACAGCCTCGGCATCGATCGAGTTCGAGGCCGACCGGGACCATTCCTTCGTCACCCTGGTGACCATGATCGCTCCCAGTCCGGACTGGTTCGTCGGCGTTTCCGCACGATCGCTGCTCGACGACAGCGGAAGGTGGGTCGATGATCTGGAGGTCGACCTCTTCCCCTACGACGCCGGCACCGAGGAGGGGGCCGAGTTCTCCCTCGACAATCCGGCGACCGTGCCGCAGGGAACGATCGCCAGCATCCGCGGCATGGGCAAGTTCACGGACGCGCCGATGGCACGGTTGACCTTCGAGCGGCTGGATCCGAACGAGCCGGAACCGCGGTTCACCGGCGATATCGCGGCGGAGCCGGTGGGGGACTCGGGCGTCATCGTGTTCTGGAGGGGAAGCTGGGCCGGCGCGGAGATGGGGCTGCTCAGCGTCGAGGCGCGCAGCCAGACGGCCGGCTGGGCTCGGGTGACGACGGCGGACGCGACCGCCGAACGCGTCCGCATCGACGGACTTCGCTCGGAGACGCCGTACACGTTCCGCCTGCGCGCGGACGGGCGCCAGGGACTCGAGTACTCGGAGGGGGCAAGTGCGACGACCGGCGGCTACAGCGGCCCATGTCGTGCCGGTGACAGCTTCCTCTGCCTGGGGCAGCGCCGCTTCGAAGTCCAGGTGCACTGGACCGATCCGGACGTGGCCGGCAACTTCGGGAGCGGTGGCGCCATCCCGGTGGCGACGTCCGACGAGTCGGGCCTGTTCTGGTTCTTCGACCCGGCGAACCTGGAGCTCGTCGTCAAGGTGCTCGACGGTCGCGTGTTGAACGGTCACTACTGGGTGTTCTACGGCGCCCTGTCCGACGTGGAGTACTGGGTCACGGTAAGGGACACAGTCGGCGGTCTGAATCGCACGTACCACAATCCGCCCAAGCAGGTAAGCGGGAAGCGGGACCTCGAAGCGTTCTGATCAGGTGGTTGCGCCTTCGACGATGCGGCGCAGGTCCCCGTCACGCGCCAGCAGTGATTCGAGCAGGGCCAGTTGGACCCGGCAACGATCCAGGTTCTGGCCGGGCCGCTCGACCCGAAAGTAGACATCGCCGTCCAGGTGGTCCGTGAGGAAGCGCACGGCCTGCTCGAGCGTCAACACCAGGGCGCCATCGACCAGGCTGCGACGCTCCGCCGCGGTCAGAAAACCCGAGCCGTCCAGGTAGCCCTGGGCCAGGGCTGTGAAGAGTTCCGGGTCGACTCGCGCCCCGCTGGTTTCCCGGGCGTCCTCGTCGGCGCGGTGGCTCATCGAGCGAACCATGTCTCCGAAGTCGTAAGCGGCCAGTCCGGGCATGGTGGTGTCCAGATCGACGACACACAGCGCTTCGCCGGTTGTCCGGTCGAACAGGATGTTGCTGATCTTGCAGTCGTTGTGGACGGTGCGTCGCGGCAAGTCGTGAGCCGCGGCGCTCAGCCGCGCTGCCAGGTCGCGGTGGACGGCGACCGACCGGATCTCGGCGATGGCCTGGCGCCGCCTGTCGTTGCCGGCAGCCGAGGCCCTTGCGGCGGCGAGCGCCCGGTCGAACGCCTCGAAACGGTTCAGCGTGTCGTGGAAGCCGGGAATCGTCTCGTGCAGCGGCGGTGAAGGCAGATCCACGAGCTGCGTCTCGAAGCGGCCGAACGCCTGTGCGGCGAGGAACGCCTGCTCCGGCGTCGACGCCCGAAGTTCGGTCGTCGTGTCCTCGATCAGCTCGTACATCCGCCACCAGTCGGCGGAGCCTCCCTCCGTTGCCGTCTCGCGCCACATCTCTCCATCCACTGTGGGCACGAGAGTGAGCCGGCGCCGGGCGCTTGCCGGGCCGAGCCTGTGTTCGAGGTGGCGCGTGATCCGTACGATGTTCGCCATGACCTGACCGGGGTTCGGGAACACGTGGCCATTGATTCGCTGCAGCAGGAATCGGCTGCCGGCGGCGCTGGAGACGACGAACGAGTCGTTGATGTGGCCCGCGCGCAGTTCGATGGCGGCGGTACCGGGACCGCCGGTCCGGAAGCGTCCGGCGATACGCAGGACCGTCTCGGGATCGTCCCGTCGGGTTGCCTTCAAGACAGGGTCGGCCGGCCGACCGGCTGGCCGGGGCGATATAAGTGTGATATCACTTTCATATCGGAAACAACAGCGGTCGGTTGGTCGGCCGCGTGATCAAGGGAGTCACCAACGAATGGAACAACAGATGGTAGAGCATCGGGAGAAGCGTCTCTCGGTCATGCCGGGCGTTGGCATGCTGTGCCTGCTCATCCTCTTTCTCCTTCTCGCGATTGCCGGAATCCCCGTCTTCGGGGTCTGGGGGGTCATCCCCGTCGTGATCTTCTGCGCCGCGTGCGTTCCCGTTCTCATCCTGCTGATGTTCGGGCTGTTCATGGTCCACCCGAACGAGGCGAAGGTCCTGCAACTCTTCGGTTCGTATCAGGGCAGCGTCTACGACACGGGGCTTCGGTGGGCGAATCCGTTTCTCAGCAAGCGGCGGGTGTCCGTACGGACGAGGAACTTCGAGACCGGCAAGCTGAAGGTGAACGACAACGCCGGGAATCCGATCGAGATCGGCGCGGTTGTCGTCTGGCGCGTCACGGACAGCGCCGAGGCGCTTTTCAACGTCGACGACTATGAGGACTACGTACAGGTTCAGAGCGAGGCCGCGCTGCGCAACATGGCGACGGGCTACCCCTACGATGCACACAGCGAGGGCGAAGTCTCCCTGTCGCATCACACCGCCGAAATCTCCGAGCGTCTCCGCGGAGAGGTCCAGGAGCGGTTGGCGACCGCCGGGGTCGAGGTGATAGAGGCCCGGATCAGCCACCTGGCTTACGCGGCGGAGATCGCCGCTGCGATGCTGCAACGCCAGCAGGCCGCGGCGGTGGTGGCCGCGCGCGCCCAGATCGTCGACGGCGCGGTCGGCATGGTGGAGCAGGCGCTGAACATGCTGAGCGAGAAGGATGTCGTGCATCTGGACGACGAACGGAAGGCCGCGATGGTCAGCAACCTGCTGGCCGTGCTTTGCAGCGACCGCCATACGCAGCCGGTCGTGAACACCGGCACGCTCTATCCGTAGACGGAAGGAGCTGTACGGTGGGTGCCCCTCCGCGCAAGGCGTTTCTTCTGCGTCTCGACTTCGGCCTGTTCGAGGAGCTGCAGCGGCTGGCGGCAGCGGAGTTGCGGAGCGTCAATGGGCAGATCGAGTATCTGCTCCGTGAGGCCCTGCGCCAGCGAGGGAGAGAAGACTTGCGGCAGCGGGGAAGAACCGCAACGCCCGCAGCGGTTGAGAAGGACGGACGCGATGCCCCGTAGGCGCCCCGGAGGGCAAGAGCGGAGAAAACCCGGTGCGAAACACAACGGCGCGGCTGATCGTCTTCATACTGCTACACTTGTGCGCTGTCGGCGCTCAATGTTCCCAGTTCGCTGAGACACTCTCTCGGTGGGCGGGGAGGTGTGCAGGTTGAGATCCACGTGAACGGCTCTCGGCGCCGTTGAAATCCCCTCTGCTAGGCCCCTACCTGGAGACCGAAGATGGCAGTTGCCTCAGTCAAGGACGTGAACAAGCCCCTCGAGGCGAGGTACTCGTCCATTCGTCAGCTCTTCGAGCTGGGGAAGGCGAAGACGTACCTCCTCAACGACGAGATCCACGACATGATGCCGGCGGACATGGTCGGCGTCGAGGCCGAGATCAACGAACTGTACGACCGGCTGCGCGAGTTGCGGGTCGGCGTGATCCGGCGGCCGGACTGGTACGTGGCGAACCTCGACGAGACGGTCACCCTCGAGATCGAGAAGGCGGACGAAGATCCCGCGACGCCGACGGTCACCGAGCCGCTGAACACCAGCGACCCGGTGCGGATGTACCTGCGGGAGATGAGCACCGTCCCGCTCCTGGACCGCGACGGCGAGGTCGAGATCGCCAAGGATCTCGAGGACGGCGAGTGGCAGATCTTCCAGGCGATGACCCGCAACCAGGACTTGATGACGCGACTGCTGGCGATGACCGAGCTCGCGGACCGCAGGAACGCGAAACCACTCTCCCAGTTGGTGGAGCTCGGCCAGCCCACGTCCCTGCTGGACCAGAACGGTTACAAGCGGGTCGCGAAGCGCGTCGGCGTGCTGGACAAGATGAGGGAACACGAGGACGACCTGGAGCGCGCCCGCCGCAAGCAGAAGCGCTATTCGCCCAGGGGCGACCGCTTCCAGGAGATCGGTCGGGACATCGACCGTCTCGAGGAGCGGGCCTCCGCCCTGATCGTGGAGCTGGGCTTCACGGGTCCGGACCGCAATCGGGTAGTCGACCTGGTCAAGTTGATCGACAACCGCTTCCGGCGCAGCGAGCGCGACATCAGCCGGGCCCAGGTGGCGCTTGAGCGCGAGAGCAACGAGGAACTCAGGTCTCTGCACCGCCGACGCATCCAGAAGTACCGCGAAGAGGTGCGGGACCTTGAGGCTCGTCACTTCGTCAAGCAGGGAGAACTGCGGGCGATGGTGGCCAAGGTCAAGCGCGGCGAGGCGTTGAGCGAGCGCGCCAAGGAACAGCTCATCATGGCGAACCTGCGGCTTGTCGTCTCGATCGCCAAGAAGTACACGAACCGGGGCCTCCAGTTCCTGGACCTGATACAGGAGGGGAACATCGGCCTGATGAAGGCGGTCGAGAAGTTCGAGTATCGCCGCGGCTACAAGTTCTCGACTTACGCCACCTGGTGGATCCGCCAGGCCGTGGCGCGGGCGATCGCCGACCAGTCTCGGACGATCCGCATCCCGGTTCACATGATCGAGAACATCAACAAGCTGACCCGCACGTCGCGGTCTCTGGTCCAGGAGCTCGGCCGCGAACCCACGGCCGAAGAGATCGGCGAGCACATGGATCTGCCCGCCTCCAAGGTGCGCAAGATCATGAAGATCGCGCAGGCGCCGGTGTCGCTCGAAACCCCGGTCGGCGAAGAAGAGGACTCGCACCTCGGCGACTTCATCGAGGACAAGAACTCGCCGTCGCCGATCGACGAGGCCATCGCCCAGAACCTGACCGAGCAGACCAATGACGTGCTCCGCAAACTGTCGCCACGGGAGGACCTGGTCCTGCGGATGCGCTTCGGCGTTGGCGGGGGATCGGAGCACACGCTGGAAGAGGTCGGCAAGTCGTTCAACGTCACCCGCGAACGGATCCGCCAGATCGAGTCCAAGGCGCTGCGCAAGCTCCGGGCCCCGGACTCGGCGAGCAAGCTGCGTCCGTTCCTCGACGACGGCGCGTAACGCGCGGGCCTGGCGCTCGTCCCTGCCAGTGGGTCAGGTATGCGGGTCCGTACCGGCACGAGCGGATTCTCGTACCCCGCCTGGACGGGACCGTTCTATCCGGCCGGCACGAAGCGGCCGGACATGCTCTCGTTCTATGCCTCCAGGCTCGGCTCGGTGGAGATCAACAACACCTTCTACCGTATGCCGAAGACGGATCTGCTGGAGCGGTGGCGCGACGCGGTGCCCGAGGGCTTCCGCTTCGCGTTGAAGGCGTCCCGCCGGATCACGCACCAGCAACGACTCAAGGACGCCGGGGACTCGGTCGACTACCTGTTTCGCACCGCGGACGTGCTCGGCGAACGCCTCGGCCCCTTCCTCTTCCAGTTGCCGCCGTACCTCAGGCGCGACGTCGACCGGCTGGCGAGCTTTCTCGACCTGTTGCCGGATGGAATGCGCGCCGCGTTCGAGTTCCGCCATGCCAGTTGGTTCGAGGACGAGGTGTTCTCGCTGCTTGCCGGCGCCGGCGCTTCGCTGTGCATCGCCGACGCCGGAGGCGACCATGACGCGCCGCTGGTGGCGACCGCGGACTTCGGTTATCTTCGGCTTCGCCGCGAGGACTACGACGACGCGGCGCTTCGCGCCTGGGCCGACAGGATCCGGCGGCAACCCTGGGGCGAGACTTACGTCTTCTTCAAGCACGAAGACGAAGGGGCGGGACCGCGCATGGCGGCGCAGTTCGAAGCCCTCCTTCTGGAACCCTGACCCACTTCACACAGACACCAGCCATGAACATCGACATCTCCTATCGGCGCATCCTGGCGCTGGCCGGACCGGTGGTCATCACGCAGATGACCCACACGGCGATGGGCCTGATCGATGCGATGATGGTCGGGCGGCTGGGCGTGGTCGCTCTGGCCGGGGTCGGCCTGGGAGCGATCATCTCCTGGTGGCTGCTCGGCTTCTTCGTCGGCCTGCTTCAGGGCGTGAACACGTTCGTCGCCCAGTTCTTCGGCGCCGGCAAGAAGGACAGGGTCGGCGTCGCCTTCTGGCAGGGTCTCTACCTGGCCGCGGGCGCGGGCGTGGCCGTTCTGCTCGCGGCGCCGCTGTCCGGATGGGCGTTCCGCGTGATGGGGGCGTCCGCGGAAGTCCAGGCGATCGCCACGGACTACACCGAGGTGCGCCTGGGCGCCGCGGTGGGGCTGATGATCTTCCTCGTCGCGGAGAACTACTACCGCGGGCTCGGTCGCACCGAGGTGCCCATGTTCGCGGGGCTGATTCAGCTGGCCCTGAACTGCGGGCTGAACTACCTGCTCATCTTCGGCGTGTGGGGATTCCCGGAGCTCGGCGCCGCGGGCACCGCGGTCGGTACGGTGATCGCCCAGTTTCTCGTCGCGCTCGGCCTGCTGGCCGGAGTGCTCGCGACGAAGATGGGGCGCGACTACGGTGCGACCCGCCCTCGGCCGCCAGAGGCTGCCCTTCTCGGCCAGATGCTGCGCGTCAGCCTGCCGATCGGGGTCCAGGTATTCATGGAGATGGGCGGAATCAGCGTCTTCACGGCCCTCGTGGCCAACCTGGGCGACGCGGAGATGGCGGCGACGAACGCCGTGATTCACGCCTGGTCCGTTTCCTTCATGCTCGCCGTCGCGCTGGCCGTCGGTTGCACGACGCTGGTCGGGCAGTGCCTGGGCGCCAGACAGCTTGGCGACGTACGCGTCGTCGTTCGTCGCGTGATGTGGCTGGGCTACGGGGCGATGGCGATCATGGCCGTCGTCTACGTCGGGTTCCCCGGGTGGCTCATGCAGTTGTTCGCGCGGGAGGCGGGCGACCTCGCCGCGCTCCTGCCGTACGCCCGGCCGCTGTTTCTGATCGCCACCCTGTGCCTGATCTTCGAGCTGCCGTTCAACATCTACTCCGGCGCGCTTCGGGGCGCCGGCGACACGACCTACCCGATGGTCGTGAACATCGGCGTGGCCTGGCTCGTCTTCGTGCCGCTCGTCTTCTTCGCCACGCGGAACTGGGGCCTGGTCGGCGCCTGGAGCTGCTTCATCGTCCATGTGGCTCTGCTCGCAGGCCTGCTCGCCGTCAGGGTGCGCGGCCGGACCTGGATTGAACGCGGCGCCTCCCTGCTCGATGCGGAGCGGGCGGGAGGCGTTGCAACGTCGAGCGTGTCCGAGATGGACGACCTCCGCTCCTCGCCGGCGCTCTGAGCCGACTCGGCTGTCGGGCGGGGCGAGGGGCCCGCGCCTACGGTGGGCGGCAGCCGTCCGGAAAAGCGGTCGCGTCGGTGATCGCCGAGGCCGGCATACCCGGTTCGTTCCGGTACTCCTTCTCGAGGCCCGTCGCGGTGTCGGTCACGCGAATGATGTAGCCGATATCCGTCGTCGAGGCGGCGTACACCCAGAAGTGGCCATTCAGGGAGCAGCCGTCCAGCACCTTGATCAGGATCTCCCAGTTGTCCGGGCTGAAGAACCGGAGCAGGCCCGAGTCGTTCGTGCCCGCGTGCACCACTGTGGCCATGCCAGTCTCGCCGTCCGCCTTGCGCCACTGTGCCGCTACCGCGTAGCGCGAATCCTGAAGGCAGAGAGTCTCCGCAGTCGGAACGCACGTCCCCTGGGGCTCCGCAGCCGCCACGAGGAAGGTGCGTGACACGGACGATTCCCGTTGGCCCCCGCTCACCCGGAGCGTGACCTTGAAGAAACCGGGCTCCGTCCAGGCGTGCTCGGGAGCGGGCGAACTCGACTCGGTACCGTCGCCGAAGTTCCATCGCCGGAGCTCCACCGGGCCGGAACTGGTATCTGTGAAGCGCACGGGATGCCCGGTGTGGACGCGGCACAGATCAACTCCACACACCGCGCCGTGTACCTCGAACGCTGCGGTCGGCGGCGTATCGTCGTCCGTTGGCGGCGTGTCGTCGTCTGTTGGCGGCGGGTCATCGTCTGTTGGCGGCGGGTCATCGTCTGTTGGCGGCGGGTCATCGTCCGTCGGTGGCGGTTCGGCGGCGGCGACCTGCAGGAAGATCGCGCTGACGGCTCCCCAATTACCGTCGGTGTCTCGTGCCCGCACGAAGACGGTGTGCCGGCCGGCGGCGAGATCGGTCGTATCGATGCTCGCGGTCGCGCTCTCCGTGCGGCTGTCGAAGGCTTGATCGGAGGCGTGCATGGTGTTCGCAGTTCTTCGCCATGCCCAGGGCGGCGCGTCGACGTAGTACTCGCCGGCCGCGATGTTCTGCGTCGGTTCGAAGCCGTTGCCGTTCTCGTAGCGTGTGTCGTCGAAGGTCGCTGACAGGATGACCGCCGTTCCGGCGGCGACACCGGTCGTCGACGCGTCGCCGCTCAGACTCAGATCGCGAACGTCAGGGCCGGCCGGGGTCCGGTACGGCGTCCGCGCCACCTTGAAGGCGTAGAGAAGGGACTCCAGGTTGTCGTTCAGAATGGAGTTCTCGAATCGGCCGCAGTCCTGGAAGAACGTCGTGCCCAGTTCGTAGGTAAAGGAGGCGCGGCCGAGAACGCCGTAGCCGTAGTCCTCGGTGGTGCCACTCGCCGGGTAGAGCCCGACGGCTTGAAGCGGCCTGTAGCCGTTGAAGTACGCGAGCTTCCGGCCGAAGGTCTGGAGCGCCCTGCCGTTCGGCGCCGGATCGTGCACGTGGCCCCAGGGCCAGATGACGAGACGCCCATGACTGTGAATGTCGAGGACGACGCCCGAGGTGCGGCTTGGCGCCGCATCGTCGTCGTCGGGTCCGCGGGCGTCGGGGAACAGCCTCGCCATGTAGGTCTGGATGGCCTGCGTTTCGGGCTCGGAGGCGGCCGACAGCCCCCGATAGACCATGCTGCACTCGTTGGTGCTGGTGCCCGACTCTCCCCACTTGAAGTCGAAGTTGCGGTTCAGATCGACTCCCGCCCATGAACTTCGGCAGTGGCGCGTGTTGTGGTTCTTGCGCCAGAGCAGACCTTCCTCGGCCCGTTTCCTCCCGTCCGGATTCGCCTGCAGCATGATGTGGACTTCCTGGTGGTCCAGGAGCCACCGGACATCGGCGTCCGTCTCGTAGGAGGCAACCAGGTGCTCGGCGAAGCGCAGGGCGAGTTCGGCGGTCGTGTACTCCCGGGCGTGAAGCGCCGCGGTGATGAAGAGGACAGGCTTCGGCCCCGTCGTCTCCGAGTTCGTAAGACGCAGCACGTACAAGGTGTAGCCCTCGGCGCTCCTTTGCCTCTTCTTCCATGACCTTCCGGCCCACTTCCACGTGGCGAGGTTCGGATGTGCGCGGGCAATCTCCCGGGCGCTCGCGTACGTTTCCTCGACGGTGCGGTAGCACGGGAACCCGGCGATCGTCCCCTCCACGACGTCCGTTGGCGGTTCGGAGGGGAGGGTGACGGAAACGTAGTCGTCGTCTTCGACGATCCGCATTCCGGCTTGCCTTGCGGTTTCGATGTCCTCCTCGGTGCCCCGCAGGATGATGTAGCCCTTCTCGTACTCCGACTCGAGGGCGTCGAGCGACATGACGGCTCTGGCGGCGACCAGCGGATCGTCGAAGTAGGCGCGCACCACCCGGGCGCCATCGGGCTGTTCGAGCTCCTGCGCCGGCAGGGCGGCGGTGGCCGCGAGCATGGCGGACAAGGCGAGGATGCGGGTCACTTGAACCGCAATTCGATCACAGGCGGCCGGCCTTGCCCACTCCTCGATCCCGGGGTCGAACCGTCCTCCGGTTTGTGGCTATGATCACCGCCGGGCCGACCGCGGCTCGCCCACGCACTTCCATCCAGCGACCCAGAGAGGACACAATCCGAGATGGCTTTCCCCGCCGTGTTGAAGCGGCGATCGTTCGGTGAGACGCAGCGTCAGGATGCCTGGTGGCTGCAGCCAGGCGCCGTTGTCGTGGGCCTGGGTCTCGCAAGCGCCTATGCGACCTGGGCGGCGCTTCAGGCCGACCACTACGTGTTTGGCGGCTACCTGTCGCCGCTGTACTCGCCCGAGGTCTTCGGCCTCTCGCACCACGCCTGGTTCCAGGGTTTCCCGAGCTGGTGGCCCGGTTTCGTTCCCCAGTCGCCGGCGCTGTTCATCCTGATCCTGCCGCTGGGCTTCCGCGCCACCTGCTACTACTACCGGGGCGCGTACTACAAGGCCTTCTGGGCCGATCCGCCGGCCTGCGCGGTCGGCGAGCCGCGGAACGCCTACCGGGGCGAGAACTCGTTCCCGCTGATCGTCCAGAACATCCACCGCTACTTCCTGTACGCGATGATGGCCTGGATCTTCGTCTTCTTCCCGATCGACGTGTATCGGGCCTTTGAGTTCGAGACGGCGTCCGGCGGCCACGCCTTCGGCATTGGTGTCGGCAGCTTCGTGCTGCTGATCAACTGGCTGCTGCTCAGCGGCTACGCTCTGGGCTGCCACTCGACGCGCCACGTGATCGGCGGCTTCCGCAACGTGATGGCGGGGAGGCCGTTCCAGAGCGCCTGCTACCGCTGCGTCTCCTGCCTGAACCGCCGGCACATGGCCTGGGCCTGGCTCAGCCTGATCTGGGTCACCTTCTCCGACATCTACGTCCGGCTCTGCTCGATGGGCGTCTGGACGGACTTCAGGCTGGTCTGATGGATCAGACGCCCTACGAATACGACGTGCTCGTGGTCGGCGCGGGCGGCGCCGGGCTGCGCGCGGCGATCGAAGCCTCTGCCGTCGGCGCCTCCTGCGGCGTGATCTGCAAGTCCCTGCTCGGCAAGGCACACACGGTGATGGCCGAGGGCGGCATGGCGGCCGCGATCGGCAACGTGGACGAGCGCGACGACTGGAAGGTTCACGTCACGGACACGTTGCGCGGCGGCCAGTACCTGAGCAACCCGAAGATGGCGGAGATTCACGCCAGGGAAGCGCCGGCGCGGGCGCTGGAGCTAGAGGCCTGGGGAGCCCTGTTCGACCGTACGAAGGACGGGCGCATCCTGCAGCGGAACTTCGGCGGTCACCGCTATCCGCGGCTGGCTCACGTCGGCGACCGCACCGGCCTGGAGATGATCCGCACCCTGCAGGATCACGGCATCCACCGGGGAATCGACTTCCACATGGAGTACACGGTCTTCCGGCTGCTTCTGGACGATGGCCGCGTCGCGGGCGCCCTGGCCTATGACCGGGAGCGGGGCCGGTTCCGCGTCTACCGGGCGAAGTCGGTCGTGCTCGCCACCGGCGGCATCGGCCGCGCGTTCAAGATCACCAGCAACAGTTGGGAGTACACCGGCGACGGCCACACCCTGGCCTACGACGCCGGCGCCGACCTGATCGACATGGAGTTCGTCCAGTTCCACCCGACCGGGATGGTCTGGCCGCCCAGCGTCCGCGGCATCCTGGTCACGGAAGGCGTGCGCGGCGAGGGCGGCATCCTGCTGAACTCCGACGGCGAACGCTTCATGTTCGACGACATTCCGCCCCTCTACAAGGACCAGACGGCCGACAGCGCCGAGGAGGGCTGGCGCTACGTGGTCGGCGATCGCGACGCGCGGCGTCCGCCGGAACTCCTGACGCGGGACCATGTCGCCCGGTGCATCGTGGACCAGATCAAGGCAGGCAAGGGGTCCCCGCACGGCGGCGTCTACCTGGACATCGCGTGGATCAAGGAGAAGATCAGCAACTCCGAGGAGCACATCAGGAAGAAGCTGCCGTCGATGTATCACCAGTTCAAGGAGCTGGCCGGCCTCGACATCACGAAGGAACGGATGGAGGTGGGCCCGACCACCCACTACGTGATGGGCGGCGTCCGGGTCGACGCCGAGAGCCAGATGTCCTCCGTGCCGGGCCTATTCGCCGCCGGCGAGTGCGCGGCGGGGCTCCACGGCGCCAACCGGCTGGGCGGCAACTCGCTCTCCGACCTGCTCGTCTTCGGCAAGCGGGCGGGCGAGTACGCGGCCGCCTTCGCCAGCGAGCAGGGCGACGTCCGGCTCGACGAGGGAGCGGTCGATGCGGGCGTCGCGGAAGCGCTCGAGCCGCTCGAACGGGAAGGCGGCGAAGGGCCGTACCAGATCCAGCACGAACTCCAGGACCTGATGCAGGAGAAGGTCGGCATCGTCCGTATCGAGGCGGAGCTGGAGGAGGCGATCGACGAGATCGGCCGGTTGAGCGACCGCGCGAAGGCCGTATCCGCGCCCGGAAACCGCGAGTACAACCCGGGCTGGCACACGGCGCTCGACCTGCACCCTCTGCTGGTCGTATCCGAAGCGGTCGCCCGTGCCGGTCTGATGCGGCGCGAGAGCCGCGGCGCGCAGTTCCGGGACGACTATCCGCGGAAGGACGAACACTTCGGCAAGGTGATCATCCGGGTCGCCAGGGGCGCCGACGGCGAGATGGTGGTGGAGGAGATTCCGGTGGAGCCGATGAGCGACGAACTGACCAGGCTGGTCGAGGAGATGGGCTGAGATGGCCGCGACGGAGTTCAGGATCTGGCGTCAGGACGGCGCCGATGGCGAGGGCGGCTACCGCGACTACACGACGGACGTCACCGAGGGCATGGTCGTCCTCGACGCCGTTCACCAGATACAGGCCGAATCGGCGAACGACCTCGCCGTGCGCTGGAACTGCAAGGCCGGGAAGTGCGGGTCCTGCTCGGCGGAGGTGAACGGCAACCCCCGCCTCATGTGCATGACGCGGATGAGCGACCTGCCGACGGACCGTCCGGTCACCGTCGAACCGATGCGCGCCTTTCCGGTGATCCGGGATCTCGTCTGCGACGTGTCCTGGAACTACGAGGTCAAGAAGAAGATCGAGCCCTTCGAGCCGCGACCACCGGACGCCGAGGACGGTACCTGGCGCATCGCCCAGGAGGACGTCGAGCGGGTCCAGGAGTTCCGCAAGTGCATCGAGTGCTTCCTGTGCCAGGACGTCTGCCACGTCCTGAGGGACCACCACCTGCACGACGAGTTCGTCGGCCCCCGTTTCTTCGTCTACAACGCGGCGCTCGAGATGCATCCTCTCGACACCCGGGACCGGCTGGCCGCGCTGAAGCAGGACGAGGGGATCGGCTACTGCAACATCACGAAGTGCTGCACCAAGGTGTGTCCCGAGCACATCACGATCACCGACAACGCGATCATCCCGCTCAAGGAACGGGTGGTGTCGGAGTTCTACGATCCGCTGAAGAAGCTGTTCCGGGTGTTCTCGGGCGGTTCGCGGGCCTAGGTCAACGCGCTACAGCTGATCGAGGGCCGCGCGCGCCACGTCAGCGAACTCGCCTTCCGGATCGAGCTCGAGCGACTTGCTCAGGTGCTCACGGGCCGCGGCCGCGTCGCTCGCGTTCACCGCGAGAATCCCGAGTTCGTAGTGCGCCCTCGCCAGG
This sequence comes from Holophagales bacterium, assembly GCA_009836625.1. Taxonomy (GTDB): domain Bacteria; phylum Acidobacteriota; class Thermoanaerobaculia; order Multivoradales; family Multivoraceae; genus Multivorans. The sequence continues at coordinate 187,790 of VXVC01000004.1, forward strand.
TTCTCGACGTCTTCGTCGTCCGGCGCTGATTCCAGGTATCTGGTCAGGTGTTCCCTGGCCGGGCCGGAGTCGGCGCTACGGCGGTAGGCCACGCCGAGCCGGAAGTGGGCTTGCGGGTGGTTGTCGTCCCAGGCGATGAGCGACTGGTCGTAGAGCTTCGCGTTGCCGAACGCTTCCTGGTCGAAGAACTGCTGGGCCTGGAACTGCACCTGCCTGCCGGCGGTGGGGTTGACGGCGATCCAGGCCTTGCCGACTTCGATGGAGTCTTCGAGGCGGCCGAGCGAGGCGAAGGAGAAGTACTTCATCCGCAGCGCTTCCTGGTTCCGCGGATCGATCTCGAGGGTGCGGTCGAGCTCGACCAGGGCTTCCTCGAACTGCCCGTCGTTGAAGTAGATCGTGCCGATGTTCCGGTAGGCCTGGTGGAGTCTCGGGTTGAGCGATGCCGCTTCACGGAACAACTCGATCGCCCGTTCGTCGTCGCCGCTCCGGACCGCCTGAACGCCTTGCGAGAACACGCCGGGTGCGAGGTCGGCGCCCATGCCGGCCTCGATCGCCATCTGCTTCGCCTCTTCCGCCCGGGGATCGCCTGCGGCGGCGAAGATGTCGAAGAACATGGACGCGAAGTCGGGCGGCATCGGCTCCATCTCGAGATACCGCCTCGCGGGTTCGAGCGCCTCGTCGAGTTGACCCAGGTTGTGTCGAATGGCCGCGATCGTCCGATGGGCGGCGGCGATCGTCGGATCGATCTCCACGGCCTGTTCGAACAGGGGCAGGGCGCCGGCGGCGTCGCCGGCCTGGATCTTCCCGATCCCCTCGTTGAAGGCGTCGATCGCCTGCTGCTGGCGGGCCGCTTCTTCGTCCCAGAGCTGAGCGGTCAGCGATCGGTCCCGACTCCCGTCGGGGATCTCCACCTCGAGCTCACGGTCAGGGTAGCCCTCCTTCTGCAGCAGCATCCTGTAGGGCTCTTCCGCCGGCGCCAGACGGATCCGGAGGCGGCCGTTCTTGCGGGTGGCGTCCTGGACGACGATCTCGCCCGTGGGGGCAAAGACGGTCACGTTCACCGGGCCCAACTCGGCGCCGTTCATGTCGACCACCTGCAGTTCCAGTTGGCTGCGCTGGGCGAACGCGGCGGAGGCGACCAGCAACATGGCCAGGGGGAGAACGCTACGGCTGAGTTTCTGCATCGTCTGTTTCCTCTGGGGCGCCGCCGCGCGTGCGGGTGGGCGCGTCACAGTGGGAAGGAGTGGGAGGACCGGCCGATCCTATCCCTTGACGTGGGCTCCGCACGTGGGGGAACGTTAGGCCCCATGGACGCCGACGACTTCTTCGAACTGCTCTCCACCGCGCGCTCCGTGCGGCGCTACAGTCCGGAGCCGATCCCGGACGAGGACCTGGCGCGGATTCTCTACGCCGCGAGCCGGGCGCCGTCCGGTACGAACCGGCAGCCTTTCCGCTTCGTCGTCCTGCGCGACGGGCCGCGCGCCCGGAGGGCCCGGCGCCTGCTGGGTGAGTCCTTCCGGCGCGGCTGGGCGCGCAAGATGGAAGAGGAAGGGTGGAACCGGGGTTCGGCCGCCGACCCGAACTCGCCCAAGTCCCGTGCCAACCGCGCGATCCAGCACTACGTCGACCACTTCGAGCAGATCCCGGCCGTCATCATCGCCTGTTACGTCCGCTACCGGGCGCTGACGCACTCGGAGGGCGCGTCCGTCTTCCCGGCGTGCCAGAACCTGTTCCTGATGGCCCGGGCGCTGGGCTACGGCGCCTGCTACAGCGGCTGGCACCACGCGGTGGCTGACGAACTGCGGGAGATCCTGGAGATTCCGGACAACGTCGAGTTGTCGCTGACGATCACAATCGGCCGGCCGCTGGGGCGCCATGGCCCGCTGCGCCGGCGACCGATCCGGGACACGGTCTTCGACGACGGCTGGGAACAGGGCGCCGAGTGGATCAGCGATCCTCCGGGGGCCCGGCTTTCAAAGCGTCGTTGACCGGCTCTGCTACCGCGGCAGAGCGTACGCGACCAGGGAGTGCTCCTGGCCGCGGTTGCCGACCGGCACGACGATGAACTGTCGGCCCGAGTTGACGTAGGTCATCGGGCCGCCGCCCGGCGTGTCGGGCAGCTCGGTTCGCCACACCTCTTCGCCGGTCGCCTTGTCGAAGGCATAGAGGAAACCGGTCGACGGGCCGCGAGACGCGAAGCCGCCGGGCCCCTCCTGGTACGTGCCGGGTACCTGCTCGCTGGTGACGACGAAGACGAGCGTGGCGGTCGCCATCGGCCAGCCCGGCGTAAGGCCGGCGAGCGGCCAGGCGCCGAGTCGTCCCAGGTCGAGATCGGCAATCGCCGGATGGTCGCGGGGGCCGTCGCCCACCGGCGTTTGCCACAGGATCTCGCCACGGTTCAGGTCGATTGCCGTGAGCCGGCTCCAGGGCGGCTTGACCAGCGGCAGACCTTCCGGGCCGGCCGGAAACGTGAACGCCGGCAGGTAGTCGCGGTCGGAGGGCTGTCGTTCCGTCGGAGGAATCAGGGCCATCGTGCCCAGGCGCGTCTGCGACGGCACGAACAGGACGCCGCTGTTCGGATCGACGGCGGCGCCGCCCCAGTTCGCGCCACCGGCCTGGCCGGGGAGTTGCGCCATCACCCTCCGGTTCTCGCCGGACAGGGTCGGCGGCGTGAACATCGGACCTCCCAGGAGGGTCTTCCGGTAGAGCTCGATCGCCTTGGCGTTCAGCTCCGGCGTGAAGTCGATCAGGTCGCTTTCGCGCACGCCCTGGCGGTCGAACGGCGGCGGCCTGGTGGGGAAGGGCTGCGTGCTCGCGGTCCATTCCCCGGGAACCAGGCTCTCGGGCACCTTGCGCTCCTCGATCGGCCACACGGGCTCGCCGGTCTTGCGGTCGAAGACGTAGGTGAAGGCCTGCTTGCTGACCTGGGCCACCGCTTCGATGGGCTTTCCGTCGACCTCGATGTCCAGGAGGATCGGCGCGCAGGGGAAGTCGTAGTCCCACAACCCGTGCCGCACGGCCTGGAAGTGCCACTTCTTCTCGCCGGTCGCGGTGTCGATGGCGACCAGGCTCTCGGCGTAGAGGTTGTCGCCGTGGCGGTGGCCGCCGTAGTAGTCACTGGTCGGGGTGCCGGTGCCGAAGTAGACCCAGCCGGTCTCGTCGTCGCAACTCATCCACGACCACACGTTGGTGTTGCCCGAGTAGCGCCAGGACTCGTCGTGCCAGGTCTCGGCGCCGGGCTCGTCGCCCTGGGGCACGGTGTGGAAGACCCACTTCTTCCGGCCGGTGCGGATGTCGTAACCGCGGATGTGGCCGGCCGGCATCTCCTGGGTCAGGGAGAAGTCCATGATCGTCATGCCCATGAGGACGGTGTCACCGCAGACGATGCCGGGCGAGTTCGCGCCGGTCTCGCGCATCTGGTCGGGCCGCCCGATGTCGCCGCGCATGTCGACCATCCCGGCTTCGCCGAACTCGAGATCGGGCTCGCCGGTCTTCGCGTCCAGGGATACGAGCTGGTGGGTGCCGGTGACCAGCACGATCCGCTGCATGCCCCGGTGCTCCCAGTACTCGATGCCGCGCTGGGTGAAGCCGCCGTGGGTCGGGATTCCGCGTTCGTACGCCTTCGGATCGTAGGTCCAGAGCTCTTCGCCGGTCGCGGGGTTGACGGCGCTCACGAGGTTCATGGCCGACACGGCGTACAGCGTGTCGTTCACCATCAGCGGCGTGCCCTTGAGGTCGCCGGCCAGGGTCTGCGCCTCGACCCGGCTGTCGGGCGTGACCCAGCGCCAGGCGACCTCGAGTTCGGACACGTTCGACGAGTCGATCTGCGCCGCCGGCGAGTACTTGGTGCTGGCCCGGTCGGCGGCGTAGTGGCGCCACTCGATCGTCTCCTGGGCCGCCAGCGCGGTGGAGCAGGTGAGCGAGGCCGCGAGGAAGAAACGAGCGCGCATCAGGATCAGCGTCCCTTGAATTCGGCCGGCCGCTTCTCGAGGAAGGCGAGGACGCCTTCGCGCGAGTCCTCGGTGGCGCCGGCCTCCGCCTGCAGCCTGGCCTCCAGGTCGAGCTGCTGCTCGTAGACGTTCTGCCAGGTCGCCCAGTACGCCTTACGGATCATCGCCAGCGAGCGCGGACCGTTGGCGAGGCGGTGGGCCAGCTCGGTGGCGCCCTCCATCAGGGATTCCGGGTCGTCGTAGAGCCGGTTGACCAGGCCCCACTCGAACGCCTTGTCGGCCGGCAGACGCTCGGCGAGCAGGGAGAGTTCGACCGCGCGGCCCCAGCCGATCAACCGCGGCAGCATGAACGTGGCGCCGCCGTCGGGGACCAGTCCGATTCGCGCGAACGCCTGCAGGAAGAAGGCCTGCTTCGAGGCGCAGACCAGGTCGCCGATCAGGGCGAAGCTCATGCCGACGCCGGCCGCGGCGCCATGGACCGCGGTGACGATGGGCATGTCCAGGTCGCGGAGCGAGAGCAGGAGAGGGTGGTAGCTGTTGCGCAGACCCTCGCGGGCGGTCGGGTTCACCGCCCCTTCCGGCTGGTTGCCGCGACCGGAGAGGTTGGCCCCGGAACAGAAGGCGCGGCCCGCGCCGGTGAGGAGAAGGGCGCGCACTCCGCTTTCCGGCGCGCGGATGCGCAGCACGGCGTCGCTGAGCTCGGCGACCATCCGGGCGTCCGTGGCGTTCAGCACCTCCGGGTGGTTCAGCGTAATGGTCGCGAGGCTGCCGTCCTGCTCGAGCAGGATCCGTTCGTAGCTCATGCCTTCCTCTCTCAGTCCGGGTACATCTCGCGCATCGCGTCGAGAGAACTGCGGATCAGTTGCTCCAGCACGCCCATGTCGACGTCGGCGAGCTTGTTGACGTAGAGGCAGGACTTGCCGGTCCGGTGCTTGCCGAGTCGCGACAGCAGGTCGTCGTAGTTCGAGAACCCCGGCATGACGTAGATCGTCAGGCTCTGCTTGCGCGGCGAGAAGCCGATGCGCGGCCAGTCGCCCTCGCGGCCGCTGGCGTAACGGTAGTGGTAGCTGCCAAATCCGACGATGGAGGAGCCCCACATCGTCGGTTCCTCGCCGGTCAACCGCTTCATCATCTCGAGGACGACGAAGCTGTCCTCGCGACGCCGCTCGTTGTCGACGGCAGTCAGGAAGCCCTCGACGCTGGCGTCGTTCTTCTTCGTCTTCAGTTCGGCCATTTAGTTCGGCCCGGCGCCGCGGACGGCCCTGTCGCGGGCGGCCCGGTCGCGGGCGGAAGCGGCAACCGTAGCAGACGGTTGGACGCGCCCGCGGCGGGCTTGGCTTATGCTCGACGGGCGGTGAGTGCGAACGGCCACTTCTGCGTGATGGGGATCGGCGACATGGGTTTCCACATCGCCGAGGCCTTCGGTCGCGAGGGGCGGAGCCTCACGCTGATCGATCTCGATCCGGGCATGAGCGAGCGGATCGAGGAGGAACTCGACGCGGCGTTCGTGGTCGGCAACGGCGCCCACCAGGCCGTGCTGGAGCGGGCGAACGTCGATCAGGCGGAGCTCTTCATCGCCGCGTCCTCTTCGGAGGAGGCGAACCTGGTGGCGTCGGTCATCGCGCGCAGCCTCGGCGCCAAACGATGCGTCGTGCGGATCGACACGTCCGAGGACCTGACCGTCTACCGCCGCTCCTACGAACGGCTGTTCGGGGCCGACCTCCTGCTCTCGCCGCAGAGCCTGGCGACGAACACGATCCTCAACATCGTGCTGGGCCACCACACGCACGAGGTCGACTACCTGGCCCGGGGCCGGTTCGAACTGCGGACGATCCAGGTCCAGAGCGGCAGCACGGTTGCCCGTCTACCGCTCAGCGAACTGCCGTTGCCCGAGGACGCGCGAATCGTCGGGTACTTCGATGGAGAGCACGAGCTGTCGATCCCGGGGCCGGATCTGCGCGCGTCGCCCGGTGACCTGGCCATGGTCCTGTGTCGCACCCAGTCGACGCACGATGTCGAAGAGCTGTTCGCGTCCCGGATCGAGCATCCCCACACCGTCGCCATCGCCGGCGGCAGCCCGGCTGCCGTAGCGGTGGTCAAGGCGCTGCGGAACGAGGTCAAGCGCATTCGCTGGATCGAGCGCGACCGGCGCCGGGCCGAGTTCTTCGCGCAGTCCTTTCCCGATGTCGAAGTGCTGCACGGCGACCCGATCGACGCCGCGACGATGGAGAGCGAGGGTCTCGGCCGGGCCGAGGTGCTGATCGCCGCCACCAGCCACGACGACAGCAACGTCGTCGCCGGTCTCATCGCGCAGGAGCTCGGCGTGCGCCGGGTCGTGGCGCTCATTCACCACACGACCAGCCGGCTCTGGAAGCGGGTGGGCGAGGTGGAACTCGTTTCGCCCCACTCGCTGGCGATCGATCACGTGCGCAACTTCGTCGCCAACGGCTACAAGGCGAACCTCGTTACCCTCGCCGATGGCGCCGTGCAGGTCGTCCAGCGCGTGATTCACGAGGCGAGTCCGGCGGCCGGCGCCACGCTGGCCGACCTGCAGGCGCCGCGTGGCCTGATCGTCGGCGCGGTCGTGCGCGGCGACCGCGTGTTCATGCCCGAGCGCAGCAACATGCTCCGCCCCGACGACCAGGTCATCCTCTTCGTCCACCGCTCCCAGACCCAGATGGCCCGTCTCCTGTTTCCGGGCAGCGAGAGCGAGGTCGCGAGCTAGTTCACGGCGCTAGACTAAGGAGAAAGCCGCAGAAGGAGGCATCGCCATGACAGACGTGCGATCGGTTCGTTCAATGCTGATGGCTACGGTGCGGATGGGGGCGGCCGCGTTGTTGGCCGTCTTCGTGTCTTTGGCGACGGGAGAGCCCGCGGAGGCTCAGCGAGGAGGCACGCCGTCGCTGGACCTCAGCGGGGAGTGGATCCTCAACGAAGAGCTGAGCGACGACCCGCGGCAGGCGATGCGCCGGCTGAGGATTGCGCGCGGAGGCGCTGCTGATGGCGGCGTCGGTGGTCGTGGCGGTGCCGGTCGTCGCGGCGGCGGTGGCGCGGTTGGCGGTGGTGCCGGCGGCGCCGGTCGTGGTGGTGCCGGCGGCGCCGGTCGTGGTGGTGCTGGCGGCGCCGGAGGCGTTGGGGCCGCCGGAGGCGGAGGCGGCGGACAGGGTGCTCCCGGTCTCGGGGGTCCCGGTGGCGGTCGGGGAGGTCCGCCGGGGATCGGCCGCGGCGCCAACGTCGGTGCGGACGCGCTCGACATCCGCATGCTGGACGGCGGCGTTCAGATCACGGACTCTCGTGGGGTGTCCCTCGTTCTGAAGACGGATCGCGAGTGGTACGAGGTGGGCGAGCGGCGGGAGATCCAGGCCTTCTGGAAGAAGGCGAAGCCGGTGACCAGGAACCGGGGACGCGGCGAGGCGCTCTTCATTCAGGAGTACAGCATCAACAAGAAGGGCCAGCTGGTCGTCCTGAACCAGATCCAGTTCGGCGGCGATGCGGGCACCGCCTCCTACAAGCGGTTCTACGACCGCAGGGCGAGCGGCTAATCTGCCGCGTTCGCGGGTCATCTGACCCGCTGCCGGCGTAGCCGGCGAGGAGGTTGCGCCGGCCGTCAGGCCGGCTCCATTCAGTTGGTGCCGGTCGGGATGTCGCTGAAGGCCCGGTCGCGGTCCACCCGGATCTCGCCGGGCAGGGTGAGGACCCGCTCGGCGATGATGTTGCGCAGGATCTCGTCGGTGCCGGCGGCGATCCGCATGCCCGGCGCTGCCAGGTAGGCGTAGTGGAACATGCCAGCCGAGGGGGCGTCCTCGCGCCCGCTGACGGCGCCCGCGGAATCGAGCAGGTCGGCGGCGAACGAGGCGATGTCCTGGCGGGCGCTGGCGGTGATCACCTTGCAGATCGAGTTCTCGGGCCCCGGCTGCTTGCCCTGCGAAATGGCGGTCAGGGTGCGCATGAAGGTCAGCTCGACGCCGCGGCACTGGACGTACCAGTCGGCGATTCGCTCGCGCACCGAACTCTGGTTCGCCGCCGGTTCGCCGTCGATCTCGAGTTCGGAGGCGAGGCGAAGAGCATCGCTCCAGTCCGGTGTCATCTGGTAGCGGCCGTGGCGCTCGTTCATCAGCGTGGTGATCGCCACCTGCCAGCCGGCGCCGACCTCGCCGAGGCGGTTGTGATCGGGGATCCGGACGTTCTGCAGGAAGACCTCGTTGAACTCGGAGGTGCCCGGGATCTGCCGGATCGGCCGTGGGTCGATGCCCGGAGATTTCATGTCGACGACGAAGAAGGTCAGCCCCTTGTGCTTGGGTACGCTGGGATCGTGCCGTGTGACCAGGATGCCCCAATCGGCGTAGTGGGCGCCCGAGTTCCAGACCTTCTGGCCGTTGACCACCCACTCGTCGCCGTCGCGCTCGGCGCGGGTCCGGAGCCCGGCCAGGTCCGAACCTGCTCCGGGTTCGGAGAAGAGCTGGCACCAGACCTCCTCGCCGCTGGCCAATTTCGGCAGGTAGCGGCGCTTCTGCTCTTCCGTGCCGTGGGCCATGATCGCCGGCGCGCAGGTGCCGTGACCGATGCCGAGGTAGCCCTCCGGCACGTCGAATTTCGCCTCTTCCTGGGCCCAGATCACGCCCTCCATGAAGGTGGCGCCGCGGCCGCCGTGTTCCTTCGGCCAGGTGATGCAGGCCCAGCCGTCGTCGTACTTTTTCTGCTGCCAACCCTTCATCGCGGCCAGGCCTTCCTGCTCGGGCAGGCCGTCGAACCGCGATGTGCCGCCGGGCGGCAGAGGTTCGGCGTTCGCTTCGAGCCAGGCGCGCGCCTCGGCGCGGAAGGTGGCTTCCTGCGGTGAGTCCTGAAAGTCCATGGCTCGTCTCCTGGGCAACTGGGCGGTATGGGCTAGAGGGCTGAGCGGGAGATTGTATGCGGGATCGCCGGACGGTTCAGAGCCGGCCCGAGATGACTCCCCGATCGGCCAGGTCGGCGATTTCCGAGGTGTCGAGGCCGAGTTCGCGCAGGAGGTCGCCGGTGTGTTCGCCGAGTTCCGGCGCCGGTTGCGGTTGCGCCTTGTCCTCTCCCTCGATGAACACGGGGCTGTCGACGGTGCGCAGGCGCCCATACTCGGGGTGGTCCAGGTCACGGAACATGCCGATGGCCTCCAACTGCTCGTCCTTGGCTATGTCGTCGAGGTTCGAGACCAGGCTGTAGGGAATCTCGTGGCGAGTGAAGCGTTCGCCCCAGTCCTCGAAGTCTCGCCGCGCGAACTCCGCGTCGAGCAGGGCGACGAACTCCGGCATGTTCGCAATCCGTTCCGGCGTCGTGCAGAAGCGCTCGTCGTCGATCAGATCGTCGCGGCCGAGAGCGAGGCAGAAGCGCTCCCAGTCCCGATCCTGTTCGACGATGCTCAGCTTGACCAGGCGGTCGTCGCGGGTGCGGTAGTAGAGCTGCCCGAAGTTCATCGTGTGTTCCCGGGGACGCTTCTGGTGGAACTCCGCGCCGACCAGCTTTGCCTGGATGGCGCAGGCGTTGGCCCATGCCCCGGCCGCGAGCAACGAAGTCGTGACGTAGGAGCCGACGCCGGTGCGATCCCGCTTCATCAGACCGAGGAGGACGGCAGAGAACAGGGTCACGCCGGTGGGGTGATCGCCGGTGCCGCAGCCGAGCGGTCCGAGATGGCCCTCCACCGGGAAGAAGGTGGAAACGAGCCCCGACCGGGTCCAGTAGCAGACCTGGTCATAGCCCGGCTTTTCGGCTTCCGGCCCGGTGTGGCCGTAGCCGGTGCCATGGGCGAACACGAGGCGCGGATTGACCTTCCGCAGCCGCTCCCAGTTCATGCCGAGCGCGTCGAGCACGGAGTTGTGGCAGTTCGTCAGGAAGACGTCGGCGGTCTCGATCAACCGGTGCGCGACGGCCTGGCCGCTCTCCTGCTTGAGGTCGATCACGACGCTCTTCTTGTTCCGGTCATCGAGCAGGAAGCAATAGGGGATCTCCGAATCCGGCATCCCGGGCAGGTCCTGGAAGTACCTGTAGATGTCGCCCCGGCCGGGCGCCTCGACTTTGATCACCTCGGCTCCGAAGTCCGTGAGGATCGCGCAGGCCGACGGCGCCATCACGATCGTCGCGAGTTCGACGACGCGGATTCCGTCCAGCAACGCCGCCTCGGTCGCGGCACTGGAAGTCGTGGCGTCGGCGGCGCCGACGTCGGGAGGAAGAAGCTGGTCAGACAGGGCGGCGGCGATTGTGACATAGCGCCTGGGAACCCTGAAGTGCGGGATACGATCCCGCGGATGTTCGGGTGGGAGCCAGCATGACCGGAGTCCGGCTGGCCAAGCCCTGGCTGGACCTGGACGAGGCCGTCATCGCCGCTCTGCCAGGCCAGTTGGGCGTCTACGAGATCGCGGACGCGAAGGGAGCCACCCTGGAACTGGGTTTCGCCGGAGGCCGCTCCCGCTTCGGGTTGCGTAGCGCGATCGCGGAGGCGGCGGCGAAGCACCAAGCGGCCGCCAGGTTCCGCTACGAGGTGACGATGCAGTACTGGAGCCGCTTCGAGGAACTGCTCGCGGTGTACCTCGCCGACCACGGCGAGTTGCCGCCCGGGAACGCGGACCGGGGAGACCGTCGAGTAGGCCGCATCGCCGCCACGGGGGGATGAGTCCATGGACTTCGAACTCAGTCCCGAACAGAAGCTGATCCTGGAGACGGTACGCCGCTTCGTGCGCGAGGAGATCGAGCCGCTCGAGGCGGACCTCGACCCGGACGCGAGCGAACTGCCGCCGCACCATCGCGAGCGTCTCGTCGCGATGACGAAGGAACTCGGCTTCTACGGCCTGGACATTCCGGAGGAGTACGGCGGACCGGGCATCGACCTGGTCACCAGGACCCTGATGGCGTTCGAGATGGCCCAGCACCGGGCCGGCCTCTACGCCCCCTGTTACGGCGTCTTCGGTGGCGCCGGCCTGGCCCAGTTGTACGAGGCGGACGACGGCCAGAAGGAGCGCTACCTCTATCCGGTGCTGCGGGGCGAGAAGCGCGGGTTCTTTGCCCTCACCGAGCCCTCGGGCGGCAGCGATCCGGCCCGGGCCATCCGCACGACTGCGGTTCGCGACGGCGACGACTGGATTCTCGATGGTGAGAAGACGTTCATCAGCGGTGCCGACAAGGCGGACTTCGGCATCGTCTTCGCGCGCACCGACCCGGAACTCGGCCGCAAGGGGATCACCTGCTTCCTGGTCGACACGGACATGCCGGGCTTTCGAGTGCGGCGCATCGTCCACACCCTGCGTTCCACCCACTACGCCGCGGAGCTCGAGTTCAACCGGGTCCGCGTGCCGGGTCGCAACGTCCTTGGCGAGGTCAACCAGGGCTTCGCCATCGCCAACGATCGTCTGAGTCGCAACCGGATCCCGTACGCGGCCGGCTGCGTCGGCGTCGCGCTCAAGGCCCAGGAGATGGCGATCGCCTACGCGAAGACGAGAAAGACGTTCGGCGACTACCTCTCGACCCGGCAGGCGGTGCAGTGGATGATCGTCGACAACGAGATCGACCTGCGCACGGCCCGGGCGCTGACCCTGGAGGCAGCGGCCCGTGCCGATGCCGGCAAGCCGTTCCGCACGGAGGCTGCGATCTGCAAGCTGGTGGCGAGCGAGGGCGCCAGTCGCGTCGTCGACCGGGCGATGCAGATCCATGGTGGCTACGGGATGACGAAAGACCTGCCGCTCGAACGCTGGTATCGCGAACTGCGCATCCGCCGAGTGGGTGAGGGGCCGAACGAGATCCAGCGTCTGATCGTCGCGCGTGACGTGATCGGCGGTTCGTTTCATTGAAGGCGCCCAGACCTCTCGCCGGGGTTCGGGTGCTCGACCTGGGTCAGGTCTACCAGGGCCCGTACGCCGGCTTCCTGCTCGCTCAGGCCGGGGCGGACGTCGTCAAGGTCGAGCCGCCGCGCGGCGAGCCGCTGCGCCGTCGCGAGGCCCATGGCGGGCCGCCCTCCTTTCCGCTCGCCTTTCTGAACACGAACAAGCGGTCGGCGACCTGCGATCTGAAGGAGGAGGAAGGGCGAGACCTGCTGCGCGGGCTCGCCGGAGTCGCGGACGTGCTGATCGAGAACTTCGCGCCCGGGGTGATGGACCGTCTGGGGGTCGGCTGGAAGGCGCTGCGGGAGCTGAACCCGCGGTTGATCTACGCCTCGGGCACCGCCTATGGACTGAGCGGCCCGGATTCCGAGCGGCTCGGGATGGACATCACGGTGCAGGCGTGGTCCGGCGTGATGAGCATCACCGGCGAAATCGGAGGCGAGCCGCTCAAGGCGGGGCCGGCGTTCATCGACTTTCTGGGCGGAACGCACCTGTACGGCGGCATCGTCAGCGCGCTCTACGAACGGGAGCGGACGGGTACGGGTCGTCTGGTCGAGGTGGCGATGCAGGAGGCGGCCTATCCGACCCTGCTCTCACAGCTCGGACTGATGCACCACGATGGGAAGTCGCCTGGACGGGCCGGCAACCGGCACGGCCGCGTCTCGCCCTACAGCGTGTATCCCTGCCGTGACGGCCACGTTGCCGTCATCTGCATCACCGAGCGGCACTGGCGGAACCTGCTCCGGGCGATGGGAAGGGAGGACCTGATCTCCGATCCCCGGTTCCGGAACAACGAGGCCCGCGTCGCCCATCGGGAAGAGACGGAGGCGCTGGTCGCGGCGTGGACCACCGGCCTTACCCGGGCGGAGGTCGACGAGGCGGTGCGTACGCACCGCGTACCGTCCGCGCCGGTCCGGGACCTGGCCGAGGTCAACGCGGATCGGCATCTCCGGGAGCGCGGCTTCTTCGAAGCCGTCGATCATCCGGGCCTGGGCGAGATCAGCTTGCCTGCCAGCGCCGTCCGTTTCGACGGACGGCCGTCCGGTCCGCTCGAGCCGATTCCAGCCCTGGGAGAGAACACGGAAGAGGTGATCAGCGAGTGGCTGGGCGTCGGTCCGGCCGGGGAGGGGAGCGATCGATGAAGGTCAGGAACATCGAGACCCGGCATTGCGACGCCGGCTGGCGGAACTATCACTTCGTCAAGCTGACGACAGAGGACGGCGTCGTCGGCTGGAGCGAGTACGACGAGCACCAGGGCGCGGTCGGCGTGACCACCGTGATCGAGCAGCTCGCGGAGCGGGTCGTGGGCTCCCGGGTCCAGGACGTGGAACGGATCTACCAGCGGCTCCTGGTCCGGGCCCGGCAGTCGATGTCCGGGGTGATGGCGATGGGCATCGGAGCGATCGAGAACGCGGTGCTCGACGCCTGGGCCAGGTCCCTGGGCGTCCCCTGCTGCGACCTGCTCGGCGGTCGGGTGCGGGACCGGGTACCGGTGTACTGGTCGCACTGCGGAACCTGGCGGATCGGCCTGCCTCAGTACTACGGCAACGCGATCACCGACATCGAGGGCGTGGTCGCCCTCGGCGCCGAAGTCCGGGATCGCGGATTCAGGGCGCTCAAGACGAACATCTTCGACTACTCGAGCGGCGCGCCCCGCGGCTGGGCGCCCGGCTTCGGCCGGCCCTACGAGCCGGGTCAGAACGTGGAGCGCCGGACGATCCGGGAACTCCGGCGTCACCTCGAAGCGTTGCGCGAGGGCGCCGGCGAGGACGTCGACATCCTGCTCGACCTGAACTTCAACGCGAAGATCGAGGGTTACTGCCGGATCGTGCGGGCGCTCGTCGACCTGGATCTCTTCTGGATCGAGATCGACACCCCCTCGGCGGAAGGTCTGGCCACCGTGCGGCGGTGCAGCCCGCACCCGATCAGCTCCTGCGAGACCCTGATCACGCCCGCTGCCTTCCTGCCCTTCCTGCGCAACCAGGCGGTGGACGTGGCGATCATCGACGCGGTGTGGAACGGCGTCTGGCAGTCGATGAAGATCGCCGCCCTGGCCAACGCCCACGAGGTGAACGTGGCGCCGCACAACTACTACGGCCACCTCGCGACGATGATGAACGCCCACATGAGCGCCGCGGTGCCCAACCTGCGGATCATGGAGACGGACATCGACCGGCTGCCCTGGGACGGCGAGATCTTCACGGTCGAGCCGGAGTTCGAGGACGGCTGCCTGATCGTGCCGGACACTCCCGGTTGGGGCACGGAGCCGGACGAGGAGGGACTGAGGGCCCATCCGCCGCGCTGACGTCCGCTCCTCCGCCGGCGCTAACATCCGCGCCGTGGACTCCGCCCTCCGCTACAGCGACGCGCTGATCGCCGGCATCCTCCGCCGGGTGCGCACGATCGCCATGGTGGGCGCGTCGCCGAACTGGAAGCGGCCTTCGAACTTCGCGATGAAGTACTTGCAGGAGAAGGGCTACCGGGTGATTCCGGTGAATCCGCGGGCGGCGGCGGCGGGAGTGTCGATCCTGGGCGAGAGGGCCTGCGCCTCCCTGGCGGAGGTGCCGGCGCCGGTCGAGATGGTCGACGTCTTCCGCGGCTCGGACGCGGCGTTGGAGATCACGAGGGAGGCAATCCGGCTGCGGGTGGAGAAGGGGTTCGAGGTGGTCTGGATGCAGCTCGGCGTGCGCAATGACGAGGCCGCCGCCGAGGCGGAAGCCGCCGGGCTCACCGTGATCATGAACCGCTGCCCGAAGATCGAGTACGGCCGCCTGTGGGGTGAGCTGGGCTGGGGCGGGTTCGACCGCGGCGTGATCAGCAGCCGCTGGCCACGTTCGGCGAAGGGCGGCGAACGCGCTGGGTGACGAGCCAGCGCATGCGGCGTAGACTCCGCCGCCATGACTGAAGAAGAAACACCAGCCCCGGAGGGCGGCACCGCTTCCGACTGGGGCTTCGAAACCCGGATGATCCATGCCGGCGCCGGCCCCGACCCGGTCTCGGGATCGCGCCAGATCCCGATTCACCAGACGTCGGCTTATGCGTTCCACGACGCGGACCACGCGGCGTCCCTGTTCAACCTCCAGACCTTCGGCTTCATCTACTCCCGTCTCGGCAACCCGACGGTGGCCGCGCTGGAGCAGCGCATCGCCAGCCTGGAAGGCGGGTGCGGGGCGACCTGCGCCGCCTCGGGCCACGCCGCCCAGGTCCTGGCCTTCTTTCCGCTGATCGAAGCCGGAGAACGGTTCGCGGCGTCGAACAAGCTCTACGGCGGGTCGGTCACGCAGTTCAGCCGGACGTTCCCGAAGTTCGACTGGCATTGCGACTTCGTTGACACGGAGGACCTTTCCGCGGTCGAGGCGGTCCTGGCCCAGGGCGCCAAGGCGCTGTTTGTCGAGAGCCTGGCGAACCCCGGCGGCGTGGTTACGGACCTGGAGACGCTGGCCGGTCTGACCCGGGCCGCGGGCGCCCTGTTGATCGTCGACAACACGCTCGCAACGCCATGGCTCTGCCGACCGTTCGAGTGGGGCGCCGATCTGATCGTGCATTCCGCGACGAAGTTCCTGTCCGGCAACGGCACGGTGATCGGCGGCGCCGTGGTGGACAGTGGTCGGTTCGACTGGTCGGCATCGGGACGTTTTCCGGGCCTTTCCGAGCCGGAGCCGGCTTACCACGGCCTGAAGTTCAGCGAGACGTTCGGCGACCTCGCCTTCACGGTTCACTCGCACGCGGTCGGTCTGCGGGACCTTGGCGCCTCGATGGCGCCGATGAACGCCTTTCTCACGTTGCTCGGGACGGAGACTCTCTCCCTGCGGATGGAGCGCCACTGCCGGAACTCCCTGGCGGTTGCCGAGTGGTTGACGGAGCACCCGAAGGTCGAGTGGGTTTCCCATGCCGGGTTGCCGACCAGCCCGTACCGCGAGCTGGCGAAGAAGTACCTGCCGAACGGGGCGGGCGCGGTGTTCACCTTCGGCGTGCGGGGCGGCTACGAGGCGGGCGTCAAGGTCGTCGAGAAGTGCGAGCTGTTCTCCCACCTGGCGAACATCGGCGATGCCCGCTCGTTGATCATCCATCCGGCGTCGACGACCCATCGGCAGCTTACGGATGAACAGCGCGCCGCCGCCGGCGCCGGTCCGGAGGTCGTGCGGCTCTCGATCGGTCTGGAGACGGTGGACGACCTCGTCCGGGATCTGGACAGCGCTCTGGCTGCCGCATAGGGCTGTCCGCAGGCAACGTTTCCGGTACCAGGCTCTGTTCCGACCATAGGATGGCCGCCCCGTGCTCCCCTGCCAGCGCTATCGGTTCCAGTTGCCCCCGCACCTTCACTACCTGAACTGTGCGTACATGGCGCCCCTCGCTCGGGAGGTCGAAGAGGCAGGCCTGCGCGGAATGGCGCGCCGGAGGGACCCATCGAAGATCGTCGCGGATGACTTCTTTGTCGAGACGGACGCACTGCGCGAGCGGTTCGCACGGCTGATCGGGAGTTCCGACCCGCAGCGGGTGGCGATCATCCCGGCCGTGTCGTACGGCATCGCCACGGCCGCTCGCAACGTGCCCGTCGAGAGTGGCCAGAACATCGTCATCCTGGGCGACCAGTTTCCGAGCAACGTCTACGTCTGGATGCGCAAGGCGAGGGAGAACGGAGCGGAACTTCGGGTCGTCGAACGATCCGCCAGGGGCAGGCCGAGTCCGGGCGCATCGTGGAACCGCCGGCTGCTCCGGGCGATCGACCGGAACACGGCGGCGGTGGCGACGCCGGTTGTCCACTGGGCGGACGGCACCCGCTTCAACGTCGCGGCGATCGGGCGGCGCGCCCGCGCGGTGGGAGCCGCCTTCGTGATCGACGGCACGCAGTCGATCGGAGCAATGCCGTTCGACGTGGAGAGGGTGGCGCCCGACGCGCTCGTTGTCGCCGCGTACAAGACCCTGTTCGGCCCGTATCAGAGCGGCCTGGCCTGGTTCGGCGAGCGCTTCGACGAGGGAGTGCCGCTGGAGGAGCCGTGGGCGGGGCGCGAAGGAAGCGACCGCTTCGTCGCGGGCCGGATCGAGTACGTCGAGTCCTACCGGCCGGGGGCGCTGCGCTACGACGTCGGGGAGCGGAGCAACCAGATTCAGGTACCGATGCTGAACGCGGCGCTCGACATGGTGCTCGAGTGGGGTCCGGAGCGCGTGCAGGAGTACTGTGAGGATCTGCTCGAGCCGTTCGAAGAGGTCTTCCGCGAGGCGGGTTTCGAGCTGGAGGACCGGGCCTGGCGCGGGGCCCACCTGTTCGGCCTTCGCAGCGTTCGGGGCCTCGACGCGGACAAGGCGGCGGCGACGCTGCGGCGTGCCGGCATCTTCGTTTCCGTTCGTGGCGAGGCGATCCGCGTGGCGCCCCAGGTGTACAACGACCGCGCGGACCTTGACGCGCTGGCGGCCGCCCTCCGGTCCCTCTAGCGTCATGCCGTCCGTGCGCTCGATGACTCGCGCCCGGACTGGTGCACGGGTGCCGTGAATCACGTCACCGCGTGTCCATTGCAACCATGAGACATTTGTGATCGTATTTGTCACAAATGAGCGAGCAGACCATCCAGGACGGCATCGGCGGAGCCGTCCTGGAGTTCCCGGGCCTCGCGGCCGACGGCGATCTCTGCGTCCTCGGCTGGGCGATGGAGTTGGAGCTCGCGGCGCCGGAGCAGGTGCTGCGCTGGGCTCACGGGCGCTGGGGAAGCGAGTTGACTCTGGCGACTTCATTCCAGGCGGAAGGCATGGTGCTCCTCCACATGTGTCACCAGCTCGGTCTGCCAGTCCGGATCGTGACGCTCGACACGGGCCGACTGCCGGAGGAGACGTTCCGGCACATCGAGCACGTCCGGCTGCATTACGGCGTTGACGTGGAGATCGTGGCGCCGCGGGCGTCGGAGGTGGCGCGCCTGGTCAAGCGGGGGGGGCCGAACCTCTTCTACACGTCTGTCGCGGGCCGGCAACGTTGCTGCAACGTGCGCAAGGTGGAGCCGATGCGCCGGGCTCTGGCGCGAACCCCCGCCTGGCTGAGCGGCCTGCGGCGGGATCAGACGCCGACGCGCGATGTCCTGAACAAGGTCGAGGTGGACCGGGTAACGAGGACGAAGGGGCGCCTGGTCAAGGTCTGCCCGCTCCTCGACTGGACCGAGGACGAGGTCTGGGCCTACATTCATGAGCAGGGAGTGCCCTACCACCCGCTCTACGACCAGGGCTACCGGACGATCGGCTGCGCGCCATGCACTCGCCCATCGCGCCCTGGTGAAGGCGCCCGCAGCGGCCGCTGGTGGTGGGAATCCCACACCGGCAAGGAATGCGGCCTACACGTTCTGCAGCCACGTTGAGCGGCGACGCTCGACCGCCCGCCTACTACCCAGTCTACGTCTCGCTCGCCGAGCGGCTGGTCGTCGTCAAGGGCGGCGGTCCGGTGGCGGAACGGCGGGTTACCGGCCTGCTGCGCTGCGGAGCGCGGGTGCGGGTGGTCGCTCCCGAGCTGACCCCGGAGCTTGAGCAACGGGCTCGGGGCGGAGAGATCGAGCACGTGGCCCGGCCGTACCGGACAGGAGATCTCGAAGGCGCGGCACTGGCCCTGGCGGAACCCGGCGAGCCGGCGTCGGATGCGTCTTTCTTCGCCGAGGCAGAGCGGCGCGGCATCTTCGTCAACGTGGAGGACGACCTCGAGCACTGCAGCTTCATCATGCCGGCGCTCGTCCGCCGCGGCGACCTGGTCGTCGCGATCTCGACCTCCGGACGCGCCCCGGCGCTGGCGGTGCGCCTCCGCGAGCGGCTCGAACGGGAGCTGGGGCCGGAGTACGGCGCTCTCCTGGAACTGGCGGGCCGTCTGCGGGCGCCCCTGGCGCGAGCGGTGCCCGGGTTCGAGGAGCGTCGCCGGCGCTGGTACGAGCTGGTCGATTCGGAGGTCCTGGTCCTGTTCCGCGACGGCAGGGCGACTGAAGCCCGCGAACGGGCGGAGCAGATCATGGGCGTCGCGGCGGAGAGGCCGGGACGGTGAGAGGCTCGGGGCGGGTCACGCTGATCGGCGCCGGGCCTGGCGACCCGGACCTGATCACGGTCCTGGGTCTGAAGCGGCTGCGGGCGGCGGACGTGGTGCTGCACGACCGGCTTGCGGCCCCGGAGCTTCTCTCCGAGGCGAAGGTGGACGCCGAGATCGTCGACGTCGGCAAGCGCCCCGGCGACGATGTCCAGGCCCGGCAGCGCCGGATCGAGATCTTGATGATCGAACGGGCGCTCGATGGCGCTCACGTGGTCCGGCTGAAGGGAGGCGACCCGTCCGTCTTCGGTCGCGGCGGCGAGGAGGTCGAAGCCTGTGCCGCGGCGGGTGTGCCCTGCGAGGTCATTCCCGGCGTGAGCAGCATCGTGGCCGCGGCCGCGGTCGCCGGCATCCCGCTGACGCATCGCGGCGTGTCCCTGGGCTTCGCCGTCGTGTCGGCGCGGAACGCCGAAGGCGGCGAACCGGATTGGGCCGGTCTGTCCGGCGCGGACACCGTCGTCGTCCTGATGCCGGCGCGCCGCCTGGAGCGCATCGGCCGCGGCCTGATCGCCGCCGGACGCCGACCCGCCACGCCGGTGGCAGTCGTCGAGCGGGCCACCACTACCGAACAGAGGACGGTGCGCTGCACCCTTCAGACGCTGGCGGCTGGAGACTTCGCAGGCCGGATCAGTCCGCCCTGCGTCGTCATCGTCGGCGACGTGGCGGCTCGCCAGTTCCCGCTCCCCCGAACAGACGGATGACATCGCCAACCGTCATGTCGCCCACCTGGCGGGCGAGGCCGGCTTCACGCGCGGGGGCGATGGCCCGTTCGAACCGGCGCTTTTCGCTTTCCGGGAGATCGATGATCTCGACGCCGGCCTCCTCTGCCAAACGTATTCCCTCGGCGCCGGCGTGTTCGTAAGCGACGGCCCCGGCCAACGACAGGGCGACATCCGCGGCGGCGTCGACCCAGCCCCGCGCCTCGGGCGAAAGGCCGTCGTACACCCCCTGATTCATCAGAAGGACGAACGGCAGCCCGGACGCGGGAAGCCAGGTGGTCAGGTAGGCGGCCGGCTCGTGTAGCTGGAACGTGATGATCCCCGAGGGAGAAACGGCGACGCCGTCGATGACTCCTGTCGCCAGGCTCTGATGGACGACCGTACCGGGCTGCATGACGGCGCTGGCGCCAAGCGCTTCGATGAAAGGGATGGCGCTACGGGTCGAAACCCTGATCTTGAGCCCGCGCATGTCTTCGAGCGTCCGGACCGGTGAGTTGCGGGTGAGCAGGACCGGGGCGGCGTTGGACCAGAGCGCCAGAACCCGCGCCTGGTACTCCGGCTCCAGTACCGACCGGGCGCGCAGCATGGCCTCGGTGCAGTCCCTCGTCGTCTTGCAGATGCCAGGGTAGGCGATCAGGTCGGTCCTGGGAAACAGGTCGGCGGTGTAGGCGGGAATGGCGAGGGCGATATCGGCCACGCCGCTACGCAGAATCGAGTACTGGGCCGGCGCCGACGAGTTGAGGGCGCCGGCGGGGAACTGCCTGACGGTCAGCCTGCCGCCCGAGAGCTCCGCGAGTTTCTGCGAGAACGGCGTGAACACCGCCTCGTCCAGAGGGTGATCGGCTGGCAGAAAGTGCGCGAGCGACAGTTCCCGGGTGTCGGAGGCGGGGCGGCAGCCGCAGACGAGCAGCAGGCCGAGGACGAGGATCCGGCTGGGCTTCGCCATCTCAGGAACCACGCCGGGCGCCGGCGGAAACGCGGAGAGTCAGGATGTCTGTGTCGTGAAACTGCTGGTGTCGAACCGAGGACGCGAGGTGTCTGAGCAGCCGAAGGGAGACCTCCTGCTCGACCCGGGCCGCCCGGGTCTCGGCGTCGAGGGACGTCAGCCGGTCCTGGAGATTGAGTTCGTCGGCGCTTGCCGCGCCGACCTTGAACTCCAGCACGGCCTCTCCGTCCTCTTCGCGTGCCTGGAGAAGCAGCTCGGGTCTCTGGTCGTCGAGGGCGCCGTCCTCCCCTTTGCTTTCCGCGCGCGACTGCAGGAGCGTGAGAAGGGTTTCCTCGGTCGCGGCTTCGAGCCGGTCCACCACGGACTCGAGGCCGTGGCGCGCGGCAAACGCCTGAATGAACTTCCTGATCCGCGGCAGTTCGGCCGTGTCGAGCTTGCCCTTGAGCTGGCTCTTGCGCCGTACGGTCAGTGCCGCGAGCAGGAGCGCCAACAGGCCCCCCGTCGTCAACCCGCTGCTCAACAGGCCACCCGCGAACTCGGCGAAGTAGTCGGGGAAGATCATGTCGAACTCGAACGCGACACCGGTCCAGAACGAGACGGCCGCGATCAGGCCGTTGCGGGGGTTCGACCCCATGCTGCTCGCGACCTCACGCACGCCGACCGTGAACAGCGTCGCCATGACCACGGCAACCGAAGCGGCCACGACCCCGGCGGGGATCGCGAGAATGAGAGCGAGCGCCTTCGGCAGGAAGGCCAGGGCCACGAAGGTCAGCCCGCACACGACCGCGACCCTGCGTGCCGCGACGCCGGTGATTTCCACCGCGGACACGGCGCCCGCGTTCAGCGTATTGGGCATCGTTCCCGCCAGCCCCGCCAGCAGGCTCCCGGCGCCTTCCGCGGACACGGCCCGCTGCACGGCCCGAAAGTCGACCGCGCGGGGCCTGCGCCACGCTACGCGCTGGGCGGCGACCGCGACGGCGACCGACTTGGTCGAACCGACCAGCGTCACGAACAGGAATGCCGGCAGGAGGGCCCAGAACGCGGCGCCGAACTCGAGGTCCAGTCCGGGGGGCCGGCCGCGGGGAATGCCGATCCAGGCGGCATCGGCCACGCGTCCGGCGTCGTAGATTCCGAGGAATGCGCCGGTCAGGGCGCCAGTGACGATACCGACCGCGGGGGCCCAGAGGCGCGAGGTCCCCTTCCCCTTGAGAGCGATCCCGAGGAAGGTGCAGATCATGACGCCGGCGCTCAGCGGACCGGCGTATGCGGGGGCTCCCGGCGGCAGTTCGTTCAGCATGCGGAAGAGAATCGGCATCACGCTGACGGGAAGGAGCATGACCACCGTTCCCGTGACGACGGGGGTGAGAACCCTGTGGAGCAGGGCGAGCCGGGCCGAGAGTGCGACCTGGGCGAGGGCCGAGACGACG
This sequence comes from Holophagales bacterium, assembly GCA_009836625.1. GTDB lineage: Bacteria > Acidobacteriota > Thermoanaerobaculia > Multivoradales > Multivoraceae > Multivorans. The sequence goes on from VXVC01000004.1 coordinate 209,718, forward strand.
ACCAGGGTTCCCAGCAGCCCCGGTCCGCCCTGGATCAGGGCCTCCGCGCAGACGGCGACGAAAATCGCCGAGCTGACGTGTGGCAGGACGTAACCCGCCCCGAACCGTCGCACCCGCAGGGCCTGCACGATCGTGGCGGCACCGCAGGCCAGGACGGAGGCGAACACCGCCCAGAGCACGAGATCTTCGGCGCCGCCGGCACGGAAGGCGATCGTCGGCAGGAGGACCATCCCGTTGAGGCCCAGGGCGGCGAGCTGCAGGCCGAGCCCAACCGCGAGCGGCCGGGGAATCCGGTCGTCGACTTCGTAGAGCAGCTCGTCATCCGCGTTGAGCCGCGAGCCCTTCGTACGCTTCGTGTTCATCCGTACATGGCGTCCGGCAGCAACGTGGCGATGCGGGGAAGGAGCGCGATCAGAACCATCGCCGCGAGGAGGGCGAGCCAGAACGGAACGATGCCGCGAAACATCGTGCGGACCGGCACGTCGGGGGCCACGCCCTTCACTACGAAGATGTTCAGCCCGACCGGAGGCGAGATCAGGCCCATCTCGAGCGCGATGACGATCATCACACCGAACCAGATCATGTCGACGCCCAGCGACTCGAGGATCGGCTGCACCAGCGGAACGGTCAGCACCAGCATCGCGAATCCGTCCAGAAAGGTGCCGAGGACGATGAACATGATCAGCACCAGCAGGACGACCTGAGCACCCGAGAATCCCTGTTCGCCGACCCACTCGGAGGCGACGAAGGCGATGCCGGTGAATCCAAGGAAGATCTTGAACACGAACGCGCCGAACAGCACCAGGAAGGCGGTGCCGCTCGCCTTCAGCGTGGAATTCGCCACTTCGATCACGGTCTGTCGGTTCAGCGTACGCCGCACACAGGCCGCGACCAACGCCAGCAGCGCTCCCACTCCGGCCGCTTCGATCGCGGAGAAGATGCCGGCGTAGATGCCCCCGATCGTCACGACGACGATGCCCAGGATCCACGCCGCCCTCGCGGTGGCCCTGAGCCGTTCCCGCCACGGAACGGATGCGGTGGCGTGCGGCGCCTTGTCCGGGTCTCGCCTGACGACGATCCAGATGGCAAGAACGAAGAGAAGGGTGAGCAGGATCCCGGGGATCACTCCGGCCATGAACAGGCGCCCGATGCTCTCCTCGGTGATGATCCCGTAGATCACGAGTCCTGCCGACGGCGGGATCAGGATGCCGAGCGTTCCGCCGGCGGCGATGGCGCCGGTAGCCAGCGAATCGTCGTACCTGAACCGCCGCATCTCGGGCAGCGACACGCGTCCCATCGTCAGCGCGGCGGCCAGCGACGAGCCCGAAAGAGCCGAGAATCCTGCGCACGCGACGATCGACGCGGAAGCGAGGCTGCCCCGGAAACGGCCGAGCCAGCTATGGGCGGCTCGGTACAGGTCCTGGCTCATCCTGGAGACCAGGGCCAGATTGCCCATCAGCATGAACAGGGGCAGGATGGTGAGGGAGTAGCGGGAGGAGACCGCGAAGATCTCTCCGGCCACGACCGGCACGACCGCGCCGGGGCGAATCATGGCGATCCCGGCCGCGCCCACGATCAGCATCGCCAGCCCCGCGGGCACCCGGATCAGGAGCAGGGCGAGGAGGGCGAGAAAGCCCAGCAGCGCGATGCCGGTTCCGGCCGTCATTCGACCGGCTCGTTCGGGTCTTCGGCGTTCCAGAGGGCCAACCCGAGGAGCATCTGGGACGCGAGCAGGCATCCGTAGGCGGCCAGCGACACGCCGAGCGCGTAGTAGAACGGCGTGTGCGGGATCGAGACGCTGCCGGTCACGTCGCCGCAGGGCGGGCCGCAACTGCCGTGGACGAACAGGGAGTAGGCGGCCAGCGCCGTCACGCCCAGGCCCAGAAGCCGGGCGATTGCGTCCGTGACCCTGGTGATCCGTCTGGCCGCGAAGCGCGCGATCAGGTTCACGCAGACGTGCGAGCCCTCGCCGGCGCCGTAGGCGACCGCGGCGGCCACCACCACGGCGAGCGACATGGTCGAGACATCCTCGGTCCAGGGCAGCGAGTCGTTCAGAACATAGCGCCAGAGGACTTCGGCCACCGTGATGCCGAGCAGTATCGCGAGCGCGATGCCACCCACGACGGCGAACGCGGCCGGCAGACGGCGGCAGTGCGACTCGGCCCGCGCCAGGCGCGCGCGGTGCTGCTCGAACAGGGGCAAGGCCCCCCTATTGAAGCACACGGGACGGACTGGTGGCAGCTAGGCGGCGTAGACCGGCCCCAGCGGATCCGCAGCCAGATCGGCCGGCTGGCGACCCTCGGAGCGCGCGACCTCGCGCAGGAGCCAGTCCAGGCGGTCGTTGCCCCAGAAGCGCTCGCCGCGGTAGATGAAGAGCGGTACGCCGAAGGCGCCGTCTTCCCGCGTGTGGGCGAAGCCGGCCATGACGGCATCCTTCCACTTGGGATCGTGGGCGACAGCCAGGGCCTCGTCGGCGTCGAGGCCCGCGGCGGCCGCGGCGGAACGCATGACCTCGTCGCTCGCCAGGTCGAGACCGCGCCCGAACCGGGCCATGAACGCCTCGCGCGCATAGTCGATCGCCTTGCCCTGATCCCTGGCCCAGACATAGATCTGGTGCGGCGGGAACCAGTCCGGATCGTCACCGCCTTCCGGCCAGTTCATCGGCAGTCCGTAGGCCTTCGCGATCCGCTCCGCGTCCTGGCGGACGTAGGAAGACTTGGCGCGCCCGGTCGAGAGATTGGCTCCCTTGCCGAAAGGGAAGATCGGCACGGCGTCGATCCCGTTCCAGTCGAGCACGCCGGTCGCCGTGATGCGGTGGAAGGCGAACCACGAGAAAGGGGAGCGGAAGGAAAAGTAGACGCGCAGATCGTTCGGGTTCATGGCGGCGGCGCTCCTGTTGGCAAGCGGAGTGAACTCAACGGAGGACAGCTAGCGGAAGACATCCACCAGCCGGCTGTACTTCACGATCACGGTGCGGTCCGGCCGTTCGTAGAGGATTCGGGCGCCAAGTTCGTCGACTTCGTTGTAGACCACGAACAGTCCGGTGTTCGCGTCCTGCAGCCAGGAGAAGCGGAGGTTCGCGGACACGTTGTCCGACTGGTCGTTGTACTGGGCGAGGGCCTGGACGAGCATCCGCGGCGTGATCGAGTAGGAGAGTCGGAGACGGCCCAGATTGACCTGGAAGCTGCCCGCGTCGATGTCCACGTCGTTGTGGTCCCAGGTCAGTTCCGAGGTCAGTCGCTCGCCGCGCCGGGCAAGCAGGGTGAACGAAGTGGAGCTCCGGTCGCCGCCGAAGAAGCCGCCGGTGATGTTGCGGATGTAGACGGAGAACGGCTTCGCCTGGTTCGTCGAGAACACGGTCTGGAGCTCGTCGTGGCTGTACCTGCCCGCCTGGACCGGGATGCCCTCGACGATCTCGAAGGTCTCCTTGACGCCCTCCTTGGTGAAGTTCACGCCGGTGTGGACCTGGAAGCCGTTGCGCCACTCCCAGTGGTTGTCGACGTGGATGTACTCGGTCTCCAGGTAGTCGTCGAAGTCCCAGATGCCGCTGTACGAGACATGGGGTCGGAGTTCGTGAAAGCCGAGGAGGTTCTTCGGTCGGATCGTGCGCATGCCGAACGCGGAGAAGTTCCGGAACTCCCGTCGCGACATGAAGCCGACTTCGGGGTTGAAGTTCGCGCGCGCTTCGGCAACGCTGAGGTTGCCGCGCCACTGGGGCTTGCCGAGGTTGTAGCTCAGGAGCAAGGAGCTGTCGTCGCCGTCGAGCCCCGGTGTGTCCGTCCGGGCGAGGTAGGTTTCGATCGTGTGGTGCTCCCCGATGCCCCACTTGCCGTCGAGGGCGTAGGCGCGGTTCGTGTCGTTCTCGGGCGCGAGGCTGCCCACGCCCTCGCGGCTGACGAACATCCCGCCAACGCTGGAGCGCTCGCCCAGTTCGCGGTTGACCCGGGCGACGGCGTAGTTGTTGCCGTGGAGGCCGCCGACCGAGGCAGTCTGCATGTGGAGCAGGCCCACGTTGAAGCGGCCCGCCTTGCCGGAGAGCCGCCCGCCGTAGTCGATCGGGATCAGCTCGCCGCCGGGTCCGATGCCGATGCGGCGGCTGAAGAACAGGTCGACGCGGGCCGACGCGCGGCTTCCGCCGGATCGTGCTCCGACCGTGAACAGGCCGGCGTTCTCCAGGAAGAACGGCCGCTTCTCGGGAAAGAACAGGTTGAACCGGTCGAGGTTCACCTGCTGCTCGTCGACCTCGACCTGGGCGAAGTCCGTGTTGTAGGTCAGGTCGAGGGTCAGGCTCGGCGTCACGCTGTACTTGAGGTCGACGCCGAGGTCCGAGTCCGACTCGCTGTCGCTGCCGGCCGAGGGTGGCTCCCGGCTCGATCCGATCGCGTAGGGGATCAGCTTCAGGTTGCGCTGCGGCGGCGGCTCGACGCCCCGGAGCGAGCCCGCGTCGGTCAACCGGTCCAGGTCGTGGTTCCGGTCGAGCTCGGACCAGAAGGCGACCTCCCGGTGGCGGGCGATGTTGCGCTGGAAGTTCAGGCCCCAGGTCTGCGTGTCGGTCGGGGGATAGCGGAGGGTGCGGAAAGGAATCGCGAACTCGGCGCTCCAGCCGAACTCGCCGACCTGCGTTGCGACGTTCCAGGCGCCGTCCCAGTTCAGGTTGAACCCCGCGGACAGTGCGCCCCGGAAACGGCCGCCTCCGCCCATGCCGCCGAACACGCCCGAACCGCCTTGCAGGACCTGGCCGTCGTATTCGATGCCAGCCGGGTTGGTGCCGAACACGAAGCCGTTGCGTCCGTCCCGGAACGTGTCGAAGATGACCTGGAAGCTGTCCGTTTCGTTCAGGGGCGCGTCGCGGCGGCTGTCCGAGATGACGATGCCGTCCGGTTCGCGGTCGTGGCAGACGACGGCGACGAAGAGCGTGTCCTCCGTGAACGCGAAGCGGACCTCGGTACGTTCCGTGCCGGGCTCGCCGGCGAAGGGCCGGGTCTGGATTGTGCCGGATGCAGGCGCGATGCTCTGCCAGACCGGATCGTCGAGGACCCGGCCGTCGAGCTGGGGGGCCTCGCCGATCGCGGAGGCTGTTGCGGCGGGCCGGTCGACCTGTGCTGCCGCTGCCGGCGAGAAGGCGCACAGAAACCAGGCCGCGGCCCCGGCGGCAGAGCGAACGCGGTTCATTGCGGGACAGACTCTACCCGTTTACTGAGGCATCGTTCAGCACCGGGTGGAGTGGCGGTTCCGCGGTGCGGGTCAGGTACGATCCAGGGATTCAAACGGAGGAAGGGACGATGCAAGGAAGCCTGAGTGTGCGGTACGTGTCAGGGGCGGTCGTGGCGGCGATTCTGACCCTGGTCGTCGGCGGTGCTCCGGCAGCGGCCGCCGACAAGTTGATGGACGTCGAGGGCTATCCGACCCTCGTGCGCAAGCCGGTCGAGATCTGGAGCGACGGCACCCGTCTTGCCGGCGATGTCTTCTACCCGAAAGCGGTCGCCGAGGGAGAGAAGCTCCCGGCGCTCGTGCTGTGCCACGGCTGGGGCGGTACCAAGGCTCATCTGAATCGGGGAATCGCACCGCGCTTCGCGGCTGCCGGTTACCTGGTCCTGGCCTTCGACTACAGAGGCTGGGGCGAGAGCGACGCGCGGCTCGTCGTGCACGGCGAGATGCCGAAGCCCGACGCCGACGGTTTCGTCACCGTGAAGGCCCAGGCGATCCGGGAGCTGGTCGATCCCCTGGACCAGCAGGAGGACATCGACGCCGCGATCTCCTTCGTCGAGGGCGAGCCGCACGCCGACCCGTCGCGGATCGGCATCTGGGGCTCGAGCTTCGGCGGCGGCCACGTGATCTGGCGCGCGGCTCACGATCGCCGCGTCAGGGCGGTCGCGGCACAGGTCGGCGCGATGGACCAGCGCAACGGCCTGGTCACGAGCCCGGGAGGGCTGGAGGCGGTCCACGCGAACCGCGTACGCCGCGCGCGCGGGGAACTCGCTCCGGTTCCGATCGGCGACGACAAGCCGGAGGGCCTCACCGGCAGTCCCTACTACGAACGCTTCGCCCGCTTCTCGCCGGTCGAGCACGCTCACCTCATCACCGCTCCGACCATCATCATCGACGCCAGACAGGAGCACTACTTCGACATCCGGGAACACGGCGAACGCGTCTACCGGATCCTCTCCGGCCGCGTCCCCGTCGAGTACCACGCCTGGGACATCACCCACTACGCCATCTACAGCGGAGAGTGGCTCGACAAGGCGATGGCCGCCCAGATCGACTTCTTCGACCGCCACCTGAAGTAGCGGCGCGGCTGCGCTAGGCGACGTCGGCCAGGAACGCCTCGACCTCGGCGTGGAACTCGTCGGGCCGCTCGGTGGGGATGGCGTGGCCGCAGTTCTCGAGCATGGCCAGGCGGGAGCCCGGGATTCGGCGGGACATGATCACGCTGCCGCCGGGTGGGGTCAGGGCGTCCTCGAGACCCTGGAGGATCAGGGTCGGGCAGGTGATCGTCGCGAGGTCGGCCGTGTAGTCGATGTCCGACACGGCGCGGCAGGCGGCCGCGTAGCAGGCGGCGTCGTTCCGTTCGATGGTGAGAAGCGTGGCCTCCGCGATCTCGTCGGTGTGGCGTTCCCGGTACTCCTTGCCGTAGGAGAGGGCGGGGCCGGTCGGAGCAAGCGCCTGGGCCAGGCCGTCGCGTTCGACGACGTCGGCGCGGGCGTTCCAGCCGGCCGCGGCGCGTTCGTTCACTTCGCTCGAGGTGCTGACCAGGATCAGCGCCCGGGTGCGTTCGGGGAAGTCGAGGGCGAAGCGCTGGGAGACGACGCCGCCCATCGAGATCCCTCCGATCACCGCGTCATCGGCGCCGACTTCGTCGAGCACGGCGGTGAGATCGGCGGCCCAGGTCTCGGGCGCCATCGTGTCGGCGCGGCGTGCCGAGTCGCCGAAGCCGCGAACGTCCCAGGTCAGGACCGTGTAGCGGTCCCGGAATGTGGCTACGGTCTGTTCCCAGGCCTCCAGGTGGCTACCGAGACCGTGGGTGAAGACGACGACCGGCCCACGGCCTTCCTGCCGATAGCGGATGCGGGCGCCGTCGGCGGCCGCCGCGAAACGGTCAGGCTGCACGTCGATTGAACAGCCCCAGGGTCAACGCGAAGGGAATCACGAACAGCAGCGTCCGCAGCCAGCCCGGCATGTCCGTGAGGATCAGGATGAGGCCGAGCGGGACCCAGAGTACGATCCACATCCAGATCGGGATCGTCCTCGGCTTGATCGGTTCAGTGCTGGCGCCCTCGGCGATGATGACGACGACCAGGGCGCCGGCGGCGGCACCGAGAACACCGGCGATCAGACCTCCGGCGGGATAGGGGACGGTTGCGAGGATCAGTTCAGGCATGGATTCGGCGCATGCTCCTGTGCGTTGTTGATGGCGCGATAGCGGTTGCGCGATCCTATACATTGACCGCGACGAGGGAACCATGCGGGTCAGCATTTCCGTTCAGAGCGCATACAACGTAGACGACCCCCGCGAGGGGGCGCGGAGAATGATCGACCGGGCGCGGGCGGCCCGGGAGGCCGGGCTCGACGCCCTGTTCGTGGGCGACCATCACGCGACGGCGTTGCCGTACTACCAGAACACGGCGATCCTGGGCCGGATGCTGGCGGAGTGGGGGGATCGGCCGGCCGGCGCCCTCTACCTTCTGCCGCTCTGGCATCCGCTGATCGTCGCCGAGCAGGTCGGCACCCTGGCGAGCCTGATCGATGGACGGTTCATCCTCCAGTGCGCGATCGGTCCGGCCGACAACCAGTTCGAGGCGATGGGCGTTCCGGTTCGGCAGCGGCCGTCGCGGTTCGAGCAGTCGCTCTCCATCCTGCGCCGGTTGTGGGCTGGGGAGACGGTGACCACCGGCGGAGAGAACGACCGCTTCGGGCTCCGCGAGGCGCGCATCTCGCCGTGTCCGCCGGAGCCGGTCGACGTCTGGATCGGGGCCTCGGTGCCGCCGGCGATCGACCGCGCTGCGCGGCTCGGCGACGGCTGGCTGGCGGCGCCGGGGTTGGCGCCGGCGGAGGCGGCCGTCCAGCTCGGCCTGTACCGGGACGCTTGCGGGCGCCACGGTCGCCCGGTCGGGGTATGCGCGATCCGGCGCGACATCTACGTCGGTGAGACGGCGGCGGAAGCGGAGCAGGCGGCGACCGGAGTCATTTCGCGCGGCTATCGCGGCTTTCCCCGCGAGGCGCTGATCGTGGGCGACGTGGCGCACGTGGCCACTTCGTTCGCTGAACTGGGTGAGATGGGTTACGACGAGGTCGTCGTGCGCCACCTGGTCCAGGACCCGGCGCGGGTGCTCCAGTCGATCGGACGACTCGCCGAAGTCCGCGAAGGGCTGGCCGGTTAGGGCCTCGCTAGCGGCGCGGCACGTCCTCGGGGAAGGGCTCCAGCCCCTCGTCGAGTTCGACGCGAATGCTCCTGAGCGCCATTGACACCATGCGGTACTGGCCGACCGTGAAGATCAGGTCGATCATCTGCTGGTCCGTGTAGCGGGCCTTCAGGAATGCCCAGGTCCGTTCGGAAATGGCCGACCCGCGGTGCAGTTCGGTCGCCGCGCGCAGGAGGTAGCGCTCGAAGCTGGTCCACGGACCGGCGTTCTCGCCGACCGCGACGTTGCGGATCTCTTCGTCCGACATGCCGGCCGCCCTGGCCGCCCGCGCGTGGTGGCCCCATTCGTACTCAGCTTCGTTCAGCCAGGCAGTGCGCAGGATGACGATTTCACGATCCCGGTCGGGGAGTGTGCTGCCGCGCAGGATGTAGCCCCCGAACGGTCCCCAGGCCTCCATCAGCGGCGGGTGGTGAGAGAGAGTGCGAATCAGGTTGATGCTCTCGACAGCTTCGGCCGGTGGAATCCTTGGCCCGGTCTCGCGTCGCGTCCACTGAGCCGAGAGGGAACCGGCGACGAGAGCCAGGCCAAGCGCCGCCGCTGCTGTCCTGCGGAGAGTCTGCGTGTTCATTGTCGATCCTCCTTGTCGCGGGTCACTCTACAGCCCCGCCGCGGTCCTGAAACCCGAGTACTTCGGCTGGTCGATGGCGATCTGGTTGACGACGGTGGCGCGCAGGTGTTCGTGGAGCCTCCGGTCGTCGAGGCCGATCTGGTCCTCGCGTATCGCGTGAACCAGTTTCCACCGCAATTCCAGCAGCGAGCCGTCGGCGTCGACCAGGCCGCGGAGCCGCTCGTGCTCGCGGCGGCGGTGTTCATCGCCGAAGTGCAGGTCGCGATAGACGATGTCGAGCGCGTTGCCGGCGACCAGGGCGTGAAACCGGGTGCGCCCGGTGGTCTCGTCCCTCACCCGACCGTGCAGAAAGTCCCGGGTCGCGCCGACCAGTTCCTCGAGCCGGGGCATGTCGGGGTCCGGGAGCTGGTCGGGCGCCCCGACGAGTTCGACCGGACCGGGGATCAGAAGATTCACGCAGTCGACCTGACACTCCGTGGTGCGGCGTCCGATCGTCACGCGCTCGACCGAGGCGTCCAGTCCCTGGCGGTAGTGCTGGGTTATGCCGAGGGTGGAGACGGCCCACCAGAAGGAGCCGAACACCTCCCAGTACTGCACGCGCTTCAGGTCGACGGCCCTGCCGCTCGTCGCTTCGTAGCCGGCGAACAGGTCCTCGTAGGTGCCGAAGCCGCCGACCGGAAGCTCGGGTCCGGCGCCGTAGCGCCAGGAGTTTGTGCAGATCCAGCCCAGGTCCCGCATCGGGTCGCCGATGTGGGCGATCTCCCAGTCGAGCACCGCGATGACACCCGTTTTGTCGACCATGAGGTTGCCGTTGCGGAAGTCGTTGTGAACCAGGGTCCGATCCGGCGAATCCGGCACGTTCTCCGTCAGCCAGCGCGCGGTGAAGTCGATCATCGGTTGCGGCGTGCCGAGAGCCTCGTAGCGGCCGCGGGTCTGCTCGATGAAGTCGACCGCGCTGAGGCTCGCCAGAGCACGGTCGAGGCCGTGGCCTTCCAGGTCGATCGTGTGCATCCGGCCCAGGATCTCGCCGCATTGCCGGGCCAGCTTGGGTCGCGTCCCGGCGAGGTCGGGAGAGCGCACGATCCGCGCGCCAAGGGCGATGCCGTCGAGCCACTCCATGACGAAGCCCGCCCCAAGCCGGTCGGCGGGCTCCAGAACGTAGAACACCTGGGGACCGGGGATGCCGTTCTCGAGGCCGACCTGCATCAGCTTCGCCTCGACGCGCAGGCCCGGCGCACTGCGCTCGACGGCTTTGGCTTCTTCTCCCTTGCCGCCCGGGGATCGCCTGAGAGCGAGCGGGCGAGGGCCCCCGGGCGCCTCGACCTCGAGCCGGTAGGTCTCCTGGCTGGCGCCTCCCGAGAGCCGCTCGATGGCGGTCAGGTTCTTGCAGCCGTCGATCTCCCGCCGAAGTACCCGCTCCAGCCGCGCTTCGAAGCTGCCCGGCGCCCAGGCATCGCCGCTGCCGCCGGCGACGGGAGCCAGGAGGTAGATCTCGTCACCGTCCTCGAGCGGCCGGTCGCGGTTGCTCTCGAGCGGGCAGCGCTCGCCGTTGATCATCAGCGTGTCGCGCAGGTGCGGCGACTCCGCGATCGCCGAGGACAGGGGCACGCCGGCACGGTCCGCAAGCGGCAGCAACTCAGCGAGCGTGGTGCCGGGGGCAAGCCGGAACGTGCGGTCGACGTCGTGCCAGCCGACGCCGATCCGCCCCTTGATCAGAACGCGGACGCGGATCTTCGGTCGGGAACCGGAACGAACGAGGCTGCGCAGGAGGCCCATCGAGGCGAAGAACGCGCTCCGGTCAGGCCAGGTGAGCTTCCAGCAGGTCGTCCATGCCGAGCTGCTCGGCGCGCGTCCGGCTGAGCCGGCCGGTTTCGTGATCCCAGTCCATCGCCTGGTAGTAGTCGCGCTTCAACTGCTCGAGCGGCGCGCGGACGCCGGCCAGAGGCCCGGCATCGAGCAGGCCGTCGCCCTCGCCCAGCATCCGCGCGTGGGGCTCGAAGTCCGCGGGTACCACGCCCTCGCGGACGTTGAAGGCGTTCCTGAGGTTCTGGATCCGCTCGCCGCAGAGCAGCAGCTCCTTCTGGTCAACGTCCCATCCGGTCAGGGCGTTGACCATGTCGACCCAGGGCAGGCCGCCGGTGAGGCCCGTGAACATGCAGAGCCCCAGTCCGTTCAGCGTCTGGTGAGCGTTGCTGTAGTGCGCCTGGGCGACGCCCTTGTTCTTCGTGCCCTTCCAGGCGATCGTCACTTCGTCCTTGTCGACCGCCTCGGGCAGCGGGTAGGCGGCGCCGAAGGTCTCGTTCCAGGAGGCGCCACCGGCGGTATGCCGGCCCGGCGTCGGATCGGCGATGTAGGTGACGCCCATGAGCGAGGTGAAGCGCGGGTCGTGGTAGGCGGGTTCCTGGCCTCCGACGTGGACCGCGTAGGCGTCGCTGCCGCGGCCGGCGTGGCGGGATGCCGAGGCGACGCCGTTGCGGAGCCACACGCCGCAGCCCTCGCCTTCGCCCATCTTGACGGTCAGGGCAAGCGCGCCCTCGCCGTTGCCCCAGCGCATGTCGATCCCGTCGAGATCGTCGGTCGTCATGTCGCCGCGTTCGACCGCCTCGCACACCCAGGAGATCGTGGCGCTCGAGCTGACGGCGTCCATGCCGTACCGGTTGCAGGCGTCGTGGCAGGCGGTGACGAGTTCCAGGTCGTCGTTCAGGATGTTGGCGCCGAAGCCGACGATCGTCTCGTAGTCCGGGCGGCGCACGTCCGACAGGCCACGTTTCTTCACCCCGACGATCCCCTTGCAGGGCGCGGGGCAGTCGCCGCAGCTCAGCTTCTTCGTGATCATCTTGTCGACTTCCGTGCCGTCCAGCTTCCAGCCCTTCTTCGCTAGCGGGAAGTCCCGGGCGGCGACGCCGGTCCAGTTCTTGAGCGGCGCGTCGCCGTTCTCGACCGAGAGCGCGACCGCCGCCGTCGTGCCGCGGTCCGCCCACAATTGGCGCATCGCCGGCTGTGGCGACTCGATCTTGATCCCCAGTTTCGCGAACGCCCGGTACAGGAAGCCGAGGTGCTTCTTGGGCGTCGCCATCTTGACGACGAACCGCATCGCCAGGCTGATGTCGCTCCGGTACTCGCGGTTCACGTCCTCGCAGAGAGACCGAAAGCGCTTCTCGTCGCGAACGGGCACCGTGTTGCCGGTGTTCTCGCCGCCGTCGACGACCACGGCCTTCAGGTTCTTCGAGCCGAAGACGGCGCCAAAGCCCTGGCGGCCGAAGGCGTGGTAGCGGTCGTTCATCACCGAGGAGATGAGCGCTCCGCCTTCGCCGGCCGGACCGATCGCCGAGACGCCGACCCGGAACTTCGTGCCGTAGCGCTCCTGGAGCGCGTCGAAGGCCTCCGGAATCTGGGTGCCCCACAGGTCGCCGGCCGGCTCGATCGCAATGCCGTCCTCCCGCACGACGAGCACCGAGGGTTCCGCGGCGCGTCCGCGGACCACCAGCGCGTCGTAGCCGGCATGGCGCAGGTGGATCGCGGTGCTGCCGCCGGAGTTCGAGTCGGCCCAGGTGCCGGTGAGCGGCGACTTGCCGACGATCTGGATGCGGCCCGAGAACGGCGTGCGCAGCCCCGTGAGCAGGCCTGAGACGAGAGCGAAGCAGGCCTCGGACGCGGTTGCCTCGGTTCCGGTGGGGAAGTGCTTCCACATCAACCAGGCGCCGAGGCCGTAGCCGCCGAGGTACTGCCTGAAGACCTCGGCCGGGATCGTCTCGACGCGGTGCTCGCCGGTCGAGAGGTCGACGACGAGGGCGCGTCCGTGGGCGCCGTAGAGGCCGTTCTTGCCGTTGCCGTTTCCGTGCGCTGTCATCTCGTCAGGTTCTCCCGCTGTTGGTGCGTGCCGCGCGGTGGAGTGTACTCGGGGCAGACGCCACGCCCTTGCCGCGAGTCCTCGACCGGCGTTACCGGCTGCTGGTCGCCAGGCACTCGACACCCTCCGCCTGGGCAGCGTCTACGAGGCGATCGTCGAACGCTACGAGACGCGCAGACGTTCCCAGCTCGTCGGCCAGCAGCAGGCAGGAGGCAAGCTGCACCGAGTCGCTCGCTCGTAGCGGATGCCGGCGCAGCAGCGTAGCGGCCCTCGTCGTGATCGCCTCGGTGAGCTCCACCACGTGAAAGGCCGGGCGTTCGGCGTCGAGAGAGAGCAGGGCGGCTTCGCGCTGTTCGACGCGCATGTCGCCCTCCCGGCAGCGCCGACATATCGCCGAGGCCACCTCGGTTGCCGATAGTCGGCTGATCGCCACTGGTTGTCCGGCCGTGGCTTCGATGACGAACTCCGAACCGACTTCCTCGACGTATCGCTTCACCAGAGCGCTCGCGTCGAGAAAGAGCATCAGCACCGGTCGTTTCGTTCCTCGACGATCGTGTTCGCGACCGATCCACCGCGTACCGGGACCGGTTCGATGGACGGCGCAAGGCGTGCGGTCCCCAAGGTCACGAGTCCTCTGGCCGCAAGTTCGAGGAGCTTCGCCTCCTCGTCCGATGCGGCTGTCGGCAGCGGTCTGAGTTCGGCGACTGGCCGTCCTCGTTCGGTCACGAGAATCACCGATCCCTCGCGCACCCTCCGGAGGTAGGTGCCCAGCCTCGTCTTGAGTTCTCTGGCTCCAACGGTCACCATGTGACCATTGTAGGCACAAGCACTGGGGTCGGGCAAGGGCGACCCGGGCCGCCAGGCTCGTTTCGGACCCTCAGCGCCGCTTGAGATGGAAAGTCATCGTGCCGGCTTCCTCGTCGCGCTCGTGGGCCTTCCAGGCGCTGTCGAGCCGATCCTTGCCGTCGAGCCGGATCTCCGCCGAGTGGATGTGGCTGGGCGTGGTGTCCAGGTTCGTGCCGCCGTCGAAGTCGAAGACCAGGCGGTTCGGAGCGCTGGTGGCGGCGTTGAACTTCATCCGCGGCTGGTTGCCGCTCGAGCAGTAGTGGGTGAGGACGAGGTCGGAGCCGTCGAGGTGGTACATGTTGACCATCTCGTAGTCGGTGTCCGGGCCCATGCGCTCCATCAGCACATGGCCGCTGGCAGTGACCTCGAATTCGTGGACGACCTTGCCCGTTGCGTCGGCTTCGGCCGCGGCCTCCGCGCCCTCGCCGCTGGCCGATCCTTCCCAGGTGCCGGCCAGCGCTTTGAGACGTTCGAACGCCTTCTCGGCGGTCAACTCGTCGGACGCCGACGCTGCGGCCGGCAGCAGCAGGACGGCCGCCGCAACTGCGATCCACTGGATTCTCTTCATCTCGTGTCTTCCTCCGGGGCGGGTTGTGCTGAGACGGCAAGGATAACCGGCTCGAGCCCGGACGGCCGCCGTGCTTGGCGTATCCTCCCGCGCACCATGACGACCGACTCAGACAAGCCCCGAAGTCTCCGCCTACCGGGTGCCGGCGGCATCGAACTGCAGGTCTACGACTACGGCAACGAGGGTGCGCCGCCTCTCGTCCTGCTGCACGGGATGCAGGACCTGGCCCTGGCGTTCGAGCCGCTGGCGAACCGGTTCCGGGACCGCTACCGGGTCGTCTCCTTCGACCTGCGCGGCCACGGCGACAGCGGCAAGCCCGGTGTCTACGCGCTGCCGCACTTCATCGCCGATCTCCACGCCGTGATCTTCCAGCTTCAACTGGAACGGCCGGTGCTGGTCGGCCACAGCCTGGGCGGCCAGATCGTCAGCCACTATGCCGCCGTGTTCAACGATGTGCCAGGTGTCATCGTCAACATCGACGGAGTCGGCGCGCCGTTCCGCGAGAGCGACATGCCGGTCGAGAATCGCCAGCTTCGCCTCCAGAACGGCCACACCAGTTTGCTGCGGCCTGGCGGCCACAAGCGGCCGATGATGGACCTGGACGACGCCTGGCGGCTGTACTGCCGGTTCCATCCCGGGCTCGACCACGACCTGGCGCGGCACCTGGTGGAGATCGGCACGACCGAGCACCCATACGGGGGCCTGCAGTGGAAGTGGGACCCGCAGGTCGAAACGACGGGACTGACGATGTCGAGCCGGCTGTCGGAAGAGCGCTGGCCCTGGGTTTCCTGCCCGGTGCTCGTCGTCACCGGAGGCCGTTCCGCCGAATTCTACCGGGGCCGCGGCGGGATCGACCACGACACCCCGGCGGCGCCGGACGAGATCGAGCGTCGCGTCCGCCTGTTCCGCAACGTACACCACGTCGAGATTCCCGAAGCGGGCCACATGGTCCACTTCGACGCGCCGGAACGGCTCGGCGAGATCATCGACGCCTACCTGGAAGCCGGGTAACGGGAGAACCATGGACTTCGAGATCCCTCAGGACATCAAGGACAAGCTGGCCGAACTCGACGACTTCATCGAGCGCGAGATCAAGCCGCTGGAGCGGCAGGACGACAACGCCCGCTTCTTCGACCAGCGCCGCGAATGGGCGCGGACCGACTTCGACAACGACGGCAAGCCGCGGCCCGAGTGGGAGGCGCTGCTGCGCGAGATGAAACGCCGCGCCGACGCCGCCGGCCACCTGCGGTTCGGCCTGCCGAAAGAACTCGGCGGCCAGAACGGTTCGAACCTGGCGATGGCGGTGATCCGGGAGCACCTGGCCGCCAAGGGCTTGGGGCTTCACAACGACCTGCAGAACGAGTCGTCGATCGTCGGCAACTTCCCGACCGTGATCATGATGCACCGCTTCGGGACGCCCGCCCAGAAGGAGCGGTTCATGGAGGGCATGATGACCGGCGCGGTGCGGATGGGCTTCGGCCTGACCGAGCCGGACCACGGCTCGGACGCTACCTGGCTCGAGACCTCAGGAGTCCGGGACGGCGACGACTGGGTGATCAACGGCGCCAAGCGCTTTAACTCGGGCCTTCACGCGGCCACCCACGACCTGATCTTCGCCCGCACGTCGGGCGATCCGGGGAAGGCGGACGGCGTCACCTGCTTCATCGTGCCGACCGACTCGCCGGGCTTCGAGGTCCCCTTCATGTGGTGGACCTTCAACATGCCGACCGATCACGCCGAGGTGTCGTTGACCGACGTGCGTGTGCCGAACGAGGCGATCCTGGGCGAGGAGGGGCGCGGCCTCGCCCTGGCGCAGACCTTCGTCCACGAGAACCGGATCCGTCAAGCCGCCTCGGGAGTCGGCGCGGCGCAGTTCTGCATCAACGAGAGCGTCAGGTACGCGCGCGAACGGATCGTCTTCGGCAAGCCCCTATGGCTCAACCAGGCGATCCAGTTCCCGCTCGCCGAACTCCAGACGGAATGCGAGATGGTGCGCAACCTCGTCTACAAGACCGCCTGGGAACTCGACCAGCAGCACCACATGGAGGTCACCGACAAGGTCTCCATGTGCAACTATCGCGCGAACCGGCTGGTCTGCAACGCGGCCGACCGGGCCATTCAGACCCACGGCGGCATCGGCTACACCCGGCACATGCCCTTCGAGCACATCTACCGCCACCACCGGCGATACCGGATCACCGAAGGATCGGAGGAGATCCAGATCCGCCGCGTGGCGGGGATCATGTTCGGCAAGCGGGCGAAGCGCTAGCTGGCCTACTCGAGGATTGCCTGGTAGGTGAGGCGCCGGCTCAGCGACCGGACGTCCGGCCGCCGCGGTCCGAAGTGCTGGATCATGCCGACGAAGACGAGGTCTTCCTTGGGGTCGATCCAGAACCAGGTGCCGGCGGCGCCGCCCCAGTAGTACTCGCCCTTCGAGATGCCGTCGGCGGCGACCGGGTCGAGGACGACGGCGAAGTCGAGGCCGAAGCCGGTGCCCGGAGACATCTCCTTGAGTTCGCGGGGCAGATGGTTCAGATGCATCAGCCTGACCGTCGAGGGCGCCAGGACGCGCACGCCGTCCAGCTCGCCGCCGTTGAGCAGCATCTGGGAGAAGCGCATGTAGTCCATCGTGGTCGAGACCAGGCCGCCGCCGCCGGAGAGGTGGGCGGGGGGATCGAGGTAGCTGCGGCGGCCGCCGAAGCCCTCCTGGGCCATCAGGTTGCCGTCCTCGTCGTGGGTGTAGACCTGGGCGAAGCGGTCCGCCTTGTCTTCCGAGACGTAGAAGGCGGTGTCGTTCATGCCCAGCGGACCGAACAGGCGTTCGTTCAGGAACTCGTCGAACGGCTGCCCCGACAGGACCTCGACCAGGTAGCCCTGGACGTCGACGGCGACGCTGTAGTGCCATCTCGAGCCCGGCTGGTACAGCAAGGGGATCTCCGACAGCGCCTCGATCATGCCCTTGAGAGTCTGGTCCGGATCGACGATGACGCCCGCCTCCCGGTACATCGCGTCGACCTGGGTGTCCGAGAAGATGCCGTAGCTGAGGCCGGCGGTGTGCGCCATCAGCTCGCGGATGGTCATCGGGTGGTCGGCCGGCTCGGTGATCGGCTGACCGTTCGGCCCGTCCTCCCTGGCGACGACCAGGCCCTCGAACTCGGGGATGTAGCGGTGGACCGGATCGGAGAGCCGGAACTTCCCCTCCTCGTAGAGGATCATCAGGGCGACGCCGGTGATTGGCTTGGTCATCGAGTAGATGCGGAAGATCACGTCCTCGCTCATCTCGGAGCCGGCCTCGATGTCGCGATGGCCGAAGGTCCCGAAGTGAGTGATCTTGCCGTGTCGGGAGATCATCGTCGTGATGCCGGCGAGCAGGCCGTCGTCGACGAGGCCCTGCATTGCGTCGTCGAGCCGTGCGAGCCGGTCGCTCGACATGCCGACCGCCTCCGGGGCCACCCGCGCGAGGTCGCGGGGTCCCTGCGTCGGGACGTCGGCCCGCGTTTGGTCGCACGCGACGAGACCGAGGCTCAGGAAGGCGACAGCGAGGAGCGCGATCACCAGGCGGAGTGCTTGGGTGGAACGAGTCATGGAACTCTCCCTTGACGGACGGTGAACTGGGCGTCGGAGAAACGGCAACACTAGCAGTCTCGAAGGGCTCCGGGGACCTTGCCCTCGGCGTGCCGGAGGCCGCGCGTGGACGGGTGGTCGCTGCTACGATCGGTGACTTCCCGATGGAGAAGACGATCGACAGGCCGAAGCTCGCGCGGGACATCATGGTGACCCGGCTGGTCACGGTGCACCCGCGCACTCACGTGTTCGATGGCATCGCGGCGTTGCTCCGGCATCGGATCACCGGCGCGCCGGTAATCGGCGAGCGCCACCGCTATCTCGGGATGTTGTCGGAGAAGAGTTGCCTGACGGTCCTCACCGTGACGGCGCGCGCGGCGGACGAGCGCGGCCTGGCGGCGAGCCGACGTTCGCGATCGCGGGATTTCATGGCGAAACGTCTGGTCACGCTCCGGGCCGGGATGCCCGCGCTCGAGGCGATCGCCCTCCTGCTGAAGAACCGGATCTCGGGCGCGCCGGTGGTGGACCCGTCCTCCGGTCGTTTCCTGGGCGTCTTCTCCGAGAAGTTCTCGATGGACGTGCTGCTCGGCCTCGCCTACGACCAGTTGCCGGCGGCGCCCGTGGACGCGTTCATGAACACGGACTTCGGACGGGTGATCGACGGCAGCGAGCCACTGCTTGAGATCGCGCAGCGTTTTCTCGACACGCCGTACCGGCGCCTGCCGGTGGTCCGGGACGGGGCGCTCATGGGACAGGTAAGCCGCCGGGACGTTCTGAACGCCTCGCACCATCTGACCGCCGCGATCGACGGGCGGCGGTCCATCCTTCGGGAGCGCAGCAGCGAGCTCGGTCTGGAGGATCTGGCGGCGCCGGAGGAAGAAGCGGACCCGGCCGACTTCGAACTCGACTCCACGGACGCTTCCGCGTTCATGGACCGCAAGGCGCGCACGATCTCCGAGGACACGGACCTCCTGACCATCGCGCGTATCTTCAAGAGCACGCCGTACCGTCGCTTGCCGGTGCTGCGGGGTCGCAGGCTCGTGGGGCAGATCAGCCGCCGCGACGTGCTGGCCGCCACTCACGGCCTGTTGGTGAAGGCGCCGCAACCGGGCCAGGCGCTGCTCTACCTGAGCGCCGTCGTCGACTCCGGCGAGCGGCCGTCCCTGTCCTGAGCGCGAACCACACGTGAAGCGAGCCGGTCGCCGCACCCTGCCTGAAGGAGGAGCCATGTCCCATCCGTCCATCGAACCGTCGAGGCACGCCCCCTGCGGTCTGTTCACACTGTTTGCGCTCGCGGCCCTCGTGCTGCTGGTGGCGGCGCCGGCCGCGGCCGCGGAAGACGAGGAAGAACCGAAGCTGGTGGAGCCGGCACCGCCGCGACCGGACGGCGAGGGGCAGGGGCCGTTCGACCGCCTGATCCTGCGCGGCGTGATGGTGGTCGACGGGACCGGCGCTCCGCCGATGGGGCCCGTGGACATCGTCATCGAGGGCAACCGGATCGAGGAGATCAAGAGCCTCGGCATGGCCAACACCGAGATCGACGAGAGCAGGCGCCCGAAGGACGCCGACCATGAGCTCGATCTCTCCGGTTCCTGGGTGCTTCCGGGTCTGGTCGACCTCCACGTTCACACCGGCGGCGTGCCGAAGGCCCCGCGGGCCGACTACGTCTACAAGCTGTGGCTGGCCCACGGCATCACGACGGCGCGCGGCGTGCCCACCGGCCCGCTCGAGTGGGACCTGAGCGAGAAGGAGCGGAGCCGCAGGAACGAGATCACCGCGCCGCGCTTCGTCTCCTATCAGCGTCCGGGCGGCGGCAAGGAGTGGAAGGACCGGGACATCCGCACCCCCGCCGACGCACGCGAGTGGGTGCGCTACGCCCACGAGAAGGGCGTGGACGGTCTCAAGCTCGGTGCGTTTCCGCCGAAGATCATGGCGGCGCTGCTGGACGAGTCGAGGAGCCTGGGCATGGGATCGACCGCCCACCTCGACCAGATGGGGGTCGCCCACATGAACGCGATCGATTCGGCGCGGCTCGGGCTGGTCGGGATGACCCACTTCTACGGGCTGTTCGAGTCGATGTATGAAGGCCACGACGTGCAGCCCTGGCCGGCAGAGATGAACTACATGGACGAACAGTTCCGGTTCGGCCAGGTCGCTCGGCAGTGGAGCATGGTCGAGCCCGGCGGCGAGCGCTGGAACGCCCTGCTGGAGGAGTTCCTGGAGCTCGATTTCTTCATCAACCCGACGATGACGATCTACTCGGCCGGCCGCGACGTGATGCGGGCGCGCAACGCCGACTGGCACGCGGACTACACGCTGCCCAGCCTGGCCGAGTTCTACGCTCCCAGCCGCCTCGACCACGGTTCCTACTGGTTCTACTGGACCACCTGGGACGAGGTGGCCTGGAAGAACTTCTACCGTGTGTGGATGCAGTTTCTGAATGAGTACAAGAACCGCGGTGGCCGCGTCACCGTCGGTTCGGACTCGGGGTTCATCTACCAGACCTACGGTTTCGGCACGATCCTCGAACTGGAGATGCTGCAGGAGGCGGGCTTCCATCCACTCGAGGTGATCCGTTCGGCGACGATGAACGGCGCCGAGGAACTCGCGAAGGCGAGCGGCCAGGACATCGAGTTCGGGATCGTGCGCGAGGGGATGCTCGCCGACCTCCTGGTCGTGGACGAGAACCCGATCGCCAACCTGAAGGTGCTGTACGGAACCGGCGCGGTCCGGCTGAACGACGACACCGGCCGTCCGGAACGGGTCGGCGGCGTCCGCTACACGATCAAGGACGGCATCGTCTACGACGCAAAGAAACTGCTCGCGGACGTGGCGGATATGGTTGCCGCCGAGCGAATGAAACCCCAAGCGCCGCCGCAGGAGACGGCGGGAGGCGTCCAGCCCTAGGAGAACCCAAGATGAAGAACGTGTTCGCAGTCCTGACCGTCACCCTCCTCCTCGCCGCGCCGCTCTCGGCCGGCTCGGACGCCAGGGTGCACGCCGACGTCGTGTACGGCCACAAGATGGGCATGGCGTTGACCTTCGACGCGATCGTGCCGGCCGAGCAGAACGGCGCCGCCGTGCTGTTCATGGTCAGCGGCGGCTGGTTCTCCCGCTGGTCCGACCCGCATCAGATCGTGGCCGGCCAGGGCGGCCGTGCCGGCGCGGTCGGCGAGCTCCTGGACGACGGCTACGCCGTGTTCATGGTTCGCCACGGCTCGGCGCCCCTGTTCAAGGTGCCCGATGCGGTCGCCGACGTGCGGCGAGCGGTTCGCTACATCCGCCTGAACGCTGACGACTTCGGGATCGACCCGGACCGGATGGGCGTGTTCGGCGGCAGCGCCGGCGGCCACCTGTCGCTGATGCTCGGCAACGCTTCCGATGAAGGCGACGAGACGAGCAAGGACCCGATCGAGCAGACCGGCAACCGGGTGGCGGCCGTCGTCGCCTACTTCCCGCCCGTCGACCTGCAGGGAATCACCGGACCGAACGAGCGCTTTCCGGCTCTCGACTTCGATCCGGCCAAGGCCGCCGACATCTCGCCGGTCCTGTTCGTCAGCGAAGACGACCCGCCGACCCTGCTGATCCACGGCGACCAGGACCAGCTCGTGCCGATCAGCAACAGCGAGAGGATCAAGGCCGCCTTCGACGAGGCGAACGTCACCTCGAAGCTGATCGTCATCGAGGGCGCCGCCCACGGCTTCCGCGGCGAGGACGGTCAGCGCGCCTCGAGTGCGCTCGTCGCCTGGTTCAACGAGCATCTTGGCGTGTCGGGCGACTGAGCTAGCTCAGGACGTCCAGTTCCCCGTCCCCGTAGCGGGCGCGCAGCACCTTCTTGTCGAACTTGCCGACGCTGGTCTTCGGGACCTCGTCGATGAAGGTCCAGCGCTCGGGCAGCCACCAGCGGGCGACGCGGTCGGCCAGGTAGCTCCGGAGTTCGCCCGGGTCGGCGTCGGCGCCGTCGTTGAGCACGACGCAGGCGAGGGGTCGCTCGTCCCAGCGGTCGTCCGGCACGCCGACCACGGCGGCCTCGGCGACCGCGGGGTGCCCCATCAGCTCGTTCTCCAGGTCGACCGAGGAGATCCACTCGCCGCCCGACTTGATCACGTCCTTGGCGCGGTCGGTGATCTGGAGGAAGCCCAGCTTGTCGATGGAGGCGACGTCGCCGGTGCGTAGCCAGCCGTCGTGGAACTTCTCGGGATCGTCGTCGAGGTAGTACGAACCGGTGATCCAGGGGCCGCGGATCTCGATCTCGCCGACCGCTTCGCCGTCCCAGGGCATCTCCTCGCCGTCGTCGTTGCAGATCCGGATCTCGACGCCCGAGATGATGCGACCCGTCTTGACCCTCCAGTCGACCTCTTCCTCGCGTGGAGTGCCGCGTGGCGGGATCGCCATGGCGGCGAGCGGCGAGGTCTCGGTCATGCCCCAGCCCTGGATGATGTCGACGCCGAAGCGGTCGCGGAACCCTTCGATCAACGAGCGGGGCACGGCCGAGCCGCCGCAGAGGACGGCGCGGAACGAGGAGAAGTCGACCTCGTTGTGCTCCGAGTAACGGAGGACCTCGTTCCAGATCGTCGGCACCGCGCCGGAGAGGGTCGGTCGATGCTCGGCGATGATCCGGCACAGCGGCTCCGCCTGCAGGAAGCGGTCGGGCATGACGAAGTCGGCGCCGGTGAACCAGCCGACGTGGGGCAGGCCCCAGGCGTTGGCGTGGAACATCGGCACGATGGCCAGGATGCTGTCCGCCTGGCTGATGCCGAGCGCTCCGCCGGATGCCACGCCCAGGGCGTGCAGGAAGGAGGACCGGTGGCTGTAGGCGACTCCCTTCGGGTTGCCGGTGGTGCCGCTCGTGTAGCACATCGCGCAGGCGGCCCGCTCGTCGATCTCCGGCCAGTCGAACCCGGAGGGCTGGCCCGCGATCAGTTCGTCGTAGCGATGGATCGCGGCGCCGCCCGACTCGAGGGCAGAGGCGTCGCCGTCGCCGACCACGATGAAGTGCTCGACGGTCTCGAGGTTGGCCGCGACCTGCCCGATGAGCGGCACCAGGGAGTCGTCCACGATCACGACGCGGTCCTGGGCGTGATTCGTGACGTAGGTCAACTGCTCCGGGAACAGGCGGATGTTCAGGGTGTGAAGGACCGCGCCCATGCACGGGATCGCAAAGTAGGCCTCCAGGTGTTCCTGGTTGTTCCAGGCGAAGGTGCCGACCCGGTCGCCCGGCTCGATGCCGAGGCCCCTGAGCGCGTGCGCGAGCTGGGCGCTGCGCTCCGCGACCTCGGCGTAGGTGCCGATCCGGGCGCCGTCCGCCTGGCAGGTGATGATCCGGCTGTCCCTGTGAACCCGGCGTCCGTGATCGAAGATCATGTTGATCGTCAGCGGGAAGTCCATCATCGTGCTGAGTGTCATCGCGGCGCTCCAGGGTGCGGCAGTTCCGGGGTATTGGCGGGTGTCGGAGCGGTACCTTAGCGACTCCACGACGGCCCGCGTAGACTGCGCCGATGGATCCCGTCCGCCTGGAGTTGTTCTCGAACCGGTTCGGGGCCATCGCGTCCGAGATGGGCGTGATGCTGCAGCGGACGGCGATGTCGGTGAACGTCAAGGAGCGCCTCGATTTCTCGTGCGGGATGCTCGACGCGGAAGGGCGGCTGCTGGTCAATGCGCCGCACATTCCGGTCCACCTCGGCGCGCTCGGCGAATGCGTGCGACGGGTCGCGGCGGAACTCGAGCTGGGCGAAGGCTGTGTCGCTGTGACCAACCACCCCGGCTACGGTGGATCCCACCTGCCCGACATCACGGTCATCTCCCCGGTGCTGGTCGGCGGCCGGCTGCTGGGTTACGTCGCCAACCGGGCCCACCACGCTGAACTGGGCGGCATCCGGCCGGGATCGATGCCACCCGAGGCCCGCAACCTGGCGGAAGAGGGTGTGGTCATCGCGCCTCAGTATCTGGTGCGGAGAGGGGAGCCGCAGTGGGAGCGGATCGAAGCACTGCTCAGCCGAGGCCCGGCGCCCTCCCGCTCGGTGGCCGAGAACCTGGCCGACCTGGGAGCCGCGGTGGCCGCCAACCGGCGCGGGGTGGCGGCCCTTCGCCAGCTCGCCGCGGACGCCGGTGAGGAGGAGGTGTGCCGTTACATGTCTGCGCTCTACTCCCGCGCCGCCGACCGCATGCGCTCCGCGCTGGGGGACCACGTTCGGAACACCGGCCGCCAGTCGTTCCACGCCCGCGAACGCCTGGACGACGGTTCGCCGATCGAGGTCGAGGTGACGGTGGATCGCGGTTCGGCGCGGATCGACTTCACGGGCAGCGCTCCCGTCCACTCCGGCAATCTGAACGCCACTCCGGCGATCGTCCGGAGCGCCACGATCTACGTGCTGCGGCTGCTGATCGGCGTGCCGCTCCAACTCAACGAGGGGCTGCTCGAACCGGTCGAGATCGAGATCCCGCGCGGCATGCTGAACCCGGAGTTCCCGGCCGATCCGGGGCGCTGTCCGGCTGTCGTCGGCGGAAACGTCGAGACCAGTCAGCGGATCGTCGACACCCTGATCAAGGCGCTTGGACTCTGTGCCTGCGGGCAGGGAACGATGAACAACACCCTGTTCGGCGACGATTCGTTCGGCTACTACGAGACGGTCGGCGGCGGTGCGGGAGCCGGGCCGGGATTCCGGGGGGCGAGCGGCGTCCATACCCACATGACGAACACGCGCATCACCGACCCCGAAGTGCTCGAGCACCGCTATCCCGTGCGTCTCGAGCGGTTCGCCGTGCGCCGCGGATCGGGCGGCCCTGGCCGCTATCCCGGCGGCGACGGCCTGCGCCGGGAGCTGCGGTTTCTTGTGCCGCAACAGGTCTCGGTGCTCGGCCAGCACCGGGTGGAGCGCCCCTACGGCGTCGAAGGCGGGGAGAGCGGCAGTGTCGGCCGCGCGCGTATCCTGCGTGCCGCGGGCGGTGTCCGCGAACTTGCCTCGGTCGACCAGGCGGACGTCATGCCCGGCGACCTCCTGGTGCTCGAAACGCCGGGCGGCGGCGCTTGGGGGGGATAGAATGCCCGCCCGTCCCCGAGATCGGGACGCTCCCAGTCAGCCAACAGGGCCAGTCAGCAGCCAACAGGAGCAGAGTCGATGAGCCAGCAGCAGGTTCAGGTCAGCGAAGAGAAGGCGCGCGCGGTCGCCGAGGAATCCCGGCAGAAGGAGTGGAAGAACCCTTCCTTCATGAAGGAGCTCTTCCTGGGCAACTTCCGCTTCGACCTGATCAGCCCCTATCCGTCCCGCGACGAGTGGCGGCCGGAGTTCGAGTCGTTCTACTCCGCGCTGACGGACTTCCTTCGCGACGAGGTCGATCCGGTAGAGATCGACGTCTCGGAGGACTACCCCGACCACGTGATCGACGGCCTCGCCCGGCTCGGCGCCTTCGGCATGAAGATCCCGACGGAGTACGGCGGCCTCGGGTTCGACCAGGTCGAGTACGCCCAGGTGATGGAACTGATCGGCTCGTTCGACGGCAACCTGACCGCCCTGCTCTCGGCTCACCAGTCGATCGGCGTGCCGCAGCCGGTCAACCTGTTCGGCACCGAGGAGCTGAAACGGAAGTACCTGCCGCGTTGCGCTGCGGGCGAGATTTCCGCCTTCGCCCTGACCGAGCCGGAGGTCGGTTCCGATCCGGCAAGGCTCTCGACGTCCGCCGTGCTCGACGGCGACTTCTATGTGCTGAACGGCACGAAGCTCTGGTGCACGAACGGCACGAAGGCGAAGCTGCTCGTCGTCATGGCGATGGACCCGGTGACCGAGAAGATCAGCTCATTCGTCGTCGAGACCGCTTGGGAGGGTGTCGAGGTCGAGCGCCGCTGCCACTTCATGGGACTGAACGCACTCGCCAACGGCGTCATCACCTTCGACAACGTGAAGGTGCCGAAGGAGAACCTGATCGGCAAGGAGGGCAGGGGGCTCAAGATCGCCCTCACGACTCTGAACGACGGTCGCCTGTCGATTCCGAACAGCTCGGTCGGCGCCGCCAAGTACTGTCTCAAGGCGGTGCGCGAGTTCGGCAGCAGCCGGATCCAGTGGGGCGTGCCGATCGGAAAGCACGAGGCGATCGCGCAGAAGATCTCCGACATCGCGGCCTACACCTTCGCGATGGAGGCGATCGTCAAGCTGGCCAGCCACATGTCGAACGACAAGCGACTCGACCTGCGCCTCGAGAGTGCCGCCTGCAAGGAGTGGAACACCTGGCGCGGCTGGCAGATCATCGACGAGACGATGCAGGTGCGGGGCGGCCGCGGCTACGAGACGGAATCGTCCCTGCGGGATCGCGGCGAGGACCCGGTCGGGATCGAGCGGATGATGCGGGACTTCCGGATCAACCGAATCTTCGAGGGCTCCAGCGAGATCATGCACCTGATCATGGCCCGCGAGGCGGTGGACAAGCACCTGCAGGTGGCGGGCACCTTGATCGACCGGCGAGCCGGCACGGGCGCCAAGCTCCTGGCATTGCCGAAGATCGGCCTGTTCTACGCCTGGTGGTATCCGACCCGCTGGCTGGCCTGGAGCCGCTGGCCCCGCTACGCGGGGTACGGGAAGTACGGGAAGCACCTCCGCTTCATCGATCGGGCGGCGCGCAAGCTGGCGCGCGAGAGCTTCCACGGGATGCTCGTCTACCGGGAGAAGATGGAGCGTCGGCAGATGTTCCTGTTCCGGCTCGTCGACGTCGTCAACGAGCTGTTCGCGATGGCCGCCTCGGTCTCCCGCGCCCATTCCGAGGAGCAGGCGGGCACGGCGGACGCAGCTCACTCCGCGGCGCTCTGCGACCTCTTCTGCCGCATGTCGCGGCGGCGGGTGAAGCAGCTCTTCCGCGAGCTGTGGCACAACGAGGACGACCTGAAGTACCGGACCGCGCAGGATGTGATGGGAGGCCGGCACATCGGCCGCGAGAAGCTCCTGGACGACCTCGATCCTTCGGGCCGGGCTCCGCGCCGGGCAGCGGCCGCCGCTTCCTAGGGAACCGTGTCGACCCCCGTGAGGAGGGTGGAGGCCGGTCCGCCGGTCGACGCGGCCGGACACCGTGTCGGTCTGGTCAGTCTCGGCTGCGCGAAGAACCACGTCGACAGCGAGGTCATGCTCGGAGTCCTCGATGGCCAGGGCTTCGAACTGGTCGAGGACCTGGACCGGGCCGACACGGTGATCGTGAACACGTGCGGCTTCATCGACGAGGCCCGGGAGGAATCGATCGACGCCATCCTCGACGCCGCGGCCCGCAAGGCGGATGCCGCCGGACCGGTGCGGCAGGTGCTGGTCGCGGGCTGCATGGCCAATCGCTACGGCCGGGAGCTTGCGACGGAGATCCCGGAGATCGACGGCTTCGTCGATCTCGATTCGCTGAGGCAGGTCGGCGCCCTGGTGCAGCTCGGCGGTGCGCCGGCGCCGGAGCCGGCCGCGTCCCACCTGGTGTTCGACCATCGCGACTCCCGGTTGTTGACCACCAGGGGCTACGCGTACCTCAAGGTCGCCGAGGGCTGCAACAACCCGTGCACCTTCTGCGCCATTCCCGTCTGGCGAGGACGCCTGCGCAGCCGGCCGGTCGGGAGTCTGGTCCTCGAGGCGCGGGACCTGGTCGAGCGGGGCGCTCGCGAACTGGTCCTGGTAGCCCAGGACACGACTCGCTACGGCGAGGATCTGGGCTATGGCCGGCGCGGTCTCCTGCGCCTGGTGGAGGCGTTGCTCGAAGAGACGGACGCGGACTGGATCCGGTTCCTCTACGCCTATCCGACGACTCTGGACGAGTCCCTGCTGCGGCTCATGGCGAGCGAGCCGCGAGTGGCGTCCTACCTCGACATGCCGCTGCAGCACAGCGACCGGGAAGTACTGCGGGCGATGCGCCGGGGCGGATCGGCGGACCGCTACCGGCGGATCTTCGAGCGGGCGCGCGAACTCGACCCGGAGATCAGCCTGCGGACGACCTTCATCGTCGGCTTTCCCGGCGAGGACGAAGCCGCGTTCGAGAGGCTGCTCGGGTTCGTCTCCGAAGTCCGCTTCGACCACCTCGGCGCCTTCGCCTACAGTCCCGAGAGCGACACGCCGTCGGCGTCACTGCCGGACCAGGTGCCGCGCCGGATCGCGGGGGAACGGAAGGCGCGCCTGCTTGAGTTGCAGCGGAGCATCGCGCTGGAACGCCGCGGGCGACTTGTCGGCAGGACCCTGCCGATGCTGATCGAGGGACCGTGCGAAGAGACCGAGCACCTGCTTCAGGCGCGGCACCAGGGGCTGGCGCCGGAGGTCGATGGCCGCGTCCTGATCAACGACGTGGCCCGCGACGGTCAGCGGACTCCCGGGCTGGCCGCGTTCACAGCCGGCCGGATCGTCGACGTGGAGATCACCGACGCCTTCGCCGACGACTCCGTCGGTCGTATCGTGGGCTTCGACGCGGCCGCCTCAACGGCCGGGTCGGCGGCCGCGGAGGCAGGCTCCTGATGCAGGCCATCCGCGACGCCATCGCCTCGACCGAGCTGCCGCGCGGCGTCATTGCGACGATCGGCAACTACGACGGCATCCACATCGGGCAGCAGAGCGTGCTCGAGATGGTCACGGGCCGCGCGCGCGAGCTCGGGGCACCCTCAGCCGTCATCACGTTCGACCCTCATCCGCTGAGCGTCGTCCGTCCGGACGACGCGCCGCCGCGGCTCGTGACTCAGGCGCAGAAGGAGGATCTGCTTCGGGATGCGGGCCTGGACTACGTGCTGACGATCGGCTTCACCCATGAGTTCTCGAACACCCGGGCGCGGACGTTCGTCCGGGACTTCCTGCACGGGCGACTGGCGGTCGCCGAGCTCTACGTCGGCTCGCACTTCACGTTCGGCCGCAGACGGGAAGGCGACATCGCGCTGCTCAGGGAGATGGGCGCGTCCCTCGGCTTCGCCGCGGTGGAGATGGACGAGGTTCGGACCGCCGGTGAGCGGGTTTCCAGCAGCCGTATTCGGAGTCTGGTCCTCGACGGCCGGATCGAGGAGGCGAACGCCCTCCTCGGCCGCCCGTACACGATGACGGGCACGATCGCCCAGGGTGACCGCATGGGCCAGCGGCTCGGCTGGCCGACGATCAACCTGGCGCCCGAGAACGAGCTCTACCCCCACAACGGCGTCTACGTGACCAGGGTCTACTTCCCGAGCTTCGAGGCGACCTTCCGGTCGGTCACGAACATCGGCACCCGGCCTACCGTCTACGAGAACTACAGGCGGGTGATCGAGAGCCACATCCTCGACTTTTCGAGCGACGTGTACGGCGAGCAGGTGCACCTCTCCTTCTGCCGTCACCTGCGGGAGGAGAAGCTCTTCTCGTCCATGATGGACCTCTCCGCCCAGATCGGCCGCGACGCCGACGCCGCGAGGGAGTATTTTCGACGAACGGACTAGTTGTAACGGACACGAGGAACCGAACCGATGGCAAGTGAGCAGATCTTCAATGTGGACAGTCAGAGCTTCGAGGATCAGGTACTGGGGTCGGAGACCCCGGTGCTGGTCGACTTCTGGGCGACCTGGTGCGGCCCGTGCCGGATGGTGGCGCCGATCCTGGACGAGCTGGCCGGCGAGTACGACGGGCGCCTCCGCATCGCCAAGCTCGACGTCGACCACGCCCAGGACGTGGCCGTTCGTTACGGCGTGCAGGGCATTCCGCACTTCATCCTGTTCAAGGATGGCGAGATCCTGGGCCGCATGACCGGCGCCGCGCCGAAGATGCGGTTCGAGGCCTTCCTCAACGACCACGTCTAATCCGGGCTCCGGCGCCGGTGGGATGACCTGGCCGCGTAGCAATCTCCTGGGGGTTCTCCTTGCAGAGGAGAATGCCGAGGCGCTCGTGGTCCTGGCCGGGTCGAGCCGGGACCCGGACCTGGCGCCCTTCGTCGGAGGAGCTCGTCTGGGAGAGGCCTGCGTGGTGGCGCACGGCGGCGGGGTCTGGCTCGTGTACTTCACGTCGATGGAGCGCGAGGAGGCGGCCCGGGCGGAGGCGGGTGGTGTCGAGCTGATCCACCCCGCAGACTTCGGGATGGAGGCGCTGCGTCGGGAAGGCAAGACCAGCGGGGAGATCCTCGCGGCAGCTGTCAACTCGGCCTTCGAGCGGGCCGGAACCGAGGCCGGCAGGGTCGTCCTCGCCGGACGACCGCCTGCCGGATCCGTCCTGGCCCTGGCTCGAGCGCTGGAGGAAGGGGGTCGGCAGCCCATCTCTGGCCGGAGCCTGATGCTGGCGCTGCGCCGTCGAAAGACAGAGAGGGAGATCAAGGGAATTGCCGCCGCCGCCCGTGCCACAATGGCTGCCTTCAGGTCGGTAGCGGAAGCGCTGGCCGAGAGTTCGGTCCGGGAGGAGGAGGAACTCTGGCTAGGCGAGGAGCGCTCGACCGTGGCCCGGGTGAAGGCCCTCGCGGCGCAGGTGTTCGCCGCACACGGTCTGGAACAGCCGGAGAGTTCCATTGTGGCCCCGGCGGAGGAGGGAGCCACCGGGCACAGCACCGGCACGCCGGAACGGGTTCTGAGGGCAGGGGAGTCCATCGTCGTCGACCTGTTCCCGCGTGGCCGGCTATTCGCCGATTGCACGAGGACTTTCTGTGTGGGAGAGCCACCAGAGGGGCTGGTGCGAGCGCACGGCCTCGTCTTGGAGGCGCTTGACACCAGTCTCGAAGCGGTCCGGCCCGGCGTGCGTGGCTGGACGTTGCACGAACGCGTCTGCCGCCTCTTCGAGAACGAGGGCTTCGCGGTGCCCGACAAGAACCCCGGCACACAGACGGGCTACTTCCACCTGCTAGGCCATGGCGTCGGCTACGAACTCCACGAGCTGCCCAGCTTCCGGAAGACCGGACCGGGAACCGGCGAGTTCGCTGCCGGCGACGTGGTGACGATCGAGCCCGGTCTCTACGATCCAGACGCCGGATGGGGAGTACGACTCGAGGATCTCGTGGTCGTCACGGAGGACGGCATGACGAACCTCACGCCGCTGCCCTACGATCTCGACCCCCGCGCCTGGTAGGCGGCCTCAGGGACCGCGCCCTGGACTCGCGGGCTGGCGGGTTGCGCTAGCTGCGTTCGACCCAGTAGTTGGGCGCTTCCTTCGTGATCACGACGTCGTGGGCGTGGCCTTCCTTCTGGCCGGCGGCGGTGACA
The DNA here is from genome assembly GCA_009836625.1 of Holophagales bacterium. Taxonomy (GTDB): domain Bacteria; phylum Acidobacteriota; class Thermoanaerobaculia; order Multivoradales; family Multivoraceae; genus Multivorans. The sequence goes on from VXVC01000004.1 coordinate 240,672, forward strand.
CGGATCATGCGCGCCTGCGTTCTGAGTTCGCTGATGCTGGCGCAGCCTGAGAGGCCCATGCCGGAGCGGAGACCGCCGGTGAGCTGGCCGATCACCTGGTGGACGCTTCCCTTGTGCGGCACCATGCCCTCGATGCCTTCCGGCACGAGCTTCGACAGCGGCTCGTCGTCGGACTGGAAGTAGCGGTCGGCGCTTCCCTCGGCCATCGCGGACAGCGAACCCATTCCGCGGTAAGCCTTGTAGCTGCGTCCCTGGTAGAGGATCGTCTCGCCGGGACTCTCCTCGGTTCCGGCGAGCAGGGAACCGACCATCACGCTGTGGGCGCCGCAGGCGAGCGCCTTCGTCAGGTCTCCCGAGAACCGGATCCCGCCGTCCGCGACCACCGGCAGATCGCCGGCCGCCGAGGCCGCGTCGCGAATCGCCGTCACCTGGGGCATGCCGGCGCCGGTGACGACCCGGGTCGTGCAGATGCTGCCCGGACCGATGCCGACCTTGATTCCGTCCGCGCCGCGTTCGGCGAGTTCGCGCGCGCCGTCAGCGGTCGCCACGTTGCCGACCAGGAGCTGAGCGTCGGGAAGGGCCTCGCGGATACGCTCCACCGCGTCGAGCACGCCTCGACTGTGGGCATGGGAGGAGTCGACGACGAGCACGTCGGCCTGGGCCGAGGCCAGCTCCTGCGCCCGCTCCAGGTAGTCGCCGGCCGTGCCGACCGCCGCCGCCACTCGCAGGCGCCCCAGATCGTCCTTGCAGGCGATCGGGTACTCCATCATCTTCTGGATGTCCTTGACGGTGATCAGACCCTTCAGGTTGCCGTCGTCATCCACGACCAGCAGTTTCTCGATCCGGTGTTGATGGAGCTGGGCCTTGGCCTGGTCCAGGGTCGTGCCCACCGGGACCGTGACCAGGTTCTCGTGGGTCATCAGCGCGGAGACCGGCAGGTTCGTGTCCGTCTCGAACCGTAGATCGCGGTTGGTCAGGATGCCGACCAGGTGTCCATCGCGGTCGGTGACCGGGACGCCGGAGATCTTGTAGCGGGCCATCAGGTCGAGCGCTTCGTGGATCCGCTGTTCGGGCCGGATGGTGATCGGGTTGACGATCATGCCCGCCTCGGAGCGCTTGACGCGATCGACTTCGGTGGCCTGGGCCTCGATGGAGAGGTTCTTGTGGATCACCCCGATGCCCCCCTCCTGGGCCAGGGCGATCGCCAGTTCGGCCTCGGTCACGGTGTCCATCGCGGCCGAGACCAGGGGAATGTTCAACTCGATCCCGCGCGTGACGCGGGTGCCGAGGCGGACGTCGTTCGGATGCACCTCCGACAGGCCCGGGGCCAGGAGGACATCGTCGAAGGTGAGGGCAAGTGGGGGGGTGCCACCCCCGGAGTCCGACGTTTCCATGCCGAACGCTATCAACTGGGAAGCCGTGGCGCACCCGGGCCCGGCCCTGGCGATGTTCCTGCCCTTGGTGTCCCTAGACGGCGACCGGGGCGCCGCAGCACTTCTTGTACTTCTTGCCGGAGCCGCACGGGCAGGGGGCGTTGCGGCCGACCTTGGCCCCGGGCCGGACGACTGTGCGGGGCTTCTGTGGGCGCATGGGCGGGCCGCCGGAGGCCTGGGGCGGCGGGAAGCCGCCGGGAGCGGGACCTGGCGGGACGCCGGAGGGCATCCCCGGCATGCCCGGGCCGGGGCCTGGCTGCGGTTCGGCGCCTGCAGTGGGCAGGCCGAGGGCGGAGGGGTGGCGGAAGCTCATGTCCGCGGGGCGGAGCGCCCGGCGCCGGCGCTCCAGTTCGGCGATCTCCTCGGCGGAGATGGGGCGCAGACGGAACAGATCCTTGATGATCGTGTCCTCGATTCCCTCCTTCATCTCCGCGAACAGCTCGTAGCTCTCGCGCTTGTACTCGTTCTTCGGATCACGCTGGCCGTAGCCGCGCAGCCCGATTCCCTCCTTCAGGTGGTCGAGCGCGAGCAGATGATCCTTCCAGGAGGAGTCGACGACGCGGAGCATGTGGTGGCGCTCGGCGGCGCGCAGCGCCTCGGCGCCGTGGGCCTCCTCCTTCTCGCCGTAGCTCCGCTCGGCCGCCCCCATGACCGCGTCGCGCAGTTCCTCGGTGCCGAGTTCCTCCAGTGGCTCTCCGAAGTCCTGTTCATCGAGGTCGAAGTAGGTGCGAATCTCCGAGCGGAGTTCGTCGATCTGCCAGTCCCGCGGGTCCGCCTTGGGCGGGCAGTGGCGGTCGATCAGGTAGTCGACGACGTCGCCGGCGATCCTCGTCACGTAGTCCCGCCCCTCGCGGCCGAGGAGGATGTCGCGGCGCAGTTCGTAGATCGCCTCGCGCTGCTTGTTCATCACGTCGTCGTACTCGAGCAGGTTCTTGCGGATCTCGAAGTTCCGGCCCTCGACCTGGGTCTGGGCGCGCTCGATTGCCCGGTTCACCATGCCCGCTTCGATCGGCACCCCCTCCTCCATGCCGAGCCGCTTCATCAGCGCCTGGACCCGGTCCGAGGCGAAGATTCGCATCAGATCGTCCTGCAGGGAGAGGTAGAAGCGCGAGGAACCGGGATCGCCCTGGCGGCCGGAACGGCCGCGAAGCTGGTTGTCGATGCGCCGCGAATCGTGCCGCTCCGTGCCGAGAATGTGCACGCCGCCGGCGGCGACGACCGCGTCGCGCTCCGCCGCGCACAGCTCCTGGAAGCGGGCGAGGGCGTCGGCGAAGCCCTCCGGGTCCCTGGCTTCGTCGACCTCGGCCCGGGCCAGTTGCTCGGGGTTGCCGCCGAGGACGATGTCCGTGCCGCGGCCCGCCATGTTCGTGGCGATCGTCACCGCGCCGCGGCGGCCGGCCTGGGCCACGATCGCCGCCTCGCGCTCGTGGTACTTCGCGTTCAGCACGACGTGCTGGACCCGGTTCCTCTTGAGCAGCCGCGACAGCATCTCGCTGTTCTCGATCGAGACGGTGCCGACCAGCACGGGTTGACCGTGTTTCTGGCAGTCCTGGATCTCCTCGACGACGGCGTTCCACTTCTCGGGCGCCGTGCGGTAGACGAGATCCGAGCGATCGTCGCGGATCATCGGCTCGTTCGTCGGCACGACGACAACGTCGAGGCTGTAGATCTGGCTGAACTCGCCCGCCTCGGTGTCGGCCGTGCCGGTCATGCCGGCCAGCTTCTCGTACATGCGGAAGTAGTTCTGGAACGTGATCGTCGCCAGGGTCTGGTTCTCGCGCTCGATCCGTACGCCTTCCTTCGCCTCGACCGCCTGGTGCAGGCCGTCGGACCAGCGCCGGCCGGGCATCTTGCGGCCGGTGAACTCGTCGACGATCACGACCTGACCGTTCTCGATCAGGTACGCGACGTCGCGCCGGTAGAGGTGGTGCGCCCGCAGTCCCTGGTTGACCGCGTGCAGAACGTCCATGTTCTCCATCTCGAACAGGTTGCCGACGCCGAGGAGCTTCTCGACCTTGGCGGCGCCTTCGTCGGTGAGGGTCGCCGTGTGGGCCTTCTCGTCGCAGACGAAATCGCCGGTCGTGTACTTCCGGTCGCCGTCCCGGATCTCCTCGCCGCGCTCGAGCTTGGGGATGATCCGGTTGACGAGCGTGTACTTCTCGGTCGATTGCTCGGACGGTCCCGAGATGATCAGGGGCGTCCTCGCCTCGTCGATGAGGATCGAGTCGACCTCGTCGACGATCGCGTAGTGGTGGCCGCGCTGCACCATCGACTCCAGCGTGAACTTCATGTTGTCGCGCAGGTAGTCGAAGCCGAGTTCGTTGTTCGTGCCGTAGGTGATGTCCGCACCGTAGGCCTGCTGGCGCTCCTGGTCGGTCAGGCCGTGCTGGATCACGCCGACGTCGAGACCGAGGAACCGGTAGATCTGTCCCATCCACTCGGCGTCGCGTCGCGCCAGGTAGTCGTTCACGGTGACGACATGGACGCCATTGCCCGTGAGGGCGTTGAGATAGACGGGCAGAGTGGCGACGAGGGTCTTGCCCTCGCCGGTCTTCATCTCGGCGATCTTGCCCTGATGGAGGACGACGCCGCCCAGCAACTGGACGTCGTAGTGCCGCATTCCCAGGGTGCGGCGCGACGCCTCCCGAACGGTGGCGAAGGCGGGCACCAGGAGGTCGTCGAGGCCGGCGCCCTGGTCGAGGCGGGTTCGAGCCTCGCCGGTGCGGGCGCGCAACTGATCGTCCGTCAGCGATTCGAGTTCCGGCTCGAGGGCGTTGATCCCCTCCACGAGCGGCTGAAGCCGCTTCAGATCACGGTCGTGTTTGCTGCCGAAGACCTTGGTGATCGTCTTTGAGATCATGAGCTCGTTCCCATCGGTCCGCGCGACGGCGCCGTCCGATGCCGGGAAGAAGGCTGGGAACCCTGGCGGAGCGTCTCCGCGCCGCCAGCGACCCGGTCGCATCGTCCGTCAGCGGGCGATGCGACGGCATCCTAACGCGGCGTTTCGTTACGCAGCGGGCCCTCAGCCCTGGCTCCGCAAGTACTCGAACGGGTTGCGGGCGTCGCCTTCGAGCCGGACCTCGTAGTGCAGGTGGTAGCCCGTCGTCCGCCCCGAGTTCCCGACCCGGCCCACGATGTCGCCGCGGCGAACCTCCTGGCCTTCTTCGACCAGGATCTCCGCCATGTGCCCGTAACGCGTCTCGTAGCCGAAGCGGTGAAGCACGTAGACGGCCCGGCCCAGGTTGCCCATCCGTTCCGCACGGACGACGATTCCGTCCGCGGTCGCCAGCACCGGAATGCCGCGGTCCGCGGAGATGTCGAGACCGGAGTGGTGGGCCCGCTGGCCGGTGATCGGATCCCGCCGGAAACCGAAGCCGCTGTTGATCACGCCGCGGATCGGCCAGATCATGGGCGTGGAACGGAGGACGAGTTGACGCTCCTCGAAGGCGCTGTCGACGGCGTCGAGCCGACCCCCGAGCAGCGTCGCCCGGGCCTCCAGCAGAGAGAGATCGGAGCTGTCTGGCGCGCTCAGGCTCGTGAAGATGCCGCCGGCCCCCGCTTCCGACAACCGACTCTCCGGCTCGCCGCCGACGATCTGCTCGAGCCCGGCGACGATCGCGAGGTCGCGAGTGCGGTCCTCGGCCTCGGTCAACGCCTGCTGCAGGCGGGAGACGCTGGCTTCGAACGAAGCGTTCGCGCGACGCAGATCCACGTTCTCCTGCTGGATCCGCTCCAGGTTGCGGAGCTGGACCGCCGATCGGACCTGATAGACGGTTACCCAGCCCGTGACGCCGAGCACGAGCGCGGCTACCGCCGCGATGGCGACCAGCCAGCGACCGCTGACCCGAAACTGTCGGGTCCGCCTCATCGAGTGAGGAACGAAGACGATCGTGTGGTTCCTGGGCGGCATATCGACCAGAGTCGATTTTAGCAGCAAACGCCGGGGCCGTCAGGGCGGCGACCGGGCGAGGCGGAGGGGAGCCCCGCCCGGCCGCCTTCCGCGTCGACGTCATGGGTTGTGGCGGTCCAGCGGCCGGTACTGGATCGCCTCCGCAACGTGGGTGACGTCGATTCGTCGGGATGAGTCGAGATCGGCGATCGTGCGGGCTACCTTGAGTGCCCGGGCCAGTGCCCGTGCCGACATGGCCAGGCGCTCGAAGGCCGCGTCGAGCAGGCTCTGGGCCGCTTCGGTCGGCCGGCAGTGGCTTTCCAGATCCCGGCGCGACATCGTGCTGTTCAGGGGCGCCGGATGGCCGGCGGAGAAGCGGGATGCCTGCGTACGGCGCGCAGCCGCGACCCTCTCCACGATGTCGGCGGAAGACTCGCAGGCCGGTCCCTTCAGGTCCTCCAGGCTGGGAACCGGCATCTCGACGTGGAGGTCGATCCGGTCGAGCAGGGGGCCCGAAAGCTGCCGGCGATAGCGGTCGATGTCTCTGGCCGCGCAGACGCAGTCCGCCCGCGGATCACCGAAATGGCCGCAACGGCAGGGGTTGCAGGCGGCGACGAGGGTGAACCGGGCGGGGAAGCTGAGCCGGGCCTTCGCCCGGACGACCGTGACCACCCCGTCTTCGAGCGGCTGGCGGAGTGCCTCGAGGGCGTCGCGCCGGAACTCGGGCAGTTCGTCCAGGAACAGCACGCCGGCATGGGCCAGGCTGATCTCCCCAGGCCTCGGCACCGAGCCGCCGCCGATCAGACCCGACGCGGAGACGCCGGAGTGGGGGCTGCGGAAGGGGCGGGTCCAGACGAGTCCGTCGGCGCCGCGCGCGAGGCCGGCCAGCGAGTGGATCTTCGTCACGGTGATCGCCTCCTCGCCGGTGAGCGGCGGCAGGATTCCGGGCAGGCGCCGCGCGAGCATCGTTTTGCCGGTTCCCGGCGGCCCGACGAAGAGGACGTTGTGCCCGCCGGCCGCGGCTATCTCGAGCGCCCGCTTGGCCGTTTCCTGGCCGCGGACGTCGGAGAAGTCGGGACCGGTGCCGTTCTTGTCGTGCCGTGGCGGCATCGCCGTCGCCGGTGCGATCACCCGGTCTCCGGTCAGATGTTCGATCGCCTCACGGAGGTGGGCGACGGGGATCACACTCGTGCCGGCCAGTGACGCGGCCTGCCGGCTGTTCGCCGCCGGCAGAAGCACCTCGCGCATGCCGAGTCTGCCGGCCAGCTCGGCGATGGACAGGGAGCCGCGGATGGGGCGCACCTCGCCGTCGAGACCCAGTTCGCCGCAGGCCATCCGGCCTTCGAGCGACTCGGCGGAGAGCTCCCGATTGGCGGTCAGGAGCCCAAGGGCGATGGGCAGGTCGAGCTGGTTGCCTTCCTTGCGCAGATCCGCTGGCGCGAGATTGATGACGACGTTGCGGCTCTCGAGGTCGTAGCCGCTGCTGCGTATCGCTGCCCGCACGCGGTCGCGGCTCTCCCGAACGGCGGTGTCGGGCAGCCCGATCAGCTGCATCGCCGGCAGGCCGAAGTAGGCCGCGACCTCCACCTGGACCTCCCGCGCCTCGATGCCCCAGGGCGTCGCGGAGTTCATGTACGCGATCACATGGACTAAGACGCGAAGCCGCTCCAGAAGCCGGATCCGTCCATCCTCACGCAGTGAGAGCGCAGGCGGAACCTGCGCTCTCAGAGTGTCTCAGGCTCGGGATGGATGCGTTTTCGCGGTAGGCGGTTTGTGCCCGATGGGCCCCGACTCGTTCTGGTTTGCCCCGGCGCGGCCCGGTTCGGACTGCGGGTCCGCAGGGCGCTCGGGCGGTTCAGGCGACGGTCGAGCGGCCGGAAGTCATTGGTCCATTTGAGCCCTGGACTCGGCGGCCCCCGGCTTGGCTCCCTCGGCGATCAGCGTCGGGTCAACCGGGGGCTGAAGATGGCCCGGTGGGGTCATGGAGCCTCCTTCCCTTGCATCGGTGAAACCACGCTAGGGGTGCGGCAGGGGGTTGTCAAGCAACCGACCGGTCGGACGGTCCGGCCGAATCGCCGGTGGGTAGACTGATCGGAGTCGGACCGAAGTTCAGCGGGAGGTGACCGGGTCGGTTGAGCATGGCTCGGAGTGCGTAGCTTGAGGGCTCAGGAATGCGTAGCCTGAGGTGGTTCCTGCGGCTGCTGGCGAGGCTCTTCTTCCGCAGCGTAGAGATCGTCGGCACCGAGAACGTGCCGCGAGAGGGCGGCGGTCTCCTCGTCGCCTGGCACCCGAACGGGCTGGCGGACGGCATTCTGTTACTCGGCTTCAGTCCGAGGCCCGTTACGTTCGGGGCCCGCCACGGCCTGTTCCGGCTGCCGATCGTCGGCTGGCTGTTGCGGGGTGCCGGCGCGGTGCCGCTCTATCGCCGCCGGGATCGGGGAGAACCCGGTGCCCGGATGAGCGACGAGGAGCGCCGGGCGGCGAACCATCGGAGTCTGGGAGCCCTCGCGGTCGCCGCCCGCCACTCTTTCGTGGCGATCTTTCCCGAGGGTGCGACTCACGACGAGCCCCGGTTGCTCGAGTTGCGGGCGGGGGCCGCGCGGCTGTTCAAACTTGCCCAGGAGGACGGCGGCGATCCCGCTCTCGTGCCCGTGGGCCTCCACTACGAGCGGAAGCACGCCTTCCGTTCCCGGGCCCTGATCGCCTTCTATCCGCCGGTCGACCTGCCGGCAGATCTGCGCCCGGAGCGAGGCGGCGAACGGCGCCCGGACCCTGATCGGTCCGCTACGGAAGGGACCTTCGTGGACCGCCTTACCGGCCTGATCCAGCAGCACCTGATCGAGGTCACCCATCCAACCGAGAGCTGGGAGCTTCACCGGGCGATGGAAAGGGTGCGGTCGCTGGTGCGCGCGGAACAGGCCCTGCGCGAGGGCGTGGCACGCCTGGGACGAGCGCCGATGCAGGAGCGGGATGCCGGCTTCGCCCGGGTCTGGGCCGGCTACCGAAAGCAGCGCGCGATCGATCCTCGCGTCGTGGAGCGGCTCGTGGCGCGGGTGAGCCGCTATGGGGAGGCGTTGCAGTTGCTCGGCCTGAACGACCGGGACCTGGACCGGCTCCCGGTGCGCCGAACGGCGATGCGCCTGATCCTGCTGTGCGCCGAGGCGTTGATCATGCTCCTCCTGTTGCCGACGCTGGTTCTGGTCGGCAACCTGGTGAACCTGCCGGCGGCTCTGCTCGTCGCCTTTGGCGCCAGGAAGTTCTCGAAGACCCGAAAGGAACAGGCGGGACTCAAGATGTTTCTGGGGCTGGTGATCCTGCCCACGGCCTGGATCGCCGCCAGTCTGGCGGTTGGCGTGGCCTGGACCGAGCCTCTGCCCGGTTTCGACTGGAGGCCGGAGGCACTTTGGGTTCGGGTTGGAGGAATGATGGCCCTGTGCGGGCTGTCGGCCCTGCTCGGCCTCCGCTACCACCGTTTCATCCAGGAACTCGGCCGCGGCCTGCGCGCGCTATGGATGGGAGGGTTTCGCAGGGGTACGGTGGAGCGGCTGCGCCGGCAACGTTCCGCGCTGTACGACGAGGTGATCGGCATGGTGGCTGTTCTCGACGTCTGACGGTGGCCAACGGATCCGCGGCCAGCCGGTTGTTGTACCCTCCCGGTGCCATGGGGCGGGTCATCGTTGCCTTCTTGGGACGCCTTGCCCGTTCCGGCCCTGCGCGGCCGTTGCGGTTGGCGCTGCGCCGCGTCGTCGGCGTGGGTGCGTACGATCGTCTTCGCCTGGCGGTGTGGGCGCGGGCGAAGGAGGTCGCGAAGGTGGATCCGCTTCATGCCGACATCCTGCCGTTGATCGAGCAGCTCGACGGCGCCGGACATCTGAGGGCCGGTGCCGCGAGGAGACTGCGATCGGTGGCCAGGGGGATTCGCGCCGAAGTGAGGCGGGAAGCACGGAGCGCCTGAGGCCGGAATGCGCGTCGGTTTCGACGTGAGCAAGCTGTTCGGGCCCCGGGACGGCGTAGCCAGGTACTCAGCCAGTCTGCTGGAGGCGCTGGCGGAGTTGTCGGAGGAGCGGGGCGGCAGGCCGGGCCTCGTCCTGTATGCGCTCGACGCGGAGGTCGACTCACGCGGATGGAGGCGGCTCCTTGAAGGGCTGCCGGGGAACGTTCGTCGTGGACCGGGCCGCTGGCCGCGACGCCGGGAACTCGATCTGTTCCACATCCCGACCTTCGCCGACCCCGCCTGTTTCGACGGACCGGTCGTGTTCACGATCCACGATCTGACCTTTCTCACCCACCCGAAGTTTCACGTGCCGGCGAACCGGAACCAGTGTCTGCTGGCGACGCTGCGGGCGGTTGCGCAGGGGGCCACGATCATCGCCGTATCGGAGGCCACAGCCGGGGAAGTGCGGAAGTGGTTCGCGTTGCCGGATGACCGGCTCCGGGTGGTCCACGAGGCGGCTTCGGCGGCCTTCGCGGCATTCGACGGGGCCGACCTCGAGGCGGCGAGAGAGCGGCTGGTGGAGCGCTTCGGTCTCGACGGACCGTTCGTCCTTTCAGTGGGAACGCTTGAACCGCGCAAGAACATCGCCCGACTGATCGAGGCGTACGGCGGCCTCGGTCCGGATCTCCGGAGCCGGGTTCCGCTGGCGCTCGTCGGCGGCGGCGGTTGGAAGCGGGACGTCGTGTTCGCGGGCGACTGGCCGGACTTCGTGCGCCGCCTCGGCGCCGTGTCGGAGGAAGACCTGATCGCTCTCTACAATGTCGCCTCGGTGGTGGCCTATCCGTCGCTGGTCGAGGGATTCGGCCTGCCGGTGGTGGAGGCGATGGCCTGCGGGACGCCGGTCCTTACCTCGGACCGGTCGTCGCTCGCCGAGGTGGCTGGAGATGCCGCCCTGTGCGTCGATCCCTTCGACGTGGCGGCGATCCGGCGCGGCCTGGACGCCTTGCTGCGCGAGCCGTCGCGGCGCGATCGCTACCGACAGGCCGGTCTGGACCGCGCGGCCACCTTCTCCTGGCGGCGGGCCGCCGAGGAGGTGGTCGGGATCTACGATGAGATCGTGCGCGGAACGGGTCCGCGGACGGCCGGCGCCCCATGACGCACGGGGCTGCGGGGCCGGGAATGATCGGCGTCGTCGCCTACGAGATGGAGGGCGCGCCGACCGGCGTGGGCAGGTACCTCGAGGAGCTCCTGACGGCTCTCAGAGGTACGCCCCGAGCACGTGGCTGGCGGCTGAAGCTGTTCTTCAAGGGCGATCCCTTCGAGCATCCACTGTGGACCGGAGAGGAGGCGGGGGGTTGCACTTGCGAGGCCGTGTTCGACCGGCGGACCGATGCGCATCCGATCTTCTGGGAGCAGATCCGACTGCCCCGCATCCTTCGGACGCGAGCCGTGGACCTCCTGTTCTCGCCGGGCTACAGCCTGCCTCGCGGGGCCTCTCCTGCTTCGCTCGTCACGATCCATGACCTGTCGTTCGAGGTCCTGCCGCGCGACTTCGGCTTCAGGGAGAGGTGGCGGCGGCGCTTTCTCGCGCGCCGCGCGGCCCGCTCGGCGACCAGGGTGCTGACCGACACGGGTCGGACCGCCGCCGAACTGCAGGGGCGGTACGGGGTACCGGAGGAACGGATCGCGGTCGCGCCACTAGGCGTGTCGCCCCGGTTCGAGCAGGCCGGGCAGTCGGTTTCTCGCGGCAACGCAGGGGCGGGAGACCTCGCGGGGCTGGGGGTGCGACCTCCCTACCTGCTGATCCTGGGTTCCATCCTGCAACGCCGGCGACTGGACCTGGTGCTGGCCGGCCTGACCAGGTTGCTGGGGGAGCCGGCTCGGGCCGGGGTGGCGACGGCTGCTGGCGATCTGCCCGTCGAAGAACTCCAGCTCGTTGTTGCCGGCGCGAACCAGTTGCCGAGGCCGGACGACCTGGACCGCATGATTCGCTCGAGTGGCTGTGCGGACCGCGTGATCCGGATCGGCTACGTGGATGACCGGGCCCTGCCGGAGCTGTACGCGGGCGCTGTCGGGACCATCTATGTGTCGGAGTACGAGGGTTACGGGCTACCGCCGCTCGAATCGCTGGCCGCTGGTGTGCCGGCGCTCGTTTCGGACGCGCCGGCGCTGCTCGAACTCTGGCCGGACTATCCTCTTCGGTGCGATCGGCTCGACGTCGACGGCGTGACCGACGGCCTGCGCCGGCTGCTGTTCGATCGCGAGGCGCGTCGCGTCGCGGAGGTTCAGGGCCCCGAGCGCGTTCGGTCGCTGACCTGGGCCCGGGCCGCGGAGACGTTCGCGATCGAAGTCGAGACGGCCTGGCGGACGGCACGAGAGACTCGTTCGTGAGCGGGTCCGACACACCGGCGGTCAGTGTCCTGGTCGTCAACTACAACGCGGGGCCTCACCTCGGCCATTGCCTTGAGCGGCTGAGCGAGATAGCGGAGGAGTGGCCGGCGCCCCATGCCGGGCTGGAGACCGTCGTGGTGGACAATGCGTCGACTGACGGCTCTCTGGAAGCGGTCCGGGAACTCGGAGATCAGGACCCGGCTCCGCCGGCCGTGCGGCTGATCGCGTCGGCGCGCAACCTGGGCTTTGGCGCCGCTTGCAACCTGGCGGCCCGGGAGACCGCGGGTCGCTACCTGCTGCTGCTCAACCCGGACGCCTGGATCGACGCGACCTCATTGCGGCGCCTGGTGGAAGCACTGGAAGCGGATTCCAGGCTCGGGGTAGCCGCTCCCCGCCTTCACTACCCGGACGGTTCGCTGCAGTTGGGCTGGGCGCCCCCGGTGGGAGTCGTGGGGGAGGCGATCCAGAAGTTTCGGAACCGGTTCGAAGGAAGAGCCTGGAACCAGGTGCTGCTGCCACGGCTGCTCCGGCCGCTGCTCGGGCAAGGTTGGTTCTCGGCCGCCTGCCTCCTCGTTCGCCGGAGCGCGTTCGAGGAAGTCGGCGGCTTCGATGAGGGTTTCTTTCTCTACTTCGAGGACGCGGACCTCGGGTTGCGGCTGGCGCGGGTGGACTGGCGTCAGCGTCAGGTGACGGGCGCCCGCGCCTGGCACCTGCGCGGCGTCACGACGGGGCGACCTGGGACGCGGCTCCTGTCGCCTCAGATCGAACGGTTCTACCGTGCTTCCCAGTTGCGCTACTACGACCTCCACCGGCCGCGCTGGGAGCGCTCGTACCTGCGACGGCGGTTGCGCCGCAAGTTCCGTCGAGTCGCCGAGGAGCAGCAGAGGCTGGCGCTGCTGCGACTGCTGGAGCGCGCCTGACGGCTGCTAGTGTGACGGCAGTTGCCGGTTCCCGCGGACCGGAGCCTGAGACAACCGCGATGCGCCAGTACCTCGACCTGTTGCGGGAAGTGCTCGACGAAGGCGTCGTCCGCGACGACCGGACGGGCACGGGGACTCGCAGCGTGTTCGGCCGGCAGTTGCGCTACGACCTCGCGGACGGGTTTCCCGTGCTGACGACGAAGCGCCTGCACCTGCGGTCGATCATCGTCGAGCTGCTGTGGTTCCTTCGCGGCGACACGAACGTCGACTATCTGCACCGGCACGGCGTGTCGATCTGGGACGAATGGGCGGACGAGCACGGCGACCTCGGTCCCGTCTACGGCTCGCAGTGGCGGTCCTGGCCCGCCCCGGACGGCCGGTCGATCGACCAGATCGCCGCCGTGATCGAGCGCATCCGCAGGGAGCCGACGTCACGGCGGCTGATCGTCAGCGCCTGGAACGTCGCCGACGTCGACTCGATGGCCTTGCCGCCCTGCCACACCCTGTTCCAGTTCTACGTCGCGGGCGGCCGGTTGTCATGCCAGCTCTACCAGCGCAGCGGCGATCTCTTCCTGGGAGTGCCCTTCAACATCGCGTCCTACTCGCTGCTCCTGATGATGGTCGCCCGAACCTGCGGACTGGAAGCCGGCGAGTTCGTCCATACGTTCGGTGACGCGCACCTGTACAGCAACCACATGGACCAGGCGCGCGAGCAGTTGACCCGGAAGCCTCGACCGCTGCCGAGGATGCACATCAATCCGGACGTCGACTCCGTGTTCGACTTCACGCTCGACGACTTCGAACTCGTGGGCTACGAGCCTCATCCGCCGATCCGCGCCGCGGTCGCGATCTGAGAAGGTCGAGGGGTGCGACAGTGAGGGTCTCGGCGATTCTGGCCGCGGCGACCAATGGCGTGATCGGGTTCGAGGGTCAACTGCCCTGGAAGCTCAGGACCGACGTACGGCGCTTCAAGCGGTTGACCACGGGCCACCACGTGGTGATGGGCCGGCGCACCTGGGAGGAGATCGGCTGCCGGCCGCTGCCGCGCCGGACGTGCATCGTTCTGAGCGGGCGGCCCGGGTTCGAGGCCCACGGTGCCCACGTGCACCGCTCGCTCGAAGCCGCGATCGAGGCGGCCCGCCGGGCGGGCGAGGAGGAACTGTTCGTGATCGGCGGCGCCGGGCTGTTCAGCGCGGCGTTCAGCTTCGCGGACCGGGTGTACCTGACTCGTGTGATGGCTGAGGTCGAAGGCGACACGGCGGTCGATCTGTCTCCACTCGACGGCTGGCGAGTGGAAACGTCGGAGCACGTGCCGGCCGGGCCTGAAGACGACCATCCCTCTCGCTTCGAGGTTCTGGCGCCGCCGGCAGACGGCCGGTGAGCGAGGGGCGCACCAACCCGGCGAGCCGCGCCGAGCTACTGCTCGGCTGGGCGCTCGAAGCGGGCTTCGATCGCGCGGGCATAGCCACGCTGGAGCCGCAGGTCGGAACCGGCTCCTCTTTCCTGCGCCGGCTGGAACGGGGCCTCTTCGCATCGATGTCCTGGCTCGGTCGACGTCCGGGCCGACGCGTGGTCCCGGCCTCGCTGCTCGACGGAGCGAGGTCGGCGCTCTGTGTCGCGCTTCACTACCACCCCCTGGAAGGTGAGCCGGAACCGGCGGGCGACCTCTGGCCCCGGGTTGCACGCTACGCTCGCGGTGACGACTACCACGACGTGATGGAGCGCCGTCTGCGCCGGCTCTCCTCGCGCATCCGGGAGGCGTTTCCAGGTGCCGGCGCCCGCCCGTACGTCGATACGGGGCCCGTGCTGGAACGGGCCCTGGCGGCGCGGGCCGGCCTCGGCGCCGTGGCCAAGAACACGCAGTTGCTCGATCGGAGCGGTTCCTGGTTCCTGCTTGGCGAGCTGTTTCTGACCCTGGAGCTCGAGCCGAGCGAGCCGCTGGCCGAGGATCTCTGCGGGGACTGCCGCCGGTGCCTCGACGCGTGTCCGACCGGAGCGCTGCCGGAATCCTACGTGCTGGACGCGGAGCGGTGCATCAGCTACTGGACGATCGAGCACCGCGGCGAGCTGCCCGACAGGGCGCGCACGATGGTCGGAGACTGGGTGTTCGGCTGCGACATCTGCCAGGAGGTCTGTCCGTGGAACCAGCACCGGGCGGCGCCCGTCGAGCGCCAGCGAGTCGGGATCTTCGGGCTTCCGCCAGGCCGTGCCGAGCTGGACCTGACCGGGCTTCTGTCGATCTCCGAGGAGGGCTACCGTAGCCGTTTCCGGCATAGTCCGATGAAGCGCGCGGGCAGGTCCGGCCTGCGCCGCAACGCGGCCGTGGCGATGGGGAACCGGGCCGATCAGGCCTACACCGCGGCCCTCGAACGCGCTCGGGAGAGCGACGATCCGGTGGTCAGCAGCCATGCGGACTGGTCGCTGGAACGCTTGGCCGGGGACCACGGCAGGGTCCGTAAGTCACCTGAAATCAAGGACTAAGGACGGTCCAATCGACTCGATTGGAGAACCTCCGAGCGGTTGACCGCGTGGTGTCGCGTCCCTATACTTGTTCGTCTGACTCCGGCGCCGGTTCGTCCCCAGGCGACTGCCTGTGGTGGTTCGTCCAGGGGCTGATTGTCGCCACCCGAAGCACCTAGAAACGCCTACCGCTGCGGTTCCGGATACCACGGCGAGAACACAGGAACACATGGAACCCACTGAAGAACACACGCCCAAGGCGCCTCCGCCGGAGGCGCCCTCCGCAGACGCGCTTCCCATGGAAGCGCAAGTACAAGACGGGGACAACCTGTCCTATGAACAGCTCGTCGAGATGTACGACGACAGCATGCGGCATCTCAACGAAGGCGAGATCGTCGCCGGAACGGTAATCGCGATCACGGCCAACGACGTCGTCGTCGATGTCGGCTACAAGTCCGAGGGGCTGGTGCCGATTCACGAGTTCTCCTCCCGGGACGACAAGCTCCAGGTCAGCATCGGCGACGAGGTCGAAGTCCTGCTCGAGCAGACGGAAGGCGCGGACGGGCATGTGATGCTCTCGAAGGTCAAGGCCGAGCGCATGCGCATCTGGGCCCAGGTCGAGACGAGCTTCAAGGAAGGCAAGGTGATCAAGGGCCGTGTGATCGACCGGATCAAGGGGGGGCTGACGGTCGATGTCGGCCTGCGTGCGTTCCTGCCGGGTTCCCTGGTCGACATCAAGCCGGTCAAGTACCTCGAGTCGTTCAAGGGTGAGGAACTCGAGTTCAAGGTCATCAGCCTGGACCGTCGCCGCAACAACATCGTGCTGTCGCGCCGGGCGGTGCTTGAGAAGGAGTACGCGAAGAAGAAGGCCGAGACCCTGACCAGGCTGAAGGAGGGTGTGCGGCTTCCGGGCGTGGTCAAGAACATCACCGACTACGGTGTGTTCGTCGACCTGGGCGGCATCGACGGCCTCCTCCACATCACGGACATTTCCTGGGGCCGCGTGAACCATCCTTCGGAACACTTCGGCGTGGGCGACGAGGTCGAAGTCGTCGTTCTGCGTTTCGATCCCGAGACGGAGCGCGTCTCCCTGGGCTACAAGCAGACGACCGAAGACCCCTGGACCCTGGTCGACAAGAAGTACCCTCTGGGCTCACGAGTGCGGGGCCGCGTTGTCAGCCTGGTGGACTATGGCGCCTTCGTCGAGCTGGAGGAGGGTGTCGAAGGCCTGGTCCATGTGAGCGAGATGTCGTGGACGAAGAAGGTCGTGCCGCCATCGAAGATCGTCAGCGTCGGTCAGGAGGTCGATGCGATCGTCTCGGAACTCGACATGAGCCAGCGCCGGATCAGCCTCTCCTTGCGCCAGGTCGAGTCGAATCCCTGGGAGGATCTGGCGGCGCGCTTCCCGGTCGGCACCATCGTGGAAGGCCGCGTGAGGAACCTGACCGAGTTCGGCGCCTTCGTGGAGATCACCGAGGAGATCGACGGGCTGGTCCACGTTTCGGACATGAGCTGGACGAAGCGGGTCAAGCATCCGAGCGAAGTGCTCGCCAGGGGCGACGCCGTCCGGGCCCGGATCACCAACATCGACGTCACGGGCCAGCGCGTGTCGCTTTCCATCAAGGACTTCCTGCCGAACGAGTGGCAGGACTTCGTGGACGGCAACAGCGTCGGTGACGACATCGTCGGCAGGGTGGTCAACGTGACCGACTTCGGCCTCTTCATCGACGTCTATGATGGGCTGGAAGGTCTGGCCCACGTCAGCGAGGTGGACGTCCCGGGTGGCAAGCTCGAGGACCACTACCGGATCGGAGAGTTCGTCCGCGCGCGGATCCTGCGCATCGAGGACGAGGACAAGAAGGTCGGGCTGACGTTGCGCGGGGTGACCGAGCTGAGCGACGAAGAGGCCGAGGAGCTGTCCGCCGAGCGCGAGCGGAAGCTGGCCGCGGCCCAGGCCGCGGCGGCCGCGGCGGAGGAAGCGGTCGCGGAAGAGGACACAGCCGCGGAAGAGGACACGGCCGGGGAGACCGAGGCGTCCGGGACGGAAGAGCCGCTGGAAGCGGCCGCGGAGGATGCCGGCGTCGACGTGAGCGCAGCTGCCTCGGAGAGCGAGGAGGCCGAGGAAGTCGACGAGGCCGATGAGGCCGATGAGGCCGACAAGGCAGAAGAGGGTGAGCCGGAAGAGGTTGCCGGCGAGAGTCCATCGGACGAGGAATCGGAGGAGCGCTAGTACCTGCTGGACCTGTGGGAGGAGCCGAGAATGAAAGACGCGATCCAGTTCCCTTCCGACATTCGCCACGGCGTGACGAAGGCACAGTTGGTCGAGGAGGTGGCACGTACCGCCAACCTCACCAAGAAGGACGCGGAGGTCATCGTCAGCACGGTCTTCGAGAGCATCGTCGACTCCCTGAAGGACGGCGACAAGATCGAGCTTCGCGGATTCGGGAGCTTTCGCATACGGGAACGGGGTTCGCGGATCGGCCGAAATCCCAAGACCGGGGCTCGGGTCGACGTCCCGTCCAAGAAGATTCCCTACTTCAAGCCCGGCAAGGAACTCAGGGAACGCCTCAACTCCGACGAGTAGGTCCGCCCGGGGGCTGAAAGAAGCAGCCAGGTCCCCGTGGCCGAGCCCGCCGCCGCGCACGCATGACGACGACTCCGCCTCCTGCCGGCTCCCCCTTGCCGCCACAGGGACTCGCTCGGCAGATTCTGGTCGCGGTCGCGGCCTGGGCCGTGCCCGGATCCGGCCATCTGTTGTTGAAGAAGCCTCGCCGGGCCGCCGTCGTCTGCGGCGTGGTCCTGTTCTCCTTCCTGTTCGGCTGCTGGTTGCGGGGCCATCTCTATGTCGTCATTCCCGAGCAGCCGCTCAGCCGTCTTGCGACGCTGAGTTCGATGGGGGCCGGGGGGCCCTACTTTCTTGCCCGCTACCTGGTGGAGTACCAAGGCGACATCCTCTCTTCGACGTTCGAGTACGGCAAGGCCTTCCTGCTCACCGCCGGTCTGTTGAACCTGCTCGCCGTACTCGATGCCTGGGACATCGCCAGCGGCTCGAAGGACTGATCCTGTGCTGACCAGTCACTTTGCCCTGATGGTGATCTACGCCCTGCAGGTGAGCCTGTTCTTCGCCGTGCTCTGGCGGCGGCGCTTCAGGGACAGGGTGCGGCTCTTCCTGCAGATGATGATCGGCATGGTCGGCGGGGGCCTGGTGCTCGCCTGGTTGATGTTCCCGTTTCCATGGTCGCCGCCAACGCCCCTTCCCTGACCAGGGTTCTGCCCTGACCGGGGTTCTGATCTCCGCCGGCGAGGCGTCGGGCGACCGGCATGCCGCGGGACTCATGGCGGCGGCGGCCCGGCTGGCCGGGGATCGCGGGCCAATTCGCTTCTTCGGGTTGGGTGGCGACGCGATGGCCGCGGCCGGACTGGACTCGGTTGCACACAGCGACGAGGTCGCGGTCGTTGGCATCGCCGAGGTTGTCCGTGAGCTGCCCCGCATCCACCGTGTGTTCCGCAAGCTGTTGCTGGCGACCGAGACGCGCCGACCGAGCCTGGCCGTTCTGGTCGATTTCCCTGACTTCAACCTGCGGTTGGCCCGCCGCCTGCGCCGCCGCGGCATACCGGTCCTGTACTACGTCTCGCCCCAGGTCTGGGCGTGGCGTCGGCGGCGAGTACGGACGATCGCGCGCCTCGTCGATCGCATGCTCGTGCTCTTCCCGTTCGAGGTCGACGTGTACCGGGGACATGAGCTCCACGTGGATCACGTGGGGCACCCTCTGGTCGACGACGTACCGGAGCTCGAGTCGGCATGGGACCGGCAGGACGGCGTGCCGGAGCGACCCGTGCTGGCGCTCCTGCCGGGTTCGCGCAACAGCGAGGTTCGGCGGATCCTGCCCCCCATGCTGCGGGCCGCCGCTACGCTGGTCGGGACCGCGGGACGCGCCGGCCAGGTTCGTCTGATCCTGGCGCCCACGGTCGACGAGGAACTGGTCCGGCGCCTGATCGCCGGCGGGCCCCTGGACGCGGATGAAGTGGACGTTGTGCGCGCCGACCGGTTCGCAGCGGTGGCGGGGTCGCACCTCGCGCTCTGCGCCTCCGGTACGGCGACCCTCGAGGTGGGGCTGCTCGGAACGCCCATGATCGTGGTCTACCGTGTATCCCCGCTGACCTACGCGATCGGACGCCTCCTCGTGGACCTGCCGTTCGTCAGCCTGGTGAACCTGGTGCTCGGCCGCCAGGTGGTGCCGGAACTGCTGCAGGCGGAAGCGGATCACGAGCGGATGGCCGCCGCGGCATCCGGGCTGCTGGGTCGGCGAAGTCGCATCGACGCCATGCGCCGGGCGCTGGCCGAACTGCGGCCGGCCCTCGGCGAGTCCGGAGCGAGCGACCGCGCGGCCGGCTGCCTGCTCGAGGAACTGGGTCTTCCGGAAGAGGCGCGCCGGGGCCGCGAGGGGACAGCACGGCCGTGAGGAGCATGACCGGCTACGGCGAGGCGACGGCGACGGACCGCCGTCATCGGGTGACCGTTACGGCTCGGTCCGTGAACCACCGCAACCTGGACGTCGCCGTGCGCGTTCGGGGCCCGTTCAGGAGTCTCGAACCCGAACTGCGGACGGCGGTCGCGGAGGAGGTCCGGCGGGGTCGCGTGGAGATCGGCGTCGAGGCCGAGTCGGCTTGGGACGCGGCCGACCTCGACGGGACCGACGCGGCCGAGGAACACGTCTTGCGGACCGTGCGGCGCTGGCGGCGACGGGGCATCGTCAACTCGGAGCTGAGCGCCGGAGAACTCCTGTCCGCCATCAGGGCACTTCGCTCCGAATCGGGAGGCGCCGCAGCTGATCGGGAAGAGCGAGCGCTCGTGATCGAAACCTGCCGGCGCGCGATCACGTCCATGGTGGCCGAACGGGAGCGGGAAGGGCGGGTTCTCGCCGACTCGTTGGACGGGCATCTCGTCTCCCTGGGTGCCTGTGTCGGCGCTCTGGCGGCGCGCCGGAACGAGGTCGTCGGAGAGGCGGCCGGCGAACTTGAGGGCCGGGTCGGCGAACTGCTGGGAGCTGGCGGCCCAATCGACCCGGCTCGCCTGGTTCAGGAAGTCGC
Source organism: Holophagales bacterium (assembly GCA_009836625.1). Lineage (GTDB taxonomy): Bacteria > Acidobacteriota > Thermoanaerobaculia > Multivoradales > Multivoraceae > Multivorans. The sequence continues at coordinate 260,790 of VXVC01000004.1, forward strand.
GCTGCTCGTGGAGCGCAGCGACACTTCTGAAGAACTGGAGCGCCTCGATGGCCATCTGGAGGGATTCAAGGCGGCGATGGAGGAGGGCGGCGCGGTCGGTCGGCGGCTCGTGTTCCTGAGCCAGGAGATTCTGCGTGAACTCAACACGGTCGGTTCCAAGTGCCGCGATCTCGAGATGCAGCGCGGTGTCGTCGAGGGTAAGGTGCTGTGCGAGCAGTTGCGCGAGCAGGCGCAGAACGTCGAATGACTGCGGGTAGATGAAGGGCGCCGACAGAGAGCCGAACGCCGGGATTGAACCGGTCGTCGCCAGGGGGGAGTTGTTCATTCTCTCGGCGCCGTCGGGCGCCGGCAAGACCACCCTGGTCCACCACGGCATGAAGCTCCTCAGCGGTGTCGAGTTCTCGATCAGCCACACCACCCGCCGGCCTCGCGAGAACGAGCGGGACGGGCACGACTACCACTTCGTCGACCGGAGGACCTTCGACCGGATGGTGGCCGATGGCCGGTTCCTGGAGTGGGCGGAGGTTCACGGCAATCTCTACGGCACGGCGGTGGACGAGGTCCTGCCGCGCGTCGAGCGGGGAGTCGACGTCCTGCTCGACATCGACGTGCAGGGTGCGAAGCAGGTGATGTCGTTGCCGGGCGGTGCTGAAGGCATCCTTCAGACCGCGGTCTGGGGAATCTTCGTTATGCCGCCCAGCTATGAGGCTCTCGTGTCCCGATTGCGGGGGCGGGACCTGGACGATGCGCCCGAGATCACGCAGCGTCTGGCCGGCTCACTGGCTGAGGTCGACCAAGTCTGGGACTATGACTATGTTATTGTCAATGACCGCGCTGAGGCCGCCAGCAGGATCCTGGCGGCCATCATTCTCGAGAAACGACAGCGAAGGGGGCGGATGCGAGAACGCGTCAATCGCGTTCTCGCGGACTTTCATGCACATGGACCGTATTCCTGAGAAGATCGACAGCAAGTTCCGCTACGTGCTCCTGGCCGCGCGCCGGGCCGAGCAACTGATTCGGGGTGCCCAGGAACGGATGCCGAGGGAGAGCCCGAAGTTCGCCCGGCATGCGATGAAGGAGATCGCGAACGAGATGGTCGACTGGGACTACGGCGAGGCGCCCGAATCCTCGGAGGCGGATGGCGCCGACGAGGACGGAGCGGACGCGGAGAACGGCGGACTGAGTCCCCCCAGTACCGTCAACTAGGGACCGTACCGCGTGCCTGAACGGGCGGCCAGAGTCCTCCTCGGGATCACCGGCGGTATCGCCGCCTACAAGGGGGCTTACCTGGTTCGCCGGCTGCGGGAGCGCGGCCTTGAGGTCCGCTGTGTGCCCACCCTGGCTGCGGAGAGCTTCGTTTCGCCACTGACGCTGGAGGTGCTGAGCGGCGACCGGGTCTACGGCCAGGGATACCTGGCGCGCGATGGCGGCAGCGACGGAGCGGAGCTGCACGTCGAGGCCGCGCAATGGGCCGACCTGCTGTGCGTCGCACCAGCGACCGCGAACACGCTCGGCCGTCTGGCCCTGGGCCTGGCGGACGACTTCCTGAGCACGGCCGCGCTGATGTTCGAAGGGCCGGTGGTGGTCGCTCCGGCCATGCATGACGCCATGTGGCGGAAGCCGGCGGTCGAGGCCCGCGTCGCCACTCTGCGCGACCGCGGCGTGGAGGTGGTCGGCCCGGTCGAGGGTGCGCTGGCTTCAGGTGAACTCGGCTGGGGCCGCATGGCCGAGCCGGAGGCGATCGTCGAGGCCGTGTGCCGGGTCCTTGGCCTGCCCGCGGCGGAAGACGAAGCGCCCGTCGGCCCCCTCGCCGGCCGGAGGGTCGTCGTCACCGCCGGTCCGACCTACGAGGCGATCGACCCGGTGCGCTTCCTGGGCAACCGATCGAGCGGCCGGATGGGGTTCGCGCTGGCGCGCCAGGCGGCGATCCGTGGCGCCATGGTCACACTGGTTGCCGGCCCCGTGAAGCTCGAGACGCCCGCCGGCGTGCGACGGGTCGACGTCGTCTCGGCCGCCGAGATGGAGGCGGCGCTCCACGAGGCGGCGGACGACGCGGATCTCGTCGTCATGGCGGCGGCTGTTGCCGACTACCGGCCCCGCGAGTGCGCCGAGCAGAAAATGAAGAAGTCGGGCGGAGACGGCCTGGTGTTGGAGCTCGAACAGAATCCGGACCTGCTGGCCGGTCTGGCGGCAGTGGCGCCGCAGGCGTTGCGGGTCGGTTTCGCCGCGGAGACCGAAGATCTGGAGCGCTCGGCGCGGCACAAGCTGAAGGCGAAGGGGGCGCACTGGATCGTTGCCAACGATGTTTCCCGCCCGGACATCGGTTTCGAGTCCGCCGACAACGAGGTCGTCGTGTTCGGTGGGAATGGGGAAGTCGAGCGGTTTCCGAAGCAGTCCAAGGACGAACTGGCTGGACGGTTGCTGGAGCTGTTCGCCGCCGAGGCGACGTGAACCGAACCCGCCTGCCGATTACCCGGGAGATCGATCTGCTGCGGGATCTCGGCTTCACGGACGCCTATCCGCCGCCCGCGGCACCAGCGGCGCCGTCGGCGTCAGCGGCGCGATCGGCGTCGGTGGCGATAGGTGGCCGTCTGGAGCGCCTGCGGGTGGTTGCCGAGGAGGCCCAGGGCTGTACGGCGTGCGGTCTCTGCAAGGCGCGGAACAAGGTCGTCTTCGGCGACGGCGACGGCGAGGCGGACCTCATGTTCGTGGGCGAGGGCCCGGGCGCTCAGGAGGATCGGCAGGGGCTGCCGTTCGTGGGGCCGGCCGGACAACTCCTGACGCGGATCATTCAGGCCATCGACCTCCGCCGTGAGGACGTCTACATCACGAACGTAGTGAAGTGCAGGCCGCCGAACAACCGGGACCCGCAGCCTGACGAGACGGCGGCCTGCCGTTCCTTTCTCGATCGCCAGGTCGACCTCATAGCGCCCCGCGTGATTGTCGCTCTGGGCCGAGTGGCCGCGCAGCAACTGCTGGGGACGACAAACTCCCTGGGACGCCTGCGCGGGACGTGGCACGAAGCTCGAGGCGTGCCGGTTCGCGTGACGTATCACCCGGCGTTCCTGCTTCGGGATCCGTCGTACAAGCGGGCCACCTGGGAGGACATGCAGGTCGTCCGCGACCGGCTGCTCGGCGCCGACGGGGCGGAGTAGTCTTCGCTACCTTGAAGGCGGCGGCTATCCAATCGAAAAAGGCTGCGCGAGGCGTCTGTGAGGACGTGTGCGAGACGATCGGCGGTACGCCGATGGTGCGTCTCCGGCGTTCCCTGGGCGGTGCCGGCGCCGGCGTCGAGGTGTTCGCCAAGCTCGAGTTCCTCAACCCGATGGGCAGTGTGAAGGACCGGGTCGCGCGCTACCTCGTGGATCGCGCGCTCGCGTCCGGCGTGCTCAAGCCCGGCGGGCTGGTGATCGAGGCGTCCTCCGGCAACACGGCGATGGGCCTGGCCATGATGGCCACGACCCGTGGACTGCGCTGCCGGGCGGTTGTGCGCCGCCAGACCAGCCGCGAGAAGCTCGATTGCCTGCGGGCTCTGGGGGTCGAACTCGTCCTGGTCGACGGCGATCTGCACCCCGAGCATCCGGAGTCGTACAACCGGAAGGCCCGGAGCCTGGTCGCTGCCGAGCCGGAGGCCTTCTTCCCGGACCAGCACAACAACCGCGACAACAACGAGTGCCACTACGAGACGACGGCACCGGAGATCTGGCGCCAGATGGAGGGCCGGATCGACGCCTTCGTCGGCGGCATCGGTACCGGCGGTACGGTTTCCGGGGTGGGCCGCTTCCTGAAGGAGAAGGACCCGACGATCCAGGTCGTGGCGGTGGACGTCGAAGGATCCGTGTTCAGCCGTCACTTCGCGGCTCTCTCCGGCGGCCCCGACGCGTCGGCGCCCGCGGGCCGCTATCTGCTGGAGGGCCTGGGCGACGAGGAGATCATCGACTGTCCGGAGTTCGAGCTCTTCGACCGGATGCTCCAGGTCAGCGACGCCGAGGCGTTCCTGGCGGCGCGCGAGCTTGCCCGGTACGAAGCGATGCTGGTTGGTGGCTCGAGCGGCGCGGCCCTTTGGGGCGTGCGGCAGATGCTGCGGGAACTGCGGCCGGGCGCCCGGGTCGTGACCCTGTTCCCCGATTCCGGGACCCGCTACCTCAGCACGATCTACAACGACGACTGGCTGCGCGAACAGGGGCTGCCCGTCTCACGCGGCGAACGCGGGCTTCAGCCGGCGAAGATCAGGTCATAGCCCACGGCCATGATCGCGAGGTCGAGACAGACGTGGCTGAGCCAGGGCGCCAGCAGACGGTTGCCCGTGCTGCGGTAGATCAGCGACCAGAGGACGCCTCCGAGGACGACCGGAAGCGACATGACGGTCAGGACCAGGACCGAAGTGTCGCCAATGTAGACGCCGATGACGACCACGTGGTGAGCGGCGAAACCGATGGCGGCTACCAGGTGCGACCACCTGGAAGAGATCAGTCGCCGGAGCCTGCCGTAGACGAAGGCGCGCCAGTAGACCTCCTCGAGCCAGGAGTGGACGAAGCTGATCAAGAGCGCCGCGACGACATAGCGGCCCAGGGTGTCGAGGTGAAAGTCGGCCAGCTTCACCGTGATCGCCTCGGCGGCGGTCGCGGCCATCTCCCCGCCGCGAATCAGAACGGCATAGGCCAGCCAGGTGAAGCCGGCCCCCGCGATTCCGGTGCCCAGGCCGAGGGCAACCGATCGGCCCGGCCGCGAGGGGCCGAAGGCGGCCGCCAGCAGGGCGCCCAGGACGGCTACCGGTCCGGCGAACTGGAGCGCCTTGGCGCCGAGGTAGACGGGGGCGACCCAGGCCGTGCCCTCGAGCCAGACGAAGTAGGCGAGCGAGGCGACCGTGGGCAACGTCATCGCGGCGACCAGGATCGCCCACCAGAGCCCTCGACGTCGTGGCTCGATCGGTCCGTGCTCGCCGGGTCGGTTCATCGCCGGCCGCCATCCGCCAGAGCATCGAGGTAGGCCTGCCGGTATCTGCCGGCCACGATGTCCCAGGTCAGTTGGGAAACGGCGCGGGAGCGGGCCCGGGCGCCCATCAGGCGCCGCTGTTCCGGATTGCCGAGGATGCCCGCGATCGCTTCCCTCAGAGCGGCCCGATCCTGCTCCGGAACGAGGACTCCCTGGACTCCCGATTCCACCGCCAGGGGGATGCCGGAAACCGAAGTGGCGACCACCGGGAGCCCACTGGCGAGAGCCTCCAGGATCACGTTGGGCAGGCCGTCGACGTTGCCCTGGGGATCGTGAACGGCGGGGAGGACGAACAGGTCGGCGCCGCGGTAGAGACCGGGCAGATCGTCGTGGGCGACGGCGCCGGGTAGGTGGATCCGGCCCGTGTGGTCGGGCCTCCATCCGTCGACTGTCGCCCGGAAATGCGCCATCTGATCGCCGTCGCCGGCAATGATCGTGTGCAAGTCGCTGAAATCGGACAGCAGCCGCGGCAGGACATCGATCAGCACCTGGAAGCCCTTCTTCGTCGCCAGGCGGCCGACACCGAGCAGGACGGTGGAGTTGTCTGGAATGTTCAGGCGTTCGCGCCAGGATTCCTCCACCGGCTCGCCCGGGAGCTCCGCCAGCGGGCGGAACATGTCGGTATCGACGCCGTAGGGGATGACGCGCGACGGCTTGCCGCGATAGCCGATCCGCCGGACTCTCTCGACAAGTTCGGGCGAGCATCCGGTCAGCAAATCGCAACGGGCCAGGGCGCGTCGGATCGCCGGCCGCGCGAGCGCCTTCTCGGCCAGGAAGACGTCGCTGCCGTGGAGGCCTGCCGCGATCAGCGTTCCTTTTCCATGCACCCCCGGCCAGAGGGCCACCAGCCCGTTCGGGGCGACCCAGTGAGCGTGGAGCAGGTCGTGCCGTTCCCGCCCGAGATGCCGGGCCACCGCCCTCGCCGCCGCGAGCAGATAGAGGGGAGCGGCGAGCGCGGCGCCCGGCCGTACATGTTCGTCCGCGGCCAGGCTTCGGCCGTAGCCGAGGACCTCCAGTGGACGGGGGGCGTACGCGAACGAGCAAACTTCGACGCCGTCGTCGGTCCAGGCGCGACGCACCTGCGCCGCGCGCGGCGTGAGAACGGTGACGCGGTCGCCGGCTCGGACCAGCCCACGGGCCAGTTCACGGATGAACGGTCCGGCCGTGTCGCCGGGCCAGCGAGGGTAGGTTTGGGTGAGGAAGAGGATGCGCAGGGTCGCGCTCCTGCCGCGGGGCAACCGGGTTCAGCCGACTCGCTCTCGCACCGAGTAGCTGTCGGGCCGCCGGAAGTTCTTGAAGGTGATCAGTTCGCCGATCAGGCCAGTTGTGACGATCTGGATGCCCAGGACCATCAACAGGACCCCGAGCAGCAGCAGCGGCCGGTTGGACAGCGAGGCGCCGGCGAACCAGAGCGCGGCGAGATAGGTACAGATACCCAGACCGGCCGCGAAACTGATCAGGCCGATCGGGCCGAAGAGGTGCAGCGGGCGGCGCGTGAAGCGGCTGATGAACAGGACCGTGATCAGGTCCACGGGTCCCTTGTAGGAGCGGTCCCATCCGTACCGGCTGCGGCCGACGCGGCGCGGATGGTGCGCTACCGGAATCTCGCCGACGAGAAAACCGCGCCGGCTGGCGAGAACGGGGATGTAACGATGGAGTTCGCCGTACACGGCGACCTGCTCCAGAACTTCCCGGCGGTAGGCCTTGAAGCCGGAGTTGAAGTCGTGCAGCCTGACGTTCGAGAGGGTGCGCGTCACCCAGTTGAAGACCCTGGACGCCAGTCGACGGCGCCACGGGTCGCGCCGGGTGCGCTTCCAGCCGGAGACGAGATCGAGGGGGCCGTCTTCCAGCGCCTGCAGCAGTCGCGGAATCTCGTCGGGATCGTCCTGCAGGTCGCCGTCCATCGTGACGAGAATCCGGCCCCGCGAGTGATCGACCCCGGCCGAGAGGGCGGCTGCCTTGCCGAAGTTCCGCCGCAGCCGAATCAGCCGCACCCGGGGGTCGCGCTCGTGTTCGCGGCGAACCGCATCGGACGTGCCGTCGGTCGAGCCGTCATCGATGAACACGAGTTCCGCCAGGACCTGAAGGGCGTCCAGGTTGGCAAGGACGCGCTCGGCCAGGGCGGAGACCGTCGCGCTTTCGTCGAGGACCGGCACCAGGACACTGACGTCGAGGGGCATCTCCCCGTCTCTGGCCATGGACGGCTCGTCAGCCCAGGAATGGGCCTTCCCTGGCGGCGCCGTCAACTCGATCGTCTCGGCCATCGTCTCTCGGCGTCCTCGCGATCAGCCTACAGCAACCGGCCTGGAGCGAAGGCGTCCTGCGGGTTCAGTCCGTCGGCGTCGTAGCGGCCGCGGCCGCCGTAGAGATCTCCGGAAGCCGGGCCGGTTCCGGCGTCCCTTCCGGTTGCTGGGGGACGTACTCGATTCTGCGACCGTTGACAATCAGGACCGGCGGTTCGGCTTCGAGGTCGAACTGGACCATCGTCTCCTGCCTGGAGTTCACCTGGATCTTCTGGTCGATCCGGTCCTCCGGCTGCCACCTGGGATTTCGGAGAAGGCTGAGGACGTGGGCGCCTGCGGGGACGGGCAGGTCGAGGATGGGCGTCCAGCCGATCGCTTCATCGCCGATGCGTACGAAGACGGGACGTTCCGATTCGGTTGCCGGCGCGATGCTGACGGCTCCGGGCCGAACCAGAGGCACCGGCGTCTCCAGCAACCGGTCCACGCCGACCTGGGTCAGGACCTGTTCCCGGATCTGGTAGTCGCGAGTGACAAGTTCGAACGTAAGCACATGATCGATCTCGGCTTCGACTTCGAACACCCTTCTGCGGTCGAGGACTACGGGCGCCTCGCCGTCGACAGAGACGGTAATCTGCGGATCCCAGGCGGGCGCCAGGGCCAGGCGGCCAGTTCCCCGGCTAACGGCTGGAGTCGCGTCTGGGGGTTGGGGCGTCGGATTCTCGGGCGTAGTCAGGCTGACGGGCTCCGCGGCGGGACTCTCGTCTTCGGTCTCCGCGGCGAGCGCCTGCCGTTCGACCGGAGGCTCGGTCCGTGGCTCGGGGGCCTCCGATCCGGCGACCGGACTACCCTTCGACCACCACAGCGTACCGCCGAGCCAGAGCGCGGTTCCGGCGACCGTGGCGAACGTCAACCAGCGGCGCCGGAGGCGGGAGCGGGGCGGACGCCGGATCGCGTCGGCGACCGTGTCGAGAGTCGGCGGAGAAGTCGTCTCCGGAGGCGCGACCCCTGCGTTGATCTCGACTTCGATCAGCGAGGAGTCGGACGCTCTGGGTGTCCGCACCGTCGTGGCCGTCCAGTCGTTCGGCTCGCCCTGCGGGGAGGCCTCGTTGCTGGGCGTCCCGACGAGTTCCTTGTGCGCGTCTTCGAGGGCGTTGACAATGAGGCTGAAGTCCGCTGCACGCTTCGCAGGATCGTCCCGGAGGCAGGCGTCGAGAACGGTAACGAGTGATCTCGCCACATGTTGTGGGAGCTGGGCCTTGATTGCCTCTTGCACGAAACGCCGGTCCTTCGATTTCAGCCGGCGGGAGGGCACCTGCCGTTCGGCGGGCTGGAAGGTCAGCACCCGGTGCGTGAGCACACCGAACGCATAGATGTCGCTTCGCACATCGACAGTGCCGCCGTGCAGCAGCTCCGGTGCGCCGTACCTGACGTGTGCGTACGGTCGCGGACTCGCGAAACTCCGAAGAGCGGCGCTGTCGTCGGAACGGATCGTGATGGCGCCGGGGTGGACGTCTCCGTGGACGACGCCCTGGCCATGCGCGTGCTCCAGTGCGCGCGCAACCTGCGCAAGCCAGCCCAGAACGGTGCGGATCGGCAGTCTGTCGCACCGTTCGAGGCGCGCCGCCAGCGTCTCGGTACCCAGGGACTGTTCGATTCGACAGGACGTTGCGCCGTCGATTCCGAAGTCGAGGATCCGGGCGATCGAGACGTGTTCCAACCGTCCGACCGCGGCGGCCCGCTTCAGGAACAGGGCCTGAGCCTCGGCCGTCTCTCCGGTCCAGGTGTCGAGGATGACCGGGCTTTCGTCCCGCGTGTCGCGACCGAGATAGGAGGCTGCTCCAGGCTTCGCTTCGAGGCGGCGGAGAATCTCGAAGTGACCAATTTGTTGACTCATGCGCGAATGCCAAGAAGTTGATGCGAGGAGGCGATGATAGCACATTTCGGCCGTAAGTTGTTGTGTTTCAGTGGCTTGTGTCTGCTGAACGACCGCGCGCCGGCGGCGCTGCTAGGGTCGGCACGGCGGAAGCGAAGATGGAGCCAGGTGGTGAGAGCAGGGAGCGCTGGGCCCGAGACCTCGTCTGCTCTGCTACAGGGGTCAAGAGGCCTCTGGACGAGCCGGCTTTCCTGTCGCCCGCCGGCAAACCGTGGCTTGTGAGCTACGAACTGGATCGGCGGCGGGGCGAGACGCTCGCCCGTGATCTCCGTCACCGCCCCTGGACCCTGTGGCGCTATCGCGAGCTGCTGCCGGTGTCCCGCTTCCACGCTCGGGTCGATCTGGGCGAAGGCGGCACCCCCGTTGTGCGGCTTCAACGCGCGGGGCCCGACGGCGTGAGTGTCTTCGTCAAGAACGAAGCGGGAAACCCGACGGGTTCGTTCAAGGACCGGGGACTCTCCCTGGCCGTGAACCGGGCCTGTGAACTCGGCGCCCCCGGGGTTCAGCTTCCGAGCGCCGGCAACGCGGGCGTCTCGGCCGCCGCCTACGCCGCCGCGGCCGGGTTGCCCTGCCGCGTGGCGCTGCCGGAAGACACTCCGGCAACGGTTGCCGAACGTTGCCGTGGTCTCGGCGCGGAGGTGGTCGAGTCGGGAGGTACCCTGGTCGACGCCGGCGCCGCGCTGCGGGAACTCGGGGGCGGCTTTTGGGATCTTTCGACCCTGCGCGAGCCGTACCGTGTCGAGGGCAAGAAGACGATGGGTTTCGAGCTCGCCGAACAGTTCGGCTGGCGGCTGCCGGACTGGATCGTCTATCCGACCGGCGGCGGCACTGGAATCGTCGGTATGGCGAAGGCCTTCGCCGAACTTCGCGGGCTGGGCCTCCTGAGCGGGCCGCCCGCGAAGTTCGCGGTCGTGCAGATGGCTGGCTGCGCCCCCATCGTGCGGGCCTTCCGGGACGGCAACGAGCATGCCGAGGCCTGGCAGGCGCCGGAAACGCGTGTCTGGGGCTTGCGGGTACCGAAAGCGATCGGCGATTTCCTCGTCCTTCGCGCGGTACGCGAGAGCGGGGGAACGGCGGTAGCTGTCGAGGAGGACCTGGTGGCGGAGACGACCCGGAGGATGGCGGCGCGGGAGGGACTTCTGATCGGCCCCGAAACCGCCGCGGCGATGGCGGCGGTCGCCGGCCTGAGCGACTCCGGTACCATCCGTCGCGGCGAGTCCGTGCTGGTCTTCGCGACCGGCCATCCGGCCAACTACGTGTAGGGAGGCTCTGGCGCGATGCCCGAGGCGGTGTTCGGTTCGATTGCGGATGGAGTGAACGGGCTGCTCGGGCCGGTGGCCGGTTGGCTGGAGGGGGTGGTCTGGAACACGCCGCCGCAGGCGCCCATCCTTGCCCTGGTGCTGCTGGGGACGGGCCTGTTCGTAACCGTTCGGCTGGGCCTGATCCAGTTGCGGGGTTTCCGGCACGCCTGGGCCATTCTCGGCGGCAAGTACAACGATCCGGACGACGAAGGCGACCTCGTTCACTTCCAGGCCTTGACCACGGCCCTCTCGGCGACGGTTGGCATCGGCAACATCGCCGGAGTCGCGATCGCGATTCGCATGGGAGGTCCCGGGGCCCTGTTCTGGATGTGGGTGACGGCATTCTTCGGCATGGCGCTCAAGTTCGCCGAGTGCACGCTGGCGGTGGCCTACCGGCGCGTGCATCGGGACGGCTCCGTGTCCGGCGGGCCGATGTACTACATCGAGAAGGGCCTGGGGACCCAGTGGAAGTGGATGGCCATGCTGTTCGCCGGCCTGGCCGTCATCTGCTCGTTCGGTACCGGCAACATGAACCAGGCGAACACGATGGCCGATCAGCTCGAGTCCCAGTTCGGCCTGGCGCCGGTCTGGAGCGGCCTCGTCTTCGCCTCCCTGGTCGCCCTCGTGATCATCGGCGGCATCCGCCGCATCGGGAGGGTCACCTCGATTCTCGCACCCGGCATGGCCGTGATCTACGTCGGCGGCGCGCTCTTCATCCTGCTTGCGAACATCGAAAGCGTGCCGGCGAGCTTCGCCCTGATCGTGGAGCAGGCGTTCCGGCCGACTTCCATGGTGGGCGGCGCCGCGGGTTCCTTCCTGATGACGATGATGTGGGGCATCCGGCGCGGTCTGTTCAGCAACGAGGCCGGACAGGGCAGCGCGCCGATCGCCCACGCCACGGCCAAGACGGACGAGCCGGTGCGCGAGGGTCTCGTGGCCTCCCTGGAGCCCTTCATCGACACCCTGGTCATCTGCACGATGACCGGTCTGGTCATCGTCACGACGGACGCCTGGCGCGATCCCGCGCCGCAGAGTTTCGGTCTCGACGAGGTCGAGGGCGTTCACCTGGTGCTGGAAGACGACTCCGGGCTGCTGGCGGCGCGGGAGGAACGCGCCGGAGTGGGCGGCGGCGCGCTCGAGGTCGTCGACGGAACCGCCAGCGGCTCCTTCGTGTTCCTCCACGCGACGATCGTCAACGCGCGTCTGGTGGACGAAGACGGATCCGCCTGGAGCGGCAGGCTGGAGCTGGGCGCCGACGGCTCGCTCAGCACCGACGGGGCCGAGCCGAGAATCGAGGGCGGCGCCCTGCTGAACGGTGCTCCTCTTACGGCCCGAGCCTTCAGCCTCGGTCTTCCGGGCAGTCGCGGCGACCTGATCGTCACCCTCTCGGTGCTGCTGTTCGCGGTGTCGACGGCGATCTCCTGGTCCTACTACGGCGATCGCTCGACCGAGTACCTCTTCGGCGCGAGGGCGATTCCGGTCTACCGCTGGATCTACGTCGGGTTCTTCTTCATGGGCTGCCTGCTGCCGTTGACCACCGTGTGGACCTTCGGCGACGTGGCTCTCGGCCTGATGTCCTTCCCCAACCTCATTTCGCTGCTCCTGCTCTCGGGGGTGGTCACCGGCTTGACCAGGTCCTACTTCCGCCGCCACCTCGGGAAGGGCGGCGGTGACTCCGGATAGGTCCGGAAGCGGCCGAAGTGGCTGAGAAGGACCGCGGCGTCGGTCCGCTTGCCGTCGCCGGGCTGATCGGAGCGCCCCTTCTCGCGGCGCTGGTCTACTTCGCGATCCCCGAAGCCGTCGTGGGCGCCGACGGCGAGGTCGTTTCCGGCCTCCCGGCCGCCGGCAGGGCGGTGGCCGCGGTCGGCGTCCTGATGGCGGCGCTCTGGCTCACCGAGGCGTTGCCGGTGCCGGCCACGGCGCTCATTCCGCTGGCGGCGATGCCGCTTCTGACCGGCGGCGAACTCGGCGTCCGGGAAGTCGCGGCACCCTACGCCCACCCGAACATCTATCTCTTCATGGGCGGCTTCATGATCGCCCTGGCCATGCAGACCTGGGGGCTGCACCGGCGTCTCGCGCTCCGCATCATCCTGCTGGTGGGGACCCACCCCCGTCGCGTCGTGCTCGGCTTCATGACCGCGAGCGCCGCCCTCAGCATGTGGATCTCGAACACGGCGACGACGGTCATGATGCTCCCCATCGCCCTCTCGGTCATCGCGCTCGTGAGGCGGCGCCTGGGCGAAGAGGCGCCGCCGCCCGGGCAGACCTTTCCGTTCGCTCTCTGCCTGCTGCTGGGCACGGCCTACGGCGCCTCGATCGGCGGCGTCGCGACGAAGATCGGCACCCCTCCGAACCTGGAGATGATGGCCTTCGTGAGCGACAACTACGGTCGGGAGATCACGTTCGCCCAATGGTTGCCGTTCGGCCTCGGCCTGAGTGTGCTGTTCCTGCCCCTGGCCTGGATCGTGCTGACGCGGGTCGCCTTCCCCCTGCGCATCCGCGAGGTGCCCGGGGGAGCGGAACTCATCCGCAGCGAACTACGGAAGATGGGCCCGATGTCGGGACCGGAGAAGGGAGTGCTGGCCATCTTCGGCACGACCGCCGCGCTGTGGACGACGGGAACCTGGTTGGCGCGGCTGGAGATCGGTGGTGTCGCGCCCCTCTCGGGACTGACGGACTCGGGGATTGCGATCGCGGCTGCCCTGTGCCTGTTCGCGGCGCCCGTCGACCTGCGCCGCGGCGTCTTCCTGCTGAGTTGGAAGAAGGCGCTCGAAGCACCCTGGGGCATCCTGGTGCTCTTCGGCGGCGGTCTGAGCCTCGCGGCCTCCATCCGCGCCACGGGGGTCGACCAGTTCATCGGCGGCCTGCTTCAGGTGCTCGAGGGGACGCCGGTGCTGATCCTGGTCCTGGGCGCGGCCGGGCTCCTCATCCTCCTCACGGAGGTGACGAGCAACACGGCGACGACGGTCACGTTCCTGCCGATCCTGGCGGCGACTGCTGCCGTCATCGACGTCGATCCGCTGCTGCTGATCGTTCCCGCCACGCTGGCAGCGAGCTGCGCCTTCATGATGCCGGTGGCGACGCCGCCGAACGCGATCGTCTTCGGCTCCGGGGAGATCACCATCCCGCAGATGGTCCGGGCGGGCGTGTGGCTGAACGTTATCGGCCTGGTGCTGATCGTGTTCTGGGTCTACGTCGCGGGCGGCCTGATCGGCGTCTGATGGGCTCAGGTGCCGGGCATGCCGGCCAGCTCCCGCCGGAAGCGGTAGCCGATGCACTTGTAGAGCAGCTTGGCGGCGGTGAAGTCGCTGGCGGGATTGTCCGGGATCGGCGCCAGTTCGACGACGTCCATCGCGATCACTCGCTTGCGGTCGAACAACCGGCGCAGCAGCGCCAGCGCCTGATACCAGGTGCCGCCCCCCGGCTCGGGCGTCCCGGTCGCCGGCAACACGGACGGATCGAAGAAGTCGAGGTCGAAGGTCAGATACACGGTGTCGGGAAGTGAAGCCAGGAGCCCCTCGAACAGGACTTCGAGTTCCGGCCGGGGAAGGGCGTCAAGCTGCTCAGCCCAGATGATCGGGAGGCCCTCGTTCGCTATCCGCGCGGCCTCCGGTCGGGTCAGCGAACGGATGCCGACGGCCAGCGTCGGCAGACCGAGATCCAGCACACGGCTCATGGCGCAGGCATGGTTCCAGGCGGTGCCGCCATAGGTCTGGCGAAGGTCCGCGTGGGCGTCGAACTGGACGACTCCCAGATCCCGCTCGGTGGCGTCCCGCGCACCGCGCACCAGCGCCGGCGTCACCGTGTGCTCTCCGCCGACCGCCGCCAGGAACCGTCCGTCCCGGAGCGTGGCTTCGGCCGCGGCGCTGATGCGTCGCAGGACGGACTCGTCGCTGCCGCCTACGTCGACCGGCGGCAGCGTCTCGATGCCGATCTGACACGGCTCGGCGTCGAGTTCCTCGTCGTAGAGCTCGACGTAGTCCGACGCCACAAGGAGCGCGCCCGGTCCGTTCTCGGTGCCGCGCCCCCACGAGGTGGTCCGCTCGTAGGGAACGGGGAGCACCGCGGCGGCGGGTTCCCGGGCGGGCACGTCGAGTCTCAGAAACGGGGGCATGTCGGATCCGGCATGGCCGCGGCACGCTAGCAGCCGACGCTGCGTAACAGCAGCGCTGGCATGGAACTGGCCGCCACTCGGTGCGCGGGTCTTCTGACCCGCTGCCGCCGCAGGCGGCCAGGAGTACGCGCCGCGAAGCGGCTCCGCTTCGTACGCGAACTCCCGGGAGGCGCTTCCGTCAGTGTCGGCAGGAGGTTCGATGCGCGGAAACGACAGGCCGACCACCACGCTCCGGGAAGTCCCATCCGAAGAACGTCCGCGGGAGCGACTGCTCGCCCACGGCGCCGGGGTCCTGAGCGACTGCGAGCTGATCGCCATCTTCCTGCGCACCGGTCACCGCGGCTGTTCCGTGGTCGACCTTGCGCGTGACCTGCTCTACGACGAGGGTCGGGGGCTTGGCGGACTGCCCGCGCTCGCTCTCCTGGTGGAACACGATCTGCCATCGCTGCGGCGAAAGGGCCTGGGGGACGCCAAGGCGGCCACCGTCCTGGCCGCGGTGGAGCTGGCCCGCAGGCTGGCGAAGGCCCAACTACCCGAGCGAAGGCCTCTGGGCAACGTCGCGGCGGTCGCCCGCTACCTCAATCTGCGCTACGCCCGGCTCGACCAGGAAGCGATGGGGGCAATCTACGTGGACGTCCGTGGCCGTATCATCTCCGAGCGCGAGCACTTCGTCGGTGGCCTCGACCGCGCTTCGGTGGAACCCAGGGCGGTGCTCAAGGAAGCGCTCCGCCTGGGCGCGACGGCGGTGGTCATCTTCCACAACCACCCCAGCGGCGATCCCGAGCCCAGCCCCGAGGACATTGCCTTCACCCGTCGCCTCAGCCGCGCCGCCGCCGCCGTCGGCATCGACCTCGTCGACCACCTCGTCCTCGCCGGCGGCCGGCGCTGGGTCTCTCTACGCGAGCGCCGGCTCCTGTAGGGTGCCTCCCATGGCGGACGGGTCTGTTCACCTGCATCTGGATTGCGCGAGCGGAGTCTCCGGAGACATGTTCCTGGGGGCGTGTCTGGACCTCGGCCTGCCGGTGTCGCTGCTCGAGGAGATGGTGGAGCGGTTGGGTCTGGATGGGGTCGAGCTACGGGTGGAGCGGGCGAAGCGGGGCGGTCTGGCCGGGGTTCGGTTCTCCGTCCTTCGGGATGGGCAGCCGGTCGAGGGGAAAGGTAGTGAGGGCGCTTCGCATCGGCGGTTATCGACCATCCTGCGCATGATCGGGGAGAGCGGTCTCGGCGACGGTGTCGTCGAGCGTGCTTCGGCCCTGTTCCGGCGACTGGGGGAGGCGGAGGCTCAGGTCCACGGCGTTGGCCTGGAGGAGGTCCACTTCCACGAAGTGGGCGCCGACGACTCGATCGTCGACCTGGTGGGCGCGGCGGTCGCGCTTGAGCACCTCGACCCGGCCCGGGTTTCCTCGTCGGCTGTCGTCGTGGGGAGCGGCACCGTCTCGACGCGACACGGCGTGATGCCGGTCCCCGCGCCCGCAACCGGTCTGCTGCTGGAGGGCATTCCGATCACTTCCGGCGGGGCCTCCGGCGAGCTCACGACACCCACCGGCGCCGTCATCGTGAGGGAGTTCGTCGCAGAGTTCGAGCCGTCCGCGACAGCAGCTCCGCGACGAATCGAGGGCTACGGGATCGGTCTGGGCAGCCGGGAGCTGGCCGATCGCCCCAACGCACTGCGGCTTCAGCGGGCAAGGCCTCTGGAGCTTGCCGAGAGTTCATGGCGCCAGGTCGCCGTGCTCGAGTGTCAGCTCGACGATGTGACCGGCGAGGCAGTCGGTCATGCCGTCGAGTCGCTCCTCGGAGCCGGCGCCCTGGACGTCTTCGCGACCGCCGTACAGATGAAGAAGTCCCGGCCCGGCGTGGCGATCACGGTGATCTCCCGCCCGGAGCAGTCCTCGGAGCTAGCGGAGCGCCTCCTCCTCGAGACCGGCTCTTTGGGCTGCCGCCGCACCGTCGTCGATCGCCTGGAAGCGGAACGCTCGATCTTCATTGTCCCGACGCCATTCGGCGACGTGAAGGTGAAGCGAGCCAGCGTCGCCGGCCGGTCCCTCGGCGCGGCCCCCGAGTACGAAGATGTCCGCCGAATCGCCCGCGAACAGGGAGTCCCCTTCCGCGACGTCTACCGCGCCGCCCTCCGCGCCGCGGACTGACACCAACCGCCTTCGTCGGCCGGCCGACAAGGCCATCGCGACGCCCTAAGCCGCGGACGGCCTGTCGCCTAGTCGCGACGCGGTCCGCGGCCGCCGCCGCCGCCGCGAGGACGCCGTCCCCGGCCGCCGCGGCCGCCCGGGCCGCCTCCGCGGCCGCCACGTCCGCCCGGACCGCCGCGGCCACCGGGGCCCCTGCGGTCGCGACCACGGTCGCCGCCGACGGGAGCCGGAACGCCCATGCCCTCGTAGTCCTTCGGGTCGAAGTCGGGGTCGTCCATGATGACCGCCTTGCGTGAGAGGCGGACCTTGCCGGACGGGTCGATGTCGATCACCTTGACCGTCATCTCGTCGCCCTCGGTGACCAGGTCGCCGATCTCGCCGACGCGGTAGGGCGCCAGTTCGCTGATGTGGACGAGGCCGTCCGTGCCGGGGAGGATCTCGACGAACGCGCCGAACGGCTCCACCCGGCGGACCTGGCCGGTGTAGACCTTGTCGACCTCGGGCACCTCGGTCAGCCGCTCGATCATCGCGATCGCGCGGTCCGCCGCCGTGGAGTTGGGCGAGGCGACGACGACGCGGCCGTCGTCCTCGATGTCGATCTGGCAGCCCGTCTCCTCGGTGATGCCCCGGATCGTCTTGCCGCCCGGGCCGATCACGTCGCGGATCCGGTCGCGGGCGACCATCATCACGTGCAGGCGCGGAGCGTACTCGGACATCTCCTCGCGTGGCTCCTCGATCTCGGAAGCCATGTGATCGAGGATGTGCAGCCGGCCCGCCCGTGCCTGGGTCAGGGCCTGGCCCATGATGTCCCGGGTCACACCGGTGATCTTGATGTCCATCTGCAGCGCCGTGATCCCGCCGCGGGTGCCGGCGACCTTGAAGTCCATGTCGCCGTGGTGGTCTTCCTGTCCCGCGATGTCCGTCAGGACGGCGAAGTCGTCGCCGTCCTTGACCAGGCCCATCGCCACGCCGGCGACCGGCGCGAGCATCGGCACGCCGGCATCGAACAGGGCCAGCGAACCGGAACAGACCGTCGCCATCGACGAAGAGCCGTTCGACTCGAGGATCTCGGACACGACCCGCACCGTGTACGGGAAGTCGTCTTCGTGGGGAAGCACGGGAATCAGTGCCCGGCGCGCCAGCACGCCGTGGCCGATCTCGCGACGGCTCGATCCCCGAAGGAAGCGGACCTCGCCCACCGAGAACGGCGGGAAGTTGTAGTGGAGAAGGAACTTCTGGTGGGTTTCCCCCTCGTACTCCTCGATGATCTGGGCGTCGCGCCGGGTACCGAGGGTGACCGAAGCCAGTGCCTGGGTCTCGCCGCGGGTGAACAGCGCCGAACCGTGGACGCGCGGCAGCAGTCCGGTCTCGGTGTCGAGCCGCCGCACTTCGTCGGTCGCCCGGTTGTCGAAGCGTTTGCCCTGCTTCATCACGATCTCGCGCAGCGCCTTGTCCTCGAGTTCGCTGACGATCTTGCTGACCTGGCCCCGGCGCTCGTCGTCCTCGGGAAGGCCGTCGACGAAGCCGTTGACGACCGCCTTGACCGCGTCACGGCGCTCGAACTTGCCGGGGGTGTTCAGGGCGGCCGTGAAGTCGTCCCAGATGGCGTTCTCGACCTCGGACCGGAACTCGGGGGAGTAGGCCTCCGGGGCTTCCCAGTCGGGCTTCTCCAGGTCCATTTCGCGGAACAGCTCCTGCTGCGCGCGCACGATCTTCTGGAGTTCCTGGTGCCCGGCGAAGATGCAGTCGAGAATCACGCTCTCGTCGAGCTGGTTCGCGCCGGCCTCGACCATCGTCACGGCGTCCTCGGTACCGACGACGATCAGGTCCAGGTCGGACACGTCGCGCTCGGCGCCGGTCGGGTTGAACACGATCTCGTCGTCGATCAGGCCGACCCGGACCGCTCCGACCGGGTGGTAGAACGGGATGTCGGAGAGCACGAGAGCCGTCGACGCGCCGTTGATGGCGAGGATGTCGGGGTCGTTCTCCTGGTCGGCGGACAGCACGAGGCTGATGATCTGGGTCTCGTAGAAGTAGCCCGAAGGGAACAGCGGGCGCAGGGGCCGGTCGGTCAGGCGGCAGGTGATGATCTCCTTCTCGGAGGGTCGTCCCTCGCGCTTGAAGAAGCCGCCCGGAATCCGCCCGGCCGCCGAGGTGTACTCGCGGTAGTCGACGGTGAGGGGCAGGAAACCGCGGGGTGTGCTGTCGGGCGCCATGCAGGCGGTGGTCAGCACGATCGTCTCGCCGAGCTGAACAGTGCAGGAACCGTTCGCCTGTTTGGCCAGCCGGCCGGATTCGAGAGTGATGGTGCCGTTCCCGATCGGGATGTTCTTGGTGAACTTCATGGTTTTGTCTGTACTTCCTTCTCTGTGTTTGCGTCGCCGGTTGTCTGCCGGCGGGTTCATGTCGCAGGCTTGCGCGTGGAACGCGCGGGTGGTGTCCACTCCGCCGAATCGGCGGCCAAGCCGGTCGTTCTCCGGGTTGCGAGGCCGTTCAGGGCCCCGCGCCCGTCGCAGGGGCTACCTGCGGATGCCGAGGCGCTCGATCGTCGTCCGGTAGCGGTCGAAGCTCTGGTCGCGCAGGTAGCCGAGCAGCCGCCGGCGGCGTCCGACCAGCTTCAACAGGCCGCGCCGGCCGTGGTGGTCGTGTTTGTGGACCTTAAAGTGCTCGGTGAGCTCGTTGATGCGGTTCGTCAGCAGCGCGACCTGGACCTCGGGCGAACCCGTGTCCGTCTCGTGGAGACGGTAGTCACGGATGATCTGGTCCTTCACTTCGGTTGTCTGTGGCACGCTCTGATTCCTCGCTGACTCTGCTTGTTCCGTTCCGCTGGTTCTTTCTCAGTGTCGCTTTCTTGCGGTTTCCTTCGTCGTTCCCAGGTTCTTTCGCGGCGCGGAGTGTAGCACGGGGTTCCTAGCGGAAGACGATCTTCGGCTGCACCACCGCCAGACCCCGGTCGCCGATGCGCTCCGACACCATCGCCACCGCGAGGAACCGGCCGCGGCCGTCCGTGAGTTGGACCCAATCCCCCTCGCCGGCCTCGATGCCCGGCGCCAGCACGGTCTGACCGTGGGTGACGCGGCGCTCCTGGGTCGCATCCATCGCGGCGCTGGGGAAGGGGAGCGGGATCTCGTCGAACGGCACCCAGGCCGAGCCGAGTTCGGTCACCTCCAACGGTTCCGCGCCGCGAGCGACACCCTCGAGCCGCTCCGAGTCGACTGCCCGCTGCACCTCGAACGAGCCGATCCGGAGCCGCCTGAGCGTCGCCAGGTGGCCGCCGCAGCCGAGACGCTCGCCGAGGTCGTGGGCCAGCGACCGGGCGTAGGCGCCGGTGGAGCAGCTCAGACGGAACGCGATCCGGTCGGAGCCGGGGTCGCCGAACGCGCCGCACGGCCCGAACTCGTAGATCTCCACGTCCTTGCCCTGGCGCTCGAAGTCCTCGCCCCGGCGCGCGAGTTCGTAGTACTTCCGACCACCGATCTTCTTGGCGGAGTAGGGCGGCGGCAACTGGTGTTGTGGTCCCTCGAATTCCCCCATCGCGCTGGCGACGTCGGCCACCGTCAGTTCGGCGGTCGAGCCCTCGAACGTGACCTCGCCGGCGGCGTCGTACGTATCGGTGGCCGCGCCGAGCTGGATTTCGCCTTCATAGACCTTCGGCGCCTGGATAAGAAAACGGGTAAGCCGCGTGCCGCGACCCACAGTCAATAGGAGCAGGCCGGTGGCATTGGGGTCGAGGGTGCCGCAATGTCCGATCTTCCGCTCGCCGAGCGCCCGCCGCGCGATGCGGACGACGTCATGCGACGTGCCGCCGGGCCGCTTGTCGACGAGGAGCAGGCCGTGGCGTTCGCTACCGGAAGTCACCGCGCCGCCTCCACGGCGGTCGCGAGTTCGGCGATTACGGTCTGCTCGTCTTCCCGGCTCGCGACCAGACAGCCGGCGGCGTTGCGGTGGCCGCCGCCGCCCCGCCGGGCCGCGATGGCGCCCACGTCGATCCGGCCACGGCTCCTGAGCGACACCTTGACGTCTCCTTCCGGTCGCTCGCGGAAGAGGGCGACGGCCTCGACTTCCCGGATCGCGCGTGGGTGATCGATCAGGCCCTCGGAGTCCGTCTGGCGGGCGCCGGCGCGCTCGAACATCGAAAGCTCCAGGCGCACGCTGGCGATCCGTTCGTCACAGTGGAGCTCCAGCGTGCCGAGCATTTCCGCCAGCAGCCGCACCGCTCCCGGGGACTGCGACTCGTAGACCCAGGTCGCGACCCGCTCGGGCCGCGCGCCGTATCGGACGAGCTCGGCCGCCGCCTCGAAGGCCCGGGGCGTCGCGTTCGAGAAGCGGAAACTCCCGGTGTCCGTCGACAGGCCGAGATACAGCGCCGTGGCGGTCGGTTCGTCGATCTCGAGATCGAGCGCCTTCGCCAGGCGCAGGACCATCTCGGCCACTGCCGGCGCTTCGGTGTCGACCCAGTTGGCCCGACCGTAGAGCTCGTTGCCCAGGTGGTGGTCGATGTTCAGGATGGGGAGGAGACTCAGCGCGTCTTCCAGGCCGGTACGGTCGAGTCGCGGGCATTCGAGCGGCACGGCGAAGTCGAACCGGTCCGGGAAGCCGGCCGGCGGCTTCCGACCGACGTGAATCGGCAAGTCCGCGGTGACTCCGGCGTAAGTGTCCGGGGCCGGATCCGCGTTCCAGATCGTGGCGGTTCTGCCCGCCTTGCGCAGGAGGCGAGCGAGCGCCACCTCGGAGCCGATCGCGTCGCCGTCCGGGTGGGCGTGGCTCGAGAGCAGGAAGCGCCGGCCGGAGCGGAACGCCTCGATCAGGTCGCGGGGAACGGTGCCGCCGGTGCCGTCCGGTGAGTTCACAGCTCGCTCAGAATCTGGTCGATGCGTTCGGCGTGTTCGGCGCCGCGATAGAGCTCGAAGTGGAGTTCCGGAGTCCGGCGGAGGCGCAGGCGGCGACCGAGACGTCCGCGGATGAATCCGGCCGCCCGGCAGACCGCCCGGATCGCCGCCTGCCGTTCCTGGTCGTCGCCGAGCACGGAGAGGCGGACGCGCGCGTGAGCGCGGTCGGCGCTGAGGGTGAGATCGGCGATGCTCGCGAGCGCCGCCCGGGGGTCCTGGACCTCCCTTCGCAGGATGTCCGTCAACTCCCGGCGCAGCAGGTCGCGTGCGCGGGCCTGGGATACGGATGTCACCGGGCGCTAGAGTGTCGGCGCGACGGCTTCGTGGTCGAACGCTTCGATCAGGTCGCCGGGCTTGACGTCCTGGAAACGGTCGATGCCGATGCCGCAGTCGAAGCCGCTCCGCACTTCCGCCGTGTCGTCCTTGAAGCGTCGCAGCGAGCCGATCCGGCCCTCGTGGACGACGACGCTGTCCCGGACCAGGCGAATCTGCGAGTTGCGCGCGATGACGCCGGCGATCACGTGGCAACCGGCGATCATGCCGACCTTCGGCACCTTGAAGATCTCGCGCACCTCCGCCCGTCCGCGGGAGACCTCGCGGTAGGTGGGCTCGAGCAGTCCCGTCATCGCCGCGATCAACTCGTCCGTCAGTTCGTAGATGACCGTGTGCAGCCGCACGTCGACCTCTTCCTTGGCGGCGAGCTCCGTGGCGCTGCGTTCCGGTCGAACGTTGAAGCCATAGATGATCGCGCCGGCGGCGGAGGCCAGGAGGACGTCGTGGGTGGTCACGGCGCCGACTGCGGAGCGGATCACCCGAACCTTGACCTTCTCGGTGGACAGCTTCTGCAGGGTCTCGCGCAGCACCTCGACCGAGCCCTGGACGTCGGCCTTCAGGATGACGGGCAGCTCCTTGACCTCGCCCTCCTTCAGGCTCGCGAACAGGCTCTCCAGGGAGACGCCGCCGGTGGTCGGCGCCAGGTCCATGCGGCGCTTCTCCTCACTGCGGAACTCGGCGATGGACCGCGCGCGCGCTTCCTGAGCCGTAGCCTGGAACGGATCGCCGGCTTCCGGCAGCTCGTTGAATCCCGAAACCTCGACCGGTGTGGACGGAGGCGCGTCGGTCACGCGCTTGCCCAGATCGTTCATCAGCGACCGTACGCGACCCCAGGTCGACCCGCAGACGAAAACGTCGCCGACGCGCAGGGTGCCGTCCTGGACGAGGATCGTCGCGACCGAGCCGCGACCCGTCTCCTTGCTCGCTTCGATCACCACGCCCTGACCCTGCAGTTCCGGGCTGGAGCGGAGTTCGGCGACCTCAGCCGTGAGATTGATCATCTCGAGCAGATCGTCGATCCCGTCTCCCTTGATTGCGGAGACGGGCACTGCGATCACGTCGCCGCCCCAGTCCTCGGTCACCAGGTCGCGGTCCGCCAGTTGCTGTTTGACCCGGTCGACATTGGCGTTTGGCCGGTCGATCTTGTTGATGGCGACCAGGATCGGCACGGCCGCGGCCCGGGCGTGGTCGAGCGCTTCGAGGGTCTGCGGCATCACGCCGTCGTCCGCGGCGACGACGAGGATGACGATGTCCGTGACCTGCGCCCCGCGGGCCCGCAGTTGAGTGAACGCCTCGTGCCCGGGCGTGTCCAGGAAGGTGATGCGGCCGCCGTTGTGCGCGACCTGGTAGGCCGCGATGTGCTGCGTGATGCCGCCGAACTCGCCTTCCGTGAGCCGGGACTTGCGGATCGCGTCGAGCAGCGACGTTTTGCCGTGGTCGACGTGGCCCATGATCGTGACGATCGGAGGACGTTCGACCCGGGTCGGCCCATCGGCCTCGGCGCGGCTCGCTTCCAGTTCCTCTTCCTGCTCGAGCTGGATCTCCTCCTCGAAGGAGACGATCAGGGCCTCGAAGCCCATCTGTTCCGCGAGCTCCACCGCGAGCTCAGGCTCCAGCAGATGGTTCACCGTCGCCATCAGGCCCCGGTCGAACAGCATCTTCAGCAGGTCCTTCGCCTTGACACCCATCTTCTCGGCCAGGTCGCGCACCTGCAACCCCTCCGAGATGGTGATCGTGCCCCGCTGGCTGGCGTCATCGACCGTGACCTCGCCGGCCTTCAGCCGGTCTTCCTGGCGCTCGCGGCGAGTGCGCAGATCGACCTGGGGCGGCGCGGGCTCAGGTTGGGAGCGGGCCTCGATCGCCGGTGACATCTCCGCCGCTGGCGGCGCCTGCACCGTCTCCGCCGCCGGTGCGGAGTCGGGTTCGGCCTTCGGAGTTCCGGCCGGCGCCGCGGGGGGCGCCTCGGCGGTCTCGGCGGGCGCTCGCGCAGCCGCCGCGGCTTCTTCCGCGGCAATCTCCTTCGCCGCGACCTCCTCCGGAGTAAGCGGTTTCGGCTTCGTTTCCGTAGGCGTCAGGGTGCGGATCGTCTGCTTGTGGACGATCGAACGACGTCGGTTCGGCCGCATCGGTCCGGCGGGCGGCCGGAGGCTCGAGATGGGCCGTCGCCGGGGCGCCGCCGGCGGCGCCGCACGGTCGCGGAGAATCACCTCCCGCTGGGGTCCGGCGATCTTCTTGCCCTCGAGCAGGGCCTTGATGATGTCCGTGTCGATCATCGCGTCTTCTCCCTCGACGCGCACACCGATCGACCGGAACTTGAACAGCAAGTCCTGCTCGGCCACGTTCATCCGCTTGGCCAGGTCCTGCAGCCGGATTTTGCCCATGAAGTCCTTGGTCCCCTCAGTTCTCTATTGACCCGCTCGTCCTGCCCCGGGCGAGCCCCTAGGTTTCGCCGTTCCCCGGTTCGTCGCCGTCAGCCGGTAACTCTTGCGCGGCTTCGTCTCCGGCGTCGCCGGATTCTTCCTCGAAGACGCGGGTGAGCGCCGCCATGAAGTCGTCCTCGTCCATCGCGGGGCCTTCGCTGTCCGACGGCGCGGCAACGTCCTCGGGCGAGGCCTGAGCGGTAGCCCACTCGATGATCGAAGCGGCCACAGCTTCATCGACCCCGGGCACCATCGTCAGGGCCTCCGCGCCGGCGCTCTGCAGGGCTTCGAGTTCGCCGAAGCCCGCCCCTTCAAGCGCTGCGGCGAGGTCCTCGTCGACACCGGCAATCTCCGTCAGATCGAGCTTGTCTCCGCCGATGTCGACGTTCAGCATCTTGGCCAGGGCGTCCGCGACCTCGTCCTTGACGTCCGACTCGCTCTTGATGTCGATGCGCGCTCCGATCAATTCGCTGGCGAGGCGCACGTTCTGGCCCCGCTTGCCGATCGCCAGGGAGAGTTGCTCGTCCTCGACGATCACGTCGAGGTGCGGCGTCGCGCCCTCGTGGGTCACCGAGACCCGAGTGATCCGTGCCGGCGCCAGCGCGCTCTGCGCGAACGTCACCTGGTCCTCCGAGAACTCGATGATGTCGATCTTCTCGCCCCGGAGTTCGCGGATGATCGACTGCACGCGGGAGCCCTTCATGCCCACGCAGGCACCGACCGGGTCGACGTCCCGCTCGCGGCTGAGCACTGCCACCTTCGCTCGCTCACCCGGGGCTCGCACTGCGGTCTTGATGACCACCGTGCCGTCGTAGATCTCCGGCACCTCCATCTCGAACAGCTTGACCAGGAGGCGGGGGTCGGTCCGTGACATGACGACCTGTGGCCCCTTGGGTTGCTTGTGGACCTCGACGATCACGCCGCGGATGCGCTCGCCCTGGCTGTAGCGCTCGTGGCGCGACTGCTCACTCCGGGGCACGATCGCCTCGGTCCGGCCGAGGTCGACGATGATGTCTCCTCGCTCGAACCGCCGCACGGTGCCGTTCACGACCTCGCCGACCCGGTGTTCGAACTCGTTGAAGATCTTCTCGCGCTCGGCTTCGCGGATCCGCTGATAAAGGACCTGCTTGGCCGACTGGGCCGCGATTCGGCCGAGTCCGTCCGTCGAGATGGGAATCTCGATCTCCTCGCCCAGCTCGGCGTCCTCCTTGTGCTCCCGAGCTTCTTCGAGGGTCCACTCGGCGAAGGGATCCTCGACCTCTTCGACCACCTGGCGGTAGAGGAAAGCGCTGAACTGACCGGTCTCGCGGTCCATGTAGGAGCGTACGGGTTCCTTGATGTGGTGCTGCTTCTTGGCCGCCGATGCGACCGCGTCCTCGAGGGCAACGATCCACTTGTCCAGGTCGATGTCCTTCTCGTGCGCGACCTGCCTGAGAACCTCGTTGATGTTCACTTCGGGAGTGTGGGTCTGAGCCATTTGGTATCCCCGGCGTCAGAGTTCGACCAGAAGCCTGGTCTTGTGGATGCTGTCGATGGTGAGGCGCAGCGTGTCGCCGCTGTCGTCCTCGAGGAGGAGTGCGATGCCCGGGTCGTCCGAACTCAGGCCGAGGAGCTGCCCGCGCACGGTGCGCCGGTGGGTAGTTCCGGCGTCGGCGTAGGTCACGCGGACGCGGCTGCCGCTGAACCGTTCGTAGTCACGAACGCCGTAGAGTTCCCGATCCAGGCCGGGAGAACTGACCTCCAGCACGTATCCCGAGGCCGGCCCGAAGTCCTCCGCGTCGAGGAGGACGGAGGCTTCCCTGGAGACATTGGCACAGAGATCGTGGGTGACCCCTTCGCAATGGTCGATCACCAGGCGCAGGCGGTCGCCCCGAAAGGCCGCGTCCAGCAGCTCGCAGGCATGGCTCGCGGCCAGGCGTTCAAGCCGGCAGCGGACGTCGGTGAGAGAGGTCATGTGGTAGCGGAGTCGGTTCTCGCTGGCCAGTTCCCTGGAGTTACGTGTGATCCCTTAGAACAAAAAAGAGCGGGCCGAAGCACCCACTCTCAGCAGCCGACAGCCGGTATTCGGCGGATCGCTCTCCGTGGGAGAAGCGCCGGCCGTCGGGCAGTGACTATACAACGGCCGGATCGGCCCGGCAAGCGGTGTCCGGGCTCTCGCGCCAGAATGGCGCGCCTCCAATCGTTGACGTGACGCCGGCGGCGGAATGCCCCGAAGCGCTACGGACCACGTGATCGGAAGCCGGCGGTGTGTTCGGGGTCGAATGGGTTGGCAGGGGACTTGCACGCTCTGGGAGCAACGCGTCGGAGAGGCCGGCGCTCTACGGTTGTATGCTTCAGGTGCCGCCCTGTCGCGGCGCCTGCTTCCCCTACTTGAACTGGAACTTGCGAACGATGAACACGAAGAAGCAGATCCTCTTTACCGTCCTGATGGTCGTCGGGGCCCTGGTGTTCGGCATGATCATCGCCGGCGGGCTGAACCTCACCGAACCGACGCGGGCCGAGGAGACCTCACGGCCTGCGCTGGCAGCGGAGAAGGACTCGCGGGACGAGCAGGCGCGACGGGTGGAGCGGCACGCGAGGACCGCCATCGACAGCTTCGCCGACCTGGCGGAGGCGGTCCTTCCGGCCGTCGTCACGGTCGAGGTCGTGCGGATCGAGGAGGCGCCGGAGGTACGGCGCTTCCAGGACTTCTTCCGACGCATTCCGGGACAGCCGGACCCGGAGCAGGAAGAGCAGCGCTTCCCCGGCGCGGGTAGTGGCTTCCTGATCTCCTCCGACGGCTGGATCGTCACGAACAACCACGTGGTGGAGCGGGCGGAGACGATCCGCGTCGGCATGGATGGCCGCGAGTATCCTGCCGAGTTGAAGGGCCGGGACCGGGAGACGGATCTGGCGTTGCTCAAGATCGACGCCGGGGATGAGCTTCCGCACCTGCCGCTCGGCGATTCGGACGCGCTCCGCGTAGGCGACTGGGTCATGGCGGTCGGCAATCCCCTGAGCTTCGAAGCGTCGGTGACGGTCGGCGTGGTCAGCGCCAAGGGCCGGTCGATTCCGATCGAGAACAACCGCGCCGATTTCGCGAACTACATCCAGACCGACGCCGCGATCAACCTGGGCAACTCCGGCGGGCCCTTGGTCAACACGGCCGGAGAGGTCGTGGGGATCGCGACCGGCAAGGCGTTCGCCGAGAACATCGGTTTCGCGGTGCCGGTCGACGTTCTTGAGGGTGTGCTTCCCCAATTACGCGACGAGGGCCGTGTCCGGCGCGGCTATCTGGGTGTTCAGATTCGTGATCTGGAGCACATCGAGGCCCGTTACTACGGGCTGGAGGGGCCGAATGGCGCGTTCGTCACGGACGTTCAGCCTGAGACTCCGGCAGAGAAGGCACAGGTCGAGGCCGGCGACGTCATCCTCGGTGTGGACGAGCACGAAGTGGAGGGAACGCGCGATCTGATCGACTACGTGGCCGCGCTGCCGCCGGGCCGCGAGGTTCAATTGCATGTCCTGCGCGACTCCGAGCGCATCGGACTCGACGTCAAGCTCGAGGAGCGACCGTCTCTCGTCGCTGAGCAGGAGGAACCGACGCCGGCCGCGCCGCCTCGGGAAGAGAGCATGGACTGGCTCGGTCTGGAACTCCGGCCGCTGACCTCGACCTTGCGCGAGCGGGCCCAGTTGGACCGCCGCCAGCGCGGTGTTTTCGTATCCGGCGTCTCCGCTCGCAGCGTGTTCGCGGAGAAGGGCTTCCAGGCAGGTTTGGTGATCGTCGGAATCAACGGTGCCGGGATCGAGAACCTGGGCGACCTGGGCAACGCAACGGCCGATCTCGAGTCCGGTGATCTGGTGCGCGTCGAAGCACTCGCCCCGGGTGGCCAGCGGCTCTTCGCTGTAATCGAAGTACCCTGACGCCTCCGCGGAGATCCTCCCCTTGACGCGGCCCACAGGTCCGCGAGTGCTCGTGGTCGACGACGAGGAGTCGATCCGGGCGTCGCTCCGGATGATCCTGGAGTTCGAGCGCTACCGCGTCGACGAGGCGGCGAACGGCCGGGAAGCACTGAGGCGGGTGATGACGCGGCCCCCGGCCGCCGTCCTGCTCGATATCAAGATGCCCGAGATGGACGGCCTGGCGACACTGTCCGGCTTGCGGGAGCAGGGCCACGAGATGCCGGTCGTCATGATCAGCGGTCACGGCGACATCGCCGCGGCGGTCGAGGCGACACGGCTGGGCGCGTACGACTTCCTGGAAAAGCCGCTGGAGCGCGACCGGGTGCTCCTGGCCCTTCGCAACGCCGTCGAACGGCAACGGCTCCGGGACGAGAATCGGGAGCTGAAGCGGGCTCCTTCGGAACTGGTCGGCGAGTCCCCGGCGATGCAGGAACTCCGGGGCACGATCGAGCGCGCCGCACCGACTCCGGCCACGGTGCTGATCACCGGCGAGAGCGGGGTCGGCAAGGAACTCGTCGCGCGCGCCATTCACGCCGGCAGTCAGCGCAGCGAAATGCCCCTGGTTCAGGTCAACTGCGCCGCGATCCCGGACGAGTTGATCGAGTCCGAACTGTTCGGTCACGAGCGGGGCGCCTTTACCGGCGCCGTACGCCGCCAGGTCGGGAAGTTCACGGCCGCCGACGGCGGCACGATCTTCCTGGACGAAGTCGGAGACATGTCCGCCCGTACCCAGGCAAAGGTGCTGCGCGCTCTCCAGAGCGGCGAAATCGAACCCGTCGGAGCCAGGATGGCAACGACGGTCGATGTCCGGGTTGTGGCCGCGACCCATCGCGATCTTCCGGGGGAGATCGAGGCCGGCCGCTTCCGTGAGGATCTCTTCTACCGTCTGAACGTCGTGCCGGTGAATGCGCCGCCGCTGCGCGAGCGCCTCGAGGATCTCCCGCTGCTGGTGGAACACTTCATCGAGCGCTTTGCGAGCGAGAACAACTACCGCCAGAAGAGCCTGACCGCGGGTGCGATCCGACAGTTGCAGGCGATGCCGTGGCGCGGCAACGTCCGGGAACTGAAGAACCTGCTCGAGCGCGTGCTGATCCTGAGCCCGGGCGACAGGATCGACCGGGCGACCATCCTGAGACTGGCGGGTTCAGTGCGCGGCGACCTCTCCGAGGCTATTCTCGCGCTTCCCACCCTGCGTGAATTCAGGGAGAGTTCGGAACGCATGTACCTGTCGAAGAAGCTCGAGGAGCACGGCTGGAACGTGACCCGCACGGCGAAGGCCATCGGGACGCCCAGGAGCAACCTGTACAAGAAGATGGAGCAGTATGGGCTGCGCCGGGAGGGAGCGCCTTGATCGCCGTGCGCCCGGGAGCCTCGGCTCCGCACCGGATTCTGGTCGCCAAGCCCGGGCTGGACGGCCACGACCGTGGCGCGAAGGTGGTGGCGCGGGCGCTGCGCGACGCGGGTTTCGAGGTGATCTACACCGGCCTGCGCAAGACCCCGGAGCAGATCGTGGCCGCGGCCGTACAGGAAGACGTGCGGGCCGTCGGTCTGTCGATCCTCTCCGGCGCCCACAACACCCTGCTGCCGGAAGTGGTTCAGGGTCTGCAGGTAGCGGGTGCCGACGACGTCCTGGTGTTCGCCGGGGGCATCGTTCCCGATGCGGACATTACGGGGCTCAAGGCCGCTGGCGTGGACGAGGTCTTTCCCCCGGGCTCCAGCACGGCGGCGATCGTCGAGTACCTGAACCGGCGGCTGGCGGCGCCGGTGCCGGCCGGCGGGCCCGGCCGCTGATGGCGGGCAGCGGGCCTTCCGCCAACGCGCAAGCGCCGGGCCCTGCGATGGACAAGCGCTTCGAACCTGCCTCTTACGAGGGCAAATGGCAGGCGTGGTGGGACGAACAGGAGCTGTACCGTTGTCCTGCCGATCCGGAAGGCAAGGGACGGAATCCGTACTGCATCCTGATACCGCCGCCGAACGTGACGGGCAAGTTGCACATGGGCCATGCCCTGCAGAGCACCTTGCAGGATCTGGTCACGCGCTGGCGGCGCATGCGAGGCGACAACGCGTTGTGGCTGCCCGGCACGGACCACGCCGGCATCGCGACCCAACTCATGGTCGAGCGGCACCTGGAAGAGCGGGGCTCGAGCCGGATCGAACTCGGCAGGGAGAAGTTCGTCGAGCGGGTCTGGCAGTGGAAGCACGAGTACCACGCGAACATCCGCGGCCAGTTGCAGCGGCTCGGCGCTTCCTGCGACTGGTCCCGCGAGCGGTTCACGCTGGATGACGGGCTGGCGCGCGCGGTGCGCACCGCCTTCGTGCGTCTCCACGAAGAGGGTCTGATCTACCGGGGCGAGTACATGGTCAACTGGTCGCCGGTACTGCGGACAGCGGTCTCCGACCTTGAGGTGGAGAACCGGGAGGTTCAGGGCCGGCTGTACCACCTCTCCTACCCCCTGGAGCCGCCCGAGGAAAGCTCTACGACCGAGGAGCCGCTGGTCGTGGCCACCACGCGCCCGGAGACGATGCTCGGGGATACCGCCGTCGCCTTCCACCCGGACGACGAGCGCTACCGCCATCTGGCCGGCCGCACAGCCAGGCTGCCCATCCTCGGACGGCGTCTGCGGCTGGTCGCTGACGACCACGTCGACCCCGCCTTCGGCACCGGACTGGTCAAGGTCACGCCCTACCACGATCCGAACGACTACGAGATCGGCCGCCGTCACGACCTGCCGGGCGTGCGCGTGATCGGCTTCGACGGTCGGATGACCGCTGAGGCCGGGCCCGACTTCGAAGGCCTGGATCGCTTCGAGGCCCGGCGCCGTGTGCTCGAACGGCTGGAGGCTGAGGGACGGATCGTCAAGGTCGAGCACCATGTTCACAGCGTCGGCCACTCCCAGCGGAGCGGCGAGCCGATCGAGCCGATGCTGTCGCCGCAGTGGTTCGCGGACGTCTCCGGCATGGCGCAAGAGGCCCTCGCGGCGGTCGATAGCGGCGACATCAACCTGATTCCCTCCTCCTGGGACCGCACCTGGGAGCACTGGCTCAGAAACATCCGGCCGTGGGTCATCTCCCGCCAGCTTTGGTGGGGACACCGTATTCCGGCCTGGTACGACGCGGACGGCGCCTGCTACGTAGCGATGGACCGGGCCGCGGCCGAGGAACAGGCGGGGACCGCCGAGCTGACCCGCGACCCGGACGTGCTGGACACCTGGTTCTCCTCCGGCCTGTGGCCGATTTCCACCCTGGGCTGGCCGGACGAGGAAGCGTCCGACCTACGCACCTGGTACCCCACCGCGGTCCTGATCACGGGTTTCGACATCCTGTTCTTCTGGGTGGCGCGGATGGTCATGCTCTCGCGGCACCTCTACGGCGACGTGCCCTTCCGGGCCGTCCATCTGACCGGACTGGTTCGGGACGCCGATGGCGAGAAGATGTCGAAGACCAAGGGCAACACGGTCGATCCGATGGACCTGATCGAGGAGTACGGGGCGGATGCGATGCGCTTCACTCTGGCGGTTCTCGACGTGCCGGGGCGCGACATTCCGCTCGACCTGGAGCGGATGGCGGGCTACCGCGCCTTCGGCAACAAGATCTGGAATGCGGTCCGCTTCGCTCTTGCGCGAACCGCGGGTGCGGTGACGCCCACGTCCGGGCCTGAACTCGAACGCGAAGGGTTGGCCGCCCCCGAGCGGTGGATCCTGTCGCGGCTGTCGGACACCGCGGCCACGGTCAACGACGGACTGGAGGAGTTTCGTTTCGACTGGGCCTGCAACGCGCTCTACCACTTCTTCTGGCACGAACTCTGCGACTGGTACATCGAGTTCGCGAAGCCCGCCCTCGCGGGGTCCGCCCCCCGGCCGCGCGTCGCCGAGACGTTGCTGTTCGTGCTGGATGCGAGCTTGCGGCTTCTGCATCCGGTCATGCCCCACCTGACGGAGGAACTCTGGCAGCGCCTGCCGCGCGACCCGTCGGCGGCAGCGGAGGAGCCCCGCAGCATCTCAGTCCAGGACTATCCGCTGGAGACTCCCGAACTCGCCGATCAGCAGGCCGACCGGGGAATGGGCGCGCTGATCGCCGTCGTCCAGGCAGCCAGAAGCCTGAGGCGGGAGCGGAATCTCGCGGCGGCAGTGAAGATGTCGATCGCGGTCGAGGGTGGGGACTCCGACCTGACCGATTTCGTGATCAAGCAGGCGGCCCTCCTGAACGCGGTCGCCGGTGTCTCCGAAATCGGAGCAGCGAACGGAGCGGACTCCGCCTCTCGCTCGCGGGCCGGGGGACTGAACCTGGCGTTCGAGGTCGAGGCGGCGCCGATGGGCGAGACCGAACGGGCGAAGCTCAGGAAGGAACTCGAACGGCTCGACGCCGAGATCGCGGGAGCGCGCAACCGCCTCTCGAATGCCGGTTTCCTGGAGAAGGCGCCGGCGCAAGTCGTGGAGGGCAACCGAAACCGCCTCGCCGAACTCGAGGAGCGACGGAGCAGCGTGATGGAAACGCTCGGCCAGGCCACTCGGTTGTAGGCTTCGCCACCGATGACGGTGGACCCTTGTCGAGACTTCGAGCAGCTTGCGAGCCAACTCCGCTCGCGGTCCGGGCGCCTGCCCGAAAACGTCGTGCTCATGGACACGGTCGACTCGACGAACCGGTTCGTCAAGGGCCTGATCGACCGGTTCTTCGAGGAGGCGGCAACACCGCGCACAGTGTTCGTCGTCGCGTACGAGCAGACCGCGGGCAGGGGCCGCCAGGGCCGTTCCTGGGTCAGCTTGGCCGGCCGCGGCCTCTACTGCACCTGGTTGCAGCCGCTACCGGTTGGCCGGGGATCCCTGGAGGACCAGCTCGGGACCTTGCCGCTGCTGGTCGGAGTCGGCGTCAGCCGGGCCCTGGCGGCGCAGATCGACGGGACGGCGCTCCTCAAGTGGCCCAACGACGTGCTCGTCGGCGGTCGGAAGATCGCCGGAATCCTGATCGAGACGGTGGCCGGCAGCGACGGCGAGATGGCCGCCGTGATCGGCTTCGGTGTCAACTATGACTTCGGCGCCGGCAGCGAGCTTCCGACTCCGGTGTCGACGTCGCTGGCGCTGGAGACCGCGACGCCGCCGTCGCGGGCAGCCGTGGTCGAAGGGCTCGCCAGGTCGCTCGAGCGTGAGTTGGCTCATTGCGGCGATCTGGACTACACGCTGGACGCCTACCGTGCCTGCACCGTTCACCGTGAAGGCGACGAGGTGAGCTGCCGCGTCGGCGGCGAAACACTCGCGGGACGGTTCGCCGGTTTCGACAGCGGCGGCCGGTTTCGGCTGCGGACCGCCGCCGGTCTGCGCACGATCGCCTCGGGCGAGGTCATCGAGGCCTAGGGAACGCTCGGCGTGGTCTCCGAGACTGTCGACCGGGAGTACTTCGAGACGATCGAGGAGGAGTTCATCCGGTTGCGGGGCGCTCCGCTGCTTCTGAGTCCGGCCGACTGGCGTCTGGCGGACCGCTGGCGCCAGGAAGGCGTGCCCCTGTTTCTCGTTCTGGAGAGCATCCGCCTCGTCTTCGAGCGGCGCGCCGAGCGGCAGGCGGCGGCGCCGGAGGCACGGCGGAGGGGGGTGAGCAGCCTGCGCTACTGTCGGCCGGCTGTGGAGAAGGCATGGGCGGAGTACCGGGAACTCGGCGGAGCTTCGGCCCGGCAGCCCAGGCCGGCCGCCATCGACGTGCGGGCCCGGCTTCAGGCTCTGGCGGAGGCGATCCCTGCCGCGACGGTCGATGTCGAGAAGTGGCGGCAGAGGCTGCTGAAGCTTCAGGGGCCCGCACCGGTCGTCGAGGACCGTCTGGTCGGGTTGGACCGCGAACT
Organism: Holophagales bacterium; assembly: GCA_009836625.1. Lineage (GTDB taxonomy): Bacteria > Acidobacteriota > Thermoanaerobaculia > Multivoradales > Multivoraceae > Multivorans. The sequence goes on from VXVC01000004.1 coordinate 294,931, forward strand.
CGTGGACCGTGCCTTCGAGCTTCTGCCGCTCCGTGACAGGGAAGAGGTCACGACGGAGGCCGAGGCCGCCCTTGGGAGGATGTCCGGTCGCGTCGACCCGGAGCGGCTGTCCGAACTCCGGCGGCGCATGGTCCGCAGGCTGGTTCGGGAGCGTCTGGGGCTGCCGCTCCTGTCCCTGTTCGCGGAGGGCTCCCGGCTGTCCCCCCGTTCCGGTTGATTCAGCCGGCGTCGGTCGCCAAGGCCTTTCGCCAGCGGTCGGCCAGTCGATCGTAGAGCACGAGGCCGACCGTCATTCCCAGGTTGAGCGATACGGCGGTGGGTACGCGCACGTGGTGCGTGCAGCGATCCAGAATGCCATCGGAGATCGAGCCGCTCTCCGGTCCGAACACGTAGCAGGCCCGCTCCGGATGGGTGAAGCCCGGGAGCGGAACCGCCTCCGGCACGATCTCTACCGCGACCAGGTCCGCGTCGCGTGGCGCCGCTTCCAGCAGGTCGTCGACCTCGAGCACCGGAATGTGGCGGTAGGCCCGAGTCGGGTCGGTGGGCAACCGGCGGATATCGATGTCTCCGGAGGCCTGGCCCAGGATGATCATGCGGGCCTGGAAACAGAGCGCCGCCCGCAGCACGTGCCCGACGTTAACCGGATCGGACGGGCGGTCGAGCGCGACGCAGGCGAAACCGCGTCCGCCCGGGAGATCGGCGCGCCGCTGCACCCGGCGTTCGATCTTCTTTCCCATTCAGAGGTTCCCCCGCTCAGGTCTCTGCGTCGCTGTAGCGTTCGAACACCCGCTCGATCAGGAGCTGCAGGGGAAACCGGCTGAGCCGGCCGGCACCGGCCACTCGTTCGCCGAAGCTGGTGACGGAGTCGGGGCGTATGCCGTCGCCCCAGATCAGGACGGGCACCGGGTCGGCGCCGTGGACACCGACCTCGGACAGGGTGGCATGGTCCGCCGTCACCGCCACCCGGATCGGTCGTTCCAGGCGCTCAAGGAGGACGCCCAGCTCCTGGTCGACCCGTTCGAGGAAGGCGACCTTCTGGTCGGGCCGCCGGTCGTGGGCGGCGATGTCCGCTCCCTTGACATGAACCATGACCAGGTCGTGCTCCGCCAGCGCCTCCATCCCGCACTCGAACTTGAGTGCCAGGTCCGTGTCGACGTTCGCGGTCATGCCTGGTCGATGAACCGTCGATACGCCGAGCGCCGAGGCGATCCCCATCACGGTTCGGTCGCCGCCGATACAGGCGGCGGAGACCGGCAGGCCGCCCGGCTCCAGAGGCAGCAACCGGTGGACTCGACCCACCCCCCGCGTCAGTACCGCGTTCGCCGGCAGACCGCCGTTCCGCCGCCGTCTCTCGTTTGCCGGATGTCGGGCCAGGACGCGGCGCGCCTCCTGTTCGAACAGGGCCAGGACGCGCGCGGTCCGTTCGGCCGTCTCGTCGTTCGGGTCGAGCGGCCGCGGCACCAGCGGCGGCCCCGAGGGGGCCCCATCCCCCGGGTCCGACCCTTCGATGGCGGAGGTCAGGCCGTCGCCGCGCAGCGTGATCGCGAGGCGGTGTTCGGTGGTGGCACGGACGCGTACCTTGACCCTGTCCGAAGCGGGGAGATCCAGCCGGTCGATGGCCTTGGCCAGCTTTCTGGCGTCGTCGCGGATGCGTCCGGCCCGGCGATCCACCACGTAGCCGCGTTCGTCCAGTGTGGCGAAGTTGCCCCGGATGGCGATCGTGCCGGCCTTCAACTTGAGGCCGGCGCCCAGCGCCTCGATCGGACCCCGGGTCATGACCCGGGGGGACTGGGAGAACAGGGCGAGATTCCCCGACGCCGTGTCCGGCACGACGCCCGGCGCGACCGGATCCGCCAAACCGTTGGCGCCCTCGCTGGCCAGGCGGTCCAGGTTCGGCGTGCGTGCCGCTTCGAGAGGCGTGCGGCCGCCGAGGGATCGAAGAGGACGGTCCGGAAGACCGTCGATCACGAGCATCAGGACGGGGGGACGCGGCTCGCCCAGCCCTTCCACCGATGCCTGCGTGAGCCATGGCAGGCGCTGGGACATGTTCTGTCCGAGCAACCCGATGGCGGCCGCCAGTGCCGGCTCGCGCTCGGTCGTGTCGAGGACCGGCACGCCCACTTCCTCCGCCAGCCGAATCAGATGGTCCTGCTGGGCGCGGAGCACCCGAAAGTGATCGAGCTGTCGATGCGATCTCCTCACGGCGACCGTTTCACGGGCCAGGAAGTGGCTGCGGTGAACCTCCTCGTCGTCCGTCGTGAGCAGGAGGAAGAACTGGTAGGCGTCAGCATCGAGATCCGGGAAGGGAACCAGTCCGGGCAGCAGGTGGACGCCCTCGACGACCAGGCTCAGGTTCTCGGCAATCGCCCGCTCGACGACCGCTCGCACCCCCACGCAGACTCTCGTCGCCTGCTCCTCGAAGGTAGCGAGTGTCGGATCCTGAGTGCCGCCCGGGAGTTCAGGTGATGTGGCCTCGGCCGTCTCGTAGCTCGAAACGTGGAGAGCAGGCAGGATGGCCGGCGCGAAGACCATTCGCATCACCTGCCGCACCGTGTCGGTCGCGTTTACCCGGTAGATCCGGAGCTGGGGCGCCAGGTCGAGGGCCAGTGTGGACTTGCCGGTTCCGCCGGCGCCGCCGACGTAGAAGATGAGAGGTCTCGGCAACCGCCGCAGGCGTCGGATGAGGCGGTAGCGCCCGGCGACATCGGAGCCTTCCTTCACATCGAGCAGTTCGGCGATGCGCTGCGCCAGATGCCGTTTCTCCAGGCTGGTGATCTCCTCGCGGACCAGCCGGCGCTGCAGTTGCTCGACGCGCCGGTACGCGTGATCGAAGTCCAGGCCGGCGGCGTAGAGGCTTCGGGCAAGCAGACCGCGAGAGAACGGCTGGGCTTCGCCCTGGTCGGTGACCTGGATCGGCCGTTCCGGAGCCTCGGTGGCGCTCAGGTTTCCTCCCGCGCCCGTCGCAGGGGACAGTTGGAGCAGTTCAGGGGCTTCCCGTCCGGGCCGAGCACGTCCGGACCGCCGCAGGATCCACGCAGACAGCGGCCACTGATAAGGACGCCGACGGACATGAGAATCACCGAAGCGGCTATCACCGTGATGGTCAGAAACAGGATCGCCATGGCTCGCTCGCGAGTCTACCGATCGCGGCGTTGGTGCGGCTCGAGGTGGCACCCGCCGGTCCGGGGTTCCGAGGGGAGGGTCCCAGCGGCCGTGCGCGCTTGCGGAGTGGATGGGAGGTCTGCGCGCACTCCGCTACGCTCGCTCCGGTAGGTCCTCGGTCGATGTTGGGGCGCCGGGCGTCGCTCGCTTCGAGTCCGCTGGGACCCTCCCCACGGAACCCCGGACCGGCTGGAGGGCGTCGGGCGGCGCGCTAGTCGGCGGCTCCGAACCTGTCGCGGAACGCCCGGCTGGGGAGTTCTTCCAGCGTGTCGTCGCGATAGACGAGGAGCAGGGCCGCGATGCCTTTGTCGTCGGCCCACTGCAGACCGTCGTCGGGGCCGAGCGCCATCAGGGCGGTGGCGTAGGCGTCGGCGACGGCGCAGCTCGTGTGGAAGACGCTGGCCGAGGCGAGGGCGTGTTCGACCGGCCGGCCGGTTCGGGGGTCGATCGTGTGGGAGTAGCGCACGCCGTCGCGTTGCCAGTAGTTCCGGTAGTCGCCCGAGGTCGCCAGGGATCCGTCGGTGAAGGGGAGGATCCTCTGCAGGTTGGGCTGGTCAGCCTCCTCCGTTGCGGGTCCTTGTCCGGAGTCACTCACTCGAGCAGGCGGTCGTTCGATCGCGATGCGCCACGGGTCACCGGCTGGACTGTGACCGGCGGTGCGCACCTCCCCTCCGACTTCGACGAGGTGATTGGTGTAACCGGCTTTGAGCAGAGCCTCAGAAACGCTATCGACTGCCCAGCCCTTGGCGATGGCGGACAAGTCGAGAGCTGCTCCGTCTTCGAGCTTGAGAACTCGCCGGTCCTCAGAGTCCAGCTTGATCGCGCCGATCGCCCGACGCAGCTCTGCCAGCTGGTCATCGAGAGGAGGCGTTGGCTCCGCACTGCGTCCGGGCGCACCGAACCCCCAGGCGTCGACCAGTGGTCCCACGGTTGGATCGAAGGCCCCACGACTCTCCTCGCGCACCTGCCAGGCAAGCCCCAGGACGGCCCAGGTTTCCTCCGAGAAGACTTGAGATTCGCTAGCGGCAAGCAGGTTGAAGCGCGAGATCTCGGAGTCCTCTCGGTAGGTCGACATCGCGCGGTCAACCGCATCGAGTCGATGCTCGATGAGAGCGCGGATCGCTTCGCGCTCACCGGTCTCCGCGATCGCGCGCGCCCGATAGTAGGTGCCCATCGTCGGCCCCTGCAGCACTACTTCCTCGGGGGCCTGCGCACAGCCGATCGCGAGACCGGCGAGGACGGCAAACACCCGCCAACTTCGTTGCCATCCCCGCTTCGACCGAGACGACTCTCGGGGAGACGGAGCGACCCGGCGACGAGATGTCCTCCAGCCTGGTGCGGGTCCGGGGGGAGGGGTCCCAGGTGGCTCGCAGCGAGCGACGGCCGGCGTCCCCTCCTCCAGCGACATCCAACCGGAGCGAGCGGAGTGCAGCGAGCGCTCCCCCGTCCATTCTCCGACCAAGCGCTCGCGGCACCTGGGACCCCTCCCCCCGGACCCGCGCCAGACGGGTGCCACCGACGCCCCGCGCACGTAGCGCATTCCCAGACCTAACCGAAGTCGTCGAAGGCGATGTTCTCGGGTTCGACGCCGAGGTCGTCGAGCATCTTCATGCAGGCCTGGAGCATCAGGGGAGGGCCGCAGAGGTAGTACTCGACGTCTTCCGGGGCGGGGTGGTCCTTCAGGTAGTTGTCGTACAGGACCTGGTGGATGAAGCCGGTGTAGCCGTCCCAGTTGTCTTCCTCGAGCGGGTCGGAGAGGGCGAGATGCCAGGTGAAGTTGGGGTTCTCTTCGGCGATCCGGTCGAAGTGGTCGATATAGAACGCCTCGCGGTAGGAGCGGGCGCCGTACCAGAAGGACACCTTGCGGTCCGTGTGGATGCGGCGGAACTGGTCGAAGATGTGGGAGCGCATCGGCGCCATGCCGGCGCCGCCGCCGACGAAGATCATCTCGGCGTCCGTGTCCTTGGCGAAGAACTCGCCGAAGGGGCCGGCGATCGTCACCTCGTCGCCTGGTTTGAGGTCGAAGATGTAGGACGACATCTGGCCGGGCGGCAGGTCCATCTGGCGGGGAGGCGGCGTCGCCACGCGCACGTTCAGCATGATGACGCCCTTCTCGTCGGGGTAGTTCGCCATCGAGTAGGCCCGGATCACGGTCTCGTCGACTTTGGACACCAGGTCCCAGATCTTGAAGCGGTCCCAGTCGTCGTGGTACTCGTCCTCGATGGCGAAGTTGCTGTAGTTCACGACGTGCGGTGGGCACTCGATCTGGATGTAACCGCCCGCGCGGAAGGGGACTTCCTCGCCTTCCGGAAGTTCCAGCACGAGTTCCTTGATGAAGGTGGCGACGTTCTCGTTGGAGCGGACCTTGCACTGCCACTTCTTGACCCCGAAGACCTCGGCCGGGACGCCGATCTTCATGTCCTCCTTGATCTTGACCTGGCAGCTCAGGCGGCAGCCCTCGCGCGCCTCGCGGCGGCTGATGTGCGTCTTCTCGGTCGGCAGCATGGCGCCACCGCCCTCGAACACGTCGACCGTGCAGACGCCGCACGTGCCCTGGCCTCCGCAGGCGGAAGGGATGAAGATCTGGTGCTCGGCCAGGGTGCCGAGCAGGGTGCCGCCGGTCGCGGCGGCCAGCGTCTTCTCCTCGTTGATCAGGATCGACACCTCGCCGCCGGCGACGAGCCGCGCCTTGGCCTGCATCAGGACCGTGACCAGGGCGAGGATGACGATGGTGAACATCGTCACCCCGAGGACGACGGTGATCACAGCTGGATACCCCCGAAGGCCATGAAGCCGAAGGCCATCAGTCCGGTGATGACGAACGTCATGCCCAGGCCGCGCAGGCCGTGGGGCACGTTGCTGTAGCGGAGGCGCTCACGAATGGACGCCAGGGCGACGACGGCGAGGAACCAGCCGATGCCGTTGCCCAAGCCGAAGACGACGCTTTCCCCGAAGTCGTAGTCCCGTTCGACCATGAACAGGGAGCCCCCGAGGATGGCGCAGTTCACCGCGATCAGGGGCAGGAAGATGCCCAGCGTGGCGTGCAGCGCGGGGAAGAAACGGTCGGTCGTCATCTCCACGAGCTGGACCATCGCGGCGATCGTGCCGATGAAGCAGAGCAGGTTCAGGAAGGTCAGGTCGACGCCGGCGAACTCGGGGCTGATCCAGGCGAGAGCGCCCTCGTTCAGGAGGTAGGTCTGGATCAGGTTGTTCGCGGGCACGGTCACGGTGAGCACGAAGATGACCGCCAGGCCGAGGCCGACCGCGGTCTCGACCTTCTTCGACACGGCCAGGAAGGAGCACATGCCCAGGAAGAAGGTCAGGGCCATGTTCTCGATGAAGATGGCCTTCACGGCCAGGTTCAGGTAGTCCTCGAACATCGTCCGGCGTCCTCCCTAGCCGTCCATCTCGACTTGAGCGGGTTTGTACACGCGTAGCGCCCAGATCAATCCGCCGATGATGAAGAAGGCGGCGGGAGACAGCAGCATCAGGCCGTTCGGCAGGTACCAGCCTCCTTCCGAGACCGTGGGCAGAACGCTGTAGCCGTAGAGCTTCCCGGAACCGAACAGCTCGCGCAGGAACGCCGTGACCATCAGGATCGCGCTGTAGCCGATGCCGTTGCCGATGCCGTCGAGGATGGCCAGGGACGGCGGGTTCTGCATCGCGAAGGCTTCCGCCCGCCCCATGATGATGCAGTTCGTGATGATCAGCCCGACGAACACCGAGAGCTGCTTGCTGATCTCGAACACGTAGGCCTTGAGAATCTGGTCGGTGACGATGACCAGGGAGGCGATGACGGTCAACTGGACGATGATCCGGATGCTGTTCGGGATCTGATGCCGGAGCAGGCTGATCGTCAGGTTCGACAGGGTGAGCACGGCGATGACGGCCGCGCACATGACGACCGAGGTCTCCATCTTCGTGGTCACCGCCAGCGCCGAGCAGATGCCGAGCACCTGGAGCGCGATCGGGTTGTTGTTGAAGAGGGGGTCGAGCGCCGCTTCGCTCTTCTTGACAGCCATCAGTTGGCCTCCGCGCGGATCCGGTTGAGGTAGGGCTCGAAGCCGTTCTCCCCGAGCCAGAACTCGAGCATGTTCGTTACCCCGTTGCTGGTGATCGTCGCGCCGGCGAGACCGTCGACCTCGTAGGGGTCCTCCTCGGCGCTCCCGGCGAAGCCCTTGATCACTGCCAGGCGAACGTCGCCTTCGTCATCGAAGGCCTTGCGTCCGGGCCACTTGCGCTTCCAGGTCGGATTGTCCACCTCGCCGCCCAGGCCCGGCGTCTCCTTGTGCTGGTAGTAGGTGATGCCGTGCACGGTCGTCGTGTCGGCGTCGAGCGCCAGGAAGCCGTACAGGGTGCCCCAGAGTCCCAGACCTTCGATCGGCAGCACGATCGTCTCGAGCTCGCCGCCGTCGCCGCGCATCTCGTAGAGCAGAGCCCGATCCGGGATGCGCTTGACCCTGGCCAGGTTGTCGGGGGCCTCGGTGCTGGTGTCCGGATTCCGGGCGCGCCGCTGCTGGTCGAAGGTCGCCGTGTCGCCGTCCACCGCCTCGCCCGAGGCGAGGTCGATGAGCACCGGTTCGATCGGTTCGAAGCGCTCGGCGACCTGCGCCTCGTCGATCGCGTCGCCGGGCTGGAGCAGGCCCACGGCCTCCAGCACCCGCTTCTGCTTGTCGAGGGCGATGTTCTCGTCCTGAAGATCCTCCAGGCTGACCGCGAAGGAAGACACGAGGATCCCGCACACGATGCAGATCGCGGTCGCGAACAGAAGGGTGTAGCCGGTGGCCTGTCGGTTTGCCATGGGGAGTTCCGCCGGTGGAACGAAGTCTATTGCGCGTAGCGCGCCTGGCGGCGCTTGATGTTCGCCTTCAGCACGTAGTGGTCGATCAGGGGCGCGAACAGGTTCATGAACAGGATGCCGAGCATCACGCCTTCCGGGAAGGCGGGGTTGATCGTGCGGATCAGGACGGCCAGCACGCCGACCAGGAAGCCGTAGATGTAGCGTCCCCGGTTCGTCTGCGCGGCGCTCACCGGGTCCGTAGCCATGAAGACGATGCCGAAGGCCCAGCCGCCGAGCACGAGGTGCCAGTGGAAGGGGACCGAGAGCATCGCGTTGGTCGGCGACGCGATGAGGTTGAGCAGCAGGGAGATCGCCGCCGTGCCGGCCGTCGCCGCGACCATGATCCGCCAGGAACCGATGCCGGTCGCGATCAGAATCGCCGCGCCGATCAGGCAGGCCAGCGCGGAGGTCTCGCCCATCGATCCCGGAATGTCGCCGAGAAAGGCCTGCATCCAGGAGACCTTGCCCTCGATGGCGCTCAGTCCGTCCAGCGGCGCGTCGGAGCCCTCGACGGGCTCAAGCACCGCGATCTCGCCGAGCGCGGTGGCGCCGCTGTAGCCATCTGGTGCCGACGACGTGCCCGCAGCGATCCACACGGCGTCGCCCGAGATCTGGGCCGGATAGGCGAAGAACAGGAAGACCCGCGCCGTCAGAGCCGGGTTCAGGACGTTGTAGCCCGTACCGCCGAAGATCTCCTTGCCGACGACGACCCCGAAGCTGATGCCGACCGCGACCTGCCACAGCGGGATCGTCGGCGGCAGCACCAGGGGGAAGAGCATCCCGGTGACCAGAAAGCCCTCGTTCACGTCGTGCCGCCGGACGACGGCGAACAGGCCCTCCCAGGCGCCGCCGACGGCGAAGGTCACGACCAGGACCGGCACGTAGTACAGCGCTCCGTGGACCGTGTTGGCCAGCAGGCTGGAAGCGTCGAACGACAGTCCGAGCATCTCCATCGCGTCGGTGCGCCAGTTCGCGAGCGGCGCCGCGCCGCCGGCGACGGCGACGTGGATCTGACGGCCCGTGTTCCACATCGCCATCAGGACGCAGGGCACCAGCGCCACGACGACGGTCATCATCAGGCGCTTCAGGTCCAGCGCGTCGCGCACATGGGCGGCGCCGGTCGTCGTCTTGCCCGGCGTGTACAGGAAGGTGTCCGGCGCTTCGTACAGGGGGTAGAAGCGCTCGAACCTGCCACCCGGTTCGAAGTGGCGGGCTTGCTTGTCGAGAATCCGGCGCAGCAGCTTCATGTGTGCCTAGCCTTCTTTCTCGATCAGCTCGAGGGCGTCGCGGAGGTACGGCCCGTACTCCGTCTTGCCCGGGCAGACAAAGGTGCAGAGCGCCAGGTCTTCCTCCAGCAGCTCCAGGCAGCCGAGTTCCTCGGCCCGCTCGATGTCGCCCGCCACCAGGGACTTGAGCAGGAAGGTCGGCTGCAGGTCCCAGGGGAACACGCTCTCGTAGAGGCCGATGGGCACGATCGCGCGCGGCGAGCCGTACGTGGTCGTCGTCATCGCGAAGGACTTGCGTGGCAGCAGCGAGGAGGCGAAGGCGCGGGCGCGGGAGAAGGCGCCGAAACCGGGGTTGAGCCAGCCCAGGAAGTGGCGGCCGTGGTCGTCCTCGAGCACCGAGACCGTGTCGTGAAAGCGTCCCAGGTAGCCGTGGAGATCGGCCGGCGCGTTCTCGCCGATCGCGGTGCGCCCGCTGAGCGGCGAACCGCTGATGACGCGTACCGCGCCCTCCGGGAGGCCTTGCGCGCTCCTTCCCTCGGCGCCTTCGGCGCCCTCCAACAACACGGCGACCTCGCCACGCGTCAGATCGGCGAGCGAGGCGCCCAGCCGCGTGCGCAGGAGCCTGGGTCTCCCGACCGGAGGCCCCGCCAGCGCCACGACGCGCTGGACGTCGGCTTCGCCGGTCGCGAACAGCCGGCCGATGGCGAGGGTGTCCTGGAGTCCGATCTGCCAGACCAGCTTGTTGCGGTTTACCGGGTCGAGGGTGTGGATGTGCAGCCCCGCGGCGCCGGCTGGATGCGGGCCGGCGAATTCCTCGACCCGCAGCGGTTCGTTCGTCTCGACACCGGCGAGGGTGCCGGGTGCGCGGCAGAGATACACGGGTCCGTCGGTCAGCCGCACCAGTGCGGCCAGCCCCCGCTGGAGATCGCCCGAGCGTCCTTCGACGATCCGGTCGGCGCCGGGCGCGAACGGTTCCGTGTTCATGGCGTTGACGAAGATCGACTTCGGTACCGCGTCGACGGCCGCGGTGCGACCGAAGGGGCGCGCGCGCAGAGCGACCCAGTCCCCGGACTCCACCAGCAACGCTTGCACTTCCTCGCGGGAGAGAGCGCTCGGGTGCCTTCCGGTGTAGCTGGCGAAGCCGACTCCGGCCCCGCTGGAGCCCGTCTGGTCGGAGGGGTCCACTCTCACCACGACCGAAATCAACGCCCGCTTGGCGCCGCGGTTCACGGCGGCTACCGTGCCCGCGGCGGGAGAGGTGAAACGAACGCCGGGCTGCTTGCGGTCCTCGAAGAGGAGCTGGCCACGCCGCACCGCATCTCCCGGCCCGACGTGCATCGCCGGCTTCATGCCCGGGTAGTCGGCGGCGCTGATTGCCACGGTACCGGGAGCCGCGGCGTCGTCAAGCACCTGTTCCGGAGCGCCGGCGATGGGCAGGCTCAATCCCCGCCTGAAACGGTACGTGCCCATCGATCGTGACGTGCTCTATTTCGGCGATCGAGCTCTAGTGCGGCGAGCGAAGGCGAATCGGAACGCGTCGCTCGACCAGTGAGGGACTATTCCACAACGGTAGGGGATGGGCAATACGGGACGACGGCGCCGGCTCCCGGGTCCCTCTGCTACGGCGCGTAGTAGGGGTTCGTGCCGGCGGCGTGATCCGTCGTGTCGAGGACGCGCTGCACGGCCGGCACGGCTTCCACGATGGCCTGCTCGACGCCCTGCTTGAGCGTGTAGTCGGCCATGCCGCATCCCTGGCAGCCCCCGCCCATCGTGATGTAGGCGGTCTCGTCCTTGACCTCGAGCAGGGTGACGAAGCCGCCGTGCGCAGCGATTTGCGGGTTGATCTGTTCATCGAGGACGCGCTGTACATCGGCGGCGATTCCATCGCCCCAGACCGAGTTGGGGTTGTCGAACTTGAAGCCGCTCTCGGAGAGCCGGGTCACGAAGTCGACGGTGGCGCCGCTGAGATCCGGCGCGCTCTCGGAGTCCACGTACACCTTGAAGGCGTCGAGTTCGACGACCTCGTCGTCCGGCCTCGTCTCGTCCAGGCCGACCAGGTCCATCTGGTAGCGGAAGCCGCCGCCGCTGCGGCCGGTGATCGCGATCCGGAGCGCCAGGTCGTCGCGCTCTTCGGACTTCATCGCTTCCGCCACCTGTTTCTGCGCCAGTTCGGTGATCGTTAGCATGCGCCGCATCTTACCGAAGGAGGTCCTGTTCCATGAACCGCAAGCACGTCCTGCTGTCCCACGACGGACCCATTGCGCGGTTGACCCTGAACGATCCGACGCGGCTCAACGCGATGACCCCGGCGATGGGGGCCGAAGTCCGGGAGGCGGTGGCGGAGATCAACGCGCGTGAAGGGACGCGGGTGGTGATCGTGCGCGGCGCCGGCCGCGCCTTCAGCGCCGGCGGCAGTCTCAAGAGCATCCAGGAGGAGGTCAGCGAGGATCGCGACGCCGGCCCGGGACTTGGAGGCGGAGCGAACTTCTACCGTCTCTACCTGTCGATCCGGGGTCTCGAGGCCCCCTCGATCGCCGCGATCAACGGCCACGCGATCGGGGCGGGGCTGTGCTTTGCGCTCGGCGCCGACATGCGGGTGATCAGGACCGGCGCCCGGGTGGGAATGACCTTCGTGAAGCTCGGGATTCACCCCGGGATGGCCGCGACCTGGACCCTGCCGCGCCTGATCGGCCCCGCGCGGGCCGCCGAGCTCCTCTACAGTGGCCGTCTGGTCGACGCGGCAACCGCCGTCGAGTGGGGAATAGCCGGCCGCGAGGCGGACGAGGACTTCGACCAGGTGGTCGAGGGCCTGGCGCTCGAGATCGCCGCCGCTGGCCCGGTCGCGGTCAAGGCGACGAAGCGGACCCTGCGGGGCACGTTCGATCGGGGTATCGAGGAAGCGCTCGAGTTGGAGAGCGCTGAGCAGGATGTCACCTTCCGTACCGCCGACGCGCGCGAGGGTGTGCAGGCGCTCAGCGAGCGTCGGTCGCCGCGTTTCGCGGGTCGGTAACGAGAGTAAGCTTGCGCGATGCCGACGGCCGGGGCTCTGATCATCGGAAACGAGATCCTGAACGGCAAGGTCGAGGAAGCGAACCTGAACCTCCTGGCCAGAGAATTGTTCGATCTCGGGATCGAACTTCGGAGAGTGGTCGTCTGTCCGGACGACGTGACCGGAATCGCGGCCGACATCCGCCGGTTGCGCGGTCGGTTCGACTACCTGATCACGAGCGGCGGCGTCGGGCCGACCCACGACGACGTCACGCTCAGGGCGGTCGCGGAGGCGTTCCAACGGCCGCTGATCCGTTCTCCCGAACTGGTGGCGAAGATCCGCGAAATGGTCGGCGAGGGTTGCACCGAGGGTCACCTGCGAATGGCCGACGTGCCCGAAGGTGCCGAGCTCGTCAGCACGCCCGACGTGCCCTGGCCGTCCGTCGTCATGGAGAACGTGTACGTGCTGCCGGGCGTGCCGCGGATCTTCCGCATGAAACTGCCGATGCTGCGCGCCCGTCTGGCGGCCGGTCGCCGGTTCTACTGCCGGGCGGTGTACACGTCCTGCCGCGAGACCGACATCGCGGAGCTGCTCGACCGCGTCGTCGACGCCCACGACGACGTCGACATCGGCAGCTACCCGGTGATGGACGGGGACTACCGGGTCAAGCTGACCGTCGACAGCCGGAGCCGCAGCGCCGCGGATCTCGCCCTGGCGGCGCTGGTCGAGGCCCTGCCGGCCGGCGCGGTCGTGCGGATCGACGGCGGCGTCCGCGCCTCCCGCGCCGCGGAAACCCGCTGAACTCCCACGGAATCACAGGAGAAGACGTCGATGATCGAGCATCACCCACGCGGTCCTTCCCGCGGCGCGTACTTCGTCTGGATGGCCGTCGCGGTCGCGTTGCTCGTGGCGTACGCAACGCCGGAGGCCCATGCCCAGAAAACCGCCGACGAGACCGCGGCGGGCACTGGGTCGTCCCCGGACTGGACCTACGAACTGAGCGAAGTGCTGCCCCGGGATCCGGCAGTTCTCACGGGCCAGCTCGAGAACGGGCTCCGGTACTACGTCAGGGAGAACGGCCGGCCCGAGAACCGGGCCTTCCTGCGGCTCATCGTCCGTGCCGGCTCGGTCCTGGAAGACGACGACCAACAAGGGTTGGCTCACTTCGTCGAACACATGGCGTTCAATGGCACCGAGCACTTCGAGAAGACGGAGCTGGTCGACTACCTGCAGGGCATCGGGATGCGCTTCGGCCCCGACGTCAACGCGTACACGAGCTTCGACGAAACGGTCTACATGCTGGAAGTGCCGACCGACGATGCGGAGATCCTGGACAAGGCGCTCCTGGTGCTGGAGGACTGGGCGTCCGCAGTCACGCTCGAGGACGAGGAAATCGAACGCGAGCGCGGCGTCGTGATCGAGGAGTGGAGGGGCGGCCGGGGCGCCGGCGCCAGACTCCGCGATGCCGAGATTCCCTATCGCTTCCACGGCTCGCGCTACGCCGAGCGGCTGCCGATCGGTGATCCGGAGATGCTGCGCGAGGCTCCGCCGCAGCGGTTGCGGGACTTCTACCGGGACTGGTACCGGCCGGACCTGATGGCCGTCGTCGCAGTCGGCGATTTCGATCCGGAAGCGATGGAGGCGGACATCAGGAGGCGCTTCGGCAGGATCAGGGGACCGGATGAGCCGCGTGAACGCTTCGAGGCGGAGATTCCGCCCCACGAGGAGACTCTGGTTTCCATCTTCGCCGATCCCGAGTTGACGCGCTCCTCGATCTCGGTTGCGTTCAAGGGCGAAGCGGACGACTTCGTCACCGTCGCGGACTACCGGGCGCGCCTGGTCCGCGGCCTCTACAACGGCATGTTGAACAACCGGCTGGCCGAGCGTGCCGAGGAGGCCGATCCACCCTTCATCGGCGCAACCAGCACCCGCGGGACGCTTGCCCGGACCCGCAGCCTCTACCTGCTCCGGGCCGGAGCCCGGGAGGGCGCCGAAGTCCGGGCCCTCGAGGCGCTGCTCACCGAGTCCGAGCGCGCCCGTCGTCACGGCTTCGAGGAGAGTGAACTGGAGCGGGCCAGAGTCAACACTTTGCGCTCGATGGACCGCGCCTGGGACGAACGGGACAAGACCCACTCCGCCGCCTACGCCGGGGAGTACCAGCGGAACTTCCTGACCGACGAACCGTTCCCCGGGATCGCCTACGAGCGCGAGCTGGCCCGCCGGTACGTGCCCGCGATCACGCTCGCCGAAGTGAACAGGGTCGCGGACGAATGGACCCACGACGAGGATCGCGTCATCCTCGCCAGCGGACCGCGGAAGGAGGGACTGGAGCCGCCGGTCGAGGAAGAACTGCTGGCCGTGTTCGACCGGATAGGCCAGGCGGAGGTCGCGGCCTACGAGGACGACGTCGGCGAGGGTGCCCTGGTGCCTGTTCGGCCGACCCCGGGCCGGATCCTCGAACGATCGGCGATTCCGGAACTCGGCGTCACCGAGTGGCGGCTGTCGAACGGCGTCCGGGTGGTCCTGCGGCCGAGCGACTTCAAGAACGACGAGGTCCTGGTCGGCGCCTTCAGCCCCGGGGGCGCCTCACTGGTTTCGGACGAAGACTGGCTGGAGGCGAACCTGGCGACGTCGGTGGTTCAGCTCTCCGGGTTGGGGAACTTCAGTCTCACCCAGTTGAACAAGGCGCTGACCGGCAAGGTCGCGCGGGTCGGTCCGGTCATCGGGCCCCTGTTCGAGGGCTTCAGCGGCCGAGGCTCGCCCAAGGATCTGGAGACGCTGTTCGAGTTGATCTACCTGAGCGGGACGTCACCGCGCCGCGATGCCGAGGCGTACGACTCCTTTCTGACCCGTCAGGGCGCGTTGCTGCGCAACCAGAGCGCGATGCCGAGGTACACCTTTCTCAAGACGTTCGTAGAGATCCTGAGTCAGAACCACCCGCGGCGCCGCATCATCACCGAGGAGATGCTGGGAGACCTGGACCAGGACCGGATCTTCGCCGTCTACGAAGACCGGTTCCGGGACTTCTCCGACTTCACGTTCTTCCTCGCCGGCAGTTTCGAACTCGACGCGATCGAACCTCTCGTCGAGACCTGGCTGGGCGGTCTCCCGTCGACTGGTCGCGAGGAAGCCTGGAGAGACGTCGGAGTGCGGACCCCCAAGGGTCGCATCGAGCGGACGGTGTACAAGGGACTGGAGGAGCAGAGCCAGGTAGCCCTGGTGTTCAACGGACCCTTCGAGCAGAGTCAGTTGAACCGCTACCGCCTGAATTCGATGGCCTCGTTGCTACGGGATCGCCTGCGAGAGCGCCTGCGGGAGGAACTCGGCGGCACTTACGGCGCGAACGTGTCCGGTGGCGCCGACAGGATCCCGGTTCCAGAGTTCTCCGTGCAGATCGTCTTCGGCTGCGATCCGGCCCGTGTCGAGGAGATGCTCCAGGCGGTCGAGGAGGAGATCGAGCGTGTCCGGACCGAACTCGCCACGGACGAGGAAGTCGCCCAGATCCGGGAACAGCAGCGACGGGGCCGTGAAACGGCGAGGGAAACGAACGGGTTCTGGCTGGGGGTGCTGCAGACCGTCTATCAGTTCGACGAGGATCCGCTCAGCATCCTGGCGTACGAGGAACTGTTCGAAGAACTCGACGCGGAGATGATCCGCGGCGCCGCGGTGGACTACCTCGGCGGCGACAATCGGGTCCAGGTGCTGCTGATGCCGGAGTCGGCGGAAGCGCAGGACGACAGCGACGGTGGAGAAACGGCCGAGCCGGCCCCGGCAAGGGAGGCAGCGTGAACCGGACGAGAGTGAAACCGAGACGACCTCGAGGCCGACGCAGCGGCCGGCGACCGGCGGTCTGGTGCATCCTGCCGGTGCTGTTCGCGGCACAGGCGGCGAGCGGGGCGGACTGGCCGAACTGGCGCGGGCCCGCGCGAAACGGCTACAGCGAACACACCGGCTTGCCGCTCGAATGGTCGCATGACGGCAACGTCGAGCGGAACGTCCTTTGGAAGCTGGCGTTGCCGGACCGTTCGGGATCGACCCCGATCGTGGTCGGCGACGTCGTGTTCCTGAACGTCGCCGAGGGCGACGATCTGTCGCTGTGGCGCGTCGACGCCGGTTCGGGGGACCTCGTGTGGCAACGAACGATCGGCGGCGGCAACCGATTCCAGCGCAAGCACAACATGTCGTCGCCGTCCCCGATCACCGACGGCGAGCGGGTCTGGGTACTGACGGGCACCGGCGCCCTGCAGGCCTACGACTTCGACGGCAACCAGCTCTGGGCCCGGGAACTCGAACAGGACTACGGCGCCTTCGGCCTGAACCACGGCTACGGCTCATCCGCGCTGCTCTGGCGGGAGGTGCTCTACGTGCCGGTCCTTCACGGCATGAAGACGGACGATCCGTCCTACCTCCTGGCGATCGACTCGTCTTCCGGGGAGACGATCTGGAGACAGGAGCGGCCGACGGACGCCCGCATGGAGTCGCCTGACGCCTACATCACGCCGGCTCTCGTGGAGGTTGGCGACGGGCATGTCCTGGTGTTGAACGGCGGCGACGTAGCCACCGGGCACGACCCGGAGAGCGGCCGCGAGCTATGGCGCGTGGAAGGCTTCAATCCAAGGGACAGCCCGATGTACCGGGTCGTTGCGTCGCCGGTTTCGGTGGGGGACCTGGTCTTCGTCCCCACCCGCGTCAATCCGATGAAGGCGTTGCGGCTCCGGGCCGGCGGCGAACCCGAACTCCTCTGGGAGACCGACCGCGGTCCCGACGTGCCGACTCCCGCGACGGACGGCAAGACCCTCTACCTGCTCCGCGACAACGGTCTCCTGTCACGGCTGGACGCCAGAACCGGCGCGCCGGACTGGCAGAACCAGCGGCTCGAGCCGGGCACCTACAGCGCCTCGCTGCTGGTCGCCGACGGCAAGGTCTACGCGACCAGCGAGGACGGAGTGACGACGGTGGTCCGGGACGGCCCCGAGTTCGAGATCCTGGCGAAGAACCAGGTCCAGGGCTTCACGCTGTCATCGCTTGGCGTGGCCGCGGGTCGGCTCTACCTGCGGACCGACAGCTTCCTCTACTGCATCGTCGAACCATAGCGCCGAGGCCGGCGGCCGGCGAGTTATGATCGCCTGCCGCGCCCCCCTGGTGCGTCAGCTTTCCGTCACCGAGGTCCGCGCCGATGAAGAACCGTCTGCTCATTCTCTTGCCCGCACTCGTCCTGCCGCTTGCCTGCGGCGCCGGCGATGGAGCGGACGGCGGCTCCGTCAACCCGCAGTTCCTGAGCATGGGCACGGCGCCGGTCGGTGGCGCCTTTCCGGTCGTCGGCGGCGCGATCGCGGAGGTGCTGAACGACAACCGCGGGGAGAACAACTGGAGGGTTCAGCCGCGCGGGACGAAGGGGTCGCAGGAGAACATCCGCCGGCTCGCGCGCGGCGAGCTGGAACTCGCGATGTCCAACTCGGCGATCAGCTACTTCGCGGTTCTCGGGGAATCGGGCTGGGAGCAGAGTTACGAGATCCGCGCGGTCGCCACGCTGGCGCCGAACATCGCGACCTTCATCGCCAAGGCCGACTCCGGGCTGACCTCGCTGGGGGACCTCGCCGGGAAGCGGGCGATGGTCGGCGTGGCCGGCGCGGGCTTCGAGATGTTCGTCGAACCGCTTCTCGCCGCCCACGGTGTGACGTACGACGACTTCACGCAGGTCTACGGCACCCAGAGCGGGGCGGTCGACATGCTGGGAGACGGCACGATCGACGCCGCCTTCCTCGGCGGCGCGGTGCCGACCGGCTCGGTGACCCAGGCCAGCAGCACCCACGACATCGTCTTCCTGCCGTTCGACGAGGACAAGCGGCAGCAGCTCGCGCGTGACTATCCCTTCTTCCAGCTCGCCACGATTCCGGCCGACGCCTACTCCGACCTCACCGAGGACTATCCCGGCCTCAACGTCGGCTCGATGCATCTGATCACCTACGCCGACGCGGACGAGGAACTGGTCTACCAGATCACGAGGACGATCTGGGAGAACCGTCAGGCAATTGCCGAGAAGCACCCCGCCGGCCGCGCGATCAACGAGGCGAACGTCGCTCGCGACACCGGCACGCCGTTCCACGCGGGGGCGGAGCGTTTCTACCGCGAGATCGGCATCTGGCCCGAAGCGGGCGGTTGAACGAGGCGACTGAGCGGGCGCGCCGGGGCCTGATCGCGGGACTCGGCGCCGCCCTCTGCTTCTTCGTTCTCTTCGAGGTCAACTTCGGGCTGCTGCTCCCGCAGTCGTCCCTGGCGGTGTTCGTCGGCGTCGGGCTGCTGCTCTGCTTTCTCGCGTTTCCGGTCCATCCCAGGCTCGGCTCGCAACAGTGGCTGCGCGGCCTGGACCTCGTGTTCGGTCTTCTGGCCGTGGCCGTCTGTGCCTACGTGGTCGTGCAGACGGAGCCGGCCTTCGAGCACCTGTGGTCGGGCGGGAGGTCGCTGGGCAACCGGGCCGGGATCGAGACGGGGGCGGACATCGGCCTCGGCCTGATCGGCCTTCTGCTGGTGCTGGAAGCCGCCCGCCGGAGCATCGGCTGGATCGTCCCGGCCCTTGCCCTGGCCTTCGTCGCCCACACGCTCTACTGCTACTTCAGCCTCCGCAACGGTTGGGCTCTGCTGCCGGACTGGCTGTTCCCGCACGCCGGCCAGAACCCCCGCGACGTGGTCGGCACGACCTTCCTGCAGAGTCTGGGGGTCTTCGGTCCGGCGGCGTCGGTCATGTTCCGCTACGTCTTCCTGTTCGTCGTCTTCGGGTCCTTCCTCGAGATGTCAGGAGCGACGCAGTTCATCATGCGCTTCGCCGAGCGGGTGTTCGGGACCAGGCCGGGCGGCCCGGCGAAGGTGGCGGTGCTGAGCAGTGGGCTGTTGGGGTCACTCTCCGGCAGCGCGGTGGCGAACGCGGTGACGACCGGCGCCTTCACCATCCCGATGATGAGGAGCAACGGGTTCAGGCGCCACGTGGCGGCCGCGGTCGAGGCGGCGGCGGCCTCCGGGGGCGCCCTCGTGCCGCCGGTCATGGGCGCCGGCGCCTACATGATGCTCGAGATCGTCGAGCCCCAGGTCACGTTCCTGCAGATCGTGCAGGCGGCGCTGCTGCCCGCGATCCTGTTCTACCTATCGATCTTCCTGATCGTGCACTTCTACTCGCGGCGGATCGGGACCCCGGAACGCCACGGCGAGCCGCCTCCGGTGCGGCGCTTCGACGCCCTCGTCTTCGTCGCCGGCCTGTCCACCCTGGTCCTGCTCCTGCTGCTCCGGTTTTCGCCGTTCCGGGCGGTGACCGGCGCCCTGATCGTGATTCTGGTGCTGGCGGTGCTGCGACCCGAGATCGACCTGCCCCGGAGGCTGCGCCACCTGGCCCTGGGCTGCTTCGGTGTCGTGGCCCTGCTGCACCAGTTGGTCTGGGCCGAACTCCCCGCGGATCCGTCGTTCCGGCAGATCTTCGAGTCCTGGCTCTCGTCCGGGATCGTGGCGATGTTCGGGTTGATGGCTTTCGGCCTCGTTCATCCGGTCTTCCGGCCGCACGTACTCGGCGCCCTGACCCGGGCCGCCCGCAACGGGATCCCTCTGGTCGCGGCGAGCGCCTGCGTCGGCGTCGTCATCGGCATCGTGCAGCAGACCGGCATCGCGGCGGACTTCTCGGCCGCGATCAAGGGCGTCGTGGCGACGAACCTGTTTCTCGCCCTCCTCGGCATCATGGTCACGTCGCTCGTGCTTGGCATGGGCGTGCCGTCGGTCGTTTGCTACCTGCTGATGGCGACCCTGATGGGCTCGCTGCTATCGGAACTCGGCGTCATTCCGCTGGCTGCCCACCTGTTCATCTTCTACTTCGGGATGATGTCCATGGTGACGCCGCCGGTCGCCCTCGCGGCCTACGCGGCGGCCAGCCTGGCCCAGGCGCCGGTCATGCCGACCGCACTGGCGGCGTTCCGCTTCGCCCTGGTCGGGTTCACCCTGCCCTTCATGTTCATCTACCGGCCCGCGCTGCTGATGATGGATGAAAGCGGGGCGAGTCTCTTCGCGTCCGGAGCAGCGGGACTGCCGCCTCTGGTGCTGGCGCTCGGGGCGGCCGTCGTCGGCATCGTGGCCCTGGCCTCCGGGATCGGCGGTTATCTGCGATCCGAACTCACCCTGCCGCTGCGGGTCCTGATGCTGGTCGCGGCGGCCCTGCTTCTGGTTCCAGATTTGGGCGGCGCCACGATGGGGCTCGTCGTGAACGGCGTGGGCGCGCTCCTGTTCGCGGCGCTCTTCGTGTTGAACCGGCCCGAGCGCGTGGCGGCTAGTCCAGAAACGTGAAGCGGTTCGCCTTCAGTTCGTAGCGGGGGAGCGAGCCGGCGTCGGCGATCCGGACCGGGACCCGCAGGCTGAGCCGCTCCTCGAACAGGTCCTGGAGCCGGGACCTGAGACTTCCGGAGTCGGTGCCCGTCTCAGGTTCGACTTCCAATTCGACTTCGGCCATCTGGCGGCGTCGCCGCACGGTGGCGCTGTACTCGACGACTCCGCCGGCCTCGCGGACCAGGGAGTCGACGGCGCTCGGGTAGACGTTGATGCCCCGGACGATGAACATGTCGTCGGCCCGGGCCAGTACGCCCCCGTCCAGGTACATCGTCGGCCGGCCAGAGGGACAGCCGGCGGCGCAGAGGCGTCCGACATCCCCGGTGCGGTAGCGAACGACCGGACTGCCGATCCGGCCCAGGTTGGTCAGCACGAGCTCGCCCAGGGCCGGCTCGGCGGCATCGCTCACCGTGGGGTCGACCGGCTCGAGCGGCTCGCCAGTAGACGGATCGAACCATTCGACGATGAACTCCTCCTCCAGGATGTGCAGGCGTTCACCGACGCCGCAGGGGCAGCCCCAGGCGCCGACCTCGGTGGCGCCGGCGTGGTCGAAGACCATCGCCCCGTAGCCGTCGGCGAGCTGGCGTTTGACCGCTGGCACTCCGGCGCCGGGTTCGCCTCCGTGGATGGTCCGCGCGATGGAACTGCCGGTGAGGTCGAGGCCGAGCCGGTCGGCCGCATCGAGGAGGCGCAGTGCGTAGGTGGGAGTGGCCACGAGTGCCGTCGCCCCGTCGTCCAGCATCACCCGCAGACGCTGCTCCGTGCTCAGGTGACCGGCGGGCATGGCCAGACATCCGAGTTGCTGGGCGGCCTCGAACGCGGTCCAGAAGCCGACGAAGGGGCCGAACCCGAAGGCCACGAAGACCCGGTCGGCCGCCTCGACGCCGGCGCCCCGGTAGGTCTCGAGCCAGCAGTCGAGGAACCACTGCCAGCTCGCCGGCGTGTCGAGCCAGCGGAGCGGCTTGCCCGTCGTGCCGGACGTGCGGTGGACGCGGACGTAGCGCTCGAGAGGGAAGGTGAGGTTCGTGCCCCAGGGTGCGTTCTCGTCCTGGTCCCGGGCGAGTTCCTCCTTCGTGGTGAAGGGCAGGTCGGCCAGGTCGTCGAGTGTGGGCGGTGACTCGAAGCCGGCTGCCTGCCACTTCGCCCGGTAGAACGGGTTGTGGCGGTGGACCTGTTCCGCCATGCGACCGAAGCGGTCGGCCTGTCGGGCCCTGAGGCGCTGGCGCGAGCGCGCCAGCCGGTCAGTCAATCGCCGGTTCCTCGGCCGGGCGGCTGACTTCGACCGCCGGTTGCAGCGGCTCGCCCGTTTCGTCGAACTCGTCGCGAAAACGCACCTCGATCCGGTAGTTGTCGGTGTCTTCTCCGAACTGCGAGAGCAGGAACGTGCGCACGAAGTCCGCCGTCCGGCGCCGCCCCAGCTCCCGAACCAGTGCGATGTTCTCGCCGGCGCGCGAGGCCAGGCGGTCCATGAGCTGGAGGCGAAGCTGCTCCAGCACGGCGTCCTCGTCGCGCAGGACGGAGTCCGCCTGCACCCGGTACTCGATGGCCGACGCGTCGACCGCCGGCCGGTTCGCTCTGACGCCGGGCGCCAGCACGTGGACGGTCGTTCCCTCGAGCGTCAAGGACCACTCGTCCTCGAGATCGAGGTAGTACGTGTAGCGCACCGGAACACGGGCTTCGACCATGACGTCCGGCAGCCTGAGCCGTCCCCACAGCAGACTGGCGGAGTCGGTGCGCTGGATCAACTCCGTCTGGTCGAGGGTGGCGAACTGGAGGAAGGCGTTTCCGGAGATCTCCGTGGCGTAACTCAGAAACGACGTCTGGACGGTGCCGGTGCTGAACGCCCGGGCGATCCGCTCAACGCCCTCGATCGCGTCCCGCGCGAGTTGACGGCCTTCCGACGCGACTTCCCGCGGGAGCATCGTCAGCCGGATGATGACGAAGCCGATCACGATCGCCAGGACCAGTCCGAGCATCAGCGTGACGAAGGCCAGCGGCCAGACGATCTGGCTGCGAGGCTTGCGCCCGACGGTGCGGACACCGCGTGGATTCTCAGGCGTCTCGGCCATCGGCGTGCAGTCTATGTCCGACCTGCTAGCCTCGCGCCCGTTTTCGCCTGAGGCAGCAGCTAGAGACCCAGCACGAGGAGAAACGGACCATGGAACTAGGACTGCTCGCCGGCGCGTTCGGCAGCCAGATCACCATCGACATCGATCGCATCCGGCAGGCGGAGAGCGCCGGCTTCACGTCCGTCTGGACCGCGGAGGCGTACGGCTCCGACGCCGTGACCACGGCGTCCTGGATCCTGGCCCAGACGGAGAAGATCAAGGTCGGCACGGCGATCATGCAGATGCCGGCCCGGAGCCCGGCGATGACGGCGATGACCGCCATGACCCTGAACCAGCTCTCCGGCGGGCGTTTCCTGGTGGGCCTCGGTCCATCCGGCCCGCAGGTCATCGAAGGCTGGCACGGCGTCGCCTACGGCCGGCCGCTGACGCGGACGAAGGAGTACATCCGGATCATGCGCAAGGTCTTCGCCCGCGAGGAGCCGGTCACCCATGAGGGCTACCACTACCAGTTGCCCTACCGCGGCGAGGACGGAACGGGTCTCGGCAAGCCGCTCAAGAGCATCCTGGCGCCGGACAGCTCCATTCCGATCTACACCGCCTCCATCAGCCCGAACGGGCTGGAGTGCAGCGCCGAGGTCGCGGACGGCGTTTTCCCGATCTGGATGAACCCCGAACGCTACGACCTGCTCGAGGACTCGCTGGAGCGCGGCTTCGCCAGGGCCGGCAACGGCAAGAGCCTGGACGACTTCAAGGTCATGCCCTTCGTCACCGTCGTCATGGGCAACGACGTGGAGCAGTGCCGCACGCCGGTCAAGCAGAGCATGGCCCTGTACATCGGCGGCATGGGGGCGCGGGACAAGAACTTCTACAACGACTATGCCAGGCGTCTCGGCTATCCCGACGAGGCGAGGGCGATCCAGGACAACTTCCTCGGCGGCAAGAAGAGCGAGGCGGTCGGCTCCGTGCCCGACGCCCTGGTCGACGACGTCGCCCTGGTCGGCCCCCGCGAACGGATCGTCGACCGGCTCGCGGCCTGGAAGGAGGCGGGGAACAACGGCCAGGTCGCGTCGCTGCTGCTGGGCTGCCGCCAGCCGGAGGCGCTGGAGGCGATCGCGGAGGCGGTCCTCTAGCGCTTCCGCCGCTCAGCCGGGCTTGCGGCCCACGACGACCGTGATCCCGACCTCGCTCCAGACGCACTCGGCGGCGAAGCCGGCCTGTGCAACGGCGAACACCTCTTCCTCCAGCGGGAAGTAGGTGTCCTCCTCCGACCACTCCTCGAAGTGTTCGAAAGCGCGCTGCTCGTCGATGCCGTGGCTCACCAGATGGTCGGCCCAGCCGCGCCAGGTGGCCTCCTGGGCGGTCAGCTCCCTGGGCATCGTGGCGTCGGCGTTGACGAAGACACCGCCGGGTTCGAGGGCCTCGAAGACGCGCCCGTAGAGTTCCCGTTTTGCGTCCATCGCCGGAATGTGATGGAGGGAGAGCGACGCGGCGGCGCCCCGGCAGCGGGGAAGCGGTTCGAGGAAGGAGCCTTCCGTGAAGCGGGCGCGGTCGCCGAACCGGGCGAGGCGCGTGCGGGCCTGATTCAGCATCTCGGGATCGACGTCGATCAGCTCCATGACGGCGTCGCCGACGGTGTCGAGAATCGCCTCGGAGAGGGCGCCGGTGCCGGCACCCAGGTCGATGATCGGGCCCGGCGCTGCCGGTCGCAGTGCACGCGCGGCCTCGGCGAGCATCTCCTCGTAGCCGGGGATGAACCGGCGGATGGCCGTGTCGTACTCGTCGACGGCGATTCGCAGGTGGCGGCGAACGGAGTGGGAAGACGCTTCCTTCATGCGCCGCTGAGGCCGGGGATGGCGCCGGGTGGCTGGGTCAGGAGCCGTCCAGGCCCGGGCGGACGAGGTGCAACGGTCCCTCTCGCTCGTAGCGGTGGGCCGGGTTGTTCAGCACGGCGGCCAGCTCCGCGGCCTGGAAGGATGCCTCGACGCGCTCGGGCGGCGGCGTACCGTACGCGGTCGTCCGCTGCTTCGGGATGCGGCCGGCGTCGAGGATGAGCTGCTCCATCTCGGCGGGAGACAGCTCCTGTCCGTGGGCCGCGCCCGCGGCCCGGGTGATGCTCTCGTTCATCAGGGTGCCGCCCAGGTCGTTCACCCCGGCGTCGAGGCAGGCCCTGACCCCCTGCGGTCCCATCTTGACCCAGGAGGCCTGGACGTTCCCGAACCAGGGATGGAGCGCCAGGCGGGCGACCGCGTGCATGAGCACGGCCTCGCGGAAGGTCGGTCCCTTCCGGGCGCGTCCCTTGAGATAGAGCGGCGCCTCCATGTGGACGAAGGGCAGAGGCACGAACTCGGTGAAGCCGCCGGTCCGCTTCTGCAGGTCGCGCAGCCGGAGCAGGTGGCGGGCCCAGTTCCGGGGACCTTCGACATGGCCGTACATGATCGTCGCGGTCGTCCGGTAGCCGACGCCGTGGGCCGTTTCCATGACCTCGAGCCACTGGTCGGTGTTCAGCTTGTCGGGACAGATGACCGCCCGGATCTCGTCGTCCAGGATCTCGGCGGCGGTTCCCGGCAGGGTGCCGAGTCCGGCATCCCTGAGGCGCAGCAGGTAGTCGCGAAGCGGCATGTCGAGCGTCGCCGCGCCCTGCCAGACCTCGAGCGGCGAGAAGGCGTGGACGTGGATCTCCGGCACGGCCTCCTTGACCGCCCGGCAGATGCCGAGGTACGTCTCGCCGGTGTAGTCGGGGTGAATGCCGCCCTGCATGCAGACTTCCGTCGCGCCCCGCTGCCAGGCCTCGACGGTGCGGCGCATGACCTCCTCGAGTTCCAGGTCGTACGGCTTGCCGCGCAGGTTCTCGCTCAGCTTGCCCTTGGAGAAGGCGCAGAACTGGCACTTGAAGTAGCAGACGTTCGTGTAGTTGATGTTCCGGTTGACGACGTAGGTCACGGTGTCGCCGTTCACTTCGCGCCGGATCGCGTCCGCCGCGGCGCAGACGGCGGAGAACTCCGGCCCCCGCGCCGCGAACAGCCGGGCGATCTCGTCCTCCGAGAGGTCCTCGCCCGCCCGGGCGCGATCGAGGATGGGAGCGATGCCCGTCACAACGCGCGGTCCCGCGCCGTTGCCGTTCGAGGCGGCGGGGGCCACGACCGCGGCCAGCAGGTCGGGCGGCGGCGGGGTCTGCTCGCCCGGGGACCACTCGTCGGTACGCGCGAGGCCGGTGGCGTCGACCCGCTGCAGCACCGCCGTGCGAACGCCGCCGAGCCGCCTGACCTCGCGGCTCTGGCCGCGGCCGTCATCGAGCCAATGCTCTCCGTCGAGCGCCCACTCGGGGTACACGGTCAGCCTCTCGACCAGCGTCTTGCCGGCGGCGGCCGTCTCCTCCGCAAGGCGTTCCAGGTGTGGCCAGGGCGCCTCGGGGTTGACGAAGTCGGGAGTCACCGGCGAGACACCGCCCCAGTCGTCGATGCCGGCATCCACGAGCCGCGGCAGCACGCCGGGGCTCAGGTTGGGCGGCGCCTGGATGTGCATCTCCGGCCCGAGGACCAGCCGGGCCGCCGCGATCGTCCAGAGCAGGTCCTCGAGCGTCGGCTCGGGCGCGTCGGCCATCCGTGTCTCCGGCTTGGCACGGAAGTTCTGGACGATGACCTCCTGGATGTGGCCGTGCTCGTCGTGCAGGTCGCGCAGGACGAGCAGGGCGTCGATCCGTTCCTCGCGGGTTTCGCCGATTCCGATCAGGATGCCGGAGGTGAACGGCACCCGCGCTTCACCGGCGAGCCGGAGCGTTTCGAGACGTCGCGAGGGAACCTTGTCCGGGCAGCCGTAGTGGGCCTGGCCCTTCTCGTGCAGCCGCATGGAGACGCTCTCCAGCATGATGCCCATCGACGGCGCCACCGGGCGCAGGCCTTCGATGTCTCCGGCGGTCATGAGGCCCGGGTTGAGGTGGGGCAGGAGGCCGGTCTCCACGAGCACCCGCTCCGCCGCCTCGCGCAGGTAGGACAGCGTCGTTTCGTGGCCGAGTTCGGCCAGGCCCTCGCGGGCGGCCTTGTAACGCAACTCCGGCTTGTCGCCGAGCGTGAACAGCGCCTCCTTGCAGCCGGAGCCGGCGGCGAGGCGGGCCTGGCTCAGCACGGCGTCGAGCGGCATGTAGGCCGCTTCGCCCTTCTTCGGGGCACGGGCGAAGACGCAGTAGTGGCATATGTCCCGGCACAGGTGCGTGAGCGGCAGGAAGACCTTGCGCGAGTAGGACACCAGGTCGCCGTGGCCCCGGTCGCGCAGTTCCCCGGCTGTCTCGATCAACTGTTCGAGGCCGGCGCCCGGCTCGATGCGGGCAAGCGCACGGGCCTCGTCAGGGGTCGGGCGACGGTCCAGAAACGCGCTGAGCGGAGGGGACATGACGACGACTGCGGCGGGCGGCTGAGCCCGCCCACTGGGAATAGCGAACGGTATCAGTCCCGGTTCCGCGGACTCTCGAGCCGGTCCGGCCCGCCGGGTCCACCCAGGCCGAGTTTCCGCAGAAGGCGGCCGGTCCGGCTGGAACGGTTGAGTCGCATCAGTTCGGCCAGGTCGTCCGGATGGTCGACGTCGAGTCCCAGGTTCGCCAGGACGATGCTGGAGTGGGCCGCTCCGGCCCGCTGCGCTTCCCGCAGATGGGCATGGAAGCTGCCGTCGCCGAAGCGGAACGGGATGCAGCCCGGCGGCGAGCAGACGAGTGCGTTAGTCCCGGAACGGAACCGGTCGGGCGCGACGGTCACCGCGGTTGCCGACGCGGACTCGCCCCCCTGGCTTCTCCGATCCTCAAGGTGCCGGGCGCGGAGTTCCTCCAGGTCCGCCGCCGTCGCCAGGGGCAGGTCGATCGGCAGCACCATCATCGTCGCCTCGCCGCGTCGACCGAGTTCCTCGGCGGCCGTTCCGAGTGCCCGGTTCAGGCCTCGCCTGGGCTCTGAGAGGACCTCGCATCCGGCGCCCTCGAGATACCTCGCCGCGACATCGTCAGCGGTCACGGCAAGCGTGCCCGAGATGCCGGGGACGCCCGCGACGGCGGCGAGCACATCGTCGAGCATGGAGCGGGCCAGTTCCTCCCGTTCTCCGGCGCCAAGGACGGGGGACAGCCTCCGCTTGGCCTCGGACCAGGCCTTGACCGGCAGGACCGCCCAGAGGCCGCCGGCAGTCACGCGGACCGTTCCGGCGACCCGGCTTCCGCGCCGTCGCCGCGCCGCGGGTCGAGGCCGCGAGCGAAATCGAGCGTCTCGCTGGCCAGGCGTTCGCGGTCGGCCAGCGTCTCCATCACCGTGCCCGTCACCAGGGTGGGAAGGCCGAGATCCTCGATCTCCGCCGCCTGGCCGGCATCGGCATCATCGATCACGAAGCCGTCGAGCAGGTCCCGTTCCCGGTAGTGCCGGGCGACGCCGACCGCGGTGACCGCCATCCCGAGCTCCGCCATCATCTTGGCCGCGGGGCCCTTGATCGCCGCGCCGCCGACGATCGGCGAGACCGCCACGACGGGTGCTTTCGTCCGGCGCAGGGCCGCCTCGACCCCGTCGAGGGCCAGCACTGGATCGACGCTGACGAACGGGTTCGAGGGGCAGACGAGGATCGCCGCGGTCGCGTCGTCCTCCAGTGCGTCCAGGAAGACGGGCGACGGCCGCGCCGTGGCGATTCCGTCGAAGCGAAACCCGGAGACGGTCGGGGCGCAGGCATCGCGAACGAAGTAGTGCTGGAAGCTGAGCTCGCCGGTCTCCGTCAGCACGACGGTGTGTACGGGGTCGTCGCTCATCGGCAGCACCCGGGCGGCGATGCCGAGCGCTCCGCAGAGGGCTGCCGTCACCTCGGTCAGGGTTCCGCCGGCGCGGAGCCGTCGCGTCCGCTCCACGTGGGTCGCCAGGTCGCGGTCGCCGAGCCGGAACCAGGTCTCGCCGCCGAGGTGGGAGAGGGCTTCCAGGAAGGACCAGGTCTCGTGGGCCTGACCCCAGCCGGTGTCGCGGTTCGAGATGCCGCCCAGCGTGTACATCACCGTGTCGAGGTCCGGGGAGACGCGGAGACCCAGGTGGTCGAAGTCGTCGGCCGTGTTGCAGACGACGGTCAGCGAGTCCCCGGGCAACACGCGCGACAGCCCGAGCGCCAGCTTGGCGCCGCCGACGCCGCCCGAAAGGGCCACGCAGTGTCTCGGGGAGTCTTCCGTCATTACGGACCCGCCTTCACCGGAACAGATCCTGATCGCGCGGCCTCAGCAGGTCGCGGGCGGTCTGCGCCGGTCCGAGGCGCCCGAGGCCGCGGACCCGCACCACCGGAGTCCCCTCGTCGCCCTCGCCCTGGACGATCTGTGCGGCGCTCGCGACCTGGTCGGCAATACCGGTTTCCGAGACCAGGAGTTCCCGGCCGAACAGGTCGCGATCGCCTCGCAGATCCCAGAGCGCCGTCATCCCCGCGACACCGATGGCGAGCCCGACGGTGCCCAGCCGCCAGGCGCGACCGATGCTGTCGTTGACGATCACGCCGAGGCGCTCGACTCCGAAGTGCGCCGTCAGGGCTTCGCGCAGGGCCGCCGCCGAGGCGTCCGGATCCTCTGGCAGCAGCAGCGCATGCCCGTGGTCGTCGCCGGGACGGAGGTTCGATTGGTCGATCCCGGCGTTCGCCAGCACGGGACCGAGCCGGTGCTCGACGATGATGACTCCGGGCACGGTGCGCAGCACCGAGGTCGATTCCCGAAGCACGAGTTCGATCAGGCGTGGGTCCTTGTCGCACTTCGCCGCCAGCCGAACGGCCTCAGGACGCGGTTCCACCGTTGCGAGCTCGACGATTCGGCCTTCCGCCTTGGAGACGATCTTCTGCGCGACCACGAGGACGTCTCCGTCACGCAGCGTCATCTGGCCCTGCCGCATCGTTTCGGTGATCAGGAGCGCCAGGTCGTCGTCTGGTTGGACTTCGGGCAGGCCCGGTACGGACTCGATGTTCAGCATGGTGTGGGAATGCGCCGACGCTCGAAGGCCGAAGGCTACCCGCCTCCTTCGGGTGAGCGTCGCGCGGACCGCGATCGCGCGCCGACCGCCTTCAGGGCGTACGGGTGGGTTCGCCGGTAATCCGGATGCCCGCGCCGGCGATGCCGTACTTGCGGTTCAACTGGATGAGGACGGACGTCAGCGCCTCAGCGGCGGCCGCGTTGTCGAGCGGCCCGGCATGCCAGCCCTTCATGCCGAGAGCCTCGATCAGTCCGATGACTTCGGCGCGCGCCGACGGGTCGTCGCCCGTGACCAGCACGTCGCAATGGACCGCGCCCTCCTCGCGCAGATGGGCGGCGCCGACATTCTGGAACGCGGAGACCACGCGGACGCCGGGACCGAGGACCTCTTGAGCGATGACCGCGGCGCAGCCCTCGTCGGGGAGCTGCACTCGCGCAACTTTCGGCGGCACGAGCGGCACCGTGCAGTCGATCAGGATCTTCCCCTGGAGGGCCTCGCCAACACCCTCCAGCGTCGCCCGCTGGAAGGCGTAGGGCACCGTGAGAACGACGATGTCGCCCTGCTGAGCCGCGGTCAGGTTGTCCGTGCCGCGAACCGTCTCCGGAAGTCCCAGCTCTCGAAGCTGCTCGTTCACGTCCGCGGCCGAGCCGGCACCCTTCTCGCGCGAACGGGAGCCGATGACGATGGTGTAGCCGGCAGCCGCCCAGCGTCGGGCGAGACCACCGCCCAGATCGCCGGTGGCGCCGAGCATGGCGAGGGTGGGCAGGGCGTTCGGGTCTGGCCGATGGTGGGACATGACGCTTCCGGTGGTTCCTGGTGAACGTCCGCTGCCCACGAGTCGGGCCCGGGACGCGAGGGCGGCGATCGTACACCGGTCCGGAGGCGGCTCCGGGCGAGGCGCGGGTTACTTCCGCCGCCGGTGCAGGGTCACCGTGTCGACGTCCCGCTTGCGCTCCCACCAGTTCTGGTAGAGGTCGAGCGCGAACATCAGGAGCAGGATGAAGATGACGATCCACTGCGGGATGTACGGCGTGGGGGAGCCGTTGACGACCATGTGAGCGCTGTGGCCCGCCTCGAGGATCAGCACGAAGCCGATCAGCAGGAGGACGAACAGGCCGAGGATCTCGAACTCGGGGTTCGAACTGAGGAAGCGCGAAATCGGGCCGGCGAAGACCAGCATCAACGCCACCGAGATCAGCACCGAGCCGACCATGACCGCGAAGATGTCCGTCATGCCGACGACGGTGAGGATCGAATCGACCGAGAAGATGAGGTTCATGCCGACGATCAACGCGACGACCTCGGCGAACCTGTTCGCCTTCGCGACTTCGTGCTCGACCGCCTTCAGTTTCACGCGGAGCTCCTTGACACCCTTCCAGATCAGGAAGAGCCCGCCGATCACGAGTACCAGGGACTTGCCGTCCACGGTCCCGGCCATCTGGACACCGAGCAGCCTGCCGTCGAAGTGCCAGAGTTCGGTGGTCGCCGCTCCGAGCACCAGGCTCAGGATCAGCAGCAGCACGATGCGGAGCGCCATCGCCAGCAGCAGTCCCAACTGGATGGCCTGCTTGCGTCTCGCCTCCGGCAGCTTGTTGGCGATGATCGTGATGATGATCAGGTTGTCGGCGCCGAGCGCGATCTGGATCAGCGTCACCGAGAACAGGGCCGCCCAGAAGGCCGGCTGGGCAAGGAGTTCGGTCATCCCGCGGACCCCTCGCGAAGCCCCTGCCCGATGCGGTTACACTCCGCTCCCGTCATTGCCCAAGCCTTGAACATCAGCCGCAGATCTCCAGGAGATAGTCCGATCTCATGAAGCTACACGAAGCCGCCACCACCCCCAACTGCCGCCGCGTGCGTATCTTTCTGGCCGAGAAGGGCATCGAGGTTCCCGTCGTGCCGGTCGACGTGGGCAAGGCCGAGAACCGCCAGGACGCCTTCCGGCAGAAGAACCCGATGGGCCGCGTCCCGGTGCTCGAGCTCGACGACGGCACGTTCATCGCCGAGTCGGTCGCCATCTGCCGCTACTTCGAGCAGCTGCAGCCCGAGCCGGCGCTGATGGGCGGCGGCGACCCCGAGCGGGCCGCTCGCATCGAGATGTGGCAGCGCCGGATGGAACTCGAGATCACTGTGCCGATCATGCAGGTCTTCCGCAACACCCACCCGTACTTCGCCGACCGCATCCAGCAGTTCCCCGACTACGGCGAGGGTCAGCGCAGCCACGCGACGAAGCGCCTGGCCTGGCTCGACCGGGAACTCGCCGACCGCGAGTTCATCGCCGGCGACGAGTACTCGATCGCCGACATCACGGCCCAGATCGGCATCGACTTTGGCCGAGTGACCAAGTTTCGGGTCACGGAGGAGACGCCCAACCTGCTGCGCTGGCACCAGGCCGTGTCCGCGCGGCCGAGCGCGAAGGCGTAGGGGCGCGCCGCACGGCTAGCGAGAGAGCTGCCGGGCCCGTTCCTCCAGCTCCTCGCGGAACCGGGGTGCGGCGATGGCGATCAGGCGCCGCGCCCGCTCGGCCATGTCGAGCCCACGCACGTCGGCCACACCGTGCTCGGTGACGAAGATGTCGGCGTCGGTCCGCAGCGCGGTGGCCGCGTGTGCGATCGGCAGTGCCGGGACGATCCTGGAGAAGCGGCCTCCGCCGGCGGTCGCCTCGAGCGCGACGATCGAGCGTCCGCCGGCCGACATCCGGGCGCCGCGCATGAAGTCGACGGCGCCGCCCGTACCGCTGATCTGCCGGCCGCGGACTATCTCCGAGTTGACCTGACCGAAGAGGTCCACTTCGACCGCGGAGTTCAGCGCGACGAAGTTGTCCAGGCGGGCGATCACGCCCACGTCGTGGGTGTAGTCGACGGTGCGCAGGTCGATCAGGTCGCAGCGGCTCGCCCAGTCGTAGAGGCGCGGTGAGCCGAGGACCATCGCCGCCACCAGGCGCCCTTCGTCGATCGTCTTGCGGCCGCCCGTGACGACCCCGGCTTCTACAAGATCCATGACGCCATCGGACAGCAGGCCGGAGTGAAAGCCGAGATCGCGGTGGCCGTGCAAGGCGGCCAGGACCGCGCCCGGGATCGCGCCGACGCCGGTCTCGATGCAGTCGCCGTCGCGGATGAGTTCCGCGACCAGGGCGCCGATGCGCTCGGCGACCGGACCGCTCCGGCTGGCAAGCGTGGGCGGCTCGATGTCGGTCTCGACGACGTAGTCGAAGCGGGCCGACTGCACGGTTGGGGCGCCCGGCAGCCGGGGCAGGGAGCTATTCCACTCCGCGACGAAGGGGACTTCCGGGCGCTCCAGCAGCGCCGGCAGGAAGCCGGCGCCGATGCCGAGCGAACAGTCACCGTTCCCGTCCGGCGGCGTGAACTGGGCGATGGCCAGGTCGAAGGACGCCGCCGCGAGATCGTCCCAGACATGCCGGTACTGCATCGGCACGAAGCGGACCGAGCCGGCCTCGAAGCCAGCGCGCATCTCAGGCGTGACGAAGAAGCTCCGCACCGTCGAGCCGGCCCAGGGGGCGAGGGTCGGTGACGCGATCCCGGGAATGCGGGTCACCGTGAACTCCACGCCGGCGGTCGCTTCGGGCTGGTCGTGGAGCGCCGCGGCGATGCCGCGAGGTTCGTTGCAACCACCCAGGACCGCGACCTTCATGCCGGGGCGGAGCAGCGCGCCGACTTGATCGGGAGCGAGTTTCTTCATGGCGGCCCGTAGCGTAGCCGCACGCCCGACCGCTCCCTCTTCGGCTCGGGACGCTGATACCCTGCCGCCGCCATGACGACGACTTCCGAAGCACGTAACGGCCTCCCGGCCGTCTCTCTTGCCGCGGTGCCGGGACGGCGCCGACTGACCCTCGATCTGGCCGCGGAGATCGAGCGCCGCGGCTTCAGCGGCATCTACTGCCCGAGCATGGGCGACGGGCTGGCTCTCTGCGAAGCGATCGCGCTGTCCACGGAGCGCATCCACTTCGGCACGTCGATCGTCAACATCTATACCCGGCACGTGACCGAGTTCGCCAGCACGGCGTCGTTCATCCACGAGGTCTCCCAGGGCCGGTTCTGGTTCGGCGTCGGCGTCAGCCACGGTCCTGCTCACAAGCGGTTGGGGGTGAGTGTCGGCAAGCCGCTGGCCGACATCCGCGCCTTCGTGGACGAAGTGAAGGCCGTGCGGAGCGCGGGCGAGCTGCCGCCGATCGTGCTCGCCACGCTGCGCGACCGGATGATCGCCACCGCCGCCGAGATCGGGGACGGCATGGTGTTCGCGAACGGCGCCCGTTCCCGCATGGCGCATTCGCTGACGTTCGCCGGGGAGAAGGCGGGCGATCCGGCCTTCTTCGTCGGCAACATGATCCCGACCGTGATCTCGGACGACCGCGATCTGGCGGCGGCGCGCAACCGGAAGACGCTCTCCCGCTACGCCCTGCTGCCCAACTACCGCAACTACTGGAAGGCGGCTGGCTACGTAGAGGAGATGGAGGCCGTCGAGCAGGCGGTGGAGCGGGGCGAGGCGGATCGCATCCCGGGCCTGCTCTCCGACCGCTGGCTGGCGGACTGCACCCTGTTCGGGACGGTCGCGGAGGTTCGCGAGGGCGTCGAGCGCTGGTTCGACGCCGGCATTCGCACGCCGATCCTGGTGCCGTCGTCGGCGGCGGGCAACCAGATCAAGGCTTTCGAGGAGCTCTTCGCCGCCTTCGACGGGAGCTGACGGGATGACCACGGTCAGGGAGCGGCTGGAAGCGCTGGGCATCGAGTTGCCGGATCCTGCGGCGCCGGCAGCCAACTACGTCCCGTTCGTCCGCACCGGTTCCCTCGTCTTCGTTTCCGGCCAGGTTCCGGTCAGGGACGGGAAGCTGGCCTACCGCGGCAAGGTAGGCGTCGACTATTCGCTGGAGGAAGCGCAGGAAGCGGCCCGCCTCGTCGGCATCAACATCGTCGCCGTGGTCGGGGTCGCTTGCGAGGGTGACCTGGAGCGGGTGAAGCGCTGCGTGAAGCTGGGCGGCTTCGTCAACTGCAGCGACGACTTCGAGAACCATCCGGCGGTGATCAACGGCGCCTCGGACCTGATGGTGCAGCTCTTCGGCGACCGGGGACGCCATGCCCGCTTCGCCGTGGGCACGAACAGGCTGCCGTTCAACGTACCGGTCGAGATCGACGCCGTCTTCGAGATCGACTGAAGGGCCGGCAGCGCGTCATGTCCACCCAGCGAGTCGAGATTCTGGGCGACACGATGCGCCGGTTGGCGCGCCGCGGCGCTCGCCGGAACCTGTCCCGGGTGCTCAGCAAGGTGCGGCCGGGAGACGTGGCCGCCGCGCTCAGGAAACTGGTGCCGACCGAGCAGTTGTTCGTCGTCCGGCTGGCCCTGGAGGACTTCCCGGATTCGGCCGGCGAGGTACTGCTGGAACTCGAGCCGGGCGAACGGCGGCCTCTCCTGGAACAGCTCGCCCCATCCGAGATCGCCGGCCTGCTGTCGCCTCTGGCGGTCGACGACAGTGTCGAGATCGTCGACGGTCTGGAGGACGAGCTGCGGGAAGCCGTGCTGGCGTTGCTCGATCGGCCGGACCGCGACGAACTGCAGACACAGTTCGCCTACGAGGAGGACACGGCCGGGCGGATCATGAACACCGAGTTCTTCTCCCTGCCGGAGGACACCTTGGTCGGCGATGCGATCGCCAAGATCCGTGAACACGGCGAAGTGGAGATGATCTTCTACCTCTACGTCGTCGATCCGGAGGGGCGTCTGGTCGGCGTCCTGTCGCTCCGCGAACTTCTGCTCTCCGTTCCGAGCCGAACCCTGGGTGAGATCATGAACCGCGGTCTGGTCACCGCGAGGACGGACACGGACCAGGAGGAGGTCGCGCAGCTCGCTTCACGCTACGACTTCCTGGCGATTCCGGTCGTCGACGAGGGCCGTCGCCTGCTGGGGCTTGTGACCGTCGACGACGTGATCGACATCGTGCAGGAGGAGGCCGAGGAGGACTTCTACAAGATGGTCGGCACCTCCGACGACGAGCTGCTGTACCGGGAGCGGGCCTGGCGGGTTGCCGGTATCCGGTTGCCCTGGCTCCTGATCAACCTCATCGGCCTGACCCTGACCGGCGTGCTGATGAAGCAGTTCCAGCTCCGGCTCAACGAGGCCTTCCTGCTCGCCTTCGCGCCGGTGGTCATGGGCATGGGGGGCAACATCGGCAGCCAGACGATGACGCTGACCGTGCGCGGCCTCGCGACGGGGCGGATCGGCGAGGGCGGCGGTCAGATGCGCCGTTTCCTGTTCCAGCAGATGCGGATCGGCCTGGTCGTGGCTCTCGTGTGCGCGGTGGTGGCGGCCGCGGTTGCCGCCTTCCTCGAACAGAATCCCGCCTACAGCGCTGTCGTTGCGGGTTCGCTCTTTCTTGCCATCGTGCTGGCTTCGCTGATCGGGTCGCTCCTGCCGATGGCTTTCGAGCGGATGGGAATCGACCCGGCGGTCGCCTCCGGCCCCATGGTCACGACCAGCAGCGACATCACCGGCATCCTGGTCTACTTCGGGCTGGCGACCCTGATGATCGACTGGCTGGTCCGCTGAACGGCGGCGGATTCCGGACGTGAAGCAGCGAAGCGGCGAGGCGCTGCTGCTCCAGACGACCGACCTGCACGAACGGGACCGGATCGTCGTCTTTCTCAGTCGCGACCGGGGGCTGAAGCGGGGCGCGGCCCGTAGCGCCCGGACGCGCTTCAGCCGTTTCGGCGGCGAGCTGCAGCAGCTCGCCAAGGTGCACCTGACCTGGTTCGAGAAGCCGGAGCGCGAACTCGTGCGGCTCGGCGAGGCGGAGATGATCCGCAGCGCCCGGGCCCTGCACGAGGACCTGGAGGGGATCCTCGTGTCGTCCTATCTGGCGGAGCATATGCAGGTCTTCGCGCAGGAGGACGAGCCGGAGAACCACCTCTACCGCCTCCTGGATACCACCGTTCAGGCGCTGCTCGACGGCTGCGATCGATGGCTCGCGGCGCGCTACCTGGAGTGCTGGACGCTGCGCCTGAGCGGCGTGTTTCCCGCGCCCCGCCGCTGTCCCGCCTGCGGCAACGCGATCGGCGATGAGGCATTCCTGGCAGTCGACGCGGCCGGGCTCCTGTGTCCTTCCTGCGGGGGAAGCGCGGGGGCGAACCGGAGGGTGGGGGCCGAAGCCCTGGCCTTCCTGCGACGGATCGCCGGCTCGGATCTGGCGGGCCTGCAGGCGAACGGCCAGGTCGACGAGGCCACGCTCAAGTCGGTCGAGTCGGTGACGCGGGAGGTGCGCCGCGCCTTCCTGGGCCGGGAGCTGAAGAGCTACGGCGTGATGCAGCGGACCCTCAGGGACGTCGCGCCCTGATGGCGGAGTCCGGCCCGGAACGCCGTGCCCTCCGACGGCTTCCTGATGCGCTGATCTCGCAGATCGCAGCCGGCGAGGTCGTGGAACGCCCGTCATCCGTGGTCAAGGAGCTCGTGGAGAACGCTCTCGATGCCGGCGCCGTCCGCATCGAGATCGAACTCGAGAACGGCGGACGCGACCTGATCTCGGTGGCAGATGACGGCAGCGGGATCGCCGCCGGCGACACGGCCCTCGCGCTCGAACGCCACGCAACCAGCAAGATCGCCTCCTTCGAGGATCTGCTGGAGGTGGCGACTCTGGGCTTTCGCGGAGAGGCCCTGGCGTCGATTGCCGCGGTCTCCAGGTGTGAACTCCTGACCGCCCGGTCGGCCGGCGACGGTCATCGACTGGTCGTCGAGGGAGGCCGCCTCGCCGTCGACGAACCGGTGAGCCGTCCCCGCGGCACGACGGTGACGGTCGAGTCCCTTTTCTACAACGTGCCGGCTCGCAAGCAGTTCCTGAAGCGGCCCGCGACCGAGCTCCGCCACGCGCTGACCGTAGTCCAGGGCTATGCGCTGGCGCGGCCGGACGTGACGTTCGTTCTGCGCCACGCTCCCGACGCCGAGTCGGCGGGACGGGAGCTGCTGCGGGTGCAGGCCACCGGAGTCGACGCGGCCGGCCGGCTCAACCGCATCGCGCAGTTGTTCGGCGAGGACCTCGTGAATCACCTGACGCCGTTGCCCGAGGCCAGGAGGGAGCAGGGGATCTCCGGCTTCGTCGGCGACCGGGAAACGACGAGGGGCCGGCGCCTCTTCCTGTTCGTGAACGGGCGGCTGTTGCGGGACCGCGCCGTCCTCGCCATCTACTACAAGGCGGTGCGGGACCTGATGAAGGGAGACCGGCCGCCGGCTCTCTTCCTGTTCCTCGACGTTCCGCCCGAGTCCGTCGACGTCAATGTCCACCCGCAGAAGGCCGAGGTCCGGTTCCGTGACGCGGCGCTGATGGGCCGCATCGGCAGCGCGCTGCGCCGGGGACTCGAGGCCGCCAAGGGGGAGGAACCGGCGCCGCTTCGCGAACCGAGCGGCCCCGCGGCGCCGCCGGCCTGGACGGGCGTGGGCGAGGTGCGCGAGGCGCCCGCCGCGCCGGCGTGGGCGGAGGAACTCGCCGCCCGGTATGGCGGAGCGGGAACCGGACCGACCGGCAAGCTCGCCGAGGTCGCCTACCGGCCGGAGCCGGCCACCCGGGTTCCCCTTTCCGGAAAGGGACGCGAATCGCTCCGTCTGATCGGGCAGTACAAGGGCACGATGATCCTGCTCGAGGGGCCCGAGGCCTTGTTCGTCGTGGACCAGCACGTTGCCCACGAGCGGATCCTGTACGAGCGCTTCCGCCGTAGCCTGAAGCGGCAGGATGCGGCGAGCCAGACGTTGCTGGTGCCGCGCATGCTGGAGCTCTCTGCGGCCGAGAACGCCGCGCTGGCCGAATGCTCGTCGGGTCTGGCCCGCTGCGGCTACGCGGTCAGGGCCCTCTCCGGCGGCAGCGCCGCGATCACCGCGATCCCGGCCGTCCTGCCGGACAAGGAAGCGGAGAGCCTCGTACTCCGGATCGCGACCCGGGTGGCGGCCGGCGACGAGTTGCCGAGCGAAGACGAGGCGCTCGCCGACTATCTGCTGACCCAGTTGGCGGCGAGCAGGGCCTGCCGGGCCGCGGTCAAGATGCACCAGGCGCTGTCGGCGGAGAAGATGGAGAGCCTGATCGCGGAGCTCTTCGCCTGCGAGCACCCCTATACCTGTCCGCATGGTCGCCCGGTCGTGCTCGAACTCACGGACCGGGACCTGGAGCGCCGATTCAAGCGCCGCTAGGGACCGAGGTCTTCCTTCGGGAGCAGCGATCTGCGGTGATGGCAGTGCCGGTCTCGCCCTGGGGGGAGTCGGTGGGGCTGCTAGCCTCGCGAGCCGGAAGCGGAGACTCGGAAGGGAGAAGAGGGGCTTGAAGCGGGACCATGAGATCGGGACAAGCGCGCGGGTCGGAGGGACGGAGACGTGAGCTACTCGGCTCCGGAAGGAGGGCGGGGGCTAGCCGGGAGGAAGCTCCGCTTGCCTTCGAGTTCGTCGAGGCCTCAGGCCGATTCCGCGGTTCTCCTTAGCGAACTGACGTTGAAGCCGGCTGAGGAGATCCTGGACTCTGATCACGTTGTGGCGGTGCTGGACTTCGCGGAGGCTACCAGGGATGAAGGGAGTCGCGATCCGCGGCACGTGGTGACAGGCCTGCCGTCTCTGTTCCCGGAGAGTGTGCGCGAGGTCTGGCGAAGTCCGATGCCCGTGAGCATCGGCCAGGATGGAGCCGTGGATTGGGTGTCCGGCCTATTTGGGCTCTTTGCCACGACGACGGCACATGTACCGCCCGGGCGGGATCTAGCGGAGATCTCGCGGAAAGCCTGGTCGAGCCTGCTTGACACGGTGGCCGCGATGGGTTGTCCGCACATCCTCCGTGCCTGGAACCATGTACCTCTCATCAACGCCGGAAACGGCGACGATGAGCGATACAAGCGCTTCTGCCTGGGCCGGTACGCAGCTTTCGAGAGTCACCGCTACGCCGAAGGTCGGTTTCCAGCGGCCACAGCGGTGGGCAACTCCGGCGACGCCCTCGTGATCTACCTCCTCGCTCGTTCGGAGCCGGGACGTCACTTCGAGAATCCCCGCCAGGTGAGCGCCCCTGCCTACCCGCGACGGTACGGGCCGCGACCGCCGGCTTTCGCAAGGGCCACAAGCAGTGGGGAAGGGCGCCTTCTCTTCATTGCAGGTACGGCCAGCATCGTAGGGCACCGTAGCTGCCACCCGGGCGACTTGACGGGACAACTGGCGGTCACGTTCGACAACATCGACCGTCTCCTGGAAACGGTGCTGGGCCCAGAGGACGCCTGTCGCGGTCTGGATGTGGTGCGAGTCTACCTACGCGATCCGAAACACCTCGCCGCGGCGCGCAAGAGCCTCGAGAGTCGAATGCCTCTGGCAAAGGCGGCTTACTTGTACGGCGACATCTGCCGTGCCGAACTCGAAGTGGAGATCGAGGGCGTACGTCGCCTGTAGCTCGCGACTGGCCAAGCCCAGGGATCGCATGCCCCGATCAGCGCGCGTCACCGAGTTCGGCACCATCCAGAGGGTTCCGCAGCCACTGGCCGACGTCCCGTGCGATCGCCTTGCCTGCCCGTTGCAGCGTTCGACAGGTAGCCCCCGGGAGGTTGAGCCTTACCAGACTGAAGCGCTTGGCTCGGAAGGACGAGACGACTGCGCCAGCGCTTTCTCGCAGCGTCCCGGACAGTTCCATCCACTTCGGGCCGGACCAGCCGCCGCCGCCAGGCATGTGGATCTCCGTGATGGCGAGGTCCAGGTAGTGCCCGGCGCTTCCGAGATCACCTATCTCGATGGCTGGTGAATGGTCGGCCAGCCATTGAGCGAGCAACACGTCGATTCGACACTCTGAAACTGCTTTCGGCGCGTTCACACTCGGGGAGAGGTCGATCGTGGCCGGGACAGTCACGACTCCGCCCCCGTAAGAGCCGGTGGTGACGGGTGCGGCTACGCCCCCAGGTCTCGCTGTTGTTGTCGGCGTGGTGCCGGATCCGACTGTCGGGTCCGCGATCGGGGTGAAGAGGCTCCTCTGAAGCTCCGCGTTCAGGTTGGCGATCCACTTGTTGTAGTTCGCGTGGATTCTCCGTTTCTTGGGCTTGTAGTCGAGGTTGTGGCTGTCCTTGTAGGTGATGGAGTAGGTGGCTTCGTCGAACGTGATGTCCACGAAGGCCAGATGTGATCGCACGGAAAGCCGGGCCTCAATGTGGCCCGCCGCGGCCGCCTGTACGGTCCAACCCCGCCGACTCAGCACACCGGCAATCAGTCGTTGCTGAATCTGCTCCATGTTGAGTCCGACGGGAACAGGCGCGTTCTCGATGTCGACGATTGGGGCGGCGGCATGCGTGGGCGAGCCAACGGCAAGCAGCGCCGCGGCAATGAGGAAGGGGGTCAGTTTCATGCAGGCTCCTTTGGCTGAGCTTGGTGTGGTTGGTATCGGAGGTAGAGGGACGGCTGCGTGGTGGGAGTTCTCACCCGACTACTTCGGCGATTCGGTTACGAAGAAAACGGGGCATTCCAACGATCAGTTCCTCCGAGGCGGCATCAACGGGCACTTGTACGGTGAAGGCCTCGTTCGCGAGCTCTCCGTCTAACCTGCGGATCTCGTAGTAGATCTTCAGACGAAACTCCCACTCCACGAGTTGCGCCGACACGGTGATCGAGTCTCCATAGGGAATGCTCTTGCGGAAACGAACGCGTGTGTCGACGATAGGCCAGAGTTGACCTTGGGCACCGAGGTGACGATAGCTGAAGCCAAGCTTGTCGAGTAGCGCGGAGCGTGCCGTCTCGTAGTACCGAAAGTAGTTTCCGTGCCAAGCAACGCCGGTCGGGTCCGCGTCCTGA
Organism: Holophagales bacterium; assembly: GCA_009836625.1. Taxonomy (GTDB): domain Bacteria; phylum Acidobacteriota; class Thermoanaerobaculia; order Multivoradales; family Multivoraceae; genus Multivorans. Next base: position 336,312 of record VXVC01000004.1, read on the forward strand.
AAGGGCACGTCGAGCGTAGCCTGCGCCCGCAGGGCGGGATGGTCAGGCCAGCGCCTTCTCCAGAGAGCGCGACGACCCCCGGTGCCGCTCGACTTCATGCGCCGCGGTGTTGCCGGGTACGATGCCCGGGGTTCAGTAGACGGCGAAGCGCCTGGAGGATCAGGACCGTGTGCATGCGGCAGAACCTGGCGTTGTCGGCGAACAGGCGGAAATGAGAACGGCCATCTTGCGGATACACGACTCGTGTCGGTATGAACTCCAACTCAAGGCCGGCCCAGCAGGCCCTGACCAGGATCTCGACATCGAACTCCATGCGGACTCGCGTTCCGAGAGTCGCGAAGAGAGGCAACACGGAAGCCAATGGGTAGAGCCGAAGTCCGCACATCGCGTCCTCTACGTGGCCGCCGCCCGCCGCCAACCGGGCCAACACGTTGGTGAGCTTCCGGCCGTGTAAGCGAACCTTGGGCATGTCGTCCCCGAAGACCGGTTTGCCGGAGATCACTCGTGCCGGGTGCCGCTGCGAAGCTAGTCGAAGTCGAGCGATCTCGGCTGGATCGTGCTGGCCGTCGGCGTCCAGAGAGATGACGTGCGTGGCGCCCTGAGCGTGCAGGTGTTTCATGCCCGTGATCATCGCCGCGCCCTTGCCACCGTTCCGGTTCCGTTCGAGTAGTGACGCCCAGGGGTGACCCGCGATCAACCCGCGCAGCCGCCGGCGGGTGCTGGAATCGCTACCGTCGTCGACAATGAGTGCCGGCAGGCCGGTAGTCGCTAGTTGAGGGAGGAACCCCGCGAGTTGATCGACGTGGCAGTAGTGGGGGATCAGGAGATGGTAGCGCTCCGGCATGCCTCGATGCCTGCAAAGTGGCGTTTCCGATACCAGCGGCGGAACACGTACTCGCCTCCAAGCAACAGTCCGATCAGCAGGTAGCTGATCAGTCCGTTGTAGATCGTCCAGACGCCGGTCGATGCCGCAAAGGCCGTGTACATTGCGGCGCTGCCATTGAACAAGAAGAAGACGACCCAAACTTGCGTGACGCGCTTCGTGTACGCCGACTTGCGCCGGTCGAACTGCTCCCTGGGATTCGCGAGCCGCGCGAGACGCTCCGCCGCCGAGGGCGGGCGGATCAGGGTCCATACAAACCAGGCACCACCTGCGGCATTGACGAGAACAGGATACAGCTTTACCCACTCCCAACGAGCATCCAGAACGGCCACCATGCAGAACAGGGCCAACAGGACCAGCAGGAGCGTCCGGTGCTTGTGGTGGATGGAACTCCCGGTCGCGATTCGGGTGGCGCCCAGGATGCCCAGACCGACAATCATCAAGGCAGGCGACACGCGGTCCAGCAGCAGGTAGACCAGGAAGGGATAGGAAAGGAGCGCCAGCGCCGTGACGGCGTTCAAGGGCGCTGCGTTGAGGAACGTCGCCAACCTCAGAACCTCACCAAGGTGCAGGCTCGCCGAACAGCCCCGCCAGCGCGCGGTTGATGACGTCGGTGGCGGTTGAGGCTGAGCGCATGGGACTTCCGGGTTGGGCGCGCTCCCAGGCGACGTTGCCCGGAACGGCGGATAGGATATCGCCGGTCATGAGCCCACGTCCAGGAGAGCGCTGGTTTGGGCCTTGGCTGCCTGGAGCGAGACCCCCGCTGTCCCGCCGCGTTCCGTTGGAGGCTACCCTGTGAGCGTGTACGTGAAGGCCTACACCCTGACCTCAGCGTTGGGGGCGGGGATCGGTGCCTTGCGGGCCTCTCTCCGAGCGAACCGAACTGGTCTGGATGACCGGGAGTGGCCGGGCAGCGACGTTCCGTGCTTTCTCGGCCGGGTCGATCTGCCGGAGTCGGTCGAAGTACCGCCGGATCGATGGAGCCAGAACACGCGTCTCGTGGAGTTCGGGCTGCAGCAGGACAGTTTCGCCGATGCCGTCGCCGAAGTTCGGGAGCAAGTGGAGCACGATCGCCTGGGGCTCGTCTTGGGCACGAGCACCTCCGCTATTGACCGGACCGAGGAGGCGTATCGGCGTCTTGAGGACGACAGCGAGTTTCTCCCCCGGTACCGCCAGCCCGAGGTGCACAATCCCCATGCTCCGACGGCCTTCGCGGCCGAACGGTTGGGAATCGAGGGTCCGAGGATCACAGTCAGCGCCGCTTGCGCGTCCAGCGCCAAGGTGTTCGCCATCGCGAAGCGCTGGCTGGAGCAGGATCTCGTCGATGCCGTCGTGGTTGGAGGTGCCGACAGCCTCTGCCTCAGCGTGATCCACGGGTTCCACTCGCTGCAGCTCGTTTCGCCCGAGCCTTGCCGACCCTTCTCGGAGGATCGGATGGGCATCAGTCTCGGCGAAGCCGCAGGGTTCGTCCTGTTATCCCGGCAAGCGGCGCCGGGAGATCTTCGGCTGCTTGGGGCGGGCGAGAGCTGCGACGCGCACCACATGTCCAGCAGCCACCCGGAAGGCCTGGGCGCCCGGCTCGCGATGGAGCGGGCGCTGGCCGACGCCGGAATCTCGATGAGCGAAGTCGACTACCTGAATCTCCACGGCACCGGAACCCAGGGCAACGACGAGGTCGAAGGAAAAGTGTGTGCGGCGATGATCGAAGGCGACGTGCTGGCCAGTGCCACGAAGGGCTGGACGGGTCACGCGCTTGGGGCGAGCGGCATCGTGGAGGCAGTGCTGTGCCTTGAGGCCCTCGCCACCGGCCTCGTGCCGGGCACCAGGAACACGACGACTCCCGATGCACCGTTCGACTTGCTGCTGGAGAACGTGAGACGCCCCATCGATGTCGCGCTGACGAACTCCTTCGGGTTCGGCGGTTCCAACTGCTCGGTGGCGTTCGGCCGGTGACTCGGCCGGCGTTTGGGGTGGCGATCACCGGCGTCGGCCTCTGGACGCGGGGATTGACCAACTTCGCCGAGTTCAGGGCAGCAAGAGAGGCTGGTTTCGCCGGTCTCGAGGTCAGCGAGTTCAAGGTGCCAAGACCCGCGTCGTTGCCTGCGCGAGAGAGGCGCAGAGCTGGCTTGATGATCAATCTGGGCGTCGAGGTCGCCCACCAGGCCTGCGAGGTGGCCGGCGTTTCGAAGGACGCCGTGCCTTCCGTCTTCGCGTCCGCACTCGGCGACACGGCGGTCACGGAGTACATGTGCCGTCGGCTGGCGCAGCCTACGAAGGTGCTGTCACCGACCAGGTTCCATAACTCGGTTCACAACGCGGCATCGGGCTACTGGACGATCAGCGCCGGCAATCGCTTGCCGAGCACGTTCGTCGGAGCCTTCCTGGAGAGCTTCGGTGTCGGATTGCTGGAGGCGGCCAGTCAGTCGGTCGCAGCGCGCGGTCCGGTGCTCTTCGTTGCGTGCGACATCGCGACGACGCCGCCGCTCACTGCCGTCGCGGACGTTCGACAGACGCTCGCGGCAGCCTTCGTTCTGGAACCGGCCGCCGGCGTGGCACGGCACCGCCCCTGCCTGCTTGCGGAGATCAGGTTCAGGACGGGCTCGCTCCGGAAGACCCCTCTTCCCGTCGGTCTGGAGTGGCTAGGGCAGGCGAATCCGATGGGATGCGCGCTGACGCTCGCGGATCGGCTTGCGGTCCCTGAAGGCGCTCCGTCGCGGCGCGGGTCGCTCTGCTTCGCCGCCGGTCCGTGTTGTGGAGTCGATCTACGTCTTGGCGGCGGTCGTGGCTGGCATGACTGACTCCGTGCAACGCCACGACGTGTGTATCGTGGGTGGTGGGCTCGCGGGGCTGACCCTCGCTCGCGATCTTGGCCGGCGACTTCCCGCCCTCGACATCGCCGTGGTCGAGCGCAGCCGCTTTCCGGTGCCCGAGGCCGCGCACAAGGTTGGCGAGTCCACGGTCGAGATTACGTCTCACTACCTGGCTCGGGATCTTGGTCTCGCGGAACACCTCGATCGCGAGCAGTTGCGGAAGTTCGGTCTGCGCCTTTTCTGCCGAGGCGACGTCCCCATCGCCCGCGATGTGGCCGCCTATGACGAGATCGGACCGAGCGCACCGCTTCCGATACCCACGTACCAACTGGACCGGGGCCGCTTCGAGAATCATCTGGCCCGGACCTGGAGCGGGGTCGGCGCGCTTCACGATGGAACCACGGTGCGGTCGATTGAAGTCCACCGCGGGGCGCACCGGGTCGTCCTTCGGAACCCGGGCGAGGGAAGGGAGACGACGCTCCGTTGCAGGTACCTGATCGACGCCAGCGGTCGTCGCGGGTTTCTACGCCGGTCCCGAGGGACCGCGCGTCCGGCTCGTCACCGGCACCACGCCGTCTGGTTCCGGCTTCGCGGGAGAGTGGACGTCGAGTCGCTGAGCACCGACGGCGACTGGCTGTCCCGATGTTCAGGGGAACTTCCGCGCTGCGCCAGCACCGTTCACTTCACCGGTCCGGGATACTGGCTCTGGCTGATTCCGCTTGCTTCCGGAGCGACCAGCGTGGGCCTCGTCTTCGATCCCGCGCGAGTGCCTCTGGATGAAGTCCGCGGTCGCGCCGACCTGGTGCGCTGGCTGCGCCTGGAACACCCGCTGGTGGCCGCCGAACTGGCTGACGGGGAGGCTCTCGACCACTGCGTCTTGCAAAACTACGCCGTCGGCAACTCCCAGGTGTTCTCGGAAGACGGTTGGGCGACGACTGGCGACGCCAGCCTGTTCGCCGATCCCTTCTACTCGCCCGGCGGCGACTTCATCGCCTTGGCCAACACCTATGTGGTCGACCTGATCGCGCGCGGATTCCCGGCCGAGCGGGTGGACAACTACCAGCGGAACTACCAGGCCTTCTTCCTGAACACGATGCTCTTGTACCGCGGGCAGTACGCGGGATTCGGAGACCGGAGATTGATCGTCGCGAAGACCCTGTGGGACTACGCATTCTACTGGTCGATCCTCGCCAAGCTGTTCTTCTCGGGCAGGTTCACCGACCTGGAGTTCATGCGGCGCAACGAGAACTTGTTGCAGCGGGCCGCGGCCCTGCACGCTCGCGTGCAGAGGCTGTTCCGCGACCAAGCCGCGAACGCCCGTCGCGTGGGCGGCGAAGGCCGCTTCTTCGACCACCACGCCGTGCCTCTGTTCCACGAGTTGCAGCTCGATCTGGTGGAAGGCGACCCGGGCGACGACGAGAAGCGGTTGACACGTAACGTCGAGCGGCTGCAAGCGGCGGCGACCGGTGTCCGATGCATCCTGGGGGAGGATGCGGACGGCTTCGCGGGGCGGTCGCTCGGTCAGGTTCCGGGCTTCGGATAGCGTCCGAAGCGCGTCAGGAAGTACGCCGCAGCCACTCCGGCCGCGACCGTCTGGCCGATTCCTGCGAGAACCGGAATCCTGGAGAAGGCCAGGAGCGCGAAAACGACGAAGCTAGAGAGCGCACAGATCAATACCGCGGCTTCCGTTTCGAGGGCGTCCGCCGGGTCGGCCGGCGTTCGGCTGTGAAACAGACCGTAGTCCAGACTGAGCCCGGCTACGAGTGCCAGCGCCATCAGGTCGAAAGGCGAGAGACCACCCCGCAGCCATACTCCGAGACATGCAGAGACCGCCAACGCGGCGGCGACGTTCCCGAGCAACCAGACCGAACGACGGCGATCCCGGGTCAACAACCAGAGAGCGACCCCCGCGGCCGAGAGCGCAGCCGTGAGCAGGATCGAGATTCTGTTCCGGAGGTCCACCACGAGTGTGCGGGAAGCTTCCACGAGGTCGACGAGCTGAACCCCGTCCAGGCCGTTCAGCCTGTCGGCTACGGCATCGTGGTCGGTGATACCGCTCAGGAACGTGAGACTCATCCAGCCCGCGGACGTGTCCAGGACGTAGAGCCCTGTCAGTGAGGCGAGTTCCGGGTGGTTCAGCAGATCGTCGACCGAGAGCCACTCCGGACTTCGTTCGAAGGCGACGGCATCGTCATGGAAAGGCAGGAACGCGTCCCCGCCGAAGGACAGTTCGGCCGCGGCGTGTGCGAATGCGCCCGCCCGTATGCCGCCGCCGGCAAGGAACTGGCGGATTCCGTCCATTCGCTCGCTCTGGCGCGATCTGCTGGGCAGCAGCGGCGAGATGCTCCGGTGAGCCTCGAGTTCACCAGCCAGTAGCGCATCGTCGAGACGTGCGGCGGCTGCTTCCGTGAGCCGAAGGGCGGCCTCAAGATCCGCGGCGCGGGTCGCCGCCACATGACGCATGTTGTTGGTCCCCACTTGGCGGCGAAGTTCCGCGTCGGTGGCCAGCGTTTCCCTGGGTATCGGCGTCAGCGCGTCGAGGTCGTCCAGGAACGGGCCGCGCGCGGCCAGCGGCAGCGCGGCGGCCGTCGCGACGACGACCCAGGGCCAGAGACGCAGCACGGTGTCACCGGCGGGAGCCGCCCTGCCCGTCGTCGGTGGCAGCGCGGACCTCGCGGTTCCCGCGGTCAACCAGGCGGTTGCCAGCGCGGCCACCGCGAGCCCCGAGAGGGCGAACACGCCAAGCTGCTGGAGTCCCGCAGCGCCGCCGACCAGGAACACGGAGTAGGCGATCAACGTACTGCCCACACCGAGGCGAAGCGTCGCCCATACGGCACCCGGGTTCGACCGGTGGCTGAGAGCATGAAGGGGGTAGTCCACTGCGACTCCCAGAAGAGTGAAGCCGAAGGCGAGCGCGATGCCGTGAACCTGTTCGTAGACGAGAGAGGAGACTCCGAGGCCTGCCGCTGCGCCCGCGAGCATGGGCGCTCCGGCGGCGACGACTGCTGCAGGCGCACGGAAGTGCCAGAAAAGAAGAAGCGCCAGCGCGACGGTGGCCAGCAAGCTGAACAGCTTCGCTTCTTGCTGTGTTCTGGCCTGCAGATCGACGCTGTAGACGCCGCTGCCGTACAGCCGGGGGTCGTCGAAACCATGTCTGCCCAACGTCCGCCTCACGTCCGCGAGCAACTCGGCATGGGCGCCGATGTCGAACATGGCGGCCGCCGGGACAATCAGGAGCAAGCGCCTGTCGCCGTTTCCGAACAGATCTCGCGCGGGGGCCATCCGTTCGAGAGCCGAAACGCTCGCCAGCAAGGGGTCGGCGGCGATCATTTCCAGCGCGGCGTCCGAGTCGGCCAGCGCCGAGTCGGCCAGGCGGGCTTCCAGGACCTCGCGCCAGGCGTCTTCGCCAGCGGGAAGGTCCTGGAGCAGCAGCCGTTTGCGCCAGATCGGCAGGGGGATCAGATTCGGTTCGAGCACATCCGGCTCCGGAAGGACGCGACGGGCCAGCGGTAGCGCTCGCAGGTCGGCGGCGACCGCTTCGGTCGCGGCTTCCGAGGCCTCCGGCAGAACTACGTAGACTGCGTCGGCACCCGAAACCTGGCCCAGGCGTTCCACCAGCAGACGCTGGCCGGGATCAGCGGGTTCTGGCAGGAAGGAAGCGAGGTCGTAGCCGATCGAGAGATCAAGCGTCGCCGCGCCGGCGACAACCGCAGCAAGGACCAGGAGGACAGTCGTGCGGCGGGCGAGCGTCAAGATCAGTTGACGCTCTCGTCGCCTCGGGCTGGGAAGAGAAGCCGGATCTCCCGCCAGTTCTTGGCCCCGCGGCTCAGGTGCAGGAAGGCGAGTCGCCGGCCCGCGCCGCGCAGGCGCACGGAGACGAGTTCACGGCGCAACCTGGAATCCCGCGGAACCAGCTGAATCTCCCAAGCATGGCCTTCGGCGGACTGATGGAGCGAGGTCAAGGTGGAGTCGAACCTCCGCCGGAGTTCCGAGACGTCGCCGGACAGTACGTCGAGGATGATCGCCAGCACGAGGTGAGCGCCTCGGTCGCGGTCCAGCTTGCGCCGCCGCTCGGTTCCATTGTCGAGCGCGACGTCCCGGTCTCCCGCATCGGTTTGTCGCCGGTGCGGACGACGCAGGACCAGCCGGTCGCCTTCGATCCTGCGTTCCTCGAGGCGAGGGGCATGCACTCGCATGACGGCGATGCCGTCGCTCGTGAGCCAGAGCTCGCCGCGCTGTTCGGCCGGTGCGCGCAAGAGTCGATTCAGATGCCGCTCGGCGAAGGCGACGCGTTCCTCCCGCGGGAATCTCAGATCCGCGAGCCGCTTCCAGGCCGTCTCGTCGGCGGCGGCGGGAAGTGCAGCCGAGAGGGCAAGGGCGGCGGCGACCACCCGCCCGACGCGGCCTGCGTCAGGCTGTCGTGCCATTGCCGGACTGGTGCGCCTCGGTCGCATGTTGCGCCCAGAAGTCGAAGAAGTTGAACCAGGAGAACGGAGCCGCACGGACGTGGCGCTCAAGTCTCTCCGCGTATCCCCGGGCCAGCGCCGCGATCGTGCTCGCTCGTTGTGATCTAGGTATGTGGCCGCCGGTCCACAGAACCTCGCAGTGGACCTCATACCCGGGCGGATCCAGTCTGCAGAAGATGCAGATGATGGGCGCTTTGAAGGCACAGGCCACGAGGTACGGGCCGAGCGGGAAGGCCGCTTGGCCGCCGAGGAAGGGAAGCGACAGGGTCCGGTCTCCGGGCCGGCACCGATCCGCCATGAACCCGACCCACTCGCCGTCACGGAGCGCTTCCGCGATCGAGACGCCGAGCGCTGCCGCGCCCTGTTCCGAGTCGATGATCCGCTTGGCCATCGCCGGATCGACCTCCTCCATGACGCTGACGAAACGGGCGTTGACGCCCTTGTCCAGGACGATGCGAATTCCGAACTCCCGACGGTCCGCGTCGACGATCCTGGGAGCGTCGAACGAACCGAAGTGCGCTGTCACGAAGACGCCCGCGCTGTGGTCCTCCATCACCTCTTGGATTCGCTCGTCGCGGACGAACCTGACTTCCCTCGCCGCCGGGCTACGACTGAGAGCGAAGAAGCGATCCGTCGCGACTCGGGCGAAGCTGAGGAAGTGTCGCAGTACGTCGGTTTCGCGTGCCGGCCTCTTCAAGGCTCGGCTCAAGAAGGCTCGGGAGGCTCTGCGTTCCGGGGCACGCACGAGATAGAAGTACAGGACGGTCGGGTAGAGCAGGAAGTGAATGACCCTGCGGCCCAACCGTCGAGCCACCCATGCCGCGGTGCGAATGGCGAGCCGGCTGCCTGCTTCGGAACGCGCCTGCCAGTGGACCGCATCAGTCATCGAGCGGAACGGCGCGGGCATCCAGCATGCTCGTCAGCGTGCCCAGAGGGGTTTTGCCCGTACGGTTGCGGGGGATCGCATCCACCATGCGGATCGGTCGCGGCAAGAACGCGGGATCCAGGCGCCTCGCCATCTCTCTTCGGATGTCCTGCGGCTCGACGTCCGGCGCCACGACGAAGGCCGCGAGCCGTTCCGACGGCTCGCCGCCGCGCTGGGGTAGGAAGATCACACCATCCTGCACTCCAGGGAGTCCCAGCAGGAGCGCATTCAGGTTGGCGAGGGACTCCCGCTTACCGGCGATCTTCACGATGTCGTTGGAACGCCCGAGGAACTCGAACCGCCCTCCCTCAAGGCGCTCGAATCGGTCCGCGAGCTCGACGGGTGCTTCGAGACGCGGCGCCCTCACGGTCAGACCGTTTTCGGAGAAAGCCAGTTGGAAGTAGTCGAAGAAGCTCCATCCGGGACCTTCGGTAGGCCGGCGGGAAGCTAGCGTTCCCACTTCGCTGCAGCCGTAGAGTTCCAGAATCCGCGTGCCGAGACGACGCTCTGCCTGGACTGCCAGGTTCGTGTCGAGAGGAGCGGTTGCGCAGATCGTGACGCTTACCGGGCGAGCGGGAGGGGGCGCCTTGAGCAGCGCCCGCAGGTGCGTCGGTGTCGTCACCAGGACAGTGGGAGTGTCTGAAGAGCCGAGCGTGTCGACCACGTCTTTGGGAAAGAACGCGCGTTCGGAGTGCACCGAGACGGGAGCGATGCTCGGCAAGAGCAGCGTCCACTCAAGCCCGTACAGGTGCCAAGACGGAACCGTCGACACCATCGTGACTTCGCCGGCAGAAGTCCCGGCGTCTTCCAGTGCTCGGGTCAGACGGCGCCAGTGGATGGTGCGGAAGTCGCTGAGCAGGCCCCAGGTCTTCGGGTGCGGGCTCGGGGTGCCGGTGCTGCCCGAGGTGAAGACGATCGCGGCAAGCTGGTCCGTGTCGATAGGGGGCAGATCCGCGGGCGGGTCCGCCAGGCGGGTGGAGGAGTCCGCGACGGCCGCCGTCTCATCGTCGACGATTGCGCTGTCCGGATACGCTCGGCGCAGCGCGCCCAGGGCGTCCGAACTTCGGTGTGACGGCAGCAGGTTGACGCGGCCTTGGAGAAGCGCGGCGAAGAACACGACTCCGAAGAGGTACCGGTCAGAGCAGACGTTGATCAACCACGGGTGGTCTGGCAGGTTGTCGGCGCACTGCAACGCGTCCCGGGCGAAGCGCGAGACAGCGATCGGATGGTTGTTGGCGTACCCCCATGGTGCCTCTCCCGACCTGTCGATCAGAGGCTCCGTCGACGGCGCCTCACGTTCGCGCATTCACTTCTTTCATGACGAAGTCCGTCAGGTTGCCGAGGGTGGCGAACGCTTCTCGCGTCGTCTCTTCCTTGGCGCTGAAGTGAACCGCGAACTCCTCCGCGATCGCGACCGCGATCTCCAGCGCGTCGATGGAGTCGAGAGCGAGACCTTCGTCGCCGAACATCAGCTCTTCCGGGTCGATATCGGCGGGGTCGATGTCCTCCAGGTTCAGCGCGTCGACGATGAGGACGGCCATCCGGCTCTGCTCAGGCGTCTGGTTCACGAGGAGTGGTTCCTTCTCTGGGCGGCAGCCTGAACACGAGGGACGTGTTCACGCCGCCGAAGGCGAAGTTGTTTGTCATCAAGTAGTCGGCCTTGATGCGCATCGGTTCGCCGACGACGTAGCCGAGCGCGGCGCAGCGCGGGTCGCGATTCTCCAGATTGATCGTTGGAGCGGCCCATTTCTCCCGGAGCATTTCGAGGCTCATCCATGCCTCTAGACTGCCACAGGCGCCCAGCGTGTGACCGATGTAGCTCTTCAGCGAACTGATCGGCACCGGACGGCCGAACACCTCCAGCGTGGCCTGGCTCTCCGCGATGTCTCCCAGTTCGGTCGCAGTGCCATGGGCGTTCACGTAGGCGATCTGATCCGCGCTCAGACCGGCGTCGGCGAGCGCTAGACGCATCGCTTCGGCCATGGTTCGTTGCGCGGGCTGAGTTGGATGGGCACCGTCGGAGTTCGCGCCGAAGCCGACTAGTTCGGCCAGGATCGTCGCGCCGCGGTCGAGCGCATGGCGCCGGCTCTCGAGCACGAACGTGCCGGCGCCTTCTCCGACCACCAGGCCGTCGCGGTCGGAGTCGAAGGGTCTCGGCGTGCGCGAGGGTGTCTGGTTGCGGCAGCTCGTTGCGTACAGGGTGTCGAATGTCGCCACCGCCGGGAGGTCGAGTTCGTCCGCGCCGCCGGCGACCATCGCGTCCTGGTAGCCGTGCCTGATCGATTCATACGCCATGCCCAGCGACAGGCTCCCCGAGGTGCAGGCGGAGGAAGAGGGCAAGAGGCGTCCCGTGAGGCCGAAGAACATGCCGATCGCCGCCGTCGTGGTATGCGGCATCAGCTTGACGTAAACGTTCGACGTGACGCCTTCGGTCGATTCGGTCGCGAGAAAGCGGCCGACTTCCCGCAGGCTGTCGGTCGAGCCGATCGAGGACCCATACGCCACGCCGACTCGACCGGATCGCAGGACCGGATCGTCTCGGAGGCCCGCCTGCTCCAGCGCCAGTTCGGTCGCCCGGACGGCCATCGCCGATACGCGGCCCATGGACCGCCGCATCTTGCGCGGCCAGCGGAGGGGTGTCTCGAAGTCGGCTGGAGCGCCGAGCCAGGACCTCAACCCCTTGACGCCACTCCACTGGTCCATCCGTTGAACGCCGCCCTCTCCCGCCAGCAGGCGGGCGCGCACCGCCGCCCAGTCCGTGCCGATGGGCGAAATGCCGGCGACGCCGGTGACGACGACCCGCTTGCTCATTCTGGAAGCGTTCCGGCGTCAGGGAGATGGAAGATGAGGCCGAACACGGAGCCGGCGTGGCTAGATCATACCCCCGTTGACCGACAGCACCTGTCGGGTCACATAGGCGGCAAGGTCGGAGAACAGATAACGGACCAGGCTGGCGACTTCCTCGGGCGTTCCCCGCCTTCGAAGCGGCACGAGCCGCTCGATGATCTCGTCCGAAGTGCCCTTGCTCATGTCCGTCCCGACAATACCCGGAGCGACGCAGTTCACGGTGATCCTCCTCTTTCCGAGTTCGACGGCCAGCGCTTTCACGGCGCCGATCAGCCCCGCCTTGGCGGCGCTGTAGTTGACCTGTCCGCGATTGCCAGCGATGCCGGAAACCGACGACATGGCAACGATGCGACCGCCGTCGCGCAAGCGGATCATCGGCATCACACACGGCTGCACGACGTTGAAGAAGGAGTCCAGATTGGAGCGCAGGACATCGTCCCACTCCGCCTCCGTTAACGCGGGAAACGCGGCGTCTGCGTGGCTGCCGGCGTTGCAGACGACACCATAGAACGCGCCCCGTTCCGCCATGTCCCGGTCGAGGGCGGTCCGGATGGCGTCGCGGTCCGAGACGTCACCGCGGAGAGCGCTGGCCGCACCTCCACGGGTGCGGATCTCGTCCACGACATCCTCCACGTTGCCTCGCGCGTTACAGGCCACATCGAAGCCCTCCTCGGCCAGAGCCAACGCGACCGCGCGGCCTATGCCACGCGACGCCCCAGTTACGAGCGCTCGCCGCGGTCCCGTCATCAGGACGTCCGTTCGCTGCCGGATCGCAGATAGACGGTCACGGCGCAGTCTGCCAGTTTGCCCCGGAGCTGATCTTCGATGACCCCTCGAAACTTGGAGATGTCCGTCATCTCGAGGACCGGTGTCACGTCGATAGTGAGGCGGGAGCCTAGACGGAACCAAGTCACGGCGCACTTGTACTCCCGCGTGCCGAGAAGAAAACCGACACGGACGGGTTCTCCCTGTCGCCGGGCGTGAAGTCCGGCGTGGGCCGCGACGGTCTGGGCGATGTATTCGATGCCGAGATAGGCGGGAACCCCGTGCGGCGCCTCGTAGAACATCGAGTCTTCGGCGATCCGGACCACGCTTCGGGTCAAAGAGGGTCCTTGCGCTGCGACGCTGTCGATCAGGATCATCGGCGCGGCATGCGGGATCAGCGCCTCGATGTCCAATGTCGGGACGATAGTGGTTGGATCCGGCACTGGATTGCGGAAACGCTACGGGCCGATTAGCACGCCGCTGCTGTGCGTGCCTGCGCCCGTAGTGAAGCTGAACGCGACCCGAGACCGGATCCGCATCTCGTGGACTAGTTCAAGTCGAAGCCTGAGGCCTGGTACGACCAGTCGCGCGAACTTCAGGTTGCGGACTTCTGTTGTGGCGGCGTAGCCGGCAAAGACTCGCCGCGAGAGCGTGTCTGCCCACAGCAACTGAGCAAGGCCGGGAACGATCGGCTCGTCCGGAAAGTGGCCCTCCAAGACCGCGAGGTCGTCCGGTACCTCGGTCTCGCCGAGCCATGTCGCGGCCGTGCGGTCGAGTTCCTCCCAGCGCGGGTGCAGGGGGCAGTCGCGACTGGCCTTGCCGGCGGCGGGAAGGCGCCGCACGAAGCGCCATCGCCCTTGGGCCTGCTCGGCAGTCGTCGAGGAAACAAGAAGGTCGCTCAGTTCGCGAATCAGCTCCTCCTTGCCCTTGTGCGCCAGAGTCTCCCAGCCATCTTCGGTCAGCACGACGAGGAGTTCCCCTTCATGGAACCGAGCGTTCTCGACGGACTCCAGACGCTCAACTTCGCTGACCAGGGCGTTCAATCTACTTGACCTGCAACAGCTCGGCTACGAGGTCGACCACGTCCTCCACCGTACGAATCTCCTTGACTCGTTCCGGAGCGATGTCGGCCTGAGTGAACTCCTTGAGTCGGACGATCAGATCCACCGCGTCGATGCTGTCGAGGGCCAAGTCCTCGTAGAGGCGGGAGTTGAGGGTGACCTGGTCTGGTTCGAGCTCGTACATCTCGACCAGAAAACCAGTCAGCTTGGCCTTGATCTCGTCGCGCGTCATCTTCCCCCGGAGCTCCTTCGAGCAACGCAGAACCCTACCAGCCGGCCATGGGCGGATCCAGGCGATCCGCGGGCGGCAGGCCCAACGCCCGCTCCAGAATCCTGCTGCCCGACCGGGACTTCTCGCGCTCGCTGCCGTGGCTTCCGAACGTGGACGGATGGACCTCTTCGCCGACGGTCATCCTGACGTGAACGGCCTCCGGCGGAAGGCGCGCGAGAGAGTCCATCTTGCCGAGCGCGGGCGGGCGAACCCTCAGGCGGACCGGCACCGCCGGCCGACCAGACCGCAAGAGAATCAAGGCCGCACCGCGCCGTACGGCGGCAGGCCGGTCCTTCCTCGTTCGCGTCCCTTCAGGAAAGAGCACGACCGTCTCGCCTGCCCGTAGGAGGCGGGCCGTCCGGTCGACTACGTCCTGCGGGTCGACGCTCGGCACGTAGCCGGCGAGACGCACGACCGTGCCGAGGAAGGGGCTGCGCCACACGGCGTGTTTGACGACGCAGCGCGCGTCGGGAAGACGGGAGACCAGGACCACGACATCGAGCAGCGAAGGATGGTTGGCGACAACCAGCCGACCGTGAAGATGAAGCAGGCGCTCTTCTTCGCAGAACTCGAACCTCATGAGCCGGAGAACGGACAAGACCACCAGGAAGAGGCGGAAGGACCGTTGGATGGCTCTGCGGCAACGACGCCCCGTCGCTTCTCGAGGACTCAGCATCCGAATGGCTGGGAAAACGATGGCTCCCAGCACGAGTCCGCCAAGACCAAAGAGAGCGAACGACATGGCGGTCAGCGGAACTCTCCAGCAGCGCTGCAGAAACGTCCTCACCTCGACCTCCCGGCTACCTGCTTGAGGCTTCGCTGGCCGACGCGGCGTCGGGGCTTGCTAGGAGCGGCACGCTCGATGGTCCGGGACCCGTCGCGGGGTTCCAGCTCACTGAAAGAGGGTGAAGCGAGCCATCATCGCGACCAGCAAGGCCATGGCCGCCATCAGCGAACGGATGGACCACTTTGTCGCCGCGTACTCGGCCGCTCGGACTTTCTCCTGTTGCTCCATTCGGCCCAGCAGCAGTTCCTTGAGGCCGGCGATCTCCGCGCGGACCGCTTTGAACTCCTTGCGGACCGCCTCGAACTCCCTGCCGACCGCCTCGAACTCCCTGCCAACCGCTCCGAAGTCGTGGGCGAGCCTGGTGTCGATCTGTTCCTTTTGGCCGGCGATTTCGGCTCTGAGTGTTCCCGTCTCGTGACAGAGCTTGGCTTCTATCCGTTCCTCGAGGCCGCCGATCTCCGTTCGGAGTTTCTCGGTCTCGTGAGCGAGGCTGGTTTCCATCTTGTCGGCGACGCTGCCGATCTCGGTTCGTAGCGCTCCCGTCTCGTGAGCAAGCTTGGCTTCCAGACCGTTGAACTCGGCTTTGAGGAGGCGGGTCTGGTCGTTGATTCTCTGGTCCAGAAGCTCCCTGACGCCGTCAATCCTCTCCGACAGCACCGCGTCGACGTGTGCGCACTCGCGTTCGATTTTCACCGAGAGTTCGCTCTTGACCTGTCTGAGGGCGGCCGCCTCGTCATGAGGCTGCGCTCCCGGGGTGGGTCCTTCCGCTTCCAGGGTCATCGATCGAGTGCCTTCACGATCTCGTCGCGCAGGGTGCTCCGTACGTTCACCGTCGCGCGCAGAGTCTACTCTTCTCTCCATAGGCATCTTCCGTCCTTCCGGGGCTTGGCCAGCACTGACAAGGACGGAAAGCAGCCGGCGGAACCGGGAACGATCCTAGGGAGCCGGACCCGGTCTCAAGCCGGCCAGTGCCCGGGCGGCCGCTCTCCGCTCGGCTTCCTTCTTCGAGTGACCGGACGCCGCGGCCACGGCGTGGCCCCCGACCCAGCACTCGACGTGAAACACGGGATCGTGATCCGGCCCGTCCCGGCCGACATGACGGTAGAACGGAGGTTCGAGCCCCTGACTCTGGAGGGATTCCTGCAGGTCCGACTTCGCGTCCAGCGCGTCCATCGTTTCGGCGGCCTCCGCCTCGATCCATGGTTCGACCAGATCGCGGGCGGCCGGGAGGCCGCCGTCGACGAAGACGGCCCCGATCACGGCTTCCAGGGCATCCGCCAGGAGAGACGGCTTCTCGCGGCCCCCCGACTGGTCCTCGCCGTGGCCAAGGCGGAGCGCCGGGCCGAGATCGAGTTCCCGGGCGCGCCGGGCCAGAGCCTCGGAACTGACGACGTGGGACCTCGTCCGCGACAGGACGCCCTCGGGCGCCGACGGATCACTGCGGAAGAGCCGGTTCGCCACGACCAGTCCCAGCACCGAGTCGCCCAGAAACTCCAGCCGCTCATTGTCCTGCTCCAGGCCCCGTTCGTTGGCGAAGGAGCTGTGGGTGAGGGCCTGCTCGAGCAACGCGCGGTTCTCGAACCGGTGGCCGAGACGGACTTCGAGAGCCTCGACCGGGTCGGTCAGGGGTAGATCCGGTCCATCGTTCGTGGATAGGGGATCGTCTCCCGCAGGTGGGGAACGCCGGCCATCCAGGCGACGAACCGCTCGACGCCCATGCCGAAGCCGCTGTGCTCGAAGGTGCCGTAGCGGCGGATGTCGAGGTACCACTGGAAGGCGTCGAGCGGCAGATCGTGCTCCTTGAGCCGCGCGAGGAGCAGATCGTGATCGTGAATGCGCTGGCTGCCGCCGATGATCTCGCCGTAGCCCTCCGGGGCGATCACGTCGAGCGCCAGGGCGAGCGACGGATCGTCCGGGTCGGGTTCCATGTAGAAGGCCTTGAGCGACGTCGGGTAGTGGGTGACCATCACCGGCCGATCGAACTCCCGGGTGATCGACGTCTCTTCCGGGGCGCCGAAATCCTCGCCGAACTCGATCCCGGAACCCTGCCGCTGCAGCAGGTCGATCGCCTCCGCGTAGCGGAGCCGCGGAAACGGCCCCTGGATGGACTCGAGCTTCGAGATGTCGCGCTCCAGGATCGCGAGGGGTTCGCCGCAGTTCTCGAGCACCCGGCCCGCCAGGTAGACGAGGAAGTCCTCCGCCAGCCCGCACAGCCCCTCGAAGTTCAGGAAGGCCGCCTCCGGCTCGACCATCCAGAACTCCATCAGGTGCCGGCGAGTCTTCGACTTCTCGGCACGGAAGGTGGGGCCGAAGCAGTAGACCTTGCCCAGGGCCGCCGCGGCCGGCTCCAGGTAGAGCTGACCGGACTGGCTGAGGTAGGCGGAGCCGTGGTCGAAGTACGGCGTCTCGAACAGGGTCGACGTCCCTTCGCAGGCGGCGGGCGTGAGGATCGGCGAGTCGACGAGGTAGTAGCCGCGCTCGCGGTGAAAGTCGTGGATCGCGTGGCAGACCTCGCTGCGGATGCGCAGCACCGCCCGCTGGCGGCTGGAGCGGAGCCACAGGTGCCGGTTGTCCATCAGGAACGCCGTGCCGTGCTCCTTCGGCGTGATGGGGTAGGCCTCGGTGCCGTGCACCAGGGCCAGCGACGACACCTGCACCTCGACGCCGCCCGGTGAACGGGGGTCGGCCGCCACGGTGCCCGCTGCCGCGATCGTCGATTCCTGGCCGGCGTGCTGGAGCACGTCCCAGGAGGCCTCATCGACCTCCTTGCGACTGACGACGAGCTGGACGGTGGCGCCCGAATCACGCAGGCGGATGAAACCGATCCGCCCGCTGGAACGGCGGCCGTCGACCCAGCCGCGCAACCGGACCTGCTGTCCGATCAGGCCGCCGAGTTCGGGAATCGAGTTCCACTCCGTCACCGATCGATCCCCACGGAGCGATCATACCGATGCGGCTTGAACGGCGGGCCGAGGCGAGTCGCTACACTAGCGCCCGATGCTCCGCCGGCTCTCCGCGCTCGTGACGCCAGGCCGGACCACTGCCGCCGTCGCCGCGGCGTGTTGCCTGGCGATCGGAATGGTCGTCGCCGCACCGCTGTCGGCCACTTCCAACGGGCGAGTGGCGCCGCTGCTCTACGAGTTCTTCGCACCGGTCTGCCACCAGATCGCCGAACGCAGTTTCCACCTGCATGGTCACCCGCTCGCCGTCTGCCATCGTTGTTTCGGCTTCTACGTCGGCTTCACCCTGGGACTGGCGGTGCTGCCCTTCGTCCGCCGGTTCCGCGACTGGTTGCTCGACAGGCCCCGGCGGATCCTCTTTTTCCTGGCGCCGACCGCGATCGACTGGCTGTTGCCGATGAACACGCCGGCAAGCCGGTTTGGGACCGCTCTGCTCGCCTCCGCGCCGATCGCTCTCCTGGTCTGGGCGGCGATCGACCAGATCACCGAAAGACATGCCCCGAAACTGCTTGAGGAGACATCATCATGACACCGAACAGATTGAAAGCAGCGGCCATCGGCGGCGGGGCGGCGGGAGTCGCGTCCCAGATTCCCGGCCTCAGCTTCGTCAACTGCCTGTGTTGCGCGCTGGTGGTCGGCGGCGGCATGCTGGCCGTGTTTCTGGCCCTGAGGAACGAACCGGCAACCGAGAAGGCGCCCTACGGAGACGGCGCGCTGATCGGCGCCCTGGCTGGTGTCGTAACGGCCATCGTGGGGGCCATCGTTCTCATTCCGATCGCCGCTCTGTTCGGCGATCCAATGGAACAGACGCTGAGGATCCTCGAGGGAATCGAGGGCATACCGCCCGAGGTCCTCGACGCGCTGGGCGGCGACACGGCGGGTGCCGTGGGAGCCTTTGCCGTCGTTGGGTTCCTGATGTCTCTGGCGGTCGATGTCGTGTTCGCCGCGATCGGCGGCGTGATCGGCGCGGCCGTCTTCCACAAGAAGCCCTCGGCTTGAGTCCGAGTCTGGCGATGTACTCACCACCAGGGGAGGTTCGATGACAGGGAAGAAAGTCGGATACGCGGCGCTCGGCGGCGGCGCCGGAGCGGTCGCGTCGCAGATTCCGGGCCTGCAGTTGCTCAACCTGGCCTGCTGCGCCCTGGTCGTCGGCGGCGGCATCCTCGCCGTCTACCTGGCGCTCAGGGACGATCCGCCTGCTCAGGCGGCGCCCTACGGTGAAGGTGCGAAGATCGGCGCGCTGGCGGGCGTCTTCGGATCCGTGCTCAGCATTCTTCTGGCGCTCCTGATCCTTGGGGGCATCACGGGCGTGATGGGGATCGGGGCTCTGGCTGCGGAGTCCGCGGAGGACTTCGAGGCCCTGGGGCTCTTCAGTGCGATCGCCGGCCTCGGCGTCATCGCGATCGTCGCCTTCTCCCTGATCATCAACGTCGCGTTCTCGACGATCGGCGGCGTGATCGGGGCGGCCATCGTGCACAGGAAGGCGCCCGCCGAGTAGGCGTCGCGGGCCCGCGTCAGCGGCTGAGGAACGTGCCCGGCCGGTAGTAGCGCTGGTGCCAGATGCCGGCCTGGTCCTCGTCGTCGACCGGCATGCGCCAGGTGCGCACGGTGGCCTGGGCGAGCGGGAGCCGGTAGAGCCCCCGCGGCTGGTCGATCGTGGCCTGGATGTAGTCCTCGGCAGCGTCCTCCGGGACGTAGCGGCAGGCGATGCGGCGGTAGCGGTCGCGCCAGACGTCGTCGACGCCGATGTCGTGGACGAGTTCCGCCTCGCCTTCGACCAGGACCTTGCGGTAGGGGAGGTCCTGCTCGTCGATCGCGAGGCAGGTCCGCGGATCGCGGCGCAGGTTGGCGAACCAGGTGGAGTTCTCCCGCGGCGTGAACCAGATCGCTCCCTCCTCGAAGGTGAACCAGATCGGGGTCACGAGGGGTCTGCCGTCGTCGCAAACGGTGCCGATCCGCATCAGGATGCCGGGCTCGATGAGGAAGGCGTCGCGTTCGCTGTCGGTCATCGTCGGCATTCGCTAGTCCTCCTCGGGTGCGCCCAGCGTCCGCGCCGCGGCGATGTCGGCGGAGTAGTCGCGGAGCCTCGTCGGCATCAGGATCATTTCCTCGATCACGGTCCGCTCAGGCAGCGCCGCCGCCGCCAGGATCGCTTCGGCGATGTCTTCGGAGGCCATCATCCCGGCCCGTTCCTCCTCCGACGGCGGCCGCGGCCGGTTGTCGAGGATCGGCGTGTCGACTTCGCCGGGCAGGACGCTGGTGGCGCGGATGCCGAGTTGCCGGAGTTCGGCGCCGAGCCCCATGATGTAGTTCCTGGAAGCCGCCTTGGCGGCGCCGTAGGCGGTGCCGGCCATGACGCCCGGCCGGATCGCCGCCATCGACGAGACCATGATCACGGTGGCGCCGCCGTGGTCGAGCATGGCCGGCAGCAGCGCCTTGGTCAGCATCGCCGGACCGGTCGCGTTGACCGCCATCACGCTGTCCCATTCCTCCTGCGAGATGTAGCGTGCGCTCCGCACCTTCGAGCTGTGCCCCGCGTTGTGGACCAGGACGTCGACCGTGGCATGACGATCGAGGATGGCGGCCGCGAGGCCCCGGACGGCCTCCGGGTTCTCCATGTCGGCCGAGTGAGCCCGGGCGTTGCCGCCGGCGGCCTCGATCTCGGAAACGACCGCCTCGAGCGGCTCGAGCCGTCGTCCCGAAACGATGATCGACGCGCCTTCGCGGGCGAAGAGCAATGCGGTCGCCCGGCCGATGCCGGTGCCGCCGCCGGTTACCAGGGCGATCTTTCCTTCGAGCTTTCCCATCTGCGTTCGGCCTCCCCGAGGCTGGTGGACGTTGTGCTGGCGGCCCGGAGTGTAGCCCCCGCCCTGGTTGCCGGCGAGGTCTCAGGCGCCGCCACGATCCGGCACGAGGTACCGGCGCGCCGCGTAGCCGAGCGTTCCCGCCCTCGCCGCCATCAGACCGGCCATGCTGAGCCAGAGAAGGTCCGGGTCCCGGAAGTGGACCGCCGCCCAGGCGAGGGGAGCGAAGCCGACCCCGAGGCTGACCGCCATCGCGCGGCTGAGCAGCCTGCCCCGCGTCAGGCCGAGGAAGAATCCGTCGAAGGCGTAGGCGAGGGCGGCGAAGAGGAGCACCGGCAGTAGCCAGACGTTGCTGTCCGCCGCCAGCGCCGCGACATCCTCGTGGTCGACGAGCAGGGCGTAGACGGCATCGGGAAAGGCCAGCGCCGGGACGAGAAAGACGGTGGCGCAGCCGATGGCCGCCGCCAGCGTCAGGAGCAGGACGCGCCGCAACTCGCGGCGGTCGCCGGCGCCGAAGGCCATGCCGGCGAGCGTTTCGCCGGCGAAGGCCGCCCCGTCGACGAAGTACGAGGCGAGGCTCAACACGCGAAGAATGACGCCGTTGGCGGCCAGCCGGGCGGCGCCGAAGAGCGCGCTCGCGTTGGTGAACACGGCGAAGGCGGTGACCAGGAGCAGCGTGCGGATCACCAGGTGTCCACTCAGCGCGAGGATCTGGCGCAGCGCGGCCCGGTCGAAGAGGGTGGGCCAGGCTGGAAGCGGCCCTGCGGCCGCAAGCGCAAGGATCAGGCCGGCGGCGGCGCTCAGCCACTGAGCCGCGGCAGTGGCGACGCCGGCGCCGAACGCGGCCCAGCCGAGGTGGACAATGAACCACCAGTTGAGCGCGATGTTGCCGAGGTTGGCCAGTACGACCAGGAGCAGGGCCCTCGCGGCCTCGCCGCGGCCGAGGAACCAGCCCACCAGCGCCAGGTTGGCGAAGGCCGCCGGCGCGCCCCAGATGCGCGCGTCGTAGTAGCGGCGGCCGGCCTCCTCCACGCCGGCCGGGCCGGACAGGAGTCCGAAGCCGGCGTCGCCAAGCGGGTCCCGGAGCGCTATGGCCGCGAGGCCGAGCGCCGCCGCCAGCAGCAGGGCGCGGTAGAGGTGCGCCGACACCTCGCCGGCGTCTGCGCGTCCCCAGGCCTGGGCCGTCAGGCCGGTGGTGCTCATGCGCAGGAAGGCGCAGCCGAAGTAGAGGTAGTCGAAGATGAGGGCCGCGAGAACGACGCCGGCCAGGAAGCGGACGTCGTCGAGCCGGCCGAGCATCACAGTGTCGGCCAGACCGGCCAGCGGCACGGTGAGATTGGACGCCGTATTGAGCGCCGTCAGCCGCGCGAACCGGCGGGGAAGGGCGGTCCCCGGAGCGCCCATCACGGCCAGGGTGCTGGTGGTAGCCTGCCCGCGCTCATGGCGTCAGCACCAACCCCGGGCGGCTTTCTGGCACGTTTCGTGGCCTGGACGGATCGTCTGAACACACGCCTTGGCGTCGCGGTCTCCTGGCTCACCCTCGCCATGGTCGCGGTCGGAGCGTACAACGCGGTGGTGCGCTACCTCGGCCGGTTCACCGGCTGGAACCTCAGTTCGAACGCCTACCTCGAACTCCAGTGGTACATGTTCAGCCTGGTCTTCCTGCTGGGCGCCGCGTACGCGCTGCTGACGGGCGCCCACGTTCGGGTCGACGTGATCTTCAGCCGGCTGCCGGAGCGCTGGCGGCGGCGGATCGACCTCTGGGGCTCGCTGCTGTTCCTGATCCCGTTCGCGGTCTTCGGACTCGTCATGTCCTGGCCGGCGGTACGGAACTCCTGGGCGGTGCTGGAGGTGTCGTCCGATCCGGGCGGTCTGCCGCGGTATCCGATCAAGAGCGTGCTGCTGGTGGCGTTCACGCTCCTCGCCCTGCAGGGGCTGGCGGAGGCGGCGCGGAACTGGCTGCGCCTGCGCGCGCTCAAGGCCGGGGCCGAGGAAGAGGATCTGCAGCAGGAGGGGTTGCTGTGAGCGGCGACTTCCTCGGCCCGCTGATGTTCGTGGTCGTCTTCCTGTTCATCTTCGCGGGCTATCCGGTCGCCTTCTCGCTCGGCGGGACCGCGCTGATCTTCGCCGTCATCGGCATCGAGCTCGGGCTCTTCTCCTGGAACCTGCTCTACGCCTTTCCCGAGCGGGTCTTCGGCGTCATGTCGAACGGAGTCCTGCTGGCGGTGCCGTTCTTCATCTTCATGGGCACGATGCTGGAGAAGTCGCAGCTCGCGGAGGATCTGCTGCGCACGATCGGCATGCTGTTCGGCCGGCTACGCGGCGGTCTGGCCCTGGCGGTCGTCGTGGTCGGCGCGATGCTCGCCGCCGCCACCGGCGTGGTCGGCGCCTCTGTGGTGGCGATGGGCCTGATCTCGCTGCCGGTCATGCTGCGCTACGACTACTCGCCGATGCTCGCCACCGGCGTGATCAGCGCCGCCGGAACCTTGGGCCAGATCATCCCGCCCAGTGTCGTGCTGGTGGTGCTTGCCGACCAGCTCGGCATCTCCGTTGGCGACCTGTTCATCGGCTCCCTGATTCCAGGCCTGATGCTGGCGGGTTTCTATGCGGTGTACGTCACCGGCGTCGCGATCGCGAAGCCTGCCGCCGCGCCGGCCTTGCCGGCCGAGGAGCGGACGCTCGACGGCGCCGCACTGGCGCGCCAGGTGGCCGTGGTCATGCTGCCGCCCATGGTGCTGATCCTGGTCGTCCTCGGGAGCATCTTCGCCGGCATCGCGACACCGACCGAGGCGGGTGCCCTGGGCGCGGTCGGCGCCATCGCGCTGGCCCTCTCGCGCGGGCGGCTGACGATGAAGGCCGTGAAGGAGACGATGGACGCGACGGCGAAGCTGACCACGATGGTCATCTTCCTGCTCATCGGCTCGACCGCCTTCGCGCTCGTTTTCCGGGGCCTCTACGGCGACATCTGGATCGAAGACCTGCTGACCGGCCTGCCGGGCGGGAAGATCGGCCTGCTGATCGTCGCGAATCTCGCGATCTTCATCCTCGGCTTCTTCATCGACTTCTTCGAGATCGCCTTCATCGTCATCCCGCTGATCGCGCCGGCGGCGCGCATCCTCGACGTCGACATGGTGTGGTTCGGCGTGATGATCGGCATGAACCTGCAGACGTCGTTCCTCACGCCGCCCTTCGGCTTCGCGATCTTCTACCTGCGCGGCGTGGCGCCGCGCCGGATCACGACGGTCCAGATGTATCGGGGCGTGATCCCCTTCATCGTCATCCAGCTCATCGGGCTGGCGCTGATCTGCCTCTATCCGGAACTGGTGACGGCGCTGCTGTAGCGATCCAGCCGGCTAAGTCTTCATGCGGGCGTTCCCGGGATCGAACATGGTTCGTCTGGCCACCGTCACGGGGAAGCGTTCGTTCATGTAGAGCAACTGCAGCTGGTTACCGGGCGTTGCACGCTCGATCGGCAGGTAGGCCATCAGCAGGTATCTTCCAACGGACGGTCCCATGCCGGCGGAGGTGACGCGGGACTCCCGTCCCCGGGAGTCGATGATGCGCTCTCCGCCCGTCGTGAGGATCGGTTCGCTGCCGCCCGTGGGGAAGCGAGGCGTCCCGGAACCGTCGGCCGGATCGTCGATCGTCAGCGTGCACAGCTTCGCCGCGGGACCCTCCGCGCGCGCCTTCAGGTAGGCCGCCTTGCCGATGAAGTCCGCTTTCTTGACGCCCGGCCGGGCCAGACCGGCCTCCACCGGGGAGTACTCCGAGGTCAGGTCGGCGCCCATCATGGCGTACCCCTTCTCCAGGCGGCCGGTTGTGCCGTAGACGCCGATTCCGACTGGACGGGCGTCCAGATCGCGACCGGCCTCCCGGATCGCATCCCACAGTTGGGCGCCGCGGGACACCGGTGCGTAGATCTCCCAGCCGTTCTCGCCGACGTAGGAGATGCGGAGCATCGTCGCCCGGTTCCCTCCGATCACCACCTCTCGCCCGGTGCCGTACGGGAACGCCTCCTGCGAGCAGGGGACATCGGCAATCCTGGCGACAAGCGATTCGGCGCGCGGCCCCCAGACGCCGATCGTGCACATGACGGTGGAGCGGTCCTCGAACTGAACGGAGCCGTCCTCGGGAAGGTGGCGCTCGAACCAGACCCTGTCGCGGGCGCCGTCCAGTGCGCCGGTGACGATGCGAAACCGATCGTGGGCCAGTCGCAGGATCGTCAGGTCGGCGCGTATTCCGCCCCCGGGCGTCAGGAGAGGCGTGTAGATCGACCGGCCCACGGGACGGTCGCAGCGGTTCACCGTCAGGCGTTCCAGGTACGGAACGACGCCGGGTCCCGACACGTCGAAGATCTGGAAGGCGCTCAGGTCGACGATGCCCGCTTTCTGGCGCAGGTGCAGATGCTCCGCGTCGATGATCGGCGACCACCAGCGACGGTCCCACTCGCAAGGCCGATCGGACACGCCGTAGCGTGCGACGAGATCCTGGTTCGACGCGTACCACTGGGGACGCTCCCATCCGCGAGCCTCGTGGAACTCGGCGCCGAGGGCGGCCGTCCGATCGTGGAACGGCGCGCGGTGAACGCCGCGCGCCGACTCCCACTGCTCGCGTGGGTGGACGATGCCGTAGGTCTTGTTGAAGTGCTCCCTGCAGCGCTCCTGGATATGCCGCTGCGTCCGTTCGTGCGGCTGGAAGCGGGTGACGTCCGATCCGTGCGGGTCGCACAGGCGCGGGTAGCCGTACGTGATCCACTCGGCAATCAGGCGCCCGCTTCCGGGTCCCTCCTTGATCCACACCGACGCGGCCGACCAGAGTCGTTCCACTTCGGCGGTTTCGCCCAGCACCTGCTGCGCGTCCGGAGTCAGCGACAGTAGCCCGTTCACGGCGTATCGCACGGGGGCGCCTGTGAGCAGTTCGCCCATCAGGTCTCGGGCGTGCCCGAGTTGTGGGGCGAAGTGCTTCGCGGTGAAGGGCATTTCGGTTGGCGTGCGCTCCGCTTCGGCGATCGAGGGAATGTCGTCGGGCGGCACCAGAATCGGCTCGTGGGCGTAGGAGCCGATCTCCATCGCGTCGTGTCTCTGCCTCTCGTACATGAAGGTGTCCATGTCGCGCACGATCGGGAACGCGATCTCTTTGCCCGTCTCTCGGAGGAGATCGATCGGGCCCAGGTCGACCATCTGGTGTACCGCCGGCGTCAGGGGAATCGTCGCTCCGGCCATCGCGGCGACGCACGGACTCCAGACGCCGCAGGCGATGACCACGTGCTCGACCTCGATCGTGCCGCGCGACGTGACGACGGCGGCGATCGCGGGGCGACGGAACGGCCGCGTCTCCACCTCCAGGCCGAGCACCTCCGTGTTCTCCAGCACGGTCAGTACGCCTTCCGCCTCCGCCCGTTCGCGCAGGATGGTCCCTGCCCGGACCGGATCCACGACGGACGCCTCCGGAGTGTAGAAGCCGCCCAGAATGGCCTCGCCGTTGACGAACGGCGCCATGGCAACGACCTCGGTCGGAGTCAGGAGCTCGGCCTCGATGCCCCAGGTCCGCGCCGAGGTCATCCGGCGGCGCAGCTCCTCCATGCGCTCCCGGCTGCGGGCTACCTCGATCCCGCCGCAGCGGATGTTCACGCCAAGGGCCGCGTACTGGCGCTGGCTCTCCAGGGTCAGCAGCGCGATCTCGCGATGGTGATCCGTGGGGAAGATGAAGTTCGACGCGTGGCCGGTCGATCCGCCCGGATTCGGCAGAGGACCCTTGTCGATCAGCACCAGGTCCGTCCAGCCGAGTTTCGCCAGATGACCGGCGACGCTGTTGCCGACGATTCCGGCGCCGATGACGGCGATCCTGACGCGAGCGGGCTGTTCCGGGATGGCGCGTCGAGGGGGCGCTCCGGTGGTAACTTCCGTCATCGATCCCGCAGGTCATGGTAGCCGAGACGCTCGGCGCAAGAGGAGGAGCCATGAGCGGTCAGCCGCGCAGCGTCGACCAGTCGGACCGCATCGTCCCGATCAACCTGCGCCAGAGCGGCCGGACGCCCGTGGAGCTGCTGGTTTCCACTCGCGTGCGCAAGTCGCCGTACTGGCATCTCTCGCACCAGGCGGGCTGCTGGCGGGCCACGATCTACAACCGCGTCTACCATCCGCGAGGCTACGTGCGGGCGGAGGATGGCGGCGCAGCGGTGGAGCACGAGGCCCTGACGAAGCACGTCACGATGTGGAACGTTGCGGTCGAACGGCAGATCCGGGTCAAGGGACCGGAGGCGGAGCGGTTCATCGACTACGTGATCACCCGCGACGCCACCCGCATTCGGCCGATGCGCGGCAAGTACGTCATTCTCTGCAACGAGAAAGGCGGGATCCTGAACGACCCGGTCCTGCTTCGTCTGTCCCAGGACGAGTTCTGGTTCTCGCTGGCGGATTCCGACATCCTGTTCTGGCTGCAGGGCGTCAACGTCGGGATGCGGATGGATGTGGAGATCGACGAGATCGATGTCTGTCCGCTGCAGATTCAGGGGCCGAAGTCTCTCGCGCTGATGGTCGACCTCGTCGGTGAGCGGATTCGGAGAATCCCCTACTACGGTCTTCTCGAAGCACGGATCGGGGGTTGCCCGGTCGTCATCTCCCAGACGGGCTTCTCGGGCGAGAAGGGCTACGAGATCTACCTCCGGGATGCGACGCTTCATGCCGAGAGGCTGTGGGGCGCGGTGCTGAGCGCGGGCGAGCGGCACCAGCTGATGGTGACGGCGCCAGGCCATCAGCGTCGCATTCAGGCCGGCATCCTGTCCTGGGGACAGGACATGGACCATGAGACGACACCCTTCCAGTGCAACCTGGCCTACCAGGTGCCGCGCAGGAAGAAGGGTGACTACGTCGGGCGGACGGCACTCGAGTGGATCCGTGACGAGGTCGCAGCCGGTCGACCCCCGTTCTCCATGGTCCTGGTCGGCATGTCGCTGGGAGGACTGCCGATCGACGACTACGCGCCGGACTTCTGGCTCGTGTCGGACGCGAGCGGCGGCGAGCCGGTCGGCTACCTGACCTCGCCCTGGCATGCGCCGGAGCTGGGCTGCAACATTGCCTTGGGCTACGTGCCGGTCAACCGGTCGGAGGTGGGGACCCGGTTGCAGGTCCACCTGCCCGACGAGTACGCCACCGTACCGGGCCGACCGGACGAGGCGCGCGTGTGCGCGGTGCCGTTCCGGCCGTCCGCCCATCCGAGTGCGCGGGAGCTGGCGCACGCCCGCGGCGACGACGCGATCGACTAGGCCCGCCTAGCCGCCGAAGGAGAAACGTGCGTACGCCTGCTCTGCGGTGCTGAACCAGCGGAACGAAGACAGGCGGACTTCGTCCCAGGACTCGAAGATCTTCCGGTAGCCGGCGTCGACGGCCGCGTTCTCGTTCATCAGCTCGAACGCGGCGTCACGTGACGCGGTCATGATCTCGTCGGAGAACGGACGCAGCGTGACGCCACCGTCGACCAGACGCTTGAGCGCAGCCGGGTTGACGGCGTCGTAGCGGGCGATCATGTTGATGTTGGCTTCGGCCGCGGCGGACTGGAAGATCTCCTGGTAGTCGAGCGGCAGGGAGTCCCAGGCGGCCTGGTTCACGTAGACGGAGAGCGTCGGCCCCGGCTCCCACCAGCCGGGGTAGTAGTAATTCTTCGCCACCCGCTGGAAGCCGAGCTTCTCGTCGTCGTAGGGGCCTACCCATTCGGCGGCATCGACCACGCCGCGTTCCAGCGCCGGGTAGATCTCTCCGCCGGGAATCGTCTGGACAGTCACCCCGAGACGGCTCAGCACCTCGGCGCCCAGCCCCGGGATACGCATCTTCAGACCGCGGAGCTCGTCGAGGGTGTTGACCTCGCGCCGGAACCATCCCCCCATCTGGCCGCCGGTGTTGCCGGCGGGGAAGTTCACGATGTTGAAGTCCGCGAAGACCTCGCGCATCAGTTCGAGCCCGCCGCCGTGGTAGAGCCAGGCGTTCTGCTGGCGGGTGTTGAGCCCGAAAGGCATCGCCGTGTCGAAGGCGAGAGCCGGATTCTTGCCGGTGTAGTAGTAGCTCGCCGTGTGCCCGAGTTCGACCGTCCCCTGCTGAACCGCGTCCAGGACACCCAGTCCGGGCACGAGTTCCCCGGCGGGGTAGGGGCGGATTCGGAACCGGCCCTCGGACAGGTTCTCCACCCGATCAGCGAGTACCTCGGCGCCGCCGAAGATCGTGTCAAGGCCCCGGGGGAAACTCGACGCCAGCCGCCAGTTCAGCCGCGGGCTCGTCACCACCGCGGGTCCACCGGCTTCCGGATCTGCCGCCGGCCCCCCGCAGGCGGCGAGCGTACCGGCGCCGGCCGTGGCCAGAGCGGCCTTGCCGAGAAAGTCCCTGCGTCCCAGCTTCTTCATGCCTTCCCTCCCGTGGCCGCTTGAGGCCGGCAGTCTACGCGATCACTCGGCGTCGCTCAGCCAGCGCTCGGCGTCGATCGCCGCCTGACAGCCGGTGCCAGCGGCCGTGACCGCCTGCCGGTAGATCGGATCCATCACGTCGCCGCAGGCGAAGACGCCCTCGATGTCCGTTGCCGTGCCTGGATGGCGGACCTTCAGGTAGCCGACATCGTCCATTGTCAGCTTGCCGCGGAACAGTTCGGTGTTCGGGTTGTGGCCGATCGCCATGAAGACGCCCTGGCAGGGGAAGTCAGACTCCTCGCCGGACCGGGGGTCGCGAAGCCGCACGCCGTGAACGCCCTCTTCCTGGGTGCCGTAGATCTCCTCGACGGTTGCGTGGAACCGCCAGGCGATCTTCTCGTTAGCGGCCGCGCGCTCGCGCATGATGACCGAGGCCCGCAGCTCGCCGCGGCGATGGACGATCGTCACTCTGCTGGCGAACTTGGTCAGGAACGTTGCCTCCTCCATCGCCGTGTCTCCGCCCCCCACGACCACCAGCTCCTTGTCCCGGAAGAAGAAGCCGTCGCAGGTGGCGCAGGCCGAAACGCCGTACCCCATCAGCTCCGCTTCCGACGCCAGCCCCAGTTGGCGGGCCGAGGCGCCGGTGGCGATGATCAGCGCGTCCGTCCGGTACTCGCCGCCGTCCGTCTCGAGCCGGAACGGCCGCTCGCTCAGGTCCACGGCAAGGCCCGTCTCGAAGCGGGTATCGGCCCCGAAACGCTGGGCCTGCGCCCGCATCTGATCGATCAGCTCGGGCCCCATGATCCCCTTCGGGAAACCTGGGTAGTTCTCGACATCGGTTGTGATCGTCAGTTGCCCGCCGGGCTGGGCGCCCTCGAGAACCAGCGGCGCGAGATCGGCGCGCGCGGCGTACAGGGCCGCGGTGAGTCCCGCGGGTCCCGATCCGAGGATGGTCAGCCGGCGGTGGTCTGAAGAAGCGGACGGAGCGGTCGTCATCGGCCGCGGAGCGTAGCAGCGCGAAGACGGATTGCTCGGCGGCGTCGCCTGAGGCGGCGGACGACCCACGCGGTAGGCCCGGAGAGCGCGTAGCTGGCCGCCCCGACCAGGAAGAAGAGACCGATGTGGATCAGCGCCAGCACGGCGATCGAAGCGATCACCAGCACTACCCGGAAACTCCGCCGGCGCCGGAAATCGATCTCCTTGAAGCTGACGTAGCGAAACGTGGAAACGGCGAGCAGGCCGACCACCACCAGAGCGGACAGAACGACGATCTGGAGAAGGAAGGAGTCGCCTCGGGTGTCGACGAAGAAGAGAATCGAGCCGATCGCTCCCGCGGCGGCGGGCGCCGGCAGCCCGATGAAGTAGGCCGGGTCGGCCGTGCGGCGGCTGACGTTGAAGCGGGCCAGACGGGCGGCGTTGCAGAGCAGGTAGACGGCCGGTGCCGCGAAACCCACGCGACCGAGTTCGTGGAGGCCCCAGAGGTAGCAGAGCAACGCCGGTGCGAGGCCGAACGACACCAGGTCGGCCAGCGAGTCGTACTCCCTGCCGAATGGGCTCGCGGTACCGGTCAGGCGGGCTATCCGGCCGTCCAGCGTGTCGAGGCAGGCCGCGGCGAACAGCATGAGCACGGCCGTCTGGAACTGCCCTTCGAGACCAGCCAGCAGGGCGTAGAAGCCAAGCAGCATGTTGGCGGTGGTGAACAGGCTCGGGATCACGTAGGCCCCGGCCCGCAACGGTCTCGGCTTGCGAGGTTTCCAGTTCATGGAGAGTTTCCGGTTCGAACCGCGGGTCTCCGGACCGGCAAGTCCTCCGGTGGCGGTGTGGACGGGTCCGTGGGCATGGCGAGCGGTGTCTCGCCGGAGATCACCCGCTGGCCCTTCTCGACCAGGGGATCGTAGGACAGCGGCACGAACACGTCGACCCGGGAGCCGAACTTGATCAGGCCGAGAGGTTCGCCCTGGATCACCCGCTGACCGGCCTGGACATGGGCAACGACGCGTCGGGCCACCAGACCGGCGATCTGGCGCACGGCGATGAGATCGCCCTGGGACCGGCGCAGCAGGGTGAGGTGATTCTCGTTCACGTCGCCCGCCTCCTTGCGATAGGCGGGGAGCTTCTTTCCCGGTGTCGCGATGCTGCCGATCACCACGCCCTCGACCGGAGTCTTCTGCGTATGGACGTTGAAGACCGACAGGAAGATGGAGATGCGCCTCCAGGCTTCCTCCCCGAGGGCGCTGTCCGTGATCACCTCCACGGCGATCACCGTTCCTTCGGCCGGAGACAGGACGACGTCGGGCGGTCCCTCGTAGTTTCGCGTGGGGTCGCGGAAGAAGAGGAGCAGCAGGACGCCGAGGACGGCCATCGCGCCTGCGGCGACGTGCCAGCCGAGCGGCCAGAAGACGGCCGCCGCGGCCAGAAACGGCAGCACGAACGGCCAGGCCTCCCGAGCGAATCTCATCCGCAGGGCGCGCCCGGAAGAGTGGCGCTAGCTGGCTGCCTGAAGGGCGTGGGACCGGATGATCGACTCCATGCGGTCCTTGAGAGCGAGCTTGTGGAGCTTGATGCGCTTGGCCTCGGTTTGATCCGTCGGCGACAGGACGGGGCGGCCGACCAGCTTCTCGAGTTGACTCTCACAGGCCTGATGCTCTTCGTAGAGCTTCTTGAACTCGCCGTCCTGCGCCAGAAGTTCTTCCTTGACTGCGTCATCGCTCATTCGGTGCGCGCCTCCCTTCGTGGTCGTTCGCCGGCCTTCCGCGTGGCCTGGTTTGAGCGTACCAGCTTGGGCGCACTCGTCGCGGGCGGGCGCAGGTAGAGAGGCTCGACGAGCGTCGAGAGACCCCAGGGAAAGTCACCGTTCCGCATCCGGAGCAGCAGGTTCGGGGCGAGTTCTCTCGCCTCGACCGCGCCGGCCGGAAGCTCCAGAGCGGATACTCCGTGGCCGACGAGAGGGAGCGCGCTGCGCTCCAGGTCGGCCCGGCTTGTGATCACAGACGGCCCGTCGGACCGGGCCGTACCGTCGGCTCCCAGCCGCACGCGCTGGGTGAACCAGCGGTCCCGGTGCGCGTCGACGACCGCCAGGACCACACGGGCCGGAGCGGCGGTCCGCTCGGCGTAGTGCGAGGCCAGGACCTCGAACGTGGACACCGCGCCCGCGCGCACTCCGGAGGCCTGGTGCAGGCCGATCGCGGTGGCCAGGCCAACCCGCAGGCCGGTGAAGCTGCCGGGACCCCTGGCCGCTCCGATTCCCCCCAGGTCGTGGGCTTCGAGACCCGCGCCTGCCAGCAGTTCGTGGATCATCGCGATCAGTTCGCGCGACGAACGGCCCTGAGGTGTGGCGAGTGTGTCGACCCGATCGGGTAGAGCGAGCGCTACGCTGACGACGGGTGAGCCGGTGTCGAAGGCGAGCAGCGGCCCGGAAGGCATGGCCGCTCACTATACTGGCGATCGTCCGTGGACGGGAGCGCTGCAAAGAACGCGGGGGATGCACGGACACCCGCCGGTCGATCGGCCTGCCCGGACCGGGACATCGCGGCGCTCACGCCGATGCTCCGGCACTACCTGACGGTCAAGGCCGAGTATCCGGACGCGATCCTGCTGTACCGGATGGGCGACTTCTTCGAGCTGTTCTTCGAGGACGCCACGACCGCCGCGCCGGTACTCGACGTCGCCCTCACCGCGCGCCAGAAGGGAACCGCTAGCGAGGCGCCGATGTGCGGGGTGCCGCACCATTCGGTCGAGTCCTACATCGCCAGGCTGCTCGACGCGGGCTACAAGGTCGCGGTCTGCGATCAGGTCGAGGATCCGGCGCAGGCCCGGGGACTCGTGCGCCGGGAAGTGACACGGATCGTGACGCCGGGAACGATCAGCGATCTGGAGATGCTCGATCAGAACCGGCCGAACTACCTTGCCGGGATTCGCTTCAACGGCGGGGCAGGCGCCGGCGCGTTCCTCGACGTTTCTACCGGAGAGTTCTTCGTGCGCCGCTGGCCGGACGCGGCGCTCGCGGTGGACGATCTCGAACGGCTCGCGCCACGCGAGGTTCTCACGTGCGGCGGGGACTTCGAGAGGGCAGGCGCCGATCCGGGCGGACAGCTTCCGGCCTGGATCGATCGGGCCGGAGTCCCGCACACAGAGGTCGACGGCTCGGAGGCGCCGCGTTCGGCCTCCGCGGAGCGGGCCTTGCGCCGGCAGTTTCAGGTCGAGAATCTGCGCGGATTCGGCCTGGTGGAGGGCGAGGCCGCGGTCGCCGCCGCGGCACTCGTGCTGGAGTACGCGCGCCGCGCAGCCAGGTCGGAGATCGATCACGTAAGGGGTCTGGAAGTTCAGCACGACGACCGTTGCGTGGTGGTGGACGACACGACGCTGCGCAATCTCGAGGTCTTTCGTCACCTCCAGCACCAGGGAGGACGGACCCTTGTCGACGTCCTCGACCTCACGCGCACGGGGCCCGGCGCCCGCACACTGCGGCGCTGGCTGAGCCGGCCCCTCCGCGACGCCGGCGCCCTGCGGGAGCGTCACGACGCGGTCGACGTGCTGCTTCGGAACATTCCGTTGCGGGAGTCGCTCCGCTCGCGGTTCAAGGGCATGGCTGACCTGGAGCGTCTGACGTCGCGGCTCGTCCTGGGGCGGATCAGTCCGCGGGAGGCGGGGGCAATGCGGGACACGCTGCGCGACGCCCCTGCCACGCTCGCGGCCGTTGCCGGGCTGGATGCAGACCTTTTCGCCCGCCTGGGGACGACGGACGTGCTGCCCGAGCTGCGGACGAGATTCGACGCGATACTGGCGGAGACGCCGGGTTCGCTGAAGGACGGCGGCGTGATCGCGGCCGGCGTCGATCCCGAACTCGACCGGCTCCGGTCTCTGGCGCGGGACGGCAAGGGGCACATCGCGGCTCTGGAGGCCGCCGAGCGGGAGGCGACGGGGATCCCCTCGCTGAAGGTCGGCTACAACCGGGTCTTCGGCTACTACCTGGAGGTGCGCAAGACCCAGCAGGAGCGCGTTCCGGAGCACTACGTGCGCCGGCAGACCCTGACGAACGCCGAACGCTACGTCACGGAGGACCTGAAGAAGCTGGAACAGCAGATCCTGGGCGCCGAGAGCGGCCAGCTAGCGCTGGAACAGGAGATTTTCGAGTCGCTCCGGGCCGAGGCCGCCCGGGAGGCGTCGCGGCTGCTCACCCTGGCGAGTGCGCTGGCGCGGCTCGACAGTCTGACGGCTCTGGCGGAAGTTGCCGGCCGCTACGACTACGTTCGCCCCCGCATGCTGGCCACATCAGGCAGGATCGAGATCCGCGAGGGACGCCATCCCGTGGTCGAACGATCGACGGCGGCCGTCCGGGGCGCTTCCGGCTTCGTGCCGAACGACGTTCGCCTCGACCGGGACCGGGAACAGATCATCCTGCTGACCGGTCCCAACATGGGCGGCAAGTCGACCTATCTCCGGCAGACGGCGCTGATCGTGCTGATGGCTCACGCGGGGTGTTTCGTCCCCGCGCAGAGCGCCGAGATCGGCCTGGTCGACCGTATCTTCACCCGCGTTGGCGCCAGCGACGACCTGGCCCGCGGCGAATCGACGTTCATGGTCGAGATGGTCGAGACCGCGAACATCCTGCGTCACGCGACGCCGGACAGCCTGGTTGTTCTGGACGAAGTCGGCCGGGGAACGTCGACCTACGACGGTCTCTCCCTGGCATGGGCCATCATCGAACGCCTGCACGAGCACAACGGCTCGCTGGCCCTCTTCGCCACCCACTACCACGAACTCACCGGGCTGCCGGCGACGCTTTCACGGGTCAGGAACTCGCGAATGGCGGTGAAGGAGTGGCGGGACCAGATTCTGTTCCTGCACAGGGTGGCGGAAGGTCGCGCCGACAAGTCCTACGGTCTGCACGTGGCGCGCCTGGCCGGGGTACCCAGCGAGGTCATCGAGCGCGCCGCCGCGGTGCTCTCGAACATCGAGTCGCAGCAATACAGCTTCTCCGGCAAGCCCCGGGTCGTCGACGGCGCTTCCGGAGCGCCGCCAAGTCAGGGCGCGGACCAGCTTGCGCTATGGGGCGGCGAGGACGAGGCCGTGATCGAGGCGCTGAAGGCGGTCGACGTGGACCAGCTGACGCCCCTCGCCGCCCTGAACCTGCTCCAGACGCTGCAGAGCCGGCTTGGCGTGAAGCCCTAGAACGGGATGTCGTCGTCCTGTTCGCTGGCGTCGAAGCCCTGGTCGGGAGGCGCGGACTGGGGCTGTTCGCGGCGGCTCTGGCCCCCGTAGCCCTGCTGGCCCTGGTTGTCGGCGCGACTGCCCAGCATCTGGAAGTTGTCGCAGACGATCTCGGTCATGAAACGCTTCTGACCGGTCTGCTGGTCGTCCCAGGAGCGGGTCTGCAACCGTCCCTCGACGGAGACGAGCTTGCCTCGGTTGAGGTACTGGCCTGCCACCTCTGCCTGCCTGCCCCAGCAAACGATGCGATGCCACTCCGTTTCTTCCTGGCGATTCCCGTCGCGGTCGCGCCAGCGGCGGTTGGTGGCGACGTTGAAGGTGGCGAGCGTCTGGCCGGACTGGGTGGTTCGGATTTCAGGATCGTTGCCGAGGCGGCCGATCAGGATCACTTTGTTGAGCATGTTCTGTTTCTTCCTCTCTCATTCGCGTTCAGTGCGTGGTGCGTCGTAGCGCCGGGGGCGTACCCCAGAGGGGTTTGGCGGAAACCCATTGTAGGTCCATCTGGCAGCGGAGTTGCCGCTGATTCTGCAGTCGGCCGGGTGCCCGGTGCGAGCCTGGCGTAGTGTCCCCTGCATGCGGCTGGTCGTGCAGCGGGTGGCGGGAGCCGAGGTCTCGGTCGACGGCCAGTCGGTGGGGAAGACAGGCGCCGGCATGGTGGTCCTTGCCGGCGTGGAAGTCGGCGACGGTCTGGATCAGGTCGAGGCGGCCGCGGCCAAGTTGGTCGGGCTCCGGTTCTTCGACGACGAGCGGGGGCGCATGAACCTCGACGTGCGCCGGTCGGGCGGGTCGATACTCCTTGTATCCCAGTTCACGCTGGCCGCGTCGACGCGCAAGGGGAGGCGGCCGTCGTTCGACCGGGCCGCGCCGCCGGAGGTGGCCGAGCCCCTGCTCCAGGAACTCCGCCGTCGGCTGGAGGCTGCCGGCGTGCAGGTGGAGTGCGGGCGTTTCGGAGCGCGGATGCGGGTGGACCTGGTCAACGATGGACCGGTCACCTTCGTGCTGGACTTCTAGCTAGAGGTTCTTGAGTTCCTTGCCGGGCTTGAAGCGAACCGTCTTTCCGGGGGAGATCGTCACCTCGACCCCGGTCTTGGGATTGCGGCCCACGCCGCGCTTGCGATCGCGCACCTGAAAGACGCCGAAACCGCGCAACTCGATGCGCTTGCCGTCGCCGAGAGCGTCCTTCATCGCGCCGAGGATCGTGTCGACGGCGCGCGCCGCCTTGACCCGGGGAAGGTCGGAGTTCTCCGCGACCCGGTTGACGATGTCCGCCTTGATCATCTCGCGCCTCCTCCCTGAATCCGTCGGCCGAAACGATCGGCCACGGCCCGACGTGGACCGTCGATTCTAACCCGGGCGGCGGTCCCGGTAAAGAGTCTGGGCGGCCGAAGTGGGCGCGGGAGAGTGTTACCCTTGGGCGCTCCATGGACCATCGGGAAGCAGGTCTCCGGTCCCTTTCGGGCCGCGCGTTGCGGACTGCCGTGCCGGTAGCCCTGGTGACCCTGCTTTGCCTCGGAGCGCAGCAGACTCGGGCGCAGGAAACCGCCGCGGCAGCCACCGAGAGCGGACCGTTCCTGTTCACCGCGGCGCGGCTGCTGGCTGCTGAACCGGACCGCGTAGACGAGGCCCTCGATCTCTTCGAACGGGCCGTGGCCGCGGCTCCGGACGCTCCCTTCCTCCGGATCGGTCTGGCGGAGTTCCTGGCCGAGAAGCTGCGCCGCTTCGACGAGGCGGCGGAACACACGGCCGTCGCCTACCGTCTCGCGCCGGACGACGTGGATGTGCTCCGGGCCCACGCGAGTGTTCTTGTCAGTCTGCCCAGAGGAGGTGGCGGCCAGCTCGACGAGGTGCTCGATCAGGCGCTCGAGGCGCTGGAGCGCCTCCGCCGCCTCGCCCCGAGCGACATCGAGGGCATGATGCTGCTCTACCGGATCCGGGAGAGACTGGAGGATTACGAGGAGGCCGCCTCGGTGCTTGAGGAACTCGTCAGCTACCACAATGGCCATCGGCAGCTCCAGGGCCTGCTGGTCGATGCCTTCCGGCGTGCGGGTCAGGAAGACCGGGCCGAAGAAGTCCGGAACGAGATGCTCCGGCTCGACGGCCTCTCGCTCGAAGCCAGGATGGAACTGGCTCACCGTGAGAGCCAGCGGGGCAACCACACGGAAGCCATTGAACTGCTCGAGGGCGCCGTCGCCGAGCAGCCGGAGAGCATCCCGGTGCGCGGCGCCCTGGCGGAGGAGTACTTCCGTCGCGGCGTTGCCCGGGGGCGGACTCCGCAGCAGCGGGCGGGAGATCTCGCTGAGGCGCTGGACCGCTTGCGCGCGCTGCCTCGCGCGGCCCGCGCGAACCCTAGCGCCCGCCTCCTGGAGGCGAGGATACTGGCCGAGTCGGGTCAGAGGTCGGAAGCGATCGAACTGTTCGAGGACCTCAGACGGGAGTCGCGGGACGATCCCCGGATCGTACGCGAACTGGTGCCCCTGCTGATGCGTGAGGGTGAGTGGAGCCGGATCAGGGACATCGGCCAGACGCTGGTGGATCGCGCCGACCGAAGTACCGCTGAGGGTGCGCAGTCGAGCGATCTCGGGCTCAGCCTGCTGGTCGAGGCCTTGCGCCAGTTGGGAGAGGTGGACAGGGCGCTGGAGGTGCTGGCAGCCGAGGAGAAGCGAGGCGGGGAGTCCGCCGAACTCGTTCTGAGCCAGGCCGAGCTGCTGGCCGAAGCCGGCCGGAAGCGAAGGGCCATGGCGCTGCTGCGGCGGGATGTCGTCGCCAACGACCGGTTGCTCAGGGAGAATGACGACGGCGAGCCGGAGTTGCCGGCGCTGGTCAAGAAGGCGCGGCTCTACTTCGACCTGGGCGCGGACAGACTCGCGTTGCGGATCTACGAGGACCTGGTCGCGAACGGAGAGGTCCGGCGCCTCATGCTGGTCGCCGAGTCCTGCCGCGAACAGGGACGCTTCAGTGAGTCCATTCCCTTCCTCCTGCGGGCGTTGGCGCGTATCGACGCCGGCGCCGAGACGGGACTCGACGTGGAGAAAAACACCCTGCGGGCGGCGCTCCGGTTCCAGCTCGGAGAGGCCTATGAACGCAGCCGGCGCTACGACGAAGCGGCCGATCAGTTCCAGGCGGTCCTTGCACTCCAGCCCGAGAACAGCCACGCGATGAACTACCTCGGGTACATGTGGGCGGACAACGGGGAAAACCTGGAGCAGGCACTCGAGCTCATTCGCCGCGCGGTCGATCTCGACCCGAACAACGGCGCCTTCGTGGACTCCCTGGGTTGGGCGCTGTTCCGGCTCGGCGAGTTCGAGCAGGCCCGGCGTCACCTCGAACGGGCGAACCAGCTCGTGCCCCGGGACTCCACGATTCTGGAGCACCTCGGCGATGTCTACGTCGCACTTGGCGATTCGCAGCGAGCCAGGGAGGCCTACGAGCAGGCGCTGGCGATCAACGACGAGGAGAACGTCGAGTCCGTGCGCCGCAAGCTGAGTGAGCTCGCCCGGCGCTGACCGGCCGCGGCCGATCGTCATGAGGCGGTCGTTTCCACTGCTTCTGCTCGGCCTGGCATGGCTCAGCGGCTGCGCCAGCACCGGGCCTGGCCGCGAACCGGCGTTTCGCGCCGTCGGCCCGGCACAGGAAGCGGCGCCATGGGAGATTCCCGAGGCCGAATGGCGGACGCAGCGCATCGTCCGCATGCGCTACGAGGGACCGGAGGGGAGCGGCACGCTCCGTCTCGTGCTGCGCTTCGAGGACCCGGACAGCTTCCACGTCTCGGCCTCCGACCGCCTGGGGCGACGATGGTGGGACCTCAACGTGAGGGAGGGAGCCGCCCTCGTGCTGTGGGTGCGTGAGCGCACCTTCTGCCGGTATGCGGGCGACCTCGAGATTCCGGCCCTGTCGCTGGGGCCGGTGCCAGCCCGCGCCGTCGCGGCCCTGTTGATGCGTCGGCTCCCGGCGCCGCCTGCCGATACCCGCGTGTGGGAGGAGACCGCCGTCTCCGGAAGGCCGGACCGAGGCGGCGAGCTCGACTTCGAGGACCGTCGCGGCCGGCGCTGGACGACCGAGACGTCTACGGCAGGCCCGAACCGCTGGACCCCGACTCGTTGGACGCTCTGGAGCGGCGACCGCGTCAGGGCTACCTGGCGCGCGGACGTGGACGGAATGGCGCGCCTGGTGGAGTCCGACACGGGCCTCGAGCTCCGCTGGACCCAGCCGAAACCCGCGACGGAACTCGCCGCGCCGCTTCCGGCCCCCGCGGTGCCCTCCGGATACCGGCCGGGCGTCTGCGGCCCGGCCGCCTGATGCCCGCGGAGCTCAGCCTGTCCTGCCCGGCCAAGGTGAACCTGAGTCTCCGCGTTCACGGCCTGCGTCCTGACGGTTTCCACGAGGTATCGACCGTCCTGCAGACGATAGAGCTCTGCGACCGCCTGGTGATTCAGCGGGTCAACCCGGCGAATCCCCTGCGGATCGAGGTTCCGGGCGGCGGCGCGCCGGCCGACGACTCGAACCTCGTGCTGAAGGCTGCGCGCGCCTTCTTCGCGGCCCTCGGCGAACCCGCTCGCGGCGTCCGGTTCCGACTCGAGAAGCGGATTCCCGCGGGCAGCGGGCTGGGCGGGGGCAGCAGCGATGCCGCGGCGGCTCTGCTCGGCCTTCAGTCGCTCTGCGGACGCCCTCTCGACGCCCAACAGTTGCAGGCGGCCGGAGCGGCGATCGGTTCGGACGTTCCGTTCTTCCTGGTAGGGGGAACGGCTTTCGCCAGCGGCCGTGGCGAGCAGGTCGAGACGCTGGACGACATTCCCGCGGCGCCGATGCTGGTCGTCGTGCCGCCGGTGGAGGTGTCGACGGCCGAGATCTACCGGGGCTGGAGCGGTACGACGGAACCAGGGAGCGGGGGAGTTGGGGGGAAGCCGGCCATGCTGCCTGCACTCTCGCGCCGTGGGGAGGCCGCGGCCTGGGTACTGGGCAACGATCTGGAACCGGTCGTACGCGAACTCCATCCTGAGGTGAACAGCCTCCTTCTGGCGCTTAGGAGCGCCGGTCAGGCGGGCGGCGGCCCGCAGGTTTCGGGCAGCGGTGGCGCGGTGTTCG
Organism: Holophagales bacterium; assembly: GCA_009836625.1. Classification (GTDB taxonomy): domain Bacteria; phylum Acidobacteriota; class Thermoanaerobaculia; order Multivoradales; family Multivoraceae; genus Multivorans. The sequence goes on from VXVC01000004.1 coordinate 376,575, forward strand.
CGATCGGCGAGCCACCTGGCATCCGACCCTCCCTGGCGGGAACGGACGCGCGCGTGTTCCGGACGCGGATACTGCCTCGGGGAGTTGCCGGCTCTTCATGTACCAGGCACTTTCTGTAGAATGTGCCGTCCCGTCTGGGGCGTCGCCAAGTGGTAAGGCACGAGACTTTGGATCTCGCATTCGGGGGTTCGAATCCTCCCGCCCCAACCACGGGTGCGAAGCAGCCAATTCCCCTCCATTCGAACTGAACCCGAGGTCGCCCGTGTCGAGAGTCTCCGTGCACGCGGATGGTCCCGGCGCGCGTCGGCGTCCGCTGAAGTGACCCTCCATCCCAACAACGTCGAACGCGCCATGTACACCGAGCTCAAGGTCTTCGGCGGACGGGCGCATCCCGCCCTGACCAACGAGATCTGCAACTACCTCGGTATGGTGCCGGGCCAGGTCACGGCCTACAACTTCGCGGACGGCGAGATCTTCTGCCAGATCCAGGAAAACGTCCGCGGCGCGGACGTCTTCATCGTGCAGCCGACCTGCCCGCCGGTCAACGACAACTTCGTTGAACTGCTGATCATGCTCGACGCGGTGAAGCGGGCTTCGGCGGCGCGGGTGACGGCGGTGCTGCCGTACTACGGCTACGCCCGCCAGGACAAGAAGGACAAGCCCCGCGTGCCGATCACGGCCAAGCTGGTGGCGGACGTGATGACCGCGGCCGGGGCCGATCGCCTGCTGACGATGGACGTCCACGCGCAACAGATCTCGGGCTACTTCGACATCCCGGTCGACCACCTGTTCGCTGCGCCGGTGCTCCTTGACGCCATCCGCGCGCTCGGCATCGAGGATCTGATGATCGTTGCCCCGGACGCCGGCGGTGTGGCCAGGGCGCGGGCGATCGCGAAGCGGCTGCAGACCGAACTCGCCATTATCGACAAGCGTCGCGTGGCCGCGAATCAGGCGGAGGTAATGAACGTGATCGGCGATGTCCAGGGACGCGATGTGCTGATCCTCGACGACATCATCGATACCGCAGGCACGCTGATCAACTCGGTCGAGTCGCTGGCGGCGCAGGGCGCCCGCAGGATCTTCGCCGCGGGCATCCACGGCGTCCTTTCCGCCTCGGCCATTGAACGGATCGAGGAGTCGAAGCTCGAGGGCGTCCTGGTGACGAACACGACTCCGCTCGAAGAGAAGCTGGCCCGGAGCACGAGGTTGCGCCCCCACAGCGTCGCCGCGCTGCTCGGGGAGGCCATCCGCAGAATCCATGACAACAGCTCCGTGACGTCGCTCTTCGTCTGAGCCGTCCGTCACCTGAGGAGTTCGAAGTGAGCGAACCCACCGTAACCGTCCGGCTGCGCGAGCAGACCGGCAAGAACGCCAACCGCCGCCTGCGGGCGGGCGGCGAGATTCCCGCCGTGATCTACGGCGGCAGTGCCGATTCGGCCGCGATCCGCGTCGACGGCAAGCTGGTGCTGAGCCTTATCCGGGAGGGCGGCGAGAATGCCGTCTTTCTGCTCCAGCTCGAGGGCACAGAACAGACGCGTCATACGATGATCCGCGACCTGCAGTGGAACCCGTTGACGGGCGCGCTGGTTCACATCGATTTCCAGCGCGTGAAGATGGACCAGGAAGTCCAGGTTTCGGTGCCGATCGAAGTCGTCGGAGTTCCCGAGGGCGTACGAAACGAGGGCGGCCTGCTCGAGTTCATCACCAGGGAGGTGAGTGTCATCTGTTTGCCCGGCGACATTCCGGTCTCCATCGAGCTCGATGTCTCGGCCCTGCACATCGGCCAGCATGTAGAGGCCGGGCAGCTGGTCCTTCCGGACGCCGTGACGCTCAACGACGAAGAGAGCAAGGTGATCGTGTCGGTCGCCGCCGCGCGCGTGGTCGAAGAGGAGGAGGAAGAGCCGGAGGAGGGCGAACTGCTCGAGGCCGTCGCCGACGAGCCGGAGCGGGTCGGCGAGGAAGACGAGTCGGTGGATGGAGAGGCCTAAGGAGGAAGCGCGTCTGGTTCTCGGTCTGGGAAACCCGGGCGGGCGCTACACCGGAACGCGTCACAACCTCGGCTTCCGGGTCGTTGACGAACTGGCCCGGCGTCTGGGCGTCAGACCTGGCGAGGACGTGTGCGGAGCGCTCTGGGCCTCGAATGACCGAATCGACCTGGCGACTCCGCAGACCTACATGAACCGCAGCGGCTACAGCGCGCGCTGTCTTTCCGAACGGAATGGCTATGCTCCCGCGAACATCCTGGTCGTCTACGACGAAGTCCATCTGCCCCTGGGGCGGCTCCGGCTTCGTGGCAAGGGGAGTCCCGGCGGGCATCGCGGCATGGAGTCGGTTATCGAGAACCTGCGCACCACGGCGGTGCCGCGGTTGCGGCTGGGCATCGCGCGGGACGAAGCGGCCGCGGCCGCGGCCGGCCGGGGGGAAGATCTGCCGGACTTCGTTCTCGCGCCCTTTGCCGCGGACGAGATCGAAACGGCGGAGCGCATGGTGCGCCGGGCCGCCGACTGCGTCCTGAGTTGGGTCGACCATGGCGTCGACATCACGATGAACGAGTACAACGGATGAGAGGAAACGGATAGTGGACACGATGTACTACCTTCTGCCCGCCTGCGGCGCGGCGGCCCTGCTCTACGCCTTGCTGCGGAGCCGGTGGATCAACAGGCAGGACGCCGGCGACGGTGTGATGCCGGAGATCGCCGGTCACATTCGGGACGGGGCGATGGCGTTCCTCGGCCGCGAGTACCGCATCCTGGCCATCTTCGTTCTCCTGGCGGCGGCACTGCTGGCGCTCGCCAACTCGGACCGGGCGGGCAGTTCCGCCTGGATCGGGGTGTCCGTCCTCGGAGGCGCCCTCTGCTCGGGCCTTGCCGGGTTCTTCGGCATGAGGGTGGCGACATCGGCCAACGTGCGCACCGCGGCCGCCGCCCGTTCGAGCCTGAACCGGGCCCTGGCCGTCGCGTTCTCGGGCGGCGCGGTGATGGGTTTCGCGGTCGTGGGTCTGGGCATCCTCGGTTTGTCCTTGCTCTACCTGCTCTACGCGGCGATGTTCGGAAGCGGTGACAACGAGTCGCTCGGTCAGGTCGTGACCGTCCTGACCGGCTTTTCCTTCGGCGCTTCCTCGATCGCCCTGTTCGCCCGCGTCGGAGGCGGCATCTACACGAAGGCGGCCGACGTGGGCGCCGACCTCGTGGGGAAGGTCGAGGCCGGGATACCCGAGGACGATCCACGCAATCCCGCGGTGATCGCCGACAACGTCGGTGACAACGTGGGCGACGTCGCCGGCATGGGGGCTGACCTGTTCGAGTCCTACGTGGGCGCCATCGTCGGAACGCTCGTGCTCGGGATCAGCACGACGACCCTGGCCGGGGAGGCGTTCACTCCGAACCTGATTCTGCTGCCGATGCTGCTTGCCGGTCTCGGCATCCTGGTCTCGTTGGCCTCGACCCTGCTGGTGCGCACGAAGGAGGGTGGAAACCCGCAGCACGCCCTGGATCTGGGCACCTTCGCCGCCGCCGGCGTCATGCTGGTCGTCACCTACTTCACGGCCCAGTACCTCCTTGGCGACAGCCGGTACGTCGTCGAGGGGAAGGAGTTCGGCTTCATGGGGGTCTTCCTGGCCACGGTTGCCGGCCTCGCGGCCGGACTGCTGATCGGACTGATCACGCAGTACTACACCGCCGAGTCCAAGGCGCCGGCCCAGGGCATCGCCAAGGACAGCCAGACCGGCAGCGCCACGAACATCATCGGCGGTCTGGCCGTCGGGATGCAGTCCACCGCGCTACCGATCATCGTCCTGACGGCCGCCGTCCTCGTCGCCCACAGCCAGGCGGGCCTGTACGGCATCGCGATTGCCGCTCTCGGCATGCTGTCGACGACGGGCATCCAGCTTGCCGTCGACGCCTACGGGCCGGTGGCGGACAACGCAGGCGGCATAGCCGAGATGAGCCATCTCGGTCCCGACGTCCGTGCCCGCACCGACAAGCTGGACGCCGTCGGCAACACGACGGCGGCGATCGGCAAGGGCTTCGCGATCGGGTCGGCGGCGCTGACCGCGCTGGTGCTCTTCGCGGCCTTCCGCACGACGGTGGGTCTGGAGAGCATGGATCTGGTCAACCCGCGCGTGATGTGCGGGCTGTTCGTCGGCGCGATGCTCCCGTTCCTGTTCTCGTCGATGGCGATGAAGGCGGTCGGCAAGGCGGCCTTCGAGATGATCGAGGAGGTCCGGCGGCAGTTCCGCACGATTCCCGGCCTGATGGAAGGGGAGGCGAAGGCCGAGTACGCGCGTTGCGTCGACATTTCCACCGCGGCCGCCCTGCGCCAGATGGTGGCGCCGGGCCTGCTGGCGATCCTGGTTCCGGTTGCCGTCGGTTTCTGGGACGTCGAGGCCCTCGCCGGCGTGCTCGCCGGCGTGACCGCGGGCGGCGTTCTGCTCGCCATCTTCATGGCGAACGCTGGCGGCGCCTGGGACAACGCGAAGAAGTTCATCGAAGCGGGGGCGCATGGAGGCAAAGGCTCCGACGCTCACAAGGCGGCCGTCGTCGGCGACACGGTAGGGGATCCCTTCAAGGACACGGCCGGGCCCAGTCTGAACATCCTGATCAAGCTGATGTCGGTCGTTTCGCTGGTCATCGCGCCGCTGCTGGTGCTGTAACGGAGGGCCGGCGACCGACCGTGATAGATTCCGCCGCCGACTCGTACCGGTCCGCAGACCGGCGCACCCTGGCGGCGCGGGACCGCGCCGCCAGCGTCGCGGCCGGAACGCCCGTCGTCGGGCGATCCGGCGGCCACATCAAGAGGATGAACGATTGACACGGACATACGAACTCGTCTTCATCGCCGATCCGCGCCTCTCGGATGAAGAAGCCGTGGAGTTGAGCGATACCTTCGGCAAGTTGCTGGTCGCTGACGGCAAGCTGCAGATCACCCAGGAGGAATCCTGGGGCAAGCGGCGCCTGGCCTACCCGATCAGGAAGTTCACCGAAGGTCGCTACCACATCTACTACCTGGAGTGCGAGGGAGGGGACAACGGCCTCGCCGAGATCGGACAGCGGATGCTCCAGAACGAGAAGATCCTGCGTCACCTTGTGGTGCGGACCGACCTGGACCTGAAGCGCGCCGCCAGCAAGGGCAAGGAGCCGGTCCAGCAGACGACCATGGCCACCGCCCCGAGCCAGGCGGCTGGAGGCGTCTAGAGATGGCGAAACGCAGAACGTTCTTCCGGCGCCGCAAGGTGTGCAAGTTCACCGCCGACGGGATCGAGTACATCGATTACAAGGATGTCGCCACGCTGCGCTCCTTCGTGCCGGAACGGGCCAAGATCCTGCCGCGCCGGATCTCGGGCAACTCCGCGCGCCACCAGCGGATGCTCGCCCGCGCGTTGCGACGGGCCCGTTTTCTGGCCCTGATCCCCTACACGACGGACTGACCGCCGCGTCGGCGGCGACCGAGGCGACGAGGGAACGAGGCAATGGAAGTCATCCTGCTACAGGACATGAGAGGGCTGGGCACGCGCGGCCAGGTGGTCGACGTGAAGCCCGGGTATGCCCGCAACTACCTCTATCCGAGGGAGCTGGCGGCGCCCTCCACCGAGTCGAACCGGCTCTGGTTCGAGTCGCAACGGAAGAAGTTCGACGCTCGCCACGAGGCGGAGCGCTCGGCCGCCGCCGAGGTCGCGGCTGAACTCGCGGCGGTCAAGCTGACGATCGCCAAGCGTGCCAGCGAGACCGGGACCCTGTACGGCTCGGTGACCCCCACGGAGGTCACCGAGGCGCTCGATGCTGCCGGGGTGCAAGTGGACCGCCGCATGATCGATCTCACCGGCGGCATCAAGACGGTGGGCGAGCACGTCGTGCGGGTCGACCTCCACACGGAAGTCATCGCCGAAGTCGCCATCGAGGTAGTGCCTGAAACCTAGAGCCGATAGCGATAGCTCCGGCGCCGGGGCCCCACCCGAAGTCGACGACTTCCTGGGTGACCAGCCGACGCGTCATCTCGGCGACTGGCGCCATCTCTGGGAGCGGGACATCCCGTTTCCGATCCGCAGCGATCGCGGTCTCGCCGGCCGCCTGCTCGTTGCTTTCAAGCGGCTGTTGCGCCCCTTCGTCTCGTTGCCTCAGAACGACCTCTGGGAACGGCAACGGGTCTTCAACCTGATCCTGCTCGATGTCTTTGAGCAGCACCTCCAGCAGTGGAAGGATCATCAGGAACGGGTGGAACGACTGTTCGAGCAACGCATCGGCGATCTCGACCACCGGACGCGGCACCTGGAGAACTTCCTGCGCCAGGGGCTCGACGAGGTCATGCGCCACGACGACGCCCTGTTCGGCCGCGTCGACCGGAAGCTGGACCGCTACCGGCGGGAAACCGATGAACTGGCGGGGCTGTTGAGGACGGCCCTGGCCCAGGGACCCGAAGCGGAGAAGGGACTCCGGGAGGCCGACACGGACGTCTCCTACATCGACTTTGAGCACAGGTTTCGTGGCGCTGAACAAGACATCCGGGACCGCATCCGCGTCTACCTGCCGCGTCTCTGTCAGGCGGCGCCGGTCCTGGACCTGGGCTGCGGCCGGGGCGAAGCCCTGGCGCTGCTGGAAGCCGAGGGCGTGGAGTGCCGCGGCGTCGACCCCTCCTCGGCGATGGTGCGCTACTGCCTCGAGCAGGGTCTCGGCGTCGACCAGAAAGACGCTCTGTCCGCACTGGCGCAGACCGAGCCGGCATCCCTGGGCGGCGTCGTCTCCTTCCACGTCATCGAACACCTGGCTCCGGAAGACATCGAGCGTCTGGTGCGGCTCGCCTTCGCAGCTCTGCGGCCGGGAGGGATTCTCGTGCTGGAGACGCCGAATCCACTCTCCGTCGCCGTGACGGCCGGCAGCTTCTGGCTCGATCCGACCCACAAGAGGCCGGTTCATCCGGAGGCGCTGGCGGCCTGCTACGAACAGGCGGGCTTCACCGGTATCGAACGACTCGACCTGCGGCCGTATCCGGAGGAGGAGCGCTTGCCGCAGATCCCGCTCGACGGGTTGGACGGACAGAACCGTGAGCTGGCTGACCGGCTGAATCGCCTCCGGGACGAACTCGACGATTTCCTGTTCGGCTACCGCGACTACGCCCTGGTCGGCGTGCGGCCGGATGGCTAGCCCGTTCCTCGCGCCTCGGCCCGATCGCCCTTCTGCCAGCCGCGCATGATCGGCGTCCAGTCGGCGACGTCTTCGGGCATGTTCTCTCCCGCCTTCGGCTCGCCGTAGAGTGCGCGTTGCTGGTACCACGGCAGGTCGTAAACCGCGCGCGTCTCGGGATCGAAAGACAGGACCGGCTCGGTGCCGGCGATGAAGGCCTCCTCGATGACGCGCTGGCCGGAACGGCGTCGCGCCGGCAGAAGGCCGGAGTAGTACTCGACCTGGCGGAGCCGCACCTGGTTGGGTCTGGTGAAAGAGAGGGTCGGGTCCACCCAGCCGTCCTCGATGCCCAGGCGGAGCACCTCGTTCCAGATCGGCAGTGCCGCCACGGCACCGGTCATGTTCCGGCCGATGCGCTGTTGCTGGTCGTAGCCCACCCAGACGACCAGGGTGTACCTGGGCGTGAAGCCAGCGAACCAGGCGTCCGTGAAACCGTCAGTGGTACCGGTCTTCCCGGCAACCGCCGCGAGGCCGAGTGCCCGCGCCGACTGGCCCGTTCCGCGCTGGACCACACCCGAAAGCACATGGGTCAGCAGGAAGGCCACTTCGGGCGTGACGACGGTCGATGCCCGCGGCACATGGGCATCGAGTTCGCGGCCGTCACGGGTCGTGACCCGCTCGACGAAGTAGGGCTCCACGTGTACTCCCAGGTTGGCGATCGTGGCGTAGGAGGTCGCCACCTCGAGCACGCTGAGGTCGGCCGCGCCCAGAGCGAGGCTCGGATAGGGAAGGAGCGGTGAACGAACGCCCGTGCGGTGGGCGAAGTCGACCACCCGTTCCGCCCCGACGATGTCGTGGAGCTTGACCGACGTGACGTTGACCGACCTCTCCAGGGCCCGGCGCAGGGTCAGGATGCCGAGGTACTGCCGGTAGAAGTTCCGGGGACTGTAGTTGAGCTGGTTGTCGGCGCCCAGGAACACGGCGGGCGCGTCGAACAGGGTGTCGGCGGGAGTGAAGCCGTGCTCGAAGGCGGCGCCGAACACGAGCGGCTTGAACAGGGATCCGATCTGACGGCGGGCCTGAAAGGCGCGGTTGAACTCGCTGCGCTCGTAGTCCCAGCCTCCGACCATCGCTCGCACCGCGCCGGTCGCCGACTCGAGCAGCAGGACCGCGCCCTCGATCCGCGGTTCCTGGACGAGCTCCAGGGCGAACTGCGCCTGGTCCGTGCCTTCTTCAACTGAAGCGGCATCCTCGACGCTCCGCAACTCGAACCAGGCGACGTCGCCCCTCCGCAGCGGCGGCGCGTCCCTGCGCGTCCACTCGTAGCCCGGCGGCTCCAGCATGAAACGGTGATTCCCGATCCGGACTTCCGCGTTCTTCTTCCCGCTCTGTAGAACGACCCCCGGTACCCAGGCGCCGGCCTCGGGCTCGAAGCCGACCCATCGGGCCAGAACGCCGCCGAACGACTCGGCCAGATCCGGGGTCGTGAGATCGTCCTGGTTCACGCGGGCGACCGCTCCCCGGTAGCCGCGCAGACGGTCGATCCTTACCAACCCTCCGCGCAGGGCCTGCTCGGCAGCGTTCTGCATTCTCTGGTCGAGAGTCGTCTGGACCTGCAGGCCGCGCTCGTACAAACCCTTCTGTCCGTACGAACGGTAGAGGTCGAGGCGGACCTTCTCCGCGAAGTAGGGCGCGACCGGCTTCGGTTCCCGCTGGGTGACGACGTCCAGCGGCATCGCGGCCGCCTCGGCGGCCTCGCCCCGCGTCATCACACCACGCTCACCGAGCATCCGCAGGATGGCGTCGCGGCGGGTGCGCACGATCTCTGGTCGAAGGTAGGGCGTCCACACGCTGGGGCTCGGCACGATCGCTACCAGGGTCGCCGCCTCGGTGTAGGTCAGTTCGGCCGACGGCTTCCCGAAGTAGTAGCGGGACGCGGATTCCACGCCGTAGTTGCCGTGGCCGAAGTAGGTGAGGTTGCAGTAGAGGGTGAGGATCTGCTGCTTGCTGAGACGCTTCTCGAGCTCGACCGCGAGCAGGGTCTCCCGGATCTTCCGGCGCCAGACCTTGGCCCGATCCAGGAAGAGCATCCGCGCCACTTGCATGGTGATCGTCGAGGCGCCCGAGAAACGCTCGCCACGCTGCCAGTTCTGGAGCACCGCGCGAAAGACGCCGATGATGTCGAAGCCGGCGTGCTTGTAGAAGTTCCGGTCCTCGGCGGCGAGCAGGACACGCGTGAACGTCTCCGGCACCTCTCCCTCGGAGAGCAGGATGCGCTTCTCGACCGAGTAGCTCCTGAACGGTTCTCCGTTGCGGTCGCTCAGCCGGGTGATCTGACTGGGCGTGAGTTCGGCCACGGTCTCGACCTGCGGCAGATCGATCACCGTGGCGACGCCGACTCCCAGCAACACGCCCGCGAGCGGGGTGACGGCGACCGGCGCCAGCCAGCGCCAGTGCCTGACGCACCAGTCACGCACCAGGTCCGGGACTTCCCGCGCCGCCCTCATCTCCCGAATATCATACGGCGCGTTCCATGACTCCCGAAGCCGACCAGGCGTCCGGCCTGCCGCCGCTGCCGGAACCCTTCCCCGAGCCACAGGCGGCTCGATCGGCGGACCCGGAACGGACGCGTCGCGGCTGTCTCGTCGCGGGCCTTGTGGGCTGCGGCCTGCTCGTGGTGCTGTTCATCGTCGGCCTCGCCGTGATGGTCACCCAGGCCGACGAACTGCTGGAGTTCGTTCTGGACTTCAGCCGGGAGCGGATCGTGGCCGAGCTGCCGGAAGATGTGCAGCACGCAGAGCGTCAACGCCTGGAGCGGGCGTTTGATTCCGTGCTCGAGCACTACCGGAGCGGCGCCGCCACGCCGGCCGACAACCGCCGGCTCCAACTGGCGCTCACCGACGCGATCGGGAGGCTCGAGCGCGGCCTCTTCGATCAGGACGACCTCCGGCGTCTGACCGAGCGTCTCGAGAACATCGCGGCCTCCGATGCCGGAGGCTGACTTGACCGCTGCCGTGCCTTCCGGTAGCGAGAGTGCTGCCGGGTCCGAGCGCCCTTCCGGCACCGAGAGCACCGGGCGTTTCGAGCTTGTGTCTTCCTTCAGCCCGCAGGGGGATCAACCGGCAGCGATCGGTGAACTGGCGGACGGCGTGCGGTCCGGCGTCCCCGAACAGGTGCTGCTGGGGGTCACCGGCTCGGGCAAGACCTACACCGTCGCCAAGGTCATCGAGGCCGTGAACCGGCCGACGCTCGTCCTCTCCCACAACAAGACCCTGGCGGCCCAGCTCTACCAGGAGTTCAGGAGCTTCTTCCCCCACAACGCGGTGGAGTACTTCGTCTCCTACTACGACTACTACCAGCCCGAGGCTTACGTCCCCCAGTCCGACACCTACATCGAGAAGGAAACGAGCATCAACGACGAGATCGACCGTCTACGACTCAGGGCCACGATCTCGCTGTTCGAACGTCGCGACGTCCTGATCGTCGCTTCGGTCTCCTGCATCTACGGTCTCGGCGCGCCGGACGTCTTCTTCTCGATGCTCCAGTTCTTCGAGCGCGGCGCCGAGCTGCCGCTCGAACGGGCCCAGCGGAGCCTGGCCGAGATGCAGTACGAGCGCACCCGCCTCGATCTCTTCCACGGCAGCTTCCGGGTGCGCGGCGACGTGCTCGAGATTCTCCCGGCCTACGACGACCGGGGCATCCGGGTCGAGTACTTCGGCGACGAAGTCGACCGGGTCTGCCGGTTCAATGTGATCACCGGCCGGGTCCTCGAGGAGGTGGACCGAATTCCGGTCTTTCCGCGCAACCACTACGTGACGCCGGAGGAACGGATGCGGCGGGCGATCGCGTCGATCCGGGAGGAACTGGGCGAGCACCTGACGGTCCTCGAGCGGGAGAACCGTCTGCTCGAGATGCAGCGGCTGGAGCAGAGAACCCGCTACGACCTGGAGATGCTTCGCGAACTTGGCTCATGCGCCGGCATCGAGAACTACTCCCGCCACCTCTCCGGACGCGCACCCGGTGAAGCGCCGCCCACCTTCCTCGACTACCTGCCCGAGGACTTCCTGCTCGTCGTCGACGAGAGCCACCAGACGATTCCGCAGGTGGGCGGCATGTACCGCGGCGACCGGGCCCGCAAGGAAACCCTCGTCGAGTTCGGATTCCGTCTGCCGAGCGCGCTGGACAACCGTCCGCTACGCTTCGACGAGTTCGAAGAGCGTTGCGGTCAGCGCATCTACGTGTCGGCCACCCCGGGGCCATTCGAGCTGGAACGGACGGGTGGGGTCGTGGTGGAGCAGATCATCCGACCGACCGGGCTCCTCGACCCGAGGATCGAATTGCGGCCTTCGGCCAACCAGATCGACGACCTGGTTGCCGAGGCCCGCAACGCGATCGAACGCGGTGAGCGCGTCCTGGTGACGACGCTGACCAAGCGCATGGCGGAGGAACTCACCCAGTACCTGAACGAGCTCGGCCTCAGGGTGCGCTACCTGCACAGCGACATCGACACCCTGGAACGGGTCGAGATCACGACCGCCCTGCGTCGTGGCGACTTCGACATCCTGGTCGGCATCAACCTCCTGCGCGAGGGCCTCGACCTGCCCGAGGTGTCCGTCGTCGCCATCCTGGACGCTGACAAGGAAGGCTTCTTGCGCAGCGAGGTCTCGCTGATCCAGACCGCGGGTCGGGCGGCCCGCAACCTGAACGGCAGGGTGATCTTCTATGCGGACCAGCGGACGGAGTCGATCGACCGGTCGATGGAGGAGACGGAGCGGCGGCGACGGGTCCAGGAGCGCTACAACCGCGAACACGGAATCAAACCGGCCTCCATCCTGAAGGAGGTGCACAGCCCCCTTGTGCAGATGAGCAACCTGGACTACCTGCACAAGGCGGGAGCGGAGGCGGCGGCCGCGGTGGAGGACCTGCTGCGCGAGGACGCGCCCGAGATGCCCCTGGAACGCCGGATCGCGCGCCTGGAGAAGGCGATGAAGCAGGCTTCGAGGCGACTCGAGTTCGAGCAGGCCGCGGTGCTCCGGGACCGGCTCAAGGAACTCCGGGAACTCAAGGTGATGGGCTGATGCACCCGGAGCTCTCCCGCAAGCTCGGTGAGCTCCCGGACCAGCCGGGGATCTACATCTTCAAGTCGAAGGCGGGGGAGGCGCTCTACGTCGGCAAGGCGAAATCCCTCAGGCGCCGCGCCGCGGCCTATCGCAAGCCGGCGGACGACCCGCGGATCGCCCTGATGCTGCAGGCCGCGGCCGATGTCGAGTTCGTCGTGACCGACTCGGAAGCCGAGGCGTTGCTGTTCGAGAACAACTGGATCAAGCGACGACAGCCCCGCTTCAACATCCGCCTCCGCGACGACAAGACGTATCCGTACCTCAAGCTGACACTGGTGGACGGACACCCGCGGTTGGCCTTCACCCGCCGCATCCGCCGCGACGGGGCGGAGTACTACGGCCCCTACCTGCCGGCAGGGCTGGCGCGCAAGGCGATCAAGCTGACCCAGAAGCTGTTCGGCATCCGGGTCTGCCGGATAGACATCGACGGCAGCCTGCCGCGGCCCTGCCTCTACTACGACATGAAGCGCTGCCTCGGTCCCTGCGTCGACGGACTGACAACCGATGAGGCATACGCCGACGCGGTGGAGAAGGCTCGGCTGTTCCTTGCCGGTCGGAACGAAGAACTGTTGAAGGGTCTGCGCGCCCGGATGCGGACGCTCGCGGAGGAACTCGACTTCGAGGCGGCCGCGCGGGTGCGCGACACGATTCACGAGATCGACGAGGTCAGCCAGCGGCGCAAGCTCCGGTCGGCCCGCGGAGAGGACGTCGACATCTTCGGCGTCCACATCAGCGGCGACAACGCGGCGGTCACCGTTCTGGTCATGCGTGGCGGCCAGGTGCTGGACCGGCGCGAGCTGTTCTGGGAGAGGGTGCCCAGGATCACCGCCGAACGTCTGCTCTCCGAGCTGCTGCCTCAGCTCTACGACCGGACGACGCTGATTCCCAAGGAGATCCATCTGCCGGCGCCGATCGAAGGCGAGGAGGCGCTGATCGAGTGGCTGAGCCGCCGCAGGGAATCCAGGGTCTATCTCCGCTTGCCGTCGCGCGGGCCGAAGGCGCAACGCATCGCCCTCGCCAACCGCAACGCGGCGATGGCCTTCCGCCGCCGTTTCCGCGGCGCGGGCGTCGCCGGCGAAGCCGGCGCGGCCTTGAGGAAGGCGCTCGACCTCGCCGACCCGCCGCGGCGGATCGAGGGTTTCGACATCTCGACCTTCGGCGGAAGCCAGACCGTCGCTTCACTGGTCGTCTGGAACGACGGCCGGATGGTCAAGGGCCAGTACCGCAGCTTCAACATCCGGGGCCTCTCCCAGGCCGACGACTTCGCCGCGATCCGGCAGGCGGTTGGCCGTCGCTACCGGCGCGTGCTCGAAGAAGTGGGAGAGATGCCCGACCTGATCCTGATCGACGGCGGGCGCGGGCAGCTAAATGCAGCGCTCGAGGCGCTCGTGGACCTCGGAGTGGACGAAACGCCGGTGGTCGGACTCGCCAAGAGGGAGGAGGAGCTCTACCTGCCGGCACGCCCCGCGCCGCTCCGGCTGAAGCGGAGCCACGCGGGCCTGCGGGTGCTGCAGCAGGTCCGGGACGAGGCCCACCGCTTCGCCGTCTCCCGCCACAGACGACGCCGTTCGCGAAGGACGCTGCACAGCCGGTTCGACGACCTGAGGGGCATCGGGCCGCAACGACGCAAGCTGTTGGTGCGCCGCTTCGGCAGCTACGCCGGCGTAGCCCAGGCTTCGGAGCAGCAACTGAGCGATGTGCTCGGGCCAAAGCTGGCACGCTCGGTCTACGCCGCGGTTCACGGTGAGCGCTCACGCTCCGGGCAGTGAAGGAGCGGAAGCTGGTAGCCTCTGCGGTGCCGGAGGACCGGATGCGGTCGCCGCCGGCGGGTAACCGCCGGGGGAGGAAAGTCCGGACTCCAACGGACGGCATGCTTGCTAACGGCAAGGCGCGGTGACGCGACGGAAAGTGCAGCAGAGAGTAGACCGCCGGCCCTGGATCCTCGAGTTCCGAAAGGACCTCGAGATCGGAGGGCAGGCAAGGGTGAAAGGGTGCGGTAAGAGCGCACCGCTCGGCCGGCGACGGTCCGAGGCGATGGCAAACCCCATGTGGAGCAAGACCAAATAGGGAGAACGGATCGGGTTGTCCGTCCCGGTTCCGGCCGTTCCAGGCGCGGGACGTTCTCCGGGTAGGTCGCATAGATGAATGGCCGCCTCCCAGCGCCTTGTGGCAATGGGACGAACAGAATCCGGCTTACGAGGTCCTCCGGCACTTGACCTTGCACCCCGGCTCCAGCGCTAGACGTCCGCCCCTGGTCGTTCCGGGCGACCGGGTCGGCATCGCCGCGCTCTCGGGCAGGATCGACGCGGCTCGTCTGTCGACCGGGGTGGCCGCCCTGGAGGAACTGGGATTCAGCACGGTGGTCGCCTCGAACCTCCGCTCCGGATACCGGCTCAGCGGCCGTCCGCTGTTCGCGGGCTCGGACGCCGAGCGCCTCGACGCCTTTCATGAACTGGTCGCCGACGAATCGGTTGCCGCGATCGTCTTCGCCCGCGGCGGTTACGGCGTCACCCGGATTCTCGAACAGGTGGACTGGGCTCTGCTCGCTTCGAGGCCGCGTGCCTACGTCGGCTACTCCGACCTGGCGCCACTGCTGCTCGGCCTGGTCGCGAGGACTGGAATGGTGGCCTTTCACGGTCCGATGGTGGTCGACTTCGAGCGTGGTCTGCTGCCCGAGGAACGTCAGTCCTTCCTGGGCGCCCTGGCGGGAGAACGTCCGCCCGCCTGGCCGCTCGAAGCGGTTGCTCCGGGATTGTCGGCCGGCAGACCGCGGGTGATCGAGGGCCGTCTGCTCGGAGGGTGCCTCAGCATGCTGGCTGCAACGGTCGGAACGGGGTTGTTGCCGAGCTTCCAGGACTCGATTCTCGTGCTCGAGGACATCGACGAGCCGGAGTACCGGATCGACCGCCTGCTCACCCAGCTCCGGACATCCGGTCAGGCGGCGGGTGCCCGCGCCGTGATCGCCGGCCACTTCACGAATTGCGATGCGCGCGCGAGTCTGATCGACTTCGCCGCCTCCCTTGACGCGCCTCTGTTTGCCGGACTGCCGGCCGGCCACGAGGCGCCGAACCACACGCTTCCCCTGGGCGCCAGGATCCGCCTCGACGCGGGAACCGCGACCCTCGAGATCGTGTCCTAACGTTCCGCAACGGCGATGGACGCGCGTGATCCGATCACCAGTACGCGCGGCGTGGGACCCGTGCTGGGTCGCCGGCTGGCCGCGGCCGGATGCCGGCGAATCGTGGACCTGCTCGCGCACCTCCCGCTCCGCTACGAGGACCGTCGCACCCTTGGCCGGCTGCCGGGAGCCGACGAAGAAGACGGGACGGAGTCCGCGGCGCCCGGTCCCCTGACCGTGGTCGCGCGACTGGAGAACGTGAAACGAGTGTTTGGGCGGCGACGCTTCTCCCGCGTCGAAGCGGTCGCCTGCGACGGTGCGGCCAGAGTCGGCGTGGTCTGGTTCAACCGTCCCTACCTGGCGCGGCAGCTCGAGGAGGGCGTTCCCTACCTTCTGCACGGCCCGCTCCGGCGACGCGGCGGCGACGGTCCCTGGCAACTCTCGAATCCATCCGTCGAGCGGATCAGCGGCGAGAAACCCTGTGGCGGCGGGCTCCGGCCCGTCTACGGCCGGATCGGAGAGGTGCCGCCATCACGAGTCGCCCGGCTCGCTGCCGATGCCATCCGGGATTTGCGGGACGCCTCGGGGCCGGACTGGATCGACGAGTGGCTTCCACGCGAGGAACGGACGAAGCACCAACTGCCTCGATTGGCGGAAGCGCTGACGGAAGTTCATTCACCGTCACCGGAAGCATCGATCGAGGACCTCAACGCCAGACGGAGCCCGGCCCATGCCCGGCTCGCCTACGGTGAGTTCCTGCTCCAGCAGTTGCAGCTCGCCGTCGCCCGTTGCCAGCGCCGTCGATCGGGGAAGCCCCACCGCTACCGCGTCGATGGCGCCGCGTGGACGGCGGCGACCGGTCTCCTGCCGTTTCGGCTGACCGGCGGCCAGGAACGGGTGCTCGGGGAGATTGCCGACGATCTGGCCAGGAAGGAGCCCATGCTGCGTCTGGTCCAGGGCGACGTTGGCAGCGGCAAGACGGTCCTGGCGGCCCTCTCCTGTCTCATCGCCGCCCGAAGCGACCTCCAATCGGCGCTGATGGCGCCGACGGAGCTCCTGGCCGAACAGCACTTCGCCTCCCTGGAGGGATTGCTGGGCCCCCACATGACCATCGCCCTCGTCACCTCCAGTCAGCGTGTCGCCAGCGACGGCGGCGCCGTGGAGGAGCGAATCGCGGCCGGCCGCATAGACCTCGTCGTCGGCACCCACGCCCTGATCGAGGAACGCACCCGGTTCGCGCGGCTGGGCCTCGCGGTGATCGATGAACAGCACCGTTTCGGCGTCGTCCAGCGGCAGTCCCTGGCCCGGAAGGGCCTGCGACCGGACCTCCTGGTCATGACGGCGACTCCGATTCCGAGGTCGCTTGCGCTCACCGTGTACGGTGATCTCGACGTGTCGATACTGGACGAGATGCCACCAGGTCGCCGCCCGATCGAAACCCGCGTGACGACGGACGGCGGAATGGAGGAGGCGGTAGAGGAGGTGCGCCGGCGCCTGGAGAGCGGCGGTCGGGCCTATGTCGTCTTCCCCCTGATCGACGGCGGTGAGGGCGCGGCCGCCGGACTTCCTTCGCTCAGGGAGTCCGGCCCGAACTGGGTGCGGGCGCTCGCGGCTCCCTGCGGCGTCGTCCACGGACGCCTGCGACGCCAGGAACGCGATGAGACGATGAGCCGCTTCGCCGCCGGATCGATCCAGGTGCTGCTGGCCACGACCGTGATCGAGGTCGGCGTCGACGTGCCCGAGGCCACGGCGATGGTCATTCTGGGGGCCGAGCGCTTCGGCCTCGCGCAGCTCCACCAGTTGCGGGGGCGGATCGGTCGCGGCACGGATCCAGCGCTGGGAGAGCCGCTCTGCATCGCGATCGCGGGACAGCCTTCGTCCGAGGCGGAGCGCCGCCTGGAAGTGTTCGCGGCTTCAACCGACGGTTTCCGGATCGCGGAAGAGGACATGCGGCAACGGGGGCCCGGCGAGATCCTCGGCACGCGTCAGGCCGGTCTGCCGCAGTTCCGGTTCGGCGACCTGGCGCGCGACTGGGCCTTACTGGTCGCGGCACGGCAGGACGCTTCCGAGCTGCTGGACCGCCTGGCGGATCCGGGAAACGACGCCCTGCGGCGACAATTGGAGCGGCGCGTTCCCGGCCTGGTGGCGCCGGAGGCAGGAGACCCACGGCCATGAAGGTCCTGCTGGTTGCCAACGTGCTGCCGCCGAGGGACCTGTCCGGGGCCGGGGAACAGGTGTTGCAGCTTGCCTGGGGGCTGAGCGAAGCCGGTTGCGAGGTCGAGGTTCTGGGGCGCGACCGTTGCGGACCGAACGTCTCCAAGGGTGCCTTTCCCTGGCGGGCGCGGAGTGCCGTCCGCCGGGTGGTCCGGGAGTGGCGCCCTGACGTAGTGCAGGTGCACGAGAGTGACGGCGGTCTGGTGATCCGCGATCTCGCGCGGCTCGACGGGCCCTCGAGGCCGTTGCTGGTGGCGCTCCAGCAGGTTAGCTACGTGCGGGAGCGTCAGGCTGTCCGTCCGCTCGTCGATCACGACCAGGACGCCAAAGTGGTCGCCCGGCCGGTTCAGAGCGAGCTGCTGTTCCGTTCACTTCGAACTCCTTTGCACATCGCGCTTGGCCGGCTGACCGCGAGGCGATCCGACGTGCGGCTTGCCCCGAGCCGGGTGACCGCGCTGGAGATCGAGCAGGACTACGGCGTTGAGGGAGTGCGGGTCGTGCCGAACGTCACGGGGGCGCCGTTGGACGCCCGAACGCCCGAATCGGCGCAAGTCGCCGACCGGGACGAAGAGGCTGTCGACGAGCCGTATCTGCTCGCCGTGGGCCGGCTGCGCATACGAAAGGGAATGGAGATCCTCTTGCAAGCCCTTGCACACGTTCGCGATCGCGGTCACCGCCCGCGCCTGGTCGTGGCCGGCGACGGCGAGCGCCGCGAGACCCTCGACGCTCTGTGTGAACAGCTCGGCCTGGGCGCCAGCGTTCACTGGGCGGGACGCTGCTCGCGATCGGAGGTGGCACGGTTGCAGAGGCGGGCGGCCGCTCTGATCGTGCCCTCGACTTACGAGGGTATGCCTCTCGTCGTCCTGGAGGCGATGAGCGACGGTGTCCCCGTCATCGCGTCGGCGGTCAGCGGCATTCCTGAGGTCGTGGTCGATGGGCAGACCGGCTGGCTCGTGCCGCCAGAGCGCTCGGCCGCACTCGCCGACGCGTTGATCGATGCCGTATCGGACCCGGATGCGGCGCGAGTGCGCGGCGAGGCGGGGCGGCAGCGGCTCGATCAACGGTTCCGCCCGCATCACGCGGCCCGGCATTGGTTCGAGGCTGTCGGCTCGGTCGGCTTCCCGGTACCGACGATGTGGGAGAATCCGCCCGGATGAAGCTCCTGGATGGGCACGGCAGCCTGTTGCCGGCGTCGTGGAGGGTCCAGCTCCCTGTCTTCGAGGGCCCTCTCGACCTGCTTCTGCACCTGGTCCGCATCAACGAGATCGAGATCACGGACATCCCGGTCGCGTTGATCTGCGACCAGTTCCACGAGTATCTGGCGTTGATGGACGAGCTCGACCTGGACATAGCCGCCGAGTACATCTACGAGGCCGCCCTGCTGATTCAGCTCAAGGCCAGGGTGCTTCTGCCGCAACCCGAGCCGGAACCGGGTGAAACGCCCGAGGACCCCCGGCGCGAGCTGATCGAGCGGCTACTCGAGTACCAGCGGTTGAAGGAGGCGGCGCAGACGCTGGCAGAAGTCGACGATCTCCGGCATGGGCTGTGGACACGGAGCAGCACGCAAACACTCGCGCCCGGCGACGACGAGGAGGAGTTCGACATGGGCGATCTCTCCCTCTTCGACCTCCTGCAGGTCTTGCGTAACGTGCTGAAGCGCTACGACGAGGAACATCCGAGTCCGCTGACCTACCGCGGCGAAACGTTCAGCGTTCGAGGCCAGATCGAGAGACTTCTGCGCCGCTTCGACGGCGGCCGGTCGCTCGATTTCCAGGACGATCTCTTCGCGCTGTCGAGCCGGGCCGAGGCGATTGCCTGTTTCCTGGCGGTGCTCGAAATGGCGAGACTGAATCTCGTCCGCCTTCACTCCGCCGGAGGCGGCTCGGTGCTGTTGTTTCGGACGACGCGGTCGCTGGATCCGATCTTGCTTGAGGACTTCACCGGATGACCGATCATGCGGAGATGGCTGCGGTGTTCGAGGCGTTGCTGTTCGCAAGCCCGGATCCACAGCCCGAAGCGAAGCTGCTCGAGGTCTTTCCCGAGGACTCCCGGGAGCAGGCGCGCCAAGCTCTCCAGACGGTCCTCGCCCGCTACCGCGCGGACGAGTCCGGCGCCCGGCCGGACCGCGGGATCGTCGTCGACCGGGTGGGTGGCGGTTACAGGCTGGTTACGCGGCCGGACCTGAGTTCCTATCTGCGGAAGTACTTTGACATCGCCGGTCGCAGCAAGCTCTCGATGGCAGCGCTGGAGACGCTTGCCATCGTCGCGTACCGTCAGCCGGTGACGAGCCCCGAAATCCAGGACCTCCGGGGCCGGAACTCCGCCGGCGTCCTCAAGACGCTGCTCGAACGGCGATTGATCCGGATCGCCGGGCGAAAGGAGGTTGTGGGCAGCCCGTTTCTCTACGCCACGACCCGAGAGTTTCTCCTTCACTTCGGCCTGCGCTCACTGTCGGAGTTACCGCCGCTCGAGGAGTTCGAGGAGACCTTCCTGGCCGCGGCGGAGGAAGATATCCCGCAGTCCGACCTCACCCTGGCGCCGGTGGACTCAGGAGATGGCTGAGCAGCCGCGGGGCGAACGGCTGCAGAAGGTCCTCTCCCGAGCGGGCATCGCGTCCCGCCGGGCAGCGGAAGACCTGATCCGGGAAGGGCGAGTAACGATCGACGGCCGCGTCGCGGTGCTTGGCGACCGGGTAGCCGCGGCAGGCGAACCTCCGGTGATGATCCGGGTGGATGGCGAGCCGGTGCGCCAGCATGGCCCCTCGCGTTACCTCCTGCTGAACAAACCCGCCGGCTACGTGACCACCCGCTCGGACCCCGAGGGACGGCCCACCGTGATGGATCTCATCCCCGAGAGGTGGCGCCGTCGACTGAAGCCCGTCGGACGGCTCGACTACGGAACGGAGGGACTGCTGCTGCTAACCGATGATGGCGATCTGGCCTATCGTGTGACTCACCCCAGCTTCGGCTGCTCCAAACGGTACTTCGCCAAGGTTCGGGGTCTGCCGGGGGATTCGGCAATCGCGCGCCTCCGCGGCGGCATGGTGATCGCGGGTCGCCGAACCGCGCCGATGAGACTGGCCCGGGCACCGGCCCGGCGAGGCGCCCGCCCGGCCCGTGCCTCGAGTTGGTGGCAAATCGAGCTGGTCGAGGGGAGGACGCGTCAGATCCGCGAGATGTTCTTCCGCGTCGGACACCCCGTGCAGCGCCTGCGCCGGGTGGCGATCGGCCGGCTTGAGGACACCGAGCTCCCGCTCGGAGCCTGGCGCGAGCTCTCCGCCGATGAACTCACCGTTCTTCGCACCGGCCCAGGACCGAGGCCGGGCAGAGGCGCCCCGGGTCCACGCCGGAGGCAGCCACGCCGGCGGAAGCCGCGCCGCCGATGACCGTCGTGGCGATCGACGGCCCGGCGGGCGTCGGCAAGAGCACCGTCGCGCGCCGGGTGGCGACGCGGCTCGGCGTGCCGTACCTCGATACCGGCTCCATGTACCGTGCGGTCGCATGGAAGGCCCTCGAGGAGGGGCTCGATCCGGCCGACGGCCAGGCGATGGGCAGGCTGATCGCGGGGCTCCACTTCGAGCTACGTCCGCGGAATGACGAAGCCGAAGTGGTGGTGGACGGAGCGGTGCCGGGCGACCGGCTCCGGACGCCACGGGTCGACGTGGCGACCTCGCGCGTGGCCGTTCACCCGGCGGTTCGTTCCTGGCTCGTTGCGCAGCAGCGCGAGTTCGCCGCCAGGGAAGGTGCGGTGGTGGAGGGGAGGGACATCGGAACAGTCGTCTTTCCGGACACCCCCCACAAGTTCTATCTGGAGGCTCCCCTCGAGATAAGGGCCGAACGCCGGTTGCGTCAACTCGCTGGCCCGGAGCGCGGCGACCGTAGCCGGCTCTTGAGCGAGATGCGCGCCCGGGACGAGCGCGACATCCGCCGCAGGGCGTCGCCCCTGAGGCGCGATGAAACCTACGAACTGATCGACACCTCGACCGGCGACGCGGAGCAGGTCGCCGACCGGATTCTTCGCTCCGTCCGGGGGGCGGCGACCGGGCCATGACGGCCTCGGCGGGCCGGCGCGGCGGAAGTACGGCTGAGCTTCGCATTATCTTCGGCCTGTTCGTTCTGGCGGCCGTCCTGTTCGCCGTCGATCGCTGGCCACGGAGCACGGACGACCCGCCGCTGCCGACTCGAGCCCAGACGGCCGCGATGGAAACGGCCTACCGTGGCCTGCTACTGGATCTGCTGGTGGATGCCGAACGAGCGGCCGAGAGTGTCCGCCGCACCGTCGCCGTTCCTCTCGGTTCTGTGCCGGCCAGGCAGAGCGTGTTCGAGGAGCTGGACCGGATCGGCCGCACCGGCGGACGCACCCTGGTTCTGGTCGATCCCGACGATCTGGCGCAGGCCTGGGGCGGGCCGGGCCTTCGGCACGATCTGCCTCTGGATCGCCTGCTGCCTGGAGGGATCAACCAGACCGCCGGCTTCACGGCGGTCTCGCTCTATGCGGCCGTCGACATGAGCACGGGGGAGGGCGGCTGGCGGTTGATCGTCGGCAACAGTTTCCCGACCGACTCGCTGCCGTTTTCGGTGCCTTTGGGACTCCGGCGCCACGATGTCAGGTGGTCGGTCCGGGACCATTCCGCGGAACCCCTGACTCCGGCTCTCGAGGCGCTCGGCATCCGCGAACTGGCCCCGCCTGATGGGGTTCCCGGACCGTGGCTGCGGCTCCGGTTCGAGCCCGCGGCCCAGCAGTCCTCGACGATCGGATCCTCGCCGCCCCTGGTCGCCCTCGCTCTCGCGGTCGGTCTGTCCATGGCCTGGCTCTTCCGGCGCTGGAGCGCCCGGGCACCCGCGAAGCCGCACACCGGTGCCGCGATCCTCGGTCTGGCCGCAGCCGTGACGGCAGTGAGCTTCGGTCTCTTCCGATGGCGCATCCGGGTGGCCGACGTCACTGGCGCGCCTCCGGATCCGGGGGCTTCCTTCGGAGGTCCGGTTGGCGACTGGGTGGTGCTGTTGGCAGCCTGGTTGATCCTCGCGGGGACCTCGTTCTGGGTCTTCGGCTGGCCGAAAGGGCGCGACTGGCTGCAGGTTCTGATGATCGCTGCCGCTGCGGCCGCAGGCGTCGGTCTGCTGGCTGAAGCTACCCACCGTCCGGCATTGCGCGCACTGCTCGCCGACAACGTGCGAGAGGGTCTCGACGCTCCGCATCCGGAGGAAGTCGCCGCATTGGCGGAAAGAACGACCGCGTTCCTGGCGGCGACCGACCTGAGGATGCTGGCCCTGGGCGACCCACGTGAGCTCGACGATCACCAGGATCTGGCGCTGGAACTCTGGAGCCGATCGCCTCTGGCCGCCTCGGAGATGGTCTCCGCGCTCACCGTGCTCCGGGAAAGCGGCGTTTCGAGCTTCTCCTACGGCTTGCCGGTCGATCCGGAGACAGGCGGACTCGACGCCGCCAGCGCCCGCTGGCCATCGGGTGACCTCCCGACCTGGCAGCAGCAGCGAAGCGCACTGGATGAACTCTCCCTGGGTTCGGCAGGCCAGGACTGGGGTACGGTTCGGTTCTGGACGGCGGCCTTGCCGAGAGTGGACGTCTGGAGCAGCGTCACGTCGGGCGCCGGCGCTGAACTCCAGGTGCGCCTGCTGCGCGGCGGCCCGGATCGAACTCCGGGCGGCCCGGTTCCGTCGGCGAATGCGGAACTGGCCTATGTCGACGGCGCGGGCCGGCCCCTCGTCTCGCGGTGGCAGGAAGACTGGCTGCTGCCGCCGCCCTCGGAGGCTGTGGATCCGCGCCGTACCGTGAAGGTCGAGACACCCGCGGGACCGGCCCTCGCCTGGTTCAGCCCCACGGATCTGCCGGGCCTCTGGATCGTTGCGTTGCTTCCGGAGGAGGCAATGGCGGACCGCCTGTGGCGTATCGCCACGGTCGCAACGCGGCTGGTGTTGGCGGTGTCCGCGGTGGCCTTCGCCGTTCTCCTGATCAGCCTGCCAACGGCGAAGTTGCGGAGACGTCTGCTACCCGATATCCGCCGGTACTCGGTGCGGCTCACGGCGGTGTTGGCCCTGATCGCCATTGTGCCGTTGACGCTGCTCAACGGACTTCTCTTCCGGAATCTGGCCACGCGGGTTCAGGCGGAGCAGGAGGCGGCAGGCCGTACAGCCCTCGTGTCGCTCGAGTACGTTCTGACCGACTTCCTCCTCAGTCTGGAGGCAGGCTTTTCGATAGACGCCCAGCTCGACGACGAACTTCTGTCCTGGCTCGCGGAGGTCGTGGGCCACGAGGTGAACCTGTACTGGCGCGGCAGCGTCTACGCGTCAAGCAAGCCGGACCTCTTCACTGCCGGTCTGATGCCGGAACGGATTCCGGGGAATGTGTACAGCAGGTTGGCACTGCTAGGCCATCCAACGGCGGCGCGGGTGCAGACCACGCGGCAGGGGACGTCTTACCTGGAGCTGTACACGCCGGTGTCTCTGGGGGAGATGCGTCCTGGAGAGTCCGGCCTGTTCGTCTCCGTGCCGCTGCTGGCGCAACAGGAGGCGGCCACGCGTGAACTGGCCGCCCTGAGGCGGCAGGCCCTGGTCGTCACAACCGCGCTCGTGTTGCTTCTGGTCACGGTCGGCGCCCGGCTCGCGCGCGGGTTCACTCGTCCGCTGATGCGAATGATCGACGGCGCCGACCGCATTGCGGGCGGAGCGGATTCGCTCGGTTTCGCGCCGCGTGAGACGGAACTCAGGACGCTTGGCGAGGCAATCGACGGCATGGCGGCGCGCATCGCGTCGACGCGGGCCGATCTGGTTCGCGCGCAGCGACTCGAGGCCTGGGCCGAGATGGCGCGACTGATCGCGCACGAGGTGAAGAACCCGCTGACGCCGATCCGACTGTCGACCGAACACCTGCGACAGGTGTGGCGGGATGCGCCGGATCGCCTTGAGGAGGTATTCGATCGCTGTACCGGAAACATCCTGGCGCAGGTCGAAGAGCTTGCGCGGACCGCGGGCGAATTCTCGACCTACAGCAGGATCCCGCTCGCTCAGCCGGCCCCCGACGATCTGGTGGCGGCCGTTCGGGAAGTCGTCGACGGGTACGGAAGCACGGCGCATGGGGCGGTGGTCGTTCTCTTCGAGTCGGCGCCTGGAACGGCGGATGCCGTACTCGCGTTCGATCGGCGCCTGGTGCAGAGGGCGCTCCGCAACCTGATCGAGAACGCCCTCCGGGCCAGCGGCAAGGATGGAGAGGTGCTCGTGAGAGTCGAGCCCTGTGCCTCGGAAGACGCGGTCGCCGTGACGGTCTCGGATCGGGGGCCCGGTGTGTCGGACAGCGACCTGGAGCGCATCTTCGAGCCCTACTTCTCGACATCGAGCGGAGGTACGGGCCTGGGGCTTCCGATCGCTCGACGGATCGTCCAGGAGCACGGCGGATCGATCACCGCCGCGACCAGGCCGGGCGGGGGACTCGCGGTCCGCATCGTCCTTCCGGATGGTCAGTCCGACGAGTCGTCTTCCGTGGGAGCCTCCAACTGAACCGTCCGCGTGGGGAAGGCGACGCGGACCCCAAGTCGGTCGGCGAGTCGCAGAATGTCCAGGGCCAGGTTGTGGCGAAGCCGCAACTCCGTGCTCCAGTCCGGCGCCAGGAAGAAGACGTAGAGCATGATCTCCAGGCCGTCGGTGCCGAACTCGTTCAGGTGAATCTCGAAGGCGTCCTGCCGCATCGACTCGTTGGCGCGGACGATCTGTCGGAGTCCCTCGCAAAAGGCGTCCACGGTCTCCGGCGGCGTGTCGTAGGTGATGCTGATGCGGGTGCTCCACCGACGGAACGCCCGAGCGCCGTAGTTGTCGACCGAAGCGTCGATCAGCCTCGCGTTGGGCAGGGTGATCAGAGAAGCGTAGAACGTCCGGACGCGCGTACTGCGGAAGCCGATCTCCTCGACCACGCCTTCGACGTCGCCGACCTTGACCCAGTCGCCGATGCGAAACGGGCGGTCGAGAAGCACCGTGACCGAGCCGAACAGGTTCTTGAGCAGGTCCTGCGCCGCCAGGGCCACCGCCAGGCCACTCAACCCCAGGCCGGCGAGCAGTGCCGTGACGTCCCGTCCCTGCTGAGCGAGCAGGAAGACGATGCCGAAGACGGCCACCGCCCCTTTCAGTGTCTTCGTGACGAACGGGACGAGCTGGTCCTGGAACCGGTTCTCGGCTCTGGCGGCTCGCGCCCGCAGCGCCGTTCCGAGGAGATCGATCTGGGCGAATGCCACACGGCCGACCGCCAGCAGGAACAACACCAGAACGATCACGTCCAGCCAGGCATGGACCCGTGGCGGCAAGCCCAGCCACTGCAGTCCCAGCCACCACACTCCGGCCAGGACCAGCAGCCCGGTCGGGCGCAGGATGCGACGCGCGCCCGGGAGATCGAGGGACTCGTAGCGTCTGTTCAGCGGTCCTGAGAACAGTCCATAGGCGATCCAGACGACGATCCGGTCGATCAGCAGGCCGACCAGAACGAGGATCGGCAGCGCCAGCCACTGCCAGGGGTGGAGGACGAAGCCCCCGGTCCGCAGATAGGAGGGAACGCGATCCCGGAGCCAGGTAGCCGCCGTTACCGGTGCTTCCTCGACCCCTTCGACCACCGACCGCTCTCGCAGCTCCTGGTACAGGGTCGGGACAGAGGCCACCGTCGCGCGCGTGAACAACCAGTTCCCGTTCTCGTCCGGCGCCAGCACGATGGGTGTGGACAGGTCGTCGTTGAACACCCAGCGGTCGAGGCCGCCGTCGTCGGGAATCGCGGCGAGTTCCACGAACTCGAGCCGGTCAATCACGTGCTTCAGCTCGCTGGCCAGGTTCCTTCCCTGTCGCGCCCGCACCGGGAAGGGGAGATCCCCGAGATCGAGACAGCCCGCGGCGGTCTCCAGGTCCGGACGGCCGTCCTCGGTCGCGAAGGCCTCGAGGAAGACGCGCATGGTCTCGCGTGGATTCGACAACGGCTGGTCCGCCGCCGGTTGGGCAAAGGCGAACCAGGCCGCGGCGAGGAGTGCGCCACTGGCGAGAAGACTGACCCTTCGCAGGACGGGAGACATCATGGCGGCGACACTCTTCCAACCACGGCCGCAACGGTCAAGCGCCGGCCGTCGTCACGGGCTGGTACCGTCGCCGTCGCCACATGCGCGAAACCCTCTCGGCCCTATACCTCGCCCTGCTCCTCGCTCCGGCGTGCGCGCCAGCCGGGTCGAGCGACTCGGTGACGAACGATGGCGAGAGCCAGCGGCCGTCCGAACCCGAACGCTGGCTGGTCGAAGTCCTCGACCGGCGCCCGCACGACCCAGGGGCCTACACCCAGGGCCTGCTGTGGCGTGACGGCGTGATCTACGAGAGCACCGGTTCCTATGGAGCCTCGAGCCTGCGCTCGTGGCGCTGGGACGACGGCTCGGAACTGGCACGGGTCGATCTCGACGGTGACCTGTTCGGCGAAGGCATCGCCCTCGTTCCGGGCGCCGACGAGCGGCTGGTCCAGTTGACCTGGCGGCGGGGTGTGGCCCTGGTGTGGAGCGTGGAGCCGTTCGCCGAAGTGAGCAGGATGCGCTTCGACGGCGAAGGCTGGGGGCTGGCCTACGACGGATCCGACCTCATCATGAGCGACGGCACGCCGATCCTCAGCTTCCGCGATCCTGAAACCCTGACGGTGCGGCGTCGACTGCGGGTGACGAGAAGCGGAATGCCCGTCGACGACCTGAACGAACTCGAGCTGGTGGACGACCTGCTCTTCGCGAACCTGTTCGGCAGCGACGAGATCGCCGTCGTCGACATGGACTCCGGCTCGGTGGTGGCGATCGTCGACGCTTCGGGTCTGCTGACGGCGGAAGAGGCGGAGGACGCGGATGTCCTCAACGGCATCGCCTACCGTCCCGACACCGGGACCTTCCTGTTGACCGGGAAGTACTGGCCCTGGGTCTTCGAGGTGCGAATCGTGGGCTACGATCCACCGCCCCTCGCCCAGTGAACCCGCCTGAAGCACGACGAAACCTGAAGCGCGGCGAAACCCGAGCGTCGGAAAGAGAGTACTCAAGGGAATGAGCGATCAGATCTGGTACCTGGCCATCGACGGCAAGCAGGAAGGACCGTACACGGCGGAAGAGATCGAGGAGAGGATCCGTTCAGGTTCCGTGGCGCGCGGCGCTCACGTGTACCGGGACGGCATGGGCAACTGGGCGCCGGTCGTCAGCGAGCCGCGGTTCGCCGCCGCCTTCGGCACACCGATCCCCAAGCCGCCGGGCGGCGTGGCCGATGAGATCGACTTCGTGATCGTCGGCGAGGAAATGCAGTTCGTCGAGATCACACTCGACCCGGGCGAGGCCTGCATCGCGGAGGCGGGATCGTTCATGTACATGGATCCCGGCATCGAGATGAACACGATCTTCGGCGACGGTTCAGAGCGCGGGGCTGGCGGCTTCATGGACAAGCTCCTTTCCGCCGGCAAACGGGTCCTGACGGGCGAGTCCCTGTTCATGACCGTGTTCGGCAACGGCGCCGGGGTCCGCCGGAACGTCGCCTTCGCTTCGCCCTATCCGGGGCGGATCATTCCCCTCGACCTTCCGACCCATGGCAACACGATCCTCTGCCAGAAGGACGCCTTTCTCTGTGCCGCCAAGGGCGTATCGGTTGGCATCGCGTTTCAGCGAAGGCTCGGAGCGGGCCTGTTCGGCGGCGAAGGCTTCATCCTGCAAAAACTGGAAGGTGACGGACTTGCGTTCGTTCACGCCGGCGGCACAGTCGTTGAGCGCGACCTCGGTGCCGGCGAGACCCTCCGGCTTGACACCGGCTGCCTGGTCGCCTTCGAACGCCAGGTCGATTACGACATCCAGACGGTCCCCGGGATCAAGACCGCGCTGTTCGGCGGCGAGGGGCTGTTCTTCGCCTCCCTGACCGGACCCGGCAAGGTGTGGATCCAGTCGCTTCCGTTCAGCCGGCTGGCGAGCCGCGTGTACGCCGCCGCTCCCCAGACCGGAGGAACCCGCAAGGGAGAAGGTTCCGTGCTCGGCGGCCTGGGCGGCCTGGTGATGGGCGACCGCCGCTAGAGCTCAGGTGGCGACCGACTCGATCTTCAGCATGCGAGCCCACGCCGCACGCAGGCTCTCGGGCAGGTCGAGGTCGTCGAACAGTTCCCGCACCTCATCCCGGGAGACGTAATCCCAGATGTCCTCCCACTGTGCGTACCGCAGCATGCAGGAGATCGCGATACAGCGGTCCTCGCGGTTCCCGCCATGGAGCATCTCTTCGAGCTCCTCGCCGGTCACGTCCCGCTCCGGGAAGAAGTAGAGGGGCTGGGAGCTGGGAACCATCAAGCGCGAGGACGAGGGGCCTAAGGGTGCGCATCATAGCGTTTTTTCGCGGCGCCGACCGGGGTGCTTGACCGCCCGCGGGGGCTGGGTTACCTTGAACGCCGTCTGAGTGCCTGCGGGCATAACTCAGTTGGCAGAGTGCCAGCTTCCCAAGCTGGATGTCGCGGGTTCGAGTCCCGTTGCCCGCTCCAGACGCCTCAGCCGACGCGTGACCTGGTCCGGAACGAAACCAAGAGACAGGAAGGGTACAAAGAGCAGATGGCGTTCTTCAAGAAGGATCTCGAAGAAGCCGCGGCGGATGCGGCGTTGACAACTCCCGGCGAGGTGAGGTCGCCTTCAGCCGCGCCGGCGCGTACCTACGTGGCGCCCGGTTCGCACATCGACGGCAGCATCGCGGGTGACGCCGAGGTCCTGGTCGACGGTTCCCTGACGGGGAACGTGGAGCTCAAGGGCCGGTTCGTGCTCGGGCGGCGAGGCCGGATCGAGGCTGACGTGGTTGCCCAGTCCGTTCAGATCTCGGGCCACGTGAAAGGGGACGTCCGGGCATCGGAGAAGATCGAGGTGCTGTCGTCAGGCTCGGTCGAGGGCGACCTGACCGCTCCCCTCGTGTCCATCGCCGAGGGAGGCATCTGCAACGGCAGGATCGAGATGAGCGGCACGCTGGCGATCGGCGCGACGCCGAGCCGAGGCTACGCGAGCGCCGCCGGCGGCTCGGGCGACTCCTGACGGTCGACCGGCAGTCCCCGATCCAGGCGACAGGCCCTGCACAGGGTACGAAGATCTCCGGGCACCCGAGCCGTGAAGGTGCGGGAGGGTGCGCCGGCAAACCCCGGCAGCGTGAGCCGCAGCGCATGGAGAGCCGGTCGCGGGAACTCGCGGACGGGCCGGCGAATGGATGGTTCGAGGTTCCGCCAGCGGGACTCGCCATAGGTCGGATCGCCGATCAGGGGATGCCCGATCGCCTTGCAATGAACCCGGATCTGGTGCGTTCTGCCGGTCAGGATTCTCAGCTTCAGCAGTGAAAGGCCGGGAGCCTCCGCCAGCAGCCGGTAGCGGCTGACTGCCGGCCGTCCTCCCCTCGCGGCACTTACCACCGCCATTCGGGTGCGCACCGCCGGGTCGCGGCCGATCGGTAGTTCGATCTGTCCCTGCAACGGTTCGGGCCGGCCGTACACCACCGCCAGATAGACCTTGTCGACCTCGCGTTCGGCAAACGCTCGACTCAGCCGCCGGTAGGCGGCATCGCTGCACGCGACGGCAAGGACACCGGTGGTACCCGCGTCCAGGCGATGAACGATGCCGGGCCGTTCGGCGGAGCCGACTCCGGCGATGCCGGGTCGGTGGTGGAGCAGCCTGTTCACCAGGGTGCCTCCCGGAACGCCGCTGCCGGGGTGAACGATCAGGCCCGCGGGCTTGTCCACGATCAGCAGGTCCTCGTCTTCGTGAATCACCGAAACGGGACCCGGCTCGGCGAGCGGTTGCTTCGACGGAGGCGGCGGCAGGCGGTAGACGATCTCCTCGCCACCCCGCAGCACGTAGGACGGCTTGAGCGGCGAGCCTCCAGCGGTAACAAGACCGCGGCGGAGGAGGTTCCGGACCCGGTTCCGGGGTTCGTCGAGAACCCGCGCGAGGTAGACGTCGACCCGTTCGCCCGCCGCCGAGGCCGGGGCCTGCAGCGAGTTCACTTCGACGAGCCGGCGCCGACCAGGTCGCTCGAGCCCGCCGTGGCCGAACTGGTCCGGTTTCCCAACGAGGGAGCGAAGCTGTGGACCAGCATCAGGACGATGCCGACCGTGACGCCGCTGTCGGCGACGTTGAACGCCGGCCAGTGGTACGCGCCGATGTACACGTCGAGGAAGTCCGTAACCGCTCGCAGCAGGATGCGGTCGACCAGATTGCCAACCGCGCCGCCGAGCACCAGCGACAGGGAAAGGAGAAGCAGCCGCTCCTGCTCGGAGGTGCGCCGGAAGTAGACCGAAACGATGGCCAGCGCCGCGAAGCCGAGAGCCGTCAGGAGCAGTGTGCCGCCGAGTTCACGCCCGGCTGGAAACAGTCCGAAAGCGATGCCGGTGTTCTGCACGTGCACCAGATCGAAGAAACCCGGCACGACTTCCAGTCGCTCGTGTGGCTCCAGGGCCCCTTCGATCCAGAGCTTGGTCCACTGATCCAGCGCCACGATCAGCGCCGAAACGACGAGAAACCTAGCCCGCATGGGTCGTTCGCGTGAGGATCGGGAGCGTGAGATCACTTCGCTTCACAGCGCGGCATGGTACCAGCCGCCCCGATCCACGCGGTCTCGAGATCCGCCGCAGTCCGCGGGTCGACGAAGGCCCTGATCGCAGCCACACCGTGCGCCCCGGCGCGGGCAATCGCGGGGGCGTTTCCGGCATCGACACCGCCGACGGCAACCACCGGCAGGCCGGCTCCTACGGCCTGTCGAAGCCGCTCCAGGCCCTGGGCCGGGCCGTAGCGCCGCTTTTCCGGAGAGTCGAAAACGGGGCCGAACAGGGCGTAGTGGGCTCCGGCCTCCGAGGCGGCTGCAAGTTCTTCCAGACTATGCGTGGAGACTCCCAGCAGCAGACCTCGCTGGCGCACGCGCGCGCCCACCTCCCGCCACGGCGCGTCGGATGGCAGGTGAACGCCATCGGCATCGCAGGCCACGGCGGCCTCGAGGTCGCCGTTCACGATCAGGACGCCGTCGAAGGCGCTTCGGAGGGTGCGGCCGAGGTCGATCAGATCGGCCCGTCCCAGGTCCTTCTCGCGCAGTTGGATCGCCGTGCCCGTGGGGAGGGATCGGGCCCAGCTTCCGAGGCCACCGGCGCCACCGCAGAGCTGCCGGGCGCTGATCGCAAGCAGAGGTGGAATCCCGCGCCGCCCTCTCACGCGCTCGACCAGGCAAGGCCCTGGCGCATCAGGTCGTCGTCAGGGAACGAAGGGCGGTGTCCGTCCGCCGCCGCCCGAGGGCGGCGAAGACGGCGGCGGCGAGGAGGAAGAGGGCGTGGAAGAGGGTGGGGAATAGCTCGACGGGCTTGAGCTGGGAGGAGAGTAGCTTCTCGGCGGCGAAGAAGACCGCGGTGCGGAACTCCTGGGCGTAGACCGTACCCGCGTCGGTCGCGACGAGGACTTGGGGGTGGAGGCTCGCGGCGTCGAGCGTACCCGGGTGGGAGGCGCCGCCTTGGGCGTTGAACTCCGTGGTGTCGAGCGCACCCGGGTGGGAGGCGCCGCCCTCGGCGTTGAACTCCGGGGCGTCGACCTGACGCGGGTGGGAGGCGCTGCCTCGGGCGTCGAGCCGCGCGGTGTCGATCGCACCCGGGTTGGAGGCGCAGTCCTCGGCGTTGAACTCCGCGGTGTCGAGCGCACCCGGGTGGGACTCGACCCAGCGTCCCTGCTCCGAATGGCGTCCAGGACGCGGCGACCGGCCGTGGGCCGCCGGCTCGGTGCAGGCGTGGCGCCTGGGCTCGCGGGCGCTGCTTTCCTGACGGAGACGCCTGGCCTCGCGGGTTCGTTGTCCCGAGTCACGGAGACCGGAGCGGATCGCCTGATCCCGATATCCGCACCGTCTTCCCGGACCACGCTTGCCCGGGCCGGCCTGGTTGACGGAGCCGCTCGGACGCCGCCGGCCGTGACGCTCGTCAACCCGGAGCCGTTCGCCGAAGGTCGCACGCGACGCACGGACGCGACGGCCGGGTCGCCGTCACTGCGCCTGATCTCGCCGCGGAACGAGGGGTCGAGGTCGGGCCGACGCGCCACGAAGTTGTCGGCGTTCGGAATCTCGCTCTCGTCCAGCCCGTCGCGCCGGTTGATCAGGATCCGCTGGGTGGCCGCTGGATCGCGCCAGTTCCGGCGGTCGATGCCGCGGGTATCCGTCGTGATGATGCCGCGTTCGAGTCTGGGATGGCGGCGCCGCAGGGAATGGCCGTAGGTGTAGCCCCGACCGTAGCCGAGGTAGCCGGTCGGGCAGAAGATCCAGGTGTTGAACGGATCCCAGTAGCCGCCGGCCCAACCGTAGAGCCCGAAACGGAGGCCGTAGCCCAAGCCCCGGTAGTAGTGCTGGTAGTAGCCGCGTGGAATCCAGCCGACGTAGGAGGGGCCCCAGTACCAGTAGACATGACTGGGGGCGTACACCAGACCCGGGTACCAGAGCCATCCCCATGCCGGATGCCGGTTCCAGCTGCCGTAGTGGTAGGTGAGCGGGCCCCAGGGATCCCGCGCCACCCAGTAGAGACCGGCGGGTGTGTCCGTCCACCGGCCCCGGCTGTAAGGCTGCCAGTTGTTCTCGACATACGGCTTCCAGGCCCGGCGATCGTCGACCTCGACCCACTCACCATGGGCGCCCAGGGCGTCGCGGTAGCCGCCGGCATCAACGGCGGCGTAGGCCACGAGACTGGCCCGATGGCCCGCGGTCCAGTCATCCAGGGCGGTAGCCGCCACGCCCGCGCCGTTCTGGAGCTCGATCCAGGGGTTGTCGAGACCGTTGGCCACGAGCGTCTCACCGCCGCGAACGATCACCGAGCCCCGCTGCGTCACGACTTCCGCGAATCCGGCGAGAACCGTCACCTCGGTCCAGCGGCTTCCGTCGCTGTGAATCTGGTAACGGCCGTCCTGCTTCACGTAGACCCGGGCGTTGGCCGTGTCCACTACGGGCAACTCCGATTCGAGAAGGTGATCTTCGACTTCCAGGCTCAGCCGTCCCCGGTGCAGGACGTAGAGCGAGTCCTGATCCTCGCCGTCCGGCGACCCGGCGATCCGTTCCAGGGTGACCTCGGAGTCGCAGTCCACGGCCAGGATCGAACGGTCCGACATGAGGACGGCGAGCCGCGCGTTCGGCGTCGTCCAGATCCGATCGCCCCGTAGAATCGGCAGGTGGAGTTCAAGTTCGCTCTGGGCGCCGGAACGAGCCGCGAACAGGGTCGCGTCTCCGTCCAGGGCGCCGACGAAACTGTAGACGCCCGCGAGTCCGTCCGTCTCTTCCTGCCCCGCGGTGTTCGCCGCCCCGACGCCGGACGCGGCAAGGACCATCGGAAGCGCGAGGATGCTGATCGGAAAAGGGTGTCTCATCGCACAGTCCCCCTGAGGATCGAAGCTAAGGGAAGCTACCACCTCTGACTGCGAGCAAACCGCGTGCCAGCCAGGCGGGTCGGGTTCGTCTACGGCAATCCAACGATTCGATTCCCTGTGCGACTCAGGTGAAACACGCCTGTCACCTCCAGGGGACGGTCGAGTCGTAGCCGGCGCCTTCCCGTATGATCTCACGAGCCCCCTGCGTCGGCCGCGTAGCGCATGCCCGTTCTTCCCATTTGTCAATACCCGGATCCGGTACTCCGGGTGCGATGCGCGCCTGTTGAGGACTTCGGCCCCGAGCTGAAACGCCTGGTCGAGGACATGATCCAGACCATGCACGACGCTCCCGGAGTCGGTCTCGCGGCGCCGCAGGTCGGCGTCGAGTTGCGCGTCGCGGTGGTGGACGCCACGGCGGGGGTGGATCCGGAGGCGGTTCGGGTGCTCGTGAACCCGGAGATCCTCGACGCCACGGGCGTCGATACGGATACAGAAGGTTGTCTGTCGATTCCCGACTTCACGGAGCAGGTCACACGGCCTGCTTCCGTCCGCGTGGTCGCCCGTGACCTGGAGGGGGAGTCGTACGAAATCGACGCGGACGAACTCGAAGCAAGGGCGATCCAGCACGAGCTGGACCACCTGGACGGCATCCTGTTCGTCGACCGCCTCCGGGGGTTGCGCCGGCAACGTGCCCGGAGCTTCCTGCGCCGCCTGCGGTCACCCGAACCGGCCGTCGCCGGCGGCAACTGAAACTTCCTCCTCCGTCGCGACCGGTGCGCCTTCCGATGGCAGCGACGGTGCTCGCCACGATGAGCCTGCTCGCCTGCGAGAGTGGGGGAGGGAGTCCGACCGCTCCGGTCGGCCCGGTCACGACCAGAGGAGTCATCTTCTCGCCCGCGGTGCCGGGTGACGCCGCGATCGCCCTTCGCGGCACCGCCAGCGGGTCGACGCTCGAGATCGAGGTCTACGCCGTCGGCGTCGACGATCTCTACGGTCTGAGCTTCGAGCTCCGGTTTCCGGCGGACCTGCTGCGCTATGAAAGTCACGGCCGGGGCGTCTTCCCGAGTGTGGAAGCGACGGAGGCGGCAGCGGGCCGGCTCCTCGTGGGCGCCACGCACCTCGGACCGGTCGCCGGCCTGTCGGGCGGCGGCGCCATCGTCTTCGTTCGCTTCACCGCCATCGCCAACGGCAGCGGCCGATTCGACTTCAGCGGCGAGGAGGCCCTCGACAGTTACGGCGACCGGCTGGCCCTGAACTGGAACGGAGGAACGGTCTCGATCGACCTCTGAAGCCGATCTCCGAACCGGCGACATCGACGCCTGGACCCGGATCGACACGCGTTGCTACTGTCGCTCCTTCACGCCGGACTGCCCCCGGTTGCCGATGAAGCCAGTGAAGCTCTTCAACTCCCTCGGACGGCGCCTGCAGGAACTCGAGCCGCTCGAGCCCGGCCGTATCCGGCTCTACACGTGCGGCCCGACGGTCTATGACCGGGTGCACATCGGCAACCTGCGTACCTTCATCTTCGAGGACGTCTTGCGACGCACGCTCCGGTTCTTCGGCTACCGGGTCACCCAGGCGATGAACCTCACCGATGTCGAGGACAAGATCATCGCCGCGGCGCTCGAGGCGAAAGTCGACATCGGAACCTTCACGGCGCCCCATGTGGGGTCGTTCTTCGAGGATCTGGCCACCCTGCGCATCGAACCCGTAGAGCACTACCCGCGGGCGACCGAGCACGTGGCCGAGATGATCGCCATGATCGAGCGTCTGCTGGAGGCCGGCTACGCCTACCGGGCTGACAATTCCGTCTTCTTCCGGATCGCCGCCGACAAGGACTACGGAAAGCTCTCGGGGATTGACCTCGATCATGTGCGGCGGGGCCAGCGCGTGCAGAGTGACGAGTACGCCAAGGAGGATGCGCGCGACTTCGTTCTCTGGAAGGGGGCGAAGGAGGGCGAGCCCGAGTGGCCGTCGCCCTGGGGTCCGGGGCGCCCTGGCTGGCACATCGAGTGCTCGGCGATGAGCCAGAGGTATCTGGGGACCACGTTCGACATCCACTGCGGCGGCGTGGACAACCTGTTTCCCCACCACGAGAACGAGATCGCGCAGAGCGAGTCGGCCAACGACAGTCCGCTGGCGCGCTACTGGCTCCACTCGGAGCACTTGACGGTGGACGGCGAGAAGATGTCCAAGTCCCTCGGCAACTGCTACACCCTGGGCGACCTTCTCGACCGCGGCCTTTCCGCCCGCGCGATCCGCTATCTGCTGGCGTCGGTGCACTACCGCCAGCAACTGGACTTCACGTTCGACAAGCTGGCTGAGGCCGGCCGTGCGCTGAAGCGCATCGACGACATGCGCTTCAGGCTCGCCCACGAGGCGGAGAAGGAGGGCGATCCGGCTCCGCTGGACCAGGCCGCCAGGGACTTCGAGAACGCCTTCGCGTCGGCCCTTGGCGACGACCTGAACACGGCAGCCGCGCTGGGCGCGGTCTTCACGTTCGTGCACGACGTGAACGGGTTCATCGACGACGGCCTGCCAGCCGGCGGCAGGGCTCGGGTCGAGGCTTCGCTCGAGCGGGCCGATCAGGTCCTGGCCGTACTCGACGCCGGAGCCTGGGCCGAGTCCGCCGAAGCCGAGAGCGCGCTGAGCGACGCCGAGATCGACGCCCTGGTCGAGGCCAGGAGTGAGGCGCGGGCCGGCCGCGACTTCGCTGCCGCGGACCGGATTCGCGACCAGTTGAGCGAGGCCGGAGTGGTAGTGGAGGACACACCGGGCGGCAGTCGCTGGAAGCGATCCTGAGCGTAGCGGGTACCGTGTGCACTCGGAGGGGATCGCCGCCGCGCCTGAGCGGTGCGGAAGCTGAGCGGGCCGCTGCCGAGTTGCTCCAGGCCCGAGGGCACCGGATCCTGGAACGGAACTACACGTCGCGGGTCGGGGAGCTCGACCTGATCACGATGGACGGCGACACGCTCTGCTTCGTGGAGGTCAAGGCCCGTTTCGACCCCCGGTTCGGGGGTGCCGTGGCTGCCGTGAATCGCCGCAAGCGGGGCCGCCTGGTTCGAGCCGCGGAAGCCTTCCTGTGTCAGCAGGAGCAGTCGGCTTTCCGGCGTCGCCCCTGTCGCTTCGACGTCGTGACGGCGACCTGGTCGGACGAAGAAGGCGACTGGACCTTCACGCACTACCCCGACGCGTTCACGGTCGACGACGCCGGGCGCCGGAGCTGGCTCTGACCGGCGCTCCTGCCCGCGGAGTGAGTTGACACTGTCCAGAGGGGGACCGTATTCTCGCGAATCAGGGCCTGCCGGTTGCACGGCTGGGTTCGCTCGGGCGCGGGAATAGCTCAGTGGTAGAGCACAACCTTGCCAAGGTTGGGGTCGCGGGTTCGAATCCCGTTTCCCGCTCCACGCGATCCAAGCGGCCTGAAACCGGTAGCGAGGTCCCCCGAGGCGACGTGGCCAAGTGGTAAGGCGAGGGTCTGCAAAACCCTTATTCGCCGGTTCGAATCCGGCCGTCGCCTCCAGACTCTCGACTCGCAGCGCAAGGGCCGGAGTGGCGGAACGGCAGACGCAGAGGACTTAAAATCCTCCGCCCCTTTGAGGGCGTGCGGGTTCGAATCCCGCCTCCGGCACCACGGTCTTCAGCCGAACGGGTTCCCTGCGTGCCAGAAACTGGTACTATCCCGGTCCGCAATGGACCGAACCCTGGCCGACGTGGCCGACGCC
Source organism: Holophagales bacterium (assembly GCA_009836625.1). Lineage (GTDB taxonomy): Bacteria > Acidobacteriota > Thermoanaerobaculia > Multivoradales > Multivoraceae > Multivorans. The sequence goes on from VXVC01000004.1 coordinate 414,242, forward strand.
AGCGACGGGCGGTTGCTTGAGATCGCCGATGTAACCGGCAACGGCGCCGACAGCAGACGCCTCCGGGAGATCGGCTTCTGTACCGGAGCGCCGGTTCGGTTCATTCGCCGGGCGCCGCTCGGCGATCCCGCGATGTACGAGCTTCGCGGCGCGCTGATGAGCCTGCGCCGCAGCGAGGCGCAGCGCATCCGGGTGCATCGGGCCGGCGCATGACGGCGCTGGTCCGGTTGAGGCCTGTCACTCCCGCGAGGCGGCCGGGTCGTATCGCGATCCTGGGGGCGCCGAACTCGGGCAAGACGACCCTGTTCAACGCCCTCACCGGGCATCGGGCCAAGGCGGGGAACTACCCGGGCGTCACGGTCGACCGTCGTGAAGGCGATCTACAACGGAGGTTCGGAGCCGACGATGTTCGGCTGATCGACCTGCCCGGGGTCTATAGCCTCCAGCCTCAATCGGAAGACGAGACGGTCGCGGTCCGGGTGCTCGAGGGTGGTTTCGGCGAGCCGGCCCCGGACGGCGTCGTCGTGGTCGTGGACGCCACGACCATCGAACGAGGTTTGCCCCTGCTGGCGGAAGCAGCAGGCCTCGGCCTGCCGGTCTGTGTCGCTCTGACGATGATCGACGAGCTGAAGGCGCGACACGGCCAGATCGACCCGCAGGAACTCCAGCAGGAACTCGGCGTGCCGGTGGTTGGGGTGGTCGGTAACCGGGGCCTCGGTATCGACGATCTCGGCGCGTTGGTCAGCGCGCCCTGGGACTGGGCGCCAAGCTCCAGCCTGTTGCGGGGTGTCGAGGCGAGAACACCGGAGGACCGATTCGCCTGGGCACACTCGGTCCTGGGCGCCTGCCGTCGGCAGGTCCCGGAACCGAATCGCTGGACCCGACATCTGGACCGCTTCCTGCTTCACCCGGTCATCGGTTCGGCCGTCTTTCTGACGTTCGTGGCGTTCTTCTTCCAGGGCATCTTCACGTGGGCCACTCCCGCCATGGACTTCCTGTCCGGGCTGATGGACGGGCTCGCGGACCAGGCCCTGGCAACGCTTCCGGACACGGCGGTCACCCGCCTCATGGCCGACGGCGTGATCCGCGGCGTCGGCGCGGTGATCGTCTTCCTGCCCCAGATCGTGCTCCTCTTCACGGTCATCCTGTTCCTGGAGGCCTGCGGCTACATGGCCCGAGCCGCGTTCGTCGTCGACCGCGTGATGGGTTGGGTAGGGCTGGAGGGCCGCTGCTTCATCGCCCTCCTGTCCTCCTATGCCTGTGCCGTTCCCGGCATCATGGCGACCCGAACGATCCCATCGCCGCGGGATCGACTGACGACGATCCTCGTTGCTCCATTCGCGACCTGCTCGGCCCGGCTACCCGTCTACCTCCTCCTGATCGCCGCGTTCATTCCGGCCGATCCGGTTCTTGGTCCCTTTACCTGGCAGGGACTGACGCTGATGGGCCTCTACTTCCTCGGCACCGGAGCCGCCTTGCTGTCGGCGGCCGTGTTCAAACGCGGTCTCCTGCGCGGCGCCTCCCTGCCGTTCTACCTGGAACTGCCACCGTACCGGTTGCCCCGACCCGGCGATATCGCTCTCGGAGTCTGGGACCGGGCGAAGCTGTTCCTGCGCCGAGCGGGCACGATCATCCTCGCCGTCAGCGTCGTCCTCTGGTTTCTGCTCAATCTGCCGCGGCGTCCGGCGGACCCTGAACTCTCCGTCGCCGAGAACCAGCGGCTGGTTCTCGAAGGGAGCTACGCGGCTTCCGCCGGCCGGCTGCTGGAACCCGTCTTCGCTCCCATGGACTTCGACTGGCGAATCAACGTCGGTCTGGTCGCCTCGCAGGCCGCCCGCGAGGTGATGGTCGCCACCCTGGCCCAGATCTACGCCCAGGAAGGACAGGACGAGGAGGGCCTCGGCGTTCTGCTTTCCGGAAGCGGAGAAGACGGAAGCGCGCCGCTCCTGTCCCGGGCTTCGGCGCTCGCGCTCCTGGTCTACTTCGCCTTCGCGATGCAGTGCATGTCGACGCTGGCCGTGATCCGCCGCGAAACCGGGGGGTGGCGATGGCCCGTCTTCACCTTCGCCTACATGAACGGCCTGGCCTGGCTGAGCGCCTGGCTGACGTTCATCCTGGCCTCGGCAGCCGGCGCCTGAGTCTCGATCAGGCGCCGACGAAGCGCGGCGGCCGACGCTCCGTCATGGCCCGCACCCCTTCCGCGAAGTCCGCGGTCTGCCGTAGCCGGTTCTGTTCGGCCTTCTCGTGGTCGGTGGCGGCCCGGATCTCGGCCGCCAGTTGCCCACGCATCATCTCGCGGATCGAGCGCACCGCGAGCGGTGCCGAGACCGCGATTTCCCCGGCAAGCTCCCGTGCACGCGCGCGTATCTGGTCCAGCGGCACGAGATCGTCGCAGAGGCCGATCCGGAGCGCCTCCTCGCCCTTGACGCGGCGGCCGGTGTAGAACATCTCCATCGCCCGCTGCCGGCCGACCAGGCGCGGCAGCGTCACGGTCAGCCCGAAACCCTGAACGAACCCCAGCCGGGCGAAGTTGGCGGAGAAGCGCGCCTCGGGGCAGGCGACCCGGAAGTCCGGCATCAGTGCGAGTCCGAGACCGCCGCCGATGGCCGCACCCTGGACCGCGGCCACGATCGGGGTCCTGGTGTCGAACAGGCGAACCGCCTCGTCGTAGAGGTGGCGCTCGCCACCGTCGCCCGTCGCATCCCGTCGCGCGTTCAGGTTCGCCCCGGCGCAGAAGTGCTTGCCCTCCGAGCAGAGCACGGCCGCGCGGCAGTCGTCCCGTTCGTCGAGTTCTCCGATTGCCGTGGCCAGCTCGCCGATCAGGTCGAGATCGAAGAAGTTGTTGGGCGGTCGATGGATCTCGATCTCGGCGACCAGGTCACCACCGACCGCTACCGTCACTTCGCCATTGCCCGGACTGCCATCGCTCATCTCGCGCCTCGCTTCCTGGTTTTCTCGTGGCCGTGGACTCTATCGGCCCGGAACCGGCGCCGCAGTGCCCTGACCCCGGTAGTCTCCGAAGAGCATTTCGAACCCGAAACGCAGAATCGGCACGGAGTCCCTCGGCTGGCCGGGTTCCTCGCGACGCCAGGCCAGGCCGGGACCGATCTCGAGGAAGAGCCACTCCCGGAGAATCTGCTGCCGGTAGATGAACCGCACGAAGTAGTTCTCGACGAGGACCGGCGCACCCGTCTCGCCGTTGGCGCCAATCTGGTGCGCCAGGGCGCGGCGGCGGCCCAGCCGGTGGTAGTAGCTCAGCTCGCTGAACCAGTCGGCTCCCCTGGTGATGTCCGAGATCTTCCCGGCGCCGCGCCATCTCAGCATGGAACCTGTGGGGAAGGCGTGCTCGTAGTCGATCCGGGTCGCCAGCCCCCAACCGTCTTCCCGCTCCCAGAACAACGTATGCCGGAAGCGGACGAGGTCGGCTTCCGAGAGAAAGGAACGGTGCTTGTAGCGGGCGCGGACCCAGGGCTCGACCGGGAAGTTGAAGTTCATGCCGAGATCGAAGTCGAGGTCCCCGTTGCGTCCCGAGATCGGCCGGTAGCCGAGTCCCACCAACCACTCGTCGTCTTCGGGATTGAACATCCGGGGCAGGGACGTCGTCCCGCGGCGCTGGGCGTCCTCCAGGACATCCTCGCGGTCGTCGCGACCGACGAAAGCGTTGAGGCGCCGCTCCATGTTCGGGAAGTGGAGACGGGCCCGAAAGCGCAGATCGTCCTCGAAGCCGTAGTGGTCGTCCCAAAGCACTCCGACGAGGGCGCGCCCGTAGGTCGCTTCCAAGTCCTCGTCCAGACGGTAGTCGCCGAACAGATGATCGAACCACAGCGCCGTCTCGCAGGCGGTTCGGTGGAGACGGCGATTCAGCCAGTCGATCCACGATCGTCCCTCGAGGTACTCGGAAGCGCAGGGGTCGGCCACTTCGTCGGCGGCCTTCCGGTCTTCGGCCTCGGAGCCGGCTCGCGGGCTGTCCTCCTGTTCCTGGGCGGCGGCGGCGGCGCAGATCAACAGACCCAGACAGACAAGCGTCGGCCGAGCGAGTGACGCGAACGGAGAAGCACGTTGGTCCATGGACTCTGGGGCAGCCGGCGGCGGCGCCCGGACACGGTTTCGGCGCCGCCTCATCTTGGCACGGCTCACGAAATCCGCAGCTTCGCCGCCGCGGTCTGCGGAGGCTGCCGCGGCGCTAGGCTAGGGCTCCGGAGGAGACGTGCGCGCACCCGTCGAGGACACCCACAGTCTGCCGCATAGCGAGGAGTCGGAGCGTGCGGTGCTGGCCGCGATCCTGCTCGACGCTGAGCGGCATCTGGCGCCCACCTCGAGCCGGCTGAAGCCCGAGGACTACTACTTCGAGCGCCACAGGCTGTTGTACGAGGCAATGCTGGCGCTTCAGGAAGCGGAGAGTCCCATCGACCTGCGTACGATTCAGGCCCGGCTGGAGCAACGCGGCGAGTTCGAGTCCGCCGGGGGCGTGGCCTATCTCGCCACGCTCGAGGTGGACCTGCCAGATCTCGGCCGGGTGGACGCTTACGTCGAGATCATCAAGGAACGGGCTCTGAGGCGACGCCTCCTGGAGGCCTGTACGAGGATCTATACGAAGGCTCTGGATGGCGGTCTGGAGGCCCAGGAAGCCCTGGCCGAAGCCGAGCGGCAGGTTCTGGACCTCAGCGAGAACGCCGTCTCGCGTTCGTTCGTTCCCCTCGAAGAGATCTACGACGCGACACTCGAGCAACTCGAACAGCTCGGGAAGCAAGGGACAGGCGAGCTAGCCGGCCTGCCAACGGGATTCGTCGACCTCGATCGGATGACGCACGGTCTGCAGCCGGGGAACCTGGTCATTGTCGCCGGCCGTCCCGGGATGGGAAAGACGAGCCTGGCGCTGAACATGGCCGTCCACGTCGCCCAGGACGAGAAGAAGGTCGCCGGCTTCTTCTCGCTCGAGATGAGCCAGCGCGAGATCGCCATGCGGGTGCTGTGCTCGCGGACCGACATCCCGTTTCACAAACTGCGCAGCGGTCGTCTGTCCGGTGCGGACTGGAAGGGTCTCCTTCAGGCAAGGAAGGAGAGTGAGAACACCCGGCTGTTCGTCGACGACTCCGCCAATCCATCCCTGCTGGAGGTCGCCTCGAAGGCGCGCCGGCTCAAGGCACAGGGTGGGCTCGCACTGATTGTGGTCGACTACCTCCAGTTGATGAACGCCGGGGGGCGGTACGAGAACCGCAACCTGGAGATCGGAGCCATCACACGGGGCTTGAAGCAACTGGCCAAGGAACTCGAAGTGCCGGTGGTGGCCCTGTCCCAGCTTTCGCGGCTGCCCGAACGACGGGGTAAGGACCACCGTCCGCAACTTGCCGACCTGCGCGAGTCGGGGAACATCGAGCAGGACGCCGACATCGTCATGTTCGTCTACCGCGAGGAGGTCTATGAACCGGACAATCTCGAGGTGGAAGGGATGGCCGAACTGATCATCGCCAAGCACCGCAACGGCGAAACCGGATCCGTACAACTCGTCTTTCTCGGGGATACGACCACGTTCCGCAGTTACGACGCGTACCACACGCCGCCGGAGAGGCTCAACTGAGTTCCCACCGAAGTGCGCGGGTCGAGATCGACCTCGGCGCTCTGGCGGTCAATCTGCGCGCGGTGCGAGGGGCGGTCGGGCAGGCAGTCGTCTACGGAGTCGTCAAGGCGGACGCCTACGGTCACGGCGCGCCGGCTGTGGCACTGGAACTCGAGAGGCTCGGCATCGACGGCCTGGCGGTGGCGCGCGCCACCGAACTCGAGGAACTCCGTCGCGTTGGTTACAGCGGTCGCCTCCTGCTGCTCGGCGGTCCGGAGTCGGCCGAGGATCTGGGTCGCGCCATTCGCTGGACCGCAACGCCGGTGCTCACCCGCCTGGGCCAACTGGCCGCCTGGAGCGCCTGGCTGCGCCGGAGCGGGGTTGGCGCCGGGCCGGCACTTGAGGTCGTCGTCGAAGTGGATACGGGGATGAGCCGCTCGGGCCTCGACCTGAGTGACTGGCCGGAGGCGCTGGACGATCTGCGTGCCGCGCCCGAGTTCCGGTTCGCGGGCTTGATGTCGCATCTGGCCGAGTCCGAACAGGTCGAGAGTTCCTTCACGGGGGAACAGGAACGCCGGTTCGCGGCGGCCGCCGCACTCCTCGACCCAAGCGAGCGCCGTTCGGTGCCGGCACACCTCGCGAACTCGTCCGCGGCGCTGCGGCGGGCTTCCGCGCGCTGGACCGCGGTGCGGGTCGGCGGCGCGCTGTACGGGCTCGATCTGGCGACGCTGGTCGACGGCTCGGCCGGAGCCGGCCTACGGCCCGTCATGAGCGTGAAGGCGCCGATTGTCGACATGAGGCACGTACCGGCCGGTGCCGGGGTGGGCTACCGGCGCACCTGGCGAGCGCCCGAACCGGCCAGGATCGCTCTGGTCCGGGTCGGCTATGGAGACGGATTCAGCAGCGGCTTCGGAGGCGGCGAAGTCCTGGTCAGGGAAGAGCGTTGCCCGATTGTCGGCCAGGTCAGCATGGATTCGCTGACCGTCGACGTCACCCGGGTTCCGACCGCCGCGATCGGGGACGAGTGCGTTCTTCTCGGAGAACAGCGAGAGCAGCGGATCGGGGTCGGCGAGCTGGCCGGCCGGGCCGGCATCGCGGCCTATGAGGTCTGGTGCGGCCTGAACCTCCGTCTGCCACGCCTTGTCATCGGCCACCGCGACGGCGAGTCGGCCGCTAAAGGACCGGTTCGCGGCTCGTCACGCGGCGGAACGCGTCGAGGTAGCGCTCCCTCGTCTCGTTGACGACCTCCGGCGTCAGTTTCGGCGGCGGAGAGGCCTTGTCCCAGCCAGTCCCCGCGACCCAGTCACGGACGGGCTGCTTGTCGAACGAGACGGGTTCGGTGCCCGGGCTCCACTGGGCCGCGTCCCAGTAGCGCGACGAATCCGGGGTCAGCACTTCGTCGATCAGGATCAGGCGGCCCTCGACGAGCCCGAACTCGAACTTCGTGTCGGCGAGGATGAGGCCACGGCTGGCCGCGAGTTCCCGACCCCGGTTGAAGAGCTCGAGCGTCACCCGCCGCAGAGTCGCCGCCATCTCGCCGCCGACGCCTGCGACCAGGGTGTCGTAGTCGATGTTCTCGTCGTGGCCTTCCTCGGCCTTCGTCGCCGGGGTGAAGATCGCCTCGTCCAGTTGGGCGGCCCGCACCATTCCGGGGGGCAGGTCGTGGCCACACGCGCGTCCCGTCTCCTGGTACTCCCGGAACGCGCTGCCGGCGAGGTAGGCCCTGGCCACGCACTCGTAGGGCACGACTTCCGCCTTCCTCACCAGGACCGACCGGCCCTCCAGATAGCCGGCGTGCGTCTGCAGGTCGGCGGGGAAGTGGCGCACATCGGTCTCGATCAGGTGGTTCGGAATGACGTCGCCGAGCCGCTCGAACCAGAAGTTCGTCAACTGGTTCAGCACCTTGCCCTTGTCCGGAATCTCCGGAGAGAGGACGAAGTCGTAGGCCGATACGCGATCGCTGGCCACCAGCAGCAGCCGGTCGCCGAGGTCATAGATGTCGCGAACCTTGCCGCGGCGAGGTTCCGGAAGACCTTCGAGGACGTTCATGGCGACGGGAATGTAGCATGGCGTTCACCGGCAGAAGGAGTCCCGGAACGATGCGCACGGGAGGGCGAGAAAAAGGGTCCGGAGGGTCGGTCGGAGCGCCTCCGGCGTGAAGTACGACGTCGCCACCTTCCGCGGCGATCTGTTCGGAGCGCTGACAGCCACCGTAGTCGCCCTTCCGGTCGCTCTGGCGCTCGGCGTCGCTTCCGGCATGGGAGCGGTGGCGGGCCTGCATGGCGCCATAGCCGTGGGCTTCTTCGCCGCCGTGTTCGGTGGCACGCGATCCCAGATCTCGGGTCCCACGGCGCCAATGACCGTCGCCATGACGGTCATCCTCACGACCCATGCATCCAACCTCACGGAGGCGCTGACCGTCGTCGTCCTCGGCGGCCTGCTGCAGATGCTCCTGGGCCTGGCGAGGATCGGCCGCTTCGTCGTATACACGCCCTACGTCGTCGTCTCCGGATTCATGTCCGGAATTGGCGTCATCGTCATCCTGATCCAGGTCCTGCCGTTCCTCGGCTCGCCGCCCGCGGCCGGAGGAGCACTGGGCGCCGTCCGCGGCATTCCGGAAGCGGCAGCCGGTGCGAACCTGAACGCCCTCGCCATCGGCGCCGTCACCCTGGCGGCCGGCTTCCTGTGGCCACGCCGGTTTTCGCGCTACCTCCCGGGACCCCTGCTCGCCCTCCTTCTCGGCTCCGCAGTGGGCATCCTGTGGTTGAGCGGTGCTCCGACGCTCGGTCACGTGCCTACAGGTCTGCCGACGCTCAAGATCGGTTTGCCGAGCGCGGGTTTCCTGCTGCAGGCGTTCCAACCGGCTCTCATTCTCGCGCTGCTGGGGTCGGTCGACAGCCTCCTGACGTCCCTCGTGGCGGACTCGCTGACCGGCACGCGCCACAACCCCAACCGCGAACTGGTCGGCCAGGGCATCGGCAACATGATCTCCGGGTTGCTTGGCGGGCTGCCGGGAGCCGGCGCCACGATGGGCACGGTCGTGAACATCCGCGCCGGCGGCTCGACACCGGTGTCCGGCGCCCTGCGGGCGATCTTCCTCCTGCTCCTCGTTCTGGGTCTCGGGCCGCTCGTCGAACCGGTTCCGCACGCCGTTCTTGCAGCGATCATGATGAAGGTGGGGTGGGACATCATCGACTGGCCGATGCTCGGCCGTATCCACCGGATTCGCCGGGAGCATCTCTTCGTCATGCTGTTGACGTTGGGTCTCACGGTCTTCGTGGACCTGGTCACCGCGGTCGCCGTCGGTCTGATCGCGGCTGGGATGGTGCATGCGCGGCGTCTGGAGGGGCTCGAACTCGACAGTGTGATCTCGGTGCCGCTCCTCGACCGGACGTTCGTCAGCGACGGCGAGGAACGAGCCAATGTCGATCCCTACTCGGCACGCGTCGGCCTGGTAGCGCTCAAGGGGACCCTCACGGTCGCCTCCTCGAACAAGTTGTCGACCGTGATCGGCGGCGACATCAAGGATCACGAGGTCGTGATCTTCGATTTCTCGGACGCGATCTACCTCGACGACAGCGCGGCGATGGTAATCCAGCGGCTCCTGAACGTGGCCGCGGAAGAGAAGACGGACGTCGTCGTCAGCGGTCTCACAGGTTCGGTCGCGAGAACCCTCCGCACGCTCGACATTCTCCGCGATCTTCCCCCGGATCGGCGGGTCGACACGCTTGGGGAAGCGCGCCGCATCGCCCTCGAGCTGGTCGACGGCTGACAGCCGCCGAAGCCCCTCGGGGTGGTGCCTCCGCGGCCCTCGTTCCGCTATCGCTTAGGCTTGCCCGCCGGTGCGCCAGACCGGCGCTCCGGGACGATCCGGCGTAGGGTTGTTGAAACAACCACGCGTCTCCCGCGTCAAAGAGGAAAGACACGACGCGCCGTGTCCGTTGCGGTCAGGGCGCCGTCGAAGGAAGGAACAACAGCCCGATGAACCTGTTCCCAAAGCAGAGCGTCCGCAGATCCGCGGCGCCGATCATCGCTTTCTGCACGATCCTCACTCCGGCAGCGGTCTGGGGTCCCCCGGCAGCGGGGCAGGTGCAGGTCGGTTCGACCTGGATCACCCAGCCGATCTCACCCGATCTCGATATCGGCGATGGACAGCTCCGGCTGGAACTGGACCAGGCGGTCGCGATCGCCCTGCAGAACAACCTCGGACTGCTGGTGCAGCGCTATCAGCGTTCCCAGTCGCTGTTCCAGGTCAACGAGGCTTACGGCATCTACGACACGGTGCTCGGGATCAACACCAGCGTGAACAGCAACAGTCAGCCCTCGGCCTCGCAGCTCGACGGCGCCCTGGTCACCGAGAACGAGACGATCGCCGCGAATGTCGAACTCCAGCAGCCGGTTTCCTCGGGCGGCACCTTCTCGATCAACTGGCAGAACAGCCGGTTCTCCTCGAACTCCCGGTTCTCGGACATCAACCCGAGCCTTCGGTCGAGTCTTCAGTTCGCCTTCGACCAGCCGCTGCTGCGCAACCGCGGCAAGAGGATCACGGAGCGGAACCTCGCGGTGGCGGCGCTGAACAGCGACATCAGCATGGGGGATCTGGAAGTCCAGGTGATCGACACGGTGCAGACCGTGGCCAACGGCTACTGGGCCCTGGTCGAGGCTCTCGAGCAGTTGAAGGTGGCGGAGGAGAGCCTCACCCTGGCCCGCGAACTGCACGAGATGAACCGCATCCAGATCGAGGTTGGGACGCTGGCGCCGCTGGAACTCGTTCAGAGCGAGGCCGGCATCGCGACCCGCGAGGAGGAGATCATCCGGGTGCAGGCGCTGATCCAGGACGCGGCGGACGAGCTGCGGCGGCTGCTGAACCTGGACGAACGATCTCTCTGGGACCTGGAGATCGTGCCGACGACGTCTCCCGAGATCTCCCGGGTCGCGATCGACCTGGAGGCGTCGCTGAGTTCGGCGCTCAACAAGCGAGCGGAGATCGATCGCCAGGAGCTCCGGATCGAGACGCTGGAGATCGACTCCACCTTTCTGCGCAACCAGCGCAGACCCGACCTGAACCTGAGCGTGAGTTACGGACGGAACGCCCTGGGCGGGGAACGGACCGTCTGCGAGCGCCCCGGACCGCCGAGCATCGCGGACCTCTTCGAGCCCTGCCCGGAGGAGTACATCCGGGTCGACTCGCTCGACTTCCTGTCGACGCTCGGTCAGTTCTACGACGGCATTCTGGGCCAGGTCTTCGAGGGCTGGAACGTTGGTCTGAACTTCTCGAAGCCGCTCCAGAACCGCTCGGCCAGGGCGCAGAGCCGGATCGCGGACCTGGCGCTCGACCAGGGCCGGCTGGAGCTTCAAGACCTGATGCTGACCATTCGCACGGAGGTGCGAACGGCGGCGCGTGGCGTGGAGACCGCGGGCAAGCAGATCGACTCGGCGCGGGTGTCGCGGGAACTGGCGGAGCAGAACCTCGACGCGGCCCAGAAGCGCTACGAGAACGGACTGTGGACCAGCTTCCAGGTCCTCGAGATCCAGGAGGACCTGACCGCGGCCCGCAGCCGCGAAGTCGAGGCCATCACAAGCTACCGGCGTGCTCTACTGGCGTACTTCCGCGCGATCGGGGTACTGCTCGAACAGGAGGGCATCGAGCTCGTCGACGACGCCGACAGCTAATACTGGTGCCGGAGGTGGGAGTCGAACCCACACGCCCTCGCGGGCGCAGGGTTACTGCGAGTCCCCGCAGGGGACGCACTACGCGGGAAGCAGTGGTGCCGGAGGTGGGAGTCGAACCCACACGCCTCGAAAGGCGGGGGATTTTGAGTCCCCTGCGTCTGCCATTCCGCCACTCCGGCACGAACTCCGCGGTCAGAACGCTCGCGCGGAGAAGGTGACGGACAGTAACAGCACCGCTGCTCCAGTTCCAACCGAAAGCCGCCAAACTCAACGCTGTCAGTGACTTAGGGCCAGCCTTCCGGACGTGGCGCAAACGGGGCGGGAAGAACTTGACGATTCGACCCTTGGAGGCTACAATCAGCGACCGTTAACTGCGTGATTTTCTGCAACTTAGGCACAGGGCGTCAGACAAGCAACTCACGGCCGATCCCGGAACTGAAGCCAGCGTTCCGGCGATCCTGCCGAGGTGTGCACCTGCCACCGGTTTGAAGGGAGATCAGAGTGTTCCGAGTGGGTGAGAAGGTCGTATACCCCAACCACGGGGTGAGTGTAGTAGAGCGGATCGCGGTGAGCGCACCGGATGGCGGTGAGAAGCAGACCTACTACCACCTCCGCCTGCTGGCGAACGACTCCAAGGTGATGGTTCCCGAAGAGAACCTGGACCGCGTCGGTCTCCGACGTCTGGCCAAGGAACGGGAGATCAAGGACCTGCTCGCACTGATCGAGGACGGCAACATCGACGTCTACAAGGACTGGAAAGGCCGCTACAAGCAGAACCTGGACAAGATGAGGACCGGTGAGTTGACCGACGCTGCCGAGGTTCTCAAGAACCTCCGTCTCGTGAGTCAGAAGAAGAGCCTCTCGTTTCGCGAGAAGAAGATGTACGAGAAAGCCAGGTACTTCATCGTGAGCGAGGTGCTCCACGTCCGTGATATCAGCGAAGAGAACGCCGAGGAGCTGGTCGAGAAGGCGCTTACCACCAGCCTGGACAAGATCTCCAAGGCCAAGGCGAGCTGAGGCCACGCGGCTGCCGCGGCCTCCGTTCCTGATACCCGACCAGGGCAGGTTCGATCAGAAGCCGGGCGCTCATCCCGAAAGCCGCCACGGGTTTGGGACACGGTGACCCGGCTCCTCGTCATACTGATCGCCATCCTGCTGGCGTGGATATGGATCGCGCGGATGATCCGCGGCGTGTTGCGAGGAACGCCGCGCAGCCGTCCAGCCACGACATCGAACAGCGACCGGCCGAAGGCCCTGCTCCGATGTCGGCGGTGCGGAGTCCACGTCCCCGAGGCCCAGTTGACGGCCGGCGTGTGCGGAAGTTGCCTGAATGAGGACCGAACGGCCGACGGTTGAGGCGGCCGGGTTCGCTGCCGTCGCGGTCCCTGTGCCGCTGCTCGAGCCGCTGATCTACCGGGTGCCGCAGCCATGGCGCGCACTCGCGAGGATTGGTGTGCGCGTGAGGGTACCTGTGGGCCGCCGCCGACTCGTCGGCTGGATCGTCGATCTTGCGTCGGCGCCACCCGCGGGTCTGGAAAAGGAACTGCGATCGATCGAGTCGGTCATCGACTTCGAGCCATTGCTCCCCGACGAGCTGATGAGGCTCGCCGACTTCACAGCCTCCTACTACGCGGCGCCGATCGGTGAGGTGTTGAAGACGCTGCTGCCGGGAACGCTTCCTGCATGGGGTGACTGCCGCGTGGAGCTCACGAACCGCGGCGCCCTGGCCGATTGGCACGACGCGCAGGACCGGGCGCTCCAGAAGTTTCTGCTGGAGCGGGGCCGCGTCGCCCTGACCGAACTCTGGGGCCAACTCGGCGACGCCCTTCTCCCGGACCGCATTGATCGCTGGCGGGAAGGAGGACAACTCCGGGTGCACGAGTCGGGCGGGCGGGGCGCTCGCTATCGTCAGGCGGTCGAACTGCCTCCGGGAGACCGGAAGAGCCAACTCGAGCGTTGCGGTCGCTCGCCGGCCGGCAGGGCTGTCGTCGAGTACCTCGCGGCTCTGAGCCGGCCGGCGACCATCCGGGAAGTGTGTGCCGGGGTCGGTTGTTCGGCCGCGGTCGTTCGGCGCCTGGTGACGCTCGACGTTCTCCGTTCCTTTACCCAGATCGAATCCCTTGATCTTGCGCGTCACCGCCTACAGGGGGACGTCGCGACGGTGCGTTTCGAGCTGCGGCCCGACCAGGCCACGGCCGCACGGGAGCTCGTGCGGCTGGTCCGTAGCGGTCACTTCCGGCCATGCTTCCTGGGCGGTATGACCGGGTCGGGGAAGACGGAGGTGTATCTGCAAGGGGCCGCCGCGGCCCTGCGGGAGGACCGGTCCGTTGTCATCCTCGTACCTGAGATCGCTCTGGTGCCGGCCCTGGCCCGCGCACTCCGCGAGCGCTTCCACGACCGGGTCGCCATGCTGCACTCCAACCTGGGTAGTGCAGAACGACGCCAGGAGTGGGAGCGGATCCGCGGCGGCGAAGCTCGTGTCGTCGTCGGACCGCGCTCAGCGGTCTTCGCTCCAGCCCGGAACGTCGGCCTGATCGTTGTCGACGAGGAACAGGACGGTGCCTACAAGCAGGACACGAGGCCACGCTACAGTGGCCGGGATCTGGCCCTGGTGCGGGCTCAGACGTCGGCGGCGACTGCTCTTCTGGTTTCCGCGACGCCGAGTCTCGAGACCCGGCTGAACGTCGAGCGGGGCCGCTATCGCGAGCTTCGGCTGACCGCCCGGGTTGGCGTTGGTACGCTGCCCGAGGCGGTCCTCGTCGACCTGCGCAAGGAGCCCTGCGATCGACCTCGCCGTCCCGGCGACGTCGCCTTCTCACGACTGCTGGTCGAAGAGATGGAGAGCAGTCTGAAGCGCGGCGAGCAGGTGATCCTGCTGCGGAACCGTCGCGGGTACTCGCCGCAACTGCTTTGCCGCTCCTGCGGCGAGAACATGCCGTGTGAAGACTGCGGCCTGCCGAAGAGCTACCACCGCCGTGAGGAACGGCTGATCTGCCACTATTGCGGCGGCCACGCTCGGGTGCCGAGGGTCTGCCCCGAGTGCGGGGAGGATGCGCTGCAACCGATCGGGGCGGGCACGGAGCGGGTGGAGGAGGAGGTTCGAAAGCGCTTCCCGGCCGCGACCGTGGATGTGCTGGACCGCGATACGACGCGGCGGGTGGGAGGCGCCGCCGCGGTACTCGAGCGGTTTCGCTCCGGGCGCACCGAAATCCTGATCGGCACGCAGATGATCTCCAAGGGACACCACTTCCCGAATGTCGCGCTCGCGGCCGTCCTGGCCGCCGACTCCTACCTCGGGTTTCCCGATTTCCGCGCGGCCGAACGGAGCTACGCCCTGCTGACGCAGCTTTCCGGCCGCGCCGGGCGAGGCGAGCGCGCCGGCCGCTTCGTGATTCAGACATACCATCCGGACCACTACGCGATCCAGGCCGTCCTGAACCAGGACGACGAGGCCTTCGCGAGCCACGAGATGCGCTTTCGCCGGACCTTCCACTACCCACCGTTCACTCGCATGGTCCAGCTTGTCGTGCGCGACCGGAATCGCGACCGGGGCCGATCGCGGATCGAGGAGCTGGCGGCCGCGGCCCGGAGGCACGAGCTCGCTGCCGGAGTGCGTTTTTCGGGCCCCGCGCCGGCTCCCCTGGAGCGTCTCAAGGGACAGTGGCGCTTCCAGTTCCTGATGCGCTCGGCGAGCGGAGCGGACGTAAGGAATCTGGCGAGGGCGGTGGCGCCGGCGCCGGCGAGCGACCTGACCGTCGACGTCGATCCCCAGGACCTGATGTGACGCGTCGAGCTGCCGTGGAGGAAGAACGAACGGACGCGGCGGAGTGGCTCGAGAAACCGACGCCAGAGAGCGCCGGGGCGCTGGCGGACGCGGGATACGGTCTGCTGGCGGCGCCGCTTGCCCGTAGAGGTGTCAGGACCCCATCGGAGGCCGACGCTTTCCTGGCGCCCCATCGACGCGACTTGCACGATCCCTTCCTGCTGCAGGGAATGGAGGAGGCGGTAGACCGCCTGCTGACGGCCTGCCGCGACAGCGCTACGGTCGCCGTGGTCGGGGACTACGACGTGGATGGCGTGACCGCCTGCGCTCTCCTGACCGCGGTGTTGCGGGCGCTTGGTGCCGAAGTCGTTCCGATCCTCCCGAACCGGCTCACGGAAGGATATGGCTTCCAGACCGTTCAGGTGGAGAAGGCCGATCGAGCCGGCGCTTCCCTGATCGTCACCGTGGACTGCGGAACGACTTCCGCCGATGCGGTGCTGGCGGCGATCGAGCGCGGGATCGAGGTGATCGTGACCGACCACCATGTCGTCGGTAGCGACTTTCCCTCGCAAGCGATCCAGATCAACCCGCTCCAGGATCACTGCGGCTATCCGTTCCGCCACCTCTGCGGAGCCGGACTCGCTTTCAAGCTGGCGCAGGGGATGCTGCGGCGAAGCGGTCGCGACGAGCCGCTGGCCGCCCTGCTGCGGATCGCGTGCCTGGGCACGATCGCCGACGTCGTGCCGCTGGTGGGAGAGAACCGCGTGATCGCCGCGCTTGGTCTGCAGGCGCTCTCGGAGGCCCGCTCACCGGGACTGCGGGCGCTGATGCGGGTGGCGCGCATCGCGGGCTCGGTATCGTCGACCGAGGTCGCGTTCCGCCTCGGACCGCGGATCAACGCCGCTGGACGCCTCGCCGATGCCGGCCTCGCCCTTCGACTGCTCCTGACCCGGGATGCGGCGGAGGCGGACCGTCTTGCCGGCGAGCTCGACACCCTGAACCGCAACCGTCAGGCGGAGGAGCGGCGGGTCGTCAAGCAGGCTGCCGAGCTCTTTGCGGCCCGTGACCCGTTGCCGGGCATTCTGGTGGCCTGGAGCCCCGAGTGGCACCGCGGCGTGGTGGGGATCGCAGCCGGACGCCTTGCCCGCGAGTTTCACCGCCCGGTGATCCTCCTGGGCGTGGACGGGGAAACCGGTACCGGATCGGGCCGGAGCATCCCGCATCTCGATCTCCACTCGTTCGTGGCCGGCTTTCGGCATCTGACGAGCCGGTTCGGCGGCCATCCCCAGGCGATCGGCCTCTCCGTGGCGGTTTCCGAGTTGCCTGAACTCAGAAGCGCGATGGAGGAAGGCGCCGAGTGGCCGCCCGAGATTCTTGTGCGTCGGCGCGAATACGAGCTGGCGCTCTCCGCCGAGCAGATCGGTACCGGGCTCTACGCGGAACTGGCCAGGCTGGAGCCGCACGGTGAAGGGAACCGGCGGCCCCTGATACGCCTCGGTCCGCTCGAACGGGTCGGCCCGCTACGCGAGTTCGGCGACAGCCACGTCAAGCTGCGCGTCCGGTCCGCGCGCGACGGGGGTTCGGAAGCAGGGCGCCCCGTCTGGTTGCTCGGCTGGGGCTGGAAGGAACGGGCGGCCAGGCTCGACGGCCGTTTCGAGGTTCTCGGCGCCCTGGAGTGGGATTCCTACCAGGGCGGTCCCGTCGTGAGACTCGAAGACGCCCGGACAGCCGGAAACGACCAGGTACCGGAACGTAGAATGTCGGCATGACGCCGGACGCCCCTCACGACCCGCAGGAGCCGGCATCCTCAGAGGCGACTTCCCCGGCGGAGGGGCCCGGCTCCGTCTACGGACCTGAGCGGCGGCGCGCCCCGAACTTCGCCAGACGCCGGCAACTGCGCAACCGCCTGCTGAGGGCCGTCCTGCTGCTGGTTCTGGTCTCCGGTGTCGCCGGCCTCACCGCCATGTTCTTGCAGGGACGGGAGGAACGCCTCGCAGCCGATCCAGCGGCTGTCGCTGAAGAGTCTGTCGAGGCCGTTGAAGAACCGGAAGCGATCGTCGAGACCGCCCAGCTCAGCGCGGAGGAGTTCGAGTCGACGCTCGAGCGCGAGGGGACCGAGGTGTTCCGCATCCGTGGTGCTCAGACCAGTTCGGATGATCAGGGAAACGTGAGCCTCAGCCAGGTCGAGGTGGACTACCCACAAGGCGGCGACCACTACTCCCTGCGCGCGGACAGTGCGACCTACAACGAAGAGACGAGCGCGACCCACCTTCAGGGTTCGGTTTCTCTCGAGGGGACCAACGGCCTGGGTGTCGAAACCGACTGGATGGAGCTGGCGGAAGGCGGCATGGTCCTGACCGCGGCGGACGACAGCCGTTTCAGTTTCGAGGGCGTCACCGTTCAGGGCGACGACCTGCGGATGGACTTCCGCGAGGAGATTGCCCGTATGGGCGGCGGCGTTCGTCTGGTCGGCGCGGACGAGACCGACAGCGGCGTGGAGGCCGGTCCGTCCCAATCGGTCCTGGCCGCCGAGACCCTGGAGTACCGCTGGGGTGAGGGGATCGTACGGGCTCTCGGCGGGGCCGAGATGTGGCTCGACAGCTTCACGCTGATCGCTCGCGCGTTGGCTTTGTACGAGGGCGAGACCGGTGGCCTCTCAGGACTCGAGGCGCGAGGCGAGATCGAGTTGAAGGCTCCGCTCGCAACGACGGAACCGGGGGCGGAAGGGGCCGGCAGTCCGGCCGAGGAGTCGGTCTTCGTCCTTCGCGGTGATGCTCTGGACGTCCGGTTCGACGCCGCCCAGTCTCCCAGCCGGGTCGACCTGAGCGGTCCGAGTTGGGGCGGACCCGCCGTGCTGCGCATTGACTATGGAGACGGATCACAGCGCCGCATCCGGGCGAGGCTCCTCGAGTTCAGCTTCACGGAGGGCGTGCTCTCCGAGTTCTCGTCGCGCGGCAGGGTCGAGCTTCACGAACTCGTGCCCGGCAGGCAACGGCCGCTGCGAGAAGCCTCGAGCGTCGTAGCCGGGGGCCGCTTCGACGCCGACGGCGTCCTGACCGAACTGACGCTTGGGGGCAACGTCGAACTGACCGATCGAAGCGAAGCGCCGGTGGCCGCGAGCGCCGACGAGGCGGCCATCGATCCCTCGACGCAACGCGTCGACTTCCGCGGCCAGCCCGCAAGGCTGGTTCACTCTCAGGGAGAACTCGAGGCTTCCAGGGTGCTTTACGACCAGGCGAACGGTTGTTCCGAGGCGAGTGGAGAGGTGCGCCTCACCCTCCGCGGCAACGGCGAGGACCCCGGCGGCGCTCTACCGTTCGGCGGAGACGCGTCCGATGCCGGCCCGTCGGTGATCACGGCCGGCGAGGCGGTGATCTGTGAAGCGGGTGAGAGCCGGTTCCGTGACGATGTGGAGGTGCGGCGCGGCTCGGACCTCCACGCGGCCGCCCAGTTGCGCATCACAGAGGACGGCCGGCGGATGATCGCGAACGGCGACGTCCGGACGGTCTGGCACGTCCAGCCAGCCGCAGGGGCCCCGAGTTCCGCGAAGACCGGTACGGAAAGCCAGCCGGAGAGGTGGTCGATCGCCGCGGCTCGCATGAACTACGACGAAGACAGCGGCGAACTGCGCTACAGCGGCGGAGCCGCCGCTGTCCTGGGTGAACAGAATCTGGAGTGTGACGAGTTGACAGTGGAGGCCGTCCCTGGCGAACAGGGCTCCGCAACAGAGGGATTCCAGGCGCAGACGCTCGTCTGCCTGGGCAACGCCCGCCTCGACGACCTCGGTTATGGCCGCTCCGTGGAGGCGAACCGCGCGATCTACGCCTTTGCCGAGCGGATGATCCGCCTCTCCGGCAGCGTCGTGTTTCGTGAGGGTACGGACGAGTTGCGGGGACCCAGCCTGATCTACTGGATCGACCAGCGTCGCTACGAGATGAGGCCGTCCGGTAGCGCGGCTGCCGGAGCCGGCGACCCGTGACGGAGCAGGCCGAATCCCGCCACCGCATCCGCACCCAGGATGTGCGGAAGGTGTACCGCGGCAGATCCGTCGTCCAGGACGTGTCGATCGAGGTCGCCCAAGGAGAGGTCGTCGGGCTGCTTGGGCCCAACGGCGCCGGCAAGACGACGACGTTCTACATCGTCGTTGGACTGACCCGGCCGGACCAGGGCCGGGTGTTCTTCGATGACATCGAGATTACCGATCTGCCCATGTACCTTCGGGCACAGCAGGGGATCAGCTACCTGCCGCAGGAGCCCTCCGTGTTCCGGCGACTGTCCGTCGAAGGCAACCTCCGCGCCGTGTTCGAGACCCTGGGTCTCCGCCGCGCGGAGCAGCGACGCCGGATGAACCAGTTGATCGCCGACTTCGATCTCGTCGCGGTGCGACGCTCGAAAGGGAATCAGCTCTCGGGCGGCGAGCGACGTCGCCTGGAGATCGCCCGCGCTCTGGCGATCGGACCCAGCTTCATCCTTCTCGACGAGCCGTTTGCCGGAATCGATCCGATCGCCGTTCTCGATATCCAGGCGATCGTCCGCCAGCTTCGCGACATGGGCATCGGGGTCCTGATTACCGACCACAACGTCCGTGAGACCCTCAAGATCACCGACCGCGCCTACATCATCAACGACGGCAGAATCCTGCGCACCGGCACTCCGGCGGAGCTGTCGGCCGACGAGACGGTCCGCAAGATCTACCTGGGCGCCGAGTTCAGTCTCTGAGGGTCGGACAGGTGCCACGGTGGTGATACCGTCGACTTGGCATTAATCTTGCTCTCGTCGCACTCGGTAAGCGATCATGGTGCTCCAACAGAGGCTCTCGCTCAAGCTGGCCCAGCGGCTGGTGATGACTCCGTCGCTGCAGCAGGCGATCAAGCTGCTGCAGATGACGCGGCTGGAGCTTCAGGGCGTCCTCAACCAGGAGATGGTGGAGAACCCGATGCTCGAGGATGGCGGCGAGGAGGAGGACACCGAGGAGGCCGAAGCCGACAGCCCGGAAGCCGAGCCTTCGATGGACGATATCGATCTCGACGCATACTTCAACGACTACCTTGGATCCGAATCGACCGCGCCGAACACCTTCGAAGCGAGGGAGGCCGTACCCTTCGAGAACCGCATCAGCCGGGAACCGGACCTCTACGACCACCTGCTCTGGCAGTTGCGGCTTTCCGATGCGAAGCCGCCGCTGCGGGACATAGCGGAACTCGTTATCGGCAACCTGGATGCGGATGGATTCCTCCGCGCCTCGATCGAGGAAATCCAACTCCTCGGCGCCCAACCCGCCGAGGTGGAGCGCTACCAGGCGGAGGTCGCGATTGCCCGGGAGATGGCGGAGGCGTTTTCACCCAGCCACGAGGGAAACGGAAACCTCATCGCAGGGCGCGGAGACGAAGGCACGGAACGCAGTTTCGAACCGGTGCCGGTGCCCGGATATCCCGTCGAGTACGTTGACCGTGCTCTGGGCCTGGTACGGAGCTTGGATCCTCCGGGGATCGCCTGGCACACGCTGCAGGAGTGCCTGCTGGCTCAACTCGAGGCCCAGGACGAATCCGGGAGCCTGGCCTGGCGCATCGTCGAAGAGTGCTGGCAACTGCTGACCCGACGCCAGTTTCGCCAGATCGCGCGGCGTCTCCGCACGCCGCTACCGGCCCTTGAAGCTCCCGTGGAGGCGATCAGGGCCCTGGAGACCCGCCCGGGCCGTCTCTTCTCCCACGAACACACAGAGTATGTCGAGCCGGATGTCGTCGCCGTGAAGACGGGAGGGGAGTGGGCGATTCAGTTGAATGACGACGGTCTGCCGAAGCTGCGCATCAGCCGGGCGTACCGCACGATGCTCCAGCGAATGCAGCGCGAAGAAGGCGAGGCCGAGGCCCGCGAGTTCCTGAAGGACAAGATGCGTTCCGCCATGTGGCTGATGAAGAGCCTGGATCAGCGCCAGAGAACGATCTACAAGGTCGCGGAATCGATCCTGCGGCAGCAGCGCGGGTTCTTCGATCACGGCATCGACGAACTGCGGCCCATGGTCCTGCGCGATGTCGCCGACGACATCGGAATGCACGAGTCGACGGTCAGTCGCGTCGTTTCCAACAAGTACATCCACACGCCGCGCGGTCTGTACCCGATGAAGTTCTTCTTCCACAGCGGCATCGACTGTGACCGGGGAGGGGAGATCTCCTCCTTGACGGTGAAGCGAAAGCTCCGCCACCTGATCGGCGACGAAGACGGCCGCAGACCGCTCTCCGACTCGGCGTTGACGCGACAACTCCAGCGAGAGGGGATTAACATCGCTCGGCGGACAGTCGCCAAGTACCGTGATGAACTTGGTATTCCGTCATCGAACGACCGCAAGCAGATCTTCTGAGACGAGTTGAGACCGCGGAGCGACGATGGATCTGGCAAGCCTGGCGAAGCCGCAACTCATCTTCCCGGACTTCGAGGCCAAGAGCCGGGATGGCGCCCTGCGCGCCCTGACCGAGCGCATCTGCCGCATACTCGGACTGGCGGATCCGGATGTTGTCCTGTCGGCCCTGCGCGAACGGGAAGAGCTGGGTTCCACCGCGCTCGGCGATGGCCTGGCCGTGCCGCACGGACGAATCCGCGGCCTGCGGGACATCGTGCTGGCGGTGGCGGTCTCCAGGCGGGGCGTCGACTACGGCGCCGAGGACGGACGGCCGGTGCGGGTCTTCTTCGTCCTGCTCTCACCCCAGGAGAGCGCCGGCCGGCACCTGAAGGCGCTCGCGGCCGTGTCGGAGTGGATGAACCGCGGTGGCCGGGAGCGCCTGCTCAAGGCGAGAAAGCCGCAGGAGATCTACGAGTTGCTGTGCGCCAACGGGCGTGTCTGAGTTGCCGGTTCGCCTGTTCGTCATTACGGGGCTTTCGGGCTCGGGCAAGAGCACGGTGGCGCGATGCTTCGAGGATCTGGGCTATCACTGCATCGACAACCTGCCGCTGCCCCTGCTGCGCCACCTCGTCCAGGAACCGGCAGCCGCCGCGCCCTCCCTCGATGCGATCGTCCTGGTCACGGACGTGCGCACGCCTGGTCTCGCCGAGGAGTTGCCCCGACTCCTGGACGAGGCGGATCCGGCGGTAGTCGAACCGGTACTGCTGTTCCTCGACAGCTCGGACGACGTCCTCGTCCGGCGCTACTCGGAGACCCGGCGGCGTCATCCGCTAACGGAGGCGGGGGAGCGGGTCATCGACGGCATTCGCCGAGAGCGGCGGCAACTCGCCGAACTGAGGGGCAGGGCTTCCCGGGTTCTCGACACGACGGATTCGACGATTCACGAACTTCGAGCCGCGATCTACAACGAGTTCGCCTCCAGCGACGCCGGCGGACTGACCGTCAACGTCGTCAGCTTCGGCTTCAAGTTCGGCGTTCCTTCCGGCGTCGACCTGATGTTCGATGTCCGCTTCCTGCCGAATCCGTACTTCGTCGCAGAACTGCGGGACAAGCCCGGCACGGATACGGAGGTCCAGCGGTTCCTGCATGGACACGCGGCCTTCGGCGAACTCGTTCTTCGCCTCGAAGACCTCCTCGCCTACCTCCTTCCCAGGTTTCGCGACGAGAAGCGGAGCTACCTGACGGTCGGGATCGGCTGTACCGGCGGTCGGCACCGTTCGGTCGCTGTTTCCGAAGCCGTGGCCGATCGTCTGGCGGCAGGCGCCTGGCAGATCCGTCTGCTGCATCGCGACGTCGAGCGTCACCGGACAGCCGCCCCCGCCGAGCCATGACGGTCCCGGTTCTCATCGTCTCGCACGGCGATCTGGCCCGCGAGTTGCTCGCATCCGCGAGAGCGATTTCCGGCCGGGATGCGAGTACCGAGAAGGCGCCGATCGACGCGCTCTGCGTCGACTGGCGCGCCGGCCGTGCGCAAGCGTCCCGTCTGATCGAAACCAGGATCCGCCAACTCGACCAGGAACATGGTTCCGGCGTACTGATCCTGACCGAGATGTTCGGCGACACTCCCTGCAACAGCGCCCTGCGTGCTGCCGGAGTGACCAGGGCGGCGGTGGTCACCGGCGTCAACCTGCCGATGGTGCTCAGCCTGTGTTGCGGCGCGCCCGACCTGGACCTGCCTGACCTGGCGGACTGGATCTGGAGCAACGGCCGCAAGAGCATCCAACTGGCGGCGACTGGCCTGGCGCGGCCCGCGGAATGAGAGAACGCGTAGTCGAAGTCGTCAACGAGCTGGGTCTTCATGCGCGGGCCGCGGCAAGACTGGTGCATACGGCGAAGCAGTTCCAGTCGAACGTGGTGTTGCGAGCTAACGGACGCGAGACGGAAGCAACGAGCATTCTTGGCGTCCTCCTGCTCGGTGCGGGTCATGGCGCCAGGCTCACGGTCCGCTGCCGCGGCGAGGATGAGCAGGCTGCCATGGCCGCCGTTTGCGATCTGATCCAGGCCCGCTTCGGGGAAGACGCGTGAACGGGCCGGGAAGGAGCGGAACCGTCCAGGAGACGCTCCAGGGTGCGGCCGCCGCCCCGGGCGTCGCCATCGGTCCGGCCGTGTGTCTTCGTGGCCACGGTGTCCAGGTCCTTCGGGTGCCGATCCGCAACCGCGACCTGGACCGGGAGGTAGAACGGTTCGGCGCCGCCGTGCGCACCGTCGAGGGCGAGTTGGAGGCCACGGAGAGCCGGATAGCGGAAACCTACGGCAGCGACCTGGCGTCGATCTTCCACGCCCATTCGGTGATCCTGCGAGACTCCTCCTTCGCGCGCCGTATCGACCGGACGATCCGTGAAGATCGAGTCAACGCCGAGTGGGCGGTCCAGGCGGTAGCCGACGACCTCGGCGAGAAGTTCGCGCAGGTCAAGAGCCAGCATCTGCGCGAACGGGGCGAGGATCTTCGCGACGTCACCCGGTACCTCCTCCGCGCCCTGGCCGGCAAGAAGCAGACCCCGGGCGTTGGAGTCGACTTCGACCGCAATGTCGTCGTCGTCAGCCACGAACTCACGCCGGACGAGGTCCTGCGCCTGGGGCGCCGCGGCGCTGTGGGCTTCGCGATCGAGGTCGGAGGCGCCAACTCCCACACGGCAATCGTCGCCCGGGCCCTGGACGTTCCCCTGGTCACCGGCATCGTGGACGTCACGAACCGCGTTGCGGATGACGATCCGGTGATCGTCGACGGCGAAGAAGGACGCTTCACCCTCCACCCGACGCCTGACACTCTCAAGCGCTACGGGGTGCTTCAGCGCCGCCGCCGCCAGAAGGAGGAGGTACTCACGACGGCAGTGAGAGAGCTGCCGGCCCGAAGCCGCGACGGCGTCGAAGTTGAACTGCTCGCCAACGTGGAGCTTCCGGAGGAGTTCGAAGATGTGCAGCGCTTCGGGGCCGCCGGTGTCGGTCTCTACAGGAGCGAGTTCCTGTACCTCGAGAAGAGTCCCGAGCTTCCAACGGAGGAGGAGTATCTGGCCGTCGTCGGGGGGCTCCTGCAAGCTCTGGCGCCTCAGCCTGTCGTCGTCCGCACGCTCGACCTGGGTGGAGGCAAGACGGCCCGCGGGCGTGACGAACAGGAGGAGGAGAACCCGGTTCTCGGCCTGCGCGGCCTTCGGCTGACGCTTGCCCGCACGGACATCTTCCGCAGCCAGTTGCGAGCCCTGTTTCGCGCGGCGGCCTTTGGCAACCTGCGCATCATGGTCCCGATGGTGACGGCGGTGGAGGAGATCCGGGCCCTGCGCGCATTCTGCGCGGAGGTCTGCTCGGAGCTCGAGGCCGAGGGAATCGACCACCGAGGGGACGTCGAGATCGGCGCCATGGTGGAGGTACCGGCGACGGTTCTGATCGCCCGTCAGCTCGCCGCCGAGGTGGACTTCCTGTCGATCGGCACGAACGACCTCATTCAGTACGCGCTGGCGGTCGACCGGACGAACGAGCGGGTGACCGACCTTTACCAGCCATTGCACCCGGCCATCCTGAGCATGATCCAGCTCGTGGTGGAGGCGGGTCGAAGACAGCAGGTGCCGGTGGCGCTCTGCGGTGAAATGGCCGCGAGTCCCGAGTGCGTTCCGCTGCTTCTCGGCCTGGGCCTGCGTGAACTCTCGATGAGCCCCCGGAACATTCCGCTGACCAAGGAGGTCGTCCGCACTGTCGACGTCGGCGCCGCGCAGGATCTCGCGAGGCGTTGCGTCGCCGCTTCGACCGCCGGCGAAGTCCGGGAGCTGCTCGCCGAGGCTCAGGCCTCCTCGACGTAGCACCGCGCGTTCGGTGCCGCCGCCCCGCCGCTGTCCGGTCGCTGGGTAGTAATCTTCGCGTCGTGGAACGCTTCTACATCGAGACGTGGGGCTGCCAGATGAACGAACTGGACAGCCAGCGCATGGCCGGGCAGTTGATGCAGCAGGGCCTGCTGCCGACGCGTGCGCTCGAGGAGGCAGACCTGATCCTCCTGAACTCCTGCTCGGTTCGCGAGAAGGCCGCTCAGAAGGCGTACTCCCGGCTGGGGGAGTACCGGCTGCTCAAACGCGACCGCGAGAGCCTGAGGATCGGATTCTGCGGCTGCGTCGCCCAGCAGGAGGGCGAGGAAGCGCTGCGCAGGATTCCCGATCTCGATTTCGTTGTCGGCACCGGTCGGGTGGGGGAGCTTGGTTCGATCCTCGGGCGCAGCCGCGAAGGCGAGCGCGTACTCGCGGTCGGCTTTCCGGAGGAACGCCCGTACGACTTCGAGGCGATCAGCCGCGACACCGCCCACAAGGGCATGGTCACGATCATCGAGGGCTGCAACAAGCGCTGCACGTTCTGTGTCGTCCCGAACACGCGGGGACCGGAGCGCTGCCGGCCGATGGCCGACATTCTCCGCGAGATCGAGCACCTGCTGGCCTACGGCTTCCTCGAGGTCGAACTCCTGGGCCAGACCGTGAATCACTGGCGCGAGCCGGCACCGCCGCTCGGGAGCGGCGGCGACTGGGACTTTGCCGACCTGCTGAACACCGCCGCCGTACTGCCCGGCCTGAAGCGCCTGCGCTTCGTGACGTCCTATCCACGCGACTTCACCGACCGGATGATCCGCGCCGTTGCCCGCCACCAGAACATCTCGCCGTACCTTCACCTGCCGGTTCAGTCGGGATCGAACCGCGTGCTGCGCCGGATGGGCAGGGGATACACGGTAGAGGACTATCTTGGACTAGTGGATCGGCTGCGGGCGGCACGCAGCGGGCTTGCGCTGTCCACGGACCTGATCGTCGGTTTCCCGGGCGAGTCGGAGGAGGACTTCCAGCACACCCTGGAGCTGGTTGAGACCGTGCGTTTCGCGACGGTGTTCGCGTTCAAGTACAGCCCCAGACCGAACACGGCGGCGATCCGGCTGCCGGCGTCGGACGAAGTGCCCCGCGAGGTCGCCGACCAGCGGCTGCAGCGTGTCTTCGAGACCCAGTCCGCGATCCAGCGCGCGCTGAACGAGGAGCTGGTGGGCTCGGAGTTCGACCTCCTCGTCACCGGTTGGAGCCGGCGTGCCGGACATCAGTCGGGACGCACGGACTGTCACCGGATCGTCCACTTTCCGGTCTCCGAGCGGCCTGTGGAAGCGGGCTCGTTGGTACGGGTCCGGACCCTCGAGGCCTACGACCACTCCCTGATGGGCGAACTTCTCGACCGTGGCGTAGGATGACCGGGATGACGGCGGACGAGGTCAAGGCCCGGTCGACCCGGGAGGAACCCGAGGATCGAAAGATCCCGGCCGAGGTCCACGGCCTGATGATGGAGCCGAACTCCAACCAGCCGATCGTGATCCTGAGGCTGCACGAACACGACCCGGAAGAGAGTTCGGTCGTGCCGATCTGGATCGGCATCTTCGAAGCGGGCGCCATCCAGCTTGCGATCGAGGGCAGGGATCCCGGTCGACCGATGACCCACGACCTGCTGAAGAACGCCCTCGACCTGGTGGGGGCCGAGGTCATCGAAGTGGTCGTCAGGGCGATCGAAGGAAACACGTTCCTGGCGGTGGTCGAGCTTGTCGAGCGCAACGGCGAGCACCGCCTTCTGGACGCGAGGCCCAGCGACGCCATCGCCCTCGCTCTGCGCGCCGGCGCGCCGCTTTTCGTTCGGCAATCGGTGGCCGATCTCGCCCGCGTCAGGCAGTCCGACCAGGCGGATGGCGATGGCGGCGGCGAAGCCCCCGTAGCGGGAACGGACGAGAAGAAGATGAAGAAGTGGCTGGAGGAGCTCGACCCGAAGACGATGGGAAAGTACGAGATGTAGCCGGCCGATGCCGACGACGGAAGGCGAGACCGGAGAGGGCAGCGCACAGACCTTCGGGGGAGTCCGTCGTTCCGCCGGACGCACGGTCGGCCGAATGGTGCCTCTGGCCAGTATCGAGCCCGATCCGGATCAACCTCGCCGTGAATTTGGAAGTCTCGACGGCCTGACCGCCTCGATTCGCGCCAGAGGCGTACTGGAGCCCATCCTGGCGCGCCCGGTCAACCGGGTTGGTCCGGACGGGACGACGACGCAGCGCACCTACCGGATCATCTCCGGTGAGCGCCGTTTTCGCGCCGCACGGCGGGCTGGACTCGGGGAGATTCCCTTGATCGAGATGGACGTCTCGGCACGGGACGCCCTCGAAATCGCCCTCGTCGAAAACCTCCAGCGAGCGGATCTGACGCCGTTCGAGGAGGCAGAGGGCCTGCGAACGCTGGTCGAACGTCACGGTTACACACACGATCACGTCGCCACCGCGGTGGGCCGGTCCCGGGTCAGCGTGACTGAGTCCCTCGGACTCCTGCGCATGCCCAGGATCGTGCGCGAAACCGCGATCGCGCTCGGCGTGGCGTCAACCAAGTCCATCCTGCTGGAAGTGATGAAGCTTGGCACGGAGGCGTCCATGATCCGCATGCTGGAGCGCATCGCGGAGTTCGGACTAACGCGCGCGGAAGTCCGCGCCGAGATCCGGAAGCGGCGGTCCGTCACGGACGAGCGCGAGGAGCCCCCGACGGTGGAGACGGGTGACACCGGCAAGCCCTACGTGTTCCGGTTCCGGTCCGTGGATGACCGGTTCAGCGTCTCGCTGAGCTTCAGGCAGGAAGTTGTCGAAGAGAAAGACCTGATCTTTGCTCTTGAGGAACTGCTGGCGGAGCTTCGTCGTAGCTGAAGTCTGATAATGTCCATTATGTAAACAACAGCAGTACGACCGCCCACGCGGACCGATGAGTCAGAATGGCGGTGGAAACCGCGATGTATCGACTCCTCGACCGCTACATCCTCCGCGAAACCACGGGACCGCTCGTCCTCGGGCTCCTGGTGTTTACGTTCCTCGCCCTGATGCAGGAGCTCTTCCAGTACGCGGAGATGATCATCGGCCGCAACGTGGAAGCCGCGGTGGCACTGCGGTTGCTGGCGTACAGCCTGCCCCATATCGTCGTCCTGACGATCCCGATGGCCTTCCTGTTCGCGATTCTCATCGCGATCGGCCGCCTGGCAGCGGACAGCGAACTGGTGGCGATGAGGGCCTCGGGCATCAGTCTCTGGGCGATCTACCGGCCGATTCTGCTCATGAGCCTGGCGCTGGCCGGCGTCACCGGCTACCTGACGACGGTCACGCTGCCCGCGGGCAACAAGGCGGTCAGCGAACTGCAGCTCTCGATCCTGACGCGAAACGTCAGCCAGCAGGTGAAGCCGAAGGTGTTCTACGACCAGCTTCAGGATCGCGTTCTCTACGTCTTCGAGGCGCCCGAGAACGAGGACGGGTGGCGAGGCGTCTTCCTCGCCGATGCGGTGCCGGGACCGGAACAGCAGGTGATCGTGGGCGAAACGGGGCAGA
Source organism: Holophagales bacterium (assembly GCA_009836625.1). Taxonomy (GTDB): domain Bacteria; phylum Acidobacteriota; class Thermoanaerobaculia; order Multivoradales; family Multivoraceae; genus Multivorans. Next base: position 442,980 of record VXVC01000004.1, read on the forward strand.
TCAACCTGAACCAGACCACCGGCCAGGCGGTCCTGGGGTTCGGTCTCGCCGATGTACACCAGGTGGACACGAACAACCCTGGCGCCTACCGCCTCCAACGGCTCAGGGACGCCAACATCGCGCTCGAGGATGGCCTCTTCCGGCACGAGGAGCGCCTGGTGCTGGCGAAGGACGTGCGCTCCATGACCCTCACCGAGCTCTTCGAGCGGACCGCGGAGCCCGGAAGGACGGAGTTCGAGCGGAACAGGGCGTTGGTCGAGATCCACAAGAAGTTCGCCATACCGGCGGCCTGCCTGGTGTTCGGGCTCTACGGCATCCCGCTCGGCTTTCGGAACCGGCGCGGCGGGCGCTCATCCGGCTTTCTGGTCTCGGTCGGCATCTTCCTCTTCTACTACGTCCTGCTGGGGAACGGCGAGGAGGCGGCCGCGAGCGGCCAACTTCCCCCCTGGCTGGCGATGTGGGCGCCGAACATCATTCTGTGCGTCCTCGGCACCTTCCTGTTGTGGCGCCGCAACCGCGACAAGAGCCTGATGATCAGCGCCGTCGACCGGTTCACGCGGGACCATCTGTGGCGCCGTCTCGTCCGCCTCGGGCGCCTGCGGGAACTCCGGGGACGCAAGCGGCGCGCGCTCGAGCACCGGCTCGCTCTCGCCCAGCCGCAGTCGCTGCCCTCCTCCCCCACCCGCGCACGCGTGAAGGTCCGGATGGAACCGCCGAGCTTCCGCTTCCCCGGAGTTCTGGACCGCTACATCTTCGGCGTCTTCGTCCGGGTCCTGGCCGTCACGATCGTCGCCGCCCTGGCGGTCTTCATCGTTTCCGACTTCACTCAGCTCGTCGACGAGATGCTCCGGAACGACGTTCCTTCCAGCGTCTTCTTCGAGTACTACCCATACCTCTCCCTTCAGGTCTTCTACGACAACGCGCCAGTCCTCGTTCTGGTCACGACGCTCGTCACCTTCGGCCTGCTGTCGCAACGGAACGAAGTCGTCGCCGCCAAGGCGCTTGGCTTCAGCCTGTTTCGACTTGCGGTGCCGGCGCTGCTCGCGGCGGTCGGCGTCGCCCTCCTGAGCGCCGCGCTGGAGAACTCCGTGTTGCCGGCTTCGAACGCGAAGGTCGTAGAACTGAGGGATCGGATTCGGGGGAATGCCGGCCCCGTCAAGAGCTACCACCGGGCGGACCGCCAGTGGCGCTTCGCGCTGGAAGAGGACGGCGGCGGCTACATCTACAACTACCGGCACTACGACGCCGACCGCGCCACGCTGCAGCGGCTCCAGGTGTTCCGGTTCGACGCGCAGCACCGGCTGACGCGGCGTCTCTACGCGGCGGCGGCCCGGTACGTCCCGGGCGATGGCAGGGGCCGCTGGGAGTTGGTCGACGCCTGGATTCGGGAGTTCGATGGTCTCACGATCACCAGCAGTCAGCGATTCGCTGGTCCGCAGCCGGTCGACCTGCCGGAAGAGCCGGAGTTCTTCAACACCGAGGTGAAGTACGCCGAGCAGATGAACCGCATCGAACTCCGCCGCCACATCGACGAACTCGTGGCGTCGGGAACCGACGTGCCGGACCTGGAGATGCAACTCCACAACAAGACCGCCATGCCTGTCGTCAGCCTGGTGATGGCTCTGGTGGCGCTGCCCTTTGCGTTTCGCCTGGGCCGCCAGGGCGCGCTCTACGGCATTGGCATTTCGATCGTGGTGGGAATCGTCTACTACACCGTGATCAGCGTCTTCACCACCCTGGGCCAGTCCGAGGCCCTGCCGCCGCTGATCGCTGCCTGGAGCCCCAACGCCCTGTTCGCGACGCTGGCGCTCTACCTCTTCCTGGGCGTGCGGACCTAAGCGTCGGCCGCCTGCTCAGGCGACCGCGCGGCGAAGCGTGGGGGCCCGGTCGACCCGCTCCCAGGGGAACTCGGACCGCCCGAAATGGCCATAGGCCGCGGTCTGGAGGTAGCGCGGCTGACGCAGATGCAGCTCGTCGATGATCGCGAGTGGCTCGAGAGCGAACTCACTCACGACGATCTCCTCGAGCAGCCGGTCGGAGAGCCCCTCGCGGGCGGTGCGGAAGGAGTCCACGTAAACCGAAACCGGCCTGGCGACACCGATGGCGTACGCCAGTTGCACCTCCAGCCGATCGGCCATCCCGGCCGCCACGAGATTCTTCGCCACGTAGCGGGCCATGTAGCTGGCGGAGCGGTCCACCTTGGTCGGATCCTTGCCGGAGAACGCGCCGCCGCCGTGGTGACCGACGCCACCGTAGGTATCGACGATGATCTTCCGGCCCGTCAGCCCGCAGTCCCCCTGCGGACCGCCGATCACGAACTGACCGGTGGGGTTCACGTGCAGGATGGTGTCGTTGTCGAACAGGTCTCCCGGCATCGACGGCCGGACCACGTGTTCGCGCACAACCCGCCGGATTTCCTCTTGCCCGACACCGCGTGCGTGCTGCGTGGAGACCACGACGGTATGGACCCGCAGCGCTTCGCCGCCTTCGCCGTACTCGACGGTGACCTGGGACTTGCCGTCCGGGCGCAGCCAGTCGAAGTCGCCCGAACGGCGCAGCTCGGCGAGCCGCCGGGTCAGGCGATGAGCCAGTTCGATCGGTAGCGGCATGTACTCGTCGGTCTCCCGGCAGGCGTAGCCGAACATCAGGCCCTGATCGCCCGCGCCGCCGGGGTTGACGCCCAGTGCGATGTCCTCGGACTGCGGGTCCAGCGCGCAGAGAACGGCGCAGTCGTCGGCGGCAAAGCCGTAGCTTGTGTCGATGTAGCCGATGTCCCGAATCGTCCGGCGGGCCACCGCCGCGTAGTCGATCTCGGCGCCGGCCTTCAGCTTGATCTCGCCCGCGATCAGCACGAGGCCGGTGTTGACCAGCGTTTCGCAGGCAACCCGGGCTTCCGGATCGCGGCTCAGCGCGGCATCGAGGACCGCGTCCGAGATCTGATCCGCGACCTTGTCGGGATGTCCTTCGGTTACCGACTCGGATGTGAACAACCGGCGCGTTCCGCTTGGGGGCCTCGGCATGGGCCGCGAACATTAGCAAGTTCCACGGCAAGATCCACCGTCCGGAGAATTCCCACGCGAGCCGGCATCGGTCCATAACATCGCCAGCGTCATGATCCGCAGCCGGAGCAACCCACAGGTCAGGACGATTCGTCGACTGCGCAGCAGCTACGGCCGCAGGAACGCGGATCTCCTCCTTCTCGAGGGCCCGCACCTCGCAACAGCCGCCGCCGAAGCCGGCCTCTCCGTGCGGCACCTACTGGTCACCCCCGACTTCCAGGTACGGCACGCCGAACTCGTAGACCGTGTCGAGCACGAGTCCGGTACCCGTGCCGCCCCGATCGACCCAGAGCGTCTCCGCGAACAGGCGGACGCGGACGCTCCCCAGGGAATCGCCGCCATCGCCGAACCGCCTCGCACCTGGAAGACGGCCGAGAGCACAGCCCCCCCGCTTGATCCCGGCCTTCATCTCTACGCCGACGGCATCCAGGATCCGGGCAACCTCGGCGCCATGGCCCGATCAGCCGAAGCCGCCGGCGCCGCGTCCCTGCTTCTCTCCCCGGGCACCACCCGGGCCAGTCACCCTCGAGCACTCCGAGCCTCCGCCGGCAGTCTGCTTCGGATTCAGCTATGGACCGACGTCGGCGTGGACCAACTCCCTCCGGATGCCCGCTGTCTGGCCCTGACGCCCGACTCCGCGGATCCAGAGTCGCCGCCCTCCGTCCCCCTGTTCTCCAGCGACGGCGAACCCCTGCCCTTCTCCCCCACCGACGCGCTCATTCTGGCCGTCGGCAGCGAGAGCAGAGGCCTTTCGGCCCCACTCCTGGATCGTGCCGACCTTCTCCTCTCCATTCCCACTGTCGCTGCCGTCCAATCCCTGAACGCCACCGTCGCAGCCTCGCTCGCCTTGTTCGAACTCCGCCGCCTGCTCGACTAGCAGCGATGGCGCGCCGTCCGACGACGTCAAGTCGGCCGGGGGCCGCTACGCCGACTGACGTCGCGCCTTCAACAGGCGCGTCAACGCCGGCGCGACGTCGTGGAGGTCGGCGACGATGCCGTAGTGGGCGACGCTGAAGATCGGCGCCTCGGGGTCCTTGTTGATGGCGACGATGATGCGGGAGCCGCTCATGCCCATCAAGTGCTGGATCGAGCCGGATACGCCGAGGGCGACGTAGAGGTTGGGAGTAACGATGTGGCCGCTCGAGCCGACCTGGTGCTCGCGGGGCAACCAGCCGTTGTCGACCACGGGCCGGCTTGCTCCGAGTTCGGCGTCGAGCGCCGCGGCCAGGTCGGCCGCGACGGAGACCTCGTCGGGTCCGCCGACCCCGCGACCGGCCGTCACGATCCGCTCCGCGCTGGCCAGATCGACGCCGCCGCCGCTCGCCGCTTCGCGACCGAGGATCTCCCGCTCCTGGTGTTCTTCGATGTCGGCCGGCCGACCGACCTCGAAGACGTCGTGCGGCGACGGTGCGGGACCGGCGCCGCCGAACGCGCCGACCTGCACCGTGGCGACGACCGTTCGCTTCTTCGGTCGAACGTCGGCCCGGAGCCTGGCCTGGAAGATGGACCGACGGAAACGGAGGCCGCCGTCATCGTCGAGCGACGCCCCGCTGACCGAGGCGATGTAGGCGGCGCCGAGCCGTACCGCAAGTCGTGGCGCGTACTCGGCCGACTGGTAGGTGTGCGGCAGGAGAACGACGATCGGCCGCTCCGGATCCTCACCGTCCCCCTGCGCGATCAGGGCGTGAAGCGCTTCGGCGTAGAGTCCCGGCGCATAGGGCCCGAGACGCTCCTCCTCCAGAAGGGCGACCCGGCAGTTCCCGCCGAGCGCTCGTCCGCAAGCGCGGACTTCCTGCGTCCCCGGTCCGCCGCGAGTGTCTTCGACCAGCCATACGGCGGGCACTGGCGCGTTCAGAGCACCGCCTCCCGCTCGAGATGCGCGATCAGCTCCCCCGCGGCCGCTTCGGCCGAAGCGCCGTCGATCACCACGCCGCCGGCGCCGGCCGGCGGCAGGCTGACGGCCTCGATTTCAATCCCGGCGCCCGCCGCACCCACCAGCCCGGGATCCACGCCCAGACCCGAGCAATCCTCGCGGCGCAGCGGCTTCTTGCGGGCCTGGAGCGTTCCCCGCAGGGAAGCGAAACGCGGTCTGTTGATGCCGGCCTGAATCGCCAGTAGGGCCGGCAGCTCCAACCCCAGGACCTCGTTCATGCCGCCTTCCAGCTCGCGCACGATGCGCAGCGACTTGCTGCGCGAGTCCAGTTCGACCGCCATGACCAGCCAGGCGTAGGGACAGCTCAGGATCGCGGCGATCACCGCCGGAGTCGCCGCCTGCCCGAGATCGTCCGACTGGGCTCCGGTCAGCACGAGGTCGCACCGCTCTCCCGCCAGCGCCGCCGCCAGGGCGCGTCCGTCGGCGATCGCGTCGCCTCCCTGCAGCGCCTCATCGACCAGGTGGAGAGCGCGATCGACACCAAGCGCCAGGGCCTTTCTCAACGCCTCCTCCACTCGCGCCGGACCGAGGCTGAACACGACCAGTTCGGGGCGTTCCGCTCCCCGCGCCACCTCTGCTTCGGCCAGGAGGAGCGCCTCCTCCAGCGCGCACAGGTCACAACTGGAGATGACCCAGTTCAGATTGCTGTCGTCGACACCCCGTCCGGAGTCGGCGATCCTCAGGTGCGAGTCCGTGTCCGGTACCTGTTTGATGCAGACGCCGATCCTCAACCCTTCCTCCCGCGCCACTGCTTCCACCACACTCTGCCCGACGCGCGAGCATAGCGTCGCCCATGCGGGTGCCCGAGCGGGCTTCCGGCCAGCCGGGAACGCCAAGCTATAGACGTCTGTCTATCTGTCTGGTACCTTTCCTGACGGTGCCTTCGTTCGCCATCCCCGTCGCCACCCTGATGGCCACCGGCGACTCAGCGGTCATCCACTTCTTCCTGCGCTCGGGTCCGGTGGCGTGGATCGTACTCAGCGTCCTGGCGCTCATGTCGCTTTCGTCCTGGTACGTGCTCTTCCAGCGACTGATGCTGTTCCGGCGCACCGGCCGGCAGAACCGGAGTTTCCTTGCTCTCTTCCGCAAGGCCGCCCGGTTCAGCGACATCGGCAAGGCCGCGTCCGATCACCGTGCCGCTTCCCTGGCCGGGCTGTTTCAGGCCGGTTACCTGGAGATCGACACGCAGATCAAGGCGCTGCGCGAGCCCCACGGAGACGACGAGAGCCTGCGCCTGCAATCGCTGATGGGCCTCGAGCGGACTCTCCGCCGGGCTGCCAACGTCGAACTTCGGGTTCTCGCGCGCAACACTTCCTGGCTGGCCACGACCGCCGCGGCGGCGCCGTTCATCGGCCTGTTCGGCACGGTCTGGGGAATCATGATCGCGTTCAACGACATTGGAACCACCGGCACGGCCACGATCACCGCGGTGGCTCCCGGCATCGCCGAGGCGCTGGTGAACACGGCAGCCGGCCTGGTGGCCGCGATTCCCGCCCTGGTCGGTTACAACTACCTGGCCACGAGGCTTCGCCAGTTGCGCGCCGAAATGGACGACTTCACGCTCGAGTTCCTGAATCTGGCCGAACGCAACTTCGGCTGATTCCGCTTCCGGAGGGAAGAGAATGGCGTTCTTCCAGGACACCGACAGCGACGATTCGGTCCTCGCCGACATCAACGTGACGCCCCTGGTGGACGTCATGCTCGTCCTCCTCATCATCTTCATGATCGCGACGCCGATGCTCCACCAGGGTGTCGAAGTGACGCTCCCGGAGATGGAGTCGCCCGCGTCGCTGGCAATCCGCGATGAGGATCCGCTGATTCTCACGATCGCCCAGAACGATCTCGTCTACATCAGGGACGAGCCGGTAGCCACCGCGCTGCTGGTCGAGCGGCTGCTCCCGATGCTCGAATTGCGCGACTACGAGGCGGTCTTCGTCAAGGGAGACGAAGAGGTTCCCTACGGAAGAATCATCAACGTGCTCGACGTTCTTGAGCGTGCGGACATCCATCGCGTGTCCCTCGTCGTAGAACCAGCGGATTGAGGCCTGAGGCAACCTTGCAGAACCAGGACGACGGCACGCTTCCGCTCGAACGCGCTCTCGCGGGTCGGGAGCAGCGCGGCCTGGGACTGAACCGACCTTGCCTGGCGGCGTCGCTGACCCTGCACATCGCCCTGATTGGCGGCCTCCTGTTCGGACCCGGGCTGTTCGCCGAGCGGACCCAACTGGAACGACAGCCGCTCGAGATCGTCCGCCTGCCGACCATCCGGCCGGAGCCCATACCGCCTCCACCTCCCCAGGATGAGTCGCAGCCGGAACCGGAGCCCGTTCCCGAGCCCGAGCCGGAACCGGAGCCCGAAGAGACGCCTCCCGACGTTCCGACGCTCGCCCCCGAAGAGCCCGAACCGGAACCCGAGCCCGAGCCGCCGCCGCCTGAGCCGGAACCCGAACCGGAACCCGAGCGCCCCCGGCTGGACCGGCCGTTCGAGCCCACACGCACCGTTGATGACGCGCTGGCCGGCACCGACGATGCCGAAGCGCCCGTGGTCGGCTACGACAGCGAGGACTTCACTTACGCCTACTACACATCCCGGCTGATAGCCGCGATCAAGGCCCGTTGGACCAGGCCCCCGATCGAGGGCGTGGAGGCCGTGGTCTTCTTCCGGATAGGGACCGACGGCACCGTCAGCGACCTGGAACTCCTCCAGTCCTCCGGGGTCACGCGATTCGACAGCGCCGGCTTGCGGGCGATCGAGCTGGCGTCGCCGGTGCCGCCGCTTCCGCGGAGCTTCCGGAAGCCCAGCCTGGGTGTCACGATGACGATCCGGTGATGACGAGGAGCAGAAGATGAGAGTTCCAGCCCTTTCCATCCTGGCGCTGTCGGCCGCACCCTGGCTCCTTGCCGTGGCTCCCGCGCAAGCGCAGACGGGACCTGAAGCGGCCGCAGTCGATTCCCCCCGGAGCCCCTCGGACCTCGAGCTCGTTCTCGAACCCGATGCGGCGGTGCGAATGAACCTCGCCGTGCCCCGCGCCGGGCGCCCCCCCGGCGCGAGACCGGAGTTCCTCGACGCGATGGACGAGCTCGAACAGACGCTCCGCGCGGATCTGGCCTTCACCCAACTCTTCGATGTCCAGGGTCCGGAGATTCTCTCGGTCATCCGCTTGAGTGGCGACCGCGCCAGGGACCTGGAGCAGTACCGCGCATACGGCAACGAAGTCGCTCTCCTGACGGAGTTCAAGCTGAACGGGGATCAGCTGATCCTCGAGGGGCGGGTCTACGACCTGGCGAGCGGTCAGTTCATCCTCGGCAAGCGGTTCAGCGGCGGTATCGACCTGGCGCGGCGCATCGCGCACGCCCTCTCCGACGAGATCGTCCTCTACTTCACCGGTCGTCGCGGCATCGCGATGACCTCGATCGCCTTTGTCTCGGACCGCGAAGGCCAGGCGAGCAAGGAGATCTTCCTGATGGACTACGACGGTCACGCCCAGCGCCGGATCACCGGCCACATCTCGACCAGCCTGTCGCCGGTCTGGGCCGTCGACGGCAGCGGGCTGGCCTACCTCTCGTACTTCCAGGGACGTCCCGGCGTCTACTGGGCGGACCTCACGACCGGCAGAAAGACGCCGATCGTCTTCGAGGAGCAGCCCGCGTACTCGCCCAGCGTCTGCCCGGACGGCGAGACGGTCCTCTTCTCCCGTCCGGTCCGCCGCAGTGGCAAGAGCAGCACGGAGGTCTTCTCCGTTGAGCGTGGAGGGGACACCCCCCGGCAGATCACCCGTTCGAGCGGGGAGGACACGAACCCCGAGTGTTCACCCGACGGCAGCCGGATCGCCTTTACGTCCAGCCGTTCCGGAACCCCGCAGATCTACGTGATGGACATGGACGGCAGCGATCTTCAGCGGGTGACCTTCAAGGGCAGGTACAACGAAGGGGCTTCCTGGCACCCCGACGGCAGCAAGCTCGTGTACGCCCGGCGTACCGAGCGCGGCGACCGGTTCGACATCGCGGTCGTCGACCTGGTCACGGACCAGGATCAACTGCTGACAACCGGGCCCGGCAGCCACGAGTACCCGACGTTCTCACCCAATGGCGAGTGGGTCGTTTACGAGTCGCGCCAGCGGGGACGCGATCGCCAGATCTTCATCATGAGCGGAGACGGCCGCTACACGCGCCAGGTGACCACGCGCGGGAACAACTACTCGCCTTCCTGGTCCGGCTACTTCGACTGACGTGTTGAAGAAGACCCCGGGAGAATCCGCTGTTGCCGCCCGAGCACTGCTCTGGTAGTGTCCCTACAACCGAAACGAACCAAGTTTCCAGGCTTTAGGAGTAGTCCCGGTATGTTGGCCAGAAGGTTCTCTGCACTCTTCCTGTCGGCTCTCGTCCTGCTGGCCATCGGGGCCTGCAAGAAGGCGGAACCCGAACCGCCGCCGCCACCACCGCCGCCACCCGCGGCCGAACCGCCGCCGCCGGAACCCGTGCCGCCGCCACCGGAACCCCCGGTCGAGCCGGCCTACGTTTCGCCGTGGTCCGAGGACATCGTGGAAGCGAACGAGGAGGTCCATGAGAAGGGCCTCCTGGGCGACGTCTACTTCGAGTTCGACAAGGCGACCCTGACCGACGCGACCCGGTCTCAACTCGGCAAGAACGCGGACTTCCTCAAGAGCCAGGACGGCGAGGACTTCGTCATCACGATCGAAGGTCACTGCGACGAGAGGGGCACGAACGACTACAACCTGGCCCTTGGCGACCGCAGAGCGAACTCGGCTCGCGACTACCTCACCTCTCTCGGCATTTCCGGCGATCGCCTGAAGACGATCAGCTACGGAGAGGAGCGGCCACAGTGCGAGGAGTCGAACGAGGACTGCTGGCAACTGAACCGGCGCGCCTACTTCCGCGTAACCGACCGCATGTGACCCGGGGCCCGGCCCCCTGGCGATTTCTTCGCTGCAGCCTGGCGCAAGGACGCGCCAGCCGGTTTCTGGCGGTTGTCTTCCTGGTGTCGGCGTCTGGCTGCACGTCGTCGACCCAGTTGACGGAGCTTGAGGCCGGAATGACCGCCCTCGAGCAGCAGATCGACACGCTTCGGTCACAGGCGCCCACCCGCGACGACCTGGCCGTCGTACTTCGTGCCGTCGAGGAACTGCTGGAGCGCGACGTCAGCGCCAGGGCGGACCTGAAGGAGGATCTCCGCCAGCTCATCGCCGAAGTCGAAGCCCTGCGAACCTCAACCCAGGAACAGGGACGGACACTCAACGCGTCGCTCGAGCGCATCGGGCAGATGAACGACGAGTTGGACCTCCTCCAGGGTCAGCTTGAACGCCAGGAGACGTACCTGGCCAACCTGGGTGAACTGCTGGAGGCCAGCCGCCAGACCACTCCCGCCGAGTCGGTTGAACCCAAGGCCCTGTACGACGCCGCCTACCAGAGCTACCTGAGCGGCGACTACGAACAGGCGGCGATCGGTTTCGAGAGCTACCTCGGCACATTCCCCAACGGCGAGGACGCTGACAACGCCCAGTACTGGCTCGGCGAGTCCTACATGGAACGGGGGCGGTTTCGCACAGCGATCGAGGAACTCGGACGGGTCGCCGAACGCTACCCGGACAGCGACAAGGTCGCGAGTTCCATGCTGCGCATCGGAGTCGCGCACATCGAACTCGGCGAACGCGGGCAGGGCAACGAGATGTTGCTCCGCGTCAGGCAGGAGTACCCGGACTCGGACGAGGCTGTCCTGGCCCTGCAGCAACTCGACAACCCGGCCGACCAACTGTAGACTGCGCCGCCGGCCGGGGGTCAGTCCCTGGCTCGGACAACGCGAACGTCACTGACCTGAGCCCAAAGAGAACACGAGATGGCGAACAGCAAGCAGGCCGAGAAGCGCATCCGGCAGTCGATCATCCGGCGAGATCGCAACCGCGCCGCGATGTCCCGACTCCGCACGTCCATCAAACAGCTTCGCAGCGCCGCGGACAGCGACGTGACGAAGGCGCGTGAGCTTCTACCATCGACCCTCAGCATGATCGATGCAACGGCACGAAAGGGTGTGATCCACGCGAATGCGGCCGCCCGACGCAAGTCGCGCCTGACCAGGCTCGTGAATCGTCGCGCCGAGGCGGCCGGCGAGACGGCAGCCGCCGAATCCTCCGACTGACCTTTCGCGGTGCCGGGGTTCAGAACCCCTCGAGCAAATCGGTCACCATCGTGTCGGCAAAGCGTTCGGCGCTATCTTCGATTGCCAGGTTCTCACGGTCGAAGAAGTCGCTGTCGGCGCTCTCGACCTCGTAACTCTGCCTGAACTGGTAGCGGTCGTTCGCCCAGATCACCTCGCCTTCCTCCCCGGTCGGCGAGGGAATCCGCCGGAAGGAGACGTCGGCGATGATCGCCAGCTCGTACTCCTGGGCACGCCCGTCGCTGGTGAAGGTGATCGGCGCCACGCGGAATGCGGTGACCGAGCCGCGAATCACCGCGTCCGCCTCGCCCGCGGTCGCCACCAGTTCGAAGCGCGGCCGCGTGACCAGTTCGTCGGCGATCGCCTGGGTGAGGAACTGTTCGACCTCGACCCGAGTGGTCCGGTTCTCGAAGGGCTGCAGGAACACCCGCCGGATGTCCTCGGGGATGTTGGAGGCTCTGCCAACCAGCGTGTAGCCGCAGCCGCCCAGGGCCAGACCGGTGGCAAGTGCCGTAGCCACCGCCACGAGCCGCACCGGCCATGCCACCTTCATGGCCGCCAGCCTAGCAGCAGGTCAGCGGTTGGCATCCCGGCCCAGAGTGGCCAGGAGGGCATCGAGGATCCCGTTGACGAACCTCCCCGACTGCTCGGTCCCGAACTTCTTGGCCAGTTCGATCGCCTCGTCGATCACGACGACCGCGGGTACGTCCGGCTGATAGCGGAGTTCGTAGACGGCAAGCCGCAGCACGTTCCGGTCGACCACCGGCATTCTCTCCAGACGCCAGTTCTCAGCCTGCTCATCGATCAATGAGTCAATCGACTCCTGGTTGACGAGGCTACCCTCCAGCAGGGTACGCGCGTAGACCAGCGCCAGCTTCGAGGCGTGCAGCGTAGCGCCGGCGGCAGCCGTCTCGGATCGGAATGAGTGGACATCGAACTCGCGGACTAACTGCCGCGGCTCCAGCCGCCCGATCTCTCGCTGGTAGAGCATCTGCAGCGCCATCTCGCGCGCCTGCCGGCGCTTTCCTGCCGGGCTTCGACGCACTTCGGTCGCCGCGGCTCCAGTCCTGGTCATGACTTCAACGACCGCAGAAGACAGGCCATTTCCAGGGCAGCTTCCGCGGCTTCCCGGCCCTTGTTCCCCGCCTTGCCTCCGGCTCTGGCTGCTGCCTGTTCCGCGTCATCGCAGGTCAGGACGCCGAATCCGACGGCGAGGCCGGTCCTTGCCGTGACTCGTGCACATCCCGCAGCGCACTCGCTGCAGATGTAGTCGAAGTGCGGCGTCTGTCCACGAATCACCGCTCCAAGCGCCACCAGGGCGTCGAATCTCCCGCTATCAGCCAGAGCGTCCAGAGCCGCCGGTACTTCCCAGGCGCCGGGGACCCGGACCAGCTCGATGTGCTCGTCCAGGACGCCGTGCTGCAGCAGGGTCTCCCACGCGCCGACGATCAGCCGTTCAACAATGTTGCCGTTGAACCGCGCCGCGACCAGCCCGAGCCGGAAGCCAGCCGCATCGAATGCGGTCTTCACGTCGTGCACTGGCGATCACAAGGGGATGGATGGTCGGGACGGCGAGATTCGAACTCGCGACCCCCTGAACCCCATTCAGGTACGCTACCAGACTGCGCCACGTCCCGACCGGAGGGCATTCTCTATTGGTTTGCGGCCCTTTGGCAAGACTCTGGCCGCACGGCGCAACTCGGCGGCTACGTGGTGGCGCCGCTTCGTGTCAGTCGCTTTCCGCGCCGGTTTCCGGCTTGAGTTCAGCGGCAAGCTGGCGGGCCTGAGCGACCAGCGCCGCGACTCCCCCTTCCAGCCGCTCGACCCGCCGGGCCAGGGCTCCGATGTCGCTCGTGTCGACAGGCGGAGCCTCGCCGACCGGCGCTTCCTCCCCCACCGCGTGTGTGGGCTCCTGATCGCCGTTCGCCCTGTCTCCCGTTGCGGGAATCATCGGGCGGCCGCGGAGCCGCCCGTCCTCCAGCTCCGCGGCGAGCTTCTTCTTGGCGCTTGCGATCGTGTAGCCCTCGTCGTAGAGGAGCTCCTTGATCCGACGGATCGTCTCCAGATCCTCGGCGTTGAAGTCACGACGGCCCCCGCCGGTCTTCCTCGAGGCCAGGGACGGAAACTCCGTCTGCCAGTAGCGCAGTACGTAGGGCTGGATGTCCAGCAACCGGCACGCATCGGCGATCTTGTACTGCTTGGGAATGACGGGCCTCCCCGGGCTACGCGTCAATTGAACCCGAGCGCAACGGACGAAGGGGGGACGATGCCGGGCTGAAGTGCTGTGGGATACGAGCTGAGGATTATACGAAACGTGAAGATCCGCCGGCCGCGTCGGCGTCGCCGCGCCGCTCCCGCACCACGATGCGAAGCGGAACACCGTCGAGCTCGAACGTCTGCCGGAGGTTGTTCTCCAGATACCTTCGGTAGTTGTGGCCACGCTTGAGACGCCGGTTCGCGAACAGGAGAAAGGTGGGAGGCGCTCCGGCCACCTGGGTCCCGTAGAAGAACCTCCAGGGTCGCCCCCGCTCCGCCGGCGGCTGGTGACGACCCACGATGCGTCGAACTTCGCGGTTGAGTTCGGACGTCGGCACCCGCAGGCGATGCCGTTCAGCGACCCGGTCCAGCGCGGGCATGACACTCGCCACACCCCGGCCGGTCAGGGCGGAGACGTTGATTCGAGCCGGTTTGGCGAACAGTTCGGAAACCCGTTCCCAGCCCAGCTCCAGGCGCTCCCGCTTCTCCTCGTCCACCAGATCCCACTTGTTGCAGACCACGACGGCGGAGCGACCCGCCTGCCATGCGACGTCGGCGATCGCGAGGTCGCCGGCGGCGATGCCCTCGTTCGCGTCGACGACCAGAACCGCGAGTTCCGCCCGCTCTATCTGGCGGCGGGCGAGCATCACTGCCAACTCCTCAGGGGTGTCCTGGACCTGGGAACGGCGCCGAATGCCCGCCGTGTCCACGAGCAGGTAGTCCGGGCCGTCCTCTCGCTCCAGCAGACTGTCGATCGGGTCCCTGGTGGTCCCGGCCGTCGGAGAGACGAGCGTCCGTTCCCTGCCCAGCAGACGGTTGACCAGGGAGGACTTGCCGACATTCGGCCGGCCCACGACCGCGACGGACGGCGCCGGCGGCAGGACCGCGGAGGAGGCCGCCGGAAGGTGCCCGGCGATCTCCATGTGCAAGGACTCGAAACCGGTGCCGTGCTCGGCTGACAGGAGCACCAGCGCGTCTCCCCCCAGGGCGTAGAACTCGTGGTGACCCTCCCTGGCGGCCCGGGTATCGGCCTTGTTGACGACCACGATGATCGGCCGGCCACGGGTCCGGAGACGCTCCATGACCTGTTCGTCCGCGGCCGCCAGCCCTTCCCGACCGTCCACGACCAGCAGCAGGAGGTCGCTCTCGGCGACCGCGAACTCGACCTGGGCGTTCAGGCCCAGCGGATCGGCGCCCGGGACCAGACCGCCCGTATCGATCAACTCAACGGTACCGTGACCCTCAAGATCGAAGCGCCCTACCAGCCGATCTCGCGTGACGCCGGGCGTACCGTGGACGATCGCTTGCCGGCGACCGATCAGCCGGTTGAAGAGCGTCGACTTGCCGACGTTGGGGCGACCGACGATGGCGATCGCGGCGGGCATGGAGGAAGATGGCGGCGCTGCTAGGACTCGAACTGATGCTCGATGCGTCGATCGATCACCATCCAGCCCTCGTCGCGGCGCTTGAACTGGTAGCGAACGCGGTAGCGATCCGTGCCGGACGACAGCAATCGGTCCGTGCCGCTCACCAGCGAGTCGATGTCCCACACCTCGATCGTCGTCACCGCCGCGTTCGAGTAGCGCCAGACGTTGATCCGTTCGATCTCGAAGCTCTTGAGCATCGGACGCAGGGTGCGGCTCGCCTCCATCTCGAGGTCGTGAACGCGCTTCCTGACCGTAGCGATCTCCTTGGGCACGGCGCACGAGGCCAGAGCGTCGAAGTCTCCGGTGGCGTAGGCGTTTCCGAGCTTGGGAAGGCAGTCAGCCAGCACGATCTCTATCGCCGTTCGATCCTCGTCCGAGGCGCCATCCGGCCCGGCCTCGGCGCAACCGGCCAGTCCACCGGCGAGCAAGACCGCGGCAACCACCGGAACCGGAGCGCGGCCCGTGGGGAAACGGAAAACCGAATACGAGGAGTTAGAACTGCTCATGCAGGGAGACTAGCAGCCTGCCGAGCGGGTAGAATGCCGGTCCGGCCTAAGGCCGCCGGGCGCGAAAGTGGCGGAATTGGTAGACGCGCAAGATTCAGGATCTTGTGGTAGCAATACCGTGGGGGTTCGAGTCCCCCCTTTCGCACCAGAGCCAGTTCAGGCATAGAAGGCCAGCGCACTGTCTCCGTAGCGCCTGGTCCGCCGCAACCTGAACCTCCCGGCTGCCGCCGGTGGAGCCTGCCGGCTGGCGTGTTCCAGGACGATCTCGCCCCCGTGCGCGACGGCGGAGGAAACGGCGTCAAGCAGCTCGCCAAGCCCGCAGTCATCGTAGGGCGGATCGATGAACACGAGGTCGAAGGCGGCCTCGCGCTTGACTGCCTCCTCAAGCCCCGCGGGCAGAACCGCCCTGACCAGGCGGAGATCGGCCGTCGCGAGAGTCTCGCGGCTCGCCTTCATGCAGGCCTGGGCGCGAGAGCTGCGATCGACCGCCAGGGCGAACCCGGCTCCGCGGGACAGGGCCTCGAACGAGACGGCTCCGGAGCCGGCGTAGAGCTCCAGGAGGCGGCTGCGGGAGACGCGATCGCCCCAGTGAGAGAAAAGGGCTTCGCGAACGCGCGCCTGCGTCGGACGAACGCCCGCCGGTACCGTGAGGCGCCGACCCCGCCAGCGGCCGCCAAGCACCCTCATCCCGCCCGGGCGCGTTCCCGAGCCGGTCTGGCGGCGACTCATCCGCCGGGCGGCGACGCCTGCTGCTGCCGGTAGGCGACCCGGCCGCCCAGGATCGTGTAGACGACCTGGGTGCCGGGAATCTCCTCCTCAGGGACGGTCATGATGTCCCGGGACAGAACCGTCATGTCCGCGAGCTTTCCGACCTCGAGACTCCCCTTCGATTCCTCCTCGAAGGCCGCGTAGGCAGCGTCGATCGTGTAGGAGCGCAGGGCCTCCTCCCGCGTCATTCGCTGGTCTCCAAAGAAGACCTCGCCGTTCGTCATGCGCCGGCTGACGGAGGCATGGAACGACGCGATCGGGTCGACATCCTCGACCGGGGCGTCCGTGCCGTTGGTGACCACGGCGCCGGACTCGATCAGATCCCGCCAGACGTAGGCGCCTTCGGCACTGCGGTGCTCGCCGAGACGATCCGGCACCCAGGGTCCGTCCGACGTGCAGTGGACCGCCTGCATCGAGGCGATCACGCCGAGTTCCGCGAATCGCGGTATGTCGTCCGGATGCAGGTGCTGGGCGTGCTCGACACGCCAGCGCTTCGTCCGGTCGCCGGCAAGCGTCCGCTCGAACAGATCGAGCGTTTCGCGGTTGGCCCGATCGCCGATCGCATGAACGCAGAACTGGAAGTCGTGTTCACGCGCGAGCCTGGCGGTCTCTTCCATCACGTCCAGGCCCGTCGTGTTGAGCCCCGTCGACTGCGGCATGTCCTCGTAGGGATCCAGCAGCCAGGCGCCGTGCGAGCCCAGGGCGCCGTCGATCGACCGCTTGATCCCGCGGACAGTGAGGAAGCCGTCGCCATGATCGATCATGCGGTAGCTGCCGAGCGACTCGGCCATCGCTTCGTTGCTTTCGCGCACCATCACCCAGAGCCGCAACGGAAGGTCGCCCTCATCCGCCATTAGCCGGTAGACGTCGATCAGCCCGAAGCTGGAGCCCGCGTCCTGGAAGCTCGTGATGCCCTTGGCGAGACACTCTTCGCCCGCGAGCCGCACGACCTCGCGGGCGTGGTTCCACTCCAGCGACTCGGCTCGCAACCCGGCAACCAGATTCTCCGCCGTTTCCCGGAGGGCACCCGTCGGTTGACCATCCGCATCCCGCACGATCTCTCCGCCGTCCGGATCGGGCGTCGTTGCGTCGATGCCGGCCAGCTCCATCGCCCGTGCGTTCGCAAACGCCATGTGGCCGCTGGCATGGCCCAGCAGCACCGGATTCTCCGGCGACACCACGCTCAGCCCGTGGTGAGTCGGCAGGCCCTGGACGCTCGGGACCGGCGACTCGGTCCACTTCGACTGATGCCAGCCCCTGCCCAGGATCCATGTTCCCGGTTCAACGTCGGCCACGCCTTCGGCGACCTGGGCGACGATCTCGTCCCAGGTCCCGGCTTCCCCGAGCGCCAGTTGCAGCTTCGCCTCCCCAACACCCCAGAAGTGGCCATGCCCTTCGATGAACCCGGGAACAACCAGCCGCCCCTCCAGGTCGAGAACCTCCGTGTCGGAACCAATCCAGGAGCGCGCATCCTCGGTTGAGCCGACGAAGACGATCCGCCCGCCGGTGGCGGCCAGCGCCTCGGCCTCGGCCGGAGTCGCCAGGGTCACCAGGCGGCCATTCACGACGACCAGGTCCGCAACCCCCGCTCCCTCTCCCCCACAGCCGCCCAGAAGGAGTCCCAGCACGGCCGCGAGGACCGAGGCGTAGCGCGCACGGACCGGAAGCCGCATCACTCCGCTGGAATACGAAGCGTTTGCCCCACGACAATCCGGCTGCCCCGCAGGCCGTTCGCCCTCTGGATCTTCGCAGTGGACGTTCCGAACGTCCGCGCCAACTGGCTCAGGGTGTCGCCCCGCCGAACGCGGTAGACCACGTCCTTGCCACCCGCCGGGATCCGCAGGCGTTGGCCGGCATGGATCAGCTCCGGGCGCCGTAGCTCATTCGCAGCCACCACGGCCGCCACCGTGACGCCGTACTTCCGGGCGATCCGATGCACCGACTCGCCGCTTCTCACGACGTGGACAATCTCGCTCGGAGTCTCTTGCGGCGAGTTCCGGGTTTCAGCCGCCGCAGTGCGTTCCTCGGGCGCCCTGACCGCGGCACGCTGGACCGGTGGCGGCGCGGTCCGGCCGGAACCCTGCTGCGGGATTCGCAGCCGTTGACCGACGTAGATTCGATCCGCCCGCGGCAGGCGATTCGCGCGCTGGAGCTCGGACACGGACGATCCGAATCGGCGGGCAATGGCACCCAGCGTGTCGCCGCGCCGCACCCGGTAGCCGAACGCCGCCTGGCGATCCGGCTTGCGCTCGGGCGACAGCGCGGCGTAGGCCTGCTCGAACCGCGGCGCGCTCCCCGCCGGCACGCGCAGGGGGTAGCGAGGTGGAACCAGCAGCGACCCGGCCAGGACCGACCGGTCGAGCGCCGGATTCAGCTCCGCCAGTTCGTCCATCTCCACCCCTGTGGCCGTTGCCAGGTCGGTCAGAGCCACATAGCGATCCCGGTCGACGACGTCGAACCGGATCTCGGGGAACGGTTCGACACCGGGGAAATGCCGGTCGCGATCGACGTAGACGATCACGGCGGCGAGAAACTCCGGGTAGAAGTTCCGTGAGGCGAAGCCGAACGTCCGCGACCGGTACTTTTCGGCGATCACGCCGATGTCCCGCGTGCCCAGCCGCCGTACTGCCCTCGCCATACCGCCTGCACCGTGGTTGTACGCGGTCAGCGCCAATGGCCAGGCTTCAAGAGACTCGTAGTCCTGGCGGAGCTTGCGGGCAGCGCCTTCGGCGGCGAGCAGAACGTCCGACCGGGCGTCGACCGCCTCATCCATCTGCAGAAAGGCCCGGCCCGTCGAGGCCGTGAACTGCCACGCACCCGAAGCGCCGACCTTGGAGCGGGCGCGGTAGTTGAACATGGATTCAACGAACGGCAGGCAGCGGATCTCCGCGGGCAGTCCGTACTCCGCCAGGGTCCGCTGGATCCCCGGCATGAACAGGCCCGAGATCTCGATCGCCTCTTCGAAACGGTCCCGGAGCCCGCGCTGCGAGCGAATCAGGCCCGCGGCACGCCGGTACTTCGTCCGCCCTCCCGCGATGTTCTCCATCTGTGACGGTATCGACCGGCGATCCGGTGGCAGGTCCATTGCCGGCCGTCCCGCCGCCAGGTCGCGAAGAGCCTTCGCGATCCGGCTCATCTCGGCCCGGACACGCCTGATGCGCGCCCGGTCGATCTGGAGTTCGGACGAACCGGTCGCCCGCAGGTCGCTCATGTCGACCACGCTGTAGACGACGTTCAGGTGGCGCTCGTCGTGCAGGATGACCTGATCGCTCGTGTAGGTAGCGAAGACATCCTTCCAGAACTCGACCGCCGCTGCCAGGTTCCCAGGTAGCGGGAACACCTCGGGATCGAGCGCCGGGTGGTAGCGCTCCTGGGCAACCGCCCCCGAAGCCCCGAACGCCAGCAGCACCGTACAAACCGGGAGCAGCCCGGAGAGCCGGGGGCGATCGCATCGGTGATTCCGCATCGGGGCCCGTATCCTACTGAAAACCAAGGACTTATGCATCTCCAACGGCCGCTGCGCCGATACGGAACCGGAGTACGTCAGTAGCGATAGTCGTCCCGCTTGTAGGGACCGCCGACAGGTACTCCGATGTACGCCGCCTGCTCCTCGCTGAGTTCGGTCAACCGCACTCCCAGGTGATCGAGGTGCAGGCGGGCGACCTCCTCGTCGAGTTCACGGGGCAGCAGGTACACCTTGTTCGCCTTCGGCTCATTCCCTTCCGACCGGGCGGTGCGATGGAGGTCGATCTGGGCCAGAACCTGGTTGGCGAAGGACGTCGACATGACGAAACTCGGGTGACCCGTCGCGCAACCGAGATTCAGCAGCCGGCCCTCCGCGAGGACGAGGAGGCTCCGGCCGTCCGGGAAGATCCACTCGTCGACCTGGTCCTTGATGTTGCGGCTCCGTACGCCGGGCAGTCGCTTGAGACCCGCGATATCGATCTCGTTGTCGAAGTGGCCGATGTTGCCGACCACCGCCTTGTCCTTCATCCGCGCCATGTGCCCGGCGCTGATGACGTTCCGGTTCCCGGTGCAGGTGACGAAGATGTCCGCGGTCTCCACGACGTCCTCCAGCCGCGCCACCTGATAGCCCTCCATGGCGGCCTGGAGAGCGCAGATCGGGTCGATCTCGGTGACGATCACCCGGCAGCCCTGGCCACGCAGCGACTGGGCGCAGCCCTTGCCGACCTCCCCATAGCCGCAGACGACGGCCGACTTGCCGCCGAGCATCACGTCCGTGGCGCGGTTCAGGCCGTCGATCAGAGAGTGCCGGCAACCGTAGATGTTGTCGAACTTGGACTTGGTGACCGAGTCGTTCACGTTGATCGCCGGGCAGAGCAGCGTACCCGCTTCCTCCAGCTCGTACAGCCGGTGAACGCCTGTCGTGGTCTCCTCGCTGATCCCCTGAAGCCCCTCCGCCATGCGCGTGAAGTAGCCGGCGTCCCAGGTCTTCACTCGCCGGATCAACTCGAGGATGACGCCCCACTCCTCGGGCTCGTTCTCCGGGTCGAAGGCCGGCACGGCCCCGGCTCGCTCGTACTCGACGCCCCGGTGAATGAGCAGCGTGGCGTCGCCGCCATCGTCGACGAGCAGGGTCGGACCGCTCTCGTTCGGCCAGTCCAGGGCGCGCAGCGTGCACCACCAGTACTCGGCCAGGGTCTCGCCCTTCCAGGCGAAGACCGGAACGCCGTTCGGTTCCTCCGGGGTGCCTCCGGTTCCCGGCCGGCCGACGACCACCGCCGCGGCGGCTTCATCCTGGGTCGAGAAGATGTTGCAGGAGGCCCACCGCACTGCGGCGCCCAGGTCGACCAGCGTCTCGATCAGTACCGCCGTCTGGACCGTCATGTGGAGACTGCCGGTTACCCGCGCGCCATGAAGAGGCCGCTCCGAGCGGTAGCGCCGGCGCAGTTCCATCAGGCCGGGCATCTCGTGCTCGGCGAGTTCGATCTGCCTCCTGCCGGATTCGGCCAGGGACAGGTCGGCGACCCGAAAGTCGAGGCCGCTCGAGGCGGGAAACAGCTCCCGCACGGTTCCAGCCGCGTTCTCGTGGTGCTCGATTCGCTTGTCTGCCATCGTCATCGTTCAGGACCTCCCGGGAACTCCCGGATCCTCTGGCTTCCGCGCAGGGCTGTCAACCATGACCCCGGAGCCCCACGGCGTCGGCAAGCAGTTCGTAGGAGCGCAACCGAGCCTCGAAGCTCGGACAGATCGTCAGCACGACGAGTTCCGCTACTCGCAGACGTTCCGCCAACTCCCGCGCCCGCGCGGCCACCGCATCCGGCGCTCCGACCAGACTGCGCGCCCGCATCTTCCGCTGCACGGCCCGGTCCGCCTCCGTGAAGTCGTAGGCTTCCGCCTCTTCCAGGCTCGGGAACGGGCCCGGCTGGCCCTGGGTCAGCCGGATCCACCACAGGAACCGGCTGAGCGACTGCCGGTTCGCCTCCTCGTCGGTTGGCGCGACCATCGCGCTGACGCCAACGCTCGCCCGCGGCTCGGGGTGACGGTCCGACGGACGGTACTCGTTGCGGTAGAGCTCGAGCGCGGCCTCGGCGTCGCGGGGCTGAATGAAGTGAGCGAAGCTGAAGGGACAGCCGAAGTAGGCGGCGAACCGCGCGGAACCGAGGCTCGAGCCCAGGAGCCACACCTCCGGTTGCGTATCTCCCAGGGGCATCGCCCGGACCCCGTTCAGCCGGTCGTCCTCGTGGCCCCGGCCCAGGTACCCGAGGAGGTCGGCGACCTGTTCCGGGTAGTGCTGCACACCGAGGCGGCCCGGCCCATGAGCAAGCAGGTGCGCCGTGAACCGGTCCGACCCCGGCGCCCTGCCGATCCCCAGGTCGATTCGACCCGGGTAGAGGGTCTCCAGCATGCGGAACACCTCGGCCACCTTGAGCGCGCTGTAGTGACTCAGCATGACGCCCCCGGAGCCCACCCGGATGCGGCTGGTCGCCGCGGCGACCTGGCCGATCAGCGCCTCCGGCGCGGCGCAGGCGAGCGATTGCGAGTTGTGATGCTCCGCCAGCCAGTACCGCCGATACCCGAGGCGATCCGTCGCCCGCGCCAGCTGCACCGCCTCGCGGATCGCGTCCGCGGGAGTGCTTCCCGCCCGCACCGGGCACTGGTCGAGAACGCTGAGCGCCAGCGGGGACGCCGCCCCGGCCACTCAGTATGCCGTGGAACGCCGGAAGCGCTCCACCACTTTGTCGTTCTCGCGCTCGGCGCGGGCCAGCAGACGCGCCGCCCACTCCTTGCGCTGCTCGTCCACAGCCTGCGGGTCGTAGCGGTCGACCATGGAACCGAACTGGCTGATGTGGGCCGCCGAGGCCCTTGCCTTCTTTCCCGCCACCGCCGTGATATCGACCGTGTAGTTCGGGTTGGCGCTGTAGTAGAAGAAGACGAGGGGCACGCTCCACGCCTCGAAGCCCTCGGCCTCCAGCTCCGGGAAGTACAGCCGCCAGCGAGCCGCGCGGATCGCGTCTACCGTGATGATCGCGCCCGAACGATGGTCCGACTTGTGGTACTGCTCGTAGGGCGAACCGGGATCGACCGAGAACAGGGCATCGGGCTTGAACCGCCGTATCTCCCGGGCCACCTGACGGGTCAGGTCCCGGCGGTC
This sequence comes from Holophagales bacterium, assembly GCA_009836625.1. Taxonomy (GTDB): domain Bacteria; phylum Acidobacteriota; class Thermoanaerobaculia; order Multivoradales; family Multivoraceae; genus Multivorans. The sequence goes on from VXVC01000004.1 coordinate 465,717, forward strand.
GACGTACTCCAGCATGCCGTCGTCATGGCCCAGCCAGACGATGTTCTCCTTCGGAATGCCGAGGATGCGGCAGGCCTCTTCCTCTTCGGCCCGCCGGATCGCCTTCAGGCGGTCTTTCGTCATTTCCGGGTCACGGGAACCGGCATTGTCCGTCGTGTAGACGACGACCCGGATGTCGTTGCCGTTCGCCGCCAGAATCGCCAGTGTGCCGCCGGAGGTGAAGGTCTCGTCGTCCGGGTGCGGCGTCACGACCAGAATGCGACGCCCCGACCACTCTTCGATCCGGTCGGCGCCCGTGTACTCCGGTTCGGGGCGCGAGACCTGGGCCTCGACCGAGCCCACGGCGACGACGGCGACGACCACGGTGGCAAGCAACATACCCGCCCCGGCCGGGAGTGCTGGAGCAAAGCCTCTCACGCCCGCCGTGACCATCGAGTCAGTATAGTGAATCCATGGCTCCGACTCGCCGTTGCGGGCGACTCACCGCGGCTTTCCTCACGTTGCCCCTGGCCGCCGTCCCGGCCGGCGCTCAGCCGCCGGAAGGCCCGGACGTCCCGGCCGCGACGGTCGCTGAGCAGGTTGACGTGAACATCGTGAACATCGACGTACACGTGACGAACCGCCGGGGCAGGCCGATCGCCGACCTCACCGCCGCCGACTTCGAGGTCTACGAGAACGGCGAGTTGGTCGAAGTCACCAACTTTCTGAACGCCGCCGCCCGTGAGGAGCTGGAATGGACCGATGGCGGCGAACTGGAGGCGGACACCGACGCCCCCTTGATGGTAGCGCTCTACGTCGACCGCTATCGCACCAGGCACGGCCACCTGCTTCGCATCGAAGACGACCTCGCCTCCTTCCTCAGCGCCCGCCGGGACCAGGGCGGCGGCATCCGCTTCCTGCTCGCCACGGGTGATCCGGAGCTGAACGTCCGGGTTCCCTTCACGGACGACCCGCGGGAACTTCTTGGGGCCCTGGAGCAACTGCGTGAGGAGCCGCGCTCCGGTCTCCATGACGACGACCTGCTGCGCAGACGCACCCTGGACGAGATCCGGACCACCTACGAGACGTGCATCCAGCCTCCCTCCAGCGACTTCAATCCCGGCTGTGTGCCATGCGTCGACACCTGGCCCGCGCTCCTCGGCGCCGCCGGCCAGTACGCAGCGGAGATGCAAGCCCGGGCTGGGACCTCCCTGGCTTCGCTTGCCGAACTGGCGACTGCCCTCGGCGGTCTCCCGGGCCCCAAAGCGCTCGTCTACGTCAGTGACGGACTGCCCCAACGCCCCGGGGCCGACCTCTTCCACTATCTGGGCCAAATCTGCGTGGATCGGCAGTCGGAAGCGGACGCCCTCGACCGCGAATGGGACGACACGACCCGATTCAACCGCTTCAGCTCCTTCAGCAACGCGAATCGGGTCACCATCTATCCTGTCGACGCCGGCGGCGTTCGGGCCTCGTCGGCCACCGATCCGACCCTCGCCGGCCCGGTCAGCGAGGTAGGCGACTTCGGAGGGACCAGAGACTCACGGCTGTCGACCGTGCTCGTGCCCAGCACCGAGAACGACCGCCTGCGCGTCGACAACCTGCAGGCGACTCTCAGCCTTCTGGCGGACGAGACCGGAGGCCGCGCGGTCTTCAACCAGCCGAACCCTGCCGAAGCGCTCGAGGGGATTGCGTCGGACTTTGGTTCCTACTACTCCCTGGGCTATCGGGCGCCGCCCGACCGCCGCCATCCGATTCGCCAGGTCGAAGTGCGTCTGACCAGGCAGGCAAAGGGCTGGCAGGTGCGGTACCGCCGCTCCTACATTCTGAAGTCGGCCGATCAGCGACTGGCCGACCGTCTGTTTGCGGCGCTGAAGCTGGACGAACAGACCAATCCGCTCGCCGCAGACGTGACGTTCGGTGAAACCTCGCCCGGAACCGAAGCGGGCCGAAGGACGCTTCCCGTGGGGGTACGGGTTCCGGTTTCGGCCGTCACCCTGCTTCCCGGACCGTCGGGCGCCTCCGGAGCGGTGCGCATCTTCCTGGTCGCCGAAGGGGAAGACGGCCGTCGCACGCCGATGCGACAGAAGACCCTGACCTTGATGGAAGCGGAGTTGCCCGAGATCGGCCAGACCAAGACCGTTGTCGTGAACGTCGACCTGCCGCCGGGCAGGTTCTCGGTCGCGGTCGGGGTCCGGGACGAGGCCTCCGGGCGCGGCAGCTACCTCGTTCGGGACGTCGAGTTGCCTGCCGGCTAGCGGGCCCTGAACGCCTCGACGTCTTCAGCGCTGGTCAACACGTCCAGACCGGTGTAGATCGGGTCCTCGACCGATCCGCCGCTCACCAGTTCCAGCAGCACCTCCATCGACCGGTAGCCCATGGCGTAGGGCCGCTGCCCGACCTGGCCGTGACTGAGCCCCTCGACCAGCAGGTCCAATTGCATCGGCAGCACGTCGGCGCCAATGATCACGAGGTCCAGGGATTCGATCCTCTCCCGGTAGGGCTCGACCGCCTGCCGGTAGGCCTGGTCCACGAACTGCGGGAAGCCGCCCGTGATCGAGAACACGTCGAGGTCAGGCTCCGAGGCCAGCACATCGGCCATCTGCTGGACGGCGAGCGGGAAGTCGTCGTTCGTGTAGAGAGGGCAAGCCGCCACCTCCGTCCAGCCGTTTCGACCTTCGAGCCGCTCCCCCGGCGGTGCGGCCGATACGACGCCGGCCAGGGTGTCCCGGAGCCCCTGCATCCGCTCATTGTGGTTCATCGCGGCGGCCCCGCCGGACTGAATGCAGATACTGCCCCCTTCCGGCTTCAGCTCCTGGAGCAGCTTCGCCTGCTCGACGCCCATCGCGCGGTTCTCGGTGCCGATGTAGGTGGTCCGCAGCCCGGCGTCCTCGGCCAGTAGATCGGAGTCCCAGGTGATCACCGGGATGCCGGAGTCCCGCGCCCGCACCAGCACCCTGGCCATCGCGACAGCGTTCGACGGAGACACGGCAACTCCGTCGACGCGGCGCGTGATCAGGTCTTCCACCACCTGGATCTGATCCGCCTCCGTGTGCTCGCTCGGACCGATGTACAGGCACTCCACGCCGTCGAGATCCTCGGCCGCCTGCATGCAGCCGTCACGGGCGAAGTCGAAGAACGGGTTGTTCATGGCCTTGGGCACCAGTGCGAAGGTGTAGCCCGCTTCTTCCCGCGCGCAGCCAGCCACCGCCAGTAGCGAGAGGACAACGACCCCCGCCGGCATCCGGCAGTGTCCGCGGGTGCCTCGCCCGCTTCGCGGCTTCCTCTTCCAACTCACTTGTAACTCCCGTCGCACTGAAGCTCCCGAGCGAGCACGGGCCCCTTCCGGGCTTCAGCCAGCGGTCTGTCTGCCTCGTCGTACTCGCTCGACGAGCATAGCGACGATGATCGATCCGCCGACGAAGGCTCCCTGCCAGTAGGGATCCACGCCCAGCAGCAGCAGGCTGTTGCGGATCAGCTCGATCAGGGCCGCCCCGGCCACCGCGCCGAACGCACCCCCCTCACCTCCCATCAGGTTCGCGCCGCCGATCACCGCCGAGGCGATCACGCGCAGTTCGTAGCCCTGCCCGAGCGCGTTCGTGACCGCTCCCAACCAGCCGATCATCAGGATCGCCGATGCGCCGGCGAGAAGGGAGCTCAGGACGTAGACGGTGAGTTTGACCCGGGCTACCGGTATCCCCGCCAGGTGTGTCGAGACCTCGTTGCCGCCGACGGCGAGGACGTAGCGTGCCAGGCGGCTGTACCGAAACCAGGCTGCGGCGCCGAGCGCCGCAACCAGCAGCAACCAGACCGGGTTTGCGAGCCCCAGGAAGCGCCCGCCGCCGAGAGCAAGCACGAGATCCTCGTCCGGACCGAAGTCATGGATCATCCTGTTGTTCGAGACCACCAGAGCCAGCGACCGGGCGATGCTCAGCATGCCGAGCGTGACGACGAACGGCGACAGCCGGAGATACCCCACGAGCGCGCCGTTCACGAGTCCACACAGGAGGGCACAGCCCAGGCCGGCGACCGCGGCCAGCGCCAAAGGCTGTCCCGAACCCAGAACGAGTCCGGTGACGATCCCCGCCAATCCCATGACTGAGCCGACCGAGAGGTCGATCCCGCCGGTCGCGATCACGGCCGTCTGGCCCAGGGCGATCAGCCCGATGAAGGCGAAGTTCCGGCTGACGTTGAAGAGATTGTCCGCGCTCGCGAACGGCTCCGAGACCAGGCTCATCACGCCGGCCAGGGCGGCGACCGTCAACATCACCCACAAGGACTGGGGAGTCCGACGGAGATTCCTCACGCCGCCTCTATCGCTCCTGTGATCAGCGCGGTCGCTTCCTCGGCCGACGAGTCCGCCGTCGGCTTGTCCGCCACCTTGCGGCCGCGACGCAGGACGACGATGCGGTCGGCGACGGCGAATACATCCGACATGCGGTGCGAGATGAGCAGGATGCCGACGCCCTGCTGTTTGAGGCTGCGGATGAGCTCCAGCACCTCGGCGATCTGCCGAACGCTGATCGCGGCGGTCGGTTCGTCGAGCAGCATCAGCCGCGGAGCACTCAACCGCGCCCGGGCGATCGCCACCGCCTGCCGCTGACCGCCGGACATCTGCCGCACCAGGTCGTCCGCCCGGGTGTCCGAACCGAGTTCGGCGAACAGTTCAGTCGACTTCCTGCGCATCGCGGCGTGGTCCAGCACCGGCAGGACTCCAAACAGCCGTCGGCTCAACTCGCGGCCCAGGAACACGTTCGCGGCCGCTGAGAGGTTGTCGCACAGCGCGAGGTCCTGGTAGACGGCCTCGATGCCGAGTTCGCGGGCCGAGAGCGGCGAGAGATCGACCCCCGCAGCGTCCCACAGCACCCGGCCTGACGTCGGGGCGAAGTTGCCCGCCACGATCTTGAGCAGCGTGGACTTGCCGGCGCCGTTGTCGCCCATCAGGCCGACGACCTCGCCGGCGCCCAGTTCCAGGTCGACGTCGACGAGCGCCTCGACGGCGCCGAAGTGCATGCCGACCGATCGCAGCTCCAGCATCGCCCGCCGGCCGTGACTCAGCCGGCGAACCGCCCGAAGTACGACGGACCCTGGGTCCAGACGTACCAGGCCATGAAGCCGGTCAGAAAGAGAGTCACCGCGACCATCCCGCCCCACCACAGCCAGCCCCGGGCGCCAGCCGGACGGTCGTCGCCCAGGTAGCCGCGGCTGCGCTGGAGCATGACGAAGCCGATGTAGGCGGCGGGCAGGAACAGGCCGCAGACGATGTTGGTCGGCACGGCCAGCCAGACCGCGATGTCACCCCAGAAGACCGGCCCGAGCACACCGGGCGCGGGAAGCAGCATGGCCAGCCGGTGCTTCGCGCTGCCGAACTCCCAGCCGAACAACTCGCAGGCCACGAACCCGGTCGCCAGCATGTGCAGGGTGATCGTCGACAGGGCCATGCCGAGAACGCCCAGGTCGAACACCACGCGCCCCACCGCCGGCCCCGCGACGGCCGCCAGGGACTGCGCGGCCTCGACCGGGCTGAGCCGCACGCCGTCGTAGGACGGATCGAGGTGAATCGTGTTCGCGGCGGCGATCACCATCAGACTCGCGGCCAGGACGTAGGGGACGAACGTCCCGGTCCACAGGTCGAACCGGGCCAGCGATCTGTGCTCCCTCGACCAGCCGCGGGCGAGCAGCGAGTAGGGATAGAGGAAGACCATGTTGATGCCGACCGCGGCCGACAGGCCGCTCAGAATCACCGTCACTCCGAGCACGCCGTTCCGCTCGCCGGGAACCGCGAAGCTCGTGAAGCCGCGGATCAGCCCTCCCCAGTCCGAGATTCCCGTGCGGAAAACGACCCAGGCGAAGCAGACGACGATTCCCCACACCATGTAGCGCAGGAGCCGCTCGTAGACGCGAATCAACTCGGGCCGCCGGCCGTAGAGCGACGAGATCAGTACGGCCCAGACAAGAACGACGAAGCCGAGCCCGGCCGCCGGCAACCCTTCGATCCCGGCCGCTTCGCCGAGGTCGACCAGGACTGCGGAAGCGAGCGCGTACTGCGGGAAGTGCCAGACGATCGACGCGATCAGCGCGCCCAGGGCCCAGCTCCAAGCCAGTGGCGCTCCCGCGAAGCGGCGCATCGCATCGAACGGCCGCAGGCCCGTCGACAGTGTCTGGTGGGCGACCGCGGAGAGCATGACCAGCCCCAGCAGCATCGCGAGCGGCGCGACCCACAGGAGCTGATAGCCGAACACGGCGCCGGCGAACAGCGCGGAAGCGGCCGTGCCGCTGCCGAGCGTCATCGCGCTCTGCATGTAGCCCGGGCCGATCAGCCCGGCGAAGGAGCGCCAGCGCGCCGTTCTGGGCGCCTGCTCCAGGTCGGCCAGTTGCCGCCGCTCCGCGGCGAGAGCCGCCGGGTCGGGCGGGTGGGCCATCCGCCGGCCGACCCGCACGTCGTCCCGCTCGGCCGCGGCGAGCTGCTCCGGCATGTCAGCTAGGCTACTCCACCGCGATGCGCTGGCGAGTATCTCCTTTCATCGCGCTCGCCCTGTGCGCGGCGTCCCTGGCGGCCCAGCGAGGCGACCGCGAAGGTCACGTGATGGACCAAGTCTGGCGACGGTTCGCGGTACCGGAGGCGCCTCCCCTGGCCCCTGAGGAAGCGATGGCGACGCTGCGCGTCGCCCCCGGCTTTCGCGTCGAGCTGGTCGCAGCGGAGCCCCTCGTCGAGGACCCGGTGGCCATGGCCTGGGACGAGCGGGGACTCCTCTACGTCGTCGAGATGCGCGGCTTCATGCCGAACGTGGACGGCATCGGCGAGCAGGAGCCGGTCGGTCGCGTCGTCGTCCTGGAGGACACGGACGCGGACGGCGCGATGGACCGCCGCGGCGTCTACCTGGACGGCCTGGTCAGCCCGCGGGCGATCGCGGCTGTATCGGGCGGCATCCTGATCGGCGAACCGCCAAACCTCTGGCTGTGCCGAAGCGAAAACGCCGACGACGGACTGCCCCGATGCGGCAGCCGGGAGCGCCTGCTCGACTACGGCGACCCGGACCCCGACCTGCTCGAGCACACGGAGAACGGACTCCTCTGGGGCCTCGACAACTGGATCTACAACGCCAAGTCCGATCGGCGCTTCCGGCTGCGCCGGAGCGCTGAGGACGTGTCGATCGAGGTTGATCCGACCCTGTTCCGAGGCCAGTGGGGTATCGCCCAGGACGACGTCGGCCGCCTCTACTACAACACGAACTCCCGCTACCTGTTCGCCGACCTGATTCCGGCCGACTACGCTCTCGCCAACCCGGAGCACCAGCCGCGAGGTGGCGGCATCGGCGCCAGCGAGCGGCTCGTGCTTGACGAAACGGTTTACTCGATCCGCGTGAATCCGGGCATCAACCGCGGCTACGTGAACGGCATGCTCCGCAACGACGGCCGGCTCGCCGTGACGACTTCGGTGAGCGGCCTCGTGGTCTATCGGGGCGACCAGTTTCCGGCCACCTTCCGCGGCGATGTCTTTGTGCCGGAACCAGCCGGCAACGTGGTCGCCCACTTCGATCTCGCTCCCGGTCCGGTGGAGAACGGCATTCCGACCCTGGCCGCCGAGCACCGTCGCTACGGCGATCCGGACTGGGTCGAGCGCGAGTTCCTGGCCTCGACGGATGAGCGCTTCCGCCCGGTCGATGCGAAAGTCGGGCCGGATGGCGCGCTGTACGTGATCGACATGTACCGCGGCATCCTCCAGCACGTGCGGTACGTGACGACCTACCTCCGCGAGTACATCCTCGAGCACGGGCTCGACCGCCCGATCGGCATGGGCCGGATCTACCGCGTGGTCTGGGAGGGGGATGCCGAGAACCCCGCGACTGTCCGGCGCGAGGCGCCAGGCCTCGCAACCGCGGCCGACCGCATTGCCGCCCTGTCCCACGCGAACGGCTGGCAGCGCGATACGGCCCAGCGGCTACTGGTCGAGAACGAGCTCCACGACCCGGGCCGCGACGCCCTGCGCGAGCTTGCACGCTCGGGCGAGGACCCGCTCTCCCGGATCCACGCCCTGTGGACGCTCCACGGCCGCGGCGAGCTGGACGACGCCACCGTGCAGACGGCACTCCGGGCCCGGGATCCCTGGCTCGTCGTCCAGGCGTTGCGCGCCGGCGAGGAGTCGCTGACCGGAAGCGCCACGGGCGAGACCGCGATCGCGGAACTGCTCGACTCGTCGTCGCCCCAGGTACGCACCCAGGCCCTCCTGACCGTCGGCGCAATGACCCGGCAGTCGCCCTGGGCGAGAAACGTCCTTGCCGAACGGATCGCCGAACATCCTGAGGATCGCTTCCACGGCCAGGTCGCCCTCGCCGCGAACCTGGCTGGAACCACCACCGGCGCACCCCTGGACACACCGGCAGCGGCTCCCGCCCTCACCGCCGCGGAAGCCGCCCTGTTCAACCGTGGCCGCCGCCACTACCGGGCCTGCCGCTCCTGCCACAACAACGACGGTCGGGGCCAGGAGGGCCTGGGGCCGAGTCTGGTCAACAGCCCGTGGGTTCTGGGATCACCCGAACGCCTGGTCGCCCTCGTCCTCCAGGGAATCGAAGGCCCGATCGAAGTCCACGGCGAAACCTGGGACGACCTGATGCCCGGCTTCGCCGCCGACCCCCGCCTCCCCGACACCGCCATCGCCGCCCTCCTGACCTACGTCCGCCGAAGCTGGGGCAACACCGCTGATCCGGTCTCTCCCGAACTCGTTACCGCAGTGCGCCAACGGACCGATGGCCGCGTAGACCCCTGGACAGCCCCCGAACTCGTAGAGACCTTCCCCTAACACTCTCCGTCCAGCGACGAAGTCCAGTCCTCTGCTGTGGACGGCCTACGTAGCAGCGGCTTCGGCGACGGCCTCAGGGTCGACGTCGCGCTTGTGGAAGTCGAGCAGGAGGTAGAGCGCGGGGATCACGATCAGCGTCAGCAGCGTCGAGGTCAGCAGCCCGCCGACCACGGTCAGGGCCATCGGGGTCCTCAACTCCGCACCCTCCCCCACGCCCAGCGCCATCGGCAGCAGGCCCAGCACGGTGGTCGAAGTCGTCATCAGAATCGGCCGCAGGCGGACCAGACAGGCCTCGCGCAGCGCCTCGACCTTGGCCTTGCCGGCCCGGCGCAGCCGATTCGTGTAGTCGATCAGGATGATCGCGTTGTTCACCACGATCCCTGCCAGGAGGATGCCGCCGATCAGGACGACGATGCTGACCGGCGTCCGCGTCAGGTAGAGGATGCCGATCGCGCCGATGATCGAGAACGGCACCGCGAACAGGATGACGAAGGGGTGCAGCAGCGATTCGAACTGCGAGGCCATGACCAGGTAGACCATGAACACGGCGAGCAGGATCGCCAGCCTCATGCTGTCGAAGGAGCGTTCCATCTCCTGGCGCTGGCCGCCGATCGAGTAGTCGAAGCCAACCGGGAACTGCGTCGACTCGAGGATGCCCTCGATGTCGTCGGAGACGCTGCCCAGATCCCGGCCGACGATGTTCGCCTCGATCAGCGCCACCCGGCCACCGTCGCTACGGCGGATCTCGGCGGGCCCCTCCGTCTCGATGACGTCCGCAACCGCCGACAGCGGCAGCGGCGTGGCGCCGCTCTGACGGATGTTCAGGTTGCGCAGATCGCGAACCGAGTCGCGGTAGCCCTCGTCGGTCCGCAGCCTGACTTCGATGTTGCGGTCCTCGCGCACGATGTCCGTCGCGATATCGCCCTGCACCTTGGAGCGGATGACGGCGCCGAGCTGGGCGACCGTGTAGTTCAACGTCGATAGCCGTTCCCGGTCGAAGATGATCTGCAGCTCCGGGTTGCCGCCTTCCGTTGAGGACTTCACGTCCACCAGACCTTCGACCCCGCGCATTCGCGACGCAACCTGATCGGCCAGCCTCTCCAGCAACGCCAGGTTGTGGCCGCGGATCTGCACCTCGACCGGGCTCCGGAAGCTGAAGTAGGTCGGACGGCCGAAGCGGTACTTCAGCGAGTCGTCCGCGACCACGGAGCCAGACACGAATCCGGCACCGGGAGGCACCAAGGCCGTACCCGCGACCGGAGGCGTCTGACCGGCGAAGGAGGAGTTGTTTTCGTCGATCCAGTTCCGGATCCGGCTCATCACCGCCTCCTCGCGCTCCACGTCGACCGGGGGGTTCAACCGCACGTTGACCTGGCCGATGTTCTCGCGTCTTTCTCCCGCGGCGCCCCCCTGTTCGTTCGACGTGCCCACGACCATGTAGACCGACTGCACCTCCTCCTCCAGTTGTTCCCGCACGAACCTGGCAACGGCCCCCAGGCGCCGGTCCGTCACCTCCAGGCGGCTGCCCGGCGCCAGCTCGGCGTCGACATAGAACTCGCCCTGAATGAGTTCCGGAACCAGTTCGCTGCCCAGCGAGCCGATGAGCTGGACACTGCCCGCGAGGAGCACGACGGCCGCCAGGACGACCAGCGCGGGGTGGCGAAGGGCCCCGCGAAGGACCCGGGCGTACACGGCCGTGATGCCGCGTAGCAATGCGTCGAAGGCCGCCAGCACCGGCCGGAGCAGGAACGACATGACGGTCGAGACGGCACGGAACACATGTTTGACGACCAGCGCGACGCCCACGCCGATTGCGTCGAAGAAGGCCGAGAGCGCACGGGTCACAGGGTTGGAACGCCCGACGTGTCGGACCTTCTCGACCGGTTCCCCGGCGGCGAAAAACTTCCGGGAGGCGAGCATCGGGATCACGGTCAGCGCGACCCCCAGCGACACCAGCAGGGAGAACGTCACGGTCAGGGCCTGGTCACCGAACATCTGGCCCGCCACGCCCTCGACGAACACGATCGGTACGAACACGCAGACGGTCGTGATCGTGCTCGCGATCACCGCCCGGCCGACCTCCGAGGCGCCGGCCCGGGCCGCTTCGACCACGCTCAGCCCCTGGTCGCGGCGGCGCTGGATCGCTTCCAGGACGACGATCGAGTTGTCCAGCAGGAGACCGATTCCCAGGGTGATGCCGCCGAGCGACATGATGTTGAGCGACACGCCGGCGACATACATCAGGAAGAACGTCGCCACCACCGAGACCGGAATCGAGATCCCGATGATCAGCGTCTTCGGCGCGCTCCGCAGGAACAGGAAGAGAACGACGATCGCGAGCGAACCGCCGATCAGGGCGGTCTCGATCACAGCCGACACCGAGTCGCGGATGTAACGGGACTGGTCGGTGAGGACGGTCAGTTCGAGCTGAGGATCGATCTGCCTGATCTCCTCCTCGAGCTCCTCCACCCGCTCGAGCACGGCGGAAGCGACCGTCACCGTGTTCGTGCCGCCCTCCTTGTAGACCGCGATCTCCACGGCCTCCCGGCCGTCGATCCGGGTGATCACCTCCCGTTCCCTGGCCCCCTGGTAGACCCGGGCAATGTCCTCGAGGCGCACGATCGCACCCTGGGAACGATCGATCACGATCTCCCGCATCTCTTCCGGGCGGAGCAACTCGTTGATCGTTCGCACCAGGTAGTCGGTCTGGCCGTCACGCAGCCGACCGCCGGTCAGGTTCACGTTCTCCTGCGCGAGGCGGGTCATCACCTGGTTCATCGTCAACCCGAGGCTGCTCAGGCGACGCTCGTCGATCTCGACCTGAATCTCCTCCTCCAGGCCGCCGCTGACGACGACGGCCGCCACGCCTTCGAGGCGCTCGAGCTTCCGCTTGAGATCCTCCTCGGCCAGCAGGCGCAACGCGATCAGGTCGCTGCCGCCGCCGGCGAGCCCCATGCGCAGGATCGGATCGAGGGAGGGGTCGTAGCGCAGCAGCACCGGCCGGTCGGCCTGGACCGGCAAGCGCACCTGATCCAGTCGCTCGCGCACGTCGAGCGACGCGAAGTCCATGTTCGTGCCCCAGGAGAACTCCAGGGTGACTTCGCTGATGTCCGCCCGGGAACTGGAAACGACCCGGTTGACGCCGTTGACCACGCCGACCGCGTCCTCCACCGGCCGGGTGATCAGAGTCTCCATCTCGACCGGCGCGGCGCCCTCGTACCCGGTCTGAACGGTGAGCGACGGGTACGTGATGTCCGGCAGCAGATCGACCGCCAGGTCGCGGAAGGCGACGCCGCCGAAGACCACCGCCGCCAGGGCGAAGATGAACACCGTGACCGGTCGCCGGGTGGCGAAGGAAACAACCCGCATTTCGGATTACCTGGTCAGGAGTCGAGTCCGCCGATCAACCCGGCGGTCCACCCTGTTGCCTGCCCCGCGGTCCACCGGACGGTCTTCCCGGCGGCCCCTGCCCGCTCCGGATGCGCTCGATCATTTGGTCGATCTGCTCGTCGCTCATGCCCCGCTCCTTCATGCGGGCCCGCATCATCTCAATCCGCTCCGGGGTCATCTGACTCGGATCGAATCCTCCCGGCGGACCTCCACTGAAGCCTCCGGGACCGCCCGGCGGGCGAGCCTGCGGCGCAGCCCGCCCGGCCGCTGCCGCCCCGCCGGCGGCCGGCGCCGCTTGACCGGCAGCGAGCTGGGGTGAGCTTCCCGCGTCCGCAGCCGGAACCGACGTGAACATCGTGGGCGCCGCGGCCGGTCCCTCCCGCTCATCGACCGAAATCGGCGTCAGATCGGAGAGACCGTCCTGGCCGACGATCACGACGTCCTCACCTTCGCGGAGGCCGGAAAGCACCTCCAGGCTGTCGCTCTCCTCGTAGCCGAGTTCGAGTTCACGGCGCCGCGCGACCGTGCCGCCCTCGCCGTCATCCACCGCCACGTAAACCATGTCGGAGGTGCTCTCCAGGACAAGGGCCTGCTTCGGAACGACGATCGCGTTCTCGTGAACGTCCGTCTCGACAAACACGCTGGCGAACATCCCGGGCCGCAGGCGGCCCTGAGCCTGCACCTCGAGGGTCACCTTGACCGTGCCGGTCGCCGGGTCGACGACCGGGCTGATCCGCAGCACCCGGGCGGGAAAGCGCACTCCGGGATAGGCCTCGACGGTAAGGTGCGCGGTCTGATCCAGCCTGAGCCGCGGCAGGTCCTTCTCGGGGAGCTGAATCGGGCAGAGCAACGGGTCGAAGTCGGAGATCCGGAACAACCGCGCGTTGGTCGAGACGTGCTCGGCGTTCTTGATCACCCGCTCGATGATCAGGCCGTCGAAAGGCGCACGGATCACCGTGTAATCCAGCAGGATCTCGGTGCCGACGATCTGGGCGGCCGCGGCCTCGAAGTTGGATTTGGCCAGGTCGTAGGCCTCCTGGCTGACCACCTCCGCCTGGAACGAATCCTGGGCGCGGTTCCAGGCCAGTTCCGCCTCCGCCAGGTTGACCCGGGCAATGCCGAGCTGCGCCTCGATTTCGGCGGCGTCGATGCGCGCCAGCACCCGACCGGCCCGTACGAAGTCGCCCTCCTCGACGTTCAGTTCGACGATCGGACCGGTGGTCCGGGCCACGATGTCGACTTCGTTCTCGGCCTCGAGCGAACCGTTCGTCTCCAGGTAGTCCGCGATGTCCCGGCGAATGGCGCTCGTCACCCTGACCGGGATCGCGGTAGTGGGGGCGCCGAAGCCCGGCATACCCCCCGGAAAACCTCCCGGAGGACCACCGCCGCGCCCTCCGGGCCGGCCGCCGCCTGGACCACCCTGGCCGGCGCGGGGGTTGTCGCCGCCCGCTTCGGCATTGGACTGCCCGCAGCCCATGCCCGCCGCGGCCACCGCCGCCATCAACAGAAGGGCGCCGGCCGACCGCGCCTTGCCCAAAGGTACCTTGAGTTTCATGCCATCTTTCTCCGCGGAACGGTGACTGCCGCCCGCACAACCCGCTGGACGAAGAGCTTCACGTCGTCGACCAGGGAATAGACCGTCGGAATGACAAGCAGGGTCAGGAAAGTCGAAGTGGTCAGTCCGCCGAGGATCACCAGACCCACCGGCGCCCAGAACGCAGCCCGACCTTCGGGCTGGCCGAACACCTGGGGCAGGAAGAACGGCGCCACCATCGGCGACAGGCCGAGAATCGTCGTGACGGCCGTCATCAGGATGGGCCGCAGGCGGTTCTTGCCGCCGAGGACGATCGCCTTGTCGCGGGCAATGCCCTCTCGCCGCAGCCGGTTGATGTGATCGATCAGGACGATCGCGTTGTTCACCACGATCCCGGCCAGAATGAGCAGCCCCATGTTCGACGAGTCGGACCGCGGCTGGCCGGCGAGGTACATGATCAGGCCGACGCCGATGAAGGCGAAGGGAATCGACAGCATGATCGTGAACGGCTGCAGGAAGTCCTCGAACAGGGCCGCCATGATCATGTAGATCAACACCACGGCCAGGATCATCGCCAGTACGGCGCGGGACGCGTCCTCCTCGGCCTCCATGAACCGCCTGCCGAGAGACCATTCGTAGCCCGGCGGCAGCGGTACGTCGGCGAGGGCCATCTGGACCGGCCGCCGGAGCATGAAGCCCGGCGTGCCGCCAGCGGCCGTCACGTCGATCTCCACCTTGGAGCGGCGGTTCTCGCGCTCGACCTCGGACGGGCCGCTCTGCACGCGGAAGGAGGCCAGGCTCGAGATCGGCAAGGTCACACCGGCGCCCTCGCCGTTCGGGTCCGCCACCTGAACCGGCATCTTCTTCAACTGATCGAGTGTCTCCCGGTCCTCCTCCCGGTACTGCATGACCATGCCGATCTCACGCTCCGCGGTCTTGAAGTACGCCAGCGAACGACTCGACAGAGCGCCATTGACCGTCATCGCCACCGCCTGGCTCGACAGACCGCCCTGGAGGGCGCGCTCACGATTCACCGACACCCGGATCTCGTCGTCGCCGCTCTCGAACGAGTTGTCGATGTCGCCCACGATGGGAATCTGACGCAACCGTTCGGTGATCCGCGGCACGAGGAGCTCGAGAGTGCCGACATCGTCGCCGATCAGCTCCACGTCCATCCCGGATCTCCCGGAACCCGGAGGGCCGAACTCGGTGCGGGCAAGCTTGAACAGCACGCCGACCCGCCGCGGCATCGCCTCCCGGATGAGTTCCGTGACCTCGTCGGTGGACAGCTCCGAGACCTCCTCCGGCTTGAGATAGACCTCGAAGCGGTTGCCGCCGCCGTATCCCCGGCTGCGGCCACCGCCCCGCCGCACCTGGTGGGCGATGTCGGCGATCTCCCACTCGTCGCGCCTGGAATCGAGCATCGCGTAGACCTCGTCGTAGAGAGCCAGGCGCTCCTCCATTCCCATCTGCCGCGGCGTTTCGACGAACACGGTCAACGCCCTGCCCTGGGATGGCTGGTTGAAGCTCCGTTCGATGCTGTTGTAGAGCACCCAGGAACCGTAGAGCAGCGCTCCGATGACCATCGTGAAGACGAAGCGGTGGCGGAGCGTGAACCCCAAGGTTCGCCCGTAGAGCTCGTTCATTCGGTCGAGCAGCTTGAAGCGGCGCTTGCTCTCCGACCTCAGCAGGATCGCCGCGATCATCGGCACCACGGTCAGGGAGATGACCAGGGAGCCGAGCATGACCACGCAGACCGTTGTGCCGATGTCGCCCATGAAGCGCGAGAAGCTGCCCGGTCCGCCGCCGCCGCTGCCGAAGAAGATGAGCGGAACGAACACGCACATCGTGGTCATCGTCGAGCAGATGATGGGCATCGCCACGTCGCTGGCGCCGCCCAGGGCGGCGTACTTGGCGTTCGCGCCGAGTTCCTGGCGGTGCCGGAAGATCGACTCGATCACCACGATCGAATTGTCGAGCAGCATTCCGATCGCCAGCATCAATCCCATCAGGCTCATCACGTTCAGCGTGATTTCGGTGACGCCTGCCTGACGACCGAGGTACATCATCACGAAGGTCATGACCAGCGACAGCGGTACCGCCAGCGCCACCAGCAGCGTGGTGCGGAACTTGCGCAGGAACAGGAACATGAAGACGATCGCCAGGCCGCCTCCGATCAGGCCGCTGCGACCCAGTTCGGTCAGCCCCTGGCGCACGTCGACCGAGGTGTCGTGGAAGTGGCGGAACTCGAGGCCTTCACCTTCGGGCGTCTGCTGAATCGCCGCCAGCTCGGTCTTGACCCGGTTGACGACCTCCAGCAGGTTGGCGTCCGAGGCCTTGTTCACGCTCAGGTTGATCGCTTCCGTGCCGTTCAGGAAGTTGTACTCGTACTTGTCCGGATAGCCGAACTTGACGTCGGCGACATCGCCCACGCGCAAGCCGTCGCCTCGGATCGGCAGATCCCGGATCTCGTCCGGTGCCCGAAACTCGCCCACGGTGCGAACCAGCAGACGGCGGCTGCCCTCGCGCAGGTAACCGCCCGAGACGTTCACATGGTTGTCCTGCAGGGTCTGGCGCAACTCCCGCACATCCACGCCGTGGGCCGCCATGCGGTCGGGCAGCAGCTCGATCCGCAGCTCCCGGCTCAGCATGCCCCAGACTTCCGCCTGCGCCACGCCCTCCAGCCGCTCGATCCGCGGCAGGAGCACGTCCTCGACGAAGTCGTTCAGCTCGTCCTGGTCCCACGGCGCGCTGAGACTGCTGCGGAGGACCGGAATGTCCGTGCTCTCGAAACGACGGACGTAGATCTGTTCCACGTCGCTCGGCAGTTCGTTGCGCACCCGGTCGATCCGGTCCCGCACGTCGACGGCCGCCAGCTCCATGTCCGTCCCGTCCTGGAACTCGATGTCCACCGAGGCGGAGCTGCCGCTCGCCCGCGAGCGGAGTAGCCGAACGCCGTTGATCGTTCCCAGGCTGTCCTCCAGCGGCCAGATGATCGACCGCGCGATCTCCTCCGGCGACGAGGACTGATAGGGGACCCGCACCGAGATGTTGGACGACTGGAACAGGGGCAGGAACTCCAGCGGCAGGCGCGTCAGCGACAGCCAGCCGAGCACCAGGACGCCGAGCGTTGCCATGAACATGGTCACCCGCCGCTCGACGGCGAAGCGGATCAGCGGATGGACGGGAACGTGTGCCGCCGCCTCCTGGAGCGCCGCCTCCTGCTCCTCGGGCCCCGCGCGCAGGCCGGCTTCCTGCGATTCCATCCCGACCTCCTTTTCGTCGGCGCTCACCGGCAGTCACCCGGCGAGTCGCCGTCACCGTGGCGCCCGCGACCACGGCCATCGTGGTCTCGGTCTCCGTGCCGCCGACTCCGGTCCCACAGGTCACGACGCATCTCGTCGAAGCGAACCGCCTGATCCGGGCGCAGCAACTCCCCCACCTGGCGGTGGAACTCTCTCTGCAGGGCGCAGAACTCGTCGCGGGCCCCGGTCCAGTAGAGGCGGCCTCGCACCATCGCCTCGCCGACGATCGGCTCGAGCGCCGCGATCTGCTCCGGATCGAGTTCGAGGTGTCGCGCCATGCGCCGAGTCACCTTCGCCCTGTACTCGGCGTCCTCCTCCGAACGGGCCGCATCGGCAGGCGCTTCCGGCGTCGAACTCGCCGTCGCGTCACCCGAACCTTCCTCCGAGTCGCGGCAGTCGAAGTGGAACGTCGACGGCGCGGGAGGGTGTGCTTCCGTTCGCGTTTCCTGCTTCTTGTCGGCGGCACGACGCTCCGGCAGCAGCCGGTCCGCCACCAGGCCGGCCGACAGGCCCACGACCAGCACGGAGCCCAGCGCGACACCCATCCACAGCTTCGTGGGACCGTTCGACATCACCGCGTCCCCAGCGGCTCGTAGAGAACGGCCAGCAGTTCGTAGCCGGCGTCATCGTCGCTCATCGCCACGGTCGCCACGCCGGCCTCTTCCAGCCCGGCGACGAACGGATCCGGATACTCCGCGGTCACCGGTGCTTCCGGAATGGTCTCCGAAGCCATGGGCTGCGTGCCGGAACCGAGCGTCGTGACCAGCGCGGCCCCGGCCGCGAGCGCGCCGACGGGCGACAGGCGCAGGGCCAGCAGCCGCCACGGCGCGGCCTGGTCCCGGCGCTCCAGCCAGGCGTCGCGACGGGCTCCGAAGCCCGCCAGGAACGCCGGCGCAGCGGGCGGCGCCGCGCACTCCTCACGCATCCCCTCGAACAGCGCGTCGAGCTTCCCGACCTCCTCCGGTCGGTCCGACCCGATGCGCCGAGTGTCGGTGCGCCGGCCTTCCGGCCGGCTCTTCTCCTCCCTCATCACGTACCTCCCCCTCCCCTGGAGTCCGGCTCGCCGAGCCGGCGCCGGAGCTTCTGCCGGCCCCGATGCACCCGGATCTGCGCCGTGCCGATCGGACAGCCCAGACACTCCGCGATCTCAACGTACTTCATTCCCACCACATCCTTCAGCACGACCGCCGTTCGCTGGCTCTTCGGCAAACGCGCCAGCTCGCGCACGAGAGCGCGCCGCAGCAGCCGCGACTCCACGGCCGACTCCGCTCCGGCCGCCGGCAGTTCGGCGAGCGCTTCATCCCCGACGTTCCGGTCCAGCCGCTTGCCCCAGCGCGCCGACCGGCGCAGCTCGTCGTGGGCCCGGTTGATCGCGATCCGGTAGAGCCAGCTCTTGAACGCGGCCGACTCTCCCAGGTCCCCGAGCTTCCGGTAGGCCAGCAGGAAGGCGTCCTGGGCCACGTCCTCGGCGACCTCCCAGTTGAGTACGTAGCCGTAGACCAGCTTGCGGAGCGGTATCTCGTACCGAAGCACAAGGGCCTCGAACGCCGTGGCGTCTCCCGCCGACGCCCGTCGAACGAGTTCGACATCCTCGGAAGGGCCGGTCGACCCGAGGATCGATTCCCGGTCGGACGCTTTCTGAGCTGGCAAGTCATCATCCTCTCGGTGCAGGGACGACCCGCCGGCGACCCTTGTTTCGCTCATCCGGCCGCTCGGGGAACCGCTCACGATTCCGTACCGCCGGAGTTGCCAGGTCCTAGCCCGGCGACAGCCCGGCGCCGGAGCAGCGAATCGAGGAAGCGCAGGCCCGCGGTCCTCCCCTCGAAAGCGCCGTCCAACTGTGCCTGGTAGCAGCGATCGACGAGAACGCCAATCTCGGGACCGGGCGAAAGACCACGGGCGATCAGGTCGCGTCCGAGCACGAGCCGGGTCGGCGCCTGGTCCCTGATCCTCAGAGCTTCCGCCCGCGAAAGCAGCCAGTCGCAGTCCTCGCAGTCCGCTGGCGGCAGCGGCGGACGGCCCCTGGCGTCGGCGCGCGCGACCCGCACCAGACGGTCGATCCGTTTCACCCGGTGGGCCAACCGGCGAACGGCGGCGTCCCCGGCGCCCCCCTGATAGAGCTGCCGCGGCTTGAGGTGGTCGACGACGAGCCGCACCACGTCGTCAACCAGCCCGCGCTGGTTCGTGAGCCGGGCCATGAAGCTCCGGGTGGGCCCCTCGCCGGCCGCCTCATGGCCGCGGGAACGCAGTCGGCCGTCGACGAATCTGGTCGTCGCGGGCTTGCCCAGGTCGTGGCAGACGCAGGCCAGTCCGACCACCAGGTCCTCCTCCTCGTCGCCCAGGCGCTCGGTCGCGAAGGCGTCCAGAACGTGCCCCGTATGGCTCCAGACGTCGCCTTCGGGATGCCATTCCGGATCCTGTTCGCAGCCGACCGTGGCCTGGAGTTCGGGGTAGCCCTGAAGCCACCCGCTCGCCTCCAGGAACCGCAGGCCGCGGCCGATCTCGATTCCCTGAAGGAGGAGTTTCCGCCACTCGTCGAAGACCCGCTCGACGCTCAGTTCCCGCCAGCCGATCCCGGAACAGAGACGGACGGTGTCCGGGTCCGGTTCGAGCCCCAGCCGGGCTGTGAGCTGCATCCCGCGCAACACGCGGAGCGGATCCTCCGGGAACCGGTGCGAGGCGTGACGCAACCGCCCGCGCTTGAGGTCCGCCCTGCCTCCGAGAGGATCCTCGACCCGGCCGGCCAGCGGTTCGTACGAGATCGCGTTGATCGTGAAGTCTCGGCGCTCAGCGGCCTGTCCGACGGTCATGTCCGGGTCGGCGTCAACGAGGAAGTCGCTGTGACCGGCTCCGACGCTGACCTCACGACGCGGCAGGGCAACGTCGACGGGAACGCCGCGCAGCTTGACGACCGAGAAGGCGCGTCCGACCCGGTCGACCCGCAGGCCCAGGTCCTCCAGCATTCGGTCGAGGTCCTTCGGCTCGATCCGGAAGGCCTCGAGGTCGAACTCGGTGAACGGCCGATCGAGCATCGCGTCCCGCACCGAGCCCCCCACCACGCGGACACAACCGCCCCGCTCCGCCGCGGCCCGGCAGATCTGCAGCACCTTCGGCCAGGCCGGATGGCGCGCGAGGCGAGAGCCAGGATCCGCAACCACGGCTCTGTTATTCTAAAGAGCCTGCGCCTGGAGATTCCGCCATGAGCCCGTGCGGCCGAAGGAGGAGACGATGAAGCCGACTTGCGAACCGTGGACCCTGGAGCAGCCGGTGCGGCCCGGACTCTTCGCTGCCGCCCTCTGCATCTTCCTTTCTCTCGCGCTCGTCGCGCCGGCAGCGGCGCAACTCCCGGGCACCGTATGGGGACAGATTTTCGACGCCACGACCGGAGACACCCTCGAGGGCGTGGAGATCATCTTCACGAACCCCGAAGCGCCCACGTTCCGGGAGGTGCACTACTCCGGGAGGAACGGACGGTTCCGGATCATGATCAAGAACGTCGTCACGCACGAGCGCGGCGGCTTCACCGTCGAGTTGAAGAAGGAAGGCTACGTGACCCGGCGGGTGGGCAACGTCCGCATCCCCGCCCGCAACGAGACGAGGCTCAGCCAGCTCCCGGGAGGCGGCGAC
This sequence comes from Holophagales bacterium, assembly GCA_009836625.1. Lineage (GTDB taxonomy): Bacteria > Acidobacteriota > Thermoanaerobaculia > Multivoradales > Multivoraceae > Multivorans. Next base: position 486,352 of record VXVC01000004.1, read on the forward strand.
TGGAACCTGACCTCCGAGGAGGAGGCGCTGAAGCAGCAGGCGGCGCAGTTCGAGGCCGCCGGCATCCCGCAGCCGTCCGAGCAGGTGGACCTGGAAGCGGAGGCCCGCGGCAGCGCGATCAAGCTCTACAACCAGGGCAGCAACGCGTTGAATTCGGGCGACTACGAGACGGCCGAGTTCATGTTCCAGGAAGCGCTGTCGAAGAAGGCGGACCTGACCTCGGCGATGGGCGGACTTGCCCGCATCTACTCCTTCCGGGGCGACCATGTCCGGGCGGTGGAGTACGCCGAACAGGTGGCGGCCGAGGGCGAAGACCTGGAGAACATGAACCAGATCCTCTACGCCGGCTACAACGCGCTGGGTATGGACGACAAGGCCGAGGCCGCCCTGGCCTCCCTCCAGAGCACGGATCCCGAGAAAGCCGCCAAGAACCTGTACAACGAGGCAGCGGACCTGTACAACGCCGGCAGCATCGCCGAGGCCCTGACGAAACTGGAGCAGGTCGTGGGGTTCAATCCGAATCATCCCGAGGCGCTCAACATGCTTGGCCTCTGTTACGCCGCGCAGTCGGAGAACGACAAGGCCCTCGAGACCTTCAGGAAGTTCCTGGAGGTGGCCCCCGACCATCCGGAAGCGGCCACTGCCCAGGCGATGATCGAGTACTTCGAGTCCCTGTAGCAGCTTGCCCGTTCGACCGCTCGCGGTAGCCCTGGCCGCGGGCCTGCTCCTGCCCGTCCTTCCCCTCCGGGCCCAGGACGACGTCACTCTCGAACGGATCATGGCCCATCCGGACTGGCTGGGTCGCCAGCCGGAGCGGCCGTACTGGAGCAGCGACGGCGACAGCGTCTACTTCCAGCGCAAGCGGGAGGGCGAGGAGACCCGCGATCTCTACCGTATCGACCTCGAAGGGCCGGAAACGGTCCGGGTCTCCGACCGCGACCGCGCCGGCGCGGAAGCCGCGGGCGGCAACTGGGACCGCGAACGGCGCCGCCGGGTCTTCGTTAAGGCGGGCGACGTCTTCATCCGCGACCTGGACCGTGACGACAGTCTGATCCAGATCACCCGGACCGCCACAACGGAAGCCACGCCCTTCTTCACCGCCGGCGGCGATGTCGCCTTCCGCCGGGCCGGCGTGTGGTTCGTGCGGGAGCGGGAGACCGGCCTGCTCAGACAGCCTTTCGACGTCCGGGCGGAAGACGAGCCCGAACAGGCGCGCTCCGAGCAGGACCTCAAGGCCGGCTACCTGGAGCGCCAGCAGCCGCGACTGCTCGAGATCGTCCGGCAGCGGCGCCAGCGCGAGGAACGAAGCCTGGAGGTTTCCAGGGAACGCCAGGCAGGCGACCCCAGCCGGTCGGCCCTGCCCCACTACCTGGGCAGGGAAGTGGAAGTGGCCGGCTCAGCCCTGTCGCCGGCCCTTGACCGCCTGGTCCTGCGCACCCGTCCGAAGGAGCGCGACGAGGGGCTCCGCGACAGGATGCCGAACTACGTCACCGCCACCGGCATGGTCGAGGTCGAAGAGGTCCGCATGAAGGTCGGCACGGCGGAAACGGCCGGCGAAGCGCTGCTCCTGCTGCGCGCCGGAGACGCGGAGCCAGTGACGCTCGACCTCTCCGTGCTGCCGGGCATCACGGACGATCCGCTGGCCGACCTGCGTGAGGTGGCACGCCAACGGAAGAAGGACCGGGAAGCCGCGGCGAAGGAGACCGGCGGCGGCGAGGACGCGGCCGATACCGAAGCGAAGTCGATCGAGCAGAAGGACGAGGACGCCGGTGAGGAGGAAGCCAACGACAAGGAGCCCGGGCCCCGGCCGGTTCGCTTCGGCCCGGTGTCTTTCAACCGGGACGGCTCGCGTGCCGTCGTGCAGGTCTACTCGGCCGACAACAAGGACCGCTGGATCGCCGGAATCGACCTCGAAGCCGGCGAACTGGGTCCCCTGCACCGGATGTCCGACCCGGCCTGGATCAACTACGCCTTTCGCGATCTGGGCTGGCTGCCGGACGACCGCACGATCTTCTTCCTGTCCGAGGAAACCGGCTACTCGCATCTCCACGTGATGGACACGGCGACCGGCGAACGACTTCAGGTCACGGAGGGCGACTTCGTCGTCCGTTCGCCACAGGTTTCGGCCGACGGCGCCTTCCTCTACTTCGAGGCGAACAGGAACCACTCCGGGGTCTTCGACGTCTTCCGCGCGCCGGTCTCGGAAGCAGGGACCGGCGTCGTCGAACAGGTCACCTCCCTCGGCGGCCTCAACTCCTACCGACTCTCGCCGAACGACGGTCACCTCCTGATCGTCCATTCCAGCGCCAATCGGCCGCCGGAACTCTGGCTCCAGGACGCATCGCCGGGCGCCGAGGCCATCCGGTTGACTGAGACGACGTCCTCGAACTTCCTCGCTGTCGACTGGGTCGCGCCCCGCTTCGTCGAGGTGCCCTCATCGCACGTGGAGCGACCGATCCACGCCCGCCTCTACCTGCCGCCCGGCCCCGCGGAGACTCCGCGGCCGGCGGTCGTCTTCGTCCATGGCGCCGGCTACCTCCAGAACGCCCACCAGGGCTGGTCCTCCTATTTCCGGGAGTTCATGTTCCATACCCTGCTCGCCCGCCGCGGCTACGTGGTGCTCGACATGGACTTCCGCGCCTCCGCCGGCTACGGCCGGGACTGGCGCACCGCGATCTACCGGCAGATGGGCACGCCCGAAGTCGAAGACCTGGCCGACGGCATCGACTACCTGGTCGCCGAGCAGGGCGTCGACCGGGAACGGATCGGCGTCTACGGTGGGTCCTACGGAGGCTTCGTGACGTTCATGGCGATGTTCCGCCACCCCGAACTGTTCGCAGCGGGAGCGGCCCTGCGCCCGGTGACCGACTGGGCCCACTACAACCACGGCTACACGTCGAACATCCTGAACACGCCGGAACTCGACCCGGAGGCCTACGAACGCAGCTCGCCGATCGAGTTCGCCGAGGGTCTGCAGAAACCGCTCCTGATCTGCACGGGCATGCTGGACGACAACGTCCTGTTCCAGGACTCCGTTCGTCTCGTCCAGCGCCTCATCGAGCTGGGCAAGGAAGACTGGGAGCTAGCGGTCTATCCGGCCGAAGCCCACGGCTTCGTCGAGCCGTCAAGCTGGCTCGACGAGTACCGCCGCATCCTGAAGCTCTTCGAGACCCACCTCAAACCCTAGGTCCCGCGCTGGGTGCGCCGGCGGCCCCGCCGGCCGACTAGCTACCGCGTAGCGCCGGCAGCAGGTCTTCCCGGGTAACCCGTCTTACCGCCGCAAGGCTCGCCAGCGTGCCGGCTGCCAGCACCAGCAGCAGGGTGAGTCCGAGCGACAGCCACGGCACCAGCGCGTGACCGCCGAGCAGGTGCGGGCTCACCGCGACGAGCGCCGAGGCGGCGCCCACCGTGACGCCGGCCGCCAGGAGCAGGCTGTTCTCAGCCACCACCAGCCAGGCCAGGGCGCGCCGCCAGAAGCCGATCGCCTGCATCGTTGCCAGCTCGCCCCGCCGCTCCAGCAGGTTGCGCAGCAGCACCACCGAGAGGCCCAGCGTGCCGAGCAGCAAGCCGAGTCCGCCCAGGGTCTGGAAGGTGCCGAGGTAGGTGTTCTCGACCGCCTGGAACGCCTGTAGTCGCTGGGCGGTGGGGACGGCGTCGAAACCGAAGCCGGCCAGCGTCCGCTCGAGCTCCTGCATCGTCCGGTCCTGCTCGTCCGGTTCGGTTCGCAGCAGGAAGTAGGAAGCGCCCGTCCGGCTCGGGAAGTGCCTCGCCAGGTTCGCCTCGGAGATCACGAGTTCGCTCTGGAACACGCTCTTGCGCAGAAGCCCGACCAGCCGCAGTTCGATCGTCTCCCCACGCTCCGTCTCGACCTCGATGCCCTGACCGAGCCCCGAATGGAGAATCCACATGACGGAGTTGAAATCGCCGATCGCCGGAACGATGCCGGGGCCGAGGTCCTGCTCCAGCAGTACCCAGGGCGCCTCGCCCGCCTCGGAGATGAGCGACTGGAAGCGAAAGCCCCCGCGCTCTATGAACTCCGGCGGCGCGCCGAGCAGCCGCGGCCTCTCCGGCTGGAACAGGTTCAGGCAACTGATGTCGTCGCCGGGCACCGTCCGGAAGGCAACGATCTCGGCGCGTCCGACGAGATCGGAAGCCTCCTCGCCGAAGCCCAGCTCGTAGCGTCCCTCCACGCTTGTCATGTCCGCGAGAACGGAGACATCGGACTCCGCGACCAGATCGAAACCTCCGGCCCCCGAATCCAGACTCCTCGTCTCCTCGCCGAAACGGAGTCCGTAGGCGCCGACGGCCACGATGACGAACGACGCGCTCGCCACCAGGGCGGCGCAGAGCAGGCTCCGCCCCGGATTGAGCGAGGCGTTGGCCGCCGCCATGCTGGAGCCGGCGCGCCAGGACCAGCTCCGGAGCGGGGCTTCCGGCCGCCGGCGCAGCCAAAGTGTAAAACCGGCAAGTCCGGCGATCAGGAGGCAGGCGCCGCCGGAGAAGAACAGATAGGCGGCCGACGACGCCGGGGCAGCAGCCGACCCGCCGAGCAGGGCGACAGCGAGACCGCCGGCGATCCCCCTGGTCCAGCGCGCCCTGCGTCCCGGCGCTGACACCGCCGCCGGTCGCTCGGTGGTCTCTCCCCGCAGCAACCGGATGGGCGACACGGCCGCCAGCCGGCCGACAGCGCCCCGGATCGCGAAGAACACGACGAGGAGCGAACCGGCGCCGCCCAGGGCCAGCGTCAGAGGCTCGACGTGGAGGTAGAGATGACTCGAACCGACGGCGGAGCGCCACAGGGTCCGGAGCGCGGCCATCATCGCGCCGGCATAGAGCACCGCTCCGCCCAGGCCGAGCAGGACACCCGCCCCGCCGAGCAGGGCGCCTTCGACCAGGAAACGCCGCCGAACCCGCTTGATGCCGTGGCCGAGCGCCAGCAGCAGGCCCATCTCGTTGGCGCGGCTCTCGGTTCCCAGACGGAAGAACAGGCCCACCAGCAACGCTGCGGAGACGATCAGAAACAGGCTGAAACCAATGAACAGACCCCCGAAGTCGGTGGCGCCGGTGGCGCCCCGCAGGCCCGCGGCCTTGACCGCCTCGACCGCCAGACCCGCCGCGTGCAGCTCGACGCGTTCCGGCGCCTCTCCCTCGAGAGCGGCCCGGAGTTGACCCGGCGAGTCTCCGTCCGCGGGCAGCAGCCGGAACGAGGTGAGAAGACCGAAGCGGCTGGACCAGAGCTCGGCGCCGTACTCAAGGGAGACGAACAGCTTCGGGGTTGCCCGATGTTCATCCCAGTAGGCCTCGTCCTGGTCCCTGATCCGGCTGAGATCGACCGGGAAGGTCGGGTCCCAGTCGCTCATGTTGTCGGCGTCGGCTACGCCGGGAAAGTCCGGCGTCAGGGTGCGATCCGCAGCCCAGCCCGTCATCTCGACCACGCCCGCCACGGTGGCCTGAACCGGCCGCTCGACCAACTGTTCGCGATCGCCGATCACGAAGTAGTCGATCGTCAGCCGGTCGCCCTCACCGACCCCAAGGTCCTCCGCTAGGAAGGTGTTGACGAGCACCTCGCCAGGCGCGAGCGCCGGCGCCGGCCGACCGTCGGCCAGCCGCAGCACGCCGAGCTCGCCGGCCCTCCCCGTATCGAGCGCGGCGATCGTCGAGTAGGGAGCCGCGGCGCCGTTCTCCGCGCCGGTCCGGTTGGCGAGATAGGTCGAGACGCCGATCGCCTCAACACCCTGGTCCCGCGCCAGGACCTCCACCGCCCCGGCGAGCTCCTCGCCGAAGACGATCTGGGAACTGGTGATGCGCAGGTGATCTTCCGCCTCGGCGAACGCCAGGCTGAAGTCGGCCGCCTGAGCATGGGAGCGAATCCGGCGCTCGAGATCCAGCGCCGCGGCTTCGGGTTCGCCGGCCTCCCCGAGCTCGCCCACGAGCAACGCGTTCGCCAGACCGCGCCGATCAAGCTCCCGCTGCAGGTCGCGAAGCCGCACGTAGCCGACCAGGGGCTGGCTCTGGTGGGGTGACAGCTGGAAGCGGCCGGGGCCCTCGTCCTCGAGCACGGAGACCACGCTCAGCCGCATGCTCTCCAACTGGTCCTCGGGGTCCTTCTCCCCCATCAGGCTCGCCCGCGGCGCCTCGCTCGGCCGCTCGAGGTAGAGCACGACGGAGTCGCCGGTCTCGACCGCCAGGGCCTCCGCAAGCGAGCGGTTGACCGCCAGCGAAGCGAAGAGCTGGCCATCGCGCCGGGACAGGTCGAGCTGCTCCGCGGCGCTCGGGAAGAAGGAGCCGAACCCGTCGTCGATCCCCTGGACGTTCACCCGGGCGGCGCGCCGGCCACTCTCCGGTTCGACGACGCTGCCCTGCATCAGGATCGCGGCCGACACCGGACCGTAACGGGCAGTGAAGGCGGCGTCGCCGGCCAGTTCGTTCCGCAGTTGCTCGCGGAAAAAGCCGGCGCCGAGAAGCGCGTGATCGATGCCGCCCAGGCGGTCGAGTGTGAGTTGGCGCAGACTTCCCCGCACCGAGTCTCCGACCATCAGGGCGCCGGTCAGTACCGAGGCCGCGACCGCCGCGGTCAGCACCACCGCGACGTTCGAGCGCCAGTAGTGACGGAGACTCGGCAAGGGGCCGGAAGGGCGAGCAACAACCACCGCGTCAGCCTCCGGCCGCCGGTTCTGGCGAGACCTCCCGAATCAGGCCGGCGCGCAGCTCCACCCGGCGCGGCAACCTCGCGGCCAGCTCCAGGCTGTGCGTCACGACGATCAGGGCGCTCTCCTCATCGCCGTGGAGTTCGAGCAGCAGGTCGGCTACCGAACCCGCCGTCTCTCCGTCCAGGTTGCCCGTGGGCTCATCGCACAGGACCAGACTCGGCCGGTTGATCACCGCGCGCACGATCGCCGCCCGCTGCCGCTCACCACCCGACAACTGGGCGGGCCGATGATCGATGCGGGCACCCAGGCCAACGCGCTCCAGCAGCGCCCGCGCGCGCCCTTCCGCGTCGCTCTCTCCGTTCCCGGCGGCCACGGTCGGGAGCAGGACGTTCTGCAGCATCGTGTACTGCGGCAGCAGGTAGTGATCCTGGAACACCAGGCCGACGCGGCGGCTCCTGAAGCCCGCCAGTTCGCGCTCGGGCAGATCGTGTGCCGCCTCGCCGCCGATCCGGATGCTGCCCGAAGTCGGCGTCTCGAGAGTCGCGGCAAGATGCAGCAAGGTGCTCTTGCCGCTGCCGGACGGACCCGTGACCGCCATCGCTTCACCCGAATCGAGAGAGAAGGAGATGCCCCGCAGCACCTCGACGGCGCCCGCCTCGGTGCCGTAGGACTTCGTGACCTGCTCGAAGCGAAGGGCCTCAGCCATGACCGGCCGATGCTAGCGCCGGCCCGGCGACGCCGCTTCCGCGACTAGCCAGTCCGCGCCGGTACGACGCGAGGGTTTCCGCGGCCATCAGCCCCGCCGCGTAGTGGCGGCGCACGCCCGCGATGCCGGACCGGCCCAGGTGGCGCCGGCGTTCGGCGTCGCCCGCCAACTGCTCGACGGCGTCCGCGAGTGCCGACGGATCGCCGGCCGGCACCAGCGTGCCGCCTCCCGTCCGCTCGAGCATCTCCGGGAACGCGCCGTGGTCGGGCAGCACGGCGGGGACGCCGTTCGCCATCGCCTCGAGCGCCGGCAATCCCTTCGCCTCCCGGTAGACCGTCGGCAGCAGGAGAGCGTGCAGGCTGCACAGCAGCTCGATCTTCTGCTCGCGGGTGACCTCTCCCAGCCAGTCGAAGTGGGGCTCGAGACCCCAGTCGGTGATCCGTTGCCGTTGCTCCTCGAAGTACTTCCGGTCGCGGCCGCCGAGATAGCCCGCCGCGCGAAGACGCACCTGGCCCGGCCCCAGACGCTCGCTCAGCGCCTTGAAGGCCTCGACGGCAAGATGAAACCCCTTCTCCGGGCACATCCGCGCCAGGTAACCGATGATCAGGGGCGAATCCGGAGGTTCCGCATCGCGACCACCGTGCCCCTCGAGCTCGATGCCCAGCCGCGCGACATCGATGCCGGCCGCCGGCAACTCGAGCAGTTCGGCCATCGTCTCCGCGTAGTAGTCGTTCGGCGCCACCAGGACGTCGACTTCGCGTACCCGCTTCCGCATCTCCTCGACCACCAGGGACTTGTGCGGCTCGTCCAGGTCCTGGAGGAAGATGTCCTCGCCCTGGAGGCCGCAAACGACCAGCGCCTCCGGAAGCGCCTCACGGAGCCGGTGGACCATCCCCACCAGCATCGAGTTCGTCAGGTGGACGACGTCGGGCCGGAACTCGCCGGCGAGCCATCTCGAGAGGCTCTGAAGCTCCGCCAGTTGACGCCCCTCCTCGCCCCGCACCATGGACAACGCGAGTTCTCCGAGTTCGCGGGCGTCGGTAGCCGACGCCGACCGTGCGACCCGGGCCAGCAACGCGGGGTTGTCCAGCAACCGGCGGATCGCCGCCGGCGCCCGACTCCACAGCGGCAGCTTCTGCTCAAGGTAGATGTTGACCGCGCCGTAGAAGACCCGGCCGTAGCTCACGTTCTCCTCGTCCGTCCGGAGAGGGGTGTAGATGGGCAGCAGCAGCGCGTTGTGCCCGCGGTGCTGGAGTTCGCGCACCAGGGTGTTGTCGTGGATGCAACTGCCGCAGAGCATGCCGCCGGCGCCAGCCGCCAGGTAGGCGATGCGGAGCGGCTGGTCCGTACCGTTCATGGGATAAACCGGGCTACCCGCTCGGGCGTGGGCGGGCTGCTCAACAGGGAGCCGACGATCATGGCCAGGGTGGAACCCGCGAAGACGACGGCGACCGGCATGACGCCGGTGCCGCCGACGCTGTAGTCCGCATCGCCGATGCCGCGAACGAAGAACCAGGTCCAGAGCGCGATCACCGTGAGGATCGACGCGCCCGCGCCCGCCGCCGTGCTCCGTCGCCAGTAGAGCGCCGCGACCACGACCGGCAGCAGGGAGGCGAAGCCCGTGAACGACCACACCGAGAGCGCGAAGATGCTGCGCTCGGCGACCAGGGACAGCAGGAACACCGTCCCCACGACCCCGACGACGAACAGCCGGCCGAGCCGCACCTGGCGCGCCTCGTCCAGGTCGCCGCCCCAACGGTAGTGTCGGACGACGTCCTGGGTGAACATCGTGCCCAGGGAAAGCGACTGGGAGTCAAGCGAGGACATGATGGCGGCGAAGACGCCCGCCCCCAGAAGGCCCGCGAGCAGCTCCGGCGCGTAGAGAGCGATCATCCGAACCAGGACGGAGTTCGAGGCCGCACCGTCGAGTCCTGGAAAGTCGATGTTCCCGAACAGCCCAAGCAGCACGCTGGGGATCCACACGACGGCGATGCAGACCGGATAGAGGACGACCGGCGCCTTGAAGGTCGCCGCCCGCTTCGCCGACAGCCAGTGCGCGAAGATGTGGGGAAAGGTCCCCACTGACAGGGGGATCAGCGTGTAGCTGAGCAGTCGCAGCGGGTGGATCGCGTCACCGCGAACCAGAAGCTCCGGCCGGCTCTCCGCGACCCGGTCGAGGGCCTGGCCTACGCCCCCGAGGCTGGTGACGATCAGGATCGCCGTCACCGCCCCGAGCAGCATGAACATCGCGGTCTGGAACGTGTTCACCCAGGCCGTGCCGCGAAGTCCCCCGCTCGTCACGTAGCCGATCACGACCCCCGACACGAGAAGACTGCCGAGCCACGACGGCGCCGCCCCGTCCGTGATCTGCCCCAGCACCACGCCGCCTCCCATGACGCCGATCAACAGATAGGGCAGGAGCAACAGGACGAGCACGACGAAGAGCAGGAGGCCGATGCCGTCAGAGCCCCAGCGGGCGCGAACGAACTGCACCTGAGTCAGGAACCCGAGGCGTCTCCCCACGGCCCAGACGCGCGTGCCGACGAAGAAGAAGACGATCGGCACCATCAGGGCCGACGACGACGCCATCAGGGAGAAGACGCCGATGCCGATCCGGTAGGACTCCGCCGAAGCGCCGAGCAGGGCGAACGAGGTCATGTGCGTGCCGAACAGGGTCATCAGCAGCACGAACGGACCGATGGTCCGGCCGGCGACAAAGAAATCCTCGCCGGTCGCGGCCAGCCGGCGGTTGCTCCAGACTCCGATCACCAGAACCGCCGCAAGGTAGGCGAAGATGACGGTGAGAGTCACCTCCGGTCCACCCCGTCGTCATCGACCTCACCGGCCAACTCGTCGAGCACATCGCCGGGCCAGGCGACCCGCACGAGCCGCCACATCGCCAGGACGACCACGGCCGAGAACAGGACGTGGTACGACAGGCCGACCGGCAAACCCAGGAACCGGCCCGGATCGTCCCAGAACCACAGGTCGTTATGCAGCAGGTACAGCGCCGGCAGCGCGGCGTAGGCCGTGACCCGGGCTGCTCCAGCCGCCATCGGAATCGCCCGACGACTTCCGGCTCAGGTGGCCTGGAGCGGCTGCGGAGTTGCCGCTGTGACCGCCTCGGGCACATCCATCGCCCTGCCGCCGCCGGCGGCCGCGAAGGTCGCCATGTCCTCGAACATGGACGTGAAGTCCAGTTCGAACACGTCGCCGATCAGGATGCGGGTGACCTTGCTCTGATGTTGCGGGTAGAGCCGGAGGAAGGCGCCGACACTGAAGTTCCGGTCGTAGAAGACGTTGACCAGTTGCCGCACGGCCTCGACGCCGCGCATCAGCAGCGGCTGGAACGCGCCCAGGCGCTCGCCCGAGAGGTCGTCCGAGGCGATCGCCCCGATCGCGGCTTCGGCAGCCATCTCGCCCGACTTGAGCGCCAGGAAGACGCCGGACGAGTAGACCGGATCGATGAACGAGAACGCGTCGCCGATCGCGATCCAGCCGTCGCCCGCCATCTTCTCGATCCGGTAGGAGAAGTCCTTCATGACGGACACCGGGCGGCACTGATGAGCCGGCGCAATGCGCCGCTCGATCTCGCCGCAGTTCCTGACCTCCTCGAAGAAGATCTCGTGCGGCCTACCGTCGCGCTTCCTGATCAGCGCGTCCATCGGCCCGACCACCCCGACGCTCACTACGTTCCCGGCCAGCGGGATGTACCAGAACCAGCACTCTCCGGACTTCGTATGCAGGATCAGGGTCGCCCCTTCGTCCTTCCCCTCGTCCCGGATCGCACCTCGGAAGTGCGTGTAGATCGAGGCATGCCGCAGGCCGTAGTCGACCCGGCCGAGATCGAGCCGTCGCGCGAGCAAGGCGCTCTGACCCGTGGCGTCGATCACGACCCGGCTGAGGAGCTCCATCGGCCCGCCGTTGTTCGCCGCCGCGGCGCGCACGCCGACCGCACGGCCGTCCTCGAACAACACGTCGCGGACGTTGACGCCGCGGTGAACCTCCGCGCCCTGCCCTGCCGCCGTCTCCATCAAGAGCTCATCGAACTCGGAACGGCGCACCTGCCAGGTGCGGGCGCTGTCGTCGCCCGGCCGCTCCTTGTCGAAGTAGAACGGCATGGACGCCTTGCCTGTCTTCGTGAAGAACTGGACGGAGTGCTTCTCGACGAAGTGGCTCTCCTGCATCGCGCGGAGCGCTCCCATCTTCTCGAACACGCCGTGGGTGTCCGGCATCAGCGATTCGCCGATCTTGAACACCGGCGTGGCCTCGCGCTCGAGCAGCAGCGTCCGCAGGCCGCCACGTGCGGCGATCGCCGCGGCCGCCGAGCCGCCCGGGCCGGCGCCGACAACGATCACGTCGTAGGAGGACGCGGCAAACATCGGGGGGAGTCTACGGCAGGGAATCGACGCCGACCACCGGCAACCTGAGAGGCCTCGGGTGCGTAGTGCATATGTTGTAGCCTGCGCGCCTTACTTGCTCCTGTCGGGCTCGAGTCCTTCGAGTCTCGCTATCCGCAGCCTCGAGAGGTATTTGCCGATGCGCTTCACTCCTGCCCCGTTTCTGACCGTCAGCCTTCCACTGGCCCTCATTGCCGGCGCCGCATCGGCGCAGGATCCCGATGACCCGGCCGATGTCGTGACGGACGAGATCACCGTTACGGCGCAGCGGATCGAGGAGTCGCTGCAGGATGTGCCGATCTCGGTCGTCGCCGTCTCCGGCGAGGAACTGGAGCAGCAGGCGATCCTCGACGTTCAGGGGCTTGCCGGCGCGGCGCCGGGCGTCGTCGTTTCGAGTCAGAGTTCGACAACCGGAGAAGTCTCCCTGGTCATCCGCGGGATCGGCTCGAACACGTTCGGGCTGGGCACGGAGTCGACAGTCGGCTACTACATCGATGGCGCCTACCTGCCGCGGCCGCAGGGTTTCGTCAACCCCTTCCTCGACCTGGAGCGGGTGGAGATCCTGCGCGGACCGCAAGGCACGCTTTGGGGCCGCAACTCGACCGGCGGCGCGATCAACCTCGTTACCCGCGCCCCGGAGGGCCAGTTCAAGGGCCGTCTCTTCGCCTCGGCGAGCGACTTCGCGGCGCCCGAGAGCGCTTCCGGCCAGCGCTACGGACTGTCGCTGACCGGGCCGCTGACCGAGAAGGTCTGGGCGCGGGCATCCGCCTCCGCGACGACGATCGACGACGCGACATGGAACGACCATCTTGGCCAGGGCAGCGACGCGAACGACGGTCTCTCCTTCCGGACCGGTTTGACGTTTCTTCCCTCCGACACGCTGACGTTCACGCTGCGGGCGGACGGCACGGACGACGACAGCCACGGCAACTTCCATCTGAAGCCGGGCGACGTGTCGCCGCTGAGCCTCGTCGGCACGCTCAGCCGGTTCTACGGCTTCGAGAACCCGCTCGACGTCCACCGGATCGCGGCCAACATCGCTCCGCTGTCCCCTTACGAGGAGAACGGGTTCTCGCTCCATGTGGACAAGGTGCTGAGCGGCGGCGCGGCGAACCTGACCTCGATCAGCAGTTGGCGGGACTTCGCTTCCAGCCGCCGGGCCGACGTGGACGCGATGCCGGTCGATTTCGTCGAGAACGTCGGGGATTACGAATCCGAGTGGTGGTCGCAGGAGTTCCAGGTGAGCGGCGACCGCGACCGGGCGCGCTGGATCGCCGGTCTCTACGCCTTCGGCGAAGAAGCGAACGCAGCGACCGACACGCGCACGGATTCCGCCCTTTTCGCGGTCTGGCTGTTCGCCAACAACCCGGGCATCTTCCTGTTCAATCCCGCCGACTTCTGCTCGCTCGGCTTCTTCGCCCCGCCGACGCTCTGCGGTCCGGCCTACTACGGCGCCGTGGCCCCCTTCCTCGGCCTGCCCTTGCCCGGGACGGTGGCTTCCGCCAACGTGTTCAACACCGTGCTCGACAGTTCGTCCTGGGCCGGCTACGGCCAGGTCGACTGGCGTCTCGGCGAGCGCACCACTCTCACCACGGGCCTCCGCTACACCAGCGACACGAAGGAACACAGCCAGACGACGATCGATTTCGTCACCTTTCAGCCCGCCACCGAGACGCTGGAGGACTCCTGGAGCGCCTTGACGCCCAAGCTCGGCCTGGAGTTTCGGCCCCGCGACGGCATGATGCTCTACGGCGCGGTGACCACCGGCTACAAGAGCGGCGGCTTCAACTCCATCTCGCTCCAGCCGTCCTTCGAAGAGGAGACGATCACCAGCTACGAGGTCGGCGTCAAATCCCGTTCCTCGGGCGGCGTCACCTTCAACGCATCGGCGTTCAGCTACGACTACGACGACCTCCAGGTCTCCGTGCTCTTTCCCGACCGTTCCACGGTCGAGAACGCGGCGAGCGCCAGGATCCGCGGCCTGGACGTCGAACTGCTGCTGCGGCCGAATCCGCGTTTCGGCTTCGACCTCACCTTCGAGGTCCTGGACGACGAGTTTCGTGAGTTCACCTCCCAGAACCCGACCGACGTGGCCTCGCTTCAGGACCGGTTTCTCGAAGCCGGCACGCTGGACGTGACGACCCTATTGGGAGCGGGCTACCTGATCGAGCCCACGGATCAGACCGGCAAGGGGCTGCCGCGCGCGCCCGACTTTTCCGCCGTCGCCGCGATTCGCTACGCGTTCGACCTGGGGCCCGCGGGGTCGCTCCTCGCCCGTGCCGAGTACCAGTACACGGACGACCTGGCGTTCGATCCCTTCGAGAACTTCGTCCAGCCGTCACACGGCTTGCTGCACGCCCAACTGCGCTGGACGGCGCCGAGCTCGCAGCTGTTCGTCGGTCTTTACGGGCGCAATCTCGGCGACGAGGAGTACAGCCTCACCGAGTTCTTCACCACCTACACGGGTTCCCTGCGCGTCTGGGCGCCGCCGCGAGAGGTCGGTGTCCAGCTCGGCTTCGACTTCTAGCGCCGGCGCCCGTTGCTACGTGTAGCGGGCGCCGCGGTACTGCTCGTCGTAGAAGCGCGGCAGTAGCTGGTCGACGCGCAGAAGGCCGCCCTCGCTGAGTTCCACCCGTTCCGGGCCGACCGTGGCCAGTCCCTGCTCGGTCAGGCTGCCGAAGGCCTCGGCGTAGTCCTCCACGACGTCGACTCCGAACTTCCGCTCGAAGGCGCCCCGTTCCAGCCAGCCCTGCTTCAACTGCAGGATGACTTCGCGGGTCAGCCGCTCGCGCGCCGTCGTGACCAGGGCCCGGCGCGTGGCAAGACCGCCCGCGTCGATCGCAGCCAGGTAGCCGTTCCAGCGATCGTGGTTCTGCATGTGGACACCGCCCATGTGGCCGAAAGACGAGACGCCGATCGGGATCATGTCGGCGCCGCTCCATACCTCGCGGGCGTAGACGAACTTGCAGCCCCGGTCCCTCCGCATCATCGTGTAGGCACTCCAGCGCTCGAAGCCGGCGCGTTCGAACTGCTCGAAGGCGTAGGCGTGCCACTCGCGCTTCGTGCGCCAGTCGGCGAACGCCGGTACGTCCTCGTCGCCGCGCAGCCTGGCTTTCGAGTACACCGTGTTGAAGGGCAGTTCCATCTGGTAGAGCGTGATCGAGTCCGGGTCGTAGTCGATCGTCAGTTCGACCGTCCGCTTCCAGGTCTCCCAGGTTTCGCCGACCATGCCGGCGATCAGGTCGACGTTCAACTGTCGGAAGTCGTGCTCCCGAATCCAGTCGCGTACCCGGTAGATCTCCTTCGACACATGGGCGCGCCCATTCTCCTGGAGGATCTCGTCGTCGAAGTTCTCGATGCCGAGGCTCAGCCGGGTGACGCCGATACTGCGAATCGCTTCCAGTTTGGACCGGGTCAGCGTCCCTGGCTCGCACTCGAACGCCACCTCCTCGGCGCCGTCCCAGGAGATCACGCCCTGTAACCGCTCGGCCAGCGGAATCAACTGCTTGGCCGCGATGTAAGACGGCGTGCCGCCGCCAAAGTAGACGAAGTCGAGCTTCCGACCCCTGATCGCGGCTTTCTCCGCGAGGCGTTCGATCTCCACCCCCAGGGCGTCCAGGTAGCGGCCGATCTGCTCGTGGTTCTTGTCGATGTACACGCGGAAGTAGCAGAACTTGCAGCGCTTGCGGCAGAACGGAATGTGGATGTAGAGGCCGAGTGAGGTGTCGGCGTCGGGCGCCCGATCGAGCGCCTCGAACGCCGCCGGGACCGCCGCTTCGTTCCAGGCCGAGTACGGCGGGTAGTTCGAGACGAAGACGGAACCGATATCCGTCGCCTCGAGATCGAGCAATCCGGTCGCAGGCTCGGGCCTGACGAGGTCGGGCCCGGCCAAGCTCGGCGGGGCGCTATGCGGTGCCTTCTGGTGCATCCAGCCGCTCCCCTAGCCGAAGCAGTACAGAATGCCGTCCAGACTGCCGATGACCAGGCGCTCCGAGGCCACGGCCGGCGAGGCCATGATCGCCGACCCGGTGTCGAACTCCCAGACCGGCTCTCCCGTCGCCTTGTCCAGGGCGAGGACGGGCCCCCGCTTGGAACCCAGGAAGATCCGATCGCCCACGATCACCGGCGAGGAGTCGAGCCGCGCGCCGCTGTTCCACTCCCACTTTCGCTCGCCGGTCGCGGGGTCGAGGGCGTGGACGATCTTGTCCCGCCCGCCGATGACGACGATCTCGTCGTCGGCCGCGGCGGAGGCGTAGAAGGGGAACTTCCGGATCTCGTGCTCGTAGGCCCAGGCGACCTGGCGTTTCTCGAGGTCGATTCCCAGCACTTCGTTCTCGTACGTCGCGACGTAAGCCATGTTGCCGACCACAGCCGGACTCGAGGCCGCCTGCCCGCGGAGATCGATCTTGTGGATCGTCTCACCCGTCTCGATGTCGATCAGCCACATGAAACCGTCGCAGCCGGACACGGTCGTCAGTCCGTCGGCGACTGCCGGCGTGCCGTGGACGTAGCCGTCCGTCTCCACCTGCCACAGCTTCTCGCCGTTCGTCCGGTTCAGACAGTAGAGCGAGTTGTCGTAGGAGCCGACCAGCAGCCGCTCCCCTCCCTCCGGCGACTCGTGCAGCGAGACGCCGGCGTAGATCTCCCCCAGCGTCTCGAACTTCCACTTCTGCTCGCCGGTACCGGCGTCAAGGGCGTAGACGAAGCCGTACTCGTCGCCGACGTAGACGACATCGTCGAACACGGAGACCGGCGCCTTGATCGGCGTGCCGGCTTCGAACCGCCACAACTCCCTGCCGTCGGCCAGGGTCAGCGCGTAGACGCGACCCTCGTAGTCGCCGATGTAGACCACCCCGCCGACGATCGCCGCCGTGCTTTCGATCTCGCTCTCCGTGTCGAAGGCCCACAGCAGCTCTGGATTCTCGGGCAAGGTCGTGCCGGCAACGCCGGTGCCGAGCAGGTTCCCCCGGAACACCGGCCACGCATCGGCGGCCGGCCGGAACAGCGACGCCGCCGATGCCGCCTCCTGGTCCTCGCCGTCGCCGGCCGCCCCTTCGGAGGCCATGAGGAAGGGCGAGGCGAGCAGAAACGAAAGGCTGAGCAGAAGTCTCACGGCGCTGGGTTCCGGGGTGGCGAAGGCCTCAGAACGCCGCCCGGTAGAGGGCGAGCATATCGGAGGCGGAAGCCGAGCGCGGGTTGAACTGCGCGGTCCACTGTTCGGCCGCCTGGGACGAGAGGAGGTCCAGATCCGCCTCCAGAACCCCCAGATCCCGCAGCCTGGCGGCGACACCGGCGCTGTCGCGGAGGTCGCCCCACAGCTTCGCGAGCCGCTCGCTGGCGACGCCGTTTCCCGCGGCGCCGCCGAAGGCGAGTTGGACCAGTCCTCCATAGCCGGTACCCCCGGCCGCACCGTTGAACCGCATGACGTGATCCAGCATCACTGCCACCGCCACACCGTGCGTGATGTCGTAGCGCGCGGTCAAGGGGTTGGCGAGACCGTGGGCGGCGCCCAGCATGGAAGCCTCGATGGCGGCGCCCGCAAGATGGGCGCCCAGCAGCATCTCGCCCCAGAGTTCGACCATCTCGGCTTCACTTCTGTTTGCGCCACTCGTCGCCTGCGCATCGACCACGGCGTCGAACCCCCTCAGCAGACGCGCGAAGCCTTCTGAGGCGAACATGCGCGAGTACGGGTTGGCCGCCGTGCAGACGAAGCTCTCCAGGGCGTGCGACAGGGCGTCCAGGCCGGTCGCGGCCATCACTTCGGAGGGAGCCGTGCGGACCACTTCCGGGTCCAGCAGGGTAGCCACGAAGCGCGCCTTCGGGTCGCCGCAGGCCATTTTTCGGTGGTCGTCCTCCCGCGAAATGACGGCGAATGACTGCGCTTCGCTACCCGTACCCGCCGTGCAGGGCACGCCGATCGAAGGGAGCATCGGCTTCCCCGCCTTGCCGAAACCCCAGTAGTGCTCCATCCGGCCGCCATTCGTGAACACGAAGTTCGCGCCCTTGGCGCAGTCCATCGCCGAGCCGCCGCCCAGGCCGATCAGGAAGTCGGCTTCGTGAGCCCGCGCCGCCGCAGCCGCGGCCGCCACGTTGCGCTCGCCGGGATTCTCCTCGACGCCGTAGAACACGGCGACCTTGAGGTCGGCGCCGCGGAGGGCCACGGACGCCCTATGGACATGGCCGGCGGCGGCCACCCCGGGATCGGCGACCACCAGTACCCGCTGGCCGCCGAACTCCTGCACGAGCTCACCGATCAGGTCGATGACGCCGGCGCCATAGAGGACCCGGCCCGGAGCCGTGTCGATGCTCCAGGAGTCGCTCGTTTCGAGCGGTCGCTGGCCTCGCTTGATCGGCACCGCCCCGGTAGAGCGCAAAGCGCCCTAGTCGGAACCGATGGCGAACACGTCCGAGCGTGTCGCCACGTAGATTCTCCCGTCCTCCGCGACCGGCGTCGTGTAAACGGCCGAACCCATGTTGTGCTCGGCGATCACCTTCTCCTCGCGGCCGGCCTCCAGGACGACGATGTCGCCGTCCTCGTCGCCGAGATAGACCTTGCCGTCCGCGACGAAGGCCGAACCCCAGACCGCCGCGAAGGTGTCGTGCGTCCAGAGATGCTCACCGGTCTCCACGTCCAGGACGTAGAGGAAGCCGCTCAGGTCCGGGATGTAGAGCAGGCCGTCGGAGATCGCCGCGGTCGAGATCGTCCGGTTGAAGTCCTCGTTGCCGAAGTGCCAGACGGCAGCACTGCCGGTCGCGTCTCCCTCGACGTTGGCGTCCATGGCGTACAAGTGGCCCGGGCCTTCTCCGTGCTCGGGGTCCTGGCCGACTCCGAGGTAGAAGCGGTTGTTGTAGAAGACCGGCGTCGAGATGATGTTGTTGCGGGTACCGGCGCCGCCGAGTTCCCAGATCGAGTCCTTGGGGTTGAGATCGAACTTCCACAGCAGGTTGCCGGTCGCCGGTTCGTAAGTGTAGAGCCAGCCGTCGCCGCCCGGGAAGGCGATCTGCGGCTGGCCGTCGACCACGCCGTAGCCCGGGTTCGACCAGGAGCCGTGAAGAACCGCGTCGCTGCTGTCGAGGCTTTCCCACACCAGCTCGCCCGTGTTCTTGTCCAGCGCGATGAAGGCCGGCGAAGCCGGCGAAGGCAGGTTGATGTGCCCCTCGTCGACGCCGGCGCCGGTGACGGTGAACAGGAGGTCGCCGACGACCAGGGGCGATCCGGCAGCCAGGTTGTGCGGGAACACGTCGAGCTCGCCGATCATGTCGTACTCCCACACGATGTCGGCATCGAGCTCCTGCCTGTACTGCTCGTCCGTCATGCCGTCGTTCACGCCGTCCCGGAAGCCGTCCACGTCGACGGCCACGACCGTCGCGCGGTTGGACACGTAGTAGACCCGTTCGTCCTCCACGTACGGAGTCGAGCAGATGCCCTGTAGCGGCCAGTCGTTGACGCGCCCGGCCCCCAGCTTGTCGTGCGTGGCCTGCCAGAGAAGTGCGCCCGTCTCCTTGTCGAGCGCGATCAGGACCCCCTTGTCCCCTTCGATGCCGGGCCGGCGGAGCCCCTCGTTGTTCGTGCCGGCGTACACCCGGCCGCCGTGGATCACCGGGCCGGCGTAGGTCTGCGAACCGACCTTGGCCCGCCAGACGATGTTCTCGCCGGATCGGACGTCCCATTCGGTGGGCAGGTTGCTGGCGTCGGACACCATGTTCCGGGCCGGCGTGTTGCCGAACATCGCCGGCGGCTCGTTCGCCGCCGCGACCGCGGCGGCCCCGATCAGGGCCGCCAGGGCGAGTCGGAGGGGAAGGGAGATTCGGGTCTTCATGAGCGTGATCCGTGGCTGTCAGGGGGGCCGTCGCTGTCAGGCGTCCGCGCCGCCGCCCGATGCCCGGGCAACCAGCGCGTAGAGTGTCTCGCTGGTCGCCAGGTAGACGACCGAGCCATCCGTGGACGGCGAAGTGTACACCGGCCGCGGCATCGGGATCTCGGCCAGAACCTCGAGCGTTCGGCCATGCCTCAGCACCGCGACATCGCCCTCCGTGTCGGCGGCATAGACCTTGCCGTCGGCGACCAGTGGCGAGCTCCAGAACGGCGACAGCGCGTCGTAGACCCAGAGTTTCTCGCCGCCCTCCGCGTCGAGCGCGAACAGAAAGCCGTTCAGATCCGCTGCGTAGACGATGCCGTCATGCACCGCCACGGTGGCGATCGCGCGGCCGAAGTCCCGATCCTCGAACCGCCACCGCGTCCCGCTCGCCGTCACGTCGCCACTGCCCCCGGCCTCGACCGCCCACAGGACGCCGGCCCGAAGCGACGCCTCGGGATCCCGGCCAGCCGCGATATAGACGGTGTCTTCGAGCAGTACCGGCGTGGCCACGAAGACGTGCCGCGACCCGACTTGTTCCAACGCGTCAGCGGCGAGCGCCGAGTTGCCGTCGAAACGCCAGAGCGCCCGTCCCGTCGCCGGCTCGAAGGCGTAGAGCCAGCCGTCGCCGGCCGGGAAGACGACCTGGGCTCCGTCGCCGGCGCGACCGTGGGACGGGCTCCCCCATTGACCGTCGATCAGCCCGGCGCCGGGGCTGCCGTCGCGCCAAACCGGCCGGCCCGTCGTGCGCTCGAAGGCCGCGAAGCTGGGCGCCTCCGGCGCGGGTACCCGCCCATCGTCGGTAACTCCGTTGCTGGTCGACACGAAGACGAGCTCACCCGCGACCAGCGGCGTCGAAGCCGCCATGTGCTTCGGAAAGACCCCCCACTCGCCGACCATGTCGAACGACCAGTCGACGACACCGTCGACGTCGGCAACGACGAGCTCGCCCCGGTTCGAGACGTAGTAGAGCCGTTCGCCATCGAACGAGGGCGTCGAGCAGACCCCCTGCAGCGGCCAGTCGTTCGCGTCCCCGGCCTCCAGCTTCTCGTGGGTGATCTGCCAGCGGAAGCTGCCGTCACGGCGGTCGAAGGCCATGACCACGCCCCGGTCTCCGGTCGCGGCCGGATCACGGGGACGTTCGTTGTTCGTGCCGACGACGATCAGATCGCCGGCGATCGTCGGACCGCCGTAGGTCACCGTACCGAGTTCGGCCGACCACAGCACGCCCTCACCCGAGGCGACGTCCCAGGTCGCGGGCAGGTTCTCCGCCGTCGCTACCCGGTTGCGCCCCGGATTCGGATCGTCGGCCCGAAGCGGACCGCTCCACAACAGGGCGAAGACGGGGGCGGCGACGAAAGCCCTCATTGACCCTTGGCTCCCCTGACCGCGCTCAGGCCCTCCGCAACCGCGGCTCGATGATGCCCAGCTCGATCGATGTCTCCACGACCGCGCGGATCGTGTCCTCGACCGGTCGGAGGGTGGCGCCCAGCACCGACTCCGCCTTGCGGCTGTGGTTGATCGCCGCGGGTGGCGGCGGACCGCCGTCTTCCGGAACCGGGGCCTCGCCGACCACGAAGGACGGGAAGGCCTCGCGGATGATGTCGGCCACTTCCGTACCGAACCGCAGCGCCGAACGGCCGCCGCTTCCGTGCAGGATGTAGCGGCTGCCGCCATTGGTGGCCCGGTGATCGACATCCGACTCCGCCGCCAGCCGCTCCGCCTGCACGAGGTCCCGCACGTCGATGATGTTGTAGTACATGTCGTACGGCGTCGGCCACGAGGGCTCCAGTCCCGCGGCGAGCCGCCCGATCTGCTCGATCCACTGGCCGACCTGGGCCTTGAACAGGATGGGGCCGCAGATCATCGCCGGGTTCATCGTGACCACGTCCCAGCGGTCGCCGCTGTCGTCCGCGGCCTGGTTCAGCAGGCGCTCCGTGTCCACCTTGCTGCGGGCATAGGACATCCGCGGGTGGTTCCACACCTCCTCCGGGAAGTTGCTGGAAGCCCAGTCCGTCTCCGTCCACGCGTAGCCCGGAGGCATCGCCGGCGCCCCCAGGCCCGCGACGGCCGCCAGGGAACTCGTGTAGACGACGCGCTTCACGCTGTCGCTCCGGTTGACCGCGTCGATCACGTTCCGCGTCCCGGCCATGCCGCCTTCGTAGACGTCCGTCGAGACGTTGCCGGAGCCGAGCGGCTGGGACTTGCCGTCAGCCGAGTTGCCGAGCACCGCGGCGACGTGGAACACGCCTGAACAACCCGCGAACGCCTCGTCGTACGAGCCCGGCACGAACAGGTCGCAACCGTCCACGATCTCCACGTTCGGCAGCCGGTTCAGGTACTCCACGCAGTCCCTGCCCCGCCAGGAAGTGGCGTCCCGGATGCAGGCGCGGACCCGGTAGCCGTGAATCACCAGCTCGCGGACCATGTGGCCGCCGGTGAAGCCGGAGCAGCCGGTGACGGCAACCGGGCTGTCGTTGGGAGAGATGGCGGTCATCGTGATGGCTCCTCGTTGGCCCCCCGGCAGTGGAAGCCAGGGCTTCCCCGCTACTCCTGCGGCGGTGCGTACACCAGCATCCAGTTGATGCCGTAGCGGTCGACGCACATGCCGAAGTAGGCGCCCCAGAACTGGTCCTCCATCGGCAGCGTCACCGCACCGCCATCCGACAGCTTCGCCTGCAGTTCGTCCGCGTGCTCCCGGCTCTCGGCCTCGACCGAGATCGAGAAGTTGTTGCCGACCTCGAGCGGCGGCCCGAAGGTCGTGCTGTCGCTCCCCATCAGCACGCTGTCGCCGACCGCCAGGGACACGTGCATGATCTGGTCTTCCTGGCCCTCGGCCAACGGCAGCCCCTCGGGACCTTCGCCGAAGGTGGTGAGGTCGGAGAACTCGCCGCCGAAGACGGACCGGTAGAACTCGAACGCCTCGCGACAGTTGCCGTCGAAGGTCAGGTAGGTGCTGAGGGCCATTGATGTTCTCCTTGAGTCAGATCGGCGCGGGAATGACGTGCAGTTGTCCAGCCGCGGGGCGGCGGCGAGCTTACGTCAAGGCCGAGAACCCAGGTTGACCTAGCCCGGCGCCAGCGCGCGGATCGTCTCTCGCAGATCGTCCCCCGGATGCATGATCTGAATCGCCGGGGTATGTACGCCCGCCTCGATGTACTCCTGGATCCTTTCGCGGCACTTGCCCGGCGAGCCGATGATCAGGATGTCGCGCAGCGCCTCCTCGGGAATGACCTCGAGCGCCTTCTTTCGGTCGCCGGCGGCCCAGGCGTCCCACATGGGGCCAAGTACGTCACGGCGGCCGAGCCAGTCGTGGAAGGCGGCGTAGACCGGGACGTTCAGGTAGGCCGCCATCGACCGCCGGCCGACGAAGTCGATCACGCCCTTGTCTTCGGTAGCCAGCACGAAGATCCGGGCCGCGATCTCCTTGCCGGGGCCGGCCTGGTGGACGTAGGGGACGACCGTCTTCACGTCGCCGGGCGACAGCCAGTTGAGGATCGCGCCATCGCCTTCGCGGCCGGCCATGCGCAGCATGCCCTGGCGGAGCGCCGCCACCAGGATCGGCGGACATTCCTTGAGCGGCCGGCCCATGCGGAATCCGCGCACGTTGAAGGTCTCGAACTCCTCGTCGATCCGGTCGCCGGTCAGCGCCTTCTTGAGGAAACGCACCATGTCCCGGGTCTTGTAGTACGGCCGCTCGAACGGGATGTCGTTCCACTGCTCGACGATCACGTTCGACGAGGTGCCGACGCCCATGACGAAACGGCCGGGGGCAGCCTCCGCCATCGCGCCCACCGTCATCGCCATCAGCGCCGGCCCGCGCGTGTACGCGGGGATGATCGCGATCCCCAGTCGCGCGGTCGGCGCCCAGATCGAGGCCTGGACGAGCGGCGTGAACCCGTCTGAGCCGTTCGACTCGGACGACCAGAAGTCCGTGTACCCGAGGTCGACCATCTCCTTGATCAGATCCTCCTGCTCGGCCAGCGGGAGGCCGAACGGGATTGTCATTCCGTATCGCTGCATGGTTGGAGGCTCTCCCATGGCGCGTCCCCTTAGGGCCGCGTCCGGCTGAATCCGCGGGTCTGAAGCGACCGGATTGTACGGCAGGTCGGAGCGGCCGCGTCTCCTATACTGCCGGCCCGACTCAGAGCCAAACCGCACCTGGAGATACCGAACATGGGACCACTCGACGGCTACCGAATTCTCGAGATCGCCGGCATCGGACCGGGGCCGTTCTGCGCCATGGTGCTGTCCGACCTCGGCGCCGAGGTCGTGCGCATCGATCGCAAGGCCTATGCGGGCCGAGGCTCGAAGTTCGACGTCCTGAACCGCGGCCGCCGTTCCCTCGCCATGGATCTCAAGCAGCCGGAGGCGGTCAACGCCGTCCTCGACATGGTGGAGAAAGCCGACGGCCTGATCGAGGGTTTTCGCCCGGGGGTCATGGAGCGGCTCGGACTCGGCCCCGACGTCTGCCTGGAGCGGAACCCGAAGCTCGTCTTCGGCCGCATGACCGGCTGGGGCCAGACCGGCACGATCGCCCATGCCGCCGGCCACGACATCAACTACATCGCCCTGTCGGGGGTGCTGCACTCGATCGGCAACAACGGCGGCAGACCGGTGCCCCCGCTCAACCTGGTCGGTGACTTCGGCGGCGGCGGCATGCTGCTCGCCCTGGGCGTCGTGGCCGGCCTGCTGGAGGCGCAGAAGTCAGGCAAGGGTCAGGTCGTCGACGCCGCGATGACCGACGGTTCGGCCCTGCTGCTGGCCGCCGTCGTCGGCATGCACAGCGCCGGCGTATGGAAGGACGAGCGCGGCTCGAACATGCTGGACAGCGGCTCCCACTTCTACGACACGTACGAGTGCGCGGACGGCGAGTACGTCTCCATCGGCTCGATCGAGCCGCAGTTCTACGCCCTGCTGCTCGAGAAGACCGGCCTCGACGGCACCGAGTGGGAGGGACATCTCCAGAACCGGGACCGCTGGCCGGAGCTCAAGGCGAAGCTGGCCGAGGTGTTCCGGACGAAGACGCGCGACGAGTGGTGCGAGATCATGGAGGGCAGCGACATCTGCTTCGCCCCGGTGCTCCGCATCGGCGAGGCGATTGAGCATCCGCACAACCAGTCCCGCCAGACCTTCGTCGAAGTCGACGGCGTGGCCCAGCCGGCGCCGGCGCCCCGCTTCAGCCGCACACCGGTCGCCGTGCAGGGTCCGCCGCCAAAGGCCGGAGAGCACAGCGACGCCGTCCTCGCCGACTGGGGCTTCGCCAGTGAGAGAATCGACGCGATGCGAGAGGCGGGGGCGATCTGAAGCCGCTCGAAGACGTGAGGTCGGCTGGCCGACACGGATACACAGGAGGATTGAAACCATGAAGAGAGTGCGCGACCTGCTCACCCTGCTCGCCATTGGATTGCTGCTTCTCGGCTGCGCCGCCGGCGGGGATTCCGCGGCCACCGATCCCGACGTCTCCGCTGAGCCCGCGCCCGGCGACATCCTCCAGAACTACGTGGACACTCCCGATCCGGCCTACGGCTGGACCCTGGTGAACAGCGAACCCGGCGACGGCTACACGCTGCACACGATCGAGATGACGAGTCAGACCTGGCTCACCGAGGCGGAGGTCGACCGGCCGCTGTGGACCCACTGGCTGATGGTGGTCGAACCCGACGAAGTCTCAAGCGGCCACGGCTTCCTCTACATCTCGGGGGGTCGGAACGGCGGCGACCCGCCGGAACAGGCCAATCCGCTGACCCTCCAGCCGGCCCTCGCGACCGGTTCGTTCACGGCCGAGCTGCGGATGGTGCCGAACCAGCCGCTCAACTTCGTCGGCGACGACTACGGCGAGCGCGTCGAGGACGAGTTGATCGCCTACGGCTGGGACAAGTTCCTGCGGGGCGAGGACGCGATCTGGCTCGCCCGGCTGCCGATGACCAAGGCCGCGGTGCGGGCGATGGACACGATGACCGCTTTCGCGGCCTCCGAGGACGGCGGCGGGAGCGACGTGAACCGGTTCGTCGTCGCCGGCGGTTCCAAGCGCGGATGGACCACCTGGACGACGGCGATGGTCGACGACCGGGTGGTCGCGATCGCGCCGATCGTGATCGACCTCCTGAACCTGGAACCGTCCTTCGAGCACCACTGGAAGGCCTACGGCTTCTGGGCGCCGGCCATCGGCGACTACGTGTACGAGGGGATCACGGACTGGTTCGGTACTCCCGAGTACCTGGAACTCCAGAAGATCGTCGAGCCCTACAACCACCTCGACAAGCTCACGATGCCGAAGTACCTGATCAACGCGACCGGCGACCAGTTCTTCCTGCCCGACTCGGCCCAGTTCTACTTCGACGACCTGCTCGGCGAGAAGCACCTGCGCTACGTGCCGAACACCGAACACTCCCTGGGCGGGAGCGACGCGGCGGTCGGTTTCCTCGCCTTCTACCAGGCCATTCTGGATGACGTGGAGCGCCCGGACGTCGACTGGTCGATCGAGACCGACGATTCGGGCGGCGCGGCAATCACCGCCTGGGTGGCGAACGAAATGGAGCCGAGTCAGGTTCTCCTGTGGCAAGCCACGAATCCGGAGACGCGCGACCTTCGGGTCGACACGATCGGCCGTTCGTGGACCAGCACCGCCGTCGAACCGGGCGAGGACGGCAGGTGGATCGGCGCCGTCCCCGCGCCGGAACGCGGCTGGACCGGCTTCTACCTCGAGTTCGAGTTCCCCGGCCCCGGCGAGGCGCCGTTCCAGTTCTCGACCGAGATCAAGGTGGTGCCGGAGGACCTGCCGTTCGGCTGGCCGCCGGAGACGCCGAGCGAGTAGACCGCCTCGGGCCACGCCCAGCGCGTCATACTCTGCTCCAGAGGAGCAAGAGTGTCTCTTCGCCTATCGATGCCCGTCGCTCTATCGGCATTGCTCTTCACGAGCGGTGCCATCGCCGATCCTTCCAAGATCGACTTCTGGGATGAGCAGCGCAAGGGAGCCAATCAACAGAACGCGCAACACCGTCCCGAATGGTACGTTGCAGCGGGGAAACTGGGCTTGGAGTATGTGCGCATCTTGCCCGATGCATGGCCCACCGATGGCCGGGATTTCCTGATAGGCGATGCGGACAACTTCGAAGCAATCAACGAGACCGATCTATCCCTGTTGATCGAAGCACTCGACGAAGCCGAACGCAACGGCATCAAGGTCGTCCTTGCAATGCTCAGCCTGCCCGGCGCCCGCTGGAAGCAACTGAACGACGACCAGGACGATGCGCGGCTCTGGAAGGACCAGAGATTCCATCTACAGGCCTTCGACTTCTGGCGACAACTCGCCGAGCACCTGAAAGCCCACCCGGCCGTTGTCGCGTACAACCCCCTCAACGAACCACACCCGGAAAGAGCCTTCGGCTTTGATGCGCCGGACGAAGAGTTCGCCCGGTGGTTCAAAGGCATCCAGGACACGCCGGCCGACCTCCACCAATTCAACCGGGAACTCGTCAAGGCAATCCGCTCCGTGGATGCACACACACCCATCATCCTCGATGGATGGTTCTACGCATCTCCCAGGGCGTTCGAGTACAACCGACCCGTTGACGATGACAAGGTCCTATACGCCTTCCACAATCCGGGTCCCTGGCAGATGACGACCTATCGCGTCAATCAAGGCAGGTACGCCTATCCGGATCGTGTGCCCAAATCCTGGAACGGACCGACGGAATCCTGGACCATCGAGGACCTCGCACGGGAAGTGCAGGCGGTACAGGAGTTTTCCGAGCGATACAACGTACCCGCGAACCGGATCATCGCTTCAGAGTTCTGGTACGACCGGCGGATTGAAGGCGCGGCGGCATACATGGCCGACCTCATTGAAATCTATAACCAGCGGGGCTGGCACTGGGCCTTTTACGCATTCCGCGGTACTGGCGCATGGACCGGACTCGACTACGAGATTCCGCCAGGACAGAGAGTGGGATGGCGCTACTGGCAGGCGATTGAACGGGGCGAGGATCCCGAATCTCTCAAACCGAGAGGACCTAATCCCCTGTGGGAGGTACTGCGGCGGCAGTTTGGAGAAAGGTGATTCGGAAAGGAGATCAACGACCCGGCACGTCGAGCCGGATCGCCTCGAGCAGCCGGGGCGCGTAGTTGCGGAAGCGGCGGTCGAGACCTTCGACTTCGCTCGGCAGGCCAGTAAGCCGGTTTCGCCAGTCCTGCGCGTCCGGCCCTCCGAAGACTTCCGGCGGGAGGTAGTCGAGAGCGTTCAGGGCCAGCAGAGCGTCGAAGAAACCGTTCTCCGTGATCGAGGCTGAGCCCAGGAGTAACTCCACCGCAGGCCCAAGGTCCGTGTCCTCGCCGAAGCGTCCCAGAGCCTCCGCGGCGAAGATCCGCACCGGTGGCGACGGGTCGTCGAGTGCCGCCCGCAGCGCGGCGGCGGCCGAGCGCACCACCTCCTCGCCGCGAGTCCGCAGCCCGATTGCGGCCCAGGCACGTACTGCGGAGTCCGGGTCTCCGAGCATGCGGGTCAACCGCTCGATGTCCTCTCTCCCCCACCTCGACCGATCGGTAGCGAGTTCGGCCGCGGGCAAGACCCGTTCGATCTGGTAGCCGCCCTGCCCGTAGGTCCAGGGCACGCCGCCCATGTCCCTCGCCCGGCGGTGCATCTCGCCTTCAGGGAGGAAACTGAGATCGCGAATCGTCAGGAGCTGCCGCCGCAAAGCCACGGCCAGCCGTTCCCGCTCGGCTTCGTGGTCGGCTGAACCGGCGAGGTCGTTCACGAGATCCGGATCATTCGCCAGGTCGTAGAGCTCCTCGCTCGGCTTCTCCCGCCAGAAAGCCGACTGGGCCTCGTTGAGTTGCCCCGCCTGGAACAGACGCAGCCAGATCCGGGTCGTCGGGGTCTCCATCTGGTAGGAGAGACGCTGGCCGTAGGGCCGGTCGACCAGGAAGTTGCGCGCGTAGAGATAGCGCTTGTCGCGTACGCTCCGCACCAGGTCGTAGCGCTCGTCCATGCGGTCGGAGAAGCCGAACAGGAACTCGTTCGGCGCCGCCTCGTGGGCGCCCAGGAAGGCCCGGCCCTGGAGGTGCGGCGGTGGTTCGATCCCTGCAAGGCTCAGCATGGTGGGCGCGAAGTCGATGAAGCCGACCAGCCGGTCCGTGCTGCCGCCCGCCTCGTAGTCCGCCGGCGCCAGGTGCCGGTACTTCTCCGGCACCGAGACGATGAGCGGCACATGGAGACCGGTCTGAAGCGCCGTGCGTTTGCCGCGCGGCAGGCCGGGACCGTGATCTGCCCAGTAGAAGACGATCGTGTCGTCCGCGAGGCCTGCCACCTCGAGTTCCGCCAGCCGCTCCCCGACGAGCACGTCCATCTCGGTCAGCTTGTCGTAGTACTGCGCCCAGTCCTGGCGCACCTCGGGCGTGTCCGGGTGGTACGCCGGCACGCGAACGCCGGCCGGGTCGTGGACTGGAGTGTGGGGACGGCGCCGGATCTGGCTCTCGTGGGTGACGGTGAAGTTGAACACGGAGAAGAAGGGCATCCCCTCCGGGCGGTTCCGCCAGTGCGCCTCGCGGGAAGACTCGTGCCACACGGCACCCTGGCCGCCGGGCTTCTCGAGGTTGTAGTCCTCCTTCGAGTTGTTCGTCACGTAGTAGCCAGCCTCGCGCAGGAACTGCGGGAAGAACCGGAAGCCCTCCGGAAGCCTCGATTGGCTGCGCATGTGCTGGGCGCCGGTCGACGCCGGGTAGAGGCCGCTGATGATCGTCGTGCGTGCCGGCGCGCACACCGGCACGGTCGACCAGGCGTTGCGGTAGACGAGCCCGCGGGCGGCGAGGCGGTCCAGGTTCGGCGTGGTGGCGTAGTCGTCACCGTAGGCGCCGAGATGCGGACCGTTGTCCTCGCTCGACACCCAGAGGATATTCGGCGGCGGCAGGTCGGCCGCGCCCTCCTGGCCGGCGGCCGGCGCAGCCAGGACCAACAGGGCGAGGAGACCTCGCACTACACGACCCGTTCAGCCCTGAATGCGGCTATCTCGTCGGCGGTGTAGCCGAGACCGCCCAGAATCTCGTCGGTGTGCTCGCCCAGGGTCGGCGCACGGTGACGGATCGTGGCCGGAGTCTCCGTCAGGCGCACGGAAGGCTGCGCCACCGGCGCCGGCCGCGTCATGTCCGGATACTCGAGCGGGACGAAGGAACCGACCTCCGCGATGTGTGGATCGTCCAGCGTCTGCTGCATCGAATAGACCGGCCCCGACGGGATCATCGCCGCGTTCAGGGTCTCCACCGCTTCCCCGGTCGACCGGGAGGCGCACCACGCGGACATCCGTTTGCCGATTACGTCGCCGTGGTCGCCCCGCGAGAGATCGTCGGCGAAGCGTGGATCGTCCAGCCAGTCGATCTCTTCGCCCTCGCCTCCGGCGCCGTTGTCCTCGGCCATCAGGTCGACCCAGCGCCTGAACAGCGGTTCGCCGATCACCGAGCACAAGATCCAGCCGTCGGCGGTGCGGAAGATGTCCCCCGGACCGGAGGTCTGCGACATGTTGCCGGTCGGCAGCCGGTTGCGCTCGATCACCGCCTGCTCGATCAGGTTCGCGTTGCCCATCATCAGGGCGGTCCTGAGCAGTGCGCCCTCGACCATCTGCCCCTTGCCGGTCTGCTGGCGCGCCATCAGAGCGGCCAGCGTGCCGTAGGCGCAGGAGAGCGCGGTCCCGAAGTCGACGAAGGGCGCGGCCGCGCGCCGCGGCCTGTCCGCGTCGCCGGTCATGTAGGCGATGCCGGACATGACCTGACCGATGCCGTCGAAGCCGACCCGGTCGCTGTACCGGCCGCCGCGGCCGTAGGCCGACACAGTCGTCAGGATGATGTCTTCCTTCACCTCGCGCAGGCTGTCCAGGTCGAGCCCCATCGCCTCAAGGGTCTTCGGCGGCAGGTTCGCCACGACGACGTCGGCGGTCGCCACCAGGCGCTTCACGATCTCGCGGCCCGCCGGCTTCGTTGGGTTCAGCGTCAGCGAGCGCTTGTTGCGATTGATCTGCAGGAACATCCCGCCCTCGCCGGTCGGCGTCACTGGAGCGATGAACCGGTCCTCGCTGCCGCGGACCTTCTCCACGCGAATGACCTCGGCCCCCAGATCGCCGAGCAGGGCGGCACAGAACGGTCCGGCGATGTAGCGACCGAAGTCCAGGACACGGACATCGGCGAGCACCTGATGCATGCAAGCTCCCTGGGACGAAAACGCGGTTGTCTCAAGCGCGAAAGCCGGGATCGTAGCAAGGCGAATGCTCCTCTATACTCGCCCGCCACCTTCGGACCATCAGAGGCACCAGGCCAGGAGAAGCACATGAAGGTTGACGGCGGACTCCCCACCGATCTGCGCGAGGTTCCGGCCCGTATCCGGGAACTCGAAGACGCCGGTTTCGCGGCCGCGATGACCGCCGAAACGGCGCACGATCCGTTCTTCCCGCTGCTCCTTGCCGCGGAGCACAGCGAGCGGATCGAGCTGATGACATCGATCGCGGTCGCCTTCGCCCGCACTCCGATGAACCTGGCGAACGTCGGCCACGACCTGAACGCCTACTCGCACGGCCGCCTGATTCTTGGCCTCGGCTCCCAGATCCGGCCCCACATCACGAAGCGCTTCAGCATGCCCTGGTCGCACCCCGCCCGACGCATGCGTGAGTTCATTCTGGCGATGCGCGCGATCTGGTCGAACTGGTATGAGGGCGAGCGGCTTCGGTTCCAGGGCGAGTTCTACTCGCACACCCTGATGACGCCCATGTTCACGCCGACGAACACGGACCACGGCCCGCCGAGGGTCTTCCTGGCCGCTGTTGGACCGCTGATGACCGAAGTCGCCGGCGAAGTGGCGGACGGTCTGATCGTCCACCCGTTCACGACCCGGTCCTACATGCGCGACACCACCCTGCCGGCCGTCGAGCGCGGCCTGGCCGCCGCCGGCCGCGACCGCTCGGACTTCGAGATCGCCTACCCCGGCTTCATCGTTTCCGGGCAGGACGAGAAGACGTTCGAGGAGACGAAGCGGGCGGTCAAGAAGCAGATTTCCTTCTACGGGTCGACTCCCGCCTACCGGCCGGTGCTCGAATCCGAGGGCTGGGGCGATCTCCAGCTCGAGCTGAACCGCATGTCCAAGCAGGGCCAGTGGGACGAGATGGGCCTTCTCATCACCGACGAGATGCTCGACGCCTTCGCGGTCGTCGGCGAGCCGGGCGATCTGGCCCGGGGCGTCCTCGACCGCTACGGCGAGGTCGTCGACCGGATGAGTCCCAACCTCCGCTTTCTCGACGAGGCAACGCAGCGGGACGTGGTCGCCTCCCTGTCCGCGAACTGAGCAGCCCAACGACGCTCAACAGGAGTCCACGCGATGAAGGAGCTGATCTTCCACCGGCTATTCGTTCCGGCCATGAACCATCTGGCGAACAAGGAGTCGATCATCGACGGCGCCTACAGCGCCACCTTTGGCGAGCATGCCGACCGCACGATGCGCCTGTGCACGGCGTTGAGCGGCGAGTTGGGTGTCGGCCGCAGCGATCGCTTCGCGGTCATGGCGCTCACCAGCCATGAGTACGTCGAGCTGTACCACGCCGCCTACCTCGGCGCAGGTGTGATCAACCCGCTGAACCTGCGCCTGGCCGGCAAGGAGCTCGACTACATCGTGCGAGATTCGGGAACGGAAGTCGCCTTCGTCGACAAGACCTTCGCGCCGCTGTTCGCCCAGGCGATGGCGCTCGCCGGGGACGACTGCACGGTTCGGCGCACGGTGCTGATCGGCGGGCCCGACGACGACACGAACGCTCCCTACGACCTGCGTTACGAGGACCTGATCGCCGGCAGCGACCCGGTGCTTCCGGACGAGCCCGAGGAAACCGACGCGGTCGTCCTCATGTACACCGGCGGTACTACGGGGCTGCCGAAGGGCGTCCTCTGCGACCAGCGCGCCGAGATCCTGAACACCTATCACGGGATCATGCGTTTCCCGCAGCTCTCGGACGGCGTTGCCCTGCTGCAGACGCCGATCTTCCACGCGGCGTCCATGGTCGGGGTGATCGCGACCCAGACCTTCGGTGGCAAGTTCGTCCTGATGCCGATGTTCGACCCCGGCGCCGCCATCGCCCTGATCGAGAAGTACCAGGTGACGACGACCACCATGGTGCCGACCATGATCCACATGATGATGAGCCACCCGGACTTCACGCCGGAGAAGCTCGCCTCGCTGCGCAACCTGGGTTATGGCGCCTCACCGATGCCTGCGGCCCTGCTCGACCGGCTGCTCACCCTCTTCCCCGAGATGGAGATCGGCCAGGGCTACGGCATGACCGAGAGTTCGTCGTTGCTTACCGTCCTCGACGCTGAGGACCACAAGGTCGGCGGCGACCGCCTGCGCTCGGTCGGACGGGCCGTCCCCGGCGTCGTGCTCTCGATCCAGGACGAAGATGGCAACATCCTGCCCTCGGGCGAGGTCGGCGAGGTCTGCGCCAAGGGCGGCAACTACATGACCGAGTACTGGAACAAGCCGGAGGCCACGGAGGAAGCGTTCCAGGGCGGCTGGTACCACACCGGCGATGCCGGCTATCTGGACGAAGAGGGCTACCTGTTCCTGGTCGACCGGGTCAAGGACATGATCGTCTCGGGCGGCGAAAACGTCTACTCGGCCGAGGTCGAGAGCGCGATCTCGACTCACCCGGTGGTCGGCCAGGTCGCCGTGATCGGCATCCCCCACGAGGTCTGGGGCGAGCAGGTCCACGCGATCGTCGTGCCGAAGGAAGGCGCCGACGTCGACGAGGGCACGGAAGCCTCGATCATCAGCCACGCCCGCGAGTCGATCGCCGGCTACAAGGTGCCTAAATCCGTCGAGTTCCGGGCCGAACCGCTGCCGCTCTCCGGCGCGATGAAGGTGCTGAAGCGCGAACTGCGCGCCCCCTACTGGGAAGGCAAGGAGCGAGGCATCAACTGAGCCGCGTTACTTCACGCCGGCGCACAGCCACTTGATCGGCTTGAACAGCACCAGGAACACGCCGCCGGCCACGGCCACGATCAGCGCCACGGTCCGGAACAGCTCGGCCGGCGGCAGCGCCTCGATGTAGCCGGCCACCCGGCCGGCGATCAGGTTGCCGAGGGCGGCGCCCATGAACCAGGTGCCCATCATCTGCGACACCAGGCGGTCCGGTGCCAGCTTCGTCATGCTCGAGAGTCCCACCGGACTCAGGCAGAGTTCGCCGACCGTGTGGAAGAAGTAGGTCACGACCAGCCAGGCCATCGCCGCCTGCTCACCGCCGCCTTCGGCCATCGAGGCGCCCCAGGAGAGCACGCCGAAGCCGACACCGAGCAACACGAGACCAAGGCCGAACTTGACCGGAATCGAGGGGTTCCGGTCCCCGAGCTTGACCCAGAGGGCACCCATGACCGGCGCCAGGACGATGATGAAGAACGGGTTCACGGACTGCAGTGAACCGATCGGAACCTCCATCAGTCCCCAAAGGTCACGGTTCACGTAGTCCCTCGTGAACAGGTTGAGGGACGAGCCGGCCTGTTCGAAGCCCGACCAGAAGAGCGCGGCACCGACGAACAGCACCGCGCACGCGCCCACCCTTCGCCTCTCCGTGGCGTCGTTGCAGACGAAGCCGATCACGTAGGCGAAGTAGACAGCCGCCAGGACGACGACGATGACGCCGGTCGCGTCGGCGAAACCGACCAGGGTGATCGGCGCGATTCCGCTGGCTCCGAGCCACCACAGGATGCCCGCCAGCACGACGATGCAGGCGGTGCCAGCGATCAGGCTCCGCTTGGCGTTCGCGAGCTGAACGGGATCCGCGGCCGGCCCGCGCGGATCACCGGCGCCCTCCAGGTGCTTCTGTCCGCGGACGTAGGCGACGATCGCCGCGGTCATGCCGACGCCCGCGGCGCCGAAACCCAGGTGCCAGTTGATGTTCTCGCCCAGGTAGGAACAGACGAGCGGCCCGGCGAGGGCGCCGATGTTGATCCCCGAGTAGAAGATCGAGAAACCGGCGTCGCGCCGGGCGGCGGTGTCGCTCCCATAGAGGTCGCCGACCACCGCCGAGACGTTCGGCTTGAGCAGCCCGGTGCCGACCACGACCAGGAACAGGCCGAGGAAGAACGTCGCCAGGCTCGGCACAGCCAGGGCGTAGTGCCCGAGCGCGATGATCACCCCACCCCACAGCACCGCCTTCTTCTGACCCAGGATGCGATCGGCTACCCAACCCCCCGGAAGCGCCAGGGCATACACCCCGAAGGTGTAGAGGCCGTAGATCGCCGAACTTCTCTCGGTGCCCAGGTCGAGCCCGCCGGTGGCGACGTCGGTCATGTACAGGAGCAGCAGCGCCCGCATGCCGTAGTAGCTGAAGCGCTCCCAGAGCTCGGTGAAGAACAGGGTCGAGAGTCCCCGCGGGTGGCCGAACCACTGTGCCGTCGTTGTCGTCATGAGGCGGGATTGTGTCACCTCGGGTCCGGCTGCCCCGCGGCCACGATCCGCAGGAGCGCGCTGCCGTAGCGCTTGACCGTCGTCGGACCGATGCCGGGGATGGCCAGCAACTGGTTCCGGTCCGCCGGACGCGCGGCGGCCACCGCGACCATCGTGCGGTTGTGCAGCACCGTGTACGCCGGTAGCCGCTTCTCGCGCGCGACCTTCCCACGCCACTCCCGCAGCGCCTCAACGAGTGCCGGATCCGCGTCCGACTCGGCGAACTCGATCGGAGCGACAGCCCCGCCGCGCCGGCGCCGGGCCGGAGGTTCGTCGGGCGGGTCGTCCGGCAGCAGAACCTGCTCCGCCAGGTCGACGCCCCGGCGCCGGCCACTCGGCGTCAGGCCGGCTCGCTGATAGCGGATCGTCTCGCCGTCCTTCTGGAACGAGTCCTCCTCGACGAACAGGATTCGCGACTGGGCGAGGGCACCCAGCAAGTCTTCGAACGCTCCGCGGTCGTACGAGCCGTGGACGGCCCGGAAGTCCCGAAACAGGCGGCCGGTGCCCAGTCCGTCACAACGCCGGAGCAGCGACACGACCGTGCCCATCGCCTGAACCTCCTCCGCGAGCGGCGCCCGGAAACGCCGCACCAGGCATGCCTCGGGCGCACAGACGTCGCAGACGCCGCAGCGCCGGCCGCTGTCGGCGCGGTCGCCGAAGTGCCGCACGAGGCGCAGCATGCGGCAGCCCCGGTGGTCGGCGAAACGGGTCATCTCGTCGATCTGGTCGAGCCGATGGCGTCGCTGGACGCGGTACGTCCGTTGCCACGAGTCTTCGCCTCGCC
The DNA here is from genome assembly GCA_009836625.1 of Holophagales bacterium. Taxonomy (GTDB): domain Bacteria; phylum Acidobacteriota; class Thermoanaerobaculia; order Multivoradales; family Multivoraceae; genus Multivorans. The sequence continues at coordinate 522,217 of VXVC01000004.1, forward strand.
GCACCCGGTAGCCGCCACCGATCACCGCACCGCCGTGGATGCGGAGCTGATCCAACGCGGCTTCGAACAGGTCCTCCTTGAAACGAAGGCGGCGCTGCAGGTCGGCCTGTTCCCTCGGCTCCTCCGAGAGCGCGACGTACAGCTCCCTGAGAACGCCGATTTCCGGATACGAGAGCCCGTGCAGGAACTCCTGGGTTCGGCGGTCGGCCCAGGAGTAGAGCAATAGAGCCCGCGCCGGCTCCCCGTCGCGGCCGGCGCGGCCGATCTCCTGGTAGTAGCCCTCGACCGAGGCCGGCATCGCCGTGTGGACCACCGTGCGGATGTCCGGCTTGTCGATTCCCATGCCGAAGGCCGTCGTGGCGACGATGGCCTCCAACTCACCCTCAAGAAACGCGCCCTGTACGCGGTCGCGTTCGGCCGCGGGCAGCCCGGCGTGGTACGCACCGCAGGGGAAGTCCTCGTTCAACCGGCCCGAGAGCGACTCCGTCTCCTTGCGCGTCGGGGCATAGACGATGGCGGGCCGGCGTCCCCCTTCGCCCAGTACCTCGGCGACGATCGCGGCACGCGCCGACGGTCGCTTCTGGATGACCTCCACGGCCAGGTTCTCGCGCCGGAAACCGTAGATGTAGCGCTGGTCGCCTTCGAGGTTGAGTTGTGCGGCGATGTCGTCCTGGCTGCGCGGCGTCGCGGTCGCGGTCAGCGCCAGCACCGGCGCAGGCCGCAGCCGCGGCAGCCGTTGCCCGAGCAGCCGGTAGTCGGGCCGGAAGTCATGACCCCATTGCGAGATGCAGTGCGCCTCGTCCACCGCGATCAGGGCTGGCCGGCAGCGCTCGAGGAACTCGATGAAGCCGGGGACGCCGAGCCGCTCGGGGGCGATGAACAGAAAGTCCAGCTCGCCGTCGCGGTAGAGCCTGCAGGCCTCTCGGGACTCGTGCCGTGGGCGGCCCGAGTGGATCCGTTCGGCGCGCAGGCCCAGCTCGCGGAGCTTCGCCGTCTGGTCCTCCATCAGGGCGATCAGCGGCGAAAAGACGAGGGTCGGACCGCCCCGCAACAGCCCGGGAAGCTGGTAGCAGAGCGACTTGCCGGCGCCGGTCGGCATGACGACCAGGCCGTCGGCGCCCTCCGCCGTGCGACGGCAGACCTCCTCCTGGTGGGGACGGAAGGCGGCGTGGCCGAAGGCGCTCCGCAGGCGCTGTTTCAGATCGAGAGCCGTTGCCACGAGGTCCAGAATCCTCCTAGGATCAGCCTCCTTCGTCTGACAACGACTCCCCTCCAGGAGGCTTCTGCCAATGGCCCGACCCTACCGAATCTTCGGCGGAGAACTCTCCCCGTACTCCATCAAGGTCCGCTCCTACTTCCGGTACAAGAAGATCCCCCATGAGTGGATCCCCCGCAGTCCGGCCAACCAGGATGAATTCCGGCGCTACGCCAGGCTGCCCCTGGTGCCGCTCGTCGTCACGCCCGACGACCGCGGCATGCAGGACTCGACACCGATCATCGAGGCGATGGAGGCTGAGTTCCCTCAACCTTCGATCCATCCGCCGGACCCGACCGCGGCCTTCGTCTCCGTTCTTCTCGAGGAGTTCGGCGACGAGTGGGGCAACAAGTGGATGTTCCACTACCGCTGGGCCCGGCCCGCGGACCAGGAGTCCGGCGCCCGCCGCATCGCCCAGGGCATGAACCCCGGCGCGGACGAAGAGACGCTCACGGCGATGACCGCCCAGGTCCGCGAGCGGATGGTGCCTCGCGTCTGGTTCGTGGGCTCCAACGAACAGACCGCGCCGCAGATCGAGCAGTCGTTCCTCGACACGGTCGACCTGATCGAGGCCCACCTCGAGGGCCGTGACTATCTCTTCGGCGATCGTCCGGCGTTCGGCGACTTCGGCATCGGATTCCAGATCCACCAGGCGTGGACCGATCCGACTCCCAACTCGTTGCTCGAAGCGCGGGCGCCCCGCACCGTCGCCTGGGTCAAGCGTCTGGTCGATCCGACCGCGAACGGCGAGTTCGAGGACTGGACGGCTCTGGCGCCGACCCTGACGCCGCTGCTCGAACAGCAGGTGGGCGGACTGTTCCTGCCCTGGAGCGTCGCCAACGCCGCCGCCATCGTCGGCGGCCAGGACGAGTTCTCGGTCGGCCTCGGCAGCGGCAAGTGGACCCAGAAGCCGCAGAAGTACCACGCCAGGTCCCTGGGGGCGCTCCGCGGCAAGTACGGCGAACTCTCCGAGCGCGGCGAGATCGACGGGGTGCTGGAATCCACCGGCTGCCTGCGGTGGCTCGCGGCCTGATCGACTAGGTACCGTCCCTGTCGCGGGACCGGCGCCGCCAGAACTTCTGCATCTCCCTCTTCGGAGCGTCCGTGCCAAAGGCGGCCCGGAATGAGGAAACGCCCGTCTCCACTGCCTGATCCAGCGGCAGGTTGAGCCAGCGGCCGATCAGGCGCTTCTGCAGCGACAGGGCCTCGGGGCTCAGTCGCAGCAGCCGCTCGACCTTGGCGCTCACCGCCGCCTCCAGGTCCGCGGCCGGAACCACTTCGCCGACCAGCCCGATCCGGGCCGCCTCGGCGGCGTCGATCGGATCGCCCAGGAACAGCAGTTCGCGTGCCCGAACCAGACCCACGACGTGAGGCAGCAGGGCCGCTTCGATGACCGAAGGCAGGCCCACATGGGGTTCCGGCATCCCGAAGATCGCGTCGTCCGCGGCCACCGAAAGATCGCAGGAGACGAGGAGTTCCAGGCCCGCGCCCAGAGCCGCGCCGCGCACCTCGGCAACGACCGGCGCCGGGTGCTCGCGGATCGCGAGAAAGGCCCGGTGCAGGCCGCGGATGAAGCGTTCCGCGTCGACGGCATCGAGATCCTCCATCTCCCGGATGTCCGCGCCGCCGCAGAAGACGCCGTCACCGGAAAGGACCACGACGCGCGGGCTCGCCTCGGCGGACGTAGTGACCGCTTCGCGCAGCGCCACGGTGGTCGCGGAGTCGAGGGCATTCGCCTTCCTCCGCCGCGTCAATGTGATGCGAGCGATCTGGCCGTCGGATTCGAGTCGAACGTTGGACATCGGTCGGGCATCGTACTCGGTTCCGCCGGATAGGCTCGCCGGCCATGTCGACGGCCTCCTGCCCGTTGCGCCTGGCGGCGACAATCATCTTCCTCTGCGCAGCGCCCGGGATGGCTCAGGAGGCCAGCCCGGCGCCGGTAGACGAGCACGAACACGGCGAGGCGGACGGGGCCGACCACGCGCACGAGCACCACAGCCACGAGTTCGAGACCTTTAGCCACACGGTCACGGTCACCGGCTCCTGGATCCCCGGCACTCCCGAGGACGCGGCGCAGCCGGTTTCCGTCCTGTCGCGCGACGACCTGGAAGCGGAGGGTTCGCCCAGCGTGTTCGACCTCATCCGCAATCTCCCGTTCAGTCTCGGCGCGAACCTCGGCTCCGAGCAGTTCGGCGTGCGCGCCGGGGCGGACCGCTCGAGCCTGAACCTGCGTGGCCTCGGCGCGAGCCGCTCCCTCGTTCTCCTGAACGGCGATCGCCTGACCTGGTCGCCGGGAGCGATCCCCAACCAGGCGCAACTCATGGTCGACACGAACGTCCTGCCGATGGTCGCGGTCGAGCGGGTCGAGCTCCTGCGCGACGGCGGCGCGGCGACGTACGGCTCGGACGCGATCGCCGGCGTGATGAACGTGATCACCCGCAGCCACTTCGACGGCCTCTCGTTCGAGGGCAAGCACAGCATGATCGACGGTTCCAACGGCGACGGCGAGATCGGCCTGATCGCCGGCCGGCCCTTCGCGGCCGGCCGCGGCCATGCGGTCACTTCGCTCGGCCTCTCGCGGCGCGGCCCCATCCGCTTCCTCGACCGGCGCTGGGCGCTTGCGCCCTATGCCGACAACCCGCGCGGCGGCTGGTCGGGAACCGGCCGTCCGGCGACGTTCTATCCGCTCTCGGACGCTCCCGGAATCCGCGACCCGAACTGCGAGCGCGTCGGGGGCGCGGTCAGCAGCCCCGGCAGTCCGCTCTGCCGCTACCAGTACACGGCATTCGACAACATCGTGCAGGACACGCGCCGGGGGCAGTGGTTCACCGAGGCCTCCTGGGACACGGAGGGCGGCTGGCATCTTGGCGCCGAGTTCCTGCTCGCCCGCAGCGAAGTGCCGTCGTGGTTCACTTCGCCGTCCTATCCGCCGACCAGGGTCATGGACGCCAGCCGTTCGGTGCGGGCGAACAACCCGGGCCTGATCGACATGGCCAGGCTCTACCCTGAGGTCTACGGCCCCTACGCCGCCTGCAGCGCGCCCTACTGCCTGTGGCAGGGCGACGGCGCCGCGCAGGACGCTGCCGGCATCGACCCCGGCTGGCAGGAGGTGGCCTGGATTCGCGGCCGGACGTTCGGCCAGGAGGGACCGCTGCGCAGCTACTTCCGCGAGTCCGAGACCGAGCGGGTCGCCTTCGACCTCGAGGGAGTGACGGGCGAAACCCTGTGGGCCTTTCGCGCGTCGTGGTCGGCCGCGGAGCGGAAACTCGAGGACGGCGATGTCCTGGACTACCGCCTCCGGCGCGCGCTGGCGGGACTCGGCGGCCTCGCCTGCGAGCAGCAGGTGCCGAACGAGCACGACGGTGGCGGCAACCTGAGCTTCTCGCTCGAAACGCTGCGCAGGCACGCCGGCCAGGGCGACTGCAGCTACTGGATCCCCTTCTCCAACTCGATCAGGCCCCATCCCGCCGTGCCCGGCGTCACGAACCCCGACTACGACCCGGCCTTCGACAACGGCCACCTGTTCGACTACCTGACGACGATCCTGGGGACGCGCGGCGAAACCACCCTGCTCGTTCTGGAGGCCGTGGCCAGCGGTCTGCTGAACTGGTCGCTCTCCGGGGGGACGGCGGAGTACGCGGTCGGCGCCCAGTGGCGCGCCGAGACCTACGAGCTGACGCCCTACTCGGTCGGCGTAGCTCCGCCCCGTGGCGGCGCCCTCCACGACATCGAGGTCTATCCCTGCCCGGGCGGCCCGGAGATCACTTCCTGCGCCACTCCGGAGGGCCTGTTCGTCTATCTGCCGCCCGCCTTCTCGACCGAGGACGACCGCGGCATCGGGTCGGTGTTCGGCGAACTGTCGCTGCCTCTTCATTCCTCGCTCGACAGCCAGCTCTCGCTCCGGTTCGAGGACTACGGTGGGGACGTCGGATCGAGCCTCGATCCGAAGGTCGCGCTGCGCTGGCAGGCGACCGAAGCGCTAGCGCTGCGCGGTTCACTGGGGACCACGTTCCGTGGTCCGACGCTGAACCAGACGGTCTCCGGCATCGCCGAGACCTCGCGCGAGAACATCGGTCCCATCGGTACCGCGAAGCCGGTCCGTATCCACGGCGATCCCGCGCTCGATCCGGAGTCGGCGACGACGTTCAATGCCGGCCTGGTGGTCGAGCGAAGTGGTCTGGCCGGCGCCGGCAGCAGGCTCTTCGCCACGCTGGACTACTGGCGCTACGACTTCAGGGATCCCCTGGTCATCCAGCCCTTCAGCGCCCTGATCGGCCTCGCCTGCCCGCCCGTCGATCATCCCCTGTGCGATCCGGGCTCCCCCTGGTTCGACGCCCTGACGATCAGCGGCGGCGTACCGACGATCGAGAATCTCGACGCCGTGTCGGTGCGGATCGTCAACGGGCCGGACATCGAGACCGACGGCATCGACTTCCGGGCCGACTTCGAGGCCGATGCGGGCCAGGGACGCCTCCGCCTGGGCGCATCGGCCACGTACGCGCTGTCCTGGCGGATCGACGGCTGGGAACTCGGCGAGGCGTACGACGCGAAGGGCCGGCTAAACTACGACACCTCCCTGGCCCGGCCGCTCCCGGAGCTCAAGGGCCGCGTCTTCGCCGGCTACTCGCGCGGTCCCTTCACCGGCCGCTGGAAGCTGAACTACACTGGCTCCTTCCTCCAGGACGCGCCGCCGCCGTGGGGCGAGGACTACCCGGTCGACGCCCACGCCACCCACGACATCCACGTCTCCTGGGCCCTGCCCGGCGACCGCACCACGCTCTTCGCCTCGATCCTCAACCTCGCCGACGAGGATCCACCGCTGATCTTCCGCCCGGCGAACTACGACGCCTCGACGCACGATCCCCTGGGCCGGGTCCTCAGCATCGGCGTGCGGTTCGAACTCTAGGACCGGGGTGCTTCCGTGAAGCTCACGAGCGAATCGACGGCGCGCGCTACACCATGGATCGCGCGGTCCGCAGCTGCTCGGGTCCGGGCCGCGATTCTGGTTCTGTTCGTTCTCGGTGGACCGGCCGCGTCGGCGCAAAGCACCGTAAACGCGGCTTCGCTCCCCGCGCATCTCCGGCCAACGCTCGACGGCACCGCAACCCTGATCTACGACGCCTCACCTGGTCGCCGAGTGCAGCTGACAGTCCTTTCGGATCCGGCAGGCCTTGAAGCTACGAGGCTGACCCTGGAGACGACTGCGGAGGATCTGAAACCTCTCGTCACGGAGATCCGTGAGCTCGCGCTGCGCCGGCCACCTGCTTCTCTTGGTCGCATCGTCCGCCTGGGAGATCAACTGGGCGAACTTCTGCTCGCACCGGTCGCTGACCAGCTCGGGAGTGTCTCCCGGCTCGGCCTTTCCGCCAACGGACCGTTGAGCGACCTGGCGTTCGGCGTTGTTCGGGCACCGCGGTCGCTCGATCCTCAGGGCCGCTACCTGATCGAAGCGCGGACTCTCTGCTGGATCGACCCGGCCCTGGGCGACGGCAACGCCGCCGACCGCCCGGCGAGCGACAGGCCGGTTGCGCTGGCGATCGCCGACGCCGTGTACCGTCCACCGGCACGGCCACTCGGCGCCTCCATGAGCGACGGCGGCATCTCCTGGCGCCAGCACGCCGCGCGCCGCAATCAGGCGGGCACGATCCGCGCGCTGGGCTTGCCGGTAGTGTCCCGGTTCGGTCAAGCCGCCTCACCCGCCATCTTCTGGGAGTCGGCCGAGAGCTACGCCGTCCGGTTGCTTCACCTGGCGGTTGAGGCGCAGATCGACCCGGCCAACCCCGACCGTTCAGCCCTGCTGCTTTCCCCCGAGAGGTACGACGAGCAGGCCATTCCCGTAGGCACAGGCCAACTGGCGTCGAGACTCGCGCTCGAACGCGAATCGCTGGTCGTCCTCTCTGGTCTGGACACGGGGAACCACGGCATCGGTCCGGGACCGTTCGTCGAGGCCTTCGGCGCCGCGGGCGCGGGTTCGGTCGTCGCGTCACTCTGGCCGGTCGTCGACGAATCCACGACGCACCTGTTCGACGCGTTCTACGAGAAGCTCGCCGAGGGAGCGACGCCGGCCGGAGCACTCCGAGACGCACAGAGCAGGCTCCTGGCCGAGCCGCTTCGTTTCGAACAGGGCGAGGGCCGGGAGCCCGTGGAGTTCGATGCTTTGCATCCGTACCACTGGGCCGGCTACCGCGTTTATCGAGGTTCGGCAGCAACCTGCGGTTGAGACAAGCGTAGAATCCCCCGCATGACACCTCGCTCCGACCGTTTCCGCCTTTGTGCCACCACTGCCGTTCTCCTTCTGGGCGTGTTGGCCCTCTCGGGCTGCGGCGAATCGTCGCCGCCCCCCGCGACGGCGGCCAGCGACGATCCAGTCGCCACGCTGCTCGCGCTGCCAATGGAGCGGCTGATCGCGTACGACGCGGAGATCGAACTGACCCCTGATCAGGAAGAGATCAAGCGCGCCGCTCTGACGCCGATTCCCGCCCCCTGCTGCAGCGACCGCTCGGCTTACACGTGCTGCTGCCAGTGCAACCTGGGTCGGGCCTGGTGGGGCCTGTCGAAGGTGCTCATCACGGAGCACGGCCAGAGCGCGACCGAGGTCCAGGCCAACGTCGAACGCTGGATTCGGAACGTGCGCCCACAGGGTTTCGCTGGCGACTCCTGCTACACGGGACGCTGCTCCACCGCGGCAAGGCACGACGGCTGCTCGGGCATGAACCCGAACCGCATCGTGAGCTGATCGCCGAGTTCGCATGAAGATCACCGTCGAGCTTCACGATGAGTTGCTCGAGCAGGCACAGGCGGTGGCCGAAAGAGAGGGTACGACTCTCCGCAGCCTGGTCGAGGAAGGCCTGCAGCGTAGCCTGGAAGCACGCCGGAAAGCGGCACAACGGCATCTGGACTTTCCGAGCTACGGGGGCAGCGGATTGACGACCGAGTTCCGGGGTGCGCCGTGGAATCGGATTCGAGCCGAGGCCTACCGCGGGCACGGCGCGTGCTCGCCATCGCCACGATGACCCTCGCCGGTTGAGCCGCCACCGGCCGTTCAGCGTCAGGCGAGAAGCTATGTCGGCCGTCCTCCGCTCCACCTCCCGGCGAGCGCTCATCGTGTCGGCGGCGGCCGTCCTCCTGGCGTCCGGGGCCATTGCCCAGGAGACCGATGACGACCACGCGGACGAGCACGAACACGCGGGCGCGGGGGAGGCCGGGCACGACCAGGAACACCACACGCACGAAGTCGAGACCTTCAGCCACACGGTGACCGTCACCGGCTCCTGGATTCCGGGCACCCCCGAGGACGCCGCGCAGCCCGTCTCCGTTGTGTCTCGCGACGACTTGGAGGCGGAAGGCTCGCCCAGCATGCTCGGCGTCATCCGCAACCTCTCGTTCAGCCTCGGTGCCGACCTCGAGTCCGACCAGTTCGGCGCGCGCACGAACGAGGACCGCTCGACGCTCAACCTGCGCGGCCTTGGACCGAGCCGATCCCTGGTGCTGCTCAACGGCGACCGCCTGACCTGGTCTCCAGGCGCCATCCCGGACCAGGCGCAGCTCATCGTCGACACGAGCGTGCTGCCCATGGTCGCGGTCGAGCAGGTCGAGTTCCTGCGTGACGGCGGCGCCGCGACCTACGGCTCCGACGCCATCGCCGGCGTGATGAACGTGATCACCCGGAGCCACTTCGACGGTCTGTCCTTCGAGGGCAAGCACAGCGTGATCGACGGTTCGAACGGCGACGGCGAGGTCGGCCTCATTGGCGGCGGACCGTTCGGCGGAGGACGGGGTCATGCCGCCAGTTCCCTCGGTCTTTCGCGGCGGAGTCCGATCCGGCTCCGCGACCGCGACTGGGCCGTTCGGCCCTACGCCGACAATCCCCGGGGGGGCTGGTCGGGGACCGGCCGGCCGGCTGTGTTCTACCCGCTCTCGGGCGCGCCAGCGATCCGCGACCCGAACTGCGAGCGCGTCGGGGGCGCGGTCAGCAGCCCCGACAGCCCTCTCTGCCGCGTCCAGTACACGCCGTTCGACAACTTGGTGCAGGACACGCGCCGTGGTCAGTGGTTCACCGAAGCCTCGTGGGACACGGAGGGCGGCTGGCACATCGGCGCCGAGGTCCTGTTCGCCAGGGGCGACGTGCCTTCCTGGCAGACCTCGCCGGGCTATCCGCCGAACAAGGTCGTCGATCTCACCCGTTCCGTGCGGGCGAACAACCCGGGGCTGGTCGACATGGCACGGCTCTACCCGGATCTGTACGGCGCCTACGCCTTCTGCGACGCCCCCTGGTGCGGCTGGCAGGGAGACGGCGGCGCCCAGGACGCGGCGGGAATCGACCCGGCCTGGCAGGAAGTGGCGTGGATTCGAGGCAGGATGTTCGGCCAGGAAGGTCCCCTGCGCAGCCACATCCGCGAGTCCGACACGGAACGGTTCGCGTTCGACCTCGAAGGGGTGACCGGCGAGACCCTCTGGGCGTTCCGCACCTCCTGGTCGAGCGCCGATCGCAGGTTCGAGGACGGCGACGCCCTGCACTACCGCGCCCGGCGCGCGCTGGCCGGTCTCGGCGGCCTTGCCTGCGAGCAACAGGCGCCGAACGAGTACGACAAGGGCGGCAATCTGAGCTTCTCCCTGGACACCCTGCGCCGGTACGCGGGGCAGGGCAACTGCCGCTACTGGATCCCGTTCTCCAACTCCATCAGGCCCCATCCCCTGGTACCGAACGCCTCGAACCCCGACTACGATCCGGCGTTCGACAACGGTCCCCTGCACGACTACCTGACGACGATCCTCGGCAGCCGGGGCGAGACGTCGCTGCTCGTCGTCGAAGCGGTGGCGAGCGGCCTGCTGGACTGGAGTCTCCCCGGCGGCGCGGCGGAGTACGCGGCCGGAGTCCAATGGCGCGGCGAAACGTACGAACTGAATCCGTACACCGTCGGCGCGCCGACACCGCGAGGCGGCGCCCTGCACGACATCGCGATCTACCCCTGCCCGGGCGGGCCGGACGTCACATCGTGCGAGAAGCGCGAGGGCGTGTTCGCCTACCTGCCGCCCGTCTTCCCGATCGAGGACGATCGCGGCATCGGATCCGTGTTCGGCGAACTCTCGCTGCCGCTCGCCCCCTCGGTCGAAAGCCAGGTGTCGCTCCGCTTCGAGGACTACGGCGGCGACGTCGGCTCGAGTCTCGACCCCAAGTTGGCCCTGCGCTGGCAGGCCACGGACGCGCTGGCCCTGCGCGGCTCCTTCGGCACCACGTTCCGCGGGCCGACACTGAACCAGACGATCGATGGAATTGCCGACACCTCGCGGTTCTTCATCGGCCGCATCGGCACGTTCAAACCGATCCACATTCACGGCGACCCGGCGCTCGACCCGGAGTCGGCCACGACGCTCAACACGGGCCTGGTGTTCGAGCGCAGCGGCCTCGGCGGCGGCAGCGGCCGCGTCTTCGCCACCATCGACTACTGGCGCTACGACTTCACCGACCCGCTCGTCATCCAGCCCTTCAACTCCATTCTCGGCCTCGCCTGCCCGCCCGCGAACCATCCGCTGTGCGACGAGGCTTCCCCCTGGTTCGACGGGCTGACCATCAGCGGCGGCGTCCCCAGCCTCGAGAACCTCGACACGCTCGCCGTACGGATCGTCAACGGCCCGGGCATCGAGACCGACGGCATCGACTTCCGCGCCGACCTCCAGAGAAACGCGGGCCCGGGACGTCTGACCCTGGGCGTCTCAGGCACAACCACCCTGTCCTGGCGCATTGACGGCTGGGAACTCGGCGACCCCTACGACGCGAAGGGAAGGCTGAACTACGACACCTCCCTCGCCCGCGCCCTGCCGGAGTTCAAGGGCCGTCTCTTCGCCGGCTACACGTTCGGCCCCTTTACCGGCCGCTGGCACCTGAACTACACCGATTCCTATGTCCACGACGCCCCCGCCCCCTGGGGCGACAACTACCCCATCGACGCCTTCGCCACCCACGACCTCCACGTCTCCTGGTCCATCCCGGGCGACCGCGCCACCCTCTTCGCCTCGATCCTCAATCTCGGCGACCAGGATCCACCCCGCGTCTTCCGCCAAATCAACTACGACCCCTCGACCCACAACCCCCTGGGCCGGATCCTCAGCATCGGCTTGCGGTTGGAGTTGTAGCTGCCAGGCTCACGGGGCGCCCGCACACACCGTGTGTGGCACTCCTGAACCTCGTGCGCGGGTTCCACCGACATCCAGCTGGCAGCAGGCCGGAGAGGAGGGTCCCAGGGGGCTTGAGGCCAGCGACTGCCGATGTCCTGCCAGCAGCCGACAACCTCACGGAGCGCAGCCGACCGAAGCGAACCCCCACCCCCTCATCCACCGAGAGGGGGTGAGCGTCCCCTGGGACCCTCCTCCCCGGCCTGTTGCCGGCGGCAGTCGTACTCAGAAGCCGCGCAGGCGGGCGAAGCGCTGGCGGTGGAAGGCGGCGTCGCCGAAGGCGAACTCGAGGGCCCGGGCCCGCTTCATGAACAGGCCGATGTCGTGCTCGTCCGTCATGCCGATGCCGCCGTGCATCTGCAGGGCCTCGTTGGTCACCAGGATCAGGGCGTCCGAGCAGCGCGCCTTGGCGTTCGAGACCTGGAGTTCCGCGTCGTCGCTGTCCTCGTCGAGCGCCCGCGCCGCCGACATGACGGCGGAACGCGACAGCTCGATCTCGATGAACATCTTCGCCGCCCGATGCTTGAGCGCCTGGAAGGTGCCGATAAGAACGCCGAACTGGCTGCGCGACTTGAGGTACTCGATCGTCCGCTCGAAGGCCTCCGTCATCAATCCCAGCATCTCACCGCACACAGCGACCGTGGCCCGGTCCACCGCCCTGCCGAGCGGTTCCAGCCCGCCGCCGACGTCGCCCAGGACGGCGCCGGCCGCCACGTGAACGTCGCTCAGCCGCACGATCGCCGAGTTGCGGGAGTCGACCCGGCCTTGAGCCACCACCTCGATACCGTCCGACTCCGCCGGCACGAGGAAGAGCGTCAGACCGCTGTCGCCGCCTTCGGTCCGGGCTGCGATCACGAACCCGTCGGCGCCGACACCGCCGACCACCTGGACCTTCTCGCCCGACAGCGACCAACCGCCGCCGTTCGCCCGCGCCCTGGTTTCGACCCGGTCGAGCCCGTATCTGCTTCCCGCTTCGAGCAGCGCAGGCGCCAGGCGCTTCTCTCCATCGATCAGCCGCGGCAGCCACTCAGCCTGCTGCTCCGCGTTGCCGGCGTCCGCAAGCAGCCCGCCCGCGAAGACGACCGCCGACACGAACGGCTCGGGCGCCAGGCCGCGGCCCATCGCCTCCGTGATCAGCACCGTCTCGGCCATGCCCATGCCAAGGCCGCCGTGCGCCTCCGCGAAGGGAATCCCCAGCCAGCCGAGGTCCGCCATCTCGGACCAGACTTCGGGGCTGTATCCGAGTCCGGCGCCCTCGTCGCGGAGTTTCCGCTGGCGGTCGACGCCGCCGTGCTTCCGGACCAGCTCGGCTGCCGTCCGCGCCAGCATGTTCTGGGGAGCGGTGAGAACCAGCGGAGCCATCAGTCCGGCAACCCGAGCACGCGCTTGGCGATGATGTTCAACTGGATCTCCGACGTCCCGCCCTCGATGCTGTTCGCGCGCGACCGGAGCCAGGTGCGGGTCTGGTTCAGTTCGGCCGGCTCGAAGCCCTCTCCTTCCCAGCCCAGGGCCTGGGGGCCGCGGATCGAGAGCATCAGTTCTTCGCGACGCATGTTCAGTTCGGTCCCGTAGTACTTGAACATCGAGCTCTCCGGCCCGGGCTTGTGCCCCGCCTCCAGCCCGTCGCCGTGACGCTTGATCGTCAGCCCGTAGGACATCGCGTCCATCTCGCACTGGGTCACCCGCTCCCGGATCGCCGGATCGTCGATCCGGCCCATCCCGTCGACACCCACGTAGTCGCGCGCCATGTCCGGCAGCGAAGCTCTCGCGCCGCCGCGTCCCATGCCGCCGATCGAGGTCCGCTCGTGGCCGAGCAGCGCCTTCGCCACCGTCCAGCCGCCGTTCACCTCCCCGATGACCTGGTGGACCGGCGTTCGCACGTCGTGGAAGAACGTCTCGCAGAAAGGCGAGGCGCCGCTGATCAGCCGGATCGGCCGCACCTCGACACCCGGCGACGCCATGTCGACCAGGATGAAGGTGATGCCGCGCTGCTTCTTGACGTCCGGGTTCGTGCGCACGAGCATGAAGATCCAGTCCGCCTGGTCGGCGCCGGAAGTCCAGATCTTCTGCCCGTTGATCACGTAGAAGTCGCCGTCCCGCACCGCCGATGTGGCCAGGGAGGCCAGGTCGGATCCGGCGTTCGGTTCCGAGTACCCCTGGCACCAGCGGATCTCGCCGCGCGCGATCTTCGGCAGGTGTTCCGCCTTCTGCGCCTCCGTGCCGTGATCGAGCAGCGTCGGCCCGATCATGCTGTAGCCGAAGCCGGTCAGCGGCAGCGGCAGGGCCAGCCGCCCTATCTCCTCGTGCAGGACGGCCGCCTCGTCGCGGGAGAGGCCGGCGCCGCCGTACTCCTCGGGCCAGGTCGGCACCGAGAGTCCCCGATCGGCCGCCGCCAGCAGCCAGTCGCGGCTCTCAGGATAGATGAAGGGCGCCTTGCGGCCGCCTGCAGCCCAGGCGTTCGGGTCGGCAGCCTTGCCGCGCAGGAATTCGGGCGCGTTGCCCTCGACCCAGGCGCGGGCTTCCTCACGGAATGCGGACAGATCACTCATGCAGTTACCTCGGGCGGCTGTTGCCCCGGCCAAGCGGGACGGGCCGGCATTCTGGCACGGCCCAGGCGGAGCGCCCGACTATAGACTCCCGCGCCGCCATGACCACCCTCGCCGAAGCGGTTTCCCGCCGCCGCACGTTCGCCATCATCTCCCACCCGGACGCGGGCAAGACCACGCTGACCGAGAAGCTCCTGCTCTACGCCGGCGCGATCCAGCTCGCCGGGGCGGTGAGGGCCCGGGGGGAGGCCCGCCGGGCCCGCTCGGACTGGATGAAGGTGGAGCGGGAACGAGGGATCTCCGTCAGCGCTTCCGTCATGACGTTCGAGCACGAAGGCAACACGTTCAACCTGCTGGACACTCCCGGCCACGAGGACTTCAGCGAGGACACCTACCGGACCCTCACCGCGGTCGACTCGGCGGTCATGGTGCTCGACGCCGCCAAGGGCATCGAAACGCAGACACGGAAGCTGTTCGAGGTCTGCCGCCTGCGCGACATGCCGATCACAAGCTTCATCAACAAACTGGACCGCGACGCGCGCGATCCGTTCGATCTGCTCGACGAGATCGCCGACACCCTGCAACTCGAGGTCGCTCCGATGACCTGGCCGGTCGGCATGGGACGGAGCTTCCAGGGAAGCTACGACCTGGTCGGCGACCGGCTGATCCTGGTCGCACCGGGAGACAGGGAACGCCGAGCCGCTGAACGGGTCGTACCCGGCCTCGACTCCCCCGACATCGACGGCGCGCTCGGCAGCGGACCGGCGGCCAGGCTGCGCGAGGAAGTCGAGATGGTGCGCGAACTCTGTCCGCCGTTCGACACCGACGCCTTTCTTTCGGGCAACCGGACTCCCGTCTACTTCGGCAGCGCACTGCGCAGCTTCGGCGTCGGGTCCCTACTCGACGGCCTCGCCCGCCACGCGCCGGCGCCGCAACCACAGCAGGCGGCCGAGCGAACGGTCGCTCCCGGCGAGCGGACAGTGACCGGCTTCGTGTTCAAGATCCAGGCGAACATGGACCCGAAGCACCGCGACCGGATCGCCTTCGTGCGGCTGTGCTCGGGGCGCTTTCATCGCGGCATCCGCCTGTTCCATCCACGCAGTGGACGCACCCTGAACATTCACAACCCGGTCCTGTTCCTGGCCCAGGACCGGGAACTCGCCGAGGAAGCCTGGCCCGGCGACATCATCGGCATCCCGAACCACGGCAACCTGCGCATCGGCGACGCCCTGTCGGCCGGCGAACCGATCCGCTTCGTCGGCGTACCCAGCTTTGCCCCCGACCTCCTGCGCCGGGTCCGGCCCGAGGACCCGCTACGGGCGAAGCACCTCGGCCGCGCGCTGCTCCAGCTCGCGGAAGAGGGCGTGGCCCAGGTGTTCCGCACCCGGAACGGCAACGACTGGATCGTCGGCGTCGCCGGCACCCTCCAGTTCGACGTGCTCGCCGACCGCATCCGCACCGAGTACGCGGTGCCGGTGCGTTTCGAGTCAACGGCGATGTCCCTGGCACGCTGGATCGAGGCCGACGACGATCGCGCGGTGCGCGACTTCGTGCGCCGCAACGAGACGAAGATCGCGCACGACCACAACGGCGCACCTCTCTTCCTGGCCGCCAACCGTTACTGGCTCGATCGAGCCGCGGAGAACGCGCCGGAAGTCCGTTTTCTGGCGACCCGGGAGCAGGCCGTCTAGGAAGCCCGCGCCTCAGAAGAGCTCGCGCACCCGCTCCTTCAGCTCTTTGAGCCGCTCCCCCGCCTCGCCCGTCGGCCCGGGCCACTGCACGCGCCGCTCTTCGAGCTGGCGATCGAGCCGGTGCCAGAGTTCGGCGTTCTTGACCGGCCCGCCGCTCTTGGTCCGCCACCGGTTTCGCTTCCAGGCATGGATCCAGAGGGCGGCGCCGCGCCTGAGGTAGTCGTTGCCGGTGTAGACAGCCGCGGCCTGGCCGGGCGGCAGATCGCCGAGCAACTCCAGGACGCACTCGAGCTCGAGCCGGTTCGGTGTCGTGTCCTCCGCCTCGCCGGTTTGTTCGACCGTGCCGGCGGGCGTCACCACGTCGGCAACCCAGGCGCCGTGGCTGCCGACGCACCGCACCTTGAGGAAGATCCGCACGCTGTCCGGCGGGACGGCTTCATCGGAACCCGGCTCCGCGGCGGCGCCGCCGCCCCGGGCCGCGATCTCGGCGCTGGCCAGCGTGTCCACCCGCTCGTTCCACTCGTTGCCGGCATGACCCTTGACCCAGTGCCAGCTCACCCGGTGGCGCCGGTCCAGACCCTCCAGCCGCCGCCACAGGTCGACGTTCTTGACCGGACCCCCGTCGCGGCGCCGCCAGCCCTGAGCCCGCCAGCGCCCGAGCCATGAGGTGATGCCCTGCCGCAGATACTGGGAATCCGTGTAGAGCTCCACTGCGCTCGGAGCACCGAGGTAGGCGAGCGCCGAGATGGCCGCCATGAGCTCCATCCGGTTGTTCGTCGTGCTCGGCGCTCCGCCGGAGATCTCCTCCGTGCTGCCTGCCTGGTCCAGGATGATGGCCGCCCAACCGCCCGGGCCGGGGTTCGGGCTGGCGCCGCCGTCGGTGTAGATGACGAAGCGGGCGGCGGGCTCGGCGCTCACGATGAGGCCGAATGTAGCAGCCGCGCGGAGCGTGCGCGGCAGCGTAGACTACACGCCGATGATCGGTCCAGACAGTAGTGCCAGGCACGCATCGGTTCTTCTTGCGATCGCACTCGCCGCCGCGCCAGCAGCGGCTCAGGAGGACTCCGATCCCTTCGAGGGAATCGAGTTCCGGCTCGTCGGCCCCAGCCGCGGCGGCCGGGTGACCGCGGTCGCTGGTCACACGTCGCACCCCTACACGTTCTACATGGGCTCGACCGGCGGCGGCGTCTGGCGCACGACGAACGCGGGACTCTCCTGGGAGAACCTGACGGATGACTACTTCAAGGCCGGCTCCGTCGGCGCGGTGACCGTGGCGCCGAGCGATCCGAACGTGATCTACGTCGGTATGGGATCGGCCCAGCCCCGCGGCAACGTGTCCATCGGCGACGGCGTGTACCGCTCCATCGACGCTGGCGAGAGCTGGCAGCACATCGGCTTGCCGCGGGCCGGCGCCATCAGCAAGGTCGAGGTGCATCCGAACGACCCGAACGTGCTCTGGGTCGGCGTGCTCGGCCAGATCTTCGGCAGCAACCCGGAACGCGGCGTCTACCGCTCAACCGATGGCGGGGCAACCTGGGAGCAGGTGCTCTACATCTCGGACGACGCCGGGATCGCCGACCTGGAGCTCGACCCCTTCAACCCCCGCGTCCTCTACGCTGCGGCCTGGCGGGTCGAGCGCAAGCCCTGGACCCTGATCGACGGCAGCGACGAGGGCGGCCTGTTCCGTTCGACGGACGGCGGCGACACCTGGGAGCAGCTCGAGGGCGGCCTGCCCACCGGTATCCTCGGCCGGATCGGCGTCTCCGCGTCGCCGGCGCGGCGCGGGCGTCTGTGGACGATCATCACCGCGGCGGAGGGCCGCGGCGGCATCTTTCGCTCCGAGGACCACGGCGACACCTGGAAGAAGGTGAGCGACGAGCCGGAACTGCTCACCCGCGGCTGGTACTACAGCCACATCGACGCCGACGCGGCCGATCCGAACACGGTCTGGGGCTCGAACGTCCGCTTCTTCCGTTCCGTCGACGCCGGGGCCACCTGGGAACGGGTGGGCACACCGCACGCCGACAACCACGACCTCTGGATCAACCCGGAGCAACCCCACATCATGGTGCAGGGGAACGACGGCGGCGCCAACGTCAGCGTCGACGGCGGCCGTTCCTGGTCCGGCCAGAACAACCAGCCGACCGCCGAGTTCTACCGGGTCACCGTCGACAACCAGTTCCCCTACCGCATCTACGGCGCCCAGCAGGACAACAGCACGATTTCGGTGCCGTCCCGGCCGATGCCCGAGCTGACGCCGACCCAGCACTGGCATTCGGTGGCCGGCGCCGAGAGCGGGCACATCGCCGTCCACCCCGAGCAGCCCCACCTCGTCTACTCGGGCAACTACCTGGGCCGGATCGACCGCTACGACCACCGCAGCGGCACGGCCCGCAACATGATCCTCTACCCCCAGATGCAGGACGGCACGGCGCCGCGCGACCTGCGCTACCGCTTCCAGTGGAACGCGCCGATCCTCATCTCCCGGCACGATCCGGACGTCGTCTACCACACCTCGAACTACGTCCATCGCACCCGCGACGGCGGCTGGACGTGGGAGACGATCTCGCCCGACCTGACGACCGACGACGACGAAAAGCAGGGCGTGCCCGGCGGCCCCGTCCAGCACGACCACACCGGCGTCGAGGTCTACAACACGGTCTTCGCGCTCGCCGAATCGCCGCAGACGGCGGGCGAGATCTGGGCGGGCAGCGACGACGGCCGCATCCACGTCAGCCGGGACAACGGCGCCACCTGGGTCGACGTCACGCCGGCGGGAATGCCGGCCGACGGCACGGTCAACTCGATCGACGTTTCGCAACACGATCCGGGGCGCGTCTACGTCGGCGTGTATCGCTACCGGATGAACGACTACACGCCGTACATCTTCCGCACGGACGACGGCGGCAGAAGCTGGACCACCGTGACCGATGGTCTGCCGGCCGACCATTTCGTGCGCGTCGTCCGCGAGGACCCGGGAGCCGCCGGCCTGCTTTTCGCCGGCACCGAGTTCGGCCTCTACGCCTCCTTCGACGGGGGCGACTCCTGGCAGTCGTTCCAGTTGAACCTGCCGCGGACGCCGATCACCGACCTGCTGATTCACCACAACGCCGGCAACCCGGACCTGGTGCTCGCGACCCAGGGCCGGAGCTTCTGGGTGCTCGACGATCTCGGCGCCGTACGCGAGCTCGCCGGGGAAGTCGCCGCGGGCGCCAAGCGCGATGTGCCCCGGCTCTTCTCGCCCGAACCGGTGGTTCGCATCGACCGGCCCGGCGGAGGCGGCGGCTTCGTCAACGGCGCCTCGATCTGGTTCGACCTCCCGGAAGAGCCGGCGAGCCGGGTCGAACTGGTGATCTCCCCTGACGGCAGCGACAGGGTTCTGCGGCGCTTCGTGTCAGTACCGGAAGGCGAAGAGATCGAGGGCGGCGAGGACGAGCGTCCACGGATCGAGTCCTTCGAGGCGAAGGTCGGGCTCAACCGGGTCGTCTGGAACCTGCGCGGCCAGGCGCCCCACCTGGTCGAGGGCGCCATCATGTCGCTGTCGTACACCGGCGGCCCCTACCTGCCGCCGGGGACCTACCAGGCAATGCTGACGGTAGGCGGCGCCGAGCCCGAGACGGGCGACTGGGTAGACAGCCGATCCTTCGAGGTGCTCGCCGACCCGCGGCTCGAGGACATCTCCCAAGCCGATCTGGAGGAGCAGTACGCGATGCTGGACCAGTTGTCGGCGCGGTTGACGGCGACCCACGACGCGATCGCCGGCCTGCGCAGCGTCCGGGACCAGGCCGGGGCCCTCGAGGAACGCCTCGACGAGGCCGGCGCCCCGGAGCTGAGACCTGCCGTCGAGGCGATCCTGGAGCGAGCCGGGGAACTCGACGAGCGCCTGATCCAGTCGCGGAGCCGCGTCTCCCAGGACGCGCTGAACTTCCAGCCCCGGATCGACAACCAGTACGCGTACCTCTACACTCACGTCTTCGGCAACACCGCCCGGCCGACGGCCGGCGCGCGGCGTCGCCTTGAGGACCTCGAGGCCGAACTCCTGCCGATCCTCGAGGCCGTATCCGAGTTGACCGGACCACAGCTTGCAGAACTGAACCGGCGAGCCCGGGAGCTGGCGATTCCCGCCGTCCAACCGCCAGCCGGCCGATAGAAGAAAACCCGCACCGCAATCGTTCGATGCCGCGACAACACCTCCAGCGCGGCGCTATCGCGCTGATCGCCCTCCTTGCGGCCGGCGACGGCGTCGCGGCAGCGCAGGTCGAGACGCGAAGCGATCGCCCCCGGCTGCGCGCCCAGCGTCTCGCTGAGGCCCCCATGATCGACGGCGACGTGCTCGGCGAAGAGCTCTGGCTCGACGTCGACTACGGCACCGGCTTCCAACAGGTAGAGCCGTTCGAAGGTCAACCGGCGAGCGAACGCACCGAGGTGCGGGTGGCGTTCGACAGCGCCAACCTCTACATCGCAGTCATCTGTTTCGACCGTGACGCTTCCTCCCTGGCGATCTCGGACAGCCGCCGCGACGCCATGCTCCAGAACGAGGACAGCTTCCGGGTCGTTCTCGACACGTACGGCGACCGGCAGAACGGTTTCGTCTTCGGGACGAACATCGCGGGCATCCAGTACGACGGCCAGTTCACGAACCAGGGACGTGGCGGCGGTTCCTCCCGCAGCGGCAGTTCCGGCGGCGCCAATCTGGACTGGGACACCTCCTGGACAGTGCGGACGTCGAGCGGCGACTTCGGCTGGAGCGCGGAGATGGCGATTCCCTTCCGCAGTCTCCGGTACGGATCGGACCGGGCGGTCTGGGGCCTGAACTTCGAGCGCAACATCCGACGCAAGAACGAGACCGCGTTCTGGGCCCACCTCGGCCGCCAGCACGACGTGTTCCGGGTGTCGGAAGCCGGGCACCTGGTCGGCGTGGAACCGCCGCGCCAGCGCAATCTGCAGTTGACTCCCTACGTCCTGAGCACGGGACGCGAGAACGTGGACGGCAGCGTCGACGACACCGAAGTCGGCATGGACCTGAAGTACAGCGTCACCCCGAGCCTCACGCTCGACGTGACCGTCAACACCGACTTCGCCCAGGTGGAGGCCGACGATCAGCAGATCAACCTGGACCGTTTCAGCCTGTTCTTCCCCGAGAAGCGACCCTTCTTCCTGGAGAACTCCGGTCTGTTCCGCGTCGGCGGCCGGTCCTCGTTCCGGGGCGGCACCGAGCTCTTCTTCAGCCGCCGGATCGGTCTGAGCGGCGGCATGCCCGTGCCCATCCTCGGCGGCGCCCGCCTGTCCGGGAGGGCCGGTGGATTCAACGTCGGCTTCCTGAACATGCAGACCGACGACCTGGGGGACCTCCACGGCAACAACTTCACCGTCGCGCGACTCGGCCGCGAATACCGCAACCGGAGCCGGGCCGGCGTGCTGGTCGTCAACCGCGAGGGCACCGGCTCGCTGGCGCCGGACGGCGACTACAACCGGACCTACGCCGTCGATGGCCAGATAGGAATCGGGCAGTTCACGGACGTGTCGGGCTGGGCGGCCCGGACGGAAACCCCCGGCCTGACTGGCCGGGACCACGGTTTCGGCCTCGACGGCGGCTACAGTTCCCCGTTCTGGCGCTGGCGTCTCGGCTATGCCGAGGTCGGCGAGGACTTCAACCCCGAGGTCGGTTTCCTCAGCCGCTCCGGCTACCGCCAGTTCAACGGCTACATCCGGCGCCGTTTCCGCCCGGCCGGTGAGGGCCGCGTCAAGGAGTTCGGTCCGCGTGCCTTCTACGACGGCTTCTGGAACTTCGACGGCTACCAGGAAACGCAGCGCTACTCGGTCGGCGGTGAAGTCGAGTTCCGGAACGGCGCGCAGATCAGCCTCTCCGCCGGCGGCCGCTACGAGGGGCTGCTCGAACCTTTCACGCTCGCCGGCATCGTGCACGTACCCGCCGGGGAGTACGACGACCACGGCTTCTTCCTGTTCGGCAACACGAACCGGGGACGTGCCGTGAGCCTGTTCGTCAGAGTCCAGGGCGGGGGCTTCTTCGGCGGCGACCAGCTCGTACTGGATCCCTGGCTGAGCATCCGCCTCGGCGACTACCTGACATCCGAGCTGAGCTGGTCCTACAACGACATCGACCTCCCGATGGGCGCTTTCAAGACCCACCTCGGCAGCCTGCGCGTCACGTACGCCTTCAGCACCAGTCTGCTCCTCCAGGCGCTGATCCAGTACAACGACCTGACCCACAGCGTGAACACGAACGTCCGCTTCAGTTGGCTGAACGAGGCGAATCGGGGGCTCTTCGTCGTCTACAACGAGATCTCGGAGTTCGGTGTGCTCGGCCTGGATACGCCGGACCGGAGCCTGGCTGTCAAGTTCAACCGCACCTTTGACGTCTTCCGTTAGAGCCGCCAGTCCCCATCGCGCCGGACGCAGCGTCGTGATGGCGCGCCGGGGCATGGTCGCCACATCCCACCCCGCCGCCACCCTGGCCGGGCTCGACATGCTTCGGGCCGGTGGTTCGGCGATCGACGGCGCGGTGGCGGCCGCCGCGATGCTGGCGGTGGTCGAGCCGATGATGACCGGCATCGGCGGCGACGCCTTCCTGCTCTACCACCTCGCCGATCCCGACGGCGGGCGCGGCGAGCTCCTGGGGCTCAACGGCAGCGGCCGCTCATCCCTGGCCCTGGAGCGAACCCACATCGCCGGCCCGGCGATCGATCCGGACTCCTGGCCAGCCGTGACCGTCCCCGGCGCGGTCGATCTCTGGCAGACGGCCCACCAGCGCTTCGGACGCCTTCGCTTCGCCGATCTGCTCGGTCCCGCGATCGAAACCGCCGAAGCGGGCTTCCCCGTCAGCGAGCGCGTCCAGTCGATGTGGACAGCGTGTACGGAGCGACTGCGCTGCGATCCCGCGGCGACGGAGCACTACCTCTTCGACGGCGAAGCGCCCGCACTGGGCGCGGTGTTCCAGTCTCACGCCCTCGCAGGATCGCTGCGGCAGATCGCGCAAGACGGCCGCGACGCCTTCTACGAGGGGCCGATCGCTGAGGAGATCGTCCGCTACGCGCGCGACACGGGCGGTTTCCTCCAGCTCGAGGACTTCCGACGGCATCGCTCGACCTGGGTCGATCCGATCGGCACGCTGTACCGCGGCCGCGGAGTCTTCCAGTTGCCGCCCAACGGCCAGGGACTTGGCGTTCTGCTGATGCTGAACCTACTGGAGAACTTCGACCTCGGCTCCATGGACCTGGCCGGCCCCCGGCACACTCACCTGCTGGTCGAGGCGAAGAAGCTGGCCTACGCCGACCTCCACGCCCACGTCGGCGATCCGGAGAACGAGCCGCTTCGGGGCTCCGGAGGCGTCCCGCTGGCCGAACTGCTGGACAAGGCCTACGCCCGCGAGCGCAGCCGCCTGATCGACCCCGGTCGGCCGGCCGACGGCCCCGCGCCCGGCGGCATCCCAACCGGCGGCGGCGCGGTGGGCTCCGACACCGTCTACCTGGCCGTCGTCGACGGCGAAGGCAACGCCGCCTCCTTCATCAACTCCCTGTTCGCGCCCTTCGGAGCGGCGATCGCCGGCGGGGACACGGGGATCATGCTCCACTGCCGGGGCGCCGGCTTCAGCCTGACGGCCGGCCATCCGAACGAGTACCGTCCCGGCAAGCGTCCATTCCACACGATCATTCCCGGCATGGTCCTGGACCGGGGCCGGCTCGAGCTCTGCTACGGCGTGATGGGCGGTCCGTTCCAGCCCCAGGGACACGTGCAGCTCCTGACCAACCACTACGACCACGGGCTTTCCCTCCAGGCGGCCATCGACCGGCCCCGGTGGCGCCACACGGCCGGCCTCGACCTCCTGTGCGAACGAGGCATGGAGCCCGAAACCGTGGAGGGACTCGCGGCGCTCGGCCACCGGGTCCGCAGCGCGGGCGGCGCCGAGTTCGGCGGCGCCCAGGCAATCAGGGTCGACCGGTATGGAACGCTCTACGGCGCCTCGGACCCGCGCAAGGACGGAGCGGCGCTCGGCTACTGACGGTCCGCGCGTCGCGACCGCCATGCAAGACTCGCCGGATGGACGATGCTGCGGCCCAGGCAGGAGACCGCACCGAGCAGCGCCAGGTCGAACTCAGAATCGTCCAGTCGATCGCGGACATTCCGCAAGAAGCCTGGGACCGATTGCTCCGGCCCGGTGATCGCCCCTTCCTGTCCTGGACGTTCCTCGAAGCCCTCGAGCGGAACGGCTGCGTGGCGCCCGACCGCGGCTGGCTCCCCTTCCACCTCACCGCCTGGGGCGCGGACGACGACCTGATCGCGGCCGCCCCCGCCTACATCAAGAACGATGGCATGGGCGACTTCTCGCGGGACTGGGCATTCGGCGACGCGGTGCAGGCAGTCGGCGGCCGTTTCTACCCGAAGCTCGTGGTCGGCGTGCCGTTCTCGCCGGTCACGGGGCGACGCATCCTTGCCGCCGCCGACCTCGACCCGTCGGTCGCCGCCAGACTCCTTGTACAGCTTGCTGCCCACACCGCCCGGGAGGTCGGCCTGGCCTCCGTCCACGTCCTCTACCACAGCGACGGGGAGGCCCCGGCCCTTGCCGACGCCGGTCTCTCCCAGCGCGTCATGGTCCAGTACCACTGGCACAACTACGACTACCGGACGCCGGACGACTGGCTGCTGAGACTTCGCTCCAAGCGCCGCACCCAGTGCCGCCGCGAGCGCCGCGAACCGGCAAGCCAGGGCATCGCCATCCGCACCGTCCGCGGCCAGGAGATCGCCGGCGATCCCGAGCATTGGGCCGAGACCGCGTTCCGCCTCTACTGCACTACCTGCGATCGTTACATGTGGGGCGGCCGCTACCTGAACCGCGAGATGTTCTCCGATCTGTTCACGCTCCTCGGCAACGAGGTCGAGCTGGTCGTCGCCGAACGCGAAGACCGGGTCGTCGCCGGCGCGATCAACCTGCGCTCGGACACGCACCTCTACGGCCGCTACTGGGGCTGCCACGAGCAGCACCGCTTCCTCCACTTCAACGTCTGCCTCTACCACTCGATCGATGAGTGCATCGAGCGGGGCGTCCAGGTGTTCGAGGGCGGCGCCGGCGGAGAGCACAAGATCAGCCGCGGCTTCGAGCCCGCGCCCGTCTACAGCTCCCACCTGTTCATGGACGAGAAGCTGAACTCGCTGCTCGGCGCGGCACTGGAGCGCGACGCGAAGCGACACCTCGAGGGAATCGAGGCGTGGCGCGGCAACCGGGCCCAACTCGGCTAGAGCCGCCAACCCCGGACCTATAATCGAGGGATCATGTCGCAGTTCGAAGACGACCAGCAGGGCGACAGCAAGGTCCTCACGAAGACGAAGACCAGGACCAAGCTGGCCCGTCCCCGGCTGTACAAGGTGCTGCTCCACAACGACGACTTCACGCCGCGGGAGTTCGTCGTCGTCGTGCTGCAGCACGTCTTCCACCTGACCGAATCGGACGCTTCGCGGCTCATGCTCTACGTCCACAAGAACGGCGTCGGCGTCGTCGGCCTCTACCCGTTCTCGATCGCCGAGACCAAGGTGGCCGAGGTCGGCAGTCTGGCCCAGCAGGCCGAAGTCCCCCTGCTCTGCACGATCGAGCCCGACACGGGAGACGGCGACGGCGAAGGTGGGGACGGTGGCGATGACAGGGACGACGGCGGCGACGTCAACTGACGGCGCGAAGGAGGTACCGCCATCGCTTCCGTGCACATGACCGAGGGCCTGCGGCAGTCGCTGCGGCGGGCGATGCTCGAGGCGTCGTCGCGCCGGCACGAGTACGTGACGCTCGAGCATCTGCTGCTCGCGCTGTGCGCCGACCCGGTAGGCGCGAAAACGCTGCAATCGGTCGGCGTCCGCCTGCCCCGACTGGTCGGCGAACTCGAGGAGTTCCTGGAGCAGCAACTGGAGACCCTGCCGCCGGTGCTCCCCGCCGATGCGGCGGACGAGTCGGCCGGCGCCGCGCCAGTCGAGGCGGACGGCGGCCAGGACGACCGCGGCGAGCAGACCCCGGATGCCGGCGACGAAGACGGGTCGCCTCCCAAGCAGACGATCGCGTTCTGGCGGGTCATCGAACGGGCGGCCATGCACGCCCACGGCGCCGGCAAGAGTGAACTGGACGCCGGCGCGGTGATCGCTTCGCTGTTGCGCGAGAAGGAATCCCAGGCGGTCTACCTGCTCCAGCGCCAGGACGTAAGCCGTCTGGACGTCATCCGCTACCTGTCCCACGGCACGGTCAAACAGAGCGGCGGCCTTCCCGCCCCGCAGCGCGTCGAGCCGGACCCGGAAGGCGACGAGGAAGAAGAAGTCGAGGATCCGCTCGAGCAATTCGCATCGAACCTGAACGAGCGTGCCGCCGAAGGTTCTATCGATCCCCTGGTCGGGCGGCTGAACGAAGTCCGGGTGCTGTGCGAGACGCTGGCCCGCCGGCGCAAGAACAACCCGGTCCTGGTCGGCGATCCGGGCGTCGGCAAGACGGCGATCGTCGAGGGGCTTGCGCTCGCCGTCCACGAGGGGAACGTGCCCGAGCTGATCTCCAAGGTCACGATCTACGCCCTCGACATGGGCGCGCTTCTCGCCGGCACGCGCTATCGCGGCGACTTCGAGCAACGGCTGAAGGCCGTGATTGACCGGATCATCTCGGAGCCCGAACACATCCTGTTCATCGACGAGATCCACACGATCGTCGGCGCGGGCGCGGTGTCGTCGGGCTCGCTCGACGCCTCGAACATCCTGAAACCCGGCCTCGCCTCGGGCAAGCTGCGCTGCATCGGCTCGACCACGCACGCCGAGTACAAGGGCTCGTTCGACCGCGACCGGGCGCTCGCGCGCCGCTTCCAGATGATCGAGATCGACGAACCATCGATCGAGGAATCGGCGGAGATCCTGCGCGGCCTGCGGGACCGCTACGAGGACCACCACGAGGTCAAGTACGCGGACGAAGCGCTCGACGCGGCCGCCGACCTCTCGGCCCGCTACCTGCTCGACCGCCGGCTGCCCGACAAGGCGATCGACCTCGTCGACCAGGCCGGCGCCGCGAACCGCCTGGTGGCCGCGAAGGAGCGCAAGAGCGTCCTCGACCCGGTCGACATGGAGCGCGTCGTCGCCTCGATGGCCAAGATCCCCGAGAAGTCCGTCTCCAGCGACGACCGCGACGCTCTCCTCAACCTGGAGGAGGAGCTGAAGGCGGTCATCTTCGGCCAGAACGAGGCGATCCGCTCGATCTCATCGGCCGTGAAACTGGGACGCGCCGGTCTCGGCACGCTGGAGCGGCCGATCGGCAGCTTCCTGTTCTCGGGACCCACCGGCGTCGGCAAGACGGAATTGGCCCGCCAGCTCGCCCAGGTGCTCGGCATCGCGTTCACCCGCTTCGACATGAGCGAGTACATGGAGAAGCACACCGTGTCCCGGCTTATCGGCGCGCCGCCCGGCTACGTCGGCTTCGACCAGGGCGGCCTGTTGACCGACGCGATCCGCCGCACGCCGCACACCGTCTTGCTGCTCGACGAGATCGAGAAGGCCCATCCGGACGTCTACAACATCCTGCTCCAGGTGATGGACCACGCCACCCTGACCGACAACAACGGCCGCAAGGCCGATTTCCGGCACGTCATCCTGATCATGACGACGAACGCCGGCGGCCGGGAGCTGACGACGAAGCCGATGGGCTTCGGCGACCGCTCGAAGCTCTCCGCCGAGGCCGCATCCAAGCCGGCGGTCGAGCGCCTGTTCACCCCCGAGTTCCGCAACCGGATCGACGCCTGGGTCGTGTTCAAGGCGCTGGAGATGGACTCCGTCCGGCTCATCGTCGACAAGCTCGTGGGCGAACTCGGCGGCCAGCTCGACGACCGCAAGATCGCCATCGAGCTGACCGACGCCGCCCGCGACTGGCTGGCCGAGCACGGCTACGAACCGGACTTCGGCGCCCGCCCGATGCGGCGCCTGATCGACGAGAAGATCAAGCGCAAGCTGGCCGACGAGATCCTCTTCGGCAAGCTGGCCGACGGCGGCAAGATCGTCGTTGACGCGAAGGAAGGCGCGTCGCTCGAAGACGGCCTGCTCCTCAGGACCCGGCGCAAGCGCCGGGCGAAGAAGAAGAGGTCTAGCTAGCGCCCACCCGAGGCAGCACCTCGGTCTTGAACCGTTCGATCGTCGACATCAGCCGCGCATGCGGCAGCAGGCCGTTGTAGGCCCAGAAGTAGAGCCAAGTCACCGGCAGACGCTCGCGGAGCGTCTGGAGCTGCCGCGTCAC
The DNA here is from genome assembly GCA_009836625.1 of Holophagales bacterium. GTDB lineage: Bacteria > Acidobacteriota > Thermoanaerobaculia > Multivoradales > Multivoraceae > Multivorans. Next base: position 550,138 of record VXVC01000004.1, read on the forward strand.
CGTGTCGACGGTGCCGACGAGGGCCATCCCGGACCCCATCATGTCGTCGAACTCTTCCCCGGTGTCCGGGTCGATCATCCCCCGGCTGAAGCCGAAGGGCTCGAACCAGGCGGAGCCGCAGAAGGCGCCGCTCGCCTTCCAGAGGCGCTCAGCCTCGGTGTCCGACTCGGCGATCACGACATCGCGCAGGACGCCGATCCCCTCCCCCAGCGGCCGGCCGGACTCCTCCGCGAACAGTTCGAACAGCGCCCGCTCCCGCTTCGGGTGCAGCGGCGGCAGGATTGCCGTCACGCCTTCCCGCGCGCACCAGCGGATGCTCGCCTCCGACGACGCGAAGGGCTGGAAGATCGGCGGATGCGGCTCCTGAACCGGTTTCGGTACCACGCCCACCTGGCGCAGCACGCCGTCCTCGACGCCGGCGCCCCACTGCTCGGTCGCATCGAGCGTCCACGGCGTACCGCCCTTCGAACCGCCCACGGGGACCTTCCAGAACCGGCCGTCGTAGTCGAGCATCGGCTCGGTCCAGGCCTTCTTGACGATCCGGAAACACTCTTCGAAGGCGGCCCGGTTCGTCGCGTCGATCTCGTCGTGCCGGTGCGGCAGGGCGCCGGAGATGCCGTGCGTCTGCTGCGCCATCACGTCGACCCAGCGCCGCTGGTAGCCGCGGGCGAAGCCAGCGTTCGCGCGCCCCCCGGTCATCCGGTCGAGCATCGCGATGTCCTCGGCGACCCGGATCGGGTTCCTCGCGGGCAGCACGATGCCCAACTGGCCCACCCGGATGTTCTTCGTCTGCATGCCGACGAACAGGTCGAGCAGCACCGGATTGTTCGAGAGCTCGAAGCCCTCGATGTGGAAGTGGTGCTCGGTGAAGCTGATCGAGTCGTAGCCGAGGTCGTCGGCGAGCCGGGCCTGCTCCGAGACCTCGGCCAGCATCCGGTCGTAGAGATCGCCGCGCAGGCCGGCCATGCCCCGCTTGATGTCGGCCCGCGAGCCGATCGAGGGCAGGTAGAAGAGCGAGATCTTCAAGAGAGTCCGAGGCCTCAGCCACCGCTGTCGTAGCCCGGAAGCTCGCGGATCCAGACGTTGCGGAATCGGGTCGGGTTGCGATGGTCCTGGAGGCCGATCCAGCCACGCGGCTCGTGCGGCCGGTCGTAGACGCCGATCCGCCGGTGGATCGTCCGGCCGATGTACTCCTTCTTGTGATGGATGACCACACCGTTGTGGATCACGGTGACGTTCGCCTTCTTGACGAGTTCGCCGTCCTTCCAGCGCGGCGCCTCGAAGATGATGTCGTAGGTCTGCCAGACGCCCGGGGCCCTCGAGGAGTTGACCATGGGTGGCGTCTGGCCGTAGATCGCCCCGGCCTGGCCGTCGGCGTACGTCCGGTTCTCGTACGAGTCGAGGATCTGGATCTCGTAATCGCCGTAGAGCATCACCCCGCTGTTGCCGCGGCCCTGGCTGTTGCTCTCGACCTTGGCCGGCGTCGCGAACTCCAGGTGGAGCTGGAAGTCGCCGAACTCGTCCCGGGTGCGGATCGACCCCGTCGAGGTGACCTCCATGTACCCGTTCTCGACCTTCCACTCGGGTGCGTCGCCATTCGGTTTCTGCCACTTCGAGAGGTCCGTGCCGTCGAACAGCACCACGGCGTCGGCGGGCGCGGCCGCCATGTCGCTGAACGAAGCGCCCGGAGCGACCACTGGCGGTACCGGCCGGTTCGGGTCGTGCACCTTCCAGGGCAATCCCGGCAGCTTCGGGGTGTCCTCGTAGCCCACCGGCTGTTGCTGGGCGGCGGCGGCCGCGGTCATCAGCAGGCCCGCCGCCAGAGTGACGAACAACGTTCTCTTGTTTCGGTTCACAGACATTCCGGCCTCCTTGAGAGTCCTCACCGTACCCGCGACGCGAGCAGCGGTTCGGACAGTTTCAGCCACTTGATCACCTCGGCCCGCGTGCCGCGGGGGTCGATCAAATCATGGACCGAGAAACCCTCGGCCCGCGGGAAGGGAGTGCGGCGTTTGGCGAACTCGGCCTCCAGTTCGGCCCGTTTCCTGTCCGGGTCGGGCGCCGCGGCGATCTCTCGCCGGAAGGCGACCGCCACGCCGCCCTCGATCGGCAGCGCGCCGCTCTCGGCCGAGGGCCAGATCAGTACCCGGCCGCCCGGGCCGTAGTGCGCCGCGGCCGCTACGCCGTAGGACTTCCGGATCTGCACGGCGCACCAGGGCACGGTCGTCCGCACGGTCGCGGCGATCGCCTCCATGCCGTAGCGAATCGTGCCGGACGCCTCCGACTCCGAGCCGATCATGAAGCCGGGCTCGTCGACCAGGCTGAGGATCGGCAGGTGGAAGTTCTCGCAGAACTCGACGAAGCGCCGGAACTTCTGCGCTCCGGCGGCGTCCATCGCCCCGCCGATTTGCCGGCAATCGTTGGCGATGACGCCCACAGCGTGGCCGTCGACCCGGGCCAGACCTGTGATCTGGGACGGTCCGTAACCCGCCGTCATCTCGAAGAAGCTGTCGCGGTCGACGACGAGCGAGATCAGTTCGCGCATGTCGTAGAGGAACCGCCGGTCGCGCGGCACGATCTCGAGCAGGCGCTCTTCGCGCCGGTCGGCCGGATCGCCTGACTTCCGCCGTGGCGGCAGCGTGTCGACATTCGGCGGGAGGTAGCTCAGGAAGCGGCGCACCTGCGCCATCGCGTCGTCCTCGTCCTCGGCGACGTTGTCGACGACGCCGCTACGGCTGTGGACCTGCCAGCCGCCGAGCTCGTCCTTCGTCTTCTTTTCGCCTAGCGCCCGCTCGACGAGCGCCGGCCCGCCGATCAGGATCTGGGCGGTGTGGCGCGTCATCACCGAGAAGTGGGAGGCGACCAGGCGCGCCGCGGGAAACCCCGCTACCGCGCCGACGCCGATCGAGGCCACCGGCACGGTCCGCAGGATCTCCGCGATCGACCAGAAGCGGGCACGGGAGTAGACCGGCTCCCCCATCGGTCGGGGCGGCGTCTTCGGCGCCCCTTTCTGGCGTCCGGCGCTGCCGCGCACGCTGCCGCCCCCGCCTTCCAGAAAGCGGACCAGGGGCAGCCGGTACTTGAGAGCGAGTTCCTCGGAATAGACGCTCTTGCGCAGCCCGGCCGGCGACGGCGAGCCCCCGGCCTGGGTGAAGTCCTCGCCGGCCACGATCACCTGCCGTCCGTCGACACCGGCAAAGCCGACGACGTAGTTCGCCGGCGTGAACGCGACGACCCGGCCTTTCTCGTCCACCTCGGCGGCGCCGGCCTGGCGGCCCTCCTCGACGAAGGAGCCCGGGTCGGCGACGCGCTCGATCCGCTCGCGCACCGTCAGGCGTCCGCGCTCGTGTTGGCGCTCCACCGCCTCCTCGCCGCCCATCTCCAGCGCCAGGCGCCGGCGGCGTTCGATCTCGTCGACCTCGGGATGCCAGGACATCGGACGGGGATTGTAGTTGGCAGCTCGGCCCACCCGGCGAACAACTCGCTGCTTGACGACCGATTCCGCCTGACTAGACTCGGCTAGCTTCCGCTAGTGGACCTCTCGGAGGCCAGAAGCAAGGTGCCAGGACGGGTGCGAAAGACGCTGTTCTCCGTTGCCCTGGCGGTACTGGCGCCGCCGGTGGCATCCCTGACCTACGCGCCGGCGACGGACGCCGAACTCGTGGACCACGCCGCGACGATCGTCCAGGGCCACGTGGTCTCCGTGCGCGAGACGCCGAGCCACCGCTACCTGACCGTCGCCGTCGACGGCGTGCTCAAGGGCAGCGCGGGCGTCACGGTGATGATCAAGCAGGTCGGCGGTACGGACTGGGTCGTGCCCGGGGCGCCGCAGGCCGTGCCCGGCGACCGCGGCGTCTGGTTCCTCGACGCCCACGGCCGGGCCGACCCCGCGCTCGGATGGATGCAGCGGGCGGGCGAGCACTACGTCTCGATCAACGGGGAGGCTCGCCACCATGGGCGCTTCCGGGCATGGGTTGAGGACCGCGCGGCCGGGCGCCGGCGTCCGGCGGACTACGAGCCCGCCGGCCCGGTCTCGGTTGCGCAGATGTACAAGCTACTTACGCGCTCTTGCAATGACGGTACGCGGATCACGCGGTGGCGGACGTTTCCCACATGGTCCGCTAACGACATGGCGCTGTCCGGCTCGTACGGTTCGATCGGGTGGTCCGACCTTGTCGCGTCGGCGGCCCGTTGGGAAGCGGTCTCGGCGGCGTCTTTGCCGTTGTCGCTCACGGCGACGGACGTGACGGCCGTCCTGAGGGTGTCTCTGGATCGGCCGGGGCACGGCTGGGGCTACACCGATCCGCCGACGGTGACGTTCTCGGCGCCTCCACCCGGTGGCCGGCGAGCGGTGGGAACCGCGGCACTGGAAACCTCGTGGGATCTTCGTCTTCCAGGAATCACCGAGTACTACTGGGGCGCGGTGGGGCGCGTCGACGTTTCCGACTCCGGCGACTACGGCCTTCTCGGCCAGCCCACGCTGACGTTCAGCGCGCCCGTCGACAGGGGCTCGCTCTCCCGGCTCAAGTGGAGCCGCGGCAGCGGCTACGTGGTGGCCCCCGCGGTCACGGTTTCGGACCCGCCGGCCGGCGGTACAACGGCGCGCCTGGAAGCGCGGGTCCGCAACGGCGAAGTCGTCGACATCGTGCCGACCGACCGCGGCGCGGGCTACACGTCCGCTCCCACGATCTCGATATCGGCGCCGCCGGCGGGTGGAACGCAAGCGGAGATCCTCCTGGTGGAAACGGCCCTTCGCACCGCTGTCGGCTGGGTGGCGGTGGAACCCGACTTCGATCGGCTTCCGACTCCGACGCACATCAGCGATACCGGGTACGGCGTCCCCCCTTCGGGCGACTTCACTCTTGGCCAGGCCTGGCTGTTCTGCGGCGCCTCCTATGACGCCGGGAACCTGGGGCCGGCAACGGAACCGGCCCGGGCCTATGTCACCATCGCCCGCAAGCTCCTCGATCGCTACCCGCCCGACGATTGGCGGCAGGTGATGACCCATGAGTTGGGTCACGCACTTGGCCTGGACCATTCGTCTGATGAGACGGCGATCATGTGGGCGAGGACCAGACCCGGTCGCGGCTACCACCTGGGCGACGACGACATCGCCGGCATCCGGGCGCTCTACGGCGTCGAGGGCGAGGATCCTGATCCGGAGCCTCCCCCTCCTCGACCCACGTTGTCCGCGGCGGACGCTCGGGCCCTGGAGAGCGCTGGGGAGCTGATCTTCGACGTGCGGCTGAGCGCGTCGTCCGGAAGTGTGGTGACGGTCGACTACGCGACCCGGGACGGCGCCGGCGCCAGCGGCGCGAAGGCGGGCGCCGACTACACGGCGACCGAGGGCACGTTGACGTTCCCCGCCGGCTCGACCTCGCGGCGGATTCGCGTGCCGGTGACGGACGATGACCGCTACGAGGCGTCGCCCGAGACGTTCACGCTGACGCTTCGGCGTCCGGTGAACGCGACCCTTGCCGGCGGCGGTTCGTCGCTGCAGGTTACCGGGACGATTCTCGATGACGACGGTCCGCCGACGGCATCCTTCGAGCTGTCCGGCGCGACTTGCGGCGAGGAGTTGTGTCGGACCCGCACGGGCGTGCCGGTGGAGTTCGTCGACACGAGCACCGGCAAGGTGCTGTCCCGAATCTGGGAGTTGGGCGACGGAACGAGGTCTCGTTCCCGGCGGCCGACGCACGCCTGGTCGTCGGCCGGTTTCTACGAGGTGACGCTGTCGGTGAGCGACGGCGCGACGACGTCCGCGGCAAGCCGGGTGTTTCTGGTCGAGGCCTCGGAACCCGAGGGGACGTGCGTCCCCGACGCGCGGACGCGCTGCCTGCGGGACTCGCGCTACGCGGTCACGGTGGACTGGAGGAAGGCGGACGGCGAGGGCGGTGCGGGCCGGGTGGTGTACGCGGGCACGAACGACTCGGGTCTGTTCACGTTCTTCAGCCAGGAGAACTGGGAGGTGCTGATCAAGGTGTTGGACGGTTGCTCGGTGAACGGCCGAATCTGGGTGTACGGCACGTCGATGACCGACCTGGGCCACGTGATCCGAGTGACCGACACGGCCACGGACGCGGTCAGGGAGTACCGCAACGAGCCAGGCCTGCCGGCGCCGGCCATCACCGACGCGACGGCGTTCGCCGAGGGCTGCGAGCCGTAGCTGGAGGAGATCACCGGCGTCTGTGCGGCGGACGGCAACCGACCTGCTCCGCTATCCTGCGCGGCCTGAGGGAGGTGCCGGTGACGTCACGACGCAAACTCTGTGGCTGGGGATACGAAGGGCAGGGCCTCACGCAGGCGGAAGCGGACACTTTCCGCGCCCGCACCGGGGAACGCTTCGGCGTCCCGCTCGAACCTCGGGCGACGGTGCCGCAAGTCGGCGACTTCGACCTTCGCCCGCCCCGACTGGCGCCACCGGCATCGCTCGAGGCCCTGTTCCGGAACGACCCGTACGAACGCCTACTCCACGCCTACGGCAAGTCCTTCCCGGACGCCGTGCGGATGTTCCGGCGCGAGGTGCCGGAACCTCCCGACCTCGTCGCCTACCCCGAAACCACGGACGACATCGTCCGCATCCTCGACTGGGCCGGCGACGCCGGCGCCGCGATGATCCCCTTCGGCGGCGGTTCGAGCGTGGTCGGCGGTGTCGAGCCGGCGGTCGGCGACAGCTACGCCGGCGCGGTGACGATCGACCTGCTCAAGCTCGACAAGGTGCTCGAGGTCGATCGTGCGAGCCGCGCCGCGCGCATCCAGGCGGGCGCCCGCGGGCCTCACATCGAGGCCCGGCTCCGGGAGCACGGGCTGACGCTGCGCCACTTCCCGCAGAGCTTCGAGCACTCCACCCTGGGCGGCTGGATCGCGACCCGCTCGGGTGGCCACTTCGCCAGCCTCTACACCCACATCGACGACTTCGTCGAGGCGACGACGACGGTGACGCCCCGGGGCGTCATGGAGACCCGCCGCCTGCCCGGTTCCGGCGCCGGACCGTCGCCCGACCGGATGGTCATCGGCTCGGAGGGCATCCTCGGCGTCATCACGGAAGCCTGGATGCGGCTCCAGGACCGGCCAACGTACCGCGGTTCGGCCGCCGTCCACTTCGCCGACTACGCGAGCGCGGCCGAGGCCGTGCGGATGCTCGCCCAAAGCGGCCTCTACCCCTCGAACTGCCGCCTGATCGACGCCCAGGAGACCGCCACCGCCGGCGCCGGCGACGGTTCGACCTCGCTGCTCGTCCTCGGCTTCGAGTCCGCCGACCACCCGGTCGACGCGTGGATGAAGCGGGCGCTCGAGCTGACCGCGGACTGCGGCGGGGACCACAGCGCCTCGGCCGGGCGGTCCCATCGCGAGGGCGCCGCCGGGGCCTGGCGCGACGCCTTCATCAAGGGACCCTACTTCCGGGAGGTCGGCGTGCCCCTGGGGGTGATCGGCGACACCTTCGAGACCGCGATCACCTGGGACCGCTTCGCCGACTTCCACGCCCGGATCATGGCCCGGACCGCCGAGATCCTCGAGCAGGCGACCGGCCGCCCCGGCAGCGTCACCTGCCGCTTCACGCACGTCTACCCGGACGGACCCGCGCCCTACTTCACGTTCTCGGCGCTTGGCGACTGGGAGCGGCTCGCGGAGCAGTGGCGCGAGATCAAGATGGCCGCCAACGAAGCGGTCGTCGACGCCGGCGGCACGGTGACCCACCACCACGCGGTCGGCCGCGACCACCGGCCGGCCGGCTACGACCGCCAGCGCCCTGACGTCTTCGCCCGAGCCCTCGGCGGCGCCAAGGCGGCCATCGACCCCGACGGCCTGATGAACCCCGGCGTCCTGATCGACCCGCAGGGCCGGGACGTCGGCGTCACCGGCGCGATGGCGCCGTAGCGCTGCACCCGCCCGTCCAGGGTCCGCGGGGAGGGTCCCTGGACGGGCTGGAGGGGGTCGGCGGCTTGGGGTGACCTACTCCCCCAACCTGGCGGCCAGGGCGACTACGTGGGTGTCTTCCACACCCAGCGCGTTTAGTGCGGTGTCCAGATCGCGGACGTAGTCGGCGTTGGTGCCGCTCGGGCCTGTGGCCAGTATGACCTGGGACGCAATCTCGTCGATTGGCGCTGGACCCGCGTAGTTTCGGTTGCCGGGCCAGCCCTGATAGGTGAGGCCTGCGACGACCTGCGGCGATGCCGGCGAGGGGGCCAGCGCTTGCTCGACAAGCGTGTGCAGTTCGACTTCGATCTCCATGCGGACGTAGCCGCCGCGCTCGCGCACGTCCAGATCGGCGAGGATGGCGTCGGCGTCCGCTTCGGCGAGGCGGTACACCATCCCCCAGCAGCAATCCTCCGGCGCGGGCACCAGGGTGACCACCCGGCCGGGACGCCAGGGTTCGCCGCGGTGGTCGGTCGACCACTGCCAGAAACGCCGGGTCCAGCCTCGGACGCGGGCGGGCCGGCGCTCCACGAAGGGGATCGCCGGGCGGAAGATCAGGGAGCCGTAGCCGAAGAGCCAGACGGGTTGCGCCGCGGACATGGCGGAGGATGCTAGCGGCCCGTTCAAAGCGGTCGCCGCTGCGCGGCGGGTTCTACCTCGCGGGTCAGAAGACCCGCGCCACATGATAGCTTGCGCGGCCCGTTTTCCCCCGACCAACCGCCCATGCGCCACCTCTTCGTCATCGATCCGATCGAGCGTCTCGACCCCGAGAAGGACACGACGATCGCGTTCCTGCGCGAGGCGGATCGCCGGGGTCACGAACTCGCCGTCTGTACGATCGACACCCTGGAACTCGGGGCCGACGGCCGGCCGCGGGCGGAGGCGATTCCCGCCCGTACCGTCGACCCGATCTCCGGCGAACCCTGGTACGAGATCGGGGCCGGCCGGGCGGCCTTTCTCGACGAGTTCGACGTCGTCTGGATGCGGAAGGATCCACCCTTCGACATGGCGTTCTTCTACGCCACCCACCTGCTCTCCATGGTGGCGAAGAGCACCCTGGTGGTGAACGACCCGCTGTCGCTTCGCGACGCCAACGAGAAGCTGTTCGCGCTTCGGTTCCCGGCCGTCTGCCCGCCGGCGCGGGTGTCCCGGCGCATCGCGGAGTTGCTGGCCTTCCAGGAGGAGATGGGCGGCGAGATGATCGTCAAGCCGCTCGACGGCGCCGGAGGTGAGGGCATCTTCCACCTGAAGGCCGGCGACCGGAACACCAGCGCGATCCTGGAGGTCGCGACGGGCCACGAGAGCCGCTACATCATGGCGCAGCGCTACCTGCCGGAGATCCGGCAGGGCGACAAGCGGGTCATTCTGGTCGAAGGCGAGGCGCTCGGCGCCGTGCTCAGGGTGCCGGCCGAGGGTGAGTCGCGGGCGAACTTCCACGTCGGCGGCCAGCCGGCGGCCACGGAGGTGGACGACCGCGACCGCGAGATCGCCGCGGCGATCGGGCCGGAGCTCGTTCGGCTCGGGATCGTCTTCGCCGGCATCGACGTGATCGGCGGCTGGCTGACCGAGGTCAACGTGACGAGCCCCACCGGCCTGCGCGAGATCGCCGATCTGGGCGGACCGCGCCTCGAGGTCGACGTGCTGGACGCGGTCGAGAACCGGCGCAACGCCGGCTGATCCGTCAGCGGAGCGTGACGAACTCCTCGGCCGAGGTCGGGTGGATCGCCATCGCGGCGTCGAAGTCGTCCTTCGTCGCGCCCATCTTCACCGCTACCGCGAGGCCCTGGATGATCTCCGGCGCGTCCGCGCCCAGCATGTGGGCGCCGAGGACGCGGCCGCTGGAACGGTCGACGATCAGCTTGACCAGGGTGCGCTCCTGGTTGTCGGTCAGCGTCAGCTTGAGGGGACGGAACCGGCTCCGGTAGACGTCGACCTCACCGTAGCGGGCTCTCGCGACCTCCTCGGTCAGGCCGACAGCGCCGAGGGGCGGCTGGCTGAAGACAGCAGTCGCCACCGTTTCGTGGTCGACCGGAGTCGGCTCCCCGGCGAACAGGGTCCGAGCCAGGCACATCGCCTCGTGGATCGCAACCGGAGTCAGGTTCAGACGGTCCGTGACGTCCCCGATCGCCCAGATGTTCGGCACGTTGCTACGCGAAAACTCGTCGACGACGATCTCGCCCTGCTCACCGAGCTCCACGCCGCAGTTCTCCAGTCCCAGGTCGGCGACCAGGGGCCGGCGGCCGGTGGCGTAGAGCACTTCGCCGCAGTCGACCGTGCCGCCATCGTCGAGGTGGAGTCGCAGACGACCGTCCCCGCTTCCCGGCAGCTCTTCGATCGACTCCACCTCGCAGTCGAACCGGAGGTCGATCCCCCGCGACTTCATCTCCTCAGCCAGACGCGTGCGAATTTCCTCGTCGAATCCGCGCAGGAACAGCGGACCGCGGTAGATCAGGGTCACCCGACAGCCGAGGCCGGCGAAGATGCCCGCGAACTCGACACCGATGTAGCCGCCGCCGACGACTGCCACGCACTCCGGAAGGCGCTCGATGTGAAAGGCCTCGTTCGAGCTGATCGCGTGTTTGATGCCCGGAACAGGCGGCATGTCCGGCCAACTGCCGACGGCGATCAGGATCTGGCCCGCCGTCACCCGCGGCCGGCCTCCATCGGCCCCGTCGATCTCCACCGTGTGCGGATCGAGGAGCCGCGCCCGGCCCTCGAACAGCTCCACGCCGGCTCCGTCGAGCAGGCCACGGTAGATCCCGTTGAGCCGCTCGATCTCCCGGTTCTTGTTCGCGATGAGCTGGCCCCAGTCGAAAGCGGGCTGCCCCGCCGTCCAGCCGAAACCCGAGGCCTCGCGGTAGTGATCGGCAAAGGCCGAAGCGCAGACGAGCAGCTTCTTCGGCACGCAGCCCACGTTGACGCAGGTGCCGCCCAGGTAGCGCTCTTCGGCCACCGCCACCCGGGCGCCGTAGCCGGCAGCCATCCGGCTGGCGCGTACGCCGCCGGAGCCCGCGCCGATCACGAACAGGTCGTAGTCGTAGTCCGTCATGGCCGCAACGCTAGCGCCCCGAAACCCCTCGCAGGCTCGGTGTTTCGGCCCATCCCGTCCTCGCCTGGGAGCTTGCGCCCCGGAACCTTACCCGTAGCGTTCCGCGGCGCAAGCTCCCAGACCGATCGGGCACCAGATCGCCAAGCGCCCTTAGACTCCGTCCGAATGGCCGGCAATCAGAGGAAGTCCGTCGCCTCCTGGGCGCCTCGCGCGGTCGCGGGTGGCGTTCTGATGGGCCTCGCCAACCTGGTGCCGGGAATCAGTGGTGGCACCATGCTGCTAGCGGTCGGCATCTACCCCAGCTTCATCGAGGCGGTGGCGGACACGACCCGGTTGCGCCTGCGGCTTCAGCCGCTGCTGCTGCTGGCAGTGGTCGCCGCGTCCGGCGGTCTGGCGATCCTCCTCCTGGCGGGTGTCCTGCGCGATCTCGTGGTGCATCACCGCTGGATCACGTACAGCGCCTTCATCGGCCTGACGCTGGGCGGCTTGCCGCTGGTCTGGCGTCTCGCTCAACCGACTGTCCGTGCGTTCTGGGGCGGCGCGGCCGGCGGCTTCGCCGTCATGGCCGGGCTCGCCCTGCTCCAAAGCGACCCCACCGCGACGGGATCGACCAGCAGCGGACCGTTTCTGCTCGCGGTCGCTGGAGCGGCGGGCGCCGCCGCGATGATTCTGCCGGGTGTGAGCGGCGCCTACCTGCTCCTGGCCCTCGGCCAGTACGAGCCGATCCTCGGCGCCATCGAACAGGTGCTCGAAGGACTCAGCGGTCTGAACTCCCAACCGATCGCCGAAGCGACAGTAGTCCTGCTGCCGGTACTCGTGGGCATCGTCGTCGGCGCAACGGTCATCAGCAATGCCGTGCGGTTCGCGCTGCGACGTTTCCGTCAGGCGACGCTGGGAGTGCTGATGGGGCTCCTCCTGGGAGCCGTCGTCGGCCTCTGGCCGTTCGAGAACCCGGCCTCCCCAGCACCGCTGCAGGCCGCATCGGCTTTGGGACTCGCCGGCGCCGGCTTCGTCCTGACCTGGACGATCAGCCGGTTGGGCACGACGCGTACGGACTCGTCCGGCCAGCGTTAGCTGCCGCCCCGTGCTGCGCTACAGTCGCGGCCCCTTCCCGTTTCCAGATCGACGGAGGTTCCCGACGATGACTAGCCGTTTCGCCCCATCTCCCTTCGCCGCCCTCCTCGCCGCGGCCGCGCTTCTCCTGTTCGCGACGACCTCCACCCTCGCCGCTGACGATCGCACCGTCATCCACGCCGGCTCGCTGGTCGACGTCGAAGCCGGCGAGGTCCTCGGCCGGCACACGATCGTCGTCGAAGGCGAAACGATCACGGCGGTCGACGAGGGACTCGCCGATCCGAAAGACGGCGACACGTTGATCGACCTGTCCGGCCACACCGTCCTGCCCGGCCTGATGGACATGCACGTCCACCTGACCTCGCAGCAGGCGGGCGCCGCCTCCTATCTCGAGCGCTTCCAGCAGACCCCGGCCGACGCGACGGTCAAGGGACTGATCTACGCCAAGCGGACGCTGCTCGCCGGCTTCACCACCGTCCGCGACGTGGGCGGCGAAACGACGGCGATCCTGGCGGTGCGGAACGCGATCAACCGCGGCGAGATGCCCGGGCCCCGCGTCTTCGCCGCCACCGCGTCGCTCGCCACCACCGGTGGTCACGGCGACCGGACGAATGGCATGCGACCGGACCTGCAGGGCGACCCCGGCCCCAGGCAGGGCATCGTCAACAGCGTCGAGGACGCCCGCAAAGCGGTCCGGCAGCGTTACAAGGAGGGCGCGGACCTGATCAAGATCACCGCCACCGGCGGCGTGCTCAGCCTGGCCAAGAGCGGCCAGAACCCGCAGTTCACCGAGGAGGAGATCCGGGCGATCGTCGATACCGCGAAGGACTACGGCTTCATGGTCGCGGCCCACGCCCACGGGGCCGAAGGCATGAAGCGGGCGATCCGGGCCGGCGTCACGACGATCGAGCACGGCACCTACATGGACGAGGAAGCGTTCGAGCTGATGAAGGAGCACGGCACCTACTTCGTCCCCACCATCTCGGCTGGCAACTTCGTGGCCGAGAAGGCGGCGGTCCCCGGCTACTTTCCGGAGATCATCCGGCCCAAGGCGGCCGCCATCGGGCCGGTGATCCAGGACACCTTCGCCAAGGCTCACCGGGCAGGGGTGCCGATCGCCTTCGGCACGGACTGCGGCGTCTGCCCTCACGGCAGCAACGCCCAGGAGTTCCTCTACATGGTCGAAGGCGGCATGGCGCCGATGACGGCGATCCAGTCGGCCACGGTCGTCACCGCGAAGCTGCTCGACATCTGGGAAGAGACCGGCTCGATCACGGCCGGCAAGGCGGCCGACCTGATCGCGGTCGAGGGCGACCCGATCGCCGACGTCACGAAGCTCCAGGACGTCCGCTTCGTCATGCGGGTGGGCCGGGTCCACAAGTCGCCGGCTGGCTGAGCCGGGATCGACCGGGACGCCGGCGCACCCAGTTCCGCCGCTCAGGCTCCTAGCTCCGTCCGCCGCCGAGGGTGCGCTCCGTGTAGCGCACCCGGGCCGCCTCCGACTCGGCGTCGCCCCTCACCCACTGCAGGGTGTCGCCGTCGGCGAAGTCGGTGGCGCCGGCCATCGAGCGGGCGACCGCGTTCACATGGTCCTTGGTGATCGCCGCCGGCACCGCGGGCATCGCGGCCAGGGACCGGGCGAGGTCGAGGGTCTCTTCCTCCAGCCGGTTCGGCGGCACGATCCGGTTGACCATCGGCGCCACCTCGGACGGACCGAAGCGGCGACAGGTGATGATCAGCTCCTTGGTCAGGGCCGGTCCGAGCTCGCGCACCATCCGCGGCACCCCGCCCCACGCCAGAGGAAGCCCCAGTTCGACCTCGGGAATGAAGAACACGGCGTCCTCGGCCACGACCCGCAGGTCGCAGGCCGCCATGAGCAGAAAGCCGCCGCCGACCGCGTAGCCCTGGACCTGGGACACGGTCAGCGCCCGCATCTGCTCCAGTGCGTCCATCGCCCGCCGTCCGAGCTGGCCCGCCTCGCGGCGCTGGCGCCAGTTCAACTCGGTGGCGCCGCCCATCGCCTTCAGGTCGGCCCCGGCGCAGAACGCACGTCCCTCGCCGCGCAGCACGACCACATCGATCTCGCTCTGATCGTCGAACCAGGCCGCGGCAAGAGCCAACTCGCCCAGCATCGTCCCGTCCACGGCGTTCAGCCGCTCGGGGCGCGCCAGTGTCAGGAATCCCAGGTTGCCGTCCTTCTCAACCCGGATCGTCTCGAAGTTCGTATGGCCTCCCATGTACCTCTCCTTCCTGTTTCGACGAAGCGCTGTTCGGGCCGCTGCCCCCACGGGCCATCCTGTTCCCCGCCGGGTGCTCTATCATGCCGTCCGGCCGCGGGCACGGCCATGGCCGCGACGCCGTCCCTCCGAACATCTTCACCCCCGGATGACGTTCCAACTCCAGGTCCTCGGCTGCGGCGACGCATTCAGCAGCGGCGGCCGCCTGCACACCTGTTTCCTCCTGAGCGGTGAAACGAACGACGGCGCGCTCTCTCCGACTCTGCTCGACTGCGGCGCAACGTCTCTCGCCGCGATGAAGGCTCGAGGCATCGAACCCGCGACGATCCGCACGATCCTCATCACCCACCTGCACGGAGACCACTTCGGCGGTCTGCCCTTCCTGTTGAGCGACGCCCACTACCGGGCCCGCCGCGCGACGCCGCTGACCCTGGCGGGGCCCCCGGGGTTGCGGGAGAGACTCCGCCAGGCGGCGGAGGCTCTCTACCCCGGATCCTCGAGGCGCGAGCTGGCGTTCGAACTCGAGATCGTCGAACTTCACGAGCGCGAGTTCGTCTCGATCAACGGGCTGCGGGTGATCCCGTTCGAGGTCGTCCACCCGTCCGGCGCGCCGAGCTATGCACTCCGTGTCGAGTACGGCGGCCGAACGCTCGTGTTCTCCGGCGACACCGAGTGGACCGAAGCTCTGATCGACGCGGCCGCGGGCGCGGACCTCTTCGTCTGCGAGTGCAACTTCTACGACCGGCCGGTGCCGAACCACCTGAACTACGTCGAGCTGCTCGCTCAAAGGCGTCGTCTGGACTGCGGCCGGATGCTGCTCACACACCTCGGCGACGACATGCTCGAACGCTCCGACCTTGAGATCGAGGCCGCCGCGGAGGGCCGGACCTACCGGGTCTGAACGAGGTTCGACGAGAGGGCGACCGGCCTCGTTTTCCCTTGCTACACTCCGCGTCCGAAACTGACCACGGAGCAGCCATGAACTTCGATTTCTCGGATGCCCAGAAGGCATTGAAACAGCAGACGCGCGACTTCCTGCGCGCCGCCTGCGACACGACCGTGCCCCGGCGGGTGCTGGAGGATACGGACGAACCGTTCGCCCGCGATCTGTGGAGTCAGATCTGCGCCAACGAGTCTCCCGGAATCGCGATCCCCGAGGAGTACGGCGGTATCGGCTTCGGCTATCTCGAACTCTGCGTCGTGGCCGAGGAGATGGGCCGCGCGATCGCGCCGGTTCCCTTCTCGTCGTCCGTCTACCTAGCCGCCGAAGCGATTCTCCAGGGCGGGTCGGACGAGCAGAAGGAGAGACTGCTGCCCAGGCTCGCCTCGGGTGAGAGCATCGGCACCTTCGCCCTCTCCGAAGGCCCAGGCCAGGCCACGGTGGCGAACCTCCAGGCCACGCTCAGGGACGGCCGGCTGTCCGGCGCGAAGATGCCGGTGCCCGACGGCGACGTGGCAGACATCTGCGTCGTCGTCGCCAGGGACGGAGACGGCGCCTCGCTGGCGGTCGTCGACCTCGCCTCCGAAGGGGTCTCCCGCGAGCCGGTCGACACTCTCGACCCCTCCCGTTCCCACGCCAGGATCACCTTCGACGGTGCCGAGGCGGAGTTGCTCGGCGAAGCCGGCCAGGGCTGGGCAGTCAAGGACGCCGTGTTCGACCGCGCCGCGGTCCTGTTCTCCATGGAACAGCTCGGCGGCGCCGACGCCTGCCTCCAGATGGCGATCGGCTACGCCAAGGGCCGCTACGCGTTCGGCCGGCCGATCGGCTCCTTCCAGGCGATCAAGCACAAGCTCGCCGACATGTACATCAAGAACGAACTCGCCCGGGCGAACTGCTACTACGGCGCCTGGGCGCTGTCGACCGACGCGCCCGAGCTGCCGGTCGCGGCTGCCGCGGCCCGTGTCGCCGCCACCCAGGCCTTCCACTTCGCCTCGAAGGAGAACATCCAGACCCACGGCGGCATCGGCTTCACCTGGGAGTCCGATTGCCACCTCTACTACCGCCGCTCCAAGCTGCTCGCGCTCAGCATCGGCAGCGAAAGGGTGTGGAAGGACCGGTTGATCTCCGGTCTGGAACGGCAGGAGGCCGCCTGATGGACTTCAACGACACTCCCGAACAGGCCGCGTACCGCGCGGAGGTCCGCGCCTGGCTCGGCGCCAACGCGGAACCGCGCAAGGACCGCCCCAGCGTCAGCCGCCGGCTCGACGCCGAGGAGGGCCTCGCCCTCGCCAAGGCGTGGCAGGCCAGGAAGGCGGACGCCGGCTACGCCTGCCGTCACTGGCCGGTCGCGCATGGCGGCCAGGGCCGGCCGATGATCGAGACGATCATCTACGACCAGGAAGAGGCGAACTTCGACGTCCCGACCGGCTTCTTCAGCATCGGTCTCGGCATGTGCGGCCCGGTCATGGCGCAGTACGCGACCCAGGAGCAACAGGCCCGCTTCATTCCGCCGCTGATGCGCGGCGAAGAGGTCTGGTGCCAGTTGTTCTCGGAGCCCGCGGCAGGGTCCGACGTCGCCGGTCTGCGCACCCGCTGCCACCGCGACGGCGATGACTGGGTGGTCAACGGCCAGAAGGTCTGGACCTCAGGGGCCCACTACTCCGACTGGGGCATCCTGGTCGCGCGCCATGATTCGTCGCTTCCCAAGCACAAGGGCCTGACCTTCTTCTTCATCGACATGAAGTCGCCCGGAATCGACATCAAGCCGATCAAGCAGATCAACGGCGGCTCCAACTTCAACGAGGTGTTCTTCACGAACGTCCGGGTGCCGGACAGCCAGCGCCTCGGCGCGATCGGCGAAGGCTGGCAGGTGGCGATCACCACCCTGATGAACGAGCGCCTCGCCGTCGGCGACGCACCGCCGCCGGACTTCCGTGAAGTGATGAAACTCGCCGCCGCCTGCGAACTCGACGGCCGGCCCGCCCTCGAGGACTCGTTGGTCCGCGAGAAGATCGCCGACTGGTACATCGAGTCGATGGGCATGAAGCACACGAAGGCGCGCACCATGACGGCACTCTCCCAAGGCAAGGTGCCGGGACCCGAGAACTCGATCGGCAAGGTGGTCTCCGCCTCGAAGCTGCAGAACGTGTCCTCGTTCGGCGCGGACCTGATGGACATGGGAGGCGTGATCACGGACCCTTCCCTCATGCCGTCCTCGGCCTTGTTCCAGCAGTCCTTCCTCTACAGCCCCGGCCTCCGCATCGCAGGTGGCACGGACGAGATCCTGCGCAACATCATCGCCGAACGCGTCCTCGGCCTCCCCGGCGAGATCCGCGTCGACCGCGACGTCCCGTACAGCGACATCCCGACGGGGAACTGAGAATGGAGCCGGCCTGACGGCCGGCACGTCTTTCCGGCCGCCTACGGCGGCAGCGGGTCAGGAGACCCGCGCACCAGGGCGGCGCGCTAGCTCTCGCTGGCGAGCTTGCGGAAGTACTCGTCGACGAGTTCGCGATAGCCGGGCGGTACCTGGTCCGAGTTGCCGAGGTAGACGCGTTCGGCTTCGCCGCCGCGTAGTTCGCGCCACAGGCGGTACTCGAACTGCCGCAGACCCTCGACGATGTCGTCGCGGAGCCGTTCGAGAGCCAGCGGATCGCGATTGAGACCGAGCAGGCTCAGATCGCCCATCTGCTGGAGTAGCTGGTCGATGTCCGCCGTGTCCATCCGCTCCCGCCGCAGGTCGTTCCTCAGGCTCTCCAGGTCGGCGCGTCGCTGGTCGAACTCCCGGTCGATCTGCCGGAGATCCTCGGCCTGGAAGACGCCCGGCTGGTAGTAGCCGCCTGAGCTCGAACCGTACTGGCTGAAGCGGCCCCGGTTTCGGCCGCCCTCCGGGTTGGCCGCGTCGCCTCCAGCTTCCGAAGACGTGTCGCCCGGCCGCCCGCCCTGCTGCTGGCTGCCTTGCTGCTCACCGCCCTGCTGCTCGCCGCCCTGTTCCCCGCCATCCTGTTGCTGGCCATCCCGTTCACCCTGCTGCCCCCGACGCTGGCCGAGCCGGCTGCCCGCCTCGACACGATCGCGCAAACGGGCCTCCATCGAGGCCAGATTCTCGACGAGGTCCCGCGTCCGCTCGAGCATCCGGTCCTGACGCTCGCCGCCGCCCTCACCGACGCTCTCACGCGCCTCGGCGATCCGCTCCGTCACGTCGTCGATGTCCTGCCGGATCTGGTTCTCGAACAACCGCGCGAACTCCGGGTCCCGGCCGGCCAGCACACCCTTTGAGTAACGGATCTTCTCCTTCAGCTGCTCGTCGCGGATGATCGTCGCCGACTCGCGCAGCTTCCGCGCCGTTTCCGGCTGATCGTTGCGCGCGCCCTGGCTCATCCGGTTGAGCTGCGCCTCCAGGCCCGCCACCTCGTCGGTCAGTCGGTCCTTGCGCTCCATGATCCGCTCGATGAGCTCGGAACGCTCTCGCGCCGAGAGGTCACTTCGCCGCTGACCGTCCTCGCCTTCCCGACCGGCCAGTTCACCTACCTGCTCCTCGATCCGGCTCTGCATCTGGGACACGCGGCCGGCGCGCTCCTGCAGTTCCTCCATGTCCCGGCCGAGTTGCTGCCGCTGGTTGCGGTCCAGCAGCCGCCGGGCCTCACGCAGCCTGTCGAGAGCCGCGATCCCTTCCGCGCCGGCATTCGACGGCGACCTGGACGAGCCGGCCTGGGAACGCCTCATCTGTTCCGCTGCCTGGCGTAGCGCCTGCGTCGTCTCCCGCAGTTCCGGACGCTGCTGCTCGCGCGCCAGCCGCTCCAGGCGACGCGCCAACTCCTCCGTTTCCTCGATGAGGTCCTGCTGTCTGCCGCCGCCACCGCCGCCCTGCTGGGAGCGGCTCCGCAACCGGTTCTGGCGCTCGTTCTCGCGCTGCTGGCGCCGGGCCAGCTCGCGCAGCTTCTGCATGAGTTCGTCGACTTCCGCCTGCGCCTGCTCGGCGGCGCCGCGCTGGACCGTCTCGTACTGGTTGCGCAGCTTGTCCAGTTCCAGCTCGAACAGATCGGCGAGATCCTCGGACAACTGCTGGTTGCCACCGCCCCCTCCGCCGCTCTGATCGAAGGACACCCGCATCTCCCGGAACACGGATTCCGCCCGTTGCAGCGAGGCCAGGGCCTTCTTCTCCTCGGTCATCGCCTCTTCGGCCCGCTCCGCCTCCAGCTCTTTCTGCGCCGCCGCCATCTCGACGCCGGCCTGCTCGAGGAACCGAATGATCTTCGAGAAGTCGTCGTCCTGGAGCAGTTGCTGGCCCCGGTTGCCCATCCGCGTCACCAGCGATCCCACCTGTTCACGCAGCCGTCCCTGCATCAGGGAGACCGTCTTCAGGTTCTCGGACAACTCGCGGGCCGTGTAGTCGTCCTCGTCACGCACCAAACGGAACGTCGCCGAGATGATCATCTTCTGTTGAACCGAGAGCGTCTGATCCAGGCCGCCGGCGCCGCCCATGCCGCCTCCACCGCCCTGCTCGGCCTGGCGGTAGTTCCGGTCGAAGGGGCGGATCTCCAGGAAGTAGATGTCGCTGATCGTCGGCTCGGCGTGGCTGCGATCCCAGGCCTCGGCGAAGTAGGAGATGGAGTCGCCGACCTGGAGGTCCATCTCCTCCAGGAAGAGCGTGTGTCCCACGCTCACCTTCTTCATCGAGGACGACGCGCTGTCGAACAGGGAAACCTCCGTCTCCTCGCCGCCGTTGACCGCGTAGCGCATGTTGAGGCGACGGACACCGTAGTCGTCCTCCGCTTCGACTTCGGCAAACACCTCGTCGATCATCGACACCTTGACGTCGCGGCCGGGCGCCAGGAAACGCACGATGGTGGGCTGGTCCTCGAGGGCCGTGACCATGTACTCGGCCGACGCACGGTGCCACCTGCCCTCGTCGTCCATCAGCTCGATCCGGTAGTAGGTGCTCTCGTCCACCGTGTACGCCGCGACCAGGCGGTCGCCCTCGACGTTCAGGTCCCTGGGTTCGTCGCCTTCGACCAGCAACCGCCCCGCCTCGACCTGGAAGATCGGCAGAATGCTGAACCCCACCTGCGTACCCTTGAGAACCGCGATGTCGCCGCCGTCCTCGACCGTCTGGTCCGACAAACCGCTGTAACCCGGGAAGCGGTACAGGAGATCGATCCGGTCGACGTAGGGCAGGTCCTTGACCCCGATGCGGTAGATCGGTGAGCGCACGCCGGAGGCGTCGACGTAGTAGTCCGTGTCGGCGCGCAGGTTCAGGGCGATGAAGTCGTGAGTGGCGGGTTCGCCGCCGATCATCAGGTCCCCGTCCTCTCCGGGTTCCGCGAGCTCGAACCCGTCGCCGACGCGGTTCATCGGCCACTGCTGCCACTCGCCGTCCGGGTTGCCGGCGGCGTCCAGCGGCCTCAGACCGAGTTCGACCCGGTCCGGGTCGAAGCCCAGCACCGCCGCCCTGATCAACTGATCCGAACCGCGGGCCACCGTCACGTTGCCCGGCGCGACGACCAGGCGGTACGGGTTGTCGGCGGCCGCCGCCCGCCAGGGCGTGAACAGCAGCATGGCGCCGTGCTGGAGGAAGGCCGGGCTGAGCAGCACGGCCACCATGCCGGCGCTCGCCACGCCGGCCAGGGCCGCCGAGAAACGCTGCAGGGCGCCGCGCTCGATCCGCGTCGCAAAACCGCTCTGCTCACAGCGTTCGATCGCGTCTTCCAGAACCCGCCGCTGGAGTTCCGGCGACACCCGCTCCGCGTCCGCGGGCGAACCCTGCTGCACGGGACCCAGTTCCACCGCGCTCAGGACGGAGGCCTTGAGCGTCGGCTCGTGCTCCTCCACGTAGAGCGCCACCTGGCGCTTGGACACCCGGCGGGAAAGAGGAACCGCGAGCAGCCGAACCCCGAGAGCGATCAGGGTCAGGTAGGCGAGCCAGCGAAACACGTCGACGGCGCGATCGCTGTAGAGGAAGTAATCCATGCCCCAGACCGAGACGGCGAACGCACCGAAACCGGTCACGATCAGCGTAACCAGCCCGCGCAACGCCACCTTCATCCGCCAGCGCAGGCGAACGCGACGGATCACGCTCATCAGTTCGCCGTAGGTCGGGTCGTAGATCGGATCGAAACCGGAAGCCATCGGTTCTCCTCAGTCAGCTCTGCTCGCCGGTGGGGCTCCATGCTGTCACGACCGGCGCCGCGGCGGCGCGGCGCCGGTTGCCGAACAGGGTCTCGGCAGCCAGGACCACGGCCGCGGCGGCGATCAGGAACCACCACAGTCGCTGGCGCCGCTCGCGTTCTTCCGGAGTCTGGGCCGCTGCCTCCACCGCCGGACCGTCCTCCTCCTCCCTCGGTCGAATGCGGGACATGAACTCGTCCAGATCGAGTCGGCCGAGGTCGGACTCCACGACGGGCACGTTGCTCGCCAGGGTCAAGGGCTCGGTGGAGACGTCGGCCCGCACCTCCCGGAACTCGTAGAAGCCGGGCTCCTCCACGTCCAGCAGCAGACCTCCGCCGTCCGCATCGACGCGGTTCTCGCGGCCCGACGGCGCGACCGAGACGTAGCCGTCTCCCCCGCTTCCCGGCGGCCCGCCCGGCAGTGTCACCTGGGCGACCTCGCCCACTCGATACCAGGAGCGAGGCAGCGAGTAGCCCGCCAGGTACTCCACCGAGCGATGGACGAAGGGGAGGAACACAGCCTGAAGCGGCAGCGTGTTCCAGAAGGTGTCGAACGAAGTCGGCAGCACCAGGACGCGGCCGGAAGCAGCGTCCGACGCTCCGCCTTCCTCAGCCGCTGCCGGTATCAGGTCGAGCAGCGCCGGAGCACCGTCGTCGAAGCGCGCGATCACAGCCGAGCCTTCCGGAGGCACGAGCCGGTGATAGCGGAAGAAGGACGCGGAAGAGAAGTCGCCGCTCCTGGCCGTGGCGAACACGTCGAAGACCGGATGGCCGGTGTCGAACCAGGCCAGGGAGCCGGCGCTGCCGGACAGCCGGTCCGCCTGCCGTTCGCTGGCCACGCCGAACTCCCTCAACAACCCGGCAGTGGAGGTCAGGCCGCGCTCGACCGAGAGCAGCAGGCCACCGCCGTCGCGCACGAAGCCGGCGACCGCTTCGCCCGCCGAGGTCGACAGTTGCTGCGCCGCGTCGTTGATGACGACGACCGACTTGCCGTCGAGCATCGAGCGCTGGAAGCCGGACGCCTGCACCCGGCTCACCCGGTAGAAGGGCCGGCGGCCGAGCGCCAGGGCTTCTTCGAGATACCTGCCACGCCGACGGTCGCCGTCCGGCTCGATCACGAGCACGCCGACCTCGTGCGCAGGCGACAACACGAAGCGGAACTCGTTGTCGGCGGCGAGGGAATCATCTCGCAGACGCACCGTGCCGCGCGTGGTGCGCTGCCGTTCGAGCACCTCGGGCGCGAAGTTGACCATCGTCGACGAGTCGACGCCGAGTTCGACCGCCCTGGTCTGGACCACCTCGCGATCCAGCAGCAGGTCGACTTCCGCCCGCAACGGCGTTCCGGTCGGGGCGGCCGACGACTCGCGGGCGACCAGGTAGCTCACGCGGGCCGCGATCCCCACCTGCTCGCGGTCGCCGCTGCGCGAATGGTCGAAGGCGACGTCGGTAAGGGCGGCGTTGCTCACCTCTTCGTCCTCCTCACCGACGTCGACGAGCCGCAGATCCACGCCGGCCGGCAGCGCCGCGACGTTCTCCGCTGTCCAGGACGAACGCTGGAAGTCACTCACGATGAGGAGTTCGCGCCGCCCCGGTTCCCCGGCCTCGGCCAGCACTCCACGGGCCATCTGAATCGCCGGTAGAAGCGAGGTGGACCGCGGCGCGACCTCCACGTCGCGAACCATCGCGGCCAGCAGCGCTCCGTCCGAAGTCGGCGCGCTCTGGAGTTCCGCCTCGTCCGAGTAGACGACCAGGGCGCCTCGATCAGCGGCGTCGAGCTCGCCGAAGGCCGACTCGGCCGCCGCGGCCGCCCGCTGCAAGCGATCGCCGAAGCCCATGCTGAACGAGTTGTCCAGCAGGACGACGACCAGCCGGCTGGTGGAGGCCGCGCCGGCGGCCGCGTCGCCCTGCCAGAGCGGCCGGGCAAACGCCAGGGCAAGCAACGCGACCGCGAGGCAGCGCATCAGGAGCAGCAGCACGTCTCGCAGCCGCCGCCGGCGCATCGAACGGTACGGCGCCCTGGAGATGAACATCAACGACGGGAACCGGACGACGCGGGTTCTGTGCCGCAGACGCAGGTGGATGAGCACCGGCACCGCAATGGCCGCGAGGCCGAGCAGGAAGAGAGGCGCCAGCAGACCCACGGCGGCCTTACCTGGCCTTCATGGCGTACAGCCGGGCGGACAGGTAGCTGTAGAGCGCCGCGTCCAGAGGCTGGGAGATGTCGACCAGCGTGTAGTCGATGCCTGCCTCGACCAGGGCCCGGTCCAGTGTTTGCGTGTGCTCCCGGATCAGTTCGAGGTACTGGTCCCGCAGCACATCCGGCATCACCGCTTCGCGCGCCCCGGTCTCCAGGTCTCTGAGGTCGAGCTCTCCGTCGAAGTCGAACCGGAGTTCCGCCGGGTCCAGCAGATGGAAGAGGATGACGTCGTTTCCCTTGTGCCGGAAACCGGCCGCGGTCCGGATCACGGTCTCGGGTTCCTCGTAGAAATCCGAGATCAGCACGACCATGCTCCGGCGGCGCACCGCGTCGACCACCTCGAGCAGCGGTTCGCGCAGGCTGCCGCCACCGCCCGGTTCGATCCGGTCGATCGTGTGGAGCACGACCTGAAGGTGCTTGGCCGCAGGCGGAACGTAGTCGACGATCCCGCTGTCGAAGGTAACCAGGCCGATGCGATCTTTCTGTTTGGAGGCGAAGTAGCCCAGGCAGGCGGCAAGGTAGCGCCCGTAATCGAGCTTGGTCAGGGCGCCTGTCCCGAAGTCCATCGACCGGGAGACGTCGATCGCGATCGTCAGGTTCGTGTTCGTATCCGCTTCGAACTCCTTCACGTAGAAGCGGTCCGTGCGGCAGAAGAGCTTCCAGTCGACGCGCCGGATGTCGTCGCCGGGCTGGTAGGCGCGGTACTCCGCGAAGTCCATCGACCGCCCCAGGAACGGCGACCGGTGCAGGCCGCTGACAAAGCCCTCGACGACGGTCTTCGCGAGCAGGTCGAGACTGCTGATGCGCGCGAGCGTCCCGGTGTCGACGAACCTGCCGTACTTCATGGCCCGGCCTTGCCCGTCAGCTCATCCCACTCGGGGTTACGGGCGCCAGCTCTAGCAGCCGGCCAACGATCTCGTCGGTGGTCACCCGCTCCGACTCGGCATGGAAGTTGGTCAGGATGCGATGCCGCATGACCGGCTTGGCAAGGGACCGAACGTCTTCGTGCGCGACGTGGTAGCGCCCGTCCATCAGCGCCTTGGCCTTGGCGCCGAGGACCATGAACTGCGCCGCGCGAACGCTGGCCCCGTACTGCACCCACTGGTTCACGAAGTCCGGCGCCTCCGGTGTGTCGGGACGGGTCATCCGCACCAGGTGGACGGCGTAGCGGAGGATCGGCTCCGCTATCGGCACCCGCCGCACCAGGCGGTGGAAGGCGCGCAGGTCGTCGCCCGTGACCCGGGTCTCCAGGGTGAACTCGCGCAGCGTGGTCGTCGCGTCGACGATCTCCATCTCCTCGTCCTCGGGAAGATGGTCGATGATGATGTTGAACATGAAGCGGTCGAGCTGGGCCTCCGGCAGTGGATAGGTGCCTTCCAGCTCGATCGGGTTCTGGGTCGCGAAGACGAAGAACGGCTGCTCCAGGTCGTAGGTCCGACCCTGGACCGTCACGCGGTGCTCCTGCATCGCCTCGAGCAGCGCCGCCTGGGTCTTCGGCGGCGTCCTGTTGATCTCGTCGGCGAGCACGATCTGCGCGAAGATCGGGCCGGGCATGAAGGTCATCTCCCGCCGGCCGGTGTCGTGGTCTTCCTGGATGATGTCCGTGCCGGTGATGTCGCTCGGCATCAGGTCGGGGGTGAACTGGATGCGGCTGAACTTGAGGTCCAGGATCTCGGCGACGGTCTGGACGATCAGGGTCTTGGCCAGCCCCGGCACGCCGGTCAGGATGCTGTTGCCGCCCACGAACAGCGTCATCAGCACCTGACCCAGGACCTCTTCCTGGCCGACGATCTGCTTGGCGAGCTGGGCGAGAACCTGCTCCCGGCCCGTCGCCAGCCGGGCGGCCAGCTCGATATCCGTTTCGCTGGTCAGGCCCTCGCCGCCGCCTTCCAGGGCGGTCGTCCGGGCGAGCTTCTCTGAGATGTCGTTCATCGAGTTCTCCATGGGGATCGGGGCCGCGTCCGTTCAGGAACGGCTCAGTGGGTCATCCCGTAGATCAGGTAGTTGACCCCGAGCTTGAAGCCCTTCTGGGTCACGTCCACCGGGTAGAAGGTGGTCTCCGACCACTCCCAGAAATCGCCGATGTCCATGTTGTAGTTGATGACGGCCATCAGCCGCCGGCTCGGATCGTTGTTCTCGAAGACGCCGTAGATCCGGCCCCGCACCGGATAGAAGCGGGCGTCGTCGATGTCGAAGTTGATGTCCTCGAGCACGAAGAAGGAGCGGAAGACCGGGTGATCGACCGTGAGCGGCACGAGTTCGTAGCCGGGCAGGAGCCGCCCCATCTGCCGCTCGAAGTTCTCCCACTGCACGGGATAGCCGCGCACGTCGAAGAAATCGTCGAAGACCAGGAAGCCGCCCTTGAACAGGTAGGAGCGGAGGTTCTCGAGCTCCTCCTCCGTCGGGTTCCAGAAGCCCGGCTCGCAGAGATAGGCCCAGGGATGCTCGAACAGCCGGGGATCGGTCAACTCGAGGACGTTGCCGCCTTCCGTCTGCACCTCGACGTCGGTGATCTCGTCGACGATGCGCGTGAAGTTCTCCTCGGCGAACGGGTAGTCGTGGTTCCACTTCAGATCGAGTCCCCACATGAAGGGGCCGCCGCCCCAGATCGTCGGCTCGAAGCGGATCCGGGCGAACGTGAAGCCGCCCGAGTAGGGGAACGACGGGGTTTCCACCCTGGGCGCGGCAGGGCGCCAGTTCTCGTCGCGCGCGGACAGTCCGCCCGCCAACAGGGCGAGCGCCAGAACGCCCGCCAGGGCGGTAAACGTCCGACGTTTGCTGCGCGCTCCGGTCACGGCCCCTCTACTCCCGGCTGCCTTCCCTCTCTCGCGGGTCCCTTCCCGACCAGGTCGAGCAGCAGTTCCTGCGCCGGATCGTACCCCGGCGCCACCTCCAGGGCTCGCAACACAGCGCGCCGGGCCTGCCCAGGCCGACCCGCGTCCCGTTCGGCGAGAGCCAACTGGTAAAGCGCCTCCGCGCGGTCGGGCGGGTCCAGCGCGATCAGGGCGGCCCGCTCGCGCACGGCGACGTCGAACCGGCCGTCGGCGGAGGCGAACTGGGCGAGCCGGCGGTGCACGTCGGCGTCGAAGGGCGAGATGTAGAGCGTCCGCTCCAGGATCGCCGCTTCTTCCCCGCTCCGGCCGGCCTCCGCCAGGAGATCGGCCAGCGCCAGGTGCTCGTCCCATGCCGTCTCGTTGTGCTGGAGCAGACTCTGCAGCGCCTCGATCGCCTCATCCTCGCGTTCCAGCTCCCGGTAGATCTCGGCCAGCAGCGTGTAGGCGTTGCCGGGTCCGACGAACTCGGGGAAGAGGTCGCGGCCCCGCAGCAGAGGAGCTTCCGCCTCGGCGTAGCGCTCTTCCGCGAAGAGGGCGTTGCCGTAGGTCATCTGAATCCGGAAGTCGTCGGGGTTCTCCCTGGCCGCCTCTTCGAGCGCCGAGAGATCGGGGGCCTGGCCCGCGAACAGGTTCCGCCTCGGCGCCCTGGACGGTCCTCCCTCGCCCGATCCGTCCTCGTCCTCCGCCGCTTCGCCGCCCGGCCCGGGAGCGTCGCCCAAGGCCGCCATGGCGGTGCCGAAACGCTCGCGCAGATGCTCGAAGAACCGCTCGTCGAAGCTCGAAAGCGTCAGCCCCATCGCTTCCTGGAACACTTCTTCCGTGTTCTTGCCTTCCCGGTAGCCGGCGAGCATGACGAGGATCGCGTCGAAGCCGTAGTTCTCCTCGATCCAGTCGCAGATCAGCGAGGCCTGGTAGTAGGAGAGGCCGATCTGGTTGGGGAACTTCGGCCGCATGAACCCGTCGTTGAGCTCGGCGATCCCCAGCAACTCCCCGTCGCGCAACGACGTGATGAAGGGGACCTGGACGTCGTCGCCCCACCCGGGACGCGCCCGACGCTCCTCGAACACCGAGAGACCCTCGGTCAGCCAGCGCGGGATCTTCGCGTCCGTGACCAGGAGGGTGAAGGTGTGGGCGAGTTCGTGCCAGAGCGTGGCGCCCCAGTTGAAGTGACCGACCTGACGCGCCGAGGGCGAATCGAGGGCCAGCACCGGACCAAAGCACACGCCGAGGGCGCCCAGTCCGGCGAGCCCGACGGTGCGGACCGAAAAGTCGGCATGCGACGGATAGACCTCGACCCGGACCGGCGCTGGGGGCTCGAACCGGTAACGCTCGACCAGCACCGCCCAGGCCTCCTCCGCCAGTTCCACCATGTAGGGCGCCAGCAGCTCCGCCTCGCTCTCATGGATGTGGAACTCGAAGTGCTCGCTCTGCACTGTCCGGTACTCCACGAAGGTATCGACCAGATCGAGCGTGTTCTTGATCCAGACGTTGTACGGATCGCCCGAGAAAGCCCTCTCCAGGTTGGCTTTCCCCGCTTCGATGTCGCCCAGCCGAAGCTGGTTCTGGCCAAGGAGCCCGTAGCCGCGCCAGGACTTCGGGTCCAGCCGCACCGCCTCCGCCGCGAAGTCCCGCGCCTGGGGGTAGAGCCGGTTCTCGACGCTGGCGTCGGCGAGTTCGTTGAAGAGGTCGGCGTAACGCGGATTGTCGGCCAGAATGCCGTCGCGCACGCTGGCGAACTCGTCGTCCCGGCCCTCGAGGAACTCGACCGCCGCCAGCACCGTCCGGGCGGTGAGCGATTCGGGATCGGCCTGGATCGCCTTCTCCACCTCTTCGCGGGCCTCGGCGAACCTCTCCGACGCCAGGCGAAGTCGGGCCTGGAACACCCGGGCCGCGATCAGGTTCGGATTCACCTCCAGGGCCGCGTCAAGGGTCGCGACCGCCCGCGGATCGCCGTCAAACCGCATCGTCCGCGCCATCGCCAGCAGGGCCTCGGGGTGCCGCGGGTTCGACCGCAGTACGTCGGCGATCGCGGTGCGGGCCTGGGAGCTGTCGTACTTCTCGAGGAAGAGCTCCCCGAGCCGGATTCGGGGCACGGGCCACGAGGGGTCGAGGGCCACGGCCTCGTCGTATGCCCTCAACGCGTCCTTGAACAACTCCGGATCGTCCCGCCCCAGTAGCTGGCACGCGTGGGCGACCGCGACGAGTTCTTCGGCCGTGTCGGCCGTGCCCCGGTTGTAGGCGTCGATCATCGCGTAGAAGCCCGTCGTGGCTTGCCCGATCGCGCCCTCGTCCCAGGCCAGCCGCGCGAGTTCGAACGAGGCCACCAGGGCCTCTCCGCCCCGGGCCAGGCGCGCCGACTCGAAGGCCTGCCGAGCCCCCTCGCGGTCACCGCCGAGCAACGCTGTCCGGCCGCGCAGAACGCCGAGTCCGACCTCCGCGGCGTCGACGCCCTCGAACGCCTCGCCGGCTTCGTCGTAGCGTCCCGTTGCGATCAACGCCTCCACCAACGACCTCAGTGCGCGCGGCGCCAGCGTCTCTCCGGCGCTTGAAGGCGCTTCCAACCGGGAGATGACGTCCTCGTACCGGCCGGTCCGGAGCATCGACTCGATCTCGTCGAGCGCTGCCGGGTCCTGGGCCCCGGCCGGCCACACCCCGAACGACCAAGCGACTGCCAGCGCCAGGGCGCCCGCCGCGGCCCCGATCCGGCAGCGCCGGCGGATCATGGTTCGGGCTCCCCGTCGTCGGCGGCCGCCTCCTCCAGCTCGCGATCGACCAGCGCCAGTTCGACCATGAGCTCCTGGAGTTCACTCAGGTAGACCTCCTCGTCCAGCGTTTCCCGCTGCAGGCGCAACTCATCGATTCGCCGCTGAATCCCGGCACGCCGATCCGTCAGTTCCCGCGCCTCCGCGGTGAGCGTCGCAGGATCTGCCTCCTGCCCCAGGTACAGAAGGCTCGCGAGCCGGCCGTCGGTCGCTTCGGACGCCTCCACGCCTGCCGGTTCCGGACTGCCCAAACCGTCGCCGTCGTCGTCGAGCAGCGCGTTCTCGGTGCGCAACAGGCCATTCTGCCGGTAGTAGCGCTCGATCTCGCGCTGAGCGAAGGCGAACGCCTCGAGGGCCGATGTCCGGCCGTCCTTGTTCGCGTCTCCCGCGGCGCCGTCGAAGGCCTCCGCCAGATAGCCACCGAACAGCGACTCGTTGCTCTGGCCTCCCGACTTGGTCGCCGTGATGACGACCCGGCCTTCCCCCGACAGCGGCCCGATGAAGCCGCCGGACGCGGAACTCGCGTTGATGAACACGACGCGGCGATCGCCAAGCCGTTCCAGCGCCGCGGCGTACTCGTCGGCGACCAGGTCGCGACCGGGCAGATTGAACCGCGGCGGTCCGGCGGCGCCGCTGCCGTGGCCGAACAGGACGATCCACACGTCGTCTCCCACGCTTGACCGCTCGGCAAGGGCCGCGATCTCCGCCAGCACGTTTTCGCCGGTCGAACGCCCGTTGATCCGCTCGGGATCGAGGTTCTCGCGCTCCCCCAGGTAGACGACGTTCTCCGGAGGGAGCCCGGCGGCGACCGCCGCGTCCACGACGCGCGTCGACCACAGGTGGAAGCGTCCCGTGTACGCCTCCTCGCCGCCGACCCCGGCCACGACCAGCAGGTGAGTGTCGGCGCAGAGCGGCGCCACCGTTAGCAGGCCCGCCACTGTCAGGCGCAAGGCCAGGGCGGCGCCGCGGCGCTTCACGCCATCCCCAGGCGGCGCCGGACGGCCCACTCACCACCCAGCAGCGCTACCAGCACCAGGAACAGGATCGGCATGTCCCAGAGGTCCCTGGCCTCCCGCACCAGGGTTCCCTCGCGGCTCACCGAAAGGTCCTCCACCAGGCGGTCCGCCCGGCCGAGTTCAACCTGGCGTCCGCCCGTCTCGCTCGCGATGCGCTTGAGCACGGAGTCCCGGCGGGCGGCGCCGAACAGTTCCTCGTTCAGTTCGTCCACGGCGAAGCGCGAGGTCGCAACGCCGAGCAATTGGCCTTCTGCCCTCGCGTCGACCTCGACCCGGTAGAGGCCGGACTCGCCTGCCGTGAACGTGCCGACGAACTCCCCGTCGCGTTCCACCGACCAGTCGAGCGGTACCTCAACCTCCTCGCCGGACGGCTGTTCGATCGCCGCCACGACCTGAGCCCGGTTCACTTCCTGGAAGGCCTCGTCCCGCACCGTCGCGCGCAGTGTGACGATGCTCCCCGGTTCGAACCGGTCGTGGTCCGCCTCTATCTCGATCCGATCCGGAACGTAGGACACCAGCCAGCGCAGCATCTGCCGCCAGAGGCGCTCGTGGGTCTGGTCCTCGAGCGGAATGTCGGCGCTCATCTGCCAGTGCCAGGAATCGTGAGGCGTGAACGCGATCGCCCGGCCACGGCCGATCCGGTGGTGCGCAAGGACGATCATCGGATCGCTCACCATCGGACTCTCCGCCTGGAGCAGCGCGGTGGCGCCCGCCTTGAGTTCCGTCGCCCGCTGGTAAGCCGAGAGCGGCGGCAATGTCGGCCAGAGCTCGTTCGCCTCCTCCCGTTCGTCGCGCAGGAGCGTCGCCGGATGGGCTCGCCCCTGAGGCGTCAACTCGAGCCGCAGATCAGTCAACAGTTCCGGGCGCCCCTGTTCGGACGGCCGGTCATAGAGCACGACCGGCGACAGTTCGGCGAGCGGAGTCCCGGCGAAGCCGCCCTCGGAGAAAGCCCGCCGGCCTCCCAGGAGCAGCACGCCGCCTCCGCGCTGGGCGGCGAAGTCGACCAGCATCCGCATCTGGTCGTGGGTAAAGAAGCTCGCCTCCATGCTTCCGAGGATGACGCCGCTGTACTCGAACAGCTCCTCACGCCGGGTCGGAAACCCCTCGAAGCGCCGCGTGTCCTCGTCGAAGTTCATGCCGTAGAACTTGTTGGCCGCCTGCCTCGTCATCGACACGACGTGCAGATTCTCGTCCTGACTGACGGCCCGCCGCAGGAACTTCGACTCGTCGCGCGGCTCGCCCTCGAAGAAGAAGATCTTCTCCCGCCGCTTCAGCACTTCCACCAGGGCGGTCCGCTCGTTGTTCAGCAGCAGTTCCTCGCCCGGCTGGCCGGCGACCTGGAACCGGAACTCCCTGGCTCCTTCATCGTTCGCGGCGAACATGACGCGGGCGGTAACCGCTGAGCCGCCGCGCGGGAAGGTCACCTGTTCCACGTTGACGATCCTGCCGTCGTCCTCGACCTCCAGGTCCACGGTACGACCGCCGAAACCCGTCTGGGACAGCGTGACCTCGACCTCCACCGTCGAACCCTCGAGCACCCGTCTCGGCGCGACCACCCGGGAAACCTCGATGTCCTTGCGCAGCCGCGGCAGGCCAAGGCCGACCGTGTACAC
The DNA here is from genome assembly GCA_009836625.1 of Holophagales bacterium. Lineage (GTDB taxonomy): Bacteria > Acidobacteriota > Thermoanaerobaculia > Multivoradales > Multivoraceae > Multivorans. The sequence continues at coordinate 581,944 of VXVC01000004.1, forward strand.
GGGGGTCCCGGCGGCCTTCAGGGTGAGCAGGGCGTCACCGAGTTCGGCCGGCGCGGAATCGGCCCCGTCCGAGAACAGAACCAGGCCGGAGAGCGGCAGTCCGGCCAGCTCGTCTCGAGCAGCAACCAGCGCCTCACCGATCCGGCTGTCGGCGCGCGCAAAGCGGAGCTGTTCCGTGGACTCGATCCGCTCGGCGCTGCGACCGAAGGCGAGGAGCCGGACCTGGAAGCGCTCGGCAAGGCGATCCAGCATCGAACCGGGTTCGCCGGACAGGGCCTCCAGCACGGCTCCCGCGCGCGTGCCGTCGGCGGCCGACGCCTCATCCGGCATGGCCATGCTGCGTGAATCGTCCACCACGACGCCGACGAACGTCTCCTGCGGCACCACGGTCGACAGGACCAGGGCCGGTTGCAGCAGGCAGAAGACGATGACGGCGATCGCCAGCGACCGGAACACCGGCGGCAGCCAGCGCAGGCGTTCAGCGCCGGCCGTGCGGTCGGCCGCGCCGCCTGTCCGGCGGTAGCTGAAGGCGGCGACGACGAGCAGCGCGCCGGCGAGAAGGGCCGCGACCTGCATCCAGCCCGGGCTGACGAAGGTGAACCGGCCCTCCTCGAACAGCGCCGGCCGGTACTTGAACAGGAACTCGAACAGGCCAACCATGGGAACGGAAACAGGAAGAACGCGGGAGCCGGGAAACGACGCCGCGCCGCCTCAATGCGACATCGCGTAGACGACGAAGTTAACCCCCATCTGGTACGCGTAGTGGGAGAACCGCACCGGATACCACTCGTCTTCCGCCCACTCCCAAGCGTCGCCGAGGTCCGTGTTCCAGTTGATCACGACCATCAGGCGGCCCTGCTCGTCGAAGATGCCGCGAACGTGAGGCGTGAAGCCGTCCTGCTCCCAGGTCGGACCTCCGTACCGCCCCTGACCCACGTTCGGCACCTGGAGAATCTCCTCCACGTCATAGAAGCAGTGGAAGATCGGGTGGTCGAGGGGGAGCTCGACGATCGGATACTCCGGCAGCAGCAGGGACAGTTCGCGCTCCAGGTTCGCCCATTCCCATGAGCCCCAGAAGTCGTCGATGACCCAGAAGCCGCCGGCGAGCAGGTACCTGCGCAGCGCCTCACGCTCCGCCGGACTGAGCGCCATGTAGCCGACCTCGACCGAGTACAGGAAGGGAAAACGGAAGAGGTCCGGGTCCGTCGCCGGCAACGCGTGGTCGTAGTCGTAGGCGTCCAACTGGTCGAGCAGCCGCTTGAGTCCGATCATGAACTGGCGGTCGGCCTTCGGATAGTCGATCGACCAACTGCCGGCGAATCCCCTGTACATGTGGCCGCTATAGGCCAGACGCGTGAAGTAGAACTCTCGCTGGACTTCGTACGGGTCCACGGGCCGATACAGATACCTCTCGTAGGTCCGCATCGCCTGGGGCGGCAGCGGGCCCCGGTGACGGCCGCGAAAGGTCCTTCGATCGTCGGAGGCACCGACCTGCGGCTCCGCCGCCGGCGCCGCGCCCCTGCCCACCAGCGCCGCCGCTCCACCTGCCAGGAGGGCAGCAACAAGGACCAGGAGAGCTGTTCGCCTGCTCGGCACGGCGGGATCGTACCGCACCGAAACGCCGGCGCCGCTCCCGGTCAGCGATCCTGCGATTCCCAGACCTCGGGCAGCACCTCGACGCCGGTCAGGGACTCGACCAGCGTGAAGATGAGGTCGTCCTCGTCCGTGTTGAGCTGCGCCGCGAGATTCCGCATCACCCCGTCGATCGACATAACGAGAGCACTGAACCGGAACTTCCACCGGCCGTCCTCGTTCACGAAGCGGTACGCCAGTTCGTCCATCCCGCCCGCGAGTGAGGGGTCCTCGAGCGACGCCCGGGTTCGGGCCTCGGCCACGGCCTCGGTTCCCTCGATCCCGACGGTACCGACCGCGAGCTGCTCGATCGCCGCGGAGTTGATCCAGCCGATCTCCATGGCGCGCACGATCACATCCGCGAGTTCCATCTCCGCCAGTTCGTTGCCGGAAAACTGGTGGCGGAAGGCGACGACCAGGAAACGGTCCACGAACGTGCGCTGACGAACCTCCTCCTCGCTTCCTTCGAGCACCAGCCGCTTGAGCTGCCGGTAGTACTCCTCAGTTTCACGATCGACCAGGGAGGCCGCCGCCTCGCCGTCGCCGGCCATCAACGCCTGGCGGTAGGCCTCGAAGGTCGCGCGGACCGCGGCCTCGCCATCGCCCGTTTCCCCGGGCGTCTGCGCGCCAGCCGGGAGGCATAGCAACGCCGGCAGGACGGCCCGGACGAGGCGCGGGCCGGCGAGCTTCACGCGATCTGACCCTCCCGCAGCAGCCGGTTCACGCCCCTGAACTGCGGGTGGTTCTTGTCTCTGGCGAGTTCGAAGGCGACGGACTCGTGGTTCGTGATCTGGGCGCCCGCATTGCCCATCCGCTCGAGCGCGTGGCGACGGTACTCCTCCCCACGCGAGCTGACACAGTCCCAGCAGACGTGGACGTCGGTCCCCCTCGCCATCAGGTCGAGCACTGTCTGCACGACGCAGATGTGCGCCTCGATCCCCGCGACGACGACCTGGCGGTCGGGCGCCGGCAGTCCCGGCCTGGCGGCATCCAGGGCCTCCTCGAACGCCGGAACGCCGCAGCAGCCGAAAGAGTCCTTCTCCACCCTCCACGTGCGGCTGCCGTCCGGATCCGTCTGCAGAATCGCCGCCTCCACCTCCTCCCGGGTCGAACCCAGGCCCTGCGGATACTGCTCGGTGACGATCACCGGCAGGTCGAACAACTGCGCCAGCCGCAACAGCCTCGCGGTTCCGTCGAGCAGCATCCGGGACCGGTCCATCAGGTCCACCAGCCGACCCTGGAGATCGATGACCAGAACGATGGCGCGCTCCCGATCGAGAGTAGCAATGGCGGCCGTGTCGCCGGCGGCCCTGTTGCCGACGGAGGTGGGGACTGCGGTCATCAGAATGAAGGTTACTGAATCAGATGCAGCGTCCGTCGCAACGCTTCCACGGCTTCCGTCCCCGAGATCGCCCGTTCCGGGCGGCACTCCGCCGGCTCCGAGATGAGTCGGCAGCGCAGGGCGGCCGCACAGACGGCTTCCACGTCCTCCGAGGCCGGCCCGCCCGCATCGCCGACGCAGGCGGCGCCGCCGCCGATCCGGCCCGGCATGCGGAGCAGCGTTGCCAGCGCCGGACCGCGCCGCATGTAGTTGTCCGGGGCGAAACGGCGCACCGCCGCGTCCACCGGCTCCATCAGCCCCAGGTTCAGGAGCCAGGCGATCTCGCGACGATGCGGATGCTCCAGGATGTCGCTGACGATCACCGTGCTGCCGGCCGGTCCGGTCCTGACTCCGGGCACGAGCCAGGCGGTGAGCGCCGCGAAATCGCCTCGCAGGAGGCTCGAGGCCTCGAACAGCTCGCGCACGCTCTCCGGCAGCAGCCTGGTTCGCCAGGTGAAGCGAGCCGCGGTGAGGCCCGCCGCGATCTCGCTGTTCCCGGGATGCCGTTGGGCGAGCTGTTCGTAGAGTTCCAGCCCGCGGCGGGCGTCACCCGCCTCGAGCTCCAGCGCCGCCTGGCGATGGAGCACTCCCAGGGAAGCGCTGCCGGCGGCGACGAGTTCACGTATCGCCGCCAGTTCGGCCCCGGTATCCCCGCGGGCTCGCGCCAGGCGCCGTCCCAGGTCCACGACCGCCGTGTCGCCCGGCGCCCGCAATCGGAGCACCTCGAGGTGCGTTGCGGCTTCGGCGAGTTTCCCGGCGTCAAGTGCCGCGAGGACTCGGCGCCTGACCTCCCCGATGGCCTCCTCCTCGCTCACCGCTTCGGGCGCCGAAGCAACCTCGTCGACCGTCCGGATGCCGGCGTCGAGTTCAGTGACTCGCGGCGGCGGTTCGACAATGGCGGTCGTCATGCAGGCGGTGCCCGCCAGGGTGGCGACCAGCGCCCCAGCCAGGACGCGGGAAACGCTCACGGCGCCACCTCCAGGGGCCGGCCGCCGACCAGCGCCTCGACGATCCGCTTTCGCGCCCGCTCCGTTTCGCCGGTCTTCGACGCGTCGATCCAGCGCACGCGCGGCTCCTTCCGGAACCACGTCTCCTGCCGCTTGGCGTAGCGGCGCGTCGCGCGGACCGTTTCTTCCAAGGCCTGCTCCAGCGTCAAGTTCCCATCCAGGTGATCGGCAAGCTGCCGGTAGCCGATGGCCTGGAACGCCGGCAACTCCCCTAGGGAGCAACCGCCACGCCCGCGCGCATGTTCCGGGAGATAGCTATCCCGCAGGCGCTCGACCTCGGCCAGCCAGCCGCGCTCCAGCATGCGTCCGGCCCGCTTCTCAACGGCATCGTACAGAACGGTTCTCGGCAGGGTCAATCCAATCTTCAGCAGCCTTCGCTCGAGCCGGCCCTCCGTCCCCAGCCGCTGCCACTCGGACAGCGGCCGGCCGGTTGCGCGTACCACCTCGAGCGCGCGCAGGACGCGCTGGGTATCGCCCGGAGCAAGAGTCTCGGCGCTCTCCGGATCCACTCTCCGCAGCTCCCGGACGAGACGGCAGAGGCCATGAGAGCGAAGGTCGGCCCGCAACGCCTCGCGCACGTCGGCGCCGACCGGCGGCACCGGCGCGAGTCCTTCGAACAGGGCGCGCAGATAGAAACCGCTGCCGCCCACCAGTACCGGCAGCGCGCCGCGCGCCTCGACCTCTGCGACCGCCACCGCCGCGCGGCGAGCGAACTCCCCGGCCGAGAACGCCTGGTGCGGCTCGATGACGTCGATCAGGTGGTGGCGAACCCGGGTTCTCTCCCTCGGTCCGGGCTTCGCCGTGCCGATCGTCAACCCCCGGTAGGCCTGCAGGGCGTCGGCGCTGATCAACTCGGCGGCGAGCCCCTGTCCGGCGAGATCGCCCGCCAGCGCCATCGCGAACGCGCTCTTGCCGGTAGCGGTCGGGCCGAGCACGGCGATCACCTGCCAGGAAGGCGAGGACATGGTTGCAGGATAGCCCCGAAGCGCCGACGCTAGCCCGCCCGGCGCCGCGGCCAGGCCGCGACCCGCAGCACCGGGCGCCGGCCGCCGGAACCGTCGCGCCGGAAGCGAACCTCGATCCGGCCGTGAAGGTCCGTGCGCAGGACCCGGACTCCCCGGCGTTCGATCCTTGTCACGACCTCCGGCGAGGGGTGGCCGTACGGGTTTCGTCGGCCGGCCGACACCAACGCAAGATCCGGGTTCACAGCCGCCAGCAGCGCCGCCCCGGTCGAGGTCCGGCTGCCATGATGCGCCACCTTCAGCACCTCGCTTCGAAGCGGGATCCCGCGCCGTCGCGACCGGGCGAGGAGTTCCCGCTCGCCCATGAGATCGAGGTCCCCGGTCAGCAACACGCAGGAGCCGCCGGCGCAGGCGCGTACGACCATTGATGCGGAGTTGCCGCCCTCCGGGCGGTCCGCCCCGGGATGAAGGACCTCCAGGTCCCAGGCCCCCACCCGGTCGGCGTAGCCGCGCCCCACTCCACGGACCCGCCCGCCCAGCCGATCAGCCAGGGCACGGCCGCATCCGTCGCGCAGTTCGACCGGCACCGCCCACAGCCGCTCGATCCTCAGATAAGAGGTCAACTCGAGGAGACCCCGGCAATGGTCCGAATCCCCATGCGACAGGATCCCCAGGTCGATGCGATGGACACCTTCCGCCGCGAGAGCCTGGAGCAACGCCGCCTCCGCGAAGTTGCCGCGCCGGAAACCGCCGCCGTCGACCAGGATCACCGGTCCGCGCTCGCCGCTCCGAAGCAGCACCGCCTCGCCCTGTCCGACATCGAGCATCGCCAGCACCGGCTCGTCCTCCGGCGACGCGGGAGTACAGATCAGGACCAGCGCGAGTGCCCAGATCGCCCGGCGGAAACCCGACGCCAGGACTCCAAGCCAGGTCGCCAGCGCAAGCGCAGCCGTCCCGTCGACGCTGACCGGCGGGGCGAGCCACAAGCCCGGCGGCAGGTGCGCTAGCGAGGCGAAGGGCACGCTGAGCAGATCGAGAATCGTCTGGACGGCCCGGGCGCACGGTCCCGCAGCCGCCGAAAGCACGGGCGTCGAGGCGAGGGCCGCCAGAGCAACCCAGACCAACGAGAAGCCGAGCACGAGGGCAGTGAGGGGCACGAACGCCAGGTTGAGCAGCGGCGACAGCGGCGTGAGAAGGCCGATCTCGACAGCGGTGATCGGCAGGGTGGCAAGCTGGGCCGCGAACGTCGCGGCCAGCGCAGCCGCCACCGGTTTCGGCGGCCGGGTCTCCGGCCCTCCTCGCCACCAAGTCAGCAGGCGAGGCGCCAGAACCAAAATCCCGGCCGTGGCCAGAAAGCTGAGCCGAAAGCCCAGATCGCCGCCGGCATCGGGATCGAGCGCAAGGATCAGGATCAACGCGGCGCAAAGCGAGTTGAGCGCCTGCGGCGGCCGTTCGAGCGCCATGGCCAGAAACACCAGCAGCGCCATCACCGCCGCCCGGAGAAACGAGGGCCGCGGGCCGACGAGGCAGCCGTAGAGCAACAGGATGGAAACGGCCCCGGCCCAGGCAAGACGCCCGGACAATGCCCCGAAGATCCACCAGAACCCGGCCAGGAGCAGTCCGACGTGCAGTCCCGACACGGCGAGCAGGTGGGAGAGGCCCGCCCGCCGCAACCCCGTGCGCCACTCCGGCGGCACCCGGCGCGCGTCGCCGAAGACCAGAGCCCGGGCCAGCAAAGCGCCGGGCCCCACCGCCTCGTCGACGGGCCGCAGGAGCCACTGCCGCAGCCCGGCCAGCAGTCGAAGGCCTCGGCCCGGAGCCCTGCCGACCGCGAGCATCAACCCGCGACTCTTCACGTTGAAGCCCCACTCGCCCGGCCGGGAGACGTGCAGATTGCGGTACGCAGGCCGCCGCGAGAAGTACCCGCGCACCCGGAGCCGCGTCTCCTGCGGCGGCGCCCCATCGCCGCCCAGCCGTAGCCAGACACGCCCGGGGCCGGTGACCCGCCGTCCCGACTGCTCGATCACGCGCACTCTCGCCCTCGCGGTCCACCCGTGGTCGGCACGCTCCCAGGCCGCGGCCCCGAGCACCGGCACTGCCACTTCGACCGTAGCCGGACGCTCCGGATCGAGATCCAGGACTCGCGAGCCCCCAGGACCTTCGGCGAGAAGAACCACCGACAACGCTGCAGCCAGAGGCAACAGCGGCGCCCGGCGAAGCGCCGTGGTCCAGTCGAGCGGCCCAGCAGCCACAAGGACCATGACGGAAGGGACCGACCCGAACCCGGTTCGAGCGCTTGCGCTGGCCCGCGGCCGGTGCGAAGCTAGGTCCCGTCAGCGTCCGGCCGGGAGCGTTCGAGGCTGCCGGTCGAGGCGCAGGCTCTTCGCACCCAAGCATGGCGCCCGACTTCGTCCACCTGCACCTCCACTCCGAGTACTCGCTGCTCGACGGTGGCAACAGGATCGGGCCCCTGGTCGACCGAATCGCCGACCTCGGCATGGACGCGGTCGCCCTTACGGACCACGGCAACCTGTTCGGCGCGGTGGCCTTCTACGAGGCCTGCCGGAAGAAGGGTGTCAAGCCCATCCTCGGGATCGAGGCGTACGTGGCGCCCGATGTCAGGACGGAGACGTCCGACCGCCGGTTCAAGGAGACTCAGGGCGTCGCCGACGGCGGCTTCCACCTCGTGCTGCTGGCTCGTAACGAGGCGGGTTGGAGCAACCTGGTCAAGCTCTCGTCCGACAGTTACGTCGAGGGCTTCTACTACAAGCCGCGGATGGACAAGGACACGCTCGAGCAGTGGAACGAGGGCCTCATCGCGATCAACGGCCACCTCGGCTCCTCCCTCGCCTACCACCTGAGAAAGTACATCGAGACCGGGGGCAACGCTCACTACGAGCGGGCCGGGCAAGAAGCCGAGTGGCACCGGCGCACCTTCCCGGCCGACGAAGACGGTGAGCCCTGCTTCTACCTCGAACTGCAGCGCCACGACACGCCCGAGCAGGAGGAAGTCAACGAACAGATCCTGCGCCTCGCTTCGGACCTCGACCTGCCCGTCGTCTGCGACAACGATTCGCACTTCCTCACCGCCGAGGACTGGGACAGCCACGACACGCTGATCTGCGTCTCGACGAGCAAGTCGAAGCAGCAGGAGGACCGCCTCCACTACCCGAAGGATCTCTACGTAAAGAGCCCCGAGCAGATGGGCGAGCTCTTCGGCGCTCCCGAGACGGCCGACGCGTTGGTGAACACCCGGCGAATCGCCGACCGCTGCAACGTCGAACTGGACTTCTCCGCCAACCACGCTCCGCTGGTGCGGGTCGAACGACTCGAGGCTCCGCCACTTCCGGCGGGAGCGACGGAGCCCGCACCCGGCAGCGGGGCCTGGTTCGATCGTTTCTGCGCCGGCTACCGCGTGGAGCCGCTGGCGGACCAGCCAGGCGAGGAGGAACTGGACGCACTCCACGCCGACTGCGACCGGGCGTTGCGCGAACTCAGCGAAGCCGGCCTCGCCTGGCGCTACGGCGACCGGGTCGAGGACGCCCACCGCCACCGTCTCGACCATGAGCTCTCGGTCCTCGCCGGCAAGCGGATCAGCGCCTACTTCCTGATCGTCTGGGACTTCGTGAACGAAGCCAGGAAACGCGACATCCCCGCGACGGCGCGCGGTTCAGGCGTCGGCACGATGGTCGGCTACACGCTCGGGCTTTCGCACGCCTGCCCGGTGCGCTACGGCCTCCTGTTCGAGCGCTTCACCGATCCGGACCGCAGCGAGTACCCCGACATCGACATCGACCTCTGCCAGGACGGCCGAGCCGAGATTCTCGAGTACGTCCGGCAGAAGTACGGCTACGTCGCCCAGATCATCACCTTCGGCACGATGAAGGCCCGCGCCGCGATCCGGGACGTCGGCCGCGTGCACGAGCTCCCGCTCGCCCAGGTCGACCGCATCTCCAAGTTGATCGGGTCCGAACTCGGCGTGACGATCGAGCAGGCCCTGGGTCGCGAGAAGGAACTGAAGGAGCTGTACGAGAGCGACGAGCAGGTTCGCGAGGTGATCGACACGGCGCAGGAGCTCGAGGGGATCACCCGGCACAGCGGCGTCCACGCCGCCGGGCTGGTCATCGCGACCCAACCACTGGCGAACCTCGTGCCGCTCGCCACCAGCCGTGCCCAGGGGTCGAAGGACGTGCTGGTAACCCAGTGGGACGGGCCCACGGTCGAGAGGATGGGTCTGCTCAAGATGGACTTCCTGGGCCTGACGACCCTGTCCATCATCGAGCGCTGCCGTCAGCTCGTGCGCGAGACCTTGCCGCGGGAGGCGATCGCCGCGGCGGTTCCGGATTGCCCCGAGGGCCGGGAGCCGCTCGACCTCGACCACATCGACCTTGCCGACCCCAAGGTACTCGAGGTCTTCGCCAGCGCCGACACCGCCGGCACCTTCCAGTTCGAATCGGAGGGCATGCGCAACCTGCTGCTGCAAATGAAGCCCGACCGGCTGGAGGATCTGGTGGCCGCCAACGCCCTCTTCCGCCCCGGACCGATGGCGCTCATTCCCAGGTACTGCGATCGCAAGCACGGTCGCGAGGAGACCCCGCAGGTCCACGAGATCGTCGACCGGCACACCGCCGACACCCACGGCATCATGGTCTACCAGGAACAGGTCATGCAGATCGTCCACGAGCTGGGCGACGTGCCGCTCCGCGAGGCGTACACGCTGATCAAGGCGATCAGCAAGAAGAGCCGCAAGACGATCAACGCGGCCCGGCAGCGCTTCGTCGCCGGCGCCCGGGACAAGGGTCTCGCCAAGCAGCAGGCGACCCAGCTGTTCGGACTGATCGAGGAGTTCGCGGGCTACGGCTTCAACAAGTCCCACTCGGTCGGCTACACCCTGCTCGCGTACCAGACGGCTTACCTCAAGACCTACTTCCCGGTGCAGTACATGGCGGCCGTCCTCACCTACGCCGCCGACAGCACGGACAAGCTGGTTCACTACGTTGACGAGTGCGCGCGCGTGAAGCTTCCCAACGGCCGCTCCGGTATCGAGGTCGGAACGCCCGACATCGACCGCTCCGGCGTCCGCTTCCATGTCGTGTTCGAGCCCGGCGAGGAGCAGGCGAGCGGCAACGGACACATCCGCTTCGGCCTGTCGGCGGTCAAGGGCGTCGGCGAGAAAGCGGTCCGCGCGATCCTCGGGGTCCGCGAGGAGGGCGGACGCTTCCGCAGCTTGTGGGACTTCTGCCGGCGCGTGCCGCTACAGACCGTCAACCGCTCGACCGTCGAGGCGCTGATCAAGTCGGGCGCCTTCGACCGCGTCCACGGCAAGGACCAGCGCGCGGCGATGGTCGAGGCGCTGGGCCCGGCGATCAAGGCCGGCCAGCGAGCGGCAGCTGACCGCGAGAGCGGCCAGGCCAGCCTCCTGTTCGCCGGTCGTTCGAAGGACGCGCGCGAGCCCGACGACTCTGGCCAGAAACTGCCGTCGGTACCGCCATGGAGCGCCAGTGAACTGCTGACGCACGAGAAGGAAGCGCTCGGTTTCTTCGCCTCCAGCCATCCACTCGACGACCACCGGGAACTCCTCGAACGGTTCGGCAACGTGAACGTCGAGCAGTTGAAGGCCTTGCCGGCCGACACGGAAGTCGTGCTCGGGGCGCTGCTCGGCTCGCTCCGAACCACCCGCACCCGGAAGGGGCGCAATCCCGGCCAGAAGATGGCGATGATCCAGCTCGAGGACAAGAGCGCACGCGTGGAGGGCGTGCTGTTCGCCGACGCCTACGCCGAGTACGAAGAGCAACTGGAACGAGGCGCCGTGCTGTTCTTCACCGGCCGCGTCGACCGGCGCCGCGAAGAGCCGAACCTGGTGGTCAGCAAGGTCGTGCCGGTCGAAGAGGCCCCGGTGAATCTCGCCCGGCGCCTGCGTATCCACCTCGATCTCCGGTGCGAGGCCGGAACCTCGGACGACGGCCTCAACGATGACCTGGAGCGTTTACGCGACCTGCTCGAAAAGCGCCGCAGCCGGGGCCGGAACGGCGGTGTCGAAGTCGAGTTCGAGCTGGAGCTCCAGGACCGCACGGTCCTGGCCGGCGCCAACGGCTCCCGCGCGCCCGTCGACGATGCGGTGGTTTCCGAGATCGACGATCTGCTCGGCGCCCGTGGCCATTGCCGGTACATCGGCGCACCGCCGCCCTCCCGGCCTTGAGCGCGCCGGCAATGACCCGCGAACGGCGACGTATCGCCCTGATCCTGACCGCGATCCTGGCGGTCGGGTTGTTCGGACACTGCCGAGGCAGCGGCTACCGGAACTTCTTCCGCCACGATCCCAGGCAGGCCCACGACTACGGACTCGACCGACGCGACGGCACCAACTGGGAGGTTCGCCTCGGCCGCGACGGCTTCGACTGGCCGGGCGAAGCGAAGCGCCGCAACGTCACCGCCCTGCTCGAGTTCCACGCCAGGACCAGGCCCCTGCTGCCGGCGCTCTCCCCCAGCATCGAGTTCCGCGCGGAGGGCCGGAGCTTCACCCAGTCCTTCGCGCCCCGCTCGACCGGCCGCCGCTACCTGAACGTCTCACCGGCGGCGGGCGCCGACCGCATCGAGATGGTCGGCCGGCAGATCGGCTGGCAGCTCGGACCGACCCGACTGGTCGTGTTCGAGAACCCGCCGATCGACGAGGCGACCCGTGTACTCGTTCTCGCGCCCCACCCGGACGACGCCGAGATCGCCGCCTTCGGCCTCTATGCGACGACCCATTCCGACGTCGTCACGGTCACGGCGGGCGACTACGGCGGCATGAACTACGGCGGTCTGTTCCCGGACGTCGGCGAGCATTACCGGGTCAAGGGCTGGATGCGAACCTGGGACAGCCTGACGGTGCCGTTCCTGGGCGACGTTCCGTTCAACCGGGCGCGGAACCTGGGCTACTTCGATGGCACCCTCCGCCGCCTGTACGAACAGCGGCCCGAGATCGTCGATTCGATCCTGACCGACCTCGAGGAACCGGGCCATTTCCGCCGGCTGAACACCGAACCGCAACTGGCCACGCGGCCTTTCACGTCGAGCTGGCCCGAACTCGTGGCTGACCTGCGCCGGGAGGTGGACTGGACGGGCGCAGAACTGATCGCGACGGCGAACCCGCTGCTCGACAGCCATCCGGACCACCAGTACACGACGGTCGCCCTGATCGAGGCGATCGAACAGAACGGCTGGGACGGTCGCCTCCTGCTCTACACGAACCACGCGACCCGCGCCGAGCCCTATCCCCTGGGGCCGAACACGGCGCTCGAGTCGTTGCCGCCCTGGTTCGGCGATCCGATGCCCTTCGGTTCCGTCCTGTCCTATCCGGTCGACGAAACGATCCGCCGGTTGAACTACCTGGCGCTCGAGGCGATGCACGATCTCCGGCCATTCGAGCACAGGGTCGTGACGCCCTTCTCCGAGCGCGCCCGCGGCCTCGCGACCGAAGCGTTCTGGCGCATCCTCGGTCGTCACGACAAGCTCCCCGGCTATCTCTACGACTATCTCCGCCGCGGACCGAGGCCGAACGAGATCTACCTCGTGCTGGACCGGGACCACGCGGTCCGACTGAAGGAGCGATTCCTCGAGATCGAGGCGCTCCGCAGGCGCTAACGGCTGAGGAACGCCAGCAGGTCCGCCATGTCGGCGGGTTCGAGCCCCGCCTCGAGTTCCTCCGGCATCATGGACAGGCTGTCGCTGCGGACTTCCCGGACGCGCTCGGCGGGCACTTCGATCAGGAGATCCTCGGCCGCCCGCAGGACGATCCCGCCGCCGGCGCTCTCCACCAACAAGCCGGACTGGATCTCGCCGTCCGTCGTCTCGACGATGTAGTTCACGTAGGCGGCGTCGACCGCCGCGTTCGGATCCAGGATGTCGTGCAGAAGGGTCTCCGCGCTCTTGCGGGCGATGCCGGACAGGTCCGGGCCCGGCCCGCTGCCGGCGCCACCGCTCCGGTGGCATCGGGCGCAGAGTTCGAGGAACAGGCCTTCTCCGCGTTCCGGATCACCGTCGATTTCGAGCGCCGGCCGCATCGCCTCGATCGCCTCGGCACGGGTGACGACGCCGGCGTCGTCGAAGAGGGCCCGCGCCCGCCGGCGGATCTCCGGCTCGGGCGAACGCAGCAGGAAGCGCCGCCGCTCCAGGATGAAGTTCATCTCCCCAAGCCCGATCCGTCCGCTCTCGAGCGCGTCGAGAAGAGCCCCGTGCCGGCTCCGGCTTCGAATCAGGTAGCTGGCCGCATCGCGCCGGGCGTCCGTTCCCAGATACGGCCAGCCCTCGACCAGGTACGCCGTGACCGTCTCCTCGTCCGCCGAAGCCAGCTCCGCCATCGCCGCTCGCTGCACAGGTCGGGGCTGCTCCGCCCCGAGCAGGGCGCCCATTCGTTCCAGCCAGGTTCCTCCGAGCGGGACCGCTTCGGCGGCGCGAGTTGCGGCGGAGTTTGAGGCCTCCCGGCACCGCGGGACGACGTCTTCCGACGCCGTCGGCCAGTGCCGGCGAAGACCGAAGAGGGCCAGCGCCTGGAGCCTCTCCTCCAGACCACCGGCCGGGTTCGCGGCCCGGACGCCGGCACAGTCGAGAAGCTGGACTTCGACTGCCGACGCCTCGACTCCCAGGGCGGCACTCAGACGCCAGGCGGCGGCCGAGAGAACATCGTCGGCGGATTGCCGCAGGCGCCTCAACGGTCCGGCCAGGGCCGAGTCATCGACCGTGCGGCCCCCGCCGCCGGTGGCCGCGGCCGTCAGCCCGCCGAGCAGAGCGTCGCCAATCCCCGAAGGGCCGCCGGCGGAATCGGACAGGACCCTGAGCACGAGGTCGCCGGCCATCACCTCGCCCAACCGTTCCGCGGGCAGCAGACTGACGATCCGTTCGACGACCACACCGTCGGTCAGGTCCGATGTCAGCAGCAGCTCGAGCGAACGAACCGGATCTGCCGCGAGGACGGAGACCGCGGCGAGCCGGAGCCAGCGCTGTTCAGTCGCCGCCTCCGCCGGCAGCGGCGCCTCGCCTGCCGCGGATGTGAACCCGGCCACCACCGCCGACATCGCCGCGCCCCGAAGCGCCGCCGCGCCCCCGACCTCCGACCGGAGGAGAAGTCCGGACGTCAGCATCGCCTGAAGCCGCACGCCCGGATCGGGATCGCCGATCAGGGCCACGACCTCGGGCGCGAGCGCCATCCGCGGACCCACGGACGCGTCGACCCGAAGCGCCTCCTCGAAAGCCAGCACGGCATTGCGCCGAAGCTCCGGGTCGGGATCGTCGAGCGCGGCTCCGAGCGACTCCCGGTCGAGTTCACCGAGGCCGCTCAGGGTCCAGAGCGCGTGGAGCCTCCCGAACGGCCGCCCGGAATCGCCAAGGCGCTCCCGGAGATCCCGGACCACCACCTCCGGCGGGTCCGCCCCGAACTCCTCGACGAGTAACCGCTGCGCGGTCAACCGCCGCCACCGGTTCGGGCCGGCCAGGGCAAGGACCAACTCCTCGGGGCGCGAGCGGTCGAACCCCGCGAAGTCCTCGAGATCCCCTGGCAGTCCGCCGGCGGGCACGATCCGGTAGATGCGGCCCCGGTCGTCGCCTTCGTAGAGATCGAGTTCCACCTCCATCGGGTCCGGGATCCACTCCGGGTGTTCGACGACGCCGCGGTGCATGTCGAGAACGTAAAGCGCGCCGTCAGGTCCCACCGTCAGGTTGACCGGCCGGAACAGCGGGTCGGTCGAGGCCAGGAACTCCACTCCGGACCGGCCCCTGCCCGCTTGCGCCGCCGCGCCGGCCGTGTCGACGACCGCGCGATGAACCACGTTCGCGGACGGGTCGGCGACGAATACCTGGAGTCCTTCTTCCTCCAGTCCGGCACTGCCGAAGGCGCCGCCAGCGTACACGGTGACCGCGCAGGCGGCCGAGAAGCGGCTGGACTGCTCCGGGTGGTTCGGCCGCGTCTGCCGCACGCCGATCGGAAACAGCTCGGCCGGCCCGCCCTCCGGAGGCGCCGCCAGCCGCAGCCGGCCGTTCCGCCAGGCCGCCGGCAGCCGATCGAGATAGCGGCGCGGGACGACGACCTGGCTCAGGTGGTCCAGGTTGTGGGTGCCGAAAGCGCGGCCCCACGGACCGAAGGTCATGCCGAAGCCACCGGCGCCGCGGCCGGTGCGCTCGAAGCGCCGCGCGCCGAAGTCGACCCGGAAGTCGTCCTGCCCGATGTCCTCTTCCGCGCGCGGGAACTCGACCTCGTCCGGCGCTTCCGGCCAGAAGACGCGAGCGCCGTTACCGCCATTGACACCGTAGATCCAGTTGTCCAGGCCGTAGCGGATCGCGTTCACGTTGTGCTGGGGGTTGCCCTCGGCGAAGCCGCTCAGAAGCACGTCCCGCCGGTCCGCCCTGCCGTCGCCGTCCGTGTCCTCGAGGTACACGATGTGCGGCGGCGCCGCCACCAGCAGGCCCCGCCGCCACGGCAGGATCGAGTCCGCCATGCCGAGATCATCCGCGAACAGGCGCCGCTCGTCCCAGCGGCCGTCGCCGTCGCCGTCCATCAACTCGACGATCCGCGCCGGCCGCTCCATGTCGGGGTAGCCCGGCAGTTCGAGAACGAACGCACGCTCCTTCTCGTCGAACGCAAGGTCGATCGGATCGACCGTGACCGGCTCGGCAGCCGCGAGCTCGAGCGTGAACGCCGGGTGGAGTTCGAACCCGGCCGGCACTCCATCGAGGGCCGGCCCGTCGAGCATGGGCCCAGCGCAACCGGCGACCGCCAGCACGGCAACCGTCAGCGCCGCGGTGGCCGCCGCGTGCGGCCGGCGACCCGGCGCGCTACTCGCCGCCGGCGGATGCTGCGGCATCCGCCTCGAGCAGCCGGGCACCGCGCATGATGTTGCCCATCGCATAGTTGCCTTCGTGGCAGGCGTACTCGTAGACCCTGCCATCCGCGGCCGGCCACGGGAACTCGCCGCTCCAGGCCGTCTCCCAGGTCGTCGGATCCTCGACCGTGAAGTTGTAGTTCAGCGTGTCTTGGTCGATGCGGCTGAAGCGCTCCGTGACCTTGAGGCTCTCGCCGGCGCCATACGTGTACATGCCCGGCTTCTTGCCGAAGTTCCTCGTCTCGACGACCAGGGTGTCGCCCTCCCAGCGTCCCACCGAGTCACCCATGTAGGCCGTCATCCCGTCCGGCAGGTGCTCGCCGCCGATCCGGATGATCCGGGCGTCGTGGATCATCTCGGCCAGGATCATCACGTAGTCCTCGGTCTGCACGACCCGCTTCAGGTTGTTGTAGGCGGTCGGCAGCATCGGCGGGCCGGAGGTCGAACCGAATCCGAGGATGCAGCGCTCGCCCAGAGGCCGCTGCTCGATGTCGTCGTAGGGGCCGGGCCCTTCGTTCTCGAGCCACCACGCGGTGCCGGTGTTTTCGCGGAAGAGGGTGAAGAAAGCCATCCGCTTCTGTTGCGCCGCCGACGTCATCTCCGGCAGTCGGCCGTTGGGCGGATCAAACACGAGGGACGTGCGGAACCGGCCGTCGATCGAGATCGAACGGCTGCCGTAGTCGAGCCAGAAGTCGTTGTAGCCGCCGACGTTGCCCGCGGCGCCCGGGGAGCCGTCGCCACCCGGCGGCGGCGCCTCCCGAGTCGGGTCGCTGGCCTCGAGGTCGGCGGCCCGGCGGTCGGCGACCGTCCGCGCGATCTCCTCTGCCTCTTCCGGCGACAGGTACAGATTGTCCTCGAACTTGGGATCGCGCTCGAGCGGCGTCAGCGTCGCGATGTCGTAGACGCCGGTGAGATCCGGTCGTCCGCTCGCCGTCCGCGGAATGTCGCCGTCGCCGTCGGCGGCGGGCAGAGCGGCGGGCAGGAGCAGCGCCGTACTCAACAGCGCGGCGGCGCCCGCAGGGGAAGCGATGCGATATCCGGTCGTCTTCATCATCTGCTCAACTCCCTCCTTGAAGGTCGGCTGCGACGGATTGCCACTCTAAGCTACACTCCCGCCGCCACGACCACCAAGCCACGCCGTCCGAACTCCAGAAGCAAGGCCGGCCCCGAAACGGAGAACCCATGAGAAGCCTCGTGCCAGCCGCAATGCTCGTTAGCGCTGTAACGCTCGCCCCGGCGAGTGCGGGCGCCGCGAACCTCGCCGTCGGCGACGCCGCGCCGGACTTCACCCTGCCCAGCACCGACGGCAGCCAGGTGACCCTGTCCTCCTTCGCCGGCCAGAAGAACGTCGTCCTGGCTTTCTTCCCCAAGGCCTTCACCGCCGGCTGAACGATGGAAATGAAGGGATACCAGGCTGGTATCTCCGACTTCACGGGCAGTGATTCCGTCGTCTTCGGCATCAGCACCGACGTGCTGGACGAAAACAAGCGGTTCGCCGAGGAACTGGAGCTCGACTTCGCGCTCCTGAGCGACGCCGGCGGCGAAGTCGCCAAGCAGTACGGCGGCATGATGGAGAGATTCCCCACCGCCGCCAACCGCGTCACCTACGTGGTCGGCAAGGACGGCAGAATCGCCTACATCGGCGAAGGCGCCGAGGCGATGAATCCGGCCGGCGCGAAGGACGCCTGTCTGGGGCTCGAGTAACGACGCTCAGGCCTGCGCGGCGCTGAGAGCCGCTTCCACGCGGGGCTGGTACAGCTCGACCCGGTTCCCGTCTCCGTCCAGGATCCACGCGAACAGGGCGTAGCCCTCGTCGTCCCTGCGCAGCGGCTCGACGCCCCGCTCGTCGAGGTGCGCCAGCAGGGCATCGAGGTCCCGAACGCGCAGGTTGACCATGAATGGCTGATCGCCGTACATGTCGTCCTGCTCCACGCCCTCGTTGCGGGTCATCCGCGGCACCGGACGCTTCGCCTTCATGATCGCGAAGGTCGTGTCCATGACCCATGTGGGATCGTCGGGGTCCGCGGCCACGTAGCGCATGTAGAACGCGCCGAACTCCTCGCTGCCCTCGAACTGGATGCCGAGGTACTCCGCGTACCAGTCGGCGAGCCGTTTCGGGTCCTCGCTGAAAACGAAGGCGCCGCCGAGGCCGTCGATCAGGCTCAAGGCGACCCGCCCGTCGTCGTCGGTTCCATCCGCGACCTGACCTGCATCCGAGTGCTGACGGTCTGGCGGCTCACCGGGTCGTGCACCGAAACAAGGAGGTCATGTGGCCTCCGGCGCAGGGTCAGGACGGTGTCGTAGGGCACGACGGCATCCGGCGCCGGCTGTGTGCTGCCCGCCAGGCTGAGCGGAATGACCGGGATCCGCGCCTGCTGGCCGTTGCGGTCGACGACGGCGAAGCGGAGTTCCAGCCGGGCCAGGAACCGGTCCTCGAAGGGAAACACGGGGAAGTGGCCCACCGGGATGTGGACGGTCACCGGCACTAGCATCTTGCGGCGAAACGGTCCGGTCGGTTCCGGCTCGCCGATCTCCACCACGAGTACCGGCTCGCCGTAGGTTCGGGTTTCATCGGGGAACAGCAGCCGACCCTGCGTCTCCATGTCGGCTTCGGCCCGGCGCGAGAGATCGACGTAGCCACTGCGCGAACGCACCCGCAGGCCGGGCCGCCGGAGCTCGACCCGCACGTCGTGCGCCCGATCGTCGCGGCGGTACTCCGGCACGAAGCCGAGCCAGTAGTAGTTCGAGGTGTCTTCGCTGACCCTCCGGAGCGCACCGAGATTCGCCCCGGCCATGTAGGCCCTGCCGCCCGTCTGCTCGGCGAGCTGCCGCAGGTTCTGCCAGCGCATCAGGCTCGGCCGAGTCTGCTGATCCACCGGATAGACGGTGTAGCCGAGGACGTTGGCGGTGTCGATGAGCGCGTCGAGGATGCTCCAGTCCGAGCGGAGTCCGATCCCCTGGCCCGCCAGCCGAAACGAACCGACCGGCCAGTCGCCCGCCAGCAGCAGAAGCACCTTGCGACCTTCCGGCACGTCGAGCGACCGCATCGTCGAACTGACGGCGGTGACGGAGAACTCGAGATCCCGCGCCAGGCTTTCGGCCCGCGCTTCGCTCACCGCGCTCGGCAGGTCCATCGCCGCGAACGGCAGGTCGGCGGCTACGGAGGTCAGGTCTTCGTCGAATCGGGCGCCCGGCGCCAGACCGCCCTCCGCGTTCCGGGCGAAGCGCGACTGGTCGATCAGCCGGGGCGACCTCAGCAGACCGCCGAAGGAACGGCCGCGTTCGAGTTCCGCCAGCGCGGCGCGGGTCCGCCGGCGGTCCGTCGTGAACGGGCTGAGGACCTGCAGCCGGCGGCGGCTCTGCACGACGACAGCGACCTGATCGCGCAGGCCGAGGTTCGCCAACTGGTTGGCGAATCCGCGGACCACGGGCCGCCTGAACGTGACGTGGGTGTGGTCGTCGTCGACGAACAGGAGGTAGTTCGTCGGCACGGAATCGCCGTCGCCGATCGCCGGCGGCGCCTCGCCGTCGCGCGACTCCACCGCGCGGCTCTCCAGGATCTCCGTGAAGTAGTCCACACCGATCTCGACGCCATCCACGAAGATCCGGAAGTCGTCCGCTTCGAGGCCATGAACCCGGTTGCCCGACCGGTCCTCGACGACGACCTCCAGATTGACCACCCGGACGTCGATCTCCTCGCCGAAG
This sequence comes from Holophagales bacterium, assembly GCA_009836625.1. Classification (GTDB taxonomy): domain Bacteria; phylum Acidobacteriota; class Thermoanaerobaculia; order Multivoradales; family Multivoraceae; genus Multivorans. Next base: position 601,487 of record VXVC01000004.1, read on the forward strand.
AAGAGGTCGGGCGGCGGGGTATCAGTCTCTTGGGAAGGAGGCTGCGCTCCTGCCGGCTGCGCCCAGACGAGGATCAGAGTAGCCGCAAGTACGAGCGAAGACCTACTGAAGCTCGAGTACTCCACGTACAGCCGATTCTGTCAGGGATTCGGCTCGGCCTCCTGTGGCGCTACCCGCATGCGCGTGCTGGCGGTCTCTCGGGACAGTGGATCGTGCACGGTGACCACCAGGTCGTGGGCGAGGCGGCGCAGCGCGAGCGATGTCCGGTAGAGCACCACCTCGTCCGCGGCCGGCAGGGATGGCCCTCCCAGTCGAATGCGTTGCACAGGAACACCAGTCCGCCGTCCCCAGCGGTCGACGGCCGCGAAACGGACTTCGAGGTCCTGCACGAACCGCCCGTCATGCGGGACCGCCAGAAACCGGCCCACCGGAAGGTAGACACCGACGGGCACGCTCATCATTCGTCGCTTCAGCCTGTCCGTGTCCCCGATCTCCACCAGGAGGGCTCCGCCGGCAGGCTCCGATTCCGCCGGAAACAGGAGCTCGCGCAGAGCCTCCATATCCGCCTCCGTGCGACGGGAGAGGTCCAGGTAGCCTCGGCGCGAGCGGACGCGAAGGCCGGGCCTCTCCACCTCGATTCGGACATCGTGGGCCTCGTCGTCGCGCTGGTAGCGAGGCACGAACCCCAGCCAGTAGTAGTGCGACGTGTCCGCGTTCACGATGTCCAGAGCCCCGACGTTGGTCCCGGCCATGAACGCCCTGCCGCCCGTGCCGCGGGCAACGTATCTCAGGTTCTGCCAGAGCCATCCGCGAGGCTGGCGCTGCTGGTCCATCGGATAGAGCGTGTAGCCAAGCAGGTTCGCTGTGTCGATCAGGGCGTCGAGGAGGTGCAGGTCCGTCGACTTCCCGCTACCCAGGCCGGTCCGCCCGAAGTTCCCTGACGGCCAGCTCCCGGCCAGGAGCAGGAACACCTTTCGCCCGGGCGGCGGTTCGAGAGCTCGCATCGTCGAAACGACCGCGTCCACCGAGAACCGGAGGTCCCTGAAGGCGATCTCGGGGCTGCGCAGGCCGTCCAGCCCGAACGAACCGATGCCCTCGGCGTAGACGGCGCCCATCCTGCCGCCGCCGCTGCCGGGCCAACGGGCCGGAAAGGCCAGAGCGCCGGCGCCAAGATAGGACCCCGTCGGAACCAGCGGCTCGGAGTCGATCGCGCCACGAACCGTCCCGGCCAGCGGAACCGCGCCAGAAGGGCCGGCGTCCCCGCGATGCCGCTGCCGGGCCCGCAGGAACCCAGCGAATCGACCGCCCTTGTCGAACTCCCGAAGTGCCGCTCGCGTCGCCTCCCGGTCCGTCGTGAACGGACTCACGATCTCCAGTTGGCGGCCGCTCTGGGCAACGACCGCCACCTGATCGGCGGCAGGCAGGCGGGCAAGCCGATCCCGGAAACCGAACAGCACGGGTCGCCGGAACGTCGGATGAGTGTGGTCGTCATCGACGAACAGGACGTAGTTCGTGGCAACGGTCTCGCCCTCTCCAATCGCCGGGGGCGTTCCTGCGCTGCCGCTGGTGCGAGCGCGCCTGCCGGCTACTTCCGTGAAGTACTCGATGTCCACCTCGTGGCCGTCAACCAGCAGCCGGAAGTCATCGGCCTCGAGCCCGTGCACCCGGTTGCCCGCGCGGTCCTCGACCACGACCTCCAGGTTGACCACCCGAACGTCGACCTCCTCGCCGAAGAAGGTGTCCGTCGGCTCCTGCGCCCCGGCGTGCCAACCGAATCCCATGACGGCTGCGAGCGCCGTCCCCAGACCGCGAGCGACTCGACCGTCCGGTCTCAGGGCTTCACCTCGATGCGGGCGCTCGCCGTCTGGCGCGACACGGGATCGTGAACCGTGACTACCAACGAATGCGGCAGGTGTCGCATCTCGACGTCGGCGCGGAACCAGTGCACGCTGTCCGGGGAAGGAGCGGTGTCGTGACGCAAGTCGAGGGGAATCGCCGGCTGTTCCGCCCGCCAGCCGTCGTGATCGATGGTGGCGAAGCGAACTTCCAATCGCTGCACGTACCGGCCGTCCCACGGCACCGCGGTGAAGGTCCCGATGGGGATCGCGACATCCACCGGCACGTTCATTCTCTTCCCGCGCAGGGACCTGGTCGCGCCGGTTCTCACCCTCAGCCGAGCCACGTCCTCTTCCGTCTGCTGCGGAAAGAGGAGATGTCGCTGAGCCTCCATGTCGGCTTCGGTAGCCCGCGACAGGTCCAGATAACCGCGGCGGGCCCGCACCTGGACACCCGGGTGCTGGACCTGGACCTCTATCTCGCGCACGCGATCGTCGCGCCGGTACTCGGGCGCGAAACCCAGCCAGTAGAAGTTTGACGTGTCGCTGGCGACCAGCTCGAGAGCCGAGATGTTGCTCCCGGCCATGAACGCCATGCCGCCCGTGTCGCGCGCGACGTAGCGCAGGTTCTGCCACAACCTCATGTTCGGCGAACCGGTCTGCTGGTCCATCGGGTAGATCGTGTAACCGAGCAGGTTGGCGGTGTCGATCAGACCGTCCAGCAATTGGAGATCGGTGCGCAGCCCGGCACCCCGACCGGAGGGCCGGAACTCCCCGGTCGGCCAGTAGCCCGGCAGGAGCAGGAGCACCTTGCGTCCCTCCGGCGGATCGAGCGCGCGCATCGTCGAGACCACGGCATCGACCGACAGGCTCAGATCCTGTTCAAGGATCGAGGCCCTGGCTTCCTGCTCGAAACTGTCGGGCTTCATGTTGGCGAACACCAGGTCGGACGCGACGATCGCTCCCGCGGCTCCCAGGCCCTCGGAAACGACCGCACGGCTGTCGAGCAGCGCCTCCCCTCCTGCGTTGCGGTCCACGTGTGCTGAGATGCCACCACCTCGAGCCACCAGGTCGGCCGCGGCTTCGGACGCATGGCTCTGCGGCCCGGCATCGCGGAAGTACGCGGCCGTTCCACCACCGCCTCCGGTGAATGTCCTGAGGATCCGCCGGGAATCCAGGAGGCCTCGAAAACGTCGACCCCGATCGAGCTCCTCGAGCGCAGCCGACGTGGCACCGCGATCCGTCGTGAACGGACTCAGGAGCGCCAGGCGCCCGTCGTTCTGGACGACCACAGCCACACGGTCGGCCGGATCCAGCAGGCCCAGCCTGTCCGCAAAACCCCGCAACACCGGCCGTCTCAGCGCCCGCAGCGAGCGCTCATCGTCTACGAAGAGGACGTAATTCGTGGCCACGACTTCGCCATCGCCCACGGCCGGAGGCACGTCGGCGCCAGACGTCGGTCGCGCACGTCCCCGCGAGACCTCGGTGAAGTACTCGACCTCGACCTCCTCACCGTCGACCAGCACCAGGAAATCGTCCGCCGCGAGCCCTGACACGCGGTCACCCTCACCGTCCTCGACGACGACCTCGAGATTGACAACACGGACGTCGATTTCCTCGCCGAAAGCGACCTCAGATGAGGACAGGGCGTCCGGCTCCTGGCCTGCCGCGGGATACCCGAACGCCAGGGCGGCCACCAGGAGGGTCAGTAGGCACCAACAGTAACTCCGTCTTCCGTCGGGCCTTGAACAGAGGTTCCCGATCGTCATGCCTGTCTCCTCTGAGGCGACACCATAGTCCACGTCCTGATTCGATCACGCCAGTGTGTTGCAAGCGGGGTGCCACCAGGTCTGCCGCTGCTACCCTCCGCGCCATGAGCGAACCCTCTCCCGTCATCTCCACCGATCCGGCGCCGGCTCTGGACGCGGCGTACTGGTCCGCCATCGCAGCGGCCACCGCTATCCGGACCGGCCACGTCTCTTCTCGCGAGTATCTCGAGCACCTGCTCGACCGCGTCGAGCGCCTGAACCCGCCGCTCAACACCGTCGTCACCCTGGACGCCGAGCGCGCCCGCCACGAAGCGGACGCCGCCGACCAGGCGCTGGCGGAGGGCCGGTCTCTGGGGCCGCTCCACGGCGTGGCGATCACGATCAAGGACTCCTTCCAGACGATCGGCATGCGCACGACCTCCGGCGCCCCCGAGCTCAGCGGCCACGTCCCGGAGGTCGACGCCCTGCCCGTGGCCCGGCTCCGCGCCGCCGGCGCCGTCGTCTTCGGCAAGACGAACCTGCCGATCTACGCGGGCGACACGCAGAGCTACAACGAGGTGTTCGGGCAAACGAACAACCCCTGGAACCTCGAGCGGACGCCCGGCGGTTCCTCGGGCGGTTCCGCCGCCGCGCTCGCCGCGGGACTGACTCCGTTCGAACTCGGCAGCGACATCGGCGGCTCGATCCGCGGCCCCGCCTCGACCTGCGGCGTCTTCGGGCACAAGCCGAGCTACGGCATCGTGCCGGCGCTCGGCCAGATACCGGGACCGCCCGGCACCCTGACCCAGGCCGACATCGCGGTCGCCGGTCCGATGGCGCGCACCGTCGAGGACCTGGAGCTCGGCCTCGACATCCTCGCCGGACCGGACGAGTGGCACGCGCCCGGCTACCGGTTGGACCTGCCGCCGCCTCGCCACGAGGACATCTCCGACTACCGGGTCGCGGTGTGGTTCGACGAAGACTCCTGTCCCATCGACGACCGCGTGCGAGAACGCCTCGAGGCCGCCGCGGAGACCCTGGAGGCGACCGGGGCCACCGTCGACCGCGCGGCCCGGCCCGACTTCACGTTCGACTACGCGACGCGCGTCTTCGGCCAGCTCCTGGGCGCCGCCATGTGCGGCGGCTTCAGCCACCAGGAGATCGAGGAACTGGCCGTGCGCGGCCTGCGCGAAGAGGAGGAAGGCGCGCTCGCCGCGCGCTGGGCCTCGCAACGCCACCGCGCGTGGCTGTCGGCCAACGAGCGCCGCCTCCAGATGCGCCGCAAGTGGCGCGAGTTCTTCAAGGAATGGGACGCCGTGCTCCTGCCCTCCCTGCCGACCACCGCGATCCCCCACGACCACAGCGAACCGATGGGTGCGCGCCGGATCACGGTCAACGGCGAAGAGCGCGCCTACGGCGAGCAGACACTCTGGGTCGGCCTCACCGGAGTCGCCTACCTGCCGGCGACCGTCATCCCGGCCGGCGCCGCGGCGGACGGCCTGCCCGTCGGCCTTCAGATCGCGGGGCCGTTCCTGGAAGACCGCACGACGCTCGACCTCGCCCGGCGGCTGAGCGACCGGATCGGCGGTTTCGAGCGCCCGCCAGGCTACTGACGCCCGGCGTCCAGGAAGGAGCGCAGGTCCTCCCGGCTGACCGCCGGCTCGCCGGGGGCGACGTTGTCCAGACGACCCTCGCCAAGCCAGCGCTCCAGACGTCGCACTTCGCCCTCGAGGTGGCGGAAGCCGTCGACGACGAAGAGCAGCGGCTGCAGCGAGTCGATCTCGAAGCTCTGGTTCATGACCCATTCGAGCTGGAAGGGCGCCCGCTGCACTCTGCGCGACTCGAGCGAGTGTGCGATCTCGCCCGCCGAACTCAGGAGGCCGCTGCCGTAGGCGCAAAGGCCGGCGCCGCCCGGACGGCGCATCAGGCCGAACTCGATCGTGAACCAGAAGAACCGCGCCAGCGCCCTAAGCGCGCTCTCGACGCTTCGGCAGTCGCCGTCCCGGACACGGAGCGCGGCCGTCCGCGCCGCCTCTCCGAAGCGGACCAGCACGTCCGCGAAGGCGGGGTCCGTGTGCATCGGTACGTGTCCGGCCAGGTCGTGGAAGATGTCCGGCTCGGGCAGGTAGTCGAGCCGGTCGCCGTCGCGCACCGTGATCGTCGTCGGGAACTCCCGGCGGCGCAGGCAGTCGAAGAACAGGTAGGCCGGGACGTAGCCGCTGACCGCCCGCGCCTTGAACCCGCTCAGCGGCTCGAGGAAGCGGTTGATGTCCTCCAGCCGGGGAATGCGATCCGGATCCAGGCCCAGTCGCGCCACGCCGTCGAGGAAGCGGGGATGGGCGTACCGCTCCCACTTGCCGGCAAGCGCCTGGTACAGACGCCTCCAGGTCTCCTGGTTCGCCTCGCTGTAAAGACCGTAGGGCTGCTCGACGAACAGGTCGCCGCGGGTCTGCGCGCGCTCGATGAAGGCGGCCCGGCCCGTCGTGAGGTCCCCGCCGGCAATCGAGCGCCCCGCCGAGGTCTCAATCGCGCCGGCTACAGGCATTGCTCTCCTCCTTTCACAGGTTTCCCCGCGCCGCCTGCTCGCGCTCCAGCGCGACGAACAGGCTCTTGAAGTTGCCCGCGCCGAACCCGGTGGCCCCGTGCCGCTCGATGATCTCGTAGAACAGCGTCGGCCGGTCCTCGACCGGCTTGGTGAAGATCTGCAGCAGGTAACCGTCCTCGTCGCGGTCGGCGAGGATGCCGAGCTCCGCCAGACGATCGATCGGCTCGTCGATCTTCCCGACCCGTTGCTCCAGGTCCTGGTAGTAAGCCGCCGGCACGTGGAGGAACTCGACGCCGTTCTCGCGCAGCCGCGCGACCGTGCCGAGCATGTCGTTCGTCCGGCAGGCGACGTGTTGCACGCCGGGCCCCTCGTGGAACTCGAGGAACTCCTCGATCTGCGACTTCTTCCGGCCCTCGGCCGGCTCGTTGATCGGGAACTTGATCGTGCCCGTGCCGTCCTGCATCACCTTCGACATGAGCGCCGAGTACTCGGTCGAAATCGCCTCGTCGTCGAAATGGACGAGCTGACTGAAACCGAGCACCTGCGAGAAGAAGGCCGCCCACTCGTTCATCCGTCCCAGTTCGACGTTGGCCACCACGTGGTCGATCGCGACCAGGCCGCAGTCCCGGCCGGCAGCCGCTCCGGGTATCACGGGCGCAGCCTGGAAGCCGGGACCGAAGACGCCGCCGTAGCCCCGGCGATCGATGAACTGAAGCACGCAGTCGCCGTAGAGACGGATCGACGCGTGCCGGAACCGGCCGTGCTCGTCCGCGGCCGTCGCCGGCGCCGCGGCCACCTCCGCGCCCCGGGCCACGGCGGCGTCGAACGCAGTGTCCGCGTCCGGCACGGACAGCGCGATGACCGCGACCGAATCGCCGTGCCGGCTCACCGAGCGCGCGGCGTGATGCGAGGAGTGGAGACCGCTGGTCAGCAGCAGCCGGATGTCTCCCTGCTCGACGAGGTAGGACGCGCGTGCCCGCTCTCCGGTCTCCAGACCGCGGACCGCGGTGCACTCGAAGCCGAAGGCGTGGCAGTAGTAGGCGGCCGACTGTTTCGCGTTGCCCACGTACAGCTCCAGATGATCGAAGCCGAGGATGGGACAGAAGTCCTCGTCCGCGACAGCGCTCGCCGCCGGATAGCCGGTCCCCTTGGTCTCCGTTGCCACCAGACTCATCTTCCTCTTCCTCCTGTTGTCTGTTCCCGCCGCCATTCCCGTAGGCAGGCCGCGAACTTCGCCACCGCTACGCGCAGCGACTCCGGCTCCAGTGTCGAGAAACTCAACCGGACCGCGTTGGCCGGCGCGTCAAGGTCATGGACGTCGGCAAAAGCCGCCGACGGAACGAAAGCCACGCCGTGCTCGGCCAAAGCCCGCTCGAGCAGTCGCTCTCCATCCGTGTCAGGAGGCAGCTCGACCCAGACGAACATGCCACCGGCCGGTTCGGAGAACGCGCAACCGTCCGGGAGTTGATCCTCGAGCTCTTCGAGCATCGCGTCCCGGCGTCTCCTGTACGTGGACCGCAGGAGCTCGAGATGGCGGTCGAAATCGAGGTCGGCCAGCAGACGTCCCACGGCAAGCATCGTCAGTCTGGAGCATTCGAGATCGCCCGCCTCCTTGACGGCCGCGAACCTGTCGACCAGCGGTGCCGGCAGGCGCATCCAGCCGACGCGCAGGGCCGGCGCCAGGATCTTCGAGAACGTGCCGACATGGATGACCCGCTCCGAATCGAGAGCGGCGAGCGGCCGCTCGAACTCCCCGTCGCAGCAAAGCAGGCCGTAGGGGTCGTCCTCGAGAATCGCGAAATCGTAGTCCCTGGCCAGGACGACGAGCCGCTCGCGTTTCTCCCAGGTCAGACTCACTCCGAGCGGGTTGTGAGCGTCCGGGATCACGTACACGAGACGCGGCCGTTCCCCGGCAAGCAGGCATCGCTCCAGGGCCTCTACGTCGAGCCCGTCGTCCAGGCTGCTGGGCAGGGTGAGAAGCCGCGGAGAGTGCGGCGCCAGCGCCTCGCGGACGCCGGTGTAGACGAAGCGCTCCAGCGCGACGCACTCGCCCCTCGCCACCAGGGCTGCGACCGCCACCTGAAGCGCCTGCTGGGCCCCCGCGGTGATCAGGATCTCTTCCGGGCGACACGGAACTCCGCGCCGCCGCATCAACAGAGCGATCTGTTCCTTCAAGTCTCCGCTGGGCGGCCCGTACTGCACCGACCGCGGGTCCGCCAGCAGCTCGCGCAGCTTCTCGCCATAGGCGTCGCGCGGAAACAGATCGACCGCCGGCAAGCCACCGGCCAGCGACGTCACGTCGCGTCGAGCAACCCGGTTCACCAGACGCCGCAGCAGGGAGCGTTCGCGGCCGCGAAGCCAGGGCGCCAGCAAGTGCGCCATCACGGGCTGCCCGGGCACCCGACCCCCGAGCGGTGGGCGAAGGTCAGCGTTCGTGGTGTGATGATGTATCTCTACGTCCATTGTTTGGACTATATCGGAACCAACCAAGCCAAACAAGTTCAGATTCCACTCTCGCGGCTCTCATCCGGGCCGACTCCCACTCTGTGCAAGAATCCGCGCGATGGAACCCAAGAGCAACCACCAAAGCACCGAGTCCCAGCGCTCGGTCCGCCGCCCCCTCGACGCCACTGACTACGCGATCCTCGGGTTGCTGCAGGAGGACTCGAACCGCACCGACGCCGACCTGGCGCGGCGCGTCGACCTGTCCGCCTCGGGCCTGAAGAAGCGCCTCCGCAAACTCGAAGACCGCGGCGTGATCCAGCGCCAGGTCACGCTGCTGGATCGCAACGCCGTGAACCTCGGCCTGCTCTGCTTCGTCCAGGTCTTCCTCAGCCACCACCAGGCGGACGCGGTGCGCCACTTCAGCAAGGTGATCAGCGAGCTCCCCGAAGTGCTCGAGTGCCACTTTCTGACCGGTGAGCACGACTACCTGCTGAAGATCGTGGCCCGCGACTACCGGCACCTGGAACACATCCTGGCGGACGAACTCGCCGCGATCCCCGGCGTCGACCGTCTGCTCACCAGCATCGTGCTGAACGAGATCAAGCGGACCACCGCGCTGCCGCTCGAGTCCCGGACTCCGACCGTGGTAGCGGCCACGGCGGACGAAGACGAACGCCGTTGAGCCCGCTTGCTACCCTCCCGCTCCGATGAACGGCGCCCAGGCCATGCTCCGGACCGCGGCCAACGCGGGCGTCGAAGTCTGCTTCGCGAATCCCGGCACGTCCGAGATCCACCTCGTCGCCGCGCTCGACGAGATCCCCGGCGTGCGCGGCGTCCTCGCCCAGTTCGAAGGGGTGGCCACCGGCGCCGCCGACGGGTACGGCCGCATGACCGGCAAGCCCGCCCTGACTCTGGTTCATCTCGGACCGGGCTTCGCGAACGGATTCGCCAACCTTCACAACGCCCGCCGAGGACGCACTCCCCTGGTCAACGTGATCGGTCACCACCCGACATGGCACCGGAACTACGATCCGCCGCTCAACACCGAGGTCGAGAGTCTGGTCCGGGCTGTGTCCGACTGGCAGCGCACCGCGGCCTCCGCGGAGCACATCTCCCGCGACATGGCGGACGCCATCTCGGCGGCGCGCCGCCATCCCGGACAGATCGCCACCCTGATCGTGCCCACCGACTGCCAGTGGAACGAGGCGTACGGTCCGATCGTCGAACCGACTCCGCCACCGGCCGCACTCGTCGGCCCCGAGGCGGTCGAGCGGGCGCGCATCGCCACGTCGAAGGGTGAGCGAACGATGCTGATGCTCGGCAGCTCCGGCTTCACCGAAGCCGCCCAACGCCAGGCCGCCCGGGTGCAGGCGAAGACCGACTGCCGGCTCACTGCCGAGACCTTCTGCGGACGCATGGAGCGCGGCCCCCATCTGCCGGCGCTGCCGCGAGTGCCCTACTTCCCCGAACAGGCGGTTGAGTTCTTCCGCGGCGTCGACACGGTGGTCCTGGCCGGCGCTCTCGATCCGGTCGCCTTCTTCGGCTACGAGGGTGGAGTCAGCCGTTTGATCCCGGAGTCGACGGAGGTCGTCGTCCTCAGCCATCCAACCGAGGACAGCGGCCACGCCCTCCGCGAACTGGCCGGCGCGCTCGACGCGAAGGAAGAACCGCCGGCCCGGAACATCGAGAGACCGCCGGTGCCCTCCGGCCCGATCGGAGTCCGCGTCGCCGCTCAGGCGATCGCCGCCACCCTGCCCGAGCAGGCGATCGTGATGGACGAGGGGATCACCGCCGGCGCCGGCTTCTACCCCGCCACGATGAACGCACCGGCCCACACCTATCTCCAGGAGAACGGCGGGGCGATCGGCATGGGCCTGCCGGCTTCCCTCGGGGCCGCGATCGCCTGTCCGGACCGCAAAGTCCTGAATCTCGAGGGCGACGGCAGCGGCCTCTACACGATCCAGGCGCTGTGGAGCCAGGTCCGCGAGGGCGTCGACGTCGTCAACCTCGTGTTCGCGAACGACGTCTACCGCATCCTCCAGGTGGAGCTGCACCGCGCCGGGGTCGAGGAGCTCGGGCCGCAGAGCGTCAACCTGACCGACCTCTCCGGCCCCCGCGTCGAGTGGCTCGATCTGGCCCGGGGCTTCGGCATGCCGGCGGTCCAGGTGCGGACCGGCGAGGAGCTCACGGAGGCGCTCGAGCGCGGCTTCGCCGAACCGGGTCCCTGCCTGATCGAGGCGATGGTCGACGACAGAGCCTCCTAGCAGCTTGAAGTACTCGGTCACTCTCCTCCCGGGAGACGGAATCGGCCCCGAGGTCAGCAAGGCGATGGTCCGCGCGGTCGACTTCGTCACCGGCGGCCGCATCGACTGGGAGCCGGTCGTTGCCGGCAGCACGGCCGTCGACCAAGGACTCTCGCCGCTCCCTGACGAGGCGATCGACTCCATCCGCCGCAACCGGATCGCGATCAAGGGACCCCTGCAGACGCCGGTCGCCGGCGGCTGGCGCAGCGTGAACGTACTCCTTCGCCAGTCGCTGGAACTGTTCGCCTGCGTCAGACCCGTGCGCTCGATGCCGGGGAACACGCTGGCCCGCTACCAGGGCGTCGACCAGGTCATCGTGCGCGAGAACACGGAAGGGCTCTACAGCGGCCGCGAGCACGAAGTCGTCGACGGTGTCGTCGAGGCGCTCAAGATCGTCACGAGGGACGCGTCGCGGCGGATCATGCAGTTCGCCTTCGAGTACGCCCGCAGCCATGGCCGCAAGAAACTCACGATCGTCCACAAAGCCTCGATCACGCCCCTCTCGGACAACCTGTTTCTGGATTGCGCACGCGAGTGCGAGCGGAACTACCCCTTCTTTCAGGTCGAGTACCTGCCGCTCGACAATCTCGCGCTCGACCTCGCCACCGACCCGACCCGCTTCGACATGCTCGTGATGGGCAACCTGGACGGCGACCTGATCAGCGACCTCTGCGCCGGACTGGTCGGCGGCCTGGGTGTCGTTCCGGGCGCGAACTACGGTGAGGGCTGCGCCGTCTTCGAGGCGGTCCACGGCACGGCGCCCGACATCGCCGGCCGCGACCTGGCCAACCCGATCGCTCTCATCCTGTCGGCCGAGTTGATGCTCCGCTATGTGGGCGAAGCCGACGCGGCCGACCACCTGCGCGCCGGGGTCGAGCGGCTGCTGGTTGCCGGCAAGTCGCTCACCCGGGACCTGGGCGGATCGGCGAACACCTCCGAACTCACGGACGCGCTCCTGGCCGAACTTGACGCCGTCGCCGGGGAACGGGACGACGCCCGATGACTGCCTCCGACAAGACCGCTGCCCGGCCCCGGGTCGCCCTGATCGTGGGCAGTATCGGCATCGGCGCCGAGACCGCGCCGCCGGTGCTCGAGATCCTGGAGTCCGTTGGCGCCGACTTCGACTTCGTCCGCGTCGACGTGCCGACCGCGGTGCGCCGCAACACGGAGAGTGTCCTGGGCGAAGCGGCCGACACGATCCGCGAGTGCCGGGTGGCGCTGAAGACCCGCCTCATCGGCCCGGGTCGCGACGCCGTGCGGGTGGGGCCGGGACCGCAGAACCCGAACGTCGCCCTGCGGCAGATGCTCGGGCTCTGGGCCAGCGTGCGTCCCGTGCGTTCGATTCCGGGGCTGCCGACCCGCTATCCCGACCTCGACGTGCTGCTCATCCGCGAGATCACCGAGAGCGTCTACCGCGGCATCGAGCACGAGATCGTGGACGGCGTGGTCGAGAGCATGAAGGTGGTCAGCCGCGCGGCGTGTGAACGCATTGCCGACTATGCCTTCCGCATCGCCCAGCGTCACGGACGCCGGAAGGTCACCGCCATCCACAAGGCGAACATCATGAAGCAGAGCGACGGCCTGTTCCTGGACACGGTCCGGTCGATCGCCGCCGGCTACGCCGACATCGAGGTGGACGACTGCATCGTCGACGCGGCCTGCATGCGTCTCGTGCTGAATCCGTACGACTTCGACGTGATGCTGATGGAGAACCTCTACGGCGACATCCTGAGCAACTTAGGCGCCGGCCTCGCCGGCGGCATCTCCACCGGCCATGCGATCAACGTCGGCGACGACTGCCACGTCTTCGAGGCCGTCCACGGTGACGCCCCGCACCTGATCGGCACCGGCCAGGCGAACCTGCTGCCGCTGCTCACACCGGCGATCGCGCTACTCCGGCACTTCGACCTCTACGACGAAGCGAACCGGATCGATCAGGCGGTGACCAACGTCCTCGAGGAAGGCCGGAGCCTGACACCCGATCTGGGCGGCAAGTCGTCCACCTGGCAGATGGCGCGCAGCATCATCGCGGCGATGAACTAGGTCTCAGCCCGGCCAGTAGCCGCGCCAATCCCGCGCGCACACGCTCCACTTCCGCACTGCTCAGATACGGGGCGAGGACCTCGAAGTCCGCACCGTCGGGCTCATCGACACTTCCGGCTGCCAGCACCCGTAGCGAACGCACCTGGCGCTCCCCCAGTCGGATCAGGGCCGGGCGGATCTCCTCCAGCTCCAGTGTGGGCGCCGCGGCCGGCGTCCGGCGCTGGACCGCCTTGGCCAGGTCGATCTGAAGCGCGAACCAGTCGCGTACCGGCTGCGGATCGAGGCCGAAGCGGGCAGCGTTCCGTTCGGCCGCCGCCAGCACCGCGCGTTCCCGTTCCAGGTCCTCTATCGGCGCACCCCGCGCCGACTTCCACGAGGCGACAACCGGCATGAAGGCGAGCCGGCGAGCCGTCAGGTCGAGCAGATGGTCCAGCTCGTCCCGCTCCTGGCCGCTGCCGAACCACTCCTCGCGGCGGGCCTCGAGCCAGCGCTCGCTGCGCTGGACCCAGCGGTCGACCGCGGGCCCGAGATCATCCGCCCGTTCTGGAGCAACCCAGAACACCTTGCGGTCGAGCGATGGTTCGCAGCGACGCCGCCATCCGTCACGGCCGAAGTGCTCGACCTCGAACGAATCGGTGACGAAGGCGTCCACTTCGTCCCGTTCCAGGCGGCCGGGCAGCGAGAGGTTGTCGTCGACCGCGGTGATCCCGGTGGCGCCGTCTCCAAAGCGCTCCCGCGTCCAGCTCTCCAGGATGCCGCCGCGATTGACGGCCACGCGGCGCGGCGGCTCGGGCGCGGACGTCGCGCTGACCACGCAGGGACCGCCCGCCGCGACCGCCCGGCTCATCCACCCCACTGCGGCGCGCCCGGGCCGCCAGGTAACGCCGCTCATCGCGAGGTCGAAGTCATCCGCAGCCATCGACGCCGCCAGGTCCGGCCAGTCGAAGGGGCGGAAGTCCAGGTCGAAGCCGAGGTCGGAGGCGAGTCGTTCGGCGACCTCGATGTCGAAGCCCAGGCGGGCCGTCTCTTCGTCCACGGCCCCCTCGACGGTCGAGAAAGGGGGATAGTCGCCACTGGTCCCGACGCGGAGCACCGGCTTCGCGGGCACGGCGGACTGCGCCGCCGAGGAGGCCTCGTCCAGTTCCGCGGCGGTGAAGCGCACCGAAGCGATCCAGGGCTCCTCCCCCGGCGTGAAGTGGCCGTACGTCGTGGCAACGAAGGTGCCGTCCGGCAGCAGTTCGAGGCCCGGGTACGCCGTGTCCGCGGCATACCTGTTGTCCATCAGCCGCACCCGCGCCTCGCCCGCCCAGGGCTCACGGCCCCCGCGCCGCAGGTCCTGGTACTGGCCCAGCCAGCCCACCCAGTCGCCGCGCCAGGGGCTGGACGGCTCCTGGTCGCGGAACGTGATGAAGAGGCGGCCGTCCGGCGTGTAGCGGCCGACATGCCGATCCCCGGTCAGCGAGGACGGCAGTTCGATCGGCCGGCTCCAGGTGCGGCCCTCGTCGGGCGAGAAGACGACGAAGGAGTTGAACTGGCGGCTGTTCTCCCGCAGCAGCACGGCGATCTCGCGGCCGTCGGGAGACCGGATCAGACCCGGCTCGCAGAGGTGCGCCTCCGGGTGCTCGGCGATGATCTCGGGTTCCGACCACGTGAGACCGTCGTCGAGCGAGATCGTCTTGTAGACCTTGAACTCGGGTTCGAAGCCGGGAATCCGCTCGTAGCGGGACGTCGGCCGGCGGAAGAAGCGTCCGTCGTCGTGGAACAGCGCCATCAGCTCTCCGTCCAGGCTGCGCAGCCGTTCGACCGACGACATCGCGACGACGCCGCCGAAGTGACCGATCGGCTCGAGCCCGGTCCAGGTCGCGCCCTCGTCCTCCGAGCGCGCCATCCGCACCGGGTAGAGCCCCGAGAACATGATGAGGCGCCGCCGGCCGTCCGCGAGATCGACCGGAAAGACGGTCGGCGTCTCCATCGATGTCGCCCAGCTCGCCGGCGTCGGCAACCGCCCGCTCCACGTGAGCCCGCCGTCCTCGCTCCGCTTCATGACGATCGGGCCAGCGCCGTGGCCCTTCGGGTAGACGGTCAGGATCGAGCGCTGGTCGGAGAGGAGAACCGTCGTCGGATGGCCGAGGTACTGCCCCGGTTCCCGGTCGACAACGACCTGGCGATGGGTTTCGCCCGCCCAGTCGACCCAGCGGAGCGGCTCGTCGCCTGCGCCCCGGCAGGCCAGCGCCGCCGGCAGCAGGAGCGCCGCGAGCAGCACGACGATCCGGGGCTGGACCGAAGCCGAGGTCACGCCTCGTTCCTCAAGTTCTTCAGCGCCTCCCGCCGGCTGAGCGGACTCAGTCCCTCCTCGTGCTCCCGCACGAAGCGCCGCACTTCGTGAGGATCGTGCCAGGCCAGGTCGCGCAGCGCCCAGCCGATCGCCTTGCGGATGAAGAACTCGCCGCCGAAGCGGGACCCCAGCAGGTTCTCGCCGATCGTCGCGTGCAGAAGCTCCAGGTCCGTCGCGCCCTTGCGGCCGAGCTGGCAGATCATCGACGCGCGCCGCTTCCACATGTCGGGGCACCGGCTCCACACGTTCATCCGTTTCGCCATCGTCTTCGGATACCGCTCGACGAGTTCCCGTAGGCGGTGGCTCGCAACGGCGTCCACGTAGTCCCACCAGGCGCCGGTCACGATCATCTCCTCGAAGACCGGCAGAGCCTTCATCGTGCGCAGGGGCTTGTACGCCCGGTAGCCGCTGAGGTCGACCGCGGCGTGCCGTTCCTCGCGGCGGCCGGCGGTCCGCCAAAGCGTCAGAACGGTCGAGCGCCACTCCTCGAAGCCTTCCAGCGGGTGGTTCCGGAAAGCCGCGCGGCCGATCTTCCGCAGTTCCGGCGTCTTCACGCCCCAGAACGGAATCTCCGACTTCATGTAGGCCTGCTGGCCCTTTGCCCGCTCGGGGTCTCCGGCGGCCTTCAATTCGCGCCGCAGTTCCAGAATCAGCTTCCGGCCCGCCGGCGGGGGCCGCAGTTCAGACATCGCGTCGAATCGTACAGGCGGTGGGTTTCGCGGCGGGTATCCTCGATGCCGTGCCTGTTGCCGCCTGGATCGCAGGGGGCCTTACCGTCGTCTGGCTGTCCGTGTCGAACGCCCCCGCCCTCGCCGTCCCGCCTCCGGGCGCCGGAGCGCGCCCGCCGAAGCTCCAGGCCAGGCTGGAAGCGGCCCTGACGGCGATGCCGGACGACTACGAGCCCCGGACCGAGCATCTGGATCCGGACGGCCGACCACTGTTCCTGAATCGGCTCGTCCTCGAAACCTCGCCCTATCTCCGACAGCACGCTCACAACCCCGTCGACTGGTTCCCCTGGGGCGAAGAGGCCTTCGAACGGGCAAAGGCGGAGGACAAGCCCGTCTTCCTCTCGATCGGCTACTCCACCTGCCACTGGTGCCACGTGATGGAGCGCGAGAGCTTCGACAACGTGGAAGTCGCGCGCCTGATGAACGAGCTGTTCATCTGCATCAAGGTGGACCGGGAGCAGCGGCCCGACATCGACGACATCTACATGACCGCGGTCCAGGTCACCCAGCAACGGGGCGGCTGGCCGATGTCGAGCTTCCTGCTCCCCGACCGGCGGCCCTTCTTCGGCGCCACGTACTTTCCGCCCCAGCAGTTCGTCAACCTGATGCGTCAGGTCGACGCGGCGTGGCGGGAGCGCAGAGCCGACCTCGAAACGAGCGCCGCCCAGATCACGGACCTCGTTCAGCAGATCACCGCGGCCCGCGGCGCTGCCAAGAACCTGGGTCGGGCGGTGATCGGCGAAGCGGTTCAGGGCCTCGTGGCCAGCACGGACCGGGTCCACGGCGGCTTCGGCGGGGCGCCCAAGTTCCCCAACGAAACCAACCTCCTGCTGCTGCTCGAGGAGGCGCTCCGCACCGGCGACCGGGCGCCGCTCGACGCGGCCCTGCTCACCCTGCGCGCGATGGCGCGCGGCGGCATCCACGACCAGGTCGGCGGCGGTTTCCACCGCTACTCGGTGGACGGGCACTGGCTGGTGCCCCACTTCGAGAAGATGCTCTACAACCAGGCCCACCTGCTCCGCGCCTACGCGCTGGCCTACCGGCTGACCGGCGATCCGCTACTGGCGCGGGTGGCCCGCGAGACCGCGGACTACGTCCTGCGCGACATGACCTCCCCGGCGGGCGCCTTCTACTCCGCCACCGACGCGGACAGCGAGGCCGAGGACGGCGAGTCGGTCGAGGGCGAGTTCTTCGTCTGGACCAAGGACCAGTTACGGGAGGCCCTGGAGCCCGCCGACGCCGAACTGACGATTCGCCTCTTCGGCGTTACTGACGCGGGGAACTTCGAACACCGGAACATCCTCTTCCTCGACCGGCCGCTGGACGAGAGCGCCGCCGACTTCGGACTGCCGCTGGACGGGCTGCTCAACCGGCTCGACGACATCCGCGAGCGCCTCTACCAGGTCCGCGAGCATCGTCCCCATCCGCTGCGCGACGACAAGGTACTCACCTCCTGGAACGGGATGATGATCCACGCCCTGGCCGAGGCCGCCGACGCGCTCGCCGAGCCGTCCTACGCCGAGGCCGCCGCGCGGGCGGCGGAGTTCCTCTGGCGCAACAGCCGCCGCGAGGACGGCGGCCTGTGGCGCGTCTGGCTCGACGGTCAGGCCTCGACTCCTGGCCTGGTCCAGGACTACGCCCACCTGGCTCACGCGTTCGTCGCTCTTTACGACGTGACCTCCGGCAGCAAGTGGCTTGAACGGTCGGCGACCGTCGCGGCGGAGATGGTCGATCGCTTCTGGGATCCCACTCCCGCTCCGGTGGAGGAAGGCAGCCCCAGACAGCCGAGCCCCGGCAGCGGTTTCTTCATCGCCGAGCGGGAGAAGGCCAACCTGCTGATCGCCCAGCCCAAAAGCCCGACCGACGGCGCCGTTCCCTCCGGCAACTCGGTGGCCGTCCGCGCCCTGGCCGAACTCGGCCGCCGCACCGGCGACCGGAACGTCACCGACCGCGCCCTCGCCACCGTCGCCGCGTTCGCCACCAACATCGAGAGGATGCCGGCTGCCTACACCTACATGCTGACCGGACTCGCCGTGGCCCTCGACGGCAACGCCGGTCCCCGGGCCACCGCCGGCAACGGCGCCGTCCTCGCCGCCGCCTCCCTGCGACCCGCCGACGATGCCGGCGAGTACGAAGTCGACGTCGACCTCGTGATCAAGGAAGGCTGGCACCTGAACGGCCCCGAGCCGCTCCAGGAAGACCTGATCGGCACCACCGTCGAAGGCACCGGCGGCCGCTTCGACATCACCAACCTCCGCTACCCGGAACCTCGGCTAACCCAGGTCAGCACCCAGTCCGGTGACGTTCTGATCTACGAAGGCCGGCAGCGCATCTCGTTCCGGCTCCGCCCGACCTCGACCTCTGATCCGCGACCCGTATCGATCCCGATTTCTCTCCGACTCCAGGCCTGCGACGACCAGCTCTGTCTACTCCCCGAGACGGTCGTCCTCGAGGTCCCCCTGGGTGCGCGGGTCTTCTGACCCGCCCTCGGGCGGAGCCGCGAAGCGGCGCAGCCCGAAACAAAGCAGCCGCCGGCCAAGGCCGGCGACGAATGCTGGACGCCGCCTCCGGCGGCAGCGGGTCAGAGGACCCGCGCACCCAGAGCACGCCCCCACCCGGCGCGAGAGTCTCTACTCCAGCCCGTCCGGGGGCCGGTAGAGAGGGTCCCGGCGGGCTCTGAACGAGCGACGCCGCTCAGCCGCGCCGCCGCCGTTACGGCGTAGCGATGCAGTACAGGTTGCGACGGCCGCGCAGGTAGATCTCGTCGCCGACGATGGCCGGTGAGGCGTCGAAGCGGTCGTCGAGTTCGTTCTCGGCGAGGACCTCGAAGGTCGGTCCCGCCTTCGCGACCAGGAACTCTCCGTCGCGGCTGGCGAAGTAGACACGGTCGCCGACCCCGACCGGCGACGCGTAGACGTTGCGGACCGCGCCGAGGCGCTGGTTCGCGTAGAGCGCCTCACCCGTCCCGGCGTCGAACGCCGAGAGGATGCCGTTGTTCGACTTCGTGAAGTAGATGACGCCTTCGTGCAGCAGCGGCGAAGGCACATACGGCGTGTCCCGGTCCACCGACCAGACGACCTGCTCAGTGCCTGTGACATCGGCCTCGGCGCCGTCGAGACGCACCGCCAGCAGCTTGCTGCCGCGGAAGCCGCTGGTCAGGTAGACGACGCCGTCGGAGTAGACGGGCGACGGGATCGCGTTGAGGGTCATGCCCGTCGCCTGCCAGATCGGTTCGCCGGTGTCCGCGTCATAGGCGCGGACGCGGTTCGTCGCGCTGGTGATCACCTGCGTCCGGCCGCCGTGCTCGACGACCAGTGGAGTCGTCCACGCCGTCATCTCGTCGCGGTCGCGACGCCAGATCTCTTCCCCCGTGTTCTTGTCGAGCGCGACCATGAAGGACTCGTCCTCGTGGTCCCAGATGACGTACACGCGGTCGCCGTGGAGCGCCGGCGAACTCCCCTCGCCGAATCCGAGCCGGGTCCTCATGTCGCCGAAGTCGCGGCGCCAGAGCTCGGTCCCGTCGAGATCGAAAGCGTAGAGCCCCTGCGAACCGAAGAAGGCGATCAGCACTTCACCGTCCGTGACCGGCGACCCGGAGGCCCAGGTGCCGTCGGGATGAGTGCTGCCGTGGGGCGCCTCCGTACGCACGGTCCGCTTCCACTCGGTCGATCCATCCGCGCGGTTCAACGCGTGGACCTCGTAGCTCAGGACCTGATCCGGAGGGATGCCGTCACGTCTTCCGGCCGACCGCGGGTTCGCGACTTTCTCGCCGGTGGGCACTGCCGTGGTCAGGTAGAGACGATCGCCCCACACGATGGGCGAGGACAGTCCGAGACCCGGAACCGCCTTCTTCCACCGCACGTTCTTCGTTTCGGACCACTCGATCGGCGGATTCCCCGCCGGCGCCGATCCGGTGCGGCTCGGGCCGCGCCACGCCGGCCAGCCGCCTTCCACATCCGAACTCGCGGGCGGCGCCGCCAGCGCGATGCCGGCCGGAAAGGCCAGCGCGGCCGCCAGTACGACGTGCTTCGAGCGCAACACTCCATCCAGACGCATGACCGGCACGGCGACCCTCCTACAGGCTCTCGTGAATCGAAGTGATGAAGACCGACTCGTTGATGAAGCCGGAGCCCCAGCCGCTCCACTCCTCGGGCAGTCCGCCGGCCTGAATCTCCTCGACCGACTTGCCGGCGTCCTTGCCCGCCTTCACGGTCGCCACGCACTCGGTGAGCATCCGGTGGTACGTCTTCAGATCGTCCACCGACGACAGCGGGCCGTGGCCGGGAATCACCTTCGCGTCGGCCGGCAGGTGGTCGAGCGCCCAGCCGATGCTGTCCCGCAACCCGACCGCGTTGCCGCCGTTGCCGACGTCGATGAAGGGGAAGCGTCCGGCGAAGAACTGGTCTCCCAGGTGAACGACGTTCGAGTCCGTGAAGTAGATGTAGCTGTCGCCGTCCGTGTGGCCGCCGGTCAGGTGACCGATCATGATCTCCTCGCCGTTGAAGTGGATCGACACTCCGTCGTCGTAGGTCACTACGGGGAGAGCCTCCTTCGGCGCCGGGTCGGCTGGCCGGCCGCGCACGCCGGCGCCTTCCGCCAGGCGCTTGCGCACGTTCGTATGCGCCACGATCAACGCCTCCTTGCCGAAGATCACGTTGCCGCCCGTGTGGTCGAAGTGGAAGTGGGTGTTGACGACGAACTCGAGGTCGCCGGGCGAGATCCCCGCGAGCGCCGCCCGGATCTTGTCGGCCAGGGGCGCGAACTGATCGTCGACGATCAGGATGCCGTCCTCGCCGGCCGAGACGCCGATGTTGCCGCCGGCGCCGGTCAGCATGTGGACGGCGCCGGAAACGTGTTCGGCGGTCACTTCGACGGCCGAAAAGTCCTGCTGGGCCGCGGCGGGCGCGGCGAGGAGCATCGCGGCCATCCCGGCGGCGAAGACGAGCGAACGGATGCGAGGCGTAGCAAGGGCCATGTCCTTGTCCTCCTTGTCAGTGCGAGAGAGCGTACAGAACCAGGTTCACGCCGAACGGATAGGACTTCGTCAGCGAGAAACGCTCGAAGAACTCCCGCGACTCGCCTTCCCGCTCCCAGCCGTCGGCGATGTCCGTGTTGTGGGTCATCGCGACCATGAGCCGGCCGTTCTCGTCGAAGATGCCGCGGAAGTGCGGCTCGGCGGAGCGGTGTCCCCGTTCCGACGTGTCCGCCCGGCCGGTCATGTTCCAGTACTGGATCGACGGGATCTGCGGCACTTCCTCGACGGTGAAGAAGGTCCTGAAGATGGGGTGGTCCAGCGGAATGTCCACGATCGGGTACTCACCCGGCGGCAGCACCCGCCCGATCTGAGCCGCCCAGCGGTCCCAGGCCTGCGGGCCCCAGAAATCGTCGACGTAGAGGAAGCCTCCGGCCAGCAGGTACTTCCGCAGGTTCTCCGCCTCGACATCATCGATGCCGATCGTGCCGACGTCCGACATGAACAGGAACGGAAACTCGAACAGACGCGGATCGTCCAGCGTCAGAACCAGATGCTCCGGGTCGCCGTAGGCGGTGCGCTGGATCTCGACCGTCGTCAACTGGGCCAGGCGGGTCATGAAGTTGTACTCGGAGTCGGGATAGTCCGTGAACCAGCCTTGCCCCAGCCACTCGTCCACGACCTGGCGGTACTGGCCACGGCAGAACACGAAGCCCTCGAGGTACTGGCGTCCTTCCTCCGGGTAGCGCGCGGGCACCGGGCGCCACCACTGGGCGGGCAACAGGGAGGCGAGGAGCAGGGCGAACGCGGCCACGCCCGTCGGCGCCAGCCATCTTCTTCGCGTCCCTGCCTCGGACTTCATCGCGACGATCGTACCCCGCAAACGGACAGTACAATCGAAACTCCCTCTTCACTCCAGGCAACGACGTCCACCGGGAGGACTATCCGTGAACCCAGAGTCCCTGTCCCGCCGCACCCTGATCGCCGGCGCCGCCTCGGTCGCCGCGGCCGCCGCCGTTCCCACCGCTGTTCCCGCCCAACAGGAGCGGGTCATCAGGAACGGGAGGATCCGCCAGTCGGTGTGCCAGTGGTGCTACGGCCGCATGCCGCTCGAAGAACTCGCCGCTGCTGCCAGCGCGATGGGCCTCGAGTCGATCGAGATCCTGGGCCCCGAGGCCTTCCCGACCCTGCGGGAACACGGTCTCTCCTGCGCCATGACGAACAGCCACGGCATCACCAGGGGAATCAACGATCCCGCCAACCACGAGGCCTGCCTGGAGGCGATCACGGCCGCCATCGACGCCACCGCCGAGGCCGGCTTCCCCAACGTGATCACCTTCTCGGGCAACCGCGACGGCATGCCCGACAGCGAAGGCCTCGAGAACTGCGTCACGGCCCTGAAGCAGGTCGTCGGCCACGCCGAGCAGAAGGGCGTCACGATCTGCATGGAGCTGCTCAACTCCAAGGTCAACCACGCCGACTACATGGCCGACAACATGCCCTGGCTGGTCGAACTCGTGGACCGCGTCGGCTCCGACCGCTTCAAGATCCTCTACGACATCTACCACGCGCAGGTCATGGAAGGCGACGTCATCCGCACCATCCGCGACTACCACGAGCACATCGGCCACTACCACACGGCCGGCAATCCGGGCCGCAACGAACTGGACGAGGACCAGGAGCTGTACTACCCGGCGATCATGCGCGCGATCCTAGAGACCGGCTACACGGGCATCGTGGGCCAGGAATTTATCCCCAAGAGCGAGGACAAGCTGGCCGCACTGGCTCACGGCGTTCGGGTCTGCGACGTCTGATCCCGGAACAGCGCGCCAAACCCCAACATCGTGACCAGCGCCAGCGCCGACAGCGAGTACCACAGCGCCGAGTAGTCCAGCACGCCTGCGTCGTTCGTGAACGCCTCGGACAACACCTGGAGCACCGGCGCCGCCAGGACCGGACCGAGACCGAGAATCACGATCCCGAACACCGTCTGGGCCGAGTGGCGGACATCCGGCTCGGCGATCCGGTCGACGTAGATGAAGGCGGCGGCGAAGAAGCACGCGTAGCAGAGGCCGTGGAGCGCCTGGCTGGCAACGATCACTTCAACTGGCAGGAAGTCGCTGCCGAAGATCGCGTAGCGGGCGCAGTAGGCGAAGGCCCCGATGACGATCACGCCGCGGAACCCGAGCCGCGCCAGCAGCCAGCCGGTGGCCACCATGACCGCGATCTCCGCGAACTGGCCGATGCTCATAGCCGGTCCGATCCGGCTGTCCGGGAGCCCCAGCACCTCGCTCATGAACGGCGCCGTCTGCATGAAGTAGATCTGGTGGATTACCGCGATCGGCAGGCTCGCCGCGACGAGCACCGCGAACGATCGCTGACGGAATAGCCCGAAGGCCTTGGCGAAGGCGAGCTTCTCCTCCGCGTCCCGCCGCGGCGGCGTCGGCGGCAGCACGAGGCAGAACAGGGCGTAACCGAACGCCAGCACGCCGCTCCAGATCAGCGAGTCGACGAGCCGGGCGGTCGCATCGGCGGCCTCGACGCCGACATAGAAAGGCGGCAACCAGGAAAACCGGACGTCGGAGAGCAGCCAGAACAGCGGAAACGCCCAGCTTGCCGCGATCCAGCCAATCGTGCCCCAGACCCGAACCTTCGGGAACTGGCTGTCGGGATCGTCGAGATGCGCGAAGGCAAGGGAGTTCGAGAGCGCCAGGGTCGGCGTGTAGAGCACCGAGTACGCCACGGAGAGCCAGAGCCACGCCGAGAACGTCGTCTGGTACGCGGTGACGATCTTGATCGCGCCACCGGCCAGCAGCAGTACGGCCAGGACGCGCTGGGTCGGGAACGACCGGTCGGCGAGCTGGCCGGCGATGAACGGTGCGGTGACGGCGCCGATCGAGCTCGCCAGGCCCAGAATCCAGCCGACCTGTCCGGGACTGAACCCCAGGCCTCCCTCGACCTGATCGGCCTGGAGGTAGCGGGCCAGAACGGGTAGCCAGACGCCCCAGACTCCGTACTGCAGGAGCATCATGACGGACAGCCGGAGGTATGTCTGGCGTTTCACCCGGGGCATCCTACGCCTTCCGATCTACACTCCCGCCTCCATCCACGTCCATGCAGAACGAGAACACCAGTGCCGGAGCCCTGGCCGGGATCCATGTCGTCGACCTCGCCGGCACGGTCGCCACCGCCTACTGCGGCAAGCTCTTCCGCGATCTCGGCGCGTCGGTGACGAATCTCGAGCCCCCGGACGAAGGCCATCCGATCCGCCGACTGCGGCCCTTCCATCCCCAGGCGTCGGGGCCCGAGGCCAGCGCGCTCGCGACCTGGCTCTCGCTCGGCAAGCGAAGCGTCGCCGCCGGACCGGAGGACCCAGTGGCCCGCGGCCTGCTCCACGGCGCCGATCTCATCCTCGACGCCGACCCCGCCCACGAAAGGCGATTGTTCGAGGGCCAGATCCGGCTCTCCATCTCCTGGTTCGGCGCCTCGGGTCCCTATGCCCGCCGCGCCGCCACGGACCCCGTCATCAGCACCCATACCGCCGCGGCCAGGGCGATCGGACCAGCCGACGGACCGCCCATCCTGGCCACGGGGCACACACCGCAGGTGGTCGCCGGCACGCTGGCCTACGTAGGCGCCGTCGGCCACCTGCTGGCACGGGAGACGGGGCAGCTCGCCCGCCCGTTTCACCTGGACGTCTCGATCTTCGAGGCGGCGATGTGCATCACCGAGCCCGGTCCTTCGGGAACCCTCGCGACGGGCGAGATCCGTCCCCGGATCGGCATCAACCGCTTCTGGCCCACCTATCCGGTCGGCATCTATCCCTGCCGCGACGGATGGCTCGGCGTGAGCACGGTGACGCCCTCCCAGTGGCGGAGCCTGTGTGCGCTCCTGGGGCTGGACGAACTCGCGACAGAGCCCCGCTACCAGGTATCGATCAATCGTCTCGAAGACGCCGACCGGATCGACGCCGCGTTCGGACCGCGCCTCCTCGAACGCACCGCCCGCGAGTGGGTCGAGGCCGGTCAGGCCGCACGCGTCCCCCTGGCGCTCGCGCCGACACCGGCGGAGCTGTTCGACCTCGAGCAGTTCCGCGATCGCGGCGCCTGGGTCAAAGCCGAACACCCCGACCAGGGCAGCTTCGTCGCGCCCGGCGCTCCGTACCGCCTGCACCGCACGCCCGCCACGCCAGGGGGCTCTGCGCCGCGCCTGGGCGAACACAACGGCGCGGCGGCAGCCGGGGACCACGGGCCTGCCGCGCAGACGCCGCTCGACGCCGGGCAGCCGGCGGACCGGATGCCGGCCAGAGGGCCGGCGCACCGACAGGCAGCGCACCGACAACAGACCCCCCGGCGAACGGATCTCCTCCAGGACATCCGCATCGTCGATCTGACGATGGGCTGGGCCGGCCCACTCGCCACCCGCCAGCTCGCCGATATGGGCGCCGAGGTGATCAAGGTGGAGTCCTGCCAGTACTTCGACTGGTGGCGAGGCTGGGAGTCGACGCCGGAGTCGATCACCCAGAAGCTCTACGAGCAGTCGACCGCCTTCAACACCACCGGCCGCAACAAGCTGGGGATCACTCTCGACCTGACCAGCCGGCGCGGCGTCGATCTCCTGCTGCGCCTCGTCGCGAAGGCCGACGCCGTGATCGAGAACTACACCGCCAGCGTCCTGCCCAGGCTTGGCCTCGACTACGACCGGCTCCGCCAGGTGAACCCCGAGCTGGTCATGGTCTCGATGCCGCCCTTCGGCGCGAGCGGTCCCTGGATGAACCATCGCGCCTACGGCTCGACCGTCGAGCAGGCGTCCGGACTCCCCCACCTGAACGGCCACGACGGAGACCCGCCGACCATGCAGCACGTCGCCCTCGGCGACCCGATCGCCGGCATCAACGGCGCCGCGGCGCTCCTCACCGCTCTCCGGCACCGCCGCCGAACCGGCGAGGGCCAGTACGTCGACCTCTCTCACGTCCAGTCCATGTTCCCGCTCGCCGCCCACGGCCTGATCGAGCAGGCGGTCCGCGGCGCCCCGCCGGAGCGTGCAGGCGGCCGCCACCCCCAGTTCGCGCCGTGGGGCGTCTATCCGTGCATCGGCGCGGAACCCTGGATCACGGTCACGGTCGAGACCGAGGACCAGTGGCGGGCGCTCTGCGACGTTCTGGGCATGGACGCGGAAGACCACGGCTTCGCCGACGGTCCGGGCCGAAAGCGGCGCGAGGACGAACTCGACCGGGCGCTGGCGGCCCGCACCACGCTTCACGACGGTCTGGCCCTGGAACGGCGCCTGGCCGCAGCGGGCGTGCCGGCGGCCGTGCTGCGCAACACGCTCGACGTGCTTTACGACCCGCATCTCGAGGCCCGCGGCTACTGGCAGTGGCGCGAGCGCGCCTACGTCGGCGACCAGCCCAACCCGTCGGCGCCCTTTCGCCCGGCCAGCGAAGATGGCCCGAGCCGCCCCTACGCCGTCGAGTGGCCGGCGCCCACGCTTGGGCAGCACAACCGCGAGGTGCTGACGCGCCTGCTCGGCCTGAGCGAGGATGAACTGAAGGTACTGGAGCGGGACAAGGTCATCGGGACCGAGCCGGTCGTATGATCCCGACCATCCATGTTGGCCACTCTGGCGCTAGCCGCCATCCTCGCCACGGCGCCTGGAAGCCCTGAGGACGCCTCGCCGGCATTCGTGGAAGTCGGTGCCGACGTAGGGATCGACTTCGTCCACTACAACGGGATGACCGGGCAGCTCTACACAGCGGAAGTCGTGGGCGCCGGGGTCGCCCTGTTCGACTACGACAACGACGGCGATCTAGACGTCTACCTGGGCCAGGGCCGCTCCTTCGAGGGCGACGAGAACCGGCAGCCCGTCTTTCCGCCGCCGGCGGCCGAACCCACCGACCGTCTGTTCCGGAACGGTCTCGCTGAAACCGGAGAACTCCGCTTCACCGATGTCACCTCGGAGATCGGAGTCCACGCGCCGGGCTACAACATCGGGGTCGCGACCGGCGACTACGACCGCGACGGCTGGGTCGATCTCTACCTGACGAACCTGGGCCCGAACCGACTCCTCCGCAACCTCGGGGGCCGCGGCTTTGAAGACGTCACGGAGACCGCCGGCGTCCACGACCGCAGGTTCAGCGTGCCGGCCGTCTTCTTCGACTACGACGCGGACGGCTGGCTCGACCTCTACGTCGGCAACTACCACCGCTTCCACCGCGCCAACCGCAAGCGCTGCTACCTGACCAGCGGCCAGCCGGACTACTGCGGCCCGTTGAGCCAGCCGGCGGAGGCCGACCGGCTGCTCCGCAACCTCGGCGACGGAACCTTCGTCGACGCCACGGTCAGCTCCGGCCTGGGCGCCGACTCGGTGGAAGCCGGCACGGCCCTGGGCGCGATCGCCGACGACTTCAACGGCGACGGGCTCGTCGATCTCTATGTCGCCAACGACCAGATGGCGAACCACCTGTGGCTCAACCAGGGCGACGGCACGTTCCTCGAGGACGCGGTCTTCGCCGGCGCCGCGTTCGACCGCGACGGACGCCCGCAGGCCAGCATGGGGGTCGCGGTCGCCGACTTCGACGGCAACGGCGCGCCTGACATCTTCCTCTCCCACCTGGTCCGCGAGCACAACACGCTCTACCTGAACGACGGCGACGGACTCTTCGACGACCGCAGCCGCGAAGCCGGCCTGATCGACGCGAGCTGGCCGATGACCGGCTTCGGCGCCGCCAGCCTCGACGTCGACGGCGACGGAGCGCTGGACCTGTACGTCGTGAACGGGGCTGTCCGGCGGATCGAAGCCCAGGTCGACGCCGGCGACCCGCACCCGCTACGGATGGAGAACCAGCTCTTCCGGGGCCTCGGCGGCGGCCGCTTCGAAACGGTGCCGGCCGAACGCCGGGAGCAGCCGGTCCACGTCGAGGTCAGCCGCGGCCTGGCGGTCGGCGACCTGGACAACGACGGCGATCCGGACCTCGTCATCTCCAACAACGCCGGACCGGCCCGTGGGCTCCTGAACCAGCGCCGCCCGGGACGCGACTGGGTCGGCCTGAGGCTGGTCGAGGCTGCAGGCGACGACGGGCAGGGGATCGTGGACGTCTACGGCGCCCGCGCCCGCCTCACCGACGGAGGCGGCTGGCAGAGAGTTCACACCGACGGCAGCTACGCCGCGGCCCGCGATCCGCGGCTGCTGTTTCCGCTACCCGGCGACGGCGCGCCGGCCGGGGAAGGCGCGAAACGAGCGGTCGAGATCCGCTGGCCCGACGGAACCGCGCAGACAGTCACGCTTGAGACTGGCCGCTACCACGTCGTGCAGAGGGGCGCCGAGGACCGAGGAGCGCCGCCTTGACCCGACTCCGCTTCCTGCTCAGCCTCTCGCTCGCCGCCGCGGTGCCCACACCGGCCGCCGCCCAGGAGTCGCCGCCGAGCGACGACGCCCGCCGGGTGCGCGCCCTGCTCTCGCTTGACGCCGTGCCGGAGCCGTCGCTTGGCCACCTGGAAGCCGAGACCCGAGAACAGATCGCCGCCGACCGCCTTGCAGCAACGGACGCCCTCGCCGACGCCACAACGGACGAGCAGGCACAACACGCAGCGAACATCTTCGGCGATCTCTGCCTGCAGTATCTCCACCACGAACTCCACGGCGCCGCCGCCGTGTGCCTGGCCCAACTCCGCCTGCTGGCGCCGAACGACTTCCAGTGGGCCTACTACGAGTTGCTCCTCCACGACGCGACCGGCAGCCTGGAGCGCGCCCGGCTCGCGGCACGCGCCGCCCTCGAGTTGCGCCCCGACGACACGGCCACCCTGATCCGCGCCGGCGATCTCTACCTCGACGCCGGCGATATCGAGACGGCCGCGGCGGCCTATGCACGAGCGCTCGAGGTTCGGCCCGAGAGCGCAGCCGCGCGGTTCGGTCTCGGCCGGGTGGCGATGGACCGGGGCGAGACCGGGCAGGCGATTGCCGCCTTCGAGGAGGTGCTGGCATCGCAGCCGGAAGGAAGTGTCGTCCACCACCACCTCGGAATGGCCCTGCGGGCGGGCGGTGACACGACACGGGCCCGCGCCGAGCTGGCGCGCAACCGCCAGGTCCCGATCGCGATCGGCGATCCCCTCCGCGACCGGCTCCAGATCTACGGCCTGAAGACCGAGGCCCGGTTCGACCGCGCGGTGCGCGCCGCCCGGTCCGGCCGGAACGACGAAGCGATCGCCCTGTACCGGGAACTGCTGGTCGAAGACGGCGGCGACCCGGAGATCCACTTCAACCTCGCTCGCGCCCTGATCGAGACCGGCGACCAGGCGGGCGCCGAAGAGCATCTCCGGCGCGCGATCGAAGCGAACCCCGCGCACGGAGGGGCGCACTTCAATCTCGCCCTTCTGCTGGGACGGACCGGGCGGATCGGGGAGGGCGCGAGCCACCTGGAGCGGGCCGCCGACATCGACCCGGAGAACCTGCAGTGGCGGATGATGCGGGCCCAGGCACGTGCCGACGCCGGCAACGCCTCCGGCGCCCGCTCTGAACTCGAGGAGATCGTCCGGCTCGACCCTGGAGCGATCGAGGCGCACCGGCTGCTGGCGGCCATGCTGCTCGAGGCAGGCGAACCTGCCCGAGCCGCCGATCACCTGGAGGCCCTGGCCGCACTGACCCCGAACGACCTGCGGGTCCACTTCAACCTCGGTCTGAGCCGGTTCGGGACCGGGCAGTTCGCCGCCGCTCGCCAGGCCCTGGAAACCGCGCTCGAGCGCTTCCCCGGCGACCTCGCCGTGAGACACCTGCTCGCCCGCCTCCTCGCCACCAGCCCGGAGGCCGCCGTGCGCGACGGCGAGCGCGCGGTGGAACTCGCCCGCTCCGTCGTCGATGAGCAACCGGCACTGGACCACCTGGAGACGCTGGCGATGGCCCTGGCCGAGGCCGGCCGCTTCGAGGAAGCCGTCTCCTGGCAACAGCGGGCCCTGGACCGCGAACGCGAAACCGCCGGCGGCAACTCGCCCCAGCGTCTCGACCGTCTCCGCCTCTACCAGGCAAGGCAACCCCTCCGCGCCCCCGGCGGCGCCCGATGAACATGCACTCCGCCGCTATGGTCCAGGCAAGTCGCTCCATGACAACCCTCCGCGATCCCCTCGACGCCGCCCGCTGGCTAGCGGCACTGCCGCTGCTCGTCGCGGCGCTCGCGACCGCGGTCCCGGCCCAGGAGAACGAGCTGCCCGCCGTGTTCACGGAGACGATCGACGTTCGGGTGGTCAACATCGAGGTCGTCGTCACGGACGGGGACGGCAATCGCGTCCACGGCCTGGAGGCGCCGGACTTCGAGCTTCTGGTGGACGGCGAGCCGATGCCGATCAGCTACTTCACGGAGATCGAAGAGAGCATGGCCCGAGCCAGCGGCGGCGCCGCGGTGGCCGGCGTGCCGAACCTGGAACCGAACGCCCCGGTCGGCACGAACTTCCTCGTCTTCGTCGACGATCTGTTCGCCATGGAGCGCGATCGGAACCGCGTGCTCGACCGTCTGGAGGAGGACCTGTGGCGCGTCCACCCGACAGACCGCGTGGCCGTTGTCGCCTTCGACGGTCGAAGCATCGAGACCCTGACCGGCTGGACCGGGTCGCCGGAGCGGTTGGCCGCGGCGCTCGACCGCGCGCGCGAACGGCCGACCTTCGGCTGGCAACGGCTCGGGGAGCGGATGATCCTGGCCGACGATCGGGCAGCCGAAGCGGTGCTGGAGGCGGTTGCCGACCAGGCGTTCTCCGGCGATCGGCTGAGGCCGGGGGACATCGCCGCCCCCGCCGACGCGGTGCCGGCCGGATTCGCCGATCCCGACGCCGAACTGCGGGAAGCGGACGCGAGGCTCCCGCAGGACACCGGCAGCTCCCAGGACGTGCTGGGCTCTTCCCTCTCCGGCCTCGAACGCCGGTTCGCGAGGAGCCTGGAGGAGCGATTGCGCCGCTCGGTGCTGGCCGCGGTGGCGAGCATGCGCAGTTTCGGCAACCAGCCCGGCCGCAAGGTCATGTTGCTGCTGGCGGGAGGCTGGCCGCGATCGCCGGCTCTCTTCACCGTGGCCGACGCGAGCGAAAGCACCGTGAACGCCGCCGCGGTCGCGGACGGGTTCCTGGCGACCGAAGACCAGCTCTACGGCCCGCTGGTGTCGGCGGCGAACCTGATCGGCTACTCGCTCTATCCGGTGGACGTGCCGGCCGTAAGCGCGGAGTTCACGGGCGACGCCTCCCTGTCGTTGGGGCCGGAACCGGGGCCGGACAGTCTCGGCGTCGTCGCCGGTTCGACAAACCGCGAAGACCTGCTCCACGGCACCCTGCAGTTGCTGGCGCGGGCGACGGGCGGCGTGCCGTTGCTCAACGCCCGGCGGGACGCGGCGTTGGCCGGAGCGGTCGAGGACACGCGCTCCTACTACTGGCTCGGCTTCGAGCCGAGGCGGCGGGAGGACGACGCGTTCCATGACGTCGAGGTTCGCCTGGTCGGGCGCCCCGGCCTGCGCGTGCGCACCCGCGAGGGCTACGTGGACATGTCGCGCGATCGCGAGGTCGCCATGACGGTCGAGGCCGCGCTGCTGTTCGGCGGCCAGCCCGCCGCCCAGTCCCTCGAAGTTCGCTTCTCCGATCCAGTGCGCGGCCGCCGCCGGGGCAGGATCTCGGTTCCCGTGGAGGTCGCGATCCCGCTCGACGAGATCCAGCTTCTTCCCGTGGCCGGGGGGTGGCTCAGCGAAGTCGAGGTGCGCGTCACGGCGATGGACATGAACGGCGCACGCGCCGACATGTCGGTCGAGAAGATCCGCATCGCCGGCCCCGAGAAGCCCGGCCCAGGCCAATTCTTCTACTACCAGACCGCCCTGCAACTTCGCCGCCGCGAACACTCCTACGTCATTGCCGTTTACGACCCGCTGACTGGCACCGTCCTGACGTCGACGGGAAACATCGGCCCGAAGTAGTCGCAGTGCTGGCTGCCCGCCGACTTCACGAGGGGACAACACCCGCCGCCCTCTTCATCGCGGCTCTCGCCTGGGCCTGCGACGGCGGCAACGACACTGCGCTCCCTGCTGCCGACCCTGTGCAACCGTCCAGATCCGCGGAAGCGTCGATCTTCGAAGAGCGCGCCGCCGCCACCGGTCTCGACTACGTCCACCGGAACGGCGCCGAAGGCGAGCACTACCTGCCCGAGATCATGGGCGCCGGCGCCGCCCTGGTCGACTACGATGCCGACGGCGACCTCGACGTCTTCCTGGTCCAGGGCGGGCCCGTCTTCGGCGACGGCGCACGCGACCGCGCGAACTACCGCGACCGCCTGTTCCGCAACGAGCTCGTCGAGTCCGGCCAGCTCCGATTCACCGACGTCACGGAAGCCTCCGGGCTCCGCTCCGACGGTCTTGGCATGGGGGTCGCCGCCGGCGACGTGGACGGCGACGGCTGGGTCGATCTGTACGTGACGAATCTCGGCTCGAACCATCTCTGGCGTAACCGAGGCAACGGCGGTTTCGAGGATGTGACGGCACGGGCCGGAGTCGACGACCCCGGCTGGAGCGTGCCCGCCCTCTTCTTCGACCCCGACGGGGACGGCGACCTCGACCTGTTCGTAGGCAATTACCTCGACTTCAACCGCGGCACCCACACGGTCTGCGCCGCGGCGGTCGGGGGGCCGGACTACTGCAGCCCGCGGAGCTTCGCGCCGCAGCCCGACCGCTTCTTCCGCAACCTCGGCAAGGGCCGCTTCGAGGAGGCGACCGGGCCGGCCGGACTCGGCGGCGCCGACGCTTACACCCTGGGCGCCGTGGCTCTCGACGCGGACGCCGACCACCGGCTGGACCTCTACGTCGCCAACGACTGGACGCCGAATCACCTCTGGCTCAACCGCGGCGACCGCTTCGAGAACGGAGCGCCTATCGCCGGGGTCGCGGTCAACGCCGGCGGCGTCGCCGAGGCCGGCATGGGGGTCGACGCGGCCGACTTCGACGGCGACGGAGACGAGGACCTTTTCCTCGCCCACCTGACGGGCGAGACGAACACGCTCTACCGCAACGAGGGGCGGGGTCTGTTCCACGACGCCACGCTGGCCGCCGGCCTGGGCGCGCCGAGCCTGCCCTGGACCGGTTTCGGCGCCGCCTGGGTCGACATCGACAACGATTCCCGGCTCGATGTCGTCGCCGTCAACGGCGCGGTGCGCCGCATGGCGAAGCCGGGAGGCCTGACGGACTTCGGCCAGCCCAACCAGGTCTTCCTTAACCTGGGCGACGGCTCCTTCGAAGAGATCTCGGATCAGGCCGGCTCCGCCTTCAACGACGACCTCGTCTCGCGCGGCGCCACGTTCGGCGATGTCGACAACGACGGCGACACCGACCTCGTCGTCAGTAACAACGGCGGCCCGGTCCAGCTCTTCCTCAACACGATTGGACAGGACCGATCCTGGATCGGACTGCGGGTCGTGCACGGATCGCCGGAACGCGACGCTCACGGCGCCGTTGTCGAGCTCCGACTCGGCGGCGGCCGGACGATCACGCGCCGCGTCCGGACCGGCATGAGCTACGCCTCGTCGAGCGACCCGCGGGTCCTCTTCGGGCTAGCCGAAGCCGTAACGACGGACGAGATGCGGGTCCGCTGGCCGGACGGGGTCGAGGAGACCTTCGACGCTCTCGAGCTCCGCCGCTACCACACCCTGCGCCGGGGCGAAGGGAGCGCGCCGTGAAGGGCCGCAGGCGCTCGTCGCTGGCGGCCGTCCTCTTCGCTGGGGCCGCTCTCGGCTGTGCCGGAGAGGACCGTTCCGCACCGCAACTGCCGATCGCCGACCTCTCCTCGGCCGACGAAGCGCTCCGGGTGCAGATCGCCGGGCACGAGGAGCAGATCCGGGCTCTGCACGCGGAACGCGCCGCCGCAGCGGAGGTCGCGGCCTCGGTCGGTGAACTCGGCCGCCTCTACCACGGACTGCAACTCCTGCAGCCCGAAGCCCTCTACCTGCTCGAGAACGCGCTCGCCTGCTACCGCGAAGCGCAACGAATCGATCCGGGGGACTGGCGATGGCCCTATCTCGAGGCTTTCGCGCTCGACGCCCGCGGCGACCTTGAGCCTGCCGCGCGGAGGTACCGGGCCGTGCTCGCGTCCACGCCGAACCGGTTGACCGTGCTGCTCCGTCTCGCGGAAGTCGAACACCGGCTCGGCCGGTCGTCGGCAGCCGAGGCGCTCTGGAGAGAAGCTCTTGCCCTCGACCCGGACCAGCCGGCCGCCCACTACGGACTCGGCCGCATCGCACTCGACGGGGGGGACGCGGCGGCTGCCGCGAAGGCGCTGGAACGAGCCGTCGAACTGGCGCCCGCCGCCGGTCGTGTTCACCACGCGCTGGCACTGGCCTGGCGGGATCTCGGCAACCGCGATCGCGTCGGCCTCCATCTCGAGCGGGCAAACGAAACCCCGACCCCCATCGACGATCCCCTCGTTCAGGGTCTCGCCCTCCTTCCCTCCGGAAGCCGCGCAACCCTACAGCGCGGCCTGCTGGCCGTGCAGGCCGGCGCACTGGACGACGCCGTTCTGCTCCTCCAGCGCGCGACCGAGGAGGATCCGTCCAACCCGGCCGCGCACCGCAATCTGGCGCTGGCGCTCATCGACGCAGGCCGGCATGACCAGGCGATCGCCGCACTACAGGCCCTGGCGCGGCTCGACCCCGCCGACGCCTGGACGCAACTGGAGCTGGGCCGCCTGTTCGCCTCCCGCAGCCGTCTCGACCTGTCCCTCACGCATCTGGAACGCGCGGTCGAACTCGCTCCCCGCCACAAGCAGGCCCGGGTCGAGTTCGGCCTCGCCCTGGCGCGAAGCGGCAGGCCACGGGAGGCGCTCCCTCAGTTCGAGACCGCGCTGAACATCGATCCCTTCTTCACCGAGGTCCACAACCACCGGGCCGTCGTCCTC
This sequence comes from Holophagales bacterium, assembly GCA_009836625.1. Lineage (GTDB taxonomy): Bacteria > Acidobacteriota > Thermoanaerobaculia > Multivoradales > Multivoraceae > Multivorans. The sequence continues at coordinate 636,336 of VXVC01000004.1, forward strand.
GCCGCCATGGGCAGACCGGACGAAGGCGCCCGCCTGCTGCGGCAGCGCCTGGGCACGGCCCCCGGCGACGGCGCCGCGGCGCGCGCCCTGAGCCGAATCCTGCGCCAGCAGCAACAGTTCAACGAAGCCCGCCGGGTGCTGGAAGGCGCGTTGGGGACGGCGCCCGACGACCCGCGGGAAGAAGGCGCACTGCGCCTGGAACTTGGGCGCCTCTTCGCCCTGGGGAACCAGCCGGCCCGGGCACTCTCGGAACTCAACCGGGCGAGGCGGCTGGTGCCGGAACTGTTCGAGGCGGCGTTCCTTGCCGGCCTCGTCTACACCGAGCTGGGCCGGCTGGACGACGCCGGCGCGGCCCACGCCGCGGCGCTCGAGGCGCGGGCCGACTTCGGGCCGGCCCGGCTCGCCCTGGCTGAGGTACAAGCCCGGCGAGGCCTCTGCGACGAGGCGATCGAGACGATCGAGGCGGGACGCCGGTTGACTCCCGCGGACGGCAACCTCGGCCGCGCTCTCGCCGACCTGCGCGCGTCGTGCGTCCAGGCCGGCGCGCGCCAGTAGAAGCGGTGCACGCCAATAGAGTTGAGCCTGATCGTGGCTCGACCCGGAAACAGCAACAGATCAGCCGGCCCCTGTTCGTGGCTGCTGGCCGTCGCACTCCTGGCCCCGAGCGTTGCCGAAGCCCGGCAATCCCCGGACCGGACCGCCGCCATCGACACGAGCCACGAGCGGATGCTCGAAGCGTTGGAGGTAATCCGCAAACAGGACCTTGACCGGAACCCCTGGCTCGGGGAGGCCCCGGCCCGGGCCGCGCGTGAAGCGCTCGCCGCGGCCGCGGACGCCCCCGCCGCCACGCGGTTCCGGCTGCTGGTCGACCTTGCCGAGCAGGAACTTCGACTCGGCGACGAAGCGGCCGCGCTGTCGCGCTTCGACGAGGCCCACGACCTCCTGACCGGTCGGTCCGGGTTGGCGGCCGAACTCGGAAGCGAGGCGACCGAGCTCCTGTTCCGGATCGCCGTCGCCTGGCTCAGATTCGGCGAGAGCCACAACTGCGCCGGGATGCAGGGCGCAAACGCCTGCATCCTGCCGATCCGCGGCGAAGCGATCCATCGCGAGCGCGAGGGCTCCGAGCAGGCGGCTCGCTTCCTGCGCGAGTACCTGGCGGCGGTGCCCCCGAACTCCGTGCAACAGGTCAAGGCGAGGTGGCTGCTGAACCTGGCTCACATGACCCTGGGCGACCACCCCGCGGCGGTCGAGGCGGAACACCGGATTCCTCTCTCGACCTTCGGTTCGGCGGCCGAGTTCCCCCGCTTCGTGAACGTCGCGCCCGAACTCGGAGTCGACAGCTTCAACCTCTCTGGCGGCGCCGTCGTCGACGACTTCGACGGGGACTTCGACCTCGACATCTTCACCACCACCTTCGATCCGGCGGGCTCGCCCCGGCTGTTCTTGAACAACGGCCGCGGCAAGTTCACGGACGCCTCCACCGCGGCAGGACTCGACGGGCTCTACGGCGGACTGAACGTCGTCCACGGCGATGTCGACAACGACGGTGACCTCGATCTGTTCGTGCTCCGGGGCGCATGGTTCGGGCCTCACGGCCGCCATCCGAACTCGCTGCTGCTGAACGAATCGGCCGACGGCGACGAGGCGGGGCCGCCCGTCTTCCGGGACGTCACCTTCCTTTCCGGCCTCGGCGAGGCCCACTACCCCACGCAAGCCGCCGCCTGGGCCGATTTCGACAACGACGGCGACCTCGACCTCTTCATCAGCAACGAGCACAGCCCGGCGGTCGAGGCGCCGTCCCAGCTCTTCCGCAACGAAGGGCCGGGCGCGAACGGCGTCGTCCGCTTCCGCGATGTCGCGGGGGAAGCCGGCGTCGCCACCCACGCCTTCGTCAAGGCGGCGGTGTGGGGCGACTACGACGACGACCGCTTCCCCGATCTCTACGTCTCCGTGCTGGGAGGTCCGAACCGCCTGTACCGCAACCGCGGCGACGGCTCCTTCGAGGACGTCGCCCTGCGCCTCGGCGTGACCGGGCCCCGGCAGAGCTTCCCGGCCTGGTTCTGGGACTTCGACAACGACGGCAACCTGGACCTGTTCGTCTCCAGCTACACGGGAGACCGCGGCGGCCTCGGCTTCGTCGCAGCCAGCTACCAGGGCTATCCCGGTCCGTGGGAGCCGGCACGGCTCTACCGGGGGGACGGCGAGGGCGGCTTCGAGGACGTGGCCGCGAGGAGCGGACTCAGCCGTCTGCAGCTTCCGATGGGATCGAACTTCGGCGACCTCGACTACGACGGCTACCTCGACTTCTACCTCGGCACCGGCTACCCCGACTACGAGGCGGTGATGCCGAACGTCCTCTACCGGAACCTGGCGGGCCGCCGGTTCGTCGACGTCAGCCTCGCCGCCGGGTTCGGCCACCTGCAGAAAGGCCACGCCGTCGCCTTCGGCGACCTCGACGGCGACGGCGACCTGGACGTGTTCGAGCAGATGGGAGGCGCCTATCCCGGCGACCGCTTCGGCGACGCCCTGTTCCGCAACCCGGGCTTCGGCAACCGCTGGCTGGCGCTGAGGCTGGTGGGAACGGAGAGCAACCGCTCGGCGATCGGCGCCCGCATCCGGGTCGACCTCGTGGACCCGGACGGCGCCCGGCGCTCCGTGCACCGACGCGTGAACGGCGGCGGCAGCTTCGGCGGCAACCCGTTGCGCCAGACGATCGGTCTGGGCCAGGCGGCCGTCGACAGGATCTCGGTCTACTGGCCGGCGACCGACCGTTCGCAGACCTTCGCCGCCGTGCAGCCGGATCGTCTGTACCGCCTGATCGAGGGACGAGACGGACTCTCTCCCGTGGCCCCCCGGCCCTGACGCTCAAGCCACTTGCGGCACTCCACCCCAGCCCTTCAAGATGCTGGACGCCGAACCAACATCTTGAATCCGGCACCCCGAATCGACCCGTGTACGGAGCCGATTTGACATTGGGCATGGACTCAGTGAGGATGCCCCGCTTTCTTTATCCGCATCTCATCGAACCAACCAAGGAGGATGATCTCGATGAAGCGACTCTTCGTGGCCGCCTTGCTGCTGCTTCTGCCCGTCGGCGCCCTTGCCGACGCACCCGAAACAGCAACGATCAGCGGCCAGATAGTTGACCCCGGCGGCTCTCCGCTGCCCGGCGTGAGCGTCACGCTGAGCGGCGAGCGCGGGGACAAGTTCGGTATCACCGACGAGAACGGGGCCTACCGCTTCGTCGGCGTGACGCCCGGCGACTACTCGCTGACGGCCTCGTTGGAAGGCCTGGGCGAGGCCGCGGCCCAGGTGCGCGCGGTGGCCGGCGACCGCACATCTCTTGATCTCACCCTCCAGGCGGCGATCGAGGGAGAAGTCACCGTCACCGGCGAGACGCCCATGGTCGACAAGTTCAACGTGACCGCTGGCACCACCGTCGCCGGCGAGATCGGCGAGCAGATCGGCGGCGTCACCCGCACCTATTACGGCATCATCAACGCGCTGCCCGGCGTCACCGCCGACGCGGAGAACGACGACATCCAACAGACCCGCCCGTCCGTCAACGGCGCGCACTTCGCCGACCAGGGCGTGTTCATCGACGGTGTCGACACGACCTTCGCCAAGTTCGGCGGCAGCCGGGTCCGCGTCCCGACAACGGCGCTGACCGAGGTCTCGATGGAGGCCGGCGGCTCTTCGGCCGAGTACGGCCGCTACGTCGGCTCCGCGACCAACGTGATCGTCAAGTCGGGCACGAACCGGTTCCACGCCGACGCGCTCTGGAACCACCAGCGGATCGACTGGGGCGCCGACTACAAGGACCAGCCTTCCTTGACCGAGCGGACGAACAAGCCCTATCCGGCCGACTGGTTCAGGCGCTGCCATGGCGATGAGCGGGACCAGGGCCGCGGGCTGATCCCCGGCGGCACGGACGGCTCCCGCGAGCTCGAGCCCTGCCGGCCCGGCGGCTCGGAGTGGGCCGGTGCCAGCGACGGCTTCGAGGTTTCGTTCGGGGGACCGATCTCGCGCGACAAGTTCTGGTTCTACACCGGCTACAGCGAGTTTGACGACGCGTACGCCGAGCGGCTGGTCGGCGGCGACCCGTACGACATCAGCCTCTTCGACGACACACGGATCGTGAAGCTGAACCTGCAGGCGAGCAACGCCCATTCGATGAATGCTTCCTGGATCGAGACGCCGACGTTCCGGAACTACTTCAACCCGCAATCGTTCGACTACTGGACACCGACTCCGCACGAGAACGACAGCGATCTGGCGACGGTCAACTGGAACTGGGCGATCTCGTCCAACTGGTTCCTGGAGGCCAAGCTGGCTACGCAGGAGACCCAGGAGAACAAGTACCTGGGTTGCCACAACACGCTGAGCCAGGAGAATCCCGATGCCCTGACCGCCGACGGCATGCCGATTCTCGACTGGTTGGGCCTCAACCACCTGCCAGAGGTTCCCGCCGAGATGGTCACGACCTGCCTGCAGGCGAAGGCGCTCGACCGCGGTCCGGAAGCGGGCCACTCCGAGCTCGACACGTCGGGCGGCGACACGAACTTCCCGTTGCGGTTCCCGTTCAACCCGGACCAGGGTTTCTTCTGGCCGGGCAACAACTACAACGTCTATGTCGACGGTGAGAACCTCGGCGCCTGGCACAACGGCTGGATCCTCTCCGACGGTTTTGGCTTCAACGCCTTCCCCCGCGAGCAGGCCAACGTCGGCCTGACCCAGTTCGTCGGCGCCAACCACGAGCTGAAGTACGGCATCGACTACCAGGACACGAAGTGGGAGGGTGAGAACGCCCGTACGTCCTTCATGAACGGCTGGGGCTACGACTCCTTCAACCCGTTCGGTTACGGCGGCGCCGGCGGTCTGGGCGACGACAGTTGCTCGCTCACTCGCAACGCCGGCACCTCGCCGGACAACCCGCACTGGTCCGGGCTCACAACCCGCGGCCGTGGCTGCACCTACGTCGACTACAACTCGCCCAGGCTGAGCTGCCTGGGTCCGGTCGGCGAGCAGCTCACGCCGTTCGAGATCACGAACACCGATGGCCAGATCCACCGCCCGGACTTCGACGAGGGTAGCTGCCTCGGACGCGGCAGCGGCGACGCGGAGATGGCCGACACGGCCTTCTACCTGAGGGACCGGTTCACCGTCGGTGACCACTGGACCTTCAACATCGGCGCGCGCGCCGAGATCCAGGAGGGCTGGAACGACATCCGGCGCAAGGTGGTCGATGCGACCTACGTCGATCCCCGCTTCAACGCCACCTACGACGTCAAGGGCGACGGTCGCCTGCTGTTGACCGCCAACTGGGGCCAGTACCACGCGATGCTCAACCAGGCCTGGATCGCCGGCGGCGGCGACGTGTCGGGCGGCATGCACGATCTGTGGAACGGCTACGAGGGCTATGAGGTCTGGCTGTTCTGCGACCCGATCGAGGCGATCGTGTTCTGCCCGGTTCCGGATCGCCTGGACACCCGGCGCGAGGGTACGGTCGGCGCGAGAACGGCCGGCTACAACTTCGCCTGGAGCACACTGATCCCCGGGCTGATGTGGGATGCCGTCCGTCCCTGCCGCGACGGCGAGATGTCCGGCGTGGACTGCGAGATCTGGGAGCACGACGTTGATCCCTACTACCGGGAAGACGTGATCCTCGGACTCGAGTGGCAGTTCGCCCCGAACTGGGCCCTCGACGTCAAGTACATCGACTGGTCGATGCAGGACATGATGTTCTCCAACACCCAGCTCGACCACAAGGGCCGGAACACCTTCATCACCGGCAACTACCACGACCTGGCGCAGATCGTCACGAACGCGGCGGACGCTCGTGAAGCCAAGGGGCTTCCGCGTGAGCTCAACGACGAAGCCCTGGCCCTCGCCGACCCGGCAAAGAACGGCTATCGGGGTCTGCAGATCCAGCTCAACCGGCGGTTCGCCAACGGCTGGGCGCTCTACAACAACGTCGCGTGGTCGGAAACGGACACGACCGGCGCCGGGGCCTGGTGGAACAACACGAACTCCACCTACCTCGAGAGCCTGAGCGCCGTGCTGACGCAGGAGATCATCGATCTCTGCGATGCCGGCCAGATGGTTCCCGACCGGCGCACCGGGCGCACGGAACTGTTCCCGATGGACTGCAACCAGGCACTGTCGGAGTGGATCGGATACCCGGTGTCGATGATCAATCGGCGCGGCCTGAACCAGGCCTACGACCGGACCTGGATCTACAACTCCTTCGGGTTCAAGACCTGGCGCATGGGCAGCCACGACCTGACCCTGTCGGGTCACCTGAGCTTCCAGACCGGAACGCCCTGGGTGCGTAGCGAAGGCGTGTCGATCGTCAACGTCGACCCGAACGATCCGAAGCCGGGTACGCCGAACGACGGTGTCGGCTTCAACCTGCATGCTCCGGGCACGCAGGGCCGGTTCACGTCGGACGAGTACACCCTCAACCTGAGCGGCGCCTGGGGCTTCCCCATGGGCTACCGGGAGGTGCGAGGCGAGTTGCGGGTCGAGGCGCTTAATGTCACCAACCAGCAGCGGCGACGCTCCTGGGGCGGCGACGGTCAGGTGTACCCGGTGCGGCGCTTCTTCCAGCGTCCGCGCCAGGTGCGCGCCTCGCTGAGGTTCCGCTTCTAGAAGCACTGCGAACCTCTCAGAGGGCCGGGCCCTGCGCCCGGGCTCAAGGGAATCAAGGGAGAGGGCTTCGGCTCTCTCCCTTTTTCTTTGCCTGGGAACGCCGGCTCACGCCGGCCGATCCAACGATCTGGATCTGCTACACCGTTTCAAGCCTAGTCCGCTCCGTCCTTGACATCCTTCCAGCCCGTCATATAGTGCCCTTCTCGCTTTCCCTACAACTTGATCCGAGGAGAAGCTCTATGAAGCGACTCGCAGTGGTCCTGATGTTGCTGGTCCCGTTCGGCGCGTTTGCCGATGCACCGGAAACGGCAACCGTCAGCGGCACGATCGTTGACCCGGGAGGCTCGGCGCTTCCGGGCGTCAGCATCACCCTGTCCAGTGAGCGCGGCGACAAGTTCGCGATCACCGACGAGAACGGCCAGTTCCGGTTCGTCGGCGTCGTGCCCGGCGCTTACAACCTCAAGGCCGAACTGCAAGGCCTGGGCGAGGCGGCGGCCGAATTCCACGCCGCCGCCGGCGACCGGCAGGATCTCGACCTGACGCTGCAGGCCGCCATTGAGGGTGAGGTGACCGTCACCGGCGAAACGCCCATGGTCGACAAGTTCAACGTCACCGCGGGCAGCACCGTAACCTCCGAGATCGGCGAGCAGACCGCCGGCACGACGCGGACCTACTACGGGGTCATCAACGCTCTACCCGGCGTCACCGCCGACGCGGAGAACGACGACATCCAGCAGACGCGGCCGTCAGTCAACGGCACGCACTTCGCGGATCAGGGCGTCTACATCGACGGTGTCGACACCACGTTCGCCAAGTTCGGCGGCAGCCGCGTCTTCCTGCCCACCACGGCAGTGACCGAGGTCTCGATGGAGGCCGGCGGCTCCTCCGCCGAGTACGGCCGCTACATCGGCTCCTCGACCAACGTGATCGTCAAGTCGGGCACCAACCGGTGGCACGTCGACGCCCTCTGGCAGCGCCAGGCGATCGACTGGGGTGCCGACTACAAGGACCAGCCGGCCCTCGACCAGCGGCAGAACAAGCCATATCCGGTCGACTGGTTCCGGCGTTGCCACGGCGACGAACGGGACGCGGGACGGGGGCAGATCCCGTCTGGCGACCTGAGTTCGGAGCTGTTCACGACGAACCGCGAGCCCTGCCTGCCCGGCAGCGATGAGTGGGCCGGCGCTTCCGACGGCTACGAGTTCTCGGCCGGCGGCCCGATCCAGCGGGACAAGTTCTGGTTCTTCCTCGGCGTCAGCGAGTTCGACGACGCGTACTCCGAGCGGCTGATCGGCGGCGACCCGTACGACATCAGCCTGTTCAACGACGCGCGCATCTTCAAACTGAACATGCAGCCGACCGCGAGCCATTCGTTCGCCGCCTCGGCCATCGATACGCCGGCGTTCCGGAACTACTTCCACATTCCGTCATCGGACTACTGGACGCCGACGCCGCACGAGAACGACAGCGTGCTGTCGACGGTCAACTGGAACTACGCCGTCACGAGCAACTGGTACCTGGAGGCGAAGATCGCCTTCCAGGAAACCCAGGAGAACAAGTACCTCGCCTGCTACAACAAGCTGGAGCAGGACAACCCCGAGGTCCTGAACGTCGACGGCATTCCGATTCTCGAGTGGCTTGCCCAGGACAACTTCCCCAACGCCTCGGCGCGCATGGTGGAGACCTGCCTGCAGGCGAAGTCCCTGGATCGCGGTCCGATCGCGGGCCACATGGCGACGAACACCTCGGGCGGCGACACCAGCTACCCGCTGCGGTTCCCGTTCCGACCCGAACTCGGCATCTTCTATCCCGGTAACAACTACAACGTGTACCGGGACAACGAGAACCTGGAGGCCTGGCACAACGGCTGGATCCTCTCCGACGGCTTCGGCTTCAACGCGTTCCCGCGCGAACAGGCGAACGTCGGCCTGACCCAGTTCATCGGTGCCAACCACGAGTTGAAGTACGGCCTGGACTACCAGGACACGAAGTGGGAGGGCGAGAACGCCCGCGTGCCGCTGTTCAACGGCTGGGGCTTCGATGCCACGAACCCCTTCGGCTACTACCAGGCCGGGTCGATGGAAGACGATGCGTGTTCCCTGCTACGGGGCTACACCACGTCGCCTGAGAACCCGAACTTCCTGGGAGCGACGACGCGAGGCCGCGGCTGCTACTTCGTCGATTACAACTCACCGCTCCTGACCTGCGAGGGCAACCACACGGACGGACTGCCGCACCGGCCGACCCAGATCGATCGGGTCAACGGCGAGATCGTCCGCACGATCGGCACCTGCGTCGGCCGCGGTAGCGGCGACACGGAGGTCCGCAACGTCGGCTTCTTCGCCCGCGACCGCTTCACGATCGGCGACCACTGGGTGATCAACCTCGGCGTCCGGGCGGAAATCCAGGAGGCCTGGAACGACGTCCGGCGCCAGGTCGTGGACGACACCTACGTCGATCCGCGGATCAACATCGCCTACGACATCAAGGGGGACGGCGCCCTGCTGCTCAACGCAACCTGGGGCCAGTACCACGCGATGCTCAACCAGGCGTGGATCTCCGGCGGCGACGTGGCCCGTCCCAGCATGCACGACCTGTGGAACGGGTACGAAGGCCGCGAGGTCTTCCTCTTCTGCGATCCTGGTGACATCGTCGGCATGAACATCCTGAGGTCGATCGGCTACGTCAGCTACGACTGCAACCACCCGTCGCGGCGGGACACGATCCGCAACGACACGGTCGGCGCCGGGATCCCTGGCTACAACCTGTCGTGGGAGCTGGCACAGCCCGGCCTCATGTGGGACGCGGTCCAGGAGGGCTACTACGACTTCGACATCCAGACCTACTACAAGCAGGAGGCGATCATCGGCCTCGAGTGGCAGTTCCGCCCGGACTGGGCGCTGGATGTCAAGTACATCGACTGGCAGTTGCAGGACATGATGTTCTCGAACTTCCAGCTCGATTACCGGGGCCGCAACATCGGTATCACGGAGAACTACCACGACCTGGAGAAGATCGTTCTCGCGTTCGACGATGCGAGAAGGGACCGGTGGGCAGCAGCCGGCTTCGATGAGGCCGACCGCACGAGCGCCGTCAACCGCGAGGCCCTGGCCAACGCGGATGCGGCGAAGAACTCCTACCGGGGTCTGCAGATCCAGTTGAACCGCCGCTTCGCGGACGGTTGGGCGCTCTACAACAACGTCGCCTGGTCCGAGACGGACACCACGGGCGGAGGCGTCTGGTGGAACAACACGGACAGCGGCTACCTGGAACTCGCTCACGTGAACCTCGGCGAGGGTCACATCGAGGATTGTCAGGAAAGCCAGACGGAACCTGATCGCCGCACCGGCAGGACGAGGACGTATCCCGAGGACTGCTATGCGCGGCTGAGCAACTTCATCGGCTTGCCGGGCAGCATGATCAACCAGCGCGGTCCGAACCATGTGTACGACCGCACCTGGATCTACAACTCCTTCGGGTTCAAGACCTGGCGGATCGGTAACCAGGATCTGACGGTGGGTGGTCACCTGACCTTCCAGACCGGCACCCCCTGGTACCGGTCGGAAGGCGCGGGCGTCGGCGCCGCGAAGACCTGCGCCCCGGGCGCCAGGCCTTCGGGGCTGCGGACCTGCCCGCCGATCACTCCCTCCGACCCGACCAGCGACGCGCGGCCGGGCACGGCCAACTCGGGCATCGGCGTGCGCTTGTTCCCGGCGGGCGCCGAGGGACACCGGACCGCGGACGAGTACACGGTCAACCTGAGCGGCGCATGGGGCTTCCCCATGGGCTACCGGGACGTTCGTGGCGAGCTCCGGGTCGAGGTGCTGAACGCGACGAACCAGCAGCGCCGTCGCGATTGGGACGGTCGTGGCGAGGTCTACCCGGTGCGCCGGTTCTTCCAGCGCCCGCGGACGATCCGCGCCAACATCAAGTTCCGGTTCTAGGCCGGAACGACAGAACCTGGGGGTTTCGGCCCCCGGTGCAAGGGATCAGGGGAGAGGGCTTCGGCACTCTCCCCTTTTCTTTCAGCCGTCCAACATTCTGGATCCCGGCCCACTCCTTTGACATTCATCCGGGGGCTCCTATAGTGGACGGCACACCTTCCGACCAATGATCCGAGGAGGAGCTCATGAAGCGACTCGCACTGATCCTGACGTTGCTTGTTCCCGTCGGCGCTTTCGCCGACGCGCCGGAGACCGCAACGGTCAGCGGCACGGTCGTCGATCCGGGGGGCTCGCCCCTGCCCGGCGTCAGTGTCACCCTCTCCAGCGGCCGCGGCGACAAATTCTCGATCACGGATGAGAACGGCCAGTTCCGGTTCGTGGGAGTCGTTCCCGACAGCTATGAACTGACCGCGGAGCTGGAGGGCCTGGGCGAGGCCCAGGCGAACTTCCACGCCGCAGCCGGCGACCGCAGGGACGTCGACTTGACGCTGCAGGCCGCGGTCGAAGGCGGCGTCGTCGACGTGACCGCCGAAACGCCCATGGTCGACAAGTTCAACGTCACCGCCGGCAGCACGGTCACGTCCGAGATCGGCGAGCAGACGGCCGGTACGACCCGCACCTACTACGGCGTGATCAATGCCCTTCCGGGCGTCACCGCCGACGCGGAGAACGACGACATCCAGCAGACGCGGCCGTCGGTCAACGGCACTCACTTCGCCGACCAGGGCGTCTACGTCGACGGCGTCGACACGACGTTCGCCAAGTTCGGCGGCAGCCGGGTCTTCCTGCCCACCACGGCGCTCACCGAGGTGTCGATGGAAGCCGGCGGCTCCTCCGCCGAGTATGGCCGCTACATCGGATCCTCCACCAACGTGATCGTCAAGTCGGGCACCAACCGCTGGCACGCGGATGTCCTCTGGAACCATCAGCGGGTCGACTGGAGCGCCGACTACAAGGACCAGCCCTCGCTGGCGGAACGCCGCAACAGGCCGTACCCCGTGGACTGGTTCAGGCGCTGCCACGGAGACCAACGGGACCAGGGCCGGGGCCAGATTCCGCCCAGCATCGTCGAGGAGGTCTCGACGATCAATCGCGACGCCTGCCTGCCCGGCAGCGACGAGTGGGCCGGTTCCAGCGATGGCTACGAGTTCTCGACCGGCGGTCCTCTGCGGAGGGACAAGTTCTGGTTCTTCGTGGGTGCTTCCGAATTCGACGACGCCTATTCCGAGCGCCTGCTCGGCGGCGACCCGTACGACGTCAGCCTGTTCGCCGACGCCCGCATCCTCAAGCTGAACATGCAGCCGTCGGCGTCCCACTCCTTCGCCGCCTCCTGGATCGACACGCCGGCGTTCAGGAACTACTTCAACTGGCAGTCCTACGACTACTGGACGCCGACGCCGCACGAGAACGACAGCGTGCTCTCGACCGTCAGTTGGAACTACGCGATCTCCAGCAACTGGTTCCTCGAAGCCAAGATCGCCGACCAGGAGACGCAGGAGAACAAGTTCCTCGCCTGCCACGACATCCTGGAGCAGGAGAACCCCGCCGCCCAGTCCGTGGACGGCATTCCGATCCTGGAGTGGCTGTCCCAGGACAACTACCGCGACACGCCGGCGCGCATGATCGAGACCTGCCTGCAGGCGAAGTCGCTCGACCGCGGTCCGATCGCCGGCCACACGGCGACGAACACGTCGGGCGGCGACACCAGCTACCCGCTGCGCTTCCCATTCGATCCGAGCAAGGGGATCTTCTACCCCGGCAACAACTACAACGTCTACCGGGACGGTGAGAACCTCTCGTCCTGGCACAACGGCTGGATCCTCTCCGACGGCTTCGGCTTCAACGCGTTCCCGCGCGAGCAGGCGAACGTCGGCCTGACCCAGTTCGCGGGCGCGAACCACGAGCTGAAGTACGGTTTCGACTACCAGGACACGAAGTGGGAGGGCGAGAATGCCCGCGTACCCCTGCTCCAGGGGTGGGGCTTCGACCCGACGAACCCGTTCGGCTACCTGGGCGCCGGCACGATCGCAGACGACACCTGCGCCACGCCGTTCACCCGCACCGGTACCTCGGCCATTCGTGGTCGGACCTGCTACTTCACCGACCACAACTCGACGTTCCTGACCTGTGAGGGCAACGCTCCCGACGGCATGCCCCACCGGCCGACCACGGTCGAGCACGTGAACGGCGAGGTCGTCCGTACGCCCGGCACCTGCGTCGGGCGCGGCACTGGCGACAGCGAAGTGCGCAACATCGGCTTCTACGTCCGCGACCGCTTCACGATCGGCGATCACTGGACGGTCAACATGGGCCTTCGGGCCGAAACCCAGGAAGCCTGGAACGACGTTCGCCGCCAGGTCATCGACGACAGCTACGTCGACCCGCGGCTGAACATCACCTACGACATCAAGGGAGACGGCGCCCTGCTGCTCAACGCAAGCTGGGGCCAGTACCACGCGATGCTGAACCAGGCGTGGATTTCGGGCGGCGACTCGAACGTTCCCAGCATGCACGACCTGTGGAACGGCTACGAAGGGCACGAGGTCTTCCTCTTCTGCGACCCGGCGGACATCGCGACGTTCGACTTCCTGCAGTTCCTCGGCTTGACCAACTACGGCTGCCGGGTTCCGCAGCGGAGGGACTCGCTCCACAACGGAACGGTCGGCGCGCCGTTGCCCGGCTACAACCTGTCCTGGGAGCTGACGACGCCGGGTCTCATGTGGGACGCGGTTCAGGCAGGCGTCCTCGACTATGACGTGCAGACCTACTACAAGCAGGAAGCGATTCTCGGCCTGGAGTGGCAGTTCCGGCCGAATTGGGCTCTCGACGTCAAGTACATCGACTGGCAGTTGCAGGACATGATGTTCTCCAACAACCAGCTCGACCACAAGGGCCGGAACATCGGCGTCACCGAGAACTACCACGACCTGTTCGACATCCTGGTCGCCTTCGACGACGCGCGGGCCGCGACCTGGGCGGCGCAGGGCTACGACCCGGCCGAGCGTCCCGCGCAACTGAACCGTGAAGCCCTGGAGATGGCCGATCCGGCGAAGAACTCGTTCAAGGGGGTTCAGGTTCAGTTGAACCGCCGCTTCGCCGACGGCTGGGCGCTCTACAACAACCTCGCCTGGGCCAGCACGGACACGACCGGGGCCGGCGCCTGGTGGAACAACACGAACAGCACGTACCTCGAGGCGGCCCACGTCGTTCTGAACCAGCAGAACATCGACAGTTGCCAGGCCGGCCAGACGAGGCCGGACCGCCGTACCGGCCGGACGCCGCTCTATCCCGAAGACTGCGTCGAGCGTCTCACCGACTGGCTCGGCTTCCCGGCGAGCATGATCAACCGGCGCGGCGCCAACGGCACCTACGACCGCGAGTGGATCTGGAACTCCTTCGGGTTCAAGACCTGGCGCCTGGGCAACCAGGATCTGACGCTGGGCGGCCACCTGACCTTCCAGACCGGGACGCCCTGGACTACATCCTCCGGCGCCGGCTACGAGCGGCCCTGCGGACCGCGTCCGCCCGGCATCCCCACATCGATTCCGATCTGCCTGCCGGTGGACGTGACGGACGCGAACGCCAACCAGCGCCCCGGAACCTCGAACACCGGCGTCGGTTTCCCCCTACACCCATCGGGCACGGAGGGCCGCCGGACCGCGGACGAGTACACGGTCAACCTGAGCGGCGCCTGGGGATTCCCCCTGGGCATCGGCAATACTCGCGGGGAACTCCGGGTCGAGGTGCTGAACGTGACGAACCAGCAGCGCCGCCGCTCCTGGAACAGCGCCGGCGAGGTTCTGCCCGTGCGCCGGTTCTTCCAGCGCCCGCGGACGGTTCGCGCCAACTTCAAGATCCGGTTCTAGACCAGATCACACGATCCGGACACCGGTCACCGGATCAGGGAATCAGGGGGAGAGGGCTTCGGCTCTCTCCCCTTTCCCGTTCCCGCTCCATACACTCGTGACGATGCCGCCGACACCCCGCGCGCTCGTCACGGTCCTGATCAGTACGGTCGGAGTCCTCAACTGCGCCGGAGAGCCACGGATCAACCGCGTCGCGGAACCAGTGACTTCGGGAAGCCCGTCGCGCCCGACCGAACCCGTCGCCTTTGACGACCGAGCCGCCGAGGTCGGTCTCGCCTTCCAGCACCGGAACGGCGGCCGCGGCCGCTACCTGCTGCCCGAGATCATGGGCTCGGGCGCGGCGCTCTTCGACGCCGACGGCGACGGCGATCTCGACGCCTACCTGGTCCAGGGAGGCGAGCTGGAGCCGGGCGCCGGCGCGGCCGGGTCCCCCGCCCGTGACCGCCTGTTTCGCAACGACCTTCTCGAAACCGGCGAACTACGCTTCGTCGACGCGACCGAGGACTCCGGCCTCTCGTCGACCGGCTACGGCATGGGCGTCGCCGCCGGGGACTTCGACGGAGACGGCCGGGTCGATCTCTACGTGACCAACCTGGGCCCCAACCGGCTCTGGCGGAACGTCGGCAACGGCCGCTTCGAGGACGTGACGGAGGTCGCCGAAGCGGACGATCCCAGGTGGAGCGTTCCGGCCGCCTTCTTCGACTACGACGGCGACGACATGCTCGACCTGTTCGTCGCCAACTACGTCGACTTCAACCTCGGCAGCCACACGCTCTGCACCTTCGGCAGCGGCGAGCCGGACTACTGCAGCCCGAAGACCTACCGCGCCGAGCCGGACCGCCTGTTCCGCAACCTCGGCGACGGACGGTTCGAGCAGACGACGGACCGCGCCGGCCTCGCCACACAGTTCGGCAACGGCCTCGGTGCGGTGCCGGCCGACCTCGACCTCGACGGCAGGCTCGATCTCTACGTCGCCAACGACGGCACACCAAATCAGATGTGGATGAACCGCGGTGGCGGCCGCTTCGAGAACCGGGCCCTGTTCGGCGGCTCGGCGGTCAATCGCCGCGGCGAGGCCGAGGCGGGCATGGGTGTCGACGCCGGTGACCTGGACGGGGACGGCGACGAGGATCTCTACGTGACCCACATCACGGGAGAGACGAGCACCCTCTACCTGAACGACGGCGACGGCCTGTTCACCGATGCCGGCTTGCCC
This sequence comes from Holophagales bacterium, assembly GCA_009836625.1. Classification (GTDB taxonomy): domain Bacteria; phylum Acidobacteriota; class Thermoanaerobaculia; order Multivoradales; family Multivoraceae; genus Multivorans. Next base: position 652,013 of record VXVC01000004.1, read on the forward strand.
GCCGGCCTTGATGTGCCCAGCCTGCCGATGACCGGCTTCGGCACTGGCTGGTTCGATTTCGACAACGACGGCGACCTCGACCTGCTGGCGGTGAACGGCGCCGTGCGGCGCCTGGACCGCGCCCGCTCAGGCGACGCGGCAGCCGCGCGCGCGGCCGCAGGCAGCGACCACGAACGCCGCTTCGGTCAACCGAACCAGCTCTTCCGCAACCTGGGCGACGGCCGCTTCGAAGACGCGTCCTCGCTCGGAGGACCGGCCTTCGCGGCCTATGAGGTCTCCCGTGGAGCCGCCTTCGGCGACGTCGACAACGACGGAGACACCGACGTTCTCATCACGAACAACAACGGACCGGCGCGGCTGCTGCTCAATCTGATCGGCCAGGACAGCGGCTGGATCGGCCTCCGTCTGGTCACTTCGGACGGCAAGCGGGACGCCGTCGGAAGCCTGGCCCGGGTGCGACTCACCGACGGCCGCACGATCACGCGCCGGGTCCGCGCGGCGATGAGCTACGCCTCGTCAAGCGATCCGAGGGTGCTTATCGGGCTCGGGTTCGCGGAAGTCGAAGACATCCGCGTCGACTGGCGCGGCGGCGCCGGAGAGTCCTTCGGCGCGCTGTCGCCGCACGCCTACCATGAAGTCCGCCAGGGAGAGAGCCGACAATGAACCGTCGCTGGTTTGCGGGCGCTCTGCTCGCCCTCCTCGCGTGCGGCGCCGCCGAGCGCCTGCCGCTCCCTTCCCGCTACGAGGCCCACGATCCGGCGGTCCGCGGCCAGATCGGCAGCCTGGAGCGCCGGGTTCGCTCGCTCGAGGACGCCGGCACAGCCGGCCCAGAGCTGGCGGCCGCGGTCGGCGAACTCGGCAAGCTCTACCACGGCGTGCAACTGCTGGACAGCCACGCCTTCACCGCGCTTGAGGCGGCCGAAGCCTGCTACCGGGAAGCGCGGCGACTTGACCCATCCGACCATCGCTGGCCCTACCTACACGGTTTCGCCGAGGACGCCCGTGGCGACCACGATGCGGCGGCGGACTCGTACCGCGCAGCACTGGCGATCGAACCCGACCTCGTGCCTGCGATCCACCGCCTCGCCCAATCGGAGGTTGAGCGCGGCCGGCCCGACGAAGCGGCCGCGCTGTGGAACCGTGCGCTGGCACTGCAGCCCGAGTTCCCGCCCGCCCTCTACGGGCTGGGAACGCTCGCTCTGGAGCGCGGCGACACGGAGAGCGCGACCGACTACCTCGAGCGCGCAGTCGCCGCCGAACCGGGAGCCGGCCGCGGACACTACTCCCTCGCCATGGCCTGGCGCCGCCTCGGCGATGAAGACCGTGCGGCCCGGCACTTCGCGCAGGCAAGCCACACCGACTTCCCGTTCGACGACCCTCTGGTCCGGGAACTCGCCTACCTGCCGACCGGCAGCGCCGCCCTGGTCCAACAAGGCCTGATTGCGGTACAGGCCGGCGAGTTCGGCGCGGCGGCGACCGTCTTCAGCCGTGCGATCGAGGCGGATCCAACGAACCTCGAGGCGCGCAAGCACCAGGCGCTGGCGCACGTCGACGCTGGGCAGTTCGAGCAGGCCGAAGCCGCCTACGAAGAACTCCTGGCGCTCGACCCCGACCAGGCGCATGCGCACTTCGAGTTCGCTCAACTCCTGGCCAACCGCGGCCAGACGACCGAGGCGATCAGGCACCTGACCCGGGCGGCCGAGCTGGCTCCCGACTACAAGCAGGCGCACTACCAGCTCGCACTCCTCCTCGACCGAGCGGCCCGTCCCGCAGAAGCGCTGGAGCACTACGACCGTGTACTGGCGCTCGACCCCGACTACGCCGAGGCCAGGACGCGGCGCGCCACCGCGCTCGCATCGTCGGGACGGCCGGCGGAAGCGCTTGAGATCCTGCGCACCCGAGTCGCCAACGCTCCCGGGGACGCCGCCGCCGTGCAGGCGCTAGGCGTCGTGCTCCGGCAGCAGAACCGGCTGGGAGAAGCTCGAATCGCCCTGGAGAGGAGTCTCGGCTCCGCACAATTCACTGCCGACGACGAAGCCAGGTTGCGCACCGAACTCGGTGGCATCCTGGCCATCGAAGGACGTCTGACGGACGCAGCCCGTGAACTCCGAACGGCTCAGCAGCTCAATCCGACCGACCCGCAAACCAGCTTCGTCCTCGGCATGGTCCTCCTCGACTTGCGCCGCCCCGAGGAGGCCGCTCGCGCCTTCGCCGCCGCCCTCGCCGTCCGTCCCGACCTCACATTGGCGCGCCTTCGCCTGGCCGCCATCCTGGCTCAGACCGACCGCTGCGAGGAAGCCCTGGCCCTTCTCGACGATGGCCGCCGCTTCGCCGCGAACGATCCGGTCTTCGTCCAGGCATCGCGGCAACTGCGCGCCGCGTGCGCGAACGGCTAGCTACCCGAAGACGATCGCGCGGTTGTCGACGACGAGGACGCGGTGCTCCAGGTGGGCCTGGACGGCGCGGGCGAGGACGACGCGTTCCAGGTCCCTGCCGCGACGCACCAGGGTGGTCACCGAGTCGCGGTGGCTCACCCGCGTCACGTCCTGTTCGATGATCGGTCCCTGGTCGAGCTCCGCCGTCGCGTAGTGCGCAGTGGCGCCGACGACCTTGACGCCGCGCAGGTAGGCCTGGCGGTAGGGACTGCCTCCGGGAAACGCCGGCAGGAACGAGTGGTGGATGTTGATCACCCGGTTCGGGAAGCACTCCAGGAAGCGCGGCGTGAGGATCTGCATGTAGCGGGCCAGCACGACGAGGTCGACCCGCGCCTCCTCGAGGATCTGGATCATCCGCTCTTCCTGCTCGCTGCGTGTCTCCGGCGTCACCGGCAGGTGGTGGTACGGCAGCCCGTTGTACTCCGCCTCAGCCGCGTGGTCGGGATGGTTGCTGATGATGCAGACCGGGCGCCCGGGGAGCTCACCCAGCCGCCAGCGGGACAACAGGTCGTGCAGGCAGTGAGCCGGCTTCGACGCCAGCACGCCCACCCGCTGTTCCTGGTCCGAGAACGCGATGCGGCTCCTGACCGAGAAGTGGTCGCCGATTGCCCATTCGAGCAGCGGCCTGATCGTCTCCCGGTCCAGATCGAAGTGGTCGACCTCGAACTCGAGCCGCTGGAAGAACTTGCCGAGTTCCTCGTCCCGGTGGGTCTCGGACGAGCAGATGATGCCTCCGTGCTCGTTGACGAAGCCCGTGACGGTCGCGATGATGCCGATCGCGTCGTCGCAACTCAGCAGCAGGGTCGCCGTAACGTCGTGCGACACTGTCCGCGCGCCATGCCTGTGTTCGACCAAGAGGCCGGAAGTCTAACGCCGCGATAGGATCGCCACACCATGCCAGCAACGGCGCAGTCCGGGCGGTCCGCCGCCGGCACGGGCCTGTTCCTCTTGACCCTTGTCTCAGCGGTCGCCTCCGGCCAGACCGCCCAGACACCGGCCGACGGCATCAAGCTGTTCGAGGAGAACGTCCGGCCCGTTCTGGAGAAGAACTGCTACATGTGCCACTCGGACCCGGAACGGGCCGAGAACGGTTTCCTGTTGACGACGAGGGCCGGACTCCTGCGCGGGGGCGAACGGGGACCGGCGATCTCCACCTCCGAGCCCGCCCTGAGCCTGCTCCTCCACGCGGTCGGGTACGACGACGAGCAGTTGCAGATGCCGCCCTCGGGCCGGCTGGCCGAGGCGGACCTCGAGGTCATCCGGCAGTGGGTGCTTCTCGGCGCACCGTTCGGCGGCGATGAGGACGAACTCACGGAAGTCGCACCAGCCGAGGACGCGTTCGAGATCACCGACGCCGACCGGGCATGGTGGTCCGTGCGGCCGCTCGGGCGCCCGGACGTCCCCGCCGTCGCGGACCCGGACTGGCCGCTCAACCCGATCGACAACTTCCTGCTCGCCAGGATCGAGGCGGCCGGCCTCGAACCTCCGCCGACGGCCGACCGGCGCACTCTGATCCGGCGCGCGAGCTACGACCTGACCGGGCTGCCGCCGACGCTCGAGGAGGTCGAGGCCTTCGAGCAGGACCGGCGTCCCGACGCCTGGGAACGCCTGATCGACCGCCTGCTGGCGTCGCCCCACTACGGCGAGCGTTGGGGCCGGCACTGGCTCGATCTCGTCCGCTACGCGGAGACGGACGGCTACGAACGCGACCGCAAGAAGCCCTCCGCCTGGCGCTACCGCGACTGGGTGATCGGCGCGCTGAACGCGGACATGCCGTACGACGAGTTCCTGACCCACCAGCTCGCCGGCGACGAACTCGACAACCCGACCGCCGCATCGGTCATCGCCACCGGCTACCTGCGGCTCGGCATCTGGGACGACGAGCCGACCGACACGGAACTGGCCCAGTACGACGACCTCGACTCGGTTCTCGACACGACGTCCCGGGTCATGCTCGGCATGTCGATCGGCTGCGCCCGCTGCCACAACCATCGCGGCGACCCGATCCCGCAGACCGACTACTACCGGATGCTGTCGTTCTTCCGCGGCATCGCGCCCTACAAGGTCGGCGGCGGCAACGAGCCGACTCCGGAGAACTACACGGACTGGATCCCGGCCGATCTCGGAACAGCGGACGCCGGCGGCCCGCCCGAGGAAGGTCCGCCCGCGAACCTGATCGAAGTGCTGCGCGTGAAGGAGCTCGGTCCGGAAGCGCCGCCGACCCACGTCCTGATCCGCGGCAATCCGCATGCGCCGGCCGAACGGGTCGAGCCGGGATTCCCGCTCATCCTCGGCAACGCCGACACCGGACTCGAATCCCCCGGCCCCGACTCGCCGACGACCGGCCGTCGACTCGCCCTGGCGCGCTGGATTGCCGGCGACGGCAACCTGCGCACGTCCCGGGTGATGGCGAACCGCCTTTGGCAATACCACTTCGGCCGCGGCCTTTCGCCCACGCCCAACGATCTGGGCCGCTTCGGTCAGGAGGCAACGCACCCGGAACTCCTCGACTGGCTGGCGACGGAGTTCACGGCGCGGGACTGGAGCCTGAAGTCGATGCACCGGCTGCTCATGACCAGCCGCGCCTACCGGATGTCGTCGCGGCCGCCGGAGAACGCGCTGCAAGTCGATCCGGGCAACGACCTGTTCAGCCGCTTCAACATGAGGCGTCTGGCGGCCGAGGAGATTCGGGACTCGGTCCTGGCCGCGACCGGCACGCTGAACCTCGAAATCGGCGGCCCGAGCGTCTACCCGCCGATGCCGGCGGAGGTGCTGGCCACGGCGTCCCAGCCCGACAAGGCCTGGGGCGAGGCAACCCCCGACGAGGCGGCGCGGCGAAGCATCTACATCCACGTCAAGCGCTCCCTGCTGCACCCGCTGCTGGAGAGTCTCGACCTGGCCGACACCGACTCGACCTGCCCCGTCCGCTTTACGACGACCCAGCCGACGCAGGCGCTGATGATGCTGAACGGCGACTTCATGAGCGAGCAGGCCAGGGCGCTCACGGCGCGGATCGACGGCCCGGACGGTACGGTCGAAGATCGCGTGACCGAGGCGCTCGAGGCCGTGCTGGCGAGACGGGCCGATCCGGTCGAAGTCGCCCGAGGCGTCGGCCTGATCGAGGAGTTGCAACGGGAGGAGGGCTTCGAAGCCGACGCGGCATTTGCCAGTTACTCCCTTCTGTTGTTGAATCTGAACGAGTTCGTCTATCTGGACTAGGAAACCGGCCTCGACTGAGGAGCGGAACGATGACCTACGACCCTGAACGTCCCCGCAACACCTTCTGCGGCCGCACCCGGCGCGAGTTCCTCTGGGAAGCCGGTGGCGCCTTCACCTCCGTCGCCCTTGCCGGCATGCTGAGCACCGACGACTTCCTCGGTGCGCAGACCGTCGCCGCCGACGGCGTGACCGCGTGGAAGAACCCGCTCGCCGCCAAACCGCCCCACTTCGACGGTCCGGCCAAGGCCGTCATCTTCCTGTTCATGTACGGCGGACCGAGCCAGGTCGACACCTTCGACTACAAGCCCGATCTCTACCCACTCGACGGCAAGACGATCGAGATCAACACGAAGGGCCGCGGCGGCACGCGCAACCAGGGCCGCGTCGTCGGGCCGAAATGGCGGTTCAAGCAGTACGGGGAATGCGGCAAGTGGGTCTCCGACCTGTTCCCGCACCTCGGCGGCTGCGTGGACGACATCGCCTTCATCCACTCGATGACCGCGGACGCGCCGCTCCACGGCTCGGCCATGCTGCAGATGAACAGCGGCCGCATCCTCTCCGGCAGCCCGGCGCTGGGTTCCTGGGTGAACTACGGCCTCGGCACCGAGAACGAGAACCTGCCCGGCTTCGTCGTCATGCTCGACCCGACCGGTGGGCCGATCAGCGGCGCCAAGAACTGGTCGAGCGGCTACATGCCGGCCAGCTACCAGGGCACCGTGATCCGCTCGAGCGGCACGCCGATCCTGTCCCTCGACCCGCCGCCCGGAATGTCGCGCCAGGCGCAGCGCCGGCTGCTCGACCGCCTGCGGGAGTACAACGAGGAACACGCCCAGCCGCGCTCCGAGAACAGCGAGCTGGCCGCCCGCATCGCCAGCTACGAGCTGGCCTACCGGATGCAACAGCATGCTCCGGAAGCGGTCGAACTCTCCGGCGAGTCGGAGGAGACCCGCCGCCTCTACGGCCTGGACCAGGATCGCACGAAGGAATTCGGCCGTCGCTGCCTGCTGGCGCGACGCCTGGTCGAACGCGGCGTCCGGTTCATCCAGGTCTACTCGGGCGGCAACCACAACGACCACAACTGGGACGCCCACGGCGATCTGGTCAAGAACCACGAGTACCACGCCGGCGGCACCGACAGGCCGATCGCCGGCCTGCTGCGCGACCTGAAGCAGCGCGGCCTGCTCGACAGCACGCTGGTCATCTGGGGCGGCGAGTTCGGGCGCCAGCCCACGGCCGAGTACGCCGAGGGCACCGGCCGCGACCACAACGCCTACGGCTTCACGATGTGGATGGCCGGCGGCGGGATCAAGGGCGGCGCCAGCGTCGGCGAGACGGACGAGCTCGGCAACCGGGCCGAGGTCGACCGCTTCCATGTCAAGAACCTCCACGCCACGGTGCTCCAGCAACTGGGCCTCGACCCGAACGCGCTGTCGTACTTCCACGCCGGCCTCGACCAGAAGCTGGTCGGCGTCGAGGGCGCGGAACCGATCCACCAGATCGTCGCCTGACGGCTGTTGCGTGTCGGTGCTCACCCGCCTGCCCGGGAAAGCGAGGGGAGCGTCGCCATCGGCCGCTCGCGCTTACGAAGAAGATGAAAGGTCGGCGCTCGCTTCGCTTCACTCGCTCCGGTTGGTCCGTGCTTTCTGGAGGGACGCCGGGCGTCGCTCGTTCAGAGCCCGCTGGACGACGCTCCCCTCGCTTTCCCGGACAGGCTGGAGGTCGTCGGACAGCGGGCGCGGCGGATCCGCTCTGATGAGATCGGTTGCCTTGCTTGGGGAGATCCGGAGTGGTTCGCCAAGGGAACGAGTGGCACCGAACTTGCGTTGACAACGAGTGATGTTGATGTCGAGGACAGTCGGGGCAACCGCCGCGTTGTGGGTTTGGGCTGCGAGTGCGGCGTTTGGCCAGCAGACGGTTACCTTCGAGGCGGAGGGCGCGTCGGAGGGGGACCTGCGCGGGGGCCTGGAACTCCGGATCGATGGGGAGAGCGTCGAGATCGAGGGCGTGGCGCGGGCGGAGAGCGACTGGCGGACGCTGGTCTATGTCGATCTCGCCCTGACCACGCCGGGGCCGGTGTTTCAACTCGCCGAGGTGTTGCTGGAGCAACTCGATCCGCTGCTCGAGGCCGGCAGCCTGGAGATCGTGGTTGCAAATCCGCAGGCGCGGACGATTCTGCCTCCGACCCGGGACCGCGACCTCGCGGAAGCGGCGTTGAGCCGCTTGGCCACGGGTGAAGAAGCGTCCAGCGCGCTGGTCGACAGGCGACGTCTGTTCACCAGCGAACGGGACATCGAGTTCTCGAGAGCCCGGCAGCAGGCCGCGGCGGGAAGCCGCGACCGCCTGACCGAACTGGAGGTCGTGCTGGAGCAGATGGCGAGGGACGCGATCCGCGAGGAGGCGGCGATGCGGAGCAACCAGATCGATGAGATCGTCTTGTTCCTGGCGGCGCGCGAGGACCTGAGGCGCGACGCGCCAAGCGCAACGCAGTCCACGCGCCGACACCTGGTGCTGCTGGCCGACGGGCTGGTCACCGATCCGTTGAGTTTCTACCTCGAGCTGGTGCCGACCGCCGGTTCCCTCGCCGTCGAGGCGGCGACGATTCCCGATCTCGGCGGCGTCGCCCGCGCCGCGGCGGCGTTCGGCTGGACGGCGGCGCCGGTGGCCTTTGCCGCGAACGAGAACGGCGACGGCGTTCGCGTCCGCTCGAACGAGGTGACCGTCGGCTTCACGCTCCGCTTCAACCGGCCGCGCACCGGCGCTTCGCAGACGGTCGAGGAGGAACTGGGCCTCTTCGTGCAGCCGTCCGACTGGACGGTGGCCGCCGACGCCACGGGCGGCGAGGTGCTTCTGAACGAAGTCGCGATCGCGAACTGGATCGGGCGGCTCCCCAGCCGCTTCGAGGCGAGCTTCGAACTTCCCGGCGGCGCCGCTGCCGCCGGCGCGTTCGACCTGAGCGACGGCGCGGGCGAGATTGACGCGCCCACCGTCACTCCCGGAGCGGGTTCACCGGATGACGTGGCCGAGGTACGACTGCGCCGCGCCTTCGAGGGCGAGCTTGACAGCGAGTTCGAAGGCGGCGACGCCGGAGTCGAGGTCGTGGCCTCGATCCGGATCGAGTCGGCCTCGCCCGAGCGGGTTGTCGGCCGGCTGACAAGCACCATCGTGCCGCCCGCCGGCTCGCCGCCGGCTGACGCTTCGACATGGAGAGTCAGCACCGGCCTCCACCGCGAGGACGGCAGCGTCGTCACCAGCCACGGGGTTCCGTTCGCCGTCCCCGGAGGGGAGAACCTGACCTTCGAACGACCGCTCCAGCTTCCGCCAGGCACGGATTCGGCGATCGTCCTGGCCGAGAATCTCCGCGACGGACGCTGGGGCTACGCGGTCGTCGACTTTCTCGACCTCGTGGAACAGGCCGTCGATGCCGGCACCGCGGGCACGCGGGCGATCAGCCTCCGGCCGGAGGACCCCCGGAACCGGCGCGGCCGCGCCACGTTCGTGGCCGAGGTTCTCGACCCGTTCATCGACCAGGTCGAGCGGGTCGTCTTCTACTTCAACGGCCGGCGGGTCGCGGCCCGCAACCGGGCGCCGTACCGGGCGCGGATCGACCTGGGCCGCGGCGACCGACTCGGCCGGGTCGAGGCGGTCGCCTTCGACGCGGAGGACCGGGAGCTCGACCGCCACGAACTCCTGGTCAACCAGCCGCCTCATGCCTTCTGGGTCCGCATCACCGAGCCCGAGGAGGGGCTGCTGGCCGGCCCGGTGGAAGTTGCCGCCGAACTCAAGCTGCCGCGCGGTGGCCGCCTGCTGGAGATGCGCTTCTTCGTCAAGGACCGTCTGGCGGGGACGGCAACCGAGGCGCCGTTTCGCCGCGAGGTGCTGGTGCCGGTGGGCGATCCGGAGTCCTACCTGCGGGTCGAGGCCCAGTTGACGGACGGGCGGATCGCCGAGGATGTCCTGTTCCTCTCCCGTCCCGGCCTCTCCGCCCGCATCGGGGTCGAACTCGTCCAGCTCTACGTCGTCGCCACCGACCGCTCGGGGCAGCCCGTCAGGGATCTGACGGCTGGCGACTTCTCCGTCTTCGAGGACGACCGCGCCCAGGAACTCGAGTCCTTCCGGATCGCTTTCGACCTGCCGCTTACGCTGGGACTGGCGATCGACACCTCGAGCAGCCTGTTCCTGCGCATGCCCGATGTGAAGCGGGCGGCCGTCGAGTTCCTCGATTCGCTCGAGCCGACGCGCGACCGCGCGTTCCTGGTTGGCTTCGGAAGCGAACCGCGACTGGTCCGGGCCGCGACCTACAACCTGAACGCGGTTCGGGGCGGCATCGGGGCGCTCAGGCCGCGCGGCCGCACGGCCGTCTGGGGCGCGCTGTCGCTGGCCCTGGATCAGCTCGAGGGGCTGCGCGGCCGCAAGGCGCTCGTGGTCTTCTACGACGGCGACGACGAGGACTCCGACGCCGCCTTCCGGCAGAGCCTCGACCAGGCGCGGCGCGCCCGGGTGCCCGTCTACCTGGTGCTGATGAACGACGAAGCGGCTCGCACGGACGGCCGGAGCTTCAGCACCCGCACCTTCGTCAGCAAGCTCGAGCGGATGGCGAGGGCAGGAGGCGGGCGCGTCTACTACGTGCGCCACGATCAGGATCTGGAACCGATTTTCGACTCGATCAGCCGCGAGCTCCGCAGTCACTACCTCCTGACCTACTACCCGAAGGAGGAACCGGGAGGTCCGAACTGGCGCGAGGTCAGCGTGGAACTCGACCGTACCGGTGTCCTGGCGCGGACGATCGAGGGGCGGGAAGTGAGGTAGACAGGGATGATCTCCACCTGCTCACGGCACCGTCTGCTGCCGGCGGTTGTCGCGCTACTCGCTGCGCTCTGCCCCGCCGCCGCCACGGCGCAGATGCCGAGCCGCGAGGCCGAGATCATCCTCCAGGTCCCCGCCTCGGGGCCGCTCCGGGAGTTCGATGCCAGAAGCTTCGAGATCCTCGAGAACGGCGCGACCCGGGAGATTCTGTCGGTCGAACCGGTGGCGGAGCGGTGGCGAATCGTCATCTACTTCGATCTGCCTGGCTCGACTCCCGAGGGCATCGAGGCGGCGGCGGCGGCCGTCGGCAACGCCGCCGATGCTCTGGTGGCGCTCGGCGACGTCGAGATGATCGCAGCCGACCGGATCGCAGAGGTCGAGCTCGCCCCGACCGCGAACGCCGGGGCGGTACGGGCGGCCGCCGCGGCAGTCGCCACGCGGGCCGGCGCAGCGGGCGTCCTGCTGGACAGGCGCCGGGACCTGCGGGCGGCCGCCGACGCACGCTCAGGCGACCCGGACGCGGACGCTCTCCGTACAGCCGACCTGCTCGAGGGAGTCCTGCTGGAGCTGGACACGCTGCGCTGGCAGCGGGCCAACCTGCTCGAGTCGATCGAGGGCGCATCCTGGGCAGCCGGGCAGCCGCGGGCCCTGTTCCTCGTGCGAGACGCGACCGACCTGAACGCCGACGCTTTCGCTGAGGAGCTGCTGGGCGAGCCGACGCCCGCCTTCGAACGCGCAGCCCTGAGCGAGCAGCGACGGCAGCGCAGCCTGACTCGCACCGTCGCGGCGCTCGGATGGCGCGTCTACTCCCTTCAGCTTGCCCCGGCGGCCCAGGAGGTTGACGATCTCCTGCCAGGACGCGTTGAGGCATCACGGGCGTTCTCGCATGCCGCCGGCGGCGAGGTGCTCGCCGACGCCGCCGAGCTCGCCGCGGCAACTGAGCGCCTGCGGGCGTCCTGGCGGGTCCGCTACCGTTCGTCCGGCACCCGCGACGGGGCCGCTCATCCGGTCGACGTGCGCATCGCCTCCGATGCCGCGTCCAGCGGACCTCCGCCTGACGTTTCCGCGCGCCGCTGGGCCACGGTCGCGGCGCCGGCTGACCTGGTGGCCCTGCGCGCCAGCCGCGCCCTCGACGCCTTGAGCCGGGACGGCGACCGGTCCATCCTCGGAGGCAACGGCGAACTCGCGATCCGCGGCGTTCTCCTGCCCCAGGGCATCCAGTCGACCACCGAGGGCGCGCCCGCCGAGTTCGTCACGCTCGACGGTCTCGCCACCGTCGGCGCCGATCCCCCGCAGTCGAGCGACGCCCTCCGGCTCACGGTCTACGGCCGCGGCCTGGACGCGCCAGCCTTCCTGCTTCATCGCGGGGGAAACGGAACCCGACTCAGGGAAGGTGCATGGCGGTTTCGCACTCTCTTCGACCTGCCGGTGGCCATCGACGAACTCGTTCTGATGGTCGAGGACCTGCGCAACGACCGCTGGCAGGTCGAATTTCTCGAGACCGCGTCAAGCCCTCTCGATGACCGCGGCGACATCGAGCTACTCGTGCCGGAGCCCGGTCCCGATTCGCTGACCGCCCGCCGCACCGAAACCGAGATCCTCACGGCGGCCAGGGCCGCTGCCCGCCGGGCCGGCTGGGCCGGCGGCTCCCGTGGTCCCCGCCGCGCGAACATCCTCGACCCCGGCCCCGGCTCCAGCCTGGTCCGTCTGATCCCGCCCCGCGGCGAGCGGTCGGGGCTCAGCGGCAGGAAGTCGTTCAGTACGGTGACCACGAGCGACGTGGTGCGCCGGGTGGAGTTCTACCTCGACGGCGAGCAGGTCTTCGACGATCGACGCAAGCCGTTCCAGACCACCATCGACCTGGGGCCGGAGGCGGTGCCTCACACGATCCGGATCGTCGCCTACGACCGCTCGGATCGCTGGCTGAGCGAGGACGAACTGACGATCAATGAGCACCAAACCCGGGCCGGAGTCGGCATCGCGGCGGTGGAAGAGGAGCCCGGAGGCCGCTACGCCGTTGAAGCCCGGGTGGAGCTGGCCGGTGGTCGCGTTCTCGACCGGGTCGAGTTCTACCGGAACGACCGTCTCGCGGCCACCATGACGCGGCCTCCGTTCCGCACCGTTCTGCCCGGTCCCGCGCTGCCCGGCGCCGACTTCGCCCGCGTCGCCGTCCACCTGGACGACGGCACGATCATCGAAGACGTGGAGTTTCTCTCGGCCGATACGCCCATGGCCGAGACCGTGGTCAACCTGGTCGAGGTCTACGTCATCGTGAACGACGACGAGGGCAAGCCGATCACTACCCTCGAGCCCGACGACTTCGTGCTGAAAGCGGGTCGAAGAGAGATCCCGATCGAGCGCTTCGCGGTTGCCGAAGACGTGCCCCTGGTGCTTGGCCTGGCGGTCGACAGTTCCCAGAGCATGTGGGCCCTGATGCCGGACACCCGGCAGGCGGCGGCCCGCTTCCTCGGCAACACCCTGACCCGGATCGACCAGGCGTTCGTCGTCGACTTCGACACCCGGCCGCGCCTGCTCTCCGACACCACCGCCGACGTCGGCGAACTCATCGGCACCCTGGGGAAGATCCAGGCAGACGGGTTCACCGCCCTCTACGACGCCATGCAGTTCTGCCTTGTGCATCTCGCCCGAGACCAGGGGCGCCGTGCCCTCGTCGTGCTGACCGACGGCGACGACTACGGCAGCCAGAGCGGCTACCGCCGGACCTTCCGGACGGCTGGGAACACCGGCGTGCCGATCTACGTCATCTCGATGAGCCAGGGCGAGGATCGCAGGGGACGCGGTCCCCGCAAACTGGACCTGGAAGCGATCACGAAGGCGAGCGGCGGCCGCGTGTACTACGTCGCCAGCATGGAGGCCGTGTTCTGGGCCTACGGGCATATCGGCGAGGAACTGCGCAGCCAGTACATGCTCGGCTACTCGACGAGCGAGCCGCTGACTCCCCGCGAGGTGCAGTCCATCAAGGTGGAACTGCGGGACCAGCGGAACGATCGCGAAGTGCGGATGACCGTCGGCCGCGGCCGAGGCTAGGGCTCGGCGATCACCGGGTTCTCGAGCGTTCCGAGTCCTTCGATCTCGATCCGTACCGTGTCGCCGGCGACGAGGAACTTCGGCGGATCGTAGGCCGCGCCCACGCCGGCGGGCGTGCCGGTGCTCACCACGTCGCCCGGTTCGAGCGTGCACATGGTCGAGATCGTCTCGACCAGCCTGGAACAGTCGAAGACGAGTTCCCGCGTGTTCGAGTCCTGCCGCAACTCGTCGTTGACCCACGTGCGGATGCCGAGCGAGCCCGGTTCCTCGACCTCGTCGGCGGTCACCAGGTACGGTCCCATCGGACCGTGGGTGTCCCAGCCCTTGCCGAGGATCATCGTCGGCGAACGCCGCTGCCAATCGCGAACGGACACGTCGTTGACGATCGTGTAGCCGGCTATGGCGGCGGCAGCGTCTTCGGCGGCAACGCCCCGGCAACGCCGGCCGATGACGAAGGCGAACTCGCCCTCGTAGTCGACTGCCGAGGACGCACGCGGGATGTGGATGTCCCCTCCCGGCCGGTTGACGCAGGTCACCTGCTTGTTAAACACGGTCGGGAACCTGGGGAGCTGCTGTCCGGTCTCGGCCGCGTGATCGGCGTAGTTGAGGCCGATGGCGAAGAACTTCCGCGGCTTCGGGACCGGCGCCAGCAACGTCTGATCGGCGAGCGGCACGCGGCCGGCGCCCGAGTCGGCGGCACGATGGGCCGCGTCCATCGCCTCCTCGCCGGCCGCCAGGAACCGGCACATGCCGCGCGGCAGTTCCGGCGCGGCTGCGCTCAGATCGACGACCGTCTCCTCGTTCGCGAGCACGCCGATCGCGGACCGGCCATCGCGTAGCAGGGAAAGGAGCTTCATGGACCGGCTTCCTCCGCAACGGCTCCCGGCAACGCCAGGGCGATGACCTCGGCCCTCTCGGCTCCTCCGACTGCGAGCGCGATGTACTGGCGCCCGCCGATCGCGTAGGACATGGGCGTCCCGCTCGGAGACGCGTCGAGCTCGATCTCGTGGATCACCTCGCCGGTCTTCTTGTCGTGCGCCCGGAGGACCGAGACCTCGCCGCCGCCATCGCCGCCGGTCAGCCCCGGGGCGCCGCCCTGGGCCTGGAAGAGCAGCGTCTTCGTCAGCAACGGACCGGCCGCGGGCGGTCCGCCGAGGGGACCCGGATCCTCGCCAGTGAGCTCCATCACCTGCTGTCGCGGCCCGTCGCCCAGCGGTCTCATCCAGGCGTGCTCGCCGGTATTCAGATCGATCGCCGTCATCCTGCCGTAGGGCGGCCTCGTCAGGGGCAGGCCCTCGGGACCCTGCAGGAAGAAGCTCTCTATGCCGCTCATCCCGCGCACGTAGCGGAAGTTCGAGCGGGCGCCGTCCGGTTCGACCAGCTTGACCACCATCGGCCCTGTAAACGACGGGATGTAGATCGTGGACGTCGCGGGGTCGACCGCGGCGCCGTACCAGTTCGCGCCGCCGCCCCAGCCTGGCAGCAACAAGGTGCCCTGAAGCGACGGCGGCGTGAACAGAGGTCCGGCAACCCACTTGTCGCGGATCGCCTTCGCCGCTTCGTGCAGTTCCGGCGTGAACGAAATGAGCATGTCATCGCTCTCGAAGCCCTGGTGTTCGTAGGGCGCCGGCCTGGTCGGGAACGGCTGGGTCGGCGACGTCCGCTCGCCGGGGACGTCCGTCTGCGGCACCGGCCGCTCCTCGATCGGCCACACGTGCTCCCCGGTCGCGCGGTCGAAGACGTAGATGAAGCCCTGCTTCGTGATCTGGGCGACCGCCTTGATCTCCCTGCCGTCGACCTTGATGTCGACCAGGTTCGGCGCCGCCGGCACGTCATAGTCCCAGAGGCCGTGGTGCACGAACTGGAAGTGCCACACCTTCTCGCCGGTGTCGGCGTCGAGGCAGACCAGGCTCTCGGCGTAGAGGTTGTCTCCGAGGCGGTGGCCGCCGTACCAGTCGTTCGTCGGCGTACCCGTCGGCAGGTAGACGTAGCCCAGTTCCGCATCGCCGCTCATCAGCGACCAGACGTTCGTGTTGCCGCTGTAGGTCCAGGACTCGTCTTCCCAGGTCTCGACGCCCGGTTCGTCGCCCTGGGGAATCGTGTGGAAGATCCACTTCTGCTCCCCGGTGCGGATGTCGAAACCGCGCACGTGGCCGGGCGGCATCTCCTTGCGTGTCGGCCCGTCGAAGATGGAAGAACCGACGACCACGGTGTCGCCGATGATCATCGGCGCGGAGATGACCGAGTAGATGCGACGCTGCACCGGCCGCCCGAGACCCTGGGTCAGGTCGACCTTGCCTCCCTCGCCGAAGCCGCCGACCGGTTCGCCGGTGTGGGCGTCGATCGCCCAAAGGTACGCCTGATTGGTCGGCATCAGGATCCGCGCCTGCTCCCCGTCCGTCCAGTAGCCGACGCCCCGGTGGTTGTAGCCGAGGTTCGTCGGTCGACTCGTGCGCCAATCCTCCGTGTCGAAGACCCACTTCTGCTCGCCGGTCGCCCCGTCGACCGCGGCCACCTGGCCGAAGGAGGTCGACACGTAAAGCGTGCCGCCGACCATGAGCGGCGTCACCTTGTAGGGCCCGGGCCTGAGGAACCGGGCCCGGTCTGCCGCTTCCGTGTTGTCGGGGGACTCCCAGCGCCAGGCCACCTCGAGGTCGGCGACGTTGTCCCGGTCGATCTGGTCGAGCGCGGTGTACTTCGTGCTGCCGTAGTCGCCGCCGTAGGACGGCCAGTTGCCGTCGCCAACGCCGTGCTGGGCCCAGGCCGTTGCCGAAGCGAGAGCCAGCAACGCCGACACCAGCGTCGACATCGCGAATCTTCGTTGTGATCTGGTCAAGGGCCTTCTCCTTCGGTCGTTTCGCAGCCGCGCGATCATACCGGCGGCCGAACCACGGCAGCCGCATGTCGGACACGTTCTCCTCCCCTTCTGTACGCGGCTGGACGCCCCGAGTTGACCCCGCTTGCCATATGCTTGCCGTTCACCGACCGACCGTTCGGACGCCTCAACGACCAACCCGATGCGCACCGCCACCAACCCGACGCGCATCGCCCCCCTGATCGTTCCGGCGATGGCTGCGCTCCTGGCCCTGGCGCCGGCGTCGGGCATGGCTCAGGACGGTTCCGGCGATCCGCGGCTGCCGGAGGCATCGCGACGGCTCCAGCAGTACATCCGCATCGACACGACGAACCCGCCGGGCAACGAGAGCGAGGCGGTCGCGTTCTTCGCGGACATCTTCGAGCGCGAGGGGATCCCCTACGAAACCGTGGAACCCGAACCCGGCCGCGGCAGCATCTGGGCGCGGCTCGAAGGGGGCTCCGCCCCGGGAATCATCCTGCTTCACCACATCGACGTCGTGCCCGCCGACCCGCGGTTCTGGAAGCACGATCCGCTGTCCGGAACCTACGAGAACGGCTACCTCAACGGCCGCGGGGCCCTCGACACGAAGGGCCTGGGGATCATGCACCTGGAGGCCTTTCTCGCCCTCGCCCGCTCCGGAGCGCCCCTCGAGCGCGACGTCATCTTCCTGGCCACGGCGGACGAGGAGGCGGGCGGCCGGCTCGGCGTCGGCTGGATCGTCCGCAACCGGCCGGACTGGCTGGAAGGTGTCGGAATGGTGCTCAACGAGGGCGGCAGCGGAGGCGTTCGGGGCAACCGGGTCGTCTTCAGCGTCGAGGTGACGCAGAAGGTGCCGATGTGGCTCCGGTTGAACGCGGTCGGGCCCGGCGGCCACGGCTCCAGCCCGTCGCCCCGCAGCGCCGTGCTCGACCTGATCGAAGCGCTCGAACGTCTCCGCCAGGATCCGTTCGCCCCCCGCATCGTGCCGGAGGTGGGCGACTTCTTCCGGGACCTGGCCGCGCTCCACTCCGGCGCCGGCCACCTCGCCGACCCGGAGCGCCTGATCGCGGCGCCGGAACGTCTCGCCGCCCTGCACCGGACGAACCCGACGCTGCACGCGCTCACCCGGAACACCTGCGCCGTCACGAGGCTCAACGCGTCGAGCACGATCAACGTCGTCGCGCCCGCCGCGTGGGCGGAACTGGACTGCCGGCTGCTTCCCGACCAGGCGCCGCGGGCCTTCATCCACGAACTACGGAAGCGGATCGCTCAGCCGTCCATCTCGATCGAGGTCCTGCTTTCGTTCACCCCGGCCGTGTCCTCGACGGATACCGACCTCTACCGGGCCATTGAATCCGTTACCGCGCGCCGCTTCCCGGGCTCCACCGTCATCCCGGCCGTGACCGCCGGCTTCACCGACAGTCGCTTCTTCCGCGAACGCGGCATCGTCGCCTACGGCTTCTCGCCGGCCGTCCTCACGGGCGCCGACCAGGGCGGCGTCCACGGCAACAACGAGCGGATCTCGGTCCAGAACGTCGAACGCGGCTGGCGCACGATGCTCGACCTCCTCGAGACGATCGCCGTCGCTCCCGACCGGCGCAGGACCGGGCCAAGCGCCTTCACGCCGACCGCCGGCGGCCAGGACTGAACCATGATGAAGACCCCCTACCGCCTCGCTGCCGCCGCAGCTCTCCTTCCTCTTCTCCTCGCCTGCGCCGCCGAGCCGCCCGACCCGTTCCTCGTTCAAACCGACGCCGGCCCCGTCCAGGGCTTCGCTCCCGAGGGCGCCGTGGACGTCGCCGCCTTCCTCGGCATCCCGTTCGCGCGGGCCCCCGAAGGTGACCTGCGCTGGCGTCCGCCGGTGGCCGTGGAGCCCTGGACGGAACCTCTCCAGGCCGGCGAGTACCGTCCCATCTGCCCGCAGAGCCGCGCCCAGTTGCCCCAGAGCGAGGATTGCCTGTACCTGAACGTCTGGACATCGGCCGAGCGCGCCGGCGAAGACGCCATGCCGGTCATGGTCTGGATTCACGGCGGCGGCTTCCGCGCCGGCAACGGCCGGCTCGGCGAAGCCCCAGCGACCGGCCGCGGCGTCGGCCTTGCAAGCCGCGGCGTCGTGGTCGTCAGCATCCAGTACCGGCTGGCCGCCCTCGGCTTCTTCGCCCACCCGGCTCTCGCCGCGGAAGCCGCGACCTCCGGCGAGCCCGAAGGCAGCCACGGCGTGCTCGACATGATCGCCGCCCTGGAGTGGGTGCAGCGGAACGCCTCGGCCTTCGGCGGCGATCCGGACCGCGTGACGATCTTCGGCGTCTCGGCCGGCGGGATGGCCGTGAACACGCTGATGAGCACACCCGCGTCCGCCGGCCTGTTCCACCGGGCGATCTCGGAGAGCGGTTACGGCACCTGGCGGCTGCCGCATCTCAGCGAGGCCCGGTGGGGACTCTCCTCGGCCCGCGATCAGGGAGCGGCGCTGATCGCCGGCGCCTTCGACCTCGGCGAGAATCCCTCGGCCGCCGACCTGCGCGCGCTTCCGGTCGAGGAACTGATCAACCTCGGCACCGGCTTCTGGGTGCCGATCACTGGCACCGTGCTCCCTGACGAGCCCGGCGTCGTGTTCGCCCGGGGCGAGCAGCACGACGTGCCCTACATCACCGGCGGCAACAGCTTCGAGGGGACCATCTTCCGCGCCTTCGCGATGGCGCCCGGCGACTACTTCGCCACCTTCGGCGAGCGCGAAGGACAGGCCCGGGCTCTCTACGGAGCGGACGGCGAGACCGACGATGACGCCGAGCGGATCGCCGCGGCCACCCTGTTCGGCGACCAGCGCTACGTCATCTCGGCCCGCTATCTTGCGGAACAGATGAAGACCGTCTCCTCGCCGGCGCGCACCTACTACTTCCGGTTCGTCCCCGAAGCGCGGCGCGAGATGTTCCCCGGCGCCCCCCACGGTTCCGAGGTCGCCTACGCCTTCGGCGACACGGGCGACCCCGACGCCGAGCGTTACCCCGGCCCGGACGGCGAAGCCCTGGGCGACGCGATGGCCGGCTACTGGACCCGCTTCGCCGCCACCGGCGACCCGAACGGCGACCGCGCCCCGGAATGGCCGGAGTACGACGCGGAGAACGACACCTGGATGGTGCTCGACGCGCCGGAACCCAAGGCGACGCCGGGCGTGCTCAAGGACAAGCTCGACCTGCTCGAAGCGGTGTACCTGGAACGCATCGGCGGAGAGTGACGCAGGGCGCTTAGCCCGCGGCCCTGGCGCTCTTCCGACGCGCGTCCTCGAACAACGTCGGCACGAACTTCTCCGTCTCGCCGCTCTCCTCGACGTTATGGACGATCCAGTCCCGGAGCAGTTCCTCCGTGAACTGCCGGCGGATGATCCAGTTCAGGAGTCGGCCGATGATCGGCACCCGCACGCCGATCCGGGCCTCGGTGTAGAAGGAGCAACCGCCCTCCACCTCGGCGTACAGGTGGTCGAGCGAGCCGACCCGGAACAGGCCCGCGAGCAGGAGGTCGAAGTTGAAGGCCTCGTCGTCGAACTTCGAGACGCGCGCTCGTGCGCGCACCGGGTGCTTCCCGCCAAGATCTTCACGAATCTCGATCACGCTTCCCGGACCGGGGCGTCCGCGGACATAGACTCGCCGGCGCCAGCGGACAGTAATGTGGTCGAAGGGGTGCCAATAGCGGTAGACCGGCACCGGCGGCCCGGTGAAGTCGCTGCCGTTGTAGCGGGTCCAGGTATCGATGTTCTCGAACCACCAGCGCAGCATCTCGGGCGAGACGCCCCTCATCGTGTCGTGTTCGATCGAGGCGCGTAAACGGCCGCCGGAAAGACGCTCCACCCTGTGCCGCGCGGAGTCGAGGCCTTTCATCGGGCCGAAGAACCCGGTCTTGGCGCCGGATCGCGTGTCGGACATGAAACCCCCGGTAGCAACGTATCAGCACCGCGCCCTTCGGCTCCCGGCCCTTCTTTGCGTGGTCCTGTCGACTGGCGCCGCAACCGTCGCGAACGCGCAGAGCACCCAGGCCGAAGGTGCGTCCGCGCCAGTTGCGGTAGCGGACGACCTCGGCCGGCAGGCGTTCCTCCGCTACTGCCGCGAGTGCCACGGCGAGGACGGCGACGGTCTGGGCAAGTTCAGCTACACCACCGGCGAGCGGCCCCGCAGCTTCCAGTCGGGCCGCTTCAAGCTGGCGACGACCGAGAACGCGATCCCGTCGGACCGCGATCTGGAAGAGACGATCCGGCGCGGCATGCCCGGCACCGGCATGTCGGCCTGGGGCCAGGTTCCCGACGCCGAGATCGCGGCGATGGCTCGCTACACGCGCAGTTTCAGCCTGGACGCCATCCGGAGCGAACTCGATCGGGAGGTCGCCGCAGGCGAGTTGAGCGCCGAGGACGCCGACGCGGAGTTCGCGAGGCGAACGACGCCGGGGCGGGCGATCGAGATACCGCCCGAGCCTCCCTTCGACGACGAACGACGCACCCGGGGCGAACGGATCTACCTGGAGGCCTGCGCTTCCTGCCACGGCCCGAACGGCAGGCGGCTTCGCAATGACCCGATGCCGGATTTCGAGGGCAACCACACCCTGCCGACCAACATCGTCGGCGGGGTCTTCAAGGGAGGAAACGGCAGCGCCGACATCTACAGCCGCCTCTATCTCGGCATGGACGGCACGGCGATGCCGGGTTATCGCGACGCCTACAGCCGGGACGAGCTCTGGGATCTCGTCCACACCGTCGAGAGGATCATCGCCGAGGACGGCCTGGGCCAGCCGGAAGACGAGGCGGCGATGGCGGCGGCGGCGACCGCGGCTCAAGCAGCGGCGGCAACCTACGACTCGCTCTTCGACGAGCCGAGGGACGACGTGGTCACGTACGACGAGACCGGAGCTTCGCCGATCCTGCTCTGGGGCGGCGGCGTGTTGCTGCTGCTGGTAATCGTGGGATCGGCGCTGTTGACGAGCCGCCGATGACCCGCTCAGTGGCTGGCGCGGAAGTCCAGCATGTAGTCGCGCAGGCGCTCGACGCCCTCGACGGGCATCGCGTTGTAGGCGGAGACACGGAAGCCGCCGACTGAACGGTGGCCCTTGATCGAGACGAGATCCAGCTCGGCCGCGCCGGCGACGAACGCATCTTCCAGATCGGCGCGGCGCAGCCTGAACGTCACGTTCATGCGCGAACGGCAAGCGCGCGCGGCATGGGAAACGAAGAACTCGCCGCCGTCCCGGTCCAGCACGTCGTAGATCAGCCCGCTCTTCGCCGCCGCCCGCTCGGCCGCGGCCTCCAGGCCACCGACCTCGTCGCGCAGCCAACGCGTGATGAGCAGGAAGACGTACACGCCGAAGACGTTCGGCGTGTTGAGGCGCGAGCCCTTCTCCGCCTGAAGCCGGTAGCTGAGCATCGAGTGCACATCGTTGCCGCACCGTTCGAGAACCTGGTCCGAGACGATGACCACGGTCAGCCCGGCGGGACCGGCGTTCTTCTGGGCACAAGCGTAGAGCAGGCCGTGTCCGCTCACGTCGACCGGGCCCGAGAGAAAGTCCGACGATGCGTCGCACACCAGGGGCGCGGCGCCGGCCGCGGGCGGACGGCGGAACTGGACGCCCTGGATCGTCTCGTTCGAGGTGTAGTAGACGTAGGCCGAGGCCGGCGGCAGATCGAGTTCTCCGTCGTCCGGCACCCGCACGAAGTTGTCGGCCTTTCCGTCCCAGGCCACGTGGACCCTGCCCTCGCGCCGCGCTTCGACGGCGGCCTTGCGGCCCCAGGATCCGGTCAGGATGTAGCTCGCCGGCAGGTCCTGGCCACGCAGCAGATTGATCGGGACCATCGAGAACTGCAGCGAGGCGCCGCCTTGCAGGAAGAGCACCCGGTAGTCCGCCGGGATGGCAAGCAGCTCGCGCAGGTTGGCTTCCGCTTCCTCCAGAATCGCGTCGAAGGCCGGCGAACGGTGACTGATCTCCAGCACGGAACTGCCGGCGCCCGGCAGCGCCAGCAGATCGCGCTGGATCTCCTGAAGGACCGGCAACGGCAGCACCGCCGGACCCGGTGAGAAGTTGAAGACGCGCTGGTTCAGCGCCTGCTGCGTCGAGGTCTGTCGATCGAGCGTCAGGGTCATGGTGGAAGTCCGTGTGGTTGCCGAACCGGGGCCGGTCGGCGAGCGCGAATCGTACCGGCATTCGGCGTTGTACGCTTCCGGGAATGACGATCGCGGATCCCGCGCCGGCTCTGGAGGGCAACCCGGCGGTCCACCACACCGCCTGCACGCTGGATTGTCCAGACTCCTGCTCCCTCGAGGTGGAGGTTGAGGACGGACGCGTCACCAAGGTGCGGGCGGCGCCGCCGGAAGTCGCGCATCCGCTGACCGCCGGCTTCATCTGCTCCAAGGTCGGACGGATCTCGCGCCATCTCTACGGCGAGGACCGCCTGCTCCACCCGGCCCTGCGAGAGGGCGCCAAAGGCGACGGCGACTTCCGGCCCATCTCCTGGGACGACGCCATCGACCTGATCGTCGAACGGATGGCCGAAGCGAAGACGACCCTCGGAGGCGAGTCGGTCCTGCCGCTCAGCTACGGCGGCTCGAACGGCCTGCTCACGCAGGACACCGCGGACGCGATCCTGTTCCGTCGCTTCGGCGCCTCCCAGCTCGCGCGCACCGTATGCGCGGCGCCCAGCACCGCGGCCGCGCTCGGCCTCTACGGCAAGATGGCCGGCGTCGCCCTCGAGGACTACGAACACGCAGAGCTGGCGATCGTCTGGGGCGCCAACCCTTCCTCCACCGGCATCCACCTGGTGCCGATCCTGCGCGCCGCCCGGGCCCGCGGCGGCAAACTCGTCGTCGTCGATCCGCGGCGCACGCCGCTGGCCAAGCAGGCCGACCTCCATCTTCAACCCCGGCCAGGTACGGATCTGTGCCTCGCCCTGGCGCTTCACCGCGAGCTGTTCCGCCGCGGCGACGCGGATCGCGAGTTTCTGGCCGAACACGCGACCGGCGTCGACGAACTGCGGCGGCGGGCCGAGCCCTGGACCTTCGAGCGCGCCGCCGAGGTCACCGGCGTCCCGGTGCGCGACATCACCCGCTGCTACGAGCTCTACAGCACGTCCTCGCCGGCGGTCATCCGCTGCGGCTGGGGCGTCGAGCGGAACCGGAACGGCGGCTCGGCGGTCGCGGCGGTCCTCGCCCTGCCCGCCGTGGCCGGAAAGTTCAAGGTCCGGGCGGGCGGCTACACGATGAGCAACGGCGCCGCCTTCCGGAACGTCGGCTGGCGCGAGCCGTCGCCGGGCACGCGGATCGTGAACATGAACCACATCGGCAGGGTGCTGACCGACCCGAACGCCATCTCAGGACCACCGGTACAGGTCCTCTTCGTCTACAACGCGAATCCGCTCGCGACGCTGCCGAACCAGGAACTCGTCCGTCGCGGTCTCGAAAGGGAGGACCTGTTCACCGTCGTCTTCGACCAGGTGATGACCGACACCGCCGCCTGGGCCGACCTGGTGCTGCCGGCGACGACCTTCCTGGAGCACGACGACCTGGCGATGGGCTACGGCGCGATGGTGCTCCACGACACGAAGCCGGTGGCGCAGCCGGTCGGCGAGGCCCGGTCCAACCTCCGCGTGTTCGGCGAACTGGCCGACCGACTCGGTCTCCTGCGCGACGACGACCCCCGCTCGGAGGCCGAGTGGCGGCAGGCGGTGCTCGGCGGTTCGCGCCAGCGCCGGCTCGCGGACGAGGGTCTGGTGCTGCCGGAGACCGGCCGCCGGCCGATCCAGTTCGTCGACGTCTTTCCGCACACGGCCGACCGCAAGGTCCATCTCTGCCCGCCCTCGCTCGAAACCGAATCGGCCCGCGGGCTCTACGCCTTTCACGCCGAGCTGGGAGAAGGGCGCTATCCGCTGGCCCTCATCTCTCCCTCGGTGCCGCAGACGGTGAGTTCCACCTTCGGCCAGTTGCGACCCGGCCAGGTGCCGCTCGAGATGCACCCGGAGGACGCCGCCGCACGCGGCCTCGGCCGCGACAAGCCGCGGGTGCGGGTGTTCAACGACTACGGCGAGGTGCGCTGCCACGTCCGCCTCAACCGGGATCTCAAGCCCGGCGTGGCTCTACTGCCCAAGGGAGTCTGGGCCAGGAGCACCGAGTCCGGGACCAACGCCTGCGCCCTCGCGCCGGACACCCTGACCGACATCGGGGCGGGCGCCTGCTTCAACGACGCCCGGGTCGAGGTCGAGGCGCTGTCCGACGTGTCGGTACGCCGGCCCGACATCCGACCGCCCGAAGACGGGCGCTCGGACTGTGACGCGTCTGGAGCGAGGACGCGCCAGCCGGGTGCTGGCCGGCCCTGAGCCACAACGTGGAATCGCGAGCCCGAGTCCCGCTCCTCGCCGCCGCGCTGGCGTGCGCAACAGGGCTGCCTGCCGCCACGCTCGCCGGCGACGACGGGGCCACGGAGGATGTCGTGTCGCCACCGTCCAGGATCGTCATCGCACACCGCGGCGCCAGTGGCTACCTGCCCGAGCACACGCTGCCGGCCTACGCCCTCGCCCACGGCATGGGGGCCGACTACATCGAGCCTGACCTCGTCCTGACCCGGGACGGTCACCTGATCTGCCTGCACGACATCTACCTCCAGGCGACGACGAACGTCGAGCAGGTCTTCCCCAGCCGCGCCCGCGAGGACGGCCGCTGGTACGCCGCCGACTTTTCGCTCGCCGAGATCCGGCGACTCGAGGCCAGGGAAAGGCTGAGCAACCGATTCCCGAGGGGCAGGAGCCGCTTCGCCGTCCCCTCCTTCGCCGAGATGATCGAGCTTGTCCAGGGCCTGAACGAGCGCACCGGCCGAACGGTCGGCATCTATCCCGAGATCAAGGCGCCCGCCTGGCACCGCGCCCAAGGGCTGCCGATGGAGGCGGCGCTACTTGAGCTTCTCGAGCGCTACGGCTACCGAAAGCCCGGCGCGCCGGTCTTCGTCCAGAGCTTCGAGCCGGAGAGTCTCAAACGCCTGCGGGCGCTGGGTTCGAAGCTGCCCCAGGTCCTCCTGATGGCAGAGGTCGAGCAGTACCAGCGCTTCCTCAGTCCAGAGGGCATCGCCAGCATCGCCGCGTTCGCCGACGGCATCGGCCCGGCCAAGACGATGCTGGAGCGGCAGCCCGAGCTGATCGGCTGGGCGCGCGACGCCGGCCTGATCATCCATCCCTACACGTTCCGCGCCGACCAGGTGCCGGACCGTCACGGCAGCCACGAAGCGGAACTCGAGCGCTACCTGTTCGAACTCGGCGTCGACGGCGTGTTCACCGACTATCCGGATCGGGCGCGGGCGGTGCTGGACGACCGGTAGCCAGCGATTCGAGGGCGCGGCGCCGTTCCTCCGGTTCCAGCGCCACCAGCCGCTCCACCTCCACGTACAACGCGGGCAAGCTGTCTCCCGACGCCTCCAGCAGGGCCCGGAACGCGGGCACGAGGTCGTTGTAGGTCGCGACCGCGACGAGGTCCGCGTTGTTGAGCCGCGACAGCCATTCGCCGAGGTTCGATTCGCCGCCTACGGCGTCGCCCGCCGCCCGCCAGGCCGGAACCAGTTCACGCCGGTAGCGCGACGGTAGGGCCCGGAACAACTCCGCCTTTCGGACCAGCTTCCGCTCGTCGCTGTCGTCGCTCGCGTAAATCGACTCGAGTTCGGCTCGCACCTCGAGAAGGTAGCGGTTCAGGTCGCGCCGGCGCCGCCGAGCGCTCTCGAAGGTGGCGAGTTCCGCGTCGCGGCCGAGCGAGCGCAGCCACCGGCGCACGCCTTCGACCTCGACCGCGGTCGCGAAGGACTCGTTGAACGCGCTGTCGTCCTTGACGTAGACGACCTGGTGGGCGAGCTCGTGGAAGATCAGGGCCGCGAGGTCCGCCTCGGCGTAGTCGAGAAAGGTGTTGAGGACCGGATCCGCGAACCAGCCCAGGGTCGAGTACGCCGCCACGCCGCCGACGCGAACGTCGTAGCCGTCGGCGGCCAGCCGGTCGCCGTGACGCCGCGCCGCTCGCTCGCTGAAGTAGCCGCGATAGGCGGCGCAACCGGCGAACGGGTAGCACCAGGTCTTCGGTTCCAGGCTTAGCCGGGGCGCGGCGACCACGTTCCAGACCGCGTAGGGCCGGCCCAGGTCGGCATAGCTCCGATAGCTCCCGTTGTCCGGAAGTCCGAGCTCCCGGCTGGCGAAGTCGCGAATCTTCTGGCTGAGCCGCAGCCGTTCCCGGGTCGCGGCCGACAGAACCTGTGCACGGCCCTCCTCCAGCAGACGCTCGATCGGCTTCCGTTTCACCAGGACATCGGCTCCGCCCCAGACCGCCTGCGAGTAGTAGCGGACGCTGCCGCAGCTCGCCACGAGCCCCGCCAGCACGACGACGGCGGCAAGCGCGAGAAAGCGCGGGCGGCGCCGAACCGGGCGGCGAGCCCTCCGTTTCCGCGTGCTACCCTGCCGACTCATGAAACTCGCTCTTCACTGGCAGGTACTCATCGGAATGGCGGCGGGGCTTTGCTTCGCCCTGGCGTTCGGCGAGGTGGGCTGGATCGGGTGGATCGCCGACCTCTTCATGCGTCTGCTCAGGATGGTCATCGTGCCCCTGATCTTCACCTCGATCGTCCATGGCGTCTCCGGCATCGGCGACGGCAGGTCGATCGGCCGCCTGGGCGGCAAGACGCTCCTCTGGTACGCGCTGAGCAGTTTCATGGCAATTCTGGTCGGCCTGACGCTGGCCAACAGCATACGACCCGGCAGGGGTCTCGTCATGCCCGAAGGGGTGGAGCCCCTCACGCCGGATGATCTGCAGACGCCGAGTTCCATGGCCGACATCCTCCAGCGCCTCGTTCCGGACAACCCGGTCGGCGCTGCCGCCGGCGGCGACATCCTGGGGCTCATCTTCTTCTCGATCGTGCTCGGCGCCGCGATCGGGGTGATGACCGGCAAGACGGGCGAGCTGCTCCGCGAGGGCTTCAGTGCCGGCTTCGAGGCGATGATGAAGGTGACGACATGGGTCATCCGCCTGCTGCCGATCGGCGTCTTCGCCCTGCTCGCTCGTGCGGTCAGCCAGATGGGCCTCGACGTGTTCCAGCAGGTCGGCAAGTACGTGTTGACGATCGCGGTCGGTCTGACCCTGCACGTGTTCATCGTGCTGCCCCTGCTCTTCAGCCTGCTGGCCCGGAAGAACCCCATCCACCACTACCGGGCGATGGCGTCCGCCATGGCGATGGCATTCTCAACCAGCTCGTCGGCGGCCACCCTGCCGATGACGATGAAGTGTCTGCGCGAGAAGGTCGGGGCCTCGAATCGGGTGACGAGCTTCGTCGCGCCCATGGGCGCGACGGTCAACATGGACGGCACGGCCCTGCTGGAGATCGTCGGCGCGCTCTTCATCGCCCAGGCCCTCGGTGTCGAACTCTCGCTGTACACGCAGCTCGTCGTCGTGCTGACCGCGCTGCTGGCCTCGGTCGGCGCCGCGGCGATTCCTTCGGCCGGCCTGGTCATGATCTTCATCGTGCTCGAAGCGATCGACCTGACCACGCCGGAGGCCTACGCGCTCGCCGGCCTGATGCTTAGCGTCGACCGCCCGCTCGACATGTTCCGAACGATGGTCAACATCACCTCCGACTCAGTCGGCGCCGCCGTCATCGCAAAGTCCGAAGGCGAAGAGCTCAATTACTGAAGTGGCGGACGACGTCACGATCACCCTCGGGGTCGAGGAGGAACTGTTCCTCGTCGACCCCGACTCGCGCGACCTCCTCAACGACCCCGATCCGCGCATCTTCGAAGCCTGCGGCGAAGCCGCGGGCGGCCAGAAGATCGTCCACGAGTTCCTTCGCTCCCAGATCGAAACCAACACCGCCGTCCACGACTCCGTGGCCGGAGTGCGCGAGGGTCTGAAGGCGGCCCGCCGGCTCGTCGTCGAAGCGGCGCAAGCCCACGGCGCGGCGGTGATCGGCGCCTCAACCCATCCGTTCGCGGCCTGGGAGGCCCAGCTCCCGACGCCGAGGGACCGCTACCGCCAGTTCGCCTCGACCTACCAGGAGACGGTCCGGCGCCTGGTTATCTGCGGCATGCACGTCCACGCCGGCTTCGGCGACTTCGACACACGCATCCGCGTGATGACCGCGCTCCGGCGCTACCTGCCCCTGTTCATTGGCCTCTCCGCCTCATCGCCCTTCAGCGAGGGCCGCGAGTCCGGATTCAAGTGCAACCGGCTGAATCTCTTCGAGGCGATGCCCCGGACCAGCATTCCCGGGCCGCTCGACTCCCGCGCGGAGTACGAGGCGCTGCTCGGCGAGTACCAGCGCATGGCCTTCATCACGGACGGCAGCGAGATCTGGTGGGACATCCGGCCCTCCCACAAGTTCCCCACCGTGGAGCTGCGGATCTGCGACACCTGTCCGGCGATAGAGGACGCGATGTGCATCGTCGCCCTCTACGCGTCCCTCATCCGGACGCTGGCGCGGCGTGACCGGGAGGGCGCCCTTCCTCCCGAACCGCCGACCGAGATCATCGTCGAGAACAAGTGGCTGGCGCAGCGCTACGGCATGCTGGCCTTCCTGGGCGACACCCGGCGCGGCGGCCGCATCGACATCGCCGACGAACTGCAGGAACTCGTCGACGAACTCGCCGAAGACGCCAGCGCCCTCGGCTGCGAGCGGGAGCTACGGCACTGCCTGAAGATCGTGCGCGAAGGCTCGAGCGCCGACCGGCAGCTCGACCTCTACCGGCTGCGTCTCGTCGAGGGAGCTGCCAAGGACGAGGCCCTGCGGGAGGTCGTCGATCTGCTCGTGTCGGAGACCGGCGGGAACCTCTAGGCCCGCAACGTGGCGTAGCGGTCGAGCCGCGGCAGGGTCTGATCGCGGCCCTGCGGATGCACCAGCAGGATGACGCGACCGACACCGGCCTCGGCGTAGGCATCGAGCACTTCCTGCTGGGGCTTCGCACCGAAGACGCTGATGGAGATCGTCTCCATCGCGCGGCCCGCGCGGTCGGCGCGCTGCTTCAGATCCTCGATGCCGGTCAGCACGGCTTCGGTCGAACGCCCGATCGGAAGCCAGCCGTCGCAGTGATCGACCACCCGTTGACGCGTGTAGTGCGTACCGCCGCCAAGCACGATCGGTGGATGCGGCTTCTGCGCGGGTTTCGGCCAGGACCAGATCGGCTCGAAGTCCACGTGCCGGCCGTGGAACTCGGCCTCGTCCTCGGTCCAGATCGTCTTGAACGCGGCCACCTGCTCTTCCAGCTTCGCGAAGCGCGTCGTGTAGTCCGTGCCGTGGTGCTCCATCTCTTCCCGATTCCAGCCGCCGCCGATGCCGAAGATGAAGCGGCCGCCGGAGAGCACGTCGAGACTCGCCACCGCCTTGGCGGTTGTGATCGTGTCGCGCTCGATGATCAGGCAAATGCCGGTGCCGAGCCTGATCCTCTCCGTTGCCATCGCGGCCGCGGTCAGCGCGACGAACGGGTCGTGGGAACGGGAGTACTCCGGCGGCAACTCGCCGCCTCCGGGGAAAGGCGTTCGCCGGGAAGTCGGGATGTGGGTGTGCTCCGGGAACCAGAGGGACTCGAAGCCGCGCGCCTCGACCTCGGCGCCGAGATCGTCGGGCCGCATCGAGTCGCCGGTGGGAAACATGAAGATACCGATGTCCATAGGCGGCGCAGTGTAGCGGTTGCAGCAGGCCGTCCAGGCTCGACGCGGGTAGACTCGCGCACCGTGACGCAGCGCCTCAGCTTCGGCCCGATCCAGACCTCCGCCGACCTGGAGGCCCTTGCCTGCCACGAAGCCCTGGCCTTCAACACTCCCTACGACTCGTGTGTCTCCTGGCTGCGAGCGACACAGGACGAAGTGCGTGTCGTGCGAGCCGGCCATGATGTCGTCGGGGGTCTGGTCCAGTACGACATGGGCCTGTTCCTGGGGGGCCGGTCGGTCCGCAACATCGGCATCGCCGGAGTCGCCATCAGTCCCACGGCCCGCGGCCGCGGCGCCGCGAAGTCCCTGATGGCGGCCACCCTGCAGGACATGCACGACGCCGGCGTGGCGGTGTCGACTCTCTACCCCACGACCTTCACCCTGTACGGCCGCGCCGGCTACGCGGTTGCCGGCCACCGCTACCAGTACCGGCTGCCGCTCGCCGGACTGGGGCGAATCCAGGCGAGCGGGGAACTCCGCCGGCTCGATCCGGAAACCGACGCCGACGGGCTCGCGCGACTCTACCGGCGGTTGGCCGCGGACCGCCCCGGCTGGCTCGACCGCAACGAACACATCTGGCAGCGCGTCCACAACCACCCGGCCGGCCGCGACGTGTACGGCTACGTGCTGCCGGCGGACGACGGCGCCATCGACGGTTACGTCGTCTACACCCTGGGCGCTGTGGGTCGCTATCCGTATGACCTCAACATCCGCGACGTTCAGGTGGCGCATCCCGACGCGGCGCGGCGCATCCTTGCCCTGTTCTCGGACTGCCGCACCCTGGCCCGCCACGCAATCTGGTACGGCCCGCTCGACGACCCACTGCTCCTCGCCGTGCCGGAAGTCGGGACCGAAATCTCTATCGCCGAAACCTGGATGATCCGCATCGTCGACGTCCGGGCGGCTCTCGCCGAACGGGGCTATCCGGCAGCCGCGAGCGCGAGGCTCGCCCTGGAACTGACGGACGATGTCCTGCCCGACAACGCGGGCCGCTGGCTGATCGAGATCGACCGCGGCGAGGCCAGAGCGAGCCGGGTCGATCAGGATGCGGGGCCCGACACGCTGAGGATGGACATCCGCGCGCTCGGTTCCCTCTACACCGGCCACCTGAGTGCCCGCCGCCTGGCGGCCATGGAGGCTGTCCGGGGATCGGCCGCCGCACTGGAACAGGCGGACCGGGTCTTCGCGGCCGAACCGCCGTCCATGCCCGACTACTTCTGACGAGGCGGCGTGGCCTGACGGCTGCGAATGCTGCTAGTAGACTCGCCCGTCGCAGGTGCCCGGACCTGTCCACAGGAATCCCCGTTCACCAAGAGGCTTACCCGGCATGGCACGAAACCCCAATCGCAGACCCTACGTCCTCCCGTTCCTGACCGCACTGCTGCTGGCCGGGCCGGCACTGGCCCAGGAACCGCCGCCGGAACCGGCGGCCGCGGAACGCGCCGACACGGCCGAGATCGAGCCGTTCCTCGGCGAGTGGGTGCTCGAAGTGCTCACCCAGCAAGGCTCGCTCAACAGCCTGATCACGTTCGCCGACGACGACGGCAAGGCGAGCGCCGATTTCTACCTGGCGCGCCTGGCCGACGTCGTGATCGAGAACATCAGCCGCACGGAAACGGGCGTCCTGCTCAAGTGGAACCTGGACTTCGGCGGCCAGCTCGTGCCGGTCGAGTTGGAACTGTCGCGGGAAGGCGCCGGTCTGGCCGGGAAGCTGGAAGCCGGGTTCTTCAACGCCGATGTCAAGGGCGTGACGAAGGAAGCCGCCGAGGCGGCCGGAATCATCGTCGAACGTCAGCCGGTCGGCGACGACGACGAACTGGCCCTTTCCCGGGTCGAGGTCGACGGGCAGGCGATCCGGCTCCGCGTCGATCGCCTGCCGGCTCCCGGTTCCGACTACGACAAGCTCGAGTCTCTGGCCGACGGCGATGTCCTGGGCCCCATCTACGGCAAGCCGTTCAAGTTCTGGACCGACGCCGACCTGGCGTTCGAGGACGTTGAGGTCGCCGCCCACAACCACGGTCCGACCTATCCCGGCGTCTACAGCCTCTGGCTCAAGCGCGAGGGAGACGGCTGGAAGCTCGTGTTCAACCACCTGGCCGACGTCTGGGGCACGATGCACATGGCCGAACACGACGCCGGCGAGACGCCGCTGGCCTTCCGCACCCTCGCTGAACCCGCGGAGCACACGGAGGGCGTGCTGGAGATGGACGGTGCGGCCGGCATGCTGACGATCCGCTGGGGCACGATGGAGTGGTCGGCGCCCTTCCAGATCGCCGAGTGAACCGATCGCGGCGCCGGACAGCACCGCACTCACCCGCCAGCTGAGGAGCGGCCGTTGGACCGCCTCGCGTTCACCGCGTCCGGGACGGCGTCCGGCCTGGTCACCAACGGCGTCTCCTACTTCCTCCTGATCTACTACAGCCAGGTCATCGGCCTGGAACCGGCGCTCGCCGGCTCCGCGCTGCTCCTGGCGCTCGCCTTCGACGCCGTCTCCGATCCGCTGGTCGGCCGCTGGTCGGATCGCTTCCGGAGCCGCTTGGGGCGGCGCCACCCGTTCCTGTACGCCGCCACGCTCCCGGCCGCGGCCAGCTACTACTGCCTGTGGACGCCCCCGGACCTCTCGCAGCCCGCGATGTTCCTGTGGCTCCTCGTCTTCACGATCACGTTGCGGCTCGCGATGACGCTGCACACGGTCCCCTTCAACGCCCTGCTGCCGGAACTCGCCCCGGACTACGACCGCCGCACGCGCCTCATGAACTACTCGTACGCCGGCGCCTGGTTCTTCGGCACGGCGATCGCCGTCGCGATGTACCTGTGGTGGCTGGCGGACACCCCGGACTACCCCGACGGCGCCGGCATCCTGCGCCGCTCCGGCTACGAACAGGCGGGCCTGGTCACGGCTGCCGGTGTCGGCCTCTGCCTGATCGCCGCTGCGATCGCGACCCGACGGCACATCCCGAATCTCGCGACGCCGCCGCCGGGCGCCGCCTCTGTCGCCACGGCGCTCGCTGAGACGACGTCCACCCTACGCGACAGGAGCCTGATCGCGATCGTCGCGTCGACCGCCTTCACGGCCGCGGCGAGCGGCACGGCCACCGCCATGTGGGCGTACATGCAACCATGGTTCTGGGGCTTCGAGAGCAGCCAGACCAGCACCATCCTGGCCACCCAACTCGCTTCGCCTCTGATCGCGTTCTCCCTCCTGCCCGCACTGAGCCGCGGCCGCGACAAGAAGGTCCTCCTGATCCAGGTCTCCATCCTCTCGATGCTGGCGGGCAGCGGTCCGGTGATCCTGTCCCTGCTGGGCGCCTTCCCCCCGGTCGGCCACGCCGCTCTCTTCCCGTTGATGACCGCGATCGGTGTCGTCCAGGTGTCCCTGATCGTGATGGGGGGCGCGATCAGCGCCTCGATGGTGGCCGACATCGTCGACGCTCGGGCGGTCGCGACCGGAAGGCGCGAAGAAGGGTTGGTCATCTCGGTCCTGTCCTTCACCGGAAAGGTAGCCACCGGAATGGGCGTCTGGATCGGCGGCGTGCTCCTGAGCGCCATCGCTCTCCCCACTGGTGCGGCCGCCGCCGGGATCGACCGGGCGACGATCGACCGCCTCGGCTGGCTCTACGGGCCGGTGCTGGCGCTCCTCTACCTGATCGCGATCTACGCTCTCAGCCGTTACCGACTGAGCCGTCATCGACACGAAGAGAACCTGGCCGCCCTTGCCGCGAACGGAGGCACGGGGCCCGGCAGCTATCGTTCCGGAACCTCACGAGGAGACCCGACATGACCCAACCCTTCGACCAGCCTCGTCAACTCCTGCCGCCCGAGGCGTACTTCGATTCCGGTTGGCTGAACCGCGAAGTCGACCGTCTGTTCGACCGCTCCTGGATCTGGGCCGCCACCGAGGAGGACCTGAAGGAACCGGGAGACTTCCGCGCCTGCCGCGCCATGAACCACTCCCTGTTCGTGCTCCGGGACGAGGCCGGAGAGCTCCAGGCCTTCCACAACGTGTGCCGCCACCGCGGTTGCGAGATCCTCGAAGGCAGCGGCAACACAGGCTCGACAATCCGCTGCCCGTACCACCGCTGGACCTACGAGACGAACGGCGCGCTGCACGGCGTGCCCAACGAAGCGGAGTGTTTCGGCGCCGTCCCCCGCGAGAGCTTCTCGCTCCATCGAGCCGCGGTCGGCGCCCATCGCGGCATGGTCTACGTGAATCCGGATCCGGATCCGCCCGAGCCGTTCGACCGGTGGATCGCGGGGCTCGACGAGCACGCCTGGCCGCATGACCTGGGCGACGGCACGTTGAGCTACGCCGGCGACGTGCGCTACGAGATGCACTGCAACTGGAAGGTCTTCTACGAGAACGCGATCGACGGCTACCACCTCGGCTACCTGCACAACAAGACCCTGGGCGCCGCCTACCCGGATCGCAACATCTGTCATCCGGTCGGCCGCCACACGGTCTGGTACTCGACCGAACGGGAAGGCGATCCGCAGTCAACCACCGTGCTGTCGGCGGAGATGGCGGACGCCGCCGGCGCCACCCGCCTGCCGGGTCACGAGGAGAGCTTCTATCCGGGCGTGGTCATGCTCTTCCCGCTGACCATCCTCTCGCCGAGCCCCTGGGGCTTCCACGTCTCGCTGCTGGAACCGAAGACCCCGGATCTCACGACCATGTGGACGCAGAGCTGGACGACGTACGGATCCGCCTCACGCGAAGAAGCGGGCAAGGCGCCTACGCTGATCAGCCTGGCCAACCAGGAGGGACACCCGATGGAGTCGGGCAACTTCCAGCTCGAGGACATGTGGATCTGCGAGATGATCCAGCGCAACCTGCGCTCCCCGAAGTTCAAAGTCGGGCGACTGGCCGCCGGCTTCGGGGCCGAATCGCCCATCATGCACTTCCAGCAAAGCGTGCTCGACTACCTGAACGGCGACTCCGGCGGGAGCGGCGCCTGATGGAGTTCGTCATCCTCGCCATCCCCTACATGCGGCGCCTGGGCGAACAGGTGGGCCGCGCGGGATCGGACCCGAACCGGTTCCAGGCGCTGATGGCGAATCTCCGGACGCAGATGACGTTCGCCGAGTCGGTCGGCTACACGGGCTTCTGCATGACCGAGCAGCACCTGCAGGTGGAGGGAATCGAGACGACGACGAATCCGCTGTTCTGGGACTACTTCGTCGCCCAGCACACGGAGCGGATGCGCGTCGGCCAGCTCGGCATGAACCTGACCGCCGTCAACCCGATTCAGTTGGCCGAGAACCTGGCGATGCTCGACCACTTCACCGGCGGCCGCATGTTCGCAGGCTTCACGCGGGGCAACACGCCCCGCTGGACGGGCACCTTCGGCCAGCACATCGGGGTCACGGCGACGCACTCCGACAAGTCCGAGGTGGACCGACGCAACCGCCGCGCGTTCGAGGAGAACTGGCGACTCGTGAAGGCGCTCTGGACCCAGGAGGTGGTGAGCATCTCGGGCGAGTTCTGGCAGGCGCCGCCGGCGATGGACTGGACCTTCGCACCCACGAGCGAATGGTCGCCCGGTTCGGTCTCCAATGACGGCACGCTGAAGGAGATCGGGATCGTTCCCCGCCCGCTGCAGAACGACCCCCACCCGCCGGTCTACGCGCCGTTCAGCTACAGCATGGGGACCGCGAAGTTCTGGGCCCGCGAGGGCGGCAAGATGATGGGCATGTTCAACGAGTCGAAGGAGGAGTTCATCCCCCTGACCCTGGACGTATGCCTGGAGGAAGCCCTCCAGCACGGACGGATCATCGGCCCCAACGACATGCTCGCGCTGGGCGGACACCTGATCATGGGACGGAATCCCGCCGAGACGAAGAAGCTCTACGAGGGCTTCGAGTGGCTGTTCAACTTCGCCTACAACGCCCCTCCCTACCACGTACCGATGGGCCGGATGTGGATGGGGTCGCGCCAGCAGGTGCTCGACCACGTGGGGCGGCTCAACGAGACCTTCGGCATCGACGAGTTCTTCCTGTGGCACCACGTCGGCTGGTTCGAGCAGGACGAGGAGCTGGCGATGCTCCACGAGTTCGCGGAGGGGGTCATCGGCCCCCTTTCCTCGTGAACCGCGGCCGCGGTCAGAGTTCGGCGGCGACCGGCGAACCGTCGCTCAGGCTGTCGCTCGGATAGACCACGACCTGCTCGCCGGGTTCGAGGCCGCCGAGAACCTGGGCTTCCTGCGCGTTCCGCTCACCGACCTCGATCGTCCGGAGGGCGGCCCGGCCGCGCTCGACCGCGAAGACCGCCCAGTTCTCGTCGCGCCGGAAGAGCGCACCCGTCGGCGCCTTCAGTTCGTCCCCGCTCTCCCAGACGACGACCCGGGTTTCAACCCGGAATCCGTCGCCGAGACCGGCCCAGACAGCAGGCGGATCGACGATGTCGATGACCACGTTCACGCGCTGCTCCTCGACGCCGAGCGCCGAGATCTTCGTGAAGCCCGAGGGTTCCACCCGCCGCAACCGGCCCAGCAACGGGCGGTCGCCGCCCCAGCGATCGATCAGCACGCGCTGACCCGACCGCATCCGGACGGCGTCCTTCGACAGATAGTCCGTGACCACCTCGATCTGCGCCGGATCGCCAACTTCGAGCAGGGCTTCGCCGGCCGGCACGACGGACTCGCTTTCGCGCACGCGACGCAGCACGACGCCCGAAACGGGCGACACGATCCGGATCGTCGCCCCATTCAGGTCGTCCGCGCTCTCGGCGCTGAACTGCAGCAGACGGACCCGCGCCGCCTGCAACTCGCTGCGGGCCGTGCGCACCGCGTACTCCGCCGCTTCCAGCGCTTCCTGCCGGGTGTCGAGGTCGAGCTGGGCACTTTCCATCGTCTCGACCGAAACGATTCCCTCCTGGCTGAGCCGCAGGTAGCGCCCCGCCTCCGAGCGCGAGTAGACGAGTTCAGCCGCCGCGCGCTCGTAGTGCGCCTCGGCCTGACCGAGCGCGGCGGTCGCGGTCTGCACCACCGCCTCCGCCTCGGCTCGGCTACGGGCGTCGAGGAGCACCGGGGCCGAGGGCAGGAAGACCGCGAGCACCGTCTCGCCCGCGACCACCGCGTCGCCGGGCTCGAGTTCGATCCGCAGGACCCGGCCGGCGAGCGGCGCCGAGATGACGAACCGATCCCGGACCCTCGTCTCGCCCTCGTCGTCGACGGTCACCTGGAGCGGACCTCGCGCCACCTCGGCCAGTTCCGCCGCGACCGGCTGCGGGCGCGTGCCGAGGATCACGGCGGCCGCCGCCACAACCAGCCCCACGCCCCACAACACCCAGCGCCGCGTCTTCATCGTCTTCCTTCTCTCCTACTCGCGGGTCTTGAGCACCGCGACGAGATCGAGATCATGGAGCTTACGCCGCACCGTCCAGGCCGAGATGGCCATCGACCCGAGAACGGTCGCGGCGGAAACCAGGAACGTGCTCGGCTCGACCACCACCGGCAGCCGAAACAGCTCGCTCTCGAAGACGCTCATCACGCCGGTGATCATGGCGAAGCCGAGGAGCAGACCAAGCGGAATCGAGGCCAGAGTGAGAATCCCGAGTTCGCCCAGCAGGATCGAGGAGATCTCGCCGCGAGTGAAGCCGATCACACGCAGGCTGGCGAGTTCGCGGCTGGTCTCGGACAGCGAGATCCGGGCCGTGTTGTAGATCACCCCGAAGGCGATGATCACCGCGAAGAGCAGGTTGACGTTCATCATCATGGCCATGTTGTCGAGCATGTAGGTCCGGATGCTCTGGAGCGCGGCACTGCGCAGCGTCGCCCCCGCCACCGCCGGCATCGCCTTCAGCAGACCGTACAGCCGTTCCTCGGCCAGCGTGTCGATCTTGAGCATCGCCCCGGTGATCGTGTCGTCGCGCCGCACCAGCCGACGGAGCGACTCCTGCTCCATGTACGCCGTCACGCCGAGCAGGTCGTCGACGGTGTCGGTCAGCACGACCTCGCGCACCGGCCTGGAGTCCTCCATGATCTCGACCACCAGCGTGTCCCCCGGCTCGACCCGCAGTTGCTCCGCCAGCAACGTGGACAGGACGAGACCCGGCCGGTCGAGCCGGATGGCGCGGTAGTCGAGATCGACCACGCGCCGCAACCTGGCGTCCGGCGCCAGCGCCTGGATCGCGGTCTGCTTCTGCAGGTGGCCGTTGCGCAACCGCGCCGCGACACCGTTCGTCGGCTCCACCTGGAGCACGCCGGAGAGAGCCGCGAGTTCATGGACCGCCCTCCGTTCGACCGGTTCGAAGAAGCTCACCGACAGGTCCTGGCGCTGGACGATGTTGAACTGCACCTCCAGCAGTTCGTCCATCGAGTCGATCATCGCCCAGCCCACGACCATGATCGCGCCGGCGAAGGCGATGCCGACGATCGACAGGCCTGCGCGTACCGGGCGTCGCGACAGGTTGCGAAGCACCATCCGCGCCGGCTGCGACAGCCATCGCCGCACGCCCAGCCGTTCGAACAGGGACACCCGGAAAGTCTCGGGCGCCGCCGGGCGCATCGCTTCGGCGGGCGGCAGCGAGACGACGCTGCGCACCGCGCCCAGCGCGCCAACCGTCGCGGCGGCCAGGCTCACTCCGACGGCGATCAGAATGCTCGACGCCGACACGTCGTAGATCAGGAACGGGAACCGGAAGTACTCCATGTAGAGACCGAGCATCGCTTCGGCCAGCAACAGGCCGGCGCCTATCCCGAGCAGGGTGCCGAAGGCCACCACGACGATGGCCCACTGCACGTAGTGGACACCGAGCCGGAGGTTCGAGTAGCCGAGAGCCTTGAGCGCCGCGATCTGTTCGCGCTGTACCGCGACCGTTCGCCGCAGAACCACGTTGAGCAGGAACGTGGCCACGGCGAGGAAGATCATGGGGACGAGGAGTCCCATGTTCTCGAGCTGGGACAACTCGTTCTGGAGGTACCAGTTCGAGGTCTGGTCGGCACGCGGAATCGCGCCCAGGCCCCCGTACGGATCAAGAATCGCGTCGAGTTCGACGATCACCGCGCGCTCGAGGCTGGGCGAGCGGTCGACCAGCGTCAGGGCGACGTCGTTGAACCCACCCTCCATCTCGAACGCGGTGGCCAGATGCCGGCGGGTCATCCACAGAAAGCCGAAGTGCTTCGGATCCGGGACCAATTCTCCCGGCCCGATGCCGTAGACGAACTCCGGGCTGAGCCCGACACCGACGATCTCCAGTGGCTGCCGGCGACCGTTGATGACAGCGAACAGGCGATCGCCCAGGTCGAGGCCGTGAGCCTCGGCGAAACGCTCGCCGACGAGGGCCTCCTCCGCCCGGTCCGGTTCCGGGAACCGCCCGCGGCGCAGCGCAACGTCGTTGAGCGCCGGCCGGCCGCGATCCGGCAGGGAGATCAGGCGTCCGTTGACCGGATCGGTGACTCCGGGCACGTCCAGCGAGACGCTCACAACCACCCGGGTCTGGACCTGCTTGACTCCCGGGATCGCCGCGATGCGCTCCTCGACCCAGTTGGGGACGCGCTTGGCGCCGGCGAACACGTCGGCGAAGGCGTAGCGGGTGTAGTAGGCGTCGCGGGTGGTCAGGAGCGAGCCGAACACTCCCTGCGCCATGACCAGCAGCGCGATCCCCGACGAGACGACCAGCGCGATCGCCAGTACCTGGGACCGGACGTTCCAGAGGTCGCGCAGGAGTTTGCGGTCGAGGGCTTTCATCCTCCTACCACTCGATCGTGGCCGCCGGCTGCTTCGTCGCGTTGCGGACGTCGCTCGTGATCAGGCCGTCTGCAAGCGAGATTACTCGATCCGCCATCGCGGAGATGGCCGCGTTGTGGGTGATCACCGCGGTCGTCGTGCCCAGTTCGGAGTTCACCTTCTCGAGCGCGCCCAGCACCGCGATGCCGGTGCTGATGTCGAGCGCTCCCGTCGGTTCGTCGCAGAGCAGCACGTCCGGCCGCTTGGCGATGGCCCTGGCGATCGCCACCCGCTGTTGCTCGCCACCCGACATCTGCGACGGAAAGTGGTCGAGACGGTACTTCAGGCCGACCAGCGCCAGGGCCTCCTCCGGCGTGATCGGATCGCCGGCGATTTCGGTGACGAGGGCGACGTTCTCGCGCGCTGTCAGCGAGGGAATCAGGTTGTAGAACTGGAACACGAAGCCGACGTGGCGGCGCCGGTAGCGGGTCAGGGCCCGTTCTCCGGCCTCGCTCAGATCCCCGTCACGGTAGGTCACGCGACCGTCGGTCGGCCGGTCGAGCCCGCCCAGGATGTTCAGCAGGGTCGATTTGCCGCTTCCCGACGGTCCGAGCAGGACCGTGAACTCGCCTTCGCGGAGTTCCAGGTCGACGCCGCGCAGCGCATAGACCTCGACTTCGCCCATCACGTAGACCTTCGTCACGCCGCGCATGGAAAAGACCGGGGCGGACTGCGCCGGCGAGGCCGGGGCCTGGGCAGCCATCACGGCAGCTCGATGTCGGGGGGCGCCGCCGACAGCTCGACGATCATCTCCGTGAACTCGCCCGGCACCGTATCGACCCGGATCATGCCGCCGTGCTCGCGCACGATGTCGGCCGAGAGCGCCAGACCGAGGCCCGTGCCCTGGTCGGTCGGCTTGGTCGTGAAGAAGGGGTTGAAGATCTTGTCCACGATGTCCTGCGGGATTCCGTCGCCGTTGTCGCGGATCCGGACCTCGACGCCGTCGTCCATCCTTCGCGTCGTCACGGTGAGCGTCGGCTCGTAGGACTCATCGTCCGTCGTGAGCCGCTTTTCGTTCGTGGCGTAGCAGGCGTTGCCGACCAGGTTGAGGAACACGCGACCGACGTCCTGGGACACGACCTCCAGGGTGCCCAGGTCCGGATCGAAGTCCTTCTCGATGGTCAGGTTGAACTCCGAGTCGGAAGCTCGGGCGCTGTGGTAGGCGAGCCCGATGTGCTCGTCGACCAGGCGGTTGATGTCGGCCTGTTCACGGCCAGCCGCGCCCCGGCCCATCTTCAGCATGTCGGTGACGATCCGGTTGGCCCGCTCGCCGTGGTTCTGGATCAGCTTCAGGTTCCCGCTCAGGTCCTCGAAGATCTCCCCGATTTCCTCCCGCTGGTCCTCGTTCAGGCTGCCGTCCTCGTTCTCCTTCATGATCTCGTCGACCTCTTCGAGGAGTTCCGAGGACACCTCGGAGAAGTTCTTGACGAAGTTGAGAGGGTTCTTGATCTCGTGGGCGACGCCGGCCGTGAGCTCGCCCAGCGCCGCGAGCTTCTCGCGCATCACGATCTGGTCCTGGGCCTTCTGCAGATCGGCCAGCACGACCTCCAGCTCGTCGTTCTTCTCCTTCAGTTCGTCCGCTAGCTTCTCGACCAGGTTCAGTCGCTGCACTTCCAGCGCGTGACGGCGGAAGACCTCGAGGGCAGCCGCCATGTCCGCGACCTCGTCCTGGCCGCCGATGCCGATTTCGGCTTCCAGGTTGCCCTCCGCCATCTCCCGCATGCTGCTCGAAAGCGCCTCGAACCGGCGCACCAGCAGCCGTCCGACGAACAGCCAACCGATGAAGACCGCTCCGGCGATGCTCAGCACGTTGAGCGCCAGGAGCAGCGCCCGGCCGGTTCTGATGGCCTGGGACGCGGCGTCGGTCGCGGCATCGGTACGTGCCTGCGAAGCGGCGACCAGACTCTCGACGTCGCCACCGAGTTCGACGGCCAGGTTCTGGTTCTCCTCCAGCAGCGCCTGCTGCCGGTCGAGCACGTCGACCTCTTGTCGCCTCAGGTCGAAGGCGGTACGACTCTTCGCCAGCATCTCGCCGAAGAGCGCTTCCAACCGGTCAGAGGTCGCGGTTTCGTCGATCGCGCTGAGGGCGCGCTCGATACTCGTCGCCGCCGACTCGTACCGCTCCTCGACCGGCTCGATCAGCGGCCGGTCGGTCAGCACCGCCAGACTCTTCAGGAGCTGATCGATGATCGTGACGTCCTGCTGAAGGCCGACCAGCACGCGGTAGCGGTCGATCTCCGGTTCAGAGAAGTGGACCTCACGGGACGCAGGGGCAAGCTCGAACGAGCGAAAGCCGGTCATGGCGTAGAACAGTTGGTTGTCGAGAGCAGGCACCAGGAGCACCTCGATCCGGCTGTGGAGCGACTCCAGTTCCGACCGCAGCGCCTCGCTCTCCGCGCCCAGTTCAAAGCCCTCCGCAACCGACTCCTGGATTGCCGCGATGTTGCCGATGAGCTCTCCGCCACGCGCCTGGATGCTCACGATCTCCGCGTCGCCGCCAAGGGACTCCTCGGACCCCATTCCCCTGCTCATCAGGTCCTCGAGTTCGCGCTCGAAGGCCCGTTGCGCGGGCGCCATCTCGACGACCGCCCGAGTCAACTCGTCCTGGTTCGCCGTCGCGGTCAGCCTGGGGCCCGCCGCCACCAGCGTTCCGCTGCCCTGGGCGACGCCGAAGGCGGCCGCGAGTTCAGGCACCGTTCCCTGGGTGACCCGGTTCTGCGAGTCGCCGACCTGAGCGAAGGCGAACAACGCCACGAGGCTGGCCGCGAGCGTCAGGGCGGCGGCGCCGCCGATGCCAACGTAGAGCTGCGTGGCGATCCTGAAGCGGGCCTCGGCCAGTCGTCGAAACCACGAGATCATTGCTTCACCGCCGCCTCGAGACGCGTCGCTGGCCGATACCGACCCCGTTCGTCGATCACGGTCAGGAACACGGCGTCCGAACCCTGGTTGTCCCCGTCGCCGAACACGAGGCGGAAGCCGTTCAGGTCGATCGATCCGGCGTCGCGCAGAGTCTGAATGAAGCGGTCCCGATCGACCGCCGTCCCGCTGCGTTCGAGGGCCTCGATCACCAGACGTCCGGCGAGGTAGCCCTCGAACGAGACGAAACCGGGCTCGGCCCCTGGGGTGTGGGCGCGCAGCGCGCGCCGGTAGGCGGTGGCGACCCTCGAGTTCCGCGCGCTCGGAAACGGCACGACCTGGGTGACGTAGACGCCGGCGCCGCGTGGGCCGAGTTCTTCCGCGAGGGCATTGCTGCCCACGAAGGACAGGGTCATGAACACGGGATCCAGGCCGATGTGCCGGGCCCACGCGATCAGGCTCGCCACCGGTTGGTAGGCCCCCACGATGATGACGGCCTCGGGCCGCCCCACCTCGATGTCGACGATGGCCGTCTTGACGGCGGTCGTGTTGCGCGGATAGACGCCGATCGCGACCGCCTCCATTCCCCGCCTGTCGAATGCGGCGCGAACGCCCGCCAGGCCGGCACGCCCGAAGGAATCGTTCTGGATGACCACCGCGATCCGCTCGATGCCCAGATCCCTCGTCAGTCGCTCCACCATCTCCTCCGTCTCCTGGGCGTAGGAGGCGCGGAGGTTGATCACATGCGGCTCGCTGCGGAGAAAGCCCGCGCCCGTGAACGGAGCGATGTACGGCACACCCGCCTCTTCGGCCACCGGCACCGCGGAGCGGGAGGTCGGCGTACCGACGCCGCCGACCAGCGCGAACACACCCTCGTCCTCGATCAGGCGGCGCGTGTTCGTGATCGCGGCCTCCGGCTCATAGCCGTCGTCCACCGTGACGAGTTCCAGGCGCCGGCCATGCACGCCGCCGGCATCGTTGGCCTCCTTGAACGCCGCCTGGATGCCGAGCCGCATCCCTCTGCCCAGTTCGGCAGCCGGACCACTGAAGGCGGCGGACTGTCCGAACAGGATGCGCTCGGCCGAAACGCCCGGCGTCCCTTCCGGCCCGGTCGGCGGTGCCGCCGGCTGAGCCGCCAAAGGCGCCGCGGCGAGCAACGCCGCCGCGGCCCAGGCTGACGCCGTCAGAGCTATCTGAGCAGCATGTGCGCGCATCGCGACCGGCAGTCCCGTGCCGCGGTTCAACTCCGGCGCTTGACCATTGACACGTGGTTGCGGCCGCCCTCGCGGCTGTACGAAGTCTCGTCCATGAGGACCTTCACGAAGTGGACCCCCAGGCCGCCGATCTGCCGGTCCTGAACTTCCGCATCGAGGTCCGGCTCGGGAGCCTCGTGGAACGGATCGAACGCCTTCCCGCTGTCGCGAACCTCGATCCGGACCTCGTCGTCGCTCGATGTGACCTCGATCTCGATCTCGCTGCTGCCGGGCTCACCGCCGCCGTGACGCACGACGTTCGTCGCCACTTCCTCCAGACCGAGAACGATGGCGTAGGTCACATCCTGCGGCCAACCCTCCTCCCGGCCAAGCGCCTCGACGGCCTCCGAGACGCCAGGAAGCTCTTCGATCCGGTTCGGAACACGGAGGTGGAGGTTGGCGCTCACTCGTCGGCGATGCGCAAGGTCATGCAAGTCAGATCGTCGAACTGCGGCGCTTCGCCGGCAAAGTCCTGCACGGCCTGCAGGATCATCTCGGCGGCTTCCCGGGCAGTTGGAGTCCGACCGTCGCCGAACAGACCCTGAAGCGACTCGAGGCCGAACTCCTCGTTCGACACGTTGATCGCCTCGGTGACTCCGTCCGTGAAGAAGACGACGAGGTCTCCCGGGCTCAGTCGGACGCTGGCCTGCCCGTACTCGAAGCCGGGAATCGCCCCGAGGGCGAGGCCGCCCGTCAGTTCGAGTTCCT
Source organism: Holophagales bacterium (assembly GCA_009836625.1). Lineage (GTDB taxonomy): Bacteria > Acidobacteriota > Thermoanaerobaculia > Multivoradales > Multivoraceae > Multivorans. The sequence goes on from VXVC01000004.1 coordinate 696,582, forward strand.
CCGAGCTCCCGTCGGGGTGGACCACCAGCGGAGGGTTGTGGCCGCCGTTGGAGAAGGTGAGCAGCCTGGTCGAGGGATCGTAGACGCCGTAGAAGACGGTGACGAACATCGCCGCGTCGTTCGTCTCGTTCAGCAGGTCGTTCACTTCGCGGAGGACCGCCCCGGGATCCTCGACGCCGACTGCCGCGCCCTTGAGCAGCGTGCGGCTCGACATCATGAACAGGGCCGCCGGCACGCCCTTGTCCGACACGTCGGCTACCGCGAGCCCGATCCGCCCCGCATCGAGGTTGATCACGTCGAAGAAGTCCCCCCCGACGTTGCGTGCCGCGTGCATGCAACCGTAGACCTCACACCCGTCCACATGGGGGAACTTGTCCGGCAGGATGGACTGCTGGATCTTCGTCGCCACATCGAGCTCGTTCTGTATCGCCACCAGCTTGTCGCGCGAGGCGAGCGCGGCGCGCCACTCGTCGAGATGTCGCAACGTCCGCTCGATCGTGACCTCGAGGTCGGTGAAGTCGATCGGCTTGGTGACGAAGTCGAAGGCGCCGCGGTTCATGGCGGTGCGGATGTTCTCCATGTCGCCGTAGGCAGAAACGATGACCGAGCGGAGGTCCGTGTTCACCTCCGGGATCTGCTGCAGCAGGGTCAGGCCGTCCATCTTCGGCATATTGATGTCCGAGAGAACGATGTCGATGTCCTTCTTCTCCGTCAGGACCTCGAGCGCCTCGACGCCGTTGCCGGCGAACTCGAAACCGTACTTGCCTCGGCGGATGTGGCGCCGCATGCGCTGGCGAACCAGCCGCTCCAGATCCGGCTCGTCGTCGACAACCAGGATCTTGTAGTCGGGTCTGTCCCGATCGCCCACCTGGACCGCCACCCCTTCCGCGCTCGAAAACCTCTACCCCGCCGCAGCCAGGGCGTCGGCCTGCGTGTCGTAGATCTGGATGATGCGGTTGAAGCCGCTGATCTCGAACACCGACTGGACGGGATCACTCAACGCGCAGAGAGAGATGCTCACGTTGCGCTGGCCGAGGGTCTTTGCGACCAGCAGGACGACCCTCAGGCCGGCGCTGCTGATGTACGCGAGCTGGCCGAGGTCGACGACCACCGCCTGGACGTCCTCGCCGATCGCCCCCTGCAACTGGCGTTCAAAGTCCTGGGAGTTCGAGCTGTCGACGCGCCCCTCGACTTTGGCCACAAGAACCTTGTCGTGATGATCCACCTGGACGTTCATACTCTCTGCCTCCCGTTGCCGTTTCTTCCGCTAAGTCGTGCGCTGTCAACTGCATTCACTATCACATCAACCGCGATTTTCGCATCCCCGGCGCCCTGGAACACCCCCCTTGTTGGAGAAACGTCGGCATAGTCCCTGCCCGCGGCCACGCGGATGTGTCGCTGATCGCTGAACGTCGTGTTCGTTGGGTCGAAGCCGACCCAGCCGGCCCCCGGAAGCCAGCATTCTACCCAAGCGTGACTGGCGCCCGCCGTCACGCGTTCGCCGGCTCGTCCCGTGTTGTGGAGATAACCCGACACGTAGCGGGAGGGGACGCCCCAGGAGCGGCCGATGGCGATCATCAGGTGGGCATAGTCCTGGCACACGCCCCGACCCGATTCCAGCAGGTGCTCGATGGGCGAATCGGCCGCCGTGCTGCCCGGCTCGTACTCGAAGCGCTCGCGGATCCCGTCGGCCAGGCGGACCAGGCTCTCCATCGGACGTTCCTCCGGACGGAAGCCCTCGCTGCGGACGAAGCGCTCTAGCGCCAGGGACGGCCGCGCGAGCGCGCTGGGTTCGAGGAAGTGCCAGTACTCCGGCAATTGGCGCAGGCTCCGCAACTCCTCCCAGCCGCCGACCGCTTCCACGCTCGACGTCGCGGCGAGCTCCGCCCTGAACCGGGACGTGATCACGAGTTCCTCGTGCCGCCGATGGACGTTGAGAACGTGGCGGCGGTTGCCGAAGCAGTCCCGCTCCGGACTGAGGGAGGCGGCCGGGATCGTCTCGATCTCGAATCGCCGCACCCTCTGGCCCGATGTCCGGGCCGGCCGCAGGCAGAGCAGCAGAACGCAGCCGCGGACGCTGTCCGAGTACGCGTATCTCGTCCGATGCTCGACGTCGTAACGGAGCCGGCGGGTAGACGTCACCGCAGCGGAGAATCCTCGATCGCGTAGTCGACGAAGGCGCCGAGCACGGCGTCGTGCAGATCGCGGGCGGATCGATCGACCCGTTCCAGCAGTTCCTCGGGCGCTGAAGCTTCCGGCCAGTCGTAGAGGATGAGCGCTTCGGCCCGACCGGCCAACCGCCGGGCAGCGGCGTCGGCTTCGACGCCCGGCCCCCCGCCGAGGCCCCCGAGTTCCGTCGCCGCGGCCTGCACCGTGGCGAGCACGGATCCCGGCAGGGACGGATCGGCGACCAGCAGATCCAGCACCCGGTCCGGCTTCATCTCGATCCCGTGGACGCGGCCGTAGGCCTCCAGAGCGTGGTGGGTGCGCAGCATGCTCGCCCAGCCAAGGGTTCGCCGCTCCGTCTGCCGACTCAGGTCGATCTGAGCCAGCAGCAGGGGCACCGCGAGCTGCGCTCGCTCGATGGCGCGGCCGAGGCGCATGAACCGCCAGGCAGCGCCGCGGTACATCGTCGCGTCCGCGACGCCGACGAAGTTGTGGATCTCGCTGCGGGTCTGTGCGTAGAAGACCTCCGGCGTCCTCCAGATGTCGACGGCCTCGAGATCCCGAATCCGCAGCCAGGCGGCGTTCAGGCAGGTCCACATCTCGCCGCTGATGCAATGACGCATCTGGCGGGCGTTCTCGCGCCCGCTCGCTATGGCGCTCCACACCGAATCAGGGTTCGAACGCTCGAAGGTCAGGTCGTCCGCCAGGGTGAAGGAGTCCGCCAGGGCGAACTCGTCCGCCTCCGGCAGGAACTGCTCGCCCGGTGGCGGCAACCGCTTCATGCAACGGTAGATCCGTTTCCAGCCGAAGTGGATCTCCTCGACCGAACGGTCGACCAGAAACTGCACCTGCAACTCCAGCAGGCGGCTCAGATAGCCGGCCCTGGCCAGGTACCGGGCCATCCAGTAGACGCCCTGGGCGCTGCGCGCGAGCATCAGAGGTCGACCACCCAGAGGTCCTTGCCGCCGCCGCCCTGGCTCGAATTCACGACCAGGCTGCCCCTTCGCAGGGCGACCCGGCAGAACGCCCCGGGTACGATGCGGGTCTCGTTCCCGGTCAGCACGAAGGGCCGGAGATCGACGTGGCGCGGCTCCGCGTGGCCGTCGATCAGGCAGGGCGACCGCGACAGCGCCAGGGTGGGCTGCGAAATGAAGTCCGCGGGATCGGCCTGGAGCGTCTTCGCGTACTCGTCCCGCTCTTCCGGCGTCGAGTGCGGACCGACCAGCATGCCGTAGCCACCCGACTCGCCGACCCGCTTGACCACCAGGCGCTCCAGGTTGTCCAGCGTGTACTCGAGATCCTCCGGCCGCCGGCAGAGGCGGGTGTCGACGTTCTGGAGCAGGGGCTCCTCGCCCAGGTAGTAGCGCACCATGTCGGGCACGTAGGCGTAGACGCTCTTGTCGTCGGCCACGCCCGTTCCCGGAGCGTTGGCCAGGGCCACGTTGCCGCGCTTGAACGCGTTCATCAGGCCCGGAACGCCCAGCAAGGAGTCCTCGCGGAAGACGAGCGGGTCGAGGAAATCGTCGTCCACGCGTCGGTAGATCACGTCGACGCGCCGGAGGCCGGAAGTCGTCCGCATGTAGACGAACCCGTCGTTGACCAGCAGGTCCTGCCCTTCGACGAGTTCGGCGCCGATCTCGTGAGCCAGGAACATGTGCTCGTAGAACGCCGAGTTGTAGGTGCCGGGAGTGAGCAAAGCCAGGCACGGATCCGGGCGGCCGCCGGGCGACAGCTCGCAGAGGGTCTGCCGCAACAGGCTGCCGTACTGCTCGACGTCCTGAACCCGGGAACGCCGGTAGAGCCGGCGAAGGCCGGCCTTCACCGCCTTGCGATTCGCGATCATGTACGACACGCCCGAGGGCACGCGCAGGTTGTCCTCCAGCACCATGAAGCCCTCGTGCGTACGGACGATGTCCGTGCCGCAGATCGTCACCCAGACATCATTGGGCACATTGACTCCGCGCATCGCCAGCCGGTACTGCGGGCAGCCGAGGATGACGTCGGCGGGAATCACGCCGTCCCTGACGACGCGGCAGTCGCCGTAGACGTCGGCGAGGAACAGGTTGAGCGTCCGGATCCGCTGCACCAGACCGGCTTCGAGTTCCCGCCACTCCGCCAGGGCGAGCAGGCGCGGCACGCAGTCGATCGGGATGATCCGTTCCTCCGCCTCCTCGTCGCCGTAGACGGTGAAGGTGATCCCCTCCTGGGAGAACGAGCGCGTCACCCGTTCCTGGATCGTGTTCAGGTCGTCGTCGGGCAGTTCCCTGAGCGCCTCGACGACCGCCCGGCAGTGATCGCGAGGCTCTCCCTCCCCGACGAACATCTCGTCGTAGATCGCAGGATCGAAGTCGTAGAGGCTGAAGTCCACCGGACCCACTCGAGCGGTTTGCCGAACGGGCGTATCCTACAGGTACAGAAAGAGTAAGCCCTCCTGCCGAAGGTTGCGGGCAGACTGGGGCGACCGGCCGCTTGGACGCCGCGGCCCTCCGCCCCGTATCATCCTGTAAGCCGCCGGCGAAGCGCCCCCCAAGACCCGCCGCGGTCGGACCTCAATTCACATCAAGGAGCACGAAGATGACCGGAGCGCGCTCCCACAGCCGGCAAGCCGGCTTCACCCTGATCGAACTCCTGATCGTCGTGGCGATCATCGGCATCATCTCCGCGCTGCTGGTGCCGAACCTGATGACCGGGCTGCAGAACGCCAACCAGACCCGTACCCAGGCCGACATGAAGGCCGTGGGCTCCGCCTGGATGCAGTGGCTGACCGACCAGGTCAGCGCCGCCGCCGCCGGCTCGAGCACGACCGCCACGTTCAGTTGGAGCGAGTTCACCTATCCCGACTTCTCCCACGCGGACCTCTCCGCCCTGCTCCGTCCGTCGAACACGTTCTTCTACCTGCAGGACGTGCCCGAACGAGACGGCTGGAACAACCCCTACCGGTTCGGCTTCGCCGGTTCGGACCAGCTGCTCGGCACCCAGGTCATCGGCATCTGGAGCGGCGGGCGCGACGGCTCGAACACCGAGCAGCCGCAATCCACCTACGAGATCGGCGCGTTCCGCGGTACCGACTTCAACGAGGACCTGGTCTGGGCCGATGGCTACTGGGTGCGCTGGCCGGGCAGCGCCGCGGAAGCCGGCACGGACGAGTAGTCAGCCTGTAACCGCGGGTCCTCTGACCCGCGGAGAACACGCGCCGCGAAGCGGCGACCTCTAAATCTGCGAAAACGCGGTCGGACGCAGGAACACGTTCTCGATCCGCGAGACGGTTCCCTTGTAGTAGTCCATGTCGCGCATCCGGATCCACTCCGGGTGACCGCCGAACGCCTGCCAGTGCTCGCGGTGCGCTTCCATGTCGGATGCGGACAGGATGTAGACGAGGGCCGGCACGTCCTCGCCGACCAGGAGTTCGGCAAACAGCAGGGGCGCCATCTCGACGTCCCGCATGATGTCGATCTCACCGTTGTCGAACATGTGGACCTTGCGGCGGGCCGTCTCCTCGTTGTGGCTCTCGTACAGGCGCAGTTCGAAGATCCGGTCCTCTCCGGCCACGGTCTGGGGCGGCAGTGCCATCACCGGCATCCCTTTGAAGGCGCGCAGGAACCAGCTCTCCATCCGCTCGTAGATCGGCTCCTGTCTCGGGGTCGCGTACATCGGCGCGGCGGCCTCCAGGTACGCGGCGTCGGCCTCGAGCGCCGGCTTCATCGCCGTGAAGTCCTCGACCGTCGGGAACGCGATGATCGCCCACAGGGAAAGCGCATCCACCGGATCGACCGGCTCGTCCGCCTCGGCGGGGGGCTCGACTCCGAACACGCCCACCCGGTCGATCCCGGCCCGGTTGAGCGCCGGCACCAGGGCGTTCTCCAGGTAGGCGAGGACGGTCTGCCGGCTGTCCTCGTCGGCCAGGCGGTAACGGCGGATCTCGTAGTACTCCCGCGCCGGCTCGCTGTCCGCCGCGGCCTGATCGGCGGGTGCGGCATCCGCCACCGGCGCTTCGGCCGGTGCGCAGGCCAGGATCAGGACGGCCGCCGCGGCAACAGTCAGGAAGGCCGGAAGGGAATGCCTGGTTTTCTGTGTCATCGACATGCTGCGATCTCCTGTGGCGTCCTCACTGCCTGGCCAGCAGCCAGGCGCGCATCGTGTTCGAGACGAGGTCCGCGGCCTCCAACTGAACCCAGTGGCCGACCGTCGGAACCGTGACCAGGGTGTAGTCGCGGTCGACCCAGTCCCAAGTGTTCTTGAGTCCGTCCTTGTCCACCGCCGTGTCCTTCAGTCCGTGAAACTGAAGGACCGGCATCTTGAGGTTCGGCAGCTCGCCTCCCGCCGCGACACCGCCGTAGTTCGCCCGGTAGTAGTTCAGCATGCCGTCCCAGTAGGAGCGGGAGAACGCCTCGCGGTAGTGGCCGGCCACCCTCTCGCCCTCGCTCTCGTAACGGCCGAGCAGCCCCTCCGGCACCGGGCTGCCGTCCGGCTCGGACGACGCGAAGCTGCGGGCGTACTGCACGTTGCGACGCTGCTCCTCGGTCGCGTTCGCAATTACGTTCGCATAGCCGCGGGGGTGGGTGAGGTTCATGATGATCAGCCGCTTGATCTTGTCCGGATTCTCGATCGCGAACCGCCACGCGATGGCACCGCCCCAGTCGTGGCCGACCAGGTTGATCGGCGCGCCGAGATCCTCGACCACGGCCGCCACGTCTGCCAGCAGATGAGGCATGGCGTAGTCCTCGACCCGCTTCGGCTGGTCGCTCCGGTTGTAACCGCGAAGGTCCATTGCCGCCGCGCGGAAGTCTCCCTCGAGTGCCGCCATCTGGTGGCGGTAGCTGTACCAGATGTCGGGAAAGCCGTGGATGAAGAGGACCGGCTCACCCTCTCCGAGGGTGACGTAGTGGATGCCAACGTCGCCGTTCTTCACCGTGTGGTGTTCGACCCGGTCCCAGACGTCCGCGTTGGAATCGTCCGCAGCGAGTCCGACGGGAAAGACCGCGGCCGCGAGCAACAACGCCGCGCAACGAACCGAACGCCTGCGAGCTTCGATCAACATTGCGACTCTCCTCCCAGCATCAATCAGCCCCGGCAGTCCCGAGGCGTTGATCAAGTTCACGTTCCGACCTCCTGGAGTTGAGCGCGCCATCGTAGCAGCGTCACCCGCGCACCGGCAGGACGGAGCTAGGGCGCTCCTCCTTCTTCCGCGGAAGACGCCTCTTCCCCGGGAGGAAGGGCCTCGGTCGGCGGATCGTCGAAGCGCTTGTAGTTCCTCCCGTAGTCCGGCCGCGTGCGGCGATGGCATACGACGCAGGACATGTAGACCTGCTCGTTCAAGGCGATCAGCGCGTCCAGGTCCTGCTCGAGGGCTGCCTCGTAGGCCGCGACGCCCGCATCGAACATCAGACGGGCGTCGCGCATCCACTCGTCGCGGTCGCCGATCACGCGGCTCGGCATCATGATCAGATTGGCCGACTCGGCGAGGAGGAGCGCCTGCGCCTGCAGCTCGTTCCACTCGACCTCGTTGGTCGGGGCCCGACTCTCGACGTAGAGGATGGCGTCGGAGGCCGGATACATGAGCTTGATCATCAGTTCGCTCATCGTTCCGATCGGTTCCGGCTCGGGAACCGGTCCATCGTCCCGCGCGGCCGCCGCGGCCGCGAGGCCGGCAACGAGCGCGGCGACTACGATCTTTCGGGCCATGAAGTCTCCCCCTTCAGGGCTATGATGGCACGACCCGACCGGCCAGGTAACGACCCGGAGATGGAACCCCAGCCATGAAGCACAACCTACTCTGCACCTCGGTCTGCCTGCTCACGCTCTCCGCCTGCGCGCAGGAGGACGCCACGTTACGTCCGGGAGACAACGACCACCGGACGCTCCAGGAGGCGCTGCTGACGGCCGAGCCCGGGGCGGTCATCGAGCTCGCGGCCGGACACTTCGAACTCGACGCCACCCTGTCCCTGGACGTCGAAGGCGTGACCCTCCGCGGCCAGGGCATGGACGAGACGATTCTCGACTTCTCGTCGCAGGCCCCGGGGACAGGCGGCGAAGGGATCCTCGCCACCGCCGACGACTTCACGGTCGAGAACCTAGCGGTCGAGAACACGAGGGGCGACGGCATCAAGGTGGAGGGCACCACCGGTGCCGCCTTCCGGAGTGTCCGGGTCGAATGGACGAACGGACCCGACACGAACAACGGCGCCTACGGGCTCTATCCGGTCCAGGTCACGAACGTTCTGATCGAGAACAGCCAGGTGCGCGGCGCCTCGGACGCCGGCATCTACGTCGGCCAGTCCGCCAACGTCGTCGTCCGGCGCAACGAGGTCTGGGAGAACGTGGCCGGCATCGAGATCGAGAACACGACCGGCGCCGACGTCTACGGCAACCGGGCCCACGGCAACACCGGCGGCCTGCTCGTCTTCTCGCTGCCGGAACTGCCGGTCAAGGACGGCCGCGACGCCCGCGTTTACGACAACGACATCGTCGAGAACAACCTGCCGAACTTCGGCAAGGAAGGCGCGATCGTGTCGACGATCCCGGCCGGCTCGGGGATCATCGTGATGGCGAGCGACAACGTCGAACTGTTCGGGAACCGGATCCACAACAACCAGAACTCGAATCTGGCGGTCATCTCCTACCTCTCGACCGGTCGCGCCTACAACGATCCCGGCTACGACCCCTACACCGAGGGCGTCTACATCCACGGCAACGAGTTCGTCGGCGGCGGCGAGAGCCCGAACGGCGACTTCGCGGACGCTTTCGTCGCCCTCGCGGGCGGCGCCTTCCCGGACATCGTGTGGGACGGCGTTTCGAACCCGGACAAGCTGGTCGAAGGCGAGGTGCCCGCTGACCTGCGGCTGTACATCGAGAACAACGGCGACGCCGACTTCGTGAATCTCGATCTCGGCTCCGTCTTCGCGGGCGGTGAGCCGAACGTGAGCACGGACCTGGCGGCGCATCAGGGCGCGCTGCCGGCAGTACCCCAGCCGGTCGATCTCGGCGCGGCGACCGGTGGCGCTCCGTAGAGCACAACACGCGGCACTGGCGATCGCCGCACTCGCGCTCGCGGGCTGCGCGGCCGACGAGGGCGGTTCCGGTCAGGGACCGTTCGCCCGCTACCCGGCGAAGCTCTCTGCCTGGGGGCTGTTCGACGGAGAACTTGCCCACCACATCCCGGCCGGAGGCGTCGAGCCCTACGACCTGAACACGGCCCTGTTTTCGGACTACGCGCTGAAGTTCCGCTTCGTGCGCCTGCCGGAAGGGCCTGACGGCGATGTCGAACCCGCCCTGTACCGCGAGGAGGGCCCGTTCGAGTTCCCGGTCGGCACGGTCATCTCGAAGACCTTCGCCTACCCGGCGGACTTCCGGGTTCCGCAGGACGGCCTGCGGCCGCTGGAGACCAGGCTGCTCGTCCACGAGGCGGACGGTTGGGTGGGCCTGCCGTACATCTGGAACGCCGAGCTGACCGACGCCGAACTCGAGATCGTCGGCGGGCCGATCGAGGTGTCATGGATCGATGCCGGAGGCGCGAGGATCGAACACACGTACCGGGTGCCGAACGCGAACCAGTGCAAGACCTGCCACCGGACGGACGGCGAGCGCGTGCTGCCGATCGGGCCCCAGGCGGCGCAACTCAACCGCGAGTACACGTACCCCGACCCCGACGGGACGACCCTCGAGGAGAACCAACTGGAGCGATGGCGACGCATCGGCTTTCTCGAAGGCACGCCGCCGGCCGCGGAAGCGCCGCGGGCGCCGGTCTGGAACGTCGCGCCCTCCGGCAGCGTCGATGAGCGGGCGCGCACCTGGCTCGACGTCAATTGCGCCCACTGCCACAACCTGACGGGCAGCGGCCGCACCTCGGGTCTCGATCTCCGCAAGGGCCATAGGGACCGGACCCGGCTGGGCATCTACAAACACCCTGTCGCCGCCGGCCTCGGCACCGGCGACCGTGTCTACGCCGTCGTCCCCGGCAAGCCCGAAGAGTCCATCCTCCTCTACCGGCTCGAGTCGACCCACCCGGGCATCGCGATGCCCGAGATCGGCCGCGGCCTGGTCGACGTCGAAGCCGTGGAGCTGATCCGCCAGTGGATCCTGGAGATGGAACCGCCAGGACCGCGGGAACGGGCCGGATAAGGACGCTACTCCGCCAGGATCTGCCGGGTGCGGTGGAAGACCTCGTCCAGGCCGACGGCGTCGGAGGCGTAGTAGCCGCGGACGGCGCCGTCGCGGTCGACGAGAGCCAGCCGCGCCGCGTGCGCGACGTCGACCAGACCGCCGGCGAGGTCCAGCCGCTCTCCCATCGGCAGGGCGAAACCGTCGACGACGATCGAACGCACCTCCGGCTCGACGCCGGTGACGAGACTCCAGCGCTCCAGGTCGATGCTCCGGCTCCCGGCATAGTCGCGGAGCCGTTCCGGTGTGTCGTGCTCCGGGTCGACCGAAAAACTGACCAGCCTCACCTCCTCCACGCCCTCCTCGCGGTAGCGCCGCTCCAACTGGCGCAGCGAGGCCGTGAGGCGTGGACAGACCGTGGCGCAGCGCGTGAACAGGAAGGAGGCAACGTAGACCTCACCCACCAGTTCGTCGCTGCCGAACGACTCACCGTTCTGGTCGACCAGGCGCCAGTCGGGCAACTGCCTCAGGACCGGCGGCGGGTCGGGCTCGAACCGGAGCAGCGGCCTGATCGCCGGGATCAGGACGAGCCCCGCCAGCGCCGCGAGAAACCACGGGTTCAGCGAGCGCCTGCGGGGCTTCTGCACCCCCTCATCGGAACCGGAAAGCCGCTCCTCGGACATGGCTCGAGCCTATCCGGAAGCCGGGCTTTGACCGCCTCGAACCCACGCTGTACACTCCGCGCGACCGCAGGACGGGCAGGGCTTCGTACCCTGCTTCAAGGTACGGAATCTTGCCTCAGATCTTCCCCAAGTGGACCCTCAGGCTACCGCTGTACGCGGCGGTCGCCCTGCCGGTGGTCGGCGCCGTCGTCGTGGGCGGCATCTGGTACTTCTTCTCGCCCGAGTACACCGATGTCGGCTACCGCCCGGCGCAGCCCGTGCCCTACAGCCACGCCCTCCACGTGGGCGAACTCGGCCTCGACTGCCGCTACTGCCACGCCTCGGTCGAGGAGTCGGCGGTCTCCAACGTCCCCCCGACCCAGGTCTGCATGAACTGCCACCACGTCGCCGCCCGGGACAGTGAGCTGCTGGAGCCGATTCGCAAGAGCATCGAGCAGGATCGTCCGATGCGCTGGGTACGTATCCACAACCTGCCCGACTACGCCTTCTTCGACCACAGCGTTCATGTCGGAGCCGGCGTCGGCTGCGGAACCTGCCACGGTCCGGTCCACGAGATGGAAGTCGTTTACCAGGCGGAGTCCCTGAGTATGAGCTGGTGCCTCGACTGTCACCGCGACCCGGGTCCGCATTTGCGTCCGCTCGAGGCGGTGACCGACATGGAGTGGATACCGACCGGCGACCACGCGGCTTTCGCCGAACTGGCGATCACGGAACGGTCGCTCGCGCCGCCCGAGGACTGCACGGGGTGCCACCGATGAGCGCTGGCAACGGCAATCGGCCGGAGAGAACCTACTGGCGTAGCCTCGAGCAACTACAGGGCGATTCCGGGCCGGTCGCCGTCCTCGAACGGGAGTTCCCGGAGGGTGCGTCGGAAGCGCCGCCCGAGCTGCTGCAGGACGGCGTCAGCCGGCGCAGCGCGCTTGCCATGCTGGGTGGGACCGCTTCGCTCGCCGGCCTGACCGGCTGCGACATCATCCGCCGCCCGGTAGAGCACATCGTCCCCTACGTCGACGCTCCCGAGGGCATGGTCCCCGGCGTTCCGCTGGCCTACGCCACCACGATGCCGTTCGGCAGCCGGGCACTCGGTCTGCTGGTCGAGAGCCACGAAGGCCGGCCGACCAAGGTCGAAGGCAACGAGCTTCATCCGTTCTCGGACGGCGCGTCGAGCGTGTGGGCCCAGGCCTCGATGCTCGACCTGTACGACCCGGACCGCTCCAAGTCCGTCCGCTTCGGTAACGAAGCGTCCTCCTGGGAGGACTTCGTGGCCGCCTGGACCGAAGGCGACCTCGGCCCGGCGGCTGACGGCACCGGCTTCGCCATTCTCGCCGAGCCGTCCTCGTCGCCGACCCTGGTCCGGCTCAAGGAAGCCCTTCTCGACCGCTATCCGCAGGCACACTGGGTGACCTGGGAGCCGGTGAGCGAGGAGAACGCCGACCAGGGGACGGCGCTCGCCGCCGGCGAGCACGTCCATGCGCTCTACCACGTGGACCGCGCGCAGGTCCTGCTGACCCTGGACTCCGATTTCCTCAGCACCGAGGGCGACAGCGTTCGCAACCTGCGCGGCTACTCGCGGGCCCGGCGCGTGAACGAGGAAGGCGGCGGCAGCCCGCTGCGCCACTACGCCGTCGACGGCGTCCACTCGGTCACCGCGGCGAACGCGGACCACCGGCTGCGGGTTCAGAGCGGCCGCGTCGCGGCCTTCCTCGCCCGGCTCGGCGGCGCGCTCGCGGGTCACGGGCTGGAACTGCCGCTCGATGCCGGCGCGCCGGCCGGGGACATCGACGACGCCTGGGTCGACGCGCTGGCGCGGGACCTGATCGCCCACCGGGGCGCCGGCCTGATCGTCGCCGGAAACCGCCAGCCCGCGGCCGTCCACGCCGCCGTCTACGCCCTGAACTCGGCGCTCGGCAACGCCGGCTCGACGGTGACGTACCACCGGACACCCGACACCGGCACTTCGAGCGACGCGGATCTTGCCGCCCTGGCGGCGGCCATCCACGAAGGCGCGGTCGACCGCCTGCTGGTCCTGGGCGCCAACCCGGCCTACAGCGCCCCCGCCGACCTCGACCTCCCGGCCGCACTCGAGAGCCTGGGCAACGCGGGCGCGGTCATCCACGTGGGCGCCTACCGCGACGAGACGAGCCGCTTCGCGCGCTGGCACGTGCCGCTCGCCCATTATCTGGAGAGCTGGAGCGACGCCCGTGCCACCGATGGCACGGCGAGCGTCGTGCAGCCCCTGATCGAGCCGCTCTACGGCGCAAAGAGCCTGGTCGAGGTGGTGGCGCTGGCCGCTCTGGGCGAGTCCCGCGATGGCCGCGACCTGGTGCGCGAGACGTGGGCCGGGATCCTGGGCCTGCCGCTTGAGGAGGCCGCCGACGAGGCGGCCGCCGCCGGGGCTCCGCCAGAGGCCGAGGCGGAAGCCGCAGCGGCCGCGGACGGCGAGGGCGAAGAGGCCGAAGCGGAAGAGGCCGTGCCAGTTGACCCGATGTCGCTGCCGTTCCCCGTCGCGCTCTCCGAGTTCGAAGTGGCCTGGCGCAAGGTCCTGCACGATGGCCTGCTGGACGGCAGCGCCGCGCCGGCCGCCGATCTCCCCGCCATCGCCGCCGAGGATGGCGCAGCCGCGCTGCGAGCCGCGGGCGACGCCGCCCAGGCGATCGCCGCGAGCGACGACCTGGAGATCGTCTTCCGGTGTTCCCCGGCGGTTCACGACGGCCGCTTCGCCAACAACGGCTGGCTCCAGGAACTGCCGGACGCGATGACCAAGCTGACCTGGGACAACGCCGCCCTGATCAGCCCCGCCACCGCCAACGCGCTGGGTCTCGAGAACGAGGACCTCGTCACCGTGGCCTCCGGCGGGCGGGAGCTCGAGCTGCCCGTCTGGCAGGTGCCGGGACAGGCCGACAACACGGTGACGCTCGACCTCGGCTACGGCCGCGACTTCCCGGGCCGCATCGCAAGCGCCGCCAACGCCGAGGGCCGCGCTCCCGGGCGCAACGTCTACCTGCTGCGCGGCTCGGAAGCGCCCGATCTCGCCCGCGGCACGCTCAGCCCGACCGGCGGCACGTACCCGCTGGCGCAGACCCAGGACCACCACTCGATGGAGGGGCGCCCGATCGTCCGCGAGGCCGATCTCGACTACTTCGAGACGCATCCCGACTTCGCGACCGCCCACAGCGAGAAACCGCACGAGAACTCGATGTGGGACGAGTGGACCTACCAGGACTCGCCGCAGTGGGGCATGACGATCGACCTGAACGCCTGCGTCGGCTGCAACGCCTGCATGATCGCCTGCCAGAGCGAGAACAACGTGCCGATCGTCGGCAAGGAGCAGGTGATGGAGGGCCGGGAGATGCACTGGCTCCGCATCGACCGCTACTTCTCCGACGAGGGAGAGCCCGCGAGCATGCTCCAGGAGCTCGTCCACGACCTCCCGTCCGACCCGCAGACGAGCTTCCAGCCGGTGCCTTGCATGCAGTGCGAGAACGCGCCCTGCGAACAGGTCTGCCCGGTCGCGGCCACCGTGCACGACAGCGAGGGGCTGAACGCGATGGTCTACAACCGTTGCATCGGCACCCGCTACTGCTCGAACAACTGTCCCTACAAGGTGCGGCGCTTCAACTACTTCAACTTCACCAAGGACACTCCCGAGGTGATGAAGCTGGGCAAGAACCCGGACGTCACGATCCGTTCCCGGGGCGTCATGGAGAAGTGCACGTACTGCGTCCAGCGCATCAGCCGCGCCAAGGTCGACGCCAGGCAGGACGGGCGGGGCCTGGCCGACGGCGACGTCGTCACCGCGTGCCAGCAGGCCTGCCCGGCCGAAGCGATCCGCTTCGGCGACATCACGGACGCGGCGAGCGGAGTTTCCGAGGCGAAGGCAAGCCCCCGCAACTACAAGCTGCTCGACGATCTGCACACGAAGCCGCGGACGACCTACCTCGCGAAGATCCGCCACCCGAACCGCGAGATCACGCCGGCGCCGCCGCCCGCCGAAGACCACGACGGCGGCGAGGACGCCGGCCACGGCGAGGACGCGCACTGATGCGGAGGGTGCCCGAAGCCGCGGTTCTGGCCGTCGTCCTGCTCCTGCTCGGCTGCCGGGGCATGCCGTCGCCGTTTCCGCCGATCCACCCCAACCCGAACATGGACTACCAGGAGCGCTACGACCCGCAGGAGGCGAGCGCCTTCTTCTACGACGGGATGGCGATGCGCCAGCCGGTCGCGGGCACCGTGGCGCGCGGCCAGCTCGACGTCGACCACCGCCTGCTGTTCGGCCGCGACGACGCGGGCTACTTCCTGGACACCGCGCCCATCGCGGTGACCGACGATGTCCTCGCGCGCGGCGAGAACCGCTACGTCATCTACTGCCAGCCTTGCCACGACGAGCGCGGCACGGGCCAGGGCATCCTGTTCGAGCGGGCGAGCACGCCCACGGCCTCCCTCCACGACGAACGCATCGCCGCCTACAACGACGGCCGGATGTACGACGTGATCACGAACGGTGTCGGACTGATGGCGGGCTACCGCTATCCGCTCACCGTCGAGGACCGCTGGGCGGTCGTGGCCTACGTCCGTGAGCTGCAGCAGGAACGTCGCACGATGCAGGCGGAGCGGGCGGCACGCCAGTAGCGCCCGGGGAACAGATGAACAGAAACAGGATCCTCTTCGGCATCGGCGTTCTCGCCTTCGTGTCCGTGATCGTCACGGTGCGTCTGGGCGGATTCCTCGTGGACAACGAGTACCGCCAGCCGGACCGGCAGGTCGCCGCCCAGGAAGAGCAGGGCGAAACCGAGCTCACGCCGCGCCAGCAGGGCATCGTCGACGAGCAGGCCGCGGACGAAGCCGAAGCGAGGGCCAGGCCCTACGAAGAGGCCGAGTACCGGACGGTCCCGTTCGTCGGCAGCCGGGTCACCGTCTGGGTGCTGGCGCAGCTTCATCTGCTGTTCGCGGCGTTCGTTCTCGCGGTGCCGCTGTTCGCCTTCATCATCGAGTTCGTCGGCTACGTGAAGAAGGAGGAGCGCTACAACAAGCTCGCGTACGAGTTCACCAAGCTGCTCTCCGTCTCGTTCTCGATGACCGCCACCTTCGGCGCGTTCCTGACCTTCGGGCTGATCATCCTCTACCCGAAGTTCACGAACTACCTGATGCACATCTTCTCGCCGACGTTCCTGCCCTACGTCCTGCTGTTCTTCCTGGAGGCGCTGTTCCTCTACAGCTACTACTACGGCTGGGGCAAGTTCGGGCCGAAGATGCACCTGTTCCTGGGCTTCATGCTGAACATCGTGGGCACCGCGATCATGTTCATCGCCAACGCCTGGCTCACCTTCATGATGTCGCCCGGCAGGCGCGACGACGTGGACGGCGACGGCGTACCCGACTTCGTTTCCGCCGTCTCGGAGAGCGGCGCCCTCCTGAGCCTCCGGGACGCGTTCTTCAACTTCACCTGGATGCCGATCAACATCCACCGGATCATCGCCAACGTCGCCTTCGGCGGCTCGATCGCCGCGGCCTACGCGGCCTTCCGCTACCTGCAGGCGAAGACGGACGAGGAGAAGGCCCACTTCGACTGGATGGGCTACGTCGGCAACTTCGTCGCCATCATCGCCTTCCTCCCCCTGCCGTTCGCGGGCTACTACCTGGCCGCCGAGATCTACGCCTTCAGCCAGACCCTGGGCATCCAGATGATGGGCGGCACCTTCTCCTGGCTGTTCGTCATCCAGGCGGCCCTCATCGGCAACCTGTTCCTTGGCGCGAACTACTACCTGTGGCTGGGGATGGGCCGCATGGAGGGCGGCGTCCACTTCCAGAAGTTCATCAAGTGGCTGCTGATCGCGATCGCCCTCTGCTTCGCCGTCTGGGCGACGCCGCGCTACGCCATCTCGTCGGTATCCGAGATCGCCGCGATGGGAGGCAGCAGCCACCCGCAGCTTTCCTACCTGGGACAGATGTCGGCCAAGAACACGGCGGTCAACATCCTGATCCTCTCGACCTACATGAGCTTCCTGCTCTACCGGCGGACCGGCAGGCAATCCGTCCACCCGCACCGGCAACTGCTCACCCGCGCCCAGGCGATCGTGTTCTCCTCCGCCGCAGCCCTGGTCATCTTCTACGGCGTCTACGGTTACTACGTGGACGCGGCGATACGCATACGCTTCGCGATCCCGCAGGTCTACTCGGTGCTCGCGGCGCTGGTCGTGATCACGGTGATCGACCTGCCCCTGTACCGCAACGCCGCGCAGTCGGGCGAGACCAAATGGGGCAGGATGCCGGCAGTCTCGCAGTACGCCCTCATCTTCATCGCGCTCAGCTTCACCTGGCTGATGGGCCTGATGGGCTACGTCCGCTCCGGCCTACGCCAGGAATGGCACGTGTACGGCGTGATCCTGGACACCTCCCCGGACGCCTACACGCCGACCCTCGGCTTCGCAACGCAAGTCGTGTCAGTCACCGTCCTCATCTTCTTCGGTCTGCTCGGCGTCGTCTTCTGGCTCAGCAGTCTCGGCGGCAAGAAGGACTGGGAGCCCAAGGCGGTCGCTGACGGTGGCGACCGGCTCGAAGGAGGCCAAGCGGCATGAAGCTGAGCGTCCCCATGCCGGTCCGTCTGGTGCTGCTCGTGGTGGGCACCACGGCGTTCTACATGTACCTGGGCCAGATCGTGCCGCAGAAGGAGGCCCATCCGCCGCCGCCGGTCCTGATCAGCGCCGAGATGACGACGGAAGACCTGGTCGCGGTCGGCGCCGAACTCGCCAGCGGCAAGGGACAGTGCCTGGTCGGTTGCCACACGGTCGGACAGAGCGGGCCGCTGCGCTACCCCGACCTGGACGGAATCGGCGCCCGAGCCGCGACCCAGATCGAGGGGCTCTCCGGTCTTGAATACCTGGCCCAGTCCCTCTACGAGCCGGCCGCGTTCATCGTTCCCGGCTTTGCGGATGGAATGCAGCCGATAGACCAGCCGCCGATCAGCCTCTCGGAAGACGAAATGAAAGCGGTGATCGCCTGGTTGCAAAGCCTGGGCGGAACGCCGACCGTAACCCTCGACACCGACCTCGGCTATTGACCTGATCCATCATGTGGGGACTCAACCTACCCATCGTTCTCGCACTGGCCGCCATTGGCGGAGTGCTCGTGTGGCGGCGGGCCCACACCCTCGTCTGGCTCCTCTACAGTTTGGGCGCCCTGTGGGCCTTCTTCAAGTTCGGCTTCGTGGTGCCGATCCCGCAGTCCGTCGCAACGATCTACCTGGCGATCACCGGGCTGGCGCTGGTCGCTTACGCGTCTTCGAGCCGCGAGCGGCTGGCGGAGACCGTGCAGCCGATCAAGCGGCTGATTCTCGAACCGCGCTATCGCCTCGCCCTCGCGGGACTCCTCGTCGCCCTTCCTGCGTTGGCTGCCTACAACGCCTACGCCGATCTGACCATGCCGCTCGAGGCGCCCGGGTTCGGTCGGGAGATCCACCCCGCGCCGCCGCCTGAGATCACGGTTCACGACGAGACGGTCAACATGACGACAGGCGACAACCCGTACCTCCACTACAAGGCAGACGATCCCGAGTTGTACGGCAAGCACCTGGAGAACGGTCGCCGCGTGTACTACGAGAACTGCTTCTGGTGCCACGGCGACGGCATGGGCGGGGACGGCATGTTCGCCCACGGTCTGAACCCTGTGCCCAGCAACTTCAACGACGTCGGCACGCTGCCTGCCTTGCAGTCCTCCTTCGTCCACTGGCGCATCGCCAAGGGCGGACCGGGTCTCCCCGGGCCGGGAACTCCCTGGGACAGCGCCATGCCGGCCTGGGAGAAGTTCCTCACCACCGAGGAGATGTGGGACGTCAACCTGTTCATCTACGACTTCAACGGCTTCGAACCGCGCGCTCTGGGGCAGCACTGATGACCGCGCAGACCAGGCTTCGCAGGCAGGTTGCGGCAACGTTCGCCGTCGCCACTGTGCTCCTGCCTCTGTCCGCCAGCGCCCAGGTCGACCTCGGCACGGAAGAGCAGCGAGCGGCCGGCAAAGTCGTCTACGACAAGTACTGCGGCCAGTGCCACGGCGACACGGGCGACGGCAACGGCTACGCCACTCCCCGTGTCAAGCCGAAGCCACGCGACTTCACGACCGGCACCTACAAGTTCCGCACCACACCGAACGGCATGCTGCCCACCGATGACGATCTGCGCCGCGTGATCGAGATCGGAGCCCCCTACACCTCGATGCCGGGCTGGCCGAACCTGACGAGCACCGAGATTCAGAACGTCATCTACTACATCAAGTCCTTCTCGCCCGACTTCGAGAACCCCGACCGCTACGCCGAGCCAATCGACATTCCCCGGCCGCTCGAGTCGACCGAGGAGTCGATCGCCCGCGGTCGCGTGGTCTACGAGGAGCAGGGCTGTGGCGCATGCCACGGCGAGGCCGGCCGCGGTGACGGCGCGTCCGCGCCGACCCTGGTCAACGACAAGGGCGACCCGATCAGGGCTGCCGACCTGACCCAGCGCTGGACCTATCGCGGCGGCCCGACCAAGGAGGACATCTACCGCACGTTCTCCACCGGACTGAACGGCACGCCCATGCCGTCCTACGCCGACTCGCTCGAGGTCGAGGATCGCCAGCACCTGGTGAACTACGTCTACTCCCTGGGCGACGCGGACGATCCGAACTACGGCACCCTGATCACGGCGGTCTACTCGGAGGAGCCGCTCGACCTGCAGGACGAGGAAGCGCTCGACGCGCTGTTCGAGTCCGCGCCCATGACCCGGTTCCCCCTGGTCGGCCAGATCACTGAACCGGGGCGCAACTTCTTTCCCCCCGTCACCTCGATCGAGGCCCAGGCGGTCTACAACCGCGACGAGATCGCGTTCCGGGTCCGCTGGCACGATCTGCGCGCCGACACCTCGGGCCGCAACAACCCGAGCCTGGAAGTGCCGATGTGGGACGAGGACAACGGGATCGGCGGCGACGCGACCGACGCCGCCGGCGACTCGGACGACTTCTTCGGCGACTTCGGCGGCGAGGAAGCGCCCGCGGAAGACGACTTCTTCGGCGACAGCGGTGACGACTTCTTCGGCGACGGTGGCGACGATTTCTTTGGGGCGGCCGACGCGGGCGCCGGCGGCGCCGAGTTCTCGGACGCCGTGGCGCTGCAGTTCCCGGCCTCGCTGGCGCCCGAAGAGACTCCCGAGCTCAAGCCGTACTTCCTGTACGGCGACGCCCAGAACCCGGTAGATCTCTGGTTCGTCAACCTGACCTACGGGGTCGCGGACACCTTCCGGGGCCGCGGCAGCGACTCGATCGAAGCGACCGAGGCGGACATCGTCGAGGCGGTGACCTCCTACGACCAGGGCGCGTGGACCGTGACCTACAAGCGGAGGCGCTCGTCGCGAGCCGGGGTCAGCTTCGCCGAAGAGCAGTACACGCCGGTCGCCTTCAGCGTCTGGGACGGCTTCAACCGCGAACGCGGCAACAAGCGGGCCCTGTCCTCCTGGTTCTACGTCTACACCGAGCCGAGCGCCGAGCAGACCGTAGCGGGTCCCGTGCTCCGCGCCGCTCTGATCGTGCTCGCCATCGAGTTGCTGGTCGTCTTCCTGGTTCGCCGCCGGGCCCGCCAGCAGGCCGCCGGCGAAGAGACCGCGGGCACCCTCACCGCGACCGAGGCGCCCGCCGTCTGACCCTGGACTCTCCGGCACAAGCAGAACCTCTCTGACCCGACACTCCGTCAACACAAGAGACACCACCATGTACAAGACGATCTACGTCCCCGTCGACAACTCGGACTACTCGAACCAGGCGATCGCCTCGGCGGTCGAGCTGGGCCGCAAGTTCGACTCCACGATGGTCGGCTGCCACGTCTACGCGGCCAGCATGCACGACTACCGGTTCAAGCAGATGGAGTACACGCTGCCGGACGAGTACCTCGAGGAGACCGAGCTCGACCGCCAGCGGAAGATCCACGATTCGCTGATCACGATGGGGCTGGAGCTCATCTCGGAGAGCTACCTGGAGCCGATGAGGACGGTCTGCGACGACGCCGGGCTCGATTTCGAGCCGAAGATGATGGACGGCAAGCACCACGTCGAGATCGTGCGCGACATTCGCGAGTCCGGCTACGACCTGACCGTGCTCGGGGTGATGGGCATCGGCCGCGTCCGCGACACCCAGATCGGCTCGGTCTGCGAGCGCGTCGCCCGTACCGCCGACCGGGACGTGCTGGTCATCAAGCGCCTCCCTGCGAAGGCCGGGGCCACGAACGGCAACGGCAACGGGCATGGCCACCAGGCGGAGGCCGAAGCCGACGGCCGCGACACGATCCTGGTCGGCGTCGACGGCTCGCCCCAGTCCTTCGGAGCGCTGATGACCGCGATCGACCTGGCGAAGACCTTCGGCAAGAAGGTCGAGGCGATCTCGGTCTACGACCCCTACCTCCACTACTCGGTGTTCAAGGGCGTCGTCAACGTGCTGACCGAGCGCGCGGCGAAGATCTTCCGCTTCGAGGAGCAGAACCAGCTCCACGAGGAGATCATCGACACGGGTCTGGCGCAGATCTACCAGTCCCACCTCGATGTCGCCGAGACGATGGCGACCGAGGTCGGCGTCGAGTTGACGAAGACCCTGCTGGACGGCAAGGCGTTCCAGAAGGTCCTCGACCACGCGCGGAAGATCGACCCCTGGATGCTGGTCATTGGCCGGGTCGGCGTCCACAGCGACGAGAGCGAGTCCGGCCTCGGCAGCAACGCCGAGAACCTGCTTCGCGCCTGCCCCTGCGACCTGCTCCTGACTACCCGCCTGGAGTACCCGGAACTCGACGTCAAGGCCGAGGAGAGCATCCGCTGGACCCCCGAAGCCGAGGAGCGCTTCAAGCGGGTACCCGAGCAGGTGCGCGGCATCGCCCGCACCGCCCTCTACCGGCTGGCGGTCGAACAGGGCCATAGCGTGATCTCGAGCGATGTGCTCGACGAGGCGATGGACCGCTACATGCCGAAGTACACTGCCCGCGAGACGGAGGCGCTGGCCGAGAAGATCGCCCTGCAGCTCGCGCGCAGCCGGCCGACCTTCATCTGCCGCAAGTGCGGCGTGACCTCGGCCGAGCCTGACCCGGTCCGCTGCGGCGTCTGCGGCAGCGAGTCCTTCGAGCAGATCACCGAAGAGATGCTGGAACGGATCGCCGAGATGGAAGGCGGTCTCGAGGTCGAAACCACCTACGACGGCCGCAAGCTGAAGTGGACCGGCGACGCCCGCCTGGCGCTGAAGACGATCGAGGACGCCTACCGCCGCCGCCGCGCCAAGGCGCGGATCGAGAAGAAGGCGCGGATGAGCAAGCTGCCGACCGTCACCTTCGAGTTCGCTCGCGTGATGATCGAGGAGGAGACCGGCGAGCCGGTGACGATCGAGGCCCGCGAGGCGGCCGAGGCGAACGGCAACAGCGCCGCCGAAGCAACCGCGGACGAGCGCAAGCTGGTCGCCCGCGACGACGACCGCGTCCCGCTGCTCTCGACCTTCGAGTGGTCGGCCGATGCGACCGAGCGCATCCTCCGGGTCCCGGCCGGCTTCATGCGGGACCGCACCCAGGAGCGCGTCGAGCTGGTGGCCCGTGAGAAGCACGTCTCCCGGATCGGCATCAAGACGGTCGAGGAGGGCATCGAGCTCGGCCGCAAGCTGATGGAGCAGATGATCGCGGCCTACGAGATCGCCAAGAAGGACGAGTCACCCGCCAAGGATGTCGCCGAAGCCGAAGCGCAAGCCGCGACCGCCGCCGGCAGATGCCCCTTCTCCGCTCTCGCCGAAACCGGCGCGAGCGAAGCCCAGGTCGAAGCGGCCAAGGACGCGAAGGCCGGCACCTACCTCGCAAAGTCCGACAGCTACCTGAACGAGGTCGGCCTGATGTCGGCCCTCGACGAGAAGCGCAAGGCCGGCGAACCGGAAGCCTGAGTGCAGTCTCCGCGGCGGTCCTGGCGTCGGTGGGCTGTGTCCCGCTGCCTGCTGGCAGTACCGCTCCTCGCAGCGTCGGCCTGCGGAAACAACGTCGAAGAGATCGCGGACGTCGTGCTCGCGCGACACGTCCACACGGACCTCTACGACGCCTACCCCGGCATCCCGTCGCCCGCGGGCGACCGGGTCGTGTTCGCCGACTTTGCCGCGGGCGCCAGATCGCTGACGGTCTACGACGTCGCCACCGGGGTCGGTCGCGTGTTGACGACAACGCCGGCGGAACGGTTCCGGGTGACCTGGTCGCCCGACGGTTCGCGCGTCGTGTACGTCGACCGCCGGGCCGAACATCACGGGGTCTGGACCCTGGACCCGGCGACCGGCCAGGAATCGCGCATCGTGGATCCCGGAAACGCCCGCGTCGACCATCCGCGACTGCTGCCCGACGGGACCGTGACCGCGCTACGACACGACTCCGCCGATGCCGAGGGGGGCGCCGACACCTCGTGGGTCGCGTATGCGCCGGACCTCGACCAGGCGACCGTGCTCGTCGAGAGCGCCGAAGGATGGGCCGCGCCCGTTCGATCTCCCGACGGACGCTCGGTCGCGCACCTTCAGGTCGCGGGCGGGTACCACGCGGACCTGGCCGTGACGGAGATCGCGACCGGCGAGACGCGCACGCTCGCCACCGACTTCCGGTTCGGCTGGGACAGCCGCGTGGACTGGTCCCCCACCGGAGACGCGCTCTATCTCGCGGCGGCGGGGCCCGACGACTCGCTCCTGGTCGGCTGGCGCGTGCCGCTCGACGCCGGCCCGGCCGAAAGACTGACGCACGACGGCCGCGACGTGCTAGCGGTCACGCCGCTGGCCGACGGTCGCGTCGCTCTCAGCGTGTACCACACGCGCACCGCGGTGGGCCTCGTTCCGGTGACCGGAGGGGAACCTGCCGACGTAACGACGGCAGGTGGCACGAGCTCCTTTCTGCCTTCCTGGCGTCCCGACGGAAGGGCGCTTGGTTTCACCACGTTCTCCTGGCGACGTCTCCGGATGCCCATCGACTTCGACCTGGGCGTCCTCGACCTCGACGCGGAGGGCGCGCCGACCGGCACGGTCCGGACGCTGCTCTCGGAGGAGCACGAAGACTACGGCGCCGCGTGGTCGCCCGACGGCCGGTGGCTCGCCTTCCACGGGCACCTGGAACAGAGCGACGACATATGGCTCGTCCCGGTCGACAGGAGCGAGCGACCCACGAGACTCACGCGGTTCGGACCCGGCGCGGACACCGGCGAGCCGGACTGGCGCCCGGACGGGCGGGCGCTCGCCTTCAGCAGCCACGGGCGGCCGTCCGAGGGGAACCCGGGGTCCGTCTACTCGGTCGCGGTCGATCCGGCGACGGGGCTCGCGACCGCCGACCCTGTCCGCGTCCCGCTCGACGGGTTCCAGGGCTATGCCATGGGCGCCCGCTACTCGCCGGACGGCGAGCGGCTGGCCTTCTACGGACGCTCGTTCGAGGACGGACGCGTCACCGTCTACACGGTGCCCGCCGCGGGCGGGACCCCCACGGCCGTTCTCTCCTTCGCCAACGGCGAGCCCTACAGCGCGCCCGAGTGGAGCGCCGACGGCGCGTCGCTCTTCTACTCGCGCAACGACCGATTCGGGCCCTTCCAGGTGTGGCGGGTGGACATCGCCACCGGTGCGACGGAACAGGTTACGACCGGCGCGATCGGAGCACTCCAGCCGAGCGTGAGCCCGGACGGACGCACGCTCGCGGTCACGATGCGAGAGGCCGCCATCGAGGTCATAGCAACCGCCGCCGGAAGCACTGGCGCCAACCCGGAACCGAACCAGGGGTGAAGATGGGTAGACCAAGGGACATCGGCGTCGTCGATCTGTTTCTCGACATTCCGGCCGGCGGCAAGGGCATGGGCATGGAGGCCGTGCGCCGGCTCAGCCGGGACCGCGGAACGGAGGACTTCTCCCATCATCCGGCGCAGTACCTGTTCAAGGACGCCGGACGGCGCATGGACAGGGCATGGACGGCGGCCGACGTCGTCGCGATGATGGACGCGTTCGGCGTGCGGATCGCCCAGATCGGGGTCAGCGCCCAGAACCCAGACCCGGCGCTCAAGATCTTCGAGGAGTTCCCCGGCCGCTTCTTCGGCGCCGTCGGCGTCGATCCGAACGCCGGCATGGACGGCGTCCGCGCCCTCGAGGCGACCGTCAACCTCCACCCCGCGATCCGCGCCGCCTCCGCCGCGCCGTGCCTGGCGTACCCCCAGGTGCCGATCGACGACAAGCGCTTCTACCCGATCTACGCCAAGTGCATCGAGCTCGACATCCCGATCAACATGCTGGTCGGCGTGCCGGGACCGCGGGTACCCTACAAGTGCCAGTACCCGGGGCTGCTGGACGAAGTCGCCTGGTTCTTCCCCGAGCTCCGCGTCGTCATGCGCCACGGCGGCGATCCGTGGACCGACCTCTGCGTCAAGCTGATGCTCAAGTGGCCGAACCTCTACTACTCGCCCTCGGCCTGGGCGCCCAAGCACTACCCCAGGAACGTGATCGAGTTCGCGAACAAGCGGGGACCCAACAAGTTCATGTACGCGGGCTACTTCCCCGGCCTCTCCTACGAGCGCATCTTCACCGAGATGGACGACCTCCCGCTCCGCGACCACGTCTGGCCGAAGTTCCTGCGCGAGAACGCGGCAGCGGTCTTCAAGCTGGACGACCTGCTGGCATAGAGCCCTGCCGACTCCCCCCACCGGCATGGTCTTCCATGGCTGGAAGATCATCTTCGTCTCCTTTCTGGCGCTCTTCGTCTCCGTCGGCTTCGGCTTCTACTCGTTCAGCGCCTTCTTCGTCGCCCTGACCTCTGAATTCGGGGGCGGCCGGGTCGGCGTCGGCATCGGCGTCGCCGTGTTCGGCGTGACGAACGGCCTGGTCGCGCCGTTCCTGGGTCATGCCCTGGACCAGGGACACGCGAAGCGGATCATGACGGCCGGCGCCTGGTTGCTGGCGCTCGGCCTGCTGCTGACGGCGACGGTCCAGAACCTGGTCCAGTTCTACCTGGTCCTCGGCACCTTCCTGGCTCTCGGCGCGGCGCTGATCGGCGGGGTGACGGCCTCGACCCTGGTCGCGAACTGGTTCGTACGCCAGCGCGCCATGGCGCTCGGCATCGCCACGATGGGCATCTCCCTCTCGGGTGTCGTGATGGCTCCCGTCGCGACCCGCCTGATCGACCTGATCGGCTGGCGCGGCACCTTCGTGCTCTACGGTGCGCTGACCCTTCTCTTCGTTCTGCCGGCGGTGCGGCGCTGGGTCGTCGACCGTCCCGAGGACGTCGGCCTGCACCCCGATGGAGCGGCGACTTCCCTGGCCGGCGACTGGACGCCGGCGCCGGCGCCGGGCGAAGGTCCGGCGGGCGTCGAACCCGTCGCACCCCTGCCGACGGCCAGCGGCGCCCCACCCCGCAGGCCCCGACTCGAGTGGATGCAGCCGCTGGCGAACCGCAACTTCTGGGTCATCGTCCTCGTCGTGTCCATGTGCTTCTGCGCCAACTCCGCCATCCTCACCCACATCATCGCCCACGCGACGGATCTGGGTTTCCCGCCGGTCGAGGCGGCCTTCTGCCTGTCCACGATCGCAGCCATGGGAGTGCTGGGCAAGGTCGTGTTCGGGTGGATCAGCGACCGGCTGAGCAGTCGCGGCGCCATGTGGCTGGCCGTGGGCCTGATGGGTTCCGGCACTGCTGGCCTGCTGCGAGCCGAGACTTACCCGGCCGTCCTCGCCGCCGTCGCCGTCTTCGGCCTCGGCATGGGCGGCATCATGCCGCTGTGGGGAACGCTGATCGGGGCCTGCTTCGGCCGCCGCTCCTTTGGCCGCGTGATGGGCCTGATGAGCCCCATGCTGCTGCCGATCCAGGTGGTCGGCGTCCCTTTCGCGGGC
Organism: Holophagales bacterium; assembly: GCA_009836625.1. Lineage (GTDB taxonomy): Bacteria > Acidobacteriota > Thermoanaerobaculia > Multivoradales > Multivoraceae > Multivorans. The sequence goes on from VXVC01000004.1 coordinate 723,389, forward strand.
TACGTCTACGATCGGTTCAACAGCTACGACCTGGCCTTTACCACCTTCGTCGGCCTGTACCTCTTCTCCATGCTGATCCTCCTGATCCTGCGCATCCCCGAACAGGAGCCGAGCGCTTCTCCGCCCTCCCCCGCGAGGCTCGCGACCGCGGCGGCGCCGCGGACGGAGTAGCGGGGTGACCGCCTACCGCTTCTGCCGTTCGGACGACGTCCCCCTCATCGTCGACGCGTACGAGCGCTGTAACGTCGGCTCCGGAGCCCGGCCCTGGAGCCTGACGGTGGACCACATGAAACGGCTGGGCCGCGAGATGAACCTCTGGACCAGCAGCTGCATGGTCGCCTTCGAGGGATCCGACCCGATCGGCGTCCTGATCGCCGCCAAGCGGGAGCCGATCGCCAGCCTGGTGCTCCACGTCGCCGTCCACCCGGACCATCGCCGCCGGGGTCACGGCCGCCACATGATGACTTCGCTGGGCCAGAAGATGGCGATCCTCGAACCGACTCTGATGCTCGTCGAACTGCCGGACGACGACGCCCTCGGCCGCCGCTTCTTTGAAGCCTGCGGATTCACCGAGCGAGACGTCCTGACCGACTACGCCTACGCAGGCGAGGCGCCGGCAGTTGTCCCCGGCGTCGACCTCGTCGCCGGCGTTGCCGCCGCCGAACTCGCCTCGCAGGAGGACTTCGAGGTCGTTCCGGAGCTCGACCGCTGCTGGCAGCGCTCTCCCCTGAGCATCCGGAACCTCCGTGACCGGCCGCGGGGCCTTGCGATCGCCACGGACCGGGGCTTCGAGGCCTGGCTGCTCCACCGGGGCGACGGCGACGCGGAGAAGCCCCTGCCGTTCCTGGCGGCCCCGCCAGCGGGGACACCGCTGGAGATCCTCGCCCTCGGCGGCAAGATGCCAGTTCCCGCGCTCCTGCGCTCGCTGCTCGCCATCGCGGCGAACCGCGCCGGGCGTTCGCTCCACCTGCCACGGGTCCATCCGTCGGAGGCCCCCGCCGGCCGCCTCGAGGAGGTCGGCTTCAGACCCGGCGCCAGGACGATTCGCTACGAGAGCGACGCAGCCCCCGCCTGAGGGACTTGCTACTCTCCCTAGCGCGATGAAGAGCTACTTCGACCTGATCGAGGACGGCGGTTCCGACATCGCCGGCCAGGTCGGCCGGCAGCGGGAGCGCATCGCCGAGGCCCTGGCCGGAGTCGAGCACATCGTCGCCATCGGTTCCGGCAAGGGCGGCGTCGGCAAGAGCACCCTGACCATGCAACTGGCCCTGGCAATGGAGCGCCGCGACCGCCGCTGCGCCGTCCTCGACGCCGACTTGAACGGACCCTGCCAGGCGCGGCTCGCCGGCCTCGAGAACGCGGCCCTGCTTCCGGGCGGGCGCGGCATGGCTCTGCCCCGAACCGCGACCGGACTCGGCGTCGTCTCGATGGGTTCCGCGGTGCCGGAGTCGGAGGACCTGGACTTCGCCAGCGTTGCCCGCGGCGACTCCCATGTCTGGCGCGCCACTCGCGAGTTCAACCTGTTCCAGCAGCTGCTCGGCCTCGTCGACTGGGGACGTCTCGACGTCCTCTTGATCGACCTGCCGCCCGGCGCCGAGCGCACGCTCCAGTACGCCGAGGTCCTGGGACCCGCGGCCCGTTTCGTTCTCGTCTCGATTCCGACCGCACTGGCACGAGGCGTCGTGGCGCGTTCGGCCGCCGCCCTGCGGCGAACCCCGAACGTGACTCTCGGCGTGATCGAGAACATGAGCGGCTACTACTGCGGAAGTTGCGACGAGGTCAGAACCCTGTTCGACGGCCCTGCCGGCACGACACCCGAGCTTGGACTCCCGGTGCTCGCTTCGATACCGTTCGATCCGCGACTGGCCGCGGCCTCCGATGCCGGCGACCCCGAGTTGCCGCGGGGGCCGGCGGCCCGTGCCATCGAGGCCGCCGCAGACTCCATCCTGAGCGGTCTCGCCGAGCGGCGGGCCGGCTGAACCGGAGACCTGATGAAGTTCCTCTGCGTACCCTGCGACGAGCAGATGAAGCTCAAGCACGCGATCGGCCCCGAGGGCGGTTCGGTCGCCCTGGTCTACGCCTGCCCCGCCTGCTCGGCCGAAATGGCGATGATGACGAACCCGCACGAGACCCAGGTGGTCGGATCGCTGGGCGTGAAGATCGGCACCGCGGAAGATCCCGAGACGGCCGCGGCCGCGTCGAAGTGCCCGTTCACCGGCATGCTGGCCGACATGGGCGTTCCGATGACCGGCACACGGGCCGGGGAGAACGCCAGCCCGGTCGAGAGCGGCAATGGCGCTCCGGAGGGCATTCCCTGGACCCTTGAGGCCCGCGAGCGGCTAGCCAACATCCCGGACATCGTCCGCGCCTCGGCGGTCGCGGGGATCGAGAAGTTCGCGGAGGACCACGGCTACGAAGAGGTGGACGCGGCCGTTCTGGAACGCGCCCGCTCGTTCTTCGGCATCGCCTGACCGGCCAGGGAGTTACCATGACGGTGTCACCCCTGGAGCGGCAGGCGAGCGTGAATCCGGCGGCGTTCGCGCGCCCGTACGTCATCTCCTGGAATCTGACCTACCGCTGCAACCTGGCCTGCGAGCACTGCTACCTCGACGCCGGCGGCAAGCCCCTGGTCCAGACGGCGAACTTCGCCGACCGTTCCGAGCTCTCGACCGACCAGTGTCGCAAGGTGATCGACGACATCTGCGAGTTCGCTCCCGAAGCCCTGGTCATCCTCACCGGCGGCGAGCCGCTGCTGCGCCGGGACATCCTGGAGATCGTGCGCTACGCGGCCGAACGGGACCTCTGGGTCGTCGTCGGCAGCAACGGCGTGCGCATCACCGAGAACCTGGCCCGGATTCTGGCCGGCGAGGGAGTCCGCGGCCTCGCCCTGTCGCTCGACGCCCTCGACGCCGAGGTTCACGACGGCTTCCGGCGGGTTCGCGGCGCCTGGCAGAACACGGTCGACGGCGCCGGGCACCTCGCCACGGCAGGGTTGCCCTTCATCATCCAGACCACGGCCGGGGCTCACAACCGCGGTCAACTCGAGGAGATCGCTGAGTTCGCCTACAGTGAACTGGCGGCCCGGGTCTGGAACCTGTACTTCCTGGTTCCGACCGGCCGCGGCCAGTTCGTCTCCGACCTGTCGCCGTCCGACTACGACGACGTGCTGGCCGCCCTCACGTCCATCCAGCGCAACTACCGCGGGCGCATGGTCGTCAACGCGAAGTGCGCGCCCCACTACGTCCGCCAGTTGCTCGCGGGAGACCCGGACTCGCCCTTCCTCAAGGCCTACGACGGCGGCGCCGGCGGCTGCCCGGCCGGAACCCACTACATGGGGATCCGACCCAACGGCGACGTCACGCCCTGCCCCTACCTGCCGGTGTTCGGCGGCAACCTCAAACGGTCAACGCTCTCGGAGCTGTGGAACGACTCCGACCTGTTCCAGTCGATCCGACGTCGCAACGATCTCGGCGGTCGCTGCGGCTCATGCGAGCTGTCGACGGTCTGCGGCGGCTGCCGGGCCCGCGCCTTCGGGATGACCGGCGACCTGATGGCGGAGGACCCGCTCTGCACCCACGAGCCCGGCTCGTTCACGGCGGACCAACTCCAGGCGTTCGGCGACCGCACGGGGCTGGCCTCTCTCGCCCGCTACGGCGAAGACAGCTCGACCAGCATCGCCTGGGAGCCCGAAGCCGAGGCTCGCATGAAGCGGGTGCCGGCCTTCGTCCGCGGCATGGTCGTGCGCTCGGTCGAGTCCCACTGCCGCAAGAACGGGATCTCCACAGTGACGGTCGACGAACTCGAGTCGATTCGCGCCCGGATGCCGACGCCGAAGGTGTTCGGCAGCCGCCCTTCCTGAACGGCCCCAAAGCCGTGGCCAGCAGCAGCCCGCTGCCCCGCTCCTACGCCCACGTCCCGCGCACGATCCTCTGGCTCGTACCGGGCGGCGAGGTTCTGATCGACGGACGAACAGTGACGATCGAGCCGTTCTACCTCAGCAAGTGGCCGGTGACGAACGAGCAGTTCAAATCCTTCGATCCCGACTACCGACGATCCCCCCTCTCTTCCGGTGACCGGGATCTCGCCGTCGGCATCAGTTGGAACCAGGCCCACGCCTACTGCCGCTGGTACGCCGAGGTGTCACGCAAGCCGATGAGACTGCCGACCCGAACGGAGTGGCTCTACGCATGCCGGGGTTCCTCGACGTCCGATGACCAGCCGTCCTGGACCGCCACTCCGGAGGCCATCGACCGCCACTGCTGGCACGCGGGGAACTCCGAAGGCCGCGTCCAGCACCCTCAGTACAGGCACGCGAACGACTTCGGCCTCCACGGCATGCTGGGCAGCGTCTGGGAGTGGGTCGCCGAGGCTCCCGAAACCGACGACCAGCGCATCCTCTGCGGCGGCTCCTTCCGACTCCAGCCACAGGAACTCCACCCGAACCTCTTCCGGCACGAGGTGCCCCACTTCGCTGCCACCGACACAGGCTTCCGGGTCGCCCGTTCTTTCCGCATCGGCGCCTGACTCCCGCGGACCGACGACATCAGCCCGTGTGGGGTCAGGGGAGGGGGTCCCGGCGGGCTGGAGCCAAGCGACTCCCGACGACATCCCCTCCAGCACCGCACTAACGGAGCGCAGGCGACCGAAGCGAACCCCAATCCCCACATCCACCGAGCGGGGGTGAGCGGCCGTCCGGGACCCCCTCCCCTGACCCCACGCGGGCGGCCTTCAACGCGTACCGCGAACGACGGGCGTCGGCGGTTCCTCGCCGTGGTGCAGAGCCAGAACGTTGTCCACGGCGAGTTGGGCCATGGCCAGGCGGGTCGGGATCGAGGCGCTGGCGATGTGGGGCAACAGGACCGCGTTGTCGACGTCGAGAAGGTCCGGGTGGACCTCCGGTTCGCGCTCGAAGACGTCCAGGCCGGCGCCCCAGATGGCGCCCGAGCGGAGCGCCGCCGCCAGCGCTCCCTCGTCGACGATCGGCCCGCGGGCGGTGTTCACCAGCACCGCGGTCGGTTTCATCCGGGCGAGTTCGTCCCGGCCGATCAGGCCGGTCGTCCCTTCGGTCAGCGGCAGGTGGATGGAGACGAAGTCGGCGGCGCCGAGCAACTCGTTCAGATCGGTACGCCGGGCGCCGAGCTCGCGCTCCAGCTCCGGACGCCCCCGTTCGTCCCAGTACAGAATCTCCATCTCGAACCCGAGCCGGGCGCGGCGGGCGACCGCCTCGCCGATACGACCCATTCCGAGGATGCCGAGCGTCCGGCCGTGAACCTCCTGGCCCGTCAGCAGCATGGGTCCCCAGCGCCGGTAGCGACCGGCGCGCAGGAATCGCTCGGCTTCCGGCAATCGACGAGCCGCCGCGAGCAGCAGCGCCATCGCCAGGTCGGCGGTGGCACCGTCGAGCACGCCCGGCGTGTTCGTGACCCAGATGCCGCGGGCCTCCGCCGCCTCGATGTCGACGTTGTCGAAGCCGACCGCCATGTTCGCGACCATGCGCAGGTTGCTCGCCCAGTCGAAGAGTTCCGCGTCCATCCGCTCCGTCAGCAGGGCCAGGATCACCTCGGCCTCGGCCGCGGCGTCAAGCAGCGCCGCGCGGTCCATAGCCGCGTCCTCCTCGAGTAACCGCGTCTCGATCCCAGGCTCCGCGCGCAGCCGCTCGACCGCCGGCTCCGGAATCGGCCGGGTCACGAGTACCTTCATGAAGCGTCCTCCCCGGAGGCTCCGGGCCGCCGACCATCGAGTTCCCACTCGTGCGGCACGTCGAACAGGCTCGGCTCGAAACGTCCGGCCTCGATCTCCAGCACGTTCGCCGCCACCTTGCGGTCGTAGACGTGCAGGGACTCCTCGTCCAGCAGGAACACGCAGGCCGAGTAGTCCCCCTTCGTCATGGGCAGCCGCGGTACCGTCACCACCGCGCGGTGGCATCCCTTGCCCCTGACTGGCAGAAGCCCGGCCCGCTCGGTCGTGAACGCGCAGACCTGGACGCCGTCCGCGGTGTCGAGGCCCACCGCCAAATGGAAGCCCAACTCCTCTTCCCGGCTCTCCCACTCGACCTCGAGAGCCCAGGGTTCCGAAGCCCGCCGCCGGGTAGCACCGACGGCCCGGACGGTGACGATCCGCGCCTGCGCCGAAACCGGGTCGGCGCGCTGGTCTGTCTCCCGGGCACTCTCGCCGCTCTTGGCCATCAGGAACCGCTCATACTCGCCGACGACGCCCAGCGCCGGCCCCGAGGCGGCCGTTTCGCCCTGGCGGAGCCACAGCGCCCGTTGGCAGAACGCGGTCACGTAGTACATCGCGTGCGAGCAGAACAGCAGGGTGCCGCCGGCGGCGACGAATCCCTGGAGCCGGTCCATGCACTTCTTCTGGAAGTAGCCGTCACCGACCGAGAGCGCCTCGTCGACGACCAGGATGTCCGGCTCGACCTGGACGGCGATCGAGAAGCCGAGCCGCATCGTCATGCCGGTCGAGTACGAGCGGACGGGCTGGTCGATCGCCGGTCCCAGCTCACTGAACTCGATGATGTCGCCGGTCCTCTCCCTGAGTTCCCGCTCGTCCAGCCCCACGATCGCGGCGCTCAGGCGGATGTTCTGACGCCCCGTGAACTCGTGGTGGAAGCCCGAGCCGAGCTCCAGGATGGAGGCGATCCTCCCCTGGACGCCAAGTTCCCCCGAGGTCGGCCGGGTCACCCCGGCGACGATCTTGAGCAGGGTGCTCTTGCCCGCGCCGTTCTCCCCCACCACGCCCAGCCCCTCGCCGGCGGGCAGTTCGAAGCTGACGTCGTCGAGCGCCCGGAACGGCACGTGCGCCGGCCGTCTCGTCACCGCCTCCCGCAGCCGCCCCCAGGGGCTGGCGTAGACCTTGTAGACCTTGGTCAGACGGTCAGCCACGACCGCGGTTGCGGCGGCCGTCATCGCCTCACCCGGCGCCGTCCTCGCCCGAAGCCGCGATCATCGCCGCTACCTGTTCCGGCCGCACTCGCACGAGCAGCGGCTCGAAGGTACCGATCTCGCGGTCCAGCAGCGGCGTATGAACGTCGTCCCAGACCAGGGGTCCCGTCCTCAGAAAGGTCTCGGCCCGCCCTGCGATCGCCGGTACGACCGGCTTCAGGAACACGACCAACTGCCGGAACAGCTCGAGGCCCGTGGTGCAGACGGCCTGCACCTCCTCAGCCCGTTCCGGGTCACGCGCCGCCTCCCAGGGGCGCCGGTCGTCGATGTAGCGGTTGGCGCGGTCCGCGAGGCCAATGATGTGGCGGAGCGCCCGGTTGTAGTCGCGACCCTCGTAGAGTTCGGCGATCTCCTCCGCTTCGGCGGCGGCGGCCGCCGCCAGCTCGGGCGCGTCGAGCGACGCCGCCAGCCGGCCGTCGAAGTGCCGGTGCAGGAAGCCCGCGCAGCGGCTGGCGATGTTCACCACCTTGCCGACGAGATCCGAGTTCACCCGCAGGACGAAGTCCTCCAGGTTGAGGTCGATGTCGGCGAGCCCGTTGCTCAGCTTGGCCGCGATGTAGTAACGGAAAGCCTCCGGATCCAGGTGCTCCAGGTAGGTGCGCGCCATGACGAAGGTGCCGCGCGACTTCGACATCTTGGCGCCGTCGACGGTCAGGAAGCCGTGGACGAACACCGACGACGGTGTTCGGTAGCCGCCGCCGTGGAGCATCGCCGGCCAGAACAGGCAGTGGAAGTAGAGGATGTCCTTGCCGATGAAGTGGTACAGCTCGGCATCGCTGTCGGGCCCCCAGAAGTCCTCGAACCCTACGCCGTTTCGGTCGCAGAATCGGCGGAAGGCGGCCATGTAGCCGATCGGCGCGTCGACCCAGACGTAGAAGTACTTGTTCGGGGCGTCCGGTATCTCGAACCCGAAGTACGGCGCGTCGCGGGAGATGTCCCAGTCCCGCAGTCCGTCGTCGAACCACTCCTGGAGCTTGTTGGCGACTTCGCTCTGCAGGCGGCCATCGCCAACCCAGTCTGCCAGCAGCTCCTCGTAGTCGGAGAGGCGGAGGAACAGATGCTCGGACTCCTTCTCGACCGGCAGTGCGCCGGTGACGATCGACCGGGGATCGATGAGGTCCGAAGGCTGGTAGGTCGAGCCGCACTCGTCGCAACTGTCGCCGTTCTGGTCCTTCGCTCCGCAGCGCGGGCACGTGCCCTTGATGAAACGATCGGGCAGGAACATCTCCCGCTCCGGGTCGTAGAACTGGCGGACCGTTCGCCGGTCGATCGATCCCCGATCACGTAACCGCCCGTAGATCTCCTCGACCAGTTCCCGGTTCTCGGGAGAGTGCGTCGTGTAGTAGTCGTCGAAGTGAATCGAGAAGCCCCGATAGTCCTCCAGGTGCTCTTCCGCCAGCCGGCCGATCAGTTCCTCGGGCGTGATTCCCTCCCGCTCGGCGCGCAGCATGATCGGCGTGCCGTGCGCATCCTCGGCGCAGACGTTGTAGCACTCCCGGCCCCGCATCCGCTGCAGCCGGCACCAGATGTCCGTCTGCACCGCCTCCACCATGTGACCCAGATGAATCGGGCCGTTGGCGTAGGGCAGGGCGTTCGTAACGAGGATGGGTCGTCGTTCAGGCATGGAGGTATCCCCCGACGCGGGCCAGGCCCGGCCGGGACGGGGAGATCGGACGGTGGATTATGCAGGATCCACGCGGGCGCGGACATTGCAACTTCGGCCGGACACCATGCGTCTTCCTGATCAGAGAACGATGCCCCCTACACCCAACCCCGACCTCTTCCTCGCCCGGCGCGCCGCCGCCGGCCACGCCGATGCCTGGGCCGAGCTGATCGAGCGCTACGGTCGGCGCATCTACAACATCGCCTTTCAGTTCGCCGGCAACAGGGCCGAGGCCGAGGACCTGACCCAGGAAATCTTCCTGCGTCTCTACCGCAACCTCGACCGCTACCGAGGCGACGTGCCGCTCGCCGGCTGGACCCTCCGCCTGTCGCGCAACCTATGCGTCGACCACTACCGGCGCACCCGGACCGAGCGGCGGGCAGTCGTGGTTTCAGAGGAGATTCTGAAGCACCAGGCCGGCGACAGCGACCCGGCCGCCCGGGCGGAACGAAGGGAGAAGCTGCGCCTGATCTATGGGGCGATCGAAGAGATGCCGGAGCCCTTCGCCGAGGTTCTGATGCTCCGCGATCTGCAGGGCCTGACTTACGCGGACATCTGCACGTTTCTCGACCTGCCCGAGGGCACGATGAAGTCCAGGCTGCGACGCGCGCGGCTCGATCTGATGCGACGTGTCGATCGACAGCGCCGGAACCTCGGCGATCGGACACCGAAACGGGACGGGGCCTACCGATGAGCCGCGACGAACGGCAAGCCGGAGGGCTGGGCTCCGACCTCCCCCTTCCGGAGGAACTCCGCCGGGGGCTTCTCGAGATCGCGGTGGGAGAACACCTGGACCGCGACGGCGAGGCGCGCACGGCCGAACTCGAGTCGGTTCACTGGCCCCGCCTCGAGCCTTCCGCCGCGCTGATGGAACGGCTGCTCGCGATCCCGGTGCGCCCCAGCCGCCTGACGACTCCCCATGCCTGGCGTGGACCGGGCCTCACGATCGCCGCGAGCTACCTGCTCGCCGTCGCTCTGACCCTGGCCCTGGGCGATCCGCTCTCCTTCGGCCGCAGAGCGTCGTCGGAGTTCCGCGCGGTCGCCGGTGAGCGCCTCCTCGAACCGGCGTCGCGCGCCGGGGCGTCAATTCACACCGAACTCAGTCAGCGGCTCGGACGGCTCCAGGGGAGCTGGCCCGCAACCGGGTTCCTCAGAGAACCCCTCGACCTGCCGACTGGCCGTGTCAGCGCCTGGTTTCGCGGCGCCGTCGACTCTTCGTCCGCCGCGTTCAACGGTCTGGCCGATCTGCTCCCGTTCGCCGACAGCGGCAACGGAGACGAATCACCCGCAACGAACCGATCGAGCCCCAACCGACCGCAAAGTCGCGACGATCGAGAGAGGACCTTCGCATGATGACCGAACCCGACCAGGCTGCAAGCCAGACTCCCGGCGAGGCTCCGCCTCCGCCACCAGGCGCGTCCGCCTCGCAGCGCGGCTTGACCGCCAGGCACGTCGTAAGCGTGGTTCTCGCCCTCTTCCCTGGCCTGGGCCACGTCTACAACGGGCTTTACCAGCGCGGCATCGTGCTCTTCCTGCTCGCCGTGACGTCGATCTACCTCGCCACGGAAGAGGGGCTGATGGGCATGGTCGTGGCCTTCGTGTGGCTCTTCAACATCATCGACGCCTACCGTCAGGCGTCCCTGATCGAGCAGGGTCACGGACCCGACCTCGGCGTCCAGGACGCCGCGAAGGCGCCCCCGGCCGGACAGCTCGCCCTTCTCGGAGGCGCCGGGCTCTTCGTGCTCGGCTTTCTCCTCCTCCTCGACCACACGTTCGGCTACGACATGGACCGGGTCTGGGAGTTCTGGCCCCTAGGTCTGCTCGCGGTCGGCGCCTGGCTGATGATCGGCGCCTACCTGCAGTGGCGCCGGAACCGGCCCGAGGCCGGGTCAGACGAGTTCGGCCCGTAGCTTCTCGTGCAGCGCGGCCGCGCCGTCGATCATCGCGTCGACCGTTCGGGCACCGGCCAGGAACAGGCCGGTCAGGTTCAGCGCCACGCCATCGAATCCCATCTCGCCGAGCCTCGCGGCGGCCGCGGCGACCCGGTCGGGCTCCGTGTAGAAGGTCCGGTCGCTCTCGTTGCCGGGCCGCGGCGGCGGTGACACCTGAGCCTGGAACCCGAGCGCCGATGGGTCCCGACCGGCCTCCTCGGCGTGCCGGCGCACGGTGGCGATGGCCTGATCGCCGTTCTCGAACAGCTCCGGCGAAGCGACTCCCATCCAGCCGTCCGCGAGCCGGCCGGCGCGACGAAGCGCCGCCTCGCTGTGGCCGCCGATCCAGATCGGCAGCGCGGCGCCACGCGGCGGTTTCGGCTCCATCGCCATCGCCTCGACCCGGTAGAACTCGCCCTCGAAGTCGATCGGATCCTGGCTCCAGCAGGCTCGAAGCACCTCGATCGCCTCGTCCATGCGGCGACCGCGGTTCCTGAAGTTCTGGCCCAGGGCCTCGTACTCCGACTCCTGCCAGCCGACGCCGAGTCCCAGCCGCAGGCGACCGCCGGAGAGCGTGTCCAGCGTCGCCGCCTGCTTCGCCGTCAGCACGGGATCCCGCTGCGGCAGGACGAGGACCTCGGTGCCGAGCCCGACCCGGGAAGTGCAGGCCGCCATGTAGCCCAGAGTCGCGAACGCCTCCATGATCGGCATCTTGGCCGGGTAGCGGTTCTTCTCCCGACCGTCCGTGTCGTGGCCCATGACCACGTGGTCGAAGATGTCAAGCTGATCGAAGCCGATCTCGTCCATCGCCGTCGCCAATCGGGCGACGGCCTCCGGACCCTCGCGGTACACGACACTCGGGAACTCCACGGCGAGCTTCATCTTCAGGGACCTCCTCGCGAAATGGCAGTCGCAGCAGGGCGGCGGCGTCAGGCGCCTGCCAGGAATCGTTCGCGAAGCCGCCTCATGCCGTTGAGCCAGCGATCGTAGTCCGCGGTCTTGCGGCGCATGTACTCCTGGACCTGCGGGTGCGGCAGGATGAGGAAGCGCTCCTGTTCGATCGCGCGCACGACGATCTCCGCAACCTCTTCGGCCTCCATCATCCCGTCGACGCCGGCCACTCCCGGACCGCCGGCCGTCATCGCGGTGCGCACCGCCTGCGGACACAAAACCGACACGCGAATGCCCTCGTGGCCGTGCGTGATGGCAATCCACTCCGCCAGGGCGACCGCCGCGTGCTTGGTCACCGCGTACGGCGCCGATCCAATCTGCGAGAGCAGGCCCGCAGCCGAGGAGGTGCTCGCGATGTAGCCCTCGCCCCGCTCGATCATCTTCGGCAGCACCGCGCGGGCCGCGTAGATGTGAGACATCACGTTGATGTCCCAGATGTTCTGCCAGCCGTCGTCGCTCACCTCGACGCCGCCCATCGTGCCGATGCCCGCGTTGGAGAAGATGAGGTCGACGTCGCCGAAGGCGGCCTCGGCCCGGGCGACCATGTGCTGAACCTGCTGCTCCACCGCCACATCCACGGTGACCGCGATGGCGCCCTCGCCAATCTCCTCGGCCACCGCCGCAGCTCCGTCTCCATCACGATCGGCGACCACCACTCCCCTGGCGCCGCCTGCGGCGAACCGCCGGCACAGCGCCCTGCCGATGCCACTGGCGCCGCCGGTGACGACGCAGTTCCTGCCCTGTATCTCCATGGGCCGGCGATCGTAGCAACTTGTGGAGCAGGCCTGTTCCCCGTGTATCAGCGCGGCGCGGACGCCGCGACTCTACTGCTAGAGTCACCGCCCTGACCGGCGCCGCAGCTCGATGACCGCAGACCAACTATCGCTGCACCGGCAGTTACTGAAGGGCCTCGAAGAGGAGGTCTACACCGGCACCGCCGACGGCCACGTGCTGCCGCTCTCCGCCCAGGTCAAGGAGGCGATGGACGGCTACACGACGGAGCCGGACGGCCGGAACGTCGAGTTCACGACCGCGCCCTACCGGAGCTACCAGGTCCTGATCGACCGCCTGATGGCGAAGCGCTGCGCCCTGCGGCGCTACCTGGAGGCCGAGCACGGCTGTACCCTGGTGCCGGGCGGCGCGTTATCCCTGGCCGACCCCGACTCCTTCCACTTCTCCGACCCGAACAACCCCTACTACCGCTACATCCGGGACGCCTACGGCAACCGCGTAGTCACCGCTTCCACGCACATCAACCTCGGGATCGACGAACCGGACGAGCTGCTCCGTGCCTACCGCGTGTTGCGGCTCGAAGCGGCGCTCTTCCTGGCCCTGACCGCCGCGTCGCCCTTTCTCGCCGGCAAACCGACCGGCCACCACTCGAGTCGCTGGCTTCGCTTCCCGCTGACCCCGGAACGGGTGCCGTTCTTCCCGGACGCCGCCACACTCGCGGTCTGGATGGACGAACAGCTTGAGAGCGGCACGATGCAGAACCAACGGCACCTGTGGCTCGGCATCCGGCCGAACGGACCGGCGACTCCACGGGTCCTGGACCGTCTGGAACTCCGGATCTGCGACCGGATCAGCGACCCCCATGTCCTGCAGGCGGTCACCGCGCTCTACGAGGCCCGGGTCTGGCAGGTGCTGGAACAGCCCGACCTCGATCCGCTGCGCGACCAGTCCTCACCGGAACTCGAGGCGCTGGCCGCCGGCAACGAGCGCGCCGCGGGCACGAAGAGCCTCGACGCGGTCGGCGTGAACTGGGTCGACGGCCGATCGCTCACGTTCCGCGACTGGGTTCGCCACCTGCTCGACGATGTCGCCGAGACGGCGGATCGTCACGGCTTCGCCCCGCTGCTCGAACCGATCGAAGGGGTGCTCACTCAGGGCAACCCGGCGATCCAGTGGCTGCGTCGCGTGGATCAGGGGGCGACGCCCCAGCAGGTCATCCAGGAGGCGATCGTCGAGCTGGCGGCGCTGGACCGGGAGTTCGATCCGAGCTGCCCCCTGGTCGCCTGACGGCAGTCCGCGCCAGATCAGCCGCCTAGCCGGGCGTAGCGGCCGCCGTAGAACAGGAGCGGCTCCGCGTCGCGCAGCCGTTCGCCGGCGACCACGTCTCCGATCACGATGATGTGATCGCCGCCATCGATCCGCTCCGCGATCCGGCACTCGAGATGGGCCAGCGCATTCTCGATCAGGGGCTCACCCAGGCTTCCCTGCCGGAAGGCGACGCCCAGCAGCGAGCCCGCCGCCGGCGCGGTCGTCCGAGCGAACGTGTTCGAGATCTCCTCCTGGTCGGACGCCAGGATGCTGAGGCCGAAGGCCTCCGCCCGCAGCATCTGCCGGTAGCAATTCGACTCCCGGTCCACGCACACGAGAAGCTGCAGCGGTTCGAGCGACAGCGAGCAGACGGCGTTCGCCGTCATTCCGTGGAGCCTGCCGTCCACGTTCGTCGTCACGACCGTGACGCCGGTCGCGAACTGTCCGATCAGGCTTCGATACGTATCGCGATCCAACTTTCAAAACGCCTCGATGTCGATCTCGCCACAGATGCTCCCCGGCTCGTTGCTGTAGCTAGCTTCGCTACCGGTTGCCGTGTCCGTGACCGTGATCGTGTACTCCACGTCCGAGAGGCCTCCGTAAAGGAACCAGAACCTGTCGTTCACCTCGCGACCGTCCAGCATCTTCACCGCCAGCTCGACGTTCGAGCGGCTGAAGAACCAGAAGAAGCCCGTCTTTCCCGTCGTCAGCGACGGAATCACGCTGGCGGCCTGTGGCATGTCCGCATCGACGTTCGGGTCGATGAACTCGACCTCGACCGAGAACCGGTCGTCGAGCAGGCACAGCCGCTCGTCAGTCGAATCGCAGTGACGTGAGCCGTCGCTCGCCAGGTCGATACCGGACACGTCGAGAGACGCCACGTTCATCCGCAGCAGGTCGAAGCCCGGGCGGCCCGCGATGGAGTCGGCCGTACCGGAAAGCACCGTCCCGCCGGTCGAATCGCTGAACGCCAGAAGGTCCTTCTGGCCGCAGACTTCCTTCGGCGGGTTGTGGTACGTCCGCCGCCCGCCCGACTCCGCGTCTCTCACCGTGATCCAGTACTCGACGTCGGACAGCGCGCCGAAGAAGACCCAGTAGCTGCCGTTGGTCGTGCGTCCGTCGAGGACCTTGACGATCAGCTCGATGTTCCCGGAATCAAAGAACCAGAACAGGCCGGACTCGTCCGAGATGTCGACCGGCACGGCCGTGCCCGCACCGAACTCCTCCAGCACGTCCGGCTTGCTCCAGTGCGTCCTCACCTCGAAGCGTCCGTCATGGAGACAGAGATAGTCGGCCCCCTGCCGGCAAGCGCCCCGGAAGGCACCGGTAGTGACACTGGCCTCCGGAGAGTAGTCCGCCGCTCCGGACCGAAGCCGAAACGTGTAAGGCGTCTCGGGCTCCAGCGCGACGACCGTCGTGCCTCCAGCGGTCGGTTCGACCATCGCCACCTCGATCCAGCCGCTCGCCGGGTTCCGCGCCTCGACGGCGAGGTTTCCACGCGCCGCTCGTGTCCACCTGCCGGTCCAGGACAGGTCGACCGAGGTCTCGCCCGATGGAAGGACCATCAGCCCACCATCCTCCTGTCCCGGCGGGTCGCCGCTCGGTGCCGGCATCCCCCTGACCGTGTTGCTGGCGCGCGAGTAACCCGAGTCGTCGTAGGCGAACACACGGTAGTCGATGTCTTCACTGCGGTCGAGGGCAAAGGACGTGGCGCCTGCCGGAACCAGGGCGACCCGCGTCCAGCGGCCGCCACCTACCACGGTCGTGTCCTGCGTGTCGTACTCGGGTCGCGACTGGATCTCGAAGCCGGTCTCCCCACGTGAGTTGTCCTTCCAGGTCAGTCCGGCGCCGCCACCCTCGACTCCCCAGTCGAGCCCGGTCGGCGCCGCCGGGCCGCGGTCCGCCGCCCCCAATCCCAACCTCGTGAAGCTGCGCTCGCCAAGCCCCGCCTCGTTGTACGGCAGAACGAAGAAGATGTAGTTGCCGCCGCGGGCCAGCCCCTCGATCTCGAGCGATTCGCTGTTGGCATCGGCCTCGAACAGGCCATACCAACCCGAGACGAAGGCCAACACCCGGAAGCCTGTTTCGTCGGACGAGTTGTCCTGCCAGGTCAAGCGAGCGGAGGTGGCGCCTGTCGCCCTCGCGGTCAGGCCGGAGACGGGCCGGGGGCCCCGCAGCGGCGGCGACCGGAGGATGAGCGACCCTCTGCTGGCGGAAGTGCCGGTGGTGCCGTGTGCATAGACCCGAACGCTGTAGGTGATGTCCGGGAAGAGGCTCGTCAGGAGGGTCGACTCACTGTCCGCAGAGACGAACTTTCGGCGCTGCAGCACTCCCCGGTACAGGAGCTGAACCTCGAAGCGAGCTTCGTCGTCCGAGTTGTCGACCCAGCTCACGCGGGCCGAGTTCGTCCCCGTGCGGATGGGATCCTGCTCGGCGACCGGGCGCCAGGCGAGTCCCGACGGCGGAGCCGGCTCCGCGCCCGGAACCGCCAGCGTGACCGTGCTGCTTCTCGCTGAGTAGGTGCTTTCCCCACTGACCGCCCTGACGAAGAAGAAGTAACGGGTACCCGCCCCGGCCACTGGCAGGTCGAGGATCGCCGACCTCCGCTCCTCGAACCGTCGCGTCCACGGTTCCCCCGTTTCGCCCCACTGCCAGAACGTCACTTCGTAGCCATCGGCGTCGGGTGCGTTGTCCTGCCACAACAGCCGCACCGAGATATCGTCGGCCATCCGGACCACGAGGTTCGTCGGCGCCGCGGGAGCGTTCTCCGGCAGGGGTTCAACGGAGTCTCCGTAGTGGACGCCTATGTGGATGCTCTCGCGCAGGGCCCGTTCGTTCTCCCGTTCGTTGGCGATGCCGATCACCCGGCCCTGCGGCTTGACGCGCACGCTCGACAGGTACGGTTCGCCCTGGCCGGTGTAGCTCATGATCGTCCCGACGTTCGGGATGCGATCGAGATTGCCGTGCCCGAAGGCATACGGCCTGAAAGCGGTCCGCGGAGAACCGCCGTTCGCGGGGTCATGGTGAGCGCCCAGCCCGTGGCCGATTTCGTGGGCGAAGATCGGTCCATCGTCGGAACAGCCGTTCGAGGTCCAACCGTAGGCGAACTCCGAGAACTCCTCGGCCGTCTCGTCGCGAAACAGAAGGTAGTGCTGTCCACAGGCGCCTCCAAGCGCCCAGGGAGACTCCCCGGTGAAGAGATGAACCAGATCGGCGCCGTGCTCCCGTCGCAGGCGCAGCGCCTCCCCGTCGTACCGCAACTGCGTGATGATCGAAGTTCCGTACAGACCGTCGCCGTCTCTGCCGACACGGTCCAGCCCCGAGAGCTGGGCCATGTGGACGATTCTCGCGCTCACCCCTACGTTGCCGTTCCGCAGGACCATGTTCAGGTAGTCGCCGGCGCTTCGAATCGCCGCTCGGGCGCCTCCCTGATCCGCCCAATTCGAAGCCGCCGTCCTCGTGTACACGACCAGAATGTCGAGCTGTTCGTGGTTCTGGGCGGCCTCCACTCGTGCGGGCAGATCGACCGCCATCGCTTCGGCGGGAAGACGTGCCGGACCCAGGAGGCGTGGATCGGAACCCCCACCCACGGAACAGAAGGCCTCCGGCTCCGGACCCGGCAAGCCGGTCCCGCCGGCCATCCGACCGTCACCGTCGGGCCGGGCGCTGATCCGGTACCTCACGCCGCCGGGCTCACCGAACCACCCGACGAGGCTGCCGCCTTCCACGGTCAGCACGACGCTGTCGTGGTCGGCGCCCGCGAAACCGCCCGACCACATGAGATCGCCGCCGCCCCGATCCTCGAAGACGCTGAGGTCCACCGACAGGACCCGGCCGTCCGGCGTCGGCAGTTCCAGCCGGCCGGGCTCGCTGCGCAGCAGCTCCAGGTCGACCTGAACCGCGATCGGAGGGATGTCCGGCCCGAAGTCCTGGGCGGCCACGGTTGCGGGCTGAGTCGCCCGCGGCACCAGCGTCAGCAGGCGCTGACCCTCGGCAGGAGTGGCGACGAAAACGAGCGTCGCGACAGTCAGCAAGCAGGCCACGGGTCCACCGCGTCTCAACCTGCTGTCTAAGTACACTCCGTCCATGCGCCGTACGATTTCATCATGCAAGATGCCGGCCGGTGGCATCGCCCTCGCCGTGGCGCTCACGACGACCGGGCTGACCGTCCTCGGTTGCGGCGGCACGGACTCCGCGCCTCGGCCCGACATCGTCCTCATCATGGCCGACGACATGGGCTTTTCCGACCTCGGCAGCTACGGCGGCGAGATCGACACGCCCAACCTCGACCGCCTCGCCTCGCACGGCCTGCGCTTCAGCCACTTCTACAACACGGCCCGCTGCTGCCCGACCCGCGCCTCCCTGCTGACCGGCCTCTACGCGCACCAGGCCGGTGTCGGCCACATGATGGGTGACGATGGGTTGCCGGGATACCGCGGCGACCTCGCGGCCAATGCGATCACCGTCGCCGAGGCGCTGCGAGCCGCGGGCTACGGCACGTACATGTCGGGAAAGTGGCACGTCACCCGTCACGTGGGCCACTGGAGCGGCAACGACGAACTCACCTCGACCCACAACTGGCCGCGGCAGCGCGGCTTCGACCGGTTCTACGGCACGATTCACGGCGCCGGCAGCTTCTACGATCCGATCTCCCTCACCGAGGACAACGAACCCGTCGAACTCACGCCGCCGGACGACCCGGAAGCCCCCGTCTACTACTACACGGATGCGATCTCGGAACACGCGGCGCGGTTCGTGCGCGAGCACGCGGCAGGCGACCGGAGCGGCGACCCACTGTTTCTGTACGTGGCCCACACGGCGCCGCACTGGCCGCTGCACGCGTTGCCGGACGACATCGCCCGCTACCGGGGACGCTACGCCGCCGGCTGGGATGCGATTCGCACGGAGCGCCGCAGGCGCCTGATCGAACTGGGGCTGATCGACGCCGACTGGCCGATCGCCGAACGCGACCCGAGAGTGCCCGCCTGGGAGGACGTTCCCGACCAGGAACGGCCCTGGTTCGAGCGCGCGATGGAGGTCTACGCCGCGCAGATCGACAGCATGGACCGCGGAATCGGCGAGGTCGTCGCGGCGCTCGAGGAAACCGGCCGGCTCGACAACACGCTGATCCTCCTCCTCGCCGACAACGGCGGTTGCGCCGAAGTCCTGACGGACCGCTGGACGGGTCTCGCCATCCCGAAGCAGGCCCTGGACGGCAGCCCGGTGGCCGTCGGCAACGACACGAGCGTCCTGCCCGGGCCGGAGTCGAGCTACCAGAGCTACGGCCCGCACTGGGCGCACGCGAGCAACACGCCGTTCCGCCTGTACAAGCACTGGGTACACGAAGGCGGGATCGCCTCGCCGCTGATCGTCCACTGGCCGGCGCGGATCGCCGACGGCGGCGGCATCGTGCGCGAAGTCGCTCACGTCATCGACCTGATGGCGACCGCGCTCGACGCCGCGGGTGCGCCCCACCCGAGCAGCCGAGCCGGTGACGACTCGATTCCGGTCGAGGGAACGAGCCTGCTGCCGGCGTTCCAGGACCAGCCGCTCGAGCGCGAGGCGGTGTTCTGGGAACACGAGGGCAACCGCGCCGTACGCTCCGGCAAGTGGAAGCTCGTGTCCCGCTATCCCGGTGAATGGGAGCTCTACGACCTGGTGACGGACCGGACGGAGGCCCATGACCTCGCCGCCGACGAACCGGGGCAGGTCGCCGCGCTCGCCGCTCTCTGGAACGACTGGGCCGCCCGCACCGGCGTGGTCCCCTGGGACGAGATTCGTGAGCGCCGGCAGGCCGCCCGCGTGTTACGCTCCGGGCCATGAAAACGAGAGCTTTCCTGGCTGGCGCGGCCCTGGTTTGCGCCTCTCCCGCGCTTCCCGCAGACGTGCCGACGACCGCGGAGGAAGTCCGGCCGCTCCTGGTCGGCAGCGCCGTCCCCGAAGTCGAACTCCCCGCCGCCGACGGTGGTGTCGTCGACCTGGCCGCCGCGGCCAGGGCCCAGCCGACGATTCTCATCTTCTACCGCGGCGGCTGGTGACCGTACTGCAACACGCAACTGGGTCAGTTGCAGGAGATAGAGCAGGATCTGATCAACCTCGGCTATCAGTTGTTCGCGGTCTCACCGGACATCGTCGCGCAACTGCACGCCACCGTCGACAAGAACGAGCTGAAGTACCGGCTCCTCTCGGATCGGGGCATGGCGGCCTCGCAGGCGTTCGGCATCGCCTTCCGCAACGAGGAGATGGTGCGGACCTACCGGGAGAGCTACCAGCTCGACCTCGAAGAGTACGCAGGCGACGATCACCACATGCTGCCGGTGCCCGCCGTCTTCGTGCTCGACACGGACGGCCGGATCGCCTTCCACTACGTGAACCCGGACTTCAGGGTCCGTCTCCCGGAGGCGGTTCTGCTCGAGGCCGCGAAAGCGGCGCTCAAGTAGCTGACGCTGCCGGCGGCCGCGGTCGCCGGCGGCCGACCGCGTAGTGGATTCGAACCGACAGGCGCTGGCGCGCAACGATCCCGCGGTGTGGGCGGCGATCGCCGGCGAGGAGGAGCGCGAACGGCGCGGCGTCGAGCTGATCCCGTCGGAGAACTACACCTACCCGGAGGTCTTCGCGGCCAACGGCTCGGTGCTGACGAACAAGTACGCGGAGGGCTATCCCGGCCGCAGGTACTACGGCGGCCAGGAGTTCACGGACGCGGTCGAGCGGCTGGCGATCGAGCGCGCCTGCAGGGTGTTCCGGGCCGAGCACGCCAACGTCCAGGCGCTGTCCGGCTCGCCGATGAACCAGGCCGTCTACTTCGCCTTCCTCGATCCGGGCGACACGGTGCTGGCAATGGACCTGTCGCACGGCGGCCACCTCACCCACGGCGCGCCGGTGTCCCACATGGGCCGGGTCTTCAACTTCATCCGCTACCGAACCGACCCGGCCAACAAGGGCGCGATCGACTTCGACGCCCTGCTCGCCCAGGCCCGCAAGCACAGGCCGAAGATGATCCTCTGCGGCTACTCGTCCTACCCGCGGGACTACGACTACCGCGAGTTCAAGCAGGTCGCGGAAGATGTCGGCGCGCTGACAATGGCCGACGTCTCCCACATCGGCGGCCTGATCGCCGGCAACGCGATGGACAACCCGCTCGACCACGGCTTCGACGTGATGACGACGACCGGTCACAAGACCCTGCGCGGGCCCCGGAGCGGCCTCATCCTGTGTCGCGCGGAACACCGCCTCAAGATCGACAAGGCCGTGTTCCCGGGATTGCAGGGCGGCCCTCACATGAACGCCGTGGCCGCCCTGGCGATCACCCTGGGCAAGGCGCTCGAACCGGAGTTCGCGGTCTACGCGCGACAGGTGCTGACCAACGCCAGGGTGCTGGCGGACGAGTTGATGAAGCGGGGCGCCGAACTGGTCACCGGCGGCACCGAGAACCACATGATGGTGCTCGACACCCAGAAGAGCTTCGGCATCGACGGCCGGGTCGCCGAGGAAACCCTCGACCGGGTGTCGATCACCGTCAACAAGCAGTTGATCCCGGACGATCCGCGGCCGCCGCTGCGGCCCAGCGGCATCCGCCTCGGCAGCCCGGCCGCGACCACGCGCGGCATGGAGGAGGCGGAGATGAAGCTGCTCGCCGAGTGGATCGTGGACGCCCTGCGGCGCCACAGCGACGAGGACCGGCTCGAGGCGATGCGCAGGGACATCGAGCGATTCTGCCTGCGCTTCCCCGTACCCGGCGTGACCCCGTCGGACGGCGGCGCCGGCTGACCCTGCAACACCGGAATGGAGAGGCTGAAGAACGAGATGGCAACTGAACCGCACGACCAGGCGACCCGCCAGGAGCTCGAGGACGGCGTCCTCACGATCACGCTGAACCGGCCCGAGCGTCTCAACGCCTTCAACGGTCAGATGATGGCGGAGATGATGGACGCCTTCGACCGCGCGGACACGGACGACAGCGTCCGCGCCATCGTCGTCACCGGAGAGGGCCGAGGATTCTGCGCCGGCGCCGATCTGTCCTCCGGCGGCGACACCTTCGCCCGTTCCAATGCCCCCATCGACGACTACCGGGACGGCGGCGGCGTCCTGTCGCTGCGGATCTACGCCCTTCGCAAGCCGATCATCGCCGCGATCAACGGCCCGGCGGTCGGTGTCGGGATCACGATGACCCTGCCGATGGACGTTCGCCTCGCCTCCACCGAGGCAAGGATGGGCTTCGTCTTCGTGCGCCGGGGAATGGTGCCCGAGGCCTGCAGCACCTACTTCCTGCCCCGCCTGGTCGGCATGGGCAGAGCCTCCGAGTGGGCCCTGACCGGCCGGGTCTTCCCGGCCTCCGAGGCGCTCGAAGCCGGCCTCGTCAGCCGCGTTCTGCCGGCCGGCGAACTGCTTCCCGCGGCGCGCGAGCTGGCGCGGGATGTTGCGGCCAACACCTCGCCGGTTTCGGTCGCGATCACGCGGCACATGCTGTGGAAGGGGCTCGACGCCGAATCGCCGATGGCGGCGCACCGGGTGGAATCGAAGGGCATCTACACGCGCGGCAGAAGCGCCGACGCGAGAGAGGGCGTGACATCCTTCCTTGAGAAGCGCCCGGCAGAGTTCCCGATGAAGGTGAGTTCCGACATGCCGTCCTACTTCCCCTGGTGGGAGGACGAACCGTTCTAGGTCTTGGCGGCAGCGGATCGCAGCCTGCCGCCCGCCGCGGAGCGGTGGCGTCCTGGTGTCTCTACGACTGGGCCAACTCCGCCTTCACCACCCTGGTGGTGACCTTCGTCTACGCCACGTACTTCTCGCAGACGTTCGCCGAGGACGCGGACCGCGGCACCGCCCTGTGGTCGCGGGGAATCACGATCAGTTCCCTGATCATCGCCGTCGTCTCGCCCCTGCTCGGCGCGATGGCCGACCGCTCGGGCCTTCGGCGACGCTTCCTGGTCGCCGCGACCCTGGTCTCGGTCGGCGCCACCGCCTGCCTGGCCTTCGTCGTCCCCGGAAGCGGCAACGCCGTTCTTTCGGCACTGACGCTGTTCGTCATCGCGAACGTCGGTTTCGAGGTCGGCATGGTCTTCTACAACGCCTTCCTGCCCCAGTTGTCGACGCCCCGAACGATCGGGCGGCTCTCGGGCTACGCGTGGGGGCTCGGCTACGCGGGAGGACTCGCCTGCCTCGTGGTCGCCCTGCTCGGGCTGATCGGTCTCGGCGAGGCTGCGCCCTGGCTCCCGCTCAGCACGGAAGACGGCTTCAACGTCCGCGCCTCGAACCTGCTCGTGGCCGGCTGGTTCCTGCTCTTCAGCCTGCCGGCGCTCGTCCTGCTGCGCGACACGATCACCCCGCGAGGCGACAGAGGCAAGCCGCGCGGCGACGCGGCCGATCGTGGCCTGGTCGCGTCCGTTCGCGGCGCCTTCCAGGACCTCGGCCGCACGCTGACCCGGATCCGTGACTTCCGGGACATCGTCCGCTTCCTCATCGCGCGCCTGATCTACAACGACGGCCTGATCACCGTGTTCGCCTTCGGCGGCGTCTACGCCGCGGGCACGTTCGGCATGGACACGGCGGAAGTGATCGTGTTCGGCATCGCCCTCAACGTCGCGGCCGGGCTGGGCGCGTTCCTGTTCGGGCTCGTCGACGACCGCCTGGGCGGGCGCACCACCGTGCTCTGGAGCCTGGTCGGCCTGTTCGTCTGCTCCCTGGTCGCGGTCGCGGCGCCGAACAAGGCCTGGTTCTGGGGCGCGGCGCTCGTGCTGGGCCTGTTCATGGGTCCCAACCAGTCGGCGAGCCGGTCGCTCATGGGCCGGTTCGCACCCAAGCGCTACGAGTCCGAGTTCTTCGGCTTCTTCGCCTTCTCCGGCAAGGCGACGGCGTTTCTCGGTCCGCTGCTGCTGGGACTCATCACCGCCGGCTACGGACAGCGCGCCGGCATCGCCGTCGTCCTGGTGTTCTTCCTGGTCGGCGGTTTGCTGCTGCTCCGGGTCGATGAGGCGCGGGGCATCGAACGAGCGGCGCGCAGCGCCTGACACGTCAACAATGGACTCCGGATCGACGTAGAACAGAGGGAGGAGCGATGGAGGCAGTCAGTAGCTGGTGGGGTTCCCTGGAGGGCGCGTACCGCGTCTTCTACGCGCTGGGGATCGTCTCCGCCCTGGCCCTGCTCGTTCAGGTCATTCTCACCGTCTTCGGACTCGACGACCTGTTCGACGCGGCCGACGGCGACGGCGTGTCCCTGCTCTCGCTGCGCACCGTGAGCGGCTTCCTCGCCGGCTTCGGCTGGACGGGCGTCGTGATGATGCGAGCCGGCTACTCCACTCTGGCCGCCTCGATCGGCGGCACGGTGGTCGGCCTCCTCTTCGCCGGCCTCCTGTTCCTCATCATGCGCGTGATGATGGGGCTTCGCCACAGCGGCACGATCGACTACCGGAACGCCGTCGGCGTCGCCGGCAAGGTCTACGCGCCGATCGGCGCGAGTCTCGAGAAGCCCGGCCAGGTCGAGGTCCTGGTCCAGGGCCGGCTGCGGACCGTCGCCGCGATGACGCGGCATGACCAGGACCTGCCGACTCTCGCCCGCATCCGCGTCGTCGACCTCCTCGATCAGAACACCCTGCTCGTCGCTCCCCTCGACGCGGAAGCCGACGACCCGAAAGAAACCAGCCAGTAGCTAGGAGACTCCATACGTGGACCTGATCATCCTCATCCTGTCCGCCCTGGCGGCGGTTCTCATCCTCGTCTTCGCGCTCTCGAGTCGATACCGGCGCTGCCCCTCCGACCGCATCCTCGTGGTCTACGGGAAGATCGGCGGCACCGGCTCGGCCAAGTGCTACCACGGCGGCGCGGCCTTCATCGTGCCCATCCTCCAGGCGCACCAGTTCCTCGATCTCGAACCGATGACGATGGACATCAACCTGACCGGCGCGCTGTCGAAGCAGAACATCCGCGTGAACTGCCCGTCGACGTTCACCGTCGGCATCTCGACCGAGTCCGGAGTGATGGAGAACGCGGCGGAGCGCCTCCTGGGCATGCAGATGGAGCGCGTGTCGGCGCTCGCCCGCGACATCATCTTCGGCCAGATGCGCGTGGTGCTGGCGACCATGCCGATCGAGGAGATCAACGCCGACCGCGACAAGCTGATCGAGAACATCTCGAACGGCGTGGAAGTCGAGCTGAAGAAGGTCGGCCTGCGGCTGATCAACGTGAACATCCAGGACATCACGGACGAGTCCGGCTACATCGACGCGCTCGGCAAGGAAGCCGCGGCGCGGGCGATCAACGAGGCGAAGGTCAAGGTCGCCGAGCAGGAACGCGATGGCGAAGTCGGCGCCGCGGCAGCGGAGCGCGACCGGCGCATCCAGGTCGCCGAGGCCCGGGCGACGGCCCAGGAGGGCGAGAACGAATCCGCGGTGCGGGTGGCCCAGTCCGACTCCCAGCGGAGAAAGGAAGAGGCCGAGGCCGAGCGCGACGCCTCAGCCGCCGAGAAGGTCAAGGCCGCCCAGGCGCTGCAGGAAGCCTACGCGGCCCAGCAGGAGTCCGAGGTCGCGCGCGCCAGCCGCGAGCAGGCCACGCAGCGGGCGGACGTCGTCGTTCCCGCCGAAATCAAGAAGGAAGAGATCGCGACGCTCGCCGAAGCCGAGGCCGAGCGCAACCGCCGCCTGAAGCGCGGCGAGGCGGACGGCATCCGGTCATTGACCGATGCCGACGCCGACCGCATCCAGCGCCTCCAGGAAGCCGAGGCGGCCGGCATCGAGGCGATCCTCAAGAAGAAGGCCGAGGGCTTCGACCAGATCGTCGACGCGATCGGCGGCGCCGACAACGCGGCGCTCCTGCTGGCCACGGAACAGCTACCCAAGCTAGTCGAAGAGCAGGTCAAGGCGATCGCCGGCCTCAAGATCGACAACGTGACCGTATGGGACTCCGGCCGCGGCGAGAATGGCAAGACGGCCACCGCGGACTTCGTCTCCGGCCTGGTCGGTTCCCTGCCGCCGCTGCACGAACTGACGAAGAACGTCGGCATCAAGCTGCCGGAGTACCTGGGCGCCCGTGAAGGCGACGCGGGAGCCGAGGGGCCCTCCGCCCAACCGGACGAGGAACCGCCGGCCGAGCCCGAACCTTGAACGCATGTAGCCGCGAAGCGGCGACCGCTCTACGTGATGTCGCGGAGCGTCAGACCGCGGCTCTTCAGATAGGGCATCAGGCCCTTCCTGTCGATCGTGCGGAGCGCTCGGGTCGACACCTTGAGCTTGAGCGTCCGCTTCAGCTCGGGCACGTACAGCCGCTTGGTCTGGATGTTCGGCCGCTGCCACTTGTTCGTGACGTTGTGCGCGTGCGAGATGTTGTGGCCGCTCAGCGGCTTCTTGCCAGTGATCCGGCAGACTCTGGGCATGTCAGGACTCCATCTACTCGACGCTCGGCTACGGGCGTCGGGGCGGTCTCGTTCGGCGCGCGATCATAGCAGCGATCGGCTCATCGTGTCGCCGCTGACCGTTGCCGCCGGCTGTTACGCTGTGGTCCTGCAGCATGGAACGTCGGCGCCCGGACAGGCGCACCATCGGGAGGACTCACCGTGAACGAACTGGTCTACCGCTTCCTCCGCAACGATCTCTCCCGCCGCGGGTTCATTCAGGCGCTGACCGCGCTGGGGCTCACCGGTTCGATCGCCGAGTCCACGGCCAACGCGGCGGCGGCCGCCGCTAACGCCGATCCGCAGACGGGCAGCCGCACCGCCAACGGCACCGGCGGCGAGTTGATGGTCGAGCAGATGGAGGCGGCCGGCGTCCGCTTCCTGTTCACCAACCCCGGCTCCTTCGAGGTCGGGCTCTTCGACGCCTTCCTGGACCGGCCGAAGATGCAGCTCATCATGGGACTCCACGAAGGGATCGTCATCTCGATGGCCGACGGCTACCACAAAGCCTCGGGCGAGCCGGCCTTCGTCAACGTCCACGTGATCGCCGGTACCGCCCAGTCCGCCGGTCAGCTCTACAACTCGAGCCGCGACGGCTCCGCCCTGATCGTCACCGCGGGCCTGCTCGACAACGAGATGCAGGACGACAACCTGCTGCTGGCGGCCCGGCCCGGCTTCGACCAGAAGGACGTGAACCGCCAGTTCACGAAGATGTCCTGGGAGACCCGGGATCCCGAGTCCATTCCGGTGATGCTCCGGCGGGCCTTCAAGGTCGCGACCACGGCGCCCGGCGGCCCGACCTACCTGGCCCTGGCCAACCACGCCCTCGAGGCGAAGGGCGTTTCCGCCACGATCCACGACCGCCCCTCCTTCATCATTCCCGACGAGATTCCAGCTCGCACCGAGGACATCGAGGCGGTGGCGCGGATGCTGATCGAGGCGGAGTCACCGATCCTCCACGTCGGCGACGAAGTGAGCAAGGCCGGCGCCCAGCAGGCCGTGCTCGAGTTCGCCGAGTTGCTGCGGGTCCCCGTAGCCGACGTGAACTGGCCGTTCCACAGCTTCCCGCGCATGCACCCGCTGTATGCCGGCGGCTACAACAGCCGCGGCCGCGACTTCGTGCTCCGCATCGGCGTCGGCGACATCGGCGGCACCGCCGCAGCCGGCCCCGATGCCGAAGGCTCCCGGAGCGCCTGGATCGGCCTGAACACCGGGGCGATCGGCGGCGACCGGCCGTTCGGCCGCGCCGTCGTCGCGAACACGAAGCTGGCCGCGGAAGCGCTCATCGAGGCCGTCGATTCGCTCACCACCGAGGAACGCCGGAAGAAGATCCGCGACTCGCGACTCGAATCCGCCCGCCGGCAGCCCCAACTCGATCCGGCCAACGTGGGAAGAAGCCCGATCCACGCCGACGAACTGGGCCACGTCCTCGAGACGGAACTCGACCAGAACGCGATCATTGTCAGCGAGAACCTGAGCGGCTCGAACCAGTTCTTCTCCACCGGCCACCGGGACAACGAGAAGACCTGGCTCGCCACCTCCGGCGCCGGCCTCGGCTGGGGCATCGGCGCCGCGACCGGCGCCAAGCTGGGCCAGCCCGACCGGCAGGTCGTCTGCAACATCGGCGACGGATCGGTCATGTACAGCGCCGCCGGCTTCTGGAGCCAGGCCCGCTACGGCGTGCCGGTGCTGACCGTGGTCACGAACAACCGGAACTACCAGACGGTCCGCTTCGCGTACGCCCGCTACGACGGCAGGATGAAGGCGGCGAACCGGTACACCGGCATGCACCTCGGCGACCCCGACATCGACTTCGCCCGCCTCGCCAGGAGCCAGGGCGTCGACGGCGTCACCGTCGAGTCGGCGGCCGACCTGCGGCCGGCGATTCGCCGCGGCATCGAGGTCACACGCGCCGGCGAACCCTTCCTCGTCGATGTGGTCGTCGACCGCAAGGGCGACGGCGGCGACTCGACCTGGCACCAGGAGTTCAGCCTGGCCGACCAGCGAACGAAGGCCGTCTAGGAGCTTGCGCCCTACCGTGGCGGGCCTTCTGCTCGCCTTCGGCCTTCTGCACTCCCCCGCCGCGGCACAGACGAGCACCAGCCCGCGGCCGACTGTCGAGGCCCTGCGCACCGACGCCCCGATCCGCGTCGACGGCGTTTTCGACGAAGCCGTCTGGCACCAGGCGCCCGTCGCCACCGGCTTCACCGCCCGCGAGCCGGAGGACAACCGGCCGGCCGCGCAGCAGACCGAGTTCTCCGTCGTCTACACCGAGACCACGCTCTACTTCGGGATCCGCGCTTACGACGCCGAGCCGGAGGCGATCGTCGCCAGGGAACTCCAGCGCGACTCCGACCACGGAGGCAACGACGACTCGCTGGCGATCGTGCTCGACACCTTCCACGACCAGCGCAACAGCGTCACCTTCGAGGTCAACCCACTCGGCGCCCGCACCGACTCGCTGGTCACCGACGAGGGCAAGGACCAGAACATCGAGTGGAACGGGGTCTGGACCGCCTCGGCCCGCACGACGGCGGAGGGCTGGCAGGCCGAAGTCGCGATCCCCTTCTCGACCCTGCGCTTCGACCCGGCGCAAAGCGTCTGGGGGCTCAACGTCCGCCGGGTCGTCCGCCGGACGAACGAGGAGAGCTACTGGGCGCCGATCGGACGCGAGATCGGCATGTCCGCCGTCACCCGCATGTACGCGGCCCACCGGGTCTCGCTCGCAGGCGACCTCACTGGCATCTCGGGCGTCAAGGCGGGTCGGCGGGTGGACGTCAAGCCCTTCGTCCTGGGCTCCGCCGCGGAGGAGCCACGGGACCCGTCAAGCGGGACGATCGACGACATCGACGGCGGCGTCGACCTGAAGTGGGGGCTCACGCGGTCGCTGACTCTCGATCTCACCTACAACACGGACTTCGCGCAGGTGGAGGTCGACCAGCAGCAGGTCAACCTGACCCGCTTCTCGCTCTTCTTCCCCGAGAAGCGAGAGTTCTTCCTGGAGAACGCGGGCATCTTCGAGTTCGGTTCGCCAGCCCCGCCAGGCATGCAGCCGCCGCTGATGAAGGCCTTCTTCTCGAGACGCATTGGTCTCGCCGGCGGCGAGGCGGTTCCGATCGACGTCGGCGCCCGTCTCACCGGCCGGGCCGGCGCCTGGAACCTCGGCCTGTTGACCGTGGGCACCGAGGCCGTACCTGCCGGAAACCGTTCCGCGACCGCCGCCACGCAGCACAGCGTCTTCCGCCTCAAGCGCGATCTCGGGGAGCGCTCCAGCGTCGGCATGGTCTACACGGAGCTCGATCCACGCAGCGGCGACGGCAACCGGCTCTACGGCGTCGATCTCGACTACAAGCCGAACCGGCAGTCCCAGTTCTACCTGTTCGGGGCCGCCAGCGAGGATGCAGGTCGGAGCGGAGACAACGGCGCGCTCGGCACCGGCTGGGCCTACACGACGCGCACGGTACGCGCCAACGTCGATCTGACCGAGGCCCAGGGCGACTTCAACCCCGGCTCGGGGTTCCTTCTGCGCCGCGACTTCCGCCGCTACAACCCAAGGGTGCGCTGGGAGCCGCGGGTCAACCGCGGCGTCGTCCGCAGCGTGACGCTCGAAGCGGAACTCGACTACTTCGAGCGCGAGAGCCTGGGTCGGGTGGAGAGCCGCAAGCTCCTCCTGGCCCCCGTCGGCATGCGCACCACCGGCGACGACCGGTTTCGCCTGGCGTTCGTCAACGACGTCGAGCAACTCTTCGAGCCCTTCGAGATCAGCCCCGGGATCGTCATCCCCGCGGGCCTCTACGAGTTCGATTCGATCTTCCTGCGGGGGTTCTCCAACCAGGGACGGCGTCTGGCCTGGCGCGGCAACATCAACGTCGGCGAGTTCTTCGGCGGCGACCGCCGGAGCTACGTCCTGTCGAGTTACGTCCGGCTGTCGCGCCACCTGCTGACCGAGTTCCAGTGGAACTACAACGATGTGACGCTCCCGCAGGGCGACTTCACCGCCACGATCTACACCGTCCGCCTCGACGCCGCCTTCAGCCCGGACCTGCGCCTCAACACGCTCGCCCAGTACAACGAGGCGGCCCAACTGGCCGGCGTCAACGTCCGCTTCAACTGGATCTACAAGCCCGGCGCGAACCTCTTCGTCGTCTACAACCACAACTGGGCGGCGTCGACCTTCAGCGCCAGGGAAACGGCGCGGCGCGAACTGATCGTCAAGTTCAACTACCTCTGGCAGCCGTAGCAGCCGCTCCGGCCTCTGTCGGCCTTCAGGTCGTAGACTCGCCGGATGACACGCCCATCCCTGCACTCCAGCCTTCGGTTCCATCTCTCCACCGGCCTGCTCCTGGTCCTCGCCGCCGTCCCGGCCCCC
Organism: Holophagales bacterium; assembly: GCA_009836625.1. Lineage (GTDB taxonomy): Bacteria > Acidobacteriota > Thermoanaerobaculia > Multivoradales > Multivoraceae > Multivorans. The sequence goes on from VXVC01000004.1 coordinate 753,672, forward strand.
GCCGACGACGGCGAGAAATGGGACGTGAACGACCCGCCCGGAGACGAGTACGAGTTCGAACTCGATGTGACCGAGGGCACGTGGATGAACCTCGACGTCTCACCGGACGGCGAGCAGATCGTCTTCGACCTGCTCGGCGACCTGTACCTGCTGCCGATCGGGGGCGGCGACGCCGAGGCGCTGACGAACGGGATGGCGTGGGACATGATGCCGCGCTTCAGCCCGGACGGCTCCGAGATCGCCTTCATCAGCGACCGGACCGGCGGCGACAACGTGTGGACGATTCCCGCCGACGGCGGCGAGCCGCGGCAGATCAGCCGCGAGGACTTCCGGCTCGTCAACAACCCGGTCTGGAGCCCGGACGGGCGCTTCATCGCCGCCCGCAAGCACTTCGTCTCGACCCGGTCGCTCGGCAGCGGCGAGATCTGGCTCTACCACGCGAGCGGCGAGGGCTCGGGCCTGCAGTTGAACGAGAAGCCGAACGAGCAGAAGGACCTCGGCGAACCGGCCTTCTCACCCGACGGACGGTACGTCTACTTCAGCCAGGACACGACGCCGGGCGGGACCTTCCAGTACGGCAAGAACGCGGCCGAGGGCATCTACTCGATCCGCCGCATCGATCGGGAGACCGGCGACATCGAGACGGTGATCGCCGGCCCCGGCGGCGCCGTGCGGCCGACCCCGTCGCCGGACGGGAAGCACCTCGCCTTCGTCCGCCGCATCCGATTCCAGAGCCACCTGTTCCTGCATGACCTGAAGAGCGGCGAAAACACACCCATCTACGACGCGCTCGACCGGGACATGCAGGAAATCTGGGCCGTCCACGGCGTCTACTCGACGATGGCCTGGACGCCGGACAGCCGTTCCATCGTCTTCTGGGCAGGTGGCGGTCTGCACCGGATCGACATCGAGACGCGCGAGGTCCAGTCCATCCCGTTCCGCGTCCGCGCGACCCACCGGATGAAGCGGGCACTCGCGTTCGACTTCGAAGCGGCGCCGGAGACGTTCCGGACGAGAATGCTGCGCTGGATCCAGGTCTCCCCGGCCGGCGACCAGGTCGTCTTCCAGAGCCTGGGCCGGCTGTGGACGCGCAGTCGCAACCCCGAGACCGGCGAAGTTGGTGAGCCGCAGCGACTGACCACCCAGAACGACCACTTCGAGTTCTACCCGTCCTGGTCGCGCGACGGCGAGTGGATCGTCTACACGAGCTGGCACGACGAGGACCTGGGCTCGGTCCGCATCGCGCCCGCCTCCGGCGGCGAGGGACGCAGGCTCACGCCCGATCCCGGCTTCTACCTCGAACCGTCCTTCTCACCGGACGGCGGCACCGTCGTCTACCGCAAGAGCCGCAGCGGGGGCATCCTGAGTCCGCTCTGGTCCAAGGACCCGGGCCTCTACCGGATCGATGCCAACGGCGAGAGCGCGCCGGTGCGCTTCTCGCGATCCGGCTCCAACCCGCACTTCGGCGCCGATTCCGAGCGCGTCTACTTCACCGCCCCCCAGCGATGGGACCGGCAGTTGCTCCGCAGCCTGCCGCTGATGAGCGCCGGCGAGGCCGAGCCACGCGATCATGCCGGCAGCAAGGTGGCCACCGAGATGCGAGTATCGCCGGACGGCCGCTGGCTGGCGTTCGCCGAGCGCTTCGACGCCCACGTCGTGCCGTTCACTCCGGCCTCGAAGGCGATCGAGGTGGGGCCAAGCACGCCCGGCCTGCCGGTCCGCAACGTCTCCACCGACGACGGCGCGTACCTCCACTTCTCCGGCGAGGGCTCGACCCTGCACTGGTCCCTGGGGCCGGAACTGTTCGAGCGCAGGCTGGACGACGCCTTCGCACCGGAAGACGACGAGGACGCAAGCGGTGAAGGTGACGCGACCGGCGAAGACGGCGACGAGGCGGAAGCGCCCGCAGCCGGTCTTGATCTCGGCTTCCAGGTGGACGCCTACCGCCCCGACGGCACGATCGCGATCACCAACGCCCGCCTGATCACGATGGCCGGCGAGGACAACATGGAGATCATCCGCCGCGGCACCGTCGTGGTCGACGGCGACCGGATCGCGGCCGTCGGCCCGTCCCGGCAGGTCGAGGTGCCGGCCGGCGCCACGGTCATCGACGCCTCGGGCCTGACCGTCATGCCGGGCCTGATCGACGTCCACTGGCACGGGCCGCAGGGCAGCCAGGAGGTCATCCCGCAGCAGAACTCCGAGCTCTACGCGACCCTCACCTTCGGCGTGACGACGGCCCACGACCCCTCGACCGACACGAGCACGTTCTTCGCCGCCAGCGAGATGCAGCGGGCCGGCGAGATCGTCGGTCCGCGGCTGTTCGCCACCGGCACGATCCTGTACGGCGCGTTCGGCTCCTTCCGCGCGATCGTCGAAACGCCGGACGACGCTGTCCAGCACCTGCGCCGGCTGCAGAAGGTCGGTGCGATCAGCGTCAAGAGCTACAACCAGCCGCGGCGCGACCAGCGTCAGATGATCGTCGCCGCGGCCCAAGACCTCGGCATGCTGGTCGTCAACGAGGGTGGTGCCCTGTTCCAGCACAACATGACGATGGTCGCCGACGGCCACACCGGCATCGAGCACTCGCTCTCCGTCGGCGCGATCTACGACGACGTTCTCCAGTTCTGGGGCAGCAGCCGGGTAGGCAACACGCCCACCCTGGGGGTGGCCTACGGCGGCATCCAGGGCGAGGACTACTGGTACGAGCACACGGACGTCTGGGCCAACGAGCGGCTGCTCAACTACGTGCCGCAGGAGGTGATCGACGCCCGCTCCCGCCGCCGCCAGAAGGCGCCGGAAGGGGAGTACAACCACATCCTGGCCGCCCAGGTCACCAACGTCCTGGACCAGGCCGGCGTCCCGATCATGCTCGGCGCCCACGGCCAGCGAGAGGGCCTCGCCGCCCACTGGGAACTGTGGATGTTCGAGCAGGGCGGGATGAGCCCGCATCGAGCGCTGATCGCGGGGACGATCAACGGCGCCCGGTACATCGGCATGGAGGCCGACCTCGGCTCGCTCGAGGCCGGCAAGCTCGCCGACCTGATCGTCCTCGAGGAGAACCCGCTCGAGAACCTGCGGAGTTCCGAGCTCGTCCGCTACGTCATGGTCGGTGGCCGCATCTTCGACGCCCTGTCGATGAACGAGATCGCCGGCGAGAAGGTTCAGCGCAAGCCGTTCTGGTTCCAGCGCTAGCGGGGTCCGCCCAAGATGCAGCGGCTGGAGATCCGCCCCTACCGGGAGTCAGACGAGGACGCCGTCGTCGCGTTGTGGCACGAGTCCGGGCTGGTCAGGCCCCAGAACGATCCGATCAAGGACATCGGACGCAAGGTGCGGATCCAGCGGGAGCTGTTTCTAGTTGGATTCTCGAACGGCCTGCTGGTCGCAACCGTGATGGCGGGATACGAAGGCCACCGCGGTTGGGTCAACTATCTGGCCGTTGCCCCGGACAGCAGAAAGCGGGGATTCGGGCGGCTCCTGATGGACGAGGCCGAAGCACGGCTGCGCGAGATGGGCTGTCCGAAGATCAACCTGCAGGTCAGGAGATCGAACGCCGAAGCCGCAAGGTTCTACCGCTCGATCGGATACGCGGAAGACGATGTCCTGAGCATGGGCAAGCGCCTGGTCGAAGACTGATCTGGCCTTTGGGGACCAGCCGAATCCGCCTCAGATCGCAGCCAGCAAGTGAGCGACCACGTCCTCCGTCGTGGCGTCGCCCCCCCGGTCGGGCGTCCTTGGAACGTTCTTTCGACAGGTCGCAACCAGCTCGTCAAGCTGGGCCGCGTGGTCGGCGAAGCCGACCCGCTCCAGGAGCAACGCGGCGGCGGACACGGCGGCGACGGGATTCGCGATTCCCTGGCCGGCAATGTCCGGTGCGCTGCCGTGAACCGGCTCGGCGAGGCAGAAGCGCTCGCCGCAGTTGGCCGAGCCGACGACGCCGAGGCCTCCGACGAGGGCGGCACCGGCATCGCTCAGGATGTCGCCGTAGAGATTCGGCGCGACGATCACGTCGTAGCGCTCCGGCTCCAGGATGAGGCGGTAGACCATCGAGTCGACGAGTTGCTCCTCGACCTCGATCTCCGGGAAGCCGGCCACGACGTCGAGCGCCGTCTCGCGGAACAGGCCGTCGCTCAGGCGCAGGACGTTCGCCTTGTGGACGACGGTCAGACGGGCTGGGCTGCGCCGCTGGACCGCCCGTGACAGCGCCAGCCCGCAGGCGAAGCGCACGATCCGCTCCGTCGCCCGGCGGCTGATTACCCGCTCCGCGATCGCCACCTCGGCTTCCCGTTCCCAGCGTTCGCGGCCTGCGTACAGGCCTTCCGTGTTCTCACGCACGACGACGGCGTCGATCGCGCCGCTCTTGAGCGGCCGCACGTTCGCATAGAGGTCCAGGCGTCGGCGCAGCTCGACGATCGGGCTGTGGTACCCATCCACCGCGTGGCTTGGTGAGGAGACGGCGCCGAACAGGGCACCGGCGCAGCCTTCGAGGATCTCGACTGTGGCCTCGGGCAGGGCGCGACCGGTGCGCTCGAAGGTCCGCCAGCCCATCTCGGCCTCGATCCATTCGATCCTGTCGCCGCAAAGGGCGTTGACGACCCGCACGGCGGCGTCCACGACTTCCGGGCCGACGCCGTCGCCGCCGATGCGGGCGAGGCGGACCGGTGCCGCCGCCGAATCGGCGCTGGTCGGTGTCACCGCTCGCCTACCCTTCCGCCAGCCGGCGCCTCGTCTGCTCGATCAGACCGCCGGCGTTGATCATCGACCGCACGGCCGGGCTGAATGGCGAGAACTCGTAGGCGATGTCGCCGCAACGGATCGCCGACCCCTCGAGGTCGACCTCCACCTCGGCGCCCTCCTCCAGCGCGTCGACCGCCTCCGGGCAGACGATCGCGAGCAGACCGTTGTTCAGCGCGTTGCGGTAGAAGATGCGCCCGAAGCTGCGCGCGATCACCGCGCCGACACCGGCGTAGCGCAGGCAGACCGCCGCCTGCTCGCGGCTCGAACCACAGCCCCAGTTCCACCCCGCCACGATCACGTCGCCGGGCCGCACCCGCCCGGCGAACGTCGGGTCGAGGTCCTCCAGGGCGTGGGGCACCACCTCTTCCGGCCTGCTCTTCGTGTAGGTGTAGCGGCCGGGGAAGATGACGTCCGTGTTCACGTGGTCGCCGTACCGAAAGACCCGACCGCGGAAGGGCCGGCCGATCTTGACCGGACCGTTCACTCCGTCACCTCCCGCGGATGGACGATCCGCCCGGCGATCGCGCTCGCGGCCACGACGGCGGGAGAGGCCAGGTAGATCTCGGCGCCGCGGTCTCCCATCCGGCCCTGGAAGTTCCGGTTGGCGCTGGAGATGCAGACCTCGCCCGGAGCCAGCACGCCGAGATGGTTACCCATGCAGGGGCCGCAGCCCGGGGTCCCGAAGACGGCGCCGGCGGCTGCGAGGTCGGCCACCCAGCCGCGCGCCAGCGCCTCGTTCCAAACCTCGCTCGATGCGGGCACGATGACCATCCGGGTGCCCGGCGCCGCACGCCGGCCGGCCATCACGCGATGCACCGCACCCAGATCTTCCAACCGGCCGTTCGTGCAGGTGCCGATGAACGCCTGGTCGATCCGCACCGACTCGAGTTCACACACGCCGACCGTGTCGTCGACCTGGTGCGGGCAGGCGACCCGGGGCTGGACCGAGGAGAGGTCGAGAACATGTTCAGCGACGTACTCGGCGCAGGCATCCGGATAGAGAGCTCGCTCCCTGAGCCGGTCGGCGACCTTGCCGGACGTCTCACCGGGTTCCGACCCGCGGCTCTTGCGACGCCCCGGACGCGTCAGCAACCGCCCAGCCAGGTACCGGAACACGTCCTCGTCCGGCGCCATGTACGCGTTCTTCGCCCCCATCTCGGCCATCATGTTGACGAGAGCGGCGCGTGAGTCGAGGCTCAGCCCTGCGATGGCCCGCCCATCGAACTCGACGCTGCGGTAGAGCGCGCCGTCGGCGCCCAGATCGCCGATCAGGGTCAAGGCCACGTCCTTCGTCGTCACCCACTCGCCGAGCGTGCCTTCGAGCCGGATCCGGATCGATTCCGGTACCCGCAGCCAGAGTTCGCCGGTGGCCCAGAGCACCGCCATCTCGCTGCGGCCGACGCCGGCGCCGAACGCCCCCAGCCAGCCGAAGTGCGGCGTGTGGGAGTCGGAACCGAGGACCAGGTCTCCCGGCAACACGATCGCCTCCTCGCTCAGCACCTGGTGGCAGATGCCGCGCCCGACCTCGAAGAAGTGGCCGATGCCCTGCTCGGCCACGAACGCACGGACTTCCGCGTGGTTCCGCGCGTGCCGGACGGTCGGCGCCGGCACCGCGTGGTCGAGGGTGACGGCCATCCGCTCCGGGATCACCACCCGGTCCTGACCGAATTGCCGCCAGATCTCGGCGATCGGCGCCGTGTTGTCGTGGCTCAAGGCGATGTCCGGCCGTGCGTCGACGATCTCGCCGACCGCGACCGCCACCTCGCCCGCAGCGCGGGCCAGCGCCTTCTGCGCGAAGGTCCGGGCCATGTCGGCCGGCCGACCGGCCTCGGTCACCCGGCCACTCCCGCCACCGCGGGCAGCAACTCCGCCGTGTGGTACTCGCGCAGCAGGGCGTCAACGTCCGACAGGCTCAGCGGCTTCTCATCGGCCAGCGCCTTGATGTGGGCCGTGATCTCCTTGATCTGCGCATCGGTCAGATCGAGCCGCAACTGCTCGACTCGGGACTTGATCGCGTTCCAGCCGGTCAGGCGATGCGCGACGTGGACGTAGCGGTCGAGTCCGAAATCGGCCGGATCCAGGATCTCGTAGCTCGACGGGTCGTTGAGGATCGCCTTGGCGTGAATGCCCGCCTTGTGCGTGAACGCCGTGTAGCCTGTGATGTAGTTGTTGAACGGCACGTCGACCTCGACCAGCGAAGCGACATAGTTCTCGATCTCACGGAGAAGCGGCAGGTCGTAGCGCGACCGAACGCCTTCGGGATCCCCGGCGTAGAGCCGCGCGACCAGGCCGCCGAGCGGCGTGATGCCGTTCCGCTCGCCGATTCCCAGCACGGACGTGTCGACATGGGTCGCGCCCGCCTCCAGCGCGCAGAAGGCATTGGCGACAGCGCAGCCGGTGTCGTTGTGACCGTGGAACTCGATGTCGCAGTCGACTTCCCGCCGCAGCCGCCCCACCAGGTCGTAGACCTGCCTGGGACTCGCCACGCCCACCGTGTCGGCGACGCCGACCCGGTTCACGCCCACCGCGTTGACCGCGCGGTAGGCGCGGATCAGATCGTCCAGATCGCTGCGGAAGGAGTCCTCCGTGCTGAAACGGACCTCGACATCGTGCGACCGGATGTACTCGACAACTTCGACCGCCGTCTCGATCACCTGCTCCATGCTCTTGCCGTGGGAGTACTCCCGCAGGTAGCGGGAAGTGCCGAACACGACGTCGATCCCGTCGACGCCGGTTTCGAGCGCCAGCCTCGCGTCGTCCAGGTGGCAGCGGGTGTGGGTCAATACCTTGGCGCGGAGCCCGAGGTTCGCCACCCGTTCGCAGTCGTCCCGGCTGCCACGACTCGCGGCAGGCGAGGTCAACTCGAGGTACTCGACCCCGAACGCGTCCAGCAGGCGCGCGATCTCCACCTTCTGGGCACTGTCGAAGAACGCGTTGGCGAACTGCTCACCCTCGCGCAAGGTCGACTCGATGATGGCTGGGTGAGATTCGACAATCGCTGGATGGGAAGGCATGGAGGAATCCTCCGGATACAAGAAAGCCGGCGCATCCTGAACTGGATGGCCGGCCGAGAAGTGTCGCTGCGGGTCTCTAGGCGATGGGCACCCAGTCCTGAAGTCGGGGCTTCGCGCCCCGCTTGTGCAGCGGCTTGACCAGAGACGGTGTGATCGTCGATTGAGTCATGGAAGCGCGGATTGTGCTCGCTGCGTGCCGGCGTGTCAAGGCGACCGGTGAAGCCGGGCGATGCTCGACAGGCGTCAGAACAGCTCCTGCAGCTCCTCGAAGGCCTGTCTTGCCTTCGCAATGTGCGCGTCCGCGTCCCCGCCGAGACCGCCCCCCAGCGTGCGGAGGCACAGGTGGGTCAACCCCTTGTCCCGCCAGCCCCGGACACGGTCCTGCCACTCGTGCTCGCGCGGCCCGACGACGGCGACCCCCGCCTCCGTGCCGATGGCCGCCAGATCCCGGCCTGCGGCCCGCGCCGCCGCGTGAATGTCGGACGAGAGATCGTCAAAGTCCTCCGGTGAGCACAGAACGAACCAGCCGTCCGCCTGTCGGCCGATGCGCCGGCGGATACGCGGCACCGGCAACCCGCGTGCGCCGATCCAGATCGGGATCGGACGAGACGGCAAGGGATCGATCCCTGTGCCCTGGACGACGTCCCAACGGCCCTCGAAGTCGACGTTCGGCTCCGTCCACAGGCGCCGCAAGAGTTCGAGTTGCTCCTCGCAGCGAGCGCCCCGAGTGCCGAAGTCCTGCCCCAGCGCCCGGTACTCCGCCTCGCTGCCGCCGACGCCGACGCCGAGACGCACGCCGCCTCCCGACAGCCGTTCGAGCGTCGCCAGTTGCTTCGCCAGCAGCACCGTCTGACGCGACGGCGTAACGATGACCGAGGGTACGAGCTCGATGTTCTCCACCGCCGCGGCGACGTAGGCCAGAAGGACGAGGGGCTCGTGGAGGTGCCCGCTCTTCGGTCGTGCGACCAGATCCGGCACCCGCAGGTGCGTGTAGCCGAGTTCGTCGGCCGCCTGCGCGAAAGCCTTGACCGCGCCGAGATCGTCCCTGAGTTCGCGGACGGGTAGCGAGATGCCGACTCTCATGCCAAGGACTCCTGTGGTGGCCGTGCCCGGCGCGGGATCGTAGCAGGGGCGCCGCGGCCCGGGAGCCGGTAGTAGCTACACTCCGACGCTTGACCGACCCGCAGCAGATCTGGACCGGCAAGGTCCTGCCGGAGTGGATCGACCACAACGGACACATGAACGCCGGCTACTACCTGGTCGTGTTCGACGATGCGACGGGCCCCTGGACCGCGTTCCTGGGCATCGACCGGACCTACCGCAGGTCGAAAAGGCGCTCCACGTTCTCGATCGACAGTCATCTCACCTGGCTGCGGGAACTGCCGGAGGGTGCGCCGATCGCGGTCGAAGCGGAGCTTCTGGGCTTCGACGACAAGAAGTACCACACCTTCATGCGCATGCTGCACGCCGAAGACGGCTACGTCGCGGCGACCCACGAGTTGCTGAGCATTCACATCGACCTGGACACGCGGCGCAGCACGCTCTTCCCGCCCGAGATCCACGAGCGCTTCGCCGAGGTCCTCGAGACCCAGCGCCGCATCGCCGAACCAGGCGACGTCGGACGGGTCATCCGCACGAAGCCGTGGCCGCCGGACACGACGTCCTGACTCTCGGCTACCATGCCGGCCATGACCACCCACGACGACTCCAGCGACTCCGACACCCCGATGACCCGCCGCACCCTGATCGCCGGCTCCGCCGCCGGCGCCGCCGCGCTCGCCGCGAACCCGGGCGCCGCCGCGGCGGCCGAAGACGAAGCTCCGACCTGGCCCGAGCCGAACTACGTCCGCAGCAACGGCGGCCTCCGGATGGCCCTGTACGAGGCCGGGGCCGAGGGTGTGCCGGTCGTCCTCAGCCACGGCTTCCCCGAACTCGCCTACTCCTGGCGCCACCAGTTACCGGCGCTTGCCGCGGCCGGCTTTCGCGCCCTGGCGCCCGATCAGCGGGGCTACGGCAACACCCAGCGGCCGCTGGCGATCGAGGCCTACAACATAGGCGAACTCTGCGCCGACCTGGTTGGCCTGCTCGACGCCCGCGGTATCGAGAAGGCGGTGTTCGTCGGCCACGACTGGGGCGGCGGCGTGGTCTGGGCCATGCCCAGACTGCACTCGGACCGCGTTCTCGGCGTGGTCGGTGTGAACACCCCGACGGGACCCCAGCCGCCGCAACCGCCGATCGAGATCCTCCGCCGCATTCGCGGCGAAGACAACTACGTCGTCGCCTTTCAGGAGCCCTACAAGGCGGAAGAGGTGCTCGAGGCGGACACCGAGAAGTCGTTCCGCACCTTCATGCGGCGCGGCTCGTGGGACGCCGAGGAGTTCAACAAGCTCCCCGCCGACGCACCGGAGCGGAAGTTCCAGTTGCTCGAGATCATCAAGCACGGTACGGCTGACGACCTGCGGGGTGAACTGCTGCTCACCGACGAGGAACTTGCCCACTTCGTGACCACCTACGAGCGCACCGGCTTCACCGGCGGCGTCAACTGGTACCGGAACATCGACCGCAACTGGGAGCTGATGAAGGGGATCGACCAGCAGATCGACCAGCCCTGCCTCTACATCGGCGCCGCCAACGACGTCGTGTTGCCGCCCTCGTCCGCCGACGGCATCGAGGCACTGGTGCCGAACATCGACAAGCACACGATCGAGGACTGCGGCCACTGGACCCAGCAGGAGAAGCCGGAGGAGTTCAACCGGGTGCTGATCGACTGGCTGAAGGCGACGTTCGCGTAGCCGGCGCCCCGCCTCGGTACGCAATGAACATCGGCGACATCCGTCGGCGACTGACCGCCCATGAGCCGCGCATCCTCCCGCCAGCCTCCTTCGAGGCCAGCGTGGCGATGGTGCTGCGTCCGTCGGCCAAAGGGCCCGAAGCGCTGTTCATCGAGCGGTCGAAGAAACCGCAGGACCCCTGGTCGGGGCAGATGGCCTTTCCCGGCGGCCGCCACGACGAGACCGACCGCGACCTGCGCCACACCGCGGAACGCGAGACGATCGAGGAAGTTGGCCTGTCACTCGAGGGCGCGCGCCTGATCGGCCGGCTCGACGATCAGAGGGGGCAGCGCGCCGGCCAGGGGAGGCAACTTCGCATCGCGGCCTTCGTCTACGAGGTCGCTCCCGGCGCGGGCGACGATCTGGTCCCGAACTACGAGGTCGCCGAAGCGTTCTGGGTGCCCCTGGCCTGGTTCGAGGAGCCTTCCCGGGTCATCGACTACCGCCATCCGCCCTATCCCGAGGTCAGCTTTCCCGGCGTCGTCGTCGGTGACCCGGAACGGCATGTCGTCTGGGGTCTGACGTTCCGATTCCTGTCCGCGTTCTTCGAGGTCCTGCAGCGCCCGTTCGCCGCGAACGGCCGGCAGTAGCGCTCACTCGACGATCTCGAGATACTCGCGTTTCGACCAGCCACGCTGTCCGTCCCCGACCGCGCCGGGCGTCTCGCTCACCGACGGGACGGACGGCAGTTCGATGCGGACCCACTCCGGGCGTTGCTCGATCACGCGCACTTCCGTGCCGGCGTGGAGCCGGAATCGGACAACCGAGCCCTCGCCAGCGGCAGCGTGGAGATCGATCTCCTGCGGAAGAACGACCGCGACCGGGAAGCTGAAGGCGGCATGCGCCACAAGCGAGCCGGCCAGTGCAAGACCGATCACGAGCAGGCAGACGGCGGACCAGCGAAGCACCTCCGACGCCGGCCGGTAGAGCCGAACCGCAAGGACGATCCAGAAGCCGAGACCGACCAGCACCGCGCTCCTCATGACTTCGACCGGCGCCAGGCTGTAGTGCCAGAACAGAACGGTGCGAAGCAGCACGGGCGGCTCCGGCGGCGCGATCTCGTCGCGCGCGCTGCGCCGAGCGAAGGTCAGGTTCGCACTGGCGTCTTCGTCGCGCGGAAGGAGCTTCAGCGCACGACGGTAGGAAGCAATGGAACGTCCCAGTTCGCCGGCGCGCAGGTAGGCGTTCCCCAGGTTGTAGTGAAGGTGGCCGTTGTCGACACCCATCTCGCGCATCTCGCGGTAGAGGGCGACCGCTCGCCCGAAGTCTCCCGCCTCGTAGGCGGCGTTGCCGTTGACCCAGAGTTCGGCCGGTTCCGGGACCGCCGGCGGTCCGTCCGCCGGCTGAGCCTCGCTGACCACAGGCCGTTCCTCGTCCTGGGAAAGAGCCGGGGCCGTCGCCACCGCTCCGGACAGGATGAGAACCGCGACGGGTCCCATGACGGCGCGTCTCATGGTTGGCGGCCCCGCAACTGCCTGTCGAGGGTCTTGATCAGATCGCTCAGACCTTCGGTGCTGGTCTCCGCCGCGAACCCGCCGCCGCCCGCCACCGGAGTCAGGCCGTACTGGGCGGCCTCGAGTCGCTCGAGCAGCGCCCGGCAGCGCGCCGCCAGGGCGCTGTCCACGCCAGCCCGCACCAGGGCGGCCTCCGCCTCCGCCGGCGTCAGGGCGGAGCCCTCGACACCCAGCTTGTCGCCAACGTAGCCACGCACGATCCGGGAAGCCTCCGCCGCGGAAGCGGGCCCGGCGCCAGAGCGGAGTTTCCTCGCCATGGACAACGCGTCGCGCAACGCCCGCTGGCGCGGGCGAAGCGTCCGGTCGGCGGCGTAACGGCGTTCGCGCCGATGGTGCGCCAGCAGGGCCAGGTAGATGAGGGGCGGCAGTACGCCGCAGGCGAACCAGACCCACAGGCGCCACCCCTGAGGCGTTACCGAGACGATGCCGGCCGCCGTCCGCCGAGTCGGCAGGATGTCGTCGGCAAGGATCCGGACCGCCACCTTGCCCGTCGTCGGCGCCAGCGACTCGGTGAGCATCAGCTCCTCCTCACCGTCGGCCGGATTGACGTCGAGGTCGATGCGCTCGGTCGACCGGGTCGCGTAGTCGCCAAGCTCGGGATCGAAGTAGACGAGATCGATCGGCGGGACGTCGAGGGGGCCGGCCACCAAAGGCACCAGAGCACGTCGGAACACCTTGCGACCGGTCAGCAGGTGTCCGCTGCGGTCGATGCTCGCATCCGGCTGGTCCGGGTAGATCTTGAACGCCGGCAGTTCCGGGATGTCCGGCTCGGTCAGGAGCTGCACGTTGCCGGTTCCGCCGACCCGCACTTCCAGCGTGGCCGACTGCCCCACCTGCAGCTCGCGCCGGCTGAGCGAAGCCCGAATGTCGAAGTCTCCGACCAGGCCGTTCCAACCGTCGGGAGCCGGCGGCAACGGCCGCACGTCGAGAGTCAGAGGCTCAGTGAGCAGGTACTTCGTCGCCCAGCGCCCGCCCGAGCCGAGCAGACTGTCGAACTCGTCGAAGATGCTGCGCCTTCGGCTCGGCCGGCGCGCCTCCTCGACCTCCACCTGCACCCGGAGCTGGGTCTGCGGCAGCGTCACTTCGCCGGGTCGCTGGGGGAACAGCGCCTTGCGCACCTCGTTCACCGAGTACTGGACACCGTCGATCGAGGTCGAGAATTGCCGCACGTCGCCGAGGTCCTCTACCACCACGTCACTGCCGAAATCCATCGACTCGATCGATCCCTGGCCCACGGGCACCCGGCTGTAGAAGCGCCAGGTGTAGATGACCTGCTGGCCTTGCCACGGTCGATCCGTCGACACGGTCGAAACGACGAAGAGATCCCGGTCCTGCTCGTCGTTCTGCCCCTCGGCGTCCGTGACCTGAATCGTGAACGGCCGGCTCCTGACCTCCGCACCGTCGACCAGGGCGGTCGCGGGACCGATCTCGAAGGTGCCGGCCCGCGTGGGGATCAACAGGTAGTTGTAGGACGTGCTGTTGCTGACCCGGCCGTTGATGATCTGCATGTCGCGCCGCTCGCCCCGCGACAGGACCCGGAAGTCCGGTAGTGCGGGCAGCCCCGGCGGTTCGTCCGGCGACCCTTCGATCCTGATCGTCAGGTAGAGCTGGTCGCCCAGAGCCACCTGACTGCGGTCGACGGTGACCTGGATCGGGGCCGGCTCCTGGGCCTCCGCTCCGGCCGGGCCCAGACAAGAGGCCCAGACGACCAGAACCGCGGCCCGGCGCCAGTCGAGTGACCGCCCACGCGTGCTTCCGCCCATCGCGCTACCAGTCCTTCGCCAGACGGCTTCGGCGCCCGCGCTGCCCCCGGCGCGTTGGATCCGGCCGACCCTCTTCCAGGGCCTGAAGGTAACGCTCCGCTTCCTCAGGCGTCATGCCCGGCGGGGACTCCGGCGGACGGCCCTGGTTGCCGCTCTCCGGCCCCTCGTCCTGCGGCGCCGGTTCCTCGGCATCCGGGATGCCGTCACCGTCGCTGTCCTGCGGGCCCTCACCACCCTCCGGTTGCTGGTCCTGTCCCTGGTTGCCCGGATCCTGCTCCTGGTCGGGAGGTTGCTCGTCCTGACCCTGATCCCCCTCCGGCTGCTGCTGCGCGCCCTGGTCCTCCTGCTCCTCCTGCTGCTGCTCGTTCTGCTGCGTGTTCTGGTTGTCCTGGTTCTGCTGCTGTCGCCGCCTCATCTCCTCGCGCACGAACTCCAGGTTGAACTTCGCATCGAGGTCGTCGGGGTTCGCTTCGAGCGACGCCATGTAGAAGTCGACGGCGTCTTCGAGCTTGTCCTGCCGGTACGCGCTGTTGCCCAGGTTGTAGAGCGCCTCGGCGCGGAGTTCGTCGTCGCCGATGGCCGCGGTCCGGTAGAACTCGCCGTCCGCCGCTTCGAAGTCGTTCAGCTTGTAGTGGGCGGCGCCGACGTTCAGACTCAGCTCCGGGTCGTCCGGGCGCTCCGTCTGGTGGTCCGCGAACCCTCGCAGTGCCTGGTCGTAGGCGCCCGCGTCCCAGGCCGCATAGGGAGACGAGTACTCGACGGAAGCGGGCGGCTCCTCGTCCGCAGCCTGCGCAATGACGGCCACCGGAAGGAGGAGCAACCCAAGCCCCGGCAGCCAGGCCGCGCCGAGGCCCGGACGCCCGCGCCGACTCGCTGGCTCACGCGACCGCGGCATGGTCCCTTCCCTCCCGCCCAGGGCCTCGGCGCCCAAGGCGCTCGCCGACCAGCGGCTCGAGCATCAGCGCCGCCAGCGCGATGACCAGCAGCCACTGGAATCGCTCCTCCCAACGCTGCTGTCGGCTCGAGCCCAGCTCCTGGTCCTCCAACTGCGCCTTGATGCCTTGAGCGTAGATCTGCTCGAGGTCCACGTCGCCGGTCACCGAGCGGACATAGCGGCCGCCGGTGGTCAGCGCAATCCGCTGCAGCGCCGCCTCGTCGAGCCGACTCAGGACGATCTCGCCCCGGCGGTCGGTGCGGAAGCCCCCACCCTCCCTCGGTATGGGCGCGCCCTCGTCCCGTCCGATGCCAATCGCGAAGATCCGCACCCCCGCCTCGGCCGCGGCCTCCGCGGCGGCCTGGGCCTCGCCGAGGTGATCCTCGCCGTCGGTGATCAGGATAATCGCGCGCGATTTCCGCGACCCCGTCTGGGCTACCCGGTCGAAGGCCTCGAGCGAAACGCGGAGCGCCTCTCCGATGGCGGTGCCCTTGACCGGAATCAGGTCCGGCTCCATCGCCTCGAGAAACAGCGCCGCCGCCGAGTAGTCCAGCGTCAGCGGCAGTTCGAGGAACGCGCTGCCGGCAAAGGCAACCAGCGCGATCCGGTCTCCTTCCAGCCGCTGCAGAAGGTCGGCGATCTCGCGCCTGGCGCGTTCGAGCCGGCTCAGTTCGCCACCCGCTTCCGCGTCCAGCACGAGCATCGAGTCCGAGACGTCGAGGGCGACCACGATGTCGACGCCCTCCCGGTGGACTTCCTCCCACACGAAGCCCCAGCGCGGCTGCGCCAGGGACGCCACCAGCGCGAGCACCGCGACGAGAACGAGAATCGCCTTCAGGCGCCGTCTCGGCCGGCTGACTCCGGCGATCAACCCCGGCAACATCTCCCGGGACGCGAAACGGCCGAGCAGACGCGCGCGGGTGCGAAACGCGTAGACGTAGAACAGCAGGAGCGCCGGGCCGAGCCACAGCAGCCAAAGCGCGTCCGGTCGGCCAGTCCGCACTTCGCAGCCGCTGACCAGCAGCAGGGCCGGGACCAGCGCCAACAGTTCCCCGCCACGGCGCGAGCCGGCGCCGTTTGGCCCCGTGTTGCGGCTTGCACGCTCTCCGGTCACGGCAGCTTCCTCAGGCGGGTATCGAGCAGCACGACCTCGAGCAGCAGCAGGAACACGGCCGGCGCCACCAGCCAGGCGAAGCGCTCCTCGTACTCCATGTACGACTCCTGGCTGATTTCCGTCTTCTCGAGCTCGTCGATCCGCTCGTAGATCTGCTCCAGGCCCGCCTCGTCCTCGGCCCGGTAGTAGGCCCCGCCAGTCGCATCCGCCATCCGGCGCAGCGTCGCCTCGTCGATCTCCACGTCCTGATAGACGACCCGCGGCCCGAAGCCCGTCTCGACCACGAAGGGCGCCTGCCCCCTGGTGCCGACGCCGATCGTGTAGAGCCGGACGCCGAGCGCCGCCGCCGCTTCGGCGGCCCGCAGCGGCGACAGGGAACCGGCGTTGCTCCGCCCATCCGTGAGCAGGATCGCCACCTTCGATTCGGCGTCCGAGTCCTTGAGGCGCTTGGTGGCGACCCCGACCGCCGATCCGATCGCTGTGGCGTCTCCGGCCATGCCGATCTCCAGTTGCTCGAGAAAGGTGGCCGCGACACCGTGGTCGAGCGTCAGCGGGCACTGGGTGAAGGCCTCCTCGCCAAAGACGACCAGGCCGACACGGTCGTTCGGTCGGGCGGCGATGAACGTCTCGACGACTCCCTTCGCCACGTCGAGCCGGTCCCTCCGGCGACTCAGCGAACGCTCGTGCGCGTCCAGGTCCAGCGCCCGCATCGATCCCGAGGTGTCGAGCACGAGCACGATGTCGATGCCCTCCGTGCTCACCTCCGTCAGCGCGCGGCCGGTCTGCGGACGCATCACGGCAAGCAGGACGAGGGCAACGACGAGAAGGCGCAGAGCCGAGACCAGCCGGCGCGCGGTCAGGGTGCCGGAGCGCGGGGTTCGCCGCGCATGGCCAAGGGAGGAGTACGCCACCGCCGCGGCGTCGCCCCCGGCATCGCGCTTCGCCGCGATCTGGCGCAGGCGTGGCCGGAGCCACCACAGGAGCGTCCAGATCACGTACAGCGGAAGCAGCACCCAGAGCCAGCGCGCATCGGCGAAGACGAGCTGCTCCGTCATGCCGCCTTCTCCGTCTGGCCGGAGGCCGGCATCGCGCTCTCACCGTCTTCCGCGTCTTCCCTGGGCCGGGTCGCCGTGACGAAGCCCAGGGCCTGTTCGTAGGTGCGCTCGATCTCCTCGGCCGCCGGCAGATGGGCCGCGAACTTGACCTGATCGGTGGCTACCAGGAACCGCTCCAGGCGCCTCGCCTGCAGGGGCTCGAGCCGCACCAACCCGCCCAGCCGGCCCAGGATCTCCTCAGTGGTCAGGTCGGTCGCATTCAACCCGAAGCGGCCTTCGACGTAGGCCCTGATCACCGCGGAAACGGCGAAGTAGTAGCGGCGGAGTTCCCGGAGGTCGGAGAAGTCGGTGCGACGCAACCGCTCCAGCTCCCGGATAGCCAGGTCGTAGGGCGGAACCGGAGGCGCTTCGGGCGCGCTGCCGTCCGGCCGTCGGCGGCGCCACCACCACCAAGCCGCCAGCCCGAGCGCGGCAGCGGCCAGGGCCACACCCGTCCACAGCAGCCACGACGCGGCGGTGTCGATCCTGCGCAGCGGCTTGATGTCGCGGATGTCGGTCGCTTCGCTGCGGTCCTCCGGCAGCACGGACTCGACCTCGACGGAAATCTCCCCCGCTTCCAGCTCGCCACCACCGCCGGACGGCTCGCTGTATGTCGCGGTCAACGCCGGCAGGACGTAGGAGCCGACGAGGTCGGCGCGGAGCTCGTACCACCTTCGTTCGAGGAGGCGGCCGGAAGCCAGGGTCTCCACCGGGGCCCGCCCCAGGTCGACGACGCGGAAGCCGGCGATGTCCGCGCCCGGCTCATCGAGCTCCACATCGACCTCCGGGTCACGCTCGACTTCCACCGTGTAGGTGACCAGGTCGCCCGTCGTGGCGACGGTCCGGTCGACGGAGGCACGCAACTCACCGGGCGGCTTCGCTTCGGCGTCGCCGGCCGGTTCACCCGAAGCGCACGCCACGAGCGTCGCCGCGGCGAACGCCATGAGGACCCGGGCACTGATGTTCCGGAACGTCATCCCTACACCCGCACCGACTGCTCGCGTGCTCTCATGTAGCGCACCAGGGGCTCGATCCAGGGCCGGTCGGCCCAGACCTGAATCTCGCCGACCCCCGCCTGGCGGAACTGTTCCGTCCGCCGCTCCATGTCCTGCCTGGCCAGCCGGACGAAACTCTCCGAGACCCCCCGGTCCGCCGTGTCGATGACCAGCGTCTGGCCCGTTTCGGCGTCCTCGAGCTCGATGAGCCCCATGCGCGGCAGGCTCACCTCGCGCTGGTCGAGCACCCGGATCGCCGTCAGATCGTGACGCCTGGCCGCGACCCGCAGGCGTTCCGCAAAGCCCGTGTCCAGGAAGTCCGAGATGACGAACCCCACCGACCGGCGCCGCACGACGCGGCCCAGGTACTCAAGCGCGCCGTCGAGGTCGGTACCGCGCCCGGTGGGCCGGAAGCTCAGGACCTCCCGGATCACGCGCCACACGTGCGCGCGTCCCTTCTTTGGCGGAATGAACCGCTCGATCCGGTCCGAGAAGATGATCATCCCCACCCGGTCGTTGTTCTGAATCGCGAGGTAGGCGAGCACGGCGGCCAGCTCGGCGACGACCTCCCGTTTCTGCTTGCCGGAGGTGCCGAAGGCCCCCGAGGAGCTCACGTCGACGATCAGCATCACCGTCAGCTCGCGCTCCTCGCGGTGCTCCTTGACGAAGGGGCTCGACATGCGCGCCGTCACGTTCCAGTCGATGTGGCGGATGTCGTCCCCCGGCGCGTATTCGCGGACCTGCTCGAACTCCATGCCCCTTCCTTTGAAGGCGCTGTGGTACTCCCCGGCCAGCGCATCGGTCACCAGACGCTGGGTGCGGATCTGGATCGCCTTGATCCGCGCGAGCAGCTCGGGCGACAGGGTCGCCGTCTCCTGCTCCGGGGCCTCGTTCCGCTCTGGTCTGAAGAAGAACATCGATCCCTTTGCGCAGTCTCAGGGAACGTCGACGGTGTTGAGGAGCTCCTGGATCAGGTCGTCAGAGGTGAGATCCCTGGCCTCGGCCTCGTAGGAGATCAGCACCCGGTGCCTGAGCACGTCCGGGGCCACGGTCTTGACATCCTGGGGCGTGACGTAGGCCCGGCCCGACATCAGGGCATGCACGCGCGCTGCGCCAGCGAGGTAGATCGTCGCCCGCGGCGACGCACCGTACTCGATCAGCGGCTCGAGCTTCTCCAGGCCGACCCCGGCCGGCTCCCGCGTCGCGAAGACGAGGTCGACGACGTACTCCTCGACTTTCGGGTCGAGGTAGATGGCGTCGGCCACGTCGCGCGCGCGGCGAATGTCCTCCGGACTCACCACCGCCTCGACCGCCGGCCGCTCGCGACGGGCCATCCGCCGCATGATCTCCATCTCCTCCTGCCGGTCCGGGTAGTCGACCCGCAGCTTCAGCATGAAGCGGTCGACCTGCGCCTCCGGCAGCGGATAGGTGCCCTCCTGCTCGATCGGGTTCTGGGTCGCGAGCACGAGGAACGGTTCCGGCAGATCGAACGTCGCGTCGCCCAGGGTGACCTGCCGTTCCTGCATCGCCTCCAGCAGCGCACTCTGGACCTTGGCCGGCGCGCGGTTGATCTCGTCGGCAAGCAGCAGGTTGGTGAAGATCGGTCCCTGCTTGACCTGAAAGTCGTGTTGATCGGCCCGGTAGATCTGCGTGCCCAGCAGGTCCGCGGGCAGCAGGTCGGGCGTGAACTGAATGCGCGAGAAGCCGGTGTGAACCGCTTCAGCCAGAGTCTTGATCGCGGTTGTCTTGGCCAGACCCGGAATGCCCTCGACCAGAACGTGTCCGTCGGCGATGAGCGCCATCAGCAACCGGTCGATCATGTAGGTCTGGCCGACGATCACCTTGGCCACTTCGGCGCGGACGCGCTGCAGCAGGTCGGCCTGGGCGGCGATCTCCGTGCGCAGCTCTTCGCTGACACCCGGTACGGCAGGGCCGGCAGGCGGCGCCTGAGGCACCGCCAAAGGCTGTTCGGTTGGAATGTTCTCGCTCGAATCCATCGTCATCTCGGTCGACTCTCCCAACCCCCGGAAACCCCGGGTTCTTCCCGAACAGAGCAACCGAACTTTATCCGAGCGCCCGGTCCGAGCCGGGTGGCCGCGAAGAGCCGACCTGGCCGTCAGATGCCGGACACCTGACCGCCATCCGCGGTCGCGGCATCGAGGTGGTCGCAGCAGTTGACCAGGGACGCCTCCCAGGGCGCGCCGCCCTGCACATGGGTTACGGACGTGTTGCCCCACCGCGTCGGAGGCTCCACGCCGTCGCCAAGGTGTAGATGACGAAGCGCCAGCGAGTAGCAGACCAGGCCGTGCGTGACGAAGACGCTGTCTCCTTCTGCCGCCTCGGCGGTCTGCCGAATCCGGGCCCAGGCCGCATCCACGCGAAGGTGGAACGTCTCCCAGTCCTCTCCGCCCGGCGGCGCGTAGCCGGGCTCCATGATGTCGCGGCCGATGCCGGCATAGGCCCGGCCCCGCAGGTCGCCGAAGTTCCGTTCGGCGAGCAGAGGCTCGATGAGCAGCGGGAGTCCCAGGGCCCCCGCCACCGGCTCCGCGGTCATCTCCGCGCGCCGCAGGTCGCTCGCGACGATGCAGCCGATCGGACGTTGCCGGTGGTGCTCCAGCATCCGCGACGCCAGGCGCTCCGCCTGGCCAACGCCGCGCTCGTTGAGAGGCGTGTCTGGCGTCTGTACGACACGGGCGGCGTTCGACGCGGTTTCGCCGTGGCGCACGATGAGCAGCACGGGCGGGAGGGTATCAACGTGCCTGTCGGGTACGACGACTCTGGAGCGGGGCTAGGATCGGCGAAGCCGCCATGCCGCCGCAGCTCTCGATCGTCGCCCCGGTGTACAACGAGGCGGGCAACCTGGAACGACTCGCGGCGGAAACGCACGATTCCATCGAGGCGGCCGGCCTCGACTACGAGTTGGTCCTGGTCGACGACCACAGCACCGACGGCAGCCGCGACGAACTCGTCGAGCTGGCGACGAGCAACGAGAGACTGCGAGCCCTGAGTCTCGAACGACATGCCGGCCAGTCGGCGGCGCTGCTTGCCGGGTTGCGGGCCGCCCGGGCGCCCCTGGTCGTTACGATGGACGCCGACCTGCAGAACGACCCGGCCGACATCCCGGCCATCGTCGCTCTGCTTGAGGACCACGACGTCGTCTCGGGCGTGCGGGTCACACGTCGCGACACCCTGTCGCGACGGCTCGCGAGCCGGGCCTCGAACCAGGTGCGGCGGTGGATCCTCGGCGACCCCTGCACGGACATCGGCTGCGCGCTCAAGGGCTACCGGTCCGACGTACTCGATGATCTTCCGGCCTTCAACGGGCTGCACCGCTTCCTGCCGCTACTGGCGCTCCGGCACGGCGGCAGCTATGCCGAGATCCCGGTCCGCCACCGGCCCCGAACGAGCGGCAGCAGCAAGTACACCCTGCGAGGCCGCTTCCTGCGCGGCGTTCTGGACCTCTTCGGCGTCTCCTGGTATCGCCGCCGCACCGTGTCCGCCACTTCACATCCCCTGGAGAGCCCACCATGCCCGAACTCACCCCCGAGAACATCTGGGTAGCCATCGGCTTCGGCGGGCAGGCACTCTTCGCCTCGCGTTTCCTCGTCCAGTGGATCGCCACCGAACGACGGCGCCAAAGCGTCGTTCCGACCGCGTTCTGGTATCTGAGCCTTGGTGGCGGACTCGTCCTCTTGAGTTATGCCCTGAGCATCGGCGATCCGGTCTTCATCACCGGCCAGAGCTTCGGCGTCCTCGTGTACTCGCGCAACCTCTGGTTCGTGCACCGGGGAAAGGCGGACGAAGCCCGATGAGAACGGCGAGTCGCCCGTATCCCGGCTCCAGGATGCGGGCGACAGCTTCGACCTAGAAGCTGTACTTGATTCCGAGCTGAACGATCCGGCCGTCGCCGTTCGTCGCGGTGATCACGCCGTAGTTGCGATCGCCAATCCGGTTCCCCGGCTGGGCGAAATTGACCCGGTCAAAGACGTTGAACGCCTCGACCCGGAGCTGGAGCGACCGGTCGCCGCCGCCGAACGGAATGTGCTTGATCAGGGACAGGTCGACCCGTTCGAAGTCCGGACCGCGAATCGGGTTGCGGCCCGCGTTGCCGCGCCGCTCGCCGGTCTCGGCCAGAGTCCGAAACACGAAGCACTCCGTGTTGAACCATTTCTCGACCGTCCCCGGGGCGCCGCTGTTCGGGTCGCAGACCTGGTCCGGCCGCGACGTCAGACCACGGATGTCGTCGCCGCGAACCCGGATGGGGAACGGATAGCCGGTCTGGTACTGCAGGATGCCGTTCAACTGCCAGTTGCCGAACACCCCGCGAACGAACCCGCTCCGCCCTTCGAGCGAGGGCAGGTCGTAGCCGAAGCTGAGAACGAGCCGGTGTTCCACGTCGAAGAGCGCCGGGCCGCGCTCGCGCTCGAGCGCCTGGTCGATCGACGTCCGGCGCGCCAGGTCGACCGGAACGATCGGCCGCTCCTCGCCACCGATGTTGAGCCCGGAGACGTGGTCCTCCGCCTCGCCGTAGGTGTACGAGAAGAGGAAGTTCAGCCCTCGCGTCGGCCGCATGCGGACGCTGGCCTGGAACGCGTCGTACCAGGACTTGGCCACCGTGAACGTCGGCCGCACCAGGCTGAAGGCCGGGTACAGGCGCGGTCCGAGCGTGGTCTGACCAGGCTCGACGACCCGCGGATTGACCTCCATGAAGATCGGCAGGTTCCGGCCGCGCGAGCCGACCCAGCCGACCTCGAGCCCGATGTTCTGGCCGAGCTGACGCTGGTAGGTCAGGTTGTAGTGCTGGTAGTTCGGCGTCGTGAACTCGCTACCCCAGCCGATGAAGATGATCCCCGGCGGAAACCTGGTGGGCCCGCCGGTGAGGTTGGCGAGCGGATCCGCGAGCGTCATCACCGTGGGCGGCGAGTTGAGCTGGACCAGCGGATTGAACGGCGGCGCCAGGACCGAGTTCTGGAAAAAGTCGCCCTGACCCGGCAGACTGTCGTGGAACAGCCCCCAGCCGAGGCGGAGACTCGAACGGCCGTTGCCCTCGGGATCCCAGACCATCGCCAGCCGCGGCGCGAAGTTGTTCGAGTCCGTGTCGTAGGTCCCCGCCGGCACTCCCGCATCGCCCGGATAGACGAGGCCGGTGGGCGCATCGGGGAAGCGTGTCGACTGCTGGCCGGGCCGGAAGCTGTTCAGCGCATCGCCCGTGTCCTCGAAGGGCTCGGCCAACTCGTACCGAAGGCCGAGGTTCAACGTCAACCGCGGCGACAACCGGAACTCGTCCTGGATGTACGCGGCGTACAGCGAGCCGTCGCCCTCGTTGATCGAGTCGGCGCCCGGCACCGCCGTCCGGAAGAGCGCAGGCAACCCGAGCAGGAAGTCGGCCGCGGCGCTGCCGGTGTGAGTGCCGCGGAACACGAAGTCACCGTTCGGCCGGTTGATGAAGCCGATGAACATCTTCTCGTTCCGGTAGTCGATTCCCGCCTTGATCGTGTGGCGGCCGCGCAGGATCGTGAGATCCTCCGTGAACTGTTCGACCTCGTTCTCCCGCTTGACGAACGGCTGATTCCGGTCCCCCATGCTCGGGAAGCCCGAGATCGAGAACTGCGGCAAACCAACCGCCAGGTCGTTGATGTTGGGGAGGTTGATGCCGTAGTCGGAGTTCGTCAGGCCGCTGGTGACCACCGGCTCCGCGTCGATCGCGCTCGACATCACGCGCACCTGGTTGAACACGTTCGAGCCGACAGTCGCCGTGTGGGACACCATGTAGTCCTCGAGCGTGGACGCCGCCGTGTTGCCGATCGGCCGCACCGTCGGCGGCTCGAAGCGATCGGACGTGCTCCTGAGAGCGCGTACCAGCACGTTCTGCGAGTCGGCGATCCGGAAGTCCAGGCGCAGCCCGAACTGGTCGCGATCGTCCGTCACGTCGGGCGAGACGATGTAGCGGCTGCCCACGTTGGGCAGCGGCATGAACTCGCTGATCACCCTGGTCGCGATCGGACTCAGCCGGTCGGCCGGAATCACATTGCCCGGAAAGGGCTCGCCGGTCATCGGGTCGATGATCGTGCCGCCGCCCGAGAAATCGCCCATGCGCTCGGCCGCGCTCATCACGGCGATGTTCTGGGTCGTCCCGCGGGTGTTGCGGAATCCCTCGTAGTAGCCGAAGCCGAACAGCCGGTCGGTGACCAGCGGGCCGCCGATCGTGCCGCCGAACTGATCCTGCGCGAGGGTCGGCTTTTCCTGGTCGGGCGGTGAGAAGTAGTTCCGGGATTCCAGCGAATCGTCGCGGTTGAACTCCCAGATGCTTCCCTGCAGGCTGTTGCCGCCCGACTTCGTCACCACGTTGACGATCGAGCCGGCGTTCCGGCCGAACTCCGCCGTGTAGGAGTGGGTCAGGATCTTGAACTCCTCGATCGCGTCCGGCGGCGGCCGTACGACGAAGCCGGTGTTGAACGTGTCGTTGTTCGCGGCGCCGTCCAGCAGGAAGTTGTTCGACTGGTTGCGCACGCCGTTGACCGCGAAGCCGGCAGTGACCGCGCCGAATCCGTGGATCGCGGCGTCGGCGTCGCCGCGCGCTCCGCCCAAACGGGCGGGCGGTTCGACCACGCCGGGGATGAGCGTGCCCAACTGGGTGAAGTTCCTCCCGTTGAGCGGCAACTGGACGATCTTCGCCTCGTCGACGACCACGCCCAGGGTCGCATTCGAGGTTTCGATGAGAGGCGTCTCGCCGGTTACGGTCATCGTCTCCGAGAACTCGCCGACCGAGAGCTCCATGGCGATTCTGGCGGTCTCTGCCGCGGTGACCCGGACGCCTTCGCGGCTCAACTGGACGAAGCCCTCGAGCGCGGCGGTCACGTTGTAGTCGCCCGGCGCCAGGAGCGGCGCCGCGAAGTACCCGTCCTGCCCGGTCATCACCAGCCGGGACTGATTCGTGTCGACGTTCGTCACCGTGACGCTGACGCCCGGCAGGGCGCCGCCCTCGGCGTCCGTGACGAAGCCGCTCAACTGTCCCGTCGCCTGCGCCCAGGCACCCGTTGCGCACAGCGCAAACGCCAGTGCAACAAGCCCAACGGATCGAATCCAACCAACCAAGTTCCTCATCCAGTGCTCCTTCCGTTTTGCGCCTCCGGAGCGGAGGTGCGGGGCAACCGAGTCAAGAAAACCAAACGGCGTCTACCGCCGAATTCGGGTCAGTGGGGACGCCGGGAGCATAGCACCGTGCCAATCACGCGAGGCGACCAACCGGGAAGTGCGGTCTGCTAGGATGCGCGCGCTCCGGTGCGATTCTCCGTGGCCGGGGCAACTCATCGAGACCGGCTGAGGGACAGGCCCGTCGACGCCGGGGCAACCACCGGGGCTTCGCAACTCCGGGAAGGTGCCAACTCCTACGGGAGTTCCGCCCTCGGGCGGGGCTTGCCGAGAGATGAGTCAACGAGCCGCGCAAGCGGTTTCGGCGCCTCCTCCGGTTCACTCTCCGTAGAAGTCTTCTCGAGAGAGCGTTGAGCCCGTTCCGCGCAAGCGGGGCCATCCAACCCCTTTCGACCGGAGACTCACATGACAAAGAACCACGACCCGGCAACCCGCGCCGTCCGCGC
Source organism: Holophagales bacterium (assembly GCA_009836625.1). Taxonomy (GTDB): domain Bacteria; phylum Acidobacteriota; class Thermoanaerobaculia; order Multivoradales; family Multivoraceae; genus Multivorans. The sequence continues at coordinate 779,266 of VXVC01000004.1, forward strand.
GGCGCTCGCCACCGACGAACACCACGGAGCGGTCGTTCCACCGCTGCACCTGTCGGCCAACTTCACGTTCGCCGGTCTGGACGCCAAGCGGCCCTACGACTACACGCGCTCCGGCAACCCCACGCGCTCGGCCCTTGCAAGTGCGCTCGCCGACGCCGAAGGCGGTCACGGCGCGGTCGTCACCGCCTCCGGCATGGCGGCCGTCACCCTGGTCTGCCAACTGCTCGACCCGCGAGACCGGATCGTCGCCGCCCACGACTGCTACGGCGGCACCTTCCGGCTACTGGATCGCTACCAGCAGCGCGGCCTGCTCGAAGTCGACTTCGTCGACCTGACGAACCGGCAGGCCATGGCGACGGCTATCGCCTCCCGCCCGAAGCTGGTCCTCGTCGAGACACCCAGCAATCCCCTGCTCCGGATCACCGATCTGGAAGCCGTGTGCAGGCACGCGAAAGAGGCCGGCGCCCTGGTCGTGGCCGACAACACCTTCATGTCGCCGGCGCTCCAGCGGCCCATCGAGTGGGGCGCCGACCTGGTGATCCACTCGACCACCAAGTACCTGAACGGCCACAGCGACGTGATCGGCGGCGCGGTCATCGCGGCGACTCCCGAACTTCACGAGTTCTTCGAGGAGTGGGCGAACATGATGGGCGTGGCCGGAGCGCCCTTCGACAGCTACCTGACCCTGCGCGGGCTGCGCACCCTGCACAGTCGCCTGCGCTGCCACGAGGAGAACGCCCTCGCCGTGGTCGGGATGCTCCGTGAGCATCCCGCCGTCGAGCGCGTCTACCATCCGAGCCTGCCGGACCATCCCGGCCACGGCATCGCGAGCCGCCAGCAGGACGGCTTCGGCGCCATGGCGAGCTTCGAACTCCGAGGCGACACCGCCGACGTGGCGCACCTGGTCTCGCACCTGACGTGCTTCTCCTTCGCCGAGTCCCTTGGCGGCGTCGAGAGCCTGATCTCCCATCCGGCCACGATGAGCCACGCCTCGATGACGGCGGAAGCTCGCGCCGCGGCCGGCATCAGCGACCAGCTTCTGCGACTCTCGATCGGAATCGAGCACGCGGACGACCTGGTGGCCGACCTGCGCGGGGCGCTCGACCGCGTGCTGAACCGGCCGCGGTCGGCGGCTGCGGCTACCGCGTAGCGCCGGCCGCTACGAAGCGCGGGCGAGCGCCAGGCGGATCATCCGGTCGCAGAGGTCTTCGAAGGAGATCCCGAAGACCGCGGCGGACTGGGGAAGGAGGCTGGTGGGGGTCATGCCGGGCAAGGTGTTGACTTCGAGACAGTAGGGGGAGCCCGCGACATCGAGGCGGAAGTCGACGCGCGAGAAGTCCCTGAGGGCCAGAGCCTCGTGGGCCGCGAAGGCGAGTTCGCGGAAGCGGCTCTGGAGGGCTTGGTCGATCTCGGCCGGAAAGAGCTCCCGGGCCCGGCCCGGCGTGTACTTGCTGTGGAAGTCGAAGATCACGTCCGGCGGGACGATCTCGCCGACGCCCAGCGCTGCGTCCTCCAGCACGCCTACGGTGTACTCCCGTCCCGGCAGGAACTGTTCCAGGATCACCTGGTCGTCGAACGTCAGGGCCTTGCCAACCGCCGAGTCCAGGTCGAAGAGGTCCGACATCAGGGTCAGGCCGACCGTCGAGCCCACCCGTGACGGCTTGACGATCAGGGGCAGGCCGAGTTCCTCGATTTCCGAGTGCCGGGCCGGCCAGGTCAGCCAGTCGGGAGTCGGGATGCCGGCATCGCGGAAGCGGCGCTTGCTTTCGTCCTTGTCCATCGCGAGGCGGCTGCTCCGGGCGTCGCTGCCCGTGAAGGCGATGCCTGCGGCCTCCAGCAGCTCCTGAACTTCGCCGCCCTCGCCCTGGCGGCCGTGGAGCACGAGGAAGACGGCGTCGTGGCTGCCGAGGTCGCCCGCGACCAGGGCCTGCAGGTCTTCCCCCGCTTCCAGTTCGCGCAGCTCGGCCAGCGACGGCGGGCGCGTGCCGACGGCCCGGCCCAGACGCTGCCGCTCCAGTGCGGCGTCCAGCGGGCCCGGTTCGATCGTGTCGAACACGGTGACGTCGTGGCCGCGGGCGCGCAGGGCGGCCGAGACCTTGGCCGCCCCCGCCAGGGCGACCGTCCTTTCCGGCGTCGAACCTCCGGTCAGAACTGCGATTCGCGCCATGCCTTAACCACCGGGAGCGGATGCTACTGCCGTTCGGCGGCCGCTGTTACTCTGACCGCCATGAGGATCAGCACACCCATCCTGCGAACCGCCATCGTCGCGTTGACGATTCCGGTGATCGGCGTCTCCGCGATCACAGCGGACGACGCTGGCGAACCGCTCGCGCCGACGCTGGAGGGGCTGGGGGACCTGCACTACCCGATCACTACCTCGTCGGAAGCAGCGCAGCGCTTCTTCGATCAGGGGTTGCGCCTCGTCTACGCGTTCAACCACACCGAGGCAATCCGGGCGTTCGAGGAGGCGACGCGGCTCGATCCCGAAGCGCCGATGCCGCACTGGGGCAAGGCCCTGGCCCTGGGCCGCAACCTGAACGACTCGATGCCGCGCGAACGTGAGCTCCAGGCGCTGGAGAGCCTCGAGCTGGCACAGGAGCAGCGCGCCAGCGGAAGCGAGCGTGAGCAGACCCTGATCGACGCTCTTGCGAGCCGCTACTCCGCCGACGAGGACGCCGACCGCCAGACACTCGACGCCGCGTGGGTCGACGCCATCGCGGCGGTCGCGAAGCGGTTCCCGGACGACCCGGAAGCGTCCACCCTGCACGCCGCGGCGATCATGAACACGATGCCCTGGGACTACTGGCGCGGCGGCGAGGCGCAGCCGGGCACCCTGGAGGCGAAGGAACTCCTCGAGCGGGTAATCGCGGCACACCCCGACCACCCGGGTGCGCACCACTACTACATCCACCTGATGGAAGCCCGGGAACCGCAGCTCGCCGAGCCGAGCGCCGACGCCCTCGGCAAGCTGATGCCGGCCGCGGGTCATCTGGTCCACATGCCGGCTCATATCTACATCCGCGTCGGCCGCTACGACGACGCCGTGGAGTCCAACCAGCGCGCGATCGCCGCCGATGTCGACTACATCGCACAGTGCAACGCCCAGGGGCTCTATGCGGTCGGCTACTACCCCCACAACATCCACTTCCTGTGGGCCTCCGCCACCTTCGGCGGCCGCGCCGAACTCGCGATCGAGACTGCCGACCATCTGGCCGATGAAGTCCCGGTCGCACTCGCTCCAACCCTCGCCTTCCTCCAGAACTACCTGGCGACGCCTCTGTTCGCGCGGGTCCGGTTCGGCCGCTGGCAGGAGGTCCTCGACACCCCCCAACCTCCCGCCGGCCAGACCTTCCAGACCGCGATGTGGCACTACGCCCAGGGTCTGGCCCTGGCTGCGGACGGCGATCCGCGCGGCGCCAGACGACACCTCAGGGCGCTCGGCAAGCTGCGGAGGAGCCCGGAACTCTCGGAGCTGAGCATTTCCTTCGCCACCGGTTCCGACCTGGTGCGCCTGACCGAGCACCTGCTCGCCGGCGAGATCCAGGCGGCACGAGGCCGGATGGGCCGCGCGATCAACGAGATGCGCTCGGCCGTGGCCCTCCAGGACAGCTTCCGCTACGCCGAACCACCGTCCTTTCACTACCCCGTCCGTCAGTCCCTGGGCGCCGTGCTGCTCGAAGCCGGACGGGCCACCGAGGCCGAAGCCGTCTACCGCCGCGACCTGAAGCACAACCCGCACAACGGCTGGTCGCTGTTCGGGCTTGCTACGGCGCTGCGCGCGCAGGACCGGGAGCAGGAAGCGGACGAAGTGGATGAGCGGTTCGTGAAGGCGTGGCAGAGCGCCGACGTGGAACTCGAAGCGTCGGTCTTCCGCTAGCAGCTAGCCCAGCCGCCACTCCCGCGCCAGACGATCGGCCCGGGCCATGCCCTCGAGGGTCGGCTCCAGGCGACGACCGCGCACCCGGAGCCAGCCCGCCTTCTCCCAGGCATCGATCTGCCCGGCGGCTCCAGCGGCCGGATCGATGCCGAAGCACCGCTCCAGGGCGGCGCAGTCGATGCCGGACCGTTGGCGAAGTCCCATCATCACAGCCTCCAGCAACAGTTGATCGCTGGTCAGCTCCTCGCGACCGGCCACCGGGGAGTCGCCGCCCGCCACCGCGGCGCTCCAGTCTCTCCACGGAGCAACGTTCCACCAACGGTCGCGACCGGCGAAGGAGTGCGAAGAGGGTCCGAGGCCCAGATAGGGCTGGTGCCGCCAGTACTTCCGGTTGTGGCGACTCCGATCCCTTTCCCTGCGGGCGAAGTTCGAGACCTCGTATCCCTCGTAGCCGAGCTCCGCGAGGCGACGGTGGGTAGCCACGAAGTTCGCGGCCCTCTCGTCCTCGTCGGCTTCCCGCAGCCTGCCCGCGTCCCGCCGCCGGCCGAACGGCGTGCCGTTGTGGATCGTCAGTTCGTAGCAGGAGATGTGGTCCGGCCCGAGCGCCGCCGCTTCGTCGAGCGTTCCAAGCCACCAACCGCCGTCGAACCCAGGCAGCGAGTAGATGAGGTCGATCGACACCGACCGGAAACCCGCCTCCCGCGCCCGTTCGACGCTCGTCCACGCCGCCGCCGCATCGTGCCGCCGGCCGAGAAAGCGGAGCGCCCGATCATCCAGCGCCTGCAGCCCCAGGCTGATCCGGTCGAAGCCAAGCTCGCGCCACCCCACCAGCGCCTCAGCCGAGGCATCCTCCGGATTCACCTCGATCGTCCACTCGGCCTCCGGATCGATTGCCAACGTCCCAACCAACCGCTGCCGAATCGCCCCAAGCTGCTCCACGCTCAACGCCGACGGTGTACCGCCCCCGAAGTACACCGTGTCGAAACGGACGGACTCGAAGCTCCTGGTCGCGCCAGCGCCCCCCTCGTCCCCGCTGGACCCCAAAAGGCCGATCTCCCCAACCAGGGCCTCAACGAACCGCTCCCGATCCGCCCCGCCCCCTCGCGCCACCGCGAAATCACAGTAGGGGCAAATCGCCGAGCAGAAAGGGATGTGGACGTAGAGCCCCGCCGCCTCCGTCACGCCAATCCCAACCGAGCCATCGCGGAAGCACCCATGGAGGAACCCTACCGCCGCGATTCCGGGACCCACCACATCCGTACCGCCCAACGCCGGCGGTCCTCGGTTCGATCAACCGACGAAGTCCAGCCGGTCCGGGGCCTGAGGGGGGTAAGGTCCCAGCGGCCTCTGAACGAGCGACGCCCAACGCCTTTCCAGCAACCGACGCCCAACCGGAGCGAGTGAAGCGGAGCGAGCGCCAACCTTCCCTCTTCCGAGAGAGCGCGAGCGTCCGCTGGGACCTTACCCCCCTCAGGCCCCGGACCGGCGGGTGCCCGCCGCAACCCTCGCCGCCGCGACGTCGCCGTCTAGCGCGGCTTCTCGCCGCCGACCCACCACGGGCTGGACCAGGCGAGGTGGCCGTCGATCTGCTCGACGCGGACGTAGTACCAGTCCTCCTCTTCGCCGAAGTCGGTGAAGCGGAAGGTGACGTCGTCGCGGAGTCCCTCGAGGAAGTCGACGCGGACGCTGTCGCGGTAGTCGCCTTCGTGGAAGACGTGCTCGTTGCCGCCGCGGGCGCCAGCCGACGTGCCCGGCGCTGCCGGCAGGGCGAGCGTGAACTCCGCCGCCGCGAACCGCTGCGGCGTGCGCACCTGCGTCGGCGCGGTGCCGTACTCGGCAGCGGCCGCGATCTCCAGGCTGAGCCGCACCGCCGCCGGATCGCCCTCCAGCACCAGCGCGAAGGATCGGCGCGAGCCCCGGGTCGTGAAGTCGAAGCTGGCCGTGTTCCCGTCGACGCCGAAGCGGTCGGCAGGCAGCGGTGTTCCGGTCAGGCGACCGCCGACCAGCTCCGCACCTTCGACCGTCACCATCCCCTGCCACGGCCGCTGGCCGCGGGGATTGTCGCGGATGTCGACCCAGGTCTCCGAGAAGAAGCTGACCAGGGCCTCGAACTGGCCCTCCGGCAGCGCCGCACCGCCGGCGCCGCGCGTGTCGAAGGTCGCCACGACTTCGCCGTTGCGGATCAGGTCGACCCGGCGGATCGGCCCCGTTCCGATCGTCCGTCCTTCGAGCACACGGCGGTCGGTCTGGTCCAGTTCGCTGCCCATCGGCGCGCCGTTCAGGCGGGCGTCGAGCACGATTCGCTGTGCGCCGGTCGTCGCATAGGCGCGGCGAGACTTGAGGGCGCCGAAAACGGCATCGGTGGTGCGCGCCGGCGCCCAGGCGGCAGCCAGACCGCCGAACTGGAAGATGTTCGATCGCCGCCCGGAGGCGCCGGCCTGATGGCCGGCCGAGTACCCGGGGTGGCCCAGATGGTCGTCCGACGCCGACACGAAGCCGACCCGGAAGCCCTGCTCCAGGTACCGGCTACCGAACCACTCGAAGGTGCCGTGGCCGGACATGATCTCGATCAGGTTCTCCATCTGGAAGTCGTTCTGGCGCCAGTCGCCGTTCTGATGGGCGTGAGGAATGATCAGGACGTCGTCCGTGTCGTACTCGGCACGCAGGCCGCGATAGAGATCGGACAGGTTCGGCGCTGCCTGCACACCCACCCGCTGCATGCCGACGTTCCGGAAGAACACGTTGTGGTGACCGCCGCGCTGGCGGGGCGACGTCCACTCGTAGCCCGCGAAGACCAGCAGCTCACCCTCGCGGTGGAACTTCCGGACCGCCTCGTTCAACTCCTCCCACAGCCCGTCCGTCAGCCAGATGTCATGCTCGCTCATCGTGATGAAGTCGAGGCGGGCATCGTCGCGGGCGAAGGCGAAGTAACCCTCCGGCGTGCCCTGGCCCTCGGCGAAGCCGGAATGCCCGTGCGTCTCGCCCCAGTACAGACGGTGTTCGGGGTCCGCCCGCACCCAGACCGGATTGGCGGCGCCCGTAACCTCACCGTCCGGACTGCGGAACGTGTAGCGATGGACGCCCTCAGCGCCGGCCACCAGCTCCACCAGGTGGATCGCCTGCCCGGCCGGCAGTTCCGCCACCTGCTCGCCGTCGAGCAGCACCTGGAGGTCCGGAATGTCGCGGGTCGCGCGGTTGTAGACCCGGTCCTCGGCGCGTACCGAGATGACGAACGGTTCGCCCGTGCCGACGATCGACGGTGCGAAGCCGTGGACCCGCTCCGCCGCGCCGCCCACGACCTCGAACGTCGCGGGCGGCATCTCGTAGACCCGACCGTCGCCCGGGTCGACGTGAATCGGCAGCGCGATGCGGTCATTGCTGAACTGGCCGAGTCGGAGACCGCGACTACCTCCGCTCCGGTCCCCGTAGGTCAACGCGATCGTGTCGCCCGGCGACAGGTCCCCGCCGCGAACCCGGAAAGTCGGGAAACCGGCCGGGCCGCGGAAGCCGCCGTACGGACCCCAGATCCGGTGCGTGTCCTGCTCCAGTCGGACGCCCTCCCGGCTCACCCGGGCGGAAACGTAGTGATCGCCAGCCGGGTCTGTCGTCTGAAGCCGACCGTAGCCGCCTATTCCCTGCGTCGAGACGACGATCCCGCCGCCCTCCTCCATGCCGAGCGAGCCGACCGTGTAGACCACCTCGAGGGTCACCCAGCTCCGCGCCTCGAACACCCCGGACCCGGTTCGCGTCACGGTGCCGAGGGCCTCCTCGTCCTCCTCCAGCCAGGCAAGCTGCCGCACGTAGTCGTCCATCGACGCCAACTGGAAGGGCGCCGGTTCCGTTCCAGGCCGGGGGAAGGGTCCGAAAAAGGCGACGAGCGGCAGGTTCTTGGGCACGAACCCGCCCTGCAGGGAGACGGCATTCGCCCACTCCCACAGCACCGGAGTGCGCTCGACAACGTTCGAGACGGTGGTCGGCGTGCGCCCGACATCCGCGATCAGCGCGTCCACGCGGGCCCTCAGATCGGGATCCAGTTCAGCGCCGGCGGTCGGTGTCGGCGCCGCCAACACACCCGCAAGCACGAGAATGAGTCCACCGGTCAGTTTCCTCACGATGCGACCTCCCTTCACGACCCCAACCAGGAACCTCAAGCCCTGCTGGCGGAACCGCCAATAGTAGACTGCCCCGATTCCGCTCTTGAGGAGAAGTCGATGAAGAAGCTGACGACGGGCGCGGCGCTGGTCGCGTTGTGCGTGTTCCTGATCGCCGCCTGTGCTCCTGGGGACGACGCTGCCGACACAGGCGAGACGGCCACGGCGACGGCCGAGAGCCCGAACCCGACGAAGAACGCCTACTTCGGCGACCTGCACGTCCATACCCGCTACTCGTTCGATGCCTTCATCTTCGGCACGACGACGGATCCGAACGACGCTTACGAGTTCGCCAAGGGCGGCACGATCAAGCATCCCGCAGGCTTCGACATGAAGCTCGACCGGCCGCTCGACTTCCAGGGCGTGACCGACCACGGCATGTACCTGGGAATGCTGCCGGCGATGACCGAAGAGGGCTCACCGGCGTACGACCACCCGGTCGCCGCCGACCTGCGCGCCGCCGAGGAAGCCGACGAGCGGCGCGGCATCTTCGTCGGCATGAGTCCCTACCTGGCCGCCCGTAAGGGAGAGGACGAGCATCTCGACCTGGGGGTCGTTCGGGGCGCCTGGTCGAAGATCATCGAGGCGGCCGAAGCGCACAACGATCCGGGGAACTTCACGACCTTCATCGCCTACGAGTACACCTCGTCCGGCTACGAGCGGGACAACCTGCACCGCAACGTCGTCTTCCGCGGTTCAGAGGCCCCTGACGCACCGTTCAGCCGGATCGACTCGCAGAATCCCGAGGATCTTTGGGCCGCGATGGACGAGTGGCGGGAGCAGGGAATCGACACCCTCGCCATTCCCCACAACCCCAACGGCTCCGGCGGTCGCATGTTCGAGCTGGAGAAGTTCTACGGCGACCCCCTCGACGAGGACTACGTCGACGTACGGACGCGCAACGAGCCGATCGTCGAGATGACCCAGGTCAAGGGCACGTCGGACACCCATCCGGCCCTGTCGCCCAACGACGAGTGGGCGAACTTCGAGATCATGCCGTACAAGATCGCGACGACGATCGTCAGCCAGCCGGAAGGCAGCTACGTCCGCGACGCCCTGATTCGAGGCCTCCGGCTCGCCGACGGCGGCCTGACTAATCCGTACAAGTTCGGCCTGATCGGCGCCAGCGACACGCACGTCTCCGGCGGCGCATTCCAGGAGGACAACTACTGGTCGAAGGTCGGCATCCTGGACGCCGAAGCCCATCTTCGCGGCTCCGTGCCCGGCGCGGGCGCCAACCAGACCCTGGGCGACGCCGCCCAGCAGTCGGACTCGGCAACACGCACCGACGACGGCTCGGGCCGGTCCTTCCGCGACACCTACTACTACACCTGGGGCGCCTCCGGCCTGGCCGGCGTCTGGGCCGAGGAGAACACCCGCGAGGCGATCTTCGACGCGATGCGCAACAAGGAGACGTTCGCCACGTCCGGACCGCGCATGAAGGTCCGCTTCTTCGCGGGCGCCTTCGCGGACTCCGACCTCGACGATGCCGAGTTCCTGACCAGGGCCTACGCGGAAGGCGTGCCGATGGGCGGCGACCTGCTGTCTTCCGACGTCGGCGAGGCGCCGACCTTCGCGGTCATGGCGATCCGCGACGTGATGGCCGCGCCACTCGACCGCGTGCAGGTGATCAAGGGATGGTCCAGCGACGGGCAGGGCGCCGAGATGGTCTACGACGTGGCCTGCTCCGACGGCGCCGAGGTCGACCCGGCCACGCATCGCTGCCCGGACAACGGCGCGACGGTCGACCTCACCACCTGCCGGATCAGCAACGACGCCGGCGCCGACGACCTCAGCGCGGTCTGGACGGACCCCGACTTCGACGCCTCGAAGCGTGCCTTCTACTACGTCCGCGTCCTTGAGAACCCGACCTGCCGCTGGTCGACCTGGGACGCCCTGCGCGAAGGCGTGGAGCCCCGCTACGACGTCTCGCCGACGATCCAGGAACGCGCCTGGTCATCGCCGATCTGGTACACGCCCGAGTAGGCACTCCCGATCACGCCCCGGCGCGTATAGTCCGCCGTCGAGAATATGGGCGTCGACGTCAAACGCCAACTGGCCGCCGTAGAACGCGCCGTGTCGTCGCTCGAACGCGACGGCCGGCCCGCGCGCTCGGTCGCCCTCGGCCGCGGTTTCCCCGTCGACCTGGAGGACCTCTGGGACGCTGTCACGAACGGCGAACGCATCCCGTGTTGGCTCCTGCCGATCACCGGTGATCTCGAACTCGGCGGCCGTTACCAACTGGAAGGGAACGCCGGCGGCGTCACTACCGCCTGTGAACCCCCCACTCGCTACGCCGTGACCTGGGAGTTCGCCGGAGACACGAGCTGGGTCGAAGTCCGTTGCGCCGCGGACGCCGAAGGCGGCGCCCGGCTCAAACTCACCCACACCCTGCTCCACTCGCCCCACTGGGACCAGTACGGCCCCGGCGCTACCGGCGTCGCCTGGGAACTCGGCCTGCTCGGACTTGCCCTCCATCTCACAGAACCCGACACACCAAGCCTGGACGAGGAAGCCTTCGCCGCCTCATCCGAAGGCAAGGCGCTGATCACGGGCAGCGCCGAAGCCTGGGGCGAAGCCGGGATCGCGGCCGGCGAGGACCCGGATGCCGCCCGCGCCGCGGCCGGACGGACGGCCGTGTTCTACACCACCCAGCCGGCAAACACCGCGGGGTGACCTATGGAGCGCTTGGTCAAACTCGACCGCGTCGGCGTGGTCTCGCTCAGGCCCGCGCACTGACGACTGGGTTCAGGCCAACAAAGCCAGCAGCGCTCTCGGCGAGTGCACGGTGACCGTCGAACCGGCAAAGTCCCGCTCATTCCGCGTGACGATGCAGTCCACGTCGGCTTGACGTCCAGACTCGACGACGACTGCGTCTTCGAAGTCGCGCAGACCGCTCTCGGCCGCGTGCTCCAGAGTCGCCCTGTTGACCGGTGTCACGTCGAGCACGGACAGCAGGGACGAGATGTGTTGCCTGGCCGTCTCCCTGCCGAGCGCCTTCTGCATCAGGTAGAAGATCGTCGTGAACGAATCGGCGCAAGCCAGCCCCTGAACCTGACCGCGGTCGGCCCGCGAGAGAAGATCGGCGGCAGCATCCGCGAAAGGGGCCCGGTCAAGCAAGAAGTCGATCAGCACGTTGGTGTCGAAGAGCACCCTCATGCGCCCCGCCTTCTCAGAGGTGCTTGTCTTCAAGGTGCGTGTGGTAGTCGCTCAAGCCCACCACGCCGGCGTTCTTCAGCACTCCCCGCAGCCCGGCCACCGTCGGCGTCTGGGTGTAATCCGGCTGGCGCCGCGAAGTAATCGCGGAGAAGTACTCGGCGACGATCTGCGAGAGGGACTTGCCGGTATCCCGGGCATAGTCCTTCGCCTGAGCGATCAGCCGGTCGTCAAGCCGCAGCGTGAGTTTGGTGTGCATGGCCAAAGGTGACGTACATCATGCGCAGGAGTATACGTCAACCACGCTGTCGGTCCATCGCGCCGGCTTTGCCGCGACATCATCCGTCGCTGCGGAGCACGGACACGAACGCCTCCTGCGGAATGTCGACGGAGCCGACGCGCTTCATCCGCTTCTTGCCTTCGCGCTGCTTCTCCAGCAGCTTCCGCTTGCGGGTGATGTCGCCGCCGTAGCACTTGGCGGTGACGTCCTTGCGGAACGCGCTGATCGTCGTGCGGGCGATGATCTGGCCGCCGATCGCGCCCTGAATCGCGATCTTGAACTGCTGGCGGGGAATCGTGTCCTTGAGCCGCTCGCAGTAGCGGAGCGCCCGCCGTCGCGCCTTGTCCCGATGAACGAGTTGGGACAGCGCGTCGACCCGTTCGCCGTTGACCAGGATGTCGACCTTGACCAGGTCGGTCGGCCGCAGTCCGATCAGTTCGTAGTCGAACGAGCCGTAGCCCTGCGTCACCGTCTTCAGCTTGTCGTAGAAGTCGAACAGCACCTCGGCCAGCGGCAGTTCGCAGGTCAGCTCGACCCGGCCCACGGCCAGGTAGTGGATGTTCGTCTTGCCGCCGCGGCGCTCGAGGCAGAGTTCCATCACCGCGCCGAGGTAGCGCTCCGGGAGCATGATGGAGGCCTTGATGTAGGGCTCGGCGACGCTCTCGATCTCGGACGGGTCCGGGTAAGCGGCCGGGTTGTCGATCAGCCGCTCCGCGCCGTCCGACATCCCCACGCGATACCGCACCGACGGCGCCGACAGCACGAGCGACAGCCCGTACTCCCGCTCCAGGCGCTCCTGGACGACATCCAGGTGCAGCAGGCCGAGGAACCCGCAGCGGAAACCGAACCCGAGCGCCGACGACGAGTCCTTCTCGTAGGTCAGCGAGGCGTCGTTCAGCGCCAGCTTCTCGAGTGCGCGCGTCAGATCTTCGTAATCGTGACTCGAGACGGGATAGATCGAGGAGAAGACGACCGGCTTCGCCTCGCGGTAGCCCGGGATGGGCTCCGCCGCGCCTTCCGAAACGGTCGTGATCGTGTCGCCGATGTCGATCTCGGAGATCTTCCTGATCCCGGCGATCACGTAGCCCACGGCACCGGCTTCCAGCTCCTCGCGCTGTCTTCGCTTGAGCAGCAGGGTGCCGATCTCTTCCACTTCGTGCTCGCTGCCGGTGTGCATCAGGCGGATCTTCTGTTTCGGCCGGAGCGTGCCCTGGCGCACCCGGACCAGCATGACGACGCCACGGTACGGGTCGTACTGGGCGTCGAAGACCAGCGCCTTCAGCGCCGCCGAGCCGTCGCCCTCCGGCGGCGGCAGCCGCTCCACGATCGCGTCGAGCACGTCCTCGACGCCCTCGCCCGTCTTGGCCGAGCACAGCACCGCCTCGAACGGGTCCAGGCCCAGGTCGCTCTCGATCTCCTCGCGCACCCGGTCCACGTCGGCCGAGGGCAGGTCGATCTTGTTGATCACCGGGATGATCGTCAGGTCGTACTCCATTGCCAGGTAGAGGTTGGCGACGGTCTGCGCCTCCACGCCCTGGGACGCATCGATCAGGAGCAGCGCGCCTTCGCACGACATGAGCGAGCGCCGCACCTCGTGCGAGAAGTCGACATGGCCTGGCGTGTCGATCAGGTTCAGGCGGCAGGGCCGGCCCTCCGCGTCCTGGTGCCGCAGGGTCACCGTGTTGCTCTTGATCGTGATCCCCCGCTCCCGCTCGATGTCCATCGAATCGAGGATCTGGTCGCGGAACTCCCGGTCCTCGATCGCCCCGCAGTGCTGGATCAGGCGATCGGCGAGCGTCGACTTGCCGTGGTCGATGTGCGCGATGATGCAGAAGTTGCGGACGGACATGGCCGATCCGCATCCTATGAGCTTGCGCCGGCAGGTGCGCTAACTTCCCACCCATGTCCGCTCCCGACGCCCAGGCCACGATCCGGATCGTCGGCGCGCCGCTCGATCTCGGACAGGCCCGCCGCGGCGTGGACCTGGGTCCCACCGCGCTCCGCTACGCCGGTCTCAAGTCGGCCCTCCTCGGCCTCGGCTACCACGTGGAAGACCGCGGCAACATCGAGACGGTCGAGCGCGACTCCCTGCCGGAGGAACCCGGCCTGGGCTTCCTCCGTCCGGTTGTCGACGCCTGCGAGCGCATCTACGAGGCAAGCCGGGAAGCCGTGGCCGACGGCGCCCTGCCGCTCGTCCTGGGCGGCGATCACTCGATCGCCGTGGGCACCGTGGGCGGCGTCTCGCACGAGCATCGGACCGGCGTGCTGTGGATCGACGCGCACGGCGACTTCAACACGCCCGAGACGTCCCCGACCGGCAATCTCCACGGCATGCCGCTGGCGGCGCTCTGCGGCTACGGCGCGCCGGAACTGGTCCATGCCGGTCGCCCAGATGCCAAGCTCCGGCCGAAGGATGTCGTCCTCTTCGGAGTCCGCGACCTCGATCCGGGCGAGCAGGCGCTGATCCACCAGGCCGGCGTCACCGTCTACACGATGCGCCAGATCGACGAGCGGGGTCTGGCTCCCCTCGCCAACGAAGCCCTCGAACGCCTGGAGCATGTGGACCGCCTACACGTCAGCCTGGACATGGACTCGATCGATCCGCGCGAAGCGCCGGGCGTGGGCACCCAGGCGCCGGGAGGCCTGAGCTACCGCGAGGGGCACCTGCTGATGGAGCTGATCGCCGAACACGGCGGCCTGGGGTCCGTGGACGTCGTCGAAGTCAACCCCATTCTCGACACGCGGAATCAGACCGCCAAGCTCGCCCTCGGCCTGCTGAGTTCCCTGTTCGGACGCAGCATCCTCTAGCGCGTGCAACGACCAGGAGACCACCATGACCGACGAACCCCGCCAGTACTGGCTGATGAAGAGCGAGCCGGGCGAGTACTCGATCGACGACCTGGCCCACGACGGCAAGACCTACTGGGACGGCGTGCGCAACTACCAAGCCCGCAACCTGATGCGGGACCGGATGCGGATCGGCGACGGGGTCCTCTACTACCACTCGAACGCCAAGCCGACCGCGGTAGTCGGACTGGCCCGGGTATGCAGCCAGTCCTATCCCGATCCGACCCAGTTCGACCCGGATGACTCTCACTACGATTCGAAGTCGGCCCCGGAGAATCCCCGGTGGTACCTCGTCGACATCGAGTTCGAGTGCAAGTTCGCCGAGCCCGTCACGCTGGCCGAGCTACGCCAGCGGCCCGACCTGGAGGGGATGGCCCTGCTCCGCCGGGGTCAGCGGCTCTCCGTTCAGCCTGTCACGGCCCGGGAGTGGGGAATCGTCTGCGAAATGGCTGGCGTGAGCGCCGAGTAACCGTCGGCGGCCGGACCGCGTCTGCTGGACCGCAAGCGGTCAACTAGTTCACGCTCGCGACGCGGACGCTTCCCGAGCCCGTGTCGAGGACCACGCTCGCATCGCCGCCGCCGGCAATGAACCGCATCTCGCCCCGCGACTTGTGCAGCGTCTTCGCGATCGGCACATCGACGTCGATGCCGCCACTTCCGATGTCGATGTCGAACCGGGCCGACAGATCCTCCGGAACCAGCATGACGATGCCGCCTGAGCCGGTGTCGATCTCGAACCTGCCGTCGCCCATCCGCTCGAGGGCCAGGTGCACTCTGCCGCTGCCCGTGTCGATCACCGCGGAGTCGGCGCCGGCGGACTCGACTCGCACGCTGCCGCTCCCGGTGTCGATCAAGAAGCGTTCGGCTTCCAGGCCGTCCACCATGACCCCGCCACTGCCCGTGTCGATGTCGATCGCATCGGCGGCCACCTCCGTCACCACCACCGAGCCGCTGCCGGTGTCGATCGAGAGCACCGAACCCTCGAAGCCGTCGAGACTTGCGCCGCCACTTCCCGTGTCCATGACCAGTCGACCGCGCACGTCCCGCACCGCCAGTCCGCCGCTGCCGACGTCGATCTTCACGTCGCCGTCAAGGCCGGCCGCTTCGGCCATGCCGGCCTTCACGTCGACGTCCAGATCCGCGACGACGTCCCGGATTTTCACGTCGCCGGCACCGTGTTCGAGCGTGAGCGAAGCCCCCTCGGGCACGCGGATCACAAGATCGGCCCAGACCTCCATGCCCCTGCCACTTCGCTCGACCCGGATGCGACGACCCGAGACGGCCCTCAGGATCTCGCCCAGCAGGCTGCTGGATCGACCCTCGCGGAACCAGAGCTGAGCCCGCCGGCGGCTGAACTCCGGGTACACGAAGCGGCGCTCGTCGTCGACCGGGAACACGATGTCCAGCCGGGCACGGGAACCGCGCTCCTGCTCGATGTCGATGTTGCGCCGCGCTCCGTCGGCGCCGCGCACGAAGATGTCGACTTCGAACTCATCGCCGGCTGCCGGTCCGATAGCCACCTTGCCGATCAGGTTGGTGACCACCAGGGAACGGGCGTCGAAGCGGTGACTCTCGTCGAACTCGGCGAACGCCGGCACCGAGAGAAAGGTCGCCGCGACCAGCGAGGCGACCGCCAGGCCGCCACGGGTGAGCGGCCCGCAGCGACTGATCGGAGCGTTGGAGTCCGGAGCGGGGATCGAAGGGTGGTTGGTCATCTCGCTCTCCCTGGTTCGGGGCCGGGCTTCCGTCGCGTCCGGGAAGGACCGGGATCTGTCGCCCTTACCGCCTTACAACGCAGGCAGGAGGCGGTGAGTTTCACCGGCGGCCTGCTGCTAGGGTTCGCCGCAACGGGAAGCGTCGACTGAGGGGCGTTCGGCACCGATGGCCAGCTACAACATGAACCAGGTCCGCACCGGACTCAAGGTGCTCGAGAGCGGCGAGCCGAACGTGATCATTTCGTGCGATTTCATCAAGCCCGGCAAGGGCCAGGCGTTCACCCGGGTCAAGATGCGCAACCTCCTGAACGGACGGGTTAACGAGAAGACCTACAAGCCGGGCGACCTGCTCGAAGGCGCCGACGTCATCGAGACCTCGATGCAGTACCTCTACACCGATGGCGAGCACTGGTTCTTCATGAACCCCGACACCTACGACCAGGTCGAGGCCGACGCCGCGGCCCTGGGCGGCGCCGAGCAGTGGATCAAGGAGGAGGACATCTGCAGCGTGACGCTCTGGAACGGCCATCCGATCCTCGTCGCGGCGCCGAACTTCGTGACCCGGGAGGTGGTCGAAACGGACCCTGGACTCAAGGGAGACACCTCCAGCGGCGGCAGCAAGCCGGCCAAACTCGAGACTGGCGCCGTCGTCAAGGTGCCGCTCTTCATCCAGACAGGCGAGTCCATCCGCGTCGACACCCGCACCGGCGAGTACGTTTCCCGCGGCAAGACCTAGGCGGACGGTGACGGGCGAAGCCGCGGAGTGGCGGCCCAACGCCGGGCTGGCCGCCCTGAAGAGACGCGCGGCAATGCTGGCCGAACTGCGCGCTTTCTTCGCCGAGCGAGGGGTGCTTGAGGTCGAAACCCCGCTCCTGTCCGCCGAGACCACCCCCGACCTGCACCTGGAACCGTTGAGCTCCCGGGTCGACGCGCCGGGCGTCGAGTGCCGGCGGATGTACCTCCAGACTTCGCCCGAATTGGCGATGAAACGCCTGCTCGCCGCGGGTTCCGGTTCGATCTACCAGGTGTGCAAGGCGTTCCGTGGCGGCGAGCGCGGCCGCTGGCACAACCCCGAGTTCACGATCCTCGAGTGGTATCGCGTGGGATGGGACGTGCACCGGCTGATGAGGGAAGTCGCGGCCCTGATCGAGACCCTTCTCGCCGGCTCACGGCGCCTGGAGCCGGCGGTCTACGCGAGCTACGCGGAACTGCTGCAGCGTCACGCCGAGGTCGATCCGTACGACTCCCCGACCGAAGCTCTCCGGCGGGCCGTCGAGGACACGCCTTCACCGGTCGACACCAGCGGCCTCGACCGGGACGACCTGCTCTCGCGGCTGTTCGGCGAACGGGTCGAGCCCCGGTTCGCGCCCGACCGCGTCACGGTCGTCTTCGGCTATCCCGCCTCCCAGGCCGCGATGGCACGGCTGAACGCATCCGATCCCCGTACCGCCGAGCGTTTCGAGGCCTACGTCGGGGAAATCGAGCTCGCCAACGGTTACGGCGAACTCTGCGATCCTGTCGAGCAGCGGCAGCGCCTGGAACGCGACCTGGCGAGCCGCCGCGGAACCGGTCGACCGCCACTGCCGATGCCGTCCCGATTCCTGGCGGCCCTGGAGTCGGGGCTCCCGCACTGCGCGGGAGTAGCCCTTGGACTGGACCGGCTGTTGGGCCTCGATCTTCAGGCCGGGAGCATCGACGAGCTCATTGCGTTTCCCTTGGAACGGGCCTGAGCGGCCTTGCCGGGAGGCACCACTTCCAGGAGTTCGACCGCTGGGCGCCCGTCGCAGAAGATCGTCGCGAGACGGCCATGAACCGGCGATCCCTTGCAGTCCACCCGGTCACCCAGACCGAAGTAGCACCGCATCTCGCGGTCCGGCTCAATCTCGAGCAGACAGTGCGTGCTGATCCGCCGCAAACGACTGTGGCGAATCAACACATGGCCGAGCGGCGTCGCTTCGCTGAGGACTTCGCGCCGGGCTGCTTCGGTCGTGAATCGAAAGTCGATCAGCACGATGCCGAACATGACGACCGCGGCCGGTCTCGATGACGGTCCTCGCCCAGGGCCTGTAGCACGCCGCAGGAGGATTCTCCGCGCGTAGCGTCCGTCGTACGCCACGCGGTCCAGGACATCGACGTCGACCACGCCGCCGTGGTGGGCCTCCAGGGTCACGGTCATGTGATCTTCGTGATCCAGCAAAGCCCGCTGGGGTTGCGGCACGGCAGCCCGCGGTACGACCACGGCTTCGGGAGCCCGCCGGCCAAACAGGCCGTACAGGTCGCCGATGTCATGCGCCTGCGCCAGCACCTCCTTCACGGCGGCGGACTCTACCGGGACTCGAGCAGACCGGAGCGTTCAACCTCCGGCCGGAGTACCGAGCGGCGCCAGCCTTCGATCTCCGGCGGCCAAATCCACGCACCCCGCTCGAGACTCCGCGCCGCCCAAGCCTCGAGAGTTCGCCTTGGGACGAGGAACTCGGCCGGAACGTCGAGCTCGGCGGCGACTCCCGCCACCAGCTTCCGCAGTCCCTCCGACAGACCGCTGGACGATCGTCTGCCGGAGCGGTCCAGACGGTCGGGGAGCCGATCCTCCGGCAGCGAGCGGGCGCCTCGCACCAGGTCGAGCAGCTTTGGCCCGTGCCGCCGCGCCTGCCGCGGCCCCAGGCTCTTGACCGGGGCAAGATCCTCCGATGTGCGTGGCAGGCGTCGCGCCACGTCGACCAGGGTTTCGTCCTTCAGCACGAAACCCCGGGGCACGTCCCGCCGACGGGCCCGGGCTTCGCGCCACTCGCAGACGGCCTGGAGCGCGGCCAGTTGACGTCTGGACAATCCCGGTCGCCGCAGCCGGTTGTAAGACCAGGACGGGCCCAGGCGGGCTTCGGCGTTCCGCAACAGCCGGTCGAACTCCTCCTCTGCCCAAGCCTCCCGAGCGAGGTCACGGAGCCCCGCCTGCAACCGCTCGTGGGCAGGCAAGAGATAGGCCACATCGAGACCTGCGTACCGCACCTGCTCCTCGCTCAGTGGCCGGCGCAACCAGTTCGACCGCTGCACGCCCTTGCCCAGCTCGACATCGAAGAGCCGCGAAACCAGGTGGACGTAGCCTAGCGACCCGCCCAGGCCGCAGAGGGTGGCGGCGACCTGGCAGTCGAACAGCGGTACCGGAGCGCACCCGAGAGCGTTGTGGAAGATCTCCAGATCCTCACTCGGCGAATGGAACACCTTCGTCACCCCCGGCGCCTGGACGACGGCAACCAGCGGCGACCGATCTCCGATCGAGACCATGTCGACCAGGTAGCAGCCCTCCGAATCCGCCACCTGAATCAGGCCAAGCCGGGCGAAGAAGGTCCGTTCCCGCACGAACTCCGTGTCGAGGCCGACGGCCGGCTCGCGCAGCCAGCGTTCGGCGAGACCGGCGAGTCGATCGTCGCGGTCAACGACCTCGGGGGGCGGCGGCGGTGGGAGGGTCATTGAACAGGCAGGCGGCGACCCAGGCGAGGACCGTCGTCGGCCGAATGCTAGCGCCCGCAGGGGGCGCTCACATGGAGTCTTGGGTGTCGGAAGTCCCCGGCGTACAATCGGACCGTCCCGACGAGAGAACCGGACAGACGACCGATGGCCTACAAATCCGTACCACTCGTCATCCTGGGAGGCAGCGACCGCAGGCCCGCCTACATGCCCCCGGGAGGACGCTCCAAGCACCCGCTCGCCGGCATCAAGGGCGTCGACGTGAAGATCGGGGACAGGCCGCTGATCGAACTGGTCATCGAGCGGATCCGCCAGGTCGACGCCTTCGACCCGATCTACGTCGCCGGACCCGGTCACGCCTACCGGTCCCTGCCTGACGGGATCTCCGTCGACACCGACGGCGGCTTCGGCCGCAACATCCAGGTCGGGGTCGAGACGGCCCGCCGGCAGCACGGGGACGGACCGCTGGCGATCGTCACCTGCGACATCGTTCCCGACCCCGCCGAGATGAAGACGGTGGTTGGCGACTTCTGGAGCCACAGCCCCCTGGATTTCTTCTTCCCCATGATCAGGGCGCCGCGAGACCCCGAACGGCTCGGCGAGTCAGGGTGGAAGCCGCAGTACCACGTCAAGCCCGAAGGGGCCGCCGAGCCCGTCCCGGTGCTGCCCGGTCACCTGGCCATGTTTGACTCCGCGGCGCTCCGCTGGAAGTTCATCTACCGGCTGATGGACCTCGGCTACCGGACGCGCAACCGGCCGATCCTCTATCGCAACGCCTACATGGCGCGACGCCTGCTCTGGATCATGCTCGTTCAGGACTTCATCCACCTCCTGAACCTCCGGCTGCCGACCTTTACCTGGGACACACTGCTATCGGGCACGCGCGCGGCGCGGCGCCTCAAGGAGAAGGTCATCCAGCAGTCCGAACTGGAGCTCGCCCTGCGCCGCATGTTCATCAAGCGACGCCACCGGCGCAGGCACCCCGACCGCAAGGTCCGGATGCCGGTCGTCGACGCGATGTCCCTGGCCCGCGACATCGATACACAGGAGGAGGCGATCGCCTTCGGGGCCGTCTCGGCGTGATTCTCGCCGGACGACGCCTCCTCCTCGGCGCGGCGCTGGCGGCCGCGATCTGCGCGCCGCTGCCCGCGGCCGAGCCGCACTTCGTCCTGCTCTCCGTGGACACCCTGCGCGCCGACGCGCTCGGGGTCTATGGCGGCGAGACCGCCACGACGCCAACGATCGACGCCCTCGCCGCCGGGGGCGTGCTGTTCGAAGACGCGCACACGACGATCGGCAAGACGGGCCCGGCCTTCGCCTCGGTCTTCACCTCCCTCTACCCGCCGACCCACGGGGCGAGGCGAAATGCCCAGCGAATGCGAGGCGACATCCCCGTCCTTGCCGAGATTCTGGGCGAGGCAGGCTACGAAGCCGCCGCCTTCATCTCGAACTGGACGCTGCGCTCCGACCTCGTCGGTCTGAACCGCGGTTTCGACCACTACGACGAGGACTTCACCGAAGCGCGGAATGCGGTGGGCGTTATGGAGCGTCATGCCGACGACGTGGCAAGGACGGCGGAGCGTTGGCTGCGAAGGCGGGCCGGTGACGAGGAGCGGAGCGGACGTCCCCTCTTTCTCTGGGTCCACTTCTCCGATCCACACAGCCCCTACCTGGAACGGACGGGCTTCATGCCGCCGCGGCCGCCCCGCGAGCAGCGCGGCGGTGGCTGGCAACGGCGCTGGCGCTACCAGTCGGAGGTGAACTACGTCGACCACTGGCTCGGCAGACTGTCCGAGGCGATCGACGAGCTTCTCACCGGTCCCCGCTACACCCTGTTCCTGAGCGACCACGGCGAGAGCATGGGCGAGCACGGCTACTGGGGACACGGCAAGAACGTCCACTGGCCCAATGCGCGCATCCCGATGATCCTCGCGGGCCCGGGGATTCCCGAGGGCCGGCGAGTAGGCACCGCGGTCGGCGTAGTGGACGTGCTGCCGACCCTGCTCGACCTGCTCGAACTCGAAGCCCCCGCGGACGTCACGGGACGGAGCCTGGTTCCCATCGGCGACGAGCCGGCCGGTGAGGCGCGCCCTCGCTACGTCATCGGCGACAAGCACAGCGCCTTGATGGCGAGGTCGCGCCGCAACGCGCCCTACGAAGACCCGCTGCAGATCAGCATGGAGCTGGACGGTGCCAAGGTCCTCCACGATTTCTCGAAACGGCAGACCGTCTACTTCGATCTCACCGTCGACCCCGAGGAGGAGCGGCCGCTGCCCGCGCCGCCGGTCGATCTCGTGCCGCCGCTCGGCCGGCGTCTCGTGAACTGGTATCGGGACCTGCCGAAGTACGAGGCGAGGAGCGGGACGGTCCTCAGCGAGGAGGACGTCCGCCAGTTGAAGAGCCTCGGCTACATCGACTAGGAGGCTGCTACGCAGAACGCTGCGCAGCGAGTTCTGCGGCGCAGCCTCCTGGTGAGGTGGGGGCTGGGGCCAAACATGGAGCCTGCGACAGGTTTGGCGGCGCTAGGTGCCGGCGCTGACGAGCACGACGCAGTCGGCCAGCAGCCGCGTCGCGGTCTCGATCTCGGAGAGACCCGGCAGCGTCGGCGCGATGCGGATGTTCCGGTCCCGCGGGTCGACGCCGTACGGGAAAGTAGCGCCCGCGGGCGTCAGCTTGACCCCCGCCCGGCCCGCCATCTCTACCACGGCCCGCGCGCAGCCGGGCTCCGTGTCCAGGCTCACGAAGTAGCCGCCCCGGGGGCGGCTCCAGGTCGCGACGCCGAGGCCCGCCAGCGATCCGTCGAGAACGCGCAATACGGTTTCGAACTTCGGCCGGATCAGCTTCGCGTGCCCTCGCATGTGCTCCCGGACACTCGCGAGGCTGCCGTCGAAGAAGCGGGCGTGAGCGAGCTGGTTCAGCTTGTTCGGTCCGATCGTCTGGATCGAACGGAAGCTCCGAATCCAGTCGCCGTTCCCGGGGCTCGCGGCCACCGCGGCCAGACCGGCGCCGCCGAAGGTGACCTTCGAGAACGAGGTGACCATGAACGGTCGGTCCTCGTGGCCATGAGCGACGCAACGGTCGTACAGATTGGCCAGCCGATCCGGCTCCCCCTCGAAGGCGTGCAAGGCGTAGGCGTCGTCCCAGATGACGCGGAAGTCGGGAGCCGCGGCCGGCATCGCGGCGATCGCCTCGACCACGTCGTCCGAGTAGGTAACGCCGGTCGGATTGCTGTAGCGGGGCACGCAGAACATCCCCTTGACGTTCCGGTCCTCGCCGGCAAGACGCGCGATCTCGTCGACGTCCGGGCCGTCGTCACCCATCCCGACCGGCAGCATCTCGATGCCGTAGCGCTCCAGCACGGAGAAGTGACGGTCGTAGCCGGGACAGGGGCAGAGGAACTTCACCGGCGTCGAGCGCCTCGGCCCGCCCCAGGGATCGCCGCCCGGCACGCCGACCAGCATCGCCTGCACGACAAGGTCGTGCATCCACTGCAGGCTCGCGTTGCCGCCGACGAAGACCAGGTCCCGATCGACCTCGAGGATCTCGCCGAAGATCGCCCGCATCTCCGGCAGGCCGCGCGGGTCGCCGCCGTAGTTGCGGCAGTCCGTGCCGTCGCCGGCGGGGCTGTCCTCCTGACCGACCGAGCGCAGCAGGCCGTGGGAACGGGCGAGCTGCTCCGGCGATGGCTTGCCACGGGTCATGTCGAGGCTGAGGCCTGCCGCGCGGGCGGCCTCGTACCGCCCGCGCGCCGCTTCGACAATGGCCGGTTCGATCGCCGGCACGTCCCTACTCTCCGGCGGCCGACGACGCGGCCCCGTCGTAGACGATGCGGTAGATCACACCTCGCAGGTCGTCCGACACGAGGAGCGACCCGTCGGCCCGCTCCATCACGTCGACCGGCCGACCCCACGACTCTTCGCCCTGGAGCCAACCGGTGGCGAACTCCTCGTACTCCGTGGCCCGGCCGTCCCGGTCGACGTGAACCACCATGACCCGGTAGCCGATCTTGTTGCTGCGGTTCCAGGAACCGTGCTCGGCGATAAAGATCTGCCCGCGGTAGCGTTCGGGAAAGGCGGTTCCCTGGTAGAAGCGCATTCCAACCGCCGCGACGTGGGGGTCGAGATCGATAGCCGGCGGCACGAGGTCACCACAGGGACGCTCGTCGCCGAACTCCGGATCCGGGATGTCCTGGCCGTGGCAGTACGGGTAGCCGAAGTGCTGGCCGTCCTCCGTCAGCACGTTCAGCTCGTCGGGCGGAATGTCGTCGCCCATCATGTCGCGGCCGTTGTCGGTGAACCACAGTTCGCTCGTGCCCGGGCGCCAGTCGAATCCGACCGTGTTGCGCACGCCGCGGGCGACGACTTCATAGTCGCCGGTCTCGTCCAGTCGAAGAATCGTCGCGAAGGGATCCCCTTCGTCGCAGATGTTGCACGGGGCGCCCACCGGCACGTAGAGCCGCCCGTCGGGACCGAAACGGATGAACTTCCAGCCGTGATGAGTCTCCTCCGGCAGGTCGGCCGTCACCACGACCGGCGCGGGCGGTGAATCGAGCCGGTTTTCGATCCCCTCGAAACGGAGCACCCGGCTGATCTCGGCAACGTAGAGGTCGCCGTCGTGGAAAGCGACGCCGTTCGGCCAGTTCAGGTCGGCGCCGATGCGATGGCGGTCGTCGGCCTTTCCGTCACCGTCCCGATCGACGACGGCGTGGACGACTCCGCCGCCCCTCCGCCCCGTGCCGACGAAGACAGTCCCGGACGGGCTCTGGGCCAGCGAGCGTGCATTGTCCATCTCCGCGGCGAAGATCCCGATCGAGAAGCCGGCCGGCAGTTCGACCGCGTCCAGACGGAGTTCATCGTCGGAAGCGAGAGCGCCGCTGCCGACTCCGCAAAGAAAGACGAGGAAGCCGGCCACATAGGGCCGGAGGGAACGGAAGCTCTGTGTGAAGACGGACCGCGACATGGCGGATTCTCCTTTGAGTGGGTGTCCTGGCAGCCAGAGCTTACGGGACGAACGCCGACGGCGTGCAGGCCCGTGAGAACGCCCTGGAGTCGGTGATCGCGGGCGCCGGTTCACCCGCCTCGTTGCGGTACTCGCCCTCCTCACCCGTCAGGGTGTCTCTCACCCGGATCGAGTAGCCGAGGTCCGTCGTCGAGGCACCGTAGACCCAGATGTGGCCGTTCGTCTTGCAGCCGTCCAGGACCTTGATCAGGATCTCCCAGTTCGACGGTTCCAGGAACCAGAACATGCCGGAGTCGGAGGTGCCGTGTTCGGCCACGAAGGCGGGGCTCGGCTCGCCGCCTGGCCTCCACCACTCGGCCTTCACTTCGTAGCGACCGTCGCGCACACACAGCCTTTCGCTCCCGGGTTCGCACGGCCCGTCGTCCCCGGGCGGCTCGGGTTCCGGATCCGGCGGAGGCTCGGGATCGGGATCGGGTTCCGGCGGTGGCGGCTCAGGCTCGGCCGCCGATGCATGAGTGATGCGGTAGATGACACCCAACCGATCGTCTGACACGAGTAGTGAGCCGTCGTCGCGCACCATCACGTCCACCGGCCGCCCCCACGCGGTTCCGCCCTGGAGCCACCCGGTCGCGAACTCTTCATAGGCCGTCGGCCTCCCGCTCGCCCCGAGACGCACGAGCATGACCCGGTAGCCGATCGGCACGGTGCGGTTCCACGACCCGTGCTCGGCGATGAGGATCTGGCCGCGATAACGCTCCGGGAAGGCGGTACCTGTGTAGAAGCGCATGCCGAGGGCTGCCACGTGGGGGCCAAGCGCCTGAACTGGCGGTCTGAACTCGGAGCAGGAGCGTCGGTCGCCGAACTCCGGGTCCGCGATGCTGCGGCCGTGGCAGTACGGATAGCCGAAGTGCTGGCCGGTCGCCGTCAGGACATTCAATTCGTCCGGAGGACTGTCGTCTCCGAGCCAGTCCCGGCCGTTGTCGGTGAACCACAGTCGGCGCGTCGTCGGATGCCAGTCGAAACCGACCGTGTTTCGCACCCCGCGCGCAACGACCGAATAGCTGCCATCGACAGCCATCCGCAGGATCGAGTTGTACGGATCAGGCTCGTCGCAGATGTTGCATGGGGCGCCGACCGGGACGTAGAGCCGGCCATCCGGCCCGAAGCGGATGAACTTCCAGCCGTGATGTTCATCCGTTGGGAGCCGATCGGTAACCACGAAAGCCGGCGGAGGCGAATCCAGGCGGTCTTCGATGCCGTCGTACCGGAGTATCCGGCTGATCTCGGCCACGTAGAGGCTTCCATTGCGGAAAGCAACGCCATTCGGTGAGTTCAGCCCCGTGGCCAATCGGTACGTTCGGTCTGCCTCACCGTCGCCATCCGAGTCGACGACCGCGTAGACCACGCCCTCGGGTCGGCTGCCGACAAAGACGGTGCCGGCCGGGCTCTGCGCAAGCGACCGGGCTCCCCGGACGTTGTCGGCGAAGACACGGATCGCAAAACCCTCCGGCAGCTTGATCTCGGACAAGCGCGACACCTGGGCGCGGGCGTCGCCGGATCCGACCGCCACAAGGCCCAAGAGGACTGCCAGGCTAAGCCGGGAACCGACCGGGAAGCCGCTGGCCATCGAGGTCAACCTACCAGAGCATCACGGCGACGCCCGCCGCGATCGCGGCCACCGTCGACACCTTGCGCAGCGTGAGCGGCTCGGCGAAGAAGACGCGGCCGAGAACCAGCGCCAGCGAGGAGCCGATGCCCCGCTTCACCGTCTCGACGAAGCCGACCCAGGCGTGCTGCAGCGCCAGCAACTGGAGCCCCTGCGCCGCCGCGCCCAGGACGACGGCGGTCAGCAGCAGGGCCCAGGTCCCGGCTCCCGCACGAACGTCCGCGCGGCGGCGCACCCCCGGCGCCTCGCGCAGGCCGCGAAGGACGAGCGTCAGCACGCACAGGCCGACGCCGAGGTGCAGGACCAGGCCGTGGAAGGCCGCGTTCGAGGCCTCGGTCGCGAGCTTGTCGAGCGGCAGCGCCGACGCCCAGAGGAAGGCGACCAGGATCATCCACCACGCTCCCGCGCTCAGTCTCCATGGCTGGCGACGTTCTCCGGTCCGCTCGCCCAACTGGAGGGCGAGAGCGCCGACCACGACCATCGCGATGCCGAGCCACTCGCGGGCGCCCGGAAGCTCGCCAAGCAGCGGGATCGCGAGCAGCGACGTGAACACCGGCGTCAGCGAGAGCAGGGGGATCACCGCGCTCAGCCCGGAAAGGCGCACGGAGCGCAGGAAGCCATAGTTCGCTCCCAGATTGCACGCGACCGAGGCCAGACCCGGCCACACATACGCGGCGCTCACGGCAACCGGCGGCTGCAGCGCCACCCAGATTCCGTAGAGGGGCACGGCGCCGAGGGCCAGGACCATCACCAGGAAGGCGTCGCTCAGGCGACCGGTGAGCTTCTTGCGCAGCAGGTCGAACAGCGAGAAGCAGAGCGTCGCGCCGACCACGAGCACGATGCCGAGCAGAGAGACCATGCGCCGCGATCAGTCTAGGGGCTAGCGTCGCGGAGCGCTACAATCCCGGCGCCCGTGACTCCGCCCGAATCAACGCCCGGCGATCTGTCGTCCGAGGCGACACCTGACGCCACGTCGAAGGGACTGCTCGCCGGCCGGCGCGGCCTGATCGTCGGCGTCGCCAACAAGCGTTCCCTGGCCTGGGGCATCGCCCGGCGGGCCCACGAGGAGGGCGCCGAACTCGCGTTCACGTTCCAGGGCGACGCCCTCGAACGGCGGGTGCGGCCCCTCGCCGAGAGCGTGGGCTCCACGATCGTCGAACCGCTCGACGTCACGGACGACGACCAGATCGACGCCGTCTTCGCCGGGCTGCGCGAGCGCTGGGGACGCCTGGACTTCCTGGTCCACTCCGTCGCCTACGCCAACCGCGAGGACCTCCTGGGGCGCACCGTCGACACGTCGCGCAGCGGCTTCGTCACCGCGCTCGACATCAGTTGCTACTCCCTGATCGCTCTCGCCCGGGCCGCCGAACCCTTGATGAGCGAGGGCGGCAGCATCATCGCAATGACCTACTACGGCGCCACCAAGGCGACCCCGAACTACAACGTGATGGGCATCGCCAAGGCGGCGCTCGAGGCCTCGATCCGCTATCTCGCCGTCGATCTGGGCCCGAAGAGCATCCGCGTTCACGGCATCTCCGCCGGTCCGGTGAGGACGCTCGCCGCTTCCGGCGTCTCGGGGATGCGCGGCATGCTGAAGGTGATGCCGGAACGGGCCCCGCTCGGCCGCAACATCACCGTCGACGATGTCGGCGCCACGGCCGCGTACCTGCTGTCCGACCTGAGCGCCGGAACCACCGGCGGCATTCACTTCGTGGACGCCGGGTTCAACATCACCGCGATGCGCCACCCGGACCGGCACACGACGCGCGGCTAGCGCGCCTCACCCGAAACCCTGTCCGCCCCGGTTGCGTAAACCGGGGACAGGGGCAGGGCGGTCCGCTCCTCCTCGTGTGACGTCGACTGACTACCTCCCCAGTGGACCGATACCGGCCGCTCCGCCCCTGTTTCCTCGGCGCAGCGCCGGCCCGGAACTTGCAGTCTCTTTCCTCGCCCCATGGAGGATCGACGACCATGACGCGAGTCCGACGCCTTGAATCCCCCAGACGTCACCTGATCTGGACGCTGGCCGCCACAGCACTGCTAACCGTAGCCGCCGGCGCGACACCGTCACCGGCCGTCGCCCAGAAGGTACGCTTCGAGATCACTCCGTACTACGGACACAGCTTCCTCGGCAGCTTCGAGATCGACGACTACGAGTTCGGAAGGCTCGATCTCGAGATCGACGACGGCACAGTGGACGGCGTGGTCGTCGGAATTCCGCTCCGGCGGAATCTCCAGCTCGAGGTGTTCGTCAACGAGCAGGAGACCGGCTTCGGGCTGGACGAGGGCCCCTTCCTCGGCGCCGCGTATCTCGGCGGGATGGACGTCGACTACTACCAGGCCGGCGTGTCGTGGACCGGGTCACTGGGTCAGGTGCGTCCCTTCGCGTCCCTGACCGCCGGTGTCACCCGCCTCGCGCCGAGCAGCGACTTCCTGCCGGAGTCCGAGAGCCACTTCTCCATAGGCCTCGGCGGCGGCGTGAAGGTCTTCTTCACGGACCACGTCGGCCTGCGACTGGACGCGCGCCTGCTGGTGACCGACACCAGCGACGAGGACGCGTGCTGCTACGACTGCTGCTACGGAGCCGAACGCGACGACCTGGTCCAGGGCCTGGTCAGCGCCGGCCTGGTCTTCGCGTTCTAGGACGGCGCTGATCAGGAAGTGCCCGCAAGCTCCGCCGAAGCGCGGCGCGCCGCCGCCGCCAACAGCGCCCCGCCGACGAAGATCGCCTCTTCGGCCGGCGCGAAGTACGGCGTGTGGGCGCCGACTACCGGGTCGCCGGGCAGCCGGGCGCCGACCCGGATGAAGCAGCCCGGAATTTGCTCCAGGTAGAAGGCGAAGTCCTCGCCGCCCATGTTGGCGGCCGGCAACGGCCTGATCGCATCCGCGCCGATCACCGGAACCGCGGCGTCCCTGGCCCAGCCCGCGGCACGCTCGTCGTTCAGCACGGCCGGCGTTCCCTGGAGCATCCGTACCTCGGCCTCGAGCCGGCAGGCCGCGCCGACGGACTCTGCAACGTGCCGCACCTCGTCCGCCAGCAGTTTCCGGATGGCCGGGTCGAGCGACCGCATGGTGCCCTTGAGCACGGCACGGCCGGGGATCACGTTGTGCGCCGTGCCCGCCTCGACAGCGCCGACGGTGACCACCGCGGGCTGGTCGGGCGGCACGCGCCGGGAGACGACCGTCTGCAGGACGGAAACGACCTGGGCCAGGCCTGTGATCGGATCGAGGCCCTGGTGGGGCCTTGCACCGTGCGCCCCCTTGCCCCGAAGCTCGACCTCGAAGCGGTCGGCGGCGGCGCCCACGGCGCCGGGCTGGATCATCGCCTGTCCGACCTCGAAGGTCAGGTCGACATGGGCGCCGAAGATCGCCCCGACCTCGTCCAGGACGCCGGTAGCCAGGACCGCCGCCGCGCCCTCGCCGCTCTCTTCCGCCGGCTGCAGCACGAGCAGAACGTCGCCTGCCGCGGGTTCGGCCTGGAGCAGGCGCGCCGCGGCGACCGCCCAGGAGGCATGGACGTCGTGGCCGCAGGCGTGCATCACGCCCTCGTTGCGGGACGCGAACGGCAAACCGGTGTCTTCCTGGATCGGCAGCGCGTCGATGTCGCCGCGGACCGCAACCAGCGGCGCCTTCCGGTCGCGGCCGGGTATGCGCCCGACCACGCCGGTGCCGGCCACGCGGGTGACGCTGTCGACGCCGAGCTCGTCCAGCGTTCGCTGAAGACGGGCGGACGTACGCTCTTCCTGGAGCGAAAGTTCGGGGTCGGCGTGAAGCGTCCGCCGGAGGTCGACGAGCTCGGCCAGTGTGCTGGCGCTGTAGAGCTCCGCCACGGCCTCCGGCAGCCGGAGCGATGCGGCTGGACCGCCGCTCATTGCGGCAGCAAAAGGGGCGGAGGGGACGCGCCGCTGTGCCCGACACCGCAGCCGATCGGCGAGCCGTCCGGCGCCCGCAGCGGTGCCGGAAGTTCGACCGAGCCCGGATCCCCGAGAAAACGCTCGATCAGCCATCCCCCGTAGGTCCGATGCGCCTGTTCCGCGGGATCGTCGGAGGCGGAGTTCGCCTCCAGCCAGCGTCCGAGATTCAACAACTCGGACCTCGCCACGGCTCGCACCTGGAACGAACCCGACCGCGCCGGCGCGACCGGCCAGTCGAAGTTCGGCGGCGCGCTGACCGGGACGCCCGCCGCCAGCGCCATCAGCCGCCGCAGGGCGGCGAAGTCGACCGCCCTGCCGACTTCTCCGGCAAGGCCCGGAGACGGGTCGGCGCGCCAGGTCGCGGCCAGCACCCGATCGATCACGGCGCCAAGAGCCGGCTGTTCCGCCGCCCGGGCATGGTGATCGACCAGCCGGGCCGCCCGTTCACCATCGAAGACCATGGCGAACGTCAGATCGGCCGCCATCTCGGCCGCGCCGACCGGATCGAACGTCAGACCGGCACGGGACGGCAGGTGCTCCCGGCCACGGCTCCGTCCCGGCGACGGGGGCGGGATCAGGTCGAGTATCCGCTGCGGCAGCGTGAGTTCGGCCGGATCGACCGTCCGCAGCAGAGCCTCGAGCGCGTCCTCCTGCATCGCCGGCGGCAGCAGGGACACCGGCACCCTGCCGTCGCCCCGCACGGCGTAGCTGTAGTCGACGCCGCCGACGATCTTGGCCGCCGCCTCGATCTGGTAGCGATGCAGCAGGTAGAGAGGCGTCAACACGTCCTCGAGCTCCGACAGTGGCGCACCGAACCGGAGGCTCTGCTCGGAGAACCGCTCGAGCGCCGCCCGCCGCACCGTCAGGAGGCGACGCAGCTCCTCCGCCGCGGAACGGCCGTTGTCCCAGAGGTGAGCCAGCGGATGGGCGCCGCCCACCGGCCGCGCGTCCTCGTCGCTGATGTAGTGGAGGCCGGCGTCGATCGTCCCCTGCAGGATGGCGTCGAGTTCCGCCGCCTCGTCCGTGCCTTCCGGGAAATCGGCGTAGCCGTAGAGGACCGCCCGCTTGTCCCACTCGCCGACGCCGACATCGTAGGCGGCGCTCAGGTCGATCGTGCCGTCGTCGCCCAGGGTGGCCAGGGGATGCGGGTAGTCCATGACCGACTCGCGGCCGTCCGGTCCATCGACGCTGGAGGCGAAGTTGTGCATCAGGCCGATCGTGTGGCCGACCTCGTGAGCGGAGAGCTGGCGCAGCCGGGCAAGCGCCATTTCGGTGAGCGCCTCGGTGGACGAGTCCTCGTCCCCATAGGGTGACAGCAACCCCTGGGCGATCAGGAAGTCCTGCCGCACCCGCAGGGAACCGAGCGTCACGTGGCCCTTGATGATCTCACCGGTGCGCGGGTCGGTGACCCCACCACCGTAGGACCATCCGCGGGTCGACCGGTGAACCCACTGGATCACGTTGTAGCGGACGTCGAGCAGGTCGGCGCCCTCCGGCAGGAGCTCGACCCGGAACGCGTCGATGTAGCCCGCGGCCTCGAACGCCTCGTTCCACCAGCGGGCGCCGTCGAGCAACGCGGAGCGGATCGGCTCCGGCGCGCCCCGGTCGAGGTAGTAAACGATCGGTTCGACCGGTTCGCTTCGCTCGGCGTTCGGATCGCGCTTCTCCAGCCGGTGCCGGTCGATGAAGACGGCCTCGAGCGGTTGGTCGATAGGGGTCGCGTAGTCGAAGTAACTGGTGACGTTGAAGCCGGCACGGGGATCGGCGCGCCGGGGTTCGTACCCGGGTTCGGGCAGCGCAACGAAGGAGTGGCGGACGCGCACCGTGAGCGCTTCGGGCGAAGGCGCTACCTGACGAACCCAGGCGCCCGGCCCGCGGTCCGAGGACCGCAGAGTGAAGGTCACCGTGCCTTCGAGTTCCGAGTTGCGCGGGAACGCGGCAACGCCCGGGCGATGAATCGCCGAGCGCGAGCCGTCCAACTCGTAGCTACCCTGCCCCCGTTGCCGCAGCCGCGCCACGACGCCGTGCGCGTCCCGGAGCACGAAGTCCGTCGCATCCACCAGCAGCGCGCCGTCGTCGTCCTCGGCCGCCACCTCGAACCCCCAGAGCACCGAGCGGGCGAAGGCGTCGGCTACCGCGCGCCGCTCGTCCGGGTTGTCGCTCACCGCCCGGAAGCGCGTGTTCTGGTGGACCAGCAACAGCTTCGGCCCGACGCGCTCGAACCTCGCCAGGTGGGTGCGGCCGAGCTGCCCGCGGTCGAGACCGATGTCGTTCGAGCCGAGCCCCGCCGACAGTGACTCGATGTAGAGCAGGTCACTGTCGGTGGCGTCGACCTTCAGGAACAACCTGCCGCCGCGAGCGTCCCAGTACACGTCCAGAAAACCGGGCAGATGCTCGAAGCCGCCAGTCGCTTCCGAGATCGACCGGGACTCCTCCGGCTTCTCCCCGGCGTCCTGCGCCTGAAGCCCCTGGATCGAGAGGACCGACGCCAGCGCCCAGATCGCGGTCACGACGCGGCTATGGAACCGGCCGCCAAGCGGAGCCGCTTCGCGGCGCGTGCTCCTGCCCGCCTTCGGCGGCGGCGGGTCAGAAGACCCGCGCACCCAGCGGGCGGCCCGGATCACGAAGCGGCCCGCACCGGCACCGGCTCCGTCTTCTCGATTAGCGCCGTCAGGGACTCGCGGTCCGGTTCCGCCAGTTCCCGGACCCGTTCCCGGTTGACCGCCGCCACGATGATCTCGCCGACTTCCGTGTTTGCGCTCTCGAAGATCCCCAGTTCGATCATGCGCCGGGTCTGGTGCTGGTTGTCGTCCGTCGGACTCACGTAGTGCACCCACACCGCGCCGTACCGATGGATCAGGAACACGTGCATCACGGCCATGAGACGACGTCGCCTCAGGTCGGTGTCGAAGGTGTTCTGATCGCGTACCGAGAGGATCATCCGCTCTCGGCGGTCGCGGATGGGCGCGAACACGACGTTCGCGGCCTTCGATTCCTCCCGTCCGTTCCGCGCCAGGACGTTGAGTTCGAGGAGTTCGGAGCCGGCGACATGAGGCCGGAGTTCCACTCGCAAGCTCTCGTCGATGTCGTACTTGTCGCGCCAGAGATCGAGCCACTCCTCGAGCAGCCGAGGCGGCACTTCGGTCTGCGCCAGGTGCTGGACATGGGTCGACCCCTTGCCCATCGCCTTCGTCGTTGCCGTATGGCCCGTCGCGGCCGAGAGCCCGCCGTCGAGCCGCGCGCCGCCGACGAGGGCCTGCGGCGTCCGATATGGCGACCCCACGAGGCGCAGCTTGCGCTGGAGCCGGGCCAGGGCGAGCATGCCGTCCTCGCGCAGCGCGGTGGCGAAGTCCTCGGCCGCCAGACCGTCGACCTGATGGCCGCCGTAGGTGATGAAGTTGAACACGAAGCCCAGCTTGCCGAGTTCCTGGGGGAACTTCTTCATCTCCTCGTCGGACATGCCGGTCGTGTCCCAGTTGAACGAAGGCGACAGGTTGTAGGCCAGCAGCTGATCCGGGTACACCGCGTGAATCGCCTCGGCGAACCGCCGGGCATCGGCCAGGTTGGCGGTTGCCGTCTCCATCCAGATCAGGTCGGCGTAAGGCGCCGCGTGCAGGGAACGGGAAATCGCGTACTCGATGCCGCCCCGGATCTGGTAGTAGCCCTCGGGGGTCCGCGCCATCTCGGCGTTCCAGACCAGGTTGATGCCCATCTTGCGAGCCCGGGCCGCCGCCTCTTCGACCGAGACGGAATGGGCGAACTCCAGCCACTCCTCTACCGAGAAGTCGAAGACGGCGCCCTCTTCTTCCCGGAACGCGATCACCTCCGCTACCGCCTGCGGGTAGGTCTTGAGTCTCGCTTCCAACTGCCAGGCGTCGAGGAAGGAGGCCATCGTCTCGTCGAGCACGGCCTCGATACCCGTACCACCGTTCACAACCATCTTTCGCCAGGCGGATTCGAGCTGCTCGTAGACGCCGGCGCCCTCCAGCCAGACGTCGGCACGGTGATAGACGGCCTCCGAGATGTCGTAGAGCTCGTGGCCGCGGACTTCCTCGGCCCCAAGGGCGTTCAACCGTCGCAGAATCGCCAGAGTCGCCGTCTTGCAGCTCGGCAGATCGAGGTTCGTGGCCCCCAGAATGAAGGCCTGGTCGCGCTCGTCGCCGTTGCCGTCCAGGAAGGTCGCGGCTTCCGAATCCGTGCGGCCAACGATGAGTCCCGGCACGCCCATCACATCCAGCTGGAAGCGGGCAGCGTTGAGACGCTTGTTCTGCTCGTCCTGCGCCACCAGCACTTTGCCCGCCTGATGGCCGCACTTCTTGACCCCGGGTTTCTGGTCCTCGATGTGGTAGCCGGGCACGCCCACCTCGACGAAGCGGCGGATCAGGTTGCGCACGTGCTGTTCGCCGCCGTGGCCCGTGTCCGCGTCGGCGATGATGAACGGCCGGAAGTCGGTCGCGGGGTTCGCCCGCTGCTCAGCTTCACTCATCCGTGAACGGACGAAAGTCTGGTTCTTGTCGGCGGTGAGCAGGGCGCGCACGACCGGCGCCGCTTCGTCCGGCACCTGGCTCAGGGGATAACTGGCGAGATCCGGTCCCGGATCCTCAGTGATCGAGCCCTTGGCCGAGGTCGCCCAGCCGCCGAGGTAGATTCCCTCGATCCCGCGCCGCTTCATCGCCACCGCCTGGCCCGGCGAATACGGACCGAACGTCGTGATCGACCTCCTCTGCTCGAAGAGTTCCCGCAGCCGGGCGTGGAAGGCCGCGGCGGCGTCCCGCGCCACCGTGTAGTCCTGCGGAATCGTGCCCCGCTGCGCCGCCACTTCGCGAGCGGTGTGGAGCCGCCTGATGCCATGGAAGCGCTCGGCGTTCATGAACGCCGCCGCCGCCTCGGTCTGCTGCTCCAGTGTCCCGTTGCCTGTCTCGCCGCTAGCCATTGCCGTCGTCTCCATCCGGCTCGTCGTGGATGCCCCGGAAAGGGCCGGAAGGAGCTAACCGTAACACCGGAACATCGCCATCGGCCACGTCGACGCGGCCGCCGAAGAACCGCCGGTTTCTCCTGCTACCCTCCACGCCCATGAGTCTGCCAGCGATCCGTCCCAAGCACAGTCCCCAGCGCGGCGGAGACGTCCTGCTCGAGGCACTGACCGAGTACGGCATTCCGTTCCTGTTCGGCAATCCAGGCACCACCGAGAGTCCGCTGATGGACCGGCTCGGGGACCACCCGGACCTGCGCTACATCCTCGCCCTGCATGAATCCGTGGCGCTGGGCGCCGCTCACTACTACGCCCAGTCGACCGGGGTCACCGGAGTCGTCAACCTGCATGTGGCTCCAGGGCTCGGCAACGCCCTCGGCATGCTCTACAACGCCTGGGAGGCGCACACGCCGATGGTCGTCACCGCCGGGCAACAGGACACCCGGTCCCGACTCCGCGAACCCCTGCTCGGACACGACCTGGTGGCAATGGCCGAACCGCTGGTCAAGTGGAGCGTCCAGGTCGAACGCGCCGACGAGTTCGCGCCGATCCTCCACCGGGCCTTCAAGGTCGCGCACGATCCGCCCGCCGGACCGGTGTTCGTCGCCCTGCCGCTGAACGTACTGGAGGAAGAGACCGCGGAGCCGGTACGGCCGCTCGGCGACCTCTACCGGGCGCCGCAGCCGGAGGAGGCGGCGGTCGCCCGCATGGCCGAAGTGCTGAGCCGGGCGCGCCGGCCGGCGATCGTGATCGGAGACGGCGTGGCACGAAGCGGCGGCCAGCAGGAACTCGTGGCGCTCTCCGAGTTCGTTGGCGCGGGGGTCTACCCGGAAGGCCTGATGCAGCGCCTGAACTTCCCGCAGAGCCACCCCTGCTTCCGGCCCCGCATGCCGCTCAACCACGCCGGCATCCAGCATGCGCTCGGCGGCGCCGACGTCGTCCTGCTGGTCGGCGGCTCGTTCTTCGAGGAAGTCTGGTTCGACCCGGACTCGCCCTTCGGCGACGAGACCAGCGTGCTCCAGATCGAGGACGCGCCGGGCCGCCTGGCGTTCAACTTCGCGGTCGAGGTGGGAATGCTCGCCGATCCGCGGGCCGGACTCGCGGCCCTGCGGGCCGCGCTCGAGGAGTCCGCGGACTCCGGCTTCCGGACCGCCGCCACGGAACGGATGGACAAGCTGCGGGCGGCCAGCGAAGGCGCCCGGGCCGCGCGCCAGAAGCGGCTGGCGGCCCACTTCGACGACACGCCCATGTCGCCGGCGCGGCTCATGTCCGAGGTCGCCAGGGCGGTGCCGGACGACGCCGTGATCGTCAACGAGTCGATCACCGCGGGCGGCGACCTGCTGGGCTTCCTTCCCATTGACGACCCAGACCGCTACTGCGGCACCCGTGGCGGCGGCATCGGCCAGGGACTGGTGGGCGGCATCGGCGCTTCGCTCGCCCATCCCGAGCGACCGGTCATCGTCTTCTCCGGCGACGGCTCGGCGATGTACTCGATCCAGGCGCTCTGGTCCGCCGCCCACTACGACATGCCGATCGTCTTCCTGATCCTGCACAACCGCGAGTACAAGATCCTGAAGATCAACATGGACGTCTACCGCGAACGCTTCGGGATTCCGGCGGACCGGCCCTACCCCCACATGAACCTGACCGAGCCGGAACTCGACTTTGTCGAGATGGCCGCGGGAATGGGCGTTCCGGGGCGGAGGGTCGAGGATCCGGCGGACGTCGAGGAGGCCGTACGGGAGGCCTTCGCGACGGGCGGCCCCTACCTGCTCGACGTGATCATCGGCGGCCGGATGTGAAGCGCGAACGCGCCGCACTCCGCCGAAAACGATGATGTATGCTCCTGACCGCACAAGCTGACGACAGCCCGCCTCAGGCAACGCACCGGCATGACTCCCCCAACGGAGGTTGGAGACCATGGATGAGTTGAGAGAAGACACCTTCGTGCAGGACGACCTGCTCGAGGAACTTCGGCAGGAAGACCAGGAGCTCGAGGAGGACGGCGACGGCTCCGGCCCCTCGAACGTCACCCGACGGACCTTCATCCAGGGTTCCGTCGCCACCGGCGCCGCCGTCTCGATGGCGAGCGGCAATCTGCTGCAGCCCGATGTGCTGCGCGCCGCCACGGAGCCGGTTGCCCGCACGATCAACCTGCGGGTGAACGGCGAGACCCACGAGCTCGAGGTCGAGCCGATGGACACGCTGGCCATGGTGCTGCGCTACGGGCTGGACCTGACCGGCACCAAGCTCGGTTGCGACCGCGCCGAGTGTGGCGCCTGCACCGTGCTGATCGACGACGTTCCGCACTACGGCTGCTCGATTTTGGTGCACCAGGTCCGCGGTCGAGAAGTGACCACGGTCGAAGGGCTCGAGCAGGACGGCGTTCTTCACCCGGTCCAGCAAGCGGTGCTCGACGAGATGGGCTTCCAGTGCGCCTTCTGCGCCCCGGGCTTCATCATGAGCATGGCGGCACTGGTCAAGGCCAACCCGAACGCGACCCGCGCGGATTGCCAGAAGTGGCTCGCCGGCCACATCTGCCGCTGCGGCGACTACAACAAGATCCTGAACACCGCCGAACGCGCGCTCGAGAACGCGCGCACCGCCCTGAGCTGAGGAGTAAAGCATGGCCAAGACCCTTGTCGGCACCGACTACGCTCCACCCGATCTGATCGAGAAGATCACCGGACGCGCCAAGTACGCCGAGGACTGGCGCGCCGAGGGCATGCTGTTCGCCAAGCAATTGCTGTCGCCGATGCCCCACGCGCGGGTGCGGAACATCGACGCCTCCGCCGCCCTGGCGATGGAGGGCGTCGAGGCGGTTCTCACTGCGGACGACCTCGCGGAGTACATGGGCGAGCCGGGGCCGCTGGATGAGCGCTCCCTGACGAACCATCCGAAGTACGAGGGCGAGCCCGTGCTCGCCGTAGCCGCCGTCACCGAGAAGATCGCCGCCGACGCGATCGAGAAGATCAGAGTCGACTTCGAGCCGCTGCCGTTCGCGCTGGATCCGCTGGATTCGATCGCGCCGGGAGGAGCCAACTCACTGCCGGACGGCAACAGCATCATCCGCCGGCGCACCGACACGGGAATGGAGACCGTCGTCGAGCGCGTCGAATGGACGGCCGAGGACCTCGCCACGGCGAGGGGCTCGAATGGCGAGAAGGGCAGGATGCCCGGGGGTGTGTTCCAGGACGAGTGGACGAACGGCGACCTCGAGAAGGGCTTCGCCGACGCCGACTACATCATCGACGAGCCGCTCTTCTTCCAGTCGGTCACCCACCACCCGATGGAGCCGCGCAGCTGCATGGCCCACTGGGACGGCGACACCTGCCACCTCTACCCCTCGACCCAGAGCGTCGCCTTCACGCTGCTCGCGGGCCAGGGCACGGTCGGCGTGCCGCCGCAGAACCTGATCGTCCACGCTGAGTACACCGGCGGCGGCTTCGGCAGCAAGATCGTCGGCACCAGCAACATGGCGGTGCCGGTCTACCTGGCCAAGAAGACCGGCAAGCCGGTCATGCACCGGGTCACCCGCTACGAGGAGAACTACATCGGCCGGGCCAGGCCGGGCTTCCAGGGTTGGGCCAGGATCGGCTTCAAGAACGACGGCCGTATCTCCGCCTTCGACTGGGCGGTGATCCAGGACAACGGTCCGTACGGCCGGCAGAGCGACATGGGCACCTCGGGCAACATGGTGTCCCTCACCTACCAGCCCGAGAGCATGCGCCACCGCGGCCTCTCCATCGCGACGAACACGCCTCCCCGGGCCCCGCAGCGGGCGCCGGGCGGCGTGCAGATGTCGGCCATGGTCGAGCCCCTGCTCGACCGCGCCGCGGATCACCTGGGGATCGACCGCCTGACGATCCGCCAGATCAACATCGCGAAGAACGGCGCCAAGTTCGGCGAGGCCGAAGGTCGTAACGTGACCACCGCCTACGTGGCCGAGGCATGGGACCGGCTGGCCGAGATGGTCGACTGGGAAGAGGCCAAGGCCCGTAGCGGGCAGATGAACGGCTCGAAGGTCACCGGCGTCGGCCTCGCGAGTTCGACCTACACCGCCGGTTCGAGCGGCTTCGACGGGCTGATGCTGATCACGCCGGAAGGCCGGCTCGAGATCCACACCGGCATCGGCAACCTGGGCACCCACTCCTTCTCCGACACCGCGCGGGTCGCAGCCGACCTGCTCGACGTGCCGTGGGAGAAGGTGGACATGGTCTGGGGCGACACCGGCAAGGGCGTGCCCCACACCTGCGTGCAGGCGGGCAGCCAGACCACCCACGCGATCACCCGCGCCACCCACGCCGCCGCCACCGACATGAAGACGAAGCTCCAGGAGCTGGCAGCCCAGGTCCACGGCGGCTCGGCCTCGCAGTACGTCGTCGCCGGCGAACGCGTCTACCGGCGCGGCAACCGCGCGGCGGGCCTGAGCCTGGCCCAGGCCGCCGAGAAGGCGATCGAGCTGGGAGGCCGCTACGACGGCACCGAGCTCAACGAAGGACTGAGTCCGATCACGCTTGGCGGCGCCGCCGTCCTCAAGGGTCGCGGCCTGCTGGCCGCCGCCAAGGACAACTACGGTCGCGCCGGCGACGTCTACTCCTGGGTCGTCGCCTACGCCGAGATCGAGCTCGACAAGGAAACCGGGGTCATCGAGCTCACCGACTACAAGGCGGTCACGGACTGCGGCACCGTCCTCAACCCCCGGAGCCTCGGCGGTCAGCTTCACGGCGGCGCCGTCCAGGGCTTCGGCTGCGCGGTCGGCCAGAAATGGGTCTACGACCCGCAGTGGGGCATCCCCTTCGCGAACCGCTTCTACACCGCCCGGCCGGCGACGATCCTCGACGTGCCGCTCGCGATGGAGTGGGACGCGGTGAACATGCCGGACCCGAACAACCCGGTGGGCTCCAAGGGAATCGGCGAACCGCCGATGGGCGCCGGCTGCGCCTCCCTCCTGTGCGCCATCCAGGACGCGCTGGGGCAGGACACCGTGGCCTACCTTCCGCTCATGACCGACCACATCATCAACCAGCTCGAAGGCCGCGAGCAGGACAGCGAGTTCCTGGCCGCGCACACCTGATCTATCGGCAGAGCAGCGATCAGATCAGAGACACGGAGGAGAACAAAGCATGGCCGTCATCAACGACATGATCCCCGACTTCGAGCTGTACCAGCCCGAGAGCTTGGACGGCGCCCTCGAAGTCCTCGACCGTCACCGCGAAAGCGCATGGGTGCTCGCCGGCGGGATGGACACCTTCGACTGGTTCAAGGACCGGGTGAAGCGGCCCGAAGCGGTCGTCGACCTCGGCGCGATCCCGGAACTGTCCGGGATCAGCGAAACCGACGGAGGGATCGAGATCGGAGCCATGACCCCGCTCACCGCGGTGGTGGACAACGAGCTGATCCGTGAGCGCTACGGCATCCTCGCGGAAGCCGCCGAAACCGTCGCCACCCCCCAGATCCGCAACCAGGGAACGCTGGGCGGAAATCTGGTGCAGGACACGCGCTGCTGGTACTACCGCGCCGGCTGGCCCTGCTACCGGGCCGGCGGCAACATCTGCTACGCCGACACGCCGGAGTCGATGAACCGCGAGCACTGCATTTTCGACGCTTCCCGGTGCGTCGCGGTCACGCCCTCGGACACCGCGCCGGCGCTGATCGTCCTCGACGCCGAGATGGTGATCCGCGGTCGCCGCGGCGAGCGGACCGTGGCCGCCGAGGACTTCTTCGTCGGCCCCGCGATCGACATCACGCGAATGACCGTCCTGCAGCCCAACGAGGTCCTGCAGTCCGTCCGCATCCCGGACACCTGGGCCGGCGCCGACTTCTACTTCGAGAAGGTCCGCGACCGGAACGCCTGGGACTTCCCCCTCGTCAACGTCGCCTCCGCCATGCGGGTCGAGGACGAGGTCGTCCAGGACTGCCGGCTCTCCGTCGGCGCCGTCTCGCCGGTGCCGCTGCGCATGGAACGCTGCGAGGAGCTCCTGCGCGGCCAGACGATCAGCGAGGACATCGCCACCCGGATCGCCGAGCTGGGCGTCATCGGCGCCAAGCCGCTCCGCCACAACGGCTACAAGGTGCCGCTGATGAGAAACCTCATCCGCCGGGCCATCCGCGGACAGGCGCCGGTCTAGAGCTCGATGCAAATCGTCCAACGCGCCACCAACCCCTGGGGACAGGACGTTCTCCTGGGGATCGACTGGAGTCTGTTCTGGATCGCGCTGATCGCCGGTGGCGTCTTCCTGATCCTGCACCTGGCGCTTCGCCGCCGCTGGATCGGCGAGGAGAAGAAGGCGGCGGCCAACGCCCCTGACGATCCGGGCCTGCCGAAGAAGATCCAGCGGCACAGTCTGGCCTCCCGCCTGTTCCACGGGGTCATGGGGATCTCGATGATCCTGCTGCTGATCACCGGCTTCCTGCCCAAGGTCGGCCTGCAGTTCGCCTGGCTCGAGATCCACTGGATCACCGGCCTGATCCTGACCGCGTCGATCGTCTTCCACATCATCCACGCCACCTTCTTCCAGAGCCTGAAGAACGTGTGGGTCGGGCTTTCGGACCTCGGCGACATGATGCGCGAGATGCGCAAGGCCGTTACCGGCGGCGAACCGCCCGCCAAACCCGGCAAGTACCCGGCAGCGCAGAAGATGTTCCACCACGCCGCGACCCTGGCCGGCATGGCCGCGATCGTCACCGGCATCCTGATGATGTGGCGGATCGAGCAGCCCCTCTGGGCTCAGGACGACTACAAGTTCTTCGGCGACGGCGGCTGGGGCTGGGTCTACGTCCTCCACGGCGTCGGTGGGGTCGTGCTCGTCACCCTGACCGTGGCACACGTCTACTTCGCCATCCTGCCCGAGAAGCGCTGGATGACGTGGTCGATGATCCTCGGCTGGATCGACCGAAAGGACTACCTCCGGCACCACGACCCGGCCAAGTGGCCGGTCAGCGGCGGCAAGTAGGCCTAAGGCCCAAGCGAGCGGCCAGAGGCGGCTGCTCTCGATGCGCCCAACGCGGGGCGAGGCGTGACCCGACGGGAAAGGCCCGTGTTAATCCGCATTGTGGATCGGCGTCTACCTTGAAAGGAGGCGCAAGACGGATTCGTGCCAGGCTTTCGGTCCATCCCCTGGGTGCTCGCGTGCACACTGCCGCTCTCGGCAGCGGCGCAGAAAGCGGACCACACGGATCAGGACTCCCAGTTCCTGAAAATCGACATTGAGGGTCTCCGAGCGGAGATCCAGGAGATTCTCGACGAGGACTCGATCCCGGGCGCGTCGGTTGCGTTGGTGGAAACGGATCGGACGATCTGGGCCGGCGGCGTCGGCAAGGCTGACGTCGCCGCAGGGGTCAACGTGACGGCGGACCACCTGTTCCGCATCGGTTCCATCTCCAAGAGCTTCACGGCCCTCGCCGTGCTCCGCGCCGTCGAAGCCGGCCTCGTCGATCTCGAGACCCCGATCCGCGAAGTGGCGCCCGATCTCGAGTTCGCCAATCGCTGGGAAGAGACGCACCCGATCACACTGGCCACGCTCATGGAGCACACAACGGGCTTCGACGGTCCCCACTGGCTTGAGATGGCGGTGAACGATCCCGAGATCACTCTGGCGCAAGGGCTGGCCCTCCACCCGCATTCTCGGGTCAGCCGCTGGCGGCCCGGTACCCATATGGCGTACAACAACTCGGGTCCCGCCATGGCCGCTTTCGTCCTTGAGGCGATCACCGGAAGAGTCTTCGAAGACTACGTCCGCGAGCATGTGTTGGAGCCACTCGGCATGGCGAGTTCGACCTTCCGCATACCGAAGGACACGACCCTGATGGCAAAGGGCTACGAGGCGGACGGCGCGAGCGAGGCGCACTACGACCACATCGCATTCAAGCCCTCGGGAGCTATGAATGCTTCGGCGTACGAGATGGCTCGCTACCTGCGGATGATGATCAACCGGGGCACACTCGACGGCGTCCGGCTGCTCGCCCCGGAGACGATCAGTCGGATAGAGACTCCGACGACCACACTCGCCGCGCGCAAGGGCTTCAAATGGGGAGACGGCCTCGGCGTTACCACCTACATCGTTAGCGGGCACCTCTTTCACGGACACGGCGGAACGATCACCGGCTTCAAGTCGAGAAGCGGCTATTCCTCCGACCTCGGCGTCGGCTTCTTCGTCTCGATCAACAAAGAGAGCTACAGGATCGAGGACATCGGGAGACTCCTGGGGGAGCGTCTGACCGAAGGCTTCGAGAAGCCCGAAAGTGCAGTCGCATCACTCTCGGACGATCAACTGCAAGCGATGGCCGGCACCTGGCAGCACGTCACGCCAGAGCGCCAGATCGTGCATGGCCTCTATCGCCTCTTCCTCACCCGGCGCACCACCTTGGATGAGGGGAACCTCTTCATCGTGCCGGGCGGCGGCGCAAAGAGACGGCTCGTTCCCGTCACGGCAACCAGTTTCCGGTACGAAGACGAGCGAGTGGCGAGAGTGTTCAAGGTCGTTGACGACGAGGGGAATTCGATCCTCCAAACCGGCCGCGAGGGCAGCTTCAAGAGGATCAGTCGGCATTGGCTGTTCTTCCAGCTGTCGGCCGCCGCGACCACGCTGTTGCTCTTGATGTCCGCCGTGCTCTTCGCTCTGGTCTGGGCACCGGCCAAGCTCTTCGGTCGGATGAAGACGATCCCCCTGCGCGCGGTGCTCTTTCAACCGTTGGCAACTCTCTCGATCGTCATCTGGTTCCTCCTGCCGAGCGCCTACGCCTCCAACGAAGACTACGGCACCGTTTCCGTGTGGTCCCTCACGTGGTTCGCCGGTTCGCTGGTCTTCGCGGCGCTCACGGTGCTAAGCCTCCTCACCGCTTTCGGCCGGCACTCCGCCGAGGCAGGCCGGTTCGTACGCCTGCACAGCCGTCTTGTCAGCGTGGCCTGCACCGTCGCGCTGCTCTACGCCTGGAGCAGCGGATGGATCGGGCTCAGAATGTGGGCGTACTGAGCACGCCCTGCCTGTTCCTCAAACCGATGCTGCTTGCAGAATGCTGTCTGTGATGTCATTCTTACTCCATGCCGGTTCAACTGACGATTCGTGACGTCCCTGATCAGGTTCGCGACGAGCTCGCCGCCCGAGCGGCGCTCCAGCGCAAGTCCATGCAGGAGTTTCTTCGCGGCGAGTTGGAGAAGATCGCGTCGCGTCCCTCCCTGGAGGTCTGGCTCCAGACCGTGAGGGAGCGGAAGGACGCCGCCGGAACCCGAGTGGACACGGACACGATCCTCCGAGCCCGCGACGCGGATCGGAAGTGACCGTCGTCATCGACGCCTCCGCGCTGGTCGCCGCCCTCGTGGACTCTGGGAGCGAAGGCGACTGGGCCGCCGAGGTCACGGCAAGCGGGTCACTACTTGCACCTGAACTAGTTCTCGTCGAGACAACGAACACTCTTCGACGTTTGGAGGCGTCGGACACGATCACACGGCTCGAGGCAACGAGCGCATTCCGTGACCTCTTGCGCCTGGACCTGGAACTGCTGCCGTTCGCTCCGTTCGCCGAACGGGTTTGGGAGCTACGCGGGAACCTCACGAGTTACGACGCCTGGTACGTCGCCATCGCGGAAGCCTTCGAGTGCCCCCTCGCAACTCTTGACCGGAAACTCAGCCAGGCCGCTGGGCCAACCTGCGCGTTCCTTGCGCCACAGGCCACCTAGAGAAGCCCGACGCAACGACGGAACCGTTACTCGATCTCGACCTCGGCCGCGCGCCGCCGCTCGGTCCAGAAGGTTCGCACCTCGTTCCCCCAACGAAGAGTGTACTCGCCCTCCGGCAGGTTGGAGATCGTCTCGCCGACCTCGAACACGGTCGCACCGCCGAACCAGATGCGGAGAGAGCCGAGATCCCAGCCACCAGGACCGGTGACCTGCACGGCCGCCGTCGACGGCTCGCCGGTCAGGACGATCGAGGACTCCGACTCGAAGGG
Organism: Holophagales bacterium; assembly: GCA_009836625.1. Classification (GTDB taxonomy): domain Bacteria; phylum Acidobacteriota; class Thermoanaerobaculia; order Multivoradales; family Multivoraceae; genus Multivorans. The sequence goes on from VXVC01000004.1 coordinate 824,212, forward strand.
GTTGAGGTCGACGCCGCGCTCCAGAGCGGGCTCGAGGGGCTGCCAGCCGGTGAGGACCCAGCGCCCGTCCGCCTGGCAGGCGACACGGACCCGGTCGGTGAGCGGCGGAGTGAGTTGGGTGCTCGCGACACCGCGATCGATCCGGACGGTCCGCTGCCCGGCGCCCTCCATCTCGACGAAGCAGAAGCCGGCGGCCGCGCCGGCGAGCCGAATCACAAGTTCGTCGTCGGAGGGATCGTTCCGCAGGTCCAGTTGCACGGACTGGCGGTCGTTGTAGTCCCGAAGCTCCACGTCCACCAGGTCGGAGCGAGAGTGCTGAAACCGCGCCCGCAACTGGTAGGCGCCGGGCACAAGGTCTCGGATCTCGTAGCGGCCGTTCCGACCGGTTACAACCGCCCGGCGGCCCGGGAAGATGTCCACCGTCGCGTGGGTGACGGGCTGTCCTTCGGCATCGACAACGATTCCATCGATGGACACGCCGCCATAGTGGAAGTCGACGACGGTTTCCTCGCCTGGAGCGTCCGGTACCGTGATCTCGCGCCGCGCCTGCATTCCACCAGTCTCCGACCAGAGGGTCACGTACCAATCACCAGGCAGCATCGACTCCATGCGGTACCGGCCCTCCTGGTCGATCGGCGCCGCAAGCTCGAGCTTGCTGGAAACGACCTGCGTCCGCTGCACGGACCCGCCAAGCGTCCGCATGACTCCCTCGGGTTGTGGATTCGCTACTTTCGAGTGCCAGATCAACCTCCCGTTCCCGGGTTGACCTGCAACCGTCACCAAACCCGTGACGGTCACGGTGCTCCGGTCGCACCGGATCACCTCGTCACCAGTTCCAGCCTCCTCGCGAAGCTCGCAGACCGGCACGCCTTCGTCCAGCACTCGAACCCGCAGAGACTCCTCCGCGGGTACGTTCTCGAACCCGGCCTCGCCGTCGACCACCTTCCCCGTCATCGGACCCAGAGGATCGTGCTCGGCACCCGGATCGAGCCTCACCATGCCTCCCTCGACATCCGAGCGCACGGTGATCCGGCGCCCGCGCGAGAGTTCGACGAAACCGGCGTCGACCCACTGGATCGCCGCGGCCTCGACCTCGAACTCCAGCGGAGCGAATCCCTCCGCCGTCACGCGCAGGCTGGACGGACCGAGTTCCAGGCCGTGCATTTCGAAGTAGCCGTCGGCATTTGCCGTGACTTCCGCTACCCGTCCCATCGCACGGGCCATCAAGGCGCCGAACCTGGTCGGCCGCAGGTAGGAGATCCTGGCGCCGGCCACCGGGGCGTATTCGGGGCTCACGACCGTCCCGGACGCCCAGGCCGACACCGGCGCCAAAATGACGCCCAGGTCGCGCGCCTCGCCCGCCGACCCGGAGACTTCCAGCACGCGCCTTCCGGCATTCGCGGCCGTCAGTTCCAGCGTATAGGCGCCCGGCTCGAGGTCCAGAGAGAAGGAACCGTCCGCCGCGAGCGCTTCGTTGCTCGTCCTGCTCCCACCGGCCACTGACTGGGACGCAACCAGTCGCCCGGAGACGGCCGGAGTCACTCCGTCGGCCGCCACGAAGACGCCCTCGACCGTGAAGGCAGGCGCCAGCCCTAGCACCAGGGGTGTTTCGGCCGTCGCGCCGATGTCGCCGGCTACGTCGACGGGACGGGCAGCCAGGCCAGGCGGCGGGTTTGCTTCGGCTGTCGCGCCACCGCCAGCGAACTGGAACCGCGCCGTCCGGTAGCCCCTCGCGTTGATCAGGAGGATCCGGCTGAAGCGGGGCGAGACCCGCGCGAGTCCATCCCGGTCGGTCGTCGTCGCTTCCACGCCCTCGAAGAGGGCGCGCGCCTCGGGAATCGGCGTTCCGCGACTCGCATCAACGACCTGGATCCAGTAGTGCTCGGGCGCCATCAGCACGATCGAGCCCAGGTCCAGGGGACCCTCCAGGTCGAAGGTCCGGGAGTACTCCAGCTCGCCACCATCGGTTCGCAGGGACGCGGCGCCCTTCGCGAAGCCGGAGAGCACGAAGCGGCCGTCGGAGCCCGAGAGGCCCAGGTGGCGCTGCATCACCGCGAGTTCGTCGCCAACCCACGACAGGCCCAGGAGCCGTGCACCAGCCACTGGCAGCCCTTCCGGATCGACGGTCCGGCCCGTCACGGCGAACCCCGGACGGAGTTCGACGACCGGCGGCGTCTCGTCGAAACGTTCGAACGCCGACGCGGTCCGCGCGACGTGGGAGACGAGGATCGCGGAACGCTCCCGCTCGGACAAGGTCAGGTTCACCCTGCCGTCTGCGTTCGCGATCCCGAAGCCCAGAGGCTCGGGTATGGCATACATGCCCGAGCCCGGCCGCACCAGGTACATCCGCGCTCCGGAGAGGGGCACGCCGCCACCGGTCGCCTGCACGGTGAACTCCACCGCCTCCCGCAACGAGAGTTCCACCGAGCCCTCATCAGGAGTCACGTCCCGCCATGTCGAGGCGAGGCCTCCCGCCAGCGCCTGGACGCGCCAACTCTCGTCACTGCGGAGCACGGAGAGCGATCCGGACCCGACGTCGGTCGAGGGCAGCAGGTTCCAGGGCACTTGCCGCCACATCGCCACCGGCGCCGCGACCACCTCGAACCCCGACGCGGCCGCGGTCCCGTCCGCGATGCCGCCATCCGTGTTCGAGGCCTCGGGGGCCAGCATGCGAACGGTCAGCGGCCTGGATGAACCGGCGCCGGCGCGGCAGGCCGCGGCCGGGTTCTGTCCGGCCTCGAGAAGCCGGGGTGGACAGGAGTCGCTCCACGCCCAGCAACCAGCCGGCGCCGTGCCGCCCGGCGGGACGTCGTCCCGCCGTTCCCACGTCCTGTCGGCAGGGACGGAGATCCCGTCGAGAAAGGCCGAATCACTCTGCCTGGGGCATACGAACTGGAACGGGCCGTCCGGCGCCGCTTCGTCCTGCGCCAGCCCGGGTACCGCCACCGCACCAACGACAAGCCAGGGAACAGCGATCGAGAAACGCACCTCTCTAGCCCTCGCCGCCCGTTGGAGGGATCAGACGCGCTTCGAACGCCTCCGCAGCCCGAACGTCCGCCCCCCGCAGGGCCCCGCCGCGAAGCAGGATGACCGCCCGGTCGCCGAGGAGGTCGGCGCGCAGGCGGGTATCGGCAAACTCCGACTCGACGACGCACGGTTGTCTCGCAACGGTCCGAAGATCCTCGACCTGGGCGTGGACCAGATCCCAGCAGATCCTGCCTCGTGGAGGCGGTACCGAAGCGACCACACGATCGCCCGTCCCGGCCCGGATGCGCTCAACATCCTGGCGCGAAAGCTGGTTGCCTCGTACCTGCTCCTGCTGCCGCCGTGACCCCGGCACGCCGGGAGGCTGGCCGGTCAACCCCTCCGCCTTGAGGCCGGAACGTAGCGCCACGTGGTGGATCGAAGGCCGGCGCGGAGAGCTCTCGGCGCGCCACCGAAATGCCGGTCGCCAGTGGTAGCCGCTCGTGGTGGGCACGAATCCTCCCCGTGAAGCGGGCTCATAGCAGTGCGGCGTAGGGCAGGCAGGATCCGTGTTGGGCAACGTCGCCGCGATCTCGGTCGCGACGGCCCGCGGGCCGATATCTGGCAGCGAACCGATTTCGGCTCCAGGCTCCTCCGCCGGACGCTCTGCCAGGTACCGAACGAAGAAGTACACGTTGCCGGCGCCGTCCGCCACGACCTCGTCGATGATGCGACGCGGGCTCAGCCAGTCCGCCCGCTCGTAGGCATCCGAAAGAGGCGAGCTACCCCACTGATTCAACTCGAAGTCGCAGCCACTCTCGGCGAAGAACGTCGCCGCGTCGAGACTGTCGTGAAGCCCGCCGTGGAGGTCGTAGACGAAGACACCGGCCTCGGCACCCGGAATCACGAGCAGGCGGTCTTCCGGGATGAAACGGGTCACCGATAGCTCAGCGTCACGACAACGTTCCAGACCACGCCCGCCGTCCCGCGTGGGCAGCAGGCCGCGCGGCGCGTCATCGCCGTCCGCGATCAACCAGGCCGCGTACGGCGCCCAGCCGTCGGCATCTTCGAGCAGGAGACCAACGGCGGCCGTCAACGATCCGCGACGGTCGAGGTCGCCCAGGAACTTGACGTCTACGGGACCATCGAAGCCATCCTCGCTCGCTACGAAGATCCCGCCAAACAGGTCCGCAAAGGCAAGTCCCTGAGCCGAAACGCCGAGCCGGCCATAGTCCCGTTCGAAGGTGTCGCGATGGACGACTGCCCTGCCGCCGATCTCAAGCACCTCAGGGGCGGGATCCTCCAGCGCCACCCGTAGTTCGGCGCCGCTCTCGCCAGGCCGCCACGCATGGATGCCTGAGCCGATGACACCGAGAACGATCTCGCCGTCAGCCAGCCAGCGCACATCGGACCCCCGAGCGATCTCCCGCGGCAGGTCAAGGCGTTTCAGCCCCTGGAGCCTCGGCCCCGTCTCGGCACTCTGGGCCGCCGCCAACCCGGCTGCCGCGCCCAGCGCGGCGACCAGCATCGAGACCCTGAGCGTCGATGGGAAGCGACTTCCTTCCCGGAGCAGCCTGCGCAGCATGTGAGCTTCCTCCCGTGCCTGAGTTCCTCAGGCGTCACACATGAAGATGGGTATCGGGGAGGAGAACGTCAGCTACGAAGGCAACCATTCCGAGATCGCCTGACCGATCTCGTCCGGGGAGTCCTCCTGGATGAAGTGGGAGCCCTTGACCGTCAGTTCCGTCTGGTTCGGCCAGGCGCGGCAGATGTCGCGCATCGCGCCGGTGAGGATCGCGCCGGGCTTCGCGTTGACGAACAGCTTCGGCACGTCCGACTCCGCCAGCCAGTCGGCGTAGGACTGCACGATGGCGACGACATCCTCCGGCTCCCCGGCGATCGGGATCTGGCGCGGCCACGTCAACGTCGGACGGCGCGACTCGCCCTCTTCCTCGAACGGCCGGCGGTAGACGGCCATCTCCTCGTCCGTCATCTTCCGCAGCACGGACCCGGGCAGCACCCGCTCGACGAAGACGTTCTTCACCAGCACCATGCCTTCGCCGGCGGGCGAGCGGAAGCCCTGGAACAGACCGCGAGCCGCTTCAGGCCAGGCGTCCCAACTCGGGACCGGGCTGACGATCGCCTCCATGTAGGCAAGGCCGCGAACCGCGTCGCGGTGCCGGTTGGCCCAGTCGAAACCGAGCGCGGATCCCCAGTCATGGATCACGAGAACCACGTTCTCCGTAACGCCAATCGCCTCCAACAGACCGTCGAGATAGTGCCGGTGCTCGACGAACCGGTACCGGTCCGGCCCGCTCTCCGGCAGCTTCGCAGAGTCGCCCATCCCGATCAGGTCCGGCGCCACCAGGCGACCCTTCCCCTCCAGGTGCGGGATCACGTTGCGCCACAGATACGACGAAGTCGGATTGCCGTGGAGAAAGACGATCGGATCGCCCTCGCCATGGTCGACATAGGCCATCTCGTGCCCGTGAACCTCGATCCGTTTCCTCTCATAGCGGGCGTCAGCGGAGATCATCTGCGGGTTTCCTCCCTGTGTTTCGTCATCACCTTCCCGTCAAAGCCCGCGGAGCCTACACGGCTTCAATCAAGGAGCGAGGTTGACGCCTCGCGCGACCTCAAGGCCGGCGAGGACGCCGGCACACCCAGTGTGGAGCGCCGTCCATACAGTGCAGCGTCCAGTCCGCGACGGGGTCCGAGGGGAGGTTCCCAGCGGACGCTCGCGCTTTCCTGGTGAATGGAGGGCCGGCGCTCGCTTCGGTCGGCTGCGCTGCGTGGGGCTGTCGGTTGAGGTGACGATCCCGGGAGACGCTTGCCTCCAGCCCGCTGGGAACCTCCCCTCGGACCCCGTCGCGGACGGGTGCAAGCCGCCGCTACGGGCCGGCAGACTCGCCGTAGCGGAAGCCGGTGCGGGAACGCACCTTGTAGTTGCCGTCCCGGACCTTGACCTTGATGTTGCGGTAGCCCTCGGTGCCGGCTTCGTACTCGGAGCGGAAGCTCACGAGGTAGTAGCCCTGGTTCTCCTCGGCGACCTGACGCATCGGCGACAGAATGTTCGTGAAGTTCGCGTAGTAATGGCCGCCCGTCTCGTTCGAGATCAGGCTCAGCGAGTCGTTGAGCGACGCCGAGGCGATCGAGCGGCGACGGCTGCCCATCGTGTCGATCGTGTAGACCGCCACGTTCCCGGCATTCAGCGCCTCGCGCATCTGCGGGTAGTACCGCGGATCCGGCGTGTAGCTGCCGAACTGCCCGATGTCGCCGAAGCCGAGACTGAACATCACCAGGTTCTTGCGGCCCGCGATTCCCGCGGCCGCCTCTCCGACCAGTTCCAGCGCCTCCTGCAGCTTGCGGCTGCGCCGTGAAAGCTCCTTCCCAGCCGGCAGGTTGGCGAAGAGGGACGGCGAGTTCGGATCGAACTCGGGATCCGACCGCGTTACCCAGCGTTCGATGTCTCTCTTGCCCGTCGAGGCGGCATCCACCGCCGCCAGGATCTCGTCGCGGTCGCGGGTGAAGTCGAGGTAGACCTTGAGCCGAGCCTGGTAGGCGAAAACGGCCACCTGGTCGTTGGGCTGCAGCTCCTCCTCGATCCACCGCTTCAACCAGCGCGCGTTGTCCATCTGGGGACCCGCCAGCTGCGGCGCCTGCATCCGCTGGTCGTGGAACATGAGGATGAAGTAGCGGTCGGTCCGCACGGTTGCGCCCTCGCCGGTGGCCGACAGCTCGCTCGGTCCGCCGTAGAAGGAGGCGCTCGTGACTTCCTGCTCTTCACCGTCGTGGAGAACCACGAAGTCCTCGGCGTTCAGGCCCTCGATCACATTGCCCCTGCGGTCAGTGACCAGAACATCGAGCAACACTTCGGCCACGCGAATGCGTTCGTTCAGGCTGATGTCCCGCGCCGGAGCTGGCGCAGGCGCGGGCCGGGCAGCGCGCGGCTGCTCCGGCTCAGGAGCCGGCGTCGGGGCGGTCCGAACCGGCTCGGCCGCTGCTCTTGCCGGCTCGGCCTTCGGCTCCACGACAGGCTCCGGTGCCGCCTCGGGCACGGGAGCAGGTTCCGGCACGGACGCCACCGCGGGTTCCGTTGCCGGCGCCGCGGCCGGTTCCGCCGCGGGCGCCGTGGCCGGCTCGGACGCCTCGGTTGGCTCCGACGGCACGACAACGGCGCGCACGGTCCTGCCCCGCTGCCGCCGCTGCTTCTCCAGCCGCTTCTGTTCCTTCGCAGCGCGAGCCGCTGCCTTCTTCTCCGCCTTCCGCTTCTTCTTCTCGTCGTCCTGGACCGCGGCCTCGACGCCAACCGCGTCGTCCGCGCCAACGGCAAACCCGAAACCGGTCGACAACAGGACGGCACCACCCGCCAACGCGGCAGCAAGCGCCAATCGTCGTCCAACCGTCGCAAATCTCTTCATTCCAGAAGACCTCCTGTATTCCTGACTACCGGTCGCGAGGTAGCGGCGACGGCACGGGAAAGCGACGCTTCCGCCATCCTAGCAACCCCAATCGCTTCGTTGTTGTTCCACTACCGGCACGTCCTCGTCCACTGACAACCAACGCGGCCCAACTGGCACGCGACGCCGGGGAGGACAGCCTCTGCGCCATTCAGAAGCACAGACCGTGCCAGTGAACGCCGACCGCGCTGAAAGCGTCTACTCCTGAAGCAGTCGCCGAGTAGCATTCCGCGCCGTGACCCTGACCGCCCCGGACCATCGCGCCACCGAACTCGCCGCCGCGTTCGTCGAGCTACGAACGGCGTTGGGGAGGGTGCTGGTCGGTCAGGACGACGCCGCGACCGGACTGACCCTGGCGCTGTTGGCCGAGCAGCACGCCTATCTGGAAGGGCCGCCCGGCTGCGGAAAATCGGAGTTGGCCGCGGCCCTGGCCGCGCTGTCGGGCGCCCGCACTCACACGCTCGTGTTTCACCGCGACATCCGGGAGACGGACCTGCTCGGTGATGTTCTGCTGAGCCGCCACCGTCACCGGGGCCACGAGCGCCTGCGCCGCGAGCTGATCCCCGGCCCCCTTCTCCAGGCCGAGATCGCCTTGCTCGAGGACCTGCCTCGTTCTCCCGGCGAAGCTCTGGGACCCCTGCTCCGAATCCTCGCCGAACGGCACGCTCTGGGGCAGCCACTGCCGCTCGAGTCGGCGGTGGCAACCGGACCGCTGGAGCAGGTAGAGGCCCCGATCGACCCTCTCGAACCCGGCCAACTCGATCGCTTCGCCGTGCAACTTCGTCTGACCGGCCTGCTCACCGGAGGACTCTTCGACGAGGCCGCGGTACTGCTGGAACGAGGGGCGGCTCAAGAACCGTCACGGGCCGCGGTCCGGTCGACCGCGGGCAGCGCGCACCCCCCCGCGGTGATGAGCACCGCAACCCGCAAGGCCGCGCAACGGGCGGCCGCCGCTCTCCAGGTCGAACCGCGGACCCTCGACGCCTACCACCGCCTCCTCGACCGGTTGCGCCAGCGCACCGCCGACGAGTCGGCCTCGGGCGACCGCCTGATGTCCGACCGCTCCTTCAGCTCGGCGGCGCTGCGGCTCGTGCGCGCGCACGCGTTCCTGCGTGGCGCTCCGGCCGCGGCGCCTCGTGATCTCGGCGCCATCCGCTACATGGTCGCCCACCGGCTGCCGGAAGAGGTACAGGAGGACTTCGATCACATCCTGGAGGAGCTGCTCGGTGACCCGCCGAACGTGACGATGGCGGAAACCGGTGCCCAGATGCCCGGAGCGCAGTCACAGGGAGACGACTCCGACGGTGCAGCGGCCGCCTCCCCGGCCTCCGACTCGTGGATCGACGATCAGGCCGACCTGCCGGCGCCCCCGACCCTGTTCGGGAAACCGCCTCCGCCAGCCCAGGTCGATCCCCTCCTGCGCGCGCTCGTCGGCCGCATCGAGCGGGGCCGCATCGACCCGGACACGGATCCGGGAGGCCAGCCCCGTGGCTACCGCCCGCTGCGCGACCTGGACGAGCTGATCGACGCCGATCTGATCGAGGCCCTGCTCTTCGCCGATGGCCGCCTGCCCGGCGCGCCCCGCACCTTCGAGCGAAAGCGCAAGAGCGCCGGCGGCGCGGTCGCCGTCCTCCGGGACATCTCCGCCTCCATGGCCGGCCGGCTGACCGTGTGGTCGAGCCAGGTCGTGCTCGGCATCCTGCGGGTCGCGGCGCGGCGGCGGATGCGTGTCGGCTACGTCGAGTTCCACCACCGAGCCCTGCCCCACCACGTCGGCGGCCGCCTGTTGCATCGCTCGTACTCCCGCCTCGCCGAGCAGGCCGGTCAGGCGAAAGCGGTCGGCCAGACGAACTACGAGGCGCCGCTGCGCACCGCCCTCGAGGGCCTGCGCGGCGGCTCCGGCCGCAACCGGCACGTCGTCCTCCTGACGGACGGTCTGCCGATCATCGGCGACACGACCGTCCGGCGCGAGCGTCAACTGGCGCGCCGGCTCGGCGTCGCCCTCCATACCGTGTTCCTGGGCAACGGGGACTGTCCGCCGGTTCTCGACGACATCTCTCTGGAAACTGGCGGACTGCGTTTCTACGGCCGCCCGCTGGCCGGCGGCGGCCTACGGCTGGAGGAGCGATGACCCCGATCTTCGGGTGCGGATAGAGTCGCGCGTTCCCGTGAGCGACCTGACTCCCCTCCGCGATCTGCTCGATCACCACGTCGTCGGCCACGACGAGGTGAAAACGGCGCTGCTCCTCGCTCTGGTCACGCGGGAGCACATCTACGTCGAGGGACCGCCCGGCACCGCCAAGACCCGGCTGGCCGAAGTCGCCGCAAAGGGCTCCGAACTCGACTTCTTCTTCTACCAGCTACACCGCGACACCCGCCTCGCCGAACTGGTCGGCGACATCGTCCTGGAGCGCCGGAAGGTGAAGACCGACGGTGGCGCGCCCGGAACCGCCGGCGAAGCCGAGCGGATCCACCAGCGGATCGAACCCGGGGGGCTCCTGACCGCCGAAGTCGCCGTGCTCGACGACATCTCCCGCGCGCCCGGCGAGGCACTCAACGTGCTCCTGCGCATCCTCAACGAGCGCCGTTTCGGCGCCGAGCCGATTCCTCTGATGGCTGCCATCGCCACCGGCAACCCGATGGACGACGAGTACTACAACGAGCCCCTGGACCCCGCGAACCTGGACCGTTTCGCCCTCCAGTTGCGGGTCTCCGGCCTGATCCAGAGCGGCGTCGACGAGGCGAAGACGTTGATCGACCGGTTCGCCTCGGGCTCCGTCGTCGAACAGCCCGATCCCGAACCCGTAACCGACCGCGCCACGCTCGACGCGCTGAACAAGCGGATGTACGAGGTCGAGGTCGGAGCGGCGGTGCGTGCAGCGCTGCTCGACGTGCTGCGCACCCTGGTCCTGGAGTTCGAATGCAACGAGACGAACTCCCTGCTCACGGACCGCACCTTCCTGGTCAAGGCGATCAAGATCCTCCGCGGAGCGGCGCTACTCGCCGGCCGAAAGGCCGTCGATCTGCCGGACCTCGCCGCGTTGTCATGGATGACGACGTTCCGGGTGCCGCCCGAGGCCCACGAAGCCCTGCCGCGGATCGTCGGCCGGGTGAGCCGTCAGATCCAGGCGGTCTAGCCGGACCTACTCCTGTCCGGAACTGGACTGGCCCTTCTCGAACTCCGCCTCGAGCAGACGCGCCCCGCGCAACGTGTTGCCCATCGCGTAGTTGCCCTCGTGGCAGGCGTACTCGTAGCTCCTCTGGGCCGTCTTCGGCCACGGCAGCTCGCCGCTGTACGGCGCCTCGTACTCCGGGTTCTCGACCATGAAACTGTAGAGCAGGTTGTTCCCGTCGATCGGGCTGAACTTCTCGATGACGCGGACGCCCTCGCCGCGGAGATCCGGCATGTCGCGGAAGTTCGTCGTCTCGACGACCAGGGTGTCGCCTTCCCACCAACCGATCGAGTCGCCGCTCAGCGAGGTGTACTCGGCCGGCATGTGCTCGCCGCCGATCCGGACGACCCGGGTCCAGTGCATCCACTCGATCATGATCATGAAGTGATCTTCGGTCTGGACGATCGTCTTCACGTTGTTGTATGGCAGTGAACGGATCGCGACCGAGGCCGTCGGCTGGTACATGCAGCGGACGCCGACGATGTTCGTCTCCGGACCGTCGTAGGGGATGTCGCCGGACTCGAGCCACCAGGCGTAGCCACGGTTCGGCCACGCGAACTTCGGCGCGGCCGCTGAGCGCTTCTTGCCCTCTTCCGTCATCGCCGGCATCTGCCCGTTGGGAGGATCGGTCAACACCGAGGTCCGGTACTTGCCGTCGATCATGAAGTTCTGGCTGCCCCATTCGAACCAGAAGTTGTTGTAGGCGCCGACGTTGCCGCCCTTCTCGGGCGCCGCGCGCTCGCCAACCGAAGCGCTGGGAGCGTCCTGGGCCGCGTTCGAGTCGGCACGCCGCTTCGCGTTGGCCTCCGCCTCCTCGGGGGTGAGGGTCAGCTTGTCGCCGAACTCCTTGGGCCTGGCGAACGGCGTGATGCTCGAAATGTCGTAGACGCCGGTGAAGTCCGGCTTGCCGCTGGGCGTCCTCTTGATCTCTCCTTCGGCGCCAACGGCCGCCGAAGCGGCGACGACGAGCCCAACGAGAACGGCGGTAGCGATCAGCGACTTCCTCATGTCGGCCTCCCTGCGCCTGGGCGCAAACTGCTGCGGTAGGCACTCATCATAGCGCGGCCGCGCTGCGATACGATCGCCGCCGCCAACTCAACCGGATACGACAGGAGCATCGATGCCAGACACCGTCCCCGTTGCCGTTACGGTCAACGGCAGCAAGCACCAACGAGAGGTCGAGCCGCGTACGCTGCTGGTCCACTTCCTGCGTGAGGAACTCGACCTCACCGGCGCCCACGTCGGGTGCGAGAGCACCCTCTGCGGCGCGTGCACCGTGCATCTCAACGGTCGCGCAGTGAAGAGCTGCACCGTCCTGGCGGTTCAGGCCGACGGTCAGGAGGTGACGACGATCGAGGGCCTCGCGGCCTCCGCCGACGAGCTGCATCCGCTGCAGGTCGGCTTCTGGGAGAAGCACGGCCTCCAGTGCGGCTACTGCACGCCGGGGATGATCATGGCGGCGAAGCAGTTGCTCGACGACAACCCGAACCCGAGCGAGGCGGAGATCCGGGAAGCGATCGACGGCAACATCTGCCGCTGCACCGGCTACCAGCAGATCGTCGACGCGGTTCAGCACGCCGCAGACGCCGCGGGAGTCGCCTGATGACGACGTTCCGACCCAACTCCGTCGGCAGGCCGATCAAGCGGCGCGAAGATCCGCGCCTTATCCGGGGCCTCGCCACCTACACGGACGACGTCAAGCTGCCGCGCATGACCTATGCCGCGTTCGTCCGCAGCGACTTCGCGGCCGGCGCCATCCGCTCCATGGACACGACGGCCGCCGCCGCCCACCCCGGCGTCGTCGGCGTCTACACCTACGCCGACATGGCCGGACAGGTCGGAGCGACCCCCATCGGCGTCGAGATACCCGGCATGCCGGACCACCCGCTGCTGGCGAACGGCCGCGTGCTCTACGTCGGCCACCCGGTCGCGGTCGTCATCGCCGAAAGTCCCTACGCGGCGCGCGACGCGGCGGCCATGGTCGAGGTCGACATCGAGCCCCGGGAGGCGGTAGTTGACGTCGAGGCCGCGCTCGCGCCGGACGCGCCCAAGGTCTACGAGGAGCTCGACAGTAACGTCTGCCTTCAGATTCCGGCCCCGAACCCGGAGGCCGACAAGCTCTTCGAGCAGGCCGACCAGACGCTCTCGATCCGGCTGCTCAACCAGCGCGTCGCGCCTTTCCCAATGGAAGGGCGCGCCATTTGCGCCCACTGGGAAGAAGGCCCCGGCAAGCTGACGCTCTGGACCTCCAACCAGGCGCCCCACTCCGTCAAGCAGCAGATCGCGATGTGCCTGGGGATCCCCGAGATCCGCATCCGCGCCATTGCACCCGAGGTCGGCGGCGGCTTCGGCGCCAAGATCCCGACCTATGCGGAGGACGCGCTGCTGTGCTGGGTTTCGCGCGACCTGAAGAGGCCGGTGAAGTGGTCGGAGACCCGCACCGAGAACCTTCTCGGCATGACCCACGGCCGGGGCCACGTCGAGAAGATCGACGTCGCCTTCCAGAACGACGGGCGGGTGCTGGCGCTCAAGGGGCAGACGATCTCCGACATCGGCGCCTTCCGCTCCTTCTTCGGCCCCTTCATCGCCCTCTCCACCCACACGATGTCCTGCGGCTGCTACGACATCAAGGCGGTCGCCTGGGAAACGTCGTCGGTGTTCACGAACACGATGGCGACCGAGGCGTATCGCGGCGCCGGACGCCCGGAAGCCGCCTACATCATCGAGCGCGTGATGGACGAGGTGGCGGCCGCGACCGGCCTCGACCCGGTTGCCGTGCGGCGCCGGAACTTCATCAGCAAGGACGCCTTTCCCCACACCACACCCGCCGGCGCGACCTATGACACCGGCGACTACGAGAAGTCGCTCGCTCGCCTGGTGGAACTCGCCGGCTACGACGAAGCCCGCGCGGAGCAGCACAGCGCGCGGGAAGAGGGGCGACTCGTCGGCATCGGGCTTGCCACGTTCACCGAGGTGTGCGGTCTCGGCCCCTCCACCGGCGCTACGCCTCAGCAGCGCATGGGAACTTGGGAAAGCGCGACCGTGCGGGTCGAACCGACCGGCAACGTTACCGTCTACACGGGCGTTTCCCCGCACGGCCAGGGGCAGGAGACCGTCTTCGCCCAGATGGTGTCGGACGCCTTCGGCGTCGGTATCGACGACGTCGTCGTCGTCCACGGCGACACGGACCAGGTGCAGCACGGCGTCGGGACATTCGGCAGTCGCGGCATCGCGGTCGGCGGCGCCGCGCTCGACATGGCGCTGGTCAAGGTCCACGCGAAAGCGACGCGGATCGCCGCGCACCACCTCGACGCGCCCGTCGACCAGATCGACTACGAGGACGGCGAGTTCACGGTCACCGGCACGGACCGCAAGCTGACCTTCCGGCAGGTCGCCGAGATGGCCCACCTGTGGAACGTCAACGTACCCGGCGAGGAGCCGGGGCTGGAGGCGGTCGCCCGCTTCGAACCGTCGGCGACGACATACCCGTTCGGCGCTCACCTCTGCCAGGTCGAGATCGATCCCGAAAGCGGTCAGATCGAGATCCAGCGCTACGTCGCTGTCGACGACTTCGGCGAGGTGCTCAACCCCATGCTCGCCGACGGCCAGCGCCTCGGCGGCCTCGTTCAGGGCATCGGCCAGGCAATGTGGGAGGAGATTCAGTACGACGAGGGAGGCCAACTCCTCTCCGGCACCTTGATGGACTACGCGGTGCCGCGGGCGAAGCAGTTCCCGCGCATGGAACTCGACAACACGGTGACGCCGACGCCGATCAACCCGCTCGGCGCCAAGGGCATCGGCGAACTGGGGACGATCGGGGCGACGCCCTGCATCGTCAACGCGATCGTCGACGCACTGCGGCCGCTCGGCATCACGAACATCGACATGCCGGCGAAGCCGGAGCGCGTCTGGCAGGCGATCCAGGCGGCGGGAGCGGCGCAGTAACCTGCGATCTCGCCTGACCGTCCTCGCGGCAGCGGCGCTCGTGCTCGCGGCTGCCTCTTCCCTCGGAGCCCAGGAACACCGGTTCGGTCCACTGCCCGTGGCCGAGGCCTGGCTGGGCAGCGGCTCCGGATTCCTGAGCCTGCCGGTAGAGGCGCCGGCGTTGGGCGCGCCCGGGACAGGACGCTGGCAGGTCACCGCCTCGCTGGGACTCTCCAGCTTCTGGCTGCGGTCGCCGTCCGTGTCCGAGGTCATCGAAGCGCGCCGCTACCGGGGGGCCGTCACGGTCGAAGAGCTCGACGGCATCCCGCCCTGGCCCGGCTTCGAGGGGATCTACTTCGCCGACATGGAAGTCCACCGGCTGACGGTCGACGCGCGCCGGCGTTTCGGACGGCGACTCGAACTCGGCCTCCGAACTTCCATCGTCAACGCCGACGGCGGCTTCGTCGACCCTCTGATCGAGGGCTTCCACGACTTCTTCGGCTTCCGCCAGTCCGGCCGGCCGCAGTCACTGCAGAACGGGTACGGGCTGTACTTCAGGCGTGACGGACCGGGCGGCTACGGGGAACAGCTCCGGTTCGTTCGTTTCGAACAGGCCGGACTCGGCCTTGGGGAGACGATCGTCTCGCTCAAGTCCGGTCTCGGGCCGGAATCCACCACGTGGCGGCAGGCCGTCCAGGTCCAGCTCAAGCTACCCACCGCCGATGACGACAACTTCCACGGCACCGGTTCGGTCGACGCGGCGATTCAGTACCAGGTATCCCGCCCCTGGCGGCGCTGGACCCTCTACGGCAACGCCGGCTTCACCCGCCTCGGCAGCCACGACCTCCTGACGCTCGAGCCGCAGAACATCATCACCGTCGCCATCGCCGGCGAACGCCCCATCGGCCCCGGATCCTCGATCGTCCTTCAGCTCCGCCATCAGCAGAGCCCCTTCCGCCAGCTCAACCTCTCCATCCTCGGCGTCACGGCAACCCTGATCGACATCGGCTGGACCCGCAGGCTGGGGACCACCGGCGGCAACCTGAACCGCTCCACCTACTTCAGCCTCAGCAACAACACGGCCAAGTACGGCTCCGCCGTCGACATCAGCCTGAACGCGGGAGTCCGGTTCCGAACCGGACCGGGTCAGCGTTCGGGTGCTTTGCGGTAGTCGAGCGGCGGCTGCTGGCCTTCTTCGAGGGCGGCTCGGTACGGGCGATCGGCGAGGCGCCGGTTCAGTTCCTCACGAGCCGCTTCGACGATCGAGGGATCGGCGAGCAGGTCCCAGGCCGTCGCCGCCAGCACGCGGGCGGCCATCAGCATGCCCTGGCGGCCGATCGTCGTACCGCCGGCGGCCACCGCCTGCCAGGAATGGGCCGGCGTACCGGGTACCCAGCAGGCCGTCCGGATGCCGGTCGTCGGCGCCACCCAGGAGACGTCGCCGACATCGGTCGAGCCGAGAGTCGTGTTGCCGGTCTCGTCCCGCAGTTGGGACACGGAGGCAAGGGGCCGCGGTTTCAGCAACGACTCCTGGAGTTTCACGGCCCAGGCCTTCTCCGCTTTCGTGTAGCCGATGTCGATGAGGGCCTCGAAGTTGGCGAGCGAGACCCTGGACAGCGTGTCGTTCGGCAGCAGGTTGTGGATACCGCCCAGGAACTCGATCTCCAGTTCGGTCTCCGTCGCGTGGGCGGCGCCTTCGGCCACGAGCACCAGGCGGTCGTAGATCGAACGCGCCACGTCGATGTCCGGATGGCGGACGTAGTAGTACGCCTCGGCGAACGCCGGCACCACGTTTGGCGCGTCGCCCCCGGCGGTGATCACATGATGAATGCGGGTCCGGTCCGGCGTGTGCTCCCGGAGAAGCTCGGCGCCATAGTTCAGGATCGCCACCGCGTCGAGCGCGGATCTGCCCGCCTCGGGCGACGCCGCGGCATGCGCGCTGCGGCCGCGGTAGCGGAACTTGGCCGCCACCCGGGCGAGGTTCGTCGGATCGCCGGCGGCGTTCGCGTCGCCGGGGTGCCAGTGGAGCACAGCGTCCACGTCGTCGAACAGACCGGCGCGCGCCATGAAGGCCTTGGCGCCGCCGCCCTCCTCCGCGGGCGTGCCATAGAGCCGGACCGTTCCCTGAATCGCGCCGCCGCGGATGCCGTCAGCCACCGCCAGCGCCGCGCCGAGCGAACCGGCGCCGAACAGGTGGTGCCCGCAGGCGTGGCCCCAGTCCGGTCCCTCGCGCGGTGAACGCGTAGGAACCGCCTCCTGCGACAGTCCCGGCAGAGCGTCGAACTCGGCCAGAATCGCGATCACTGGACGACCTTCCCCGAAGGAGGCAACGAAGC
Source organism: Holophagales bacterium (assembly GCA_009836625.1). Lineage (GTDB taxonomy): Bacteria > Acidobacteriota > Thermoanaerobaculia > Multivoradales > Multivoraceae > Multivorans. The sequence goes on from VXVC01000004.1 coordinate 841,069, forward strand.
TGGTCGGAATACCGGCGACGCCTCGGGTGACCTCGAACCCTTCCTCCTCGACGATGGAGGCGAGCAGGGCCGACGACTTGGTTTCCTGGTAGCCCGGCTCGGCCCAGTCCCATATCTTCCGGGCGGCGTCCCAGAGCAGGTCGGCGCGCTCCGCCACCGCGGCCTCCAGGCCACCCTTCTCCGCCACTCCCCCGGAAGCCGCCGGCGCCAGGGAAAGAAGGAAGAGGGCGCAGGTCGCCGCGGCTACCCGCATCCGCCTACTCATCGAACACGATGACCTGACGGGCCACCTCGCCGCACTTCAGGCTCTGGAGCGCGTCGTTGATCTGAGAGAACCCGACCCGGTCCGAGATCAGCTCGTCGAGCTTCAGCTTTCCGGCCATGTAGAAGTCGACCAGCCTCGGCATGTCGATGCGGAACCGATTCGAACCCATGACACAGCCCTGGATGCACTTCGCCTGGAGCATCTCGTGACCGGGGATCTCGATCTTCTCGCCGAAGGGAACCATGCCGATGACGGTCGCCGTGCCGCCCGGGCGCAACATGGCCCAGGCCTGCTCGGCGGTCACCTTGAGGCCGATCGCCTCGAAGGCGTATTGCACGCCGCCTCCGGTCAGCTCCAGCACCTGCGCCACCGGGTCGCCGGCCGAAGCGTCGACCGTGTCCGTGGCGCCGAACTGTTTCGCCAGTTCGAGCTTGGAGGCCACCCGGTCGACAGCGATGATGCGCCCCGCGCCGGCGAGTTCGGCGCCGTTGATCGTCGACAGGCCGATACCGCCACAGCCGATCACCACCACAGTCGAGCCCGGTTCCACCTGAGCTGTCCTGAACGCCGCACCAACGCCTGTGACCACCGCGCAACCGATCACCGCCGCCCGGTCGAGCGGCATGTCCTCGCGGACCTTCACCACCGCGTTCTCGTGGACGAGCATCTGCTCAGCGAACGAGCCAAGGTCCGCGAACTGCGAGACGGGCCGCGGACTTCCACCGTTACTGGCCGGCAGCGCCAGCCGCGGCTCCTCGGTCCTCGGCCGCCGCGTGGCCCGCTTGTCGCAGAGCGTCGGCTCGCCGCTCATGCAGTACTCGCAGTAGCCGCAGAAAACGGACAGGCAGGTGATCACGTGGTCGCCCGGCTGGACGTAGCGCACCGCGGAGCCGACCTGTTCCACGATGCCGGACGCTTCGTGGCCGAGGATCGCCGGCGTGCGGATAGGCCACAGACCGTCCACGAAGTGCAGATCGCTGTGACAGACCCCAACCACCGCGCTCCGGATCAGGATCTCGTGCGGACCCGGTTTGCTGATCGCGACATCGGTGATCTCGAGCGGCTGCCCGACCTCGTGGAATACGGCTGCTTTCATGTTCCGGCGCCCTCGTTCGATATGGAGTGAAGGACCGGCAGGCTATCAGCGAGACAACGACGTCCCCGTCGTCATGCGGCGGCGATAAGCTGCCCCGATGACCCCCACGCCGGCCCCTGGTTTCCGCGTTCGTTTCCTGGCGCTCGCCGTCGCCGCTATCTGCGCCGCCGCTCCGGCTCTCGCCCAGCGCACCGTCAAGCCCGTCCTGCACGGGCGTCACTGGGTGGCGGTGACCGGCAAACCGCTGGCCGCGACGGCCGGCGCCCTGATCTTCGCCCGCGGCGGCAACGCCGTCGACGCGACGTGCGCCATGCTCGCCGCCACCTCGACGATGTGGGACACCCTGGGCTGGGGCGGCGAGACCCAGGCCCTCATCTTCGACCCGCGGAACAACGAGGTGGTCGGGATCAACGCGCTCGGCGCCGCGCCGACCGGTGCGACGGTCGAGTTCTACCGCGACCAGGGCCACGTCTACCCGCCCGAGTACGGGCCGCTCGCGGCGGTGACGCCGGGCACTCCCGGCGGTCTGATCGTGATGCTCTCGCACTACGGAACGATGAGCCTGGCCGAGGTGCTCGAGCCGGCGATCGAGATGGCGGACGGCTACCCGATCGAGCGCGCCCAGGCCGACAACATGGAGCGCCGCAGGGAGATGCTGCAGCAGTGGCCGGACTCGGCGCGCGTGTTCCTGCCCCACCTGTCGTCGTCCGAGAGCGGCGACGGGCGCGCGGCGCCGAGGGAGGGCGAGATCTTCCGCCAGCCGGACCTGCTCGACACCCTGCGCAAACTGGTCGAAGCCGAGGCCACGGCGCTCAAGCAGGGCAAGACCCGGGAGCAGGCGCTGGCGGCGGCTTACGACCGTTTCTACCGCGGCGATATCGCCGAGGAGTTCGTCCGCGGATCGCGCGAACTGGGCGGTCTCCACACGATGGCCGACCTGGATCGGTGGCAGGTCCACATCGAGGAACCGGTGCGCACGAACTACCGCGGCGTCGACGTGTACAAGCTGACGTCGTGGGTCCAGGGGCCGGTCATGCTCCAGGCGCTGAACATCCTCGAGAACGCCGATCTGAAGGCGATGGGCTACAACTCGGCCCGTTACATCCACACGCTCTACCAAGCGATGAACCTGGCCTTCGCCGACCGCGACTTCTACTACGGCGATCCCTACTTCCCGCCCGCGGAACCGCTCCAGGGCCTGCTGTCGAAGAGCTACGCCCGCGCGCGCTACGAGTCGATCGACTGGGAACGGAACGACGAGGGCGCCCGCCCCGGCGATCCGTACGCCTTTCAGGACGGCGAGAACCCCTTCCTCGACCTGCTCGAGCAGTGGACGCCGATCCCGCCGTCGGCGGACGCGGAAGGCGAGCAGGGCTTCCAGCAGGCGTCGGCCGGCCGACAGACACTGCCGCGGATGACCTACGAAGAGGCTTTCACCGCCGGGACGACCTCGATCCAGGCCGCCGACGCGGAGGGCTGGGTCGTGTCCGTGACCCCGAGCGGCGCCTGGATTCCAGCCGTGATCGCCGGCCGTACCGGCATCGGCATGAGCCAGCGGATGCAGAGCTTCGTGCTCGACCCGGGGCTCAACCCCTACAACCTGCCCGAACCGGGAAAGCGGCCCCGCGCGACCCTGACTCCCGGCATGGCGCTGAAGGATGGCCAGCCCTACCTGTCTTTCGCCGTCCAGGGCGGCGACACGCAGGACCAGAACCTGCTCCAGTTCCTCCTGAACGTCGTCGAGTTCGGGATGAACGTCCAGGAAGCCGTGGAAGCGGCGAACATCACCAGCCACCAGATGCAGAGTTCCTTCGGCGCCCACGAGTCGCGACCGGGTGACCTCGACGTCCGCAGCGACGTGCCGCCCTGGGTGCGGCAGAAGCTCCGGGACATGGGCTACCGAGTCCGCACTCTGGACCGCACCTCCGGGCCGATCACCGCGATCTGGTTCGACCGCGAGAACGGGACGATGTGGGGTGGCGCAAGCGACTTCGGCGAAGATTACGGCATCGCCTGGTGATACGGATCAACCGCCCCTCTTGACTCAAGGAGACCGCCCGTGAAGCGACTGCTCGGCGCCACCTCTGCTCTCTGCCTCCTGATCTTCGCCACGGCCTGCGGCGAGTCCACCGACACCGGAACCCCGTCGGCAGACATCGTCGACATCCCCAACACGAAGTACGTGCTGGAAAACGGGTTGCGGCTCATCGTCCATGAGGACCACAAGGCGCCGATCGTCGCCGTCAACGTCTGGTACGACGTCGGCGCCGGCGACGAGAAGATCGGCAAGACCGGCTTCGCCCACCTGTTCGAGCACCTGATGTTCAACGGCAGCGAGCACTTCAACGACGACTACTTCAAGCCCTTCGACCGGGTCGGCGCGACCGGCATGAACGGAACGACGAACCAGGACCGGACGAACTACTTCCAGGTCGTGCCGACAACGGCGCTCGACATGGCGCTGTGGATGGAGTCGGACCGCATGGGCCACATGCGGGCGGCGGTCGACCAGGCCCGGCTCGACGAGCAGCGGGGCGTGGTGCAGAACGAGAAGCGCCAGGGCGAGAACCAGCCCTACGGCAAGGTCTTTCTGACGATCTTCGAGAACACCTACCCCGACGGCCACCCCTACGACCACTCGACGATCGGCTCGATGGAGGACCTGAACGCCGCCTCGCTGGCCGACGTCCATGAGTGGTTCGACACCTGGTACGGCGCGGCCAACGCGGTTCTCGTCGTCGCGGGCGACGTCGAGGCCGAGGACGTCAAGGCGCGGGTCGAGAAGTACTTCGGCCACATCCCCTCAGGGCCGCCTCTGATCAAGCCGGACGTTTCACTCGCCCGCCGGAGCGAGCCGAGCCGGATCGTCCTCCAGGACCGCGTGCCGCAGGCCCGGGTCTACAAGGCCTGGAATGTCGCCACGGTGAAGGACAAGTCCGTCGATCACCTCTCCCTGGCCAGCGACGTCCTGGCCGCCGGCAAGAGTTCCCGCCTCTACAAGCGGCTGGTCTACGACGATCAGATCGCCACCGATGTCAGCGCCTTCGTCATGACCCGCCAGTTCGGCAGCCTGTTCCTCGTCATCGCGACCGCCAGGCCCGGGCAGGATCTCGCCGAGGTCGAGGCCGTCCTCGACGAGGAACTCGAGGCCTTCCTCGCCTCCGGGCCGACGGAGGCCGAACTGGCGCGGGCGCAGGCCAGCACCCGGGCCAGCTTCATTCGCGGCGTCGAACGGATCGGCGGCTTCGGCGGCAAGTCCGACGTGCTGGCGGCCAGCGAGGTCTACCTCGGCAGTCCCGACGGCCACAAGACGACCCAGGCGAACCTCCTGGCGGCCACCGTCGCCGATGTCCACGGCGCCGCCGTCGAGTGGCTGGACGAGGGTGTTCTGACCGTCGAGGTGAGGCCCTTCGCCACCTACACGACGAGTGACAGCACGGTCGACCGCTCGTCCGGTCCGCCCGAAGTCGCCGAGTTCCCCTCCGCTTCGTTCCCGGCTCGCGAGACCGCGGAGCTCGACAACGGTCTGAGGCTCATCCTCGCCCGGCGCGACGCGGTGCCGGTGGTCAACCTGAACATGCTGCTCGACGCCGGCTACGCCTCCGACCAGTTCGCCCTGCCGGGCACCGCGCGTATGGCGATGGGGATGCTCGACGAAGGCACGACATCCCGCGACGCGCTGGAGATCTCGGACACGCTCGACAGTCTCGGCGCCAACCTGGGAGCAGGTTCGAACCTCGACGTGTCAACCGTGTCGATGAGCGCGCTCGTCGAGAATCTCGACGAATCCCTCGACCTGTTCGCCGACGTCATCCTGAACCCCTCCTTCCCGGAGGACGAGTTCGGGCGCCAGCAGCAACAGCAACTGGCCGGCATCGGCCGCGAGAAGGTGCAGCCGGTGTCGATGGCCCAGCGCGTCCTGCCCCGCATCCTCTACGGCGAGGGCCACGCGTACAGCAATCCGCTGACCGGCTCGGGAACGGAGGAGTCGGTGGGTGAACTCGATGTCGACGCCCTGCGCGCGTTCCACGACACCTGGTTCAAGCCGAACAACGCGACCCTGATCGTCGTCGGCGACATCACGATGGGTGACCTGCTACCGGCGATCGAGTCCCGCTTTGCGAACTGGGTAGCGGGCGACGTCCCCGCCAAGAACCTGGCGGACGTCGCGCCCCAACCCGAGACGGTCGTCTACCTGATCGACCGGCCCGACTCCGCGCAGTCGATCATCTTCGCCGGCCAACTTGCGCCACCGAAGGGCGATTCCCGGAACCTCCAGATCGAGGCGATGAACGACATCATCGGCGGCGGCTTCACCTCGCGGATCAACCTGAACCTGCGCGAGGACAAAGGCTGGTCGTATGGCGCCCGGGCGATCCTGCTCGACGCCGCGGGCCAGCGGCCGTACTACGCGTTCGCGCCGGTCCAGACCGACCGGACGGCCGAGTCGATGGCCGAGATCGATAAGGAGGTTCGGGGCATCCGGAGCGGAGGCAGCAGGCCGCCGACGGCGGACGAGCTGGCCAAGGTGACCGACCAGAACACGCTGACCCTGCCCGGGCGCTGGGAAACGAACGGCGCGGTGATGGCAAGCCTCATCGAGATGACCCGCTTCGACCTCCCTGACGACTACTGGGACACGTTCGCGGACGCCGTACGGGGAGTCGGCCTCTCCGACGTCAGCGCCCAGGCGGACCGCGTGCTCCAACCCGACAACCTGGTCTGGATCGTCGTCGGCGACCGGGTCCGGATCGAGGACAAGATCCGAGCGCTGGGTCTTGGCGAGATCCGTTTCCTGGACGCGGACGGCAACCCGGTGGAGGGTTAGCCGTCCGGCCAACTCAGCGTGCGCCGCGCACCGGCGAACTCCACCGTTCGGCAGTCCTCGGACACGGTGCGCAGCAGCGTGAAGCGGGGCGCGTCCGCGATCTCGACCAGCCCGTGGTCAGCGGAGGTCGCGAACAGCCGTTCCTGCTCGTCCAGGCGCAGTGAATCGGGATCGAGAGTGTCGGTGAGACGGTTGTTCAGATCGGCGACGACCCGGCCCCCTTCGTCTTCGGTCCCTTCCCGCAGTTGAACCGCTACCAGCGGCGTGGTCGCGCAGTCGAGATAGCACTTGTCCCACCAGCCGTCGTTGACCCGGTACTCGACGAACCAGACGCCGAGGGCCGGGTCGTAGCCGATGTGCTGGACGAAGAAACGCCGGATGCGCTCGGCAACCGATTGCCCCTTCCACGACCAGCGCCGGTCCGCGTCGACCACGATCGGCGGGTAGTGAAACGACATCAGCGCGTCGTCGAAGGCGCGTCCCCCGGCCACGGCCCTGGCCAACGGCACCGGGAAGTAGGTTCCCCGCTCGAGCCGGTCGAGCCGCTCGGGCAGGTCCTCGGCGACGACCGCCACGACGGCGGTGTCCCTTGCCGCCTCCGAGTCGGCCAGAGCCTCCCGATCCACAGGCGACAGCGGATTACGGAAACGGGCCTGGTGGGAGAGGAAGATCGAGACCCCCTGAGGCCACAGCCGTTCGCAGGCCCGAAGCAGGTCGTCCATGACGCGAAGGTCTCTGGCGGCTCCTACCTGCCTCCGGGCTGCGGCGCCGGCTCCGGTTCGCCCGCCTCCGGACTCATCCCCACGAGCCAGCGCAGGCCGTTCTTCAGATCCTCGACCATCATGTACGTGCAGGGCACCAGCACCAGGGCGATGCCGGTCACGAACAGGACGCCGAAGCCCAGGCTGAGCGCCATGGGGACGAGCCACTGGGCCTGGTTCGACCGTTCCAGGATGATCGGCATCAGGCCGAAGAAAGTCGTCAGCGAGGTCAGGATGACCGGCCTCACACGCCGGGTGACACCGCCGACCACGGAATCGACCAGGCTCCTGCCCTCGCTCCGCAACTGGTTCACCGCGTCGATCAGGACCAGCGAGTCGTTCACCACGACGCCGGAAAGAGCGACCAGGCCGAAGATGCTGAGGAAACTCAGGTCGTAGCCCATGATCAGGTGGCCGACAACCGCCCCGAACATGCCGAAGGGCACCGCCGACAGGACGACGAGCGGCTGCAGATAGCTGCGGAAGGCGACCGCCATCAGGGCGTACATGGCCAGCATCGCGACGAACAGACTCCCCGTCAGGGAAGCAACCGCTTCGGCCTGCGCCTCCTGCTCACCGCTGAAGTTGAACGTCAGTCCGGGTGTGTCGGCCACCACTTCGGGCAGGATGGTCCGGGCCAGCGCGGCCCGAATGTCGTTGCCCGTAGTGGCCGTCGGGTCGATGTCGGCGGTCACGGTGACGGTGCGACGACCGTCGACCCGGAGGATCTCGGTGAACGATCTCCCAGGCCGCACGTACGCCGCCTGGTGGAGCGGAATCTCGCCCCCGCCCGGGGTGCGGATCAGGAGATTCTCGATCGCGTGAACCGAATCGCGCTCCTCGCGGGGCAGGCGGACGTAGACGCGGAGCTCGTCGCGGCCCCGCTGCTGGCGGCTGGCCTCGGCGCCGAAGAAGGCACCACGAACCTGGGCCGCCAGAGCTCGCTCGGTGAGCCCCAGACCCTTCGCGGCCGGCTTCAGCACCAGGTCTAGCTGCGGTTTGCCGACCTTGAAGCCATCGTCGACGTCGAACACGCCGTTGTACGTCGCCAGCGACGCTGCGACGCGCGCCGCCGCCGCCTCGAGCGGCGGCGTCTGCGTGTGCTCGAGCTGGACCGAGACCTTGGCGCCGGCTGACGGACCGGTGTTGAAGTCGAAGGACAGTCGGTCCACACCCGAGACCTCGCCGACCCGCTCGCGCCATCGCGCGGTGAACTCGGCCGAGCCGAACTCGCGCTCCGCGTCGGGAACGAGGTATGCCGTGACGACGCCGACATGTCCGCCGGTCGCGGGGAAGCCCTGGCCGGGGCCGAAAGCGCCCGTGTCGGCGCTGCCGATCCTCGCTCGGAGTCCCTCCAGGACGGTGTCCGGCATCGAGCCGTCGGCTCGCCGGCGCATCCGCCCCTCCGCCAGGAGTTCGGCGCCGACCTCCTCCGCGGCCCGGGTCATCCGTCGCGCAACCTCGCGGGTGTCCGCGACCGGCGCACCGAACGGCAGTTCGATCACGCCGTTCGCGAACTCGCCCTCGATCCGGGGGAAGAAGTTGAACTTGATGTGTCCCCCCGCGACGATGCTGACCGCGACGACCAGCGCCGAGAACATGACGGCCACCGTCAGGTAGCGGTCGCGCACCAGCCTCCGGATGAGCGGCGGCACCTGCCCCGCGATCACGCGCTCCACCCACTCCGAGAAACGGAGCTGAAGGGCGCCCAGCTTCTTGAACGGATTGAGCGACCGCCTCCGGCCCTTCCGGCCGCGCAGCTTCGTCCGCCCCACGTGCCGCAGGTGCGCCGGCAGGATGAACACGGACTCGATCAGGGACAGCAACAGGACCGGAATGACAATGAACGGGATGTTGCGGAAGAACTTGCCCGTGATGCCGGGGACGATGGCCAGCGGGATGAAGGCGATGATCGTCGTGAGCACCGCGAACGTGACCGGCGTCAGCACCTCGCGGGTACCGACGATCGCGGCCTCGAGCCGGTTGTCGCCCCGGCGGTGGTAGAAGATCGCCTCGCCGACGACGACCGCGTCGTCCACCGCGATCCCGAGCACCAGGATGAACGCGAAGAGCGAGATCATGTTGAGCGACACGCCGAGGATCGGGATGAGAAAGAACGAGCCGCAGAATGAGATGAAGATGCCCAGGCTGACCCAGAAGGCCACCGCCGGCCTCAGGAAGATGCCCAACACGGTGACCACCAGCAGCAGTCCGAGCAGGCCGTTCTTTCCGAGAATCGACAGCCGGGCCCGGTAGTCCTCCGACTCGTCGTTCACGATCGAGAGTCCCACCGAGTCCGGCAACGTGCCCTGCCGGCGCTCGATCAGGTCGTAGACCGCGGACGAGACCTGGAGCGGCACCTCCTCACCGACACGGTAGACCTGCAGGTCGATCGCCGGTTGACCGTTGTAGTACAGCTCCTCGTCCGTCTCCCGGAAGCCGTCGACCACGGTGGCGACATCGCGCAGGCGGACCCGTGTGCCGTCGGCCCGCGCGATCAGCGTGATGTCCCGGAACTCCTCGCCGTAGTCGCGCCGCTCCGTTGTGCGAACCAGCACTTCGCCGCCTTCGGTCTTGACCGACCCGCCGGGAAGATCGATCGAGGCCGCGCGCACGGCCGTCGAGATCTGCGGCAGCGTGAGGCCGTAGCGCCGCAGGTTGTCCGCAGGCACTTCGACGCTGATCTCGGGCGGCGGTATGCCCGTCTTCTCCACCAGCGTGATCCGCTCGTCCGACAGCAGCTCGTTCCGGATCTCCTCGGCGAGCCGGTCGAGCGACTTGAGGTCCACGTCGCCGTGGACCAGCAGGGAGAGCACCTGCCTGCGGTTCGTCACCAGCGAGATGACGGGGCGTTCGGCGTCCTGAGGGAAGGACGTGATCCGGTCCACGGTGCTCTTGATGTCGTTGTAGGTCCGGTCCGGATTTGCACTCGTAAGGAGCTCGGCCATCACCGTGCCGACGCCCTCGACCGAGATCGAGTTGATCTTCTTGATGCCGTCGAGGCTGCTGATCTCGTCCTCGATCGCGAGGACGACTCCCTCCTCGACCTCCTGGGGCGACGCTCCAGGGTAGGCGACCACCACGGTCACGATGTCCATCTCGATTTCCGGGAAGACTTCCCGCTTGGTTCCGAAGGCGAACAGGATGCCGCCGATGACCAGGACGCCCATCAGCAGGTTCGCCGCGACAGGATGCGCCGCCATCCAGCCGATCGGCCCCTTGCGATCGACCGGGCCGTGGTCATGCGACATCAGGCTCATGGCGCCACTCCCGTCGGCACGGCCCCCCAGGCCGACACGTCCCAGCGGCTGGCGGCGGAGAGGAACTCGGCGGCGATCAACGGGGGCGCATCCGCTCCCAGACGGAGCTTCATGCCCTCGATCGGAGTGGCGATGCGGCTGGTCACGACGAGTTCCCCCTCAGCCAACCCCGCATCGATGCACACGCTGTCCTCGAATCGCCACGCGACCTCGACCGGTCGCCGCTCGAGCTGCGCCCCGCTGTAAAGCCAGAGGTGCTCTCCCTCCTGGAGCCAGTCCCGAGGCACCTCGAACAGCTCGCGCACCGTGCCGCCTTCGAGCAGCAGGTCGACGTAGCTGTCCAGCAGCAGGAGTCCCCGCCCCGCGGGACCGCCCGTCCCGCGCGCGAGTCCGAGCGGATCGTCGACTTCGACCAGGACCCGGGCCATCCGGCCCGCGGTGTCCAGATCGCCCAGCAGCCGGACGATGCGGCCCGGCAGGACGTAGTCGGTCTCGGGATCGAGCCGCACCAACGCCCGCGATCCCTCGACATCGCCGTGGAGACCCGGAACCCGGAGTTGTTCGAGTTCGTCGGTTCGAACCGCGGCCCGCACCCAGAACGCATCGGTGCCCGCGAGCGTCACGGCCTGGCTCTGCGGCGTGACCGTCTGGCCGACCTCGATCGACTCGGAGAGCACGACGGCGTTGAACGGGCTGCGCACGACCGTGCGTTCCAGATCCAGCCTGGCCCGCGCCAGGGCGGCGCGAGCGGTGTGAACGGCCGACAGCCGGGAGCGTAGTTGCGGTTCGCGGAGCGCAAGGGAGGCCTCCATCTGTTCGACGTCCAGTTCGTCCTGGAACAGCTCCCACTCCCGCTCGGCGACCCGGCCTCGGCCCTGCTCGAGTTCGAGCTGGGCCGCTGCCTCGGCGACGGACGCGGTGGCCCGGGCCACCGCCAGCTTGAAGTCGGCGTCCTCGATCGCGAAGATGACATCGCCCTCGCGCAGCAGCGTGCCGGGAGCGAGTCGCGGCATGACGAACGCGATCCGGCCGCTCACCTGGGGCTGGACGACGACCCGCTGGGCCGGCAGCACGGTCCCCTGGGCCTCGATGTCAATGCGGCGCGGTAGCCGTCTCACCTCGGCCACTTCGACCAGCACGCCGGAGTCGTCCGGCGGCCTCTGCACCGCCTCGGGTCTGGCCTGGATGATCGCCCTGGCAGCCACCAGGCCTACCGCCAGGACCAGCACCACGACGCCGACGCGGATCAGGGTACCCTTCATGTCCTTCCGCCTGTCAGGACGCTCCCTCAGCGACTCTTGTTTCGGGCGCCGCGGCGAGTCCCGCCGCCAGCCGCTCCACCGACGTCCCCGGCGCGAAGCCCAGCGCCCGGCAGAGCTGCAGGCGGCTCGCGAGTTGCCGCCGCCGGGCGTCGACCAGCGCCTGCTCAAGCCCCTGCTGGGACAGGAGCGCGGTCAGCACGTTCAGGTAGTCCGTGGCGCCCTCACGGTACGACTCGCTGGTGAGAAGCAGCACGCGGCGCGCTTCCCCCAGACGCTCCTCCAGGTTCGCGACGAGCTCACGGCTGCTGCGGCCGACCGCGAGCGCCGTCTGCACCTCACCGACCGCGTTGACCAGGGACTGCGCGTAGAAGTAGAGGCTCTCCTCCGCCGCCGCGTAAGCCTGGTCGATCCGCGCGCGCCGGCCACCGGCGGCATAGACGGACTGCGCCCCGTTGCCGCCGATCTGCCGTACGAGATCGTCCAGGACTTGAGCGACGTCCAGTGCCCGCCCGGTGACCAGGGCGCTCAGCGACAACGAAGGCAGCCACTCCTTGACCGCGGCCGCCGCCCGCCGGTCCGCCGCCTCCACCCGCCAGCGAGCCGCCTGCAGGTCGGGCCGACGCTCCAGCAGCGCGGCAGGCACACCGAGTTCGGGCTGTTGGGCGGTCTCCAGCAGCGAGCCCAGGCCAGACGCGTCGTCCGGAGTCTGGCGCTCCGCGCTGCCCAGGAGCGTCGCGAGCTGGAACTCGAGCGACTCCAGCCGACCGCGCGCGAGTTCGATCTGCCCCCGAAGACTCAGCAACTGCTCCCGCTGACGGCCGATGTCCTGGGCCGGCCCCAGGCCCTGGCCGAAACGAAGCTGGGTCAGTTCCAGAAACCTCTCCGACGTCCGCTGCTGACTCTCGAGGAGCGCGATCAGTTCACGTTCCGCGACGACCCCGAACCAGACCTCGGCCAATCCCGACGACAGGCTGATCGCCAGCGACCGCAAATCATGCACGGACGCCTCGGCATCCAGCAGAGCCGCCAGTTCGCGATTTCGCAGGCGACCCCAGAGATCGATTTCAAAGCTGGCCGCCAGGCTGGAGTCCCAGGCCGCCCCGGCGAGCAGGAACTGGTTCACGATGCCGCTGCCCGGGAAGGTGAGGTCGTTCCCGGTGAGGGACGCATCGAGTCGCGGCATCAGGTAGGCGCCGCTTTCCCGGGCGCGGGCCTCGGCAGCCTCGACCCGCCTCCAGGCGGCCTGCAGATCGAAGCTCTGGCCCGAAAGGCGATCCTGCAGACTCCTAAGCGTCTGATCTCCCAGGGCGCTGCAGGCACCTGGCGCGGCCACGCCCAGCGCCACGTCGCTTCCGCGGTCGAACTCGGACGGCGGTTCGGCGACCTCCGGGATGCGCTCCAGGACACTGGTGTGGGTGCATCCCCAAGCGATCGCGGCCAGACCGCAGGCCGCAAGACAAGTCCATTGGAACCAGGAGGATGGACCTTGGGCAGGGGCGGCCTTGTAGAACGGGCAACGCATGGGCGACGAACCGGCGGGAACCGACAACTCTACGCCAAGCCCGCCAGTGTTCAGTCGGGAACGGCCCTAGATACGTCCCTCCGCCCCGGAAGTTACAGCCCGCCTGAGCAGGAGCCCGTGCGCCTCGTCGACCCGCAGCTTCCAGCCCGGCTCCACGACCGTGATGCTGTGCCGCTCCTGGACCAGGCAGGGGCCGGAGCGTTCGAAACCCGGAGCGAGATCTTCGCGGCGCAGGAGCGCGGCGGTCCGCCAGCCGTCGAACCAGGCCCGGTACTCACGGACTCCGGCTCCGTGGCCCGCGGCCGTCCCGGCACGATCGAGCCGCGCGGCAGCGGGAGCGGTCGAAGCCAGGACGCGGACCGACTCGACTTCGATCGGGTGCTCCGGGGGCGGATAGCCGTAGACCGCCCGGTAGCGGTCGGCGAAGAGGGCCGCGATGACGTCGGTCGAGGCGGCCTCCGCGGAGGAAGCGGGTTCCACTTCCAGGGCCGTTTCCTGACCGAGCAACCGGAGCCGGACGATTCGACGCCGGATCGCTGCGCCTTCCAGGTTCGCGCCACGTTCTTCCAGCAGCCGGCCCAGCGCCTCGCGTTCCAGGCGCTCGACCACGGAGCCGACCCCGCCGTCGAGCGGCTCGAGGACCTGCCGGTGAGCGAAGCGCTCCAGCACGGCGTGGCCGAGGCCGACGGCGCTGAGCAGCGACGTATCGACGGGCACCAGGACGGTCTCCATGCCCAGCTCCGAGGCGATCGCACAGGCGTGCTGCCCGCCGGCGCCGCCGAAGCTGACCAGGGCGTAGTCCGTCGGGTCGTAGCCGCGCGAGATGGAGATACGGCGAATCGCGTCGGCCATCCGTTCGTTGGCGATCGCGAGGAACCCGCCGAGGAGGTTCTCGTTGACACCGCCGAGCCCGGCCAGCGCCTCCGCGGCACGCTCTTCGGCGGCGGCGACGTCGATGGGCAGACCGAAGGCCTTCGGATCGATCCGCCCAAGCAACAGGTTCACATCGGTGATTGTGAGCGGTCCGCCGGCTCCGTAGCAGGCGGGTCCGGGACGCGCCCCGGCGCTTTCCGGCCCCACTTTGAGTTGACCGTGATCCACCCTGCAGATCGAGCCGCCGCCGGAGGCCACGGTCTCGATCGCCAGCGCCGGCGCGACGACGACCGCGTCGCCGACGCGGAACTCGAAGTTGTACTCGAAGTCGCCGTCGTAGCGCGAGACATCCGTGCTGGTGCCTCCCATGTCGAACCCGATCACCCGTTCGTGGCCACTCGCCCGCCCCGCCGCGGCCGCGCCCACGACGCCCCCGGCAGGGCCCGACAGGAGGCTGTCCTTGGGGCGGTAGCTCGAGAAGCCCGCAAGTCCGCCGGCGCTGGTCATCACCCGGGGCGCCACACCGCCGCTCTCACGTGCTTCCGACCCGCGACCTCCCGAGAGGGCGGCGCCCGTGGTCTCCAGGTAGCCACCGACCGCCCGCCCCAGATAGGCGTCGACCACGGCCGTGTGCGCGCGCGGCACGATCTTGATCAGCGGCGCCAGCTCCGCCGAGCAGGACACCGTGCGGAAGCCGGCGGAGCGAAGGATGCGCTCGGCCCGCCGTTCGTGATCCGGGTTCCGGTAGCTGTGCATCAAGGCGACGGCCGCCGCACGGAAGCCCTCGTCGACGAGAGCGCGGGCGGCGGTTCCCAGTCCGTCTTCGTCGAGCGGTTGCAGCTCCCGGCCCTCGGCGTCGAGCCTTCCGCCGACCTCGACCGACCGCTCGTACAATGGCGCCGGGCGCTCGACCGCGAGCGCGAAGATGTCCGGTCGCGCCTGGTCGCCGATCAACAGCAGGTCGGCGAACCCCTCCGTGACGAAGAGCACCGTCCGTGATCCCGCCCGCTCGAGCAGGGCGTTCGTGCCGCGCGTCGTTGCGAGCCGGAGATCGCACGGCGGCAGCGGTTCGTGCAGCGCCCTTCCGGTAGCGATGCGCGCGGCGAGAATCGGCGCGTTCTCCGGCGACAGGAGTTCCAGCACCTGGCCGGGCTCAAGACCCGGAGTTGCGGTGCCGCTCTCCGCCGGCAGGAGCCGGCAGGTTCCATCGACCGACCACCGCTCCACCAAGGCCGGCGTGCCTTGGCCAAGCGGCACCGCCCGGTAGCCGTCGAAGAAGCCCTCGGGCAAGTCGAAGCGGGTCTCGAGCCGGGGCCCCTGCGCGCCATTCGAGACCACCGTGGCCCGGACCGCGCCCGAACTGAGAACCTTCACGCACCGGGATGAACCCTCCGGATCGATCGCGACGCAGTCGGTGAACGTGCCTCCGGTATCGATCCAGAGCTGCCAGAGGGGCGGCACGGCAGAAACCCGGTCGCGCGGCCGCCAGGCGGACCTAGGAGGCCGCCAGCAGACGGACCAGGCGATCGATCCGCCGATCGCCGTCGGGCTCCAGCCGCTGCGCGCGGCGAAGCAGTTTCTCGGCGGCCTTCCGCTCGCCCCGGCGCAGCAGCACCTCGCCCAACGCCGCCGCCGGCGCCGCCTCGTCGGGTCCGAGCCGCCGGGCCCTGCTGTAGAAGCGTTCCGCCTCGTCCAGGCGCCCGTAACGCAGGCTCAGGTCGCCGAGGGCGATGTACGTGAAGGGGTTGCGGTTGCGCTTGGCGTCCGCCATCAACAGCAGGTCGTGCGCCTCCTCCGTTCGGCCGTCCAGCCGCAGTAGTACAGCCAGGTTGACCAGGGCTGAACTGAGCCCCGGATCGACGACCAGGGCCTGCCGGTAGCTCCGCTCCGCCTGGACGGTCCTGCCGCTCCGGCGCTGGGCCACTCCCAGGTTGGCCCAGGCGGACGCCAGTTCCGGGTCGATTCTGACGGCGTCCTCGAGCCAGGCGACGGCTTCGTCGAGGCGCTCGGCCCGCAGCGCCTCGGCGCCCCGGTTCGAGTAGTAGAGGGCGGTCGCCGTGAGATCGCTGATCGGCGTGACCCTGAAGCCCCGCTCGTCCTCACGCAGGCCGAAGTCGATGAGCCGCATCGCGTGCCTGGGTCCGAACCCCACGGCAACGTGGTCGGAGATGACGATCAGGTCGCCCTCGCGCTCGAAGTTCTCGATGTTCGACACCTCGACGAAGTAGGCGGCGAGATCGAGCTCCCTGGCCATACCGACGAACATCTGGGTAAAGGCCAGGCAGTTCGCGGTCCGGGTCTCGAACACCTCCACCGCGGATCCGGTACGCCCGGCCTTGTACTCCACGCCGAGCATGGACGTCTCGGTCACCGCCTCGATCAGGCGATCGAGACG
Source organism: Holophagales bacterium (assembly GCA_009836625.1). Taxonomy (GTDB): domain Bacteria; phylum Acidobacteriota; class Thermoanaerobaculia; order Multivoradales; family Multivoraceae; genus Multivorans. Next base: position 857,331 of record VXVC01000004.1, read on the forward strand.
CCTGTCCCTGTCGGTCGCGCCGGCCGCCTCGTGAACCCAGGCGGCCATTTCGTCGTTCAGCGCGAACGGCACCAGGGCATGGCTGACTTCGCGGCGCTCGAGTTCACGCAGTAGCGCGTTCTCGCCCGTTTCGCGCACGCCGGTCGAGGCACACGCCAGAGCCAACGCAGCCAGAAGCGCCGCCACAGCCGGCCGGCTCAGCCAGCGGCGCCCGACTCGCGGTTCGATATCGCCCGAAGTCACAGCGGTTACACCCTCCATCGGCGCCTGGACCATCTTAGCGCCAGTTGATTCCTCAACCCGCACGGATGCCTCAGGATTCCCACGGCGCGGCCACGGGGAAAGCGATGGACGTCAGGACTCGGCGCGCCGCGCCTTGAGCACCCGCCGCCGCAGGAGTCGAACACTGACCACCGCGACCAGGAGCGCCACCGCGGCCAGGGCGAGCACGGGCATCGTGATCGCCAGGAGCGACAAGCCGGCCGCCGACCCGGCCTCGCCGGTCGATACCACGGGATTGCCGATCCCGGCCGTCGCCATCGTGGAGGCTCCCCTCAGAAGCGTCGTCCCGGTCTGGACCACTGCCGCCGCCGTCCCGCCGGCCACCGCCGCGAGAGCCCAACCAACGAGTGGCGTCGCGGTCTCGATGTTCGCCGCGGCCACGACGACGCCGGCGGTCACGGCAGCCGGCATCGCCGCCACGTCCAGGATGTTGTCGAGCCAGGGGATGTAGTAGGCGCCCACCTCGCAGATCGCGGCGACGCCCAGAGCAAGCAGGGCCGGGGTCCCCGCCATCCACTCGAAGCCCTCAGCCAGGTCGAGTGCGCCAGCTCTGGCCGCGACGCCCATGACCAGGACGGGCAGAAAGACCCGGAAGCCGCAGGCCGCGGCCAGCCCGATGCCAAGACCGACGCTGAGCAGAATCTCCATCTCGCCACTCCTCTTCCTGATCCTGACTACGTCGAGGGCCGGCGCCGGGTTTCGAGCAGCCAGCGCCGGAGGGCCCGCGCTTCAGGCACCTTGAGTGCGTTCGCGGCGACCAGATAGGTGAGGGCGAAGCCCGCGACCGGGAGAACGCCGGCTATCCAGGGCGGACCCGGCATGAGGGTCTGCGTCGCCGCCCAGGGAGCAAGGCAGAGCATTGCGAGGGGCAGATGCCGCCCCCATGCCCGCCACGGCCTCACCGGAGCACTCCGGCGACGCAAGCCGCGAAGCAGCAGAGCCAGCTCGAGCCAGCTGCCGACCGCGGAGCCAAGAGCCAGCCCAACGGCGCCCAGACGCAGGCCATCCGGCGCCTCCGCGACCGCGGGCCCCAGCCAGCCGGGCAACCGCAGGTCCGCCACGGCGACGCGATCGAAGATCGTCATCAGCCCCGCGCCGAGTCCGGCCGCAATCACAAGGCGCACCAGGACGATCCGGGCAGGACTCCTGGTATCGCCGAACGAGAAGAACACGCTCTGAAGCAACCGTGAGGTACTCGACGCCAGCAGGCCCAACGAGTACGCGGCCAGCACCAGGAACACGAGCCAGTTGTCCTCCAGATCGAAGGAACCGCGTCGATACACGGCGCCGACGATTCCCAAGCCCAACGCCAGGTACCCAACCAGCGTCGGCGAGACGAGGAAGGACATCGCCGCCACGGCCCTTTCAGCACGGTTTGCCGCCGCTTTCGACCGCTCCTGCTCGTCCCCGTCGAGCCGCGCCAACTCCGGCAGTTCCGCCGCCGCCATCGAAACGCCGAACAGCGAGATGGGCAGCAGGTACAGCCGCTGGCCCCAGCCCAGAACGGCAACCGCCCCCTCGGCCAGGAGAGAGGCCAGAAGACCATCGACATAGGCCCCGAGCTGACCGGCGCCCCGGCCGGCGATCGCCGGCCAGAGCCGGCTCAGCGTCCTCCGCAGGCCTGGCGCCCGCAGGTTGAACGATGGGCGCAGCCCGTCGGTCGCGCGCAGGACCGACGGCAACTGCACGGCGAACTGCAGCAGGCCGCCGAGCAACCCGCCCCAACAGGCGGCCAGCGCCAGCTCCGTCACACGGTCCGCTTCACCGCCGGTCACCCGTGCGGCGACGAACAACACCACGGCGATCACGCTGGCGTTCCAGAAGCAGGGCGCGATGTAGGGGAGCAGAAAACGCCGGTGGCTGTTGAGGATGCCGAGACACCACGCGGAGAGCGTGATCGCGGCCACCATCGGGAAGCTGATTCGAACCGCGCGCGTGGTCAAAGCCAGACGGTCGACGACCGCTTCACCGGCCGCAATCGCCTCGGCATCACCAGCGAAGCCGGCGAAGAACAGTCTGACCAGCCACGGGGCCAGGAGGACGCCGAGAAGGCTGAGGGCCGCCATGACGGCAAACAGCAGTCCGAAGACGGCGCCCGCCAGTGCGCCGGCGTCACGCCGCCGGCCCTCAGCCACCAACCGGCTATACACCGGAATGAAGGACGCCGAGAGCGCCTGGTCCCCGAGCAGGTTCTGGAGCGCGTTGGGCGCGCGGAACGCAGCGGAGACGACGTCCGCCAGAGCGCTGGCTCCGGCGAGACTCGCGATCACGGCCTCCCGGACCAGGCCAAGCACGCGGCTGGCCAACATGCCGATCCCGACACGCGCCGCACCGCCCGACGCGCGCGGCGTCGCTGCCCTTTCGGCGGATTCCGCCAGGGTCAATCCGAAAGGTGGACGACGACCCGGTCGCCGCGCCGCTCGACCGTCGCCACGATGTCGGGCGCCGCGAGATCGAGCACCACGTGCAGGTTCCGGGTCGCTCCCCTGCCATGAACGCCGGTGCGTACGCCACGCAGCCGGGGTGCGCTCACCGCGCTCGCGTCGTAGGCCCGCTGCACGCCGATCAGCCGCACCAGCAGCCGCGGCGGCGCTTCAAGCAGCATCACATGGTGGCGCTCGAACGGAGCGTTGCCCGTGATCTCGACCAGCGTCCGGTCATCCTGCACTGAAGCGCTGATGGCGCGAAGCGCGGTCGCGTTGACGGGCGGCGCGCTCGGCGCCGGACTCGACTGTGCAGGCGCCGGAGGGCGCGGCCGGGCAGCCGGCTCGGGAGGCGGGGCAGGCGGATCGGGAGACGAGGCGGCCGGCTCGGGAGAAGGGGCCGGCCCGGAAACCGGGGCCGGCGCCGCCGGTTCGGGAACTTCGGCGGCCACCGGAGCGGGCGCGGGCTCGGTCGCAGGCAGGGCGGCCGCGGGCGGATCCACGGGCCGGGCCGCTTCCTCGACCGGCGCCGCCACCTCGAAGCTCTGCGCCATGGGTGCCTGCTGCTCTTCGCCGCCGTTCCCGCCGATGCCGACGAGCCGCATCAGCGGCCCACGCAGGAAGATCAGCAGGATGCCTACCAGGATGACACCCACAACCGTCGGCCAGACCCAGGAAGGCCTGTCGGACTCCCGGCTCATCCAGTCGTCCTGGTCGCCCGCGAGGTCGCCGAACAAATCGGCGCGCGTATCGCCGACTTCGCCGTCCCCGGTCGCCGACTCTTCCGGGGATGCGGCCTCGTCCGAAGGAGGCTCGTCCGCGGCTTCCACGGAATCGACCGGCTCTGCCGGCTCGACATCCTCCTCGACCGCGGTCGCCTCCGGCTCTTCCATCTCTTCGCTGGCCTCGTCCGGTGTGTCATCCACCGTTTCGACCTCCTCTGTCTCGGTCTCCTCCGCTTCGGCAGCCGCAGGCGGAGGCGCTTCCGGGGCGGCGTCCGAACCAGCGGCCTCGTCCGGCGGTTCGGAGAACAGCATCGCCAGCCGTTCCTCTCCCGGCGGCTCGACGCGCGTGAACTGCATGCCCATCCCCGCCGGCTGATCGGCGCCGCCCGGCGCCTCGCGCACCCAGACCACCGCAGCTTCACCCTGGACCGTGTCGGGCGCGTCCGCCGATCCCAGTTCAAGAACGAACGCAGTGCCGGTACCCACGGGGCGAACGTCGGACGTGGCCACGAACATGCCGCCGATCGCGATGTCGCGGGTCCGGGCGACGAGTTCCCCGTCCTCGCCGGGCAGAGACAGGCGCACCGGCACCTCCCGCAGCAGGCGGCGGGACTCGCGGAAGCGGAAACTCTGGCTAGCCGGGGACATGGATGCAAGCGCTCATTCGCGAACGGCGCCGCAATAGTAACCCCTCAGGCCGCCGCAACCCTCAAGAAGTCTGGGCCCCCTTGCGCGCCACCAGCAAGGCCATCTCCAGAGCCTGCTCGTAGTTCAGCCGCGGATCGACCTGGGAGCGGTAGGCCCGGCGCAAGCCCCGCTCGTCGAGGCCGCGGGCGCCGCCGGTGCACTCGGTGACATCCTCGCCAGTGAGTTCGAAATGGACACCGCCCAGAATGGTGTCGTGGTCGGCGTGGAGGTCGAAAGCCTGCTCCAGCTCCGACAGGATGGCGTTGAAGTCCCTCGTCTTCATGCCGTCGGACGTGCTCTTCGTGTTCCCGTGCATCGGATCGCAGATCCAGAGCACCGGCTTGCCGGTGGCCGAGACCGCCTCGATGATCGGCGGCAGCTCCTGAGCCACTTTCTCGGCGCCGCAGCGGTGAATCAGCGTGAGCCGACCCTGCTCGCCGTCGGGATTCAGCACCTCGACCAGGTTCGCAACGTCCGCGGGGTCCATGCCGGTCCCCACCTTGACACCCAGGGGGTTGCGAATGCCGCGCGCGTACTCGATGTGGGCCGAGCCTGCGAACGCCGTCCGCAGCCCGATCCACGGCAGGTGGGTCGACAGGTTGTACCAACCCTTCCGCCGGGGCACCGTTCGGGTCTGCGCCTGCTCGTAGACGAGATGCAGGGCTTCGTGGCTGGCGTAGAAGTCGACGCGGTCGATCTGGCCGACCTCGACCCCGGAGAGGGTCTCCATGAACTTCAGCGAATCGGCGATCGACTCGACCCGGCGCTGGTACTCGGCCGCGTTCTGCGAGTGGCCCACGAAGTCGAGGTTCCAGTACTCCGGGTGGTGCAGGTCGGCGAAACCGCCGTCGATCAAGCCCCGGATGAAGTTCAGGGTCAGCGCCGAGCGGTTGTAGCCGCGAAGGAGGTTGAGCGGGTCCGGCTCGCGCGCGGCGGCGTTGAAGTCGAGGGAGTTGACCAGGTCGCCCCGGTACGACGGCAGGGTCTCGCCGCTCCGGGTCTCCGTATCGGACGACCGCGGTTTGGCGTACTGGCCCGCGAAACGGCCGATGCGGATCACGCGCTTCTTCAGACTGTGGGTGAGGACCAGGCTCATCTGGAGCAGGATCTTGAGCTTCGCCGTGATCGAGTCGGAGGTGCATTCGGCGAAGCTCTCCGCGCAGTCCCCGCCCTGGAGAACGAAGCGCTCGCCCCGCGCCGCTGAGGCCAACTGCCGCTTGAGCGTCTCGACCTCCCAGGAGGTCACGAGCGGCGGCAGCGCGGCAAGCCTGACGGCCGTCGCCTGAAGGGCCTCCTGGTCGGCATAGGTCGGCTGCTGGCGCACGTCGGCGCTCCGCCAGGATGTCGGGTTCCAGTTGTCCGCTGAGTTGCTCATCGCTCCACCGCTCACAAGAGAGCGAGGAATCCTACTCTTCCTCTATCTGGAGATAGCGTCGCAACCAGCGCGTGCCCAGGTAGAAGGGCAGCGTATCGACCGCGGCCGCCGTGAACTTGAACACGTAGGCGGTACCGATGAAGACCCACAGTTGCGGCCAGATCGGTTCTCCGCTCTCGATGGGAATCGCACCCGCGGCGAAGTGGGTGATCGTGATGACGGAGAACGAGTCGACGAACTGGCTGACCACCGTCGATCCGTTGTTGCGCAGCCACAGGTGCCGCCCCTTCGTCAGCCGCTTCCAGAAGTGGAAGACCCAGACATCGCAGAGTTGCGCGCTCAGGTAGGCGATCATCGACGCCGCGATCACGCCCAGCGTCATCGTCCGGATCTCGAAGAAGATCGGCAACCGGCCATCCGGACCGGGCACCGGCGCGTCGAACCCCGGCAGCGCGCCACCCAGCCAAAGGATGACCGCGAGCCAGATGTTGACGAGGAAGCCGACCCAGACCAGGAAGTTCGCCCGCTTGCGACCGTAGATCTCGGAGATGAAGTCCGTGCACAGGAAGGTCAGCGGATAGGGCAGCACGCCGATCGCCAGCGGCATCGGCACCCGCAGCCCGAAGATGGTGAAGCTCAGGTCCAGGAACCGCGTCACGCCCAGGATGTTCAGCATCGTCATCGAGCCCAGGAACAAACCCGCCAGGATAAGGAAGACCCGTTCGCGGCGCGCGTGCAGCGCGCTCGCCTCGATCGGATGCAGGTCGGACGGGTGCGCTTCCACCGGAGTCGCTGCCGTCGTCACTGCCCGGCGCCCTCCTGGACCCGTGCCCGCGCCCGCTGCCTGGCGGCGATGAAGTCTCCGTGCGGGAGGTGCAGAAGCCTCGCGATCTTCCGGATCAGGAACTCCTCCTGGGCTTCGAGCACACGGTCGGCGAACGCCACCCGCCACAACTCCTCGATGAGCCGGCCCTTGCGGGCGTTGTCGAAGGACTCGTGGATCAGCCGGGTGAACTCGTACAGGCAGACGGAGCCCTCGGTTTCCGATTCGGCAAGCTCCACCAGTTCGCTGGTCTGCCCCTCGGTGAGTCCGAGATGGCGTCTGACGCCGGCCAGCACCGCCTCCTTCTCCTCCTCCGCGGCATCGAAGTCGGCGCGCATCACCTCGACCATCAGCGCTGCCGCCGCCAGCCGCAGGCGAGCATCCGGATCGTCCGCCCGCTCGGGGTCGATCCGTTCACCGAAGAAGCTGCGGATGCGGTCGAGCATGGCCGGGCTCAGGTCGACGACGCGGCGAGCCGCGTCCAGGCCCCTTGCCGCCGGAGTTCCTGGGCGCGCGCGGCGACCCCGCCGCCACCGGCAGCGCGTCGCCAGGCCGCGGCCGCGGCCTCGTCCACGAGTGCCCAGTGCTCCTCGTGATCGGCGCGAACCCGCGCGGTCGCCCGGGACAGAGCTGCGACGCCGAGGTGCGCGGCCGGTTCGTCCAGCGGGCCGAAGGCCAGAGCGCCGGCGGCAACGAGGAGGAGCAGAAGATCCTCGACCGCGGCTTCGGGCCACCCCGACCGCCGGGCAAGCGCCAGGTTGTACGCGGTCGTCGCGGCGCCGATGTACAGGTCCTCGATCGTCCGGAAGGGCTTGATCGCGTCCGTGTAACCGTCGCCGTCCATCACCTCGCCGGCCGCAACCGGAACGGAGCTCAGATCGACGACGGCGTGCCGCACTTCGGGATTGGACGGCTTCCGGTCGCCCAGATCCATGGGAGCGATACCGATCCCGCTCCTGTCGCTCGGCACGCACAGCGCCCGCAGGCGGTTGCGGTCGCCGTCACGGCCCAGGGAGGCGATGACCAGCAGCGCGGCCGCGGACGGCGCCAGGGTGGCCCATCTCTTCTGACCCTCGAGGCGGAACCCGCCGTCGGGCGCCTTCCTGAGCGAGGAGTGAACGGCGCGCGGATGCGCTCCTCCCTCCTCGCTGGCACAGAAGGCGACGATGCCGCCGTCAGGGACCAGATCCAGGCCGCCCCGTTCCCAGGCCAGACGCCTCACCGCCGCCTGATGCCCCGCCACCAGCGCCCAGGCCGGACGATCGGCGACGAAACCGCCGAGCAGACCGTGGGCGAAGTGATCGCGGCCGGAAGCGCTGGCGCCGCCGTTCGTGCGCGCCTGCCACGGCGCCAGCACCTCCTGGTGGAACGACTGGTACCAGCCGGCCGGATCGTCGCCTGCGGCAAGCGGCGCGGGCCGAGCGGAAAGCAGATGACTCAGCACCGGGTCGAGGGTCACGAACGGCCCCCGGAAACAGCCCCTCGCGACGCCGGACGCACTCGAATAAGCTCGGCCGCCCAAAGTCGAAAAGGGCTCGATCGGCTGTTGGCCACGGCCCGCCCCACGAAGCACATCGGCCGAAGATGATAGAGGAAGTGACCCCGACCGTCACCGGCACCGTTGCCGACCCCGAGACGCCCGGCTTTCGCCGGGTGCCGCGGACCGGCGTCATCTACGTGATGCACCGCGCGGCGGCCGCCGGCCACGGCGCCGACGGCCGCACCTGGTACAACCTCGGCCAGGGCTCGCCCGAGGTCGGTCCGCTGCCGGGGGCGCCGCCCCGCCGCGACGAACTCCACATCGACCCGCGCCGCCAGACCTACGCGCCGGTCGACGGCATCGACGAACTGCGCGAGCGGGTCGCCGATCTCTACAACTTCCTCTACCGCCGCGACAAGAGCTCGCAGTACACGCGGGAGAACGTGAGCATCGCCCCCGGCGGCCGGCCGGCCATGACCCGGATCGCCGCGGCGATGGGCGAGATGAACCTGGGCCACTTCATCCCCGACTACACCGCCTACGAGGAGCTACTGACCGCCTTCAAGGGCTTCATTCCGATCCCGATCCTGCTCGACGCGGCCCACGGCTACCGCGCCTCGCGGCGGCTGCTCGAGAAGGAGATCGTCGGCCGCGGCCTGTCCGCGCTCTGGTGCAGCAATCCCTGCAATCCGACGGGTCAACTGGTCGAAGGCGATCTACTGGCCGACTGGGTCGATGTAGCCCGCGACAACGCCTGCACCTTCATCCTCGACGAGTTCTACTCGCACTACATCTACACGCCGCCGCCCGACTCCTGCACTCAGATCGCCGACACCGCGAGGATGGTCTCGGCAGCCGCACACGTCGACGACGTGAACGGGGATCCCGTGATCCTGGTCGACGGGCTGACGAAGAACTGGCGTTATCCGGGCTGGCGGGTGTCCTGGATCGTCGGGCCCGTGAGCGTGATCGACCGGGTGACCAGTGCGGGGTCGTTCCTCGACGGAGGCGGCAATCACCCGTTCCAGGAAGCCGCCGTGCCGCTGCTCGAGCCGGAACTCGTGCTGCAGGAGACACAGGCCATCCAGACCGAATTCACCCGCAAGCGGAGGTTCCTCGTCGACCGGCTGCGCGGCCTGGGCATCGAAGTCGAGCACGAGCCCAGCGGCGCCTTCTACGTCTGGGGCAACCTGGCCGGCCTGCCGGCGCCGTTGAACGACGGCATCGAGTTCTTCAAGGCGTTGCTCCAGGTCCAGGTCATCACGGTTCCGGGCGTCTTCTTCGACGTGAACCCCGGCCAGCGCCGCCGCAACGCGCGCTACCACAGCTACTGCCGGCTCAGCTTCGGTCCGTCGATGGAGACCCTGGAGCGCGGAATGGAGCGGATCGAGAAACTGATCCGCGCCCACTCCTGACGCGGCTCCTAGGCGAAGCCCACCAGCCGGCGAATCTCCGCCGCCTTGGGCTCCGCGACTGTCCGCGCGCGCTCCGCGCCGATGGCGAGCAGCCGGTCGAGCTCTTCCGGCGCGGCCATCAGCTCCTCGTAGCGCCGGCGGATCGGCGCCACCACCTCGATCACCGCTTCGGCGACGCCCATCTTCAGGTCGCCGTAGCCACGAGCGCCGGCGAAGTCGGCCAGGACCTGGTCCTCGCTCTGGCCCGTGATCGCCTGGTGGATCAGGAGTAGATTGTTGACGCCCGCCCTGGCCGGGTCGTCGCTGAACTCAATCTCGCGCCCCGAGTCGGTGACCGCGCGCTTCAGTGAACGCCGGATCTCGTCGTCCGTGTCTGTGAGACGGACGGCATGGCCACGCCCGGCGGTTTCGCTCTTCGACATCTTGACGGCCGGATCGTCGAGAGCCATGACCCGCGCGCCGGCGGTCGGGATCACCGCCTCGGGCAGGACGAAGGTCTCGCCGTAGATGTGGTTGAAACGGCCCGCGATGTCCCGCGCCAGCTCCACGTGCTGTTTCTGATCCTCCCCCACCGGCACCTCGTCCGCGTCGTAGAGCAGGATGTCGGCCGCCTGGAGCACCGGGTACGTGAACAGACCGACGCCGATCCGCTCGCGGCCTCCCCGGCGTTCCGACTTCGCCTTGAACTGCGTCATCCGCTCGAGCCAGCCGATCGGTGTAGCGCATCCCAGGATCCAGGCGGCCTCCGCGTGGGCACGCACGTGGCTCTGGACGAACAGGGTCGTGCGCTCCGGGTCGATGCCGCAGGCGAACAGCATCGCCGTCAACTCGCGAGTGCCCGAACGCAGCGCCTCCGGATCCTGGCGCACGGTGATCGCGTGCAGGTCCACCACGCAGATGAAGTTCTCGCGGTCGTCCTGGCGCGCTGCCCAGTGCTTCACGGCGCCCAGGTAGTTCCCCAGGTGCAGCACACCGGACGGTTGAATGCCGGAAAACACCCGGCGCCTGCGCACCGCCCCACTCATACTGGAGAGATCCTCACGCCGGGGCGGTCGCCCGCCGCGGCGACGGGCGAAGCACGGTCCAGCCGACGCAGATGCCGTAGTTCACGAGCAGGCCCCAGACGCCAGCGCCCACTCCCCACGGACTGCGGGTCGCCCAGACGTCGACGGCGGCTCCGCACCAGATGACCAGGGTGAGAAGCGTGCCCAGCACCATGCCGGCCAGCACGGCCGAAGCGGGCATCCTCCGCCAGTAGACCCCGAGCATGAACACCGGCGAAAGCTGGACCATGAACTCGAGCTTCAGCTCGATTAGCACCCAGATCGAACTCTCCGTCTCCAGCGACACCCAGGCCATCAGGATCAGGATCGCCATGACGCCCCACGCGAACGTCTTGCCGACGATCAGCATCTCGCGGGCCGACGCCTCCCGGCGGAAGTAGCTCTTGTAGATGTCCTTCGTGAACATGGACCCGATCGACAGGAGGGCCGAGTCCGCCGTCGACATGATCGCCGCCACCACCGCCGCGAACACCATCACGATGAGCCAGTACATGACCGGCGAACGGTCGATCAGGCCGCCCAGGACGTAGATCGTGACCTTGTCGCTCTCGAGCTGCGAGAGTCCCGGGAACCGGCTCAGCGCGATGAAGCCGATGAGGAAGGCGAGCAGGGTCGTGCCCAGCGGCATGAAACCCATCGCCGCCAGCGACCGCCGCAGACTCTTCTCGCCCTTCGCCGCGAAGATGCGCTGGATCGCGTGCGGGTACAGCGCGACGCCGAGGCCGAGCATGAGCAGCGTGCTGACCCAGGTCCGCAGACCGCGGGCGTCCGGCGCCTCGAGCCTCTCCGGCGCTGTGGCGCGAATCCCCTCTGACGCCGCCGCCAGCCCGCCGTCCGCGGTCACCAGGGTGTACAGAATCACCGCGCAGCCGCACAGCAGCAGCGAACCCTGCACCGCGTCGGTCCAGGCCACCGCCCGCATGCCGCCGAGCGACTCGTAGATCAGCATCACGCCGACCAGCAGCAGCACGCCCTGCATGAAGCTCATGCGACCGCCGCTGATCGCCTCGACGCCGTGCCCCATCGCCACGAGTTGTTCGAGCACGTAGTTGGCCAGGCCCCAGCAGAGGAGCACGACGCACAGGACGCGCAGCGGATGGGAGCCGAAACGGTGGTACACGAAGTCCGTCGGCGTGATGTAGCCGAAGCGCCGGGCCAGGCGGAACAGACGCGGCGCGTAGATCATGAACACCGTGATGACGAGGACCATGAAGGTCACGCTGACGATGTAGGTCGCCCCCTGGACGTAGGAGCGGCCGGCGAAGCCGAGCAGCGTGTTGCCGCTGTACTGGGTGGCGAACAGGGTCAGGAACAGGACCGCGAAACCGAAGGTCGAGCCGCCAAGGTAGAAGTCCCGCAGCGAGCGTTCCTTCTGCTTCAGACGGCCGAGCAGGCCGAGGCCGAGCATGACGACGAGATAACCGCCGAGAACCGCCAGCGCACCGGGCCCGAAGGTCACCTCGGGGACGGAGGTGTTCACGGGTTCTCCCCGGAAACGGCCGGCGACGCCGGGTCGTCTCCGCCTTCGTCGGCACCGTCCCGCCACAGCCGTAACGAAGCGAAAGCGGTGACGACCGCCAGGGCCAGGCCGCAGCCGATCGTGATCCAGGTCCAGACGGGCAGGCCGGCCGCAAGCCGGCCGCCCACCGACGGCGGCAGGTACCACGGCACGCTGATCGCAAGGATCAGGACGACCGCGGGCAGGAACCAGCGATGCCGTAGGGGTTCGTCGGCGGGACGGATCGCCTCCCAGAAAGCGTCCAGGTCCCGCTCGTCTTCGTAGTCCGACAGACGTTTCGTGTTGGCCACCGAGCGCGCATTATGCCCCACCGGCACCGGGGACCACCGTGCTAACGTCCACCGCTCCGGTTCCGGCCGGCGCCCCCTGGTCATCGCCCTGACAGGCCCTCAAGGACCACGGGGCCTGCACATGGTGAACGGTTCTCGACTGCCTCTCCCGACTCTCCCGGTGGTCGCCTGCGCGGTCCTGGCCATGGGTCTGACCTCGTGCGGTTCGGCGGAACGCAGCGAGAACGCGGAAGAGCAACAGGACTTGAACCAGGAAAGCGAAGCCGAAGCAGCGCCGGTCCCCGAGTGGTCCCTCGCCATCCACGGAGGCGCGGGCAGCGCCCGTCGCGACACGACGGACGCCGAGGACTACTACCAGGCCCTGCGGGACGTCCTGGCGCTCGGCGGCGAGCAGTTGGCGGCGGGTGAAGCGAGCCTCCGCGTGGTCGAAGAGGTGGTCGCCGCGCTCGAGGACGATCCCCGATTCAACGCGGGGCGCGGCTCGGTCTTCACCTCCATCGGCACCCACGAACTGGACGCCGCGATCATGGACGGCCGCACCCTCGCCTGCGGCGCGGTGGCCGGTGTGAAGAACGTCCGCAATCCGGTGCGACTGGCCCGCCGCGTCATGGAGGACACGCCGCACGTGCTCCTCAGCGGTCAGGGCGCCGACAACTTCGCGGTCAACGCCGGCGTCCGCCGGAACGTCCAGGCCTACTTCACGACCGAACCCCAGTTGGAGCGGTATCGCGAGATCCGTAGCCGGCGGAGAAGCACCAGTTCCGAAGGTGACGGAGCGCCGAATCCCGAGGGGGACTACACCGGCAACGCCGGCCCGGAACGTGACCAGGGCGACGCCTCCCATCTCGGCACCGTCGGCGCGGTGGCGATGGACCGCTACGGCAACCTGGCGGCGGCTACCTCGACCGGAGGCACGATGTACAAGCAGATCGGCCGCGTCGGCGACGTGCCCCTCATCGGCGCGGGCACCTACGCGAACAACGAGACGGCGGCGATCTCCTGCACCGGCCGGGGCGAGGAGTTCATCCGCCACACCGTGGCCTACGACGTCTCGGCGCTGATCGAGTACGCAGGTCTCTCCGTCGAAGACGCCGCGCGCAAGGTCATCGGTGAGACATTGAAGCCCGGTGACGGCGGCATCATCGCGGTTGGCAAGGACGGCTCCATCGCCATGGAGTTCAACACGAACGCGATGTTCCGCGGCGCGGCCAACTCACTCGGCCGGTTCGACGTCGGGATCTGGGAGGACGTCCGCAGCGGCCGACCGTGAGCACCCGCTACGAACAGACGCTGCACCGGGCCCGGACCGACCCGGAGGGGTTCTGGGCCGAGGCCGCCGAAGCGATCTCCTGGCACAGGCGCTGGGACCGCGTGCTGGACGATGGGAACCCGCCGTTCTACCGCTGGTTCGCCGGAGCGGAGGTCAACACCTGCCACAACGCCGTCGACCGGCACGTCGAGGCGGGACGGGGCGACCGGCCGGCGCTGATCCACGACAGTCCCGTCACGGATACGAAGCGCATCATCTCGTACTCCGATTTGCGCGAGCAGACCGCGCGACTCGCCGGCGTTCTGCGCGGCCTCCGCGTCGAGACCGGCGACCGGGTTCTGATCTACATGCCAATGGTGCCGGAGGCGGCCGTCGCCATGCTCGCCTGCGCCCGGATCGGGGCCGTCCACTCCGTGGTGTTCGGCGGCTTCGCCGCCAGGGAACTCGCGACCCGGATCGAGGACGCCAGACCGAAGGTCGTCCTTGCCGCTTCCTGCGGCATCGAGACCGCCCGCATCGTCGAGTACAAGCCCCTTCTCGACGAGGCGATCGCGATGTCGGCCCACAAACCCGTCGCGACCGTCATGCTCCAGCGTCCCCAGCACACCGCCGAACTCGGTTCGGACGACCGCGACTGGCACGACGCGATGGCCGCGGCCGACCCCGTCGACTGCGTCCCGGTCCAGGCCACCGACCCTCTCTACATCCTGTACACCTCCGGCACGACCGGCGTTCCCAAGGGCGTCGTCCGCGACAACGGAGGCCACCTGGTGGCTCTCGACTGGAGCATGGGCAACGTGTACGGCGTGTCGCCCGGCGAGGTCTACTGGGCCGCCTCGGACATCGGCTGGGTGGTCGGACACTCCTACATCGTCTACGCGCCGCTGATCCACGGCTGCACCACGGTGCTCTACGAGGGCAAGCCGGTCGGCACGCCCGACGCGAGCGCTTTCTGGCGGGTGATCTCCGAACACAACGTCTCGGCGCTGTTCACGGCGCCGACCGCGTTCCGCGCGATCAAGCGGGAGGACCCGCGGGGCGAACTGATCGGGAAGTTCGATCTGAGCTGCCTTCACACCCTGTTCCTGGCCGGGGAACGCGCCGACCCGGACACCGTGCAGTGGGCCGAGGACAAGTTGGGCGTACCGGTCATCGATCACTGGTGGCAGACCGAAACCGGCTGGGCAATCGCCGCCAACTGCGTCGGTTTGGGCGCCCTGCCGGTCAAGCACGGCTCGCCCACGAAAGTCGTGCCCGGCTACGACGTGCGGATCCTCGACCACGACGACGCCGGTACGCCCGGATCGAGTCGGGAAATGCCGCCCGGCGAGAACGGCGCGATCGCGCTGCGCCTGCCGCTGCCGCCCGGCTGCCTGCCGACCCTGTGGCGGAACGACGAGGGCTACATCGAGTCCTACCTCCGCGAGTACGACGGCTACTACCAGACGGGCGACGCCGGGCACCTTGACGACGACGGCTACCTCTACATCATGAGCCGGACGGACGACCTGATCAATGTCGCCGGCCACCGCCTGTCCACCGGCGCCATGGAGGAGATTCTGGCTTCCCACAGCGACGTCGCCGAGTGCGCCGTCATCGGAGTCGCCGACTCGCTCAAGGGACAGGTGCCGCTGGGGCTGGCGGTGCTGTACGCGGGTTCAACCCGCGGCGAAGCGGAGATCGTCCCGGAACTCGTGCAGAGCGTGCGTGACCAGCTCGGCCCGGTCGCCTCGTTCAAGGTCGCTGCCATCGTCGAACGCCTGCCGAAGACGAGGTCCGGCAAGGTGCTCCGGGGCACGATGCGACGCATCGCCGACGGCGAGCCCTGGACGGTGCCGCCGACGATCGACGATCCGGCGATCCTCGACGAAATCGAGCAGACCCTCACCGAACTGGGCTATCCACGCCCGGCGACGGCCTGAAGGCGGTCCCGCGCCGCCCGGAGTCCGCAGAATCTGCGGAAAACCCTGCGGAAAGCAACCATCTTCATACCTTGTAAGCCCTTTGTTGTCAGTAACTTAGGGCCATTCCGCACCGGATATGGTGCGAGCCCCCGACTCACTGTAAGTTGTTCATGAACAAGAGGTTAAGCCGGGCCGGCGACTGACCGGCATTGCCGGATGTTTCGAGTCGGCGGTACAGTGCCCTCCATGGACCCCACGCAGGCAACCCGAGAGGTCTTTTGGAACATCGAGTACACCTGGTTGGTGTATGTGCTGATGGTCCCCACCCTGGCAATCTTCGGCTGGGGCTTCTGGCTGAAGATCCGGCGCTGGCGGGCCGGCCAGCCGGCAGTCCGCTTCGACCGGCTCGGCGAGCGTCTTCAGCTCTTCCTGAGGAACGCCGTGGGCCAGGGGCGCACGATCAGGAGCCGCTACGCGGGCGTCTTCCACACGCTCGTCTACACCGGCTTCATCGTGCTGTTCCTGGCCACCACCGTGGTCGCGATCCACCACGATACGCCCCTGCACATCATGAAGGGGCACTTCTACCTCGTTTTCCAGTCCCTGATCGTCGACGTCTTCGGCCTCTTCGTGCTGGTAGGCGTCGCCCTGGCCGCGATTCGACGCTGGATCTCGAAGCCGAACCTGCTGGTCTACACCGACGAAGCGAGCTGGATTCTGGTCACTATCTTCGTCATGGCGCTCACCGGCTTCATGGTCGAGGGCTGGCGCATCGCCGTCACCGACGACCCGTGGGCCGCCTGGTCGCCGATCGGCAACGTGTTCGCACTCGCATCGGACCCGCTGATGAGCGACGCGGCGATGCAGACCGGGCATGTCGTCATCTGGTGGTTCCACCTGGTCGTGGCCTTCGGCTTCATCGCCTGGGTGCCGTTCAGCAAGATGTCGCACGTCTTTACTGCTCCGCTGAACATCTTCACCGCAAACCTGGACGGCTACGGCGGCTCCCTCAAGACGATCGACTTCGAGACCGCCGAGCGGTTCGGGATCAATCACCTGGGCGACTTCACCTGGAAGGATCTGCTCGACTTCGACGCCTGCACGGAGTGCGGGCGCTGCACCGACGTCTGCCCGGCCAACACGGTGGGCAAGTCGCTGTCGCCGCGGGACATCATCCTCGACCTGCAGGGGCTGATGCACAGGCAGGGCGACCAGTTCCTCCTCAACGGAAACGGCAACGGGAACGGAAGCGGCGCCAACGCAAGCGACGAGTTGCTGCCGATCATCGACCAGAAGACCGCCGTATCGCCGGAGGCGCTGTTCGCCTGCACCACCTGCGCCGCCTGCATGGAGGCCTGCCCGGTCCACATCGAGCAGATGCCGAAGATCGTCGACGCGCGCCGCTACCTCGTCATGGAGGAGGCGGACTTCCCCGAAGGGATGATGGACATGATGAACTCGCTCGAGTCGCGCCAACATCCGTTCGCGGGCACGCAGTTCAGCCGGGTCGACTGGACGGAGGGCCTCGATATCGACGTGATGGCAGAGATGGACGATCCGCACGAAGCCGAGGTCCTGATGTGGGTCGGCTGCGGCGGCGCCCTGGTCGAGCGCAACCGGAACACGGTCCGCGCCACCGCGAAGCTGCTCCGGAAGGCGGGAGTCAAGTTCGCGATCCTCGGCCGCGAGGAGTCCTGCACCGGCGATCCCGCCCGCCGCGTCGGCAACGAGTTCCTGTTCGAGATGCTGGCCAAGGGCAACGTCGAGACGATGCAGCGCTACGGCGTCCGCAAGGTCGTCACCTCCTGCCCGCACTGCTTCAACTCGTTCAGGAACGAGTACCCGCACTTCGGCGGCAGCTACGAGGTCTACCACCACACCCAGTTCCTGGATCAACTGCTGGAGTCGGGCCGTCTCGACGGGCACGGCGCCGCGGACAGTTCGAGCGGGAGTTCGACGATCACTTTCCACGATCCCTGCTACCTCGGCCGCCACAACGGCGAGTACGAGGCGCCCCGCAACCTGCTCGCGAAGGTCGGCGGCGCGCGCCAGGTCGAGATGGAGCGCAGCAGGAACACGAGCTTCTGCTGCGGAGGTGGGGGCGGCATGGCCTTCGTCGACGAGCCGCCGGATCAGCGCGTGAACCAGGAACGCGCCCAGGAGGCGGTCGACACCGGAGCCGACGTGGTGGCCGTGGGCTGTCCCTTCTGCGCCACCATGCTCGATGACGGCGTGAACGCCCGGCGCGGGGACCGCGAGGTCAAGGTCAGGGACGTGGCGGAACTGCTCTGGGACGCGGTCGGCGACTCCGACCAAACCGTCCCCTAGCCCAGCTCCTTCCACCCGGTCCATTGCCAACCTACCGGGCGGTCGGTAGACTACTCTCCGTGACCTTCCGAGGACCCTCGACCCGATGACTGCCCTGGACAACGCGGCCCTCCGAGCCGCCGCCACCGCGGCCAACGGCGAACAGGACCGGCGGGCGGAGATCTACCGCAGTGCAGCGCGGATCTTCCACCGCAAGGGTTACCACGCCACTTCGATCAACGACATCGCCGCCGCGGTCGGCCTGACCAAGGCCGGCCTCTACTACTACATCAAGGGCAAGCAGGACCTCCTGTTCGCGATCATGGGCTTCGCCATGGACCAGCTCGACGAGCAGGTCATCGAACCGGCCCGGCGCGTACAGGATCCGCAGGCCCGCCTGGAGACGATCGTCGCTCGCCACGCCCGGCTGATCACCCAGGACTCCTCGGCGCTGACTATCCTGGTCAACGAACTCGAAGGGCTGCTCCCCGACGATCGCACCGACATCATCGGCAGGCAGCGGGACTACGTCGACTTCATCGCCGACACCCTCGCCGCCCTGCGCGACGAAGGCAAGGTCGTCGGCCTCGACCCGACCGTGGGAGCGTTCAGCCTGGTGGGGATGATCCTCTGGATCTCACGCTGGTACCGAGCCGACGGCCGGCTGGACGGCGACGAGGTGGTGGCGGAGGTGACCCGCATGGCGATCTCGGCGGTGCTGAACCGCGGTGACCACAGCAACGCCGGCAACCCGGGGACCGGGTAGCCGGCGAAGGAGACGCAAATGAAACTGCTCGTCTGCCTGAAGCAGATTCTCGATCCGGACGTCCCCGCCCGAGACTTTCAGATCGATCCCGCAGTCAAGGCCGCCAGGCGGGGCGGCGCCAACCTGGTGACGAACATTTTCTGCGAGAACGCCGTCGAGACGGCTCTCCAGTTCCGCGAGGCGGCAGGCGGCGACGTGAAGATCACGGCCCTCTGCTACGGCGAGTCCTCGGCCGAGGACTGTCTGCGCAAGGCGATGGCGATGACGGTCGACGAGGCCTGCCTGGTCGAACGTGACGGCAACACGAACCCGGACGCGGCGGCCGTGGGTCGCGTGCTGGCGGCGGCGATCCGGCGACTCGAGCAGGACGGCGGCCCCTTCGACGCCGTGCTCGTCGGCCGCGAGTCGGGCGACTGGGGCGTGGGACAGACCGGCGGCCTGCTGGCCGAGGAACTCGGCCGGCCGGCGCTGGGTTTCGTCGAGAGCCTCCAGCCCGGCAACGGCGGCGTCACCCTCCGCCGTCAGACCGATGTCGGCATCGAGGTCGCTGAGGCCGAGCCCCCCTTCCTCGTCACCATCACGAACAACGAGGACAACGTGCCCCGCATCCCGAAGACGCGCGACGTGATGATGTCCTACCGCAAGCCGCTCCAGAAGCTGAGCCTCGCCGATCTGGAGCTGGACAGCGAGGAGATTCGGGCCGGTTCGTCGATCTTCGAGGTCGAGGAGATCTTCATCCCGACGGACGAGGTCGAGTGCGAGCTGGCGGAAGGCGACACGCTGGAAGAACGGGTCGACCAACTGGCGAAGCGCATCCACGAAGTCGTCGCCTCGATCGGGTGATAGCGCAACCGCGCAGGAAAGGACGAAAGGAAGACCGATGGCGAACGTTGCAGTCTGTGTCCTGGGCAGTCTCGGCTACGACCGCGCCGCGCAAGGCGCGGCGGGCGCCGGCCGCGCCCTTGCCGAGAGCGTCGGCGGCGAACTCCATGCCCTGGTGATCGGCCCCGCCGCGGACGACGCGGTCGCGGCGCTCGCGGCCGTCGCCGACCGCGTCGTGGTCGGCGCCAACGAGTCGCTACGCGACTACCAGCCCGAGCAGGCGCTGCAGGCGGCCCAGCAACTCCACGCGGCGGGCGGCGGCGACTACGTCGCGGTGCTGCTCAGCAACGACACCTACAGCCAGGAGATCGCGCCCCGGCTTGCCCACCGCCTGGGCGGCAGCTCGATGGCCGACGCCGCCGCGATCCGCGTGGACGGCGACCACCTGCTGGCCCAGCGCACGGCCTACGGCGGCAAGGCGATCTCGATCTACCGGCTGAAGAAGCAGCCGGCGGTCGTCTGGCTGCGGGCCAGGGGCTTTGAGCCGGCCCCCGAGCAGGGCGCGCCCGGCGACGTCACGAGCGCCGACCTCACCCTCGATCCCCCGCGCATCCGCATCACCGGCCGCGAAGTGGCCGCGCAGGAAGGCGTGCGGCTCGAGGACGCGCCGGTCATCGTCTCCGGCGGCCGCGGACTCGGCGGCCCCGAGCCGTTCCAGGAGCTGAAGAAGCTCGCCGACGCGATCGGCGCCGAACAGGGCGCCTCGCGCGCAGCCTGCGACGCCGGCTGGGTCCCCCCCAACTGGCAGGTCGGCCAGACTGGCAAGAAGGTGGCCCCCGAGCTCTACATCGCCATCGCGATATCCGGCGCCAGCCAGCACCTGCTCGGCATGGGCGACAGCAAGGTCGTCGCCGCGATCAACACGGATGCCGACGCGCCGATCTTCAAGCACTGCAGTTTCGGAATCGTCGAGGACTACAAGCAGGTTGTACCCCTCCTGACCGAGAAGCTCCAGGCGATGGCCGGATAGGGCGCAGGCGAGGCCGCAGGCAGGTTCGGCGATCCCCGTTTTCATATGCAAAGAAGCGCATAGAATCGGACCGCCGTGCATCGAACCTCCTGCTGCTTCTGCGCCGTGGCCCTGGTCGTCGGCACCTTCGGACCAGCGCGGGCGGCAGCAGCGGGCGACTTCCCACGCGAGGGTGGGACGCAGGAAGTGGAAGAAGCAGTCCTTGGCGGCTTCGCGCGCGGGATGCTGCTTGGCGCGACGGACACGGTCGGCCGACGGTTCGCGAAAGGGCCGGGCCGAAACCGCCTGAAGCTGAAGTCGCTCGACCGCTGCGAAGCCGGACCTCGAAAGCGTATCGACGTGGAGCGCATCGGCCTGGAGAAGGGTCGGGCAGCAAGCCACGAGGTGTGCGGAACTCCCGACCTGGACTTCGACTTCGCGACCGACAGCTTCGAGTTCGTCCGAAAGGTGGAGCGGCTCGACGAAGAGCGCCCAGGCGGGACGCTGTCGCTCTGGGGAGCCGGGGCTCGTCGGTCGTTCAGCGGACGAACAGGCGAGAACGCGTACGCGGTCAGGCCCGAACTGCCCTTCGTCGGCGTGGACTACACGGCCGGCCGGTTCATGTTCGGGACCGCCGTGTCCTGGCTCGACGCCACCGGACGCTACCGGCTGGCGGACGCGGGCAGCGGCGCCGTGCGTCTCGACCTCGAGGGCGTCTACCCTTACGCCCGCTACGCGTTGGGTTGCAGCGGGCCGTCCCGGAAGCCGTGCCGGACGGAACTCTGGGCCGTGGGCGCCATGGGCCAGGGCGATCTCGTTCGAGACACCGCTCCGGCGGAAGGCGGGCCGCCGTCGTCCGACGCGCGCATGCGGCTCGGCCTCGCCGGCTTCCGCCAGCGCGTGGCGAACGCCGGATCGCTCGAGTTCGCCCTGCGCGGCGATATCGGGGCCGCCGTGATCGAGGGAGGCGACCCATCCGGCCGATCAGGCGGAAACGCCGGTCTCGGCGGCGACGCAGGTCGGGGACGGATCGGTCTCGAAGGCTCCCTGACCCGCAAGGTCGGCACGCTCGTCTTTCGCCCCTTCACCCAGGTGGCCCAGCGCTATGACGGCGGCTCCTCGATCAGCGGAACCGGGACCGAGTTCGTGGGCGGCCTGGAAGTAGTTTCCGCCGATGGCCGGCTGCGCGTCCACGCCACCGGCAGGACTCTGGTGACCCAGGGCAGGGCGCGCTACGAGGAAGAGGGTGTCGGCGCCACGATCGAGCTTCGTCCAGCGACGAAGGACGGCGAAGGACTGTCGTTGCTCGTTGCCCAGCAGTTCGGCAGTGCGGCCGCACGCGCGAACGCCCTGTGGCGCTCCGACTCTCCCCGGTGGATCGGAATGTCGTCTGACGCGCTGGCCGCCGCCTCCGCTCGCAGGGATCCCGGAGCGTCGCGCACCCGGGCCGAAGTCGCATGGGGAGTGGGCATCGGCGCCTCCATGGTGACGCCGTTCGCCCAGGCCGTGGCCGCGTCGGCAACCGGAAAGGAACACCTTCGTCTCGGCGTCCGCCACTCGATGCGCAAGAGTTCGCCCCACCGGGTGAACCTGGAGGTCACGGCCGAGCGGCCGCAGGTTGCGCTGACCAGCGACCTCGGGGAGTACAGGCTAGGCGTCGCCGGTCAGGTCCGAGTGCGCCTCACGACCGCCCGCCGACGATGACCTGGTGGGCCTTGAGCCGGAGCGCGTTGATCCGGATGAAGCCGCGCGCGTCCGTCTGATCGTAGCCGCCCTCGACATCCATCGACGAGAGGTTCTGGTCGTAGAGAGAGCTCGGCGATTCGCGGCCGAGGATCGTCACGCCGCCCTTGTAGAGACGGACGTGGACGGTTCCGTCGATGATCCGCTCGGCCTGCTGGAAGGCGGCGCGGATGAACTCCATCTCGGGCGAGAACCAGAAACCGTTGTAGATCAGCTCGGCGAACTTGGGCGACAGACCATCGCGCAGGCGCTGGACCTCGCGGTCCATCGCCACGCCCTCGAGGTCGCGAAGGGCGTGGTGGAGGATGGTCCCGCCCGGCGTCTCGTAGACGCCGCGCGACTTGATGCCCACGAAGCGGTTCTCGACGATGTCGATGCGGCCGATGCCGTTCCGGCCGCCGACTTCGTTCAGGTACTCGAACAGCGTGAGCGGGTCCGTGTGCTCTACGCCGTTCGTCCGGTCCCGTACGCGGACCGGGCGCGCGTCCCTGAACTCGATCTCGACTTCGGTGGGCTCGTCCGGGGCGTCGAGCGGGGACGCGGTGAGCGAGAACATGTCCTCGGTCGGCGTCTGCATCGGGTCCTCGAGCAGGCCGGCTTCGTAGCTCTTGTGCATCAGGTTCTCGTCCATGCTGTACGGCTTCTCGGACGACGCCTCGATCGGGATGCCCTGCTCCTCCGCATAGTTCAGGAGATCGGTGCGGCCCTGGAAGCGCTTCAGGAACTCCGCGTCCTTCCAGGGCGCGTAGACCTCGATGTGCGGCGCGAGGGCGGCGTAGGCGAACTCGAACCGGACCTGGTCGTTGCCCTTGCCGGTGGCGCCGTGGGAAAGCACGTCGGCGCCCTCGCGGATCGCGATCTCGGCCTGGCGGCGCGCGATCAACGGCCGCGCCAGGGCGGTACCGAGCAGGTAGCGGTTTTCGTAGACCGCGTTCCCGGCGATCGCCGGGTAGATGAAGTCGTTCACGAACTCGCGGCGGACGTCCTCGACGTAGACCTTCGTGGCGCCGATCGCCTCCGCCCGGTGGGCCTGGCGGTCGAAGTCCTCGCGCTGCCCGACGTCGACGATCACGGCAACGACGTCGAACCCCCGTTCCTGCAGGGTGCGCAGGATGACGGACGTGTCGAGACCGCCGCTGTAGGCGAGTACGGCTTTCTTGCTCGGCATGGCTGGCTGGTCCTCCCTCGGAACCGGAGACCGCTCCGGGCCGGCGGGAGACTATCCGGGCAACGGTCCGCGGTGAAGCTCCCGTCAGTCGTCCTCGACGACTTCGGCCGGAAGCAGGCCCACCGCACCGCCCAGCCAGAGCCGCCAGCGAACGCGAAACGCAAGGAAGATCGCCACGAAGACCAGCCCGAAGGTCAGGCCCCACCACACGCCGCTTGGGCCGAGCCCTCTCTCGAAGGTCAACCAGGCGCCGGCCGGCATGCCGATGACCCAGTACCCCACGAGCGCGACAGCGGCGGGGAACCGTGTGTCGGCAGCTCCCCGCAGCACACCGGCGGCGGCCAC
Organism: Holophagales bacterium; assembly: GCA_009836625.1. Classification (GTDB taxonomy): domain Bacteria; phylum Acidobacteriota; class Thermoanaerobaculia; order Multivoradales; family Multivoraceae; genus Multivorans. The sequence continues at coordinate 880,748 of VXVC01000004.1, forward strand.
CTGCAAGCCGTCGGCGACCTGAAACAGTCCGGCGATCGGGATCAACGCGGCGGCCGCGGCGATCACAGCCGGCACGTCGCTGAAGACGCGCGCCAGAAGCTGCGGCAGCGAAAAAAAGACGAGACCGAAGGCGATCATCACGCCGGCGCCGAGGCTCAGGCAGACCAGCGCCGAGCGGCGGGCCCCCACCGGATCCCTGCGCCCGATCGCGTTGCCGACACGCGTCGTCGCCGCGCCGGCGAAACCCAGGGGCACCATGAAGGAGATCGAGGCAAGGCTGATCGCTACCTGGTGGCCGCTGAGTTGCGCCTCCCCCAGGCGACCGATGAGCACGGCCGCGAAACTGAACACGGTGACTTCCAGCGACACCTGAACCGCGATCGGCACACCCACGAACAGGAAGGGACGCAAGGCGGCCGGCCGCAGCCACGACAACCGCCAGCCGCCGACGTAGCGGCGCAGGTGACGCCATCCGAACGCGGCCACGACGATCAGCATCACCCAGCGGGACCCGGATGTCGCGTAAGCGGAGCCCCGCACACCGAGCGCCGGGAATCCGAGATGGCCGAAGATCAGCGCCCAGTTCGCGATCACATTGAACACGTTGGCAACGCCGATCGCGATCAGGGCCGGCCGCACGATGCTCATCGCCTGGAGCGTCTGCCGCAGACACATGAAGAGGAGGAACGCAATGACTCCGGGACCGATGCCCCGAAGGTACGCGGCGGCCGGCTCGACGATGGCCTGCGGCTGACCCGTGAGCGGAAGTGCGCGATCCAGCACGAGCACGATCAGAGTTGCCGGCACCGAAAGCAGGACCGCCATGCCCACGCCGCGGCAAAGTACCCTGCTGATCCGCCGGTGATCGCCGGCGCCGAACGCCTGCGCGGCCATCGGATCGATTGCCAGCAGGATGCCGATGAAGGACCAGATCACGGCGATGCTGAGTGCGTTGCCGATCGACCCGGCGGCCAGGTCCGTCTCCGACACGCGGCCCAGCATCATCGTGTCGACGGCCCCCATCAGCACCATGCCGACCTGTACCAGGATGACCGGCGCCGCCAGCCGCACCACGGCGCCCAACTCCCGGCGTACCGGCCGCCCGTCACCCGCTGCTCTCGCACCCTTCAAGGGGCGGTATTGTAGGCAGCCTCACTCTCATCGAGATCGCCGTTGCTCAGCTACATCCTTCGCCGGCTCGTCACCGGACTGGTCACCCTGTTCGGTATCTCGGTCATCTCGTTCTTCATCATCCAGCTCGTACCGGGCGATCCGGCCCAGATCCAGACGTCCCAGATCGCCGACGCCGCGGTCTCGGAGCGCGTCTACCAGCAGTTGCGCGAGCTCTACGGGCTCGACAAGCCGATCCCCGTGCAGTACGCGAACTGGGTCGGCAAACTGGTCGTGGGCGACCTCGGGTCGTCCTTCCACGACGGCAGGAGGGTGTCGGCGAAGATCGGCGAGGCGCTGTGGCCGACGCTGTCGGTGGCCCTGCTCTCCTTCATGCTGACCCTGATCATCTCGACGCCGATCGGGATCTACAGCGCGCTACGGCAGGGCGGCGGCTTCGACCGCTCGGTGAGCACCGGGCTCTACATGCTCTATTCGGTGCCGAACTACGTCGCCGGGATGCTGCTCATCCTCTACCTCGGCGTGAAATGGGACCTGCTGCCCTTCCGCGGCATGAGGTCCGACGGCTACGACGAGATGACGACCCTCGGCCAGATGTGGGATCTGGCCCAGCACTACGTCCTGATCACGTTCTGCTTCACGTTCGGCAACCTGGCCTACTACTCCCGCTTCATCCGCCAGAACCTGCTCGAGGTGGTGCGGCAGGACTACATCCGCACCGCCCGCGCCAAGGGCCTCGGTGAACGGAGCGTCGTGCTCAAGCATGCGTTCACCAACAGCCTGATCCCGCTGATCTCGCTGATCGGCCTCACCTTCCCGTTCGTGCTGAGCGGCAGCGTAATCCTCGAGTACATGTTCAACTGGCCGGGACTGGGCCGCCTGTACTTCGAGTCAGTCTTGCAGCGCGACTACCCGACGATCATGGCGCTCAACTTCATCACCGCCCTGCTCGTGCTCGGCATCACGTTCATCGCCGACCTGACCTACGGTCTGGTCGACCCCCGCATCAGCTACGAGAAGTGACGATGACGGTCGCGGCCGCCGGCAACTCTCCACCCGTGCGTTCCTACTGGAGCATCACCTGGCGGCGGTTCCGCACCCACAGGCTCGGCATGGTCGGCCTCTGCGTGGTCGCGGTGCTGTTTCTCGTCGCCTTCCTGTCGCCGATACTGGCCAACGAACAGCCCATCCTGTGCCGGTTCGACGGCGGCTTTTACTATCCGGCGGTCGTCGACCTCATCCACCAGGTCCCGGGCGCCAGCCTGATCATCCAGAAGCAGCGCCCCTACCGGCTGGCGACCTTCGACTTCAAGCGGGAGTTCGACCCGGAGCGTGGCGACTGGGCGTTGTGGACGCCGGTGCGCTACGGCCCGAGGGAGATCGCCGCCGAGCCTCTGGCCGGGCCTTCCAGCCGTCACTGGCTGGGCACCGATCAGTCGGGACGCGACGTCCTGTCGCGAATGGTCCACGGCACCGTGGTGTCGATGAAGGTCGGTTTCCTGTCGATGGGCATCGCGGTCATCCTGGGCCTCGTGCTCGGTTGCATCGCGGGCTACGCGGGCGGCGCGGCGGACCTCGTCATCTCGCGCTTCATCGAAGTCGTCATGTGCTTCCCACCCTTCTTCCTGATCCTCGCCGTACTGGCTTGGTTCCCGCCCAGCATCGAGAACGTGATGATCGTCATCGGCCTGACCCGTTGGGTCGGCATCGCCCGTTTCGCCCGCGGCGAGATCCTGCGCATCCGCGAGACCGACTACGCGCTCGCGGCGCGCTCACTGGGCGTCAAGCCGGCGCAGCTCGTCCTCCGCCACCTGCTGCCGAACGCGCTGGCGCCGGTACTGGTCAGCGTGACGTTCGGCATCGCGGTGTCCATCCTGATCGAAGCGGGACTTTCCTGGCTCGGCTTCGGCGTCCAGCCTCCCGACGCCTCCTGGGGCACGATCCTCCGCTCCGGCTACGAGAATCTGTTCACTGCGGGCCACATGATTCCCCCAGCCTGCGTGGCGATCTTCCTCGCGGTGCTGAGTTTCAACCTCGTCGGCGATACGCTGAGGGATGTAATCGACCCGCGGCTCCAGGCCGAACGGGCCTGACGCCGCCGGGCTCCCCGTCCATGAGGTAGGCAGCGATGAGCGAGCAGACCGGGTTGCACAGCCTCTCCCTCGACTACGTCGAAGCGCTTCTGGCCGACTATCGCCGCGACCCGGCGTCGCTCGACCCGGCCTGGCGCCGGTACTTCGACGCCCTGGCAGCCAGCGGCGAGCTGGGCAACGACGCGATCGGACCGGAGCTGCAGCCCTCTACCCTGTTCGGCGGCAACGGCGAAACGGCGCGCCCGGTCGCGGCTTCGCCGGCAACTCCGTCGCCCACCGAACCGAGGCCTGCCCCGCCACCCGCCGCGTCGGCGCCCACGAGCGCATCCCCAGCCCTGACCGGGGACGTCGAACTGCAGCGCCGCGTCGACGACATGATCCGCAACTACCGGATCCGCGGTCACCTGTACGCCGACATCAACCCGCTCCGCAACCCGCCCGTGCTGCCGGAGGAACTCGAGCTCGAGGGTCTGGGCATCCGCGAGAGCGACCTGGACCGCACGGTGTCGACGGCTGGCATTCCCGGCGCCGATACGGCAACGGTGCGCGAACTGCTCGAGCGCATGCGCGAAACGTACTGCAAGTACATCAGCGCCGAGTTCATGCACATCGACGACCTGGAGGTCCGCTCATGGCTCCAGGAGCGGATGGAGGTCAGCCGCAACCGGGTCCAGCTCAGCCGCCGCGAACAGGTGCGCATCCTGAAGAAACTGATCGACGCCGCGGTGTTCGAGGAGTTCATCCAGAAGAAGTACCTTGGCGCCAAGAGCTTCTCGCTCGAGGGCGCGGAGAGCCTGATTCCTCTCCTCGACCTGGCGATCGAGAAAGTGGCCGCGCAGGGCGCGATAGAGATCGTCTTCGGGATGTCCCACCGCGGCCGCCTGAACGTGCTGGCCAACATCATCGGCAAGCCGACCCGGGACATCTTCCGCGAGTTCGAGGACCTCGACGCGGAGCAGTACACGGGCGGCGGCGACGTCAAGTACCACATGGGGCACTCGAGCGACTGGACCACGGATCAGGGCCGCAGGATCCACCTGTCCCTTTCGTTCAACCCGAGCCACCTCGAGTTCATCAACCCGGTGGCGATGGGCCGCGTGCGCGCCAAACAGGACCGGATCGGCAACGAACTGCGCGACCGGGCGGTGCTGTTCCTCATCCACGGCGACGCCGCCTTTGCCGGCGAGGGAATCGTCCAGGAGTCGCTCAACCTGTCCGAGCTTCCCCCCTACCACATCGGGGGCGCGTTCCATGTCGTCGTCAACAACCAGATCGGCTTCACAACGCCGCCCGAGAGCTCACGCTCGAACACCTACTGCACCGACGTCGCGAAGATGCTCCAGGCGCCGATCTTCCACGTCAACGGCGAGCAGCCGGAGGCGGTGGCCCAGGTCGTCAACGTGGCCCTGGACTTCCGCCAGCGCTACCGTCGCGATGTCATCATCGACCTCTACTGCTACCGGCGGCGTGGGCACAACGAGGGCGACGAGCCGGCTTTCACCCAGCCCATCCTCTACGACGGAATCCGGGCCCGGGATCCGGTCCGGGTCCACTACCTGGAGCACCTGCTCGAACTCGGCGAGATCAAGCCCGAGGAGGCGGACATCCACATCGAGCGCGAGGAGAAGCGCCTCGAGGGGGCTCTCGCCACCGCCCGCCGGATGAACGAGAAGACGAGTCCGCAGGCCTACGACGGCGTCTGGAACGCCTTCGTCGGCGGGCGCATGGAGGAGATCCCGGAACCGGAGACCGGAGTCGACCAGGGCAAGCTGATCGACTACCTGAGGCGGATGGTGGTGCTGCCCGAGGGATTCAACCTGCACCGCAACCTGCGGCGCTTCCTCGCCGCCCGCGCCGACATGGCGGACGGCAAGCGGCCCGTCGACTGGGCCGCGGCCGAGGCGCTCGCGTTCGCCGTCACCGCCGACTCGGGCAACCGGGTACGGCTGAGCGGCCAGGACTGCGAGCGCGGGACGTTCAGCCAGCGGCACGCCGTGCTGCACGACCGGGTGACCGACTACAACCACCGGCCGCTCATGAACATCGCCGAGAACCAGGAGCCGGTCGAGATCTTCAACAGCCCGCTGTCGGAGGCCGGCGTGCTCGGTTTCGAGTACGGCTTCAGCCTGGACTACCCGGACGGCCTCGTGCTCTGGGAAGCCCAGTTCGGCGACTTCGTCAACGCGGCCCAGGTGATCATCGACCAGTTCATCACCAGCGCCGAGGACAAGTGGAACCGGCTGAGCGGCCTCGTCATCCTGCTGCCCCACGGCTTCGAGGGCCAGGGGCCCGAGCACTCGAGCGCCCGCGTCGAGCGCTGGCTGCTGCTCGCCGCCGAAGAGAACATGCAGATCGTCTACCCGTCGACTCCGGCGCAGTACTTCCACCTGCTACGCCGCCAGGTTGAACGCGCCCAGCGCAAGCCGCTCGTCGTCTTCACCCCGAAGAGCCTGCTGCGCCGACGGGAAGTCGGATCGTCCCTGGCCGAGCTCGCCGGCGGCCGGTTCCAGCCTGTCCTGCCCGATCCGTCGTTTGCCAGCGACGGGGATCGGGCGCAGGTGCGACGAGTCCTCCTCTGCGCCGGCAAGGTCTTCTACGACCTCGACGCCCACCGCCAGGAAACCGGAGCGCACGATCACGCCATCCTGCGAATGGAGCAGTTCTACCCCGCCCCGAAGGAGGAACTCGACGCCGCGCTGGCCGCGTTCCCGGACGACGCCGAAATCCGCTGGGTGCAGGAGGAACCGCGGAACATGGGCGCCTGGTCGTACCTGCGGCTCAACTTCGGCTTCCTGATGGGTGGCCGGCCGCTGTCGGGTGTGTACCGTCCGCAGTCGGCGAGTCCGGCGACCGGTTCTCCGAGCAGCCACAAGCTGGAGCAACAGCAACTGATGGAAGCGGCGTTCGCCGAGTCGGCAGAATCTGCGTGAGAATGCCCCGACCCGCGTGAGAATTCCTCGAAGGCACACCGCATGACGTATGAAGTCAGAATCCCCGAGATCGGCGAGTCGGTCACGGAAGCGCTGATCATCCGCTGGATCAAACAGCCCGGCGAGGCCATCGGCAGGGACGATCCGCTCGTGGAGCTCGAGACGGACAAGGTGACCGTCGAGATGCCGTGTCCGGTAGCCGGCGTCCTGTCCGAAATCGTCTGCGCGGAGGGCGAGACGGTGCCGATCGGAGCGGTGATCGCGCGGATCGACCAGAACGCCCAGCCGACCGTGCAACCGGACGCGGCGGACGGGGCCACCGGAACCGCTACCGCCGCAACTGCCCAGGGAGACCTGCTCGCAAGCGCCGAACCGACGGCGCCGCCCGCAACCCCGGCCCCGCCGACGCCCGCGGTGGAAGCCGCCGCCCCGGCGCCCGCCCAGGCGGCCCAACCCCAGGATCCCGTCCCCGCAGCCGGCGACCGGCGCATCCTCCCGGCGGCCCGGCGCCTGATCGCGGAGCACGGTCTCGACGCCTCCCTGATCCCTGCCACCGGCAAGGGCGGCCGGCTGCTGAAGAGCGACGTGGCGGCCTGGCTGGCCACCCGCGAAGCGGAACCGGAAACGCCGACCGAAGGGGAACCGGAGGCTCCACCCGCACCGGCTCCCGCACCGCCACCGGCACCTGCCCCCACGCCCGCCGGGGAGCGCGCCGAGGAACGGGTCCCCATGACTCCCATCCGCCGCAGGATTGCCGAGCGCCTGGTCGAGTCCCAGCAGCAGGCGGCACTGCTCACGACCTTCAACGAGATCGACATGTCCGCGGTGATCGAATTCAGGAAGCGCTACCGCGACGCCTTCGTCGAGCGGCACGAGGTCCGCCTCGGCTTCCTGTCCTTCTTCGTCAAGGCGGCCGTCGACGCCTTGCGCCGCTTCCCGCGGCTCAACGCGGAGATCTCGGGCACGGACGTCATCTACCGGAACTACTACGACATCGGCATTGCCGTGAGTACCGACCGTGGGTTGATGGTGCCCGTCCTGCGCAGCGCCGAAAGGCTGTCCTTCGCCGAAATCGAATCACACATCGGCGACTTCGCCGGTCGTGCCCGGCAAGGCCGCATCCGCATCGACGAACTGCAGGGCGGCACCTTCACGATCACCAACGGCGGCATCTTCGGTTCCCTGCTCTCCACGCCGATCATCAACCCGCCGCAGAGCGGCGTCCTCGGCCTGCACGCGATCCAGGATCGGCCGATGGTCGAGGGCGGCGAGGTCGTGGTCCGCCCGATGATGTACGTCGCCCTCACCTACGACCACCGCATCGTCGACGGTCGCGAGGCGGTGAGCTTCCTGGTCCGGATCAAGGAGGCGATCCAGGAGCCGGCGCGGATGCTGATCGAGGTGTAGGGAACTTGACGCCCCCGACCCTCAAACCCGGCTTCGCAACGGTCGCCACAGCCCTGCTGCTGGCCTTCGGATCGCCGGTTCGAGTCGACGCTCAAGGTACCGACACTGCGACCTACCAGGTGACCTTCGTGGGCAACTGGAACACCTCGAGCACGCCCGGCGGCGTCGTGGGAGGCGCTCACTTCACGACCCTGATCGGCGCCGTTCACAACGGCAACGTCACGTTCTGGGCGCCCGGCGGCACCGCGACCCCGGGCGTGGAGGGAGTCGCCGAACTCGGCGCCACCTCGACATTCAAGAGCGAGTACAACGCGGTCCCGGCCGCGAACCGGAAAGCGCTGATCGAGGAAAGCGGGACGGGCGCGACCGGAACCTCGACTTTCACCATCGAAGCCACCCAGAGCCACCCGCTGGTGACGCTGCTGTCGATGATCGGCCCCAGCCCGGACTGGTTCGTCGGCGTTTCGGGTCTGTCGCTGCGGAACAGCCAAGGTTGGCAGTCGCGGGTCAGCACGAACCTGTTCCCTTACGACGCCGGAACCGAGGACGGCACGGAGTTCTCGCTCAGTAACTCGGCGACCAACCCTCAAGGCACGATTGCCAGCCTAAGGGGACAAGGGAAGTTCTCTAACGAGCCGATGGCGACGCTGACCTTCGATCTTCAGACCGCCCAACCGCCGCCGCCCGATCCTGAACCGCCGCCCGATGCCGAGCCGCTGCCCGATCCTGAACCGACGTCGCCGCCGACGTGGATAGCGCCGTACTGGCATGGCACGGGCGGGTTCGTCGCACGGCCGGCCGATGGCCGGTCCGCGATGGTCCGGCTCGAGTGCGGCGGCCTTCGACACGGGAACCGGGAGTACGCCGGCGCCGATGGCCTGATCGTGCGGGCCATTCAACGGGATGCGTGCGTCGGTGGAGATGAACGGCCGCTCCAGGGGGAACTGACCTTCGAGGGAATCGAGGACGGCGGCTGGTACTGGATCAACGGAGACCGGAATGTCGCGGTCGCTCCCCTGGTTGTCGAAGCGTCCCTGAACAGCGGGCTGAACCCTCCGGTGCCCGGAGGCGTCTCAGCGAGTCCGATGGGAGATTCGCGCTTCGTTCGCAGCGTCACCGGGAGGCTGTACGGCACCTTGATGGTGCACGAGGGCAACGGGTTCATGGGGATCGTTCCGCACCTGACGGACATGGAAGGTGACGGGGAGCACGTCGCGCCGTATTGGCAGGGCGGCGGCGGGATCGTGGGCCGGCCGCTGGACGGCGTGTCGACGGAGGTCCGCCTTTCCTGCGGAGGCGGCGAAACGGAGACTCACACACTGGAACCCGGCGAAGACGGGACGATCGCCACGCTGCTGCCAGGCGGCTGCTTCGACAGCGACGGCAACACGGTCGGGGGCGATCTGGAAGCGGACGGATTCGAGGACGGCGCCTGGTACTGGATCAACAGCCACGTCCCGGTCGCCGCGCCTCTGGTCCGAAGGGGTTCTCAACCAGCCGCGTTGAGCGTGCCGCTGGTCCCCGACGGCGTGGAAGCGGTGGAAGGACCGTGGGGGACCTTGTTCACCCGCGGCAACCTGATGGGCATCGTCCCCAGGGTGCAGTTGGCCGCGCCGTAGATGCACGGCGAGCCCTGCAGCGCCAGATCATGACCAGCTCCCACTACGACCTCCTCGTCATCGGCGCCGGACCCGGCGGCTATGTCGCGGCCATCCGGGCGGCCCAGCTCGGTCTTCGGACCGCTGTGGTGGACGAGCATCCGGCGGCCGGGGGCGTCTGCCTGCGGGTGGGCTGCATCCCGAGCAAGGCGCTCCTCGAATCGACCCAGCGCCTGGTCGCTGCCCGTAGCGAACTCGCCGCTCACGGCGGCGTCGCGGGCGACATCGGACTCGATCTGGCGGCGATGATGAAGCGCAAGGACCGCGTCGTCACTACTCTCACCCGCGGCGTCTCGTCGCTGCTCAAGAAGAACGGGATCGACCACATCCAGGGCCGGGCGCGTGTCGCCGGAGTCGACGGCCAACTGCGCATGGTCGTCGTAGCGGCCGGCGACGGCGAGCAGATGCTTCAGGCCCGCAACGTGATCGTCGCCACGGGCTCCCGGCCCGCCAGCCTCCCCGGTATCGAACTGGACGGCGACCGCATCGGGACCAGCACGGAAGCGCTGGCGTACGCCGATGTGCCGGAGCGGCTCGTCGTGATCGGCGCCGGTTACATCGGGCTCGAACTGGGTGCGGTCTGGAACCGGTTGGGCTCCAACGTCGTCGTGCTCGAGTACCTCGATCGCATCCTGCCCGGCGCCGACGCCGAGATCGCGGCCGCCGCCGCGAAGATCTTCGCCCGCCAGGGTCTGGACATCCGGCTCGGCTGCCGGGTCCTGGGTGCGGCGGTCAACGACGGCAAGGAAGCCGCCGGCTGCGTCGTCGAGGTCGAAGGCCAGGACCCGATCGAGTGCGACCGCGTTCTCGTCGCCGTCGGGCGAACGCCGATCAGCGACGGTCTGGGACTGAAGGAAGCAGGCGTTGCGGTGGACGAGCACGGCTTCATCCAAGTCGACGAGCGTTTCGCCACCTCGGCGCCGGGCGTCTTCGCCATAGGCGACGTGATCGGCGGACAGCAACTCGCCCACAAGGCCGAAGAGGAGGGCATGGCCTGCGTCGAGGGCATCACCGGCGGCTACGTCCACATCGACTACGACGCGATCCCCGGCATCGTCTACACCGAGCCCGAAGTCGCCTCCGTCGGCAGAACGGAAGAGCAACTGCGGGAAGCCGGCACCCCTTACCGCAAGGGCACCTTTCCGTTCCGGGCTATCGGCCGCGCTCGCGCCACCGGCAGCCTCGAGGGGTTCGTCAAGATCCTGGCGCACGCCGAGACGGACGCGATCCTCGGCGTTCACATCCTGGGCAGCCACGCCGGCGACCTGATCGCCGAAGCGGTGGCGGCGATCAGTTTCGGCGCCTCGGCGGAGGATCTCTTCCGCACCAGTCACGCCCATCCAACACTCGCGGAAGCGATCAAGGAGGCCGCGCTGGCCGTCCACGACCGGGCGATCCACATGTAGACTCCAGCGATCATGAAAAGCACTCGTACCCCTTTCAGCCTGGCGCTGCTCGCCGCCTTCTTCCTGATCGCCTCGCCGCTTGCCGCTCAGGAACCCGCCGAACCCGCCGAACCCGCCGCCGAGGAAGACCAGGCCGCCGAAGAGGGCGCCGAGGAGGAAGAGAAGCCCCCGATCCCGCCCGGCGCCGAGCTCAAGGTCTCCCCCACCGAACTGACCCTCGAGGTCGGCGACAAGGCGAACCTGACCGCCACTGTCGTCGGCGCGGACGGCGAGACGATCGAGGGAGTCGACGTCGTCTTCTTCTCCCGCAACCGTCGCCGGCTCGGAGTCAACCCGGCCGGCGAGGTCGAAGCCCACGGCCCGGGCAACGTCAAGGTCATCGCCCTGGTGCCGAAGGAGGCGGAGGACGAACCGCGGCGGGCGGAGGCCCTGCTCCGGGTGGAGGTCGACGTTACGATCCCGAATCCGCCGGTCGAGAGCGTTGAGATCGTCGGACTCCCGGGCGCCTTCTACAGCGGCACGCACCTGACGTTGCAGGCCCGTGTCGTGGACATCACGGATGTCGTGCGCGACGACGTCGAGGTCGTCTACTCGAGTTCGAACTCCGGCGTCGTGGAGCCGGACGGATTCGGCGGTCTGGACCTGGTGGCTCCCGGCACGGCGACCCTCACCGCAACCGCCGAAGACGCGACCTCCCAGGTTGACATCCGGGTCGCACAGAACCCGACGCGGCGCATCGAGCTGACCGCCTCCGCGGAGGAAGCGCGCACCGGCGACGTTGTCCGGTTCGAGGCCGTCGGGCTCGACGCCTCCGGCAATGAGGTGGAGGACCTGTCCATCCGCTTCCTGGTGGCCGGCCGGGCCGCGAACCGCATCCTGGCCCCCGGCGCCACCGCCCAGATCGAACAGGACGGCGCCTTCGTCGCGGAGCGTTCGGGCATCTACACCGTTACGGCGCTGGCCGGCAGCCACTCCGACAGCGTGCCGGTGCGGGTGACGCCCAGGCGGGTGAACAAGGAGATCGAGTTCGTCGGCCAGGGCAAGGTCCACGATCGCCGCACCTCCGACCTCTGGGTCTGGGAGGGCACGGACGGCCGGGACTACGCGATCACCGGCACCTGGGGCGCCGAGGGTCACGCCTACATCTGGGACGTGACGAACCCCGAGAGCATCGTGCTCATCGACGCGGTGCGCGTCGACGCGCGGACCGTGAACGACGTCAAGGTTTCCGAGGATGGCCGGATCGCGGTGATCAGCCGCGAGGGCGCCTCCGACCGAAAGAACGGACTCGTCGTTCTCGACGTTTCCGAGCCGCAGGTCGGCGTGCGCATCCTGTCCCGGTTCGACGACCAGTTGCGCGGCGGGGTCCACAACGTGTTCATCCACGAAGAGCATGTCTACGCCCTGTCGAACGGCCGCCGCTTCGACGTGATCAGCGTCGAGGATCCGACCCAGCCCCACCGCGTCGGCCGCTTCGAGCTCGACACGCCGGGACACTCGATCCATGATGTCTGGATCGTTGACGGCGTCGCTTTCAGCTCCAACTGGGAGGACGGCGTCGTCGCGATCGACGTCGGCGGCGCCGGCATGGGAGGCGCGCCGAACAACCCGGTCAAGCTCGGCAGCTACGCCTACCCGAGCGGCTGGAACCACGCCGCCTACCCCTACCGCAGCGAGTCGACCGGCAAGTTCTACGTCTTCGCCGGCGACGAGGCCTTCCCCTACGGCGAGCTGGGGCGGGACCCGAGGGCGGCGCCGCCAAGGGCCGCCGGCTGGATCCACGTGATCTCCTGGGACGACTGGGAGGACCCGCGCGAGGTGGCCCGCTACCAGGTGCCCGAAGCCGGCACCCACAACCTCTGGATCGAAGACGACATCATGTACGTCGCCTACTACAACGGCGGCCTTCGCGTCGTCGACGTCTCCGGCGAGCTGCGTGGAGACCTCTACCGCCAGGGCCGCGAGATCGGCATGTTCCTGCCCTACGACAGCCAGGCGCTCGTGCCGAACTCTCCCTTCGTCTGGGGGCCGCAGCCGTACAAGGGTCACATCTTCTTCTCCGACTGGCATTCGGGATTGTGGGCGGTCAAGCTGAAGGACCCCGAAGACCCGAACCGGATCATCGGAGAACCGCACTAGGCCCCTGCTGGGGCATACCCGGAGGTCTGGGATGCACAAGTCGACTTGCCGGCAGCCGTGGACGGCTGTGCCCTCAACGCTGCTTCTCGCCTTCGCCGTCTTCGCGGGTTCCGCCCTCCACGCGGAGTCGGACCTCACACCGCCGTCCCGCGAGTACTACGCCTACGTCTGCGCCGAGTCGGAGGACGAGGTGGCTCTCGTCCGCTTCGGACCGTCCGGGATCGAGGTGACGAAGACGATCACCGTCGGCAGCTTCCCGGCCGAAACGGAAGGTCCGCACGGCATCAACATCTCGCCCGGCGGGCGCTACTGGTACGTGTCGATCGCCCACGGCAATCCGTTCGGCTCGATCCACAAGTACGAAACCGGAACCGACGAGTGGCTCGGTGATGTCCGGGTCGGCATGTTCCCCGCCACCCTCGACGTGGCCGCCACCACCGGGCTGCTCTTCGTCGTCAACTCGGACTTCTACGGCGACCACGTGCCAAGCACGATCTCCGTCGTCGAAACGTCGACGATGACCGAGATCGCGCAGTTTGAGAGCGGGACCATGCCGCACGGCGCCCGGTTCAGCCGCGACGGTCGGAAGCTCTACAGCGTGAACATGATGGACGACGAGCTGGTGGAGATCGACGCGCTCCGCTTCGAGGTCGGCCGCCGCCTGAAGCTGGGCCGGACCGCGCACTCGACGAGCGGACACGGCGATCACGCGGACTCCCCGACCGGGCACGGCGCCCACGGCCAGCCGAGCGTCGAGCCGTCGTGGGTAACCCCGCCCACCGCCGGCGGCCTCGTCTACATCACGGCGCTGTCGGGGAACGCGATCTACGAAGTCGACACGAGCGCGTGGGAGGTTTCGCGACGGCTGGAGACGCCGGCCCCGGGGCCCTACAACGCCGCCGTGGCGCCCGACGAGCGGCTGCTGGTGGCCACCTACAAGAAGGGGGACTCGGTCGGCTTCTGGGACCTGGAGGAGGGCCGGGAAGTCGCCCGGGTGCCGACGACACGGCGCATCCCGCACGGCGTCGCCATCACTTCGGACGGGCGCTTCAGCCTGGTCACCGTCGAGGGTGTCGGCGGCGAGCCGGGCGTTGTCGAGGTCTATGACAACGGCGCGTTCCGGCGCGTAGCCCAGATCGACATCGGCAAGCAGGCAGGGGGCATCGCGCTCTGGGAACCGAATTGAACCCGTCCCGGACGGCGACCTCGGAGGCAGACGCCGCCGAACTGCAAAGCCGGTTGCTGCGCGGCCTCTCCGCCACCGACCGGCGGCTACGCCTCCGCCGCTCGCTTGCGGCCCTCACCTGGTTCGCGCCTGGCGCCTGCCTGTGGCTGCTAGCGACCTGGCTCCTGGCGTTGGGCGCGACGGGCGAGGGCGGCCTCGCCGCACTCTGGCCCTGCTGGGCCGGCGGCGCCGTCCTCCTCCTGCTCGCCATGCGAGAGGCGGCGGCACTGGGGCGCGACCTTCCCGCGGCCGCCCGCGCCGTCGACCGGACGGGCGACCTGCACGACGCGGTCGCCACCGCGCTCGAGATGCAGGAACGGCTGGACCACTCGCGGGCCGACCGGCGGCGCGAGGGCGACGGCACAGTCTGGCCCCTGCCCTGGATCGCCCTGGTCCTCGAGCGCGCGGTAGCCGGACTCGAGCGAATCGGCCCCAAACAGACCGTGCCGCGGCTGGTTCCGCGAGGCACCCTGCCATCCGCCGGAGTCAGTCTGCTACTGCTGCTGCCGGTAGCGCTGCCCCGTTCCTTCGTCGGCGAAGCGCTGGCCGCGGCGATGAGCGGCGACGCGGCCGGCGACCTCCCGCCCGGTTTCGAAGCCGCCGCCCTGCTTGAAGACGATCCCAACCGGATACCCGGCATTCCGGAACTCGACGTCCGGCTCAGCGACCTGCCCTTCGTGACGCTGCGGGTCCGCGAACCCAACGCCGAGGACGGCTCCCGTAGCGGTGACTCGACAGACGCGGCCGAAGGCAGCCTCGGCGACGGGGCGGAAGCCGAAGCGCTTGACGCGACCGCGGAGGGGAGCGACGCCGCGGCCAATGCCCTGACGGACGAGACGAATCCGGAAACCGGCGCCGACCTGATGCGGGAACTCGACAACCGCGAGGGAACCGGCGAGGAGGAAAAGGGCACCGCGCCCGGCACGGAGGGCAGCGGCGAGGGGACGGAGCCCGGCGCCGAAGCCGGCGAGGGCGACGGTTCGGGCGGTCAGCCCGTGGAAGACGGCGAGGGTTCTGGCGACGAGAGTGGCACAGCGGCGGCGGTCAGCGACGAACCGGGCTCGAGCGACGGCGAGGCCGACGGCGCCGCGGCCGGGGTCGGCACCGGACCGCAGGAGGAGATGGTCGATCCCTTCGGCGACCTCCTCGTCCCCGCTCTCAGCCTTGAACAGGCCCTCCAAACCGCCCTGCTCGAATCGATCGAGGAAATCGAACGCCGCCCCCTGACGACGACCAGCGCCACTCAGTTCCGGGCCGCGGAAGTGGCCATGCGCGGGGCCGCGCCCGGCGGCGTCGCCGAAGCCGTGGCCTCGAACGGAGATCTGCCCGGCGCTCGCCATCCGATCGCGTGGCGCCACCGGGAGTCCGTGCGCCGCTACCTGGAAGCGCTGGAGGCCGAAGCCGAGGAGGACGGGGAGTGAACGACACCGCCCAGCCGCGGACCGCGGCCGATCTCGCCCTGCAACTGACCGAGTTCGCGGACCGCTGCAGCCAACTGCGCACCGAGATCGGCAAGGTGATCGTGGGCCAGGAGAAGGTCGTTGACGGCGTGATCATTGGCCTGCTTGCGAATGGTCATGTCCTGCTCGAGGGCATCCCCGGACTCGGCAAGACCCGTCTCGTTCGCACTCTGGCCCAGGCGCTGCATCTCAAGTTCAACCGCATTCAGTTCACGCCCGACCTGATGCCGGCCGACATCGTCGGCACCCATGTCCTCCGTGAAGACGAGACCGGAGGGCGCCGGCTCGTCTTCGAACGCGGTCCGATCTTCGCGAACCTGCTGCTCGCCGACGAGATCAACCGTGCCACGCCGAAGACCCAGTCCGCACTGCTCGAGGCGATGCAGGAGACGACGGTCACGGTCGGCGGCGAAACGAGCCCCCTCGATCCGCCGTTCTTCGTGCTCGCCACGCAGAACCCTCTGGAGATGGAGGGCACCTATCCCCTGCCCGAAGCGCAGCTCGACCGCTTCCTGTTCAAACTGCGGATGGTCTACCCGGCGACCGAGGAGCTGCACACGATCCTCGACCGTACGACCTCCGGTCACGACCCTGAGGCCGAGGCGCTCTGGACGGCCGAGCAGGTGATCGCGATGCGACACGCGGCCCGCCTGGCGCCGGTGGCGCGGCCGGTCCAGGACTACGCGATCCGGCTCGGGCAGGCGACCCGGCCCGAGGGGGAGCACCCCGCGGAAGCGGTGCGCCGCTACATCCGCATCGGGGCCAGCCCGCGCGGTATCCAGGCGATGGTGCTCGGCGCCAAGGTTCACGCGCTGATCCGGGGCCGGCCGAACGTGTCCCGCGAGGACATCCGGGCCGTGGCGCTCCCCGCCCTGCGACACCGTGTCCTGTTGAACTTCGAGGGCGAAGCCGCGCGGATCGACCTCGACGAGCTGCTCCAGGACCTGATCGACAACGTGCCCGAGGGCTGAGCGGGCGGGCTCCAAGCTCCGAGCCGTGGCCGACCACTCCGTCTTCACCTTCGAACCGGCCTTCCTCGCCCGGCTGGAGCGCCTGCGCCTTCTCACCCGGCGCGTGCCCGCCGGCGGTTTCAAGGGAGAGCACCGCGCCAGCCACCTCGGCTCCGGGCTCGAGTTCGCGGACTACCGTCCCTACGTCGAAGGCGACGACGTGCGCCACCTCGACTGGCGTGCCTACCTGCGGTTCGACCGCCTGCTGCTCCGGATGTTCGAGGAGCACGGCGACCTCGCGGTCTACATCCTCCTGGACTGCAGCCACTCCATGGCGCCGACGCCCGGACCTCGAGGCCGCCGCAAGTTCGACGCGGCGCGCCGGATTGCGGCCGCCCTGACCTACATCGCGCTGGCCACCCTCGACCGGGTCACGCTGGCGCCGTACTCCGGCCACGTGCATCAGGTCCTCGGTCCGCTCCACGGCTCCCGCCAGGTCTGGCGCGCTCTCGACTACCTCGCCAACCTCGACACCGGCGGCGAGACCCACCTCGACCGGACCGTCCGGGAGGTGTTCGCCGCCCGCCGGCGCCGCGGCCTGGTCATCGTGATCTCGGACCTCCTCTCCGACACGACGGAGGGCGGCCTCGATCTCCTGCTGCCGCTCCGGCACGACGTGGCGGTCGTCCAGGTGACCGATCACCGCGATCTCGAAGCGCCGCTCGACCGCGACACGACCCTGGTCGACAGTGAGACCGGCGATTCGCTCCGGATCCACGGCGCCCCGAACCTGCTCCACCGCCTGGAGCGGGAGGCGGAGGCCCACCGGGAGGAGATCCGCGCCCGCTGCACCGCCCGCGGCTGGTCCTTCATCCACGCCCCGGTCGAGGCGTCCTTCGAAGAACTCGCGCTCGGCGCCCTGCGCCGCGGTCTGCTCAGCCGGGGTCGATGATGCCCTTCTGGCTTCCGCTCGGGATCACGGCCCTGCTGGTGCTGGCGATCTACCTGATCCGACCCACCGCGCAGGCACTGCCGGTCGCCTCCACGGTGCTCTGGCGACGCCTGCTGGCGGCGCGCAAGCGGCGGCGCGACCGCCTGCGATGGCTGCTCTCGCTGCTCCTGGCCACGACGGTCGCTGGTTTCCTGTCGGTCGGGGCAAGCCGGGCGCCCTGGCTGCAGCCCGGCGGCGGCGACCCGATCGCCCTGGCCTTCGACCCGTCGCCGACGATGCAGGCGGGCCTGCCCGATGGAGGCCCGAGCCGGATCGAACTGGCCGCCTCCGAGGCGCGCCGGATCGTCGTCGAAGCGGAATCCGGCAGCCGCTTCACCGTGAACGCGGATCCGACTCCGCTGACCTCAACGGAGGCGCTGGCGGTCCTCTCCGACCCATCCGCAGGGCTCTCGAACGCTCCCGACACGGAACCGGCGATCCCCACCGCCCGGCGGGTCCACGTGTTCACCGACGGAATCGGACCGTACACGCCGATCGTCGACCCCGGTACGGAGACCAACACGGTGTCGGTTCTCGTCCCGGCCCGGAACGCCGGAATCGTCCGCTTCGCGACCCGGCCGCCGGCAACCCGCGCCACGGGGCCGGAAGCGTTGCTCGAGATCCTGGCGACCGATCCGGCCGGCGGCACGGTACCGGTCGAGTTGACGGTCGCCGATTCGGAGACGATCCGCATCCGCCGGCAACTCGAGCTCGAATCCGGCGACCGCTTCACCGCCCTGATCGACCTCGGCAGCTTCGCCCCGGGCCCCGTCACGGCGCGCATCGCAACGCCCGGGGACGTCTTCCCGCTCGACAACCGGGCCGGCTTGATCGACGCCGGCCGAGCCGGAACCGGATCGACCCGTCTTCCCGTCCGTCACGCCCGCAGCCGGACCGAGCCCAGGCGCGTCCTGGTTGTGGCCCGCAGCCCAGGCTCGTTCGCCGGCTCCGCGGCCGCGCTCGCTCTCGAGGCGGACGCCTCGGTCGACGTGGTCGCGGTCCGCGCCGCAACCGGCGCCGACGATCCCCCACCGGAGGATCCGATCCCCGCGGCCGACATCGCCACGTTCCATCGGGCCGCGCCGGCGATCCCTCCGGCCATGCCCGCCCTGTACCTCGACCCACCGCAGGCGGTCACGGCAGGCGGCCTCTCGCCCGCCGCCGATGCGCCTCTGTCACAACACCGGATCGACCGGACCGACGCCTCCCATCCTCTCCTGGCAGGCGTCTCCCTCCTCGGCCTGCCAGTCGTCGTCGCCGCCCGCGAGCTGGATCCTCAGTGCTCCGCCCTTGCTTCAGCCGGAGACCGTACAGCGATTGCCGTCTGCGATCCGCCCCCCGACGGCGGCCCCCGCTCGCTCGCCGTCGCCTTCGACCTCGATCACTCTTCCCTGGCCCAGCGCCCCGACCTGGCCGCCCTGTTCCAGAACGCCGCCTCGTGGCTCACCGAAACACCCGCCATCACCGGCGATCTCACCACCGACACCGGCCTCCAGGACGAAAGAGCCACCCGCATCAACGACTCGACTCTCGAACCCGTCCCCGCGGACCGCCTCGCGGACGTCGGCAGCCCCAACCGTCGCCCCTGGTCCTGGCGCACCCTCGCCCTCGCCGGCCTCCTGCTCGCCTCGTTCGAGGCCATCACCTTCTTCCGCGGCCTGACTCTGTGATGCCGATCGCCCTGCAGGAGCCGCTCTGGCTGCTAGCCGCGGTGCCGGTCGCGGCACTTCTGTGGTCACAGCGCAGCGACCGGCCGGATCGGCAGCGACGGCGACTGCTGTGGGTGCGCGGTTCGCTGCTGATCGCCGTCGTGCTGGCTCTGGCGGAGCCGGTCGCGACCTGGCGTACGCGCGAACTCGACGTGGCCGTTCTGGTCGATGTCTCGGCCAGCATCGAGCCGGCCAGCCTGAACCGGGCCCTCGAGGCAATCGAGAGCGGTCTTGGTCCGGACGGTCCGGCGCGCCTGTTCGCGTACGCCGATCGGGCCGCCACGGTCGCCGGTGCAGCGGACCTGAGGCGGCTCGAAGTCGCCGATTCCAGCACCGCCTCGGCTGGCGCAGCCGCTCTGGACCGCGGCAACACGCGGCCGGGCGCAGCCCTCCATCAGGCCGCCGCGACGCTGCGTCCCGATCGCGTGCGCCGGGTGCTGCTCCTTTCCGATGGGCAGCGCCTCGCGGGCGTCGGCGCGCGGGTCGTGGCCGAGTACCCGGATCTCCGTGTCGACACAGCGGCCCTCGGCCGGACGGCGCCCCCCGTCTGGATCGAGTCGGTCGAACTCGACGAGAGCGACCGGCCGCTGCACGCGGGAGAGCCCCACAGCTGGGTGCTCCGTCTCGGTAGCCGTTCCTCGCTGCCCGAAGCGCCCCTGATCCTGCGCGGCGGCGGCGCCGAGGAGCGTCACAGCGTCGCACTCTCGCCGGGCGTCACGACCGTCGAACTGGAGTGGACCTTCGCCGAGCCCGGGATACAGACCTTCGAGGCGGTCTTGGGCACGGGCGAAGGCGCCGCTGCTTCGCGAGCTGCCTCGGAAGGCGCGATGTGGCGAGGCAGCCTGCGGATCGTGGCCCCGCACCGCGTCCTGCTGCTCGCACCCCAGAACCATTCGGCCGACCTGCAGCGACTGCTCCAGGCGCAGGGCCTGCGCGTGATCCGGTCCACCCCGAGCCGGGCCGCTCTGTCCCCTTCGTCGCTGCGAAGCTACGACGCCGTCGTGCTCAGCAACGTTGCCGCCGACAGCCTCCCGGAACCGGCCCAGCGGGTCCTGGGCGAGTGGGTCTCGGAAGAAGGCGGTGGACTCCTCTTCGTGGCCGGGGAGGAGACATTCGGCGAGGAGGGCTACCGGAACTCGCCTCTCGAGCGCGTTCTGCCGCTCGACTTCGAGATCGAGGAGGAGCGCAGCGAGGTCGCCCTGATGATCGCTCTCGACAAGTCGTACAGCATGAAGGGCCCGAAGATGGACCTGGCCAAGGAAGCCGCCAAGGCCGCGCTGGGCATGCTGAACGAGCAGCACCGCTTCGGCCTCGTCGCCTTCGACTGGCACACCCACGACATCGTCGGCCTGCAGTTCGTTCGCGACCAGGAGCGACTGAACCAGAGGGTCGACCGCATCGAAGCCAGCGCCCAGACGAACTTCTACCCGGCTCTGGAGGCCTGCCTGGAGCAGCTCTCCGAAGTCGAGTCCGAGGTCAAGCACGTCATCCTGGTCTCCGACGGCCGCACCTACCCCGACGAGTACGAACAGCTCGTCCTGCGGATGAGGCAGGAGGAAATCACCGTCTCCACTGTCGCGATCGGCGTCGAGTCCGACCGGGAACTGCTCGCCGACATCGCCGACTGGGGCGACGGCAACGCCTACACGATCGAGGATCCGAGCTCCGTCCAGAGCATCCTGATCGACGAGACGATGAACCAGCTACCCGACTCGGCCCGTGAGGAGACGATCCTGGTCGAACTGCGCGGCCAGTCGGACGCCCTGACCGGAGTTGACGTCGCCAGCGCGCCGGAGCTCTACGGCCGGATCGCCGCGGTGGCCAAGGACAGCGCCGAGGTCATCCTCGGCGCCGGCGAGTCGGATCCGATCCTGGCCAGCCGTTACGTCGGCCTGGGCAAGACCTGGATGTTCACGTCCGACCTCGAACCGCGCTGGGCAAGCGACTGGCTGCGCTGGCCGGAACTGGGCCGGCTGGTCGCCCAGGTGGTCCGCGACGCCGCCGACCGCCGCGCCGGCGCCGAGTGGGAGTTCGATCTCGACCGCCGCGACGAAGTGCTCGAAGCGGCACTCAGCGTGGTCGAGGAGGATGGCCGGTTCGGCAGCGACCTATCGCCCCGCCTGGTCGTCCTTCGCGGCGACCGCCGGATCGAGGCGCCGCTGCAGCGCACGGGACCCGGCCTCTACCGCCTGGTGTCCGGGGAAGGCATGCTGCTCGCGCCGAGCCTCGAGCCCTACCGCGTAGAAGTTCACACCGGCCCGGCCGGCGCCGCGGAGACGATCGGCCCGGGCCGCACGATCTTCTACCCCGCCCGCGACGAACTTCGCCCCGGCGCTCCCGACATCGCGGCGCTGGCCGAACTCGCCGTGGAGACCTCCGGCCTCTTCCACGAAACGGTCGCCGCCGCCGTCGGCGCCATCACCGCCCCCAGCGCCGACACCGCCGTCCGTCGCTTCGACCTCTGGTCCGTCCTCCTGGTCGCCGCGACCCTGCTTTTCCTCGCCGAACTCCTGCTTCGCCGTCGTCGGCGGCAGACGGCCACGGTCACCTCTGTCTCGGACACCGCGCGAACGCGGTCAGCCGCCTAAGACCACCTCGCTACTCGCACGGGAACGCCGTCGTATCGGACCTTGTCCTGGCCGTTACGCCCAGCCGGTTCCGATGCGCCCAAAGCAGGCCGCGCTTGTCAGTGACATGGAGGTTGAACGCCAAGTCCGTCACCGGCGCCACGAAGACCCAGCGGTGATTGTTGTGCGAGCAGCCGTCGAGCACCTTGATCAGCACCTCCGCGTTGCCGCGGTCGAAGAACCAGAGCAGCCCCGATTGACCTGAGGCCCAGATTCCTCCCTTACCTTCGCCCACATCCCCGTCCGCCGTTTCGTAGCAGAGGCTCACCTCGTACCCGTCGCCGAACACGAGGGGCGTCGAGGTCGGATGACAGTCGGTGTACGACCCGCCGGTTCCTCCGTCGTCGTTCAGGATCAAACCCACAGCCGACGACCTTCCGAGTTGCACGTTCTCGCCATCGCTCAGCACCACCTGTACGGTCTCGTCAGGTTCGACGTCGGTGTCACCGTGCACCGGAACAACAATGACAGCGTCAGTCCTGGAAGGCTCGAACTCGAGGACTCCTCTGGTCGGTACGTAGTCGGCGCCAGCTACAGCCGTACCGCCCCGAAGTCGCATAGCGGATGCGTCCGCGGCGGCTATCCGCCGCGCTGCGACTGAGAGAGAACGTCAGTTCACTGATTCCGCTGTCGCCCTCCCCGACGCTGGCGTCAGAGATCCAAACACTGGGAAGGGCCTCAGGGGGAGCCGCACAGACAGGGAGGAAGATCTCGTTCCTCTGCGGGTTGATCTGATAGGTCCCTTCCCGAGCGAAACGACGCAGGCCAGCAGGAACACAGCCAGTCAGTCTGTTGCCGTAGAGAATCAGCCTGTCCAACTTCGTCAGCTTCTCGAGTTCCGACGGAATCCTCCCCGTCAGATCGTTCACGTTTAATTCCAACTGGATCAAGTTGGTCATTCCACCGAGCGCAGGCGGAATAGTCCCCGTCAAGTCGTTCCCGGAAAGATACAACCCGAAGAGGTTGTTCAGCCTGCTCAACTCCGGCGGAACCCTCCCGGTCAGATCGTTTCCCGTCAAGTCCAACGAGCTCAGGCTCTCCAGTCTGCTGAGTTCGACCGGGATACTGCCCGTCAGGCGATTGGAGTACGCGTAAAGCGTCTTGAGCTTCGACAGATTACCGAGTTCTGGCGGGATTCTCCCCGTCAGCGCCTGGTTGCCCAGGTGAAGAAAGGTCAACCGGCCTAGCTGCCCCAGTTCCGCCGGGATTCTCCCCGTTAGTCCGTGGTACCCGTTCGAGTCCAGTCTCAGGTCGGTAAGTCTGAAGAGGTTGCCGAGTTCCGCAGGAATCGGACCCGTCAGCCGATTCGGGCCTAGGTCAAGGTAGGTCAGACCGGTGAGTGCACCGATCTCAACAGGAATGCCTCCCGTCAGTCTGTTGAAGCCAAGATCCAGGTGAGCCAGACCGGTCAGTTGCCCGAGCTCTGCAGGAATCCTCCCCGTCAGATCGTTCCCGTTCAGCTTCAAGGACGTCAGGCTGGCTAGCTTCCGAAGTTCAGTAGGAATCTCCCCCGTCAGCTCGTTGGAGCCCAGGTTCAGGCGGGTCAGACCTGTAAGTTCACCGATCTCCGCAGGAATCCTCCCCATCAATCTCGGGCGCGAGAGACCGCTCAGATCGAGGGCCGACACTCTGCCGCCGGTGATCGAAACGCCGTCCCAGTACGACAGGGGCAGGTCAGTCCGCCAGTCCAACCTTGCCGCACCGCGCAGGGCATCCTTAAGGCCCATCAGCGTGTCACAGTCGGCGACCAAGCTATCGGGCTGGCCCTGAACCGCCTCCGTCCCCGCACACACGCTTTGCGCAACGGCCTTTGAAGGAACAGCCTGCAGCCCCACAGCAAAGCCCAAGAGCAACGGCCAGTACCGGGGCCACCACACGCGGCGAAGGCGCGTCGACGAAGAGAAGACGGCTCGCGTCATCGCTGCCTACTCGAAGTCATGGCCCACGCCAGCACGCCGGCCAGGCCGGCATCCGTGCCGAGAGCAGCCGGTTCGACGCGGACGTCGTCCGTCGGAAAGACGCGGACGCGTTCCGCGATCGTCTGCTTGACGCCGTCGAAAAGCACGTCGCCGAGGCCGGCGACGCCGCCGCCGAGCACGATGAGCTCCGGATGCAAGGTGACGACGACGTTGGCGGCGGCGATGCCGACGAGGCCCGCGATCCGCTCCAGTTCCTGCGCCACCGACTCGTCACCGGCCCTCGCCGCCTCGCCCATCGTCTCTGGGTTGACCTTCTCGGTGTCTCCTCCGGCGATCTTCTGCAAGATGGGCGCCTGACCCGAGCGCAGGAGCCGAACGCCGGACGCACCGATCGCCGGACCACTCGCTACCGCCTCCAGGCAGCCCCGGTTGCCGCAACCGCAGAGGGGACCGGTTGGATCGACGATCTGGTGGCCAAGTTCGCCGGCTGAGCCGAGCGGTCCCAGTCGCAGTCTGCCCTCGACCACCACGCCGCCGCCGATCCCGGTGCCGAGCGCGAACAGCGCCATCGTCGACACGCCACGACCGGCGCCGAAACGGAACTCTCCCAACGTCGCCGCGCGAACGTCGTTCAGAAGACGAACCGGCGTCTCCAGGTGCGCGCCGAGCAGGCGAGCAACCGGCACATCCCGCCACTGGCCCGGCAGGTTGGGCAGGAACCGGGTGACGCCGGCCTCGAGGTCGACCCATCCGGGACAACCGACGCCGACCGCGGCCGGACGCCTGCCAACCTCCCGTTGCAGCTCGAGCAGGCCCTCGGCAATCCGGTCGAGCATCGGCTCCCATCCGTCGTAGCCGCCGCCTTCGAGGTTCCGGCGCGCGACCAGGCGGTAGCTGCCGGCATCAACATCGACGAAGCCCAGCGCCAGTCCGATGTGGGAACCGCCGAGATCGACGGCGCCGTAGAGTCCCTCAGTCGTCATGATCCGCCCGCGCCATTCTCACAAAGAGAAACGGCGCGCCCAACCAGGTGGACGCGCCGCATCGCAAGGCCCTTGCCGTGACGGAGCCGCTACTGGCCGCCGCCCGCGGCCGGCGTGGCGTTCGCAGCCGCGCCTTCTGCCTCGGTAACGAGGTCGGCGCCCCGATCCTCCGAGTAGTCGATGAAGCCGATCATCATCTCGTCGGTCGTCGGTCCGCCGAACTGGACGGCGCGGGTCGTGTCGAGCTCGAGCACCGTCTGCTCGTTGCGTTCCTCCGTGTTGACGTACGTCATCAGCACATCGACGCGGGTTCCGGCCGGAAGGTCCTTCGGCTCCTTGTAGATGTAGTTCGTCTGCCAGTTCCAGTCGTAGGCCGGAACGTCGAGGAGGACCTCCTCGGTGCCGTCGGGGTAGTACGCGGTGTACCTGGCGTCCAGCCCCCGCAGGTGGGAGTGCGGCAGGTAACCGTAGATCGTCGTCGGGTACTCGAAGACCTTGGAGGCGCCGATGACCCAGTTCTCATGGCCCGGCGGGATCTCGAAGTCGCTGTTGCCGACGCCTTCCCACTTCGCGACCCGATCGATCTTCGCGTCCTTGGGATGGAACTTGAAGGCCATCTGGGAGCGGTCCCAGACTCCGGTGCCCTCGCCCGGCTCCTTGTTGTAGTGCATCGAGAAGTAGAGCTGCGTGCCGGGCATCAGCAGCCGGCCGGCGCCGTCCGGAAGGTAGAACGGCTCGGTACCGGGGGCGATGCCGCCGAGCAGACCGGAGGCACCAGGCGTCTCGGTCTCGGTCGCGACCCGCGAACCGACGATGTGGTGCACCACGTCGCTGCCGGGGCGGAACTCGATCGCCTGGATCCAGCGCGGCTCGGGAAGCATCTCCTCCGTGATCATGACCGCCTTCAGACTGATGTTCACGTCCTTGACGTCGTCGTCGACCCAGAACGGCTCGGCCAGGTCGAGCACCAGGTCGGGCTCACCGATCAGCCAGCCGGTCGGCCACTCGAGCGGTTCCGGCGCCTTCGCCGGATCGCCGCGGCGGGCACCGGTCTTCGACCAGCCGACGATCGTGTCGATCTCTTCCGCGGTCAGGATCCGCTCGTTGGTGAACTGACCGTGGGTGTCATCGCTCGCGAACCACGGCGGCATCTCCTTCGCTTCCACCTGCCGCGCGATGCTGCGGGCCCACGGACGTGTCTCTTGGTAGGTCGTCAGGGCCATCGGCGCCTTCATGCCACCGTAGGCAACGCCCTCGGGGCGATGGCAACCCTGGCAGGAGCGCTGCAGGATCGGCTCCACGTCCTCGTGGAACGTGATCGTTTCGGGGCTGTCGGGCTCGTTGGGGCCGGCGGCAAGAACCGGGGCCGCGACAACGAGAACCATGACGGCGAGAGCGGCGAAGCGGGAACGGCGTGACATCACGGGCTTCCTCCCAGAGGGTCTGGTTGCGGTTGATCGGACCCTACCACACTGAGTGACGACTCAGCTAATGGACCCCGGCCTCCGCCGGCACCACGGTCTCGAGCCGGTCGATGGCGTGGACAGGGGCGGCGTCGCCCTTCATCAGGTGGGCGATCGCCCGCAGCACCAGCCGCTGGCGAGCCAGCGTCCGCTTGCCGCCGAAGGCCGCCGACTCGACCCGCAGACTGAAGTGGTTGCCTTCTCCGGTCACCTCGATGAGGGCGTCCGGCAGCGCGGCGGCCACCGCCTCCCGGATGCGCGCCGCCGTCTCCTGCGGCGTCGGCTGGTCGGCGATCTCCACTCCGCTCCGCGGACTTAGCCGCCGGCGCGGACGGCCGGGATATCGACGTCGAGCCGCTGGCCGTGCTCGGTGTCGACCACCGTGATCGAAGCGCCCTGCGCCCGCCCCGCACTGTCCCGATCGAGCAGGAAAAACAGGCCGCCGACCGGCACCCGAAGCTCGGTACCCGCTGCCGGACCGAAGCCGAGGAACGGCTGGAACTTCGCGTCGATGCCGAAGTGGAGCTCCGCCCCCTGCTGCTGCTGGGCGTTTCGGAGGATCTGCTCTGCCTCGGCGCTAATCGTGATCTCGACCTGGTCGGCGGACAACTCCGCGCGTTCCATGCCCAGCGCGTCGTGGAGCTCGCCGTTGTCGTACATCTCCTTGACGATGTCGCAGCCGCCCATGAACTCGCCGCCGATGTAGAGCTGCGGAATCGTGGGCCAGTCCGAGAACTCCTTGACGCCCTCGCGAACCTCGCCGTCCGACAGGACGTCGAAGGTCTCGTAGGCCGGCAGGAGGCGGTTCAGCACCTGGACGACCTGCGCCGAGAATCCGCACTGCGGAGCGGCCGGGCTGCCCTTCATGAAGAGAACGGCTGTCCCGGAATCGACGATGCCCTGGATGCGGGACTCGAGTTCAGGCGTGAGCGACATGGGGTCTTTCATGGCCCTGCGGGCCGGTCGTGCTTGTTGCTACTCTACCGGGTTCATTGCCGACCCGCGACCGCAGCGCGAGAAACGACCGGTCAGGAGACTGCAACGGAATGACGGACTCTCCGAGGGCCGCGGCCCGAAACCTCACCTCTCTTCCCGCCCTCGGCGTCCTGGCCGCAAGCCTGGTCGCCCTGCCGGCCCACGCCAACGAATGGACGTCCTGGCGGGGTCCCCACCAGAACGGCTACTCCCCCTCGACCGGCCTGATCGACACCTGGAGTCCGGACGGTGAGAACCTGATCTGGCGACAGGACTTCATCGCCCGCTCGACGCCGGTCGTGATGGGCGGCCGGGTGTACGTCAACGGCCGCGCCGGAACCGGCGTCGACCAGCAAGCGGTGGTCGCGGCCTTCGACGCGGAAACCGGCGCGCCGATCTGGGAGAACCGCTACAACCTGTACCTGACCACGGTGGCGATGAACCGGGTCGGCTGGGCCTCGCTGACCGGCGACCCCGAGACCGGCTACATCTACGCCCAACTTGTCAGCGGTCTCTTTCTCTGCCTCGACCGCGACGGCGAAGTCGTCTGGTCGCGTTCGCTCAAGGAGGAGCATGGCCGCTTCGAGGGCTACGGCGGCCGTACCGCCTCGGCGGTCATCGACGAAGACCAGCTCATCCTGAACATGATCAACGGCAGTTGGGGCAACCAGGGACCGCCGCGCCACCGCTATTACGCCTTCGACAAGCGCACCGGCGCCGTGCGCTGGATGTCGACGCCCGGCGGCAACGTCTACGACCGGAACACCCAATCCACTCCGGTGGTCGCGGTCATCGACGGCCAGCGGCTGCTGATCGGCGGCAACGCAGACGGCCACATCTACGCGCTGCAGGCCAGGACCGGCAGGAAGGTCTGGGAGTTCGAGCTGTCGAAGCGCGGCATCAACGTCTCGCCCGCGGTTGACGACGCCGGCCGGGTCTTCATCTCCCACAGCGAGGAGAACATCGACGAAGCCACCCTCGGCCGGGTGGTCGCGATCGACGGCACCGGCAGCGGCGACCTCACAACGACCGGCGAACTGTGGCGCTGGAACCGGAACAAGGCCGGCTTCCCTTCGCCGGCGCTTCACGATGGCCGGGTGTACGTCGTGAGCAACCAGGGCAACCTCGCCGCGGTTGAAGCGGCCACCGGCGACGTGCACTGGGAACTCAGCATCGGCACGGTCGGCAAGGCTTCGCCCGTGTGGGCCGACGGCAAGCTCTACGTTCCCGAAACGAACGGCCACTTCGCCATCGTCAGACCCGGCGACGACAGCGCCGGGATCCTCGCCCGACACGAGATCAGGATGCCCGACGACAGACGCTACGCCGAGTTCTACGGGTCGGCGGCGATCGCCTACGGACGGATCTACTTCACGACGGAAGAGGGCCTCTACTGCCTTGGCGACGGGAACGCACCGTTCGAGGTGACCGCCTCAGCCACGCCCAGCCTCGGAGACGAAGGCTCGGCGGAAGAACCGCCCGCGACGCTGCTCGTCGTACCGGCCGAGGTGACCGCGAAGCCCGGCGAAACCCACGAGTTCCAGGTCGAGGCCTTCGACGCCATGGGCCGCGCGCTCGGCCCGGTCGAAGCCACATGGTCGGTCAGAGGACTCGACACGGAGCCCGCGGGCTCGCGCCTCACGATCCCCGCCGACTCGGGCTTCGCCGCCGGTGCGCTGATCGCGAACAGCGGCGATCTCGAAGCCGAGGCGCGGATCCGGGTGTTTCCGCCACTACCGTGGAGCGAGGACTTCTCCGGCGGCAAGCGCGGTCTGTGGATCGGCGGCGGACGTTACGACATCGCCGAGGAAGACGGCGAGAGCATTCTGATCAAGCCGGTGGCGGAACGAGGCCTGCTGCGTTCGCCCCTGCTGATCGGTCCGCCCAGCCTCGGCGACTACACCATCCAGGCGGATGTCCGGCTCTCGCAGAAGGGCCGCCGCAAGTCGGACGCGGGCCTGATCAACAGCGGCTACATCCTGGACCTGCTCGGCATCCACCAGCGCCTGCAGATCAGATCCTGGTCCGCACAGCTCCGGGTCGAGAACTCGGCCGACTTCGAAGTCGAGATGGACCGCTGGTACACGATGAAGCTTCGCGTCGAGAGCGTCGGCGACACGGCCACGATCCGCGGCAAGGTCTGGCCACGCGGCACGGACGAGCCCGCCGACTGGACCGTAACCGCGGTCGACCCGCATCCCATCCGCAGCGGCTCTCCGGGCCTGCTCGGCTACTCGCCGTCCGTGGTCTCCTACGACAACGTACTGATCACGGCCAACTGACCCGGCGTCCGGCCGGAGGAGCGCGATGGAACGGAAGATCCGCATGGGCATGGTCGGCGGCGGCCAGGGCGCCTTCATCGGCGCCGTTCACCGGATGGCGGCCGGGCTGGACGGGCTGATCGAGCTCGTCTGCGGCGCCTTCAGCTCCGATCCCGAGCGCTCGCGCGCGTCGGGCGCCGACCTCTTCCTGCCGCCGGAACGCTGCTATGGCACCTACCACGAGATGATGGAGCGCGAGGCCGCCCTCGACCCGGCCGAGCGGATGGACTTCGTGTCCATCGTCACGCCCAATTTCATGCACTTCCCGGTGGCGAAAGCCGCCCTCGAAGCCGGCTTTCACGTGATGAGCGACAAGCCGATGACGAAGTCGGCCGCCGAGGCGGAGGCGCTGGTCGAACTCGTGGAACGAAGCGGCCTCACCTTCGGACTGACCCACAACTACACCGGCTACCCGATGGTCAAGGAGGCCCGGCACCGGGTTCGCAGCGGCCAGCTCGGCAAGGTGCGAAAGATCGTCGTCGAGTATCCGCAGGGCTGGCTCGCCACCCGGCTCGAGTCGGAGGGACAGAAGCAAGCGGACTGGCGCACGGACCCGGAGCGGGCCGGCATCAGTTGCTGCATCGGCGACATCGGCACCCACGCCGAGAACCTGGTCGAGGCGATCACTGGGCTCCGCATCGAGTCGCTGTGCGCCGACCTGAGCACCTTCGTCGACGGGCGGCCGCTCGAGGACGACGGCAACGTCCTGCTCCGCTTCGCCAACGGCGCGCGCGGCGTGCTCTACGCTTCCCAGATCTCGATCGACGAGGAGAACGCGCTCGCGATCCGCGTCTACGGCGAATCGGGCGGCCTGGAGTGGCACCAGGAAGAGCCGAACACCCTGATCCTCAAGTGGCTCGACCGGCCGCGGGAGGTTCTGCGCACGTCCAGCCAGGGGCTTTCCGACGACGCGGCGGCGCACACGCGGTTGCCCGCCGGGCACCCCGAAGGGTTCCTCGAGGCCTTCGCCAACCTCTACCGGAACTTCGCGCGGACACTGGACTGCCGCCGTCGCGGAGTCGAGCCCGACGCCACGATGCTCGACTTCCCCACCGTGCACGACGGCCTGCGCGGAATGCAGTTCATCGAGACCGTCGTCGCAAGCAGCGAGAGCGAGCAGAAGTGGCTCAACATGCCCGCCTGAAGCGGCAGTAACCCGTACTAGGAGACGCACCGTGGCCCGACCCGTTACCCTGTTCACCGGCCAGTGGGCCGACTTGGCCCTGGCCAACCTCTGCCCCCTGGCCCGGGACCTCGGCTACGACGGTGTGGAACTTGCCTGCTGGGGCGACCACATGGAGGTCGACCGCTGCGATCGAGCCTACGCGTCCTCCCTGCGGGAGTTGCTCGCCTCGAACGATCTCGAGCTCCACGCGATCAGCAACCACCTGGTCGGCCAGGCCGTCTGCGACCGGATCGACGCCCGGCACGAAGCGATCCTGCCGGCCCACGTCTGGGGCGACGGCGACCCGGAAGATGTCCGCAAGCGCGCCGCCGACGAGATGATCCGCACCGGCGAAGCCGCCAAGGCCCTAGGCCTCTCGGTCGTCAACGGCTTCACCGGCAGCTCGATCTGGCACCTGCTCTACTCCTTCCCGCCCGTGCCGCCTTCGATGATCGACGACGGATTCGCCGACTTCGCAGCCCGCTGGACGCCGATCCTCGACGCCTACCGGGAACTCGGCGTGCGCTTCGGCCTCGAGGTCCACCCGACCGAGATCGCGTTCGACACGGTGAGTGCCGAGCGTGCCATCGAGGCTCTGGGCGGTCACCCCGCGTTCGGCTTCAACTACGACCCGAGCCATCTCGGCTACCAGGGCGTCGACTACGTCGACTTCATCCGCCGCTTCAGCGACCGCATTTTCCACGTCCACATCAAGGACGCGTGGTGGTCCGACCAGCCGAAGCCGTGCGGCGTCTTCGGCGGCCACACCAACTTCGGCGACCATCGCCGCTTCTGGGACTTCCGCTCGCCCGGACGCGGCTCCGTCGACTTCGAGGAGATCATCCGTGCGCTGAACGACATCGGCTACGACGGTCCGCTCTCGGTCGAGTGGGAGGACTCCGGCATGGACCGCGAGCATGGCGCCGCCGAAGCGGCGGAGTTCGTCAGGGCGCTCGACTTCGCCCCCTCCGCGATCGCCTTCGACGCCGCCTTCGAAGACAACTGACCGACGCATGAGGCGAGCTTCGAGATGACGCCCTTCTTCCCCGAGGTCGGCAAGCCGATCCCCTTCCACGGCCCGAGCAGCCGGGAGCCACTGGCATTCAAGTACTACGACCGGGACCGGAAGGTCGGCAACCGGACGATGGAGCGGCACCTGAAGTTCGCCGTCGCCTACTGGCATACGTTCAAGGGCGGCGGCCAGGATCCCTTCGGACCGGATCCCGTGTACGACCGGCCCTGGAACCACGCCCCGACGGACATCGAAGTCGCCGTCCGCACCCTGAACGCGGCGTTCGAGTTCTTCACCAAGCTCGGCGTGCGCTACTACTGCTTCCACGACCGGGACGTCGCTCCCGAAGGTCGATCGATCGCGGAGAGCAACGAGTACCTCGAGGAGATCGTTCAGCTCGCCAGAATCCGGCAGCGCGAGACCGGCGTCAAGCTGCTCTGGGGCACCGCCAACCTGTTCTCGCACCCGCGCTACACGCACGGCGCGGCGACCAACCCCGACCCGCGGGTCTTCGCCCACGCCGCCGCCCAGGTGCGCCGCGCGATCGACGCCACGATCGCACTCGGAGGCACCGGCTACGTGTTCTGGGGAGGCCGCGAGGGCTACACCTCCCTGATCAACACGGACATGCGCCGCGAGCGCGAGCAGATGGCGGCCTTCCTGCGACTCGCCGTCGACTACGCGCGCCGCCAGGGCTTCAAGGGCAAGTTCTTCCTCGAGCCCAAGGCGAAGGAACCGTCGGTCCACCAGTACGACTTCGATTGCGGCCACTGCCTGAACTTCCTGCGCGAGTTCGACCTGATGGACGATTTCCTGCTGAACGTCGAGGCGAACCACGCCACCCTTGCCACCCACTCGTTCGAGCACGAGCTGGCGACTGCCGCCGGCGCCGGCATGCTCGGCAGCGTCGACATCAACCGCGGTCTCGAGGGCGTCGGCTGGGACACGGACAACTTCGCGATGAGCCTGCGCGAGTGCGTGCTGGCGCTGCTCATCATCCGGGGCCAGGGCGGCCTCCGCTGGGGCGGCCTGAACTTCGACGCCAAGGTGCGACGGGGATCGTTCGACACGGTCGACCTGTTCTATGCCCACGTCGCCTCGATGGACATCTTCGCCAGGGCGCTGCTGATCGTCGAGCGCATCCGGAAGGACGGCGTGCTCGGTCTCGCCGGCAAGCGGATCCGCCAGCGCTACGCCGGCTACCGCCGCGGCCTGGGACGCAAGGCGCTCGCCGGCGACACGACTCTCGAGGAGCTGGAACAGTGGGCCGGCAGCCTCGGCGAGCCGCCGAAGACGAGCGGACGCCAGGAAGAACTTGAGAGCATCCTGAACGACTACCTGTACAGCACCCGCATCGAGTGAACAGCGCCTTCTACCTTGGGATCGATGTCGGCACCCAGAGTCTGACCGCGATCCTGGTCGAAGCGCCGCGGTCGGAAGGCGATGGCGAGGATCGCGCGGAAGGCATCGCATCTCGCGTTGGGGTCCACTACGACACGGAACTTCCTCGCTACGGAACCGTCAATGGACAGCTTCCCAACGAGGATCCGGCGATAGGGCGAGCACCGCCGTGCATGTGGCTCGAAGCCCTGGACCTGGCCTTCCGGAAACTCGGATCCGGAGCCTGCCGTGAGATCAGCGGCGTGTCCGTATCGGGTCAGCAGCACGGTTCCGTCTACCTGCGACCAGGGGCCGAGGCGCTGCAGTCCCTGACCCCCAAACAGAGCCTTGCCGAACAGATCGAACCCATCCTGGCCCGCCCCGAAGCGCCGATCTGGACCGACTCCTCGACCACACGGGAGTGCGAGGAAATCCGGCGGGAGCTCGGCGGACCGCACACGGTCGCCGAACTGACAGGCAGCGACACCTTCGAGCGCTTCACCGGCCCGCAGATCCGCCGGTTCGCGCGGACCGAGCCCGAGGCGTGGGCTCGTACGGCGCACGTGTGTCTGGTCAGTTCCTTCGTCACGTCGGTCCTGGCCGGAAGGCTGGCGGCGATCGACCATGGCGACGGCTCCGGGATGAACCTGCTCGACGTTCGCCGGCTTAAGTGGTCGGAGGCCGCGATGGCGGCGACCGCGACGGGGCTCCGGCGTAGGCTGCCGCCGACTTGCGCTCCGTGGACCGTGGTCGGACCGATCGCGCCCTACTTCGTCTCCCGGTATGGCCTGCCGGCCTCGGCAAAGGTCGTCGCCGGCTCGGGCGACAACCCCTGCTCGCTGGTCGGCGTCGGCGTCCGCGAACCGGGTGAAGCTGTCCTGAGTCTGGGCACGAGCGACACGTACTTCGGGCTCCTGAAGGACGTCGCGGTTGACCCGGAGGCGAACGGACACGTATTCATCGCGCCTAGCGGCCACCCGATGAGCCTGATCTGCTTCCGCAACGGCTCGCTCGCGCGCGAGGCGGTGCGGGACCGGTACGGACTGGACTGGCCGGGCTTCGACGCCGCCCTGCGAGCAACGCCGGCGGGCAATGACGGCATGATGATGCTGCCCTGGTTCGAACCTGAGATCGTGCCCCGGGTGGCGCGGCCCCACGTACACCGGCTGGGCGGACTGCGCGACGAGCCGGAGCAGGCCGCCCGGAACTGCCGGGCGGTGGTCGAAGGCCAGTTCCTGTCGATGCGGCTCAACTCCCGGTGGATGGCCACCCAGCCGAGAAGGCTCGTCGCCACCGGCGGCGGCTCGCGGAACCGCGAACTCCTGCAGATCGCCGCCGACGTTCTCGACTGCCGTGTCGAGAGCCTCGAAGTAACGGACGGCGCCGCGCTCGGCGCCGCGCTTCGCGCCACCGGGCAACGACTGCCTCCCCTGCCACCCGTCGGCGAACGCGGTCCTGCCGCCGAACCAAGGCCGGAGGCGTCGGCGATCTATGACGCCATGATGCCCCGGTATGCCGAGGCTCAGCGCCGCGCCGCCGGCTGAACCGGCTACTCCAGCGCCCCGTAGAGTTCTCTGAGCTTGGACCGTACCCGCTCGCCGTTCTCGGGCCCGAGCCGCAAGAGCAGCTTCTGGGCCGGGTTCAGGCCCTCGAGTTCCGGATCGACGTACTCGAAGCTGATGACCCGCAGGCGGAGTTCGGGTGGAGACTCCGGCATCGGAGTCGAGAGGAGCTTGGTCACGGCGAGTTCGAGCGTGTCGCCGAACTCGCCGGGGTACCCGAGTTCGTCGTGGGCCCGCTCGAACAGCGGCTCCAGCCGCTCGTAGGCTCCGGCCGCGCCGGTGACGTCGATCGAATCGAACACCTCCACCGCCGGGTCGTAGCGG
Organism: Holophagales bacterium; assembly: GCA_009836625.1. Lineage (GTDB taxonomy): Bacteria > Acidobacteriota > Thermoanaerobaculia > Multivoradales > Multivoraceae > Multivorans. Next base: position 915,578 of record VXVC01000004.1, read on the forward strand.
CGGTAGCTCGTCTCCGCGGGATAGAAGCGCTGTCCGCGCCGGACGACACTGAAACCGTCCTCGGGCTGCAACGGCTCAAGGCTGTTCTGGGGCGGCTCGTCGTAGGCAACGGCGCCTACGGACCGCACGAAGTTGACCGCCAGCTCTTCGGGAGCGAGCCAGGCGACCCACTCCGCGTGCCGGGACAGACCGCCGACGATCTCCCGAATTAGAGAGTCGCTCCCGGCCAGGTCCGCCTCCGGCTCGGGCGCCGGCGCAGCCGGTTCGGCGGGAGGTTCGGATTCCGCCGCCGGCTCGGGGGCCGCTTCATCGACGACCGCCGCCGGGGCCTCCGCCGCGCCTTCGCCGGCCGGACCAGCCCCGCGGCTCGTGTACCACCACCAGAGGACGACGCCCGCGCCGACCACGATCAAGGCCGCGATGACGATGACCGTCAGCGTGCCGGAACGTTCCGCGGGCTCCTCTTCGGAAGGGGCGCCTCCCTCCCCGCTCAGGTCCAGGGGCAGATCGAAGCGCGGACCGCCCACGTCCGGCTCATGTTCCTCCGGCAACGTCTCCTCAGGCCGATCGCCGCCCGTGGGCTTGTCGTCCATTGGGACAGTGTAACCCCTCGGATCCGCCCGTCATTCCGGCATCGCCGCGCCGCGTCTGCCGGGCGCGGCTCAGATCAGGCGGCGAGAGCGCGATTCGGCCGGATGCCCCGCAGCACGTCGATGCCCTCGGTCAGACCGTCGATCGTCAACTCGAACATCGGGAACACCTGCCGGATCAGGTGGATCGTCGGCGCGTTCCAGATGCGCCGCGGTTCCGGGTTGAGCCAGATCGAGTTCGGACAGCGGTCGCGGAACTTGCGGAGCCAGTCGAGGCCGGTGACCTGGTTCGTGTGGTAGTAGTCGATCGCGCCGCCGGTATGAGTCAGCTCGTACGGGCTCATCCAGGCGTCCCCGACCAGGCACACGGACCATGTGTGGTCCAGCCGCTTCAGGATCTGAGACGTCGCCTCGCCCTTCCAGCGGCTGATGTCCGTGTACAGGTTCTCGTACACGCAGTTGTGGAAGAACTTGAACTCGAACTTCTTGAAGTGGTTGGCCTTGTGCGCGGCGGAGAACAGCCTCTCGCAGAGCAGGGTGTGCGGGTCCATCGAACCGCCGACGTCGATCAGGAGCAGCAGCTTGATCCGGTTCCGCTTCGGCGGTCGGAACACGAGGTCGATCTCGCCGGCGTTGCGGGCGCTGCTGTCGATCGTCTCGTCGATATCGAGCTCCTCGGGCCCCTCGTCCTTGTCCAGCTTGCGCAGCCGGCGCAGAGCCAGCCCGATCTGCCGGGTGTCCAGGATGCGGTCCGAGCGCAGGTTGCGGAAGCGGCGGTCGGTCGCCACCTGAACGGCCGAACGGCCTCCGCCCGAGCCACCGATCCGAACGCCCGTCGGGTGCTCGCCGCCGTGGCCGAAGGGCGACATGCCACCCGTCCCGATCCAGCGGTTGCCACCGTCGTGGCGCTCCTTCTGCTCGTCGAGCAGCTCCTTGAAGCGCTCGCGGAGTTCGTCCAGGTCGAGCGCCTCGAGCTTCGCGCGCTCCTCATCGGTCAGCTCGCGCGGCAGTTCCGGCTTGGACAGCCACTCCAGCAGCTCATCGCTGATGTCGAAGTGGTTCTCGACACCCATGAAGAACGAGGCGAAGGCGCGGTCGTAGTTGTCGAAGTCCGCCTCCCGCTTGACCATCAGGCAACGGGCCAGGTTGTAGAAGACGTGCAGGTCCGCCCGGCTGTGGCCGATCGCCAGCGCCCTCATCAGGGAAAGCCACTCCGTGATCGTCACCTTCAGGCCGTAGCCCCTCAAGTGGTAGAAGAAGTCGACGAACATTACTGGGGCCTGAGGTCAGTTGACGCGGCCGCGGCGATGAGCGGCCATGACCGCTTCCAGGTCGTTCTCCCGCTTCATCAGCACCCCCAGGAAGGGTAGCTCGCTTTCGATGGACTCCGTGCTCACGCCGCCGCGGCGCAGCGCGGCGATCCAGTCGATCAGCTCGCTCGTCGACGGCTTCTTGCGCAGCTCCGGCAGGTCGCGGAGCCAGTAGAACCGCAGCAGCACCTGCCGCAGCAGCTCGTCCTCGACGTCCGGATGGTGGACGCGGATGATGTCCTCCATCTCCGCCTTGTCCGGGAAGGCGATGTAGTGGAACACGCAGCGGCGCAGGAAGGCGTCCGGCAGCTCCTTCTCGTTGTTCGAGGTAATGACCACGATCGGACGGAACCTGGCGGCGTGCTGCTCGCCCGTCTCGTGAACGAAGAAGCTCATCCGGTCCAGTTCATGCAGCAGGTCGTTCGGGAACTCCATGTCCGCCTTGTCGATCTCGTCGATCAGCAGGACCACCCGCTGGTCCTTCAGGAAGGACTCGCCCAGGGGCCCGTACTTGATGTACTGCGAGATGTCGGTGATGTCCCGGTCGCCGAAACGGGCGTCGTTCAGGCGCTGCACCGTGTCGTACACGTAGAGGCCTTCCTGGGCCTTGCTGGTCGACTTGATGTTCCAGGTCAGGAGCTCCATGACCAGGTTCTCGGCGATCGCCTCGGCGAGCACCGTCTTGCCGGTGCCGGGCTCGCCCCGCACGAGGAGCGGCTTCTCGAGAGCCGAGGCGACATTCACCGAGTCCCTCAGCTCAGGCGATGCAAGGTAGGTATCGGTACCGGTAAAGGCGTGGAAAGACATACTGACCCTCTATCCTCCGGCGTGGCCGGCGTTGTCCAGCTTCATTGCGCGCACGGTTCGCTATAGCTGGGGGCCAGTGTAACAGACCGACCGGTCGGTAGAGATCTCCCCGTAGACTGGCTGAAGCCGACTGAAGAACCCTGGAGACACACATGACCCAAGCACGGGATCTCGAACGCCTCATCGAAGAAGCGTCCCGGATCGTCGCCTTCACGGGCGCGGGAATCAGCACCGAATCCGGCATCCCCGACTTCCGGAGCCCGGGCGGGATCTGGACGAAGTACCGGCCGATCGACTTCAGCGAGTTCATGGCCTCGGAAGACGCGCGGCGCGAGTCCTGGCGGCGAAAGATCGGCAGCGACCGCACAATCGGCCAGGCGAAGCCCAACCGCGGCCACCTGGCCCTGGCCGAGCTCCGGCGCCTTGGGAAGCTCCTCGCCGTGATCACCCAGAACGTGGACGGCCTGCACCAGGAGTCGGGCATTCCCGACGACGACGTGATCGAGCTTCACGGCAACGCGACCTACGCGGCGTGCCTCGAGTGCCGGCAGCGCTACGAATTGGAGCCCATCGTCGCCGCCTTCAGGGAGCGGGAGGAACTGCCTGTCTGCACGCGGCAGAACCTGGCCGGCGACGTCTGCGGCGGCGTCATCAAGACGGCCACGATCTCCTTCGGCCAGGCGATGCCGGAAGAAGCGATGCGGCGCGCCCACCAGGCGACGCTGGCCGCCGACCTCTTCCTCGCCATCGGCAGCTCGCTCGTCGTCTATCCGGCTGCGGGCTTCCCCGCCCTGGCAAAGCAGGCCGGCGCCAGGCTCGTCATCCTGAACCGCGAAGCCACCGACCTCGACGGCATTGCCGACCTCGTACTCCACGCCGAGATCGGCCCGACGCTCGGAGCCGTCACCGGCGTCACTCTGCCCAACTAGGCGGCGTTCGAAGAATATGCGCGTGACGCAGTCAGGTAGTTGACATCTGCCTCCTCTTGACTCATAATCCTGAATCGTCGGCAGCAAGGACCGAACGCCGACACCGAATCGAACGATCAACCAAGGAGGGAAGATTCACCATGACCCGTAGCCTGATTCGACACACTCCGTTCCACCGTCCCCTGATCGGGGCCTTCGAGCCGCTCTTCGGCAAGGCGATGCTCGACGACTTCTTCTCGCCCGTCCTGAGCCGCGTGGCCGGACACGACGGGGCCGAGTCGGCCGCCATGACCTGGTGGCCCGCCGCGGACCTCACCCAGACCGACGAGGTCTACACCCTCGCCGTCGATCTGCCCGGTCTGACGAAGGCCGACATCGACCTCACGGTCGAGGATCACACCCTCACGCTGTCGGGCGAACGCCGGGCCAGCCACGAGGGCGCGACGGCCGACCGGGTCGAGCGCATCTACGGTCGCTTCGCACGGCGCTTCAACCTGCCGGGCGACACGGACGTCTCGGCAGTGAGCGCCGAGTTCGAACATGGGGTGCTGAACATCACCATCCCCAAGGCCGAGGAGGCCAAGGCGAGGAAGATCGACATCGCCTGACCCGGTCTCCCGGACGGACGACCCAGGAGGGCCCTGCTTCGGCAGGGCCCTTTCTGTTTCCTGGCAGTGCTACAATGCACCTTCGGCCGGCCACGCCGAACCCGCGCCCAAGCCGCGGCCCCCTCTTCCTCCTCACCATGACTGAGACGAACGATCAAGCGCTCGCTCAGGAGGCTGTGGAGACCAACGCGACGGCCGAGCAGGAGCCCACAACGACCCAGGAGGAGGCGCCTCCCGGCGAGATCGAAGCAATCGAGGCCGAAGCAGCACCTGCGAACGAGGCTTCGGACGAACCAGCGCCTGAAGAGGAACAAGCCGTGGAAGAGCCTCCGATGGCCGCGTCGGCTCTTCCGTTCGCCGCCGCGCTGGAAGCCAAGAACCCCGTCGAGGGCAAGGTGATCGGCTGGAACAAGGGCGGCTTCCACATCGCCTCCGACGGCGTCACGGCGTTCTGTCCGCGATCGCTCATGGAGCTGGGAAACCGGCCCAAACCTCCCTCCCACTACGTCAACAACACGTACGCGTTCCACGTTCTCGAGATCAAGGAGGCGGGGCGACGGATCGTGCTGACCCGGCGGCCGGCGATCCGAAGCGAGCGCCGGCAAGCTCTGGACGGGATCCGCGCCAAGCAGGAGTCCCGGGAACCCGTGACCGGCAAGGTGACGTCGGTCACCGAGTTCGGCGCCTTCGTCGACCTCGGGGGAGGTCTCGGGGGTCTGGTTCACCGCACCCAGATATCCCGTACCCGAAACGGCGAACCCGCCGACCTCGTCAAGGTGGGCCAGCAGGTCGAAGCCCTGGTCACCAAGGTCGAGACGAAGAACGGTAAGCGCAGCGCGCGCATCTCGCTGTCGATGAAGGCTCTCGAGGCGGATCCGTGGAAGGAGACGGCGAAGGGCTTCAGCGCCGGCGACCAGTTCAAAGGCAAGGTGGTCCGGCACTGCGAGTTCGGCTTCTTCGTCGAACTGGCGCCCGGCCTCGATGGCCTGGTCCACACCTCCCAGCTTCCCATCGGCAAGTCGATGAGCCATCCCGCGTTCGCCGCCGGCGAAGAAATCGAAGGCTGGATCGTCAAAGTCGCGCCGAAGCGCCGCCGGATCGCCCTTTCGCTGCGCGAGGTGCCGGCGAGCGACCCATGGAAGGACCTGGGCAAGCAGTACGTCGAGGGCGCCGAGGTCGAAGGCAAGGTCGAGCAGGTGTCGCGTTTCGGCATCTTCGTCGAACTGGAGCCCGGGCTTACCGGCCTCCTGCCGATGTCCGCGGTGAAGCTCCCCGAAGGGGGTCTTGCGCGCCGCACCTACCCGCCCGGTCGGGAGATCAAGGTCGTGATCGAGAGCATCGACCGCAAGCGGCGGCGCCTGGGACTGGCGCCTCCGGGATCGCAACTCGTCGGCACCAAGACGGACTACAGGAAGTACCGCCAGCGCCAGAAGGAATCGAGCGGCCTGAACGTGATGGCCGCCGCCTTCGCCAAACTCCAGCAGCCCAAGTAGCCGTGTCAGAAGACCTGATCTACCGGGTGACCTTCCTGAGTCAGGGCGAGATCTACGAAGTCTACGCCCGCTCGGTCTCCCAGGGCGGCCTGCTCGGCTTCGTCGAGATCGGCGAGCTCGTGTTCGGGGAGAGGACCCAGGTCGTCGTCGACCCCTCAGAAGAACGCCTCCAGCGCGAGTTCAAGGGAGTCCAGCGGACTTACCTGCCCATGCACTCGGTCCTGCGCATCGACCAGGTCACGAAACAGGGTACGGCCCGAATACGGGATGTGGAACGCCCGGAGAGCCGGAAGGTGACGCCGTTCCCGATGCCGATTTACACGCCCGGTGGAGAAACCAAATGAACAGTCGCCGCCTCGTCCTCTGTTTGCTTGCCGCCCTGCTGGTAGCCCCGGCCTCGCCGGCGCTCTACGCCCAGGAGGCAACTCGTGTCGCCTCGATCAACGTCGAACTGGTCGTTGCCGAAGCTCGTGAGGGGAAGGAACTCGCGGCGTTCCTCCAACAGATCGAGACGGAAACCCGGACCGCCCTGGAAGCAAACGCGGGCCGGGTCGAAGCGCTGCGCCAAAGCGCGGTCGGCAAAGGGCCGGACGAGCTGCGGAGCATCCAGCACCAGATCGAGGACCTGCAACGCGAATCCCAACGCCTCGCCAACGACGTCGAGCGCCGCGCGGCGAAGCGACAGGAAGAAGCGCTGCAACGGATCAACGAGCGCCTGCGTCCCATCGTTCAGCAGTTGATCGACGAGAACGGATACGACCTGATCCTGAACGCCAGCATCGGCGGTGTGCTCCACGCCAGCGCGCGCGTCGACCTGACGCAACGGGTCATCGGCATGCTCCAGGCGCAGGAGCAGCAGGAAGAAGCCAGCCAGGAACCCTGACGGCGGACGCCGCCGCGCCGGCTACGGAGGCGCCGGGCGCCCGCTGTACAACTCGTACGACCGGCTGTGCCGGTTCGAGAGGTCGACGTCGCGGCCGCGAACGATCACGTGGCGCACGGTCGTACGAACCTCCAGCGGGTCGCCGTCGGCGACGATCAGGTTCGCCCACTTGCCCGCGTCGATCGAGCCCAGGCGGTCGTCCAGACCGAGGATCTCGGCCGCGCCCAGCGTCAGGGCCCGCAGCGCCGCCTCGGCTTCGAGACCGTAGGCGACCGCGGTGGCCGCCTCGTACGGCAGGGCCCGCGCGTTCGACGCGTCGAAAGTGCCGAACGCGATCGGAACGCCGGCGCGATGGAGCTCGCCCGGCGCGGCGAAGGGTCCGTCGTACGGGTCGTCCTCCTCGACCGGCAGCGCCTGAACCGAGTTGAGAATGACCGGCACCTTCTTCTCAGCGAGCAGGTCCGCCTCCTTCGCCGCGTCGCGTCCCGAGGCCACGACAAGCCGCAAACCGTGCTCCTCCGCGAACGCCACGGCATCACGAATGGCCCGGGCCCGATCGGCGACGACCAGGAGCGGCAGTTCGCCCCGCGCCACCCGCGCGACGGCCTCGAGGGCGTGATCCTGCTCCACGGCGGTCCCTGAACCGGCGTTCGAGCGCGCGTGGTCGTACTGGCGCGACGCCTCGATCCAGTCAGCGAGCTCGTCCACCGTCCGGTCGTAGTCCCGCTTCGCCTCGGAGAACTTCTTCTCCCGGACGCTGAAGGTCGAGAAGTCGAACTCCCGGGTCGCGAGGCTCGGCCATTCGAGCACCACGCCGACACTCTTCTCGACTTCCATCTCCTCCACGGTCCAGCCGTCGAGGAGGATCACCGACGCCTGCCCGGCCCAGGGTCCACCGCTGGGCGCCGTCAGCGCGTGCGTGATGCCGTTCTCCCTCGTGACCGGGATGATCTCGCTCGCCGGATGAACCGCCTCGATCGCCAGCAGATGCGGCGTATCGCCCAGTTCCGCCTGGTCCTGCGTGGCCGAGATCGAACCGATCTCGGTCAAGCCCAGGGCACCCCAGGCATTGAAGAGGCCGGGATAGACGTGAAGGCCCCTGGCGTCGATCACCTGCGCCCCCTGCGGTGCCGCGACGCTCGGACCGGCCGCCTCGATCACACCGTCCCGCACGACGACGGTGCCGGTATAGGCAGCGCCCGAAACGGGATGCACCGTACCGCCCTCGATCGCCAGCGTCTGGGCCGCCGCCGGCTGGGCGAAGGCCGCCAGGGCCAACGCCAGCACCCCCATCGCCACGATCCTTCCGCTAGCGCCGATCATGGCTCTTCTCCACCGTCCTCACCCGCGGGCTCGGTCAACGACCGCTCCAGCGCGGCCAACTGCTCCCGCCGGAGCCGGTCCAGCTCGCGGTCGAAGTACACCTTGCCGTCCACCAGCGTGGTCTGCACGACGGCGTAGGAACTCAACGGATGCCGGTCGTAGATCACGAGATCGGCGTCCTTGCCGACCTCGATCGAACCGACCCGGTCGTCGATGCCGAACTGGCGGGCGGGGTTGATCGTGACCAGGGCCAGCGCCGCGTCATCGGAGAGGCCGCCCCACTTGACCGCCTTGGCTGCCTCGTGGTTCAGGTGGCGCATCTCCTCCGCGTCGTCGGAGTTGACCGAGACCAGGACGCCGCGATCCGCCATCAGGGCCGCGTTGTGGGGAATCGCCTCGTAGGCCTCGACCTTGTAGGCCCACCAGTCGGAGAAGGTGGAGGCGCCCGCGCCGTGGGCCGCGATCTCGTCCGCCACCCGATAGCCCTCCAGCACGTGCTGCAGCGTGGCGATCCGGAATCCGAGGTCCTCGGCCAGCCGCAGCAACTGGAGGATCTCGTCGGCCCGGTAGCTGTGGGCATGGACCAGCCGCTCGCCCTCCAGGATCTCCACCAGCGCCTCGAGTTCCAGGTCGCGCGCCGGCGGCCGGCTGCGCACGCCGGCTGCTTCCGCTTCGCGATGACGCGCCCACGCGTCCCGATACTCGGCGGCCTCCGTGAACGCCTCCCGGATCACATCGAGGACACCCATCCGGGTCGCCGGGTAGCGGCGCGGCCCCGGCCCGAAGGACCGTGACCGCTTCGGGTTCTCACCGAGCGCGAACTTGATGCCCGGCGGCGCACCCTCGAAGCGCATGCCGTCCGCGTCCTGCCCCCAACGGAGCTTCAAGACCTGGTTCTGGCCGCCGATCGGATTCGCGCTGCCGTGGAGTATGTTGACCGTCGTGACGCCGCCGGCGAGCGCCCGGTAGATTGCGACATCGGTCGGATCGACCACGTCCTCGATCCGCACCATCGCGGTGACTGCGAGACTGCCCTCGTTGACGCCCCCCGCGGTCGAAATGTGCGAGTGGGCATCGAAGATGCCCGGCATCAGGTAGCCGCCATCGGCGTCGATCACGTGCGCGCCACGCGGCGGCCTGACGCCGCTGCCGACCCTGGCGATCCGACCGTCCCGCACGACCACCGTGCCGTTCTCGATCGTCTCGCCGGCCATCGTCAGGATGGTTGCGCCCGTGATCGCCAGCACGTCGTCCTCGCGATAGGGACCGGTCATCGGCACCATCCCGTCGCCGGCGACTTCGGCGTATCTCTCCGCGACCTCGGCCAGCCGCATCGGCGCGGGCGCTTGGCTCGACCCGCCGCGACGGCCCGCAGGACCGCGCCGTCCGTGTGGCCGCGCCTCGTCCGGTACCCCGGCCGACTCGGCTTCCCGAGCGCCTCCGCCACCTGCCTCTGAACTCTCGCCGTCCTCGTCGTCCCCGGCCTCATCATCGTCCGAGACGGCGTACCGGACGCCGTCGATGAACATCGCCTCGACCCGTGTCGACTCCTGCCACGGGTAGCCGTCGGCCAGCACGAGGTCTGCCGCCATTCCCGCGGCTACCGCGCCGATCCGGTCATCCAGACCGTGGACCGCCGCCGCGTCCCGGGTGAGCGCCTGAAGCGCCCGCGTCGGTTCGAGCCCCCCCTCGATTGCCCGGCGCACGCCGGCCAGGAAGTCCTCTCCGCTGTTCGAGCCGCCGGAACTGAGCGCGAACTGCACGCCGGCCTCCGCCAGTTCGGCCGGCGTCGACGGCGACAGACGCTCATGGAGGATCTCCCGAAGCGGCCGGTCGGCGTCCGGATCGCGGTCGCGCTCCGGCAACGGCTCCGGCCAGTCGACATCGACCAACACCGCCACGCCGGCATCCGCGAGTTCGCCGGCCAGCCGGTAGCCCTCCTGGCCACCGTAGATCGTGAAGTCGAGACCGAGTTCGCCGCCGAGCCGGAGCGCCCGGTTGATCTCGACCGTGCTCGATCCCGGGAGGAGGATCCGTTCCTCCCCCGAGGCCACGGCCGCCAGAGGCGCCAGGGTTCGATCGAATTCGGGCCGCCGCCAGCCGGAAGGATCGGCCTCGTAGGCGGCAGTCGCGGCGGCGTAGTGAGCCGCGTCCAGGAGCACTTGCCGGAAGTAGGCGACCCTGCCCATCAGAGCGCCGGGGTAGGAGCCGAAGCCACCACCACTGCTCAGTGAAGCCATCTGCGCCAGTGCGGGGGAGACCACCTGGTGCTCCGGATCGCGACCGGGAGCGCCCAACCGAACAAGCGACAACCGGCCCGGAAACAGCCCGTCGCCCGGCCTCGCCGCGATCGAGGTGACACCGGCCTTGCGCCAGGCCTCGACCGCCTCCTCATCCAGCGCCAGGTCGTCGGCCGCCCGCTTCCAGGGGGTCGTCAGCGGGCGATCCTCAGGACCGCGAGGCAGGGGCCCGGTCGGGGTCCTGCCTCCGCCGCTGGCCGCCGGGCGCCGGAGCGCCCGCACCCGGACCGCCCGAAGGTCGTCGGGGCTGCGGCAGACTTCCCATCGCGTCGATCAGGCCCGGGTAGACCGTGAGTCCCTCACCGTCGATGACCCACGCGTGAGCCGGGATCGCCGCGTCCTCGGCGACCGCCGTGATCGTGCCGTTCTCGATGACGACCGTCGCCCGATCGAGCACCGTGCCGTCGCCGACCTCTACCCTGGCGTTCTCGATCGCGTAGAAGGGCGGTGGCTCCGGAGGAGGACCGGCCAGCAGAGGCAGAGCGGCCAGCACTCCTGCGGTTGCCAACCGAAGCGCCCGTCCGGTCGTGGCGATCAACTCCATGGCGAACCGCGGCAGCCTAGCAGTCCGGCAAGCCGTTGCGGGGACACCAGTCGGCCAGCGTACAGTTCGCGCAATCGGGCCGTCGCGCGGCGCAGACGCGACGGCCATGCCAGATGATCGCGTGGCCCATGAAGATCCACTTGTCCCGGGGGAGCCGGTTCATCAGGTCCCGCTCGACCTTGACCGCGTCCTTTTGGGGGCTGATGCCCAGGCGCCGGGCCAGGCGGCCGATGTGCGTGTCGACGACGACGCCGACGGGCTTCCTGAACCAGGTGCCGAGCACCACGTTTGCCGTCTTCCGCGCCACGCCCGGCAGGGTGATCAGGTCCTCCATCGTGTCCGGCACGTCGCCGCCAAACTCGCCGACGATCTTCCGGGCCGCACCGAGCACGCTCTTCGTCTTGTTGCGGAAGAAGCCGGTGCTGCGAATCTCCTGCTCGAAGACGGCCGGATCGGCGGCGGCGAAGTCCTCGGCGGTCCGGTAGCGCTGGAACAGGGTTTCGGTCACCAGGTTCACCCGGACGTCGGTCGACTGGGCCGAGAGGATCGTCGCGATCAGGAGTTGAAGCGCGTTCTCGTGGCGAAGTTCGCAGTCAGCATCCGGGTACAGCAGCTCCAGTTCGGCGAGCACCTCCTGGAGCGCCGGCTCGGGGATCCGTTCGAAAGCCCCCTCCGCTTCCACCATCTACGGCCGCAGCAGGTCGAGCACCGCCAGCGTCATCGCCTCGACTCCGGCGCGGATCGAAGGCTCCGGTTCGATCCTAAAGAAGGGCGAGTGGTGCCCCGGCACCGGCGGTCCGCCGGCTTCCTCCGCTTCCAGGTCGGCAGGATCCGTCCCGCCGACATTGAAGTAGGTGCCAGGCACCTTGTGCTCCGTGCCGACGAAGTAGGCGAAGTCCTCCGCGCCCATGCCCGAGGGCGGTGCGCTGTAGAACACGTCATCGCCCATGCCGGCGGCGATCGCGGTGCGCACGCGGACCGCAAGTTCGGGATCGTTCACCGTGACCGGCGTCGACTCCCTGGTGCGCACCACTTTCGGCAGCAGTGAGGCCGGTAGTCCAGCCGCCCTGCCGATTCCCTCCGCGATCCGCTCGATCGCCGACAGCAACTGCTCCCGCGTTTCCTCGTTGTTCGCCCGCACCGTGAGCTGCAGTTCCACCCGGTCCGGGATCACGTTGTGCTTGAAGCCGCCGTGGATCGCGCCGACCGTCACGACACCGGGGTCGAGCGGGTTGAGCTCCCGACTGACGATGCCCTGGAGCGCCACCACGAGCTGCGCCGCGATGTAGATCGGGTCCTTGCCCCGGTGCGGCGACGCCCCGTGCGCACCGACTCCGAACACCGTGATGTCGACGCTGTCCGATGACGACGCGAGCAGGCCCGGCGGCACCTCGATCTTCCCCGCCGGCCTGCCCGCCGAAACGTGGAGCGCGAGCGCGTAGTCCGGCACACCGAAGCGCTCGTAGAGGCCGTCCTCGAGCATCTCGCGGGCGCCCATGATCCGCTCTTCCGCCGGCTGGCCGACGAACATGACGGTGCCCGACCACCGGTCGCGCATCGCGGCGAGCCGCCGCGCCACGCCGACCATCGTCGTGATGTGCATGTCGTGTCCGCAGGCGTGCATGACCGGGACTTCCTCGCCAGAGAGGTCGACCTGGGTGACCGTCGAGGCGTACGGCAGCTCTGATTCCTCCGCCACCGGCAGGCCGTCCATGTCGGCCCGCACGAGGACCAGCGGTCCCTCGCCGTTCTCCATCATGCCGACGATGCCGGTGCGGCCGATGCCCTCCGTGACCTCGACGCCCGACTTGCGCAGTTCGTCCGCCAGACGAGCGGCCGTCTTGTGCTCCAGGAAGGAAAGCTCCGGGTTGCGGTGGAAGTGCTCGAAGAGCGACTTCAGCTCGCTCCGGTAGTCCTCGGCGATCGCGTCGGAGAGGCTCTGGGCGGCACCCGCCGCCGATCCGGCGAGGAGCGCCGGCAACAGAAGCGCGGCGGCGAGCGAGAAGCGGTTGGCGCGCACCGCTAGCCCACCGTCTCTTCGATCAGGGCCAGGAAGTCGTCGGGCAGGCCGCTCGTCCTGGCCAGAATCCGGCCCTGTTCGTCGAGGAGGATGTAGGTGGGAAAGGCACTGACGTCGAGGACCTTCGTCAACTCGCTCGTCATGCCGACATGCCAGTTCACCCAAGGCATCGGCTCCTTCTCCATGAACTCGACCGCCGTCTCCAGTTCCGCGTCGACGCTGACGGCCAGCAGGACGAAGCGGTCCGCCGGCAAGTCCTCGACCAGTCTGCGCAACTCGGGCAGCGCCGCGATGCAGGGCTTGCACCAGGTCGCCCAGAAATCGAGGAGCACGACCCGGCCCTTGTAGTCCGACAGCGTTTCCTCGACACCGTCCATGCGGCTGCCGTTCAGATCGGCCACGACGCTTCCGACCGTGGCGTGTTGGATGCTGCGGATCAGGTCCGCCTCGGCATCCGCGAAGGTCCCGGCGCCCATCCTCATCCCGAACAGGAGCGCCTCGTCCTCGACGCCCGCGCTCAGTCCTTCGGCAGCGTCGAGAGCGGCCTCCTTTCTGGCCGCACGCTCCTCCTCGGCCAGCCCTTCCGCGTTGACGGCCGCCATCCGTCCCAACGCCAGGTAGTAGCGACCGGCCGCACGTAGCACCGGATCGTCAGCCTCGGTCGCCAGCTCCTCGAAGAACCTGTCCGTAGCGGGCCGGGCGGATTCGCCATCGTCGCGGAAGCGCCGGAGCATGTTCATCCGGGAAAGCGTCATTCCCCACGCCCCGAAGTCCGGGGCGTACTCGAGAAGAGCCTTCGCTCCCCGGTAGGCGTACTCATCGCCCTTCCTCGTCATGGCGGCCTGATTCGTCAGAAACTGCGCCGCGTCGACCGACCGCTCGTGCGCGCCGCCCTCTTCGAGAATCGCAATCGCCGCCGCGGCGGCACGTTCCGGATCAGGCGGTCCGGAAGCCTCCTCGCCGCCCTCTGAACTCTCGGAGTCGTTCTCCGAACCCAGACTGTTGAGGCTGCGCTGCATCCACTCGCGCTGACGGCTCATGTAGTCCGTCACCACCTCCCAGTCGGGACCGACTTCCGCGACCAGCGCGGCAAGCTGCTCATCTGAGTTCGGGCCCTCCTCGGCGGCCGTTCCGCCGCAAGCCGCCGGCAGCAGCAGGAGCACCACTCCGAGTGCGACGAGTGTGCGATTGGACGTGTTCATAAGCCAGGGACCTCCCAAGGGACGAGGGTGTCTTCGGGCTCCTATCCTAGTGGCCGGAGGGTGCCGGTCCGCCGGACTCACGTCCGCCCGGTTCGAGATCTCCGTCGGTTTCTGCGTCTAGGTCAGTAGCTGGACTGTACAGAAAGGAGCCATCTTGCTACAAAGCGCTACAGTTGCTACGGTACCTCCCGTGCGAACAATCACCCAACGACAACTCCGAAACGACTCGGCGAAAGTGCTCCGAGCCGTTCAGGAGGGCCAATCCATGACCATTACGCGAAACGGGACTCCGGTGGCCGAACTGCGGCCGCTGGCCGCTCGACGCTTCGTGTCCCGCGTCGTTCTCGAGGAAGCCGCGAAGACCGCTCCCCGGATCAATGCGCGACGCTTCCGGAACGACGTCGACGCGGTCATCGATCCCTGGGTCGATGACCAGGGAACCGCGGAACGGTGATCGCCGAACATGAGTTCTGCCGTACACCTTCAAGAGACGGCGCATGAAGCCGGATTCCAGGCCAGCCAGGCACTCGGCGCCGACAGCCACGGCCTGCTGGACACGTCCGTCATCATCGACTACGACCTGATCGACCCGTCGGAACTCCCAGGTCTGTCCGCCGTTTCGGCCCTCACGATCGCCGAACTCACGGTCGGACCTCTGGCGGCCGGTCAGGATGCCGAGGAACGAGCCCGCCGGCAGGACCGCCTGCAGTGGGCCGCCACTACCTGGGATCCCCTGCCGTTCAACAGCGCGGCTGCTCGCGCCTACGGCCGCATCTACTCCGCACTCCTGGCCCGCGGCCCCGTCGGCCGCCGGCGCCTCGCCGATCTGCTGATCGCCGCCACGGCGCTGGCTAACGACCTGCCTCTCTACACCCGGAACGCCGCGGACCTGCGTGGCCTCGAAGAGCTGCTCGCAGTGCGTTCCATGTAGCGCCTACAACGCGCTAGTCGACGCGTCCCGCCAGCTTCCACGCGTAGTCCAGCGCGTGGCCCAGCGAGTCGGTGAACGCCTTCCCCTGCCACGCGATGTCGAACGCCGTGCCGTGGTCAACCGACGTGCGGACGATCGGCAGACCGATCGTCACGTTGACGCCCCGCTCGAAGCCGTAGAGCTTCATCGGCGCATGGCCCTGGTCGTGGTACATGCAGACGATGGCGTCGTAGCGATCGAGATGGATCGCCTGGCGGAAGACCGTGTCCGCGGGATGCGGGCCGGACACCTCAAGCCCCTCCGCCGCCGCCCGCTCGATCGTCGGCCGGATGATCTCCTCGTCCTCCGCGCCGAAGAGGCCGTGCTCGCCCGCGTGCGGATTGAGTCCACACACAGCGATCCGCGGCCGCTCGATGAACCGCGACAGGGCCTCGTGCGTCAGGTCGATCACCTTGCGAATCCGCACCGGTTCCACTCGCTCGATCGCCTCGCGCAGGCTGACATGGGCGCTGACGTGGGTCACCGCCAGTTCCGGCACCGTCAACATCATCGCGAAATCCTCGACGCCGCACAGCCCGGCGATGAACTCCGTGTGCCCCTGGAAGTCCGGACGCGACATCCGCGTCGCCTCCTTGTTCATCGGCAGCGTGACGACTCCCGCGACCTTGCCCGCCAACGCGTCGCGCGTGGCGCAGTCGACATAGGTCAGGGCCGCCGCCCCGGCCTCTCGACTCAGGACGCCCGGTGTCACCTGCTCCGCTCGCAGTCGTGCCAGGTCGCGCACGTTCAGCGCACCGTCCGCAGCCTCGTCCGGGTTTCTGACCGTCCGGATCTGCACATCCAACCCGAGCACTGCCGCCGCGCTCTTCAGCACCGCAACGTCGCCATAGATGACGCTGTCAGCGCCCAACAGCCCCTCGGCAAACCGGCGCACAGCGATCTCCGGGCCAACGCCCGAAGCATCCCCCATCGTCACCGCCATCCGCCGGCCTGCCATACGGGGAATCTACTCTGCCCCCCAGGCAACGACCGCCCGCCGTCCGGCATCCAGCGCCGGACGCTCGTGTAGATTCGCCGCTCCGCCCGCAAGCGAACCCACGAGGAGCATCCATGGCCGAGTACATTCCCAGTCCGATCAAGTGGGTCCGCGACCAGGTAGAACTCTACGAAGGCAGCGGCGGCACCGAGGGCGTCGGCCTGCTCGACACCGGCCTGCCGTGCATCATCGTCACTCACACGGGGAATCGGACCGGCGCCATCCGCAAGACGCCGTTGATGCGGGTGAAGGACGGCGACAGCTACGTACTCGTCGCCTCCAAGGGCGGTGCTCCGACGAATCCCGAATGGGTCTCCAACCTCCGGGCCGACCCCGACGTCGAGATCCGGGACGCCACGGAGGTTCAGGCGATGCGGGTGCGGGAGGTCGAGGACGCAGATGAACGGGCCCGCGTCTGGGCGCTGGCCGTGGAGGCGTTCCCGCCGTACGAGGAGTACAGGAACAAGACGTCCCGCACGATCCCCGTGTTCATCGCGGAGCCCGTGTAGCGGGGCCAGGACTGATCACGTCGCCCCTCGGAACCGGGGCCGACCGCGACGCTGGACCGCTCGCAACGGATTCGCCCTGCTCGACGCGACGCCGCGGAACCGGCCCTGGCAGCTCGTCATCAACTTCCTCGGCCCTCATCGACCGGTCGACATCACCGGCGAGATGGAGCGTGGGTCCGCGGCCGGGATGGCCTGGACCAGCCCTTCGCCTACGAAGGCGCCCTGACCGCCGCTGAGCACGTGGCACTGCGCTAGAGCGACGCCGCAATGATCGAGAACATCGACGCCTGGCTCGGGCGGTACCTAGCGACGACCGTGCTCGACCTGGCCGCCCCCTCCTCGACTACGCCGGCCTAGAGACGCCTGGCGACATGGACAGCCGGCCGCGACGGCCGCTGCTGGAGAGCCGGATGGACAGCCACCGCGACGTCGTCCTGTCCGGCCTCCGCGACTGGCGGCTCGCCTACGACCGCCGCTACAACTGGTCAACGGCTTCGGTGAGGAGTACATCCTCTGGGACCTCGAGGTCGACCCGACTGAGACGGAGAAAGTGGCAGCAAAGCAGCCGGACGCGCCCCGGCAATTGCGGGAGTCTCTTCCAACCTGATCGACTCGCGAAGGGGCTGGCTCTCCATACACCCGAACCGCCTCACACGCAGTGCTCCGACTGAGGCACTGCCTATCGCCGCAGCCCCCTTAGCCCCGTGACGCTACAGCTACCGCGCGGCACGCCAAGCTGCGACAGTGCTCTACTTCGGAGGTTCATTCGCATCGCCACCGCCGTTCCGAGGAGAAGTCCTGTTCCGGCTTCTTCCGAAAGAATACGTCACCACGACGGAAGTCGAGTGCCCAACGACGTATTTCGTCATATCTTCCTTTAGTCGATGACGGTACTCAACTTCTCGGTCAAGCGAGTATGCGATGCCGAGTCCGAGACCATTCAGCCACCTTTGGGAGCCATCTCGAAGAGCGACCATCAGGCCGAAGCCGATGCTGTCGAATGTAACCGAAGCTCCCTCGCTGCCTCCAATGTCGACGTTCGACAAGAACATCGGACCCACCTCATACCTCCCGTCAATGTCCCACAGAGCTGCCACGGCAAACGCGGGCACGACGGACCTCGTCCTGACCGGGACATAGTCGGGGTCGCTGTCACTGTCGTAGTAGTGTCCCGACACGCCGATGCCATAGACGACGTTCGCTCTCTTGCTGGACCCGCCTTTCCCGGCTTCACCCTCGGCCTCGGACTCTTCTACGGCGTTTGCGGGAGCGGCGGTCGCCAGGACCGCAAGCAGAATGGCGATTAGGCACTTCATACGAGACTCTCCTCTTGACCCATTGATAGAACGGCGACCGTTCGCTCTTGTCCGCCACCACCTAGGTTCGCCACGGCTAGGACGCCAAGCGACCACGCGTGGCTGATCGGGTCACACAGTTGCACGCGAGCGACCTAGTGACTGTAGGCCGCTTCACGCTTTCCGTCGCCCCCAGGACTAGGGGGAAGGCTGCCCAACCTACTTCCTAACTGCGGCCTGCCTTTGCTAGGCGACCGGCGCCGCCCCGCCCTGTTGGACAACAACAGCCTCCAAGTGCGAGGCGGCCGCCACAGGCAGTCCATGACGTAGCGCAGGTCCATCGGCCTGCCGTCCCATGCCGGCATCGACTCCTTGCCCGTGACCAGAACGCCCGCATGCTCCAGGTGCTCGATCAACTCTCGCGCGGCGGCGAGGCCGACCGGCGGTGGGGCCGGACTCCGCTCCAACAGCCGGCCCCGCTGATCGAAGAACTTCACTTCTCGTTGGTCCTCCATCCGTACGCTGAATCCACCCTCGTGGAGCAACCGGTGGTGCCTACGGCACAGAAGGACTAGGTTCGACAACTTCGTTTCGCCGCCGTCGGCCCAGTGCTCGATGTGGTGGGCATCGCAGTGCTGTGACGTGCAGCCGGCAAACCGGCAGCCCTGGTCCCGGAACTCGAGAGCGCGTCGAATGGGCGGCGGGATCGTGCGGGTCTTGCGGCCGACGCTCAGGACCTGCCCGGGACGCTGCCGCATCACGACCTTCCCGGCGTCGCAAGCGATGCGCCTGGCCGTCTCCGCGGAAACGCGGATGTGTGACTTGCCGAGCCAAGCCCCCTCGGTCGGCGTTCCCGCGGGAACGTCGCCGTTGACTCCTCCTGCCCCGCAGCAGTGCGTCCTCGAAGCGTTAGGCGTTCCCGCGGGAACGCGCGGCCCTTCCCCAGTCGCCGTTCGTTCCGGGTCTTCCAACTCACCTTCGCTGACGTGAACGACGACCTGGCACCGGTCGCCGCTCGATCCCGGATCGAGACCGCCCTTGAGTGCGCTCTCCGCCACGAGAGCCAAGGCGTCGGCTCGCACCTTCCCCGCCGGCGGCCGCTCCTCCTGCTTCTCCTCAGCGTAGAGCCTGTCGGCCGCCGCTTCAAGCGCTTTCATCAGCACCTCGCCAGCCTCCGGCGCCAGCCGACCCCGGATCACGTACATGCCGTTCTCGTCGATGTGGGCAGTCACCTGGCTCGAAGCGTCGCGGAGCTCCTCGTCCCGCGCCTCGAGCGTACGGTCGATCCGTCGCCACGCCCTGACTACCTGTTCGACGTGCGCGGCGGTGCCGGCCCTGCCTAGATCGACCAGTTCCTTCTCCGTCTCGGGCCGCGCCACCCGCGTCAACGCTCTCACCTTCGAGTAAGAGAGTTCGCCCCGCTTCATGGCTCCGCTCATCAGGGGCAACTCGCCAAGGGCCCGGGCGACCCTGACCCGCTCACGAGCCGCGCCGGGTGCAAGGCCGATGCGCCACGCCAGCCATTGAGCGCAAGTGAGGAAGCCGCAGTTCCAGCCTTCCTTCTGGTCGAACTCGCGGATCAGAACGAGCAGTTCGTAGGTCGCCGCGTCGATGCGCGCCGCGAGCGCGGCGATCTCCTCGCCCAGGCGTTCCTTGGGGTTCATGCCGGTTTCTTTCTCAATCATCTCTCCGCCCGCCGTTCCTGATCGGGTGAATGGAACACTGGTTCGGAGACCGCGAGCCGGCCTCTCGGGAGCCTCCGAACGAACGAGAGACAACCTATCACTTCATCGAGTAGAACACAACAATATCCAGCGCCTTGAACACGCCCGATCGCGATCGTTCGCCAGGCTGACGCGCTAGTCACACGCCACCGCAGTTGGTCCGTTCACGTCCCCTCATCGGAGCACGAGAACGCTCGCGTATCGCTCTTCGTAGCGGCGGTCGCGCCCTGCGTGTTGCTGTGGGTCCATCGCCTTCCGTTCGGACCGGTCACCCACAGGTTGAACTCGAGATCCGTCACAGGCGCCACGAACACCCAACGGTAGCCGTTGTGATCGCAACCGTCGAGGACCTTGATGAGAACCTCCGCGTTGCCCCGGTCGAAAAACCACAGGAGGCCGGCCTGGCCCGACGCCCAGATGCCGGCCTTCCCCTCGCCTGCGGCGCCGCCGGGAGTGACATAGCACAGGCTGACGCGGTAGCCGCCGTCGAACTCCAGCGCTGTGGTGTTCGGGGTGCAACCCGGGGCTGGAGGCTCCGGTTCGGGATCAGGCGATGGAGTCGGGGCGTCGTCATGCTCCACGCCCAGGCGAATGAGGTACGCGGTGACTCCGGTGTCGTGCCTCCACGGTTCCCACCTGTCGGACTCCGGGAAACGGTGTCGCTTGAAGTTCTTCGTCCCGCCGGGCCCGTCCTTGTCAACGACGAGGAAGTTGTGAAGAAGAGTGAGACTGCCGATGTTCGGCCATCGGACGCCCAGCCAGGTGTCGCCGGCCGTCAGTCGTTGCCCGGTGATGTCGCCCCGGTCAAGGGAGATGCAGTGTTCCTTACCGTCAGCAAGTATCGTCCCTGTCGCCCGGTACGAGGCCAGTCGGCCACCCGGCCTTCCGCCGGAATCGCGGTAGAACGTAAAGGCGAATGACACGTCCGCCGCGATGGCCTCCGGGTGCCGAGAGAAGCACGCGGTGGCGGAGGTGACTGTGCCGGCACGGCGCAACCGGAATCGCTGGACGAACTCCTGCTCATCTACGCCACTGACGACAACGGCTCCGTCCACCCCGCCGTTGTCGTATCGGTACTCGGTGACCGCAGCGGAAGCGACGCCGCGCCAGGTCAGAAGGTCTCCCGCCTGCTGAGCGGCCAGACCCGCCGGAACGAGGATGCCTGCGGCGACCAGCGCCGCCGAACATGCGGTCGTCCACGCCTTACTGCGGGAACGCGTCAACATCCTGGATCGTGCAGTACTGGCCCCCGTCGCCGCTGGCGTAGGTCTTGACCTCGCCCTCCAGCGTGTCTTTGACCGTGATCCTGTAGTCGAGATCGGTCAGAGCCGTCGCGAAGACCCAATAGGAGTCGTTGAACGCTCGGCCGTCGAGCACCTTGATCGCCAGTTCCACGTTGTCGGGCGAGAAGAAGAACATGTAGCCGGTGTTGTCGGTGCCGGGAATGGGCCGACCCCTTCCGGCCAGGTCCGTGACCGAATTCGTCCAGTCGACGGTGACTTCGAAGCGGCTACCCGCCAAGCAGAGCGCGTCGGTGGGACAGCCGGGGCCGGCTCGCAGTGGTTCGGCCCACCGGGTGAGCCGGCCGGCCGGGAGGCTCGCGACGGGCTGGAGACCTTCCCACGCCGCCGCCGATGCGCTGGCCGCTCCGAATGCGCTCGTGTCGCCTTCGCCGCACTGATCTCCCGGCTCGTTGCGGTAGCTCTTCGTCTCGCCGGTCTGGGTATCGGTCACCGTCAGCGTGTAGCCCAGATCGGTCAGCCCGCTGTAGAAGACCCAGTGCCGGCCGTTCGCTTCGGTGCCGTCGAGGACCTTGAAGACGAGTTCCACGTTGTCGGGATTGAAGAAGGTCGCCACGCCGGTGCTGTCCGTCAGGCGGCGCATCATGCCGGCACCGGAGCGGCCGTCAGGCGGCGATTCCCAGGTCACCTCGAAACGGAACCGGCCGCGTCCCAGGCAAACGGCGGTCGGCTCGGCCACCGAGTCCGCGGCTTCGGCGCAACCGGAAGGAGGTCCGGACGAGAGATGGAGGCTGTCCGCTGACGATTCGCCGTCATTGTTGCGATTCGCGCCACGAACTTCGAAGGTGTACCGCTCGCCCGGCGTCAGGCCATCTACGACATGGGTAAGGCGGTCAACTTCGCCGGGCATGGCCCGCCAGTTGCTCCAGGCTTCGGAACCTCTCGAAGCGCGGTACTCCCACCTCTCGACCTTTCCTCCCGTGGAGGATGGTTCCCATCGCAGTACCGCACTGCCAGGCGACGACTCCGATGCCCTCACCGTCATCGGCGCCGCCGGCTCGCGCAGCGGGTACAAGCCACCGAACGTCTCCAGAATGCCGGGGAAAGACTCGAAGCCAATGCGCCGTTTGACCCACGGAACGACATTCAGCCAGCCCCTGTCGCGAAGGAAGATGGACCAACTGCGGATGAACGCTTCGTCGGCACGAACCCACGTCGTGACTTCGGCGTCAGGAGCTTCGCCCGACGCTGGCAGATGCAGCGCCTGAATCCAGTACTGTGCCTCCAACGCAAGCCCGTCGATCACTGGCGGCTCGGCCATCGCTGTCTCCACCCGATACCGTTTCGACCCGGGAAACACGGGCCGGCACAACTTGTACTCGACCGACCCCATTGTCGGTTCACCGTCGACGAACCAGCCGAAAGTGAGTGACGATCCAGATATCGTCGACCCAGTCCACTCCTCCTCCTGCCTCCCTGCACGAACCTTCGCGTTGTGGGTTTCCGAGGGTGGCGCCAAGCTGTCGTTCAACGGACAGGGAGCTTCCAGGACGCGCGAGTCCGGCTCAGGCCTTCCGATGACCTGCGTCGCCGGACCTGCTCCCACGGAGTTCATCGCCCGCACTTCGAAGGCGTACAGCTTTCCTGGTATCAGTCGGCCAAAGGTGTGCCATCTGGCCTCCGCGCCACCCGGCACGTCGGACCAGTCGCTCCAGATTCCACCGGACGCGACCCTCTGGCGGACCTGGAACGACTCGACGGCCCCGCCGCCCGAGAACGCCGACCAGTACACGGTGATCTCGTTCGACGCCAGGCGCCGCGGACCCCAGACTCCTGCTCCATGCACGTTCACGCGAGCCGGTGCCTGCAAGGGTCCTTCGAGCCGAAAGTGAACCCAGTTTGTCGAAGCACGTCGAAAGCGCCCTCTGGGGTCAGTCTCGACGTCAATCTCGAGGTACCAGTACTGCACCCAGTAGTCGATACCGGGCGCTAACCCTCGGAGAGTCATTGCTTCGGCTGACAGTTCGTGGTCGAGCCCCGCGAACGACTCCATTCCCTCGAAGATCGTGGTCAAAGGCCAGGTGCTCCACTTCTCGATTGCCACGTAGGAACTGGCTAGTCCGGGCACTGTGGGCAAGCAGAGAACCCAGGTATTGGATTCGACTGCGGGGGCCCAGTAGTCGAGGCTGATCTCCGGCGCATTCCAGGTGAACTCCACCGAATCCGACATCGTCGTGATCTCGATACGGTCATCCCACATCTCGCGGGCAACGTGAGACACAGCACACGATGAAGGCAGCTCCGGTGGCGCCTGTGCCGCAGCCGCTGCCGCCATAGCCGCACTGCATGCGGCGATCACCGCTATCCGGTCTAGCCTCGGACGAAGCGAGTTTCCGCGCGTGGGCGGCCGATCGTCCGATTCGACTCGCGAGCCTCTGTGACAACTCATCATCTGCCCTTCCTCCTGAAGTCGCACGCCCCAAACCCGGACCAGTGTCTGGAGTCGGATGGGGCTCATCACGAGGCATGTTGGCGGTCGCGAGGCCTCCTGTCGCCCCCAGAAGTGAGGGGATCCGTCAACCCGCCTGCGACGCGGCCGTCGCCGACAGCAGCACGAGACGGACGACGTCGACCTGGCGATGAACGTCAAGCTTCGAGTGGAGGTTCTTCACGTGCCAGCGCACGGTGCTTTCCTTGCGGCCCGTGGTCGCCGCGATCTCGCTGACCGTGCGGCCCTCCGCCAGCGCCGCGGCCACGTCTCCCTCGGCCGGTGTCAGGCCGTACTCTTCCACCAGGATCCGCGGATCCACACGGGGGCCGTTGTCCCTCGCTGCCGGATCGTCTCCGGCTCTGCCGCCGGGAGGGGCCATGAGTAGCGCACGGTAGCTGTCGCCTCCATGGGCTGTCGCCCCCAATATCGGGAGGATCCCGGCGCCCCGGACCGGGGAAGCAGGCGCCGGCGAAGCGCCGTCCAGGGTCTTCTACTCGGTCGGCGGCGCGGGCGCCGTCGAGAGCACGAGGCGAACCAAATCCGCCTGGCGGTGGACGCCCAGCTTGTAGTGCAGGTTGCGGACGTGCCAGCGCACCGTGCTCTCCTTGCGGCCCGTGGAGACCGCGATCTCGCTGACGCTCTCGCCTCTGGCGAGCAGGAGAGCCAGACGGCCTTCGGCCGGCGTCAGATCGTAGAGGTCAGCCAGGGGACGAGCGTCCATCTCGGGCGTCCTTCCCGGTTCGACCAACAGGATCTGAACGGCGACGCCATAGGTGTCGAAGCTGGTCGAGTCCGGGGGTACCGGGCATACGTGCAGGATCAGGGAATCCACGCTTGAATCGCCGGGGCGCCAGAGCGCCATCGACCCGCCGACGCCCCGGTCGAAACAGGCTGCCAACAGGCGCCCCAACTGGGCATTCTCGTGCCGCGCGCGGGCTCGGAGGTGGTTCTTCCTTTGCGTGAGGCAATCGCCTTCCGCCAGCACGCGCCGCGCCCGTTCGTTCGCTTCCAGTACGCGGCCATGGCGGTCGAGATGGAGCACCCCCAAGCCTGTCCGATCCAGCAAAGCGGCCAGGGCATCGCCGCGCGCGTCCGCGGCGGCCAATGCCTGCCGTACGCGGACGAAGTGCGCGACATGTGGCACGAGGCGTTCGATTCTCTCCACGTTCTCGAATGACCAACCGCCACGGTCCATCTCTCGGCTGAGGGTCCAGAAAACCGTGGTGTCTCCACGGCCACGGAAACGTACGATCAACTGATCGTTGCTACATACCCGCGGCAGGAAGCTCCGGTACATAGATGACCGTTTCCGCTCACTCTCGGTCCACAGCTCCGTGTTGTGGTAGGGCTTTCCCGAGGGCATCGCGCTCAACCGGGGTAAACGCTCGTCCCGATGCGCGTACCGCTCAAGGTACTCCACCTCCAGGTCCTCCTGCGGCAGGCCGCGAACCAGCGCCTGCTGAAAGAGACAATCCATGTCGGCTTCACCCGAAGCAGTAGTTACGGCAAGCTGGTTTCCGACCAGTCCGCAGGCACCGTCGATCGAATCCGCGAGACTCAGCCAGCGACTCTCGTCGAAGGCAGCTTCCTGGAGGAGCCTGACGACGTCTTCCATAGAGCCCAACTTCCCACCTCCACTCTTCATCACCATACTCGGGTCAATCAGGACTGCGCCGAACCTCCGCGGTCACTGCTCCACCCGCGCCACAGCCGCCGTTGGCAGCACTAGGCGCACCAAGTCCGCCTGGCGATGGACGCCCAGCTTGGAATGCAGGTTCTTCACATGCCAGCGGACCGTGCTCTCCTTGCGGCCCGTGGAGGCCGCGATCTCGCTGACGCTCTGGCCTCGGGCGAGCAGGAGAGCCAGCCGGCTCTCGGCCGGCGTCAGATCGTAGAGGTCAGCCAGGGGACGAGCGTCCATCTCGGGCGTCCTCCCCGGTTCGACCAACAGGATCTGAACGGCGACGCCACGGGTATCGAAGCAGGTCCGGTCCGGGGGCACCGGGCATACGTGCAGAACCAGGGAGTCGGCTCCTGCATCGCCGGGACGCCAAAGCGCCATCGACCCGCCCACATGCCGGTCGAGGCAGGCCGACAGCAGCCGCCCCAACTGGACGTCCTCGTGCCGCGCGCAGGCTCGGAGTTGGTTCTTCCGCTGCGTAAGGCAGTCGCCTTCCGCCAGCACGCGCCGCGCCCGTTCATTCGCTTCCAGCACACGGCCATGGCGGTCGAGATGAAGCACGCCCAGGCCTGTCCGGTCCAGCAGGGCCGCCAGGGCATCGCCACGCGCGTCCGCGGCGGCCAGCGCCTGTCGCACGCGTACGAAGTGCGCCACATGAGGGACCAGTAACTTGATGCGCTGAAGGTTCTCAAATGACCAACCGCCGCGGTCCATCTCTCGGGCGACGACCCAGAACATGCTCGTGCCACCATGTCCCGGCATACGCACGTTGAACTGGTCGTTACTGGTATGCCGCGGGATGAAGCACGCGTACACGGGCGAGCTCTTCTGTTCACTCTCGGTCAGGAGGTCCGTGTTGTGGTAGAGCCTGCCGGGGCGCATTGCCCTCATGCGAGGTATCCGCTCGTCCAGGGAGTGGTAGTGCTCGATGTACTCCGACTCCAGATCCTCTTGTGGCTCGCCGCGAATCAGACCCCGATTGAAACGGAAGTCCGGGACAGTGTCGTCCACGTCGGCAGCTACGACGCAGAGCTGACTCCCGAGCAGCTCGCAAGCACTGTCGATCGAGACCGCCAGTTCCGGCCAACGACTCTCGTCGAAGACCGCTTCCTGCAGGAGGCCGACGACTCTGTCCATTTCGCCCACTTCACTCCGCCGGCGTTGCGGCCGCCGTCGCTAGTACCAACCGCACCAAGTCCGCTTGGCGATGCACGCCGAGCTTCGAGTGCAGGTTCTTTACGTGCCAGCGGATCGTGCTCCCGCCACGACCCATCGAGGCAGCGATCTCGCTCACTGTTCGGCCCTCGGCGAGCAGCCCAGCCACTCGGCTTTCCGTAGGCGTCAGGTCGTACAGCCGGGCGACCTGACGAGTATCGACGCTCGGCGCATCGCCCAGCCTTGTCAGCAGAATCTGGGCGAACACGCCGCGGGAGTCGAAGCTCGTCAGGTCCGGCGGCACCGGACAGGCGCACAGCAGGAGCGGCGCGCGGTCGGCTGACTCGCCACGGGGATGAATCGTCATCGAACCGCCGACTCCCTTGCGGCAGCAAGCCGACAACAGCCGGCCGAGTTGCGCGTCCGTGTCCGGGCTTCGTGCCCGCAACTGACGATCTCGCTGCAAGATGCGGTCGCCGGCCGCGAGCAGTTCCCGGGCGGGAGCGTTGGCTTCCAACACGCAACCGCCCTGGTCCAGGTGGAGTACCGCGAGACCGGACCGATTGAGCAGCCCGATCAGAGAAGACTCGCGAGCGTCGGCGGCAGCCAACGCCTGGCGGACGCGCACGAAGTGGCGCACGTGAGGCAGAAGATGCTCGACGGCACCGGTCTGTTCCGATGACCAATCGCGCCCGGCCCGCGCCGTAAGCACCCAGATGATGTCCGTGCCGTAGAGGCCCCTCATGCGCACGCACACCTGGTTGTTGCTGCCGACACAAGGCAGGAAGTCACAGTAGACCGGTGACTTCTTCTGCTCCTCTTCGGTCAGGATTTCGGTGTTGTGCAGCACACATCCCAATGGCATCCGGTCCGTGCGGTCTACTCGCTCATCGCGGATCGCGTAGTCCTCCAGATAGAGCCGCTCGATTTCCTCGACCGTCTCGCCCCTCCACAGGGCGCGGCTGAACAGGAAGTCGGGGACGCCTCCCACACCCGACGCCACCACCAGGCGGCTGGCGAACGTACCGGCTGCGTCGTCGATCTGTGCCGACAGTGCGTTCCAGCGTTGCTCGTACAAGGCCGCTTCCTGGAGTCCCGCAACAACACCTTCGAGACGGGAGGCCGTCGTGGCGGAACTCCGCTGGGCCTTCGCAGTCACTGCTTCCCCTCCGGCTCCTCCGCTGAAGTCGCGACGGCTGCCGACAGAACGAGCCGCACTAGGTCCGCCTGGCGATGCACGCCGAGCTTCGAGTGCAGGTTACGGACGTGCCAGCGCACCGTGCTCTCCTTGCGGCCCGTGGACGCCGCAATCTCACCGACCGACCGTCCCTCAGCCAGCGACGCAGCCACGCGGCTCTCGGTACGCGTCAGGCCGTAAGCATCCGCGACAGGCCCAGGATCGGCCGCGGGTCCGGCACCAAGCTCCCTCAACAGCACCTGGGCTGCCACGGCTCGGGTGTCGAAGGTGGTGCGGTCTGGACGTACCGGACAGGCATGCAGCACCAGCGGACCCGCAACGCGACCCTCACCGGTGGACCGGACCGTCGTCGATCCGCCCAGACCGCCGCGGCAACAGGCCGCAAGCAACCGTCCAAGCCTCACGTCGTCGCTGCGCCACCGAGCTGCCAGTTGGCCCGCGCCGTTCGTCTTCAGGCAGTTGCCGGCCCGCAACAACGAGCGGGCCGGCTCATTGGCCTCCAGCACCCTGCCATCGCAGTCGAGATGGACCACCCCCAGACCGGTCCGGTCCAGCAGTTCGGCTAGGGATGCGCTACGAGCGTCCGCGGCAGCAAGCGCCTGACGAACATGAACGAAGTGCCTCACATGCGGTAGCAAGCGATTGAGGACATCGAGCTGTTCCGAACTCCAGTCGAGGCTCGGCGTCGCGCTCAACGTCCACACGATGTGTGTCTCGCGCAGGCCCTTCAGCCGCACCACCACCTGGTTGTTGCTACCGACGCGGGGAAGGAAATCGCAGTACACAGGAGACGTCTTCCGCTCCCGCTCGCTGAGGATGTCCCTGTTGTGCAGGAGACGTCCGCCCGCCAGGGCAGCGGTGCGATGCACGCGCTCATCCAGGGACGCGTAGTCCTCGACGTAGGTCTGTTCGATGTCGTCACGCGGCTCGCCTCGGATCACGATGCGGCTGAACAGGAAACGGTGACGGGGTCCACGCTCCGACAGCACCGCCAGATGGCTACCCCAGATTCCGGCGGCATCGTCGATTCGAGCCGACGCCACCCTCCAGTGCGCCTCGTCAAACGCCGCCTGCTGCAGATGCGCAATCGCCAACTGCAGTCGCGAAGCCGGACTGGGCCGTTGCGCACCCGGTCGCGCGTTGATGAAACTCTCTTCTCGTCGCTCGGCGTCCAAGGATCTTGACTATTCTACCGCCGTGCTGAAGGCGTTCGCCCCCCCAATACTGAGGGGATCGTCCGATGGAGTCCGACTCCCTTTCCTCCTGCTGGCTGCCATCGGCGTCGGCACGGCGACACTCCCCGCAACCGCCCAGTCCGAAGCGACGACCGGGATCATCCGCGGCACGGTCCGCGGCCCCGACGGAGCCACGGTCGGCGGCGCCCACGTGCTGATCCAGCACGGCGAAACGGGCTTTACCACTTCCGTCCGGACGACAGCGGCGGGCACCTTCGCCCGCACCCTGCTGCCGCTCGGGTCGTACGAACTGATCGTGACCAGGGACGACGAGGGACTGATGGAACGACTCGCCGGCCTGACGCTTCGTGTCGGTGAGAGCCTGAACCTCGACATTGCGCTCAAGGAGGTCGTCGCCGACGAGATCACGGTGTCGACGGACGCCTACTGGACGCCCGCGACCGAAGACGTCACGACCTCCCAGCGGCTCTCCGACGAGGTGATCGAGGGGCTGCCGGTGAACGGCCGGAACTTCTTCGACCTAACCCTGCTGACCCCGGGTGCATCGCTCTCCCAGGGGCCCGACGGCGACGAACTGAACATCAGCGGCCAGCGCGGCATCTTCAACAACTTCATCGTCGACGGCGCCGACTTCAACAACTCGTTCTTCGGCGAGCAACGCGGCGGGCAGCGTCCGGCCTTCACCTTCAACCAGGACGCGATCCAGGAGATGGTGGTCATCAACCAGGGCGCGACGGCCGAGTTCGGCCGGTCGGCCGGCGGCTTCGTCAACGTGATCACCAAGTCCGGCACGAACGAGTTCGAGGGCACGATGCACACGTTCCGGCAATGGGACGGGATCTCGTCCGAGCACCCTTCCGGCGAGGCGGCGAAGCCGGAGTTCGAGCGGCTGCAGTACGGCTTCACGCTCGGCGGGCCGGTCAAACGGGAGCGCGTCTTCTTCTTCGGCGCGTACGACGAGCAGGATGCCTTGGAGACCAAGCAACTCGTGCGCGGCGTCGCCGGTCCCGCCAACCTGGCGCGGCTCGATCGCTTCCTCCAGGACCGCTGGCCCGGCCTCTTCGACGACGAGTTCGGCCCCATCGAGCGCAGCGACGACAACCGCGCCCTGATCGCCAAGCTGGACTTCAACCTGAGCGAAAGCCACCAGGCGTCGGTCAAGTACAACTACACGTGGTCGGAACAGGAGAACGGCACGTTCGACGTCGACTCGTGGGGCCTGTCCGCGAACGGCATCGAGCAGAACTACTCGCACGCCGTCAACCTCAGCCTGCGCTCTCTCCTCAGCAACCGGACCTCGAACGAACTCCGTCTGCAATGGGCCCGCGAGCACCGGCCGCGGCGCTACGGCGGACCTCTGCAGCCGGGAGTCGAGCCGCCGCCCCAGCCGCCCTACCAGGTGCTCGGCGGCAGGCCCTTCCCCGACATCGCCATGGACTTCGCCGACGGCTTCCGCATCGGCCTGCCCTTCTTCCTGCCGATCGGCGCGGATGCCGCGGACGAGCGCAAGCAGGTCGTCGACAACGTCTCGACGCTGCTCGGCGATCACCTGGTCAAGGCGGGGATCGAGGCAAACCGGACCGGGATCGCCCAGCAGTTCCTGGGCTTCGGCAACAGCCGCTACATCTTCGACTCGGTCGACGGCTTCATCAGCTTCATGGAACAGGGCAACCGCTACGTGACCTGCTCCGACGGCACGAGCAGCGCCGCCGGCGTCTGCCCGGCGGGCGCCGAGATCACCGGACCCGTGCTGCTCTACCTGCAGGCCGCGACCGTTCCCGGCATCCCGCCGGAAGACCTGGGCAAGCAGGCCTTCGACGTGGACGAGGTCGCCCTGTTTTTTCAGGACACCTGGCAGGCCAGCGAACGCGTCGTCCTGAACCTCGGGCTGCGCTGGGAGGGAACCTGGAACCCTGACCCGCTGATCACTCCGCGGGACACATACTTCGCGCCCTACCTGGACGATCCGCGGTTCCCGTCGGACGGCACGATCCCCGACGATCTCGACAACTTCCAGCCCCGGCTCGGCCTGGTGTGGGACGTCGCCGGCGACGGCTCCAGCGTGCTGCGGCTGAACGCCGGTTCCTACGTCTCCCGCATCCCCAGTCTGGTCCTGGCCGGCCCGCGCACGACGAACGGCGCCTTCCAGCAGGTCCTGTTCAGGAGCAGCGCCGCCTCGCCGGCGCTCGGCCCGGTACCACCGATCGACGAGCAGATCGACGGCTCGGACACGGTGCCCTTCCTGCCTGACATCACCATCGTCGACCGGGACCTGGAACTGCCCGAAACCTGGTCGTTCGGCGCGGGCTTCGAGCGGCGGCTCGGCCGCGGCGTGACCGCCGAGCTCTCCTACCAGCACGCGCGGACGGACGAGCTCTTCCGCTTCGTCGACCGCAACCACCCGAACTTCGGCGCTCCCTTTGGTGTCGGCACCCATCCGGGCGGCGGCGGCGGCATCAACGCCCTGAACAACACGGAAAGCTCGGCGCGCTCCCGCTATCACGGCCTGACGGCCACCGTGCGCGGCCGGGACGCCTTCGACGGCCTGCTCACGTTCGAGGTGAACTACACCCTCAGCCGGGATCGCTCCGACGACGACAACGAGCGCGATCCCTTCACGTTCCGCTACGCCGACCCCACGAACCTCGGCCGCGAGTACGGCTGGTCCGACCGCGACCGCCGGCACCAGGTCGCGGGCTATGTGCTCTTCGCCCTGCCCGGCGAGGTCCAGTTCAGCAACGTGTTCCGCTACCTCTCGGCCTCGCCCGTGTCGGAATCCTGCGCGGAACCCGGCCGAAGAGCCGCCCAGCCGTCCGACCGCATCTGCGCAGGCGGGCGCATCCTCCAGCGGAACACGCTACGCCGCGACAACGACTTCCTGACCTGGGACGTCCGGCTTTCGCGCCCGTTCACCGTCGGGCCCGGCATCACGCTCGAACCGGTCTTCGAGATCTTCAACCTCACGAACGCCGACAACCGCCTCGACGCCTCCCAGGGCTCCCTGCTCTTCAACTTCGACGGCACGATCCGCAGCGGCCTCGGCGACAGCCGCCGCGGCCAGATCGGCCTCCACGTTCACTTCTGAGGGGGCAACCTCCGAGGGCTCAGGCGCCGAGGATCCGCAGCTCCCTCGGCGACGACGTGAGCAGCTCGCAGCCCTCCGCGGTGACGCGGACGTTGTCCTCGATCCGCACGCCACCCCAGCCTTCGAGGTAGAGGCCCGGTTCGATCGTGAACACCGCCCCCTCCTCGACAACGTCGGTGTTGCCCGCCATCACGGACGGCGGCTCGTGGATCTCGAGGCCCAGGCCGTGCCCGGTTCGATGGGTCATGAACTCCTTGAAGCGCGCGGCCCCCAGGTTCGCCTGGCAGTTCTTGTGGACGTAGTCGTAGGTCACGCCGGGGCGCGACGCCGCCACTCCGCGGATGTTCGCCTGCAGCACCGCCTCGTACACCTCCCGCATGCGGTCGGTCGGCGAGCCGCTGACCACGAACGTGCGGGTGATGTCGCAGTGGTACCCGTCGAACGACGTCCCGAAGTCGATCAGCAGGAACTCGCCCTCCTCCATCTTCCGCTCGTCGGGCACTCCATGGGGCAGCGCGCTCTTCGGGCCGCTGAGGACGATCGGGCCAAAAGAGATGCCGCCGCCGCCGCGGCGCAGCAGCTCACTCGAGAGCTTGGCCGCGATCTCGCGCTCGGTGCGTCCCGGCTTGACGTCCCGCAGCGTGAACTCGAGCGCCGCCTCGGCGATCTTCGACGCCTGCTGGATCGCTTTCGCCTCCTCGTCGCTCTTCTTGAGTCGGAGTTCGCTCACGATCGACTCGGCGCTTTCGAGCTTCGCCTTCGGCAGCTCGCGGGCCAGATGCTGGGCCTCCATGTAGCGCAGGCTGAGGGGTTCCACCGCCACCCGCGACGCCTTCCCGAGATCCTTGAAGGCCGCGGCCGCGGCCTTCTCCGGACCATCCGCGTCGTCCCAAAGATGCACCGACTCGACCGCTGGAGCGACACCGCGGAAGTTCGCCTCCTCCAGCGCGGGCACGATGGCCACCGGAGCGTCGGCGGTCGGCACGACGAGCAGGAAGAGTCGCTCGTGCCCGTCGAAGTGGTGGCCCAGGAGCCATCTCAACGTAGCTCCCGGCGTCAGCACCACGGCGTCGGCGCCGGACGAAGCCGCGGCCTGCCGCAACTGCTCGATACGCACGGCATCGCGGCTCGAGTGCCTCGCTGATCCGGCGTCCTCGACCCCTTCCGCCAGCCCTTCCGCCACCGTATCGTCGCCCATCTTGTCGTCGCCACCCTTCCCGAGGTTGTCCTTCGACGGAGTGTCGAGCCCGACAGCTTACTCCGAACGCCCGGGCGCGCTGACGAGGGTCCCCGCGCAGGATAGAGTCGCGCCCACCATGGACACCTCGATCGGCTCCGAATACGACTCCCTCCGCGAGGAGGTCCGCGCCTTCCTCACCGCCAACGAGGACGTTGCCGTCCCGGCCGGCCCCGGCTTCGGCGGTGACGCATCGCAAGTCCGCGAAAGAACCCTGGAGTGGCAGAAGCGGCTCTTCGATGCCGGCTACGCGGGCCGCACGATCCCGAAGCGCTACGGCGGCGCCGGCCACGAGCCCGACGCCCTCGCGAGCCTGGTGATCGAGGAGGAGTTCCAGAGCGCCGGGATCTCCCTCGGGATGGAAAGCCAGGGTACCGGCATGTTCGTCCCGACGCTGCTGCACTTCGGTCGCGAGGACCAGAAGCAGGAGCTGATCCGGCCCACGATGCGCGGCGAACTGATCTGGTGCCAGGGGTACAGCGAGCCGGGATCCGGCTCGGACCTGGCGTCGCTGCGCACCTCCGCGGTGCTCGACGGCGACGAGTACGTGATCAACGGCCAGAAGATCTGGACCAGCGGCGCCCGCGAAGCCGACATGATGTTCGCCCTGATCCGCACCGAGGCCGACGCCGGGAAGCACGGAGGCATCAGCTACATCGTCCTGTCGATGGACACGCCCGGCATCGACATCCGGCCGCTGATGACGATGACCGGCGACGCCTCCTTCAACGAGGTCTTCTTCACCGACGTGCGCGTGCCGGCGACGAACGTCGTCGGCCGCCCCGGCCAGGGCTGGGAGGTCGGCACCTACACGCTGCGCTACGAGCGGAACATGCTCGGCCGCTCGAACGCGACGGAGAACTACTTCGACGGCTGCGTGGACATCCTGCGCGAAAGCGGTCTGATCGAATCCCCCGTTTACCGTGACCGCCTGCTGAAGCTCGAAGGCAGGGTGCAGGCGATGAAGTACCACCAGTTGCGCCTGCTGACCGACATGCTGAAGAAGCGCGACTCGGGCGCCGGCGGTCTGATCGTCAAGCTGAACAACTGTCAGTTGAACTACGACATCTGCGCGCTCGCCATCGACGGAATGGCCGAGCGCGGGGTCCTGAAGCGCGGTTCCAAGCACGTGCGCGACTACGGCAACTGGCAACGCAACTACATGTATGCCCTCGGCCTGATCATCGGCGGCGGCACCGCCCAGATCCAGAAGAACATCATCGGCGAACGGGGCCTCGGTCTGCCGCGGGAGCCGAAGCCGGCAGCGGCCTAGCGGCCCGGCCACAAGGAGTCCTCGACATGGACTTTGGACTGACGCAGCCGCAGGAGCTGCTCCGAGACTCGATCGCCCGCTTTCTGGCCCAGGACGTGGACATCGAGCGGGTCCGCCGCGTGATGGACTCCGAGTCGGGCCGCGACGAGGCGATTCACGGCCAGCTCGGCGACCAGGGGATCACAGGGCTCCTGATCGACATGGACCTCGGCGGTTCGGAACTCGGAATGCAGGAGGCAGCGATCGCTGCGCAGGAGCTCGGCCGGGCCGCGGCACCCGTCAACTTCCACTCAGCCTACGTGCTGGCGCCGCTGATGCTCGCCGGCGCAGACGCCGGAGATCGGAAGAGTACCCTGCTCAAAGGGATCGCCGAGGGCAGCTTGCTGATCACGCCGATCCTCGAGGCGCCGGTCGACGACGGACGGATCGAGGGTACCGTCCTCTACGTCCCCGATGCGGCATGGTCCGATGCCTTCCTGCTCGAGACGGCGGGCAGCCTCTACCTGGTCGACGCTTCGGTCTCCGGCATCGGCATCACACCGCTCGAGACCGTCGACGACACCCGTCGAGTCGCCGAGGTCACCTTTTCCGGCATCGACCTGGGAGCGGCCGAGAGCCTCGGCGGCAGCGCCGAGAACACCCGCCGCGCCGTCCAGGCGGCCCAGATCGCCCTCGGCGCCGACGCCCTCGGCGCCGCCCAGAAGGGCCTGCACATCGCGGTCGAGTACGCCAGGGAGCGCAAGCAGTTCGACCGCGTCATCGGCTCCTTCCAGGCCGTCAAGCACATGTGCGCCGAGGTGCTGGCCGAAGTCGACCCGGTCCAGTCCCTGCTCTGGCACGCCGCCGACGCCTGGGACGACGGATCCGACGAGATCGACCACCTCGCCCCCCTGCTCAAGGCCCACGCCACCGACGTCGCCAGCAACGCCGTGACGATGACCACCCAGGTCTTCGGCGGCATGGGCTTCACCCACGAGTGCGACATGCACATCTTCTACAAGCGGGCCGGCTACGACCGGCAGATGCTGGGGAATCCGACGGCGCTGCGGGAAGAGGCCGCGGCGGTGATGTACGGCTGAGTCGGACGCCCTAGTCGGCGACGCCGAACAGCCGCACCATGCTCACCGTCACGCCGATCCCCTCCGCCTCCACCATCGACGGCACGGTGACCCGGACGTCTGGAAAGTCGGCCACCCAGGACTCGTCGCCGTACTGGCTGTACGTCGCCTCGAAGCGCAAGGCGATCCGGCGGGCGTACTCGCCGCTGCCGAACCGTCTCTCCAGGCCGAGGCCCCACGTGGTGGCGACCGGATCCACATCGCGGCCGTCGCTCCCGGAAACGAACTCGGAGGCTGAACACGGCTCAGCGTTCAGGCAGCCTTCGAATGTCGTGCTGAAGCGCGACTTGAAGAGCCGAACGCCGCCGAGCAGGTAGAGGCTCATGTCCCGGGACTGGAGCGAATCCGGCAGGAAGCCGAGCCGCAGGGTCAGGCCATAGCTGCGCTTCTTGTCGAGGGACCACGCATCCGGCCAGCTCTCGCCCAGTTGCTTGCGGTCGGGCGACGTGCCCACGCCGGCAAGCCGGCCGTCCGGCTCGCCGCTGTGGAACATGACGTCGAGTTCCGTACTGAGGTACGCGTCGCCGTCGCCGGGGGCCGTGCGGTAGCCGACGACGAAGCCGGCCGCGATATCGACCGTGTCGGCGGAGTCCTGGTCGTGGAAGACCATGCCGCGCCGCGGCTCCGGCACCAGGGTGTCCGGATCCGTGTTGTCGACGCTCTTCGAGAAGGTGGCGTCGAACTGCTCCGCCGAGACGGTGTAGCCGGCGTAGAAGCCACGTTCCTGGGCGAGAGACGCTCCGGCCAGGATCAGCAGCGACGCGGCGCCGAGACCCGCGGCCCTGAGCTTGCGCATCTTCATCTTCTCGCGCCTACTCCACGATCGCCTGGTAGGTCAGCACTTCCATCGTCGGACGCAGCGGATAGGTGCCGGTGGGCAGCAACTGGGTCAGCACCATGGCGACGAGGTCCTCCTCGGTGTCGACGAGGAAGTCGGTCGAAGCGGCGCCGCCCCAGCCGTAAGTGCCGGGCGAGGCCGGCAGACCGGTCAGCCCGGTGTCGGTGATCGAGTAGCCGCCCAGGCCGTAGCCCATCCCCTCGCTCATCCCCATGTCGAGGTTGAGGCTCGACATGGGCGATGGCCCGTAGGCCGACCCCAGGTGGTTGTCCGTCATCAGGGCCACCGTCTGCGTCCCCAGGATCCGCACCCCGTCGAGCTCGCCGCCGTTTGCCAGCATCTGGGCGAAGCGCAGGTAGTCGCCGGCGGTGGCGACCAGGCCGGAACCGCCCATCTCGACCTTCGGCGGCTTGCGGTAAGCGCTGGTCTCGGGATCGTCGAAGACGACGATCCCGCCCTCCGGCGTCGGCGCGTAGTTCACGGCGAGACGGTCGAGCTTCTCGTCCGGGACGTAGAAATCCGTGTCGACCATGCCCAGCGGGTCGAAGATGCGCTCCTTCAGGAAGTCCCGGAAGCTCTGCCCTGAGACGACCTCGACCACGCGGCCCGCGACCTCGAGGCCGACGCTGTAGTTCCAGGCGGTGCCGGGATGAGCAAGCAGGGGCTGCTTCGCCAACTCCTGCACGTAGTGCTCCAGGTCGTCGTGCGGCACGGCGTCCGCCGAGCCCTCGAGTCCCGCGGCCGCGTAACTGGCGGCGACCGGACTGGGGATGAAGGTGTAGGTCAGCCCGGAGGTATGGGTCATCAGGTCGCGGATGACGATCGGCCGTCGCGGCGGTTCCGTCTCCATGTCGTCGCCCTCGCCAGAGACGTAGACCTCAGTGTCGGCGAACTCGGGAAGGACCTGCGCCAGCGGCGTCGATAGCAGGAAGTGGCCCTCCTCCCAGAGGATCATCAGCGCCGCCGAGGCGACCGGCTTGGTCATCGAGTACATGCGGAAGATCGTGTCCTCAGCCATCGGTTCGCCGGCTTCGACGTCCTGGTGGCCGCTGGCTTCGACGTGAACGACCTGACCGCCGCGGCTGACCACGGTAACCACACCGGACAGCTTGCCGTCCGTCACGTAGCTCTCGAAGGCCGGCCGGATGCGGTCGAGCCGTTCGCTCGACATGCCGGCGGTCTCGGGCGCGACGCGCGGAAGGCCGGCGAAGGTCTCGCCGGCGCCGGCCGCGCCACCCGATTCCTGGGACGCGCAGGCCGCGAGCAGAACGCAGCCGAGTGAAGCCGTGAGAATGACAGTGAAGACTCGTCGTTGGCGCATGGGGGTTCCTCTCTCAGTCGTTGCCGAGCAGCCAGGCTTCATCGAAGCTCACATGCTTGATGCTCTTGCCCTGACCGCCGTCGTCGAGCGCGCCGGCAACGTGGTAGCTGTAGGTCACGTGGATGCGGCCGTCCCGTGCCTGGATGACGGACGGGTAGTGGTAGCGGCCGACGCCCTGCTCCTCGCGCTCGATGTAGCGCCGCCGCATGAAGGTCCTGCCCTCGTCCTCTGAGACGGAGACCGCGAGCTGGTAACGACCGTCGGGAATGTCGTTGTGAACGACGATCCAGCGGCCGCTCGCGAGCCTCAGGACCTCGAGCCCGGCGCCGGTCTCGACCAGGTCGGGATGGTCGCGGGCGATCGTCCACGTGGCGCCCAGATCCGACGACTCGGCGACGTGAGCCCGCTTCGGCGGCGGGCCGTTGTCGCGCATGAAGGCGAGCAGCGTGCCGTCGTCGCGGAGCGCGAACGTGGGCTGGATGTTGCCGCCGCCGATGATCGGCTCGCTCATCGTCCAGGTGTGGCCGCCGTCGTCGCTGTACGTGGCGGAAGCGAAGCTGAAGCCGTCCGAGTAGAGCCCCAGGAGCAGCCGCTGACCGCCCTCGGGCAGCGTCAGGACGACCGGATGGGCCCGCGTGAACCAGCCGAGCCGCCGGGTCAGCTTGTCGGCCGCCTGCTCCAGGTTGCGCGCCGCCCAGGCCCGCGAGCGCTCAGGCAGGGCCGGATCCCTGGCGTCCGCGAAACCCAGGCTCCGGAAGTACTCGTCCGTCCTCTCCGCCACCAGGTCGTGAAAGCCCTCGCCCGGCTTCATGTGGAGCACGTCCTGCCACTGCCACACCGGCGGCCCGGGCCTGTCGAAGTCGGTCGAGACCTTGACCTTCATCAGGGCGCTCTCCCAGAGATTCGCCTGGATCGTCGGCCAGAACAGCCACAGCCGGTGGCCGCCCGCGCTCACCGGCTCTAGCAGCAGGGTGCAGTTCGTGTCGGGAAAGCCCGGAGTGTCCGCGAGCAGGAATGGCTCACTCCAGGAGGCCGCGCCGGCCCGCAGCCGGGCACCCATGATTCGCACGTCGTCCGATCTGCGCTCGCCCGATCCATGGAACCAGGCCACGAGCAGGTCGCCGTTCGGGAGTTCGACGACGGAGGAACCATGGTTGTGCCAGCGCTCCAGCGGAAAGATGAGTTCGCCCGCCGGACCCTGACCGGCGGCCGGCAGCGCCGCGAGAGCGAGCAGCAGGGCCGCAAGCCCCGTCCGGCGCCCGATCCGGCCCGATCTACTCGGCGGCCAGGGAGACACGGATGATCTCCTCGTCGTTCCTCGCGATGACATGGCGGTTGGCATAGGCCGGATGCGTCCAGTTCACCATCGCGTCAAAGAGCCTGCGCGGACCGAAACCGGACCGCGTCGTCGGTTCGATCAGCCTGGCGCGATCGATCTCCTGGTAGCCCTCCCGTGAGAAGCGGGCGATGATCAGGTCGCCGAGATCGTTGTTGACGAACCAGCGATCGCCGTGCTTGACCATGAAGGCAGCGCCCCAACGGCCCTGGCGGGTCATCTCGTCGCTCTCCCAGAGCCGCGAGCCATCGGCGGTGTTGAGACCCCGGAGCTGGCCGTAGCTGCAGACGCCGTAGATCGTGTCGCCCTCGAGGATCGGCGTCGTGATCAGGGAGTGAAGTCCCTGCGTCTCCTCCGGCATCTCGCTCCGGCTCTGTCCACGCCACAGTTCCCGCACCTCGGGCTTCTCGGAGTCGAACTCGAGCAGCAGCGAACCCCGGTAGAACTGGCTGAAGAGCAGCCGGTCGCCGTCGATCACCGGGGTCGTCACCGTCATCCCCGAGGCCACTTCCCAGGGAACACTCCAGTAGGCCTCACCGGTAACCGGATTGAGCGAGTTGACCGCCTGCGGCTCCCAGACCACGAGCTGCTCGACACCGCCGCGCTCGAAGATCATCGGCTGCCCGTAGCCCATCTCCCAGTCGGAGGAAAGCGACCGCCAGACCTCTTCGCCCGTGTGTTTATCGAAGGCCATCACCTTGCCGTCCGGCTCG
Source organism: Holophagales bacterium (assembly GCA_009836625.1). GTDB lineage: Bacteria > Acidobacteriota > Thermoanaerobaculia > Multivoradales > Multivoraceae > Multivorans. Next base: position 954,965 of record VXVC01000004.1, read on the forward strand.
GCGCCCACGATCTGGATCAACAGGTCGCCGTGGACGAGCGGCGAGCTCGTGAAGCCCCAGATCGTGATGCTGGCGTTGCCCTCCTCCACGGAGTCGTAGCTCCAGATCACCTCGCCCGTCTCGGCCGCGAACGCCGTGAGATGGCCGACGGCCCCCATCACATAGAGCGTGTCGCCGTCGACGGTTGGCGTCGAACGGGGACCGATCGCGTAGCTCTGCTGCAGCGCCGAGTAGTTCACATCCCACTCGTGACTCCAGAGCTCCTCGCCGGTCTCCTCGTCGAGCGCCAGGACGCGTTCCTTGCCCATGATGGCCCGTGTTCCCTCGACGCGCTGCCAGTCGGTCACGAACACACGACCGCCCGCGACCACCGGCCCGGAGTAACCGCCGCGGATTGGAACCCGCCACACCGCCTCGAGGCCCTCCTCGGGGAACCGCTCCAGGATGCCGTCCTCCTGCCACACGCCGGAGCGGTCGGCGCCCCGCCACTGCGGCCAGTCGTCGGCCACCGCCGGCACGGTCAACGTCAACCCCAGCACGATGCCAAGGGTGCGAGTCACTGAGGCTTGCACGGAAGGGACCTCCTGCTCCAGAGTGGAGGCGCAACGGTAGCAGCCGACGAGACCAGGGCCGCCTCCGCACGAAAGAAAGCCGGCCACGCAGCGATGCGCGGCCGGCTAGCGGGACTGAAGTCCGCTCCGGGATCTAGATGTCGTAATACAGCGCGAACTCGTGCGGGTGCGGCCTCAACGCCACCTCCTGGCACTCGCTCTCACGCTTGTACGAGATGTGGTTCTCGATCACGTCCTCGTCGAACACGCCGCCCGCGGTAAGGAACTCGTGGTCGTCCTCGAGCGCGTCGAGCGCTTCCTCCAGGGTCGCCGGCGTGGTCGGAACGCCTTGGCTCTCCTCCGGCGACAGATCGTAGATGTCGACGTCGAGCGAGCTGCCCGGGTCGATCTCGTTCTGGATGCCGTCAATCGCCGCCATCAGCAGCGCCGCGAAGGCGAGATAGGGGTTGCAGCTCGGATCGGGGCAACGGAACTCGACCCGCTTGGCCTTCGGCGACGGCGAGTACATCGGGATCCGCACCGCCGCGCTCCGGTTGCGCTGCGAGTACACCAGATTCACCGGCGCCTCGAAGCCCGGCACAAGCCGCTTGTAGCTGTTCGTCGTCGGGTTGGTGAAGGCGAGCAGCGCCGGCGCGTGCTTCAGCAGGCCGCCGATGGCGTGCATCGCCATGTCCGAGAGGCCCGCGTAGCCGTCGCCCGCGAACAGGGGCACTCCGTCCTTCCAGAGCGAGAGGTGGGTGTGCATGCCGCTGCCGTTGTCCTCGAACAGGGGCTTCGGCATGAACGTGACGGTCTTGCCGTACTTCGCGGCGGTGTTCTTGATGATGTACTTGTAGAGCATCATCGCGTCCGCCATCTCGACCAGCGGCGCGAACCGGAGGTCGATCTCGGCCTGACCGCCCGTCCCGACCTCGTGGTGCTGGCACTCGGGATTGAGACCGAGATCCTCCATCAACAGGATCATCTCGCTCCGCATGTCCTGGTGCTTGTCGGTCGGCGGCACCGGGAAGTAGCCCTCCTTGTAGCGCGGCTTGTAGCCGAGGTTCGGACCTTCGTCGGCCCCGCTGTTCCAGCGGCCCTCGATCGAGTCGACTTCGTAGAAGCCGAAGTTCGGACCGCCGTCGAAGCGCACGTCGTCGAAGATGAAGAACTCGGCCTCCGGTCCGAAGTAGGCGGTGTCCGCCAGACCCGTCGACTGCACGTAGGCCTCGGCCGCCCGGGCCACGCCGCGCGGGTCGCGGCCGTAGCTCTCGCGCGTGATCGGATCGACGATGTTGCAGGTCATGACGAGCGTCTTGTGCTCGTAGAACGGATCGATGAAGGCCGTGTCCGCGTCGGGGACGACCAGCATGTCCGACTCGTTGATCACCTGCCAGCCGCGGATGCTCGAGCCGTCGAACCCGAGCCCGTCCTCGAAGGTGCCCTCGTCGACCTCGCGCGCCGGCACCGAGAAGTGCTGCCACAAGCCGGGAAAGTCGGTGAACCGGAAATCGACGATCTGGATCCCCTCATCGCGGATCCGATCGACAATCGACTTGGGGCTTGCTCCTGACATGAAGTTCTCCTTTGCTGTTCCTTGCTGCGGACCGAGCCGCGCCAAATCTGTTGTGACCGAGACACCGCCCGGCCGCACACTCAAACACGAATCGCCAAGGCCGCGTGTCTATCAGCGCGGCCATGAACTAGGCAAGCCACGGGCCGGACGCTACGGTGTTTTCGTTAGCAACCTCCATGCCCAACCAGCGTTCTGGGCCAGAACGACCGTCCACGCTACGAACGAACCGCCCCAACTGACCGGCTTGGCCCCACCGAGGCGACAACTCTGTCGCCCACAGACCCCGGGATCCCACGTTTCTGTAGCGCCTAGCCGCTCTCCAGGCGACTCAAAACGGCGGCGTCCTCGCGCCATCCGGGCTCGGTCCGCACCCGCAGCTCCAGGTAGACCCGCCGCTCCAGAAACTCCTCCAGATCCCGCCGCGCCGCCGTGCCGATCTCCTTGATCCGCCTGCCGCCCCGGCCGACGACGATCCCCTTGTGACTCTCCCGGTCGACCAGGATGCTGGCGAGCAGGTCCGTACGCTTCTCGCCGTCCTCCCAGACCTCGATGACGACCGCGGTGGTGAACGGCAGTTCGTCGCGGGTCTGCTCCAGGACCTTCTCGCGAATCAGCTCCGCGACCAGGAAGCGCTCGGTATGCACGGTCAGGAGTTCCGGATCGTGCTGAGGCTCCCCGGCCGGCAGGTGCCGCCACAACAGCTCGAGCACCTCGTCCACGCCGTCGCCGGTGAGCGCCGAAACCGGAACGATCTCCTTGAACACGGCGCGGCCCGCATAGCGCTCGATCTCGGGCAGCAGCCGGGGCTTGGAGATCAGGTCGATCTTGTTCAGCAGGCAGAGCATCGGCCGGCTGCGCTCCGCCGCCGCCGCGCCGACGAGGTCGAGGGCGTAGGCGTCGCCTCGCCCGAACGGGGCCGCCACGTCCCGGAGCAGACAGACCACGTCTGCCTCCTTCAGCGCCGCCGCGGCGGCGTGAACCATGCGCCGGTTCAGGCGGTGCAGCGGCCGGTGCAGGCCGGGCGTGTCGTGAAACACCATCTGGCCAAGCTCCGTGCTCAGGATGCCGATCAGGCGATGGCGGGTGGTCTGCGGCTTGTCCGAGACGATCGCCAGCTTCTCCCCCAGCATGCGGTTCATCAACGTCGACTTGCCGGCGTTGGGTCGGCCCACGAGGGCCACGACGCCGGCCCTTCTGGTTCCCGGAACCTCGGAAGGCCCCAGGAAGCGATCCCGCAGCCGTGCTTCCAGGGCCTCCATCTCGCCGTCATCGGTTTCGTGGTCGTAGCCCAGGCAGTGCAGAAGGCCGTGCAACGCCAGGATCTTGAGTTCCCGCTCGAGGGGCGAGTCGCCAACGGCCGCGGCCGTCTCGACCGAGATGACGATGTCGCCCAGGTGCCGGCCCTCCGGTGTCTCCTCGCCCGGGAAGGACAGCACGTCCGTGGCCGAGTCGATCTGCCGATAGTCGCGGTTCAGTTCGCGTATCTCAGCGTCGTCGACCAGCCGCAGGGTGAGCGTCGCCGGCGCCGGTGCCAGCTCGGCAACCACCTCGCCCGCCACCGCGCGCAGCCCCGGGAGACACTCGCGGCACCGGGCCTCCACCGCGGCCGCGACCTGCAGGTCGATGGTTGCCACTGCCTTCGTCAGTCGGTGACCGGCCCGCTGCCGGCGCCGCCGGGCAGTACCCGCAACGACCCACGACCGCCACGCCCGAACTCGAATCCCGGGTAGTCCACCCGATGATGATGAACCGTCTTCAGGACGTTCTGCAGGGTGTAGCGCATCCGCCGCAGGTCGGCCAGCGTCAGGTCCGTCTGACTGAACTGATCGTCCTCGAGGATGTCGTTCAGCAGGCGTTCGACCAGCGCACGGATCGATTCCTCGGAGAAGTCCCCGAGGGTACGGCTCGCGGCCTCGACGGTGTCGGCGACCATCAGCGCGGCAAGCGTCTTGGTCTGTGGCATCGGGCCCGGGTAGCGGTACTGGCGTTCACTGACCTCGTCGCCCGGTTCCGCCTGTTCCTTCGCCTTGGCCAGGAAGTAGTTCAGCCTGCGCGTGCCATGGTGCTGCTCGATCGCGTCGACGATCGGCTGCGGAAGCCGGTTCTCGCGCGCCAGCCGGACTCCCTCCTTCACATGATCGATGATGATCAGGGAGGACATCGAGGGCGAGAGGCTGTCGTGCGGATTGTCGCCCTCACGTTGATTCTCGACGAAGTACTGCGGCCGCAGCACCTTGCCGATGTCGTGGTAGAGACCGCCGACATAGGCGAGGGTCGGATTCCCGCCCACCGCCTCACAGCAGGCCTTCGCCAGGTGCGCAACCATCAGGGAGTGCTGGAACGTCCCCGGCGCCTCGAAGGCCAGGCGTTGCAGCAGCGGCAGGTTCGTATCCGAAAGCTCCAGCAGCTTGATGTCGGTGGTCCTGAACAGCACCGCCTCGAACACCGGAACGGCGAAGCTGACCGCCGCGGCCACCGTCAGGCCGCCCAGGAACCCGCAAAGCACCTCGAACCCCCAGACGGCCACCGTCGAGCCATCCCCGAGCAGCGTCAGCATCGTCACCGAGGCGACGTTGACGAGTCCGACCAGCAGGCCGGCTCTCGTCACCGCGGACCGCTGCTTCAACTGATCGAGCGCGAACACCGCGGCGAGGCTGCCGGTCAGACAGTAGAGCATCGTGCCGCCGGCCAGCCCGAGCTCCGCGTTCGCCGCCTCGACCCAGCCCAGCCGGCCGACCAGGACCGAGAAGACGACGCCGGCAAGCAGGCCGGCGCCGCGACCGTAGAGCACCGACACGAGCAGCGCCACCGCCGCGAAGGGGATCGCGAACACGTAGCTCCGCGCCGAACCCAGCGCTTCGATCGGGAAAGAGGCGGCAAGCGCATCCGCGACCAGGAATCCGACGCGGGTAGCCGCGAGGCCCAGGATGAGAATCAGGACGACGCTGCCGAAATCGCGGCCCTCCACCGCGACCAGGCGCTTGCGGCGGAACGCGACCCACAGGAACGCCACGGCGAGGCCGAGCACCAGAGCCGACGCCAGCGGCGAGCGAAGGAGGATCAGACTGCTTTCGCTGCCCGTCATCTCGCGCAGCAGACGCATTGACTCCAGGTCGACCTCGTCGCCCTTGCGCACGATGACCTGACCGGCCTGAATCTGGTTGAACACCGGCCCGACGTCCTCCGCGGCGGCGTTCCGGCGTTCCTGGGTCTCGTTCAGGTTCAGGTAGACGTTGGGCGCCAGGTTGACCATCAGGAAGTCGACGACCGTTTCCCGCTCGGCCCGCGACCACCCCGGCCAGCGGCCGACCTCCGCCTCCAGGTAGGCCTCCACCTCGACCGGATAGCCGCGATAGCCGAAGAGGTCGAACTCGACCGACTCCTCGCCGGTCTGCATGTTGTGCAGCGTGACGCCCTCCAGACGATTCTGGAGCAGGGTCTCCTTGTTCTCCACGATCCCGGCCCGGAGCAGCAGCCCCACGAGGCGGGTCAAGCGTTCCTCCAGCTCCGCGCCGCCGTCCTCGCCGCCTACGCGGGCCGCCAGCAGGTCCGCGTGACGTTCATCGACCCGCAGGCCGCTGCCGACCCTCAGCCGTCGCAGTCGTTCCTCGGCCACGTCCTCCTCGGGCAGGAGCTCGGCCACTTCGTCGAAGCCCCGTTCGATCTCGAAGAGGTTCGCGATCCGTGTCTCGACTTCGTCCGCCTGAACGGCGTCGAAGTCGTAGAGCGGACGGACGTCGGCGCGAGCCCGCTCCTTCAGCTCCTCCGAGGTCTCCTCGTCGAGAAGCAGCACGTCCCGGGTCGCGTGGTAGTCGCGGTTCGCAATGTCTCCCTGGCGCAGATCGGGCCGGAAGAACACGCCGGGCGGCGCCATGATCCAGACGCCGGCCAGGACCATGACCACGACCCAGACGATGTCGCGTTCCAGCGCGTAGTGCCACAGGCCGGCAACGGTCAGCCGGTCGCCGTGGCGGCGGTACATGCTGCGGCGCAGCCGCTTGCGAGCCTCCCGCCTGCGGTCCGATCGGCGGCGCTTCGGCGCCTTGACCGCCGCGGTCACCGGCTGCCCCTCTCCGGGGATCCAGCCTCCCGCGGGCGAGTGCCGTGACGGGCCTCCCAGCGGTCGTACGCGCCGACGATCCGCTGCACGAGCTCGTGACGAACGACGTCGGACTGCCCGAAACGCACGAACGCGATGCCCTCTTCGCCCCGGAGCACCTGGAGCGCATGCTTCAGACCTGACTGCTGACCGGGCGGAAGGTCGATCTGGGTGATGTCGCCGTTGACCACCGCCTTCGAGTTGAAACCGATGCGCGTCAGGAACATCTTCATCTGCTCCGGCGTCGTGTTCTGCGCCTCGTCGAGGATGATGAAGCTGTCGTTGAGCGATCGACCGCGCATGAAGGCGAGGGGCGCCACCTCGATCACCTCCCGCTCCAGCATCCGGGACACCTTGTCGAAGCCGATGATGTCGAACAGGGCATCGTAGAGCGGGCGCAGGTAGGGGTTCACCTTCTCCGCCAGGTCACCGGGCAGGAAGCCGAGCTTCTCGCCCGCCTCGACCGCGGGCCTCGCCAGCACGATGCGCCGCACCTTCTGCTCCTTCAGCGCCGATGCCGCGACCGCCACCGCCAGGTAGGTCTTTCCGGTGCCGGCCGGCCCCGTCGAAACGACCAGTTCATGGTCCAGCATAGCGCGGAGGTAACGCTTCTGGTTCAGGCTGCGAGGCGCGACCAGGCGCCGGGAAGCCTGAATCAGGGCGCCCGTCCGGAAGAAGTCGACCAGGGAAGTCGCCGGCTCCTCCGCCACCACCCGCAAGGCCGTGGTCAGATCGTCGGAACGGAGACGGCGGCCTGTCGCCGCCAGGGCGCCCAGGTCGGTCAGCAGCCGCTCGGCCGCCCCGACCGCCGCCGCCGCGCCCTTGATCTGCACGGCGGAACCGCGCACGCCGAGCGTGACCTCGAGAGCCTTCTCCACGCGTCGCAGGTTCTCGTCGTGGGCGCCGCAGATGGCCTGCACCGATTCCTCGGGCAGTGTCACCTGCGCCCTGGCCTGCGCTGCCGGCTCAGCTGTAGTCAAAGAAGCCCTTGCCCGTCTTGCGCCCCAGATGTCCCGCCTGAACGAGTTGCTTCAGCAACGTCGGCGGTGCGAAGCGCGTCTCCCGGTACTCGTCGAACATGATGTTGGCGACGGAGTACATCGTGTCCAGCCCGATGAAATCGCTCAGTGTGAACGGCCCCATCGGGTAGCCGCAGCCAAGCTTCATCGCGGTATCGATGTCCTCCATGCTGCCAACGCCGTTCTCGTAGGCGCGGACGGCATCGAGCAGATACGGGATCAGCAACCGGTTGACGATGAATCCGGAGTTGTCGCCGCAGGCTACGGGCGTCTTGCCGACCCGCTCGGCGAGGCTCCAGCAGGCGTTGTAGGCCTCGTCCGAGGTCATCAGGGTCCGCACCACTTCGACCAGCCGCATCGCCGGCACCGGATTGAAGAAGTGGAGACCGACGAACCGGTCGGGCCGCGCCGTCGACGCGGCGAGCTGGGTCAAGGTCAGCGAGGACGTGTTGCTGGCAAAGATGCAGGCGTCGCCGACGATGCCGTCCAGCGCGACGAACAGCTCGCGCTTCGTCTCCAAGTCCTCGACGATCGCCTCGACCACCAGATCGGAGCCGGCGAGATCGGACAGTTCGACGGTGCCGGTCAGGTTCGCCAGCGCCCGGTCGTGTTCCTCGACATCGATGCGCCGCCGCTCGAGGCTCTTGGCCAGCGACGCGCGCACCGCGCCCAGGCCCTTGTCGAGCACGTCCTGATTGATCTCGCGCACCGTGACCGGGATACCGGCCCGTGCGCAGATCTCCGAGATTCCCCGGCCCATCAGACCGCAACCGACCAACCCTACGCGTTCCACTTCCATCGGTACTTCGTTCCCCTTCGTCAAGATTCGCGGTGCCTCAGCGGACAGAGGCGGCACCCTAACAGTTGATCTCGACGTCCCGCTCTTCCGGCCCGGCGCCCATTCGCAGCCGCACTTCGATGGCGGACGGCGGTCGCGGCAGCCGGTCCGCCCACTCCACCACCTTGACGCCGTCCCCGGCGAGGAACTCCTCGACGCCGATCGCCTCCACCTCTTCCGGCTCCAGGCGATAGAGGTCAACGTGGACGAGGCGCACGGGACCCAGGACGGACCGGGGGCCCCGGTCGTACTCGTGAATCAGTGTGAATGTCGGCGACTGGACCAGGGCCGGGTCCAGGCCGAGGCCCTCGGCGATGCCCTGTGTCAGGACCGTCTTGCCGGATCCGAGGTCGCCGAACAGGAGCGCCGTCCCGTCCGGCCGGAGCCGTGCCGCCAGTTGAAGACCGAGTTCCCGCGTCTCTTCCGCGCTGTTCGTGCGAACGATCATGGCTCGAGTGACTGGAACGCCGCTCCCAGTTCGTCCACCAGGTCGCAAGCGGCCATCGAGATCTCTCCCCAGCGCTCCGCAGCCAGATCGCCGGACAGCCCATGAGCGTAAACGCCCAGCCGGGCCGCCGAGGGCGGATCGAGTCCCTGTGCCAGGAGCGCCGCGATCACACCGGTCAGCACGTCGCCGCTGCCGCCCGACGCCATGCCCGGGTTGCCCGTCGGGTTGACCCAGGTGCCCAGTGCCGGGTCCGAAATCAGAGTCTGACGACCCTTGAGCACGACGACCGCGCCGGTCTCGCGGGCGGCCTGTCTCGCATGCTCCCAGCGGTTCTCGACAACCGCCGAAGCGGATACGCCGAGGAGCCGGGCAAGTTCTCCGGGATGGGGCGTGATCACCAGGTCCGAGTCGCGCGCGAGAAGAGCCTTTGCGTCGCCCGCGAAGGCGGAGATGCCGTCCGCGTCGAGCACGATCGGCGCCGCGCTCCGGGCAACGAGCTGTCGCGCCAGCACCCGGGCATCGTCGGAAAGGCCGAGGCCCGGGCCGAGAGCCAGCGCGCCGCGCGAAGCTCGCTCGACGATCACCTGCAGCAGGGGTTCGACGGCGTCACGCGACCACCCCTTCCCCTGCTTCGGCAGCCCAAGGGTCATCGACTCGATCGAACCGGCGTCGACCACCTGAACGAGATGTTCGGGCACGGCCGCCGTCACCAGGCCGGCACCGCCTCTGACCGCCGCGCGCGCGGCCAGCACTACCGCGCCGCTATAGCCGGTCGATCCGCCCGCGACGACGACGTGGCCGAAGGTCCCCTTGTGCGCGTCGCGCTGCCGAATGCGCAGGCAACCGCCCAGATCCTCCCGCCGCGACTGGTGGAGAGCGTCCGGTCCCGGCGGCGGTTCGGGCAACGGAACGCCGAGATCGCCGATCCACAGCCGCCCGCCGGCATCCGCGGCCGGCGCCAGCACGTTGGCGATCTTGGGGAAACCCAACGCCACGGTCAGATCGGCCACCACATGCGGACCCGGGGGCGTCGCCGCCGACGCGTCGACGCCTGTCGGCACATCGACCGAGACCAGCGGCGCGTCGCCGCGGCGCCTCGCGAGCCAGTCGACCCAGTTCGCCACCGGTCCCTCGACGGGTCGGTTCAGACCCGTGCCGAGCAAGGCGTCGACCCAGATCTCGTAATCCTCGTTCACTTCGTTGTCCGCGCCCGGCTCCGGCACCGACCGGGGCGAGAGCCCGAGCTGTTCGCACGACACGAACTGCCTGGTCGCGTCGACGCTCAACCGGTCGAGCGGACCGGCGACGAAGGCGGTCGCCTCGTAACCCCGGGTCGTCAGATCGCGGAGCAACGCGAGACCGTCGCCGCCGTTGTTGCCCCGGCCGCAGGCGATGGCGATCCGGCGGGCGCGCGGATAACACTCGACGATCGCATCCGCGGTCGCGCGCGCGGCGTTCTCCATCAGGACGATCGCAGGCACGCCGAGGCTCTCGATCGCCGCGGCCTCGACCTCGCGCATTTCCTCTGACGTGACGACCCTCACAGAAGGACCTCGGCGGTGCGCGGACAGAGCGAACGCAACTCGGCCCGGCGCTCGAGCCGTTCGCGGAAGCGGGCGAGGTCGGCCACCGTGTCGAGATCGTGCTCTTCAGGCAGGAGCGACGCGCCCAGGCCGAGCTCGGCAAGGCGCGAGAGAGTCGTTGCGAGCACCGACGGAGCACTCCAGGCGATGCCCTCGAACAGGCGCGGGTGAAGCGCTTCCCGCCGCAGCGCGATCAGGTAGTAGCCGCCGTCCGCCGCCGGGCCGAGCACGGCCTCCCGGCCGGCGTCCAGCGCTTCGAATGCCTCCTCCACCCGCACGGAATCGAGATCGGGATGGTCGCTGCCCACCGCGGCCACATGGTCGGCGCCGCCGGCCGCCCAGCGGAGCCCGTTGTAGAGACGCTCCCCCAGATCCCGCCCCTCCTGGCGACGCCACGGCACATCGGCCGGCGCCAGTTCCGCGGGAGGCTGAGCATCCGGTGTCAACGCCCACATCAGAACGAGTTCCCAGGGACCGCCGCTCAGGCGGTGCCCCAGATCAGCGACGAGCGCGCGCTGGAGCGAAGCGGCGCCGGCGGCCGTGAGTCCTCCCGGCGCCACCAGCCGGGTCTTCACCCGGCCCGGGACCGGCGCCTTGGCGAAGAGGAGCAGGCGTCGGGTGCTCACCGGTTCCGGAGTCGCCGCAGCGACCACGCGATGGCGATGCCGAGAGCGCCGGCCGCTATCGGCAGGACCCAGGCCCCACCCTTGCCGGGAAACGCCGCCAGGCGGGGACCGCCCGCTCGCTCGAGAGCGCCTCTCACGTCCGCCATCGCCTCGCGGACGTCATCGCGACGGCGCACCAACGCCGCCTCGCGGGCCCGCGCCTCCGACTGCCAGCTCATGACGTCCCCCCGGATGGGCCGCCTTCGTCCGGCTCCGACGCCGTACCGCCGCGGTCGGCCTCGTCGTCCAGCACACCGCGCCAGAACGCGAGGTGACTGCCGAAGCGGCGCCTGACGGTGGCCACCGGCGACTCGAGCCGGCGCGCCCGCGCCTGAACGACGCGGATCAGGATGAACGCCAGCACCAGAAGGCCACCGGCCACCGCGAGCGCCGCCGCCCACACCGGCAGTACCCTGGCCAGACCCGCACCCGCCGCGAACAGCAGGGCGCCGAGGGCCCAGAACACGGCGCCGAAGACAAAAGCGGCGAGCAGGACCAAACGCAGGAAACGAGCCCAGTTCCGCGCCAGGTCGAAGCGCAGTTGTTCGACCTCGGCCTCCAGCAGAGCGGCCGCCGATCGCGCCAGCGAACCTCCAAGTCCGCTCAGGGTCGCGAGAGCCTCGACGATCTTCGTGGTCATTGGGGCTGAGGCCTCAGGACGGCCGCGACCGGCTTCATCGCCGGGCGGAGTTCAGGCGCGGTTCAGACGCCGACACGCAGTGTCCGCGTGACGAAGGAAGTCTCTCCCGCAACCTCGTCCCGCACCGCCACCGTCAGGCGCTGGTCGCCCTCCTTCATGATCAACGGCAGCGTGTACGTGTAGTAGCTCTCCATGGCGCGCTGCAGGTCCTCGGCCGGGATCGTGAGTTCGAACGGCTCGACCTGGGGCGGAGAGATGTCGCCGTTCGAAGCCAGTGCCTGCACCCAGATACGGGCACGCAGGAGGTGCTCGCCCTCGGTCCCCACCGGCACCAGGGTCATCTCGCCGATCGGAACCTGGACGTCGACGTGAACCGTGTAGAGCCCTCGCTCCTCGCGGCGTATCTCGTCGGCCTTGACCAGCGAGATCTCCAGGTCGTTCTTCTCGTAGCCGAGCTTGAGCGCCGCCAGCGTTCCTTCGGTCATCTCCGTGTCGACCGACTTGTCCCGGTAGCTCTGGCGGTGCCGAACGAAGCGCTCGCGCTTGAGGCCGAGCCGTTCCTTCGCCTCCTTCGTGAGGTCTACATCGATCCTGTAGCGCCGGCCCGTACCCGCGTGACCGGGCTGGAAGCCGAGCGAGTAGTAGCTGGCGAAGTCGAGGGCGATCCGGTTCAGGCCGTCACGGAAGTTGTTCGTGTTGACGATGTACTGGCCGCCCGTCTCCTCGGCCATGTACATGACCGACGAGTGCATGTTGTCCCGGGCGACGGAGTCGATGTTCGACGAGAAGGCCATGCCCTGCATCGAGGCATCGCGGGAGTTGATGCCCATCGGCCCCGAGGCGTCGACGGTGTAGAAGGAGACCTCGTTCGCGTTCGCCGTGTCGACGAGATCGGTGAAGCGCCGGCTCGAGTCGTACTGCAGCGAATCGAGGTAGAAGTTCGAGTCGTACTCGATCGAGTCGACCGAGCGGCCGCGCTGGTCGAGCGCCTCCCACATGTCCGCTCCGGCCCGCATCGGCAGACCGTCGGAAACGTAGAGGAAGGCCTTGCGGCCGGGCAGGCCCGCCAGCGAGATGACGCTGTCCTTGAGCCCGTCGAGCGTGAACTGCATGTCGTTGTAGATCTGCTGCGAGTAGATCCGCACGCGTCCCTGGACGAAGAAGTAGTCACGGTCTTCCTCACCGATATCGCGGATGAGGTCGGCCCGGTCCGAGTCCCACATCGTCCGGCCACCGGTGTGCTTCTCCAGGTCGTAGAGGGCGTTGGCGATCAACTGGGGGTCGCTGGTGAACTCGCGCTCCACCTTCACCGAACGGTTGTAGGTCAGGAGCATGACGCGGTCGTCGCGGGTCACGTGCTGGCGCAGGAACTCCCGGACGTAGCGGAAGAAGCGGTTCCGGTTCTGGGGGCGGATGTTGTGGTGGTCCACGTAGACGATCAGGTTCAGGCGCTCGTCCTCGGGCACGATGTAGTTCCGGCGGGCGAGCCCGGGACGGTCGATGATGTGAACCTCCGGCTCGCCCGGCACCAGGCCGGCAACCGCGCCGACCTTGACCCGTTCGTGGACTTCGTAGAAGTTCGTGATCGGTACCGGACGCTTCTCCTCTAGCAGGACGAAGTCATCCTTGGTCAGACCGGTCACGGGATTGCCATCCCGGTCACGGACGAAGACCTGGACGTTGATCACCTTGACGTGGACCGCGTCCTCGAAGGTGGCGCGAGGTGACCTGGCAGGCGTCTCCTGGGCGTCCACAGGAACCGGCGCGATCAGCATCGACACGGCGAGCAGTGCCGGGGCGAACGCGAACGATCGGAGTAAGGACGTGCCGGTCATGGATAGTCGATTATAGGGGACCGAACCGGCAAACATCGACGCTGGCCGCCGCATTCCGGTCGCCTCACGTCAGCGACGGCCGCGGCGGCCTGCCATCGGATCGAGCGTGCCCTGGCCGCCGCTCCGCCCCAGAGGGTAGGAACCCCTCAGGGCGCGCTCGACGAAGGCCACCGCCCGCCGCACGGCTTCCTGCAGCGGCAGATGCCAGCCCAGCCCTGCGGCGACCGCGGCCGAAAGCGTGCAGCCCGTGCCCCGCCGCCAGCGCGTCCGTATCCTCGGATGGACGAAAGCCTCGAAGCGGTTGCCGTCGAACAGGAGATCGGTCACCTCGCCATCGGGCTTGCCGGTGCCGCCGCCGTGGCCTCCCGTGACCAGCACGCTCGGTCCCATCCGCTCGATCCGGCGGGCCGCGTCGCGGGCCTCCTCCAGGCCGGTGATCGTCATCCCGCTCAGGCGCTCCGCCTCGAACAGATTCGGCGTCACGAGCAGGAGTTGTGGAAGCAGCCGCTCCACGAGCACGGGCATCGCCTCCGCGTCGAGCAGCGCCGCTCCCGAGGTCGATCGGAGCACCGGGTCCAGCACCGCCGGCGTCGGCGGCAGCCGCTCCAGCCAGCGTGCTACCACTTCCACGGTCGCTGCGTCGGAGAGCATGCCGATCTTGATCGCATCCAGGCCAATCTCCTCGGCCGTCTCCAACTGCTGGCGCACGAGCTCGGGTCCCAGAGGTTCAACGGCACGCACCTCGGCCGCCGACTGGGCGGTGACCGCGGTCAGGGCGCAGAGGCCGTGAACGCCATAGGCGGCGAAGGTCCTCAGGTCCGCGGGCGCCCCCGAGCAGCCGCCGGAGTCCGAACCGGCAATCGTCAGGACGCGCGGCGGCGGTGCAGCCATAGCGAAACGACCAGGAGCAGGATGGCGGCCGCGATCAACTGAGCCAGCGTCAGAACGCCGAAGAACCGATCGTCCTTGGCGCGTAGAAACTCGACCAGGAAGCGCTCCAGCGACAGCAGGCCGACAACCGGAAGCGCCACACCGCCCGGCACCGTCCCGCGCGCGAGCAACGACCTGCCGAACCAGAAGATCAGCAGCGCGGTAACGGTCTCGTAGATCTGGGTGGGATGCACCGCGACCAGGGCGTCGGCGGCAACGTCCGGCGGCAGGTCGACCCCGAACTCCCGCTCCAGCGCACTCGCCACCGTGGGGATGGGGCCCTCCGGGAAGGTCATGCCCCACGGCAGGTCGGTGGGCACGCCGTAGTCGTCGCCGACCAGCAGGCAACCGATGCGGCCGACGCCGTAGCCGAGCGCCAGGGCGGGCGCGGTGGCATCGGCGGACTGCCAGAGCGGCATCCGCCGTCGCCGGATGACCAGCAGCACCGCGGCGGCACCGACCAGGAACCCGCCGTACCAGACCAGGCCGGCACGGCTGTAGAGCAGGTGCCAGTCCCCATAGAGCAGCGCGTAGTACGCCTTGCCACCGACGATGCCGCCAACCGCGCCGGCCAGCAGGAGAGCGGCCGCGTCGTCCGAGGCGCGGGAAGCGCTCGAGCCCACCTGCCGGAGGCCCCAACGCAACTGGAGGCTGGCCGCGAACAGCGCCGCCACGAGCATCACGCCGAACGGCGAAACGGAGAGCGGACCGATGTGAAACAGCTCCGAGATCACGGGCCGATCCTAGCCCGCGCACCTCGCGGCGCTAGCATGAACGGGATGCTGAGCGAACTGGCTCAGAGCCGCTTCGCCGCGTTCCGCGAGTACATCGAGACCACGGATCCGCGGGCGCGCTGGCTCGTCCTGACCCACAACAACCCGGACCCCGATGCCCTCGCCAGCGCGGCCGCCCTGGCCAAGGTCCTGCGCTCCGGGTTTCGGCGCCGCGCCACTCCGGCTTACGGCGGCATCATCGGCCGGGCCGAGAACCAGGAGATGGTTCGCTCGCTCGATCTCGACTTTCGCCAGGCGCGCCGACTGAAGCTCGCCAGCTACCGCTATGTAGCGTTGGTCGACTGCCAGCCGGCTACCGGCAACAGCCCGCTGCCGGCGGAGCGGATGCCCGAGGTCGTCATCGATCACCATCCGGCCCGTCCAAGCACAGCCGCGACGCCCTTCCACGACGTCAGAACCGACTACGCCGCCGCCGCCACGATCGCCGCCGAGTACCTGCTCGCCTCCGGCGTGCCGGCCACCCGCCGCGAAGCCACGGCGATCGTCTACGCGATCCGGAGCGAGACCCTCGACTTCTGCCGCGGCTCCAGCGACGCGGACCGCGCGATCCACGACCACTTCAACACCCAGGCCCTGCCGCGGCTTCTGGGCCGGATCCAGAACCCCAGGCTGCCGCTCGACTACTTCGAGACCCTGCGCGAAGCCCTGGACAATCTCTACGGCGTTGACACACTGATCCTGAGCCGGCTCGGCCCGGTGGCCCAACCCGACATCGTTCCCGAGATCGCCGACCTGCTGCTGCGCCTGGAGGGTTGTACCTGGTCGATGTGCAGCGGCCTCCACGAGGACCGACTGTACTGCTCGATCCGCACCACGAATCCCCGCGCCAACGCCTCCCGGACCATGCGCCGGCTGGTCGGACGCCATGGACGCGGTGGCGGCCACGGCATGATTGCCGGAGGCTGGATTCCCAAGGCGAAGGGAGGCGAGGACGCGGTGCGCCGCCAGCAGGACCGGCTGGCAGCCAGGCTGGCTGGACTCCTGCGCAAGGACCCGAGCCGGATCGTGCCGATTGGCGGCGACTGAGAGTGGGGGCCCCGCCTCACTCCCACTCGATCGTGCCAGGCGGCTTGCTGGTCAGGTCGTAGACGACACGGTTGACCCCCGCCACCTCGTTCACGATCCGACCCGCGACGCGGCCCAGGAACTCGTGGGGCAACTGGCTCCAGTCCGCCGTCATGAAGTCCTCGGTCTCGACCGAGCGCAGCGCGACCACGTTCTCGTAGCTGCGACCATCGCCCATCACGCCGACGCTCTGCACCGGCAGCAACACGGCCAACGCCTGGCTCACCCGGTCGTAGAGCCCGGCCGCGCGCAATTCGTCGATGAAGATCGCGTCCGCCTCCTGGAGCACGGCCACGCGGTCGGCGGTGACGTCGCCCAGGATGCGGACCCCGAGGCCGGGACCCGGGAAGGGGTGCCGCCCCACGAACTCCGAGCCGAGACCGAGCTCCCGGCCCAGCTTGCGGACCTCGTCCTTGAACAGGAAACGAAGCGGCTCGATCAGGTCGAAACCCAACTGTTCCGGCAGGCCACCGACGTTGTGGTGGCTCTTGATCATCGCCGACGGGCCGAAGGCGGAAACCGACTCGATCACGTCCGGGTAGAGCGTGCCCTGGACCAGGTAGCGGATCCTGCCGCCATCTTCCGTCCGCTCCAGTCTCTTCGCCTCGCGCTGGAACACCTCGATGAACACGCGGCCGATCGTGCGCCGCTTCTCTTCCGGATCGGTGACTCCCACGAGTTCTCCGAGGAAGTCGCTCGCCGCGTCGACGACGACCAGCCGCAGGTCGAGGCCGGAGCTGAGACTCTTCTCCACGGTCATCCGCTCGTTCTTGCGCAGCAGGCCGTTGTCCACGAACACCGCGGTCAGGCGATCCCCGACCGCCCGCTGCACCAGGCTCGCCGCCACCGCCGAATCGACGCCGCCCGACAGGGCGCAGAGAACCCGGTCCGTCTCACCCACCTGGTCCGCGATCGCCGCCGTGGCCTCCTCGGCGTAGGACGCCATCCGCCACGCGCCGGAGGCGGAACAGGCGCCGTAGAGGAAGTTCCCGAGCATCTCCCGGCCGCCGTCCGTGTGGGTCACCTCGGGGTGGAACTGGATTCCGAACAGGGCCCGTTCCCGATCCTGAACGGCCACCACCGGCACGGTCGGCGCGGAAGCCGTCGCTTCAAAACCCGGCGGCACCTCGTCGACACGGTCGCCGTGCGACATCCACACCCTCTGCTCCGCCTCGAGCCCCGAGAACAGGCCGCCGTCCCGGACGGCCAGGGTGATCTCCGTGCGGCCATACTCGCGCATGCCCGATGCCACGACCCGGCCGCCCAGCACCTGGGACATCCACTGCATGCCGTAGCAGATACCGAGGACCGGAATGCCCAGCCGCAGGAGCTCCGGATCGGCCTGCGGAGCATCCTCCTCGTAGACGCTGTCCGGCCCGCCCGAGAGCACGATGCCGAGGGGCCGTCGCGCCCGCACCTCGTCCACCGACAGGTCGAAGGGGTGAATCTCGCAGTAGACCCTGAGTTCCCGCACCCGTCGTGCGATCAACTGAGTGTACTGGCCGCCGAAGTCGAGGACGAGAACGGTCTCGTGCTCGGTCACAGGGCCGACTCTACCTTGAGTTCGCGTCCCATCAGATCGCGGATCGCCGCCGCCGGTTCCTTGCCCCGATAGAGGATCTCGACCATTTGTTCAGTGATCGGCAGCTCGACCTGCTTCTCCGTCGCCAGTTCGAGCAGCGCGAGCGAGTTCCGCACACCTTCGGCGACGCCGGCGCGGTCCGTCTCGATTTCCTCCAGGGTCCGGCCGCGCCCCAGTTCGATCCCCGTGTTCCGGTTACGTGACAGACCGCCGGTGCAGGTCAGCACCAGGTCACCCAGGCCACCAAGTCCGGCGAAGGTCGCCGGCCGACCGCCGCAGGCGAGCCCCAGGCGCATCATCTCGTGCAGACCGCGAGTGATCAGCGCCGCGCGCGTGTTCGAGCCGTAACCCAGACCGTCCAGCACGCCGGCGGCTATCGCGATCACGTTCTTCGCCGCGGCGCCTATCTCCACGCCCACCACGTCGGTCGAGGTGTAGAGCCGCAGCGCTCCGCACGAGAGTTCGGCCTGCAGCCGTTCCGCAACCTCGGTCTCCTCCGACGCGACGACACAGGCGGTCGGCAGCTCGGCGGCCAGCTCGGCGGCGAACGACGGACCGCTGATCGTCGCGAACTCGATGTCGACGGCCGCCGACGCGGCCTCCTCCGCGCAGACATCGCTCATCCGCCGGAAGTGGCCCTGGTGATCGGACTCGATCCCCTTGGCGCCCGAAACCAGGGTCACCCGCTCGGGCAGCGGGGCGGCGTCGCCCAGGCCGGCGCGCGCGTCCAGGAAGGAGCGAACGACCGCGCGAAAGCCGTGGGAAGGCACGACAACCAGCACCGTGCCGCTGGCGGCGGCCTGTCGCAGGTCCCAGGTGACGCGGACCTCGGCCGGCAGCTCGACGCCCGGCAGATAGCGCTCGTTCACCCGTTCGGAGGCCAGCTTCGCGCCGAACTCGGCCGAGCGGGCCCACAGCAGCACCGGCGTGCCCGCCCGGGCCGCGTGAATGGCCAGCGCCGTACCCCACGCGCCCGCTCCGAGCACGGCGATGCCGCCGCCGGCTCCGGCGCCGCTCAACCGGAGCCCTCCGGCGCGGGCGGCGAAGTACCCAGCCGCGATTCCGTTCCGGCCCGCAGCCGCACCAGGTTGGCCCGGTGCTTGGCGATGACGAGAACGGCGATCGCCGCCGTACCCGCGAGCAGAGCGGGCCCCGAATCGACCCCGTGCTCAACTCGAAAGGCGCCACTCGACCAGTAGACGCCGACCAGCAGTGGCAGCGCCACGGCCGCCGAGATCGAGCCCAGGGAGACGTAACGCTTCCACGCCACCATCACGACGAACACGACCAGCGCTCCGAGCGCCGCCCCGGGCACCAGCAGCGCCAGGACGCCGGCGGCGGTTGCCACTCCCTTGCCGCCCCGGAAACCGAGAAACAGGGGGAAGACATGCCCGGCGACCGCCGCCACCGCGGCTGCCGCCAGCCACCAGGAGCCGACCTCGAGAGAACGCGCCAGGACCACCGCCGCGGCGCCCTTGGCGGCGTCCAGCAGCAGCGCGAGCAGAGCCGCCCACTTGCCCGAAGCCCGCAGCACGTTCGTCGCGCCGGCGCTGCGGCTGCCGATCGTGCGCACGTCGATGCTCCGGTGGAGGCGCACGATGAGATAGCTCCAGGGCAGGGAGCCCAACAGATACGACAGGACGACCGCAACCGGGCCTGCTGCCGTCACGGCGGACCCATCCGCGAGGGCGCCGCCCAAGGCAGCGCGTCGGCCGGTCCGTCCCCGGACAGCAGCATCCGTCGCAACATCTCGAGTGCGAACTGGCTCGAGAGCTGCCTGACGCGCGCCCGATCCCCAGGGAACCGGGCCTCGAAGTGCGAGCGTGAGTCCGCCGGTCCGGCGACGGCGATATGGACCGTGCCCACCGGCCGCGACTCGCTGCCGCCGCCCGGGCCCGCGACGCCCGTGATCCCGATGCCGTAGTCGCTGCCACAACGCTCCCGGGCTCCCGCGGCCATCGCCAGCGCCGTCGGTTTCGATACGGCGCCATACTCCACCAGCGTCTCCCGAGGCACGCCGAGCAAGCGCTTCTTCAGCCTGTTCGAGTACGTGAGGTACCCGCCCACGAACCAGGCGCTGCTCCCCGCCGTGGCCGTCAACCGCTGGCCGAGCAAGCCGCCCGTGCACGACTCGGCGACGGCGACCGTCTCGCCACGCGCCGCCAGCAGCCCGCCGACCGCCCCCTCGAACTCAACACCGTCCTCGATCGGTCCGACGTAGAACACCGCGTCACCCAGGACGTCCCGAACCGCCTCCTCCATCTCGGCCAAACGCGGCGCCCGGCCTTCCGCGGGGCCGCCGGCGCGCAGGCGCAGCCGGATCTCACCGGGCCGTGCCAGGACCGACAGGTTCTCGTCGCCGAAGCGCTCGTAGACGGGGGAGATCCTCTCTTCGACCACCGACTCCGGCAGGCAGGCCACGCGCACCTCGATCTGATCGAACCCCGCACCGTCCTCGGACCGCGCCGCCAGCCACGGATCGAGGGCGTCCTCGACGAGGGCGTGAAGCTCCCGCGGCACCCCCGGAAACAGGAAGTAGGTCGTGCCCCGGGGCGAGGGCGCGGCATCCACGATCCGCTGACCCGGAGCCACGCCGGCGCGGTTCGGCAGCATCTCCGCTCCCTCGACCCGCTCCGCCTGCTTCCGGTTGACCCGGGGAATGCGCCGCCCGAGTTTTCGGAAACCGCGCTCGATCCGGTCCCACTCGGTCTCGTCGACCGCTACCGAACGCCCGAGCAGCCGGGCAACACCCTCCCGCGTCAGATCGTCCCGGGTCGGACCCAGTCCCCCGGTCACGAGCAACAGATCCGCTCGCTCCCGAAGTCCCTTCAGCGCCTCGGCGATCACAACGACATCGTCGCCGACGACCGCCTTCGAGACGAGTTCCACGCCCCGTCGCCTCAGCACCTCCGTCAGCGCCAGCGAGTTCGTATCGAGCCGGTCCGTACCGAGCAACTCGTCGCCAACCGCGAGAATCGAAGCCTTCACCGGGCGCAGTGTAGCGAGGCGTTCAGCCTCCGCGGCAGCGCTCTTTACTCCTTGACTCACAGTAAAGAACGCAGCTAGGCTTCACTCGTATCGGCTGTCCGGGACGAGAGGAGAATCATGCCGCGGGTTAGTGCCAAACGCCAGATCACGCTCCCCATCGCTCAATGCAGGGAAGCCGGAATCGAACCCGGCGACGAGTACCGCTGTTTCGTTGCCGACGGCCGCATCACGATCGTGCGGAAGGAGGCCGGCGCGGCCAAGGGCTCTCTGCGGCACGTCACCGGCGACCCGGCGATGAGTGACGACGAGTCGCTTCAGAGCGCACTCGACGTGTCGAGGCCTTGATCGCGGTCGACACGAGCGTCCTGCTCCGTTACCTGCTCCAGGACGACGAGGAGCAGGCGGCACGTGCCGCCAAGGTCTTTGCTGCCGGCGAGACGATCCTGGTCACCGACGTTGTCCTGGCGGAAACGGTCTGGACACTCTCCGGCAGGAAGTACGGACTGCCGAAGGCTCAACTCGTAGCCGTCCTCGAACGGCTGTTCAGCGAGCCGAGCATCCGCTTCGAAGACGACCAGGTCGTATGGCGAGCGCTCCACGCTTACCGCAGCGACGGAGCGACGGAGGCAACGGCATCGCCCAAGCGCGTCGGATTCGCAGACGCGCTGATCGTGTTCAAGGCGCTCCGGACCGCGGCGAGCGACGGCGAACTGCTGGACGGCGTCTACACCTTCGACGCGGCCATGCAGCGGCTCCCCCACGCCGCGGAGCCCCAAGAACGGTTGAGCTGGCCATCGGTCGCCAAGGGTGACGAGCTGAACGAACCCCGTTGACCGCTCCCCAGGGCTCAAGCGGCCGACGCGCTTGCGCCGGCAAGTTCGGCCATGTCGTTGGCGAGGTCGTGAAGGTCGCGGCGAAGGTCAGGCCAAGCCTGGCCCAAGTCGAGCGAACGGACCTCGATCGGGTGGCCAGGAAAGCCGTACGGGTGGCGGAACGAATGGCCGTCCGTGGCGTAGAGCAACATGCCGGCGGGCGAACGACCCGCAGGGTTGGTTCGGGAGTAGTTCGTCAGGTAGGCCCAAAGCTGGTAGAGGTGGTCCGAGCGGAGCTTCCCGTCGCGGGCGAACGGTTCGTTTACGCACTTCGTCTCCACGATCACGCTCCGACTCCGCTCCGAGGCGCGGCGGGCCGGGACGAAGATGTCGGCGAACATTGCGGGCACGGCAGGCGCTCCGCTGGGTGCGACCGCGCCGAAGGAGATCTGCCTGTTGCCCGGCCAGACCCCAAGATCCGGTCGGTCCCGCTTCAGGAAGCCGCGTACGAAGGCCTCGAACAGGTTCCCCATCTCCGTGTCGCTAGCAGTGAATCCCCGGAACCGGTAGCGGCCGGACCGGCCCTCCGGAACCAGCCGGCCAGCGACCAATCGGCAGACGCTGAGCAGGAAGCCGTAGTCCGAGTTGTTGCGGTGGAGTTGCACGCCGTGGAAGAACTCGCCCCGTAGCTCGACTTCATCGACTTCGGGTTGTAAACGCGCCAGGCGCAGCAGGTCATGGCGCAACCCGTGGTCCAGGTCGCTCGCTGGCAGCGACGCCAACCGAAGCATCGTCGACTTGACGAGGCGGTTGGGCACCACGTTCCGGGTCAGCTCCTCGTGCCGCACCGCCACGCGGGCGCGGGAACGAAGCGCCCGGGCCACCGTTCGGGCCATGTCGATCTTTCCCTTCGGCCGCCGCGCGTCCTCGGCGCGCTCCAGGTAGCCGCGGTCGAGGCCACGCCGCCACAGCCGCCGGAAGCTGTCGCGGAGCAGCCGCGCCAGGAGGTTCTGCGGCAGATCGTCGGGGCCCGAAGCCTGTTCTCTCGCCGCTGCCGAGTCCAGATGCTCGTCGTACCGCTCCCACGCGTAGCAGAGAACGACGTAGAGAGTGTGGGCCGGAATCTTCATCCCGACTCGGATCAGTCGCTAGCAAGCAGGTTCGCTACGGCTTCCGGAGCCTTCTCCGGCCGGTCGAACCAGTACTCATCAAGCAGCGGCGCGATGTCGAAGCTGACAACCTCCTCGAACCAACGGTCGTGGTCGGCCGACTCTCCCGAGGGCGGGTCGCAGAAGTAGCTGTGACCGATGCGGAAACCGGACCCCAGGTCCGAATCCCCGGCGATCGTCTCGTTCAAGGCACCAAGCCGCTCGCCAATGCGCGTGCGAAATGACGCCGGAACGCGTCGATCCTCCAGGTAACGGCGGAACCGGGGGTGCCCGAAGGCCGGCTCGACCGTGAAGAAAGCGAAACGCCGGCGGAGCGCGTAGTCCACCAGCGCCAACGAA
This sequence comes from Holophagales bacterium, assembly GCA_009836625.1. Taxonomy (GTDB): domain Bacteria; phylum Acidobacteriota; class Thermoanaerobaculia; order Multivoradales; family Multivoraceae; genus Multivorans. The sequence continues at coordinate 977,898 of VXVC01000004.1, forward strand.
CGATCCGCCGTGTTCATCGTGCCAATCAGATAGAGGTTCTCCGGCACGTGGAACCGTTCGCCGGCTCCTCGCGAGTAGGCGAGCCGTACCGCCCATTCCTCCGACCGCTTGTCCGCCTCGATGAGCATCAGCAACTCGCCGAAGATGCCGCTCAGGTTGCCTCGGTTGATCTCGTCGATCAATAGCACATAGGGGAGGTCGGGGTCCTCCCGCGCCCGCTTGCAGAAGTCCAGAAACGGCCCGTCGCGGAGCACGAAACCGCCTTCTTCAGTGGGCCGGTAGCCGCGGACAAAGTCCTCGTAGCCGTAGGACTGGTGGAACTGCACAGCCTCGATGCGCTCCATCGATTGCTCTTCCGCCAGCAACCACGCCAGCCGCTGCGCGATGAACGTCTTGCCGGTGCCAGGCGGACCCTGGAGCACGAGGGCCTTCTTGCGCGCAAGCTGGGAGAGCAGCCGCTCGATGTCGGTCCGGTCGAGGAAGATGTCATCGGCGGCGGCGCCAGTGGTGTAGTTGGCGATGGGCTCCTCGGTATCGCCTAAGGTGGGTACGTCTGCTCCGCCACCAGCCTTCCGCGGATTCCCCATCATCTTCAGCGTCAGGTTCCACGAGTCGACGCCGAGTTCATCGCTAAGTCCACTAATCGCCCGGCTGAACTCGACGTAGCGCTCGCCAACCGAGTTCCCCGCCCCTCTTCGGCAGAGCCGGCAGAAGTCGGCAGCCTCCGACCGGAGGTTGACCAGCCAGTTTCCCGTGTACAACTGCCAGCGGCCAGAGTCGTGCCCATGCCAGCAAACGCTCAGGATCATCGGCGCAAGGTAGCTCGGTCCATCCTCGGAGCCGTCCAGAGGCCGACTGTCAATCCACCCCCCGAAACCGTCCACTCGCGCGGCGGCTTCGTCTTCGCTCGCTGGCAGCCGGACGAAGCTCCGTAGCCGATCTTTCGCATCTTCGTCCCCTGCCAGCTCGTCCGCGAGCTTGAGAAGGAAAGGACCGTCCCATGCCGGTCCTCCCAACAGCGGGTAGTAGCTCTCGGCGAATTCCCTCAAGCCGCCGCCATCGGCAAAACGACGAGCCGCCCTTCCCACTTGGCGAGAAGCGTCCCTGTCCATCGTCGCCACCCAATCGCTTGTCCAACCCTGGTGGTCGCCCCTCGTCTCGTACCGCTTCCGCACGTGCTCTAACTCGTTCTTGGGAATCTCCATCCGTCTCCGACCTCCACGCGTTGCTCCAACCCAGCTCCCGGCGTAACCCTACTAACGCGCCGCTGGAACCTGACTAAGGCGGCGTCTATGTCGAATCGGGCGAAGGCCTGACGCTTCAACGAAAGAGCGTCGCTATCTCCAGCCGTAGTCTTCTTTCGGCCCGCGCTACTCCATCACGGCTGCCGGCGGTTCGATCTCCTGGCCGATGACGAGCGCCGCGGCGACCTCGCGCTGCAGCAGTTCAGGATCGCGGCGCACGTAGAGGCGGACGAGTTCCTGGCCGCGTTCGACTCTCTGGCCCAGTCGCACGTCGTAGCGGAGCGCGACGGCATGGTCGATCCTGTGCGGGTCCCGCTCCGGGCGGCAGGCGTCGGCGAAGGCGTTGCCGATGCGGCGGCAGTCGACGGCTGCGAGGAACCCCGACCCGGAGGCGGTGACGACGGCTTCGACCGGCGCCAGGTCGAGGGAGTCGACCCAGCCGGGCCTGGCGCCCTGCGCGTCCGCCCAGTCGACGAGCTTCTGCAAGGCGGTGCCGGAACCGATCGCCGAGTCGATCTCCCGCGGCGATAGCTCCCGTCCCACCAGGCGGGCGGCCTTGCGGCAGATCGCGGTCACCACCTCGAGTAGCCGTGCGTCGCCGTCGCCGGTAAGACAGTCAAGCGCTTCCCGCACTTCGGCCGCGTGGCCCACCCAGCGACCCAGGGGCTGGTTCATGTCGCTCAGGACGTAGTCGGCAGGCGTGCCGCAGGCCGCGCTGATCTCGACGAGGCTCGACGCCAGCGAGCGGGTGTCGCGCGCGTCGGGGAAGAAGGCGCCGTTGCCGATCTTCACGTCGAACACGATCCCGGACGCTCCGAGCGCAAGTTTCTTGGACAGAATGCTGCCGACGACGAGCGGAATCGAACTCACGGTCGACGTGCGATCCCGCAGGCCGTAAAGACGTTTGTCGGCGGGTGCGATGCCGGCGGTGGCGATGCCGATCGCCATGCCGAAGCGGTCCAGCAGGTCGAGGGTACCTGCGCGGTCGAGCTCCAGGCAGACGCCGGGGATGCTCTCGAGCTTGTCGGCGGTGCCGCCGCTGTGGCCCAGCGCCCGGCCCGTCAGCTTGGCCGCCGGCACGCCGCAGGAGGCCAGCAACGGCAACGCGATCAGACTCACCGTGTCCCCGACGCCGCCGGTGGAGTGCTTGTCGACCAGGGGACCGAAGTCCTTCGCCAGGGCCCACTGGTCGCCGGATTCGAGCATCGCCAGGGTCAGTTCCCGCGTTTCATCCCCGTCGAGCCCCCGCATCGCGGCGGCCATCAGCAGGGCGGCGAGCTGGACGTCGGTCCAGCTACCGGAGGCCGCACCGTCGACCACTGCCCGCACTTCCGCCGCGGTCAGTGTCCGCCCCTCCCGCATCCGGTTCAGGATGTCGAAGGGCGTTGCCATCGGGTTTGGCGGCGCTAGCCGCCGAACGTGAACGGCGACGCGGCCGCCGCTTCGGGACCGAGCTGCTGCCGGGCGCGGATCGCGTAGCCGCTGTCCGGAAACTCGTTGACTACCCGCTGGAAGGTCTCCCGGGCGCCCTCTTCGTCGCCGAGCTGCGCCAGCGTGGCGGCCAACTCGAACAACAGGGCATCCTTCGGCAGCGGGGACGATTCTGCCGCCACCGCGCCGCGCAGCGTGGCGGCCAGTTCCTCGCCCCGCCCCTCGGCCCGATCCAGGCTGTAGAGGTTCAACTGCACGCCGATGGCCATCGCGTGATCGCGGCCGGCTGCTTCCAGATAGCTCGTCCACAGCTCCCGCGCCTTCGCGGTATCCCCTTCAGCCGCCGCGATCTGCCCAAGGTAGACGGAAGCCAGCCTGCCGGAGGAGGTCGAGCCGTACCCCTCCCTCACGGCCTCCAGTTCCGTCCTCGCCGCCGAGCGCCGCTCCGCCTCCGAAGCGAAGCTCAGGGCGTCGCCGCCGGTCTCGCTCCCGGCGTCCGGCGCCTCCGCCTCCTCCGCAGCGCTTTCCTCTGGAGCGCTGTCGGGCGGCGTGCCGAACAGGTCGTCGATCGCGTCCGTCGCCGGCGCGTCGATCGGCGCCCGGTAGACCTTCAGGGCCTCACTGAGCTGGTAGCTGGCCTCCTTCTCCCGGCCAGCCTGGTAGTTCAGAAACAGCACGGCTCCGACGACCACCGCGATCACCGCGACGACGCCCATCAGGATTTGTCGAACGTGCTCCGCGAACCACGTGGAAGCCGAGAAGACAGCCTCCCGAACCTCGTCGCGCCGTATCTCGTCTCGTGTCAAACGGCTCATTCCGCATCTCCTCCGACGCGGCGAACCCTAGCAGTCGAAACGGCCCGCCCGCGACTCGGTCGACCGTGTGGCAGACTTGGCTACCGGGGCTAACCGGCCCCACCGACCCGCCACGCAAACCACTGGAGCACCCAAGATGCCCACCCTGGGATTCGGCGAACTTCTGATCGTCCTCGCGATCGTCGTCCTGATCTTCGGCGCCAGCCGCATTCCGAAGCTGGCGGGCGGTCTGGGCAGCGGCATCCGCAACTTCAAGCAGGGCCTGAAGGGACCGGACGAGGACGAGGACGAAGACAAGCCCAAGCGCGAGATCGAAGAGTAGAAGCGAGGCGTGGCGCGTCAGGTTGTGGTGCGCCTGGAGGGGCTCGAACCCCCGACCTGCGGATTAGGAATCCGCCGCTCTATCCTGCTGAGCTACAGGCGCCCTCAGATGCCGTGGCCGCGACGCTGACCGCCAGCGCGGCGACCGTCGAAGGATCTCAGTAACGGACCAGGGATTCAACCACGTCGTAGCCATCGAGCCGGCGGCGGCCGTCCAGGTAGGTCAGCTCGACGACGAATCCGATCGCGTCGACCGTCCCGCCGACGGACTCGATCAGGTCCGCGGCCGCCTTGGCGGTGCCACCCGTCGCCAGCAGGTCGTCGACCAGAACGACGCGCTGACCCGCGGCGACGCCGTCCAGATGCATCTCCAGGGTATCGCGGCCGTACTCGAGCTCGTAGCTGCGCGAGGCCGTCTCTGCCGGCAGCTTCCCCGGTTTGCGGACCGGCACGAAACCCACGTTCAGCCGGTTCGCCACCAGCGGACCGAAAATGAAGCCCCTCGCCTCGATTCCCACCACCTGCTCGATGCGCCGGCCGGCGAACCGCTCCGCGAGCCGGTCGGCCGTCTCGCGCAGTGCCGCCGGATCCTTGAGCAGCGTCGTGATGTCCTTGTACAGGATCCCCGGTTTCGGAAAGTCGGGAACCTCGCGGATCCGCTCCTTCAGCCACTGGTCCCCTCCCTCCGCCATCAGGGAGTCGCCTCCGCGCTCATGGGGCCGCCTCGGGCTTCGGCTTCCAACCGTGACGGCCGATCAGCGGCACGAAGCGCACCGCTTCGCCGAGCTGGCGAGAGACCGTTCCGTTCTTGTGCTTCTGGTAAGCGACGAGGCGCTGTTCGTGGCGATCGCCCTCAGGGATGACAAGACGGCCGCCCGGCCCCAACTGTCCGAGGAGCGAGTCGGGAACCCGCGGCGCGGCGGCGGCCACGAGGATCCGGTCGAACGGGGCTTCGGCGCTCCAGCCAACCGTGCCGTCGAAGACCTGGACCTTGACGTTCGGCAGTTCGAGGGCCTGGATCCGACCGATCGCCTCCCGCGCCAACCGGCCCACGCGCTCGATGCTGTAGACCCGATGCGCCAGTAGTGCGAGGATCGCCGTCTGGTAGCCGGAGCCGGTACCGATTTCCAGCACGGAGTCCTCCTCCTGCACGCCCAGATCCTCGGTCATGCGCGCCACGACGTAGGGCTGGGAGATCGTCTGCTCGCAACCGATCGGCAGCGCGTGGTCGCCGTACGCATCATTGACCAGATGCTCGGGCACGAACAGGTGGCGCGGCACCTGCTCGAATGCGGCGATCACACGCTCGTCCCGCAGACCACCCCGTTCGACCAGGTTCGCCACCATGCGACGACGTGCGTAGGGATACCCGCCCCCCGGACCGGCGGGCTGAGTCTTCAACCCAATGCTCCCGCGAGCCCGGGCAGGACCCCGTCGCTGGCGTCGAGGGACTCTCCGTCGGTCAGGTCGGCAGTGAGCGGCGTGATCGAGATGAGGCCGTCCCTGATCGCAGCCGCATCCGTGTCGTGGAGGCGCTCCGGGTCCGGCTTGCCGACGATCCAGTACATCGTGCCGCCCCGCGGATCCGCCTGTTCGACGATCGTGTTGCGGTAGGGCCGGCGGCCGAGTCGCGCAACCCTGGTCCCGCGGGGCGGGTCGAACGGGAAGTTCACGTTGAGCAGCATCCGCTCGGGAATCCCCTGCTCGACGAGCGAGACGATCGCGCGGGCCGCCAGCGCCGCCGCGCGTTCCATGTCGGCGCGCCTTGCCTTCCGGTACTCCTGGGAGAACGCGACCGCCGGCACGCCGAGCAGCCGTCCCTCGAGCGCCGCGCCCACCGTGCCGCTGTGGGTCACGTCGTCACCCAGGTTGACCCCCATGTTGACCCCCGAAACGAGCAGATCGGGACGATGGTCCAGCAGCGAATGGACCGCCAGGTTGACGCAGTCGGAGGGCGTGCCGTCCACCGCGAACCAACCTTCCCGCACCCGCTTCGCGCGCAACGGCCGAAACAGGGTCAGCGCCTGGCTGCAACCGCTCTGCTCGTGCTCCGGAGCCACCACGTCGTAGGTGATCGGCCCCCTGGCGGTCGACACTCCGTCGAGGGCCGCGGCGAGACAGCGCAGACCCGGCGCCGCTACGCCATCGTCATTCGTCAGCAGCAGTCTGGTGACACTCATCGGTCGCCACCGTCGCCCAGGAGGCGACCGACGATCGGCGCCAGATCACGCAACACCGACGCCGGTACGACCGCCGGATCGGTGATCAGGGCGTGCTCCAGCGCATTGACGCAGGGACACGCTCCGGACCGGCGCTCACCCGGCAACGACTCCACGATTCGGGCCACCGCGGCCTGGGCGGTGCGCGCGTTCTGCCTCAGGACCGCAAGGACGGCCTCGACCGTCACGTCCTCTTCCTCCTCGTGCCAGCAGTCGTAGTCCGTGATCAGGGCCAGCGTCGCGTAGCAGATCTCCGCCTCACGGGCGAGCTTCGCCTCCTGCAGGTTCGTCATTCCGATCACGTCCGCGCCCCAGCCCCTGTGCATGAAGGACTCGGCGCGGGTGGAGAACTGTGGCCCCTCCATGCACACGTAGACGCCGCCGCGATGGACCACCGCACCGGCCGCGGCCGACTGATCCGCGCAGATCTCCTTCAGCACCGGGCAGATCGGATCGGCGAAGGCCACGTGAGCCGCCAGCCCGTTGCCAAAGAAGGTATCCGGACGGTGCCGCGTGCGGTCGATGAACTGGTCCGGCACCACGATGTGGGTCGGCTGGTAGCGCCGCCGTAGCGAGCCGACCGCGGAAAGCGAGACCAGCCGCTCGACGCCCAGGCTCTTGAACGCGTAGATGTTGGCGCGGAAGTTCAGTTCGCTGGGCAGGATGCGGTGACCGCGGCCGTGCCGGGCCAGAAAAGCGACGGGCCGGCCCCTGAGCTCCCCCAGCACGAAGACCTCCGAGGGGCTTCCGAACGGAGTCGCGATCGCCCGTTCCTCATGAACCTCAAGCTCCTCCATGCCGTAGAGGCCGGAGCCGCCGATGATTCCTATCGGACAGGCGTCAACGCTCATGCACGGACGCTCCCGGCTATCGTGGAGTTCACGAGCAGAGCCGTCTCCAGCGCGCGCCGGCCCGCCGCGCCGTCGACGAACGGCGCACCGCCCCCGGCGCAGCGGTCGAGAAACGCCTCGAGTTCGAGCCGCAGCGGCTCGCCGCCCTCGACCTCGAGATCGGCGGCCAGGATCCGCCCCGCCGGCCCGCCGGCGGATACCGAGCCTCCGCCGGCGGCCTCCTCTTCGTCGCGCACGCGCCGCGCCCCTCGTACCGTCTGCTTCTGGTAGTCGAGCGAGAAGTACCGATCCTCGAAGAAGACCCGCAACTGGCGCACCCGTTCCGCCGAGACCCGGGACGCCGTCAGGTTCGCCACGCAACCGGACTCGAGTTCGATCCGCGCGTCGGCGATGTCGATCCGGTCCGACAGGACGTCGATCCCGACCGCCCGCACCTCCCGCACCGGACTCGGGTCGAGGGCGTGGAGGATCTGCAGGTCGTGAATCATCAGGTCGAGGACGACGTCGACGTCCAGACTGCGCGGGCTGAATGGCGACATCCGTTCGACTTCGACGAAGCGGGGCACAAGCCCCAGCGCGAGCACTTCCTGGACGGCCGGATTGTAGAACTCGACATGCCCCACCGCCAGGACGACGCCCCGGGCCGCGGCCGCCGCGATCATGGCATCCGCCTGGTCGAGATCCGCGGCGATCGGCTTCTCCATCAGCACGTGAGTGCCGGCCTCGATCAGGCGCGCCGACACCTCCAGGTGATCGACCGTCGGCACAGCGACGACGGCGACGTCCACGGCGTTCAGAATCCCGTCGATCCCGTCCGCGACCGAGGCGCCGTGCTCGAGCGCGACGTCCTCGGCCCGCGCCCGATCCACGTCGACCACGAGCACCGCTTCGGGCCCGAGCAGGCGGGACAGCAGGCGCACGTGGTGGCGTCCCATCGCGCCAGCGCCGACCACGGCGGCCCGAACCCGAGCTTCCGAGCTCAGGGCGAACCCCCGTCCTTCACGAGCGGGCGCCGCGGGAACCGCGCCGAGCCGAGCGGATGAAGCCCCGGTCGGAACTCCTGATGAAATCGATCAGGGCATCGACATCCGCGTGGCCGGCATGCTCGGCGTCGAGTTCCTCGAGCGCCTGGGTCGTGTTCCTCCGCGAGCGGGTGAGCACCCGCACCGCTCTCTCGATCGACCGGATGTCCTCCGGCGCCTTGCCCTTGCGCTCGAGTCCGATGCGGTTGACGCCCATGCAAGCCGGCTTGATCCCCACCGTGATGCAGAACGGCAGCGCGTCCATCGTGATCACGGAGTAGCCGCCGATGTAGGCGTGCCGACCGACCCGACAGAACTGGTGAACCGCCGAGAAGGCGCCGATCGTGGCGTCGTCCTCAACCTCCACGTGACCGGCCAGGGTGCCGCCGTTGGTGAACACCGTCCGGCTGCCGACCTGACTGTCGTGGCCGACGTGGGTCTGGGTCATGAACAGGTTGTCGTCGCCGATCCGGGTGACGCCGCCGCCGAACGCGGTGCCCCGGTTGATCGTCGAGAACTCGCGGAACTGGTTGCGATCACCGATGACGAGCCGGCTGGACTCGCCCTCGTACTTCAGGTCCTGGGGATCGAATCCGACCGCGGCGTACGGGAAGACCCGGTTGGCCCGTCCCAGAACCGTGTCGCCGAGGACGGTCGCGTGCGAGCTGATCTCCGTGTCGTCGCCAATCTGAACGCCGGCTCCGATCACCGCATAGGCGCCGACGACCACGCCATCGCCCAGCTCGGCCGAGCGATCGACGATCGCCGTGCCGTGAATCGTCGCCGTCATGAGCCGGGCCGCGATCCGCGGTCCTTCAGGGCGCCACCATGGTGGACGTGCACACAGCCTCCACCGCCAGCTCCCCGTCGACCGTGGCCCGGCCCCGGAAACGGGAGTGAACAGTGCGCAGGCGCAGCGACTCCACCTCCATCCGCACTTGATCGCCGGGAACGACAGGACGGCGGAAACGGGCTTTCTCGATACCGGAAAAGAAGAGAACCCGGCGGTCCCGGTCCTCGATCTCGTGCAGCAGCAGCAGGCCCGCCGTCTGCGCCATCGCCTCGATCACGAGGACTCCGGGCATGATCGGATTGCCCGGGAAGTGGCCGTCGAAGAAGGGCTCGTTACGGGTCACGTTCTTGATCGCCACGACGCGCTCCCCTGGCACCAGCTCCAGCACCCGGTCGACCAGGAGGATCGGGTAGCGGTGCGGCAGCACGCTCGCGATCCAGCGCGAGTCGAACGGTCCGAGCGGCGCACTCACGGCGGCGCTCTCGGCTTCCTCCCGTTCCTTGCTCACGTCTCGTCTCCCCCGTCCGCCGCCGGATCGTCGCGGCCACCGCGGCCTGCCGATTCGAGTTCGTCCACGCGTCGCTCGAGAGCCCTGAGCGCACTGCGCATCGCCGGCAGGCGCGACTGTAGCGCGTTCCGCCGGCGCCAGGACGCGATCGGTACGGCGGGTATGCCCGCGACCCGCTGATCGTCCTCGACTTCCTGGAACACCGCCGACTTGGCCGCCACCTGCACGCCGTCGCCGATCCTGAAGTGACCGGCGACGCCCACCTGGCCCGCCAGAAGCACCCGATCGCCGATGCGACTGCTGCCGGAGACGCCCGCCTGACCGCAGAGGATGCAGCCTTCGCCGATCTGCGCGTTGTGTCCGATCTGCACCAGGTTGTCGATCTTCGTTCCGCGGCCGATCGTCGTGGTGTCGAAGGTGGCCCGGTCCACCGCGGAGTTGGCGCCGATCTCCACGTCGTCCTCGATCACGACGACCCCGACCTGGGGCAGCTTGACCTGGAAAGCTGCTTCAGCGGCTTCCGCGAACCCGAAACCGTCCGCGCCCAAAACGACACCGGAGTGGACGACCACCCGCTCGCCGATGCGGGCGCCGTCGTAGATCACGACATGGGGATGGATCACGGTGCCGGCGCCCAGACTGCAGCCGCGGCCTACCACCGAGTGGGCGCCGACGACCACGCCCGGACCAAGCGTCGCGCCCTCGCCGACCACGGCGAAAGCGTCGACGCGGGCGGTGGGGTCCACGTAGGCGGAAGCGTCGACACAGGCTGTTTCGTGAACGCCTGGTTCCACCTCGGGGACCGGAAAGAGCGTCGTCATCAGGTCGGCCAGGGCCCGGTAGGCGTCGTCGCAGAACACCAGGTCGGCGCGGAGCTCGGCGAGCGTTTCGCGAGACAGATCCCTGGACACCAGCAGCGCGCCGGCCTTCGAGGCCAGCGCCTGATCGCGGTACCGAGGGTTGGTCAGAAAGGAGAGATCTCCAGGGCCCGCGGCCATCAGGGTGGCGATGCCGTCGATCGGCCGATCCGGATCGCCTTCGAGGTCAGCTCCAACCATCGCGGCAAGATCGGCGAGGCGGTGGGTCACGGAGCGAGCCTACCGGATACGATCCGGCACGACCCCAGCGTCTGACTCCTTCCAGTGAACGGGAGATCCGATCTCGATGAGCAACGCGACATCACAACCGCACCGTTACCACGACAGGCCCAGTGGCGCCGCCATCCTCACCGCCCTCGCTTGCGCCGCGCTCTGCGCCGGCGCGGCTGCCGCATCCGACAACTGGCCCCAGTTCCGCGGTCCGGGCATGAACCCTGCGGTCCCGGACAACCCCGGCCTGCCTGATCGCTGGAGCCAGACGGAGAACGTCGAGTGGATCGCCGAGATCCCCGGGCTCGGCTGGTCCAGCCCGATCGTCTGGGACAATCGAGTGTTCCTGACGACCGCGGTTTCAGAAGGCGAGTTCGAACGCCCCCAGGCCGGTCTCTACGCCGCCCGCGGGCGCAGTGAACCGCCGCAGGCGCGGCACGACTGGCGCGTGTACTGCCTGAACCTCGCCACGGGCGAGGTGCTGTGGGAGCGCTCGGTCAAGGCCGGTGTACCCGAGTTTCCGCGCCACCAGAAGCAGACCTACGCCTCGGAGACCCCGACCACCGACGGCGAACGCGTCTACGCGCGCTTTGGCGACCTCGGCGTGTACGCCTTCACGATGGAGGGCGAGTCCGTGTGGAGCTTCGATACGCCCTACCGCTCGACCATGTGGGACTACGGCTCCGCCTCCTCGCCTGTGTTGCACGACGATCTGCTGATCATCCTCTACGACAACGAGGAGGATTCCTGGATCGCCGCCCTCGACAAGCACACCGGCGAACAGCGCTGGCGCACCGCCCGGGAAGAGGTGTCGAGCTGGGCGACGCCGTTCGTCTGGCCGAACGAAGCCCGCACCGAGATCGTCACCAGCGGCAAGAACCGGATCCGCTCGTACGACCTGGACGGTCAACTGCTGTGGGAGATGGACGGCCGCATGTCCTGGGCGGCCATCGCCACGCCGTTCGCGGCTCACGACTTGGTCTACGTCAACTCCGGCTACTTCCAGGACCAGCGCCGGCCGGTCTTCGCCATCCGTCCGGGCGCGCTCGGCGACATCACCCTGGAAGGGGACGCGACGGAGAGCGAGTTCGTCGCCTGGCATCAGCCCAAGGCCGGCAACTACAACACCTCGCCGCTGGTCTACAAGGGCGTCTACTACAGTCTGCTGGACCGCGGCTTCTTCGAGGCATACGACGCGCTGACCGGCGACCCCGTGTACGGCCGGAAGCGCGTGGCGCCCCGCGGCGGCGCCAGCTTCACCTCATCTCCGTGGGCCTACAACGACCGCGTGTTCGCGCTCAGCGAGCAGGGCGATACCTACGTGATCCGCGCCGGCTCGGAGTACGAGGTCCTCCACACCAACAGCCTCGACGAGATGGCGATGGCGTCACCGGCGGTCGCTGGCGACCGGCTGCTGATCCGCACCCGGTCGAAGCTCTACAGCATCCGCAACAGCGATTGACTACTCGCGTCTACTCCGTGGGAGTCGCCGGGTAAGCGGCGTTGTAGCGCTCGATGATCAGGTTCGTGATGTCCGCGGCGTCGGCGGCGAACAGCAGGCCCCCCTGGAACTTGTTGAAGATCGCCGTGTAGCCGAACTCCCGGCCGACCTGAGAGATGATCGGCAGCACCGCCTGTTCGATCTCGCCGAACCTCTCGCCCTGCACCTTCTGCATTTCGCGGTTCGCGTCGTCCTGGGCGCGGCGCAGGTCGATCGTCATGTCCTCGAGCTGCTTCTCGAGTTCGGCCAGGCGGTCCTCCGCCAGCGTCAGCCGACCGTCGTTGTACTGCTTCTGCAGCGCGGCCAATTGCTCCTGCCTGGTGGTGAGCTCCGCCTGCTTCTCGTCCCGGAGTCGTGTGAGCTCCTGAACCGCGATCTGGCCGCGCGCCGACTCTTGCAGCAGGCGTTCGACCTCGACGACGGCGATCTTGCTCTGGGCCAGGACCGGCCCGGCCATGAGGACACCGGCGATGACGGCGGCGGTCGACGCCGCGACGCGGAATCCAGTGGGTTTGACGTTCATCTTCGTAGTTCTCCGTGAGGCGTCAGAAGCTGGTTCCGATGCTGAAGTCGAAGCTGTCGAACCGCTCCCGGTCGACGCCTCCGAGGTTGTCCAGCGGATTCAGGTTCGTAGCGTAGATGAAGCGGAGCGGAGCTCCAAGGATGGGCACGTTGACCCGAAGCTCGATGCCGGCCGACATTCGCATGTGGTTGAAGTCGACGTCCTGGTCGTCGCCGTAGACGTTGCCTGCGTCGAAGAACGTCACGACGCGGAAGGGGCCGTTGACCAGGGTGTGGTGCTCGAGGTTGATGACCACGCTCTTGTTGCCGCCCTGGGGGAAACCGTTCTGGTCGAGGAGCGTGCGACCAGTTTCCGGATCCCGCACCCAGATGGAACGGAAAGCGAAGCCGCGGAGGCTGTTCTCGCCGCCCAGCAGGTAGCGATCCAGGAAGAACAACTGACGCAGGTTGCCGGCATCGTCCTCGCCGAACGGCTCGATGTAGCCGAGCTGGACGTTCGCCCGCCCCACCGTCCGCAGCCCGCGGTTCGTCAGCGGCACGGTGATCGCCGCGTTCAGCGACGGGCGGATGAAGAATGACTCGCCGCCAAGGGGGCCGCCGGCGTACTCGAGGGACGCGATCAGGCGCCTGCCCTGGGTCGGCTCGAGGCGGCTGTTGTGACTGTCGTACTGGTAGCTCGCCGTGATGGAGCGACGGTTGAACTGGAACGCCTGCTCGAAGGTGTCGCTCGTCGGGTCGTCGCTCTGGTCCGGGTTGTCGAAGAAGTAGAAGGTCTGCGACTGGTAGCTCTCGATGTCCATGTTGCTGTAGGACAACTGAACGAGTTCCCAGCGGCGGAACGACCGGCCGTAGGTGAGGATGCCGCCGGCCTCCTTGCTCCGGTAGCGCTGGTCGATCAGGAGGTCGAAGTCCGTGTCCCGGTTGAAGAGCTGAACCCCGAAGTTCTGGGGCCGGTCCTTGACCCAGGGCATGTAGTACGAGACGTCGAAGATGTCGCGGTAGCGGCCCGTCTGGATCGACACGCCAACGGTCTCGCCGCGGCCGAGGAAGTTCCGGGTGCGCAACGCCGACTGGACGAAGAAGCCGTCGAGTTCGCTGTAACCGCCGCCGAACTGAACCTCGGTCTGCCCGGTTTCCGTGCCCTTGACGGTGATGTCGACCTGCTTGTCGTCCGTGTCGTAGTCGACCTCGACCGGATCGTCCTCGTTGACGACGTAGTACTCGAGCTGGCTGAGCCGCAGCAGGCTGGTGCGCAGCATGCCCGAGTTGAAGACGTCGCCTTCCTTGAGCAACATCTGGCGGCGGAGCACCCGGTCGCGGGTCCGGTCGTTGCCGGTGAATTCCATCCGTCCGATCCTGAACTGGTCGTTCTCCTCGACGGTCACCAGGATGTCGGCAACCAGGTCCTCGCGCTCGACGATCTCCATCTTCACGTCGGCGAAGATGTAGCCGCTGTTCCGATACAGCTCCCCGATCTGCTCGACACCCTCGTCGAGGATGTCCGAGCGCAGCCAGCCGCCCTTGGGATCCTTGAACATGGCAACCAGCAGACCCTCGGGCAGAACCTCGGCCCCCTCGACCTGGACCTCGCCAAGCTTCCAGCGCGGACCCTCCTCGATCGGAATCACCAGGGCGAGCTGCCGTTTGCGGTCCTCGATGCGTTCGGCGTTCGGCTTCCGCTCGATCACGTCGAGTTCGGGCTCGCCGACCTCGACGTCCTTGTAGCCGAACTGGCGGTAAAGACCCTTGACCTTGTCGAGGTCCTCCTGGACCGTGGCCGAGTTGAACACGTCGCGCTTCCGGATCCGGGTCAGAAGGTTCGACTTCTTTGTCTTCTCCATCTGCCGCCGGAGGCGGCCGGCCGAGAACACCTCGTTGCCCTCGAAGTCGACCTGGCCGATCTTGACTCTGCCGCCCTCGTCGACGGTGATCAGGACCCGCTTCTCGCCCAGGCCCGCGTCCTGGACCTCGACGTGGATGCCCGCGAACCGGAAGCCGCGCTCCTCGTAGAGCTTCTTGATCGCCTCTTCGAGGCGCGCCAGCTCGCCCAGGTCCAGCGGCAACCCCTCGAAGACCGAGATCCGCTCCCGGTCCGTCATGTCGCCGATGTCGCTCCGCTTCACTTTCTTCAGACCGTCGTACTCGAGCGAGACCAGGAGCGGCCTTTCCGTCAGCGTCACCCGGACCAGAACCCCATCGCCCTGCTCCTCGGCTGCGATCGAGATGTCATCGATCAGCTTGCGCTCCCAGAGGTCCTTGATCCGCTCGTTCACGCGGCCGGGATCCCAGGGTTTACCGGCCTCGATATCCAGGTAGTAGTTCAGGCTGTCTTCGCTCAGCGTCTCGACGCCGATGTACTCAACCGACACGATCGGCCGGCCGACCAGCAACTGGCCGGCGGCCGGTACGGCCAGCACGAAGGCGGCGACCAGCGCGCCCGGCCATGCCAGCCGTCGAAGGACCTTTCGATCAGGATTCCGCAAGAGCAGGTTCCTCCTCAACGGTAGGGGCGGCGCCCTGAACGATCTCCAGGACCAGTTCCTCCTGGGCCAGATCCACGCGGATGCGTTCGACGGAATCGTCGGGGCGCTGGATCAGCAAGTCTGACACCGCATCCTGAACGTGACGCTGGATCGTGCGCCGCAACGGACGGGCTCCGGTCGACGGATCGATGCCCGCCTGCTCCAGGAGCCATTCCCGCGCCTCACTCGTGACTTCGACGGCCAGACCCCGGTCGGCAAGCGTCTCGTTCACATCGGAGAGCAGGAGGCAGGTGATCGCGCGCAGCTCCGCCCGACCCAGCGGATTAAACACGATCGTCTCGTCGATGCGGTTGATGAACTCGGGGCTGAAGCTGCGGCGGAGTTCCGCTTCGATCTCCTCCCTGATGCGGCCGAAGTCCCCTTCTGGGGAAGAGTCTCCTGCCGAGGACACCCCGCCGAAGCCCATGCGCCCGCCCTTGAGCACCAGCTTGCTGCCCAGGTTCGAGGTCAGCAGCACCAGGGCATGACGGAAATCGACATAGTTGCCGTAGGCATCCGTCAGGCTCCCTTCCTCCAGGATCTGAAGCAGCAGGTTCATGATGTCCGGATGCGCCTTCTCGATCTCGTCGAAGAGGATCAGGGAGTACGGTTGCCGCCGAACACGCTCCGTCAACTGACCGCCCTCCTCGAAGCCCACATAGCCCGGCGGGGAACCGATCAGCTTGGAAGCCGAGTACTTCTCCATGTACTCGCTCATGTCGAAACGCATGAGAGCGGTCTGGCTGCCGAACAGGAACTCGGCGAGGCGCCTGGCGACCTCCGTCTTGCCGACACCGCTCGGGCCCAGGAAGACGAACGAACCGACAGGCCGGCGGGGATCGGAAACGCCGAGCCGCGACCGGCGAATGGCTCGGCTGATCGACCGGATCGCCCGATCCTGCCCGACGATCCGGCGCCGAAGGACGTCTTCCATCTCCATCAACCGCTTCGCCTCGTCACCGCGTACTGCAGCCACGGGTACCCCTGTCCAGGAGGCGATCACCTCCTCCACGTCCTGAGCGGTCACGACCTGATCCTCAACGTCCTGGTCATGCAACTGCTCGATGCTCTCGAGATCTTCCCGGAGTTCGATCTCGCGCTCGCGGAAACGGACGGCGCGGTCGAAGTCCTTGTCCGAGATCGCGGCCTTCATCTCGGCCACCACTTCCCGGATTTCCTGCTCGATCCGCCGCGCCTGCCGCGTATCCCGTACGCGACGCAGCTTGACCCGGGCGCCGGCTTCGTCGATCACGTCGATCGACTTGTCGGGCTGATGACGATCGGTGATGTAGCGGTTGGAACCGGCGATCGCGGCGCGCAGCGCGGCATCGTCGTAGGCGACGTTGTGGAAGCCCTGGTAACGCTCCTTCAGGCCGACCAGGATGTCGTAGGTCTCGTCGGCGGAAGGCGGCTTGATCTGAACCGCCTGGAATCGCCGCAGCAGCGAGCGGTCCTTCTCGATATGCCTGCGGTACTCCCGCTGGGTCGTGGCGCCGATGCACGCGATGTCGCCCCGCGACAGGGCCGGCTTCAGGATGTTCGCTGCGTCGAGCGAACCCTCAGCCGAACCGGCCCCGACCAGAGCGTGGATCTCGTCGATGAAGACGAGCACGTCTTCGCCCTCCTCGAGCTCCTTGAGGATGCCCTTCAGACGCTCCTCGAACTGGCCCCTGTACTTCGTGCCCGCGACGATCAGGGACAGGTCGAGCGCGACGATTCGCTTGCGCGCAAGGAACTTCGGAACCCGCCCGTGGGACACCCGCTGCGCCAGCCCCTCGACGATGGCCGTCTTGCCCACCCCCGGCTCCCCGAGCAGGATCGGGTTGTTCTTCGTCCGTCGCGCGAGGATCTGGACGATGCGACCGACTTCCTGTTCGCGGCCGATCAGGGGGTCGAACTGGTCCTGCTGCGCGAGCGCGGTCAGGTCGCGGCCGAACTCCGTCAGGAAGGGCAACTCCTGTTTGCCGCGCCTGTTGGCGCGCTCGCGAGCGATGGTCGCGACCTGTTCGCGCACCGTCGCGACCTCGAGTCCGCGCTCCACGAGAACGCGCTGGGCCAGACAGCCGTCGACCCGCATGATGCCGATCAACAGATGCTCGGAGCCGACCGCGGCATGAACCATGCTCTCCGCCTCGTGCGAGGCGTGGGCCAGGATCCTCTTCGACTCCTCCGACAACGGCAGTTCGGCGGTCGACGAGATGCGCTCGACGAACACCCGCTCGCCCTCTATCTCGTGGCGCAGATCCTCCGGCTTGATCTGGAGCCGCTGGAGGAGCTCGATGATCGACTCCTCTCCCTCGCGCAGGATGCCGAGCAGGATGTGCTCCGACTCGATGACCCGACTGCCCAGCTTGCTCGCCTCGTAGCGGGCGAAGAAGAGCGCTCGGCGCGACTTCTCGTTGTACTTCTCGAACACGGACCAGAGTTTATTCGCCCAGCGCCTTCAGACGGCCGCCGTCGAGCCGGAGCACCTTGCCGCAACGCTTCGCCACTTCCGGATTGTGCGTCACCAGCACCATCGTCGTGTCCCGGCGCCTCCGCAGTGTGTCCAGGAGCTCCAGCACCTGCTCGCCGCTCCTGGAGTCCAGGTTGCCGGTCGGTTCGTCCGCCAGCAGTACCGCCGGTTCAAGCACCAGAGCGCGGCAGATCGCGATCCGCTGCCTTTCGCCCCCGGACAGTTGCTGCGGGAAGGCGCCGGCGCGGTCGGCGAGACCGACCTGGTCCAGGAGCGTGAGCGCCTGGGCGCTGAGAGACGAGGTCGGGCGGCCCGCGATCCGCCCCGGCATCATCACGTTCTCGATCGCCGTAAAGTCCGGCAGCAGTTGATGGAACTGAAAGACGAAACCGAGTGACCGGTTGCGAAAGCCCGCCAGGGCGGACGGCCTGGACCGGGTGAGATCGACGCCGTCGACTCGAACCGAACCCGCGTCCGGCACATCGAGCGCGCCCAGGATGTTGAGCAACGTCGACTTGCCCGAGCCGGACGGACCGACGACGGCCGCCGTCTCGCCGCGCGCGACCACCAGATCCACGCCGCGCAGCACCTGCCGCCGGACCGCGCCGTCCTGGTAGGCCTTGGTGACCCCGGCAACCGCGATCACGTGCGCGCACTCCGCATCGCCTCGACCGGGTGAAGAAGGCTCGCCTTGCGCGCCCCGATCACGGCGGCCGCGGCAGTGAACAGAACGGTCACGACCAGCACGACGAGCACGTCCGTGCCCCGGACCAGGAACGGCACGTAGTCAACGACGTACACGTCCGACGGCGTGGAGATCACGCGGTAACGGTCGAGGAAGGCGGCGAGCCCCGCACCGGCCGCTCCGCCGAAGCCGGCGCCGCCCACCGACAGCAGCGCGCCGAGTAGCAGGAACACCCGCTGCAACCGGGCCGGCGGCGCACCCATTGCCGCCAGCACGCCGACCTCGGCGCGCTTGCTCGAAAGCACCATCGACAAAGCCGCGAGCAGGGCGAACGAGGCGACGGCCACGATGAGCGCCACCGCGGAGAAGACCAGTCCCTTCTCGAGGCGCAGCACGAACAGAAGCGCCCGGTTGGCCTGCCTCCAGGTCGTCACCGTCGCGACGGTCGGATCGATCCCCTGCCGCAGGAAGTCACCGACCTGCTCCGGATCCGCCTCCGGGGCAAGCGTCAGGTCCAGTCGCCTGTCGCCCCGTGCGAACAGGGCGGAAGCCTGCTCGAGCGGCACCAGCACCGGATCGTCCGTGTCCTCGGCCCGGTCCGACATGTAGATCAGGTCGATCGGCAGCATCCGGGTTCGCGGCTGGTGCCCGACCGGCGTGAGGCCAGGGCGAGGCGAGACGACGCGAACCATGTCGCCCACGGCCAGCCCCATCCGCAGCGCCACGGAGACGGGCACGATCAGCCCGGGCGTCGCCTCCCCCTGGACCGGGATCCAGGGCGGCGGTGTCTTCTCGTAGCCCAGCACCTCGACCGCGATCGGACGGTCGCCATCCGCCAGCCAGCCCCGCGCATAGAGCAGCTCCTGGACGCCGGCGACGCCGTTCGTCGCGGCCGCCAATGCGGCCAGACCTCGCACCGGGTCCGTCGTTGCCGCGCCCTGGAGGGCGCTTCCGGGAACGCTCCC
The DNA here is from genome assembly GCA_009836625.1 of Holophagales bacterium. GTDB lineage: Bacteria > Acidobacteriota > Thermoanaerobaculia > Multivoradales > Multivoraceae > Multivorans. The sequence goes on from VXVC01000004.1 coordinate 996,840, forward strand.
GCCGCCGAGCTCGATCTGGAGGGCCGGCGTATGCCGCGCCAGATCTTCCAGCAGGAGGTTCTGGAAGCCGGCGAGCGCCGCCAGCGCCAGCACCAGCGCCGCCGTACCCACCGCCAGGCCGCCCGCCGTCAGGGTGGACAGCGCCCGGATGTGCGCGTCCGCGCGGGTGGAGCGGAAGTACCGGACTGCTATGTGCCAGACGAACCCCACGGCGACGCGAGGCTACTCCGAAGCGCCCTCCAGCACGCCGATGTAGGGCAGGTTGCGGTAGCGGTCGTCGTAGTCCAGTCCGTAGCCGACGACGAACACGTCGTCCACCTCGAAGCCGCGGTAGTGGATCTGAACCGGCGTCTCCCGCTTGCAGGCCTTGTCGAGCAGCACGCAGAGCCGCACGGAACGCGCTCCCCTGAACCCCATCAGCGCCATGATCGTCCGCATCGTGTAGCCGGTGTCCACGATGTCCTCGATGAGCAGAACGTCGCGCCCGGCCAGAGAGTGATCGAGGTCGCGGCGGATCCGCACCTCACCGGGCGACGTCGTCTCGCCCCGGTAGCTCGAGGTCTGGAAGAAGTCGACCACGAGCGGCCGGGACAGACGCTGCAGGAGGTCGGACATGAAGAAGACGGACCCCTTCAGCACGCCGACGCAGAGCAGCTCCTGACTGTCGGCGTAGTCCCTCTCGATCTCCGCGGCCAGTTCGTCGACCCGGCGGTCGAGCACTTCCCTCGAAATCAACTCGCGCGGCATGCCGTCTTCGGTCATCGAACTCCTCAGGATATGGTCTGCCGCACTCCAAGCCTGGAGCGGGCGACGCGAGAGAACGCCGTGAATGGACACAAGGATACCGGCCCGGACAGGAGTCTCGCGGCCGAGCTCGAGGAGAGCCGGCGGCGCTGGCTGAAGTCGGGGATCCCAATCCCGGAGGCCCTGCTCGTCACCGGCTCCGGCCTGAGCCTGGACCTCGGCGAGCCGGCGGCGGGCCCGTGGCCGTTCTCCGACCTGTTCCCCTTCGAGGTCGAGGCGATCGAGGGCCACGCAGTGACCGCAGAGCTCGTGCGGACGGGCAACGGCAGACTGGTGCTCTACAGCCGCGGCCGGCTGCACGCCTACCAGGGCTACACGCCGGCCCAGGTCGTCTACCTGGTGCGGCTCAGCGCCCTGCTCGGCGCGCGGTCGCTGGTCGTCACGAACGCAGCCGGTTCGCTGCGTGCGGACCTGCCGCCCGGCTCGATCGTGGCGATCTCCGACCACATCAACCTGACCGGTCTGAACCCGCTGAGAGGCCGGCTGCCGGCCGCCTGGGGGCCGCAGTTCCCCGACCTGGCGGACGCCTACGACCGCGGCCTGCGCCGCCGCTTCGCGGAACTCGGGGAACAGGCCGGAATCCCGGTCGGCGAGGGCGTCTACGCCGGGCTGCTCGGGCCCTCCTTCGAGACCCCGGCCGAGATCCGCGCCTACCGCACCCTGGGCGCCGACCTGGTCGGCATGTCGACCGTGCTCGAAGTAATCGCCGCCCGCCACATGGGGCTCCGCGCGCTCGGCTTCTCCCTGGTCACGAACATGGGCGTCGGGCTCGTGGACGAAGCGGTCGACCACCAGGACGTACTGAGGATCGGCGGCAGAGCCTCCGGCGGCGTTGCCCGCCTCATCTGCGACCTGTTCGCGGACGAGGCCTTCTGGAACATGGAATCGAGCTGAGCCATGTCCGAACTCGAAGCCCAGATCGAGAACCGGCGCGACAAGCGCGACCGCCTGCGAGGAAGGGGCGTTAATCCCTACCCCACCCGCGCCCCGTACGACCTCGAGCCGGGCGAAGTCTGCGAACGCTACGGCGAGCAGACCGAAACGGAACTCGAGCAGGCCGCGGTCTCTCTCAGGGTTCCCGGCCGTGTCCGCGCCCACCGCACCCACGGCAAGGCGGCGTTCCTCGACATCTCCGACGGCGCCGACTCCAAGGTCCAGGTTCTCGTGCGCCGCAACCACGTGGGCGAGGACTGCTGGTGGCTGCTCTCACAACTCGACATCGGCGACTACGTGCTCGCCGAAGGCCTGCTGATCCGCACCCGCTCCGGTGAACTGACGATCTCGGCCGACCGCCTCGATCTGCTGGCGAAGGCCACCCGGCCGCTGCCTGAGAAGTGGCACGGCCTGGCCGACCGGGAAGAGCGTTACCGGCGCCGCTACCTCGACCTCCTGAACTCCTCCGAATCGATGCGGCGGTTCGTCGTTCGCTCCCAGGCGATCGCCGCGCTCCGCGCCTGCCTGCTCGACGAGGGTTTTCTCGAAGTCGAAACGCCGATGATGCAGGCCATTCCCGGGGGCGCAACGGCCCGGCCGTTCGTGACCCATCACAACGCGCTCGACCTCGACCTCTACCTGCGCATCGCGCCCGAGCTGTATCTCAAGCGCCTGCTCGTCGGCGGACTGCACCGGGTGTTCGAGATCAATCGCAACTTCCGGAACGAAGGCATCTCGACCCAGCACAACCCCGAGTTCACGATGCTCGAGTTCTACTGGGCCTACTCCGACTACGAACAGTTGATGGCCTTCACCGAGACGATGTTCGCCGCGGTCCTGGATGCCGTGCATGCCGAGGGCTCGACAACCTGCACCTGGCGCGGCCACGAGATCGACCTCCAGGCCCCCTGGCCGCGGCTCAGCGTGCGGCAGTCCCTGCTGGAGATCGGCGGCCTCGATCCGGCCGCGGTCGGCGACGAAGCGGCTCTCGCCGCGGAACTCGCCCGCCTGGGCGAAGACCTGCCGAAGAACGCCAGCTACGGCAGCCTGCTGATGGCCCTTTTCGACCGGCTCGTCGAACCCAAGCTGATCCAGCCCACCTTCATCCACGACTATCCCGTCGAGGTCTCCCCCTTCGCCAAGCACAGCGCCGGCGACCCCCGCTTCACCGAGCGCTTCGAACTCTTCATCGGCGGCATGGAAATCGCGAACGCGTTCACCGAGCTGAACGACCCCGACGACCAAGCCGAGCGATTCCGCCAGCAGCTCCGCGCCCGCGAAGGCGGCGACGACGAAGCGCACCGCTTCGACCGCGACTACGTCGAAGCACTCCAGTACGGCATGCCACCGGCCGGCGGCCTCGGCCTGGGCATCGACCGGCTGGTCATGCTCCTGACCGACGCCCGGTCGATTCGGGACGTGATCCTGTTTCCGTTGCTGCGGCCGCGGTAGGAGCCGTCAGAGCCAAGGCGCCGTCGAGGGACTCCTGGTCCAGAAGGTCGTCGAACCGGGTGCTGTGCTCAACGTCCGGGCCGATGCCGATGAAGTGCCAGCTCAACCGGCGGCTGGCTTCCCGGTCCCACGGCCGGTTGCCGAAGTAGGTCTTGCGGGCGGCTGATCTGCTGCCCAGCGCGCGTTTGGCCGCGATCCGCATGATCTCGACGCGGCTTACGGCGTCCGAACCGGAGGCGAGGTTCAGCGTGTCCGGATCGAGGCCGATGGCCCGGAGCTTCATTGCGGCGGTGTCCTTCCAGCCGCCGGTGGCGATCGCGACAGCGACGTTTGGGCGGGCGGCGAGCCGGTTCACGAAGGCGCGGGCGCCTGGGACTTCCGGCAGCCGGTCACCGCAGGCAGCGAGGTAGCCGGCTACGAGGGCGATGAACTCCCGCTTGACGGAAACGTGAGCCTGGGAGCGGTCGCCTCCGGCTCCGTTGCGATCCAGGACCTCGTTCAGGATGCCGCTGTCCGTTTGGTGCCGATACCCGGCCCAGTCCTCGTCGACATCGATCTTCAGCGCGTTCCTGATCGCCCGGGCGTAGAGAATGCCGTCGAAGTCCTCGGACTCGACCAGTGTTCCGTCCACGTCGAAGACGACCAGGTGCATCGGGTGTCAGTCTTCCCGCCGTGCGGTAAGCCACTGCTCCACCGCCCGCCTGGCCGGATCCTCGAGCCACGGCAGGACGCCGAGGTTGCCTTCGCGGGCGGCGGCTTCGATCTCGATTTCGTCCCGGTCGAGGAAGCGTGCGGCCCGGTAGTAGGCGTCGCCGCCGGTGACGGCGACGTCGCCGAGCTCGATCAGGTGGCCCGCGAGTTCGCGGGCGAGGCGGAGTCTTGCAGGCAGCGGTGGCGCGGGCAGCGGCCGCGGCAGGCGATGTTCGAGACCGGCGGCTTCGGCGGCAGTTCGGAAGGCCGACTCGTCCGGGGGCGAATCGTCACCGTGAAACACGGCGTCGAAGGCCTCGGGCCACGTCCGTTCCAGACGTTCGGCGAGGAGGTGGCGCTCGCGGGCATCGAACGTCATCGCGCGGGGCACGACGCGACGCGCCCCGGCGGCCACGAGCCGGGGCATGGCCGTCTCCAGGACCCCCGGTCGGTCCGTCCAGCCACCGACGAGGGGCCAGACGAGAGTGGCGTGCCGGGCCGGGACTGGCGCGAATGGCAGGTCGGGCTGGGGACCCTCGAGTAGCTTCTCCTGCAGCAGGGCCGCCTCCGCAACCAGGCAGTCAAGCAGGTCGACAGCGACGATGGCGTTTTCGGGAAGCTCGGCGGCCGCGACGACAACGGGGCTGAGGGGGCTGACGCCGGACGCGGGCTGCGGCGAATGAGGGGCGTACTGCCGCAGCCATTGCCAACCGGCGGCCAGCGCGACCGAAACGCCTCCCGCCACGACGTGCAGAACGAGGGGCGCGCCGGCAGCGGCCGCGGCCTCGACGATCGCTGCGCGGAGCGGAGCGGAGTCGGCCGGGAGCGGGGGAACGTAGACGACGTCGGCGGCCCTGCGGACGAGTCGCCAAACGTCGGAGGCGGCCGGCGCCGGTCCGGTGTCCGCGGTCCGCAATCCGCCGGTGGCGAAATCGCAGCATAGCCGTCCGTCGTCCCCGACCAGCGGCCAGCGGGAGAAACTGTGACGGATCCAGAGGTTCGCGGGTTCGGCGACGTGCTCCCGAAGCGTGAGGGACGTCACTTGACTACTTCGACTCGAGCGCGGCAGCGACCGCTGCCTCCACCGCCTTCTGGACGTAACGGGCGAGGACGTCTCCCTCCACGTTCACCCGGTCGCCCGGCTTCAGACCGCCAAGGGTCGTCACCTCGAGGGTGTGCGGGATCAGCGCCACGTCGAAGGTCCGTTCGTCGAGCGCCGCGACGGTCAGGCTCACGCCGTCGATCGTAATGCTGCCCTTGAGCACGACGCCCGCCTCTAACCCGGCCGGAACGTTGAACGTGACGACGCGGTGGTCCCCCTGCTCCTCCACCCGCGTTACCCGGGTCGTCGTGTCGACGTGCCCCTGGACCCAGTGGCCGCCCAACGGGTCGCCTGCCGAGAGCGGCGGCTCGAGGTTCACCTCGTCGCCGGCGCGCAGCGCGCCGAGCGTCGTTCGGCTCAACGTCTCCGGAGACAGGTCGAACACGGTTCGCGCGGCTCCATCCACCTCGTCCTGCTCCACCACGGTCAGGCACACGCCCGCTATGGCGATGCTGGCGCCCAGATCGAGCTTCGCGGCCAGCGCCGCCGAGTGTCCGACGACCAGGCGCGCGCCCCCCCGGTCGGACACCCCGGGCGCCTCGACTACCCGCCCACGCTCCGTGACAATTCCGGTAAACATCCCTGCCTGTAGCCTAAGAGAATCACGTCCGGTCCGCGCCTGCTGACTCGCAGTTCGTCCAGGCGCAAGGCGTCGGCCAGCCGCCGCGGTCCCTCGCCGCCCAAAGGACCGGGCGCCGCCGCGCCGCCGATCAGAACGGGCGCGCAGCACACCGCCGCTCGGTCCCACAGCCCGGAGCCGGAAAAGGCGGCGAGCACTTCCCCGCCACCCTCGACCAGCACGCTGGAGACCCCACGGTCGAAGAGGTCCTCCAGCACATCGGCCGGCTCGACGGCGGAAAGGGCCAATACCTCGGCGCCGGCGCTGCGCAGCCGATCGCGCCGCGTCGCCCAATCGCCAGCGTCCGCCGACGTCGAGGAGCCGATCTCCCGCGGAGCCTCCGTGTAGATGACGACCGGTCCCTCGAGCTCGAACATCCGCGCCGTGGACGACAGCCGCAGCCGCCGATCGAGCACTACCCGCAGGATCGGCCCCTCGGCCCGGCCCAGCCGCCGGTTCAGCCGTGGATCGTCGGCCAGCGCGGTGCCGCTGCCGACGACGATCGCCTGGTGCTCCTCCCGCAGGTCGAGTGCCCACTTCCTGCCCTGCTCTGACGAGATCCACTGGCTGTCGCCGGTTGCCGTCGCGATCCGTCCGTCCAGGCTCATTGCCCACTTGAGGGTCACCGCCGGCCGCCGATGCACGACCCGGGTCAGGAACGGAACGTTCATCTCCACCGCCTGCCCGGCAAGCAGGCCGCCCTCGACCCGGACGCCCACGGCGCGTAGCCGGTTCCCGCCGCCGCCCGTCACCTCCGGGTTCGGATCGCGGTGGGCAAAGACCACGCGCTTGACGCCGGACTCGATGACCCGGTCAGCGCAGGGCGGCGTGCGCCCGTGATGGTTGCAGGGTTCGAGGGTCACGTAGAGCGTGCCGTCCAACGCCGTGTTTCCAGCGACTCGCAGCGCGGCCGCCTCCGCGTGTTCTCCACCCGCCTGGCGATGCCAACCCTCGCCGACGATCGCACCGCCGTTCGTGACAACCGCCCCGACCATCGGGTTCGGCGCCACGGTGTAGCGGCCGCGGCGCGCCAGAGTCAGCGCACGGGCCATCGCCCGCTCATCGCTCGGACTGAATCCCGGCCCCTCGCTCATCCGAAGAGAGCGGCCGCGAAGGACCGCGGATCGAAGTCGACCATGTCCTCGACCGCCTCGCCTACGCCCAGCCAGGCAACGGGCAGACGCAGATCGCGCGCGATCGCCACCGCCATGCCGCCCTTGGCGGTGCCGTCGATCTTGGCCAGGAAGACGGCGTCGAGCGGGGCGGCGGCGCCGAACTCACGCGCCTGCACCAGGGCGTTGTGCCCGGTTCCCGCGTCGACGACGAGAAGGTTGCTCACCCGCCAGCTCCGGCCCTCGGCTTCCGCCGACGCCCGCCGCGCCACCCGATGCACCTTCGCCAGCTCGTCCATCAGTTGGCCGCGCGTGTGAAGCCGGCCGGCCGTGTCGACGATCAGGTGGTTCACGCCGCGAGCCCTGGCCGCCTGCACCGCATCGAACACGAGCGCTGCCGGATCGCCTCCCGGCGGACGGCGCACGACCTCGACTCCGAGCCGCTCGCCCCAGACCTGGAGCTGCTCGGCCGCGGCCGCCCGGAAGGTGTCCGCCGCCGCGAACAGCACCCGCTCGCCGCGCGCCAGGGAAGCGTGGGCCAGCTTGGCGGCGGAAGTCGTCTTGCCCGAGCCGTTGACGCCGACCATCAGGGTGATCCGCGGCGGCGGCGGCCACTCGGCCCGCGGCGCGTCGAGGAGCAGGACCGCCACCTCGTCGACCAGCAACTGCCGGAGCCCGACCTCATCGCCACGCGCGACGGATCCGGAGCGCACCGCGGACCGGAGGCGCTCGACCAGCTCGAGCGATGTCTCGACTCCGAGGTCCGCCTCGATCAGGGTCTCCTCGAGTTGCTCCAGGACGCCCTCGTCGATCCGCTGGTCGTTCCCGAGCACGGCGCCGATCCGGCCGGAAAGCCCCTTCCGGGTACGGCCGAGACCCCGGCGCAGCCGATTCCACAGCCCGCCCGATCGAAGCTCGTCCCCGGACGCCTGCAGGGCTGTTCCGCCGCCAAAGTCCGCGCTCATGGCGAACCCCCGCTCGCCGGAGCGCGTGAAGCGTCGAGGAAGGTCTCGAGTTCGCTCCGCACCAACGTCGGATCTAGACCGGAGACGATCTCGCCCCGTCCGGGCGCCGCCGGCAGAATCCACACCAGACCGCTCTCGCGGGCCTTCTTGTCCCGGCCCATCGCCTCGATCAGGCGGTCCGCGTCGAGCCGCACGCCCAGCTCCTGCTCGACGTCCTCGAGCGCCGGCGGCCGGAGCCGATCAATCAGGCGACGCAGCCGCGCCGCGAACTCCGGATCCAGTCCGCGCCGCCGAGCCAGGCGGAGGGCGAACCTCATCCCGTGGCCCACCGCATCGCCGTGGCGCAGTCCGCGGTAGCCGAACTCCGACTCGATCGCATGTCCCAGCGTGTGTCCGAAGTTGAGCAGCCGGCGGCGGTCACCCTCCTCGAGATCCGCCTCGACCACGTCCAGCTTGGCCCGGATGGAGGCCGCGACGACCGGAGTCAGCACCTCGGCGTCCACGGCGAGCAGACGATCCAGCGACTCCTCCACCAGCGCCAGCAGATCGAGGTCCAGCAGCGCCGCCATCTTGATCACCTCGAACAGGCCGGCTCGAAGCTCCGCGGCCGGCAGGCTCCGCAGGCAGTCGATGTCGGCGAGCACGAAGCGCGGGTGGTGGAAGGCCCCGACCGTGTTCTTGCCGCCGGCCAGGTCGACCCCCGTCTTTCCGCCGACCGACGCATCGACCTGTGCCAGCAGCGTCGTCGGGATCTGCATGTAGTGGATGCCACGCAGGAACGAGGCCGCGGCGAAGCCTCCGAGATCGCCGACGGCGCCGCCGCCGAGCGTGACGAGACGGCTGTCCCGCTTGCCGCCGCGATCGAGCATCCGCTGCCAGACGGAGGCGGCGCACTCCACCGTCTTCGCCGCCTCACCGTCCGGCACCTCGAGCGTCTCGACCCGTGCGGCCGGCTCGAGCAGCTTCCTCGCCGCGGCGCCACAGTGGCGGTCCGGGACCTTGCTGGTCACCAGAAACACGGTCCGGCCCCGGCACCACTCCGCTACCTCACTCAGCGCGCCGGCCCCGGCTGAAGCCAGAAGACCCGGCCCGACCAGGATGTCGCTCACGCCGCGAGGGTGCGCGAGGGTCAGGCGACGCGGCGCGTCCGGAACGGAGTCCACCATGCCGACCTCCCTCGCGTTCCTAGCCGCCGCGCGGGCGAACCCGCAGCCCGAGTTCCAGCAACTGTTCCTGGTCCACCGTCGACGGCGCCTCCGTCATCAGGCACACCGCCGAGGCCGTCTTCGGAAAGGCGATCACGTCGCGCAGAGAGGCGGCGCCGGCCATCAGCATGACGATCCGGTCGACGCCGAGGGCGATCCCGCCGTGAGGCGGCGCGCCGTAGCTCAGGGCCTCGAACAGGAAGCCGAAGCGACGCTCGGCCTCCGCGGCGTCGATCCCGAGCACGGCCAGCACGCGCTTCTGGACGTCCCGGTCATGGATCCGGATGGAACCGCCGCCGATCTCGTTGCCGTTCAGCACCACGTCGTAGGCGCGTGAGAGAACCGATCCCGGGTCGCTCTCCAACCGGTCGAGGTGCTCCATTCGCGGCGAGGTGAACGGATGGTGGGTCGCGTTCCATCGTCCTTCGTCGCCGTTCCAGGTCACCAGCGGGAAGTCGTGGACCCAAAGGAACTCGTGCGCGTCCTCCCGCATGTGCCCGAAGCGGCGTCCGACCTCGACCCGCAGGGCGCCGAGCGCCGCCGCCGCGGTCGGCGCCGGTCCGGCGACCAGCAGGCCCAGGCCGCCTTCCTCGACACCGAGACGATCGGCCAGGGTCTCGACCTGGCCGTCCGTCAGCGCGCCCTTGACCAGGAACGAGGGTACGCCGCCGTCCCGCTTGACCCAGAGGACACCCGCGGCGCCGTGCCGGCGGGCGATGTCGGCGTACTCGTCGACCTGGCGACGGCTGGAGGAAGCGGCTCCCGGAATGTGGACTCCACGCACGACGCCGCCCGAAGCGGTCGCGGCCTGGAAGGCTCGAAACCCCGTCTCCTGCAGGCAGTCCGTCACGTCCTCGATCTCGAGATCGACCCGCAGATCGGGACGATCGTTGCCGTAGCGGAGTACCGCGTCGTCGTAGGAGAGGCGCGGGTACGACGCGGGCGGTTCAATCCCGGCCAGCGGGAACACGCGGGCGAACAGCCCCTCGACCAGGCGGTAGACGTCCTCTTCGTCGACGAAGGACATCTCGACATCGATCTGCGTGAACTCAGGCTGGCGGTCGGCGCGCAGGTCCTCGTCGCGGAAACAGCGGGCGAACTGGACGTAGCGCTCGAGCCCGCTGACCATCAGGATCTGCTTGAACAACTGCGGCGACTGCGGCAAGGCGTAGAAGTTTCCGTGGTTCAGGCGACTCGGCACGAGATAGTCGCGGGCGCCTTCCGGCGTCGAGCGGGTGAGCATCGGCGTCTCGACGTTCACGAACCCCTGCTCGCGGAAGTAGGCGAGAGACTCGATCGTGAAGTCGGAGCGCAGCCGCAGGTTGCTTTGCAGCGCGTTCCGGCGGAGGTCGAGGAAGCGGTACTTGAGCCTGGTCTCCTCACTGGCGTCCTGCGCGCCCTCCACGCCGAACGGCATCGGCTCCGAGCGGCCGAGAACGCGGCCGCTCGCGACCTGGATCTCGATCTCGCCGGTGGCCATCTTCGGGTTCACCTTGTCGGGGTCCCGGCGAACCACCTTGCCCTCGACCTCGACGACCCACTCGAGGCGCGCGGGCTGGAGAGCCTCGGCCGCCTCCGGCGTGGTTTCAGGGTGAACGACCGCCTGAACGACGCCGCTCCGGTCGCGCACGTCGAGGAAGATGACGCCGCCGTGATCGCGCCGGCGATGGACCCATCCCTGGACCTTTGTCTGCCGGCCGACCTGGTCGGCGGTCAGCGTTCCTGCCTGCGTTCTCGTCACGTGCGTGTTCCTTGCCGAGCCGCTCCTGACTCGAACCGCCGATCCTCGCACAAGTCAGGCGGAAATTCTCGTCGCCACCACGTCGACGAACTCGTCGCGCTGGATGGTCTCCTGAGTGCCGTTCTCAAAGTCCCGTAGGACGACGGTGCCGGCTGCCACTTCATCCTCGCCGATGAGGACGACCCACCGGCAGCCGCGACGGTTAGCCTGTTTCAGTCCAACCTTGAGGGGCCTTAGGGCATCGAACTCGCAGATGGCCGTGATACCGGCCGCGCGCAATGCCTGGGACAGCTCCAGACCGTGACGCCGGTAGGAGGCTCCCACTGGTACCACACAAACCGGCTCTTGCGGGCTTGCGCCGGAGACACGCCTACCCGGATACAAGTGGCGGAACAGCGAAACCAACCGATCTTCACCGATCGCGAAGCCAATACCCGGCACGCTCGGACCGCCCAAATCGGCGATCAGGCCGTCATACCGACCGCCACCCAGAATGGCGTCCTGCGCACCCAGAGACACCGATGTGATCTCGAACACGGTCCGTGTGTAGTAGTCGAGGCCTCGAACCAGCCTGTTGTCGATTTCGAAGTCGACATCGAACCGTGCCAGTTGCTCGCATACGACCTCGAAGTGGCTTTGCGCAGCGCTCCCCAGCACCTCCCGCAGCCTCGGCGCACCCTCGAGAAGCTCTCGCTCCTTGGGCGCCTTCGTGTCCAGGATGCGGAGAGGGTTTGTCTCCAATCGGCGCAGACTGTCCGCGCCCAGATCGTCCCGATGCGGTTCGAGGTACTCGCGCAGACGCCGCGAGTAGCGCCGCCGGCATTCCGGGTCGCCAACCGAGTTCAGGCCCACCTCGAGGTCCTGAAAGCCGACTTCCTCCAGGAACCGCAGCAACATGACCAGTAGCTCCACGTCACTGTAGGGCCCCGGATCGCCGATCAACTCCGCGCCGATCTGGTTGAACTGCCGGTAGCGGCCAGCCTGCGGACGCTCGTAGCGAAAGTAGGGTCCCATGTAGAAAACCTTGACCGGCTGCGGCCAGGACGCCATGTCGTGTTCCAGGTAAGCGCGTGCTACAGGCGCCGTGCCTTCCGGGCGAAGCGACAGGCTGCGACCCTTCTTGTCGTCGAAGCTGTACATCTGCTTGCCGACGATCTCACTGGCCTCGCCGACCCCCCGCACGAACAGCTCCGTGTCCTCTACCACCGGAGTACGTACCTCGTGGTAGCCGTACAGGGAGAACACGCGGCGCGCGGTCTCCTCCACCTCCGCGAAGGCGGGAGCTTCGTCGACCAAGTCCCGCATGCCCTTGACGGACTGGAATCGCCGCTTCACAGCCATGGCGCGATCGTATCCACCCCGGAGTCGATTCCCGGTGGTAGCGTCCCGGCAGGGACGAACCGCCCGTGCAGATCGAACTCTCCGAACGCCAACGCGCCACCGTTGCCGCCGCCGCGACCATCGCCGCGGCCGCCGTCATCCTGGCCGCGGTCGTCGCGCTGTTCTGGGCTATCGGTTCCTTCTTCGCCGCGTTCTCGAACGTCTTCCTGCCGCTCGCGGTGGCGGCCGTTCTGGCGTTCGTGCTCCGGCCCTACTACGAACTGCTGAACGAGCGGCTGCGGTTGCCGAAGATCCTGGCAGTAGCGGCCGTTCTGCTGTCCCTGCTCCTTCCTGTCGCCGGTTTCGCCTGGTTCTTCGGCGCCCTGGCCGCGTCACAGATGACGGGGTTGATCGACGCGTTACCCGACGCATCGGATCGCGTAGTGGACTGGGTAACCGAGACCTTGCCGGCGCTCAACGAACTCACGGAAACGAATCCGTTCGCGAGCCGGGTCCGTGAGGCGATCGAGAATCTCGATCCGGCGAGCCTGCTGCCAGGCTTCGAACTCGTCGGCGACACCGCCCTGGACGTCCTCAACAGTGTCGGGGCCGGCCTCGCGTCGCTCTTCGCCTGGGCGGTCCTGCCCGTCTACCTGTGCTTCTTCCTGATTATCGACCCCGACCGCTTCCGCAAGCTGGACCACCTCTTCCCCTTCCTCAAGCCGAGGACCCGCGAGGACGTCGTCTACCTGATTCAGGAGTTCATCGACATCCTGGTCGCCTTCTTCCGCGGCCAGCTCGTCGTCGCCTTCCTCCAGGGAGCGCTGTTCGCCGTCGGCTTCTCGATCGCCGGTCTGCGCTACGGACTGGTGCTCGGCCTGGCGCTCGGCTTCCTCAACATCATCCCCTACCTCGGCAGCATCGTCGGCCTTGCGGTGGCGCTGCCGATCGGCTACTGGCAGGAGGGTGGCGGGCTGACCCTCGTGATCTGGGTGCTCGTCGTCTTCGCGCTCGTCCAGCTCATCGAGGCCTATGTGCTCACCCCCCGGATCATGGGCGACCGCACCGGCCTGCACCCGATGGCGATCATCGTCGCCGTCTTCTTCTGGGGCTCGGCGCTCAACGGCATCGCCGGCATGATCCTGGCGATCCCGCTGACCGCGTTCCTCGTCGTGTTCTGGCGGCTGGCGCGGGAGCGCTACATCGGCGAAGTGGTCTAGTCCTCAGCTAGAGCAACACCAGGCGGCCCGAAGCCGGCGTGCCGGTCAACTGCTCCAGCGCGTAGCAGTACCAGCGGACCTGCCGGCGGTAGCGCTCGCCGCGGGTGACGCCGCTGTCGCGGGAAGCACCGGCGGGCGTGCCGAGATCGCCGAGATCCGTCTTCCAGTCGACGACGATCCACCCGCCGTCGTCGTCGAGGTAGGCGAGGTCGATCGCACCCTCGACGATCCGGTGCTCCGCCTCGCCGTCCAGGGGCAGGAGGAAAGGTGTCTCGCGCAGCACTCGTTGCGACGTCCGGGCCGCTTCAGCAGCCGGGCTGGCAAGCGCCGCCGTCACCACGGCCGCCGACGCCGTCACCTCGGCGGCCGTCGAGCCGATCAGAGCACCGTGAAGCCGCGCCAGCTCACCGATCCGGCTCGCTTCCCCGGACAGCGAGGCGTCGCGCAGCACCGTGTGGACGAGGCTGCCGAAGCGTTTCCCGCCGGGCCGACGGCCTGACCGAGCCAGTTCTTCGATTGCAACGTCGACGGACTTTCCCGGCGGCTCGCACTCCAGCTCGGTGACTGCTACGGGCGACACGCTCGGCTCCGAGCTCCGGGCGACCAGCTCCTCGCCATGGCGCCGCCAGCGCTCGAACCGTTCGCGGTTCGCGTCGTCGCCAGCCTCGACCAGCAGATCCTCGCCGAGCAGGCCGTAGCTCGCCGGCGGCTCTTCGTCGAGCAGCTCAGCGTCCCACCAGACGACGTCGTGGCCCGTGTCACCGCCCTCGCCCGCGACGCCCGGGAAACTGTGGCGGCCCGGCCGGACCGACATCTCGGGCTGATTCTCGTAGTCGTGCGGACGCCTGGCGACAGTGCGCTCGCCGAACGCCGGGCAGCCCTCCGCCGGCTCGGACTGCCGCCACTGCCCCGCCGGCGGGTAGACCGCCTCGTTCAGGCACTGGACCCAGCCCTTCCGCTGTGCATCGCCCACCGCCGGGACGACCAGCAGGTCGCGGGCACGAGTCGCCGCCACGTAGGCAACCCGCACGCCCTCCGCCTCCTCTCGCCGGTCCTCGATCTCCTTCGCGTCCAGCAACTCCTGAGGCGACAGGCCGAGGAGCCTCATCGCGCACAAGCCGTCCTCCGGGCGCACGGTCCGTTCGGCGCCGCGGGACAGGCCGGCCGTCATGTCGGCGAGGATGACGACCGGGAACTCCAGCCCCTTCGCCGTGTGGACCGTCATGATCCGCACACCCTCCGCGTCCTCCTCGACCACCGGCGCCTGGGTGCTCGCCGGGCGTTCGGCCTCCTCGTCCAACTGCTCGACGAAACCGCGGAAGGAGCGGCCCCCCGCGAGCTCGTAGCGGCGGGCGAGATCGCACACCCGCTGCGCGTTGCCCAGCACCTGGTTGCCGGCGGGCCGGAGCGCCATCGATGCCTGTGCCCGGGGCCTGGCCAGCACCTCCTGCACGGTGCGCACGATCGGCCGATAGTTCCGCCGGCGATGGAGTTCGGCGAGGAAATCCAGCACCTCGACCAGCGAGCGGAACTCCTCGGGCGGCTCGCCGTCCTCGCGCGCTCTCCGCGGGCCCCGAAACGGGTGCCAGGTGCCGTGACGGGCCTTGAAGAGCAGCAGCAGCTCGTCGTCGAACGCGAACAGGCCGCCACGCAGCGTCGCGTAGACCGAGAGATCGTCGTCCGGCCATTCCACCGCCTTGAGCGCCGACCGCAGCGCCTCCACCTCTTCCCGCTCGTGGAAGGAGCGGGCGCCGAGCAGGAGATGGGGAATGCCCACGGCCTCCAGTCCCCGAACGTACTCGCGGGAGGTGTCCCTGTTCCAGCTCAGGAACCGGCGGAAGAGGAGGCAGACGTCCCGCGGCCGGATCCGCGACCGCATGCGATGTCCGGGCCGATCCGGGTCCGGAACCTCGACCTCGAAGTTGCTGTCTTCAATCAGCCAGCGCACGAACTCGACCGTGGCGTAGGGCTGGCACGCCTCGATCTCTCGATTGCTCAGGTTGCGGGAACCGTACGGTCTGGGCGGCGGCAACGCGATCACTCCGGGCTGGCCGGGGATCGGTTCGCGGTGCTCGCCAAGGGCGATGTAGTCCGCGCTGCCGGCGTCATGGTCGCCCGTCATCAACGGCTCGAAGGCCATGTTCACGACCCGCTGGATCGGCGCGACCGACCGGAAGCTGGTCGTCAGGTGGAGGACCTCGACGCCGCGGTCGGCGAGCATCTCCTTGACATCGTGGTAGAGCACGACGTCGGCGCGGCGAAAGCGGTAGATCGACTGTTTCGGATCGCCGACGACGAAGAGCTTGCCCGCCGCCGGCCGCACCTCCGTCCAGTCGTCCTGTTCGGGGCTGTCGGCGGCCAAGAGGAGCAGAATCTCGGCCTGAAGCGGATCCGTATCCTGAAACTCATCGATGAACAGGTGGCTGTAGCGCTGTTGCAGGTGGGCGCGAACCGTGCGGTCCGAACGCAGCAGGTCCCGGGCCTTGATCAGGAGGTCGTGGAAGTCAAGCTTGCCGAGAGAGTTCTTCGCCTCCTCGTAGCGCTCGACCGCGCCGGCCAACTCGTCGCGGAGCAGCGCCGCGAGATCCGCGTCGGCCACCTCCACGAACTCCTCCAGCCGCTCCGCCAGCCGCTTCCAGAGTTCCCATACCTGGTCTCGCGCGACGCCCTCCGCGAAACCCCCGCGCCCCTTGCGAGGCGCGCCGTAGCCGCTCAGACGACGCTGCAGCTCGACGAGCCGCGCCTCCAGTTGATCCCGAACCGCCTCGCCGCCTTCCGCCTCCGCACCGCTGCCGTTCGGGCCCGAGACGCCCAGCTCCCGCGCGCGGGCGATCCAGGCCGCCAGCTCGACGACCCGGTCGAGGCCCCGGCGCAGGATGTCGCCGCGTCGCCCGTGCCGCAGGAGGTCGGCAAGACGCTCCACCCGCGCCGCCAGGTCGACGAGCTGCTCTCCGCGATCGAAGTCCGGTCCTCGCCAGCTCGACGGGAAGTCGCGCCACTCGACCAGGCGCCAGGCGGTGTCGCGCAACCGGTCGAGGGGAGGCTGTCGCGATGACCACGGCCCCGCCGTGAGCCGCGCCAGTTCCCGCCGCAGACCGGGCGGCATGGATTCGAGCTGCTCCTCTATCCAGCTCCGGAAGGCGCGGTTGAAGAGACGCGGCGCCTCGTCCTCGGCCAGCTCGCCGAAACCCGGATCGACACCGGCTTCGACCGGCCGTTCCCGGAGGATCTCGGCGCACAGCGAGTGGATCGTCCCGATCGACGCTTCCTCCAGCCGCGAGATCGCCGCCTCCAGGTTTCGCGTGCGCCTGTCGGCGACGCCGGCGGCGCGCAGTGCAAGGAGCCGCTTGTCCAGTTCCTCGCGCAGGCGGAGCTTCAGTTCGCCCGCGGCCTTGCGCGTGAAGGTGACGGCCGCCAGCCCGTCGACCCTGCCCAGGCCCTGCTCCAGGATGGCCACGAGGCGTTCGACGAGCACGGTCGTCTTGCCGGTGCCGGCAGCCGCCTCGACCAGCTGGCTCTCATCCAGTGCCTCCCGGATCCGCCTTCTGGCGGCCTCGTCCGCGAGTGGCCGCGCGGCCTGGCCCGTCACGGTTCGAGCCTCAAGTCGTTGAGCGCCCCGAGGCGACTCTTTTGCTTGCGGGCGACGCGCAGATCCTCGTAGGGGCCGCAGACCGGACGGTAGTCGCAGTACCGGCACTCGTCCCTGCCGGGCGCCGCAGGCAGAAAGCCCTCCTCGAGCGCCCCGTCGACGGTGGCGAACATCTTGCCGGCTGCGTTCCGGCTTCGCTCATCGAGAGGGACCGAGACATCACGGTAGCCACCGCGCTGAGTGCAGTAGAAGAGCCGACCGGACACTACGTCGCGGCCAAGCACCGCCTCGGCTGCCAGGCTGTAGAGCACCGGCTGCAGCACCTTGCCGCCTCCGATCACGAGAGAGCTCCCAGCGTGGCGTGCGCCGCCAGTCTTGTGGTCCGTCACCCGCAGACGGCCCGCGGCGTCCGCTTCGACCAGGTCGATCGATCCCCGGAGCCGGGCAACGTCCAGCACCGGGGCGGCCTCCCGAACGCTCTGCGGATCCCGGTCGCGCGACCGTGCGAGGCCGAACCCGAGTTCGGCGTGAATCGGCGTCCAGCCGCCGCCCTCGTCCGCCACCTGGCGCAACCAACCCCGAAGATCCCCTCGAAGACCCTCGAACTCGGCCCGCCAGACGCGCTCGATCGGCGGCGCCAACTCGTCCCGGTACTCACGCTCGGCCTCCTCGACAACGACGTCGAGCACCCTGAACGCGTCGTCAAGCCGGGCGGACGTCACTGGCAGGAGTTCCGCCTCCCGGAGGGCTCCAAACAACCGGAACTGGATCTCGTGAAAGATGCCGCCGCGGGTTAGCGGATCCAACTGTTCCAGCCGCACGAGCTCGTCACGGGGCCGCAGATAGAGCACCGCCTGAAGGTAGAAACGGTAGGGGCAGGCCGCGAAGTTCTGGAGCGCCGTCGGCGAGTAGGAGCGCTCGCCGATACGGTGCCGCGACAGATAGTCCCGAGCCTCTTCACCGGCGTCGACGAGGCCGTCGACCGGGAACCACCCCTTGCGCCAGCGTCTGGCCCGGGCCCGGAGCGCCCGCGCAAGGTGCTCGTTCGAGGAGAGCAGGAACCGCGCCCGGCCGCGACGCTCGGCCGCGGACAGACCGCTTCCGAGCAGCGGCTGGAGCATCGCGAGATCGAACTCGGCCTCGTCGATCGCCTCCTCCGGGTCGGCGGGAGCCGGCCAGCCGACGACCGCCGCGCCGGCAGCCGCGGCCCGGCGACCCAGGGTGTCGAGGTCCGGCAGCCGACCTTCGGCGGCCCGCAGCAGGTCCAGGGCATAGAGCGATGGCACTCGTGCTCGCCCCTGCACGAGGTCGACCCGCGGGTAGGAGGCCACCAGCGAACGACCCGCCGCGCCGGCCGCGAGGCGGAGCAGGAGTTGCTCACGGCGCGTGCGGTCGACGTCGACCGCCAGGCGGATGCCCGCGCCACCCAGAGCGCGGCGCCGCTCGTCGAGGAGCAGGGCGTCCTCTCCGGACCGCCTCGGGAAGACTCCCTCGGCCAGGCCCGGCACGAACACGAGATCGAAGGAGCGCCCGGCAGATTCCTCCACGCCGCCCACGAAGACGCGTCCGTAGCGGCGCTTCGGCGGCTCACGCCAGCTGAACCTGAGGCGCTCCGCGAGTACCCGCTCGACCTCGGCGAGGCCGACCTCGTCGACCTCCGAGAGCGGCCGTAGCTCCGCCAGGACTTCGAGCACGGACTGCGGGCGCCGCAGCGACATCGTCGCCAGCCGACCGAGTCGGTCAAGCCATACGCCCCAGTCGGCACTCTCCGGCAGACCCTCCAGGAATTCCACCAGGGGCAGTGCGAAGCTCCGGAGCGTGCCGAGGCGCGCGATCTGGCGCTCGAGGTAGCCCCGGCGGCCCTCGTTCTCGTCCTCGACTTCGCGCAGTTGCAGCCGGAACTCGGCGTCGAGGCCCTCGAGACGAGTGCGCCAGCGCTCGGCGTGGCCGACCACGGCCGCGTCCACCAGCAACCGCTCCCACTGCGCGGGGGCGCGGAGCGCACCGGCGGGCGTCGCGTCTTCTTCGGATTCGCCGGCATCCTCCGCGTCGGCAGCCGTTGACTCCGGGTTCGTCGCCTCCGGCGACTTCAGCACTAGCTGATCCCCGGCCGGTTCCACCCAGGGCACCTCCTCGACCTTCGGCGGCGCACCGTCTTCTGCCGGCTCCGGCGTCTGACCCAGCGACAGGTACTCGGCGAACCGGCTCGCTGAGAGACGTTCACCGGCACAGGCGAGCAGGGCCAGGAAGGCGCGGCCGGCAGGGTTGGGGCGAAGCGAACCCCGCGTGATGTAGGTGGGAATCCGGGCGCGACCGAGGGCGTCCTCCACCAGGGGCAGGTAGGCCGTGGGCTGGCGCACGAGGATGGCGATGCGGTCGAAAGCCAGGCCGCCGGCCGCGGCGCGGCGGATGCGCCGCGCGATCTCGACGCACTCCTGGCCCTCCCCAGCGGCCGAGAAGAGGTCGACGGACGGCGGCGTCTCCTCTGCTGAAGCCGTCCCCTCCGCGTCCACGCCCGTCTCGAAGACGAGGCGTTGGACGCGGCCGAGCGAGGTCCGCGCCTCGCCGTCCGCATCCTGATCGACGTTCGTTGCGGCCTCCGCGCCGAACACCGAAGTCAGCCACTCCAGCGACTCGTCGTCGCCCGCGGCGACGGTCGCCACGACCTCCCGGCTGCGCGCGGCAAGAGCCCCCAGCACGTCGGCCTGGGAGCGGCTGCGCACGGAGAGGTCGAGCCAGATCGAGCGCGGCGGCACGATGGCCCGCCCCTTGGCGACCGCCTCCGCGGCGAGCCGGAGGACGGCGGACCGGTCGGCCAGCGCGAACCGCTCCATCTCGCACGTGAAGCGCTCGAGGAGGCGGCCCAGGTCGCGCGTGCCATCGTCATCCATGAGCGCCGGAGCGGGAACGCCCGCCGCCCGCAGCTCGCCGAGCGTCGCCGCCAGCGAACGGGCGAATCCGGGCATGGCGGCAACCGGCGACAGGCGCTCCAGTTCACCGTCCGCTGCCGCAAGACGCGCGGCGCGGGCCGCGATGGCCTCGGTTCCGAGCGGCGTGATGGGGCGCAGACCGCGCGCGGCCAGGTCGAGCGCGGCGGCCTCGCGCGCCCATTGCTGGAAGGACATCGCGTGAACCCCAAGCAGCCCGCCGCCGGTCCCCGTCAGACCTCGCAACAGATCGTCCGCGGCGCCACGGGAAGCCGCGAGCAGCAGGACCTCGTCGCCCGTCTCCAGACACTCGCGGAGCCTCCTTCCGGCCTCCGCCAACCGCGCCCGGGCGGAGGTCGAAACCAGGATCGACGCCGGTGGCAGGTCGGTCACGGGACCGGCGGCGGGATGAGTTCCAGCGCGGCCAGCCGGCTTCGGCCTCGCACGTAGAGCATGCCTTGAGCGAGCACCGGAGCCGCCCAGGCCGGATAGCGGAGCAAGTCGACGGTGCGGCCGTCTACGTCCGCCCGCAGGCGAAGGTGGCCCACCTGCTGGTAGCTCTCCGGAGTCGCGCGGACAAGGAGCAGATCGCCGACCTCGCTGTGAACGACGAAGTGGCCGTCGACATAGAGCAACTGGGTGCGGGCCAGACGCGGCTGGCTCCAGTGGACTTCTCCGGTCACCCAGTCGACCGCCCGCAGTTCCGCGTTCGGCGACTTCTCACCGCTCGAGACGTAGACGACCCCCTCGTGGTGGACGGGGGTGTTCCAGTGGGCGGCGATTGCCTGGTTGCGCGGGCCGTCCTGCCAAACCGGCCGGAAACCGCTCTCGCCACCCTTCGCGTCGCCGTCGTACTCGAGCAGCACCGCCCCTTTCTCGTAGGACTCCGTGAGCAGCACCCGGTTGCCGACCACGACCGGGTTCGCGGCGTTCACGCTGGTCAGCCGGCGCGCCCTCCAGCCGAAGCCGTCGATCTCCCGGCCGTCTTTCGGGTCGAAGAGGATGAGGCCGGAGCGGGCGAAGTGGAAGCCCCGGCGCCTGCCGGCGAAGTCGAGCACCACCGGGCTCGCGTAGCTCGCCAGATCGTCACCCAGGCGGTAGCGCTCCTCGCCGCTCCGCTTGTCGAAGGCGACCAGCGCCGTGCCGTTCGGCTCGATCCGGCCGCTGTGAATGTTCGGCGCGCCGGCCGGACTGCCGCCGACCGCGACGATCAGCAGTTCGCCTTCGATCCACGGCGAACTGGCGACGCCAAAGAAGTTCTGCTGGACGCCGTACCGCGCGTGAGTATCGAGCTCCCACAGAACCGCGCCATCGAGAACACGGTGACATCGGAGCACGCCGTCCGCACCGACCGCGTAGACGCGGGCGTCGTCGACCAGGGGCGCGGTACGCGGCCCGCCGTCGTAACCGTAGTAGTCCTCGTAGTCGGTTCGATACTCCGAGCGCCAGAGTTCCTCGCCGCTGTCGGCCCGGACGGCGACCAGACGCGCCCGGTCGCCGAAACGCGTGAAGTAGAAGAGCCGCCCACGGGCAACCGACGGCGCGGCGTACCCCTCGCCCAGTTCGAGGTGCCAGAGCAGCGGCGGCGGATCGCTCACCCAGTCGGTTCGGATGCCGGTCTCGGGCGACTTCGAATCGCGGTTCGGGCCGAGAAAACCCGGCCAGTCGATGCCGTCCGTGCGTGTGCGGAGGTCCGGCGGCAGCGTCTCGCCTTCGGCCGCCAGCGCGACGTCCGCAGGTTCTGTTGCCAGGGCCGCCGCCAGCAAGAGTCCCGCCGCGCGTAGCACGGCCGGGGGACGGCGGCGCGGGTTCACTCTCAGCCGACCAGGTCGATCCGGTCCGGCCGGTTCGGCACCAGGCAGAGAAACTCGAACGGCGCCTCGATCACTTCGTAGGAGTGAGGCAGGCCGGCGGGGATGAGCAGCACGTCGTCCGCGCCGACCTCGACCGTCTCGTCACCCAGCACGATACGGGCTCGGCCCCGAAGCACGTACTGTTCGTGCTCCACCTGGTTCGTGTGCAGCGGCATCCCGCCGCCGTCCTCCATGCGGAACCGCCGCATCGCGAAGTGCGGCGCATCATCCGCGGCGCCCAACAGGACCTGGGTCGTCGTCGCCGTGCCGAGTTCGACGCGGTTGGCGGGCGCGTCGTCGGCTCGCCGGACCACGGCGGGACGTCGGAGCGAAGGCGTCTGGCTCATGGACCTGACTCTACCGCCGCCGGCCTCTCCGAAACCGGCCGTGGTCAGCGCCCGCGATGGCGGAGATGCTCGGGCCCGTTCGGCGTCTTCGAGAACAGCTTGAGGAGCAGGCCGGCCCCAAGGACAATGTCGTAGATCACGCCGAGAACCAGGACGGCAACGAGGAGGGCGAACAGCAGCATGACGAAGCCTGCCTCAGGGTGAAGGAGCGACGCTTGCGCCCGCCTTGATTCCCCATTGGCCGTCGAGTTCCGTGACCAGATAGACCGTGTCGAAGCTGTGGATCTTCACGTCGCTTGCAGCGTAGCGCGTGATCCTGACCGCGACGTTTACGCCTCTGGCGCCCACCTGAACCGGTTCCATCGAGTCGGCCTCGGAGTGCTCCCAGCCCAGCCGCTCGGCGAACGAGTCGAAGTCGAACGTGTCCCTGTACTCCGCTCCGGAACTCCAGGTCCTGACCCCTCCTCTTCCTACACGAACGTGGGGAAACTGCATGGCGTCCGTCATCGCCACTTCGTCACGGGCGTTGAAGGCTGCGAGGTAGCTCTCGACCGCGGCAACGGCGGCTGCCGCATTCGCTTCGCGATCCGACTCGGACAGGTCGTCCAGGCCCGCCGCGAGCCGGGCCTGGATCCCGATCGAGCCGTCCTTCTCCGCCACGACGTACGTGATCTGGTTGCTCCAGATGGCCGAACCGTCCGCGCGCAACCGCGTGTACCGCCCGGCGACGTGGGCCTGCCCTTTTCCGGCCTGGACGACGGTTGCCGAATCGAGCAGGGTTCGATCCCAGCCAGTCGCCAGCACCTGGTCGAAGTCGATGGCCGCAGCGTACGTCGCGGCGTCGGCAAAGACGCGGCCGTCGAAGTCCGCGGTCGGCCGCACGTGCGGGTATTGAAGAGTCGCGGCGAAGGCGGCCGGCTCCCGCGTGTTCCAGGCTTCGATGAAACGGCGGACGGCCTCCCTGGCCTCCTCGCCGGTCAAGGCGAGTGCCTGAACCGGCCAGAGAACGGACAGCACGAACAGCCCAAGCAGATTGCGCGCAGCCAACTGCATCGTCGAGTGACTCTAGCCCGTTAGCGACGGCTAGGATCGATCACGGTGATTCGACCGTTCAGTCTGCTCGCCGTCTGTCTGCTCGCCACCGGCACTGCGGCCACGGCTCAACACGACGCTCCGAACGTCCTGTTCGCGATCGCCGACGACTGGGGCTACCCGCATGCTTCCGCCTACGGCGACCCGGTCGTCGAGACGCCGTCATTCGATCGCATCGCGAGCGAAGGCGCTCTCGCACACCACGCCTACGTCTCCTCGCCCTCCTGCACGCCGTCGCGCGGGGCGATCCTCACCGGGCAGTGGCACTGGCGACTCGAAGGCGCGGCGAATCTCTGGAGCGTCTTCCCCGATCGATTCGACACGTACCAGGAGTTACTCGGGGCGGCCGGCTACCGGACGGGCATGACGGGCAAGGGCTGGGGACCGGGCCGCACCGAAACCGACGGCAGGGAGCTCGCCGGGAGGCGGTTCGAGAGCTTCGAGTCGTTCCTGGCCGGGCTCGGAGAGGCGCAACCGTTCGCCTTCTGGCTCGGCACGTCCGATCCGCATCGACCGTTTCGGCCCGGGTCGGGCGAAGAGAGCGGCATTGACCTGGACGCGATCCAGCTTCCTGCCGCCTTTCCCGATCACCCGGACATCCGCGGCGACGTGGCGGACTACCACTGGGAAGTGCAGCGGTTCGACGCCCTGGTCGGCGACGCGCTGCGACTGCTCGACGAACAGGGTCTGGCGGAAACGACGATCATCGTAATGACCAGTGACCACGGTATGCCGTTCCCGCGCTGCAAGAGCAACCTCTACGACTGCGGGTCGCGGGTGCCGCTGGCGATCCGCTGGCCCGAACGACTCGAGGCCGGTGTCGAGATCGACGCCTTTGTCAGCCTGACGGACCTGGCACCGACGTTTCTGGAGGCCGCGGGCCTTCCGCGCCCGGCGGCTATGACCGGACGCAGTCTGATGGCGCTGCTCGAGGCCGGCGACGACGAGGCCGCGGTCGAAGCGGTGGTCGCGGCCGACGGACGCGACTTTGTGCTGACCGGCAAGGAGCGGCACGTACCGGCACAGGAGGCGCCCGACGTGGGCGGCTATCCCGGTCGCGCGATCCGTACGCACGACTTCCTCTACATCCGCAACTTCCGGCCTGATCGCTGGCCCAACGGCACGCCGAACCACGAGCGGGCCGCCTACCCGGGCGCCTGGTACGCCGACACGGACAACGGGCCGACGAAGACCTACATGGTCGAGCAGCGGGAGCGGGACGCCGAGCATCGCCGGCTGTACGAACTCGCGTTCGGCAAGCGGCCGGCGGTCGAACTCTACGACCTGCGGACCGACCCGGATCAGCAGGTCAACGTCGCCGGCGATCCGGACTACGAGGCGACTCGGGACGAGCTCGGCGAGCGGCTGATGGAGCGGCTGCGGGCGACCGGCGACCCACGGGCCACCGGCGGCGGCGACGCCTTCGACGAGTACCCGTACCTGGGCGGCGCGCCGCGTCATCCAAGCCTGCCGCGTCAACGGCCGGGAGCGCTCCGCCCGCCTGCTGACCAGCCGTGAAGTGGCAAGGCTGGCGGCGGTAGCCCGAATGCGTCAACGGCGGCTGATCGGCATCGTCGGCGGCCTGGGGCCGTTCGCCCACATCGACTTCGAGCGGAAGCTCCTGGACGCGGCGAGCGAGCTGATCGGCGCGCGGCGCGACCAGGACTTCCCGCAGTGGGTGCTCTCGAGCATCCCGCAGACGCCGGACCGGACGGAGGCGTTCTTCGGGGAGGCGGATGACCCGACGCCGGTTCTGCAGCGCAGCCTGGAACGCGTCCAGGGCGCCGGGGCGGACTTCGCCGTGGTCGCCTGCAACACGGCGCATCTCTTCCTGAAGGGCGTTCGCGAGCAGAACCCGGTGCCGATCATCAGCCTGATCGAGGTGACGGCCGACGAGGCGGCGCGCATCGCGCCTGGCGGCTCGGTGGGAGTACTCGCCACGTCTGGCACGTTGCGATCGCGGCTGTACCACGACCCGCTGGAGGCGCGCGGACTGCGTCCGGTGAGTCCGTTTGACCTCGAGGACGGCGAGGAGTTGCAACGGCGCACGGTGATGGAGCCGATCTACGGTCCCTGGGTCGATGGGCGGCACCAGGGAGGCGGGATCAAGACGGATGGCGGGTCGGAGGAGGCGCGGGCGCTGCTGGAAGGGGCGGCGGGACGGTTGGTCGCGGACGGGGGTGCCGACGCGCTCGTTGCGGGATGTACGGAGATTCCGCTTGCGCTGGGAGGGGCGGAGGTTGCCGGGAGACCGCTGCTGGACCCGGCGAGGTTGCTGGCGAAGGCGGCGGTTCGGTACGCGTACGGGCTTTGAGGGAGGCGACTCGGGCTCGTCGCTTCGCGACGTCGCGCCTGATGCGGGTCAGAAGACCCGCGTACCCAGCCTTTCAACGCAGAACCGCCGGCGGCCTTGCGGCGCGCCGGCGGTATCCGTTGACCGGACCAGGCGGGACGCTTACTCGCCGCCAGCGGCTCCGGCAGCGGCGGCTTCCGCCTTCTCCCGCTGCTCGGCCATCTGCTTGAGGAAGGCGTTGGCGGCCTTCGCCTCCTCCATGTCGACGGCGCCGTCCTTGTTCTGGTCCATCATCTCGAAGTACTGCTTGACCCCGCCAGGAGCCTCTTCGAGCTGCATCTTGCCGTCGCGGCTCTCGTCGGAAAAGGCGACGACCGCCGTCAGGTCGAGGCCGTCGTCACCCTGGAAGGCGCCGCGGCCCTTGTTCTCCTCGTTGATGTAGGACATGAAGCCGAAGCTCATCTCGTCGGTCGTCGGCTCACCCCAGCGGACCGTCACGGACGGGTCCGGGTTGGCCAGGTTGTCTTCCGAGTTGTCGAAGACCGTGGTCAGGACCACGCGGGTGCCGGCCGGCATCTTCTTGCGTTCTTTGTACTTGTACGTGGTCTGCCAGTTGAAGTCGTAGTTCGGCACATCGAGCAGGACCTCGTGGCTGCCGTCCGGGTAGTACGCCTCGTACTTCGCCGCCTTGCCGCGCAGGTGCATGTGCGGCAGGTAGCCGACGATCTCGGAGTCCGACGGGAAGGTCCACTCGGTCTGGATCGTGTAGTCCGAGTCGCCCGGCGGAACGGCGAAGTCGTACTTCCCCATGTCCGCGTTGAAGACCTCGTACTTCACTTCCTCGTCCTTGTCGTAGAACTTGAGCGCGACCGAAGACTGGTCCCAGGAGCCGGTACCGGGGCCCGGCTCCTTGTGGTAGTGCATCTGCCACCGCAGGTTGCGGCCCGCCTTCAACACGTCGGCCATGCCGTCCTCGTGGATCACCGGGTCGTTCCCCGGGGCGATGCCACCCAGGCCGGGAACGATGATGTGATGGACCGCCGGGCTGCCGGGCCGGAACTCGATCGCCTTGACGTACCGATCCTCGGGGATCATCTCCTCGGTAACGGTCGTCTGGAAGTAGATGTAGAGATCCTCGACGTCGTCCTCGACGAAGTAGGGCTCGTCGAACTGGAGAACGAGGTCCGGCTCGCCGATCAGCCAGCCATCGCTGCTCGGCCACTCGACCGGTTCCGGGGCGTCCGCCGGATTACCCGCCGGAGCGCCGGACTCGGCCCAGTTCACCAACAGGTCGATCTGTTCCTGGGTCAGCGTGCGCTCGTTGGCGAAGACGCCGTTGTGCTCGGGAGCGGCATCCCAGGGAGGCATTGCCCGCGAAGCGACCTGGCGAGCGATCGAGCGGGCCCAGGGCCGCGTCTCTTCGTAGGTCGTCAGCGCCATCGGCGCCACCATGCCGCCGAGGTTGGCGCCGTTCGGACGGTGGCAGACCTGGCATTCCTGCTGCAGCACCGGCGCCACGTCAGCGTAGAAGGTGATCGGCTCGGGATCGACCGCGGCCGCCGAGGCGGCGCCGGCAAGCGCCAGTGAAGCGAGCGCGCCGAGCGCGAGCAGTCGGGTCACGGGGGAGAGCTGGGAACGGGTCATTCGAGGTCTCCGTGAGGTGAGGTGTCCAGCGTTCTTGACGGGCGCAGTGCAGCCGCCTTGCGCGACATACTATACGACTACTCAGTTTAGGCGGGCGAACCTGATCCGGTTTCACAGAACCAAAAGGCGTTACCGTAAGCCCTGCCACACAACCGACACGCACGAGTAAACCAAGCCCCGCCGACAACCGTATAGACACCGAGGAGGAGAGCTATCGTGAGCACGACCGTCGACGTGCAGGGTCTTCGGCATGTCTACAAGGGCGGCACGGTCGCCCTCGACGGGGTCGACCTGTCGATCGGGGCCGGCCTGTTCGGTCTGTTGGGCCCCAACGGAGCCGGGAAGAGCACGCTGATGCGGATCGTCTGCACCCTGCTCAAACCGTCCGCCGGCGCCGTGACCGTCTTCGGCCACGACGCGATCAAGGAGCGCCGCGCCGTCCGCGCCCACCTGGGCTACCTGCCCCAGGAGTTCGGCGCCTGGCGCCTGCACCGCGTCGAGGAGGTCCTCGACACTCTGGCTGATCTCTCAGGCCTCGACGACCGCGCCGCACGGCGCGAACGCGTCGACGCGGTCCTCGACAACGTGGGTCTGGGCGATGTCGCCCATCGCAAGGTGAAGAAGCTCTCGGGCGGCATGACCCGCCGTCTCGGCATCGCGCAGGCCCTGATCCACCAACCCCGCCTGCTCGTGGTCGACGAACCGACCGTCGGCCTGGACCCTGAAGAGCGCATCCGGTTCCGCCAGCTGATGGCCACCCTGGGGCGGGAGCGGACGATCATCCTCTCCACCCACATCGTGGCCGACCTCGGCACCGGTTGCAACGACCTGGCCCTGCTCGACGCCGGGCGAGTCGTCTTCCGGGGCTCGCCGACGCAGTTGCTCGAACGGGCCGCGGGCCAGGTCTTCGAGCTCACGCTGCCGATGTCCGCGCCGCAGCCCGAAGGCGACTTCGAGATCGTCTCGCGCACCGCCAGCCAGAACGAGGCGACGTACCGCGCGGTGGCCGCGCCGGGCGGCGTCCCGGGAGGGGCCCGGATCGCCGCCTCGCCCACTCTCGAGGAGGGCTATCTCGCCTTCATGGTCGCCCGCGGCCGCGCGGAGGCGCTGGTCAGCGACGAGCACTTCGGCGAGCACGACGAACTCGAGTTCACCGAGCCGCCACCTGTCGACGACGGCGCCGGGAAGGAAGCGCATCCGTGATCTCGCCTGCCCACGTCTGGTCGCTCGCCCGAACCGAGATGCGTACCGTTCGCCGCCTGTTCCGCTTCTGGCTGTTCTCGGGCCTCGCGATACTCACCTGCCTGGTGAGCTACGGCTACTACTGGGTGATCCACGGGCTCTTCTCGTCCTTTTCGGCGACGATCGGTTCGATAAGCCCCAAGTTCCTGCTCAGTCAGACCGCCCAGTTCCAGACGACGATTCTGGGTCTCGGCGTCGTCTTCCTCGCCTTCGACCTGCGCGCCCGAGACCGTCGTGACCGGGTCATCGAGGTGCTCGACACCCGTCCCTACTCGAACGCCGAACTCGTGCTAGGCCGCTTCCTCGGCACCGTGCTCATGGTCTGGGGGGTGGCGTTTGCCGCCATGATCCTCATCCAGACCGTCGGCCACGCGGGATCCGCCTTCGGCTGGTACGTCGCCGAACCGGCCCTCTGGAGTTCCGTGTGGGCCTACCTCCTGCTCGAGGCACTGCCGGCCCTCGCCCTCTACGTCGCCTTCGTGCAAGTCGTCTCCCTGGTCAGCAACAACCGGTTGATCGCCGCCCTGGCGGGTATCGGGCTCGCCGCCGGCAGCACGTTCCTGACGTTTCGCGTCCCCGTCTACGTCGTGCCGCCACTCGCCCTGAACGGCGGCTTCATCAGCACCATCTCGGAGGTGGCGCCCCAGATCTGGACCGGCTTCAACTTCGTGAACCGGGGCAGCTTCGCCCTGCTCGCGGCGGGTCTGCTGGCCACCTCGGTCGCCGTCCACCCGCGCCTCGACGACGCGAAGCGTCGCCTGTGGGGAATCGCCGGCGGTGCGGGCCTCGCAGCCGGCGCCGTGCTCATCTTCGCGGCGACCACGTGGAGCGGGAACCAGATCGCCGAAAGGGACGCCTGGCGGGTCGCACACGAGGAACGCCGGGCAGAAGCGGTCGTCGACCTTCAGACGATCCGGGGCTCGGTCGACATCGAACGCGGCGGACGGCTTGCCCTCGACCTCGAGGTTCACTTTCTGCCCGCGACCGGTTCCGGAGCCACGTTCAGCCTGAATCCAGGCCTCCGGGTGGAGGGCGTCTGGGACGCTGGAGGCGAAGCGCTCGACTTCGACCACGAGAACGGTCTGCTCGACGTCCACCTCGGCTCGACGCCGCCGGCAGGCCGGGTCACCGGGATCCGGGTGCGCGCCCGCGGGCGGCCCGACCTCCGATTCGCCTACCTGGATTCGGCGATCGACTACAACACCGGCCAATGGCAGGACGCGCAGATCGTCATGCTCGGCAGCCTGAACGGCTCCGTCGAACGCGGCCACGTCGCACTCCCCGCGTCTCTCGCGTGGCTCCCCCGTCCGGGCGCGTCCGTCGGCGCCGATGACCCGCGCCGGCGCTCGCGGGACTTCTTCGAGCTCGACCTCGACGTCAGAGCCCCCTCCGGCTGGACGGTCGCGGGGCCGGGCATGGCCGAGCCCACGGGCGAAGGTCAGCGATTCACGCCCGCCGGCCCGGTGCCGGAGGTCATGCTGGTCGCCGGCAGATTCGATCGTCGGACGACACAGGTCGAAGGAGTCGAAGTCGAGGTCCTGTTCCACCCGAGCCACCTGCGTAACCTGGACTTCTTCGCTGACGCCCAGGCCGAAATCGAGAAGGTCGCCGCCGACCGCTTCGCCACCGCACGCGAACTGGGGATGCCCTATCCCTACAGGCAGTTCAGTCTGGTCGAGGTGCCCTGGACTCTCCGTTCCTACGGCGGGGGTTGGCGGATGGACACCGAGCGAGCGCCGCCCGGCATGATGCTGATCAGCGAGAGCAGTCTGCCGACCGCACGCTTCGAGTTCCGGTTCCGCAATCCGGAGCGGTTCGAGGACGAGGAGGGCGGACTGCCTCGGGCAAAGGCGAACGGGCTGCAGCAGTTCTTCCGCCTCGACTACTCCGGCGGCAACCTGGAGGCCGGCGGCGTCCGCAACGTCTTCCTGTACCAGACGGGCGCCCGAGGGCCGGAGGCCCTGGCGCTGGAAGCCCTTTGCCACAACCTCGTGAACCAGTTGGTGAACGGGGGCGAGTCGTACTTCTCCGCTCACCTGTTCGACCGCGAGTTCGGCTGGACGATTGCGAACGTGATGCAGGGGGGCTTCACCGGCCAGTTCGCGGCCGGCGGCGGCTCGGCCGCCAGCGGCATCGTCAAGGCCCTCACGGACCGGCCCGGCGTCTGGGACGCTGTGCTCAGCAGCTCCCTTACCGACATGGACGTGGAGGAGAACCCGAAGCAAGCCGTGAACGCTCTCTATCTCAAGACCTCCGCCCTTGCCACGGCGATACTCGACGGCGCCGGGCGGGAGCGCACCGCCGCCATGATCGCCAACCTGCTCCGCGATCACCGCGGTTCGACGTTCACCGCCGCCGATCTGCACAGCGCAGCCGAGGAGGCGGGCGTGGATCTGGCGGGTCTCGTCGGCGACTTCCTGCACCAGACGGACCTGCCGGGTTTCCTGGTTTCCGCGGCGCAACTGGAGCGCCTGCCGGACGACGACCAGGGTGGACCGCAATACCAGACCCGGCTGTTCGTCCGCAACGGCGAGGCGGCGCCCGGCCTGTTCCGGCTCCGCTATGCCGTGCGCGCGCCCGGCGGCGCGCGCTGGGACTCGAGCGAGCCGGTCCTCATCCCAGGACACACCACGGTCGAGTTCGGACTCGTCACGTCCCGGCCGCCGGGGACGATGCTCGCATCCCCGTACCTGTCCCTGAACCGGCGCGAGTTCTCCATCGAGTTGCCGCGGCTCGACGACGAGACGATCTCGGACAGGGAGCCGCTTCGCGGCGTCCGGCCGGCCGACTGGACGCCGGCGTTCCTCGATGGCGGCACCGGCACGATCGTGGTCGATGATCTGGATCCCGGCTTCGCGGTCGAAACGGACGAAGCCGAGGCCTCCGGCATGCGGCTCCAGGGCGGTCTCGCCGGCTTCTTCGCGCCTACGGTCGAGACCGACCAGGGCCTGCCCGCCTACTCGATCTTCGGCGGCACTCCGGCTGACTGGTCCAGGTACGAACAACCTTCGAGCTGGGGACGCTACCGGCGGACGACCGCGCTCATCGCGAAGGGCGACGGGAGCCGCCGAGCCACCTACACCGCCGAGCTGCCGGAAGCCGGCCGCTGGCGGGTGGAGATGCATGTGCCCTCCCTGTCGCCGGTGCCGGGTGGCGGCCAGGTGAGGCGGGAAGTGCGGATCGGAAACGAAGGCGATCGCCCGCGCGACGGCGGGGACGGCGTACAGGTCAACGTCAGCTTCGGCCTGAACCTCGGCACCTACGACCTGGAACTCAGAAACGCCGGAAGCTCCCGTCCCATCGACTTCGACGCCCAGGGAGCGGGCATCGGCTGGGCCGTGCTGGGCGACTTCGATCTCGCCCCGGGGACCGTGGAACTCGAACTGAGCAACGACACGACCGGCAACGTCGTGGCCGCCGACGCGGTGCGCTTCGTGCGCCTCGACAACGGCGCCGGCGCCGATACGACCGGCGGAGGTGGGGCGCCGTGAGCGCGCGGCAGTGGCTCGGCGCCGCGGCCGCCGCTTGCGTCCTGGTCCTGGGTTGCGACGCGGCAGGCACCACGGACACCGTCGACTTCCTAGTGCCGGTGAGTGCCTCCGAAGTCCGAACGGGCAACGTCGAAGACCTGATCGTCGCCACCGGCACCCTGCGCGCCGCGGAGAGCATCGTGCTCCAGGTCGAGACACCCGGCCGGCTCCTGATCGGGCGGAACAACAACGGCAGCCGGCTCGCTGAAGGCGATCGCGTGGTCCCCGATCAGATGATCGCCGAAGTCACCGGCGAGGATGCGCGCCTCGCGGCCCGCGTCGAGGCGACGCACCAGGCCTACCAGGGCGCTCTCGCCGAACGCGACGCCCGCGTCAGGCTGTTCGAGCAGGAACTGATCGCCGCCGAGGAACTGCGCCGGGCCGAGACCGCGCTCGAGGACGCCAAGGCGACCTGGGAGCAGAGCCTGCTGACGGAAGACCGCGCCAGGATGCTCACGCCCATTGGAGGCGTGCTGATGGAACTGGCCCGTGACACGAGCGGCATGCCGATCGCGGACGGGCAGCTCGTCTACCAGGGCTTCCAGGTCGCGAGGATTGCTCCCGTCGACTCGCTGGTCGCCGACATCGACCTCGTGGGTCCCGAACTGGCGCGAGTCCACCCAGGCCAGAAGGGGCGGCTCCGCCACTTCGCCTGGGAGGACATCACCTTCGAAGGCGCGGTCGTCCGTCTCTCACCCGAAGTCGATCCGACGACTCATACTTTCCGCGCCGAAGTGGCGATCAACAACCCCGGCGGCCTGCTGCGGCCCGGCATGTTCGTCGAGGTGACCCTGGTCGTGGAGCAGCGGAACGCCGTGCCCGTGATCCCCCGCGAGGCGGTCACCGAGCGCGGCGGCCGTCGGGTCGTGTTCGTGCTCGACGGCCAGCGCGCGGTCCGGCGAGAGGTGATTCTCGGACTCGGCGACGACGAGATCGCGGAAGTCCGCCAGGGGCTTGAGATCGGCGAGCGGATCGTCGTGCGCGGACTCGAAACCCTGACCGACGGCACGCGCGTCCGGGTCTCCGGTTAGCCGCCCACCAGGAGGTCGGGCAACCGTGATCGCTGCTCCCGGTGAAGGTTCCGGCCCGGCCCGTCTCGCCGCCCGCCGTCCGGTAGCGGTCACGGTCACCGCGCTGGCGTTCGCCCTCGTGGGCTGGATGTCGTGGCGTGAGCTGCCGATCGATCTGCTCCCCGACCTGCGCTCGCCGACGATCGTGGTCGCGGTGCGCTCCGGCGACCGGCCGCCGACGGAGATGGAGCGGCTCTACGGCGAACAGGTCGAGCAGCGACTCTTCACCGTCCGCGGCATCCGCGAGGTCCAGCAGGTCGCCCGCACCGGCCGGCTGATCGCCACGGTGCGCTTCGACTGGGAAGCGGACATGGACCTGGCGCTGATCGAGGTCCAGAAGGCGATCAACCCGGTCGCGGCCGACCCCGAAGTCGACGAAGTGCTGGTCCGCCAGCTCGACCCGAGGCAGTCGCCGGTCATGACCCTCGGCCTCGCCTCCGAAGCGGGCGGTCCCGATCTCGCCGAACTCCGACGTCTGGCGCGACGCCAGGTGGCGCCGGCCATGGAGCAGCTCGCCGACGTCGCCGAGGTGCGCGTGCTCGGTGGGCGCGAACTGGAGGTGCGGGTGCGGGTCGACCGTTACCGCCTGCAGGCATTCGGCGTGACCCTGAACCAACTGGAGCAGCGCCTCGTGGCCGAGAACGTCGACATCGACGCCGGCACGCTGGAGGATCGCGGCCAGGTCTTCCTGGTCCGCGGCATCTCCCGCTTCCGCAACCCACGGGACGTGGAGCGGGTCGTCATCCGCTATCGCACCCAGGCGGGGACCGGCGGCGAGCAGGTCCGGCAACCGATCCGCGTCTCCGATGTCGCCGAGGTCGAGGTCGTCCACGGGGAGATAGACCATCTGGTGCGCGTCAACGGCCAGGAGGGCGTCGGCCTGCAGGTGTTCAAGGAGGCCGGCGCGAACACCGTCGAGGTCTCGCGCACCGTGCGGGCGGCACTCGAGAACCTGGAACTCGACCTGCCCCGCGTGCAGGTGTCGATGGTCAACGACGACGCCGCCCTGGTCGAGGACGCGATGGCCGACCTGCAGAGCGCCGCCCTGGTCGGCATCGCGCTGGCCGTCGTCGTCCTGGCCCTGTTCCTGCGCTCGCTCGGTCCGACCGTGGTCGTTGCTTCCGCCGTGCCCGTCTCCCTCTTCGTCGCCCTGTTCGCGATGCGGCTCTGGGACCATTCGCTCAACATCATCACCCTGGCTGGCCTGGCGCTCGGCGCCGGCATGCTGGTGGACAACGCGATCGTCGTCGTCGAGAGCATCCACCGGCGCCACCGCCCCGGGGCTTCGGCTGCCGACAGCGCCGCCCGCGGCACCGGCGAGGTCGCCGGAGCGATCGCCGCGTCGACGCTGACCACGTGCGTCGTTTTCCTGCCCGTCCTCTTCGTGCAGGGGCTGGCCGCACGGCTGATCGAGGGCATCGCCTTCACCGTCACCGCCTCGCTGGTCGCGTCGCTCGCCGTCGCGATGATGCTGATTCCGGCCCTGTCGCGCTGGTTCCTGCCGCGGGCCAAACCGGCGGCTGGGGTCGCGGAAGCAGCACCCGCTGCCGACGCCACACTTGCGACGGATCCGGACGACGGCGAGGCGCGTCCCCTCGGCTGGGCCTTCGGCGCGCTGGAACGATTCGTGCTGTTCCTCCTCCGCCTGCGCTGGCTCGTCGTCGGCGCCGCCGTGCTTGCCGCCGCGGCCGCCGTGAACGTCCTTCTCGGCCTGGGCAGCGAACTCCTTCCGCCGGCCGACCCCCGGCAGTTCTCGGTGCGCATGGTCGGGCCGCCGGGCCAACGCGTCGAAGCGACCGCGGCCGCGGTGTCCACGCTCGAAGAGGCGGTGCGTCAGGCCGCCGGTGAGCACCTCGAAGCGGTTCAGGCCGAGGTCGGACGGCTGCCGGAGGACGACCGGCTGGTCACGACCGAACTGACCGAGGAGAACACTGCCCGGCTCCTGGTACGCCTGTCGGCCGAGGGTCCCACCGGCAGCCAGCTCGTGGGCGCGCTGTCGCCGAACTTCACGGACCTGCCCGACACCCAGATCGAATGGGAGGTCGGAACCTCGGCGCTGGCCGAAGCCCTGGGCTCATCCGGTCCGCCGATCGTGGTCGAGATCGCCGGTCAGTCGCTGGTCGACCTGCGGGCCGCGGCGACCAGCCTCCGCGACGCTCTGGCCACACGAGGGGAACTCTGGAACGTGCGTTCGTCCTTCGAGGGCGGCCCGCCCGAACTACGGATCGAACTCGATCGGGCGATGGCCGACGGCCTGGGCGTCGATCTCGAGACGATCGCCCGCGTACTCCAGTCCGCGCTCGACGGCCGCAGGGTCACGCTGCTCTCGGTCGGCGACGAGGAGCGCCACGTCGTTCTGTCCCTGCCCCAGCCCCGGCCCGAGGAACTCGCCGGGTTGCGCTTCACCAGCAGCGCCGGAGCCGATCTCGTGCTCGGCCAGGTCGCGCGCTTCGTGCCGACGGAGGGAGCGCGCGAGGTCTTTCGCCGCGATCAGCGGCGCGTGGCGCAAGTGACGGCACGGATCGCCGAAGGCAGCGACTATCCACGTGCCATCGCCGCGGCGAGCGACGCGATCTCGGCGACCGATCTTCCCCCCGGCCTGATCGTGCGCCTGGCCGGCGAGGAGGAGGAACGCCTGCGCGCCACCTCTGAACTGCGGCTCGCGGGCATCCTGGCCATCGTTCTCGTCCTGATGGTGCTCGCCGGAACGTTCGAGTCCCTCCTGCAACCGCTCACCGTGCTGTTCTCGATCCCCCTCGCCTTGCTCGGCGTCGCCTGCACGTTGGGGCCGATGGGTAGACCGGTCGGCGTGATGGCACTGCTCGGGCTGATCGTGCTCGCGGGTGTGGCGGTGAACGACGCCGTCCTCCTGATCGCCACGGCGCGGCGGCTGATGGTCGCGGGCATCGAACGGCGAGCCGCCCTGGCCCGGGCCGCCGCGATCCGGTTGCGGCCGATCCTGATGACGACACTCACCACGGTGCTCGTTCTTCTGCCGCTCGCGGTCGGCGCCGGCGAGGCGGCCGAACTGCGAAGCCCGATGGCCTACACGATCATCGGCGGCATCGTGACCTCGACCGTGGGTTCCCTGCTGGTGCTGCCCTGCCTGTACCTGATTCTTGACTCTCTGAGGGTGACCCGGCGCCGCCGGCCGACCGCGGACGCCTGAACCGGAACGCGCCGTGAGAGCCGGTCTCGACACGCTCGCCATTCGCCGCCCACTGGCGGTGACGATGTTCTTCGTCGCACTCGTCATGCTTGGTGGGTTCGCCTGGCAGAGACTGCCGGTCGAACTGTTCCCTGCTCTCACGGGCGACTCGCTCTACGTCAGCTTCTTCCGCCCGGGCAGCGAGCCGGAGACGATTGAGCGGGAGATCCTCATGCCGCTAGAAGCCCGGGTCCGCACGCTGCCCCGGGTGGCCGAGACCTGGGGCGAGGTCAGCGGCGCCGCCGGCAGCTTCACCGTCCGCTTCGAACGCGGCGTCGACCTCAAGGTGCGCGAACTCGAGATGCGCCGCATCGCCGCCGATCTCGCCCGAACCCAGCCGCGCGACGCCTTCCTGAACGTGCAGGCCGACGACACCAGTGTCTTCTCGAGCTTCGCCATGATCCTGCAAGTGACCGGTTCCGACGACGAGGACGCACTGTACGACCTGGTTGACGAGATGATCACGCCCCGGCTGGCCGCGGTGCCGGGGGTCAGCCAGGCGATGCTGGGCGGCGGCGCCTCGCGCCAGTTGACCGTGTGGGTCGACCCGAACCGCTGCGCCGCGCTCGGCGTGACGACGGAGCAGGTGACCGCGGCGGTGCGCGGTGCGGCGGGACGCCTCCGGTACCTCGGCAGCCTGGAGGACGAGGCAGGGCGGACGGCGGTGATGCTCGACGGCCG
The DNA here is from genome assembly GCA_009836625.1 of Holophagales bacterium. Lineage (GTDB taxonomy): Bacteria > Acidobacteriota > Thermoanaerobaculia > Multivoradales > Multivoraceae > Multivorans. The sequence continues at coordinate 1,033,479 of VXVC01000004.1, forward strand.
GCCAGCCGGCCCGGTGTCCATGGGCGAGGTACGGGTGGTCCCCGACCTTCCTGTCCTGGTCCGCCACGTAGCCGACGTCGAGATCGGCTCCGGCCGCCGCCAGATGCTGTACCGGGTCAACGGTGAGCCGTCGGTCGGCGTCATGGTGTTCCAGGAGGAAGGCGCCAATCTGGTGCGACTCGGTCGCGATCTGCGTCGCCGGATCGATGAGATCAACGAGGAGTTCACTCCGCTCGGCATCCGCCTGTTTCCCAGCTTCGACGCCGCCGACCTGGTCGAGACGCAGATCGACCGACTGCGGAACCTCGGTCTCTCGGGTTTCGGGATCGCGCTCCTGGTCCTGTTCCTCTTCCTCCGTCAGTGGCGTGCGGTGGCCGTGGTCGCGGTCGCCGTGCCGGTCAGTCTGGCAGTAGCTCTCTCCTTCCTCTACGTGGCCGGTCTGTCGCTAAACCTGTTCACGCTCTTCGGGCTGGCCATCGGCGTCGGACTCATCGTGGACAACAGCGTCGTCGTGTTCGAGTCCGTCCAGCGCCGCCTGGAACGCGGCAGGAGTCCCGACGACGCCGCGGCCGGGGGCATCCGCCGCACGGGCCGCGCCATCGTCGCCGCCTCCGTCACGACGGCGATCGTCTTCCTGCCCGCCGTCATCGTCGACCTGGAGTCGTCCCTGATCCAGAACCTGATCGCGCTCCTGTCGCTGGCCATCCTGCTGCCGCTGTTCGGCTCGCTCCTGGTGGCGATCGGACTGGTGCCCCTGCTGGCGCGGCACCTCGCCGCACCGGCTGCGATTCGGCGGTTGACCAAGCTGCGTCGACGCCGCGAACGCTTCGGCGGACTAGTGCCGCCCGACCCCACCCGGATTCTGTTCGCGGGCGTGCTCGCCTCCGCCCTGCGCCGGCCGGCGAGCTGGATCACGGGCGTCGTCACCGCCGTCGTCCTGAGCGTCATCGCCGCCCTGTTCCTGGTCGCTTCGAGCGGCCCCGGCCAGGCGCCGATCGCCGACCAGGTCCAACTCTCCGTCCGCCTGCCCGAGGGCCGCGGGAGCCTCGACTCGGCTGTCCGCGTCTTCGAACGTCTCGAGACGATTCAGGAAGTCGAGGGCGTCGACCGCGTCGAGAGCATGATCCGGGAAGAGGGAGGATCGCTGACCGTCCACCTGGTGGATGAAGACGAGCGACCCGAGGGCCTGACGGCCAGACGCGTACGGCAACTGCTGCGTCCGCCGGCCCGGCGCGCCGGAGCCGAACTCCTCAATCCGGGCGAGGGTGAAGGCCCGGGAGGACGTGGAGGAGGCGGTGGCGGCAGAGGCGGCGGCGCCCAGGAACTGCTCGGCGGCGGCCCATCCCGGGTCGTCCTTTCCGGCAACGACAACGAGCAGTTGACCGACCTCGCGGCCCAGGTCACCGAGCGGCTGCGGGAGATCGAGGGCATCGCGAGCGCCTATCCGGCAGTACGCCCGGGGCCCGACGAACTCCACGTGAGTCCGAATCGGCGCGCCTTCGACACGTTCGGCGTGCTTCTGGACGAAGTACTGCCGATGCTGAATCTGGCCGGCCGCGAGGGGACCAGGATCAACACCGGTTATCCGCTCGCCAGCGGCAGAGAGCTGCCTATCGTCGTGCAACGGCTGGAGGACCGGCGCGACGAGGCCGAGTCATCAAACGGCAGCGGCGTCGACCGCGACGTGTCGCTCAGCGGGCTGCAACGGCTCCGCGTCTCGACCGGGGCCGGTGTTCTGCCGGTCGCCGCCCTGGCGCAAGTGCGGCAAGCCCCGCCCTCCCCGGTCATCACCCACCACAACGGCGTCCGCGAACGGGAGGTCTTCTACACCCTGTCGCCGGACGTGCCGCGACGGGGACCCGCGCGCGACGCCTTCGACCGCAGCCTGGACGAAGCGATCGCGAGCATCCACCGGCCCGCGGGCACGACGATCGCGCTCGACCGCTCCCAGGAGAGCACGAACTGGTTCCGGCGGATCGTTGTGCCGGTCGTTCTGCTGGTCTTCCTCGTCCTGGCAGTGACGTTCGAGTCGATGACGCTGCCGATCCTTGTCCTGATCGCCCTTCCCCTCGCGCTGCTCGGTTCGGTGTGGGCTCTTGTGCTGACCGGCATCGGCTTCGAGGCGATGGCTCTGCTCGGTGCGCTCGTCCTGCTGGGATTGGCGATCAACCCGGCCGTCCTGCTCGTCGACCGGATGCAGCAGCACACGCTGGGCGCCGGCTGGAGCGCCGGCGCGGCCGCCCTCGCCGCCGTCCGCGAGCGCGCGCGCCCGGTACTGATGACGTCCGCCACGACGGTCGCGGCCCTGGCACCCCTGTCCATCGCGACCGGCCGCGAGAACGAGATCTGGCCGCCCTTTGCGACGCTCGTAATCGGTGGCCTGCTGACCGCGACCCTGCTGACGTTGCTCGTCATCCCGGTCGGCTTCGTCTTCCTGCGACGCCTCGACGAACTGTTCAGCCGCGTCGGCCCCTGGGTCGTACTGACCTGGCTCGGCGCGGTGATCGCCCCTACGGCGCCTCTGTTCGCGTTCGGCGTGATCGAGTCGATGTTCTGGCAGGTCACGACCACGGTGCTGATCGCCGGGGCGTTGCTCGGCCTCACTGTATGGCTGCTGCCGAAACCGCCGTCGCCAGAACCGGAGACGGCCGCCGGCCCGCCCAGACTCGTGGTCCGCCACCTGCGCAAGACGTACGGCCTTCCCGGACCGGTGCGCCGGGCGCTGCGGGCTACGGCCGACTTCGCCAGACGGGTCGCCGCTCAGGGAGGCCAGGCTTTCGAACCGGCCGACGCACGCGACCGGCTGCTGCCTCTTCTCCTCCTGTTCGCCGGCGCCATCGCCCTGGCAGCGCGGATGCGCGGCGGCCTGATCATCCTCGGCGTCCTGATCGCCATCCTGTTGATCGGCTCCCGGTTGCTGCGCGAGATCCGGCGCGTACGCGGCCGCGCCGACGATCTCGGCCGCGTGAAACCGGGCGGCGTCGAAGGCGTGCTGACGGCCCTGCTGCCCTGGGCGCTTCTCGCCTGGCTGGTCGTTCCGGAGATGGTCGCCGATCCTGAAGTGGGAGGGTTCGTCGCGCTCGGCATCGTTTCCACGATCATCCTGCTGGTTCAGCTCGGGCGCCGTACGGCGCGGCTGGAGACGATGCGCCGGGAACGGCGGACTTCCCGCCGCCGGCGCGCACGCGGCTGGCGAGGTCAGATCCTCCGCCTCTGGCGCGCCGCGGCAACGAAGGTGTTCGGCCTGGACCTGCCGATCGACACGGTCAAGGCCCTGGCCGCGGTGAGCTTCGAGGTCGAACGCGGCATGGTCGGAGTACTCGGCCCGAACGGCGCCGGCAAGACGACGCTGCTCCGGCAATTGACCGGCATTCTCGACTCGACGCGGGGCCGGATCACGCTCGGCGGCGTACCGTTGCTCAGTGTCCGAACGCGCCTCGCGCGCTACGTCGGCTACCTGCCCCAGGACGCCGGCCTGCCGCCCCGGCTGACCGCCCGCCAGTACCTCGAGTACTACGCCGCGCTCTACAAGATCGACAAGTCGGAACGGACCGATCGCATCTCGACTCTGCTGCGTGAGGTCGGGCTCGACGAGCGGGCCGACGAGCAGATCGGCGGCTACTCGGGTGGCATGCGACAGCGCGTGGCGGTGGCGCGCACGCTGCTCCGGTTGCCTCCGATCATCGTCGTCGACGAACCGACCGTCGGCCTCGACCCCCGCGAGCGGGTCCGCTTTCGCAACCTGCTCTCACGGCTCGCGAAGGACCGGATCGTGCTCTTCTCGACTCATGTCGTCGAAGACGTGGCGGTGGCGTGCGATCGCGTCCTGGTGCTGAGCCGCGGCCGCATGGTGTTCGACGGCCATCCGGCCGCGCTGTCGCGGGAAGCCGAGGGCCGGGTGTGGTCGTGGCGGACGGCGGACGAAGAAGAAGTGCCTGAGCTCCCCGATGGCGCGGTGCTGGCCGACCGCAAGCCGGAACCCGACGGCACGAGTAGCCTTCGAGTCCTTGCCGCCGGACGACCGGACGAGCGGGCCGCACGCGCCGAGCCGACGCTGGAAGACGGCTACCTGTGGCTCGCGCGCGCGGCGCGCACCGAGGCGCCGGCATGATCACGTTGCTTCGCACCTCGGCGGTGCTGCTTGGTGGACGCCGGTACTGGCTGCTGCCGCTGCTCCCCCTGGTGTGGCTGGCGGTACAGGCGCTCATGCTGGTAGCCGGCATGCGGCCTGCCCTGGAACCGGTGGCGGCGCAGAACAGCCTGATCGGTGTGCCGGTAGCCGTGCTCGCCATCTTCCTGGGCGGCCGAATCATCACCGGGGAACTCGACCAGCACAGTCTCGAGATCGCCTACACCGTGCCTGGAGGCGCCCATCGGGTCTGGCTCGGCAAGCTCGCCGCCGCGGTCTTGATGCTCCTGGTCAGCCTGGTCCTCCTCGCCAGCGTGACCTATGCCTTCTTCACGGCCTTCCCGGTTCTTCAGGGCCTGTACGGAGCAACGCAGGGAGTCGTGTTCTACCTCGTTGCCGCCATGGGCTTCGCGACCCTGTTCCGCAGCGACGTGGCCGGCTCCCTGGCCACGATCGGCGTCCTCGGCCTCAACCGGCTGTTCGGTTCGTTCCGCGTCTCACCGTTCTGGAACCCGCTCGCCGTGGAAGAGGCGGACGCGGCGCAAATGCTCGCGCTGAACGTTCAGAACCGCATCGGCACCGCCCTCGCGATCGCGGCGATCGTCGCCCTCACGTTCACGCGCGCCGAGCGACGGGAGAGGATGCTCAGCGGCTGAACTTGCCTGGCGGCCGTTCCTCCGTGCCGGACGCTCGTGGAAAGGAAGACACGGACTACCATGCTCTTGTCTTCATGGTAGAGTACGTGCCCTATGGCACGACACACGGAACCAACCGTCGAGTCCGTATCAACCGTCGTGGACGCAGCCGGCCGGCTCGTGGTACCAGCACCCTTCCGTGCCGCACTACGATTCCAGCCACGCCAGGAAGTGGTCCTGACACTCGAGGGCGACTCGATCAAGATGACCACGGCGGAGGCTGCGCTGGACGCCGCTGTGGCAAAGGTCCAGGCCCTGGCCAGGAAGTACGGCGGCGGCAAGGGCGGCGAGGTTGATGCCTTCATCGCCGAGCGCCGAGCTGAGGCTCGGAAGGAGTTCGGTGGCTAGCTCTCTTCTGGACGCATCGGCGCTGCTGGCGCTGATCCAGAGCGAACCAGGGGCGGAGGTGGTGTTCAGCGCCCTATCCGACGGCGCAGCGATGTCCGCTGTCAACGTCGAAGAGGTCGCTGCACGACTCACGCATGAGGGATGGTCGGAGCCCGCCGTGGCCTACTCTCTCGCCACGCTCGGAGTCGACATCCTGCCCTTCGACTCTGACATGGCGCTCCGCAGCGGGGCGCTTCGTCCTGCAACAGCCGCGGCAGGCCTGGGGCTCGGTGACCGCGCGTGTCTCGCCACGGCAACCGCGCACGGTCTTCCTGCGCTCACGGCTGACCGGGCCTGGCTGAAGCTGAACCTGCCTGGGGTCGAGATTCGCCCGATTCGCTGAAGTCGCGCCCTATCCTAGAAGTCGCAGGTCAGTCCCGGGTAGCGGAACACGACGCCCGGATCGAGCTGCTTCGGCTTGTTGGCCGCCTCTTCGGCGCGGGCGCCGGCGAGCATGCCCTCCATCCCGTAGTTGCCCTCGTGACAGGCGTACTCGTAGATCGCGTCCTCTGTCCGCTTGAGGGGAATCGACGCCGTCCAGGGCTGTGTCCACGTCCCCGGGTCGTTCACCGTGATCTCCCACTCCAGGGTTTCCGGGTCCGTCAGCGTGAACCGCTCGGTGATCTTCAGCTGCTCCGAGGAGCCCATGAAGTCGTTCTTCTTCGAGTAGTTCGTCGTCTCGATGACCAGGGTGTCGCCGTCCCAGTGGCCACGCGAGTCGCCGTTCCAAAGCCGGACGTCGTCATCGAGAGCGGACTCGTCGTCCAGCCGAATGACGCGCGCGTCGTGGATCATCTCCTGGTGAATGACGACGTGGTCCTCGCTCTGGAAGATCTGGTGGTAGCCGTTGTAACCCGGGAAGATGAAGGGGGCGCCGTAGCTGATGCAGCGCTCGGCGATCGGCCGGTCGAGCCAGGAATCGGCCGGATGCTCCATCAGGTGCTTCACCCGCTTGCAGAGGCGCTTCTTCGCCGATTCGGTAAAGGGCGGGATCAGACCGTCGGGCGGATCGACGACGAGCGAAGTGCGCTTGGTGAAGTACCGGTCCGCGATCCAGAACTGGTTGTAGTTGCCAGTCGTCGGGTCGTAGGACGTCGCCTTCGTCCGCTCGATCGCCGCCAGGACGAGCTGGTCGCCGAACAGGGCGTCCGCGCCGGGGTCCGTCGCTTCGGCGACCGCCGCCATCAGCTCCTGGAACTCCTCGTCCGTCAACCGCTCCTTGCCCGCCCAGGCGGCGGGGCGCTGCAGGGGAGTGCCGTTGTTGTTCTCCCACACGCCCTGGAGGTCCGGGTGGCCGTAAGTGGTGCGGGGGATTGCCCAGTCCGTGTCCTTGGCGTTGTTGTTGGCCGCCAGGACCGCGCCGGCGGCGAGCCCGAGCAACAGGGCCATCGCGCCAATCGTCGCCACGGCTCTCGACTGTTCGTTCTTCCTCATCCGACTACCCTCCCAAGAGCGGGTGAACCCAGGAATGCAAAGCAGCGTCCTTCGATCATAGCCGCGGATCAACAGCGGTCCGCGTCACGTCCAGCCCCACGCATTCGCTTCTTCGTCCCACAACGCCCAGCATTCAGAGGGCGCCAGACCGGCGTCCAGGAGCCATTGAGGCATGTCGGTCACCAGCCCGGCAGGGCCCTGCTGGACCGTGATCGGGCGGCCGTTGGCACTCCAGGCCGACCGTACGCGACCCAGCACCTGAGCCCCCTGGCCTTCCCCGGACTCCACTTCGAGAGAGTCGATCCGCACGCGCCACTCGACGTCCTCGCCCGAGCCGTCGGGACGAACGAAGCGAACCTCGTCGCCGTCGGTTTCGAGACCCGCCACGAGGTCGATCGATTCGATCTGCGCGATGAAAGACGCGCGCAACGTGTCCACGTCCGGTTGAGGCTCCGGCGGCGGTCCGTCCGACGGACCACAGGCCGCGAGTGCTCCAACCAGGGCCAAATGCAACAGGTCGCCCAGCCGCCTCGACCGCGATGCTTCGACGATGCGGGTCATGCCGTCAACTCTAGCGCCTGCCAGCCGTACTACTCTCCCGACGCTCCAGTACCTCGTCGGCAGTCCCGGCCCTCGGCCGGCGATGCCGCGGTTCTGTCGCGGTGGCCCGCCGGCGAGCCGATCCACACGATGACCACCCCTCAACGACCCGCGCCTCCCCACCGCCAGGCCGGCGTCGGCTTCATCTTCGCCGTGATCCTGCTCGACATGCTGGGGGTCGGGCTCATCATTCCCGTCTTCCCCGAGCTCGTCGAACAGTTCAGAGGCGGCGACACCTCGTCGGCCGCCGTTGCCGTGGGCGCGATCGCGGCCTCCTACGCCGTGGCGCAGTTCGTCTGTGCGCCAATCCTCGGCGCGCTGTCCGATCGCTTCGGCCGCCGGCGCATCCTCCTGCTCTCCATGTTCGGCCTCGGCGTGGACTACCTGGTCATGGGCTACGCGCCATCGCTCGGCTGGCTGTTCGTCGGCCGGATCGTCGCCGGCGTGATGGGCGCCAGCATCACGACGGCGAACGCCTACATCGCCGACATCTCGACGGCGGAGACCCGAGCCCGGAACTACGGGCTGGTCAACGTCGCCTTCGGCGTCGGCTTCATCCTCGGACCGATCTTCGGCGGCCTGCTCGGTGGCATCGACCTGCGGCTGCCCTTCTTCGTCGCGGCCGGCCTCTGCCTCCTGAACTCGCTCTACGGCTTCCTCGTGCTGCCGGAATCGCTGGCGCCGGAGAACCGGAGCGCCTTCTCCCTCCGCAACGCGAATCCCGTGTCGAGCATCGTGCACCTGCGCACCTATCCCCTGGTCGCCAGTCTGGCGGTCGCCTTTCTGCTGATGGCGCTCGCGCAACGCGGCCTGGAGACCTCCTGGGTGCTCTACACCGGCTATCGCTACGGCTGGAACGAGTTCCAGAACGGCCTCGCGCTGGCAGCCGTCGGCGTTGCGGCGGCCCTGGTCCAGGGATTCCTGGTGCGACCCGCGGTCACCTGGCTGGGCGAGCGCCGGGCGGTGCTGGTCGGCTTTGGCATCGGGACGCTGGCCTTCGCCGGCTACGGCCTCGCGCCGAACGGCCCGGTCCTCATCACGGTGATCTTCGCGGGAGCGCTGGGGGGCATAGCAGGCCCGGCAGTCCAGGCGATCATCGCCGGCACGGTGGCGCCCACCGAGCAGGGGAAGATCCAGGGGGCGCTCACGTCGCTGATGAGCCTGTCCGCGATCGCGGCGCCGCTCGTCTTCACCAGCGGCGTGTTCAGCTACTTCACATCCGACGCCGCTCCGTTCGAGTTGCCAGGCGCCCCACTCCTGGCCGGATCACTGCTCATGGCCGTCGCCATGCTGCTGCTGGTCCGAGCCTTCCGCCGACACTGACGGCTCCGGCGCCCGCCAACCAGTCAGGGCGGGCTACAATCGACTCGTCAAGGAGGTTCGCCATGCCGTTCGACAGTTCGTCGCTGCCAATACGACTCTTCACGGCTTCCCACGAGCGTTCGTGGAACCCGGCCGAAATCGACTTCTCTCAGGAGCGCTCTGACTGGATGTCCTTCTCGGACGACGAGCGGAATCTGCTGATCCGCCTGATTTCCGGCTTCCGGGTCGGCGAGCGCGGCGTGACCCACGAACTCGCGCCGCTCCAGTTCCGCTTCCGCCAGGATGGCCGGCTGGAAGACGAGATGTACGTCACCGCGCAGATGTACGAGGAGGCCCGCCACGTCCAGTTCTTCGAGACCTGGTTGATCGAGGCGCTGCCGGGCCGGTTCGGGGTCGACATCCCCTACCCCAACCTGCACGGCGACATGTTCTCGACGCGGCTGCCGGCGACGATGCGCGCGCTGTTCACCGACGACAGCCCCGAGGCGCTGCTCAACGCCATCATGCTGTACCACTTCTACGTCGAGGGCGTGGGCGCGGAAGCCAGCTATCCGATCTACTACAAGATCTTCGAGCGCACGGGCAAGTTGCCCGCGCTCAACCGCGGGATTCGCCTGATCCAGCGCGACGAGGCCCGCCACATCGGTTTCGGCGTGTACATCCTGCAGCGCCTGCTCGCCGAGCATCCGCACCTGGTCGAGCAGTTTGAGGCGCAGGTCGAGGCGATGCGCCCGTTCGCGGAGGACGGCCCGAACCAGACCTTCGCCGGCTTCGAGCGTGGTCAGGCTCCGTTCGACCTCGACTACGACGAATACAGGCAGCTCTACCTCGACAAGCTGGAAGAGATGCGGCAGAGCATCTACGACGGCCGGCTCGCGGCTGCCGTCTAGGAGCCCGTGGTGGGACCGGCATCCGCTGGCGGCAGTCTGCGGCGCGGGCTGCCGAGTCTTCCCGCCGTCGCCGGCGCCGTCCTCTGCTCCCTCTTGCTGGCCACCAGTCCGCTGGCGGCACAGACTGAGCCGCGTGCCGACCACGTCGTCCTGGTCTCGGTCGACGGCCTCCGGCCGGACTTCTACCTCCCCGGCTCCTCCTGGCCCGCGGCGAACATGCAGCAGATGGCGCGCGACGGCGCACACGCCGAGGGTGTGCGCGGGGTGTTTCCTACGGTCACCTACCCGTCGCACACGACGATCGTCACCGGCGCGGTGCCCGCCCGGCACGGGATCTACTACAACCGGCCCTTCGAACCCGAGGGTCAGAGCGGAGAGTGGTACTGGCACGAATCGGCGATCCAGGTTCCCACGCTCTGGGACGCCGTGCGCGAGGCCGGCCGGCGGACCGCGGCGATCTCCTGGCCGGTGTCCGTCGGCGCACCCGTGGACTGGCTCGTGCCGGAGGTCTACTCCCTCGATCCCAACAGCGACCGCCTGCTGCCGATGCGCGAGGGCAGCACGCCCGGCCTGTGGCAGGAACTGGAGCGGGAAGCGACAGGCCGCCTCAACCTGCGCAACTACTCCGCCGCCTACATCACGCGGGACGACACGACCGGAGTGATGGCCGCCTACGTCCTGGAAACCCACCGGCCGGCTCTGCTGGCGCTGCACCTGATCACGACCGACTCCGCCCAGCACGCGCACGGCCGGGAGTCGGATCGCATCAGGCGCGCCGTCGGCGCCGCCGACCGTGCCATCGGCGCGGTCCGCGACGCCGCGGAACGCGCCGGCATCCTGGACCGCACGGCCTTCGTGATCACGGGCGACCACGGCTTCGTCGACCTCCACACCCAGGTGATGCCCAACGTCTGGCTGGCCGAAGCCGGCCTCCACGGCACCGAGCCCGACCGCGGTGAGTGGCGCGCCACCTTCCACCCCAGCGGCGGCTCTACATTCCTTCACCTGCAGGACGCGGCCGACGAAGAGGCGCTGAACGCAGTCCGCGCCATCCTCGCGGACCTCCCTCAGCCCATCGGCCGGCTGTTCCGCAGCGTCGAACGCGACGAGCTCGACGAGATCGGCGCCAGCCCGAGCGTCCCCTTCGCCCTGGCCGGCGCCCTCGGCGTCAGTTTCGGCTCCGACGCCTCCGGCGACGCCGTGCGCCCCACCGACGGCGGCGCCCACGGCCACTTCCCAACCGACTTCCCCGAGATCCTCACCGGCTTCGTCGGCTGGGGCGCCGGCTTCGAAGCCGGTCGCACCGTCCACCGCATGGGGCTGACCGACATCGCCGACCTCATCGCGATGCTGCTCGGCGTGGACTTCGAGAGTCCGGACGGGGCACCGCCGCTGGGTGTGCTGACGCGCTGATGTGCGTTAGCACCGTCAGGCCGTAGACGCGACTCGCCTGGCCACTCGACCTTGCCGGGTGAAGGCCAGCCAACAGAGGCCGGCTTCGTCACCCAACTCTGGCTGCCTTGATGCCGGGCCGTTGAAGTCGTCTAGCGCGCGTTAGCGGCAAGGCGTCCCACCTTTTTGCCGGGACCGGGAAGCTATCCCCGTCCCTGAGCTAAGGGCTGTTCTATGGGGCGGGCGACCCGGCGCAAAGGCCGGAACGCGCCCTAGATGACTTCCTTCGCCTACCGTATCACCAGGGGACACGGTTGCCCGCCGTAGGCGAGCCGGCTAAACTCCCTCACTCGCCAATAGGCAGCTTCCAAATTGCGGTGGTTAGCGTCGCAGACTCGCCCGTTGGCAAGACGTGAGAGGAGCTACTCACACCATGAAGAAGAGAGACATTGTTCTCGCCGGCACCGTGCTGTCTGTTCTGGCAGGCTTGCTTACGGTCGGCTACGCTCAAGACACCGCACCCACTTTCCGGGACATCGACGTTGGCCCGGTCGTGGATCTTCCGACGCACTCTGAGATGGATTGGCAGATTCGGCAGTCCCTCGATGCCGTCACGACAGCGGAGCTTGAGTGGATGTACGAAGCGATCCTCGACGCTCGAGCACGACATGCCGAAGCCCGCGAGATGCTGGATAGCTCGGGAGATGCAATCGAGCGCGCCGACGCGACGCCGCCCGTCCCGCCCTCGGCCGACGGCTTGCAGATGATCGCCTCTCCGTATGGCTCTCCCTTCCCGATCCCGCATGCGTGCAACTTGTACGTCATTGCAAGGTACGGATCAGCCAACCAATACTTCAACAACTGCCGCAGCGGGAACAGCTACAGCAATTCGCAGACCTGCCAGGACCTCAGAGCGGCCAGTACCTACTGGAGCAACCAGTACGTAGACAACTGCGGCTAGTTGCGCCAACTAAGGCTCGACGCTTTCGCCCCGGCAGCCTTCGGGTTGCCGGGGTTTTCTTTCGGTCTCTGCTCGCCCTCACGGAGCGCCGGCTGCTCCTAGGCCGTCAGTCCTCGGTACACCTTCGGCAACTGACTGGGCAGCGCGGCGATCTCGTCGATGACGAGGTAGCGACGCTCAGGGCACATCTCGCGCAGGTAGTCGTGGCCGGCCGGATCGACGGTGATGCAGAACGTGGAGATGCCCTGGCGTTCCGTCTCGCGGAGCGCGACCATCGTGTCGCGGATGCCATAGACTCGAGAGGCCCGGTCGCTGCCGTAGTCGAAGTCCTGGGGGTAGCCGTCGGAGAGGATGAGCAGAACCTTGACCTTCGCTTCGCGCTCGGCGAGCTTCGCCGCGGCGTGGCGGATGGCGGGCCCCATCCGGGTGCTGCGCTTCGGCTCCATCGCGGCGATCCGGTCCTCGGCCTCCCGGTCGAAGTCGTCGTCGAACTCCTTGGCGACGAAGAACTCCACCTCCTTGCGGCCGAAGCCGGAGAAACCGTAGATCGCGTAGTCGTCACCCAGGGTTTCGAGCGCGTCGGCCATCAGCACCAGCGACTCCTTCTCGATGTCGATCACCCGGCGTCCCGGGGGGATCGGCTGCGGGTTGTCCGGCCAGTCGAAGTCGTCGAACACGCCGACGTACTCCGGCTCCGGTTCGCGGCCTGATGCCGGCTCGGGCTCGTCGACCGGCGCCTCCGCGTCGGTCGAGGCGCTCATGTCGAGCAGAAAGGCGGCCGCCACGTCCCGATGCTGGCGCCGGCGACTCATGTAGACGGCGCCGTCCGGCGGCCGGCCGGCGCGGCGGTCGACGTGGGTTTCGACCACGCGGTCAAGGTCGAGCTCCTCGCCCTCGATCAGGCGCCGCATGCGCCGGAACTCCTCCGGTTTGAGGAGCTCGAACTGCTTCCGGACGCGCCGCAGCAGGTCGGCGTGGAGACGCCGCGTCTCGTCGACGAACCGTTCCGGTGAAGCCGCGGAGCCGTTCGAGGGCATATCCAGCGGTTCGATCGCCTTCTCCCGCAGGTGACACCAGCGGCGGCGGTAGCCGGTCAGTTCATGATCCCACTCGTCGTAGTAGAAGACCTGTTCCCGGTCGAGCCCGGCCTCGGCCAGCTCACGCTCCAGCCGCTTCGAGAGTTCTTCGAGACGGGCCGCCAGTTCCTCGGATTCCAGTTCGATCAGGGTCGGCTCCTCGTCGGCCCCTTCGGCCTCGATCGCTCCCGTGATGTCCAGGTCGGTCAGCGGCAGGCCGGCGGTGCCCGAGAGATCGCCGTCCTGCAGGCTGAGCACGCCCAGTTCATCGACCTGCAACTGCTCCATCAGGCCCGCGGCGATCGGGCCCGGTTCCACGTTGTCCCTCAGCTCGACTTCGGATGCGAGTTCCTGCCACTCCCGGCGCAACTCGACTCGCTCCGGTGCCGGATCGCCATGGTGCGCGGGCGCCGGCAAGTCGAGGGATGGGGCTTCGGCTTCGGGATCCGGATCGGCGGCGTGATCCTGCCGTCGGCCATTGTCAGTGGCCGGGCCGGAGCCGCTCGAACTGAGAGCCGAGCGCAGGGCGACGAACTCGGGATAGAGCGCTCGTATGGCGCGCAGCGTGTGATCGACGGTGGCGCCGGGGTTCAACAGCGCCGCTGCTTCTTCGAATCGCACCGGCATCCGGCCTGCCGAATCGGCACTAGCCGCGCTCACCGGCAGTTGGGACCGCTGCGCCAGCAGGAGCGCCCGCGCCAGGTCGAAGAGGGCCGCTTCCCGCGGTTGCCGGCGCGCCGCCGGCCTTGATGCCGGGCTCAGCGACGAATCGAGCGCATCGTCGACCAGCCGCAGCAGATCGCGGCCCACCCCGCGGAAAACTCTCGCGAGAGCGGCATCGATGCGTGCACCCTCGAGCCGCGCAAACAGCGCCCGAGCAAGGCCCGGCTCGTCGAACGCGGCGAAGAAGTCGGCGAACCGGAGCGGACCCCGCCGGTAGGTGCCGAACAGCACACCGCCCAACTGGTGCAGCACGGCCATCCGGTAGACCATGAAGTTGCCGTACGTGTCCGGCAACCGGTCGATCCGCTCCGGCAGGTAGAAGGCGGCGCCGTCGGTCGTCGGCCGGCCGGCGGCTGCCGCTCCTTCCAGGTCGAGATGCCCAGCACCCGATCTGTCCCCGGCTTGCAGATCGGCGAGCGGCCGGACTTCGGCCGGCCGCGCCAGCATCGCCTCGACGTAGATCTCGAGGACGCGGGCGATGTCGTCGAGGGCAACCGCGGTCAAGGCAACAGCGTCGCCGCCACCTCGGTCACCGCTCGCTGGACCTCGTCGTCGTCGGTGATCGCCCGGCAGATCGCGGCGACGCAGGCCTCGCGCACGCCGATGCCGCCGGCGATCAACTGCGCCGTGTAGATGAGCAGGCGGGTGCTGACCCCTTCGTCGAAGCCGCGGTGGTGAAGGTTGCGGATGCGCTTGCCGAGTTCGGCGAGGTCCCGCGCCAGGGTCAGGTCGATCCCCGCTTCGTGCGCGATGATCTCCGCTTCAACCTCGGGGGGCGGATAGTCGAACTCGAGCGCCACGAAACGCTGGCGCGTGCTCGGCTTCAGGTCCTTGGCGACGCTCTGGTAGCCCGGGTTGTACGACAGCACGAGCAGGAAGTCCGGGTGCGCGGGCAGGATCTCGCCGCGCTTCTCGATCGGCAGGATGCGCCGGTGGTCGGTCAGCGCGTGGATCAGGACCGTCGTGTCCTTGCGCGCCTCGACGATCTCGTCCAGGTAGCAGATCGATCCGTCCCGCACGGCCCGGGTCAGCGGACCGTCCATCCACACCGTGTCGTCGCCCTCGAGCAGGTAGCGGCCGACCAGGTCGGTCGCGGTCAGGTCCTCGTGGCACGCCACGGTGACGAGAGGCGTCTCGATCCCCGTACGCGCCGCCGCGTCTCTTCCCCGGTAGAGCCGATACGTCATGTGCTCGAGGAAGCGCGTCTTGCCACAGCCCGTGGGCCCCTTGAGCAGCACCGGCATGCGCGCCCGGTGGGCGGCGAGGAACAGCTCGACCTCGTTGCCGACCGCCAGGTAGTAGGGCGCCTCAGGAGCAGGCCGCGGCGTCGCCGCTTGCAAAGGCTGAGTCATGGGCTGGCGCGCTAGCGAATCAGCAATGGTCGATCGCACGGGCGAGCGCGAAGTCCTTCTCCGTCACGCCGCCGGCCGAATGAGTGCTCAACGTGAGCCGGACCCGGTTGTATCGAACGTCGATGTCCGGGTGATGATCCGCCGCTTCCGCCAGCTCAGCCACGAAGTCGACGAAACACACCGCCGCCGGAAAGGTCGGGAACTGGTACTCCCTCGATATCGCAGGTGCTTCCAGATCCGCCTCCCAACCGTTCAACTCGCCGCACGCGCTCCGAATCTCGTCCGCCGTCATCGCCGCCATTACCTGTTACCTCCGCCGCGCGACCCTAGCAGCCCGCCGCACCCGCGGTGGTACTGTCGGCGGCCTATGAAATTCGGCATCTTCTACGAGCATCAGCTCCCGAAGCCTTGGGGACCGGACTCGGAGCACCGGCTGCTTCAGAACTCTCTGGACCAGATCGAACTCGCGGACCGGCTTGGGTACGACTACGCCTGGGAAGTGGAGCACCACTTCCTGGAGGAGTACTCCCACAGCTCGGCGCCCGAAGTGTTCCTTGCCGCGGCGTCGCAGCGGACGAAGAACATCCGCCTTGGCCACGGCATCGTCCAGTTGACGACGAACCACCCGGCCAGGGTCGCCGAACGGGTCTCGACCCTCGACCTGGTCTCGAACGGCCGGGTCGAACTCGGCCTGGGCGAGGGTTCGAGCGTCACCGAGCTACATCCCTTCGGGCGCAGCTTCCGCGACAAGCGGATCGTCTGGGAAGAGGCCGTCCAGGCCTGCCTGCCGATGTTCTGGAACGAGGGCTGGGAGTACCACGGCCACTACTTCGACTTTCCACTCCGCAACGTGATCCCGAAGCCGCTGCAGCGGCCTCATCCGCCGCTCTGGGTCGCCTGTTCGCAGCTCGACACGATTCGTTACGCCGCGCACCGCGGTATGGGCGCGCTGTGCTTCAAGTTCGCCGATCTCGACTCCGCCCGGGCCTGGGTCAACGCCTACTACAACACGTTCGTAAGCGACCAGCGCAAACTCTGCGACTACCGGACGAACCCGAACCTGGCCACGGTCAGCGGCTTCATGTGCGCGCCGACCGACGAGGAAGCGCAGCGGAAGGCCGACGGCTGGACTTTCTTCCAGTTCGCCCTCCAGCTCTACAACAAGGAAGGCCCCTTCGAACCCGGTACGAACAACTTCTGGGAGCGCTACCAGGAGTGGAAGCAGACCCCCGAGGGCCGGAAGCGCTCGGACAGCGAACTGATCGGCTCGCCGGAGACGATCCGCGAGCGCCTGCGGGAACTGGAACGGGCCCACGTCGACCAGGTCATCCTGCTCAACCAGGCCGGCAAGAACACGCACGAGGACATCATGACCAGCCTGGAGCTGTTCGCCCGCGAGGTGATGCCCGAGTTTCAGGCCCGCGAAGACGAGCAGCAGGCGTGGAAGCGGGCGGTCCTCGCCGGCGACGTACGCCTCGACGAGATCGACACGGAACCGTTCAACACGACGTCACGGCTACGGCCTACCATTCCACCGTCCGAGGAAGCTCTGGCCGCGGCCCGCAAGTGGGCCAGCTAGGTCACCACCGGCAACCGCAACCGAATCATCGCTTCTGCGTAGTCAAGTACGACAGCACGCGACCCATCACAGGAGACTCTCCATGTCACTCTTCCTCCAGCGCCGCAAGGCTGTCTCGCTAGCCGGCTACACCCTGGCACTGGGAGCCGCGCTCTCCGCCGCGCCGCTCCTCGCCGACGACCAAGAACTGCCGTCGCCCGAGGAGATCGTCGCCCGCTACATCGAGGCCCTGGGCGGCGAGGAAGCGATCCGCGCACACAGCTCGAGGACCGTCAACGGAGGGGTCGAGATTCCGGCAATGGGCATGTCCGGCCAGACGACGGCCTACTTCATCGCGCCCGACAAGATGATCGTGAAGGGCGAGATGCCAGGCATGGGCGAGAACGTCCAGGCCTACAACGGAGAGATCGGCTGGGTCGAGAACCCAATGGCGGGCGCACAGGTACTGGAAGGCGACATGCTGGACCAGATGAAGCGCCAGGCTCGCTTCTACGCGGACCTTGAGCGGGCCGACCTCTTCCCGCAACAGACGACGGCCGGAGAAGCCGAATGGGACGGTCAAGCCGCCTACCAACTCGACGTGGTCGATGTCGACGGCAACGAAATGTCCCAGTACTTCGCCAAGGAGACCGGGCTCCTGATCGGCGCGGAGGGAACACAGACGACCGAGATGGGAGCGATGGAGGTGGCGATCACCATCGGTGACTACGAAGAGTTCGGCGGAGTGTTGATCGCCACGTCGACCTCCACCAACCTCGTTTCGATGGCAATGGAGATCATCGCGACAATCGAGTCCGTCACCTTCGACGACGTCGATCCGAGCGTCTTCGAGCCCTCCGAAGCGATCAAGGCGCTGCTGCCGGAGTAGACGGTGCCACGAACCCGCACAGACAACGAACTCAGGAGATCCACCATGTCCTTCAAGCCAACCAGCCGCAACGCTTTGCTCGCACTCGCATGCTGGGGCCTGATTCTCGGCGGCTGCGCCGCCTACGAAGCCGGAGAAGCCCCGGCCGCGGCCGCACCAGAGCCTCCTCCACCGCCAGAGCTGACGGAGGAGCAGAAGATCATCGCCCGTCACGTTGAAGCGATCGGCGGCGAAGATGCCATCCGCGCGCACGCCTCGATGACGATCAAGGGCGCCTTCGAGATGCCGGCGATGGGCCTGTCAGGCGAGGCGACGATTTACCTTGCCGCACCCGACAAGGGCCTCCTGAACATCGAGATCCCGGGCTTCGGGAGCAACGTTCAGGGGTTCAACGGCGAGTTCGGATGGTCCGAGGACCCGATGCAGGGCGCGCGCCTGCTCGAGGGCGGAGAGTTGAGCACCCTGAAGAACCAGACCCGCATCCACGGAGACCTGGAGTACGACGAGCTCTACTCCGAGCAGACCGCGGTCGGCGAGACCGAATGGAACGATCAGGCTGCCTACCGGATCAATCTCGTCGACGTTGACGGCAACGAGTCGTCGCGCTACTTCGCCGTGGAGACAGGCCTGCTGATCGGCGAGGAAGCGACCACCACGAGCGAGATGGGCACCATGGAAACGAGCACTACCCTGGGTGAGTACAAGGAGTTCGGCGGCGTCCTGTTCGCAACGTCCACGACCACGAGCATCCCGTCCTTCGGCATGGAGATCACCCAGACCATCGACTCCGTGACCTTCGACGACGTCGATCCGAGCGTCTTCGAGCCTTCCGACGCGATCAAGGCGCTCCTCCCGGAGTAGAGGCTCGACCCGCCCGAAACAGCTCCTTCCCCGGTGCGGCCGCGTCGGCGCGGCCGCACCGGTGATCTTCGTCGCGGCGACGCTGCTCGCCGCTGCCGCGACGCCAGCCGATGCCCAGGGAAGCCGCCGGCCGCAGGCGCGACTGACGGGTTTCTACGAGCAGTGGCTCGCGGAAGTGGAGCCGCTGCTTGCCGAAGCGGAGAGTAGCGCCTTCGAGCGTCTGGAAGGTCCGGGCGCGCGCGAGCGCTTCCTGCGCGCCTTCTGGGCGGCGCGGCCCGAGCGTCTGCTGGAGCGCTGGCAGGAGAACCGCGAGGCCCGCGACCAGCTCCGGGAACGGTCGCCGGCGATGGATCGCGCCGTGCTCCTGGCCGGCAAGCCGGCCTACCGCCAGACCGTTGAACCCTGCGAGTCGGAACTCCGGCGCATCGAGATCTGGACCTACGACGGCTGGCGGCTCGAACACCAGCTCGGCCGTCCACCTCGTCGGGACGAAGACGAGCTCGTTCTGGCGTTCGTTCAGCAGGTGAACTTCGACCCCCGGTCCATGCGGCTCTGGTCGCCGTCCTCCGGCGTCGATCTGACCTTCGAACCGGTACGGCCGGACGGGAATGGTCGCGCCGCCGAGGCGCCACCAACCGGCGCGTCCAGGGTGCTCGACCAGGCGGAGCGGCGCCGCTGCCTGACCCCAACCGAGCGCCGCCGCCTGGAGCGGCGGCTTGGACGCGCCGTCGGCTGGCGGGACTTCATCGAGCGGATTGGCTGGGCCGACGCAGCGTCCGACGCCGGCTGGGTCGACCGCTTCCTTCGCGTCGAAGCCGTCCTCGACGCGGACGCCATGACCCTGCCGCGCGTCTCGCTCGACTTCGAACCCCTCGGTACGGAGAACCGGCGCACGGCGATGCGTGGCCAGCTGCGACTGCCGGCCGAACACCTCGCCGCCATCGGCGCCGGCCAGATCCTCGAACGCGTGACGATCACCGGCGACGTCTTCCTGCGCGACCGGCTGGCCGACGCCTTCGTCGTCACTCATCACCTGAGCGGCGGAACAGCAGATGTCGCCCTCGACTTCTACCGGCGGCTGCCGGCCGGCGCCTACCGGCTGGAGATCCGCGCCGAGGACCGCCTGGGTCGCGGCCTCCTCCGGACGAGCAGCACGCTCGAGGTGCCGGCGCTCGACGTGCAGCCCGATGTCCCCGGCCTCGGCCTCCTGAGCCGTCGCGAGACGATCGCGCTCAACCAACTGCCGAGCGTCGAGTTGCTGGCGGCCGAGGGCCGCGTCCTCGGTTCGACCTTCACGGCCCGAGTCGTGGCCAGCGCGGCCGTGTCTCGGGTCGTCTTCCTGCGCGACGGCGCGGCGGTCGCGACCATCGACGCCCCTCCCTTCGTGCAGGACCTCGATCTGCCGGGCCGCCGCCACCTGATCGAGGTCCAGGGACACAACGCCGCGGGATCACTCCTGGCTCGTCACGTACTGGAGATCGAGCGGGAGGAACATCCGTTCTCGATCGCGCTCGAGCGCCCGGACCCGGCGGTCGTCGCGGAGGCGCTCGACCTGTCCGTGCGCGTCGACGTCCCGTCCGGCCGGGAGCTCGACCGCGTCGACTGCCATCTGGACGCCGAACTCCTCCAGAGCATGACCGCAGCGCCGTTTCGATGCCGGGTTCCGGCCGGACTGCGCCTGCCGCTGAGCTTCGTTCGAGTCGCCGCCACGCTCCGTACGGGCGAGACCGTCGAGGACCTCGTCTTCCTCGGGTCAGGGGCGCCGGAAGAAATCGAGGTCCGACTCGTCGACCTGCTGGTCTCCGTCGGAGGCCGGCAGGCGGGGCCGGCGACGGGATTGAACGCGGCCGATTTCCGCGTTCTGCACCGGGGCGTCGAGGCACGGATCCGCGACTTCCGGAACCTCGCCGACAGACCGCTCACCGTTGCCCTGCTGATGGACATTTCAAGTTCGATGGGCCGCGGCGTCCGCGTCGCCGCGACCAGTGCGCAGCGCTTCTTCGAGGGCATCCTGACCGATCGCGACACCGCCAGTCTGATCGTCTTCAACCACGACCTGAACCGCCTGGCGCCTTTCTCGGGCGACACTCGCCTGCTCCGCTACGCCGCCGAGGGCCTGCGCGCATGGGGCTCCACCCGGCTCTACGACGGGATCGCCTATGCCGTCTCGTCGTTCGCGGGCCGCCCGGATCGGCGCGCCCTGGTCGTGCTCAGCGACGGCGCCGACACGGACAGTAATCTCGACTTCGAGCGTGTGCTCACGCAGGTGGAGCTGGCCGGCGTCGTCGTCTATCCCATCGCCCTGAGAGTCTCCGACGAGGCAACTACGGATGCGCTCAGGCATCTCGCCGAACGCTCGGGCGGCCGCTACCACGCGGCCGCTTCGGTAGAAGACCTGGACCGCATCTACCGCGAGATCGAACGCGCTCTCCGATCCCAGTACCTGATCGCTTTCGAGCCGCCGCCCGGCGTCGAGGCGGGCGGCGACGGGCTGCGGGACATCGAGGTCGAGGTGTCGCGTGCGGGGCTGACGGTGACGGGAGTGAGAAGCCGGGGGCGGTAGAGAGGGCCGGCGCACCGACGTAGACTGCCGGCATGAGCGGAGCGCGGGCGGCGATGAGGGCGATCGAGCGCGCCCTCATCCGGCCGTGCCGGGCGGCGGAGGGAAGCGCGGGATTCTGGCTCTTCGTGAGCCACCTCGTCACCACGTTCGGCATCGCGCTGTCGAACTTCCTCCTCTTCTTCACCCTGATCTGGGCCGCCATCCGCCGGCGGCGGCTCCACTTCGCCACGGCCGACGAGGACCGGCGACGGAGGCGGCGGCTCCTGCTCCCCCTAAGCCTCTACGCGGGCTGCTTCGTGCTCTCGGCCGTCTTCTCCTACGATCCGGCGACCAGCCTCCAGGAACTCTCCACGCTCTACGCCGTCCTGACCCTGCCGCTGGCGCTCCTGCTCGTCCGCGGCGAACGTCAGGCGCGGGTAGCCATCGCGTCCCTGGTCGGAGTCTCGGGCGTACTCGCCGTCTACGGCCTGGCGCAGTTCGCGTTGACCGACTACGGACCGCTCCACCAGCGGATCCCCGGACCGTTCTCGCACTACATGACGTTCTCCGGCGTTCTCCTGCTCGGCCTTGCCCTGATCGCCGGCCGCCTCAGCAGAGCGGGCGGCTGGCGCTCGCGCGTCAACTGGATCGGTCTGGCACTCGTCGGCGGGGCGCTGGCCTTGACTCTGACCCGCAGCGCCTGGGTGGGCGCCTTCGCCCTCGCGGTCGCGGCGATGGCCCTTCAGCGCCGGCGCGTCTTCCTGGGTTTCGCGGCCGCGCTGGTCCTGGCCGCCGCCTCACTCGCAGCCGTTGCACCGACCCTGTGGCCGACCTACTGGCAGCGAGCGACGTCGATGATCGAACTCCGCTATCCCTCGAACTACGACCGCCTGTGCATGCTGTGGGCCGGCGGCCAGATGATCGCCGACCGCCCCTTCACGGGCATCGGCCCCGCCATGGTCCGCGAGTGGTACCCGGCCTACCGCCATCCGACCTCGGTCCGCGCGCGGGTGAAACACTTGCACAACACGTTCGTCCACATGGCCGCCAGCCGCGGCATCCCGTCACTGCTCGCCTATCTCTGGCTGATGGCTGCGGCGGCGGCGATGGCGTTCGAGGGCTATCGCCGGGAAGGAGGACGGGCCGGGCCGCGCGCCGACCTCTACCTGGGCGTCCTGTTCGCCCTCCTGGCGCTGAACGTTGCCGGCCTGTTCGAGGCGAACTGGCGCGACACGGAGATCCAGCGCTGGGCGCTGTTCCTGCTCGCGCTGCCGGTTATTCTCCGCGCTCCAAGGGACCAGCTCGGAGATTCGGCATGCACCTCGACCGCCTCAGCCTGATTCAGCTCCTCGACCTTCTGTCGGCCGGAGAACTCTCGTGCGTCGAGTTGATGGACGCGACCCTGGAGCGCGTCGAAGCCACGCACCCGAAGCTCAACGCCGTCGTCAGCCTGCGGCCGCGCGAAGAGTTGCTGGCCGACGCCAAGGCGGCCGACGCGCGCCGCGCCGCCGGCGACGCCCGGCCGCTCGAGGGGGTGCCTCTCGGCGTCAAGGACCTCGAGGACGTGGCCGGCATGGTCACGTCCATGGGCTCGCGGGTGTTCCGCGACTCGGTCGCCGAGGCGGACTCGACGCAGGTGGCCCGGCTGCGCGACGCCGGCGCGGTCGTCGTCGGCAAGACGAACACCCCCGAGTTCGGGTTCACCGCGATCACCAAGAACCCGCTGTTCGGCGTCACCCGCTCGCCCTGGAACCCCGAGCGTACCCCCGGCGGATCGAGCGGCGGCTCCTCCGCGGTGCTGGCGGGCGGCGTGCTGCCCCTGGTCACCTCCTCGGACGGCGGCGGCTCGATCCGGATTCCGGCCAGTTTCACCGGCGCGTTCGGCCTGAAACCGAGCCAGGGCCGGATACCGCGTGGGCCGATGAAGGCCTGGGACTACGGCAGCACCGCGGTCTACGGTCCCCTCACCCGCACAGTGGAGGACGGGGCCCTGTTCCTCGACCTGGTCGCCGGTCCCTCGCCCTGCGATCCCGGTTCACTGCCCCATCCGGGTCTGAGCTACCGCGAAGTGCTCGAATCGGGGCTCCCCTCCTCCCTTCGTATCGCCTGGTCGCCGGACCTCGGGTACGCGAGAGTCCAATCGGACGTCGCAAGGGTCGCTGCGGGCGCGGCGTCCGTGTTCGACCAGGCCGACCTTTCGGTCGAACCGCTCGAGGAGCACGTACCGGGCGGGCCGCCGATGCTCACGGCGGCCTGGGGGACGCTCGGCAACTTCCTGATCGCCGGCCAGATCCACGAACCGCTTCGAAACCAGCGCCAGGACATGACCCACTCGTTCGCGGAGGCGCTGGAGCGCTCCTGGGAGATGACGCCCGAGACCTTCGGCGCCGCCGCGCGCGAACGGGCTGAGCTGAATCTCTGGTGCGGCGAGGTCTTCGACCGCTTCGATCTGCTGCTGACGCCGACGGTGCCCTACGATCCGCCGCCGGCCCGCGGACCCTTCCCCACCCACACCGAGGGCCGGGAGCAGGTGCCGGCGGGGGTCGCGGCGTTCACGATTCCGTTCAACATGTCCGGCCACCCGGCGGCGACCGTGCGCGCCGGCCTCTCCGACGCCGGGTTGCCCGTCGGCCTGCAGATCGTGGGGCCGCGGCATCGCGACGATCTCGTGCTGCGGGCCGCGCGGCTGTTCGAGCGCGCCCGTCCCTGGCACCCGAACTGGCCGGAGGTCTGACCGCGGCCGGCGCGCGGTCTCAGGGAATGACGGTCACCTTGACCGCTCCGGACCGCTTGTCGCCCGCGATCTTGAAGGCACGCTCGATCTCGTCCAGCTGCACCCGGTGGGTGAGCAGGCTGTCGAAACTGTCCCCTCCCGCAACCAGAATGTCCACCGCCTCGGCGAAGTCGGCCTCGCCCGGCCGCCGCGAGTAGCAGTTCGACCACTGCAGGCGCGCTTCCTTGCCGAGCAGCACGAGGGGGTCGAGAGTCACGAGGCCCATGAACACGCCGAGTACGCAGATCGTGCCGCCCGGCGCGAGGGCGATACCTGCCGCCGTCATCGTGTCCGCCAGGCCGCCCACCGTTTCGACCACGAGATCGGCGTCGTAGCCGGTCAGGTCTTCCGGAGGGCCGGCGTCCAGCACCTCGTGCGCGCCGAGCCGCTTCGCCGTCTCGGTCTGGTGCGGGTGGCGGGCCGTGATCGCCACATGGCCGAAGCCCCAGGCCCGGGCCACCGCGACCGCCGCAAGACCGATGGAACCGGCGCCCAGGATCAGCAGCTTCGCCGGCGGTTTCTTCCGGTCCGCATCCGCCAGCCGGAGTCCATGGACCGCGACCGCGAACGGTTCGGCGAGGGCGGCAAGAGACGGCGGCAGGGAGAACGGAACGCGATACAGGCGATGGGCCGGCACGACAACGGCGTCCGCGAAGCCGCCCGGCCGCCGCATGCCGTAGAGCTCGAGCTGCCGGCAGATCGAGTCCCGGCCCTCCCGGCACGGATCGCAGTCGCCGCAGGAGGCGAGCGGCTCCACGACCACCGGTTCTCCCGCTTCAAAGTCCGAGACACCGGCTCCCAGGTCGTCGACGACGCCGGCCATCTCGTGGCCCATGATCGAGCCCGGCTCGATGATCGGTTTCGGACTGTGAACCAGATGCAGGTCGGTCCCGCACAAGCCGCAGGCGGTGATCCGAAGCCGGACCTCGCCCGGGCCGGGTTCCGGCAGCGCCCGCTCCGCGAGCGCTACTTCACCGGGGCCGAGATAAACCCCCGCGCGCATCGCGCGGATCGTAGCAACGGCCTGCGATCAGAGGCCGAGTTCGGAACAGTCGGCTGCTTCGCCGTTCACGGTGCAGGCGCAGTCGCCGTCCGTGCAGTCGACCTTCACGTCGCACTCGCCCGAGTCGCCGCACGCCGAGGCCGCGAACTCGAAGGAGTTCGCGTTCTCCACATCGACGGTGCAGTCCTCACCGTCCTCGCAGTCGACGGTTACCTCGATCACGCGTTCTTCGGTCTGGCCGTTCGAGATGCGGGACATGGAGCGACTGGACATCGCCGGACGCCGTTCTCGCTCCTCCAGCGTGGCGCTGATCTTCTGCATCTGGCCGTCACGCCACACCTCGAGAACGACCGTGTCGGTATGGCCCTGAGCACGGATCGCGCGCAGCAGATCCGCAGCCGACGCAACCACCTCGCCGTCGATCGCGGTCACGATGTCACCGACTTCGAGGCCGGCGCGAAGCGCCGGGCTTCCGTCCACGACCTTGCCGATCATGACGCCGGCGTCGTCGGGTACGCCAAAGTGGCTGCGGAGCTCCGGAGTCAGGTCGGAAGGCTGCACGCCGAGAAACGCGCCGCCGGCGTGGCGCAGGTGCAGCCGCGAACCGCGCTCGCCGAGCCCCTGCAACACGCGATGCACGCGGCGCCGGATCGACTCGCCGGCTTCGCCGTCTGCCTCGTGCGCCTCGATCAGGACCGCGTCGTGGCCGTCTGCCTCGTGTGCCTCGATCAGGACCACGTCGTGGCCGTCTGCCTCGAGAATCCGGACGTTGTCCTCGGTCACCCATTCGTTGTCGTCGCCGTGCAGCACCCGTACGTCGCCGTCATCGCCGACAAAGAGCACTCGCGACGCGACTTCGGGGCAGTCATCGCCCTCGCAATCCATCGCCGCCTTGATCTTCTTGATCTCGATCCGGCGGACCTTCTTCTCCTCGTCGTCCAGTGCGACGACCGGGGCCGCGACCGCCAGCGCCAGACCAACCACCAACCAGAGCTTCATTCTCGACATCGTTCGATTCCTCTCTTGTCTCCGCGTTCGTTCCACCCGGCTCGCGCCAGTCTACCGTCGCGGCGTGCCCGTCTCCGGGACCCGCCGCTGTATGGAGAACGCTCGTGCTCGCGATTCGTTCCAGGAACCGAGGCTCAGGAGTCCTCCATCGACGCCCGCACCGTCCGCAGATCCTGGAGCGCCGCCTTGGCCATCGAACCGCCGTCGCGCGCCACTTCCACGAAGCGGAATCCCTGCCTGATCCGCTTGGGGGCCTCCTTGACCGTTCCGGCGACTCCGGCGAACAGACCATGGCGGTCGCAGCCGTCGAGGATCTTCTCGATCGCGGCGATGAACTTCTCGTCCTCCTGATCGGCCGCCGGCCGTAGCCCCAGCGACACGCTGAGGTCACTCGGCCCGACGTAGACGCCGTCGAGGCCCGGCACGGAGAGGATGTCGTCGAGGTTGTCAAGCGCCTGCTGGGTCTCGATCATCGGGATGCAGTAGATCTGCTCGTTCGCCTCTTCCAGGTAGTTCCCTCCGTAGAGGAGGCCCGCCCGGAACGGTCCGAAGCTGCGCTTGCCGCGCGGGGGGTACCGGCAGGCGGCCGCCGCGGCCTCCGCCTCGGCGCGGCTGTTCACCATCGGAATGATGATCCCGTGGGCGCCAGCATCCAGCATCTTGCCGATGATTCCGGGCTCGTTCCACGGCACCCGGACGATCGGCGTCGTGTCCGACGCCGTCATCGCCTGCAGCATCTCGGTGGCGCGCTGGTAGTCGACGAGGCCGTGCTGCATGTCGATCGTCGCCCAGTCGAAACCGAGCCGCGACATCAACTCCGCGCTGTGCGTGTCCGGGAACGCGAGCCAGGCGCCGAGCGCCGGTTCTCCGTTGTCGACCTTGTCTCGCAGACGGTTCTTCATCGGCATGGCCTCTTGCCCCTTCCTTCAAGCTTTGCAGTGGTGTGGCGGCGAATACTACGAGCTTGCGCCGCCGAGCGCACGAGACCGGCTCAGGGGATGAGGGATTCGTCCGGCTCGAGAGACGCCGCGAAGCCCGCGAGCAGATCGGCCGAGTGATCGATGTCGTCCAGCGAAATCGTCTCGACGGCGCTGTGCATGTAGCGGTTCGGGACGCTGATCAGCCCGGTCGCGACGCCCGCGCGGGTGATCTGAATCGAGTTCGCGTCGTTCGGCGCCGCTCGCCCGAGGGCCGCCAACTGGAACGGGATCTTCTGTTCTTGCGCAACGGCTTCCAGGCGGTCGCTGACCTTCGGGTTCATGTTCGGGCCGCGCACTATGACGGGTCCGCCTCCCAGGCTCAGATCGCCCTCCTGGCGCTTGCTGATCGTCGGGCAGTCCGTCGCGTGCGTGACGTCGACCGCGATGCCCACATCGGGGTCGACGCCGTGGGTGCTGGTCCGCGCGCCGCGCAGACCGATCTCCTCGCAGACCGTCGACACGGCGTAGACGGCGACCTTGGGCTTGCGCCGGACGACCCGGCGAAGCGCCTCGATGACCACCCACAGTCCGGTCGTGTTGTCCATCTTCGGGGCGTTCGCCAGGCCGTTGCGCATCTCCTGAAAGCCCAGGTCGAGCGTCACCGGATCGCCGACCCGCACCGCGCTCTTCGCGTCGTCGCCGTCCGTCGCGCCGATGTCGAGCCAGAGGTTCTCCATCTTGACCACCCGCTTGCGTTCCTCCATGTCGAGCAGGTGGATCGGCTTGCGGGCGATGACCGCTGGGACCGGACCGTCCTTCGACCACACGGTCATCCGCTGGCCGATGAGTTGCTGCGGATCCCAGCCGCCGATCGGCTGAACCCACAGGAAGCCCTTGTCGTCGATGTAGCTGACGATAAGGCCGATCTGGTCGCTGTGGCCGGCGAACAGCACGCGGCGACCCGCCGGCTTCTCGCCGGCCTCAACGTTCACCGCCGCGATCACGTTGCCGTGGACGTCGGTCGAAACGTCGTCGGCGAACTTGCCAGCGTAGGCGCGAACGATTTCCTGTACCGGCTCCTCGTGTCCCGAGGGGCTCGGCGCGGCCAACAGATCAATGAAGAACTTGCGTGCTGTCTTGTTCACTTGCTACTCCCAGCCGCTGTTTCGCCCGACCGCCAGTCACGATAGGGCAGCCACGACGCCTGTCCTGTTCGTTTCGGGTCCTTGAGTTCAACGTCCCCTGCGACGCTGGCGGCTGCTGTAGGACCTCAGCGCGCGCAGGAGGTCGATCTTACGCAGAGCGGGCCAGTGGGTATCGCAGAAGTAGTACTCGGAGTAGGTGCTCTGCCACAGCAGGAATCCGCTCAGCCGGACTTCACCGCTGGTGCGGAGGATCAGGTCGGGCTCGGGCTGGCCGGACGTGTAGAGGTAGCGCTCGATCGAGGAGGCGCTGAACTCGTCCGCAACCTCGTCGAGCGATCTGCCAACCGCCGAGTTGTCGAGCAGGTAGTTGCGGAAGGCGCTCGCGATCTCCTCGCGGCCGCCGTAGGCCATCGCGATGTTCAGCCGGTATCGGTCATAGCCGCTGGTTGCCGCTTCCGCCTCCCGAATCGCGGTCTGGAGGCTCTCCGGCAGGAGTTCGACCTGTCCCAGAAACCGCACCCGGATGCCCTTCTGATGGACATCGTCGTGGTTCGTAAGTTCCCGGGTCTTCTCCTCGAACAGATCGAACAGCGCCTGCACTTCCTTCGCGGAGCGATTGAAGTTGTCGAGCGACATGCTCCACACCGTGACGGTCGAGACGTCCGCTTCGTAGCACCAGTTGAGCACTTCCCACAGCTTCTCGGCGCCCCGGAAGTGCCCGGCACTGACGTTGCCCAGCCCCTGCTGGCGCGCGAAGCGCCGGTTGCCGTCCATGATCAGGCCGATGTGCTCGGGCAGCCGCCAGGTCCGCACCTTGGACTCGAGCCGGCGCTGATAGACGGCGTAGAACGGCCACTTGATGAGGGCCTTGACACGCCGCCAGAGTTCGCTCGCGGGCCGTGTTCCGCGCCCCGGCACGGCGCCGGATTCGACGGAATCGAAGACGCTCACCGGTGACTTCTCCACCGGCCGGCGGACACTGCTCGCGGCAGGTTGCTCACGCTCGAAGCTCTCCCGTTCTGCTGTGCTATTTTCGCTTGTCGCACCGTCCGCAGCCTTTCAGGCATCCCACTCCGAGCCGCTTGAGGCCAGCCCACTCATGACACCGCGAGACTCACTGGAGTCGGCCCGGCATCATAGCGGCCTTCCCCGGCCCGGGAGCGGAGAGACGATAGCGCCGACCCCCCAAAGGAAACGTCGTGCGCGACGCCTGATCTTCCCGATTCTCGCGCTCTTCGTTTTCGCGGATCTCGCTGCGCCGGCGCCGGCACTCGAGACGACCGAAGGCACCGAGGCGCTCCGTCTGTTCCTGGACTGCGACTGGGGCTGCGACTTCACCTTCCAGCGCAGCCAGATCACCTACGTCAACTGGGTGCGCGATCGGCAGGATGCCGAGGTCCATGTCCTCGTGACCATCCAGTCCGGCGGCAACTCCCGCGAGTACACGTTCAACTTCATCGGCCTGGAGCGCTTCGAAGGCATCGACCAGAGGTTGATCTACACGTCGTCGTTCACGGACACGGACGACGAGCGCCGCCGCGGCGTGCAGCGCATCCTGGAGTTGGGTCTCGTCCGCTACGTGCTGGAGACTCCCCAGGCCGAAGGACTGATCGTCGAGTTTCAGAACGGGGAAGAGCAGGGTGAGCCACATCGCGACCATTTTCATCCCGAGCCGAACAACCTGGTCGCCGATCCCGACGACGACCCCTGGAACCACTGGGTCTACCGCCTTCGCCTGAACACCGACTTCCGAAGCGAAGATCGCAGGGACTCGCAGTCCTACCAGACGAGCGCTTCGGCGGGCCGCACCACGGATTTGTGGCGGATGGGCATGGGCGTCTTCTATTCCTACCGGGAGAGCAACTTCGAGTTCGAGGACGGCGGCACCTTCAAGAACGTCTCGCGGAGCACGAGCTACTTCGGCCAGGTGATCCGCACCCTGGCCCCGCACTGGGGCGTGGGCGTCGGCGCCAGCAGCAGGCGCTCGACCTTCCTGAATCTGGACAACTCCTACCGCGCGGCGGCGGCCATCGAGTACAACTACTTTCCCTACAGCGAGTCGTCCGAGCGCGAGTTCACCTTCGCCTACTTCATCGGCGGCACCCGTCTCGACTACGAAGAGGTCACCGTCTTCGACAAGCTGGAGGAGACCTTCACGGACCAGGGCGCGTACATCGCCTTCGGCATGGAGAGGCCCTGGGGCGAGGCCCACCTCGACCTCCAGTACAGTCACTTCATCGACGATTTCGATCGCAGCCGGGTGGAGTTCAACACCGACGTCGAGTACCACATCGTGCGCGGCCTGAGCTTCGACGTCTACGCCGGCGTCTCGAGGATCCGGGATCAGATCTACCTGCCGAAAGGCGGCGCGACCGATGCCGAGGTCCTGGTCGCCAGACGCCAACTGGAAACGGACCTTTCCTTCCGCGGCGGCATCCAGCTTCGCTACACGTTCGGTTCGATCTACAACAACGTCGTCAACTCGAGGCTGAGCAGCGAGAGCGGCGGCTTTTCGCGCATCTTCTAGATCTCGCAGTGCGGCTCGCGAGCGCCGCTCCGGTATCGTGGACCGCGTGGCTGTCGTCATCGCCGGTGGCGGCGACATCGCGTACCTGCTTGCGTCCTCCCTTGCGCGGGAGGAGGATGTCTTCGTCATCCTGCCGACGGAGGCCGCCCGCGACCGGTTCGAGAACCTCGACCTGCAGATCACGGTGGGGCCGGCGGCCAGCCGGTCCGTCCTGCAGCACGTAGG
The DNA here is from genome assembly GCA_009836625.1 of Holophagales bacterium. Lineage (GTDB taxonomy): Bacteria > Acidobacteriota > Thermoanaerobaculia > Multivoradales > Multivoraceae > Multivorans. The sequence goes on from VXVC01000004.1 coordinate 1,063,892, forward strand.
GATCTCCGACGGCGACACCTTCGTCGCCTGCGCCGATTCCGACGAGCGCAACATCATCGCCTGTCTGGCGGCGCGCGGCCGGGCGCAATGCACCACGTACTGCTTCATCACCCAGGACGAGCACCACGAGAGCTTCAACGACCCCGAGCAGACCACTCTCGAGGAGGTCATCGACCACCTGATCTGGCCGCAGTGGTCGCTGGCGCGTGAGATCGGCCGTATCGTGCTCGAGCCTCGGGCTCTCGACGTCGAGAGCTTCCACCGCGGCCGCATCTGGCTCGTGGAGTACAGGCTGGAGGCCGACTCTCCGCTCTGCGGCCCCACGCTCGCCGAGGCGCCCCTGCCGAGCAACGCCCTCGTCGTGAGCAGGGTGCGCGACGGCAAGCTGATCGTGCCCCGTGGACTGGACCGCCTGGAAGCCGGCGACAAGGTGCTCTTCATGGGCCGACGAACACCGCTTCGCCAGGTGGCGAAGCGGTTCTTCGCCGCGCCCGAAACCGTGGTTCGCAGCGTGACGATCGTCGGCGCCGGCCGTACCGGCAGGCTCCTCGCGCGCGACCTCACCAGCGGCCTGTGGCCGGAGGTGAAGATCATCGAGGCCTCGCGCCGCCGCTGCGAGGACATCGCCGACCAGGTGGGCCGGGCGATCGTCTTCCACGGCGACGGAACGGACCTGAGGCTGCTGGAGGAGATCGGCGTCGCGCGCAGCGATGCGCTGGTCGCCATGGCCGGCGACGATCAGACGAACCTGCTCTGCTCCCTGATCGCGAAGCAGCTCGGGATCCCGAAGGTCGTGACGGGCGTCAGCAACGACACCAGCAGCGCCCTTTTCGAGCGGGTCGGAATCGACGTCACCCTGAACGCCCGATCCGCCGCGATCGCCGAGGTCCTCCACCAGATCCAGGCGCCCCGGCTGGAGTACCGCGCGACCCTGGAAGACGGCCTCGCGGAAGTCGTCGAAGTCGTCGTTCCCGAGGACTTCGAGGCACGTCGGCTCAGGGAGATGGACATGCCGAACGGCGTGATCGTCGGCGGCGTGCTGCGCCAGTTCAACACGATCGTGCCCGGCGGCGAAGACGAGGTGCGGCCGGGTGACCGCCTCCTGATCGTGACCACGGCGGAAAGCTCGGGACTCGTCGGTCCGACCTTCGGCCTGACGCCCGGGGCGGCCTGACGGGCGGCGCGAGCGAGCGTGCGCGGCTCACTGGTACTTCGCACGACCCTGGCCCTGGTCGGCTGCTTCGGCGTCGTTCTGCTCGCGCCCTCCGCGGTCGAGGCCGCCTACGGCAACGGCCGCAGCGCAATGGGCTTTCTCAGCGCCGCGGGGGTGGCCATCCTGCTCGGACTCGTGTCCCGGCTACTGCCCGGGCGAGGTCTGGAGATACGGCGCATGGAAGGACTCGCCACCGTCGGCATGTCCTGGCTGCTGCTGGTCCTGATCGGCGCCGCTCCCTACGTCGTGAACGGCTTCGAGCCCGCCGATGCGCTGTTCGAGTCGATGTCGGGGCTGACGGGCACCGGCGCCACGATCCTCACCGACTTCGATGCGGTCAGCGAAGGCGTGCTGCTGTGGCGCAGCCTGAGCGAGTGGGTGGGCAGCATGGGCATCATCGCCCTCTTCATCGCCGTCCTGCCCGCGCTCCGCATCGCCGGCCGCCAGATGTTCTTCGCCGAAGCCCCCGGACCGACGGAGGAGCGACTCACGCCCCGGATTCGCAACACCGCGGTGGCCCTCTACACCCTCTACGTCGGCTTGACCGTCCTGGAGACCGGACTCCTCTTCCGTCTCGGCATGCCGCTCTTCGACGCCATCTGCAACTCGCTCTCGACCGTCTCGGCGGGCGGTTTCTCACCGCATCCGAGCAGTATCGCGGGGTACAGCAGCCCAGCGATCGAGTGGACGGTCATGGCGTTCATGCTCCTCGCCGGCGCCAACTACGCGTTCCAGTTCCAGGCCATCCGGGGGCGGCCGCTGACGCTGCTGCGCAGCGAGGAGTTCCGCCTCTACCTCCTGATCGTCCTGGCTGCCACCCTGCTCCTCGCCTGCACGCTGAAGAGCGACGACGTAGCCCTGTGGGACTGGATCAGGGCCGGAGCGCTGTCCGAGGAGACTCTGAGGCGAGCAGGCTTCCAGGCGCTGACCCTCATCACCACGACCGGTTTCGCGACGGAGGACTTCGCGCTCTGGTCGGGAGCGAGCCAGACGATTCTGCTGCTGCTCATGTTCTGCGGCGGCTGCGGCGGTTCGGCAGCCGGCGGGCCGAAACTCGTGCGCATCTGGCTGATCGCCAAGTCATCCCTGCTCGAGCTCTTCCACACCGTCTACCCGCGCGCAGTGAGGCCGCTGCGCCTCGATGGCCGGCGGGTCCCGGAAGACGTCATCCACGCCGTCGTCTCGTTCCTTTTGCTCTACCTCGTCCTGTTCGCCCTGAGCGTCGGAGTGGTCGGGCTGACCGGCGTGGGGATGGAGACCGCCGTAACCGCCAGCATCGCCACGCTGGGCAACATCGGCCCCGGGCTTGGGGAGGTCGGCCCTTTCGACAACTACGCCCACTTCCCGGCGCCGATCAAGGTCTACCTGTCGCTCAACATGTGGATCGGGCGGCTCGAGATCGTCACGGTTCTGATCTTCCTGCACCCCGCCGCCTGGCTTGGCCTCCGCTGGCGCTGAAGCCGCTGCTACAGTCCGCGCCCCATGGAACTCCTGGCATCCGGTTACACCCTGGTCGAAGGACCGCGCGTCGACGCGGAAGACCGCCTTTACTTCAGCGACGTCCACAACGGCGGGGTCTACCGGCGCAGCCCGGACGGCGAGATCGAAACCGTCGTGCCGAAGCGCCGCGGCGTCGGCGGCATCGCGCTTCACACCGACGGCGGCATCGTGTGCTCCGGCCGTAACATCTGCCACGTCCGGGACGGCGTGACGCGGATCCTGTTCGACCCGCCTGAGACTCCCGGCTTCAACGACCTGTTCGTCGACTCGCAAGGCCGCGTCATCTGCGGAACGATGCGCACGAGCCCGTTCACCGGCGAGAAGAAACGGACACCAGGAGAGTGCTGGCGGATCGAGGCGGAAGGTGAAGCGACCGAGCTCTACGGCGACATCAGCCTGACGAACGGCATCGGCTTTGCGCCGGACGGCCGCACCCTGTACCACGCCGACACCGCGCGCAAGCATGTGGTCGCCCACGACGTCACGGACGACGGCCGGTGCGTCAACCGGCGAACAATCGCCGAGCCCGACCGCGGCCGCCCCGATGGCCTCGCCGTAGACGAGGAAGGCTGCCTCTGGGTCGCCTGCGTCGCGGGCGGATGCGTCACCCGTTTCGATCCCACGGGCCGGATCCTCAACCACCTGGAAGTACCGACCAGGAACATCACCAGCGTCTGCTTCGGCGGCAGCGACCGGCGCGACCTCTACGTCGTCACCACCGGCGACCCGAAGGAGCCTGGAAGCAGCGGTTCGATCTTCCGAACGCGGTCGCCGGTGGCCGGGCTGGCGGTGCCGATGGCGACGATCTGACGAGCTACGAACCCAGCCGCTCGACCTCGTAGACCACCCGGCCGGACACGTCGCGGTGTCGCAGGACGATCCGCGCCCGGTCGCCGACCCAGTCGACATCAACGCTGAGGAACCCGCCGCCGACGCGGTGAAAGCGATGGTAGTCGGAGTCTTCGCCCGGCGTGCCGCCGGCGTGGGCGTCGCTCGCCGGGCCGACCGAGAACTCGTCGAGCCCCGTCTCCGGGTGGACCGAGTGGTACTGCCAGTGGCGGTCGCCGACGATGACCAGGAAGCTGTCGTCCAGGTTGGCGCGGAACCACCCGCGGACCGCGTCACCTTCGTGGCTGAAGGCCGCGTTGGCGTGGTTGTCCGCCTTGTTGCTCCGGTCCGGACCGACGATCGGCGTCGGCGAGATCAGGACCTTCCAGTCCGCGTCGCTCGCGAGCAGAGAGTCCCGCAGCCAGCGCAACTGCTCGGCGCCCCAGATCGTCTTGCCGGGTCCGTCCGGCATGTCGTTGGGTGAGCGGAAGTCGCGGCCCTCGACCAGCCAGAGCTGCAACCCCTTGCCCCAGCGGACGGTCCGGTAGGAGCCCTCCGGCGCGGGGATCTGCTCGACGAAGACCGCCTGGCCCTCCTCGAACGTCATCGGCGCGGAGATGCCCGGGTCGATCCCGGGCCACGAGTCGTTGCGCAGGAGATCGTGGTCGTCCTTGAGCCAGTAGCCGGGCACCGAGCGCAGGAAGGACGCGATCGCCGGCAGGGTGAACATCCGCTGCCAGTGGTAGCGGGCGAGCTCGAGCGAGGTCGTGCGCGGCGACTCGTTGTCGTAGTAGACGTTGTCACCGATCGACAGGTAGAAGTCTGGCCGGCCCGCCGCCATCGAGGGATAGATGCGGAAGCCGTCCGGGCGGTCGCGGCGGCCGTAGTACTGGCAGGTCATCGCGGCGAAGCGCACGGGTAACCGCTGGTCGGAGGCGGGCGCGGTGCGGAAGGTCGCGGTTTCGATCGCCGTCGCGGGCGCGTCCGCCTCGGCAACCGCGGGCCGCGCCTCGACCGTGACCAGGTAGCGAGTGTTCGGGGTCAGGTCGTCGAATCTCGCCTGGTGCGTGAAATCGCGCTCGGTCCCGGTCGGGTGCCAGCCGGAGATCCCCGTCGTCGCGATGCCGCCCGCCTCGTCCGCCGGCACCGCCGACCGCAGCACGACCCGCAGTTCGCCCGGTGCGCCCGGCACGGCGCCTTCGAGGGACGACACGTCGACACCTGGCGCCAGCATCACCACCGGCCGGCCCGAGATCTCCTGTCCTGAACGCCGCTGCGGCTCGGCCGTCGTTCGCGTCCAGACCACCGCCGAGGTGGCACCAACCTCCCCCACGCGAACGCCGCTGGCGAGGAACACCGCGTCCGCGGCGTCGCCGGCCGGCTGCGCGGCCGCCGCGCCGGCCAACAGGACGAGCGCGACGAATGACCGAATCAACCGCAGCCCAGGACTCCGCCGTCGACGGTGAAGGTCTGGCCCGTGGTCCACGAGCCCGCACGCGAGGCGAGGTAGACCGCGATGCCCGCGCAGTCGACCGGCTCGCCGAGGCGCCGGAGCGGTGTTCTTCCGGCGACCGCCTTCTCGCGTTCCGGGTCTTCCCAAAGTGCGCGGGCGAAGTCCGTCTTCACCAGCCCCGGGCAGACGGCGTTGACGCGGATGTTGTCGGGCCCGAACTCTGCCGCCAGATTGCGCGCGAGCTGCATGTCCGCCGCCTTGGAGATCGCGTAGGCGCCGAGCACCGCGTTACCCCGAAAGCCGCCGACCGAGGACACGATGACGATCGATCCGTCCTTGCGCTCCTGCATCTCGGGAATCACCATCTGGCACAGCCAGTGGACGCTACGGATGTTGACCTCCATCACCTTGTCGAACGCCGAATCCGGAATGCCCAGACTCGATCCGTAGTACGGATTGACCGCGGCGTTGACGACGAGATTGTCGATCTTCCCCCAGCGCTCGCGGGTCGCCGCGACCAACCGTTCCAACTGGTCCTTGTGGCCGACGTGGCAGGGGTGCGCGATCGCCTCGCCGCCGCTCTCGTTGATCGCGGCCGCTACCGCCTCGCAGGCGTCCGCCTTGCGGCTGGAGATGACGACCTTCGAGCCGAAGGCGGCCAGAGCTTCGGCCATCGCCTTGCCGATGCCCTTGGTCGATCCGGTGATGACGCTCACCCTGCCGGTGAGGTCGAAGAGATCCTTCATCGTGCGCTTCTCCTTGGTCGAGGGTTGAGGGCCGCAGAGGGTAACAGCCCGCGGCCGCTGCTACAGTGCCCGCCGCGATGACCGACGCCCCGCCACTGAGCGGCACGCCTGCGAACCCGATCCCGATGCGGGTCGGCATGACCGCGCCCGAAGCGTTCCCGGCCGCCGAGATGGCCGAGGCGGCCGGCCGCGCGATCCTCGACATCGGGAAGGACTTCGCCTTCTACCCCGGCGATCTGGGCCATCCCGGCCTGCGCGAGGTGCTTGCCCGGCGCGAGGCGGATCGCGAAGGCGTGGACTTCGACCCGGACGAGATCGCGCTGACCAATGGTTCCATGCAGGCGGTGACGCTGGTTGGCAGGGTGCTGATGGAAGGGCCGGGCGACGTCGTGATCACGGAGGAGACGACCTACTCGGGCACCCTCGGCGCCTACCGGGGTCTCGGCTACCGCCTGGTCGGCGTGCCGCTCGACGAGCACGGAATGGACATCGGCGAACTCCGCCGAACCCTGGAGAGCCTGACCGCCGCCGGTGAGAAGCCGCGCTTCATCTACACGCTGCCGACCTACCACAACCCGACCGGCGCCGTGATGCCCCGCGAACGGCGCCTCGAGATGATCGAGGCCGCCCGCGACTTCGACGTCCTTCTGGTCGAGGACAACTGCTACGGCGACGTCCACTACGACGACGCGCCGCGGCCGCCGCAGAGCCTCTACGCGCTGGCGAATGGCGAGGGCGTCGTCTACATCGGCTCGCTGTCCAAGATCCTCGGCGCCGGTGTTCGCATCGGCTATCTCCTGGCCAGACAGCCCCTGCAGCAGCGGTTTCTCGACGAGCGTTTCGACGCCGGTCAGAGCACTCTCTCGTCGAGCATCGTGGCGGAACTGCTGCGCGGCCGCCTGCCCGCGCAGATCGAGCGCAACAACGCCGCCCTGCTGCCGAAACGTGACGCCTTGCTGGGCGCGCTAGCCGAGCAGCTCGGCGGCATCTGCACCTGGCGCAAGCCGGCCGGCGCCATGTTCCTGTGGGTCGGTCTGCCCGAAGAAGTGGACCGCGAAGCTCTGTTCGCGCTAAGCGAGCGGCGCGGCCTGGAGTACGGCTACGGCGCCGCCTACCACGCCGGTGGCGAAGACGTTCCGTTCCTGCGTCTGGCCTACGCCTGTCCTTCCTCCGCCAGGATCCAGGAAGGGGTCGACTTGCTGGCCGGCTGCCTGCGGGAACTCGCGCCCGCGAGCTTCTGATGCAAATCGGTCGACAGCCCTCCTCAACCTCCAATCTGAACGGTAAGTACAAGTGCCAGAAACAGAGATCACCGGCCCCACTCTACTTCCGGGGTCGCGCATTTGATGGAGTGATGGTGATGCCAAGAGCCTTTTCGCTTGCACTCGCCTTTTCCTTGGCGATGTGTACGAACGGAGAAGAAGCAGAAACCAAACCCACGACTATTAACATTGTGTCTCCGGACGATCCCGACACGACGAGGCACCTTCCAATAACCAACAGGGTTGAGCTTGGAACTTGGCGAACCGTCTATCTCGGAATCGAAATCCAAACAACCCTCTACGAAGAGCACGGCAAGCCAATGCTACACCAGCAATTCGAGGACGGATCTCATCTGTCCTTACAACTCACCAACCGCAACGACAACTACTACCTTCCCGATGGGGAGTGGCTCGTTATCACGCCTAACGGCGACCTAAAGCTCTACGATGCGGCCGGCCTCATCTGGCTTGCAAGCCCAACGAGCAGTTCCATCAGCGGCGCAGGCCAAGCAACGGAGAAGGCAGCGCCACAACGGAGCGACAGCCTCGGCACATGGCGAACGTCTTACATGGGAATCAACATCACGACGACCATTTACGCAACCAACAACTCCGACACGTACCTTATGGAGCAATACGCAGTGCACAGAGGAAGCGGCGACAAGATCGAAGATACTCTGGCGAAACGCGGTGACCGCTACTGGACCGCCAATGGCAGCATCTATTACGAGATCTCCCGTGGCCGCCTCGACGCCTACTACTCGGACGGTGAGTTCATCTGGTCTGCACGGTGAATACGAGACGTGGGAGGTTAGCGCCGCCGCAGGATTTCAAACCCGGTAGTCGCTGAATTCGAGTTCACTGAGAACACCCCGAACCGTCGAACCTACCGGAAACGCTTGATCGTCAACAGACCATAGCCGACACTGTGGCTAAGGCGAACAGATTACGTTCCAGGCGTTGTGGGCAGTTTCGCTGGCTATGTCGGGTCAGTGCTGTGGCTAACCAGCAATGTGATCCCCAGACGAGGGCTGCTTCTCTACGCGAAGCCAGCGGAAGCCGTCGAACCTGGGTCCCGGCCTCGCTAAACGCGGCGAGCGTGCCCGTCGAGCGGAGCCGGAGTAGATCCCGGTGTCTCCGCTCGGGTTCCAGTTAGACTTCTCTCACCCGCAACTCCCGAGGGTCCCGCATCTTGCCGCGACGCGTAGTACCTCCCGACACCGGCACCGACGGTCTTGCCTCGATCGCCCATCGGGCGAAGCGGAGGAACCTGCCACCTTCCGGCATCGAGTCCCACGGAGAGCTTCGTGAAGAGGCGGCCGTCGCGTACTGGCACAACCCTCACCTGCCGCCCCGGCTGGCCTCCTCCCCCGACCCAGCCACGACCGACCGGCTGGGGGAGGTGCTGGCCGAAGCCGGGCGTCGAGCCCTGACGGAGGACGAGGTTCGCACCCTCGACCAGGCGATCAAGCAGCATGAACCCTGGCTCGACTGGAGTGGAAAGCGGGAACGCCCATGGTTCGAGGTTGACCCCGTCGCCCTGCACATGCACGAGAGGGTCTCGACCCAAGCCATCCTCCGCGTTCTTGCACGGCAGGACGTCAACCGGAGCCTGTTTGCCGATCCGCAGTTGGACTACGCGAAGGCCGTGCAGTTCTACAGTCACGACGTCGAGTGGTCGAACCGAATGATCCTCGGAGACTCCCTGCAGGTGATGGCGAGTCTCGCACGGCGCGAGGATCTGGCCGGGAAGGTCCAGATGATCTACGTCGATCCTCCCTATGGAATCAAGTTCGCGTCGAACTTCCAGCCAGAGCTTGGCCGGCGGACGGTGACGGACAAGGAGAAGGACTTCACTCGCGAACCCGAGACGATCAGGGCCTATCGCGACACCTGGACACTCGGCATTCACTCATACCTCGCCTATCTGCGAGACCGGTTCACGATGATGCGAGATCTGCTCTCCGAGAGCGGCAGCATCTTCGTGCAGATCAGCGACGAGAACGTGCACCTCGTAAGGTGCCTGCTCGACGAAGTGTTCGGCCCGGAGTGCTTCGTCTCCCAGATCGCGTTTCAGACGACTTCGGGATTCGAGACGAAGACGCTGGCCACTTTGGGGGACTACCTGCTTTGGTACGCCCGCGACAAGGAACGTCTGAAGGTCAGGAAGCTCTTCGAGGAACAGCCCGCCGTGCCGGGCGAGGGAAACGCGCGATGGGTGTTGTTGCCTGACGGCACCTACCGCGGAGTCACTGCGGCAGAGCGCCGAAGCGAGACACCGCTGCCGGACGGCGCGAGGTTGTACAAGCCGGACAATCTCCAGTCGCAGGGACCGTCGAGCGAGCCTCAACCGTTCGAATTCCAGGGGAAGGTCTATCTGCCGGGCGCCAACTCCCACTGGAAGGCGAACTACCCGGAAGGGCACGACCGCCTCGCCGCGGCCAACCGCATCCATGTCGCGCGCAACAGTATCCAGTACCGTCGGTTCGCCACTGATTTTCCCTACAAGGAGCGCGGCAACATCTGGACCGACACGCTCACCGGCAGCTTCACGGAGAGGAAGGTCTACGTCGTACAAACGAACCCGAAGGTAGTGGAACGCTGCATCCTGATGACGTCCGACCCGGGTGATCTCGTCCTTGATCCGACCTGCGGCTCGGGGACTACGGCTCTGTGCGCCGAGCAGTGGGGCCGTCGCTGGATCACTATCGACACGAGCCGCGTCGCCCTGACCCTGGCCAAGCACCGCCTCATGACCGCCAAGTTCGACTTCTACAAGCTGCGCGACCTGAACGCCCGCGACATGGAACGGAACCCCAGAGGACCGTGGATCTCGGCGACGGATGAAGAGGGCCGCCCTACCGGCGGACCGACGACGTTTCGATCCAAGACAGTCCCCCATGTCACGTTGCGGAGCATCGCCAGGAACGCCTCGCTCGACTCCATCGTCCAAGAGCACGATCACGCTCTGTTCGGCGCCCTGGAGCAGTTGAACCATGCGCTGGCAGACGTCGGCGATGACGTCAAGGCGAAACTCGTCGGCAAGCTGGTCGAGAAGCACAGATCGCAGGGTGCTAAGGCCGTGACCGAGGCCGACGTCAGACGCTGGCTGCTGCCCGACGCCTCGACCCTGAACATCAAGCCAGCCCCGGCGCGCAGGCCGTTCAAGGCCCTGACGGCGGCGCAGGCCGAGAAGTACCGGAAGCGCGTCCCGGCGAAGGTCTGGCGCGAATGGGAGGTTCCCTCCGACGCGGACCCCGACTGGCCGAAGACCCTTGCCGACGCACTGGAGTCGTACCGCCGAGCCTGGCGTTCAAAGATGAGCGACGTGAACGACTGCATCGAAGCCGACGCCGAGTCCGAGGAGCTTGTCGACAAGCCGGAGATCGCCAAGGGGCCAGTGCGGGTGGCCGGTCCGTTCACGATGGAGGGCGTCATCGCCCTGGAGGAGGGCCACGACACGCCTATCGGCGGCGCTCCAGAGGAGCTGGAGGCGTTCGACTCCGAGCAGGCCGGGCTAGCCGCTGCCAACGCGGAGGCCCATCTCGACAAGGTGCTCAGGCTCCTCAAGGCCACCGGGGTGGACTTCGCCGGCAACACGAGAATGAAGTTCACGGAGATGGAACCCGTAACCGGTCCGACCCCGATTCACGCGGAGGGCTACTGGGAGAACGGGGCCCAGACCGCACGCAGGGTCGGGGTCAGCGTCGGCCCGGAGGCCGGGAGCGTGTCGTCTCTTCAGGTCGAGGAGGCGGTGAGATCGGCGAACCGGGTCGGCTACGACGATCTCGTGTTCGCCGGTTTCGGGTTCGACCCAGCCGCTCAGGAGGCCATAGAGGACGCCAGCCATCCGAAGATGCGTCTGCACATGGCGCTCATCAACCCCGACGTAGCGATGGACGATCTTCTGCGGACACAACCGGGCAGCCAGATCTTCACGGTGTTCTCCGCCCCGCGCGTCAAAGGCCCGACACCGCAGGGGGACGGCCAGTTCACGGTCGCGGTCGAGGGAATGGACGTCTACGACCCGGTGAAGAGTACGTTGCACCCCACGGACAAGAGCCGCATAGCCGCATGGTTCCTCGACACGGACTACGACGGCAGGACGTTTTGCATCTGCCAAGCCTTCTTCCCGGACGGGAAGAAGTGGGACAAACTCGCCAAGGCGCTCGGCGATGCTGGCATGGTGGAACGCGGCGCCTTCCAGGCCCTGAGCGGTCTCGAGAGCCTTCCGTTCCAGCGGCCGGCCCGCCTACCCCCGCATCAGGATTGGCGCGTCGCCGTCAAGGTCATCGACCCTCGCGGCAACGAGGGTCTGCGCGCGGTGACCGTGTCCGACTGGCTCGGACACTGAAGCGTTCCGCCCCGATGTCCAGTCAACCTCCCCTCCCGATTCAGCCGGTCGAGAATCCGATTCTCTGTTCGCCGTACCTCGAGCCCGACCGGCACTGGCTTTACGACACGACGACCGGTCTGCCGTCGAAGATAAACGGGCGACGGGAGGCCAGCTACTGGTTCAAGAGCCAGAAGACCGGCAGCGCTCAGCAGTCGCTGCTGGCCGAAGAGGAGCGCGACGACCTGCCTCTGGTGAACGCGCTCCGCGCCGACGTCAAGCGTTGGCGAGCTGCCAACTGGCCGGGTGCGTCGGCAACCACCAGGAAACTGCTTCGCCACTGGCGGCGCGACGACCGGCGTCGCCGACTGTTCTTCTGCCAGTTGGAGGCGGTGGAGACGATCCTCTATCTCCGGGAGATTCTCGCCCTCGGCAAGCGCACGCGATGGCGGCCCCAGCTCGCCAAGGACGACTTCCGGGCGCTGGCGGAAGGCCGGAACCCCAGACCGGACGAGTGGGTAGCCACGGTCGCGCAGCACCCGAAGCTGGTGGACCTCCCGCACGAACCGGACCTTGAGCCCCTCGTGCGCTACGCGTGCAAGATGGCGACCGGCGCCGGCAAGACTGTCGTCATGGCCATGCTGATCGCCTGGGCGTTCTGCAACCGGGGAACCAAGCCGGGAGACCCCCGCTACCCGCGACGGGCGCTCGTCGTCTGCCCGAACCTCACGATCAGGGAGCGCTTGGCCGTGCTACGCCCAACCGCCCGCGGCAACTACTACGAGAAGTTCGACCTAGTCCCGTCGCCCCTGCGGCCGGAACTCGCCAAAGGCAAGGTACTCGTGACGAACTGGCACGTCCTCCAACCCGAGTCACCGGAAGTTCGGCTCGGCGGACTCGCTGTAGGCAACCTGGGTGAAGAGACCCCCGAGGCTTTCGCCCGCGCCCGTCTCGGCGACCTATGGGCGGACGAACCCCTCTTCGTGCTGAACGACGAGGGCCACCACGCCTACCGCCCGGCACCCACGGCAACAGACGCGAAGCTCACGGCAGAGGAAAAGAAGGAGCAAGAGCAGGCCACGGTCTGGGTGGACGGCCTGGACAGGATCAACGCCGCTTGCGGCATCGGCTTCTGCGTGGACCTCTCCGCCACGCCGTTCTACATTCAGGGCAGCGGCTATCCCGAGGGATCGCCCTTCCCCTGGATCGTCAGCGACTTCGGTCTGGTCGACGCGATAGAGAGCGGCATCACGAAGATCCCCCGCCTTCCGTCGATGGACAACACAGGCCGGCCGGACCCGAAGTACTTTCGATTGTGGGACCAGATCGTCAGCGGCCTCGACGCCGGCGAACGCCTTCCCGGTCGCAAGCCGAAGCCGGACGCCGTCTACCGAGGAGCCGAGGACGCCCTTCTGACGCTCGCCGGTCAATGGCGTGAGCGCTTCCAGCAGATGAAGGAAGCGGCGCCCGGCCAAGAACGAACGCCGCCCGTAATGATCGTCGTCTGCGACAACACGAACGTCGCGGAGCACTTCCACCACATGATCTCCGGGGAACGACTGGAGAAGGCCGTTCCCGGTGAATCCGCCGAAGCGCGGACCGGCAAGACAAAGGCCACGAAGGTCCGAGGCACCGGGCTCCGCGGCTTCGAGGAGTTCTGGAACACGCCTGCGGCCGAGTTCACGATGCGGATCGACTCCAAACTCCTCACGGAAGCCGAGACTGGGTCCGGGAACGGCACGCGCAAGCAAGCCGCCGAGGAACTGCGCCGGATCGTGTCGACCGTCGGCAAGCCGGGCGAGCCCGGCCAGCGCATCCGGTGCGTTGTCAGCGTCAACATGCTGAGCGAGGGATGGGACGCGAACAACGTCACGCAGATCCTGGGTCTCCGAGCCTTCCACAGCCAGTTGCTCTGCGAACAGGTCGTCGGTCGGGGCCTGCGGCGGATGGACTACACGCCGGATCCCGAGACCGGCTTGCTGACGCCGGAGTACGTCGACATCTTCGGCATACCGTTCTCTCTGATCCCCTTCAAGGGCCGCCAGCCCGGTCGCAGCACCGTCGACGACGACCGGCCCAAGCACGAAGTCCTGGCAGTCCCCGAGCGAAAGGGCTTCGAGATCCGCTTCCCCGTGGTCGAAGGCTACGTCACGGTCCTTGAACGCAGGCGCATCGCCTGCGCGGTGGAAGAGGTCGAGCGAACCGCTCTGAACCCCTGGGCCACCCCGACAGCAACGGTCATTCGACCCGAAGTCGCCTACCGGGTGGGCAGCCCCTCTCAATACGCATCGGGGTTCGAATCGAAAGAGGCGAATCGGGAGCAGTACTACGAGTCCGTCCATCCCCAGACGATCGAGTTCGCCATCGCCGAAGCCGTTACCCGGGAGCTGACCGAAGCAGCTCACGCCGGCAAGGAGGAGCTTCGGACGGAGTACCGCCAAGCACTGTTTCCGCAGACCCTCCGCATCGTCAAGAAGTACATCGAGACGCGGGTAGACCTCAACGGGATGAACGCACGCGACATCGGCCTGCAGGTCTACGCGCAGCGCATCGTCAATCTTCTCGTTTCAGCGATCAGGCCAGACACGGCCGCCGGAGAGGCACCGGAGTTGCCTCGAATCAACCGCTACCGACCTTTCGGCTCCACCGAGAGCGTTCACTTCAAGACGACGAAACCCGTTCAAGCCACGACCGCGAGCCACATCAACTACGTTGCCTGCGACACGGAGAGTTGGGAACAGGCCGCCATGTTCCAGTTGGAGGAACTGGCCAAGCGGGGAGTGGTCCGCGGCTACTCCCGTAACGACGGTCTGGACTTCTCCATACCGTACGACCGAAACGGCTACTCCGCCGCCTACGAGCCGGACTTCATCGTCGAGTTGGAGGATGGGAGCTACGTGGTAGTGGAGATCAAGGGCTACGAACAGTCAACCGCCGGCCTCAAGCACGAAGCCGCCAAACGCTGGGCGCGAGCCGTCAGCCACTGGCAGCAGTTGGGGGACTGGGAGTTTCTCGTCTGCCGGGAACCCCAGCGCCTGGGCGACGAGATCAACCACCTGCACGCCGCCCGGAAAGAGCGCCTCCGCGACACGGTCTCCCAACTTCACGCTCAGGCCAAGGAGGAGGAGCGACGCCTTCGGGCAGCAGGCTGGAAGAAGACAGACTTTGCCAACGCGCTGGTCGGGATGCTCGACGAACCGGACCAGCCGTGGAAGCCCTGAATGCCGCCAACCTACGCCTGGTCCTCGACACCAACCAAATCGTCGGTGCCGGTTCTCGCTGGCTAGTGTCCGGACCCGGCTACGCCTCTTCCAACCTGCACGTCCGGCTACTGCGCCTGACTGCCACAGAACACACCGGCCTGTACTGCGACGAGATCATCGACGAGTACTTGGAGAAGCTACTCGATCGCAACCACCCGCCGGACCGGGCAGCGCGGTTGATCACTTACATACTCGGCGCCTTCGACGATGTCCAACTCGTCACGACACGAGCACCGGTGCGCCCTTGCGATCCAGATGACGAAGTCTTCCTGCTTTGCGCAATCGACGGAGACGCCCACTATCTAGTCTCCGAGGACGGTGATCTGCTGGATCTCGCCGACGAGTATGAGCATCCCACCATCGCTCAATGCGACGCCGTGCTTAGCGACCTTGAATCCAGGCAGAACTCTGACCCCTCGGGCAAAACTGGCAACGCCGAGCCCTCTGGGTTCAATGGCTAGTCTGCGGGGCGGTTCATCCGGACAACACCGGTCGGGACCTACGCATCGAGCTCGGGCTCGGACTCCGTCCGGGCCAATGAACCGAGCGTGACGGGCTCCTGGTTCCAGCACAGCGTACGCATCTCCTCCCAGAAACCGAGGAGGGCAGCACACCATTCGTCCAAGTGGTGCCTGTGAACATACAGGTCGAAGTCCAAGGAACCGTCGTCGTCGGCCTCCTGGTCAGAGAGCGCAGGATCGCGGAAGAACTCTCGCGGGAGCTTCTTCAAATCGTCCTTTTCCTTTCTCGCTCCCTCTCTGCCGTGTTTGATCGTGTTCGCCACGACTCGAAGCACCCTGATCTCTTGCACAGAGGCGAAGTCGCGGTAGTCAAGCCCTATCTCCGCAAGTCCCTTTCCGGCACCCTTGAGGCCTCGGACGTCCTTGGCGCCCCCACCCCTGAAGCGGACCGCGCTTCGAGTGAAGACCGTCACCTGCCTCTCGAATAGATGGTACAGACCGACCGCCAGGATGTTCCGAGTCTCCTGCTCGACATGAATCGCGGTAAGGAAGAAGTCTGCGGCCAGATCGCCGATGACCTCCTCGTCCGCCCCCAAAGATCTCAGACGCTGCTCCTCACGCTCCCATTCGACGGCGACCCCGTCCATGGCGTGAACGAGTCGTTTGATCGTGTGATCGCGGAAGCGCCGCAGTGCGTCCTCGTAGAAGGGGACCATCATTGTGTCGACAGCGGCAAGTCGCACGTCCTCGGGAAAGGCCATTCGTTCCTCCTCAGCGAGCTTCGTCCCGCCGCGGCGAGAAGCGGGTTCTGGCCGCCTCAATGAGCCGATGAAGAGCCATGTCGTTCAGTCCACGTAGCCCAACGCCCTGAGCCGCCGGCGCACGTCCTCGTCGAGCTGGTCGTCCTCGATCTCTTGGGCGGAGAAGATCTCGCCGGCCAGGTTCTGGTCCGCCAGCAGGCCAAGCATCCGCTCCACGACCTCCGGCCGGTCGGCGGCAAGGTCTTCCTGCTCGGCCGGATCCGCTTCCAGGTCGAAGAGCATCGGCTTCGTTCCCTGGGACGGTGACTGCGGCAGCACGAGCTTGTAGCGGCCGCGGATCACGGAGGCCGCGCGGTGGCCGTCGACGTCGAGGTGAGTGTAGACATCCGGCGGACCGTCTCCGCGGCGGGGGGCCGCCAGCAGGTCGCGTCCGTCGGTGGGTGGCGCCTCGATGCCGAGGTAGCCGAGCAACGTAGGCAGGACGTCGACGTGCTGGGCCGGTGCTTCCACGCGCCGCGGCGGCACCCCGGGAAGGCGCATGACGAGGGGGACGCGCAGCACCTCTTCGTAGAGCGAGAGCCCGTGCTCCCAGCGGCCGTGCTCCGCGAACTCCTCGCCGTGGTCTGAAACGTAGATCACGGCGGTGTCCTCGGCCAGGCCACGACCTTCCAGTTCGTCCAGCAGTTCGCCGAAGGCGCGATCGTTCTGGGCCACCTCGGCGTCGTACAGCCGAGAGAGCGCCTCCGCGGTCCCCGGCCCAGGCTCCACCTCGCCGCGGTTCAGCCCCAGCAGGTAGCGGACCGTCCGGTAGTGCGCCGGCGCGCCGCCTGCCTCGAACATCTCCTCGAACTCAGGAGCGGGATCGTAGGGCCCATGCGGGTCGATCGCGTGCAGGAAGAGGAAGAACGGCCCATCCGCGCCTTGCCGCTCGTCGAGCCACAGACGGACCCGGGCGAGCATCGTCTCGTCCCGTTCACGATCCTCGCTGCGAAACCGGGTAAAGCCCTGGGCGAAGCCGAACGCACGACTGACGTTCGGATTCCGCACCAGACCCAGACCTTCGTAACCGTTGGCGGCGAGGATCTCGGCCAGGGTCATGGCGTCCTCGGGCAGCACGGAACGGCGGCCGACGGTGCGATGCGCCGGCGGCAACAATCCCGTGAACAGGGAGGCTACCGCCGGCCGCGTCCACGACGACTGGGCGTAGGCGTTCTCGAACAGGACGGCGCCCGCCGCGAATCCGTCGAGTCGCGGCGACGTCGGCTTCTCGTAGCCGTAGGCGCCCAGACGGTCCGCGCGGACAGTGTCCACGACGTAGAGCACGATGTTCGGCCGCCGCGCCTCGGAGGTCCCGTCCGGCGGCCCGGCGCCGCAGGCGGCCAGCGCGACGGCCACTGCCGCTCCACCCACCAGGCGACAGGCGGAACGGGCGGCGCCGCTCAGCGCCGTGAGCGCCAAACGGGAGTCGTGCAACGGAGGAGAAGACGGCGGCATGTCGACAGGAGGAGCGGCGGCCGGCCCGAACCGTAGCAAGTCCCGGCCTGCTACCCTCCGCCGCGATGAACTCCCTTTCCGCTCTAGCTTCTCCGCTGATCTCGGCCACCGCGCTCGTGGTCGGTCTGATCGGCGTTCTTGAGGCCCGGTTCGGCCTGGTTTCGCCCCTCCTCGGCTTCGCCCTGTTCTCCTTTCTGATGCCCCTGGGTGTCGTGTTCGGCCTGGTCCTCGGGCTGGTCGGCCTGGTTCGGACCCGCCGCAACCAGCGCCGCGGCGGAGCGTCCCAAGCGTGGGCTGGAGCGCTCCTCTCCGTCGCGGTGCTCGGCTGGGTGTTCGTGCTCGGTTATGGAACCGCGCAGGCGCCGCCGATCCACGACATCACGACGAACATCGACGACCCGCCGGCCTTTGAGGCCGCAGCCGCCCAGGACAGCCGCGGCGCCGGCTTCGCCTATCCGAGCGGCGGCGCCGCGGTACCCGATCAGCAGCGCCAAGCCTACCCCGACATCGACACGCTCCAGCTCGCCATCTCACGGGACGAGGCGGCGTGGCGAGTCCGCCACGCGGCTGAGGACCTCGGCTGGACGCCGATCCTCGAAGACCCGGAGAACGGGCGCTTCGAGTTCTCGGACGCCACGCCCTGGTTCCGTTTCATCGACTTCGTCGCCGTCCGCGTAAGCCCCGAAGCCGCGGGCACGGCCATCGACGTGCGCTCCGTGTCCCAGGTCGGAGTCGGCGACCTCGGTGAAAACGCTGCCCGGATCCGTCGGTTCCTGGACGTGCTTGGCCACGACCACTGAGCGGCTACGATACCGGCCCGTTCCACCAACGATCCCCACGTCAACGCACCGGCGCGGCCGCGCCAGGAGACACCACCGATATGACCCCACTCACCGACATGGTCGACTACGAAGTCCGCGGCAAGGTCGCGCTGATCGTGATCGACAACCCGCCCGTCAACGCGCTCAGCCACGGCGTGCGCGCCGGCATGGTCGACGGACTGGCGAAAGCCGAAGCCGATGAACAGGTGGCCGCGGTGCTCCTGGTCTGCAAGGGCCGCACGTTCATCGCCGGCGCCGACATCACCGAGTTCGGCAAGCCGATGAAGGAGCCGGGGCTCAACGAGGCGATCGAGGCGATGGAGCACGCGTCCAAGCCCGTCGTGGCGGCGATCCACGGCACCGCCCTGGGCGGCGGCCTGGAGACGGCGATGGCCTGCCACTACCGGGTGGGAGTCGCGTCGGCCCGCTTCGGCCAGCCCGAGGTCAAGCTGGGGATTCTGCCGGGCGCGGGCGGCACGCAGCGGCTGCCCCGACTGGTCGGCTACCCGAAGGCGCTCGAGATGTGCGTGATCGGCAACCCGATCGGCGCCGCGGAGGCGCTCGAAGGTGGCCTGATCGACGAGATCGTCGACGACGTGTTCGAGGGCGGCGTCGCCTTCGCCGAGAAGCTGATCGCCGAGGACCGGCCGCTCAGGAAGATCCGCGACCTGGACGAGAAGGTCAACGAGGCGCGGGCCAACCGGAAGGAGATCTTCGATGGCTTCCGTCGGAAGATCGCTCGCCGCACCCGCGGCTTCGAGGCGCCGGAAGCGAACGTGCGAGCGATCGAGGCCGGTCTCGACATGTCCTTCGACGAAGCCCTCGACTACGAGAGGAGGCTGTTCGGCGAGCTGATGTCGGGCAAGCAGTCGATCGCCCAGCGCTACTACTTCTTCGCCGAGCGCGAGGCGGCCAAGGTGCCCGACGTACCGCGGGACACCCCGATGCGCAAGATCGAGAAGGTCGGCGTCCTCGGCTGCGGCACGATGGGCGGCGGCATCTCGATGAACTTCGCCAACCGCGGCATCGGCGTGACGATCGTCGAGGCCGAGCAGAGCCGGCTCGACCACGGCTTCGGCGTCATCCGCAAGAACTACGAACGGACCGCCAGCCGCGGCCGGATGACGATGGAACAGGTCGACCAGTGCATGGGCCTGCTCAACGGCGTGACCGAGCGCGAAGCGCTCGCCGACTGCGACCTGGTGATCGAGGCCGTGTTCGAGAACATGGATCTGAAGAAGGAGATCTTCGCCAGCCTCGACCGGATCGTGAAGCCGGGCGCGGTGCTGGCCACGAACACGTCGGCGCTCGACGTGAACGAGATCGCCGCCGTCACCGGCCGGCCCGAGGACGTGATCGGCATGCACTTCTTCTCGCCCGCCAACATCATGCGGCTGCTCGAGGTGGTACGCGGCGAGAAGACGGCGACGGACGTGATTCACACCGCGATGACGATCTCCAAGCAGATCGGCAAGGTGCCGGTGCTGGTCGGCGTCTGCCGCGGCTTCGTCGGCAACCGGATCCTGTTCCAGCGCCAGGCGCAGGCGCAGCAGATCATCCTGGAGGGCGCGAACTACTACGACGTGGACCGCGTCCTGTACGACTTCGGCTTCCCGATGGGTCCGTTCGCGATGAGCGACCTGGCCGGCCTCGACATCGGCTGGAACGAGAAGGAGTCGGCGTCCCGCGACATCCGCGAGATCCTCTGCGAATCCGGCCGGCGCGGCCAGAAGAACGGCAGTGGCTACTACGTCTACGATCCCGAAACCCGCGCCTCGGCACCCGATCCGGAGGTGCTGCAGATCATCAGCGACTTCGGCTCCGCCCAGGGCATCGAGCAGCGTGAAGTCGGCGAGGAGGAGATCCTCGAACGCTGCCTCTACCCGATGGTCAACGAGGGCGCGAAGATCCTGGAGGAAGGGATCGCGATCCGGCCGTCGGACGTCGACGTGATCTGGGTCAACGGTTACGGCTGGCCGGTCTACCGGGGCGGCCCGATGCACTGGGGCGACAGCGTGGGCCTCGGCAAGGTCACCGCGCGAATGCGGGAGTTCGCGGACCAGACGGGCGACGACTTCTGGCAGCCCTCGGCCCTGTTGGCGGACCTCGCCTCGGAGGGCAGGAGCTTCAGCGACTGGAGAGCCGGCTGAAGGAGACCCGCATCGAGATCGGGCTGACACCCTGGGTCAACTACCTGGGCGACGAGGCGGCCGCGATCGCCGATCAGGCCGAGTTCGCGGACCGGCTCGGCTTCCACTCCCTCTTCCTGCCCGAGAGCCACTTCACCGGTCAGGCCGCCTGCCCCTCACCCATCGTCGTTCTGGCCGCCGCGGCGGCCAGAACAAAGCACCTTCGCCTGGGCACGACCTCATACCTCCTGCCGGTTCGCAACGCCTTCCAGGCGGCCGAAGAGGTCGCCGTCCTCGACCGACTTTCGAGCGGCCGGGTCATCCTCGGCCTGGGCCGCGGTTTCCGGCCCGCGCTGTTCGCGGCGTTCGGCGTCGACCCGCGGACCAAGCGCCAGCGCTTCCTGGAATCGCTCGACCTGATGAAGCGCGCCTGGGCCGGCGAAGCGATCGAGGTCGGTGAGTCCGGCGCGCGTCAACCCGTGCGGATCGCGCCGCTGCCGGTCCAGCAGCCGCATCCGGAACTCTGGGTCGCCGCCTTCGGCCCGCTGGCGCTCAAGCAGGCCGGCGAACTGGGCCTTCCCTACCTGTCGTCCCCCCTGGAGACCATTTCCCGGCTCACGAGGAACCACGAACTCCACCGTGAGGCCCTGCCGCAGGGTGCGTCGCGACCGATCGTCCCGGTCATGCGAACGGTGTTCATCTCGGAAGACCGGGCCACCTGCGAGCGCGTCGGCTCCGCCCTGACCGCGCAAGCGCTCAGGATGGCGCGCGCCGGCACCCGCCTCGTGCAGGAAGAGGAGCTGGCCGACATCGAGAACTGGGCGGTCGTCGGCGGACCGGATGAGGTGCGCGCGGGTTTCGACCGCTACCGTGAGCGCATCGGCATGACCCACGTCATCGCCCGCTGCGGCGTTCCCGACGCGGCGCCGTGGGAGATCGAGGAGTCGATCCGGGCCCTGGCCCATATCGGCTCGTAGGACCGTCCCCTAACTGCTCGCCGGGCAGGCGTCGGGGAACGCGCCGACTTCCGTCAGCGCCGGGTGGCCCTTCGCGAGGACGTTCCGCTGGTAGTCCTCATCGGACTCATCCGGACCCTGAGGCCGTCTGACGATCGGCGGGAAGTCGTACGTCCTCGAGTTGACGATCATGCCGCCGTCGGCGTTCTGGGCCGGAAGCGTCGTGTCGCGAACGACCAGCCGGATGCCGACATCGCTCGCCGTGGCGGCGAACACCCAGTGATGCTGGTTCTCGCCGCAGCCGTCGAGCACCTTGAGCAGCATCTCCCAGTTGTTCCGCTCGAAGAAGTAGAACAGTCCCGAATCCCTCGTACGAGGCCTCGCCACCCTGGCGGCCATCGTCTCGCTGTTCACCGTGAACTCGGCCGTGACCTCGTAGCGGCCTTCGTGCAGGCACAGGACGGTTTCGCTCTCGACGCAGCCGCCAGCCTCGCTGGCCGCCGGCACAGATGCGGCCGAGCGGGTCCGTTCCCGCACGTCGGTTTCGCCGGCCTGAAGCGGCTCGAGATGCAGTCCTGCCAGCAGCAACAGACCAGCAGCGGGGGCGACCTTTCGGACCATCTTCGGCATCCTGGCACTCCCGTCGTCATGACGACCGAACGACGGTCGTCTGCAGCCGGGCACAGACGATCCTAGTGTACGGCGGCTGTCGGAGGCCAGCCGCCGGGGCCAGCCGTATAGAGTCGCCTCCCCGATCACACGACCCGGAGTCAACATGGCCGAGATTCGCTGCCGCAGAAACCGAGTCCGCTGGACCGTCATCCTGGTTTCCGCGCTCCTGTTCGTTACCGCAACCCTCGGCGCCAGCTCCGACACCGGCGTCGTCAAGATCGATTCCGGCAAGCTGCAGGGCGAAGTGCTCGATGCGGACAGCGGCCTCACGGTCTACCGCGGCATTCCGTTCGCGGCGGCGCCGGTCGGGGGACTGCGCTGGAAGGTGCCGCAACCGGCGTCGACGTGGAGCGGCGTGCGCGACGCGACGGAGTTCGGCGCAATCTGTCCGCAGAGCCCCGTCCTGGCGATGATGACCGGCGCGGCCCTGCCGGAAACCTCCGAGGACTGCCTGTTCCTGAACGTCTGGACGGCGGCCCGCGAGGGCGAGGAACCACGGCCCGTCATGGTCTGGATCCACGGCGGGGGCCTGAGCCTCGGCTGGGGCAACGAGGCGACGTACGACGGGTCCGCGTTCGCCGCCAGGGGCGTCGTCCTGGTCTCGATCAACTACCGTCTCGGCCCGCTTGGCTACCTCGCCCACCCCGCGCTCTCAAGGGAGTCCGGCGGCGAGTCCGGTAACTACGGCTTCCTCGATCAGATCGCGGCGCTCCGCTGGGTCGAGCGGAACATCGCTCAGTTCGGCGGGGACCCGGAGAACGTGACGATCTTCGGCGAATCCGCGGGCGGCACCAGCGTCCATGCCTTGATGGCGAGCCCACTGGCCGCCGGGCTCATCGACCGTGCGATTGCCGAGAGCCCATGGATCACGGACACGAACATCCGCCCGCTCACAGGGGCGAACGGCATGCACGCCAGTGCCGAAGGAGTCGGGATCGCCTGGGCGAAGGCGCTCCTCGGCGATGGCGAGCAGACCGCGAAAGCGCTGCGCTCCCTCGACCCTCAGACGATCATCACGAAGACACCCCAGGCGGGGCAACCCGGCTCCTACGAGCCGCACATCACCTACGGCACCGTCTTCATGCCCGACTCGAGCGAAGACCGGTACTCCGCCGGCAAGCAGAACGACATCCCCCTGATGGCCGGCACGAACCGCAACGAGGGGACGATGTTCATGTCGTTCCAGCCGCTCGCCGACCGGGCGCAGTTCCTCGAAACACTGAAGGCCGTGTACGGCGACCACGCCGAGCAGGTCGCTGAACTCTACCCGTCGTCGGGCGCCGACGAACTCAAGGTGCAGCAGGACCGTTTCATCACCGACACCTGGTTCCTGCGCGGCACCCGCAGGATGCTGCTCGGCATGGACAACGTGTCCTCGCCCGCTTTTCAGTACTTCTTCACCCGCGTGAATCCGGAGAACCCCGCCTGGGGCGCCCATCACGCGGCGGAACTCGGCTACGTCTTCAACACGCTCCAGGGCGAGAACTACGACGGCACGGACGAACGGCTCGCCGCCCTGATGATCGACTACTGGGTCGAGTTCGCCCGCAGTGGCGATCCGAACGGAGGCGATCGACCGGCCTGGCCGAGGTTCGACGGCAAGAAGCAGGCGTATCTCGAACTCGGGGACGAGGTGAAGACGGGAGTGGCGCTGGAGCGGGAGATCAACGACCGGCTGGAAGCGATTCGCGGACAGTAGTCGGGTCGGTCGAGCGAAATCGTGAAGCGGACCAGGCGCCCGTTCATCGGCTGGTGGATCGTCGGGGTCGGCTCGCTCTGCTATGGCTTCGGCATCTCGCCGATGTACTACTCGTGGGGCCTCTTTCTGCCCGAGATGCAGCGCGATCTGGGCCTGAACGACACCCAGAGCGGCCTTGTCTTCAGCGTCTTCAGCTACATCTACCACCTGCTCGGCCCCCTGGTCGGCATCGCCATGGGCCGCTTCGGAATCCGGTCGGTGATGGTGCCCGGCTCCGCGATCGCGGTGATGGCCTTCTGGCTGATGAGCCGGGCCGACTCCTTCGCCGACTGCCTGTTCGCCTATGGAGTCCTGGGCGGAATCGCGATCGGCCTGGCGACGATCCTGCCCGCTCAGACCCTGGCCTCGAACTGGTTCGTCCGCTCGCGTTCGAGGGCCATCGCTCTGGTGCTTGGCGGCGGCGCCGTCGTCGGTTTCGGCGTGAACAAGTACTTCGCACCGGAGATCCTCCGACTGGCTGACTGGCGCACCGGCTGGGTGATCATCGCCGGCATCTCGGCGACCGTCGGCGTGATCGCCGCGCTGTTCGTCCGCGGCACACCCGAGAAGGTCGGCCAGGAGCCGGACGGTGGACCCGCCGCGGGCGACGCGGAACTCGAAGATCAACGCGGTCCCACCGGCCAGGGTGAGTGGACCGCGCCGCTCGCTCTCAGGACGTCCCAGTTCTACCTCCTGGTCGGCCTGTCGATCGCCTACGGCGTTCCGTGGGGCATCATCAGCGTCTTCGGCCGAGACCACCTGGAATCGCTGGGCTTCACCCTCGCAGTCGCCGGGTCGATTCTCGGCGCGCGGGTGCTGGTCAGTCTGTTCGGCCGGTTCAGCGCTTTCCTCGGCGACTTCATGCCGCCACAGACACTGCTGGGCATCGTGCTGCTCATCGAGGGATTCGGCTGCGCCGGACTGATCTTCGCCGAGACGACCCTGCTGGCCTACCTCTCCGTCATCCTCGTCGGCCTTGGCTTCGGCGCCGCCTACGTCTGTATCCCCGTCACCTACTCGGCGTTCTACGGTCGCCGGGCCTTCGGCACCACCGTCGGCACCCGCTTCGCAATCACCGGCGTCATCGCCCCCGCCGCCCCCACGCTGGCCGGCATGCTCTCCGACTGGTCAGGCTCCCATGTCCTGACTTTCTCGATCATGGCGACGACCTGTCTCCTGGGGGCACTGGTCGCCTTCGGCCTGCGCGCTCCCGTGCTCGGAGCGAGACCGATCACGCCGGTGGCCGCCGGCTAGCCGGCGGCGGCCACCGTCGTCTGCCAGAGGT
Source organism: Holophagales bacterium (assembly GCA_009836625.1). Taxonomy (GTDB): domain Bacteria; phylum Acidobacteriota; class Thermoanaerobaculia; order Multivoradales; family Multivoraceae; genus Multivorans. The sequence continues at coordinate 1,088,807 of VXVC01000004.1, forward strand.
GTTCGCCCCAGGACAGCTTGAGCGTTCCAGGAGTGTCGCCTTCGGGCGGCTCGATGGCGATCGTCAGGCGCGGCTTCCCGCCTTCCACGATCGAGTGCTCAAGCCGGATCTCGCCCAGGTCCCTCGCCGGATCGTGCATCGTGCCCCAGACGTCGGGTTCGTGGTTCACGATCAATACCCACTGGCCGTCGTCGTCGAGGCGGAGCCACAGGCTGTAGAGACCCGCGAAACCGGCTGAGACGTTGCCGGACGGCACCTCGAGGTCGCCGACCACGATGTCGGCCTCCGTGCGCAACTTGATCGCTGCCGCGGTCTGAAACTCGAACAGACCCTGTTCGTGTTCCTGCAACGCCTCCCAGTCCACGCCGAGGAGCGGCAGCCTTCCGGCGTTCACCTCGACCATGCCGCCGCCGACCTCGGCCCTGTCGATCGAACGCGTCGCGTTGACCAGCAGCGCGAAGGCGTTGGTCAGGCCCGAGGCGTCGAGCTTGCGACCCTCTCCCTCCTTCGAGGGTTTCTCGATGACTTTCTCCGTCTCGGCGAACTGACCCGCCGCCGGCGCCCCAAACGCCGCTGCCGAGAGCAGCAGGACGGCAGCGACCGAAGGCAGCCGCCACGACCCGCGCAAACCGGTCATTCCCGCCTACCTACTCCCCGCCGCCGGTGCTCTGAATCGAGGCGACTCCAAGCCGCAGCGCGATCGGATCGACCGGCTCGACCGGCGCCCAGGCGACGAAGCCGAGCATCATCTCGTCGGTCGTGGCCGTGCCGTTGATCACGTTGTCCGCCGGGTCGAAGCCGCGCTCCTCGCCGCGCTCAGGCGAGTTCTCGAACCACATCGAAACCTCGACCCGGGTGCCGGCAGGGATCGTCTTCGGCTTCTTGTACTGATAGGTCGTCTGCCATTCCTGGTCGTAGTTCGGCACGTCGAGCAGGACCTCCGTCGTGCCGTCCGGGTAGTACGCGTCGTAGCGCACCGCCACCGAGCGCAGGTGGGCATGTGGCCACAGGGCCAGGATGTCCGTCTCGACCGGGAAGACCCGCGCGGCGCCGACCTTCCAGCGCTCGTGACCGGGCGGAATCTCGAAGGTCAGGTTGCCGATCGAGTCGAACTTGACTTCGCGCAGCTCGCTCGCCGGGGCGTCCGCGAACACGAAGCCGATCTCGGACCGGTCGGAGAAGCCGCTGTCCTCGCCGGCCTCCTTGTTGTAGTGCATGGAGAACTCGATCGTCGAGCCGGGCTCGAGCTTCATCGCGTAGCCGGGCTCCATCAGGTGGCTCTCGGCGCCGAGGGCGATGCAACCGAGCGAACTGTCGCTGAACTTGCCGAGCGCCGTCGCGCCCCCCGGAGGCCTGACGCTGGCGCACATGTGATGGACATCGCTGCCGCCGACCTTGAACTCGACGCCGCGCACCCAGACGGGTTCGGGCAGGATCTCTTCGGTCAGCTCGGTCTCGAAGTTGATGTTGATGTCGGCGATGTCATCCGCCACCCAGTACTCCTCGGGCATCGCGACGACCAGGTCGGGGCGGCCGAGCGACCAGCCGCCCGAGCCCTCCTCCACGAACTTCTTCGGCGCCGGCGCGTCGGCCGCGTCGCCGGCGGGCGAGCCGCCGCGGGCCCAGGCCAGGACTGTCTCGATCTCGTCGTGCGACATCACCCGCTCATGGTGGAACTGCCCGCGGGTCGCCTCGGTCGCGAACCAGGGCGGCATCGAGCGGTTCTCGACCGCCCGCGCGATGGACCGCGCCCAGGGACGCGTCTGCTGGTACGTCATCAGCGGCATCGGCGCGATCATGCCGCCGATGTTCTCGCCCTCGCCGTCGGGCCGGTGGCAGGTCTGGCAGTTCTCCTGCAGGACCGGCAGCACGTCGGCGTAGAAGGTGGGCGTATCCGCCTCGGCCGCCAGACCGAAGCCGGGGACGGCGACGGCGGCGATGAGCATGAGCAGGATGGGACGAGAGGTCTGGGTCTTCATCTTCGTGCGCTCCCGGTATTGCGGACCGCTACGTCCGCTGTCGGCGACCAGGGAACGCTTGCCGGTTCGGTTCCTTGGTCGGTGCTCAGTAAGTGTATCCGACGAGACTGGCGTATCGTCGGCCACTGCGGATCAATCGACCAGAAAAGCGAACGGAGGTCGCCGACATGCGGAAGGTGCTAGCCAACTCAGCCAGAACCGTGGGGACCGCCACCTTCCTGATGCTCAGCGGCACCCTTGCCGCGACAGCCCAGGAAGCCGAGCGCAGGGCCCTGTTCGGCGACCTGCACGTGCACACGCGCTACTCGTTCGACGCCTTCATCTTCGGCACTCGCACGACCCCGGACGACGCCTACGAGTTCGCCAAGGGCAAGGCAATCGAGCATCCCGCCGGGTTCGACCTCCAGCTCGACCGGCCGCTCGACTTCCTCGCCGTGACCGACCACGCCAACTATCTCGGCATGCTGGAGGCGATGTCGCAGCCCGACCATCCGCTGTCGAAGCTCGACCGGGCGGCAGACTTCACCCAGGCACGGACGATCAGCGAGAAGCGGAGCGCCTTTCGCAGCGGCGCCTACGTCCGGGAACATCGCGACGTCGACGTCATCCGCTCGGCCTGGAAGCGGACGGTCGAGGCGGCCGAACGCCACAACGCCCCGGGGGCCTTCACCACCTTCCCTGCCTACGAGTACACGTCGAGCCGCGAAGGCGGCAACCTGCACCGCAACGTGATCTTTCGCGGCGACGCGGTGCCGGACTACCCGTACGGCCGCGGCGACTCGATCAACCCGGAGGATCTCTGGGCGTGGATGGACGATCTCCGATCGCGCGGCATCGAGGCCCTCGCCATCCCCCACAACTCGAACGGCTCCGACGGCCACATGTTCCAGCTCGTCAACTTCGCCGGCGAGCCGATCGACGCCGCCTACGCCGAAACCCGGATGCGGAACGAGCCCCTGGTCGAGGTCACCCAGGTCAAGGGCACCTCCGACACCCACCCCTTCCTGTCGCCGAACGACGAGTGGGCGGACTTCGAGATCATGCCCTACCGGATCGCCCAGTGGAACAAATCGAGGCCGCGCGGTTCCTACGTCCGCGACGCCTACCAGCGCGGCCTCAAGCTCCAGACCGAAAGCGGCGTGAATCCCTACCGTTTCGGCCTGGTCGGCGCCAGCGACACCCACAACGGCGGCGCCTCCCTGGACGAATCGAACTTCGTCGCCAAGGTTGGCATCCTGGACGCGACGGCCGAACTGCGCGGCTCCGTGCCGATCGTGTCGGAGGAGGGCATCACGGCCTACAACGACACCTACTACAAGACCTGGAGCGCCTCCGGCCTGGCCGGCGTCTGGGCCGAGGAGAACACCCGCGACTCGATCTACGACGCCTTCCGCCGCAAGGAGACCTTCGCGACCTCCGGCCCCCGTATCGTCGTCCGCTTCTTCGCCGGCGACTATCCGGACGACCTGGCCCACCGCGACGATGTGGTCGACCTCGCCTACGCCGAGGGTGTGCCGATGGGCGGCGAACTGCCCGCGGGTTCGGACGGCGCGGCGTCTCCGCGCTTCCTCGTCTGGGCGCTCCAGGACCCGCTCGGCACGCCGCTTCAGCGGGTGCAGGTGATCAAGGGCTGGAGCGACGATGGACATGCGAAGGAACAGGTGTTCGACGTCGCCTGCTCGGACGGCGGCACACCCGACCCCGAGACGCACCGCTGCCCGGACAACGGCGCCGAGGTCGACCTCTCCGACTGCAGCATCACGCCTGACAGGGGAGCCTCGGAGCTCGTCGCTCTCTGGCGGGACCCGGACTTCGGAGCCGGCCAGCACGCCTTCTACTACCTCCGGGCGCTGGAGAACCCCACCTGCCGCTGGTCGACCTGGGATGCCGTCAAGGCCGGAGTCGATCCGAGGCCGGGGCTCCAGGCGACGATCCAGGAACGCGCCTGGTCGTCGCCGATCTGGATCGGCGGCCCGCCCACCCAGTGAGGGGAGGCGCACCGCCGCCGGCCCCTTAACAGGCGGCTATACTTCCGGCGGCCTCCCGCGACTTCACCTGCTTCTCCCCGAGTGTCCACCCCGATCATGCGCAAGTGTCTGATTCCGCTCGCGCTGAGCATGGCCGTCGGCACTGCGCCCGGTCTAGCGCAAGGCGACGACGAGAACGCTCCTCAAGAGCCGGCGACGCTTGGACAGGCCATCCGCGACGCGGACGTTTCGCTCGGTCTCCGCTACCGGGTCGAGCAATCCGATGACGACGCGTTTGACGCCACGGCGCTCGCTTCGACCCTTCGCACGACCCTCAAGCTGCAGACGAAGGCCTTCCGCGGCCTTTCCTTCCTGCTCGAGGCGGAGGACGTGACCCCGGTCGGCAACGACCGCACCTACCGCAACCTCGGCTACGGCAGCCTTGACAACGGTGTCCGCGACCGGCCGGTCATCGCCGACCCGGCGCTCACGGCGATCAACCAGGCGGCCGCGAAGCTGGAGCGCGGGCCGGTCGCGTTCACGCTCGGCCGGACGGAACTTCTGATCGGCGACCAGCGTTTCGTCGGCGCGGTCGGCTGGCGTCAGCATCACCAGGCCTTCGATGCCGCGGCTCTCGACGCCTCCCTGGCCTCGGACTGGACGCTTCGCTACGCTTTCCTCGACCGCGCCCATCGGATCACCGGCGCCGAGGAGCCGATGGGGTCCCACGTAATCCACGTCTCCGGCCCGGCGGGCCCGGGCAACCTGGCCCTGTTCGGCTACCTGCTGGACTACGAAAGGCCGGGCGCCGTGGCCAACTCGACGTCCAACTGGGGCGCCAGCTACAACGGCTCGCACGACGCCGGCGCGGCGTCCGTCCTGTGGGAACTCCAGTACGTCGTGCAGTCCGACTGGGCGGACCACCCCGGCAGCGTCGACCTCGACTACCAGAAGACCGGCATCGGCTTCACGCGCGGCGACATCAGTGTGCGCGCGGTGCGCGAAGCCCTCGACGGAGACGGCACGTACGGCTTCCGCACGCCGCTGGCCACGCTCCACGGGTTCAACGGCTGGACCGACAAGTTCCTGGGCACTCCCGCGAACGGCCTTGTCGACTTCTACCTGCGCCTGGACCACAACCTGGACACGTGGAACTGGACCGTCCGCTGGCACCAGTTCCGCTCGGCGGTCGGCAGCATGGACTATGGCTCCGAGATCGATGCGATGGCCGTATGGAACACCCCCTGGAAGCAGGACTTCGGCATCAAGCTGGCGCAGTACGACGCCGACGAGTTCGGCACCGATACGTTCAAGGTCTGGGTGTGGACCTCCTGGAACGTCAGCCTGCGATCCGCAGGCGGCCGCTGACCTCGACCGCGGCTTCGGCCCCTTCCGGCAAGACCTCCCAGTCGGCGGGGGCCAGTAACAGCACCGGCGGCGACTGTTCGTAGAGTTCGCGAGCCACCGCCGCGCCGAGGGCGAGGATTCCGTCGAGTTCCCGCAGCACGACCGCTGCCGGCGCCGTGCCGAGGCGTACGCCCTCGAGCAGAACCGAGCTCGAACTGCTCGACCCCCGCCCGTAGGGCATCACGAGGACGCGGCCGGCGACGCTCTCTCCGCAGCGCGGATGCCTCCGGTCGATGATCGTCCCGCTCACCGGATCGACGCCGCCCCAAAACGACAGCGGCTCCTCGAGCCGCAGCACCTTGCCGACGGCGGCGCCGGCGACCAGAGCCTGGGCCTTGAGTTCCACCGCGCTCACGGCCACAACTCCGGGTCGCGCCACAGACGTCCGCCGTGGGCCGAGCGAACGCACTCGGCCAGACTGCCGAAGACAACATCGAAGCCCACGTTGCCGGGGGCGTAGTGCGCGAACTTGCCCGAGTTCGTCATCAGGACGCCACCGGCCGGCGTACGCAGGATCGGCGCCACGACCACACAGGTATCCACGACTACGCGGACACCGTGCGCCCGCAGCTGTTCCAGCTTTCCCGTCCGCTCCAGCTCGCCGAGGGAAAGCCGGTTCGTACAGACCACGAACTCGACGCCACCGGCCGGCGGATGGCGCTCGACGAGGGGCATCAGCTCCGCGAACTCGCGCGGCGAGAAGTGGGGGCTGCCAAGCGCCACAACGTCGATCGCCAGCTCGACGCTTCCCGCGGCGCCGGCTTCGGCCTCACCCGGTGCCGTCGACAGGCTCCGCAAACCGTCGCGCAGGTCGGACACGCCGACCTCGATCCACTCCTCAGGCTCCGCGCGGCCGAGCGCCGCCTCCAGAGTCGGCGCCTCGGGCGTGATGCCGACCGCGTGGAACAAGGCGACCGCACCCGAGGACGCCGCGGCCGCCCCCAGCGCCTTCAGGCCGTCCTCGTCCACCCGCTCCAGACCGAGCAGAACGGGAATCCGGTTGCCGCAGCGCTCCCCCACCAGGTAGCCGATCGCCGGCAGCAACCAGGACGCGCTCCGGAGAGCGTGCGGCAGCGACCGCAGGTCGAACACGACCTGGGCGCGGCGGTTCTCCTCCAGGTGGAGTCCCACCGCCGGCGCCCGTCCGGTGATCGCGGCGCAGATGTCGATGAAGTCGCCGTAGCGATGGGTGCGCGCGCCGAGGACCGAGTTCGCGAACACGATCGCGTTGCTCTCCGCCCAGGCGACCTGCTGCCCGAACGCCGGCCGCGGCGTCGTCTGGTAGGGAGCGCAGGTCCAGATCGTCCGGCAGCCCATCTCCTCGTAGCACTCCATCAGCCGTAGCGCCTTCGCGCGGCGTTCAGCCGTGCCGGCGAACTCCTCCGGGTGCAACAGGTCGAGGCCGCCGACGTTCAGCGTCGTCGGTACGCTGACGCGCGCGCCGCCCGCAACCAGGAGTTCCGCAAAGTCGACGCCCGAGTCGCCGTGGTAGAGGCAACCGTCGATGTGAGCGCCCTCGATGTCGAGCAGCCGCTCCGCGCCGTAGACGCCGGCCATCGTAACCAGGATGCGCATCGCGACCGCCGCGGCTTCACCGAAATCGCCCTCAAGCATGGCCCGGTCACGCTCGGTCAGCTCGACCGTCTCGGGCGTGTTCGCGGCGGCCATGGGCAGTCAGTGTAGCTATGGGTACACTCGCGGCTCTTATCAGGAACACGGCTCCAGAAAACCAGAGCAAGGCAACGAGAAAACCAGGGCGCCGGCCTCTTCCGGCGCCCGCGGAGAGGCCCGCATGGCGATCGACGCAGCACTGCAGGAACGACTCATGGCCGCCGCGCCCCACGGCATGGGCATCGCGGTGCACGCGGAAGAAGCTCCCGAGCGAATGGCCGTGCTGTCGAAGTTCGGCGGCCGGACGCTCGGCGAACTGAACGCCAACGCCAATCGCCTGGCCCGCGTACTGCGGGCCCACGGCGTCGGTCCCGACGTCGGCGTCGCCCTGCTGTGCCGGAACCGGCCGGAGTTCATCGAAACGGTCGTGGCCTGCCAGCGATCCGGCGGACGCATGACGCCGATCAACTGGCACCTCGCGCCACCCGAGGTCGCCTACATCGCCGACAACTGCGAGGCCCTCGTGTTGATCGCCGACGAGGCCTTCGCGCCGGCCGTCGCCGCGGCTCAGGCCGCCTCCAGCCACTTGCGCCTGACCCTGGCGATCGGCGGCGAGATCGAGGGTGCCGAGTCCTACGAGGAAGCGCTCGCGGCCGAGGAAGGTTCGAACATCGACAACCCGATCCTGGGCACGCCAATGCTCTACACCTCCGGCACCACTGGCCATCCCAAGGGGGTCTACCGCAAGGCGGACCCGACGCCGACGCCATTCCTGCTCGCAGTCCGCGAGTCGGGCGACTTCGAGCCGGACACGGACTGCGCCCTGGTCACCGGGCCGCTGTACCACGCCGCGCCGCTGGGGCTCAACCTGGCGATGCCGATGGGCGCCGGCGTCGGTTCGGTGCTGATGGACAAGTGGGATGCCGAGGAGACGCTCGCCCTCATCGACCGCCACCGAGTTACTCATACCCACATGGTGGCAACGATGTTCCACCGGATGCTCGCACTGCCGCCGGAGGTCAGGGAGCGCTACGACGTCTCCTCCATGCGCTGGCTCTGCCACGGCGCGGCGCCGACGCCGGTCCACGTCAAGCATCTGATCATCGAGTGGTTCGGGCCCGTCGTCTGGGAGTACTACGCCGCCACCGAAGGCGGGACCTTCTGGGTCGACTCGAAGGAGTGGCTCGAGAAGCCCGGCAGCGTCGGCCGCACCGTGGAGGGAACGAGGTACAAGGTGCTCGACGACAACGGCGAGCCGGTGCCGAGCGGAACCACCGGCACGGTCTACTTCGAGGCGTCCGAGAACAGCTTCGTCTACTTCAAGGCGCCCGAGAAGACCGCCTCCGCCTACCGCGACGGCTACTTCACGATGGGCGACATGGGCTACGTCGACGAGGACGGCTACCTGTTCCTGACCGGCCGCTCGGCGGAGACGATCATCGCCGGCGGCGTCAACATCTATCCCCAGGAAATCGACGACGTGATTCAGCAGCACCCCGCGGTCTACGAGGTCTGCACCGTCGGCGTGCCCCACGAGGAGTGGGGCGAAAGCGTCAAGTCGGTCGTCGAGGTCGACGAAGGCTACGAAGCCGGCGACGAACTGGCCGAGGAACTCCTGGCCTGGTGCCGCGAGCACCTGCCGGACTTCAAGCGCCCGCGCTCCATCGACTTCGCGACCGACCTGCCGCGCATGCCCACCGGCAAGATCCAGCGGGGCCTGGTCCGGGCGCCGTACTGGAAGGGCCGCGAGCGGCAGATCTGACCGAGAGCTTCCCCACAAACCACATCCCGAGGCAACCATGAAGGCAGTTGTATGCAGCGCGTTCGGCCCCCCGGAGAACCTGACGATCGAGGAGCTTCCCGATCCGGCACCGGGACCGGGCGAGGTCGTCGTCGACATCCGGGCGGCGGCGATCACATGGCCCGACACCCTGATCATCGAGAACCGTTACCAGTTCCGGGGAGAGCCGCCCTTCGTCGTCGGCGGCGAGGTGGGCGGCAGGATCGCGGCCGTCGGCCCGGAAGTGAACGGCCTTGCCGTCGGCGACGACGTGGTCGGCGGCGGCGGCACCGGCGGCTTCGCCGAGCAGGTGCGGCTCAAGGCGTCCCAGGTGCGCAAGCTGCCACCGGGGCTCGGCCACGCGGAGGCCACGGGGTACGGCTACGCCTACGGTACCGGCCACTACGCGCTGAAGTACCGCGGCAATCTCAAGCCGGGCGAGACGCTCCTCGTGCTGGGCGCCGCCGGCGGCGTCGGCCTCGCCGCCCTGGAGCTGGGCAAGGTGATGGGCGCGCGGGTGATCGCAGCCGCCTCAAGCGAGGAGAAGCTGGCGCTCTGCCGCGAACGCGGCGCCGACGAGACGATCAACTACGCCGACGAGGACCTGAAGAACCGGGCCAAGGAGCTGACGGACGGCAAGGGCGTCGACGTCGTCTACGACGCGGTCGGCGGCGACTACGCCGAGGCCGCGCTCCGCGCCACGAACTGGCGCGGCCGGTTCCTGGTGATCGGCTTCACCGCCGGCATCCCGCGCATGCCGCTCAATCTCACCCTGCTCAAGGGCTGCGACATCGTCGGCGTGTTCTGGGGCGCATCCAGGATGCGCGAGCCGGAGGTCTTCGAGGCGACCCGGGTGGAAACGGAGGCCCTCGCCGCCTCCGGCAAGATCCAGCCCTACATCTCGCGCCGCTATCCCCTGGAAGAGGTCCCGCAGGCGCTGCGCGACATGATGGACCGCAAGATCATCGGCAAGATGGTCATGCAGCGCAACGGACAATAGGCCGAGAGGAGGAGGACACGTGAAGTTCGGCGCGCAGGTCACCGTCTATCGCAACACCTGGGACAGCGTCCGGGAGGTGGCCGAGCTGCTCGACCAAGGCCCCTGGGACAGCATCTGGTACGCCGACCACTACCTGCCGCCGCCGGGCATCAAGGAAGAGGAGCACCTCGCGGCGCAGGAGGCCTTCACCGTCGCCGCGGCAACCGCCAGCATCACGAAGAACCTGAAGATCGGCCACCTGGTACTCGGCAACACATACCGGAATCCCGGCCTCGTCGCGAAGATGGCCGGCACCCTGGACCACATCTGCCACGGCCGCTTCGTGCTCGGCATCGGCGCGGCCTGGTTCAAGCGCGAGCACGAGGCCTACGGCTGGTCCTTCCCGTCGATGAAGGAGCGCCAGGACCGCCTCGAGGAGGCGGTCGAGCTGATCCGGGCCCTGTTCCGATCCAACGAGCCGGTCGATTTCAAGGGGGAGTACTACGACCTCGACTCCGCGCCCCTCTCGCCCGGCTGTTACGACGCACCCATCCCCATCCTGATCGGCGGCACCGGCGAGAAGCGGACGCTGCGCACCCTGGCGCGCCACGGCGACGTGATGAACCTCGATGGCTGGGCGCGAGGACCGATGACCCGCGAGTACTTCCAGCACAAGGTTTCCGTCGTCAACCGCCACTGCGAGGACGCCGGCCGCGACCCGGGCGAGATCCGTCACACGGTGCTGATGCCAACCTTCGTGACGGACGACGAGGCCGCCGCCGGGCGCTTCATCGCGGCCCGCGGCCTCGGCGAAGGAACGGCCGCCGGCCCGAAGAGCTACGTGATCGACCGGATCGGCGAGATGATCGACGCCGGCGCCCACGAGATCATGATCGGCGGCATTCCGACACACCGTCTCGACCACTACCAGATGGTCGCGGAAGAGATCATCCCCGCCTTCGACTGAGGCGGATGTCCGGCGAGGCTCAGCCGGCACCCGCGGCGGCGCTCCTGGGCGCCGCACTTCTACTGCCGGGCGTTGCCCAAGTTTGGGCGCAGGACACGGACTGGCCGACCATTACCGGCGGCAACGACGCCGGCCGCTACGCCGCGCTCGACCAGATCGACGCCGCCAACTTCGCCCGCCTGGAACCGGCCTGGCGCTGGCGGCTGCCGGACAACGACCTGATGGAGAGTGATCCGCGCTTTGAAGACCCGTCGATGAAGCAGCGCACGCACGTCACGACGCCGATCAAGATCGGCGACCGGCTCTACGTCGTCACGGGCTACGGCATCGCCGGCGCCGTCGATCCGGCAACGGGCACCACGGTCTGGCAGCACGATCCGCAGAGCTACGGCCACGGCCGGCCCACGAACCACGGCTTCACCCACAAGGGTCCCAGCTTCTGGCGCGACCCCGAACGCCCGGACGCGCCGGGCCGTCTGATCTACGCCAGCACCGACGCCATCCTGCGCGCGGTCTACGCCGACGAGGGCACACCGGTGCGCTCCTTCGGCAACCACGGCGGCGTCGATCTCACGACCGGCCTGCACCGGGCCGTCGAACGCCGCAAGTACACCGTCAGTTCGCCGGCGACCATCTGCCGCGACGTGGCGATCCTCGGTTCATCCATCTCGGACGGTCCGCTCGGACCGGACGACGGTCCGCCGGGCGACGTGCGCGGCTTCGACGTGCGCACCGGCCGGCAGCTCTGGACCTTCCACACCGTGCCCCAGGAGGGCGAGCACGGCACGGACACCTGGGAGGACGAATCCTGGCGGATCACCGGCGGCGCGAACGTCTGGGGCCTGATGAGCGCAGACGAGGAACTGGGCCTCGCCTACCTGCCGACCAGCACGCCGACGAACGACTGGTACGGCGGCCATCGCCGCGGCGACAACCTCTACGCGGAGAGCCTGATCGCCGTCGACTGCGAAACGGGCGAACGCCGCTGGCACTTCCAGGCGATCCACCACGGCCTCTGGGACTACGACTTCGCCGCGCCGGCCGTCCTGGGCGACCTCGTCGTCGACGGACGCACCGTCACGGCCGCGATGCTCCCCAGCAAACAGGCGTTCCTCTACGTCTTCGACCGGGAGACCGGCGAACCCCTCTGGCCCATCGAGGAACGGCAGGTCCCACAGACGGGCATCCCAGGCGAGCAGACCTCGGCCACCCAGCCCTTCCCTACCAAACCGCCGCCGTTCGACCGCCAGGGCATGCAGCTCGCCGACGTGATCGACTTCACGCCCGAAATTCGCGCCGAGGCGGAGCGCATCCTGACCTCCCACCAGTACGGGCCGATATACACGCCGCCCAGCGAACGCGGCACCGTCGCCATGCCGGGCTTCGAGGGCGGCGCCAGTTGGCCCGGCGGCGCATTCGACCCGGACACGGCCAGGCTCTACGTGCCGTCCTTCACGGCGCCGATCCTGATCACGCTCCGGAGGCCCGACCCGAACCGCTCCTCCTTCGACTTCGTGGCCAGGGTCTCGGGCTTCCACGGCCCCTTCGACCTGCCGATCTCGAAGCCACCGTACTCGCGGATCACCGCCTACGACATGAGTCGCGGCGACGTCGCCTGGCAGACCCCCCTTGGCGAGGGGCCACGGCGGCACCCCCGGCTCGCCGGTCTCGACCTGCCGCTCCTGGGCTCAGGGGTCCGCGGCCATGCCCTGGTGACGAAGACGCTGCTCATCGTGAGTTCCGGCCATTCCCGTTCGTTCCGGTACCAGGAGGCGAAGGCGGAGCGCGAGTGGAACGAGCAGCCCGAGGAGGTCACCGGCGGCCTCCCCTGGACCAATCCGCAGTCGGCAGCCCGTGAGGACTGGCGCTATACCGTGCCGGCTGTCCGCGCCTTCGACAAGGCGACCGGCGAGCTCCTCGCCGAGATCGAACTGCCGGCCCACTCCGACGGCAGCCCGATCACCTACCTGCACCGGGGCGTGCAGTACATCGTCCTCTCCATCGGTGGCCGCGGCGAGCCGTTCGAGCTGATCGCGTACCGGCTCCCGGGCTAGTCCGAAGGCCAGGGGGTGCCCAAGTCCTCCTCCGGCACCGGCCGCATCCCCAGGTTGACGAACTTCTGCAGCCGCTTCCCCTCGTAGGTCTCGGTCGTGTAGATGTTGCCCTTCGAGTCGGTGGCGATGCTGTGGACGGCGAAGAACTGGCCGGGCTGGCGGCCGCCGTCGCCGAAGGCGTAGAGCACCTCCATGCTCGCGCGCTCGATCACGTAGACCTTCATGTTCTGGCCGTCGGCGAGGTAGAGGAACTTCTGCTCCTCGTCCGGCGAGAAGGCGACGTCCCAGGTCGAGCCCTGGGAGAGGGTCTCGGGAGCGATGAACACCTCGTTGACAAAGGTGCCGTCGGCCTGGAACACCTGGATCCGGTCGGCAGCGCGGTCGCAGACGTAGAGCAGGCCGTCGGCGGAGATGTCGGCGCAGTGGACCGGACCGCGGAACTGGGTCGCCGGCGGATCGCCGGGGACGTACTGCCCGAGGTCCAGTTCGTCGTCGGGCGCCTCGCCGTAGGCGCCCCAGTAGCGCTTGAACTCACCGGTGTCGGCATCGATCACGACGACACGGCGGTTGAAGTAGCCGTCGGCGACGTAGATCTCGTTCGCTTCCGGGTCGACCGACAGCTTGGCCACCCGGCCGAAGTTCTCCATGTCGTGGCTGTTGCGCACGAACGGGGGATCTTCCTCGCCGGCGCCCTCGTTGACTAGGGCGTTCGCCTTGCCCACCTGCATGAGGAACTGACCGTCGCGGGTGAACTTCAGGGCGTGGGAATCACCGCCGCCGTTGCCGCCGATCCACACGTTGTCCATGTGGTCGACGAGGATCCCGTGGTTCGACGCCGGCCACTCGTACTCGCCGGTCTCGCTGGGCCCGCCCCAGTGGCCGACCAGGTTGCCGTCCGGATCGAACTCGAGAACCGGCGGCGCCGGGATGCAGCACTCGGAGAGCGGCGGATCCTGCGCCGCGCCGATCTCGTTGATCGCGCCGAAGGCGCCCGGCGTGTTCCGATGAACGATCCAGACGTGGTCGCGAGAGTCGACCGTCACGCCGATCGCCGGGCCCAGGATCCAGTGGTTCGGCAGTGGCTGAGGCCAGAACGGGTCGACCTCGAAACGCGGCGCCATCGGTCCGTCGCCGGCGGCATCGTCGCCGCCGTAGCCGCCGTCGGCACCGCAGGCAGCGAGGAGGAAAGCAAGGGCTGCCACGCAGCCGAGTACCGAGTACGAACGCATCGATGTCATCGTCGGTTCATCCAGTCGTTGGAATCCGTCGTCTGCCGCGCTGTTGGCGGTTCCTGCAACACCCGGGAGGTACGGTCAGTGTACAACGGGCCTGACGGGGTGCGCCGGCGTCCCCGCCGGCATTCCGGGCGGCGCGACGGTTAGCATTCGCCGCCTGTACCGCCTCCGTTCCAAAGTGTTTCTGCGACTTCAGGTCGGCTCCGCCGTCCTCGCCGCAGCGCCGCTACTCTTCGCCGCTGATTCCGCGGCCGCCCACGAGGTGCCCGGCAGCGTCACGGTCCAGGTGCTGGTCAAGCAGCAGGATGACCGGCTCCAGGTGCTTTTGCGCACCCCGCTCGAAGCGATGCAGGAGATGCAGTTCCCGGTCGGCTACCGGGGCATCCTGGACCTCGAAGCCCTACGCGCCGGCAGCCTGCTAGTGGAAGCCGCCGACCGCTGGATCACGCCCAACCTCGATCTGTACGCCGGCCGCGACCAACTGCCGACGACGACCGTTCAGGCGGTCCGGCTTTCGATCCCGTCCGACCGCTCCTTCACCGACTTCGACCGCGCCCTCGCCCACATCCGCGGGCCACCCCTGCCGGCGACCACGCAGCTCGTCTGGCGACAGGCGCTGCTCGACGTCCACCTGGAGACGCCGCTCGGTGCTCACGGTGTCAAAGAGCGACCCCGATTCTCGATTGATCCGCGTTTCGGTCGCCTGGGCCTGCAAGTGCTCACGGTCATTCGCTACGAGTCGTCCGACGGCGACGCGCGAGCGCTTCAGCTCGCCGCGGAACCCGGCCGGGTCCGCCTCGACCCGAACTGGGCGCAGGCCTCGATCCACTTCATCGCGATGGGCTTCGAACACATCCTGAGCGGCCTTGACCACCTGCTCTTCCTGGTCTGCCTGGTCGCGCCGCTACGTCGCCTGCGCCAGCTCGTGCTCGTCGTGACGTCGTTCACGGTGGCCCACTCGATCACCCTGATCGCTTCGGCGGCTGGACTCGCGCCACGCGCGCTGTGGTTCCCCACCCTGGTGGAGGTCCTGATCGCGCTCTCGATCGTCTACATGGCGTTCGAGAACATCCTGGGAGTCGGCCAGGAGCGCCGCTGGACCGCCGCCTTCGGCTTCGGCCTCGTCCACGGCTTCGGCTTCTCGTTCGCTCTCAGCGAATCGCTCCAGTTCGCGGGTTCGCACCTCGTGACCTCCCTGCTCGCCTTCAACGTCGGCGTCGAACTCGGCCAGCTCCTGGTCCTTCTGCTCCTGATTCCGCTGCTGGACTTCGTCTTCCGCCGCCTACCCAATGAACGGCTCGGAACCATCCTCATCTCCGCCCTGATCGTCCACACTGCCTGGCACTGGACCGGCGACCGGGGGTCGGATCTCCTGCAATACCGCCCCCTGGCGCCGCTGCTGGATACCGTGCCTCAGGGCGTCCTGCCATGGATTCTGGTGATTGCGGCGGCCGCGGTTCCGACAAGCCAGTGGCTGCGACGACGACGCTCTCGACCGGGAGAAGGCCAGCAGCAGCAACCGAACGGTGCGTCTAGCTGACGACGTCCGGGCGGGTGCACGCCGCCGACGCGCCGCTACCGCACGGCGTCGGCGAGCGCCGCGACCAGAGCCGCGCGGTGGCGGCTGTACTCCGGGCTGGTCGCGTAGGGCCAGGCGCTGTGGGTGACGATGACGGTGTTGGCCGACGGATCCATCCACAGGTACTGGCCGAAGATGCCGATGCCGGCGAAGACGCCGTCGCCGGCTAGCCACCAGAGGTAGCCGTAGCCGTCATAGCCGTCGCTGGGGGTTGTCGACTCCTCCATCCAGCCTTCGGGCAGCACACGCGTCCCGTCGCGCAGGACGCCCCCGTTCATCGCGAAGATCCCGATCCGGGCGTAGTCGCGGAGCGTCGCATTGATGCAGCAGCCGCCCAGTTCGCCGCCACCCTCCTCGTGGAGCAGCCAGTTGGCGTCGGCCTCCATCCCGAACGGGCCCCAGATCTTGTGCTCGAGGTAGGTCGAGAGGTTGTTGCCGATCGCCGCCCGCAGCACGGCGCCGGCCATGTTCGTCTCGCCGGTGTTGTAGTTGAAGACCTCGCCCGGAGGATGGAGCTCCTCGAGCCCCGCCATGTACCGCGTCTGGTCAACGATCGGCCCGGGCAACGTCGCCACGTCGGACTCGGGGTCCGCGTAGTCCTCGTTCCAGTCGACGCCGGAAGCCATCTGCAGCACGTCCCTGATCGACACTTCGTCGTAGCCGCCGCCCGAAAGCAACGGCAGGTACTTCGTGACCGGATCGTCGACGCTGCCGATATAGCCGTCGGCGATCGCGGCGCCATAAAGCATCGAGACGACCGACTTCGCGATCGAGAACGAGATCCAGCGGCTGTTCTCGTCGTTGCCCAGGCCGTAGCGCTCGAACACGACCTGGTCATCCTTGACCACCAGGAGGCCGGCGATTTGCCGATCCTGGATGTATTCCTCGACCGTGAAGGTCTCCCCTTCGACCTCGTAGGTCACAGCCGACAGGTCCCGCGGCGCCGGCGCCAGCGGATACGGATCGTCGGAGGCCTCGAACCAGCGGGCGGCACCGACGAGGTCCGCGTTCCGGTAGCCCGCGATCTGCTGCTCCGGCGTCCAGAACAGCACCTGATCCCGCGGACCCAAGTTTTCCAGATCGGGATTGACCGGCTCGGCCGCGCCGGCAGCCTCGGTGTCCGCGACAGGTGCCGCGCAGGCGGCGAACGCCAGCATCATCGCGACTCCGGCGACCAACCACGAGTTTCTCCACCTTCGCGTACTCACGATCCGTTCTCCCCGCCTTCCAGACATCTCATCGTCCTCCTTTGGTCGGAACGTCTGATCGTACCCCCCACTGGCTCTCGAAAGGCCGGCCCCGGTAGGCTGACCTCCGGTTGCCATGAACGACGAACGATCCACCGTCGAACCAGTTCCCGCCGCTCTCGCCTCGGTTCACTCCGCCGCTGGCGACGATGGCGTCCGCGAACTGTTCGAGGCCCGTGGCTGGACGGACGGGCTTCCCATCACACCACCGACGCCGGACCACGTCACGGCCGCGCTCGAGGCCGCGCTACTGGAGCCGGGCCAGGTGCTGGGCGTGGAGACGGTCCGCGGCCGCGCGATCACGGCCCAGAAGGCGGCGATCAACGCGGTGATGGCCGGCTGCCGCCCGCGTGCCTTCGCGGTCGTCGCCGCCGCCGTCGAAGCGATGTGCGACCCGGCCTTCCTGCTGCACGGCGCCACTTCGAGCACGGGCGGCTGCGCGGTGCTGATCATCGTGAACGGACCGATCCGCCGGGAGCTCGGCATGACCGGGACGTTCAACGCCCTGGGCGGCGCCGACCGGGCCTCGCTGGCGATCGGCCGGGCCGTGCGGCTCATCTTCCGCAACCTGCTCGGCGTGCGGCCCGGAGAACTCGACCGTTCCACCCTGGGGCATCCCGGCAAGCTCAGCTACTGCCTGGGCGAGGACGAAGAGGGCTCACCCTGGCCGTCGCTGGGGACCGACCGCGGTGCACCCGCCGGTGCCTCGACGGTGACCGTCTTCGCCGCCGGTTCGCCCCGGCAGATCATGAACGAGTGGACGACGGAACCGGAGGCGATCCTCGACACGATCGCGGCCGAGATGCGGGCGAATCTCCTCCACTACTCGATCTGGGCAGGCAACCACTGTCTCGTCCTGCCGCCGCAGCTGCGGGACCGCTTCGCCTCCGCCGGCTGGAGTAAGGCGGACATCCGGGCCTACCTGTATCGGCACGCCCGGGTGCGGCGCGGCGACTGGGAACGAGTCGGCAAGGCGTCCGTGGTCAGCGACGCGAACCGGGACCAGGAGTACGCGGCGCTCCAGTCACCGGATGATCTGCTGATCGTCGCCGCCGGCGGCCCGGCCGGAGGCTTCGCCGCGGTGATTCCGCCATGGTTCGGCAACAAGTCCCGGGCGGTGACGGCTGGCGTCGGCTTTTGCCTGGAGTGCTGAGCCTCTCAGCCCTCGCAGGAGGCGCTGAGCAGGTCGGCCAGCGCTGCTCCTGAGACCGAACCGCGGTAGCGGTCGCAGACCTCGCCGTCCTCCAGCCGGATCACGAAAACGGCTTCCGCCTGGTTCTCTTCTTCGCCGTTCGAGCCGGCCAGCTCCCGCCAGACGTCCGCACCTTCCTCGACGATCAGAAACGAGTCCTGGCGCGCGGCGGGCACGTCGCCGCGGAGTGCCCGCACCACCATCCGGCGGACGAAGCCGGGCGCTCCTTCGAGCACGACCACGGTGTAGACCGCCCAGCCATCGACCCGCGGGTCGTCGTCGAGAACGCGCCGCCACTCCCGCGCTCCGCCGTTCGCGACGCGATGGAAGCTGACGACGAGCAGGGACCGCGCGCCCAGATCCCCGGTCGCCTCGACCTCGTTCCCGGCCAGGGTCACCGCCCGCGGCCTCTCGCCGGACGCGCCGGCACCAGCAGCGTTCAGCACCAGGCACAGGCCCAGCGCGGCCACGCTTCGCCAACGCATCGTCCTAGGGCGCGCTTCGGAAGCGCATGACCCGGTAACTCCTGGTCATCGCGAAGGCCTCCGGATCCAGTAACCGGTCGAGCCGGTCCAGGCGGCGGGTCACCGGGCCCGCCAAGCGCCAGGCGGCCCCCGCCAGCCGGGGGAAACGCGACGTCGAGGCGTCGCGCAGCAGGTTCAGGATGCCGTGGCCGAAGCGATCCACGATCGCCTGTCCGAGACGGAGCGTGGGCAGCACCGAAGGGGTGACGTCCTCGTCCACCTCCAGCACGAGGCCGGCCGCCTCGGCCCGGGCCAGGAACTCGTCCAGCGGGTGGCCGCTCCTCGGCCTCCCCTGGTCGAACTCCACGGTGAAGTAGTCGCAGAGCAGCACGCTGCCTCCGGGCGCCAGAGATCGCTCGACCGCCTGGAAGAAGTCCTCGAGCCAGACGTACTGTGCCGACTCGCACAGGAACAGCAGGTCGTACCGGCGATCCGGCTCGAACTCCTGGAACCGGCCCAGGTGGAAGCGTCGCTCAGGAAGCCGCCCGGCGAACAGCCTGCCGTGATACGGATCGGGCGACAGACCCTCGACGTCGTAGCCGAGGGCGGTCAGCCGCTCGCTGATCACGCCGGTGCCGCAGCCGACATCGAGCACGGAAGACACGCCAGACGGCAGCAACTCGAACAGTCGCGCCACCAGGCGTTCCTGGGCGCGGCGCAGGCCCGTCACGTCGAGAGGATCGTCCTCGCTCCAGATCCCGAAGTTCAGGTGCTCCAGGCCGACGATGCGGTGCAGAAACTGAAGCGCGAAGCTGGTCTTCACCTGGCGCGGGCTCTTGCCGTCCGCGGCCTGCCGGAACAACTGCCGGCCCTGCGGCCCGGGCCAGCGTGGCGGCGCCGCCGGAACCGGTGCGGGGGCAGAAGCCACGCTCGAGCGCGGAGGTGGCGGAACGATGCGCAAACTCACCGGGCGGAGAGTGTACCGCTCACAGGCGCGCGGGATAGGGTCGCCTCATCGACCGGAAGACTTATCGCGGCGGCCGGCGCATCCACCCGGCCGCGCGGTACGAGGAGCCGCCATGAGAAAGTCGCCGCTGATCGTCCTCTTCGCCGCCGCCCTGAGCGCCGGGCTCCCTGCCCTGGCGGTGGATCATCCGCTGGATCCCCTGAGCCACCAGGAAGTCTGGCGCACGCTGGTGCTCCTCCGTGACGCCGGCCATCTGGACCGGGACACGAAGTTCTCCCAGCTGACGCTCCAGGAGCCGGCCAAGCGGGAGGTCCTGGCCTGGAAGGCTGGTGATCCGATGCCCCGCAGAGCCTACGCACTGGTGCGCAGGGACAAGGACTCCTTCGAGGCGATCGTCGACCTCGTCGATGAGGAGGTCGTCTCCTGGGATCGGCTCGAGGGAGTCGAGCCGAACTGGCACGGCGGCGAGTACGAGTCGCTGACCGACAAGGTGCTGGAGCACCCGGACTTCCTCGCCGGCCTCGAAGCGCGCGGCATCACCGATCTAACCTTCGTCGATTGCGGCGCCGGACCGCGCGGCTACTTCGGGACGGAAGAGGAACAGGGTCGCCGCATCGCCCACGTGAGCTGCGGCGAGCCCGACGGTGTCAGCCAGCATGCGATCGAAGGCCTGGTCGCGGTCGTGGACCTCGAATCCGAAGAAGTGCTTCGCGTCGTCGACGAGGGCCCCGGCCCGATTCGCGCGGTCCCGACGGACTTCCGCGAGATGCTCAAAGAGGAGCGGGAGATCGCCGGACCGATCGAGGTCCGTCAGCCGCTCGGCCCCGGCTTCGAGATCGACGGCTACGAGGTCTCCTGGCAGAACTGGAGCTTCCACCTCCGCCCGGATCAGCGCACCGGTCTCGTCGTATCCCTGGTGGACTACCGCGAGGGTCCCGACGCCACTCCGCGGCGGGTGCTCTACCAGGGGTACCTTTCCGAGATCTTCGTTCCCTACATGGACCCCAGGTTCGACTGGTACACGCTGAACTTCATCGATGCCGGCGAGTTCGTCGCGGGCGGTCTCGGCAAGCCGTTGATGCAGGGGGACGACTGTCCCGACCACGCCGTCTACATCGATACGACGAAGACCGGCGCCAACGGCCATCCCCGCACCGTGCCCGGCACGATCTGCGTCTACGAGCGCGAAACCGGCGATCCCTCCTGGCGGCACTGGTCCTCCGAGCGGCCCGAGAGCCGCAGGAGCCGCGACCTGGTCGTGCGGGTCGGCGGCGTCGTCGGGAACTACGACTACCTGCTCGACTGGATCTTCCGGCAGGACGGTGCGATCGAGGTCCGGGTCGGCGCCACCGGCATCCTCGCCTACGAGACGACGGCCGCCACGTCGGCCGAAAGGCCCACACCTGCCGCCGGGCCGGTGAACCCCGGCGCCGCGGATGCACTGCTTCAAGACGCCTCCGCCGACGCCTACGGACGCTTCGTGCAGGAGAACGTCGTCGCCATCAACCACGATCACTACTTCAGCTTCCGGCTCGACATCGATGTCGACGGCACGGACAACCGTTTCGTCGCCGACCGTCTCGTCGCCCGGAGCCTTCCCGACGGGCATCCCCGGCGCAGCCTGTGGGTCCAGGAACCGCGGGTCGCTTCGAGCGAACACGAAGCCCGGCTCAACATGGACCTGAACCGGCCGACGCTGTGGCGGGTGCAGAGCACGAGCCGCAGGAACGCGGTCGGCTACCCCACCAGCTTCCAGGTGATGCCCGGCCGGAACACGAACACGCTGCTGTCGGCGGACGACTATCCGCGACGGCGCGCGGGCTTCATCGACCACCACCTCTGGGTCACGCCGCAGCGCGATGGGGAGCGCTTCGCCGCGGGTGACCACCCGACACTCAGCGAGCCCGGGATGGGGCTGCCGGAATGGACCGAGTCCGACCGGCCGATCCAGGACACCGACATCGTCCTCTGGCACACCGTCGGCATGCACCACCTGCCGCGGGCCGAAGACTGGCCGGTCATGCCGACGCTCTGGCACGGCTTCGAGCTCCGTCCGTTCGACTTCTTCGACCGCAATCCGGCGCTCGACCTTCCCTGACCAGTACACTCCGGGGACACGGTCCCTGAAGCAGCCACCGACCAGGCCTCGCGGTTCGAGACCTCAAGGGGAGCAACCATGCGCAAGCCGACCCTCCGTCTGACTCTCTGTCTGCTCGCGGCAGCAGCGATCCCCGCCGCCGCGGCGGACCATCCGCTCGATCAGCTCAGCTACCAGGAAGTCTGGCAAGCGCTCGAGATCCTCCGCGACGCCGGGCGACTCGACAGCGAGACGACCTTCTCTCAACTCACGCTGAGCGAGCCGGCCAAGGATGTCGTCCGTGCCTGGCAAGAAGGCGACGAGATACCGAGGGCCGCCTACGCTCTCGTTCGCCAGGGCGAGGACACGTTCGAGGCGACGGTCGACCTGAACGCCGGGGAGGTTTCTTCCTGGACGCCGCTCACCGGCGTCCAGCCGAACTGGAGCCTCGGAGAATTCGGCGCGGTGGTAGGCAAGGTGCTCGAACATCCCGAGTTCATCGCGGGGCTCGAGAAGCGGGGCATCACCGACACCAGCTTCCTGGACTGCTCGACGATTCCGCCCGGCTACTTCGGCACCGAGGAGGAGAAGGGGCGGCGGCTCGGACATGTCCGCTGTTCCGAGGCTCGCGGTGCCCGGAACACCTGGGCGCGCCAGGTCGAGGGCCTGACCGCCGTGGTCGACCTGACGGCCGGCGAAGTGCTCAAGGTCGTCGACGACGGGGTGGCGCCGATCCCGGACGTGGACGCCGACTACGACCGGACCACGCTCGACCATCCGCGCGAGATCGCCGGCCCCTTCAGACTCGATCTGCCCGAGGGCGTCGGCTTCGACATGAACGGCTACCAGGTGAGCTGGCAGAACTGGAGCTTCCACCTGCGGCCGGACCAGCGCACCGGACTGGTGGTGTCGCTCGTCGACTACCGCGAGAGCCCCGACACGAATCCGCGCTCGGTCATGTACCAGGGCCAGCTCTCCGAGATCTACGTGCCCTACATGGACCCGGCCTTCGCCTGGTACGCCCGCAACTTCATCGACGCCGGCGAGTTCCCGGCGGGCGGGCTGGCCAAGCCGTTGCTCCGCGGCCGCGACTGCCCGGAGCACGCGGTCTACATCGACTCGATCAACACGAGCGCCCAGGGCCGGCCGCGCACGGTGCCCCGGACCACATGCATCTACGAGCGCGAGACCGGAGATCCGTCCTGGCGGCACTACGAGGACGAACAGCCGGACAGTAGAGCGAGTCGCGACCTCGTCGTGCGCACCGCCGCCGTGGTCGGCAACTACGACTACCTGCTCGACTGGATCTTCCGCCAGGACGGCTCGATCGAGGCCCGCGTAGGCGCCACCGGCCTCCTCGAGGTCAAGGCGACGAGCGCCGTGTCGGCCATCCGACCGGCCCCGGCGGCCGGCCCGGTGAACGCCGCCGCCGTGGACGCCCTGCAGGCCGGAACTCCCGCCGACGCCCACGGTCGCTTCCTCGACCGCAACGTCATCGGCGTGAACCACGACCACTACTTCAGCTACCGCCTCGACCTCGACGTCGACGGCGCGGACAACCGGTTCGTGGCGGACCGCCTGGTCACGCAGGAGCTGCCGGCCGACCATCCCCGCCGCAGCCTCTGGGTTCAGGAGGCTCACGCCGCGCAAACCGAGCAGGACGCCCAGCTCGACATCAATCTCGCCAAGCCCGCGCTGTGGCGGGTTCTGAGCACAAGCCGCCAGAACGCGGTCGGCTACCCCACGAGCTACCAGTTGATGCCGGGCCGGAACGCCAACCACCTGTTCGTCGCCGACGACTACTCGCTCCGGCGCGCCGGATTCATCGATCATCACCTCTGGGTGACGCCGTACGACCCGGACGAACGTTTCGCCGCCGGTGACCATCCCACGCTGAGCGAGCCGGGGATGGGCCTGCCGGCCTGGACCGAAGCGAACCGGTCGATCGCCGACGAGGATCTCGTGCTGTGGCACACGGTCGGCATGCACCACCTGCCCCGCGCCGAGGACTGGCCGGTGATGCCGGTCATGTGGCACGGCTTCGAACTGCGGCCATTCGACTTCTTCGACCGCAACCCGGCACTCGATCTGCCCTGAGCCCGGACGCTGGGCGCGCGCGACAAATCTGTCGCACCCAACTACCGACCGCACATTCCTGTGCTGCGAGTGCGTGCCGACTGCTTCGGCGAGTCGGTCGCTGAGCCTGTCCAGAAGCTTCCCGACACCTCCCTCGTTCGACCCTAAGTCCCGTTGAACCGGCGATTTCTGGGTCACCGGCCGGCCGCCGTCCGGCCCGGCGCCCGCGACTGTCGCCGACCCGCGTGGTTGGCACGATTCTCGATACATGTCCGGGCAAGCCCGGGCGACGCTCGGCCGGGCCAACCGACTACGAGGAGGTACTCGAATGAGCTTCAGAACGCGAGGCCGGACGTTTCGTCTGGGTCCGGCCCTGGGACTGACGCTGCTCCTGGCCCTGCTGGCAGCTTCGCCCGCGGCAGCCCAGGACGGCGTGGACACCGGCGACACGGCGTGGATGCTGGCCGCCAGCGCCCTGGTGCTGCTGATGACGCCGGGACTGGCGTTCTTCTACGGCGGACTCGTCCGCCGCAAGAACGTCCTCTCGATCCTCATGCAGTGCTTCCTGTGCATGGGCGTCATGACCGTGCTGTGGGTCGTCATCGGCTTCAGCCTCGCCTTCGCCCCTTCCGCCCTGGGCGGCCTGATCGGCGGCGGCGACTACTTCCTGCTCGGCAGCCTGGGCCACGACGCCTGGGACGGCACGACCATTCCGGCACCGCTGTTCATGATCTTCCAGGGCATGTTCGCGATCATCACGCCGGCACTCATGATCGGGGCCTTCGCCGAGCGGATGAAGTTCAGCGCCATCTGCCTGTTCATGAGCGCCTGGCTGCTGGTCGTCTACGCTCCGGTCTGTCACTGGGTCTGGGGTAGCGGCGGCGGCTTCTTCGGATTCGGCGAGGGAGCACTCGACTTCGCGGGCGGCACCGTGGTCCACATCAACGCCGGCGTTTCCGCCCTGGTCGCGGCGATGGTCCTCGGCCGGCGTCGGGACTATCCCGTGCATACCTCCCCGCCCCACAACCTGCCGTTCGCCGTCCTCGGCACGGGGCTGCTCTGGTTCGGATGGTTCGGCTTCAACGCCGGCAGCGCCCTGGCAGCCAACGGGTCGGCCGCCAACGCCTTCGTCGTCACCCAAGTGGCAACCGCCACCGCGGCCGCCACCTGGGGACTGATCGACTGGATCCGCGACTCGAAGCCGACGCTCCTGGGCGTCATCACCGGCGCAGTCGCCGGCCTCGTGGCGATCACGCCGGCCTGCGGCTCCGTCAGCGCCATCGGCGCGATCGGCGTCGGCGCCGGCGCTTCACTGTTCGCCTACCTGGCCGTCACCTGGCTCAAGGCCAGGCTCGGCTACGACGACTCGCTGGACGTCTTCGGCGTCCACGGCGTCGCCGGCATGTGGGGCGCGGTCGCGGCAGGACTCTGGGCCACGGACACCGTGCCTGAGAACGATGCGAACGGCCTGTTCTACGGCAACGCCGGACAGGTCTGGACCCAGATCGAGGCGGTTCTCTTCACCATCGTCTGGGCCGCCGTCGTGTCCTTCATCCTGCTCAAGATCGTCGACCTGATCGTTGGCCTCCGCGTCAGCGACGACGAGGAGCGGATCGGTCTCGACCTCACCGACCACCGCGAAAACGCCTACACCCTGGTTGACTAGGGCCGAAGGAGGAATGACATGAAGTACATCGTGGCAATCGTTCAGCCCGACAGGATGCAGGAGGTCCTCGATCTGCTGGAAGAGAAGGAGATTCACCTCCTGACCGTCTCCAGCGTGATGGGACGCGGCCGCCAGCGAGGGGTGGCCGAGGTCTACCGGGGTCACAAGGAAGCGGGCGCCCTGCTGCGCAAGCTCAAGATCGAGATCGCGGTGAACGACGACTACGTCGACATCGTGATCGACGCGATCACGAGGGGCGCCAAGACCGGCCGGGTCGGCGACGGGAAGATCTTCGTCCTGCCGCTCGAGGAGACCATCCGGATCCGCACTGGCGAAACGGGGAACGTCGCGATCGGCTGACTACAGCCATCGCGCACAACTGGAACGCGCGCCGTGGGAGTTCCCGCTCCCCGGCGCGTTTTCCTTCTCAGTCCGACAGCCCGTCGAACAGACGCTCGAGCGATCGCATGTGCTGGACGATCCGGTCCCAGGCGCCCTCCTCGTCCGGCAGCTGTCCGAGACTGTGCAGCCGACGTGCCAGGAAGCGGAACTCCCTCGTATCCGCCGGGGGAATGACGAGGTCCTTGCTGTGCCCGCGGACGATCCGCAGGCAGTTGATCACCGCGCGCAGGAGCCGGTAGCCCTCGCTGATCTGCTCGAACTCGTCAGCCGACAGGTGGCCGCGCTCGTGGAGCGCGTGAACCGCGTCGAGTGTGTTCGTCTGCCGCACCTCCGCGTCGCCGGCGCCGGCCGCGATCTGCCGCACCTGGACGGAGTACTCGGCGTCCAGCAGGCCGCCGGCGCTGAACTTCGCGTTCGTCGTGCCGCGCGTGACGAGTTCCGACCGCTGGCGTTTCCTGAGATGCCGGATCCTCGCGACGTCGTGCGGACGTGGATCGAAAACGAACTCCTGGCGGTGCGCCTCGACGCGAGCGGCAAGATCCGGGTCGCCGGCCACCGTGCGTAGCCGCACCAGCGCCTGACGTTCGTACGGATCCGCCTCCCCGTCGAAGCTGTAGTACGAAACGAAGCGCTGAAACGAGGCGGCAAGCGGCGACGAAGCGCCGCCCGGCCGCAGCCGCCAGTCGAGTTCGAAGATCCCGTCGCGCTTGGCACGGATCAACCGCGACAGCCGTTGCGCCGCTCTCTCGTAGAACTCGCCACCCTGAGCGAGCAGGGACCGTTCGGCGTCCCAGACGAACATCAACTCGATGTCCGACGCGTACCCCAGATCGCGTCCGCCCCACTTCCCGAGCGCGCAAAGGCACCAGGCTCCAGACTCGGCTCCGTCGCCGGCCGTCTCCCCGACGGCTTCGGCCGCCGCCCGCGCGAGCACGACATCGGAGAGCGTCGACAGCTCTTCGCCGAAATCGCTGAAGCGCTCGATCCGCCGCGTCAGGTGACGCATGTCGATACGTCCGATCTCGTCGTCCTTGAAGCGGTTGAGGGCCTCCTCCGGCGCCTCCTGTCCTTCGAGCGCGACATCGAGGCGGCTCTCCAGGTCCTTCCGTCCAGCGCCCAGGTCGAGGTCGGCCATGCCCTCGAGCAGCGGCATCAGGTTCTCGTGCTGGCGACGCAGGAACTCCTCCCAGAGATACGTGCCGGCTCCCAGCACGCGTGCCAGTTCGTCGAGCGACGACGCCAGGGCCTGCGTCGGATCGGCAACCTGCTTGCAGGCCGCATCGATCAGCGCCCCGAACTGCCGCAGGGCGAGCTGCGGGTTCGGCGCCACCGCCAGCCGCCGCGCGAACTGCTTCATCAGCGTCACCGTGAGTCGGAGATGGTCGACGCCGATGCGGTCCTCGATCTTCCCGCCGCTCCGCGTGGTGACGAACAGGCGGTCGCGGACTTCGCCCTGGACCGTGTCGAACTCGACCTTGTCGATCCAGTAGTCGCGGGTAGAGAGAACATTGGCGAACTCGAACAGGAACATGAAGCTGTCGGGACTTCGGATCTCGAGGATCGTGCAGTGCTCGTCCGACTCGTTGTCGACCGAAATCGATATGGGAGGCATGACCTGTTCGGCATCGACGCCCGGATCGGCCAGACGGGCGGCCTCCATCACGCGCAGGGTCAGTTCCTCGTTGGCGCGCTGCGCGTCACCCTCGGCCAACATGCCCAGAAGCCGGTTCAGGTCCCGCTCGAAGTCCGTCCAGGAGAAGACGCGGGAAGCGTGGGCCGGCGCCGGCTGGATGTCGGCGGAGTACACGATGCGCGTGGGGCCAGGCGTCGCTGGCCGCGACTTCTGGTCCTTGCGGTGACGCTGGCGGCCGCGCCGGCCACGCGTCCGCGACGAAGGACGCCGGCCCGCCCTCCCGGGCCGCCGGTAGAACTCCATGTCGCCCGTGTCCTGGTAAGTGTAGGAACTGCCGCTCAGGATCGACTGGCCGTAGGCCGCGAGCAGGCCGCAGATCTTGGCGAACTCCCCCTGGTAATCGTTGGCGACCACCGTCACGCGGCGAGTCGAACCGACGTGCCGCACGTCGACCCGGCACAATCGCTCGCTGTCGAGTTCGTGGATCAGCTCGACGTGGCGGGACACCTCCTCCACCGGGTGAGCGAGGAAGTAGGCGCTCTCGAGGCGCCGAAAGTGCTCGTCGATGAGTTCCGCCGGCAGGTCCGGGCACCGTTCCCGCACCTGGTGCTTACGTTCCAGAAAGTCGATCGTCTCGTCGAAGAACTCGCCGAAGATGCGCCGCACCTCGGCCGCCGTCTCTTCATAGCGGCCGCCCAGATCGAGCGTGTCGAGCGGCTGGCGCAGTGCGAAGGCAACCCGCCACTGGAATGTCGCCCACTGTTTCGGCGCGCGCGGAAGCTGGCGTACCGGCAGGTCGCGTTCCAACTGCAACACGTGCTCGACGACCCGCAGGAAGATGTAGGCCTCGCGCAACCGGTCGTACTCCTCCTTCGTGACCACGCGGTGCGCCCGCAGCCGGGACATAGCCCGCAGCGTGTTCGGCGAGCGCAGGCTCTTGTTGGAGGCGCCGTGGTAGAGCTGCAGCAACTGGACGATGAACTCGATGTCGCGGATGCTGCCGGCGCCGAGCTTCACATTGCCGATCTCCGTGCCCTTGGAGCGAAGCGACTTCTCGATCATCTGCTTCATCTCGAAGACTTCCCGCAGCAGGGTCTCCGGCGGCCTGTCCGGATCGAAGACGAAGCGCCGCGTACCGTCGATCAGCGCCTTGGCCGCGGCTGCGTCGCCCCCGGCGAAGCGCGCCTTGATCAGCGCCTGGAACGTCCAGTTCATGCCGTAGCGCTCGTAGAAGCGGAGGTATTGACTCACCGTCCGCACCAGGGGGCCCATCTTGCCCTCGGGCCGCAGGCGCATGTCCACGCGGAAGACGAAACCGTCGCCCGTGTTGTCGGAGATCAGGCGAATGAACTGGGGCGCCTGCCTCTGCAGCCGGTGCAGGGCTTCCTGGTCGACATCGTCCGAGGCCACGAACAGGGCGTCGATGTCCGAGCTGTAGTTCACCTCCAGCCCGCCCCACTTGCCCATCGCGATCACCGCGAACGGTTCCTTGTCCAGGCCGGTCGCATCGAGCGCCCGCTGGACGCAGACGTCCGCCACCTGGGAGATCTTCTGTGTCGTCGCGGCGAAGTCGTCGAGGCCGCTGAAGTCGGCGACCGCGACCCGGATCAGCTCGCGATACCGAAGGACGCGGAGCCAGCGGCGCATGTCCTCGTCCGGCGCCGGCCGGAGCGCGGCCATGCGCTCGCGCTGCGCGTCCACCGACTCCTGTTCGACGGGAAAGAGCCCCTCGTCCGCGTCCGGATGCGCGTCGAGCCACCGGGCGTAGGCCGGGGCGTACTCGCGCAGGATGTCCCGCTGCGCCAGCGCGAGGGTTTGCCGCGGATCCTCGGCGTCCTCGATGTCCATGGCCGCGAAGGCCTCGATCGCTTGCTCAAGGCGCGAGTTCACGGCAACTCCTCCTCGTCTGTGGCCCGCCGACAGCGGCGGAGGCAGGATGCTAGCGAACGGTGCGCCGCACCTTGCGACTGGAGCGGTATGGTTCACGAACGTCCTGACGGAGGAGTTCGCCATGAGATCAGCTATCGCCATCGCCTGCTCGCTACTCGCTCTCGCCTTCATCGACGCGGCCGCGGCACAGTCGCACCCTGGCTCCTCCGGCGGCTATCTCAGCCCGCCGCAGGAGATCGTCGACATCCTCGACGCGCCGCCGACTCCCGGCGTGCTCGTGAGCCCGAACCGGGACGTCATCGTGCTGACCGAGCGACGGAGCATGCCGCCGATCTCCTGGCAGGCGCGGCCGCTGGAGCGTCTGGCGGGCTACCGGATCGACCCGCGCAACAGCGGGCCCTGGCGAGCGCCCGAGACCGCGGCGCTGACGATCCGCCGGGTCGAAGGGGACGCGAGCGCCGAAGGCATGCGCATCGACGCGCCCCACGGAACGACGCTCGGCTGGCCGCAGTTCTCGCCCGACGGCTCCCACCTCTCCTATGCCGTCCTCCGCGACACGGGGATCGAGCTCTGGATCATCGACATTGGGAGCGGCAAGCAGCGAGCGCTGACTTCGGCGTCGCTCAACGCGACGTGGGGGAACCCGTGCCAGTGGCTGTTCGACTCGAGCGGCGTGCTCTGCCGCTTCCGAATGCCCGGAAGGGGCGCGCCACCTTCGCCGCCGCGGCAGCCCGACGGGCCGAACATCCAGGAACACGACGGCCGCCTGTCACCGGTGCGCACCTACCAGGACCTGCTCGCGAACGCCTACGACGAGGCGCTGTTCGAGTACCACTTCACGAGCCGGATCGAGACCGTCGACCTTGCCACCGGGAAGCGGACCCAGATCGGCGAACCCGGGCTCTTCATGCGCGTCTCCGGCGCTCCCGACAGCCGGCACCTGCTCGTGGAGCGGCTCGAGCATCCCTTCTCCTGGTTGCACCCGGCGAGCCGCTTCCCGCGTGCGGTCGAAGCGTGGACGCGGGACGGCGGCAAAGTCGCCACGCTGGCGACGCTGCCGCTCGCCGACGCCGTGCCGATCGGCGGCGTTCCCACCGGGCCGCGAGGTCACCGCTGGAATCCCGCGGCGCCCGCCACGCTCGTCTGGAGCGAGGCGCAGGACGGCGGCGACCCGAAGGCCGAGGTGCCGCACCGCGACCATGTGTTCGCGCTTGACGCGCCGTTCGACGGCGAACCGCGGGAGCTGACCCGCACGGAACACCGCTTCACGGGGATCGGCTGGACAGCCGACGGCACCGCTCTGGTCAACGAGTACGACCGCGAGACCCGCTGGTTCCGCACGTCGCTGCTCGATGTCGGCGGCGACGAGCCGCGGACGCTTTTCGACCGCAGCGCCGAGGACCGCTACGGCGATCCGGGCTTCCCGTGGCAGCGGCCTGGGGGCGGCACCGCGAGCTCCGTGGTCCTGCAGGACGGCGACAGCATCTACCTCGTGGGCCGCGGCGCCTCGCCCGAAGGCGACCTGCCCTTCGTCGACCGTCTGAATCTCAACACCCTGGCCACGGAACGTCTGTTCCGCAGCGAGTCCGGGACCTACGAAACGGCGGTTGCCGTGCTGGCGGCGGACGGCGGCTCGCTCCTGACCCGCCGCGAGCGCACGACCGAGCCGCCCAACTACTTCGCGACGAACCCCTCGACAGGCGGCCGGCGCGCCCTGACCGACTTCAGCGACCCGGCGCCGATCCTCCGGCAGGTCGAGAAGCGGCTGCTGACCTACGAACGGGAGGACGGCGTCGGCCTGTCGGCGACTCTCTACCTGCCGCCGGGCTACCAGGAGGGCGACCGGCCGCCCATGCTGCTCTGGGCCTATCCTCGCGAGTTCACGAACGTCAACGCGGCGAGCCAGGTGACCGGCTCGCCCCACCGTTTCACCACCCTGCGCGGCGCCTCCCACCTGTTGCTACTGACCCAGGGCTACGCGATCCTGGACGGACCGACGATGCCGATCGTCGGCGAGGGCGAGACGGCGAACGACACGTACGTCGAGCAACTCGTCTCGAGCGCGAAAGCGGCGATCGACAAGGTCGTCGAACTCGGCGTCGCTGACCCCGATCGGATCGCCATCGGCGGCCACAGCTACGGCGCCTTCATGACCGCCAACCTGCTCGCCCACTCCGACCTGTTCGCGGCCGGCATCGCCCGCAGCGGCGCCTACAACCGGTCACTCACCCCGTTCGGCTTCCAGAACGAACGCCGCACCTTCTGGGAAGCGCAGCACATCTACGCCGCCATGTCGCCGTTCTTCCACGCCGAGAAGGTGAACGAGCCGATCCTGCTCACCCACGGCGAGATCGACAACAACTCCGGCACCTTCCCGATCCAGTCCGAGCGCTTCTACCAGGCCCTGAAGGGTCACGGCGCCACGGTGCGCTACGTCACGATGCCTCACGAGTCCCACGGCTACGCCGCGCGGGAGTCGGTGCTACATGTCGTAGCCGAAATGCTGAACTGGTGCGACCGCTACCTGCGTAAGGGGCAGTGAAGCAGGGCTGCGGAGCCTAGGCCGCGTCGGCGGATTCCTCGATGACCCGGTCGAGCTCCAGCTCGACACTCCCCGCGTCGGGCGGCGTCTCGACCTCGCCCGTCGTCACGAGGTCGAGCAACCGACCGTCCTCGTCGAAGGCGCGGTAGATCGCTCCCTCGCCGGACAGCTCGGCCATCCAGAAGTGCGGCTCGCTCGCCGAGCGCTCGATGTACCAGCGTTCCTCGGCATCGACCGTGCGAGCGTCCACGCCCATCGTACCGTCGCCCAGGTAGAGCACGCCCTCGTCCGGCCCGACGACCTCGCCGAGCCGGATCGGATGGCTGCGCTTGAGGACGTGGTCGTGGTTCTCCAGCGCCACCGTCAACCCGCCCCGATCGAAGACCCCCTCCCACGCTTCGCGCGCCCTGGCCGAAGCCTCGTAGGACCGATGGGCCGGATAGAGCGGGACGTGGTAGAGCGCGACCCTGTTCGGCAGATCGGCGTCGGCCGCCAGGTGGGCCTCCAGCCACGAAGCCTGGTCTGCGTGGGCCACGAGGTGGCCGGTGTCCAGGACGTAGAGCGCGCCAGCGGCGCCCAGGCCGCGGCGAAAGTACGTCGCGCCGCCGGCGTCGGCGGAGTTCCCGGGCGCCTGGTTTTGCGCGAACAGCCCGAAGAAGAACGGCGCCTTCCGTTCCGGCGGCGCCGACGCGGAAACCCCGCCGTCGCGGCCGACGTTCACCTCGTGGTTGCCGATCGCCAGCACCATGGGAACCGTGTGGCCTTCCGGCGTGACCAATCCCTCGGTGACGTGTTCGAGCCACGTCCGCCAGCGCGGCCACCTCGAAACGAGCCCGTTCGCGTAAGCGAGGTCGCCGCCGATGACGAGCATGTGCGGCGACTGCCCCGCCGCCTGCGCCAGAAGCGCCAGCGAAAGCGGTTCCGTGCCAACGTCGCCACCCGCCGCCAGACGTACCGGGCCTTCCCGCGGCACGGTGCGGAAGCTGCGCACGTTGCCAAGGGGCCGGCCCTCGGCCGTTGTCGTGAAGTCGTAGCTGGCGCCGGGTTCCAGGTCGCGCAGCTCAAAGTGGAACACGCGAACGCCCGGGACGCCTTCAATCTCGACGGCTGTCCCCGCAACCGAGGAGGCCTGACCCTCCGTCCCCGACGGACGCCATTCGACGCTTGCCGCCCCTGGCAATCTCTGGTCCGAGCCGTCCGCCTCAACGACCAGGTTGACGGTCATCGTCGTTGACGTGTCGCCCTGCCAGGTCAGGTGGACCGAGTGCCAGGGCGGCTCGCCGCCGGAGCCGGAACATCCCGCAACGAGCAGCGCCGCGAGAACGACGGTCGATGGTGAAGAGAATCTACGGTGCGGCTTCATGGAGTTGCTCCATCACGGTCTGAGCGTTGTCCGGCCGCCCGAGGTGCAGTCCCATGCCCGGCATCGGCGCCACCGGCACGAGAACGCGAGCGACACCCAGCTCGGCCAGCGAACGCAGACCCGACAGGTCCTCGCCGATGCCCGTGGTGATCTCGAGCGCGTCCGGGTCGCGGCCATGCTCGGCGGCCACGTCCCGCGCGAGGCCGATCAGTTCGGCCGAGGCCCCGCGCGCGGGGAAGAACCCGTCTCCCAGCCGGCCCGCGCGTCGCGCCGCCGGCTTCGAGTGGCCACCGACGATGATCGGAACGCTGCCCTTGACCGGCTGGGGGCGGCAGTACGCGGCATCGAAGTGAACGTACTCGCCGTGGTAGGTCGGACGTTCGGCGCCCCAGAGCTCACGCATCGCCTCGATGTACTCATCAGTCCGGCGCCCTCGATCGGCAAACGACGCGCCGATCGCGTCGAACTCCTCCTTCAACCAGCCGACGCCGATGCCTAGCAGCAGACGTCCCCCGGTCAGATGATCGAACGTGGCGATCTGCTTGGCCGCCACGACCGGGTTGTGCTGGGGCACGATCAGGATGCCCGTCGCGAGCCGGATCCGCCGCGTCTGCGAAGCGACGTAGGCCATCCAGATCAACGGATCGGGCAGGTCGAAATCGTCGCGCCCGCCGGCCATCTTGCCGTCGGGCGAGTAGGGATACGCCGACTCGTAGCCGCCCGGAACGACCGTGTGTTCGACCGTCCAGATCGACTCGAAGCCCGCCTCGTCCGCGGCAACCGCCAACTCCACCGCCAGGCCCGGATCGACGAAGCGGCCCGTGTTGCAGTACCTGAGTCCGAACTTCATAGGCGACGCAGTGTAGCCGGCTCCTCCGCTACGATGCCCGCGGTGCGCGAAGCCGCGGGTAAAAGGAAGGTCGCCGACATCGACTGGCGGTCGTGGCGCGCAGTCGACAAGGCAACGCTGACCTTCGTCCTCGAAGACAGCCGGGTGCTCCTGATCCGCAAGAAGCGGGGCCTGGGAGCGGGCAAGGTGAACGGTCCCGGCGGCCGCCTCGAACCCGGTGAAGAACCGATCGTCTGCGCGGTCCGCGAAGTCGAGGAAGAGGTCGGCATCACGCCACTCGACCTCGAGTACAGGGGCGAGAACCTGTTCCAGTTCGTCGACGGCTACTCAATCCACGTCTACGCGTTCACGGCTTCCGGGTACCGGGGAGCACTCCGCGAGACCGAGGAAGCCACGCCCATGTGGACGGACCTGGACTCGATCCCCTACGACGAGATGTGGGAGGACGACCGGCTGTGGTTACCCCACTCCCTCAGCGGCCTGAAACCGCAGGGCCGGTACATCTTCGACGGCGACCGCATGTTGGACTGGGAACTCGAAGTCGACGGCGAGTTCTACCGTCCCGAGCAGCCGCCCGACGAACGCCTCGCGCAGCAGATGCGCTTTCTGCTCGAAGTCGATCAACTCAAGCAGGTGCTGCGGAACACCTACATCGTCGGCAATCACCGCCTCGAGAACTCCGCGGAGCACTCGTGGCACGTGGCGCTGATGGCGCTGGTGCTGTCGGAACACGCGGCCGCTTCGAGCCTCGATCAACTCAAGGTGCTGAAGATGCTGATCGTGCACGATCTGGTCGAGATCGACGCGGGCGACACCAACGTCTACGACCAGGCGGGCCTGAAGGACCAGGCAGAGCGAGAAGAGCGGGCAGCGGAGCGCATCTTCGGCATGCTGCCAGCCGAGACCGGGGCCGAACTGCGCGCCGTCTGGGACGAGTTCGAGGCGCGGCAGAGCGCCGAGGCGAAGTTCGCGAGGGCCCTGGACCGCCTGCAGTCCGTGGTCCTCAACTACACCAACGGCGGCGGGCCCTGGCGGGAGCGCGGCGTCCGGGCGGACCAGGTACGCAAGGTCATCGGCTGCATCGGGGACGGTGCTCCCGAGCTCTGGCGCTACGCCGAGGAACTGATCGATGACGCCATCCGGCGCGAAGTCCTGGCTCCTTGAAGCGCGAACGCCGTGGCCGCGCGGGGCTTACTCCTGCTGAGCACCGGGGCCGCGGGCGACTTGCGAGGCGCTCGCCTTCTCGAAGTGACGGGTCGCGTCTTCGAACTTGTCACGGCATCCGGGATTGCAGAACCCGACGACACGGCCGCCATACTCGCTGAGCGAGTCGGCCTGCACCGGCTTGCCGGACCAGGGGCAGGTGTCGTTGATGCAATCAGCGATGTCGAGCGTCAGCGGCATGAGGTTGGACGAGTGGTCGGCGTCTTGGAACGGTCCGCGTAGACTTGAGGCCTGTAAGCGCTCAGCGCAACCGCACGTTAGCGCAGATCGAACCGGAGGATGGCGAGGTGGACGGAGGACACACCGGCCGGACCAGGGATGCCCCGACCGGGCTACGGCGGTTCTCCCTGGCGGACTTCGTTGTCGG
The DNA here is from genome assembly GCA_009836625.1 of Holophagales bacterium. GTDB lineage: Bacteria > Acidobacteriota > Thermoanaerobaculia > Multivoradales > Multivoraceae > Multivorans. Next base: position 1,124,325 of record VXVC01000004.1, read on the forward strand.
GATCGAAGAAGGCTGGCCCGAGGGCGATATCCAACGGTGGATCGTGGGCGGTCTGCCGCGTGAGTTTCTCGCCTTAAGCGCGGCCGACCAGCGAAAGGTACTGGCGGAACGCGTGCCGCTGACGCACACGAAGTGGGACGCCCTCCTGGCCGCGATGGTGGAGCACCTGGCGAGACTTCACGGGCATGAGCAGCCGGCCTGGGTGGACGAACCGGAGCGGTTTCTCGACAGTCCGTGGGTGCTGTCACCGGTTCCGGTGATCCGGATGGAGGCACTGATGTTCGCGCCAGCCGCGTTCCTTCGGCACGGCGCGATCCCGGACCCGCGGGACCTGGATGACCGCGGCGGAGAACGGCATGACTGGGCCCCTCGGCCGTGACCGAATCCTAGAGCTGTTCGACGAGCTGTCCGAGGAACTGCGGTTCGGCCGGACGCGCGCGCAGGTCTACGTGGTCGGGGGGGCGGCGATGAGCCTGGCGTTCGACCGGGAGCGAACGACCAGGGACGTGGATGCGCGGATCGCCTCCGGGCACCATCAGCTCTCGCTGGCGGTGCGTACGGTCGGACTGAGGCACGGACTGCCAGATACCTGGTTGAACGAGCAGGCAACGGCGTGGATGCCTCTTGCCGACGACGCGCGGGCGAAGACGCTGTATGAGAGTCCCTACCTGACGGTGACCGGCGCGTCGGCCAGCCACCTGTTGGCAATGAAGCTGAGGAGCGCACGGGAGCGAGACCGAGAGGACGTCGCGCTGCTCTGCAAGGACCTGGAGTTGGAAGGTCCGGAGGAAGCGATCCGGATCTACCGGCAAGTGTTCCCTGGGGAGCGCCTGCACTCACGCGCACGGGCGCTGCTGGACAGTCTGTTCCAGGATCGGGGCGCGGACTTAGAGCGCTAGCCGTAGCCGTACTCGCCGCCGCCGGTGAATCCGGCGGAGGCGGCCGCGCGGTTCGTGCTGGGCTAGTCGAAGATAGGAGGCCTGCAGCACCTGCCGGGCCTCGCGGGGCGTGGCTCAGCGCACCTAGGTTCCCGTGCCGACAGAAGGCTTGCAGATAACTGAGAATCGAATATCATCTCTCCATGGAGAGAGCCAAGCAGCAACTGACCGTCCTGCGAGCCCTTGCCGAGGCGGACGGCCCCCTATCCGCCAGGGAACTGTGGAGCCGCCTGAGCGGAACGGGTGTCGGTCTCGCCACGGTCTACCGCGCCCTCCAACGGGGTGTCGAGGAAGGCATGCTCGAGTCGGTCGAGCTGTTGGGCGGCGGCGTTCGGTACGAGCCCAAGGACCGCGAGCATCACCACTACTTTCTTTGCTCGACCTGCGACCACGCGTTCGACCTCTACGGCTGCGTCGACGGCCTCGAGTCCCTGGTTCCCGACGGGTTTCAGCTGACGGGACACGAAGTGGTCCTGCTCGGAACCTGCGATGCGTGTGGCGATGCGGCATGACGGTTGCCCACGCCGGGGAGGGCGCTGATGCATCTGGCGGAAGGCGTGCTACCGCTGAGCCACGCTGTGGCCTGGAGTGCCCTGGCCGCACCCGCCGTGGTCTGGAGCCTTCGTGACGAGCAACGAACGCGACGCGAGAAACCGTCTTCCACGGTCATCATGGCGGGCGCCACGAGCCTGCTCTTCGCCGGCACTCTGCTGCCGCTGCCGGTTCCCGTCGCAGGCGTAACCAGCCACATCTGCCTTACGCCGGTGCTCGCCCTGATCGTCGGCGTTCCCCGCATCGTGTGGCCCACGTTCTTCGTGCTCCTGCTGCAGGCGGTCTTCTTTGCTCACGGCGGGCTGACGACACTGGGGGTCAACATCCTGACCCTCGGAATGCTGGGGCCTCTGACGACCGTTGGGCTCTGGGCCTTGCTCCGCCGGCTCGGCGTCGACGGGGCTCTCGGCCTCGGTCTCGCATGCGGCGTCGGTGGCCTGAGCGTGTACGTGGCGGACGCCGTCGTGCTCGCCGCGGCATTGTCCGATGTGGCGGCGCCTGCAACGACCTTCGGCGCGGTGCTGATCGGGTTGGCTCCGGTCCAGATCCCCCTGGCGGTTCTTGAAGCCGTCGCCTCCGTCGGCATCGTACGGCTGTTGGCCACACGCCGGCCGGACCTCCTGCCGAACTCGCTGAGAGGAGGCTTTCGCACCCTGTCCGCGCCCGTTGCGACCGTCAGCCTCCTGCTCCTGATCGGCCTGTCGGGATGTGCCTATGAAGGCGTCGACGGAACCGTGTTCGGTGCGACCGCGGAAGGGGCGGGGCGACCGCCCACAGGGAGCATCGTGGACCTGAGCCAGGGGGAGGTCGGGCTCGCGATGTCCGTCCTCATCCTCTTCGGGCTGGGATTCGTCGCGGGGCGCAGCTGGGAACGACTTCTCGGAAGGCGGCGAGATGCACTGCCACGCTGAGCACTCCCTGTTCTTCGAGCGCCCTCAACCCCCATGGGTTGCGCCATTGGGTATCGCGCTGACCGGCAGCGTGCTGATCGTCAACGCAGGCGCGCAGAGTACCGCCCTCTCCCTGACCGGCTCCGGGATCGGCGCGGTGCTTCTGCTGGTCGCACATGCCCATGGACGCCGCAGGATCAAGCCTGCCCTCGCGTGGACCTTGGCGGTCGTGGCGCTGGCACTGCTCGGCGGGGTCGCCCTGGATGCCAACACGGACGTCATCGTCCAAACAGGCGCCAGGGTCCTGTGCGGCGCCATCTGGATCCTCTGGCTGGGCACTCAGGTCGACTGGGCGTCGCTGCGGCAACTCCTGCTTCGGATTCGGACTCCCGAGGGCGTCGTGGCCAGCCTCGACCACGCGCTCATGCACGGTGTTCTCGCCCAGCGTGAGTGGGTCCAGCGGCGTGACGCGGCCCGTGTCCGCCTGGGATCACCGCGCTTGCCTGTCGCCGCCTTGGGACCGCTGGTCGGCGAAGGCGCCCTGCACGCCTTCACGCGCCTCGAAGGCTCGGAGGAGAACGCACTGCTGCGTAGTGCCTCCAGCGAAGACGCTCGGCCTCATGACGGCGTCCACCTCGATGCCATCGACGTCGAACGCGGCGGGCACCTCGTGCTCCAGCAGCTCGAACTTCGCCTCGAGAGAACAGAGTGGCTGCTCGTGCTCGGACCAAGTGGAGCCGGAAAGTCGAGCCTGTTGCGCCTGCTCGCGGGGCTCGACGGACCCGCGCAAGGAACGATGACGCGCTTGGGAAACCGCGTGTCGCCCGATACGACGCTCCGCGACCGGCTCCACGGACGCGTGGCCCTTCTCGGCCAGAACCCGGAGCACCACTTCATCGCAAGCACGGTTGCCGAGGACATCGCCTGGGGCCTGCTTCGCCGTGGCGTTGAGCCAGACGAGGCGCGATGTCGATCCCGCGAGGTGGCGATGGCCTTGCGCATCGACGATCTGCTGCAGCGTCCGTGTCATCAGCTCAGTTTCGGGGAGCAGCGTCGCGTCGCGCTCGCCGGTCTCCTCGTTCTCAAGCCCGAGCTGCTGCTCCTCGACGAGCCCACGGCCGGGCTCGATCCCGTCGCGGCCCTTGAGCTGCGCACGCTCGTTGCCGAGGCTGTTCGCCGAACGAGCGCCACCTGCGTCTGGGCAACCCACTGTCTTCACTCACTGCCGTCCCAGGCAACGCGCGTCATCCTGCTGCGAGACCGGCGGGTGCTCTTCGACGGGTCGACGGCAGAAGGGCTGTCGAAGCCGTGGCTGATCCAGGCTCGTCTCGCCGTCCGAAAAAGAAATCCATGGAGGACTAGATGAACGCACCCCGGAAGATCCCTGTCACGATCCTCACCGGCTTCCTCGGCTCCGGCAAGACGACCCTGCTGAACCGGATCCTGAGGGAGGAACACGGCAAACGCATCGCCGTGATCGAAAACGAATTCGGAGAGGTCGGCATCGACCAAGCGCTCGTCATCAACGCTGACGAGGAGATCTTCGAGATGTCGAACGGCTGCATCTGCTGCACCGTGCGCGGAGACCTGATTCGCGTACTGGGCAACCTCATGAAACGCAGGGACAAGTTCGACTACGTGCTGGTGGAGACCACGGGGCTCGCGGATCCCGGTCCCGTCGCCCAGACCTTCTTCATGGACGACGAGATTCGCGCGGAGTTCGAGCTGGACGGGATCGTCACGCTCGTCGACGCTGCACACATCGAGCAGCAGCTCGGCCGAAGCGACGAGAGCACGGAACAGGTCGCGTTCGCGGACGTCCTCGTTCTCAACAAGACGGATCTCGTCGTCGACGACGCGCTCGACAAGATCGAGGTCCGGCTCCGGGACATGAACCGGATGGCGCGAGTCATCCGCAGCGAGATGGCGGACGTCTCCGTCGAGACGGTGCTCAACCTCGCCGCCTTCGACCTGGACCAGGCGCTCGAGCGTCGTCCCACCTTTCTCGAGCCGGAGTACCCGTTCGAATGGACTGGCGTCTATTCGCTCGACACCGGCCGCTACGAACTCAGCCTGGCCGAGGGACCTGATCCGGCGATGTCTCTCGTCATCGTGCCGGACCAGGGCACGGATGACCCCGCGCTTCGTGAAGGTGCGGAGTGGTGTGTGCGTCGGTACGCCGAACCCGCGGACGACATTCGTCCGGGGGACGAGATTCCGGTCGGAAAGCACCTGAACATCCTGCTTGACTCCCCGGGACGCAAGTCGTTCTTCCTGGAAGTCGATACGCAGGTGAGGGTCGGCCTCTACGCCCAGCACACCGCGGAGGAGTTCGACCTCCAACTGACGAACGGCGCCCCCCACGTCAACGGAGTGATTCCCGCCGAGGTCGAGCGAACCTGGGTCGCACAGCACGAGCACGACGACGAAGTGGGCTCGATCGCGATCGAGACGGAGGGCGACGTCGACCCCGGCAGGCTCAACGCGTGGCTTGGTGAACTCCTCCGAGAACGCGGGGTGGACATCTTCCGTATGAAGGGGTTCATCAGCCTCGCGGGTGAGTCGCGTCGCTTCGTCTTCCAGGGGGTTCACATGCTCTTCGACGGACAGCCGGATCGTCCATGGGGCGACACTCCCCGTCGCAATCAGCTCATCTTCATCGGCCGCAACCTTGACGAGCGCTCGATCCGGCTGGGATTCGAGGCATGCCTGATTTGAATGACGGCAGCCTGAAGGGCGTTCTTCGCCCGGGTTGGGCCGCCGAGGTCGGTGACTACGGCATCGCCGGTGGGTGGACCCCACGCGGTGAGGCGCTGGTGGTCGGAGATGCCGCGGGTGGCGTCTACGCGTTCGATGGCAGGACCGGCGCCACCATCTGGGCGCAGCGCGAAGCCCATGAAGGTGGAGTGCTCGCGCTGGCGATGCAGCCGAACCGAGCCGCGTTCGCAACGGCCGGCCAGGATGGCCGAGTCCTGGTCTGGAGTGCCGCCGACGGCCGGATCATCCAGACGATCGACCTCGGGAGCGGCTGGGTGGAGAATGTCGCGTGGTCGCCGGACGGCCAGTCCCTGGCCGCATCCTGCTCCCGAGAGGTTCACGCGTACAGCGCCGATGGAACGGAGATCCGGCGATTCAACACTCATCCGAGCACCGTCAGCGCGATCGCGTGGTCCCGCGCGGGCGAACTGGCGACCGCCTGCTACGGTCGGGTGACGTTCTTCGACGCGTCCACCGGGACGGTTCGCCAGAAGCTGGAGTGGAAGGGCTCCCTAGTGTCGATGGTACTGAGCCCGGACGGCGACATTGTGGCGTGCGGCAGTCAGGACAACTCGGTGCACTTCTGGCGTCGCTCCACGGAGCAGGACTCGATGATGTCGGGCTATCCCGGCAAACCGTCGGCCCTGGCCTTCAATGACACCGGCACCCTCCTGGCCACAGGCGGAGGCGACGCGATCACGGTCTGGAGCTTCCAGGGGAAAGGCCCCGAAGGCACGCGGCCCGGCGTTCTGGAACTTCATTTTGGGGCCGTTACAACGCTCGCCTTCGCTCGCGGGGGAAGGCGCCTCGCCTCCGGAGCTCGGGATGGCGCGGTCGTCGTGTGGTCACTTGGGCGCAACGGACAAGGCGATCCGGTGGGAATAGCGCCTGTCGCGGACATTGTCGGCGCCGTGTACTGGCGACCAGATGGACGCGCGCTCGCCGCGCTCGACGCCAAGGGCGGCGCGACGGCCTGGCGAGTCGGCTGAACAAAGCCCCGAACTCCACGTCGCAGCTCGATCGCCGCAGCAATGACTCAAGCGTCGGCCTCGCCGGCGACACCATGACCCTTGCATCACAGGAGAAGACCAATGCAACATAAGGCAAACCCACTCAACCTGTTTCATCTACTCCCGGCGGTCCTGCTCGTTACTCTAGCCACGACCGCGGGACTGAATGCCGAGGAAAACACCACGTCACGCCAGAGAGCGAGCGAGGGTGACCAGGTCGGCGCGGTCGATTCCCCCGCCGACGGTGAAGCCGAAGACGAAACCACGGTGACCGATCGGATCACGGTCTATGGCAAGCCAGTCAACCCTGCCAGCACGACAGGCAGTCGGCTGGAGCTTACCGTCCTGGAAACCCCGGCGACAGTCGACATCATCGACGGAGATTCGATCCGTGAGCGGCTGGACACGAGTGTGATGGAGGCCGTCACCCGCTCCGCCGGCTTCACCAACGATGGACACCCCGGCAATGGAAGCCAGAACATCGCCGCCAGGGGCTTTCGTGGTCAGGGCACTGTCACCAAGATGTTCGACGGCACGAACTACTACAACGCATTCAACACGCTCACCTTTCCTTTCGACATCTGGGGCATCGAGCGCATCGAAGTACTGAAGGGCCCTGCCTCAGTGCTCTACGGTGAAGGCGGAATCGGTGGCGCGTACAACGTCATCCCCAAGCGACCCCAGCAGGACCCCAGTGGCGACCTGCGGGTATCCGTCGGCGAGAATGACACCCGTTTTCTCGGACTCGGGCTGACCGGCGGCCTCACCGACAACGTCGCCTACCGGCTCGACTACAGCAACAACCAGTCCGACAACTGGGTGGACAGGGGTGACAGCAAGACCGAGATGATCTCCGCCTCGCTCCTGTGGCAAGTCACCGACGACTTCTCGCTGACAGGCCGGTACGATCACGGCGACCAGGAACCCATGCGGTACTTCGGGACGCCACTGGTCGACGGGGCCTTCCCAACCGAGTTGATCGAGAGCAACTTCGATGTCACGGACGGGCGGGTCCGCTACGAGGACGGGGTTGCCCGCCTCAGAGCCGACTGGAACATCAGTGAACGCCTGTCCATGCAGTCGGAGTTGTACCGGCTCACCAGCGATCGTTTCTGGAAGACGCTCGACTACTTCCAGTACGACCGGCCCTCAGCCACGGTGAACCGGTCCTCACCCCTGGTCATCGCCCATGACATCGAGCACGACGGATTCCGCACCAACTTCGTGCTCGATACCGGGAATGACAGGCGCCAGGTCAAGACCTCGGCAGGCTTCGAGATCAACGACCTCACCTTCGCGCGGGCGACCAACTTCGGCGGTGCGAACCCCAACGGTGTCGACTGGAACAATGACTTCGACGTCGTCAGCGCCTTCGACTTCAACCCCGGCGTGTTCTCGGACATCACCGACGCGCAGGACAGAACGGAGATCATCTCCGACGTCGCCCAACTCGCGGTGTTCGCCGAGAGCCAGATTGGCCTCAGCAGATCACTGACGCTCGTCCTGGGCCTGCGCCACGAGGACGTCGAGACGGACTACGAGGATGTAAGCAATCCTCCGATCTTCGATCAAAGCGTGGACGCCCTGACGGGCCGGGCGGGACTGACCCTTGACCTTCGCGACGATACCGTGCTCTACGGCCAGTACACCACCGGTGCGACCCACCCGAGTAACAGTATCGTGCAGACCACGCCGAGGAATCGGGAAGTGGATTTCATCACGAGCGAGCAGGTGGAAGTCGGCATCAAGCAACAGCTTCTGAATAGGCGTTTGTCCTGGAGCGCGGCCCTGTTCGACATTGTCAAGAACAACCTGATTGAAGACGATCCGGATTCGCTCAACCCGGAGGACGTGATCGTCATTCCGGAGCAGACTTCCCAGGGTGTTGAGTTCAGCCTCACAGCCGCGCTGGCCGATGCCCTGACGTTGACAGCCACCGGTGTCCTTCTGGATGCGGAAACGGATACCGGCGAGACGCCAAGAGAGGTGCCTGAAGAGACCTTCAACCTGGGGCTCGTCTGGGCTCCTCTCGGAAAGCTGCAGTTCTCGGCTGACGCCCGCTATGTCGGCGAGCGCGCTCATCCTGACAACCCGATTCCCTCGTACACGGTCGTTGACGCCTCAGCACGCTGGCGCTTCAATGAGGACCTTTCCGTCGCCATGCGCGTCGACAACGTGTTTGACGAGCTCTACGCCGTTTCCGCGTACTACTGGCCCAATACCTGGCTTGTCGGCAAACCCCGCACGGTCAGCCTGACCCTGGATTACGACTTCTTCTAGTCAACGGTCCTGTCGGACGCACTGGACGGACTCATGAAGCCGGTGGGGTTCAGACCCACGATGAGCCTTAAGAGGCTGCTCTATCTCAGCCATCGGTGGCTGGGCATCGGCATGTGCGGGGTCCTGGCCATGTGGTGCGTCAGCGGCGTGGTGATGATGTACGTGGGTTTCCCCGAGCTGACCAGGGACGAGTACTACGACGGGCTGGAACCGCTCGCTGTAGACCGTGTCAACGTCGGTCTCGAATGGCCACTGGGCCTCGCCGACTCCGAGGCCGGTATCGAGCAGCTACTGCTGACCAGCAGTGCGGGCCGGCCCGTCTATCTTCTCAAGCTGGAAGGCGGCTCCTGGATGGGCATGTACGCAGACACCGGCGCGGGCGTCGCTCAACTGCCGGCGGAGGCAGCCGTGGCGGCGGCAGTCGACTTCTACGAAGCGCAACACTCGACCAAAGCCGTGAGCGGCAAGCATCTGGAGCTGCTGCACATGGATCAGTGGTCCGTGTCTGACGGCCTGCACCCCTACCGGCCACTGCACCGGGTGTCGATCGAGGACGGCAAGGGCACTGAGCTGTATGTCTCTTCGTTGACCGGCCAGGTCGTACGTGACACCCACCGCAACGAGCGCATCTGGAACTGGCTGGGATCGAATCTGCACTGGATCTACCCGGTGCAGCTACGGGAGCACCGCGGCGTCTGGGAGCAGGTCATCATCGTCCTTTCACTCGCGGGCCTGGTCTCGGTGATCACTGGCGCGATCATCGGGCTCACGCGCCTGCGATTGAAGCGCAGGTACCGGAACGGCTCCCGTTCGCCCTACCAGGGCATGACCAGGTACCACCATCTTCTGGGCTTGCTGGCGTCGGCGGTCCTGCTGACGTTCCTCCTTAGCGGCCTGATGTCGGTGGGGCCCTGGGACGTATTCGAGTCCAGAAGCAGTTTCTCCGAGCAGAGGCAGCGTTACCAGCAGCAGGATGGCATTTCGCGGTCGGCTCCCGCCTACTCACGCGCCGAGGGCATTCGAGAGCTGATCAGGAAGGACGCGGGATTCCCCGTCAAGGAGATTTCATGGCACTGGATTGGCGGCGAGTCCCATATCTCCCTGCACGGCTCCAGACACGAAGTCCAGCACCTGCTCGCTCCGGGCGAGACGGAGTCCCTGGAGCAGAGAATCCATGGCGGCATCGGTAACCTGATTCCCGGCAGCAGCATCCGGGATTGGCAGCTGCTGGATCGCTACGATCTCTACTACTACTCCCATCACGACCGCCACCGCCCGTTGCCAGCGCTACGGGTTAAGTTCGCTGACCCTGAATCGACGTGGTTTCATGTCGACTTATCCACCGGCCAGATCCTCGATCGCTTGACCGACAGGCGGCGGCTGGAGCGCTGGATCTTCAACGGGCTACATACGCTGGACTTCACTTTGTTGATCAATCACCGACCTGCGTGGGACCTGGTGATGATCAGCCTTTGTAGCGGCGTCTTCGTCTTTTCGGTGACATCCGTGGTCATCGCCGTGCAGTATCTGCGGCGGAGAACGCGCTCGTTCGGCAGGCCAACTCCTTGAGTGCGCGGCGCCTGCCGACTCGTCCGCCGCGCCGGCCGGGAGCCTCCGGACGATTCCCGAAGCCGACCAATCAGGCCTCGGCCAGCGCCTCGGCCATGTTGTTCAACGCCAACTCCACGATCCTGCGCGAAGAGGCCAGGTTCATGCGCATGTGTCCAGCCCCGCCGGTGCCATACCAGGGCCCCTGGTTCAGGAACACGCCCGCGCGCTCCGCGAACCACCGTTGCACGACCGCTTCGGGGGTCACCGGATAGACCGCCTCGGCGCTCTCGCGCGCGGCGGTCTCAGCGGCCCCGATCCGCTCCGCGAACTCCGCCACGTCGAGCCAGGCGAGGTAGGTGCCCTGCGCCTTGGCGTAGCGGATACCCGGCAGGTTGTCGCGGATGTGTGTTGCGGCGAAGTCGTGGTTGGCGTCGATGTAGGGGATCAGTTCATCCAGCCACGGGGCCCCCTCCTCGAGCGCGGCCCGCATCGCCACCAGTGCGAGCGGGTTCAGATCGGCGCGGGTGTTGGCCTTGACGCGCTCCAGCAGATCGGGGTTGGTGCTGTAGTACCACCCCAGCCTCATCGCGGAGAGCCCGAACGACTTGGTCCCGGAGTTGAAGGTCAGGCTGTTGGCGACGATCTCGGGGTCGAGCGTGGCGAAGGGCGTGTAGCTGCTCCCGCGGATCACGAAGTCGCAGTGGATCTCGTCGGCGAGGACGACTACGCGATGCTTCAGGCAGATCTCGCCGAGGCGGGTCAGGTCGTCGCGGGACCAGTGGTTGCCGGTCGGGTTCTGCGGGTTGCAGAGGAGGAAGGTGTTGCAACGCTGGGCGCGCCGTTCGAAGTCGTCGAAGTCGATGGAGTAGCGGCCGTCCGCGTCAACGACCATCTCGCTGTCATCTGCGACCGTGCGTGTGAACCAGAGGTCGCCGTAGAAGCCGTCGTAGGTGGGTGTCGTCATGAGGACGCGGGTGCCCGGGGGTGAGAAGGTCCGCAGCGCGGCGACGATGCCCGGATGCACGCCGGTCGTGAAGACGAGGGTGGACGGATCGATCTCGACGCCGTAGCGGCTGTCGTTCCAGGCCACGACCGCTTCGGCGTAGGAGTCGGAGCGGCGTATGTAGCCCCAGTTCTCGTGGGCGCAGCGCTCGGCGAGTGCGCGCGTGACGCAGGGGGCCGCGCGGAAGTCCATGTCGGAGACGCCCATGGCGGCCACGATGCCGGGGCCGTATCGCTCGATCGGGCCATCCCAGCGGGAGCTGTCGGTGCCCCGACGATCGTAGATTTCGTCGAAGTCGATGGCGGGTGTGGATTGGCTGGGCTGTGCGGAGGCGTGGCGGGTGTTCAAGAGCGCGGGGGCGCCGGCAGCGCCGAGGAGGACGCTGGTGCCGGTGCTTCGCAGCAGGGTACGGCGGCTGAATGCGTCGGGCGACATGGGCTGGAGCTCTTGCTCCCTACTCGACCGGAAGCCGGCTTGGCTCAGAACGGTCTAGAAGGACCACGGCGTCAAAGGACATGACGAGATCCCAGTACTCCCACCCATCCGGATAGGACTGCAGTGCGTTCAGTCGCGCTTGCCTTAGCAGTGCGCGCAGCCCTCGAAGGTCGAACAGTGTCCAGTCCGCTACGGCAGCGGAGCGAAACGGCCGTAGCGCTTTCTGTTGTTCCCAGGTGCAGGGTCTGGGAAAGTCCCCGGGAGAAGTGTCCCGGCAGTTGATGATCGCGAGGTTCAGCATCCCCGTTCGCTCGGCGATCGCCAACTCCGCGACGAAGTTGGCGAGTGTAGAGGTGCCGAAGTCGTGCATCAGCCCACGGGCGGCATGGTAAGCGCCGAGCCGGAACATCACCCGCGGCCTCGAGTCGCCTGCTTCCTTCGCAGCTCGGTACTGGCGCAGAAAGAGCTCCTTCTTGAGGTTGTCGCTCGCGTGCTCCTGGGGCGCGGAGATTCGCCAACGCAGCGCATCGAGTATGTAGCGCAGCTCGGTCTTCGGCCTGGCTCGCGTCTGCTGTATGACTTGCTCGATGGCATCCCGGAAGGCACCAGTGTTGTAGTCGCCGCTTCTCTCCGCAGCCCCTACCTGCTCCAGAAGGGACTGTACCGCCTGTCGCCTGGCGGGCCGCGGCGACAGCTCCGCCAGCCTCTTCAGCAGTGGAGCCGCTCGATACTCGGCATCCAGTCCCCAGATCAAGGGAGCGGCAGACCTGCGGTGTGGGCCGCTGACGCTGCCAAGTTCCTCGTAGAAGGCAACGTCCTCCTCCGAGATCGGCGGCACGCTGTTGTTCGGCAGACGAGGCCAGGTTGCCCCCTGGAAGTGAGAAAGGGCCTGTTGATCCGAGAATCTTGCGAACCTGTCGAGCCTGTCGCCGAGCCAGGGGCCAGCTTCGATCGCTACGTGTTCGTAGCCCAAGGGAACGAGTTCCCGCCAAAGAGCACCCACGAGAATCGGGACTTCCCGGACATCGTGCTCTTCGCCGATGAACACGAACTGGGCCTCGGCAGCCTCGGCGCGAAACCACTCTTTCGCAGGCCCTTCGAGCTCTCCCTCAGCACTCAGGGCCACCTCGAAGGCGCTCTGTTCCAGATACGCGGCGACCGTCTCGTGAATGCCCGGCTCCGGGCCATCCTGAGCTGCGGCGGTTTCGCAGAACGCGACAAAGCTCAAGAGTCCCAGCAAGAACTGCACAGGCGCCTCGTGAACGTCCCCTGGCCCCCTCCGCCGTGCCCTCGGCGGGCGGGTGTACTCGTCGCCGCTACTCGCCGCCCCCGGTCGAACCGGCGGCGCCGGCGGCCAGGATCGCGGACGCGTCTTCCGGCTCGACGTAGGTCCAGGCCAGGAACGGGGCCATCATCTCGTCGGTGCTCTGGGCACCCCAGTCCACCGCCCGCCCGATGTCCAGGAAGGGATACTCGTCAAGCTTCGTTTCCGAGTTGTCGTAGACGGCTTCGATCTCGACCCGGGTACCGGCGGGCAGCACCTTGGGCTCCCGGTAGATGTAGTTCGTCTGCCAGCTGTAGTCGTACTCCGGCACGTCGAGCAGCACCTCGGCGCCGCCGTCGGGGTAGTACGCGGTGTACTTCATGCTCTGGCCGCGGAAGTGCATGTGCGGATGGAGCGACAGCAGCACGGTGTCCTTCTCGAAGATCCGGGACGAGCCGACGCGCCAGTTTCCGTGGCCCGGCGGGATCTCGAAGGCGCCGGCGCCGATCGTGTTCCAGGTCACCTTGTGCTTCACCTCGGCGCCGACCGGGTGGAACCTGAAGGCGACCGCTGAACGGTCGTAGCCGCCGCTACCCGGACCGGGTTCCTTGTGGTAGTGGACGTTGAGGCGCACGACCATGCCCGCCCGCAACAGGTTGCCGAAGCCCGGCGGGTAGATCGTCGGGTCCTCGCCGGCGGCAATCGAACCGAGCGAGAAGGTGTTCTCGCTCAGCACGTCGACCTCGCCATCCTCGTCAGGGATCAGCGCCCGGCCGGTGATGTGATGGACGAACTCGGCGTCCGGTTGGTACTCGATCGCCTGCAGCCAGCGGGGCTCGGGGAGCATCTCCTCGGTCAGCGTGATGAAGAAGTTCGGCTGCTCGTCCTCCACGTCGTCGCCGACGTAGTACGGCTCCTCCATGTAGACGATGAGATCCGGCTTGCCGATCAGGAAGCCGCCCGTGTCCTCCCACTCACGCGGCGCCGGACCCTTCGAGGGATCACCCTTGGGGGCGCCGCGCTTCGCCCAGGCCACGACCGTGTCGATCTCTTCCTGGGTGAGGGTCCGCTCGTTCAGGAACACGCCGGCGGTGTGGTCCGTCGCGTCCCACGGAGGCATCTCACGGCTCTGCACGAGGCGGGCGATGGACCGGGCCCACGGCCGCACCTCCTCGTAGGTCATCAGCGACATCGGCGCCACCATGCCGGCCACGTTGTCGCCGCCCGGACGGTGGCAGGTCTGGCAGTTCTCCTGGAAGATGGCCAGCACGTCCTCGTGGAAGGTGACGGCCTCCCCGCTGTCGGCGGCAACCGCGACGGAGGTCAGTCCGAGCGTGCCAAGAACGAGAAGTGCAGCGATCGAGCGGTTCATGCGCGCCTCCAGCTTCCAACAAGTTGTACCGAGCCGACGGACGAACTCTAGCAGCTAGCTGGCCACTCACTCAGTCCCACACGCCCTCGGGGATGGGCTTCGCCTCGACCACCTCTACCGCCACCTTGTCCGGCCCCATGACGAAGAAGCTCCGCATGTCGAGTTCCGGCCGGTACGTGATCGGCTCGACGATCTCGACTCCCGCCGCCTGCAGCCGCTCGAACACCGGCTCGATGTCGCGGTAGGAGAAGGCGAAGTGATCGATCGCCCGGCCGAGCTGGGGCTCAGTCTCCAGGAGCGGCGGAGCCTCCGGAGGCCACCACGGCGCCACCGGCTCGTAGTCCGGCAGGTTGTAGACGATGAAGTTGACGTTGTCGGTGCGGAAGGCATTCGACCAGGCCCGGTGCTCGCGGTGGAACTCCTCCCAGGTAGCGAACTCCGCGCCCTCGCCCACCGGCCGGGGGTTGCCTTCAGCACTGCGCCGCGCGGCCAGTCCGAAGTGGCGCTCGTACCAGGCGGCCGTTTCGTTCACGTCCGCCGCGAACAGGTGGACGTGGGCGAAGCGGTGATGGCCCATCGTGTTCACCTCGATCATCTCCCGGTCCGGACCGTTCACGTAGATGACGTGTCCCCGCCCCAGGCGGTAGATCGGCGTGTGGATGTCGACTCCACGGGACACGAGCCACCGGTACTGGTTCGGGAGATCGACGCCGCCCCAGCCGAAGTGCCAAATGCCGCTTACCTGGCTGCCATCCGGCGCCTCTTCCACCTCGTTCAGGAGGATGAAGGACCGCTCGGTGAACAGGGCGTCCGCCACGCCGCGGAACTCGATGGGCAACGCACCGAACGTGTCGCGGTAGAAGGCGACCGATCGGCCGATGTCGGTGACGTTGAGGTGGACGTGGTGGAAGCGCGCCCGCTCGACCGCGGTCGCCGGTTCCTGGGCCGCGAGCGGCGCCGCCATGAACACGGCCGCCGCCACGGTGAAGCCGCGCACCGGTCCCGTGAACCGCAGCCAAGTCAGGCCAGGCCCCTGACTCAAGGAACCCCCCCGGCGAGAATCTCCACCAGCTCGATCTTCGTGCCGTCGGGGCCCTCGACGTAGGCGATCCGGTGCCCGGCGTCCAGCACCAGCGGCTCGACGACGAACTTCACGCCGTCGCCACGCAACCGTTCGAGCCAGGAGTCGTACTCCGTGGTGTGCCACCCGATGTGATCGACCACCGTACCGTCGGTGCCGGTCCGTTCGCCCGGCACCTGATTGACGATCAGCCAGGTCTCGTCGCCTCCGTTGTCGTAGAGGATCGAGTGCAGTGGCGCAAGCCCCTTGAAGGCCACGACTTCGCCGCCGAACTGCTTCGCGTACCAGGCCGCCGTCGAGACGGCGTCGTTCGAGAACACGTGAACGTGGTGGAGGCCGGGGGCGCCGCCGTGGTCCATGTCGTCGATTACTTCGATTCGCGTTCCCCACGGGTCTTCGCAGAAACCGAAGGTGAATCCGGCCGCCTCCACGTGTCGCGCGGCGCCGACGACCTTGCCGCCCGCCGCCTCGCATGCTTCCAGGGTCGCCGCCACGTCCGCGACCGAGAAACCGATGTGATCGAGCGACGTGCCGCCGCTGCCGCTCGTCGGCTCGCCTTCCCGGACCTTCAGGATGTCGTTGCCGTAGAAGACGGAGTCGAAGGGGCCGCTCTTGCCAAGCCTGCCGCCGAAGAGCTCGTTGTACCACTTCGCGGCCGCCATCGTGTCCGGAGCGACCAGGTGAACGTGGTCGAACTCTTCAGCGACCACAGCCGGCGCAGCGCTGAAAGCGAGGCCCAGAACCGCCAGCGAGACGATGAAACCGGGAGCAGTGACTCTTGGAGAATCGGGGCGCATGTGAGTCCGACGCTTGTATGATTCCTGGAGCGGCAACCGGCAGCGTACCAGTCCGACAGGGTACAACTGCCATGAACACCACGAACGGAAAGGCCGGCGCGACGCTCGCAGCGTGCGCGCTGTTCCTGTTGTGTCTGGCGAGTTTCGGCTGCAACGGCGTCGGCGCCAAGCGTGCCGCCGGCCAGACGGAGGCGTCCGCCGCCGTTTCGGCGTTCCGCAGCGAAACCGCACCGACCACTCGCGTGCGGTACGGCCAGGTAGACGCCCTGGTGACGGCCTCCGGCTCCGTCGTCGCGCCGCGCCTGACCGAACTCGGCCCCGAAGTCCCGGGGCGACTGTCGGCCGTCTACTTCAACGTGGGCGACCAGGTCGCGGAGGGCGACATCGTCCTGCAACTCGACCCCGTTCCCTTCCGGATCGATCTGCAACGGGCGCGCGCCGGTCTGGCCCTGGCTCAGGCCGAGGCCGCACAGGCGCTCCAGGAACTCGAGCGGGTCGAGCGGCTGGCCGAGCAGGAAGTGGCCCCACCCCAGGAGCTCGACCGGCAACGGACCCAGCTCGCGGTCGCCAAGGCCCGAGTCGAGCAGGAACTCGCCGCCGTGAGAAGCGCCGAGCAGGACCTGACCCGGACCGGGGTGATCAGCCCGTACGACGCCCACGTGGTCGAACGTCAGCTTCACGAGGGAGCGATCGTCGGTCCGGGTTCGGTCGTCGTGACGATTCAGGAACTGAGCGGCTTCGCGGCGGAACTCGACGTGCCAGCCGCGGCGGCGGCGCCGGTCCAGGTGGGCGACCCGGCAGTCCTGATCGTCGAGGGCGCGGCGGAACCCCTTCCCTCCACGATCGCGGCGGTGAACGCCCGAATCGATCCGGAGACGCGGACCTACCGCGTGCGAGCCCCGGTGCCCGGGGAGACACCGGAGGCCAAGGCGGGCGCCTTCGTCCGCGCCGAGATCCGGCCGCGGACCCGCGACGGCGCGGTGATCGTCGAACGCAGCGCGGTTCTCAACCGCGACGGACGCACCTACGTGTTCAGCGCCGTGGACGGCCGAGCCGAGCAGATCGAGGTTTCCGTCGGCGCCACCGGTCAGCGATGGGTCGAAATCAGGAGTGGCGCCGAGGCCGGCGACGCCCTGATCATCGGACCGGTCATCGATCGACTGGCCCACGGAGCACCGATCGAGGTCACCGAACCACCGCCGCTCGAAGCGGGCCGCGAGACCGCCACGTCCGCCGCGGTGTCCGAGACGTCGCCGTAGGGACGGCGCTGCCGACATCATGCTGAACCTGCCGCTCACGTCGATCCGGCGGCCGGTCTTCGCCCTGATGCTGAACGTGGGGCTCGTCGCTCTCGGCCTGGTGTCCCTGAACCGGCTGAACGTCGATCTGAACCCGGATGTCGAGTTCCCCTTCGTCACAGTCACTACCGTGCTCGAAGGGGCTTCTCCAGAGACGGTCGAGACCGAGGTCACCGACGTCCTCGAAGAGCAGATCAACACGATCGAGGGGATTCGCGACCTCAGTTCCGTCTCGTCCGAGGGCATCTCCCAGATCTTCGTCGAGTTCGAGACGGACTACGACGTCGACGTGAAGGCGCAGCACGTACGGGAGAAGATCGCCCCGGTTCGCGCCGACCTGCCGCTCGACGTCCAGGACCCGGTCGTCACCCAGCTCGATCCGGACGCGACCCCGATCCTCTCCGTCATGCTCGGCGGGCCGGTCTCCGTCCGCGAACTTTCCGAACTCGCGGAAACCACCGTCAAGGACCGGCTCGAGAGACTGCCGGGCGTCGGCAACATCGAGATCATCGGCTCCCGCCGGCGGGAGGTCCGGATCTGGCTCGACCCGGTTCGACTGGCCGGCTACGGCCTGTCGATCGACGACGTGCGCTCGACGCTCCTGCTGGAGAACGCCGAAACCGCCGGCGGCCGGGTCGAGGGGCGTGAACGGGAATGGACCGTCACCACGTCCGGCAAGGTCAAGCGGGTCGAGGACTTCGGCGCGCTGATCGCCGCCGAGCGCGGCGGCCGGCTGGTCTACCTGCGGGACGTGGCGAAGATCGAGGACGGCCTGGCCGAGGAGCGCTCGATCGCGCGCTTCAACGGCCAGCGCGGCGTCTCGCTCGAGGTGCGCAGACGAAGCGGAGCGAACACGGTCGTCGTCGCCGAAGCAGTACGCGCCGAGGTCGAGGCGCTGGGGCAGGACCTGCCGCCGGGCATGGAGGTGCTGATCACGCGCGATATGGCGGTGTTCATCGAGGACTCCATCTACTCGGTGTTCTCCAACATGATCTGGGGCGGCGCCCTGGTGGTGCTGGTCGTGCTGCTGTTCCTCCGCAACCCGCGTTCCACTCTCATTTCGGCGCTTGCCATTCCCTCCTCCGTCATCGCTTCGTTCACGTTCTTCTATCTGGCCGGGTTCACCCTGAACGTGATGACGCTGATGGCGCTGTCTCTTTCGATCGGCGTCGTGATCGACGATGCGATCGTCGTGCTGGAGGTCATCTATCGGCGAATCGAGCGGGGCCAGGAGCGCCGCGAGGCGGCCGAAGAGGGCGCCAGCCAGGTCATGCTGGCAGTCGTCTCGACCACGCTCGCCCTGTGTGCCGTGTTCGTGCCGATCGCCTTTCTGAGCGGCACGGTCGGCCAGTTCTTCTACGAGTTCGGGATGGTGATGACGATCGCGGTCTGCGTCTCCAGCCTGTTCGCGCTGACGCTGACACCGATGCTCGGCAGCCGGGTGCTCAAGGCGACTCAGGGACGCGATCCGGTGAGCCGCACCCTGGGCCGTGGCCTCGACGGTCTCGACCACTTCTACAAGATCGTCCTGCGGCGGGCGCTCGGGCACAGGGCGCTGACGCTCGCCGTCGCCGTGGTTGCGATGGTCGGCGGCGTGCTCGTCGCCTTCACGCTTCCCTTCGACTTGTTCGGCACCGAAGACCGGAGCGAGTTCAACGTCAACCTGAAGATGCCGGTCGGAACTCCGCTGGCCGTCACGTCCCAGACCGCGCGGCGCACGGAGGAGCTGATCGCAGGGGACCCGGATGTGCTCAACCGCTTCGCCACGATCGGCGGCGGCAGTCGCCAGGAGCCTCATCGAGCCTCGATCTACGTCCAGTTGACGAACAAACGGGACCGCGAACTCAGCCAGGCGGCGATCATGGACCGCGTCCGCGACCGGCTGCTCGAGGAAGTCCCCGACGCGGAGGAGATCGTCGTGTCGCCGATCAGTTGGATCGCCGGCAGCGAGGACCAGACCGGAACGCGCGCCGTCTCCTACAGCCTCCGTGGCCCGCGCATCGCCGACCTGGAGCTGTACTCCGAGCGGCTGGTTGCGCAGATGCGAGCCGATCCTCTCTTCGTCGACGTCGGCACGTCCTGGGAGACCGGCAAGCCCGAGATCGAGATCGACGTCGACCGCGACCGCGCCGCCGACCTCGGGGTGCCGGCCACGGTCATCGGGCGCACGATCCGCACCCTGCTCGCCGGTGAGGAGCTGGGCGCCTTCGAGGAGGACGGCGAACGCTACGACGTCCGCGTTCAGGTGCTGCCGGAGTACCGGGACGAACCCGGGAAGCTCGATCTGATCCAGATCCGCACGGCTTCGGGGCAACTGACGCCCATCACGAACGTCGCCAACATCCACCTCGGCGAGGGCGCGGTCCAGATCAGGCGCCAGAACCGTTCACGCGAGATCACGATCGCCACGAACGGCGCGGAGGGCGTCGCCCAATCCGAACTCGCGGCCCGCATCGAGGAGTACAGCCGCCAGATCGGTCTCGCTCCGCCGAACACCTTGGTGCCCAGCGGCACGACGGTGATCATGCAGGAGACGGGCCTGTCCCTGCTGTTCGCGTTCGTGCTCGCCGTGGTCGCCATCTACATGGTCCTGGCGTCGCTCTTCAACTCGCTCGTCCATCCGGTCACCATCATGATGTCGGCGCCGCTTTCCTTCATCGGCGCGTTCCTGGCGCTCAAGCTCTCAGGCCAACCGCTCGACATGATGAGCGGCATCGGCCTGCTGGTGCTGATGGGCCTGGTGATGAAGAACGGCATCCTCCTGATCGACTACATCAATCGACTCCGTCAGGACGGACAAGGCCGCAGGGACGCGATTCTCGAAGCAGGTCCGGCCCGACTACGGCCCGTGCTGATGACCGCCTTCTCCCTGATCTTCGGCCTGCTGCCGGTCGCGTTCTCCCAGGCCGCCGGTTCCGAGGGTCGCGCCGCGATCGCGGTGCTGATCATGGGCGGCATGGCGACCTCGACGCTGCTGACGCTGCTGGTCGTCCCCGTCGTCTACGACCTGGTGGACCGGTCGGTCGAGAAGGTCACGGCCTGGAGCCGCGCCGCTAGAGCCGCCGTCAGGGCGCCACGGCCCGCACTGGCACGCCGCGCAGCGCCACGGAGCGACAGGCCGCAATGAGGGCTGGCACGAACAGGCGCGGCTTCGCTACGCAGGCGTAGTGATCGGCATCGACCCGGTGCACCTCCGCGCCCGGAATCGCCTCCGCCATCGCCGCCTGGTACTGGGCCGGGATGTGCTCGTCCCGCAACGTGAGCACGACCCCGACCGGCACGTCGATGTCGCCCAGCCAGTCGCTGGAGTCGAAGCGCGCGAGCGCGGCGGCAGCCTCGATCACCGAAGCCGGCTCCGTGGGAGCGAGCTGCTCCTTCAAAGCCAGACGCCGGCCGGGATCCTGGACGTTCTCGAGCATCCGCTCACCCATGCTGTCCCACATCGACTGGGGCGCCACGCGAGCCGCGAGCGACAGCAGCGGTCCAAGCGTCGAAGCGGCCCGCTTGGCACGCGGTCCGCCGAAACGCGAACTGGTCGCGCAGAGTACGAGACCGGCCGTGCGATCCCGGTGGCGCCGCCAGAACAACTGCGCCACCGCGCCGCCCATCGAGTAGCCGACCGGGATCACCCGCTCCACGCCCAGCCCGTCGGCAAGTGCCGCCGCGTCGTCCGCGCAGTCCTCCAGCTTGAAGGCGCCGATCCGCCGGATCCCGCGGCCGTGGCCCCGGTGATCGAGCGCGACGACCCGGAAGCCGCGCGCCAGCGCGGCGAAGCTCGTCGACCAGTTCAGGGGCGCGGTAGCCGCCAGGCCATGAAGCAGTAGCAACGTGGGCGCGCCGGGCGGCCCGGCGATGTCGTAGGCCCAGGTCGCGCCCCGGCCCAACAGGTCGATCCGACGGCCCGCCGGCGAGGAGTCCACGGCGCCGTCCTCAGGCGTAGCGGCCGGTCTGCTGGGTGCGGGCGTAGACGTCGTCCACGACCCAGTGGAACAGGCACACGTGGACGCTCTCCACCATGCCCATGTCGTCCAGATCGACGTGAACACCGTCCTGCTGGAGTTCCTTCAGCCGGCCCCCGTCGAACCCGGTAAGCCCGAACGTGCGGAGGTCGTGGCGATTCGCCCAGTCCATGGCGGCCAACACGTTCGGGCTGTTCCCCGAGCCGCTGAACGCCATCAAGGCGTCGCCTGGGACGGCAGCGTTCATCAACTGCTGGACGAAGACCTGCTCGTAGTCCAGGTCGTTCGCGACCGCGGTGATCCAGGGCACGTTGTCCGTCAGGCTGACCACCCGCAGCCGGCGGTGCGACTCGTCCCGCAGGCGGTCCGTCGCGACGGTGCCCTTGCCCAGGTCGACGCTCAGGTGGCTCGCCGCCGCGGCGGAGCCGCCGTTGCCGACCAGGAACAGTGTGCCGCCCCGGCTCCACACGTCGAAGACGAAGTCCGCCCAGCGCTCCAGCGCCGCGGCGTCGATCCTCGCCAATTCCGTCCGTAGACGATCGAGATAGGCCGAGGCGTCAAGCGTCGTGCCGAGCATGACGGCATCGTAGCTCAGGCCAGATCCGCCCAGGTCGCTGCGGGCCGGACGCCCGCCTGACCTCAGTACGGCTCGCGCGTCACGCGGTCCGCCGGCACCTGGCAGACGCGGCGCATCCGGTGGTCGCCGGCCTGGGGATGGGTCCAGCGCAGCTCGCCGCCCTCCATCCACCGTTCGACCCGGATCCAGGGGATGCCGTAGCCGTCCATTTCGAGGACGCCGTCCCGATAGCGCGTGCGATTGCGGATCCGCGTGCAACTCGGGTTCACATCGTTGGCGCCATTCCGCAGAGTGCCGTCGGCGCGCATGTCGTGAATCAGTCCGACCGTGGTTACGACAACCCGGTCGCCGCACTGCTCGACCCGCTCGAGGTGACCGCTGTCATCGTCCAGCCACAGACCGCGCAGATCGGGCGCACCCTCGGTCAGCGGCTCCGTGCAGGCGGCCAGCACCGGCAGCGGCCACTCCGTCCAGCCTTCGCACCCCGGGGTGTAGGCGACCGGTATCTCGTCCGCGGTCAGGCCCGAGCCGTCGAGGACCGGCAGGTCGCAGTGGTCGACTTCCCCGCCGCCGCCGGTGAGCAGCCTTGCCTCGGTCGTGTCCGCCGGGCGGGGCCAGTGCGACAGATAGCCGCGAACACCCGCGACTGCCGCCACCGTCATCGCCACGACCGGGAGGGCTATGCCCAGGACGCGCCGCACACGCCGCCGATCAACCGCCATCACAGCTCTAGTCGCCGACCGGCGTCGAATCGATGAAGTCGGCGACGACCGTAGCCAGTTCCACGCCCCGGCCCTCCTGGAGGAAGTGGCCACCACCCTCGATCGTCCGGTGCGGTTGGCCCTTCGCGCCCGGAACACGTTCCTCGAACGGCACCCGCGCAGCGCCCGTCACCGGGTCGTTATCCGAGAAGGCGCAGAGGAAGGGCCTGGTCCACTCCGAGAACACCTTCCAGGCTTCGACCTGGGCCGGCACGGCCGGGTTGTTCGGCAGCATCGGCACCCGGCTGGGCATGGCGCGGATCCCCGCCTTGTACGACGGGTCGGGGAAGGGCGCGTCGTAGGCCGCGATCTCTTCGTGCGAGAGCGTCACCCCGTCGACGCTGCCCGCGAGGAGCATCCCGACCGGAATGTCCTCGGTCTCCCAGGTCCACTTCTGCCAGTACGCGAACTTCATCGCCGGATCGGCGCCCATCTGCGAGATCTGCTGCTGCATTTCCATGATGGTCGGCGTCGGCGCCTCGCTCCGGAACTTCTCGATCTTCCGGACCGTTTCCTCCGACACGTTCATCGGCAGGGGCAGGCCCGTGTTCGCGGCAACCACGCGGTCGAAGCGCGCGGGATCGTCCGCCACCAGCCGCAGCCCGATCAATCCTCCCCAGTCCTGGCCGACCAGGGTCGCATGGACGACGCCGTTGCTGCGCAGCCAGGCGCCGAGCCAGTCGACCTGACGCTGGTAGGTGTAGTCCTCGCGTTCGGTCGGCTTGTCGGACCTGCCGTAGCCGACGAGGTCGGGCGCCATCACCCGCATCCCCCGCTCCACGAGCACCGGGATCATCCGGCGGTAGAGGAAGCTCCAGGTCGGCTGGCCGTGCATGAGAAGAACAAGCGGACCGTCGACCGGGCCCGCCTCCACGTGGTGGATCCGGATGCCCTCACCCTCGCCGTCGCCCCTGGGGACGACGGTGTAGTGGGGCTCGTAGTCGAAGTCGGGCAGGTTGGCGAAGCGCTCGTCGGGCGTGCGAAGGACTCTCATGGGGGCGTAGGATAGCGGCCCTTCCGAACCGCCTTCCGGGTCGAAGATGTTCGTGTGGTTTCGATGAAGCTCCTGATCGCCAACCGCGGTGAGATCGCGGTCCGCATAGCCCGCGCCGCGGCGGAGCTCCGCATCCCGACCGTCGCCGTGTTCTCCGAGGACGACGCGCAGTCCCTCCATGTATCGAGAGCGGACGAGTCGGCGGCGCTTCCGGGCGCCGGACCGGCGGCCTACCTCGACGGCGGCCAACTGCTCCGCGTCGCCGCTGAGCACGGCTGCGACGCGATCCACCCCGGCTACGGCTTCCTGAGCGAGAACGCCGGCTTCGCCCGGTCCTGCATCGATGCCGGCATCCGCTTCGTCGGCCCGCCGCCGGAAGCGCTGGAGTTGTTCGGCGACAAGGCGCGGGCGCGCGACCTCGCGGAACGCCAGGACGTTCCGGTCGTTCCCGGAGTCTCCGAGGCGGTAACCCTGAAACAGGCCCGCTCGTTCTTCGACGGGCTGCCGGACGGCGCCTCGATGCTGATCAAGGCAGTCGGCGGCGGCGGCGGCCGCGGGATGAGAGTCGTCCGAACGGCCGATGAGATCGAAGACGCCTACCGGCGCGCGACCTCCGAGGCCGGCGCCGCGTTCGACACGGACGGCGTCTTCGTCGAGCAACTGCTGGCGGCCGTACGCCACGTGGAGGTACAGGTCGCCGCCGACGACAGCGGCGCGGTCCGCCACTTCGGCGACCGCGACTGCAGCCTGCAGCGCCGCCACCAGAAGCTGATCGAGATCGCGCCCGCGCCCGCGTTGCCGGACGCTGTGCGGAACGCGCTATGTGAAGCGGCGGTCGGACTGGCCTCGGCGGCCGGCTACCGCAGCCTGGGCACGGTCGAGTTCCTCGTCGACACCGGGAACCGGAGCGAGCCGCGTTTCTACTTCATCGAGGCGAACGCCCGCCTCCAGGTCGAGCACACGGTGACCGAAGAGGTGTTCGGCGTCGATCTCGTCCACCTCCAGCTCGAGCTCGCCCGCGGGCGGCTGCTCGAAGACCTCGGCCTCGGCCGGGAGGATCCGCCCAGGGCGCGGGGCTGCGCGGTCCAGGCCCGCGTCAACATGGAGACGATGACGGCGGACGGCCGCGTGGTCCCGGGCGGAGGGATCCTGGCCGCGTTCGAGCCGCCCTCCGGACCGGGGGTGCGCACGGACACCTTCGGTTACGCCGGCTACCAGACGAATCCCCGCTTCGACTCCCTGCTCGCGAAGGTCGTGGGCCACACACCGGGAGTCGAACTCGGCGCCGCGCTGGCGCGGACTTCCCGCGCCCTCGGAGACTTCAGGACCGACGGCATCGACACGAACACTTCCTTCCTGCGGGCACTTCTTGAGCACGCCGAGGTTCAGGCCTGGAACGTCCACACCCGCTTCGTCGACGAACGGTTGCCCGAACTGGTCGAGGCCGCCACCGTCGTCGACGATCGTCCCTGCCAGGCGGGCAAGGGCGGCGACGCTGAGGGACGCGGGCTTGCCGGCGTCAAGGTCGACTTGGTCGACCCGCTCGCCGTGCTCGATCACGGCAAGTCGAGCACTCCCTCGGCGGGTCTACAGACCGTCGAACCGCCGCCCGTCGACTCGACGCCGGTTCCCGAGGGGCTCACCGCGCTGCGGGCGCCCATGCAGGGCACGGTGCTCAGCCTCGAGGCGGAACCCGGGCAAGAGATCGCGCCGGGCCAGATCCTCTTCATCATGGAGGCGATGAAGATGGAGCACGAGATCCGCTCGGACGTCGGCGGCGTGCTGCGCGATCTCCGCGCGGCCGTCGGCGACGCGGTCTGGGAAGGCCACGTCCTCGCCCTGATCGAAGAAGGGGACGTGGCTGCCGCAACCGGCGACGAAGAGGGCGAGATCGACCTCGACGCCGTCCGGCCCGATCTCGCCGAGGTGCTCAAGCGCCACGCGGTGACCCTCGACGACGCCCGGCCCGAAGCGGTCCGGAAGCGGCGCAACACGAACCAGCGGACCGCGCGCGAGAACATCGACCACCTCTGCGACGAGGGCAGCTTCGTCGAGCACGGGCAACTGGTGCTCACTCCCGGCACCGGGCTCCCGAAGGAAGAGGTCATCCGCAAGTTCCCGACCGACGGCATGATCACCGGCGTCGGCTCGATCAACGGCGAGCTGTTCCCCGACGACCGCTCCCGCTGCGTCGTCATGGCCTACGACTACACCGTCCTTGCCGGCACACAAGGCGCGATCAACCACCCGAAGACCGACCGGATGGTCGAGCTGGCGCACCGATGGAAGCGCCCCGTCGTGCTGTTCGCCGAAGGCGGAGGCGGCCGCGCCGGCACGGGCGGCAAGCGGAAGGGCGGCGCCTCGACGACGAAGGCCGGCCAGGGCCGCAGCGACGAGACGTATCGACCGCTCGACACGCCGACCTTCACCTCCTTCGCGCGGCTCTCCGGCCTGGTACCGATCGTCGGCATCACATCCCGCTTCTGTTTCGCCGGCAACGCGGCCCTGCTCGGCTGCTGCGACGTGATCATCGCCACCGCCGACTCGAGCATCGGCATGGGCGGCCCGGCCCTGATCGAGGGTGGCGGCCTGGGCGTGTTCCGGCCGGAGGAAGTCGGCCCGATGGACGTCCAGGTGCCGAACGGCGTCGTCGACATCGCGGTCGAGGACGAAGAGGAAGCCGTGGACGCCACCAGGCAGTACCTGTCCTACTTCCAGGGCCGCACGGACGACTGGGAAGCGCCCGATCAGCGGCTCCTGCGGCGGATCGTGCCCGAGAACCGCCTGCGCGTCTACGACATCCGGGAAGTGATCCACACCTTGGCCGACACCGGCAGCGTGCTGGAACTGCGCCCCGAGTTCGGCCTGGGAATGGTGACCGCCCTGGTTCGGATCGAAGGCCGGCCGGTGGGCATTCTCGCCAACAACCCCGAGTTCCTTTCCGGCGCCATCGACAGCGACGGCTCGGACAAGGGCGCCCGCTTCCTCCAGCTCTGCGATGCCTTCGACATCCCGGTCCTCGTGCTCTGCGACACGCCCGGCATGATGGTCGGCCCCGAGATCGAGCGCACCGCCCTGGTGCGGCACTGCTGCCGGCTGTTCGTGGTCGGCGCCAACATCACGGTGCCGGCGCTGACGATCGTGCTGCGCAAGGCCTACGGGCTCGGCGCCCAGGCCATGGCCGGCGGCGACCTGAAGGAGCCGTTCTTCACCGTCGCCTGGCCGACCGCCGAGTTCGGAGGCATGGGCCTCGAAGGCCAGGTCAAACTCGGCTTCCGCAACGAGCTCGCGGCAATCGAGGACCCCGAAGAGCGCCGCGCCCGCTACGAAGAGCTGGTCGCTGCCGCCTACGAACGCGGAAGCGCCCTGACCGCCGGCGCCTCGTTCGCCGTCGACGACGTGATCGACCCCGCCGACTCACGGCGCTGGATCGCTCGCTGTCTCGATTCCGTGCCGCCGCCCCCGGTCCGCGACGGCAAGAAGCGCCGCAACGTCGACACCTGGTAGGCGGCTACTCCACCCCCGCCGGCTCGATCACGCCGTACATCATCCCACCGTACGGCCCATGGTCCCAGGTCCCGGCGTAGCGCTCGTCGTAGAACAGAACCCGCGCTCCGAACTGGTCGCCCAGGCCCGGTAGCTCGAAGTCCGTGATGCTGACCATCGGCGTATCCCCGGCCCAGACGATCGGCACGACGACCGGCACAGTGACGTCGACCGTCATGTAGACGACGCGGACGTCGAAGCGCCAGCGGTCGCCCTCCCCCTCGAGCTTCGAGACGCTTGCGATCTCGTAACGCTCGGGGTTTCGATCCCTCTGGACGCCCTCGACATCCTCCAGGCCCTCGATCCCCTCGATCGTGAAGTGACCGACCAGGTCGACGTTCTGCATCCGCTCGGCGAATGCCCGCTCACGTTCGGAGAGTTCCTCCAGCGGAACGGTACGCCCGACACCGGTGGCGTGGACGAGCCAGCCAGCTCCGTAGCCGATACTGAGCAGGACGAGGCCGGTTACGGCAGCGGCGATCCAGAGTGTTGCCTTCTTCATCGTGCGGGGGAACGTAGCTGCCACCGGCTCCCGCGTCAACCGCTACGCGCACGGTTACAATCCTTCGGCCCGATGCGACATCTGACCGCCGCCGGCCTGACGGTCGCAGCCGCCGTTGTGCTGGCGGGCGCTGTGGGCGCCCAGGAGTTGACCGGCCACCCGTGGTCCGACATGGACTACGGGCCCTTCAAGGTCCACTCCTACATCGTCGAGCCGGGCAACAACGCGAACAAGGGCATCGCGATTCGCGTCGACGACGGCCCGGGAGGCGTCGCCAAGGGGACCGAGTTCCTGCTCTTCGACACGGACACCCTGCGCTGGGCGGCGGGCTGGACCGGTCCGGGATTCATGGACTGGAACTCGATCAACTACAACGGCAGACACGTGGTGGAGCCGGCGCTCGTCGGAGACATGGTGTTCACCAATCCGGACGCGCCGGGCTGGTCGCTGGCGGGCGACGGGTTCCGGGACACGCGGATCACAGGGCGCGGCGGCCGTCGATTCGGGCCTCAGGACCGCGCCGTCGCTCGCTGGCTTGGTCACTACCTACACGGCGACCAGGTTGTGCTGCACTATCGGGTCGGCAACACGGAGGTCCTGGAACTCGGCGCTTCGGAAGGGGGCGGGCTCTTCAGTAGAACGCTGAACATCGGGCCCCGGGACGCGGACCTAGTCGTCCAGGTGGCACAGCAGCAGAGCGGCCGGGCCTGGACCGCCGGCGAAGCCGCCGGCTTTCGCGAACCCCACCCGAACGCGAAGGATCGAGGCGAGAACAGCGGACCCACCATCGCCGCCTTGGTCGGCGCGCCGTCAGGTGTCCAATGGGTCGAAGGCGACGGCGACGACCTCCGCCTGAGAGTTCACGCCGGCGACGAACCGGTCCGGTTCAAGGTCGTGATCGGGCGGCGTGGCCGGTCGAACGCGGGCTTCCTGGCGAGAGCAGCCGGAGTCGAACCAGCCGCCGACCTCGAACCACTGACCCACGGCGGGCCGGCGCAATGGACCGAGACGGTGACGACCGAGAGCCGCGTCCTGGGCCGCCGGGGCGGACCCTTCGAACTCGAAGCGATCACCACGCCACTCGAGAATCCGTACCGCGCCTGGATGCGCCTCGGCGGCTTTGACTTCCTCGACGGCGGCCGGCGGGCTGTCGTCGCGACCTGGATGGGTGATGTCTGGCTGGTCGACGGGCTGGGCGAGGAAGAGATCGGAACCGTCACCTGGAAGCGCTTCGCCACGGGGATGTACGAGCCGCTCGGCGTGAACACGCGCGGCGGCGAGATCTTCGTCACCTCGCGCGACCAGATCACCCGGCTGCGCGACCTGAACGGCGACCGCGAAGCGGACCACTACGAGGCCTTCAATCACG
This sequence comes from Holophagales bacterium, assembly GCA_009836625.1. Lineage (GTDB taxonomy): Bacteria > Acidobacteriota > Thermoanaerobaculia > Multivoradales > Multivoraceae > Multivorans. The sequence continues at coordinate 1,153,261 of VXVC01000004.1, forward strand.
ACGCCCAGGCTTCCGCCCACTTCCACGAGTTCGCGGTCGGCCTGGAGACGGATGACGAGGGCAACTTCTACTACGCCAAGGGCGCCGGGCACGACTTCGACGCCCGCGTGCCACAGCACGGCACGATCCTCAAGGTCGCGGCCGACGGCTCTTCGACCGAGATCGTCGCCAACGGGTTCAGGGCCCCGAACGGCTTGGTCGTCAACCCGGACGGCAGCGTGATCGTGACTGACCAGGAGGGGCACTGGATCCCCGAGAACCGGATCGACTGGGTCGAGCCGGGGAACTTCCACGGCTACATGCGAGCCTGGCGGGAGCCCGACCGCGACCCGGACGACTTCGTCCAGCCGGTGACCTGGATTCACCACGACGTGGACCGTTCGCCGTCGGCGCCAGTGTGGGTGCGGAGCGACCGCTGGGGCGAGCTGGACGAGTCGTTGATCTACCTCTCCTACGGAAACGGCAAGATGTTCCTGGTGCTCTTCGACCAGGCTTTTCCTCGAGGCGACGGTCCGCCGCGCCAGGCCGCCGTGGTCGAACTGCCCGTGACGGCCGCGCCGACCGGCCTGATCCGCGGCCGCTTCAACCCGGCCGACGACCATCTCTACGTCTGCGGCCTCTTCGCCTGGGCCGGAGACCGGACCCAGCCCGGCGGTTTCTATCGCGTGCGGCGGACGGACGAACCCCTGCGCATCCCCAGAACCTACGAGACCGCTCGCGACGGCCTCGTCGTTCGGTTCAGCAGCGAACTCGACCCGGACGCCGCCGTCGACCCGGGGAACTACTCGATGCGGATCTGGGAGTACCTGCGTCAAGCCAGCTACGGCTCGGAGGACTACCGCGTCCTGGGCGAGGGCGTGGGCGAAGACGATCTCGCGATCCCGTCCGCCACTCTTTCGGAGGACCGGCGCTCGGTGTTCATCGAGATCCCGGACATCCTGCCGGTGCAGCAGTTCCACCTGGAGATGAACCTGAGAGGCAGGGACGGCGCGCGGATACGGGAGTTCGTCCACGGCACGATCCACGAACTGGGGACCCGCGCCGGCGCCGAGATCCTCGCAGGCGCCGACTGAACCGGGCGCCGGACTCGTCGTGCGCTTTCGCGGGCTCGCCGCCCTGCCCCTGCTGGCGGCGGCGTGTGTCGGCCCCGTGACAGGCCAACCCACGGAGACGGCCACAGCCGACTTCGACCAGCCCGGTCTGGAACTCGTCCTCAGCACACGCGGAGGCGACGCGACGGACGCCCGGGTCGCGCGGCTGGCCGCGCTCTACGTGCCCGAGGGCGAACCGCCGAGCCCGTTCCTCGACCCCGGCGCCTTCGAGGCCACCTTCCGCGGCGCGATCGAACTCGACCTGAACGACTCCTTTCGCTTCGCCGTCCGCGGCAACGGCGGCGTCCGCTTGAGCGTCGGTGGGCAGGTCGTTATCGCGCGCGACGCCCTGCCGGTCGACGGCGCGCCGGCCTCCACCGCCAGCGAACTGCGGCTGAACAAGGGTCTCAACCCGATCGAACTGGTCTACCGCAGTCCGCCCCGCGGCGACGCTTCGATGCGTCTCACCTGGGGCAACGACTATCTCCCGGAGGAGCCGGTGCCTCCGGCGTCCCTCCGACACGCCGGCTCGACGGCGCTCGACCGCGGCCGATCCCGGCGGGCGGCGCGTGATCTCGTTGCCGAGGACGCCGTGTCTCTCGCCCGGGTCGTGCCGGCCGAGTACGCGGAACGCCGAATCCGGCGAGACGGTTGCCTCGTCTGTCACAGCAGGGACGGCGCGCCCGCCTCCGGACCGCCGGCCCCTGACGCCGGGCCGACCCACGCTCCCCCGGACCTGACCTGGGCCGGCGAGAAGTTCCGCGGAGACTGGCTGGCGGACTACCTGGCAGGCCACCCCGCCGACCTTCCGCGCCCACACCCGGAAGTGCGAGCGACCGCCTCCTCCAACGAGACCGACCTCTTCGCGGTCGGGCTGCACCATCAGCACGGGCTGGCCGCGTCGCCGCCCGAGCCCGAACCCGTAGACGCCGAGCTGGCCGCGGTCGGCAGCGACCTCATCCGCGGCGACCGCCTCGGATGCCATGCCTGCCACGCCCTGGGCGACGAACCGGCGCTGGGCGGCGAGGGCGCCGAGGAGGCAATCAACTTCGACCTCGTCCGCCGGCGCCTGCGGCGCCCGTTCTTCGACTGGTTCCTCCGTGATCCCCAGCGCATCCTGCCGGGGACGAAGATGCCCCAGTTCGTCGACGAGGACGGCTACACCGGGCTCTACGATGTCTTCGACGGCGACGCGGCGCGACAGTTCGAAGCGATCTGGCAGTACCTGGGCACGATCGATTGAGGGAGACGCCGCCTTAGACTGCCGTCATGCGACGATGCACCTTCATTCCCGGACTGGCACTGGCGCTCGCGGCCTGCACGGCCGCGGAGGAGGCCGCGCCGAACTTCGAACCCGCTTCGACGGTCGCAGAGAATCTCCGCCAGCACCGCGCCTTGCCCGATCCCGCCGACGAGGTCTGGTGGACGCAGACCGGCGAGGCGATGGCCTGGCGCAACCGGAACCTCCACCAGGTCGTGCCGACCGTGAACGTCTACCGCGACGGCCCGGTCAGGGAGCTGGCGGTTCGCCCGCTGGCCGCCATCGCCGACTATCCCGTCGACACGCCGGCCGGCGAGCTGGCGTTCGACGCCTACCTGCACGGCGAGCACTCGACGACGATGGGCATCGTCATCCTCCACCGCGGCGACATCGTCTTCGAGCGCTACCCGCGGATGCAACCCCACGAGAAGCCGATCTGGTGGTCCGTGACCAAGGTCTTCCCGGCAACCTTGGTGGCGATCCTCGAACATCGCGGCCTGGTCGATGCGACGCAGCCGGTCGACCGCTACGTGCCCGGACTCAAGGGCTCGGACTTCGAGGGCGTCACGGTCCGCAACGTGCTCGACATGGCCTCCGGCGTCGACTGCCCGGACGGCGACTACACCGACCGCAGCACCTGCTACTACCAGTTCGAGGCTTCGCTGGGCGACGCCGTACGGAGCGAGGGGACGCCGGACGACCCCTACACGATGCTCTCGAACCTCCGGGTCGGCCGCTGGGCCGAGCAGGGCACGGGTTACGACTACAGCGGCACGAACACCTTCGTCCTCGGCTGGCTGGTCGAGGAGGTCACCGGCATGCCGTTCCAGGACGCGCTGAGCCGCGAGGTGTGGACCCGGATCGGCGCCGAAGCGGACGCTTCGATCTACGCCAACCGGTACGGGATTCCGCTGACTTCGGGCGGCCTGCTGGCCCGGCCCCGGGACATGGCCCGGTTCGGGCTCCTGTTCACGCCGAGCTACGGAAAGATCTCATCGGAGCGGATCGTGCCCGAAGAGCACATCGACCTGCTGCTCCACGGCGGCCGGCCGGAACTGCTCGAGAACGCCCGCTTCGGCGGCAGGCCGCCCGGAATCAGGCACAACGTCTACCAGTGGGACCTCGTGTTCACGAACGACGACGTCTACAAGGGCGGCTGGGCCGGGCAGGGGCTGCTCGTCAACCCGAGCCGCGATGTCGTCGCCGTGTGGGTCGGCTACACCGCCGCGGACTCCGACCCGGAGACCTATCCCCTGCTGCCACGCGTGCGGGCTGTGCTCGACGGCGTGTTCGGCGCGGAGAACGCCGACCGCTGAGCTATGGCGCCGGCCTGACGGCCGGCACGTTCTTCTGGCCGCCTCCGGCGGCAGCGGGTCAGAAGACCCGCGCACCAGCCGGCGGCGCTCTACTTGCGCGCCGCCTGGCAGCGGGCGAACTCTTCGCCGACTCCCGGCAGTTCGGCCTCCAGCAGCGGCAGCGACTCGATCGCCGGGCCGGCACCGTGCTGGCCGCTCGCGAGTCTGGTGCTCATGTTCGTGAAGGTCTCGAGCAGGGTCTTCGCGGTGCGCGGCGTCACGACCCCGGCGCCCATGCCGAAGGGCGGCTGCGGATCGCTGACGCTCTTCTGGACGACCGTGACCGTTCCTTCCTGGTCGCCCGGCGAGAGGAACCAGCGGGTGCGCATGCAGAGCACGCGTTTGCCCTTGAAGGCAGGCGTCTGATCGTCCGCGCCGACCATGTCGCCAATAACGTGGCCGGCGGCGGTCCGCCACCACGCCGCGCTGTTCATCGAGATCCGCCGGGTGATGCCCTTGCCGGACACGCGCTGACGAAGGGTCTGAAAAGGGGCGTCGAGTGGCTGCGCTGTTTCTTCAGTGCACATGGCCTGCCACTCGGGGCACGCCGCGGCGTCGTCAAGAAGCGCGATGACCGCCGGCATGGACCCGGGCACCGTCATCTCGGCGCGCACCAGGGGGTAGTCGGCGTTGTCGATCGGACAGGATTCGACGGTGACGGGACCTTCGGCCTCCAGGGGTTCGCATTCGGCGGCGGCTGCGACCGGTGGGGCGGCTAGAAGGACAAGGGCAACTGTCGCGGGCTTAAGCATCGGTCAGGGACTCCGGTAACGCAAAGGCGATCAGTTCATCGGGGATCCGGCGGTTGCGGGCGCCGCCCCCGGCGATGACGATGTACTGGCGGCCCTCGTGCATGTAGGTCATCGGCGGGCCGTGCAGCCAGACATCGGTCTCAATCTCAGCGACGATCTCGCCGGTCGCCTTGTCATAGGCGCGCAGCAGCCCGCCGCCGCTGGTGCGGGGATTGTTCTCGTCCGGCAGGGCCACGAAGCCGATCAGGAGCGTGCGGGTAACGAGCAGGCCGCCATCCGCCGGCATACCGAAGTAGATGGTGCCCATATCGCCGAGGTTCAGGTGCGCGATGGCCGGATGGTTCTTCGGACCGGGACCGACAGGGATGCGCCAGAGGTGCTCGCCGCGATTCAGGTCGATCGCGGTGATCGTCCGGTAGGGTGGCTTCGTCAGCGGCAGGCCCCGCGGTCCACCCGTGTCGACGTAGTCAATCACGTACCGCCAGTCCGGACGGCGCGCCGCATCCGGCTCGATCAGGGACATGCCGGTCGGCCGGTTCTGGGACTCGACGAAGAGCACACCGGTCCTCGGGTCGACGGACGCTCCGGGGTGGTTCGCGCCGCCGGCGGCCCCCGGGACGACCATCACGCCCTCCTTGCCGCCCTCACCCTTGACGATCAGGGGCGGGAACATGGGCGCGAGCACCAGCTTCTCCGCGATCTTCAGTGCCTCTTCGCGCAGTTCCGGCGTCCAGTCGATCAGGTCATCCTCGCTGACGCCCTGCCGCTCGAAGGCAGGTGGCTTCGTCGGGAACGGCTGCGTCTCCGCCAGCTTCTCGCCCGGCACCGTCGACTTGTGATTCACCGGCCGGTCCTCGATCGGCCACACCGGCTCGCCGGTGGCGCGGTCGAACACGTACGTGAAGCCGGTCTTCGAGACCTGGGCGACGGCCTTGATCAGCCTGCCGTCGACGACGATGTCGAGCAGGTTCGGCGCCGAGGCGATGTCGTAGTCCCAGATGCCGTGACGGACGGTCTGGAAGTGCCAAACGCGCTCGCCCGTCTCGGCGTCGACGCAGACCAGGCTCTCGGCGAAGAGGTTGTCTCCCGGCCGGTCGGCCCCGTAGTAGTCGTTCGAGGGCGTGCTGGTCGGCAGGTAGACGTAGCCCAACTCGTGGTCCGCGCTCATCGACGTCCACACGTTCGCGTTGCCGGCCGTCCGCCAGGACTCGTTCTCCCAGGTGTCGACTCCGTACTCTCCGTCCCGCGGGATCGTGTTGAAGCGCCACTTGAACTCGCCCGTGTGGACGTCGTAGGCGCGGACGTGGCCCGGCGGCGCATCGCTCCTGATCGAGTAGTCGAAGATCTTCGAGCCGACGATCACGCTGGTGCCGACGACGATCGGGGGCGCCCCGTGGGTGATGTGGCGGATCGCGTAGTCGCCCGGGCCCAGGTCTTGCGCCAGGTCGACCACGCCGTCCTCGCCGAAGGCGCGGTCGGCCTCGCCGGTGGCGGCGTCGATCGATACAAGCTGGCGGCCGATCGTGGCGACGAACAGCCGCTCCTTCTCGCCGTCCGACCAGTACTCGATGCCGCGGGCGCCGACCGGCCGCATCGTGGTACCGCCGCGCTCCCAGGTCTTCGGGTTGTAGACCCATTCCTGGTCGCCCGTCGCCGGGTCGAGCAGGGCCACCTGGCCCAGGCTGGTCGGCGCGAACAGGCGGCCACCGATCATCAGCGGCACGGAGCGGTAGAACCCGGTGTCGTAGCCCGGCAGCACGTCGAGCGGCACCTCGTGGTCCGCCGTGCGCCAGCGCCAGGCGATCTCGAGCCGGCCGAAGTTCGAACCGTCGATCTGGGTCAGCGGCGAGTAGCGGCTCGAGGCGTGGTCGCCGCCGTGATGCCGCCACTCGCCGTAGACGGAGCGACCCTGCTCGCCGGTCTCGGCCCCGGCGGCGCCGGCGACGAAACCGACCAGCGCCGCCGCAAACACGCACATCCAACTGACCTTCGCGTTCGTCACGAGTGCGCTAACCTAACGCACACTCGAACACCACCACAGCGAAAGGCACTTCCTCATGCCCGAACAAGACCTGAGCCGTCGCAGCGTGCTCGGCGCCGCCGCCGCTGGCGCCGGCTGGATGATCGTCCCCCGCCACGTCCTCGGACGCGGCGAGGAGGCCCCCAGCGACCGGCTGAACATCGCGGCCATCGGCGCCGGCGGCAAGGGCCGCAGCGACGTCGCCGGCGTCGCCAGCGAGAACATCGTCGCCCTCTGCGACATCGACTGGAAGCGCGCCGAGGAGACGATGAACGCCCACCCGGACGCGGCCCGCTACCACGACTACCGGGAGCTGCTGGACGCCCACAGCGACCTGGACGCGGTGCTGGTCTCGACCGCCGACCACACGCACGCCGCGATCACCGTTGCGGCTCTGGAGCGCGGCCTCCACGTCTTCACGCAGAAGCCCCTGACGCGCACGATCGGAGAGGCGCGGATGGTCGGCAAGGCGGCACGCAAGGCCGGCACGGCGACCCAGATGGGCAACCAGGGCCACGCCGCCGAAGGCACCCGCCTCATCCGCGAGTGGATCGAGGGTGGCGTGATCGGCGAGGTGAACCGCGTCGAGTACTGGACCAACCGGCCGATCTGGCCGCAGGCGATACCGCGCCCCAAGGAAGTCCACGAGGTGCCCGACCATGTCAAGTGGGACCTGTGGCTCGGCCCGGCGCCGGAACGCCCCTACCACTCCGAGTACTACCACCCCTTCGCCTGGCGCGGCTGGTGGGACTTCGGCACCGGCGCCATCGGCGACATCGCCTGCCATGCGATGGACGCGGCGTTCTGGATCTTCGACCTGCGGGACCCGTCGTCGGTCCATGCCGAATCGACGCCGCTGTTCAAGGAGTCGGCTCCCGCCGCCACGCGGATCACGTTCGAGTATCCGGCGCGAGGCAACCGGCCGAAGATGACCGTCGTCTGGCGCGACGGAAACCTCACGCCGGCGATGCCCAAGGTGTGGGAGGGCAAGTGGCCGCCGCGCAACAGCGGTCAGCTCTTCGTGGGCACCGAGGGCGTGATCGTCGCCGACATCTACGCCGGCAGGCCCACGATCTACCCCTCAAAGCTGCACGAGAAGATCACGAAGAACCCGCTGCCCCAGGTCTACGAACGGACCGAAGGGCACTACAAGCAGTGGATCGACGCGATCAAGGCCGGTACGACGAACCCCGACGGCTCCAACTTCGCCGATCACGCAGGGCCGATGACCGAGACCGCGCTGCTCGGCAACCTGGCGGTTCGCACGCAGCAGGAGATCGTCTGGAATCCGAAGAAGCTGAAGGTGACGAACGGCGTCGAGGTGCCGCGGGAGTACATCGAGCCGGCCTACCGGGACGGCTGGACGCTGTAGCGGAGGTCAGCCCGACTGCTGGACGGCGGCGACCGCGGCGTCGCGGTCCGGCTCGATGCCCACGATCAAGCTGAAGCCCGAAACCTCGAAGAGTTCCTTCACTTCGTCGTTCAAGCCGCAGACGGCGAACTTCCCCTTGCGCGCCTGCAGTTGGCGGGCCACGACCAGTACGACGCGGAGGCCGGCGCTGCTCATGTAGCGGGTGCGGCTCAGGTCGAGAACGACGGCCTCCCCGCCTTCCGCGATCTCGGACGTCATCGCCTGCTCCAGGTCCGGCGCACTCGAGGCGTCGACCCGCCCTTCCGGCACCCAGACGGTCACGTCGCCAACCGTCTCGCCCCCGATTGCCGACTTCCCGATCTTGATGCTCTCGATCACGTACACACCTCTTTGCGTCTTGTTCGCACTCAGTAGAAGGGATGATGCGCCGTCGCCGTCGCGGCGGCAATGTCCTGAACGGACTTCTGAATCGCCCGGCCCATCGCCTGACCGATCAGATCGAAGCCACGCACCAACTCGATCCGGGCCGCGGCGTGGCGCAGTTCCTGCGCGCTCAGGATGACCTGGAAGGCGTTCGACGCATCGGCCAGGCAAATGAGGGCGACGTCCCTGGGAGCGGGAATCCGGTCGCTGAGGAGCACGTCGAGGATTCGCAGCTTGACCTCCCGCTCTTCCCGGTCGTCGACCATCGGATAGCGACGGCTGCCGAACACCCACAGGAAGCTCCGATCCTCGACCCGGAGGATGCCACGCTCGACCAGGCGCGCCAGGGCCGCCTCCTGGACCTGCTTGCTGCGGGCCGAGAGACGCACAACCCAGGTGCGGGCGTCGGCCTCGTCGGCGGCCTCCGCGATCTCCGCCAGCGGGCCGTCCAGTATCTCCTCGCCTACCGGCGTCGAGTCGACGACGACGAGTCGCTGGAGGTCGCAATCCAGGCGACCGCGCAACGCGAGGTCCATCAGGATCGCGCCGGCGAGCAGCAGCTCCATCACGTTGGGCGCGACACGCTTCATCGCACCGGAATCGTCGTCCAGGAGAAGAAGCAGGATCTCCTCCACGAAGGTCAGGTGGGGGCTCTCACTCACGTGGCTATGGCGCTCGCAGTTCGTTTCACGGAGAGGTCATATCCGCCGCGGAATCCTACAGGAAGGACGCGCTCTCCTAGATTCCCGCCGTGTCCACCTGACCCGTCGGTTCCTGGCTGTCGCTGCTGACGATGACCGTGAGGACATCCGTATCGTGGTACTGCTGGTGCTGCACCGAGGTCGACACGTGCCGCAGCAGCCGCAGCGACAGCTCGTTCTCGATGGGGACGGGAGCATCGGGCGCCATGACCACCAGCCGGTCCTCGATGTTGCTTCCACCGGGCGCCGCGATGAACTCGAGTTCGGCCGTCTGGCGGTCGACCCTTGCGACCACGAGCAGGCTGCGCTTCCGGCCGCCCTCCTCCTCGTCGAGTCCGGCAAGGCTGAGCAGCGCCTCTTCGCCCGCAGACCAGAGGCGATCGCAGGCCTCGGGCGTCCACCGCGCCCGTTCCGCCAGGGTCCGGAGAAAGCCGCCGATCCGTGAGGCCGATCTGGGCGTGACCTCGACCTCGAGCCGCCGGCGGCGCGGACCGGTCGATTCGAGAAACGCGGTCAGGCCGATGGCGGTCAGGCCGCCGGCGGTCATGCCGTTGCCCAGGATCGAGGCCACCCAACCGCCGAGCTGGTCGCTGAAGATCAGATCGTTCTCGAAGCCGACGCCGATCCAGAACGAAACGCCGATCACGAGGGCCTTCCGGTAGTCGATGCCCCCGTGACCGGCAATGCGGGCCCCGAGCACGAACAGGACGGCGATCAGCACCAACCCGTAGGCACCCACGACCGGACCGGGAATCGCGAGGATCAGGGCGAGCGCCTTGGGTAGGAAAGCCAGACCGAGGAAGATGATCCCGATCCACATGCCCACCCGGCGCGAGGCCACCCCGGTGAGTTCCGTGACGGAGATGCTGCTCGAGTACGTCGTGTTCGGCACGGTGCCGGCGATGCCCGAGAGCAGGTTGCCGAGTCCGTCGGCGGCCACGGCGCCCTGCACCGCCCGGTAGTCAGGCGCCCGCGGCGTCCGCCAGGAGACGCGCTGGATACCCACGGCATCACCGATCGTCTCGACGGCTCCGATCAACGTCACGATGACGAAGCCCGGCAGCAACGCCCAGAAGGCCGGCCCAAAGGACAGGTCGAAGCCGGGCCAGCCGCCGGCCGGGGCACCGATCCACGCCGCCGCGGCCACTTGCTCGAAGTCGTAGAGCCCAAGAGGCACGGCAACGAGCGAGCCCGCCACGACGCCAGCGACCGGCGCCCACAACCGTCCGATCCCTCTGGCCCGCAGGCCGAACCCGGCCATGACCGCGATCGCCACGACGAACGTGATCGGAGCGGCCGAGCGGGGCGCATCCTCGGGAACCAGCGTCAACTGGTTGAACATGATCGGCATCACGCTGACCGAGATCAGCATGATGACCGTGCCCGTCACGGTCGTCGTGAACAACCTCCGCAGCAGCAGAAGCCGGGCGGAGAGCAGGAACTGGAACAGCGACGAGACGATGACCAGCTTGGCGAGGAGCATGGGACCGCCCTGGCTCAGGGCGGCGATGCTGACCGCGATGAACGCCCCCGAAGTGCCCATGAGCAGGATGTAGCCCGCGCCGATCCGCCACAGACGCACCGCCTGCAGGATCGTGGCTATGCCGCTCACGAAGATCGCCGCGAACACCGCCCAGGCCAGGTACTCGTCGCTGCCCCCGGCGGCACGGACGATGATCGCCGGCGTCAGCACGATGCCGGCGACACAGAGGGTCGCGTACTGCAGGCCCATCGTCGCGGCGAGAGCGGTCGGCGGCCGCCCGTCCGCCTCGTAGCGCACGCCCGCGCCCGGGTTCTTTGCCGCGGCGGTCATGCCTGGTACAGCGCCGAGTCGGGCCGCCACGGAGACCGCTGGCCGGCGTAGACCGGCGAGCCGTTGCGGAAGTGGGAGGCCTCGCCGAGCGTCTCGACGAACGGCATCTGCCGCGGGTAGAGATCGCCGTCGCCGCGCGGCCGCGGCCCGGCCTTGGAGACGTGGCCCCAGAGCGGGTGGCCGACCACCTCCTCCGCGATCTGTGCCGCCTGGATCAGCTTGTCGAGCCTGTAGCCGGTCTCGATCCCCAGCTCGTGGCAGAAATCGACGAAGTCCTCCGTCGGCACATGGCCCGCCGCGCGGCCGTTGCCGCAGTAGGGGCAACCCCCCATGCCGCCGATCGAGGTGTCGAATTCGCGCACGCCCAGCTTGAGCGCCTCGTAGTAGCTGACCATCGCCGCCCCGCGGGTGTTGTGCAGGTGGCAGTGGAAGTCCGTGATCTCGGGCCAGCGCTCACGGATCGCGAGCAGCGTCTCCCGCACGGTGTGCGGCATGTTCCATCCCATCGCCTCGATGATCGCGCAGCGGGTGACCCGGAAGCCGGCCTCATGCCAGCGGTCGATCATCAGCGCCAGAAGGTCCATCCGCTGCTCGAGCGTGAACGCCCCCTCGAAGTTCGATCCGAACGGATTGCCGATCGCCACCGCGCCCGTCTCGGCCCCGCGGGCGCGGGCCTGGTCGATCACCCCCGGGATGCGCTCGATCTGCTGCGCCTGGGTCGCGTTGTAGTTGCGGCGGGCGAAGGTGTCGCAAAGCTCCACGTGGGTGCCGAACCTTCGCTGCCGGACGTCGAGCTTCGGGTACCAGCGGTCGGCGCGGTCGAACCCGATCTTGTTGAAGATCGCGGCGGTGTAGCGCACGCCCGGCTTCGGCACGAAGCGCTCGGCGATCTCGTCGATGCAGGCCATCTGCGGCGTCCACTTGGGGTGCGCGTAGGAACCGATCGAAATCACCTTGGCTCCGGTCTCGCCCAGCGCGTCGAGCAGCCGCAGCTTGTCCTCGACCGGAATGTCCGCGCTCTCGATCTGCAGACCCTCTCTCATCGTGTCGTCCGTGATGGTCACGGACTTCGGTAGCTGGCCCATCGCCTGAGTCCCTCTTTGTCTGCCGGTGCGCCGGCCTTCTATCAACGGAACGGGTACCTTATCGCCGCGAAGGACAACGGAGCGCGGCGGTCGCCCCTTCCGGTGGCAGGATCGCCCCTGTGGCAGGATCGATCCGTGCGAGGACGCCTCCTTCCCTACCTCGTCCTCGCCGTCGCAGCGACCGCCGTGCTGTTGCCCGGGATCGGCAGCCGCGACCTCTGGAACCCGGACGAACCGCGCTACGCCGAGGTCGCGCGGGAGATGCTGCTCGAGCCGCGGGCGATCGAGCACTTCCTGGTACCGCGCCTGAACGGCGAACGGTACGACCACAAGCCGCCGCTTCACTTCTGGAACATCGCCCTGTTCGGCGCGCTCCGCGGCGGTGTCGACGAGGTGGCGATCCGTCTGCCGTCGCTCCTTGCCGGCATCGGCTCGGTGTTCATCGTGTTCGCGCTCGCCGGCCGGCTGTTCGACCGGAAGACGGCCTGGCTGGCGGCGCCGATCTTCCTGACCTCGGCCCTGGTGATGTGGAACGGGCGAGTCGGCCAGATCGACATGACCCTGACCTTTCTGGAGTTGCTCGCCATCCTGTTCTGGGCCCGGGGCAGGTCGTGGGCCGCGGACGATCCACCCGTGGGTCCCGGCGGCCACCTGGCCAATCTCCCGTTCTTCGCTTGCCTCGGCCTGGCCACCCTGGCGAAGGGGCCGGTCGGGCTGATCGTGCCGCTCCTCGCCGTGGTCACCTGGCTCGCGTTCGAACGAGACCGGGCCGGCGTCGCCGAGCTCCGGTTGGGGCGCGGCCTGCTGGTCTGGGCCGCGATCGTCATGGCCTGGTTCGCGCCAGCCGTGTGGATCGCCGGACAGTCCTACTTCGACGCCCTGATCCTCGACCAGACCGTGTCGCGCTACGCCGAAGCGACGTTCCATCCCCGGCCCTGGTACTACTACTTCCGGACCCTGCCCGGCACGTTCGCGCCCTGGACGCTGCTGGCCCCCGTAGCGGTCTACGCCGCCTTCCGCGTTTCCCACCGCGAGTCGGCTGGCGGCGAAGCGCGGGCAATTCGCTTCCTCCTGATCTGGATCGCCAGCACCTTCGTCTTCTTCAGCGTGTCCGGCGGCAAGCGGACCGTCTATCTGCTGGCGCTCGCGGCGCCGCTCGCGATGCTAGTCGCCTACGGCGTGCTGGCGATCCGGGATCGCTGGCCTCGCTACCGTACGGCCTTCCTGATCTCGGCAGCGACCGTACCGCTGCTGTTCGGCGTCGTGGCGGCCGCGGCTCCGGTCGCGGCACGAGACCTTCCCGAAGGTTCGATCCCTGAAGGCACCATCGCCTGGCTCCAGGCGGTCGCGGCCATTCCCCTCCTCGCCGGTCTGATCGGCCTGTACTTCGCTGCCAGGCGGCGGCCCGACCTGCTGGTAGCGTGCCTTGCGACGGGCCTTGGACTCACGATGTCGGTGACCGCCGTGCGGTTGTTGCCACTGGGGGACGCCTTCAAGTCGGCGCGCGCCCTCTCGGACGACCTGGTCCGGTGGGCGGAACCCGACGAGCCGTACGCGATCTATCCTGTTCCCGATGCGGCCTTTCTCTTCTACACCCGCCGGTTCGCGGTCGACCTCCACGGCGGCATCCTGGCGCACGATCAGGGCGACGAGGAGGCCCTGCGACGCTACGTCGCCCGCACGGATCGGCCCGTCTGGCTTCTCATCGAACGGGACAACCTGGAGCGTCTTTCGCCTCCGCTCGACCTGGTCGAGGTCGCGCGCGACCACGACCCCGAGCAGGGGCACGTCCTGCTGACGACTCCGGAAGCGGCCGCCCGTGTTGCCGCGGCCGGAAGATCCGAGCGATGAACGACAGCCGGCGGCTTGCCGACCAGGGCCTCTTCCTGTTCCGGCACCGCAGCCTGTTCGTCGTGTGCCTGCTGCCCGCCGCGGCGCTGGCGGTGCTCGAGCGACGGTCGGCGGTACTGCCTGCGGACCCGGGACTTGGCTGGCTCGCGCTTTGCCTCGCCGTGTCCCTGCTCGGACTCGGTGTGCGGTGGGCGGCGCTGGGCTCCGCGCCTCCGGGCGCTTCCACTCGAAGCCGCAGGGCGCCGAGCGCCAGCCGCCTGAACGTGACCGGCATGTATTCGCTCTGCCGGCACCCGGTCTATCTCGGCAACCTCTTCGTGCTGATGGGCTTCGCGCTCGCCCTGAAGTCGTGGTGGTTCGTGGTCATGGCACTGCTCGCCTACTGGCTGCTCTACCAACGGGTAATCGCCGCCGAAGAGCGGTTCCTCGGCGAGCGCTTCGGTGCGACCCACCGCCGCTGGTCGGAGCGAACGCCGACCTTCTGGCCCCGGCCCCGATTGTGGCTGGCGCCGGAGATCCCTTTCAGTTGGCGAACGGTCGCCCTCCGGGAGTACAACTCCCCGCTGCTCATCGCCTCCATGTTCCTGGTCCTGCGAATGGTCGATCAGGTCGTCGTCGGCGGCCTCGGCCCGAAAGCGTGGCTGACCCAGGATCTCGGCCTAGTGGCCGGCGTCCTCGGGCTGATGGTGCTGGTTTCCGTCGCGCGACAGGTGCGCAAGCGCGGGCGCTCAGGCCACTAGGAATCTGCCGGAGAACCGATTCGTTGCAGAATCGGACGACGAGCCCTCAGATGACCGCCCGAACCAGGATCGCATCCGCCGTCGCCGCGTCGCTGCTGGTCGCAGCAGCCGCCGCGCAGGACACCGCGAATTCACGGCCGCTGGATTCCAGGTTCGTCCGCTGGCTGGAGCGGGTCGGCCCGCTGATCAGCGACGAGGAGCGCGAGTTCTTCGTCAACCTGCCAGAGGACTACCGGCGCGAGGCGTTCATCCAGGCCTTCTGGAAGGCCCGCGACCCTGATCCGAGAACACCGCTCAACGAACTCCAGGTCCTCTGGGAAGACCGGGTCGACGCCGCTCTCACGCAATGGGGCACGCTGGAGGACGCACGCGCCCTGTTCTACCTGCTGAACGGACCGCCGGGGCGCTTCATCCTCCCTGACGGTCGGACCGCTGCCTACTGCCTCTCCCGGACCAGCGAACTCGAGATCTGGTTCTACGGCGGCAGCGACCGGACCTCCCGCCACTTCGTCGTCATCTTCCTGGCCACGAGCCGCAACAAGCCCTACGTCTTCTGGCACGAGAGCCCCGTGCGCCGCCCGACGTCCCGTCGCGGCCTGCCCACCACGAACATCACCGTCCTCTGCGCGGACGAGTGGTTCGGATGGGCCGCACAGGCGGTCCAACGCGACCTGGCGAGCAATGGCGTCATCGAAGAGGTGTCCGGCCCTCCCGAGCCGCCCGATGAGTGGCTCGCGACCTTCGCCGCCTTCAACACGGACGTCCCGGAGGGCGCCCCCCGTTTCGACATCGACATTGAATGGGACTATCCGGGCCGCAACCAGACGCGCACTGTCACCCACGGCCTCGTGATGGTGCCGGGGCCGAGCGCCGGCCGCAGGATCTTCCAGGGCAGAAACTCTCAGAAGAGGGCGTACCACAGCTTCCACATGACCGGCGAGGTCATCCGCGGCGACCGTCTGTTCGAGACGTTCCGCTACCGCTTCGAGCTACCCGCGAGCGGCAGCGACGAGGACTCGATCCCGCTCGTCTTCACTCGCTACCTGCGGCCCGGCGAGGTCCAGATCCGGCTCAAGGTCGAGGACGTCTTCGGCCAGCAGTTCGCCGTGGTCAATGAGACGATCGACGTTCCGAACCTCGAGGAGGCGCGATCGCTGCGGAAGACCATCCTGGAGACCTTCCCGGCCCTCGCTGAAGCCAACCAGGCGGCGGCCCGCGGCGAACGCTTGCTCCGTCTCGTGCCGCCGCGGGATGAGCGCCTGCGGGTCGGCATGGTGCGCTTCTCCACCCATGCGATCGGCGACTTCGATGCCGTCGCGTTCTCGCTCGACGGCCGCGAGATCCTGCGCAAGCGACGGCCGCCGTACGGCGTTGAGCTGAACCTGGGCTCGCACCCGACCGAGCACCGGATTCGAGTGGAAGGCCTCAAGGACGGCAAGGTCGTCGCGTCGGACGAGATGTCGGTCAACCGCGGCGGCCAGCGCTTCCGCGCCCGGTTCATCGAACCGCGTTCCGGCGAGCAGTACCTGCAAAGCACGCGCGCGGCCGTCGAGATCGCGGTGCCGGACGGCGAGGAGATCGAGCGCCTCGAGCTGTTCCTGGGAGAGGAACGGATCGCGACGCTCTACCAGCCGCCATGGGTGCAACCGGTCGTGCTCGACGGTCCGAGCCTGACCTACCTCCGCGCGGCCGCGTTTCTGGCCGACGGCAGCAGCACGGAGGACGTCGTCTTCATCAACAGCCCGAACCCGATCGAGCGAATCGATGTGCAGTACATCGAGCTTTTCGCCAGCGTCGTCGACGAACGCGGGCGCCCGATTCCGGAGCTGGCGCAGGATCGCTTCCGAATCACCGAAGACGGCGTTGAGCAGACGGTTCGCCGCTTCGAGTGGGTCGACGACACGCCTTTCCACGCCGGCCTCCTGCTCGACACGTCCGCTTCGATGCAGGACTCGATCGGGCAAGTGCGAGCCGCCGCCCAGCGCTTCGTCGACAACACGCTCGAACCCAGGGACCGGATGGCGGTCCTCGCCTTCGCCAACCGGGCGCGGGTCGAGAGCCGGTTCACGAAGGACAGGGGCCAGCTCGCGCGTGCGCTGGCGGGCCTCAAGGCGACCGGAACGACATCGCTCTACGACAGCCTCGTCTTCGCTCTCAGCTACTTCGACGGCATCAGCGGCCAGAAGGCACTACTCCTCCTGTCCGACGGCAAGGACGAGAACAGCTCGTTCACGTTCGAGAGCGCGCTCGAGGCCGCGCAACGTTCAGGGGTGACGATCTACGCCATCGGCCTCCGGGAAGCGGCCGCGGACCGAACGACGCGCCGTGTGCTCGAACGCATCGCCGGGGAGACGGGCGGCCAGGCCTTCTTCATCGACGGCGTCAGCCAGCTCGACGCGATCTATGCGCGGATCGAGCGGGAACTGCGGAACCGCTACCTGCTCACCTACCAGTCGACCAGCACCAGGCCCGAGAGCGAATTCCGGGTGGTGCGAGTCGACGTCGACGCCCGCGACGCGGAAGTCCGGACGATGTCGGGGTACTACCCGTAGGCCGGGTCGTCAGGCCGCGAGCGCCTCGCCACCAAACCGCTCCATCGCCTCCAGCGTCTCCCGCACGTCGTCCCAACTCGTCGAGTGGTTGATGATGCAGAGCCGCAGCGAGAGGCTCCCGTGGAGCGAAGTAGACGAAACGAACGCGCGGTCATCCCAGAACAGACGGGCGAGAACCTCCCGATTGACGTCCTCGAGCGTGTCGGCCTTCAGATCGGCGCCTTCAGGGTTGACGCGCATGCAGACGATGCCAAGCGACGACGGCGTCAGCAGTTCCAGGGTCCGACTCTCACGAACGTACTCCTCGGCTCGCTTCGCAAGTTCCATCCCGTTCGCGACGGCCCGTCTGAACCCGGACATGCCGAAGGTCTGAATCGACATCCAGATCTTCAGGGCGCGGAACGACCGGCTCAGTTGAAGGCCGCGGTCGTCGAGGTTCGGATGGTTCGCTCCCCAGACCGTGTCCTGAAGAACCGTCGCGCTCATGGCGAAAGGACCCTCGAGCGTGCGGCTGTCCTTCACCAGCAGGCAGCCCACCTCGTACGGTTGAAACAACCACTTGTGCGGATCCAGCCCGATCGAGTCGGCTCGCTCGATTCCGCTGAGGAGCTCGCCGCCGTTCTCCGTGATCGCGGCGAAGCCGCCGTAGGCGGCATCCACGTGGAGCCAGATGCCCTCCGCCTGGCAGAAGTCCGCCATGGCGTGCAGGGGATCGATGGCTCCCGTGCTGGGCGCACCGGCATTCGCGCAGATTGCCATGGGCACGAGGCCCGCGGCACGGTCCTCCGCAACGGCACGCGCGAGAGCCGCCATGTCCAGGCGGAAGTCCCCGTCCGTCGGGATCAGCCGAATGGCCTCACGCCTGACGCCGACGACCATCGCGGCACGCCCCTGGACGCTGTGGCTCTGGTCGCTCATGTACACCGCCGGGCGCTCGGGATCGCCGGCCGCTTCCCGGGCCGCCACGAGAGCGTCGACGCAAGCGGCGGAACCGCCGCTCGTCAGCAACCCGCCCGAACCGTCCGGATAGCCGAGCCAGCGCCGAAACCAGTCCAGGACGAGGAGTTCGACCTGGCTAGGGCCGCTGGCGACCAGCCAGGTGCAGGTGTTCACGTTCCAGGCGGAGGCCAGGAAGTCCGCGACCACACCGGGCCACGTCGGTTCCGACGGAACGAACCCGAAGCAGCGGGGGTGGTCCAGCCGGGTCGTCATCGGGAGGATGTCCTCCACGACCCGCTGCAGAACCTCCTCGGCCGGGCGGCCCTCCTCCGGCGGATTCTCGAGCAGCAGTCGCTCGAGGCCTTCCTTGAACTCCCCGTCCCAGGCGCTCTCACCGGGCAGGCTCTCGATCCGGGCCACCGCGAGCTCCGCCGCCTTTTCGGCCAGAGCCAGCATGGCTTCCTGCGACATCCGGAGGTCGGAACGGCGTGACCCCATAGCTGTGGATTCTAGACGCTGGCGCGGTCAGTTAGCGGAATGCCGGCGCGACCTCCTCGATGAACCGGTCGAGGACCTCCTTCTGACGGTCCTTGCCGCCCAGGTTGAACGCCGGCACGATGAACTCATGCACTCCGGCGTCGCGGTAGGCGCCCACCGCGTCGGCGATCTCCGAGACGCCGCCGATGTTCGACGGCATTCCCGTCCCGCGTGCCCGCACCTTGGCCAGGAACGCCTCGTCGTCGCTCAGGAAGAGCAGCGCCACCGCCGACCGCTCGACCTCCGCCGGGTCCCGTCCCACGTTCTCGCAGTGGGCGTCGAGCACCGCCATCTTGTGCTTGAGAATGTCCGCCGTTCCCCAGACGTTCCACTCGTCGGCGTGCTGGGCGGTGATCCGCAGGGTGACCTTCTCGCCGCCGCCGCCGATCATCAGCGGCAGCGGGTCCTGGACCGGCTTCGGCTCGAGCGGCGCATCGACGAGTTGGTAGGCATCGCCAATGAAGCTCGCGCCCTGCTGTCCGTACAGCGCCTTGATCACCCGGCAGGCCTCGTCCAGGCGGCGGAGCCGCTCGCCCATCGTGTAGAACGGGATGCCGTAGGCCAGGTGCTCGTTCTCCTGCCAGCCGGCGCCGAGGCCCAGCACCACGCGGCCACCCGAGATGTGGTCGATCGTCGCCGCCATCTTCGCCAGCACCGCCGGATGCCGGTAGGTGTTGCCGGTGACCAGCGGGCCGAGACGCACGCGCGGCACCGCCGCCGCCAGAGCGGCGATCGTGGTCCAGCTCTCCGCCCACGGCGACGACGTGTCCTCGTCGTTGGGCATGAAGTGGTCGGCGTACCAGATGCCGTCCCAGCCGGTTGCCTCGACGTGCCGGGACATTTCCAGCAGGTCGGTCCATGACATCGTGGGGGCGGGCCAGTAGCTGAATCGCATTCGCGGGACTCCGTGCGGTCGCGTGGGCGGTGAGGGCGCGTACCTTAGCGCGCGTCCCCGAGTCCGACGTCGACTAGGCCAGCGACGCGGCCACTTCGGCCAGCCGAACGCCCAGGCGAGCCGTCCGAAGGCGGATCTTCGCCAGCGGAACAAGGGCCGAGGGACGTATCAGAGCTCCCCGAACGACCGGGCTCAGCGGGAAGCCGCCGCCGGGCGCCGGCGCGCGCTCGAGCCACGACGGAAGCCGATCCGCCGCCGTGTCGCTGATGGCGCGCACCGCGACGAAGGGAAGGCCGGCGCGCTGAAGCACCCGGGCCGCTGCCCAGGTCTCCATGTCGACTGCGGTCCGGGGCTGAGAGCCGGTGCTCCGCCAAAGCGCCTCGCGCGACGAGGCGGTGACCACCAGACCGGAGGCGGTGACCAGAACGCCCGGACGGCAGCCTCGCGCCATGGCCGCCTCGACCAGGGTCTCGTCGACGCCTGTGGGCGGCTGCTCCGGAGCCATCACGGTCCGGCCGACGACCAAATCGCCCACCTCGAGGTCCGGCGACAGGGCGCCGGCGATGCCGATCCAGACCACCCTGCCGCAGGCGCCTTGGGAGGCCAGGCGAGCGCAGCGTTCGGCGGCCCGCCGCGCCGCCCGCTCACCGACGCCGCAGACGGCCACCTGGACGGGTCGGTCACCGATGCGGCCCCGAACGGCAGCGGTGGCAGCGCCATCACGGACGCGCGAGGCGCCCTCCACGCGGCGCAGCAGGGCCGAAGCCTCGGACTTCATCGCGGCCAGGTAGACGGTCTCTCCTCCAGAGGCCACCGGCGTCACCGGCGCGGCCCGTTCACGTAGCCGTTCTCCTCGAACCACCGCACCGCGCGTTCGAGCGCCTCCCGGACCGGGCTCTGAACCAGGCCGAGTTCCCTGACCGCCTTGCCGGCATCGAAGAACATCCTGTGGCGCGCCATGCGCGCACTGTCGAGCGGGACGCGGGGTTCGCCGCCGGCCAGCCGCGCCCAACCGGTCGCCAGAGCCGCGGCGCCGACCGGCAGCCAATGCGGCAGCCGCAGGCGGGGCGCTTTCATCCCCGTGATGTCGGCCAGCACCCCCAGCATCTCGACCAGGGTGACGTTGCGGTGCCCGAGAATGTACTTCTCGCCGACGCGGCCGTGCTCCGCGGCCAGCAGGTGGCCTTGGGCGACATCGCGCACATCGATCAGGTTGAGCCCGGTGTCGACGTACGCCGGCATGCGCCGGGACAGGAAGTCGACGATGATCCGGCCCGTCGGCGTCGGCTTGACGTCCAGCTCACCGATCGGTGTCGACGGATTCACGATGACGACCGGAGCGCCGGCCGCGGCCGCCTCGACGGCTGCGCGCTCGGCGAGGTACTTGCTTCGCTTGTAGTGCCCGACCATCGCCGCGATGCTGACGGGAGTCGTCTCGGTCGCGGGGCGACCGCCGGGTTCCAGACCGAGCGCGCCCACCGAACTCGTGTAGACGATGCGCTTCGCTCCCGCCTCGGCCGCCGCCGCCAGCAGGTGGCGGGTGCCGTCGACGTTCGAGGCGTAGAGGTCACGCGGACGGCGGACGAACAGCCGGTAGTCGGCGGCGCAGTGGTAGACCTCGCTACAACCCGCGCAGGCTGCCCGGAGACTCGCGGGATCCCGCAGGTCGCCCTCGACGATCTCCACGTCGCAGCCATCGAGGTTCGAGCGGTCTCCGCCCGACCGCGCCAGGCAGCGCACAAGGTCGCCGCGAGCGAGCAGCGCCCGAACCACGTGCGCGCCGACGAACCCCGTGCCGCCGGTGACGAGAACCGTCACCCGTCAGGGCCGGCCCCCGCCGCGGCCATCATCCCGACAGGTGCCAGGCGGCGAGGCGCAGCGCGTCCTTCGGACTCTTCCGGACCTCGCGCACGACCGACGCTTCGAACCCCGAGTGCATCGCGCAGTTCGTGCACAGCGGATCCTGGCGCGACTCCCAGTAGTCCCAGTCCGTCTGCTCCCAGAACTCCTCGTAGGTCGCGTAGTGGCCCTTGCCGATCAGGTAGCAGGGCCCCTTCCAGCCGAGCGGCGTTCTCGTGACGGTGCTCCACGGGGAGCAGGAGTAATCCCTCAAGCCGGCCGCGAACTCGAGGAACATGGGGGTCGAGGTCAGCTTGTACTCGTCCGCGATCTCGAGAATGCGCCGGAACTTCCGCTCCGTGTCCTGACGGGTGAGAAAGATGTCGCGGTCCACCGACTCGTACTGGTAGCCGGGTGAGATCAGCATGCCGTCGATGTCGAGGTCGCGCAGGAACCGGCACAGCTCCTCGACCTCGTCGATCCGCGTCTCCTTGAACACGGTCGTGTTCGTCGTGACGTGGTAGCCGCGCTCCTTCGCCGCGCGGATCATCTCGATCGCCTTGTCGAACACGCCCTCGCGGGCGCAAACGAAGTCGTGGGTCTCGCGCATGCCGTCGAGGTGCACGTTCAGCGTCAGCCGCCGGTTCGGCGGCACCCGATCGAACACCCTGGTGTCCAGGAGCAGGGCGTTCGTGCACAGGTAGATGTGCCGCCGCCGCGCGATGATGCCGGAGATCAGCTCCGGGAGTTCGGGGTAGATCGTCGGCTCGCCGCCGCAGATCGAGACGACCGGAGCATCGCTCACGCGCACCGCGTCGAGACACTCCGAAACCGGCAGCCTGTCCCTGAGCTTGCCCGTGTGCCTCTCCACCGCGCAGCCCAGGCAGGCCAGGTTGCAGGTGTAGAGCGGCTCCAGCATGAGCACGAACGGATACCGGCGCCTGCCCAGGAGCGCGTTCTTCGCCTGGTGCCTCAGGTTGTCGGTCACCATGTGGAGCGGTGTTCGCATGGGTCTCAGCTTGGGTCCTTTCTCAGAAGGGTCCGTTCGCTGGCATCGCGTCAGGCTCCGGCACGGCCAGCCGTCTGTAAGCGGCCAGCGCCTCGAGCGGGAAGTACTGCGCGTAGCCGTGGTAGCGGAGGTAGAACACGCCGGGAAAGCCTACGCCGGTCCAGTCGCGGTCGTACCACGAACCGTCATCGCGCTGGCGCTCCTGTAGGAACGCCACAGCGCGGTCCAGCGCCGTCACCGTCCGGGCCGCGTCGTCGCTCCAGGGCCGCGATTCGAGCGACGCGATCAGACCCATCATCGCCCAGGCGGTCTGCGAAGCCGTGCTGCGCCCGCGACCCCTGAAGGCGGGATCATCGTAGGAGCGAAGCGACTCCCCCCAACCGCCGTCCTCGTTCTGCACCGCGAGCAGCCAGCGCCGGCCGAGCCGGCATGCCCGGCTCAGACGTTCCCCGGCCCGGCCGCCCGGCCGCGCCGCCAGCGGCGCCAGCGCCGAGAGAGCGAGCCAGGTGCCGTAGATGCCGTTGGCGCCCCAGCGCCCCGGCCAGCTCCCATCCTTCTCCTGCTCGCGAAGCAGGTAGTCCGTCGCGCGTCGGACCGGTCCATCGCCCGGATCGTGACCGTGCGCCAGCAGGGCGCTGATCACCCGGGCGGTGATGTCGGGAGTGCTCGGATCGATCATCGCGTTGTGGTCGGCGAAGGGGATGAGGGTCAGGACCTCCTTGTCGCAGCAGCGGTCGAACGAGGCCCAGCCTCCGTCCGGATTCTGCAGACCGAGGAGCCAGCGCTTCCCGCGCGCCGCCGCAGCCTGCTTCCGCGCTTCCAACTCGCCGGCCCGGTCCCGGACCGCGGCCAGAACCAGCAGGACTTCCGCCGTGTCGTCGCAGTCGGGGTAGTGATCGTTGCGGTACTCGAAACACCAACCCCCCGAAGCGTCCTGAAGGCTCTTCTCCCGCCAGTCGCCAGCAACGGTGACCTCCCGCTCGAGCAACCACTCCACCGCTTCCCGGATGGGCGCGTCGTTCCCGTCCATGTCCGCCGCGAGCAGGGCGCCCACCGACAGCGCCGTGTCCCAAACCGGCGACAGGCAAGGCTGGAGCCGCATCTCTCCGGCCTCCTCGATCTCGAACCGTTCGAGTTCCCGCAGTTGGCCCTGGACCAGCGGATGACTCTCCTCGTAGCCCAGGCAGCGGAACGCGATGACCGCGTTGACCATCGCCGGGAAGATCGCACCCAGACCATCGGAGCCTTCGACGTGGGCAACCAGCCACTCCTCCGCCTTCTTCAGGGCGGGGCGCCGCCACCCGGGCACCGGGCCGATGACCTCCACCAGCTTGATCAGGCCGTTGACGCCCGCGAACACACGGGACCAGAACGACTCGTAGAGAGTCGTCCCCCGGCGTCTGGGCGGAGAGTCCACCTGGAGCTCGTCGAGAGTCACATCGAGCGGCACGCTCGGCCTGAGGGCCCAGATCACCGACAGCGGCACCACGATCGTCCGCGTCCAGGAGGACATCTCGTGGAGGTTGAAGTAGAACCAGCGCGGCAGCAGGATGAGTTCCGGAGGCACCGCGGGCGACCGCCGCCAGGTCCACAGCCCGAAGATCGACAGGTAGAGCCTCGTGTACGAGTTGCACGCGCCCAGTCCGCCCGCCCGCAGGATCGCCCGGCGCGCATCGGCCATCCGCGGCGATTGAGGATCGTCGCCGGCGAGTTTCAGGCACAGGTAGGCCTTGACCGAGACGCTCGGGTCGGTCGGGCCGTCCGGGTAGATGGCCCAGCCGCCGCCCTGCTGCTGCTGGCCGCGCAACCGCTCGCAGCACGCCGCGACGCGCGGGTCGTCGGCGCGTCCCAGGAAGTGAAGCAGCAGAACGTACTCCGACTCGAGAATCGTGTCGCCCTCGAGCTCCGCGCACCAGTGACCGTCATCCCGGCGCTGGCCCAGCAGATTGCGGACGGCCGCGTCGATCATCAGGTCGATGACCTTGGCTGGCCGAGGGCGAGAAGTTGCTGCCCGGCGCTGAGCGGTTCGAGCTCGATCCGATGCTGGCGGCGGAGTTGGAGACGACTCCGGGCGCTCGTGGAGTCCTCTGGTCAGGCCGGCCAAGCTGCGTAACCTAGTCCGACGGCCCCGCTTCGGTCAACGTGCCGGTTCCGGTCTCCCTAGTCGACGCCGAAAGCGAAGACCTTTCCCGAGCCGGTACTGAACGACGCCCCGAAGAAACCGACGAGGGTCGCCTGGCCGCCGCCGTAGTAGAACGCGTACTCGCCGGGGTCGAGACTCTCCGAGGTCACCTCGTAGACGCCCCGGGCGACTTCCCTGTGCTCCACCTCACGCAACTGCTTCGGCGGTGAGCCTCCCTGCGCACCGGTCCAGGCGTTGAGCTTGCCGGTGACGAAAGAGCGCTGGTTCTTCTTCCGCAACACGTCGAAGGCGATCAGCAGAAACTCGGAGGGGTTGACAGCACCGGTCGTCTGGTAGGACAGGCCGGCCTGAGACTCCTCGAAGCAGAAGTAGAAGGTCGGTCGCCGCTGGTTCGTCCGAACCTGTGAAGAGGCGCCGCGAATCATCGCCTTCGACTTGGTGGACTTGATGCCGTAGGTAAGGCCCGACAGGACGCCGCTGCCCGTCTTCGTCGAAGTTGGCTGCGTCACCTCCAGATCGACCATCGACCCCTCCTCCGAGAGGAAGATGCCGGGGCGCTCGCAGGGCGTTCCCTCGAAGCTTGAGGCGACGTTCGCGACCGGCGACGCGCGCGTACCGCTCACCACCTCGAGCGTGCCCGTCGCGGCAACGTCGGCGGCCGGAGCGGACGGGGCGCCGGCGTTCGTCATCGCCTCCAGCACTCCAGGATCCACGCCCGCTTCGCTGAGAGCCACCAGGGCGTCGACCGAGGTGTCGAAATCGGTGCTGGAGGTGTTGATCTTGGCGATGATCACCGATCCCGGAAGTCCGCTCTGGGTGAGCCGAACGACGTCCTCGTTGGTCAGCACCTCAGCCGTATCCTGGCCCAGTGCCGCCGTGGCGATGAGAAGCAGGCCCGCGAGGAGACATAGTGGAGCGCGTTTCATGACTATCTCCCGAAAGGTCGGTTGCAACCTGATGTTCCAACGAAGCTAGCACGCGTCGACAGAGTGGCGGACCCCCGGGGGCCGCCACTCAGAAGCCGTACTTCAGGCCGAAGCTGACTCCCCACATGCTCAGGTCATCGCTCGACATCACGTAAGTGACGTCGGCTCCGCCGGGGCCGCGGCTCGAGTGGTGGCTCCGAAGCTGGTCCCAGTGCAGGCGGCCGGTCTCGAAGTCGCCGTACTCGACCAGGCGCGCCTTGATGCCGAGCGTCACCGAGTCGCTTAGCGAGAAGTCGACGCCCGCGAGCAACTGGTAGGCGGACACGCTGTCCTGGAGCTTGGTGTTCGCGATGGTCGTCGTCCCCGCGACGATCCGTCGCAGGCTCTCCTCGTCCGGATGGCCGGCGAACGTGGTGATCGCCGCCGGATCGCCGTTCCGCTTCCACCGGTTGAAGTAGTCGATCGAAGCGTCCGCCGTGCCGATGCCAAGGCCAACGTAAGGGGAGACTCGGGCGCCCGGAACGAAGTCCCAATAGGCATTGGCGAAGAAGCTCTCGTACTGCACGGTTTCGACCCTGGTTTCCGCGATCTCAAGCTCCTGCTGGGCCTTGTCCACCGTCACGTCGTCGGTCGCCGCCAGGTCGGCGGTCGCGTCGTAGGAGAGCGCCGAGTGGGTGTACTCGAGTTCGGCGCGAATGTTGCCGAAGCGATAGCCGACCGCGAGGCCGCCCATCATCCCGGAGCCGCCGCCGATGTCCGAAGACCACGCCGAAGGCGGCGGATCGCAGCCCGCGTTCGTGCCGTCGATCGGCACGATCCAGCCGTCACAGGTCGTCGCAACGTCGTTGTCGGTGCCGTCCAGGACCATGGAGGCACCGTTTCCGATGCCCAGCTCAAACCCGATGTACGGCCCGTTCTGCGCGGCAACCGGAACGGCGGCCAGCAGCGTCAGAATCGTTGACAATCCAGATAGACGCAACCCAAGCAGTCTCATTTCGCGTTCTCCCCAAGTTCCTCGAAGTCGAACCGTCGTCCTTCGGCCGACGCCACGTACGCGGCGTACAACACCCGTACGACCTCCAGACCGAGTTCTCCATCCGACTCCCCGGCCACGCCATCCAGCAGGTTGGCGGCAAACGCCTGGCACATGCCAAGCTGACCAGATGTCCAGTCCTCGTCCGGCATCGGCGTCGTCCAGCCGGCGCCGGAGTCGATCTTCTCCATGATGTAGGCGTCGTCGAAGACACCCCCGTCGGGCGTGTATGCGCGGAGCATGTCGTTCGGGCTCAGGCTGAGCCGCAGCCGACAGTTGCTGGCAAACAGATCGAGGCCGCTTTCCATTCCACCGAGGACGTGATCCCCTCCCCAGGCGACGGCGCGTGAGCCGTCGTCGAAGCCGATCACGGCGCAGCCCCAGTTCTCGACCTCGCCCCAACCGCCCGCTATGCGGAGTTCGTCCGTGGCGATTCCGGCGACCGCGCTCAGATCGGCCGTCTCCGCGCTGACCCAGGCAGGTCGCACCGGCTTGCCGGACCGCCGCAGCCCTTCCGCTCGCTTCAGGTGAAGCATGGCGCCGACCGGATGGGCAGCGAGCCGGATCAGGGCGCCGCCGCCCGTGTGCCGCCAGACCCGCGAGTAGGGAGAGTGAGAGCCGCTGTGACACTCGCCGCCCCGCATCTCCAGCAAGACCGCGTCCGCCTTCTCCAGCAGCCCGAGAGCGCGGCGGAAGGCCGGAGCGTAGATCCAGTTCTCGCCGTAGAGAAGCTGCACACCGGCGCGCCTTGCCGCCTCGACCATGACTCGGGCGTCGTCTTCGGCCACTCGCAGCATCTCGCGCCGGTCGCGACCGGCAACGTCGGCGTCGCTCGCGTCCTCCGGCAGATCCTGGCCGATATAGGCGGTCAGGGGCTTGGTGCAGATGACGTGCTTGCCGGCCGCGACCGCGGCCTCGGTCATCTCGCGGTGCAGGCTGTTCGGGACGCAGAGATCGACGACGTCGATCGGAGGATCCGCGAGCATGCCGTCGAGGTCGTCGAAGACGGCCGGGATGTCGAAACGTCGTGCGTAGTTCTCGGCATGCCCGCGGCGGCGCGAGACAACGCCGGCGACGCTGGCCGAGACGACCTGCTTCCAGCAGCGCGCCCTGGTTTCGGCGAGGAACCCGGCGCCGACGATCCCCACTCGCAACTGCCGCGACTCCGCCATCGACTCGCGGGAGCATAGCCGCCGCACCGGCCTCTGTTACCCTCCGCAACCGATGCTGGACCGGCCCGGCTCGCCGCTTGCCCTCGTCAACGCCCTCGCGCTGACGTGCGCCATCCTGCTCGCGGGCGCCTGGGACGCGAACAATCACGGCCACGAAGCCGTCGAGCCGAACGCCACCCACTGCACGGTCGATCACGACGCCGAGGTCTCGGCAGCCGCGAGCCACGCCACCGTCGGCACGGCCGCGGCGGCGCACGACCATTCCTGCGTCGCCTGCCAGCTCGGCCGAGCCACGACCAACCAGGTCGGCAAAGGCCTGGCCACGAAGCCCATGGACCTTCCGTCGACCGCGCTGAGGTCGGAGGGTCCAGGCAGGTTCGAGAGCGGCGAGCACCGGCAGCGGACGGCCCGCGGACCGCCCAAGGGCTGAGTCGACACCGCCTCCGACCCTAAGGGTCGGCCTTGCAGCGTCGCAGAGGGGCGCACCGCCGATGGTAGCGGTGTGCTTCCGGGCCGCTGCGCCACGCCAAACCGACCGCCACCCATCGACTCGAATCGACGACCACAGGACCTTCTCGCATGCACCTTCTTCGACCCAGGAACTCCCTTCTGCTCGCCTTCCTCCTTCTCCTGCCGCTCCCCGCGCTTGCGCGGGACGGCGACGTCTCGGGCACCGTGACCGACCAGACCGGCGCCGCCCTGCCGGGCGTGACCGTGGAGGCAGAGAGCCCAGCCCTAGCCGACAGCCGCCGCTCCGCCAGAACGGACGCCGAAGGGCGCTTCGTCATCGGCGGTCTGCCCGACGGGGAGTACTCGGTCTCCTTCAGCCTCAGCGGCTTCGACACCCTGAACCGGGACGGCGTGTCGGTCTCCAGCGTCGACGGCGCGAACCTGGACGTCCGCCTGCAGATCGAGAGTCTCATCCAGGAGGTCACGGTCGTCGGCAGCAAGCTGGGCACGGGCAGGCAGGAGTTCGGCGTCAGCGTCGCCCATCTGGGCGCCGACCGCATCGACTCCGACGCGATCGTCAGCGTCGAGGACGCCTTCCACCGGGCCGCGAACGTCTACGTCGGCGCCGCCGAGCAGGGCGGCTACGCCATCCGCGGGGTGAACAACAGCGGCCTGGAGTCCGACCACTCCAACGGCACCGCGCTGGCGTCCGTCCTCGTCAATCAACTGGCGCTCGCACCGCGCACTAGCGACCATCTGAACCCGTCGCTGTTCGACGCCGAGTCGGTGGAGATCCTGCGCGGACCCCAGTCGACCCTACAGGGGCCGAACTCCCTGATCGGGTCGGTGCTCATCAACTACAACCGGCCCGCGTTCGACGGCTACGACGGGCGCGTCCGGGTCGAGGGCGGCAGTCTCGATACGGAGCGGATCCAGTTGATGCAGAACGTCGAACTCGTCGACGAGATTCTCTCCGCGCGCGTCGTCCACGAGGACCGCTACATCCGCGGAGCGGTCTCGAACATCGTGAACGGCGCCGACGACCGGCACCGCACGGACGTCGAGACGACCCGCGTTCTGCTGGCCTTGAGACCGCGGGCCGACGAGAGCCTCCGGTTCGACCTCACCTGGCTCCGGAGCGACTCGGACTCGATCCCCTGGGGCTACCACATGGAAGACCCGGCGCGGGGGATCACGATGGAGGACCGGCAGCAGGTCTGGAACCGCGAGGACGCGTATCCTTCCAGGATCGACCTCCTGAACCTGGAGGCGCACATCGACCTCGGCGAGCGCTGGGCCATCGACGCCGTCGTCGGCGCGAGCGAGTTCGACGGCGCGCAGCTCTTCGACGCCGATTTCACGCCCTGGGACATCCTCAACGTCGACGCGTGGAGCCAGGACGACGTCGCGAGCCAGGAGATCCGCGCCTCGTACCGCGGCGCCGGCGTGAACCTGCTGCTTGGCGCCTTCCACTCGCAGTCCGATTTCGGCTACGGCTTCACCGGCGCCGGCTTCTTCCCCGACGGGCTGGGCAACATCGTTCCCTTCAACCGGACCACCAGATTGACCGAGGATGTCGAGCAGACCGACTTCTTCGGCAGGGTCGAGTGGGATGCGACGGATCGGGTGCACCTGACCGGGGGCGTCCGGCTCAGCCGGGACTCCAGGGCCAACGTCAACTTCGCGGACAACAACGGCTTCATCACCGAGCTGGACGCCGAGACGGACTTCGAACAGGTGCTCCCGTCCGCCTCGGTGACCTTCGACGTGGCCTCGAACACCTCGCTGGGCGCGTCGTACGCACGCGGCTTCAAGGCCGGCGGGTTCGCCTTCGGGCTCTTGCTCGGGCTGGCGGAGCCATTCGACGAAGAGTTCACAGACAACTTCGAGTTGTTCCTGAGGCACCGCACGGCCAACGGCCGCATGATCCTGAACGCGAACCTCTACCGGATCGACTGGACCGATCAGCAGATCCCGTACACGCCTCCGGGCGGTTTCCCGCAGTTCGACTCATTGGTCGCGAACGCCGGCGAGTCGCTTCTTGAGGGCCTCGAGATCGAGACCGAGGTCTTCGTCAGCAACGCACTGAGCCTGTTCGGGTCGCTCGGCATCTCGGATTCCGAGTTCGTGCACTTCGTCCTCGACGGCGTGGACTACGCCGGCAGGGCGTTGCCGCAGGCGCCCTCGTGGAGCGCCTCCGCGGGTCTGAACTGGCGCTCGCCGGCGGGCTGGTTCGCCGGCGGAACGCTGAGCTACGCCGACGAAGCGTACAGCGAATTGGCGGCCCCGGAGATCACGCGGCTGAAGACCCGGACGCTGCTCGACGGCCGGTTCGGCTACCGGCGCGGCGGCTGGGCGCTCTACGCCTGGGGCAAGAACCTGCTCGACCACCAGTACGAACGCCAGTTGTACAACGGCGCGCCGTTCGGACTGCCGGGCGCCTACGGCATCTTCGGTCGGCCGCGCTCGGCCGGTGTCGGCATCGACTTCAACTGGTAAGGAGGCGGAGCGCCGGCAACATCCTACGGAGAAGAACCCATGGCACAGAAGAACGAAGGCCTCGAAGTCACCGGCCTGAACAAGACCTACCCGGGCGGCATCCGGGCGCTGGAAGACGTCGACCTCACCGTCGAGCCGGGCCTGTACGGCCTGCTCGGCCCGAACGGCGCCGGCAAGAGCACGCTGATGCGGACCCTGGCCACCCTGCAGGCGCCGGACAGCGGCACGATCCTTCTCGACGGCGTCGACGTCCTGGCGGACCCGGACTACCTGCGGCGACGGCTCGGCTACCTGCCGCAGCAGATCGGGACCTACCCGACGGTGACCGGTCGCCAGCTCCTGGACCGATTCGCCAACCTGAAGGGGCGCACGAACGCCTCCGAGCGGCGGCGCGAGGTAGCAGGACTCCTGGAACAGGTGAATCTCAGCCAGGACGCCGACCGGGCCGTGGCGACCTACTCCGGCGGCATGCTGCGACGCTTCGGTATCGCGATCGCCCTCGCCGGGAATCCCCGCCTGCTGATCGTCGACGAACCGACCTCGGGCCTCGACCCGGCGGAACGGAGCCGCTTCCACCGGGTGCTGGCCGACATCGCGGCGGACAACGTCGTGCTGCTGTCGACCCACATCGTCGACGACGTCGAGAGCCTGTGCGAACGGCTATCCATCCTCGACCAGGGCCGGATCGTCGCCGAAGGAACGCCGGAGTCCCTGGCCGCGGAGCTCGAAGGCCGCCTGTGGTCGCGCGTGGTTCCCCGCGGCGAGCCTCTGCCGGAGGACGCCCTGCACGTCTCG
Source organism: Holophagales bacterium (assembly GCA_009836625.1). Taxonomy (GTDB): domain Bacteria; phylum Acidobacteriota; class Thermoanaerobaculia; order Multivoradales; family Multivoraceae; genus Multivorans. Next base: position 1,184,514 of record VXVC01000004.1, read on the forward strand.
GCGAAGCCCACGGGCTCGCTGGTCGTCGTCGAGGCGGCGACGCGCCCTGGAGAGTCCTGGGAACCCCAGGCGCCCCGCCTGGAGGACGTGTACCACGCCGCCATCGCGCACGGTAGCCGGCGGCGGGAAGCGAGGGTCGCGTGAACACCCTGCGTTTCGTCGCCGCCCAGGCGTGGCAGGAGTTACGGGCGGGCTGCCGCGGGCCGCTGCTGGCGATCGTCTTCCCTGGACTCATCGGCTACGCGCTCATCGTGATTCTCAACGCCGACTACATGCGCGAGATGGGCGCCACCGAAGTGCCGCGCAACAGCCCCCACGTGATCTATCTGATGATGGCCGGACAGGCCGTCTGGATCTTCTTCGTCTGGGCGTGGCTCTTCGGCTTGAACGTGGTCCGCGACCGGAACGCCAGCCTGCACGAAGTCGTCCTGTCGACGCCCGTTTCCCTGCCGGCCCTGCTCTTCGGCCGCTACCTGGGCGCCCTGGCTCTCTCGACCCTCCTTCCGGTCGCGACGGCCATCGGCTTCTGGTTGGTTCCGGCGCTCGGCGCCTTGGGGATCATCCCGCCGGACGCGGTGGGTCCGCACCCGTGGTTCGCGATGGCCCATTCGCTCCTGCTCTTCACCCTGCCGACCGCGGCCGGAGTCGGCGCGCTGTTCCTGTGCGCGGCGATCTGGACCCGAAGCATCGCCGGGCCCTTCGCGGTCGCGGCCATGCTGATGCTGGTCTGGATGGTGGCCATGGTCGTCGTTCGCGGCGGCGACGCCAGCCCGGCGGTCGCGACCCTGCTCGACGCCTCCGGCTTCGCCGAGATCGAGGAACAGACGAACCTGATGACGCCGCGCGAGAAGGCGGTCGCCGTCGTCGAACTGACGCCGCCCCTGCTCGCCAACCGCCTGGTCTGGACGCTGCCACCGCTGCTCCTGATGGCGATCGTGCTGCGGCGCGTCGGCCGGGAACAACTGGCGCTCGAGAAGGCGCCGGCGACACGCCGGCGAAGGTCGCAAGGGAACGGAGCGCGAGCGAAAGCGCCGCCAGAGTCCGTTCTTCCGCCGGGCCCCGCGGCCAGTCCGTCCTGGTTCCGGGCGACCTGGACCGAGGCGGCATGGCACCTGAAACTCTCGTTCCGGGGCTGGGGCACGCCGCTTGCCCTCGCCATGATGGTGGCGACGGGCGTCGGCGGCGCCTTCGTTCACGTCGTCCTTCACGCCGACGGTCCGCTACAGCCCCGCTCCGGGTTGGTCGAGCGGATGACCATCGAGTACTTCTACCTCGTGATCGTCTTCATGGTGGCCGCCTTCGTCGGCGTCATGGCGCGCCGCGACGACCGCACCGGCTGGAACGAGATCAGCGACGCGACCCCGGCGCCGGTCGGCACGCGGGTCGTCGGACGGGCGCTGGCGTCGCTCTGCCTGACGGTCGCCTTCGCCCTGACTCCCCTCGCGGCGGTGTGGATCGTGACCGGAGTGGCGCTTCCCGGCGCCTTCAGCCTCGCCAATCCGGCACCGTTCTTCGCTCTGCTGCTGGCGCCCGCGCTGCTGGAAGTCGCCGCGGTCGTGCTGCTGGCGCACGCGCTGATCCGCCACGCGGGAGCCGCGCACGCCGTCTCGGTCATCTGCGCGTTCATCATCGTGGTCAACCACGAGCTGGCCGTCACGACCTATCCGCCGGCGGAATTCGGGGTACCGGCGCACGCCACGGTGTCCGAGTTCGCCGGTTGGGGGCCCTGGATGAACCACATTCTGACGGCCGACCTGTTCAAGCTGGCCATCGTGGTGGTACTCCTTGCCGTGGCGTGGTTGGCGTGGCCGCGAGGCACCGCGCTCACCGTGCCCCTGCGCTGGCGAACCGCTCTCGGTCGGATTCCGAGTGGAGCGGGAGTGCTGGCGGCGGCCGGCGCCGTCCTGGCCTTCGGAACCCACGCCGTGCTGTACGAGCAGTTCGTCACGCTGGGCGGTTACCAGTCCGAGGCCGCCGAGACGGCGGAAGACGCCGAGTGGGAGAAGCGCTGGTGGGCGTCGGCGACCTCGTTCTCGACCGCCGGCGGCGAAGCGTTCGTGGATGTCGATCCCGCAGGACGCACGGCCACCGCCCGGTGGCGCCTGGAGGGCGTCCGCGCCGCGTCGGGCCTTCTTCATGGAGCGCTTCCGGACGGCGCGGAGATCCAGCACGCGACCATCGACGGCCAACAGGCGGCGGTGACGGTCGCCTTCGATCAGTTCTCGCTCGAACTCGGCGACTGCGGCCGGACCGGAGAGGAGGGCTGCACCGTGGAGCTCGACCTGACCGTCCGCGACGAGGGTTGGGCGGACCACGGCCAGAGCAGGTGGCTGCACGAATCGGGCGTCTGGCTGCGCGCGGCCGACGTTCTGCCGGCGCTCGGTCACGATCCCGACCGGCTGGTGCGCGCGCCGCACGATCGCGAACTCCACGGTCTGCCGGACGATCCCGCCGAGACCGACGTCCACGCGTTGTCGCCCGCCCTGGGAGTCGCCCCCGCGGGCGAATGGCGCTGGACGGTTCGTTTCGCCTCCACCGACTACGCCGACCCATCGCAGCAGGCGCGGACGGCGACCGAGGGTCAGGTCAGCGGTCCGCTCGACTTCGCCGCCGCCTGGTGGCCGCGAAAGCCCATGGAAGCGAACGTGGAAGGCGTCACCGTGTACCACGGTTCGATGCGTTCCAACGACGTCGAGGTCGTCCTGAACGACGTGACGGAGATGCGGAGCTGCGTGGCAGGCCTGCTCGGAAGGGCGCCGGCCGTCGGCGCCGTGCTCCAGGCGCCCCGCGAACTGGGAGAGACCGCGCTCCACGGCGGACTGCTGTGGCTGCCGGAGCACGAGGGATGGGACGTCGCCGCCGACGGTTTCGGCCACTGGCGGCGACGGGCAACGATCGCCGCCGCCTTTGCGGCGCGGCAGCTCGCGGACGATGCCGGCCTGCGCAAGGAGCCCGGCGAGGACTGGCTGCGTGTCGGCGTGTCGGGCTGGATCGGCATGGAGTGTGTGCGCCGCGCGGACGGCAGGGACGCCTGGCTGGCGCTGCACTCCCGGGTCAGTGGTCAGGTCATCGAGGCGTTCGGCGCGCTCGATGCGCCCGCGATCAGCGTCGAAGCCGCGGGCGACGTGCCGTGGATTCGTCACTACGCGCCCCTGGCCACGGCGGCATGGGTCGAGTCCATCGGCCCGGCCCAGGCGGTCGCGGCCATCGAAGAAGTAACCGCCGCGGTCCGCGCCGGCGGAGCGCTGTCCGAAGCCCTGGCGGCCGCGGTAGGCGAAGACGACGCACGTGCGCTGCTCGGACCGCCGGCGTCGTCCGACGTGCTGGTCGCGGAATCCGGGCGCACGGTGGAGATCGCGGGTCAGCGCTGGCTGTGGCGGGACGGCGGCTGGGAACCGCTCACGGTGCCCATCCACGTGACCCAGCGCTACGAGGACGGCAGCGATGAGCGCCACCGGATCGGACCGGTGCCTGCGACGGCCGAGCCCGAAGCGCCCTTCACGATCATCGACGCCTGGCCGTCGTTCGAGCGTTCGCCGACCGACAACGTCTGGCGCGGAGAAGGAGGAGGAGAATGACCGAATCGCACGAATCGAACACGGGGGCCGCGCCCCTTCTCGAAGCCCGCGGACTGTCCAAGGACTACGGCGACACGCGAGCCCTCGACTCCCTCGACCTGGCGATCGCGCCCGGAGAGGTCTATTGCCTCCTCGGCCCCAACGGCGCGGGGAAGACCACGACGATCAACCTCTTCCTCGGCTTCGTGGCGCCCTCGGCGGGTCAGGCCCTCGTAGCCGGCCTGAACGTGTCCACTCACGACCGCGAGTCCAAGCGCCGGCTCGCCTACATCCCCGAGCAGGTGATGCTCTATCGAAACCTCAGCGGGATCGAGAACCTCGAGTACTTCGCCGCGCTGGGCGGCCAGGGATCGCTGGGCCGGGAGCGACTGGTCGAGATTCTCGTCGAAGCCGGCCTGGACGGCGAGGCGGCAGGGCGACGGGTATCCACCTACTCCAAGGGCATGCGCCAGAAAGTAGGCATCGCGATCGCCATCGCCAAGCAGGCCGACGCGCTACTGCTGGACGAACCAACGTCCGGGCTCGACCCCACGGCCTCGAGCGAGTTCTCGGCGCTGGTCGAGCGGCTCAGGAATCGCGGCGTCGCCGTGCTGATGGCGACTCACGACCTGTTTCGCGCGAAGGACACCGGCACCCGAGTGGGCATCATGCACTACGGACGCCTGGTCACGGAGCTGAGCACCGCCGAGGTCGGCCATGCCGATCTCGAGCGGATCTATCTGGAACATGTAAGCGACAACGGAGGACCGCGATGATCCACCACATCGTCCGCAAGGAGTTCGCCGACATGATCCGGGACGGCCGCTTTCGCTGGTCCGCGATTCTCGTGGGGTCGCTGCTGCTCGTCTCACTGGCTCACGGCTGGGTCCAGGCGCGGAAGGCAAGCCAGGAACATGCGGCCGCGCAGGCCACGGCCCGCGAGCACTGGGAGACGCAGGGCGAGAAGAACCCTCACTCGGCGGCGCACTACGGCGTCTACGCCTTCAAGCCCCGGCTGGCGCTGTCCTTCGTCGACGAAGGCGTGGACCCCTTCACCGGCACGTCGGTGTGGCTGGAGGCGCACCGGCAGAACGACTTCCTGTTGCGCCCGGCCCAGGATGCAACGGCCGCCCAGCGGATTGGCGCTCTGACGGCGGCGCAGGTGCTGCAGCATCTCGTGCCCCTGCTGATCATCCTGTTGACGTTCGGCGCCTTCGCCAGCGAGCGAGAACGGGGAACGCTGCGCCAACTGCTGGCCACCGGCGTTGGCTGGAAAGAGCTGGCCCTGGGCAAGGCGCTGGGCGCTTCCGGAGCGCTGGCGCTCTTGCTGGTGCCGGCGGCGGTAGCGGGAGCGGCGGCGCTGGTCGTCGCGAGTCCCGGTCCGACGGCGTCGCCGCTGGCTCGGGGCGCCGTCCTGGCCGGCGCCTACCTGGCCTACTTCGTCGTCTTCCTGGCGCTGTCTCTCGCCGTGTCGGCGAGGGCACGGTCGTCGCGCACCGCGCTGGTGTTCCTGCTGGCAGTTTGGGTGGTCAACGGCCTCGTCGCGCCGCGCGTCGCGGTGGACCTGTCGAAGCGGGTCTACGCGACGCCCTCCGCCTTCGAGTTCGCTCGTACCGTCGAACGCGAGATGGCCGACGGTGTCGAGGACATCGCCCCGCCGGACCGGGACGAGTCGACGAAACGGCTGCTCGCCGAGTACGGAGTGGAACGGGTCGAGGACCTGCCCATCAACGCGGTGGGCGTCTATCTGCAGGAGAGCGAGGAGTTCTCCAACCGGATCTTCGACCGCAACTACGGCGCGTTGTGGGACGCCTTCAGGCGCCAGGGGATCCTGCAGGAGGCGCTGGCGGCGGCAGCCCCGTCGATCGCGGTTCGCACGCTGTCGATGGGCCTGGCGGGAACGGATGTCGAGCAGCACAGGCACTTCGCCGAAGCCGCGGAGACCTACCGCCGCGATCTCATGCGACAGATGAACGGCGACATGACCGAGAACTCCCTGACCGGCGACTTCTCGTACGCCGCGAGCGCCGAGCTCTGGGAATCCGTGCCTCCGCTGGAGTACGAAGCTCCGCCCCTGGGCTGGGTGCTGGGCAACCGGATCCTGTCGCTCGCAGTGCTCGGCGCGTGGCTTGCGGGCGCCGTCCTGCTCGCGTCCGCTCAGGTCCGGCGGGCGGAGGTGGCCTAGGTGACGGCGCGAACCGTCCTAAAGAACGAGTGGCGTCTGCTGATGGCCGATCGGCCGCTCAAGATCGCCCTCGGGCTCTTCGTCGTCCTGCTCGGCTACGCGCTGACGAACGGCGTCGTCTGGCTGCGGTTCCAGGAACGCACCGTGGAGGCCACGACGAGCGGCAACGTCGAGCGCGCCAGCGCCCTGCGGCAGGAACTGGAAGCCATCGAGGCCGGCGGCCAGCCCTCTTCGCCCTTCGCCGACCCGCGCTCGCCCCGCGTGCTGGGTGGACCTTCGGGCAGCCACACGGCCGTGCTGGCGCCGGGTCCTCTAACCGCCCTCGCGATCGGTCAGAGCGATCTCCTCCCCTACTACTACGACGTCAACATCTACACCAACGAAGCGTCGTTTCACCAGAACGGCGAGGTCGAGAATCCACTCAACCTGATGGTCGGGCGGTTCGACCTCGCCTTCGCGGTGGTCTATCTGCTGCCGCTGCTGGTTCTGGCCCTCAGCTTCAATGTCCTGTCGGAGGAGCGCGAGCAGGGCACGCTGGCGCTGACCCTCTCGCAGCCGGTGTCGGCCCGGAGCGTCGTGACCGTGAAGCTCGCGTTCCGGGCGCTGGTGGTCGCGGGGATCGTGCTTGGCGTCTCGCTGCTCGGCGCCCTGGCCACGGGAGGCTTCGGCTCGCCCGGCCGGCTTCTCCTCTGGAGCGTCACGGTCGTCGCCTACGCGCTCTTCTGGTTCGCGCTCGCGGCGTGGGTCAACGCGCTCGGCCGATCCTCGGCCTGGAACGCGACGGTCCTGGTGGGCGCGTGGCTGGTGCTCGTCGTGGTGCTGCCGGCCGCGATCAACGCGGCGGCCGGCCTGCTGCACCCGCTGCCGTCGCGCGTCGAAATGGTGACGGCCCAGCGGGAGGCATCGAACGACGCCGTGAACCGGCGCAGCGAGCTCCTCGCGCGCTACCTGGAGGATCATCCGGAAATGGCGGAAGGCGTGGTCGCCGACGAGCCCGGTCTGGGCGCGCTCTCCTGGGCCGCTACGGACGCCGTGAACGGCCGCCTGGAGGAAGTCGCGGCGGAGCACGATGCCCGCCGCACCGAACAGACGGCTCTGGTGCGCCGCTACCGCTTCCTGTCGCCGGCGCTCCTGGCGCAGGAAGCGCTGCTCGACGCCGCGGGGACGGGAGACGCGCGCTTCGCCGACTTCCAGTCCCAGGTGCGGGAGTTCGCCGAGCGGTGGCGGGAGTTCTTCGTCCCCGCGATCATGGCCGACGAGCAGATGAACGCCGGCGTCCTCGCCGACGTGCCGACGTTCAGCCTCGCGGACGGGGACTCTGCCGACCTGACCCGCCGGGCGACCGCGCCGCTCGCCGTGCTGGCTGGACTCCTCGCGCTGATTGGCGCGGCCGCGGGGGTCGGACTCGGCCGCGTGCGAGGCGCCGACTGACGGCGGATACGATGCGCAGTCACCATGCCGGGAACTCGCATCGTCTCCGCCGGCTTCGCCGCAATCGCCCTTCTACTGACCGCCCCGGCCGCCGCCCAGCGCGGCGCCCCGGCCGGCGAGTGGCCGAGCTACGGCGGTGACGTAGGGTCGACCAAGTACTCGCCGCTCGATCAGATCGACGCCGCGAACTTCGGCGAACTCGAGGTCGCCTGGCGCTGGCGGTCGGTCGACGGTTTCCTCAGCAAGTCCGAGGCGGGCGGCGAGTGGTACGCCGACCGCGACGTCATCTTCAGCCGGCTGAAGGACGACGATCCGCTGCTCTGGCGCGCCGGCCGCGCTCCCTTCATCCGCAACCTGAAGGCGACGCCGCTGATGCAGGAGGGACTGCTGTTCCTGAACACGCCGATCTCGATCGGGGCCGCGGTCGACCCCGGCACCGGCCGGACGGTCTGGGCGTACAACCCGAAGAGCTACGAAAGCGGCACGACGACGATGACCGTGGTCTGGAACCAGCGCGGCGTCGCGTACTGGACGAACGGAGAGGAAGGCGACGACGCGGACAGTCGCGTCTACTGGGGCACTGGCGACGGCTACCTGCTCTCGGTCGATGCCCGTACCGGCCGCCCGAACCAGGACTTCGGAGACGGCGGCCGGGTCGACCTGATGGACGGGCTGCCGCGCGCCAACCGCGGCGAGCGGGACTACCTGAACGCCCTGCTCTACTCGATGCAGTCGCCGCCGGTCGTGGTCCGGGACGTCGTCGTCACCGGGGCCTCGATCGCCGACCGCCGGATCACCAGGGAGTCGATACCCGGTTGGGTGCGCGGCTGGGACGCGCGCACCGGCGAGCTTCGGTGGGTGTTCCGCACCGTGCCCCAGGAGGGCGACGAGGGCGTCGAGACCTGGGAGGACGAGTCCTGGCGGTACTCGGGCAACGCGAACGTCTGGACCATGCTCTCGGGTGACAACGAGAACGGCATCGTCTACTTGCCGATCGGCACGGCCACGAACGACTTCTACGGCGGCCACCGGCCCGGCGACAACCTCTACTCCGAAAGCCTGGTCGCCGTCGATGTCGAGACGGGAGAGAAGCTCTGGCACTTCCAGGCCGTCCGCCACGGCCTCTGGGACTACGATTTCCCGGCCGCGCCGACCCTGATCGACCTCCCGGGCCGCGACGGCGCCGACTCCCGACAGATCGTCGCCCAGGTCAGCAAACAGGGTTTCCTCTACGTCTTCGACCGCGTCACGGGCGACCCGGTCTGGGAGATCGAGGATCGGCCGGTGCCCCCGGCGACAATGCCCGGCGACACGGCGGCTCCTACCCAGCCCTTCCCGACGAAGCCGGCGGCCTTCGAGTACCAGGGCGTGACGGAAGACGACCTGGCCGACTTCACGCCCGAGATCAGACAGATGGCTCTCGACGTGATCAAGGACTACCGGATCGGGCCGCTCTACACGCCGCCCTCCCTGCCCGAACCCGGCGGCAAGCGGGGCACGATCTTCCGTCCGTCAGCCGGAGGCGGCGCGAACTGGTACGGCGCCGCGGTCGATCCGGAGACCGGCTGGCTCTACGTGCCGTCGCGGAACGCCTTCAGCATGGTCACCTTCTACACGCCCGACCCCCTGGAAGGCGGCACGCTCCGCTACACCCACGGCGGCCGCGGTCGGCGTCCCGAGATGCCGGAAGGGCTGCCCCTGTTCAAGCCCCCGTACACGCGGATGACCGCGATCGACCTCCTCACCGGCGAGCACGTGTGGATGAAGCCGCTGGGCAACAACGACACGCTGCGCGACCACCCGCTTCTTGCGGACCTCGACCTGCCGCCGCTCGGTGGCGACACCTACACCGGACCGCTGCTGACGAAGACCCTGCTGATCCACGGCCAGCACGCTCCCGAGGACGACGGCGGCAACCGCCTCGTCGCCCGGGACAAGCGGACCGGCGACGTGATCGCCGAGGTGCCCCTGCCGGCGCGCGGGCTCGGCACGCCGATGACCTACCTCTGGGAAGGCAGGCAGTACATCGCGCTGACGGTTGCCGGCAGGCGCGAGACGGACGGCGTGCCGGAGTTGCTGGCGTTCGCGCTGCCTTGACGCTTCCCGAAACACGCCGTCCCGCCGGAGCGTCCTGACAGTCATGAAGAACGCCCTCAGCTTCACGACTCTGGTCGCCGTTCTGGCTGGTTGCGGCGGCGCCGGCGCCACGCCCGACGTCGCGGTCGTCGACGGTCCGGGAACCTCGTCCATCAAGGGCGAGGTCTGGGCCGACAACTGGTTCGCCTTCTACCTGGGCGACCGCCTGATCATCGAGGATTCCGTGTCGATCACGACGGAGCGGTCGTTCAACGCCGAGGCCTTCGTCTTCAACGCGGACTATCCGCTGCAACTGAACTTCGTCGCCAAGGACTTCAAGGAGAACGACACGGGCCTGGAGTACATCGGCCGCGGCAACCAGCAGATGGGCGACGGCGGACTCATCGCCCAGTTCACGGACGCTGAAACGGGGGAGCCGGTCGCCGTGACGAACGACGACTGGCGTTGCCTCGTGGTCCACGAGGCGCCGCTCGACCGCGCCTGCGAAGACGAGGCCGACCCCGAGCCCGGCGTCGGTCCCTGCCAGTTCACGGCAACGGCGGAGCCCGAGGGCTGGCGCGAGCGGGGCTTCGACGACAGCGAATGGCCGTCAGCGGTCGAGCACAGCGTGGCGGCGGTCAGGCCGAAGGGCGGCTACGACGCCATCTCGTGGCGCTATGGAGCGCGCCTGATCTGGTCGGCCGACCTCGAAACGCAGAACACGCTGCTGTGTCGCTTGACGGTCAAGGAGCCGGCCGGGGCTACGGTTTCGCCATGAAGGCGGCGACGGCTTCGCGGTGAGCGTCGCTCGCGTAGGCCGCGTTCAGTTCTTCCATTTCGCGGCGGTGGACTTCGTCCAGATCGTGCGATGAGCCGTTCTTCGTCAGCAACCGCTTGACGGCGCGAAGGGAGCTGTCGGCGTTCTCGCCGATCCGGGAGGCGAGTTCGAGCGCCCGCTCCAGCGTATCGTCGTGCGGCACGACGGCGTTCGCGAAACCCATCGCCTCGAGTTCCGAGGCGTCGTAGAGACGTCCGGTCAGGCACATCTCGCTCGCCTTCGCCCAGCCGACGCGCTGCACCAGGAAGTGGGAGGAGCAGAGTTCCGGCACCAGCCCCATCCGTACGAAGAACATGCCGACGCGGGCCCGTTCCGAGAGCACGATGACGTCGAAGGGCAGGGCCAGCGTGATGCCGACACCAACGGCAACGCCGTTGATCGCGGCGATCATCGGCTTCGACTCCCGCACCAGTTCGACCCAGGGACGCGGCGGCCTGCGGTCGGCCTCCGCCCCGGCCTCGCCGCCGTCGAGCCGGGCCTTGAACTGCGCGCCGATGTCGGCACCTGCACAGAACCCGCGTCCCGCCCCGGTGACGACGATGGCCGCCAGTTCCGGGTTCGCGTTGGCGGCTTCGATCGCGTCCACCAGCTCGAAGTTCATCTGCCGGGTCCAGGCGTTCAACTTGTCCGGCCGGTTCAGGGTGAGGATGCGGGTACGGCCCCGGTCCTCGACCAGGATCTGTTCGTAGTTCGGCTCGGTCATGGCAGGTCTCCTGATCAGCCCGCGGTGAGAATGCGGGGCGGCGGCGCGGTCGCCTCGGCCTGGCGACGCGCCAGGGAGATCCGGGCGCGCCGCGCCACGAACCAGACGCAAACGAGGAAGAGCGCGATCGCGTTGATCCTGAGCGGAAGGATCATCGTCGTGTGCACCGTCTCCGGCGACGATTGCATCTGGTGGATGCTCCGCCACCAGTTGACGGAGTAGTAGACGAGGGGTGCGTTGACCGAGGCGACGATGCTCGCCGCCGCCGTCCACGGCGCGCGCCGGTGCTCTTCGGCGAAGCGGCGGAGCGCCAGTACGCCCAGGAAGGTCAGCCACATGACGAAGGTGAAGGTCAGCCGCGGATCCCAGGCCCAGTAGACGCCCCAGGTCGGCTTGGCCCAGACGATGCCGGAGAGCAGCCCGGCCGTCTCCAGCACCACGCCGACCTCGATCACGCCGACCAGCATGCCGTCGATCCAGGCCTTGCGCTTCCACAGCGAAGCCGCGCCCACGAAGCCGGCGCCGAAGAAACAGAGCAGCGCGTTCCACTGCAGCGGCACGTGGACGTAGAGGATGCGGTAGACCTCGCCCATGAAGCGCTCGGTGGGCGCCACGAACAGCCCGAGGTAGACGCCCGCGATCAGCGCGGCCAGCCCCGTCAAGCCAAACCAATGCTCCCAGGCCCAGGCGCGCCTGGTTTCGGCGGTTGTCATCGCGCCGGGACGTTAGCACCGGAGGCCCTCACCCCAGCATGCCCCTGATACGGTCTGCGCTCGGTTCAGCGACGGAGGAGTCAGGCGAAGATGACGGAATCGGCACACAACCTCGGCCGGCTGGGAGTCTGGGCCGGCCTCGACGGCCTCTCCGCGCCCCAGGCGGCCGAGTTCGCCGCCAGTATCGAGGCCCAGGGCTACGGCGCGCTGTGGACGCCGGAGGCGATCGGCCGCGACCCGTTCGCTCTGGTCGCCTACCTCGGCGCCCGCACGGAACGCATCACCCACGCCACCGGCATCGCGAACATCTACGCCCGCGACGCCATGACGACGAAAGCTGTGCAAAAGACGCTGTCCGAGATGCTGCCGGGCCGCTTCGTCCTCGGCCTCGGCGTCTCCCACCCGCACCTGGTCACCAACCTGCGCGGGCACGAGTACAAGCCGCCGGTGCCGAAGATGCGCGAGTACCTGGAGGCGGTCGGCAAGGCGTTCTACCGCGGACCCGAACCTGCGCAGGAAGCGCCGATCGTGATCGCCGCGCTCCGACCGCTGATGCTGAAGCTCGCCGCCACCGGCGCCGACGGCGCCCATCCCTACCTGGTGACGCCCGAGCACACGCGAAGGGCGCGCCAGATCATGGGCGCTGGGCCGCTCCTCTGCCCCGAGCAGAAGGTGATCCTGACCACGGACGCCGAGGCGGCCCGCAAGATCGGCCGCGCCAACCTCTACGTCTATCTGCGGGCCCCGAACTACCAGAACAGCCTGCTCGAGCTGGGCTACACCGAGGACGACTGGCAGGAGTTCCAGGCCAGCGACCGCCTGGTCGACGCCCTGGTCGCCTGGGGCACCGAGGATCAGGTCCGCGAGCGCATTCAGGCCCACTGGGACGCCGGCGCCGACCACGTCTGCATCCAGGCGTTCCGGCCCGACGGCAAGCCCGGAGCGGACCTCGACGCCCTGGCGACACTGGCTCCCGGCCGCTGACGACCGCATCGAACGAAGGAGAATGACCATGAAGAAGCGCCACGCCACCTCCCCCATCGTGACCGCGGCCCTGCTCGCGCTGGCCGCATTCGCCTGCGCGCCGGCCGAGGAAGCCCCCGAACCGGTCGACCTCGAGGCGCCGCTCGCCGGTCTCGCGGAAGGGTGGAACACCATCACACCGGGCGGGAGCACGACCTGCTCGGACGGCTCGCCGTTCCGATTCTTCGTCCGCAAGGCCGATCCGACCCAGCTCGTCTTCTACCTGCAGGGCGGGGGCGGCTGCTGGACCGCCGAGACGTGCGACCCGCAGGGCCGGCCGACCTACACGATGACCGCGATCGAGGAGATGCGCTCTCCGAGCGGCACGGAGCCCGAGGAAGGCGCGGCCCACGGCATCGTCGCCTTCAATCACCCCGAGAACCCGTTCGCCGATCACAGCTTCGTCTTCGTGCCCTACTGCACCGGCGACGTCCACATCGGCGACAGCGACACGGTCTACGAGGCGGCGGCCACCGAGGATGCGCCGGCGCGCGAGTTCACCATCCACCATCGCGGCTACACGAACGGCCGGGCGGCTCTCGACTGGACCTACGAGCACTTCCTGGGGCCCGAGACCGTGTTCATCACCGGTTCGAGCGCCGGCTCGATCCCCTCGCCGGTCTACGCCCGCCACTTCGGGGAGAACTACCCCGACGCCCGCGTCACCGCGCTCGGCGACGGCGCCGGCGGCTACCGCAACCTCTCCGACGGCCGACCGCACGAGTCCTGGGGAACGCTCGCCGCGCTCTCCCACTTCGAGAACATGAACGAGGTCGACACCGACAACTTCTCGTTCGAGGCGCTGTACATCCAGGCCGCCAAGGCCCATCCCGAGGCGATGTTCACGCGCTACGACACCGCGGAAGACGATGTTCAGATTCAATTCCTGGAGATCGCCGGCACCGATGTCAGTGGCGGCCTGCAGCCGCTGCTCGACGCCAACGAGGCCGACATCGACGCGGCGCTCGAGGGCCAGGACAACTACCGGAGCTACATCGCGGCGGGCGAGCTGCACACGATCATGCTGCGGCCCCAGTTCTACACGTACGAGTCAGACGGCGTGAAGATCCGCGACTGGGTCGCGTCGCTCGCCGCCGGCGAAGCGGTCGACGACGTCCACTGCGGCGACTGCACCGGTTCGCCGGAACCGGAAGCCGCGGAGGGCAGCGAAGCGACCGGGCCCTGACGCAGCGGGCCTACTCCGGGAAGAGGCTCCGGTCGAGGCCGGGGATGATCTTCAGCGCGTTGCGGAAGTAGACCTTCTCGAGTACCTCGTCCGACAGGCCGAGCCCGTACATCTTCCAGTGGGCGTGGCGTTTGCGGTAGTAGTCGAAGTACTCGTCCCGCGTCTCCAGCACGCGGAAGTAGACGTGGTAGCCCCAGATCGGATCCCAGGAGTCCTTGCCCATCAGGACGCGGTCCTGGTACTTCTCCATGAAGGCGGCGCCCGTGATCGGCTGCCGGCCGAGCTCGGCGAGGACCGCGCCGAGCTCCGTGTAGACATTGGGTAGCTCGTCGAGCAGTTTGCCGAGCCGTCCCAGGTCGTTGCCGAACCAGCCGAGATGGGCGTTGATGAACGTCGTGTTCGGGTGATTGCGGAACAGGTTGTGCTGCTCCTCCATCGTCTGGTCGAACGGAGCGAAGCGGGTCGCGTCGTCGCGCCGCCGGTTCGGGAACATCTTGAGTTCGAGCCAGCGCTCGTTGTGCTTGTCCCACGGGTCCCAGAACGGCGACGGCTCGCCGACGTGGATCAGGACCGGGATGCCGAGCTCGCCCGCCATCGCCCACACCGGATCGATGCGCCGATCGTCGGCCGCCACCCGGTTGCCGTCGACGTCGGTCTGGAACATGCTGAGGTTCTTGTAGATCTTTAGCCCCTGCGCGCCGGCATGGAAGTCCGCCTCGAGCTGTGCCGCCGCCTCCTCGCCCCAGCCGGGCTCGCCGATGCCGGAGAAGTCGACGTTCGCGTAGACGACGAACCGGCCCGGGTAGCGGCCCTGGGTACCCGCGATGTTCGCCTTGAGGCGCTCACCCGAGCCGCCGCTCAGGTTGACGAACACGGCCATGTTCATCTCGTCCATCTCCTTGACCATCTGGTCGATCCGGGCCGGATCGCCGCCGCGGAGGTGGCCGTGGGCGTCGACGAATGGGAACTTCGCGCGTGTGACCGGACCGCCAGGCACCTTGAGGGTCGAGCGCGGCTCGTAGGCCTCCACGGTCATCTCCTGGCCGGCCGCCGGCAGCGCGGCCGCAAGCAGCAGAGAGGCGAGCAGGAACCCGCCCGGACTATCGGAGAAAGTCGATCCGTTCGAACGATATGTGAGCGGCATGTTCTCTTCTCCGGTTTCCTGGTTCCTCGTCGAAGCGGTCGGAGTCTACGGGATCGAACCTCCAAACTCCGCGCGTATACTCCCGGCGATGTCCATCGTGCGCGCCGCCGAGGTCGTCGTGCTGCTCTGCACCGTGTACATCGCCTGCGGGCTGGCCTTCGCTCCCTTCTTCGCCTGGCGCGGGGTCGGCCGCATCGATCCCGCGGCACGATCGGCCGGATTCGGCTTCCGGCTCATCATCCTTCCCGGCGTCGCCGTGCTCTGGCCCGTCCTCCTGCGGAGGTGGCTGACCGGCCGGCAGCCCCCCTCGGAGCGCAACGCTCATCGCGATGCGGCCGGCGCTCGACCGAGGCAGGCCTCCGGATGATCCGCGGTCTGCGACGGCGTCACCGCCTGGTCTGGACGGTGCTGTTCCCCATCCTGGCGGTCCTGCTCGCCGTCGCGGTCCTCCTTCGTCCCGAGCCGCCGCTCGTGGACGCCCTTCCCGAAGCGCGTGAGGTCGCGGCGGACGCCGTCGAGCCGTGAGCGCCGAGTACCAGGCGGTCCTCTGGAACCGCAACAAGAAGCTCTACGACCTGACGATCGCGGCCGGCGTCCTCGTGTTCCTCGGTCTCTTCGTCGGAATCGGAGCCGCTACGCGGCCGCAGGCCACGATCGAAACCCTGCTGATCCGCGGCTTCGGCGCCGGCGCCCTGCTGCTGCTGCACCTCGTGCTCGTAATCGGGCCGCTTTGCCGGCTCGACCGGCGGTTCCTGCCCCTGCTCTACAACCGCCGCCACCTCGGCGTCTGCGCGTTCCTGCTGGCTCTCGCCCACGGCGGGTTCTCGATCGTCCAGTTCCACGGCCTCGGGGTCCTGAGTCCCCTGGTCAGCGTGCTGGCCAGCAACGGGAGCTACGACAGCCTGACCCGGTTCCCGTTCCAGGCGCTCGGCCTGGCGGCCCTCGTCATCCTGTTCCTGCTGGCGGCGACCTCGCACGACTTCTGGCTCGCCAACCTGACCGCGCCGGTCTGGAAGTCGCTCCACATGCTGGTCTACGTCGCCTACGGGCTGATCCTCGTCCACGTTGCGCTGGGCAGTCTGCAGGCCCCGGAGCGACCGTCGGCGCTCGCCGTCCTGCTGGTACTCGGCTTCGCCGGCATCGCCTCGTTGCACCTCGTGGCCGGCTGGCGCGAACGGGCGCCGGCACCGGCCGCCGCGGCGGAAGGCTCCGCGGTCGACGTCTGCGCCGTCTCCGACATTCCCGTCGACCGAGCGCGGATCTTCCTCCTCGCCGGTGAACGGGTGGCCGTGTTCCGCTATCGCGCAGACGGCGGCGAACGGATCGCGGCCGTCTCCAACGTCTGCCAGCACCAGAACGGCCCGCTGGGCGAAGGCCGGGTCATCGACGGCTGCATCACCTGCCCCTGGCACGGCTACCAGTACCGTCCCGAGGACGGCTGCTCGCCGCCGCCGTTCACCGAGACGATTCCGACCTTCAATGTACGCGTCACGGAGGGCCGGGTGCTGGTTGATCCCCGGCCCAATCCGCCTGGAACCCGCGCCGAGCCGGCGCGGGTCGACGCTGCAGCCGCTGCCGAGGAGCCTTCGTGACCGGCGACCGCCACGACGACTTCTACGTCGGCTACGTCGACGAGACGCCGCCCGGCATCCGCCGGTTCGCGCGCCGGCTGGCCGTCGGGCTGATCGCCCTGGCCGCGGCGATCGGTTTCTGTCTGGCTCTGCTCCTCGAACGGTTCGACGAGGGAGTGTTCGAGTACGGCACGGTGCGCGACTACTCGGGCGAACTGGTCGTCGATCCCCATCCCCGGCTGATCACGGCGGACGGACCGGCCGACGGGTATCTTCTGGTCGCTGTCGGCAAGCATGGACTCGACGTGGACGCGGCTCCCGGCCTGCCGTCGCAGTCCGGCACCTCACGGAAGATCGATCTCGAAGGCACGCTGATCCGGAATCCCGAGGGCGCAATGCTCGAAGTGCACTCCTTCGAACTCTCGGAGCAGGTCGGCGAAGGTGGCGCCGCGGAAGCGCCCGACTCTCCGGGAGACGCGCAGACCCTCACAGGGGAAATCGTCGACACGAAGTGCTACCTGGGCGCGATGAAGCCGGGCCGCGGCAAGCCTCACCGAGACTGCGCCTCCCTCTGTATCCGCGGAGGCATCCCGGCGGCCCTCCTGGTCAGAACGAAGAGCGGAGAGCGGCAACTGGTCCATCTGATGCACGCCTCCGGCCGACCCGTCGGCCCGGAAGTGCTCGACTGGGTGGGCCAGCCTGTCGAAATCACCGGCCTGCTCCACCACGAAGACGACCGCCTGTTTCTTGTGATCTTCGGCGCCGAGTCGATTCGCGCCGCGGCGGGGACCCGCTCATGACCGATCCGGTCGGCTTCCTCTCCCGAAACGCCGAGTCACCTGGTATCCCCAGCCCCGAACACCTGCCCGACGGACAAATCGAGGCCGGCCCCTACCGCCTGCGCTTCGCGCGCACCACCGAGGACATCGACCGGCTGCTGACCCTGCGCTTCGAGGTCTTCAACCTGGAACTGGGCGAGGGTCTCGACGAGTCCTACGACACCGGCCGCGACACGGACGACTTCGACGCGAGTTGCCACCACATGCTGGTCGAGGAGACGGACGGCACGATGATCGGCACGTACCGGATGCAGACGGCCGCCATGGCGGCCCGCGGCAATGGCTTCTACTCGGCCATCGAGTACGACCTGGACGCCCTGCCCAGCAGCCTGCTCGATCAGTCGGTCGAGATCGGCCGAGCCTGCATCCATCGCCGCCACCGGAAGCGGACCGTTCTGTTCCTCCTCTGGCAGGGTCTGGCCCGTTACATGGTCCACAATCGGCTCCGCTACCTGTTCGGCTGCTGCTCCCTGACCAGCCAGGACCAGGCCGCCGGCATCCGGCTCTACAAGCAGCTCGTCTCGGCCGGGAAGGTCCGGCCGGACCTCGACGTACCGGTCCTTGGGCACGCCCGCTGCGAGGCGCCGCCCGAGACGGTCGAGAGAGTCCCGGAGGTCGAGTTACCACCCCTGTTCGCAACCTACCTGCGCTACGGCGCCCTCGTCTGCAGCCGGCCGGCAATCGACCGCGACTTCAAGACGATCGACTACCTGGTGCTGATGGACACGGCCACGCTCAGCCGGCGCATCCGGCTGATCTTCGGACTCGACCAGGCTCCGGCGGCCGCTACGGCGCCGCCGGCTGCCACGTAGAACCGTCAGGCCCGTCGCAGGCTCCGTGTCCGGCCTCAACCTCCACTTCCCGAGGCGCCTCGTGCGGCTGTGGCGGCTGTTCTGGCGGGGCCCGGCGTTCCTCGTGCTCACTCTGGCCGCGTGGCTGCCGTTGTTCGTCCTGAAGCCCTTTCTCGCACGCCGCTACCCGACCTGGCGGAAGGTCCGCTCCGGCATCATGCGCCGCTGGGGCCGCGCGTGCCTGGCCGTGCTCGGCTGCCGGGTCACGGTCCGGGGTGCGCCGCCAGCGCCGCCCTGCCTGCTGGTTTCGAACCACATCTCTTACATCGACATCCTGGTTCTCGCCGCGCACTCGCCGGCGCGGTTCGTCTCCAAGGCCGAGATCGCGGACTGGCCCCTGGCCGGAACCGTGTGCCGGACGGTCGACATCCTCTTCGTCGACCGCGGCCGGCGCCGTGACGTCACCCGGGTAGCCGACCAGATCGCCGAGGCACTGGAGGCGGGCGATCCGGTCATCCTGTTCCCCGAGGGCACCTCGACACCGGGAGACGCCGTGGCGACGCTGAAGCCCTCCCTGCTCGCGCCCGCCGCCGCCAGACAACTGCCCGTCCACTGGGCCGTTGTGCGCTACGAGACGCCGGATGACGAGGATCCCGCCTTCCTGAGCGTCGCCTGGTGGGGCGAGATGCCGCTGACGCCGCACGCGCCCGAGCTGCTCAAGCTCGGCAGGATCGAGGCCGAACTCGAGTTCGGAGAAGGACCGTTCCGGCACCCGGACCGCAAGGAACTCGCCCGCCGGCTCGAGGGGCGGATGGCGGCGGCGTTCCGGCCCATGGTCTCGAGCGGGGAAGCCGCCGCGTCGACCAGCGACCGCCGCTTCCCATGACGACCTCCGGGCGGGGGTTACCCTGGCTTCGGATCGCCGTCGGAGTCTACTGCGCGGCCCTTGCCGGCTCGACGGTCGTGCGGTTGGCCGACGACGACCAGCAGCCGCTGCCGGAAGATCGCGAGACGGTGGAAATCGCCACCCCGGACGGCGAAGGCACGCTGCGCATCGCCTGGAAGCAAACGGGCTCTCACCGTCCCGAAGCCCAGCCCCTCGTGCTCCTGCACGGCTCGCCGGGCAGCGCGGACAACTTCGGCGTCCTGACGGAACTCGCCCTGCTCCTGGCGGTCGTCGAGAGGCTACGCAGCACGGCTGACGACGAGCGAGCGGACGACGACCTCGCAGATGGCACCGGAGAGAACGTCGTTGTCCGCGGGCGGAGCCGGACATACCTTGATCGAGAGACCATCGCACCCGACCTCCCCGGCTTCGGCGCCTCCGATCACAGAGTGGCCGACTACTCCTCCCGGGGCCACGCCGACTCGACACTCAAGCTGCTCGATCGGCTGGGCGTCGAGCGGTTCCACGTCCTCGGTTTCAGCATGGGCGGCGCGGTAGCCCTGCATCTGGCCGACCAGGCGCCCGACCGGGTCGCCTCCGTCATCCTCATGTCGTCGATCGGCGTGCAGGAACTCGAGCTCCTGGGCGACTACCGGGTGAACCACGGCCTCCACGGCCTGCAGCTCGGCCTGTTCTGGGGAGTGCGCAACCTGGTTCCGCACTTCGGCGCCCTGGACATGGCCGTCGCCAACTCCTACGCCCGCAACTTCTACGACACGGACCAGCGGCCGCTGCGCGGCATCCTGGAGTCCCTCGAAGCGCCGGTGTTCATCATCCACGGCGCGCAGGACCCGCTGGTGCCGGCAGCCGCGGCAAGGGAGCACCACCGGATCGTGCCGCACAGCGAGCTGTGGATGCGGCCGGACAGCCACTTCTTTCTCTTTCGCGGCGGCGAGGACCTTGCCGTCCGTATCGAGGACTTCCTGAGCCGTGTCGAGGCCGGCGGGGCTCCGACCCGCGCCGACGCCGAACCGGAACGGCTGCGGCGGGCGGCGCTGCCGTTCGACGACCTGGACCTGCCGCCGTTCACCGGGCCGGCCCTGCTGATCGTCTTCCTGCTCCTCGTGTTCGCCGCGTACGCCAGCGAGGACCTGACCTGCATCACCGCCGGCCTGCTCGTGGCCCAGGGCCGGCTCGACTTCCCGGTCGCCGTCGCCGCCTGCTACGTCGGCATCCTGAGCAGCGACCTCGGCATCGCCTGGCTGGCGCGCGTCCTGGGCCGCCCGGCTCTCAGGCTGCCACCCTTCAAGTGGTGGGTCAGTGAAGCCAGATTCGAAGAAGCCTCGGCGTGGCTGCGCCGGCGGGCCCTGGTCGTCGTCCTGGTCAGCCGGTTCCTGCCCGGAACGCGGCTGCCGACCTGCCTCGCCGCCGGCATCCTGCGCACGAGCCTGCTCCGCTTCTGCTTCTACTTCGCCCTCGCCGTGGCGATCTGGACCCCGGCCTTCGTCGGCGTCAACGCGGTCCTGGGACGCGAGGCGGTCGAACGCTTCGGCGGCCGCCTGCCGGGGGGCCTTCTCGGCGCCGTGCTGGCTCTGGCTCTCGTCATCTTCACCGTACGTGGCGTCGTCGTGCCGCTGTTCACCTGGCGCGGCCGCCGCGTTTGGCGCGGCCGGCTACTGCGTTTGCGGCACTGGGAGTTCTGGCCGATGTGGGCGTTCTACCCGCCGCTCGCGCTCTACATCCTCTGGCAGGGCCTGCGGCGCGGTCGCCTGACGGCGTTCACCGCGATCAACCCCGCCATGCCGCTCGGCGGCCTGCTCGGGGAGTCGAAGAGCGACATCCTCGACGGGCTGGCCGGAATCGGCGACGCGCTGCCGGCCTGGAAGCGTCTGCCGACCGGCAGCCTGGAGGAACGCATCGGGGCTCTAGACCGGTTCCTGGAGGACCAGAATCTCGACCATCCGGTCGTGCTCAAGCCGGACACCGGGGAACGCGGACGCGGCGTCGCCGTCGCGCGCTCCGAAACCGAGACGGCGGCGTTCTTCGAAGCGACACCGGGACCCGCGCTCGCCCAGGAGCACGTCGACGGCGAGGAGTACGGCGTGTTCTGGGCCCGCCACCAGGGCCGGCGCGACGGGCACGTCTTCTCGATCACCCACAAGGTGCGGCCCGCCGTGACCGGCGACGGCACGAGCACGCTCGAACGGCTGATCCTCGACGACCCACGCGCGGTCGCGATCGCGCACATCTACCGGCGGGAGCATCCCGAAGCGGCGACGCATGTCCCTGCCGCCGGCGAGAGAGTCGAGCTGACCCAGGTCGGCGCCCACTCGCGCGGGACGATCTTCCTGGACGCCAACGACCTGCACACCCCGGAACTGGAACGAGCGATGAACGCGATCTGCACCGCCTACGACGGGTTCGACTTCGGCCGCTTCGACGTGCGCGTCCCGAGCGCCGAGGCGCTACGGCGCGGCGAAGGTCTCCGTGTGCTGGAAGTGAACGGCGTGACGTCGGAGGCCACCCACATGTACGACCCCCGCTACGGCTTCTTCGCGGCCCACGCGATCCTGCGCCGGCAGTGGAAGCTGGCGTTCGACCTGGGGGAGGAGCGCATTGCCCGCGGCGGCCGACCGGCCAGGTTGAGCCAGATTCTCCACGCCGTGCGGGTTGAACGACGAGCCCGCCGCCGCACGGCATAGGCACTCCCCGCCGGCTGCGCCGGCGACCTCGCGCCTTACCCGGCCTTCGCGGGCGTCTTCTTCTTCGCCGTGCGCCGGCGCGGCTTCGGCTTCTCCAGCGCATCGAGACGCGCCTCGATCGCGCTCAGCCGTTCGATTACGGCCTCCAGGTCCGCCTTGCCGGGGACACCGAGCTTCTCGAGCCGCCGCTCCAGGTGCTCGTCGATTCCCGTCCGCGCCTTGGTCCGAGTCTGTTCGATCCCCTTCTCGGCCGCGCTACGCACCTGCTGGACCTTCTCCTCGGCCTTGTCCCGCCAGCCGCTCAGGGACTCCTTGCCCTGGCTCTCGACCTTCGCGCCGCGGGCGACCAGCCGGTCGAAGACCTTGGCGCCCACGTCTGCCGCCTCGCCCGCTACGCCGGCGCCGGCGAGCGCCACCTTGTGGGCCGTTTCGACGGCTGACTCGACCACCGACCGCGGTTTCGAGTCGCTATCCCTGGTTTCCGTCGCGGATGCTGCTGTCATCTGCTCATCCCCCTTGTCTCCGCCAACCGCCGCTTCACGGTCTCGATGGGGTTGCGGTAGTCCACCGTGCCCAGACCGCGGTTGGTCAGCTTGTAACCGATCAACGCCTGCAACTTCTCGGGCATTTCCACCACGACTTCCCACGGCACGCCGACGAACTGGTTCTCCCGCTGCTTGAGCCACGCCAGATTGAAGTTGAAGTTGAGGGAGCGTCGATACCCGTTCTGCGTCGAGTTCCCGCCGCCCCGGTGCCAGACGGCGCCGTCCCACAGGAAGAGCGCCCCGGCCGGCATCTCCACCGTCAACGTCGGCACGTCGGGATCGACGGGATCGGCCGAGCGATGGCTGCCGGGAACGATCTCCGTGGCCCCGTTCTCCACCGTGAACGGATCGAGCGCGATCAGCGTGTTGGCGATCAGCGGAACGTGCGGGCGCGGAAGCGGATAGTGGCCGTCGTCCTGGTGCATCCGCTGGGGACGGTCTCCCGGCCCGGGCCGCATCGCGGCGACGCCCGAGACCTGGTAGTCGGGGCCGAGCACGGCCTCCACCAGCCCCAGCAGACGATCGTCCATGAGGAGCTCGTCGACGGCCCGCGTCTTGGCCAGCAGGTTGTGCGTATGGATCGTCTGCTGGCCGTAGTCGTCCGTCATCCGGCTGCCGATCGCCTCGAAGACGGGCGCGAGATCGCGGAGCAACCGCTCCAGCGTCTCTTCGTCGAGGAAGTCGGGCTCGACGGTGTAGCCGTCTTCGCGGACGCGGCGTGCTGCGCTCTCGATGTCCATGGAATCCTGTGAGCGGTGATCCGATCAGCGTTCCGCGGCAGCGTAACAAAGCGGATAGCCTCCCCTCCATGAGAAGAAGTACGACGTATCGGCAACCGATGTTCCGGGCCGTTCTGGCGACGCTGGTCGCGCTAGGTGCCTTCACCGGCGCCTGGGCGCAAAGCGAAGCCTCGACCCAGTCGTTCACGGCCAGTGACGGCGTCGAGATCCACTACCTCGTCGAGGGCCGCGGCGACCCGGTCGTGCTGCTCCACGGCATCACCGGCACCGCCGCCTCGAACTGGGGCACCGCCGGCATCATCGGCCGGCTCGCCGAGGAGTTCCAGGTCATCGCCGTCGACCAGCGGGGCCACGGCATGAGCGGCAAGCCCCACGACCCCGCGAGCTACGGCGAGCGCATGGCCCTGGACGTCGTCGACCTGCTCGACCATCTGCGGCTGCAGCAGGCGCACGTCGTCGGCTACTCGATGGGCGGCTTCATCACGATGAAGCTCGTCGCCCTGGCACCGGACCGACTGATGTCGGCCGTGGTCGGCGGCGCCGGCTGGCCCAGCCCCGAACTCCGCGACGACGCGATGTTCGACGCGCTGGCCGCCTCCCTCGAGGCAGGCAAGGGGGGCGGTCCCCTCGTCGAGTTCCTGTGGCCCGGCGAGGAACCACCGACACCCGAGCAGGTTCAGGCGATCGGCCAGGCAATGGTCGCCTCGAACGACCAGATGGCCCTGGCAGCCGTGGTCCGCAGCTTTCCCGCCCTCGACGTGAACGCCGAACTCCTCCGCATCAACAAGGTGCCGACTCTCAACATCATCGGCAGCGACGATCCCCTGAAGCCAAACGCCGACGCCCTCGTCGATGTCATGAAGGAGCACCGCCTCCACGTCATCGAAGGCGCCAACCACATGACCACCCTGAGCTCTCCCGAGTTCCTCGACACCGTCCGCGCCTTCTTCATCGAACTCTGCAACTGCGCTTAGCGGTGGCCCCGCCGCGGGCGGGTTCCCGCCGACGCGGCTACGCGGACAACTGCGTCTCGACGAGCGTGGTCCAGTAGCGCATGCCGATGGGCAGGACGTCGTCGTTGAAGTCGTAGCGCGGGGTGTGTAGGCCGGCGCTTTCGCCGTTGCCCAGGAACATGAAGGCGCCTGGGCGTTCCTGGAGCATGTAGGCGAAGTCTTCTGAGCCCATCACGGGGGCGAGGCTGGTGGTGACGTCCCTGCCGACCTCGCGGGCGGCGTTCGCCGCCTTCTCCGTCTGCTCGGCGTGGTTCACGGTGGCCGGGTAGTAGTGGCGGTACTGGAACTCGAAGCCGGCGCCGTGGGCGGTGCAGATTCCGCGGCCGATCTGGCGCATCCGTCGCTCGACGAGCTTCTGTACCTCGGGCAGGAACGCCCGGACGCAGCCGCCGTGAACGACCCGGCTCGGGATCACGTTGTCCGCGTGACCGCCATGGACACGAGCCACCGTGATCACCGCGCTATGGAGCGGATCCACGTTGCGGGCCACGATCGTCTGCAGGGCGAGGACGATCTCGGCCCCGATCGGGATCGGATCGACCGTGCCGTGAGGGAAGGCGGCGTGGCCGCCGGCGCTGGTCACCGCGAACTCGAACACGTCGATCGCGGCCATCAGCGGCCCGGCGCAGAGGCCGAAGTTGCCGACCTCCATTCCCGGGTAGTTGTGGACGCCGTAGACCTCCTCGGCGGGGAACTGCTCGAACAGCCCCTCCTCGATCATCACGCGCGCGCCGCCGTCCTTCTCCTCCGCGGGCTGGAAGAAGAAGTAGACGGTGCCGTCGAAGGTCCGGTTCCGGCTCAGGTGCTTCGCGGCTCCGAGCAGCATCGCCGTGTGGCCGTCGTGGCCGCAGGCGTGCATCTTGCCGGGGTTCCGCGAGCGGTGCTCGAACTCGTTCTCCTCCTCGATCGGCAGCGCGTCCATGTCCGCGCGGAGCGCGATGCTGCGGTCCGACGAGCCGGATTTCAGCACGCCGACGACGCCGGTGCCGGCGAGGCCGCGGTGGACCTCGATGCCATCGAACGACTCGAGGAGCGCCGCCACCTTGCGGCTGGTCTCCACTTCCTCGAACGCGAGCTCGGGGTGTCGGTGGAAGTCCCGGCGCCAGGACCTCATCTGTTCGTGCAGCGGATCCATGAGCTTGGATGGTAGCGGAGATGCGGCCGGACCTGGCGCTACACTCCGCAGCCGAGCCGGAGCCTCCCGGACTCCGTGCCTCGACACCGCGCAAGGCGACGCAGATGACGACCAGGGACAAGCCATCCAGGCCGAGCCGGCACGTCTACGACGCCGCCGGGATCGAGCCGAAGTGGCAGCGGATCTGGCACGAGCACGAGGCGTTCAGGACCCCGGACGACCCCGAGCTGCTGGCAAGCCGGCCCAAGTACTACGTGCTCGACATGTTCCCCTACCCCTCCGGGGCGGGGCTGCACATCGGCCACCCGGAGGGCTACACGGCGACCGACGTCGTGGCGCGCAAGAGGCGGATGGAGGGCTACAACGTGCTCCACCCGATGGGCTGGGACGCCTTCGGCCTGCCGGCCGAGCGCGCCGCGGTGCGCGAGAACCAGCACCCCCGCCTCATCACCCAGAGGAACGTGGCCAACTTCCGCCGCCAGATCGAGCGCCTCGGCTTCTCCTACGACTGGGACCGGGAGGTCAACACGTCGGCCGCGGACTACTACCGCTGGACCCAGTGGATCTTCCTCGAACTCCACCAGCGCGGCCTCGCCTACCTCGAGGACGTGCCGGTCTGGTGGTGCCCGGCGCTGGGCACGGTGCTGGCCAACGAGGAGGTCAAGGACGGCGCCTACGTCGACACCGGCGACCCCGTCGAGCGGCGGACGATGCGGCAATGGATGCTCCGGATCACCGCCTACGCCGAGCGCCTGCTGGAAGACCTCGACCAGGTCGACTGGCCCGAGTACGTCAAGGAGATGCAGCGCAACTGGATCGGCAAGTCTCACGGCGCCGAGATCCGGATGCCGATCGCCGGCGCCGACGACAGCTTCCCCGTGTTCACGACCCGGCCGGACACCCTGTTCGGCGCCACCTACTGCGTGCTGGCGCCGGAGCATCCGCTCGTTTCCGAGATCACGACCGCCGAGCAGCGTGACGCGGTCGACACCTACGTCCACGAGGCGGTCAACAAGAGCGAGCTGCAGCGGACCGACCTGGCCAAGAGCAAGACCGGCGTATTCACCGGCGCCTACGCCACGAACCCGGGCACCGGCGAGCCGATCCCGATCTGGGTCGCCGACTACGTGCTGATGAGCTACGGCTCGGGCGCCATCATGGGCGTCCCCGGCCAGGATCAGCGCGACTGGGACTTCGCCGTCCAGTACGACCTGCCGATCGTGCGCACGGTCGAACCGCCGGCCGGCTGGGAGGGCGACGCCTACCTCGAAGACGGCCCCGCGATCAACAGCGGCTTCCTCGACGGACTCCTGGTCGACCAGGCCAAGGAGCGGATGATCGAGTGGCTGGTCGAGGAAGGGCACGGCACGCGCCGGGTCGAGTACCGCCTGCGGGACTGGCTGTTCTCGCGCCAGCGCTACTGGGGCGAGCCGTTTCCGGTCCTCCATGTGCTCGGCGACGACGGCGAACCGACCGGCGAGATCCTGCCGGTGCCGCGCGAGGACCTGCCGGTCGAGCTGCCCGAGGTCGACGAATTCAAGCCGACCGCCGACGGCCGGCCGCCGCTCGCCCGCGCCGGCGACGACTGGCTCATCGTCACCCTCCCGGACGGCCGCAAGGCAAGGCGCGAGACGAACACGATGCCCCAGTGGGCCGGCTCCTGCTGGTACTTCCTGCGCTACATCGACCCGAAGAACACGGAGGCGCCCTGGTCACGCGAGCTGGAGCGCTACTGGATGCCGGTCGACCTGTACATCGGCGGCGTCGAGCACGCGGTGCTCCACCTCCTCTACGCCCGCTTCTGGCAGAAGGTGCTGTACGACGCCGGCCTGGTCTCGACCTCCGAGCCCTTCGCCCGCCTGTTCAACCAGGGGATGATCCTGGCCTACAGCTACCGCGACGAGTCGGGGAAGTACCACCACCCGGACACGGTCGACTGGCGTGACGACCGGGTGTTCCTCGCCGGCACGGACCAGCCGCTGGAGGCCCGGGTCGAGAAGATGTCGAAGTCGAAGCTGAACGTCGCCAACCCCGACGACGTGATCGACCGCTGGGGTGCGGACACGCTGCGGCTGCACGAGTTGTTCATGGGGCCGCTGCACCAGCAGAAGCCGTGGCAGACCAAGGACACCGACGGTCTGCACCGCTTCCTGCGGCGAACCTGGCGTCTGGTCGTCGACGAACGGACCGGCGAACTCGCCGGGAAGGTCGGCGACGACGGAGCGGCACCCGGCGACGACCTGGAACGGCAGCTCCACAAGACGATCCGCAAGGTGGGCGAGGACATCGACTCGCTCGACATGAACACGGCGATCTCGCAGATGATGATCTGGGTCAACGCGGCGACCGCCGCCGACCGTGTGCCGCGCCCCTTGCTCGATGCGTTCCTGCGCGTCCTGTCGCCCTTCGCGCCGCACATCGCCGAGGAGTTGTGGTCCCGGCTCGGCGGCGAGGGCCTGATCTGCCACCAGGAATGGCCCGCCTACGACCCGGAACTGGTGGTCGACGAGACGATCAATGTCGTCGTGCAGGTCATGGGCAAGAAGCGCGACGTGCTCCAGGTGCCCGCCGGCGCCGACCCGGCGACCCTGGAGCAACTCGCGCTCGCCTCGGACAACGCCCGCCGCTTCATGGACGGCAAGGAGCCCCGCAAGGTGATCGTGGTGCCGGGGCGGCTGGTCAACATCGTCGTCTGACGTGACGATAATTCGGTTATCATCACCCGCCCTCGGAGGCGTCGCGGTATCCGCCCTCCCTGAGCCCAACCCAAGCGAGAAACACCATGAAGAGCGATATCCATCCGAAGCTGCACCCCGTGGTGTACATCGACCCGTCGGCGAACGCCGAGTTCATCTCGCAGTCGACGATGACGAGCGACAAGACCCGTGACATCGACGGCGTCGAGCACTACGAGATCCGGCTCGAGATCTCGTCCGCGTCCCACCCCTTCTACACGGGACGTCAGCACTTCGTCGACAGCGCCGGCCAGATCGAGAAGTTCCAGCGCCGGTACGGGCGCAAGTAGCGCAAGGTCGCCGCTTCGCGGCGCTGTCTATCGCGGGTCAGAAGACCCGCGCCACCAGGGTCAGAAGACCCGCGGTTACAGGAGCGCTCTCCAGATCTGGGCGACGGCGAAGCAGAGCAGGAAGCCCATGGCGATGGGCAGCAGCGCCGAGACCGCGGTCCAGCGAACGCTGCGGGTCTCCTTCCAGATCGTGTACAGCGTCGTCGAACAGGGGTTGTGGACGAGCGAGAAGAGCATCAGGCAGACGGCGGTCAGCAGGGTGAAGCCGCCGGCTTCGAGGACCTGAGCGGTCGCGACCTCGGAATCGAGCTCGAACATGACGCCAGCGCCGGCGCCGACTCCCGGCAGGCCGGCGACGAGCACCGTCAGCATGAGGATCGTCGGGATCACGATCTCGTTCGCCGGCACCGCGATGATGTAGGCGACCAGGATGATCCCGGACAGTCCCAGGACGTAGCCGAACGGGTCGAGGGCGCCGATCAGGGTCTCGGCAAGCGAGGCGTCGCCGGCGCGGATGTTGCCAAGCAGCCAGATCAGGGCTCCGGCGGGCGCCGCGAACACGACGGCGCGCCAGAGGACGATCAGCGTCCGGTCGATGATCGAGGTGTAGATCGTCTGCAGGACCCGCGGTGGCCGGTAGGGCGGCAGCTCGAGCGAAAAGGCGGACGCCTCTCCGCGCAGCACGGTGCGCGACAGGAACCAGGAGACGGCGAAGGTCAGCAGGACGCCCAGCACGGCGACCCCGACCACCGACACGGCCGAGACGGCACCGGCGAGATGGGCCGGCACCAAACCCCCGATGAAGATGGAAGCGATGAGGATCTGCGTCGGCCACCGGCCGTTACAGAGCGAGAAGTTGTTCGTGATGATCGCGATCAGGCGCTCGCGCGGGCTGTCGATGATCCGGGTGGAGACGATCGCCGCCGCGTTGCAGCCCCAGCCCATCGCCATCGTCAGGGCCTGCTTGCCGTGGGCGCCGACGCGATGGAACATCCGGTCGAGGTTGAACGCCACCCGTGGCAGGTAGCCGAAATCCTCGAGCAGGGTGAACAGCGGAAAGAAGATCGCCATCGGCGGCAGCATCACCGCGACGACCCAGGCGGTGGCCAGGTACACGCCGTCGATCAGGAGTCCGTCAAGCCACCAGACCAGGCCGAAGGCGGAAGCCACCTGCTTCAGCAGCGGATGCACGGTGTCGATCAGGAAAGACGCGAGCATCGATGAAGGCACATTGGCGCCCGCGATCGTGAGCCAGAAGACGACCGTCAGCATGAGCAACATCAGCGGAAAGCCGAACACCCGGCTGGTCACCAGGCGGTCGAGCGTGGCGTCGAAGTCGAAGCGTCTCCGCTCGCCGTCGCGCGAGACGGCGCGATCGGCGATGCGGGCGGCCTCGGCGTAGACCGCCTCGGTCAGGGCCTGGTGGAAGTTCCGGCCCACTCCCCATCGCAACTGGCCTGCCAGTTCGAGCACCGCGGCGCGGGCCGCGGGTTCGGCGGCAATGGCGGGCTCCGCCAGCTCAGCGGCGGCCGCTCGGGTCGCCTCCGGCTCGGCGACGGTCGGGGGACCGGCTTCGTCGGCTTCGTCGGCTTCGTCGCCGTCCTCCCGCACCCCCAGATCGACGAGTTCCGCCAGCGAACCGTTCTCCACCGCCGTTGCCAGCGTCCGGTCGCCGTCGAGGAGCCGGAGAGCGACCCACTGCGGATTCGGCAGCGCGGGGAAGGCGTCCTGAATCGCTCCGGACAACCGGCGCGTCGCCTCGCTCAGCACCGGGGACCGGCCGCCCACCCGCCGCGGGCGGCAACGGTAGGAACCCGTCGCCACCTCCGCGACGACCCGGTTCAGTTCCTCCAGCCCCTCGCCCGAGCGAGCCGCGGTCGCCACCACCGGCACGCCGAGATCCCGCGCCAGGCGTCGCACGTCGACGGTCAGCCCCTTGCGACGCGCCTCGTCCATCAGGTTGAGACAGACGACGGCCCGGTCCGTGATCTCCAGCACCTGCAGCGCCAGGTTCAGGTTCCGCTCCAGGCGGGTCGCGTCGACCACGATCACGGTCACGTCGGGGCGGCCGAAGAGAATGAAGTCGCGGGCGGTCTCCTCGTCGAGGCTGGACGACAGCAGCGAGTAGGTCCCAGGCAGGTCGACCAGCTTGTAGCGGTCTCCTCCGTACTCGAAGCCGCCTTCGGCACGGGTCACCGTCTTGCCGGGCCAGTTGCCGGTGTGCTGGCGCAGGCCGGTCAGGGCGTTGAACACCGTGCTCTTGCCGGTGTTCGGGTTGCCGGCCAGAGCGACGACGTAGTCCCAGTTGCTCATGTCGACGCCAAGCCGGACGAGGTTGCCCGGATGGTGCGCGGGACAGTTGGCGCAGTCGTGCGCCATTGCCGGTTGGGTCACGCCGTCGCCTCCAGCGGGAGCTGCTGCACATGGATCTGCTCGGCCTGGGAACGCCGCAGCGCGATCACCGCGCCGCGTACCCGGTAGGCGACCGGATCACCCGAAGGGCTGGCCATCTTCGTTTCCACCAGGGTGCCCGGAAGCAGCCCCAGGTCGAGCAGCCGGCGACGCTCCATGCCGCGGCAGAAGCGGGAGAAGCCGACCACCAGCGCCTGTTCGCCGACGGCCACGTCCGACAGCGATCCGGTGGCGGCCGCGGCTACCGACGTCTCGTCGGACGCCGCCTCCGCGGCCGGCACGGCGAAGATGTTCGCCGCGATGATCGGCGCCAGCACGACTTCGTCCAGGTCGGCTTCGAAGCGGATGCGCTCCGGCGCAACCGAGGTGATCCGCAGCTTCATGCCGGGATGCACGCCCTCGGCCACCAACTGCGCATAGACCGCGGCGGGCTCGTCCTCGACGTGGACCACATCGACTTCGTCGCCGGCGGCGAAGTCCGTCAACGGCCGGCCGGCTCGCGGCGGTATGTCGCCTTCCTCGGTCGGGATCGGGTCGCCGTGAGGGTCGAAGGGCGGATGCCCCAGCCGCACCGACATCTCCTCCGCCTGCTGAGGCGACGTGCGGTGCTCCCGGCGCTCCGCCTCCGGATGCCAGCGCTCCGGCTCCAGTCCGGTCTCGTCGGCGAGGTACCGCTCCCACAGCCGGTGAATGCGAATCACGCGCAGCGCCTCGCTGCGCCCTTCGGCGGTCAGCCGGAAGCCCCCCTCCGCCGACACGATGAGGCCCAGTCTCTCCATGCGGGCGAGGAGCTCGGTGCTCCGCCGGCCGCCGAGCCGCAGCACGCCGACCAGGCTCTGGTGAGTGGCCTGACGTCCCTGGTACTCGCAGTCGAAGAGGTGCTTGAGAGCGTCCTCGGTGCGGGTGCGGTGCAGGACCCGCCAGCCGATGCGCCAGCGCCACAGCCAGCCCCGGTCCGGCCATGCCACCAGGACGGCCAGGCCGGCGACCACGGCGAGAACAACGAGGGCGAAAAGGGGGTTCATGTTCTCGTGACGGGCGCGTCGGCGGCGTGACAATTCGCTGGCGCGAATCAGAAGTTTAGCCTACACTAATTCTCGTGGCCCGACTGCGGGAGCGTCCGCGACGATGAACGATAGAGTGACCCAGCAATGACGAGCTTCCTGCAGTCGACCTGGAGCGTGCTCGCCGAGCTCGCACCCTGGCTGCTGTTCGGCGCCCTGCTCGCCGCGCTGCTGCACGTCCTGCTGCCCCGCAACCTGATCCGGCGCCAGCTCAGCGGCTACGGCGGCGCGGTCAAGGCCGTTGTCCTGGGCGTTCCGCTACCGCTCTGCTCCTGCGGCGTGATCCCGGCCGGCATCGGCCTCAAGCGCACCGGCGCCAGCAACGGCTCGGCGATGGGCTTCCTGATCAGCACGCCGC
Organism: Holophagales bacterium; assembly: GCA_009836625.1. Lineage (GTDB taxonomy): Bacteria > Acidobacteriota > Thermoanaerobaculia > Multivoradales > Multivoraceae > Multivorans. Next base: position 1,216,451 of record VXVC01000004.1, read on the forward strand.
AAACGGGTGTCGACTCGATCCTGGTCAGTGCGACCTTCCTCGGCTGGCCCTTCGCCCTGTTCAAGGTCGCGGCCGCGGCGGTGACCGGCATCGCCGGCGGCTGGTGGGTCGAGGGGATGAAGGACGATGGCGCCCCGGTCGAGGACGAAGCCCCCGCTGAGGAAGCTGGCGTCGAGTCGGGAGGCCACCGAATCGGCGGAACGGTCGTTCCCAAGATCACCGAGATGATCGATCACGGCGGCGAACTCCTGCAGAGCATCTGGCGTTGGGTCGCCGTCGGCATCCTCGTGTCCGCCGCCATCGAAGTCCTGCTGCCGCAGCAGGCCTGGCTCGATCTGGCCGCCCTGGGGACCTTCGGCGCCGCCGCCGCGGCGCTCGTCATCTCCCTGCCTCTCTACGTCTGCGCCACCGCCTCGGTGCCGATCGCGGCCGCCCTGGTCGCCAACGGGCTGCCCCTCGGCGCCGCCCTCGTGTTCCTGATGGCCGGCCCCGCCACCAACGTCGCCACCGTGGGAGCGGTCTACCGCGGCTTCGGCCGCAAAGTCACCGCGGTCTACCTGACGACCGTCATCGTCGGCAGCCTCGGCTTCGCCGTGCTGTTCGAGAGTCTGATCGGCGGCGCCGCGGTCCGGGCTGGGCATGCACACGAACACGGTGTGCCCTGGTGGGCCGCCACCTCCGCGATCCTGCTGGTGCTGATGTTCGGCTGGTTCGGCCTGCAGGAGTTCAGGCGCTGGCGGCGCAACGTGAGAGCGGACCGGTGGTCGACCGAGCAGGTGGCGGCCGGCGAGCCGGGCGGCAGGGCGGTGGAAATCGCGGTGACCGGCATGACCTGCGGCAACTGCGCGGATGCGGTCGAATCCGCTCTGCTTGCCGCGCCGGGGGTCCAGGCAGCGCGTGTCGACCTGACGGGCGGCACCGCCACGGTCTGGGGCGCGACCGCCGCCTCGACGCTGCGCGAGGCCGTCCAGGACGCGGGCTTCGGAACTCCCTGAGCCATCCGGCACGCTCGAGCTTCCCTCCGGTTTGCACGCGAAGCCTCCCGGACATAACCTTCGCGCGCGGACATGCAGGTTCCCTCCTGAACATGATTGGCGGAGTCGTACGCGAGACGCACCCGGGAGAGCGCCGGGTCGCCCTGGTTCCTGAGAGCGTCGCCAGAATTCACGCCAAGGGCGTCGACTTCCTGGTCGAAGCGGGCGCCGGCACGGCAGCCGGCTTCGCCGACGACGCGTACCGCGAAGTCGGCGCCGAGATCGCCGCGACGGCCGCCGACGTGCTCGCGTCAGCCGATCTCGTGATCCGGGTCCAGGCGCCGGATGCAACAGAGATCGAGGCGTCGAAGGCGGGCGCGGCGGTCGTTGGCCTGCTTTTCCCGCTGACCGCCGCAGCCATGGTGCAACAGCTCCGTTCCGCCCGGCTCACCGCGATCGCTCTCGACCGGATCCCCCGCGTCACGCTCGCGCAGTCGATGGACGTTCTGAGCTCCCAGAGCACGGTCGCCGGCTACCGCGCCGCGGTGCTGGCCGCCTACCGCCTGCCGCAGTTCTTTCCGCTGCTGATGACGGCGGCCGGGCGCATCGACCCCGCCCGGATCCTGGTCCTCGGCGCCGGCGTCGCCGGACTGCAGGCGATCGCCACCGCCCACCGGCTGGGCGCCGTGGTCGAGGCCTACGACGTGCGCGCCGTGGTCAAGGAGCAGGTCGAGAGCCTGGGCGCCTCCTTCGTCGAGGTGCCGGCGATCGAGGACGCCGAGACGGAGGGCGGCTACGCCCGGGAGGTCTCGGAAGAGAGTCAGCGGCGAGCGAACGAAGTGATCGCCGAGCGGCTGCGCTCGACTGATGCCTGCATCACGACAGCGCTGATCCCGGGGCGGCCGGCGCCCAGGCTGATCACCGCCGGGATGGTCGAGGGCATGCCGCACGGTTCGCTGATCGTCGACCTGGCCGCCGAGCAGGGCGGCAACTGCGAGCTGACAAGGCCAGGCGAAGAGGTCAACGTGAACGGCGTCACCATCCTGGGCCCGCTCAATCTGGCCAGCGACCTCGCCGCCGACGCCAGCCGCATGTTCTCGCGCAACGCCGAGAAGCTCGTGCTCTACCTGCTGAACGACGGCGAGTTGAGCTTCGACTTCGACAACGAGATCGTCAAGGGCTGCGTGGTAACCCACGACGGCGAGATCGTCGACAAACAGGTCGCCGAAGCACTGGCCTGACGCACACGTCAAGGCCCGAACCCCGCGCAAGGAGGAGCAACCGAAATGCTCGAGATCTTCCTTGGGCTGTACATCTTCATGCTCGCGGCCTTCGTCGGCTACGGCGTGATCAAGGGTGTACCTGCCCTGCTCCACACTCCGCTGATGGCGTTCACGAACGCGATCTCCGGCATCTCCCTGGTTGGCTCCCTGGTCGCCGCCGGCGCTCACTACAACAACGTGAGCACCGTCCTCGGCGCGATCGCCGTGCTGTGCGCGACGATCAACGTCGTCGGCGGCTTCTGGATCACCGACCGCATGCTGCGGATGTTCAAGAAGCAGGACCCGAAGGCTGACGCGGCCGGAGACGCCTGATCGTGGTCGACCAGGTCGAGACGCTCTACCTGATCGCGTCGTTCCTGTTCATCCTCGGGCTGCGCGGCCTGACGGCGGCCCATACCGCCCGCCGCGGGTTGATCCTCGCCGAACTCGGCATGGTGTTCGCCATCTGGGGCACCGTGATCCATCCGGACATCATGGCCAATCTCGAGATTGCCGGGTTCTTCCAGACATACAAGTGGATCCTGCTGACGTTCTTCATCGGCAGCGCGATCGGCATCGCCATCTCGGCGCTCATCCCGATGACCCGGATGCCCGAGCGGATCGCCCTCTCCCACGCCTTCGGCGGACTCGCCGCGGCGCTCGTCGGTGTCTCGGAGTACTACCGTGAGCAGGTCATCGCCGGGCACATGGACCACACGACGATGGCCGCGATCGGCTTCGAGGTGCTGTTCGGCGGCCTGACCTTCACCGGCTCGTTGATGGCCTTCGGCAAGCTCTCGGGGCTCATTCCGGGCCGCAACATCACCTGGCCGCTCCAGAACCAGAGCAACATCCTGCTGTTCGGGGGCACCTTCGTGCTTCTCGTCCTGGTCACGATCGATCCGTCGAACCAGGTCCTGTTCTACGCCGTGGCCGCGATGCCGCTGCTGCTCGGCATCCTGTTCGTCGCGCCCATCGGCGGCGCCGACATGCCGGTCGTCATCACGCTGCTCAACTCCTACGCAGGTCTGGCCGCCTCGGCCACCGGATTCGCGCTGAACAACAACGTGCTGATCATCGCAGGCGCCATCGACGGCGCCTCGGGCTTCATCCTCTCGGTGGTCATGAGCAAGGCGATGAACCGCTCATTCCGCAACGTCCTGTTCGGCGCCTTCGGCAAGGTCGACGAGGAAGACGCCGCGATGGCCGCCGCCGGTGGAGAACGGGTCCAGGAGGCCTCGGTCGGCGATGCCGCGATGCTGCTCTCCGGCGCCGGTTCCGTCATCGTTTGCCCCGGCTACGGCATGGCGGTGGCCCAGGCACAGCACGTCGTCGGCGAACTCGCCGAGATCCTCGAGGCGAACGGCACGCAGGTCCGCTACGCGATTCACCCCGTCGCCGGCCGCATGCCCGGCCACATGAACGTCCTCCTGGCCGAAGCGAAGATCCCCTACACCTCGCTGATGGAACTCGAGGAGATCAACGAGGACTTCAAGAACACCGACGTAGCCCTCGTCGTCGGCGCCAACGACGTCGTCAACCCCGCCGCCAAGCACAACCCGGCGAGTTCGATCTACGGCATGCCGGTGCTCAACGCCGACCTCGCCCGTTCCTGCATCGTGCTGAAGCGCTCCATGAGACCGGGCTTCGCCGGCATCGAGAACGAACTCTTCTTCGCGCCGAACACGGTGCTGACGTTCGGGGACGCGAAGGACACGTTGACGAAGGTGGTTGAGGCGTTGTCGTAGCTACTCGCCCAGGCAGATGCCGAGATCGCGGGCCGTGGCCACGACATCGGCTTCGAGCGGCACGCTCTTCATGCGGCTTGCGGCGAGTTCGAGCGGCACGGCACGCACGGTCGGCGGGTCGAGCGAGACCATGACGCCGAACTCTCCCTCCTCGATCTGGCGCACGGCGGCGGCGCCGAAGCGGAGGGCGATCAGGCGGTCGTAGGGAATCGGCTGACCGCCGCGCTGGAGGTGGCCGAGGGTGACGGTGCGCGTCTCCTTGCCGGTTCGCTCGTGAATCTGGGTCGCCACCCGTTCGGCAACACCACCGAGGGTTTCGGTCTGGCCACCGATCCGCTTCGACCAGGTGAAGTCGCCGCCGACGGGCCGCGCGCCCTCCGCCGCAACGACGACCGCCCAGTGTCTTCCCCGCCGCTCGCGCGCCATCAGGTGGTCGCAGACCTCTTCGATGTCGTAGGGAATCTCCGGGATGAGGATGACCTGGGCCGTCGCCGCGACGCCGGCGAACAGGGCGATCCAGCCCGCGTAGCGACCCATCAGTTCGACTACGAAGATGCGATCGTGCGCCTCGGCCGTCGAGTGCAGGCGCTCGATGGCCGCGGTCGCGACGTCGACCGCGGTGTGGAAGCCGAAGGTGACGTTGGTGCCGGCGAGATCGTTGTCGATCGTCTTCGGCACGCCGACGACCGGTATGCCGTGCTTGTGCAGCTTGAGCGCGAGCCGCATGGAGCCGTCGCCGCCCACCGCGACCAGCGCGTCGAGTCCCAGACGATGAAATCCCTCCACCGCCTCCTCGGTCACGTCTTCCACGACGACTGAGCCGTCGTCCTGCTCGACCCGCCGTTCGAAGGGATAGGCGCCGCTGCGGGTCCCCAGGATGGTGCCGCCGAGGTGCGTCGTGCCGCGCACCGCGTCGCGGTCGAGGACGCGGATCTGGCTCGGATCGAAGAACGCCCCGTAGCCGCGCAACAGGCCGACGACCTCCCAGCCGCGCCGGATCGAGGCCAGGGTCACGGCCCGGATCACCGCGTTGAGGCCGGGCGCGTCGCCGCCGCCGGTGCTGATGCCGATTCGCTTCATCGGACTGCGGAGAATCGCACAGCGAGGCGGCTAACGTCTACTGGCCGAACTACTTTCCGCCGTACACGAAGCGCTCGACCTCGCCGTGGACCCGGGCCACCGTCTCGCGGGAGGGGCCGGGTGTCACCGTGGAAACGGCAACGGCAAGGAGAGTGTTCGCGAGCAGTCCCCAGAGCCCGCCGTGCATGCCCAGCGGATGGGCGCCCCAGGGCAGGGCAAAGCCCAGGTTCAGCGGCAGCGTCAGGGCCAGGGTCAGAAGCCCGGCGCCGAGGCCGGCGAGGACTCCGGCCCGGCTCAGCGAGCGCTGGCCGGGAAAGCAGACGCCGACGATCGCCGGCATCAGTTGCAACGCTCCGGCACCGGACAGGGTGACGATCGCCACCAGCAGGTCGCTCTCGGTGATCGAGAGCGCGAAGGCCACCGCCAGAAGTGCGAAGACGATCGCGCGCCCGACGAAGACGTAGTGCGCCTGACTCTTCCCGCGCGCGATGTAGCGCTGATAGACGTCGCGGGTCAGCACGGTCATGTTCGCGTGCAGGATGGAGTCCAGGGTGGACATGGCAGCGGCCGCAGCGCCGGCGAGGATGATGCCGGTGAGCCACGCCGGAGCGTGCTGGAACAGAAGCTCCGGAAAGACCCGATCCGCCTGCTCGAGCTCCGGCATGACCAGCGCCCCGCCCAGCCCCACGAGCGCCGCCGGGATGTACAGCGTCATCAGGTAGATCGGCGTCGTGGCACCGAGCAGCTTGAGCGTCTTGCCGTCCACCGCCGTGTAGTAGCGGATCATCATGTGGGGCTGGAAGATGATCCCGAACGACAGCGTGAGGACCATCCCGACCCACATGCCGGGCGTGAAGAAGCCCTCGGGACCGGGCAGAGTCAGCATGTCCGGCCGCTCGCTCGTCACCCGCTGCCAGAGTTCGAGCGGGCCGCCGAAGAGCTCGAAGGAGAGAACGAGCGCCCCTGCCCAGATCGCCACGTACATCCACGCGCCCTGGAAAACGTCGGTCCAGTAGACCGCGCGCAGGCCGCCGACCATCAGGTGGACGACGGCGACCGTCAGCATGATGAGCACGCCCAACTCGAACGGCACGCGGCCGTCGGTCGCCACGTCCATGATGTAGCCGAGGGCAAGCGCCTGGACCTGGATGTAGAGGATCGTGAACAGGACGGACACGACGGCGACCGCGACGCGCACCGCCTCCGACTCGTAGAAGTCGGCCAGCAGATCGGCCGGCGTGATGTAGCCGAACGCCTTGCCCAGCGCCCAGATGCGGGTACCGATGACGTAGGTGGCGGCCCCGACCAGGAGAGTCCAGGCGCCGGCCGACCAGAATCCGATGCCGTGAGTGAAGAAGAAGCCCCCGGAACCGAGGAAGGCGAAGGCGGAGTGGTAGGTGGCGACGACGGTCAGGTAGAGGACGATGAAACCGGTGCGCCGGCCGCACAGGAGGAAGTCCTCCATGTCGACCGTCATGTGACGGTTGGCGACGACGGCCACGCCAAGGGTGATCAGCAGATAGACGCTGATCAGGCTCGTCGCGACGACCCAGGTCTCCATCAGGGTCGCTACACGCCGCGGCGGTAGGCCCAGATCAGCACGGCGATCAGTGCCACGTAGACGGCGAACAGGGCCACGTAGAGAAACGGAACGCCCAAGACGCTCGGCTCAACCCGGTTCAGCAGCGTGTGGGACACCGGCGGCATCGCCAGCAGGAAGATCGCGCCGAAGGCAACCGCGGCGATCCAGCCGTCGCGAGTGCGCGGCAGGAAGCGGGAGCGTCGAGACGGTCTCAGTCCGGGTTCTCCAGGCGGTGATACATCCGCTTCACCTCCACCTCGGAGGGCTGCCGCTGCGGAAACGCCGTGGCGGAAAGATCGAGCGTTCCGGACACCTCTTCCGCCGGCACGCCGGCCGCGTGCTTCTCCCCCGTCCGCTCCCACAGCAGGCGGTAGTACTCCTGCGACTTCTCGATCGCACTCAGGTCGGTCAACGGCGGGCCATGCCCGGGCACTACGAGGTCGAAGTCCAGCGCCTTCAGGTTCTCCAGCGTCTCGGACCACTCGTCGACGTAGCCGTCGCCCATGAAGGACGGGCCGCCGAACAGGATGTCGCCGGTGAAGACGAGCCTGTCCTGCGGAAAGTAGACGACGACGTCGCCGCCCGTGTGGGCGCGTCCCACGAAGACGATCTGGATCTCCCGGCCACCCCGGAACAGGGTCATCTTCTCGTTCATCGTTACGTCGGGCGGAAGCGGATCGATCTCGTCAAAGTCCGCGGCGTGTGCGGCGAACATCGTGCGGTAAGCCTCAAGGCCCGCACGTTCTTCCTCGTCCTCGGCCGCCTCGATCTGTTCGGCGAGCCGCTCCAGCGTCGCCGCGTTGCCTGTGATGCCCTGAACATAGGTCGGCTCATCCAGCGGCGCGGTCGCCATCTTCATCCGCGTGAACTCGTGGCCGATGATCGGCACATCCGCGAACTCCTGGTTGCCGTGGGCATGGTCCCAGTGGAAGTGGGAGTTGATCACCGCCGTCACCGGCTTGTCCGTGATCGCCGGAATCGAGGCGATCAGGTCCCGCGCCTTGGCCGGCGTCACGTGGGAATCCACGACGACGACGTCCTCGTCGTTGACGATCACGAGCGCGTTGCTGTTGAACACCTGCGCCGTGGTCTGGGTCAGCCAGATGCCGTTCCGGACCTCCATGAACCGGTGGGTGTCGGTCGTCGTGGTCCAGTCCTGGGCCCACAGCGAACCCGCCGCGAACACGATGGCCGCGGTCAGCACGGCACGAACCGTCAGTCGAAGAGCGTGTCTCATGGATCCTCCTTACCTGCTGTCTACAATACCCGCATGAAATTCCCCCTCCTCAGGCTTCCCGTCAAGGCCCGACCGGCCCTCACCCTGATCTGCATCGCCGCCCTGGCCACTGCTGTGCCCGCGCGCAGTCAGGAGGGCGACGGCGAACCCGCAGCCGCCAAACCGCCCTCTCCGCCCGGCCGCTGGGAGACCAGCCACTCGATCGAGGTCGGCGGCGAGACGGTGGAGTACGACGCCGTCGTCACCGGCATCCAGCTCGACAACGAGGACGGCGCGGCGGCCGCGCAACTCTGGTACGCGGCCTACTTCCGGACGAACGGCGCGTCGCCCCGAGAGCGCCCCCTGGTGTTCTCCTACAACGGAGGCCCCGGCTCGGCGTCCTTCTGGCTGCACATGGGGATCATGGGGCCACGGCGCGTCGTCACCCCCGAGGTCGGTCCGCAGGGAGCGCCGCCCTACCCTCTCGAGGACAACGCCTGGACGATCCTCGACATCGCCGACATCGTCATGGTCGACCCCATCGGCACCGGCTTCAGTCACACCCTGGGCGAGACCCCGGGCTCGGACTACTGGGGCATCGACGAGGACGCCAGGTCGCTTGCCCAGTTCATCCGGCGTTTCCTCAGCGCGCACGACCGTTGGAACTCGCCCCGCTACCTGCTCGGCGAGAGTTACGGCACGACCAGATCGGCCGTGCTCGCCAGCCATCTGCAGCGGGCGAACATCGACCTGAACGGCATCGTCCTGGTCTCGACCATCCTGCAGTTCAACACGATCCAGTTCGCGCCCGGCGACGACCTCCCCTACATCGTCAACCTGCCGTCCTACACCGTTGCCGCCCGCTACCTGGACGCGCTGCCGGAGAAGACCCCGGCGGACCTCGAAACCCTGATGGCCGAAGTCGAGGAATGGGCGCTCACCGAGTACGCCACCGCGCTGCTCCGGGGCAGCACGCTCGACGCGGACACCCGCGCCCGGGTGGTCGACCGCATGCACCGCTACACCGGGCTCTCGCACGACTTCATCGAGAAGTCGGACCTGCGGGTGACCGCCCCGGCCTTCGAGGCCGAGCTGCTGCGCGACGAAGGGAAGATCGTTGGCCGGCTGGACGCCCGCTTCACCGGCCCGGCCGGAGACACGCTGGGCGCCCGGCCTTCCCACGATCCGCAGTCCACGGCGATCAGCTCGGCCTACACGTCGGCGTTCAACAGCTACCTGCGGAGCGAACTCGGCTACGACGGCGACCGCGAGTACGTCCCGAGCGGCGGCGTCCGCGACTGGAACTGGGGCCGGGTGAGCGCCGGCCGCTTCTCGCGTGGCGACGGTACACCGAACGTCGCCCCCGACCTGGCCGCCGCCATGCGCCGGAATCCGGCGCTCGAGGTGCTCCTGATCAACGGCCTGTACGACCTGGCGACGCCCTACTTCGCGGCTGTCTGGACGATGGACCACATGGGTCTGCCGCCCGAACTCAGGGCGAACATCCAGCGCGAGGACTTCGCCGCCGGCCACATGATGTACGTGGAGCAGTCCCTGCTGCCGCAGTGGAAGGAGACGCTCGACGCCTTCATCCTGCGGACTTCGGGCAGCGGCGCGCGAGACGCAGACTGACAGGCGCGGACCGGCCGCCCGCTCCCGTCCTGGAATAGACGGGACTGATACACTGTTACAAGTTCGTCCGCACCGGAGTCCCAGCCCGTGCCCTACGCCATGAAGCTCGATCTCAGAATGGTGCTGGCACTCCTCTGCGCCGCCGGCCTCGCACCCCTGGTAGCGGGCGCATCGGAGGAGCCAGGCGCAGCAGGCGAAGCGGCGCCGCTGGCGCTTACGCCGACCGAGTACAACAACACGGTCGCCGACCTGCTCGGCTTCCCCAGAGACGGAGAACGATGGCCGAAGCGACCGTCCGTCGCCGACCGGATCAGCCCCCGACGCACCGCCAGCAAGGGTGTGTTCTCGCCTCCTCCACCGCCCGATCCGTGGCCGTGGCCGTTCCCGGCCGAGCCCGGCGCCGACGGCTTCGAGGGCATTGCACAGGGGCAGAGTCCGTCCTCCTACCAGGTGGAGGAACTCCACCTCGCCGGGATGCACTTCGGGGCCTTCGCCCTGCTCTCGCCGACCTTCTTCGACTGCCCGGGGTGGTCCGAACTGCCGGCCGCGGAGCGCGAGGCTTGCGCCGCGAGGAGTATCCTCCGCTTCGCCGAGCGGGCGTATCGCCGGCCTCTGCGCGCCGGAGAGCGCCGTCGGATCGAGGTGTTCTGGCAGGCGCAGATCGCCAATGAACCGATCGACGAGGCGGTGGCGCTCACCGTCGCCGGCATCCTTCAGGCCCCGGCGTTCCACTTCAAGCTGGAGCCGGACCCCACGGAGTTCGATGCGTGGCAGCTCGCCACGCGGCTGTCCTACTTCCTCTGGGACTCGATGCCGGACGAGGAGCTCTTCCGGGCGGCCGGCTCCGGCGAGCTCGCGAGTACGGAAGGCATCGAACGGCAGGCACGGCGCATGCTCGACGACCCGAAGGCGCGACCGGCCGTAGTCCACTTTCATCACCAGTGGCTGGGCACCGACCAGGTCCTCCTGATCGCGCCCGCCCGCCGCGCCTTTGGGCCACGGTTCGGCGTTTCCCGCGTACTCAGGAACACGCGAGACGACGACACGAAGTGGCCGGCGATCCTGGGTCCGATCCGGCACTCGATGAGGCTGGAGACCGAGCTGTTTGTCGAGGAGGCGATCTTCGACCGCGCCGGAACGTTCACGGAACTCATGACCGGCAACCACGGCTACATGTCGCGCGGCACCGCGCCGATCTACGGCGCAACCACGACCGAGGACGAAGGGCGCGCCGCCGTGACCCGGCAGATCGAGTACGTCTCCGTATCGGTCGGGCGCAAGAGGCCGCTCACCCTCGATCCGGTCGTGCTGGACCCGACGCAGCGGGCCGGTGTGCTGACCCTGCCGTCGGTTCTGGCCATCGGCGCCTACGCCGTCCAACCCGGCCCGATCCCCCGCGGCGTGCGCATCCTGGAACGCGTCGCCTGCATGGAAATGGGCGATCCGATCGAAGGCGTCGAGAGCGCGCTGCCGCCCGACGCACTCGGCGTCGAGAGCACGAATCGCGAACGAACCGCCGCCGCCACCAAGCCGAGCGAGTGCAACTCCTGCCACCGCCGGATCAACCCGGCCGGATTCGCGTTCGAGCACTACGACGCGATGGGCGCCTGGCGCGCCGAGGACAACGGCCAGCCGGTCGACGCCAGCGGCTCGCTCCGGCTGCCCGGCGCCGAGGAACTCACCTTCGCCGACGGAGTCGAGTTCGCGCACAAGCTGGCCGCGAGCCGCCGGGTGCGGGACTGTTACGCGCTCCACTGGACGCGCTATGCGCTCGGCAGCCACCTGGAGAGAGACGCGCCCGGGCTCGAACCGATCCAGAAGCGCTTCCGCGAGAACGACTCGGTCAAGGAACTCATGGTCTCGATCGCCACCAGCGACCTCTTTCGCGCCCGTTCTGCCGGGGTAGGCTCGGAGGGCGGTCCATGATCTCGAGACGCCAACTGCTGCAACTCGGAGGGCTCACCGCGCTCGGCGCCGGCTGGCCGGGCGGTGCCGTGCGCGCGCTCGCCCAAAGCCCCGCTCAGGTCCGGCGACTGATCCTGATCAGCCACTGCCACGGCTGGCCCTACGCCACCTGGAAGATGCGCCCGGAGGGCGTCTCCGAGAGCGAACCCTGGTCGGTCGACCTGGAGCAGCTCCCGGAGACGGCATTCAGCAGGCCCCTGGCGCCGCTCTACGAGCACCGCCGCCGCATCCTCGCCCTGGATGGTCTGTCACTGGCCACCGCCGAACTCGACGGCGGCGGCAACCGGCACGACCGCGGCTGGGTCCACGCCTGGACCGGCAACAACGCGGACTTCGCCGGCCGCGACACCCGCTCGACGTCGGCCTCGCTCGACCAGCTCGTCGCCGCGCACGTGGCCCGGGCGGACCGGTTGCCGTCGCTGGAGGTCTCGGTCGACGCGGCCCTCGAAGCCGGGCGTCCGATCAGCTACAACAGCGGCGGCGTACGGCTGCCGGCCGAGAACACGCCGCTGCGGGCCTGGAACCGGGTGTTCGGACCGGCATCCTCCGGTGACACGGTCGGCGGCTACCGGCGCAGCACGCTGGACTTCGCGTACCAGGAGTACCGGGCAGTCGCCGCGCGCTTCGACGCCAACGACCGCGTCCGGCTCGAGTCCCACTTCGGCCTGGTCGACCGGCTCGGCCACCGGCTCGAGGGCCTGGCGACCCTCTCCTGCGACCCGCCTCCCCGGCCCGCCGCCTCGTTCGACCGCTACGACCTGCAGTTCGACGCCTTCGCCGACATCATCGCCGCCGCCTTCAGTTGCGACATCACGCGGGTCGTCTCGTTCTCCCTCGGCGAGATGCCGACGGCGGAGTTCGGCGCCGACCACATCAGCGACAAGGTGCACAAGGGCATCGCCCACTACATCCACGAGGATGTCCGCAAACACGACGCGATGACGCACTACGCCGCCTACCACGGCCAGCAGGTCGGCCGTCTCGTCAGCACCCTGGAGTCGATCCCGGACGCCGGCGGCGGCTCGCTGATGGACAACACCCTGATCGTCTGGGGCTCCGAACTCGGCGACGGCTGGCACGGCTACCGCAACTACTGCCCCGTCCTCATCGGCGGCTCCTGGGCCTTCGACACCGGCCGCTACCTGTACTGGCCCCACGAGACCCCCGCCGAAATGCGCGTCCCGGCCCAGGTGGCTCCCGGCGGCGTCACGCGCTTCGCCGGCGTCCCCCATCAGCATCTCCTGGTCAGCATCGCCCGAGCCATGGGACTCGACGTCAACCACATCGGCCTCCACCACGCATACGGCCAACGCGGCGACCTCATCTCCCTCGTCGGCCCTCTGGCCGGCCTGCGGGCCTGACGGCGCGACGCCGCCCTATCGCGGTAGCGCGAAGGCGAGGAGTTCGGACTTCCGAGGGGGTGGGCGCGGAGGTGGCGGCGGTGCGTCGGCGATGGCGGTCGATGCGATGGAGCGGCCGGGGCCGGGGCTTTCGCCGCCGCCGGCTACGAGGATGTACTGCCGGCCTTCGTGCATGTAGGTTATCGGACCGCCGTGGAGGCTGCGGTCGACTTCGAGTTGGGTCAGTAGTTCGCCGGTCGCCTTGTCGAAGGCGACGAGGTAGCTGCCGTTCGCCGAGCGATCTCCCAGTTCGTCGACGATCGGTTCGATCGAGATGACGAGCGTCTTCGTCACCAGGACGCCCCCTTCCGTGACGACGCCGTCTTGCGGCGGCGTGCCGAGCCGGCCGGGATTCAGGTGCCTGATCGCCGGGTGGTCGCGGGGCCCCTCCCCCAGCGGCACCTGCCACAGCATCTCGCCGCGGTTCATGTCGAACGCGGTGATCCGCCGGTAGGGCGGCTTGAGCAGGGGCAGGCCCTGGACCTTGGGCATCGGCCGGCGGTTGATCGAGTACCGCCAGTCGGAGCGCGCCGGGTCGGGGGGCGACAGCGAGATCGCGCCCGGCCGCGTCAACGAGGGCACGTAGAGGATGTTCGTCTCCGGGTCGAAGGAAGCGCCCGTCCAGTTCGCGCCGCCGCCGGGACCCGGATTCTGCAGGTACGCGCGCTTGCCGTCCTCGCCGTGGACGATCGGCGGCGTGAAGACCGGGCCGATCACGTAGTCCCGGATCACCTCGAACGCCTCGGCCCGCAGTTCCGGCGTGTAGTCGATCAGGTCGTCGTAGTCGATGCCCAGGGTCTCGAACGGCGGCGGCCGGGTCGTGAACGGCTGCGTACGCGACAGCTTCTCGCCCGGAATCCGCGAGTGGTAGTCGACCGGGGCTTCCACGATCGGCCAGACGTGCTCTCCCGTCGCTCGATCGAACACGTAGGTCATCGCGACCTTCGAGACGACCGCCACCGCCTTGATGTCCCTACCGTCGACCGAGATGTCGACGAGGTTCGGCGCCGAAGCCAGGTCGTAGTCCCAGACGCCGTGGTGGATCGTCTGGAAGTGCCACACCACCTCGCCGTTGCGGGCGTCGAGGCAGACGATCGACTCGGCGTAGACGTTGTCGCCGTGCCGGTCGCCGCCGTAGTAGTCGTTGGTCGGCGTCCCGAACGGCAGGTAGACGTAGCCGAGCTCCTGGTCGGCGCTCATCATCGACCACACGTTCGTGTTGCCCATCTTCCGCCAGGACTCGTTTTCCCAGGTCTCGAGATAGGGCTCGCCCTCCCGTGGCACGGCGTGGAACGTCCACTTGAGCGTGCCTGTGCGAATGTCGAAGCCGCGCACGTCCCCCGGCGGATTGTTGTTGCGGAGTGGAAAGTCGAAGACCGTCGCGCCGACCACGATCGTGTCCGCCACGACGATCACCGGCGCCGTCCAGTTCATGTTCCGGTTCGCCCGCCCCGGCAGAAGACCCTGCATCAGGTCGACGACGCCCTCCTCGCCGAACTCCGGATCCGGCTTGCCGGTCTTCGTGTCGATCGACACCAGCCGCCCGCCGCGGGTCGCAATCAGGATGCGCTCCGCCTGGCCGTCGGTCCAGGATTCGATGCCGCGGATCTGCACCAGCGAGCCCCGCTGCTCGATCTCCCAGTCCCTCGGATCATGCCGCCACAGCGACTCGCCGGTCGCCGGATCGAGCGCCGCGACCTGGCCAAGGTTCGTAGCGATGTAGACGACGCCATCGATCATCAGCGGCATGCTCCGGTACGACCCGGGCGTCTTTTCGGACACGTCCCTCAGGAGGATGTCGGCCGACTCCCAGCGCCAGGCGACCTCCAGTTGCGAGAAGTTGTCCCGGTCGATCTGGTCCAGGCCCGAGTACCGGGTGGAGCCGCTGTCGCCGCCAAAGTGCCGCCACTCCCCGCCTTGCGCGCCGTGCTGCGCCGCGGCCGGCGCGGCGACGAACATCGCCAGAACAACGGCGCAACCCGCGCCGACCCACCGACCGAATCTCGACATGCGCATCCCCGTGTCTTGGATCGGCGCATCCTACCCGGTAGCGGGTGTCGGTGCGCCGGCCGTCTGGCCGGCATCCGGTAGTAGGCTCCGCCGACCCCGATGACCGCGAACACGACAACCATCTCCTCCGTCACCGCCCGCGAAGTGCTCGACAGCCGCGGCAACCCGACCGTCGAGGTCGAGATCGTCCTCGAGGGCGGCGCACGCGGCCGCGCCATCGTCCCCAGCGGGGCCAGCACCGGGCGCCACGAAGCGGTCGAGCTGCGCGACGGCGATGCCGCGCGCTACGGCGGCAAGGGGACGACGGCCGCGGTACGGCACGTCAAAGGCGAGATCGCGGCCGAGGTGCGCGGCCTCGAGGCCGCCGACCAGACCAAGCTCGACCGCGTTCTCCTGGCGCTCGACGGCACGCCGAACAAGGGCCGCCTCGGCGCCAACGCGGTGCTCGGAGTCAGTCTGGCCGCCGCGCACGCAACGGCGGCGGCGCACCACGTGCCGCTCTACGCCTCGCTCGGCGGCGGCGAGGCCCGCACGCTCCCCGTGCCGATGCTCAACATCCTGAACGGCGGCCAGCACGCCGCCGGCTCGACCGACTTCCAGGAGTTCATGGTCATGCCGACGGGCGCCGGCTCCTTCGCCGAGGGACTGCGCTGGGGCGTCGAGATCTACCAGCGGCTGCGCGCGATCCTTCACGACCGCGGCTTCTCCGTCGCGGTTGGCGACGAGGGCGGCTTCGCGCCGGCCCTGGGCGGCAACGAACGGGCCATCGAGGTCATCCTCGAAGCGATCGAGGCGGCAGGACGCCGGCCCGGCGAGGACATACAGCTCGCGCTCGACCCAGCGACGAGCGAACTCTACGACGAAGCGACCGGCCGCTACGGTCTGCCGATCGAAGGCCGCGAACT
This sequence comes from Holophagales bacterium, assembly GCA_009836625.1. Taxonomy (GTDB): domain Bacteria; phylum Acidobacteriota; class Thermoanaerobaculia; order Multivoradales; family Multivoraceae; genus Multivorans. The sequence continues at coordinate 1,232,225 of VXVC01000004.1, forward strand.
GGAGAGCGGCGAACTGGTCGACCTCTGGGCCGACTGGTGCCGGAAGTATCCGATCATCAGCATCGAGGACGGGCTGGCCGAGGACGACTGGACCGGCTGGAGCGAACTCTGCCAGCGTCTCGACAGCGACGTGCAACTGGTCGGCGACGACCTGCTGGTCACGAACATCGATCGCATCGATCGCGCGATCCGTGAGCGCTCCTGCAACGCCCTGCTGTGCAAGGTGAACCAGATCGGCTCCCTGACCGAAAGCGCAGCCGCCGTCGAACGCAGCCGCGCCGCCGGCTGGGGGGTCGTCATGAGCCACCGCTCCGGCGAGACCGAGGACACGACGATCGCCGACCTCGCCGTCGCCTGGAACACCGGCCAGATCAAGACCGGCGCCCCCGCCCGCAGCGACCGCGTGGCGAAGTACAACCAGCTCCTCCGTATCGAGGAAGAACTGGGCGACCGGGCCGTCTACCCGGGCCTGGACGCGTTTCCGGTCAGGCACCCGGCCGGCTGACCCGGCCCTGCGCTAGTTGCAGCGGTCGCCCCGCCAATCTTCGATTGCCTCCAGCCACTCGTCAAACTCGGCGGTCGCCGGAGCGCACAGCTCACTCTGGTGGAACCAGAAGAACTCGAGTCCACCGATGCCGAGAAGCTCGTCCGGCAACGTGCCCGACAAGTCGGTGTTGTGGATGTACAGGTCCTCCAACTCCGTGAGCTGACCGATCTCCGGCGGCACCGGACCGGTCAGGTCGTTCGACCAGAGACGCAATGACGTCAGATCGGTCAGGTTTCCCAGCGCGGCCGGTATCTCGCCCGAGAACCCGTTGTCGCCGAGCCAGAGCCCGCTCAATCCCGTCAGTTCTCCCAGCCAGGCAGGAATCGAACCGGTCAACTCATTGTCCCGCACGTCCAGGAAGGCGAGCCCGTTCAGGTTGCGGAACGAGCCGGGAATCCCGCCGGTCAACTCATTGAAGCCCAGGCGCAGGAAGGCCAAGCCTGACAGGCGCCCCAGCTCCGGGGGAATCTCGCCGGTCAGTTGGTTGAAGTGCAGATAGAGAAAGACCAGGTCACGGAGACTCGCCATCTCGGACGGTATCTCGCCACTCAGTTCGTTCGACGACAGGACCAGAAAGATGAGGTCGCGGAGGTTGCCTATCTCGGACGGGATCGATCCGGTCAACTCGTTCCCGTCGAGGAACGCGACCAGGAGTCCGTCCAGGTCGCCGATCGCCGCCGGCAAGCTGCCCTTCAGGCCGTTGTCGCTCAACTCGAGCCAGGTCACGCGCCCGGCCGAGTTGGTGGTCACGCCGTACCACTCGTCCGGCGGACGGTTGCTGAGCCAGTTCTCATTGTTCGTCCAGTTCGGGCCGTCGGTCGCCCGATAGAGCGCGATCAGCGCATTGCGGTCGCGCTTGGAGATGACCGTCGTGACCGAAAACCCCGTGTGCAACTCATAGGCGCCAGTCGTTTCGGGGTCCTTGCCGGAAACGCGCACGTAGTAGACGCCCGGGCCCACTCGGGCCGCCAAACGGAAGTTGCTGTCGGCGCCCGAGTCCGCATCGCTGGCCAGGACTTCCCCGGCAGCGTTCATCAGCGCGCCCTCGGTATCGGTCGAGCCCGTGGTGCGGAGCTGCACACGGCCCGAGCGCGGCACCCGGAAGACGAAGAAATCGCTGTCACCAGGCCCCAGGTGGCCTGTCCGCGAACGTTCGAGGGGGACGTCCGTCGCCCCGACACGGGTGTCCGCGTGATCGTCCGTCGCGGAGCACGAGAAGAACTTCGTGTCCTTGATGGGACGGAACGGTCTTCCCAGGCGGTTGAAGTAGTTCCTAGTGGCGCCCGTCTGGACGTCGACGACGGTCATCTCCACCGCCACGTCGGTGAGGCCGCCGGCGAAGACCCAACGGTGGCCGTTCACAGCGCAGCCGTCGAGCACCTTGATCACGATCTCGATGTTGTCGGGCTCGAAGAACCAGAACAGCCCGGTGTCGCCGCTGAGCGGGAGGGCACTGCCAGGACCGGTCTCTTCGTCCGCCTGCTCCCAGTCCAGGCGCACGCGGAAACGGCCGTTCTCGAGGCATAGCGTCCGGTCGTCGGCCGTGCACTCGCCCGGAGCGGCCTGTGGCAGTTCAACGCGGCCGGCCCGAAGGCGCTCCAGGGCCAGTCGAACCTCACGGTCGGGGTCGAATCGCCGAGCCAGAGGATGCGAGGGCATCGTCGTCGCCGAGTCCGCCGTCGCAACGGTCTCCTCGGGACTGCAGGTCTCGAACGCCTCACTGTCCTGGACCGGGGACAGAAGCGTCCCCTCCGGGTTGAACCAGGTCCCTGCGACGCCGGTTTCCGTATCGACAACCGTCAACTGGACCTCGGTGTCGGTCAGACCGCCGGAGAAGACCCAGAAGTGCTCGTTCAGTCCACAGCCGTCCAGCAGCTTGACGACCATCTCGACGTTGCCGGGATCGAAGAACCAGAAGGCGCCGGTGTCCGCGGTCAGCGGCATCGAGCCGCCACGGCCGCCGGCACCGTTCGCAGCGGCCCAGTCCGCCGTCACCCGGAACCTGCCCTCATTCAGACAGAGAGTCCGTTCATCCTCAGCACACGGCCCCGTCTCGCCCAGGGTGACGGCGCTGGCCTCGCTGGTGGAGGAAGAACGTCCGCCGGCGTTGCGCGATGCCACTCGATAGGACCGGTACGTCGCGGGAGGAAGGCCCTCGACGACAAACGATGTCGCGTTGCTCCCGGCACTGGCGATCAGCGTGAACTCCGTCTCGTTGATCGATCGCTCAAAGATGTCGAAGGCCGTCTCGTCGTTCGAGTTGTCCTGCCACGCGAGTTCCAGGCTGTGCTGATCGATCGCCTTCGCGGTCAGATCGGAAGGGCTGGCGGGACCGCTGTGCGCAGGGTAGAGAAACCGGACCGCGGCCAGATCGTCGGCGTTCGGCAGACCGCCCCTGTAGATGTGCTTGCCGCTGGCGGTCGCCTTCATCAGGGAATCGCCGGTCAGCGCGCTGCACGTGTCGGTGAAACCCTGGGCGCAGGAGTGGGCAAGGCCCAGTGTGTGGCCCAACTCGTGCGCCATCACGTGCTCGTGCACCTTGCTGGCATTGAGGCTCAGCGCCGCCCAACTCCGGCCGTAGCCATCCTGGGTCAGGATGTCCGCTTCCAGGATCGGAAGGGCCTCGTGCGCCCTGTTGCCCGGGATCCTGTGGCGGTTCTCCTCGGCACAGCGAAAGCGGGTCAGAGCGACGGCCAGAATGCCTCCGGTACTGGCCTGGAAGTAGCCCGGAATCAGGTCGTGCGGATCCTCGAACAGAATCGAGTTGACATCGTCCGGCTGGGCAACCTCGGCCTTCTTGTTCGTGGTACCCAGATTCACCAGTTGAATGGTGCTCTCCGGATCGTCGTTCCAGGCCCGCATCGCGCGCACCACCTCGGCGATTCCACCGCCCGGGATGCCGGGCTGTCCATTGGCCTGGATCGTGAACCCGACGCTGCGTCCCCGATCGAACTGCCGCCACCGGATAGGAAGATTCGGCGCCTCGCAGCTTGAAGATGAGGCGAGCAACCGGTAGGGCGAAGCCACCGAAACGGGCCCGTCGGCCGGCGGGGCCGCGAAGTAGTCCGCCTCCCGCTCCACGCCGCGCGCGTGGTCGCTGATCCAGGCGCGGAAACTCCCGCTGGTCCGCGGCCGCTGGCTCAGCGACCCGGACTCTGTTCCGTTCGCTGAAGCAGGCACCTCCTCATGAAAGGCGGCCTCACGCACAAGCAGGCTGCCCGCGGCCGACGGCACTTCGAAGAACATGCCCAGCGACAACTCGACCGTGCGGTACACGAGCGCGTCCCGCGCATTCGGAATCTCCTCGAGAAAGAGCAGCATCCGGTCTCCCGGCGCCATCATCGGCAGCCCGCGGATACCCGAGTACACCCCGTCCTCGCTCACGCCCCCCAGTTGCCGAACCAGGATCGTGCCGCCCGGGACATTCCCCTTCAACACCTGCTCCACCTCGAAGATCGCGTCGGTGGACGGGAACCGCGCCCGCGAAGCCGCCGTTACCGACCGCACTTCACCGAAGACGATGATCGGCGTTCGGTCCACCATCACCACGTCGCCCGGGTCTACGTAGATGATGCCTCCGACCGGCGCCACGACCAGCAGCGCCAGCCCAACGCACGCAAACCCCGCACCAACTCGCGTCCCCATGCTCTTCCTCTTCACTACCTGATCCCCCCCACGGGCGAGTGTCGCCCGAGAACTTCCGGCTTTCGACCGGAGGACTCTATGCCTTCGACAGGAACAGGACGACATCTGCAACATTTGTGCCCGTAGCGCCGGTGCGCAGCAACGCGCCGGCAGCGTCGAGGGCGCCGTAGGAGTCGTTCTCCTCCATCGCAGCAACCGGGTCGACGCCGGCGGTCCGGATACGGGTGACCGTGGCCGCGTCGACGATGGCGCCGGCCGCGTCCGTGGGGCCGTCGCGGCCATCGGTGCCGGCTGCGAGGAAGACCCAGTCGGCCCGTTCCGCGAGCGGACCCTTCGCCGCTTCCAGCGCGAAGGCGAGGGCAAGCTCCTGGCTGCGGCCGCCCCTGCCCGCGCCGCGCACCGTGACCGTCGTCTCGCCTCCGGCGACGTACGCGTCCGGCGGCCCCGCAGCGAAGCGCCTGGCCAGCGCAGCGCCGACTTCGCGAGCCTCCCCTTCGAGTGGCTCCGCTTCGACTTCGGCGTCGCAAGCCGCGGCCATCGCCCGGACGCTGGTCCGGTTGCCACCGGCGATCCGGTAGATCGCACCGTCGAAGACTGGATCACCCGGCTTGGGCGTCTCTTCCAGCTCGCCGCGAGCGCCCGCCTCCAGCCGCTCGCGTACTGGCGTCGGGCACGTTTCGGCTACTCCACAACGTACCAGGACGGCGAGGGCATCCTCGAACGTCGACGGATCGGGCGCCGTAGGACCGCTGCCGATCACCGACGGTTCGTCGTCGATCACGTCCGACAAGGCCAGCGTCAACACCTGCGCCGGACGCAACTGCCGCAACAGCCCTCCACCCTTGATCGTCGACAGGTGCTTGCGCACCGCGTTCAGCTCGTGGATCGTGGCGCCACCCCGAAGGAGCTGGCGGGTCGCCTCCAGCTTGTCTTCCAGCAGGACGCCGGGCGCCGGCGCCGGCAGCAGCGCGGAGGCGCCGCCCGAGATCAGGACCAGGGCCAGGTCGCCGGCACCCAGTTCGGCGGCCCGTCGTTCAACCTCCCTCGCCGCGGCGTGACCGCGTTCGTCCGGCAACGGGTGTCCGGATCGCAGAGCATCGAGGTGGCCAAGCCGCTTCGCGTCGTCGTGAGTGACGACCAACACGTCGGCAGGGTGTACGCGGCCGCCAAGCACCTCGATCGCGGCTCGGGTCATCCCGAACGCCGCCTTCCCAACCGCCAGCACCGCGACACGGCCGCCTGCTTTGGCTCGCAGGTCGAGTCCGCGAAGCGCCGAAGCGGTCGACGCCGCCGGATCAGCAGCCGCGACGCCCCTCAGGAAGATCTCCGCTGCCCGCTGTCTGTGCGCCTGCGCCATTCGTCAAGGATACGGCTCACCGGCAGCTAGAATGGTCTCCAGGGGACGCCATGGACTCTACTCACGCGCCGCCTTCCGTCGCCTGCAGGATCGGTTGGCAGTCCCCGGCGCCGGTACCCGAGGGCTACCGGTTCAACGCCTTTCTCGAGGCGAGCGGAGGCAGGCTGCAGGTACACGGCCTGGACCTCGCCGCGTTCTTCGAGGTCGACCGATCTCCCGCCGCCGGCCTGCCCGAGGACGCGATGCCCAGCCCGCTGGAGATCGCCTTCCTGCCGAACATCCGCGCCCAGGTGGCGGCGATGGGCCGCTACTTCCGCCGCGCGATCGAGGAACTCGGCTACCCTGCCCCGTTCCACTTCGCCTTCGCCTCGAAGGCGAACACGGCTGAGGAGATCGTCCGCTCGACCCTGACTGCCGGCGCCCACCACGAGATGTCGTCCGACGTTGACGTGGAGATCGTCCGCCGCATGCTCCGGGCCGGCCTGCTCCCGGAGGATCGGATGGTGCTCGCCAACGGTTTCAAGGGACCGGGCAGCGCCTACGCGCGGAACCTGCTGGCGCTCCGCCGCGAACACCGCCGGGTGATTCCGATCCTCGAGGACTCCGCTGAGCTCGGCTTCCTCGCCGGCCGTGGCGTGGACTTCGACTTCGGCATCCGGCTGAAACGGACTCAGAGCGACGCCGGCGCCGATCGGGATTCGCGCTTCGGCGTGAATGCCGACGAGCTGGAGCGTCTGGCGCGCGAGATCGACCGGACACAGGAAGCACGCTTCGTTCTCCTGCACGCGATGTTCGGCGCCTCGAGTGACAGCGAGGAGCAGTTCGTCCAGGCGCTCGAGCCAGGCCTCGACCTCTTCGCCCGGCTCGGACGGGACCGCCGGCACCTCCGCTTCTTCGACTTCGGCGGCGGCGTGCCTGGCCGAACCACGCTGGACGATGGGTTCGACTACGAACGGTTCGCCCGCCTCCTGCTGGGGAAGGCGCTCGACGCCTGTGCCCGCCACGGCACGAGACCACCGGCGCTGATCGGCGAGTTCGGGCGCTACACCGTCTCCGAGCACGCGGCGCACCTGTTCCGGGTCATCGCGGTCAAGGCGAACGAGGCCGGCCCTCCCTGGTACCTGGTCGACGGCTCCATCATGACGTCGTTCCCTGACACCTGGGCTCTCGGCGAGCACTTCATCTGCCTGCCGCTCAACCACCTCGACCGCCCGTTCCGACGCGTCCGCCTCGGCGGCATCACTTGCGACCGGGACGACGTCTACCCTCCCCGCGCCAGCGTGACGCCGCTCTTCCTCCCGGACATCGCGGCCGCCGACCTCGACGAAACGCCGCTTTACGTGGGGTTCTTCTCCGTCGGCGCCTACCAGGAGATGCTCGGCGGCGTGCGCGGCAGCAAGCACTGCGTCCTTCCCGAAGCGACCGAACTCCTGATCGACGACGGCGAGGACGGAGGTTTCGCGTGTGACATCGTGCCCGGGCACACGACCGAGGACGTGCTCCACAATCTGGGCTACGGACGAACGGCCCGCGTCGGAGCGCCGCGAACCGCGGCCGCGGTGGCGCTGGTCTGACCGTGCCGGTGTCCGGGAACGCTCAGGTCCCGGCGCTCGCCCTCGCGCTGGCGGCGACCGCGATCACGGGAACCCTCGCCGCCGAGGAAGGGACGCCGGTCTTCGTGGACCGCGCCGAGGAACTCGGGATTCGCTTCGTGCACGACAACGGCATGACGGGCGAGCTCTACTTCGCCGAGAACATGGGCGGCGGCGCGGCGCTCTTCGACGCGGATGGCGACGGCGATCTGGACCTCTACCTGGGCCAGGGTCACCGGCTGGCGCCGGCCGGCGACACGTCCGCACCGGGTGCACCTGAACCCGGAGACCGCCTGTATCGCAACGATCTGGAGGCCGGCGAACTCCGCTTCACCGACATCACCGAGGCGAGCGGCCTGGACGCCCGCGGCTACGGCATGGGCGTCACGGTCGGCGACATCGACAACGACGGCGACCCGGACCTGTACATCCTGAACCTCGGACCGAACGAACTCTGGCGCAACGACTCCGAGCCCGGCGCGATCCGCTTCACGAACATCACGGCCGGCAGCAACACCGCGGATCCCCGCTGGAGCGCCGCGGCCAGCTTCTTCGACCTCGACGGCGATGGGCTGCTCGACCTCTTTGTGGGCAACTATGTCGAGTTCCGGGTCGCCATTCACAAGACCTGCAGCTCCCCGCAGGGCCTCCTCGACTACTGCGGTCCGAAGGCCTATCGCGACGAACCGAACCGCGTCCTGCGGAACCGGGGCGGCGGCGTTTTCGAGGACTGGACGTTTCGGCTGGGAGTCGGCGATCTGAGACGCCCCACCCTCGGTACGGTGGCGACCGATCTGAACGGCGACGGCACGACCGACGTTTACGTCGCCAACGACCAGAGCCAGAACACCCTGCTGCTCAACCAGGGAGGCACCGCGCTCGTCGACGAGGCGGTGCTGGCCGGCGCCGCGGTCGACGCCGAGGGGCAGCCGGAGGCGAGCATGGGGGTGCTCGCCGAGGACTTCAACGGCGACGGCCTGGTCGACCTCTTCATGACCCACCTCCAGCACCAGACGAACACGCTCTACGTCAACGAGGGCGACGGGATCTGGGAAGATCGCACTCGCCGTAGCGGCCTCGGGCAGCCGAGCTTCGTCTACACCGGCTTCGGCGCCGCGGCGATGGACCACGACCTCGACGGAGAACTCGACATCTACGTCGCCAACGGCGCCGTCAAGCGGATCGAGGAGCAGGTCCGAACCGACGATCCGCACCCTCTCCGGGAACCCAACCAGCTCTTTCGCGGCCTGGGAGGTGGCCGCTTCGAAGAAGTGCCGGACTTCGAACGACCGGCCGCGGCGGAGGTCAGCCGGGGCGTCGCCCGGGGCGACCTGGACAACGACGGCGATCCGGACCTGGTCGTCGTGAACAACGGCGGACCGGTCAGAGTCCTGATCAACGAACGGGCACCAGATGACCGTGACTGGCTGGGCGTCGACCTCCGCCTGGCGCCTGCCGGCGAAGCTCTGCTCGGCCGCCGTGCCCTGGGCGCCTGGCTGGGGACGGTGGAAGCGGATGAGGCCCGGCGCTGGCGCCGTTTTCACACCGACGGTTCCTATGCGTCGGCCAACGATCCGAGGGTGATCGTCGTCTCCCCGACCCGCACGCCGACGACGCTGGTTGCGCGCTGGCCCGACGGCGCCACCGAGACCTTTCGGGTCGAAATCTCCGGCGTGTACGTAACCCTGGTACGAGGCGAGGGCTCAACCGAGACGCGGAAGGGGACGCCGTGACGAGCCGCGAGCCCGCCATCGCGGTAGCGGTGGCCGCGGTCCTGGCGGCCGCCCTCGCTCTGGCACCTCCGGCGAGCCGCGCGCAACCACCTCTCGAGCCGGTTGAGAGGCCGCGGACCGATAGCTACGAAAGACCGGTGCAGGAGCAACTGCGCACGACCCGCGAGACTCTCGACCGTCTGCTCGAGGACCCCGACGCGGATCGCCTTCAGCTCACGGCAGCGTTCGGACAAATCGGCCAGCTCTACCTGGTCTACGACTTCTGGCGGATCGCCCGAACCGCGCTCGCCAACGCCGAGAAACTCGACCCGACTGATGCCCGGTGGCCCTACTACCAGGCCATCGCGAACACCTATGACGGCAACGATGAAGCCGCCGTCGCGGCACTCGATCGCGTCCTCCAACTCGTCCCCGACGATCTGGCCGCCAGGACCCGTCGCGCCTACGCGCTGCTGGACCTCGGCGGCTTCGAGGACGCGGCAGAGGAGTGCCGCCGCATCCTTGAACTCGATCCGAGTCACTCGGCCGCCTACCTCGGCCTCGGCCGCATCGAGTTCGAGGCCGGGAGGTTCGAACGGGCGATCGAGCACTTCACCAGGGCGCTCGATGGCCAACCCGAGGGCTCGGCCATTCATCACCGGATCGGCCTTGCCCTGCGACGTCTGGGGCGCCGGGAGGAGGCGGCGGATCACCTGGCACGAAACCAGCAGATTCCGGTGAGCTACGCCGATCCCCTCTACTCGGCGATGCAGGCGCTCAACGTGAGCCGCAAGGCCGTCTTTGCCCGAGGCGCCGAGGCGATGCGCACCGGCAATCCGGAACTCGCCCTGGTGGCGTTCGAAGCCGCACTCCGGGCCCTGCCGGACGACCCCGAGACCCTGTTCAACGTCGCCATGGCGCTAGTCGACCTCGGCGACAAACCCGCCGCCGAGGCACGGCTGCGGGAGGCGATCGCCCTGGACCCCGACTACCGGGAACCCCGCTTCAACCTGGCACTGATCCTGGCCGAACGGAACGACTTCGAGGGAGCGGAACGGCACTTCCGCCGAGCCACGGAGATCGACCCGGACGACCTGGACTCCAGGACCCGGTGGGCGGACACCTTGACCCGGCTCGGCAGGGCGGACGAGGCGATCGGGGTTCTCGATGCAGTCCTGGCCGTCGATGCCGCTCTGCCCGCGGCCCGGCTCGCGCTCGGCGCGGCCCAGCAGGCCAGTGACAACCTGGAAGCAGCCCGGACCACGCTGAATGGAGTCCTTGAAGCCGCTCCGGGCGCTCCTCAGGAGCGATCCGAGGCTCACTACCGTCTCGCCGTGCTCCTGGCGGCGGAAGCAGGCGCGAGCGGAAGCCCCGCCGCCACCGAGGCGGGCGAAAGCGCCGTGTCGCACCTGCGTGCGGCCCTGGAACTCGACGCCGGCTTCGCCGAGGCCCATGTCCTGCTCGGACGCCTCCTCGGACAACAGGAACGCTACGCGGAAGCGGCAGGGCACTTCGCCCGCGCCCTGGTGAAGAACCCGTCGAACCCCGGCTGGCACCGCGACCGCGCGATGGCCCTCCTCCTCGCCCGGCGCTACGCGGCCGCACGGGGGGCCCTGACCAGCGCCAGGCGCGCACTCGCGAACTCCGCCGACGATCCGGTAGCTGCGGCCGAGCATCTCGACACCCTGCTGGCGCGCCTCCTCGCGGCCAGTCCGGATTCACAGATCCGGAACGGCCGCGAAGCGCTCGCCATCGCGCAACGCCTCATGAGCGACCGACCGAGCATCGAGCACGCCGAGACTGTCGCCATGGCCCTCGCCGAGATCGGTGAGTTCGAGCGAGCCGCTGAACTCCAGCGGCAACTCATCGCCGAAGTCGAACGTCAGGGCGCGAGTCCCACGAACGGCCAACGGCAACGTCTCGAGTCCTACCTGGCCGGAGAGCCAGTCCGGGAGCCGTGGTTCTCTCCCTGATCGCCCTGGCAGCCTTCGCCGCACCGGCCCAGGAGCCGGCGGCAGGCGACGGTATCCGCTTCGTCGACGTAGCGGACGCCTGGGGAGTCCGGTTCCGTCACCGCAACGGCGCCGGAGGCGACTTCTACATGATCGAGACGCTGGGCAGCGGTGTCGTCGCCTTCGACTACGACGGCGACGGCGACGACGACCTCCTGTTCGTGGACAGCGGGCAGCCTGAGCCCTACGGGGAAGAACCCGGGACGACGACACTGCTGCGAAACGACCTCGGCCGCTTCACCGACGTCACCGAGGCCTCCGGCCTCCATCTCGACGGCTACGGCATGGGAGCGGTCGCTGGAGACGTGGACGGCGACGGCGACGCCGACCTCTACCTGACCGCTTTCGGCCGGAATCGGCTGTGGTTCAATGACGGCGACGGCACCTTCAGCCCGGCACCGCAGGAAGGAGCCGCTCCAGATCCGTCCTGGAGCGCGTCGGCCGCTCTCGGCGACGTGGACATCGACGGCGACCTCGACCTCTACGTCACGAACTACGTCGACTTCGGCTACGACAACAACAGGGTGTGCGGCGTAGAGGAAGCCGGCCGGCGCTCCTACTGCCATCCGGACGTCTACGGCGACCTGCAGGATCGCTTCTACCGAAACGAACTCGTGGAGAGCGGCAGCGCGGCCTTCGTCGACAGGACGGCCGACGCCGGGATCGCGGGCGTCCTGGGCGCCGGTCTCGGTGTCGTCATGACGGACCTCGACGGCGACCGGCGGCCGGACATCTACGTCGCCAACGACATGGACGCCAACCTCCACTTCCTGAACCGGTCCGAGAACGGCGTCCTGCGCTTCGTCGACGATGCGCTGCTCGCCGGCACGGCCCTCTCCCACCGCGGGCTACCGGAGGCAGGCATGGGCATCGCCGTCGGCGATGTCGATTCGAACGGCTTCGACGATCTGGTCGTGACCCACCTCGACCGCGAAACGAACGCCCTGTACGCGAACCGCGGCGACGGCGTGTTCCTCGACCAGCGCTTTACGGCCGGAATCGCCGGACCTTCGCAGCCTTTTGTCGGCTTCGGTGTCGACCTCGCGGACTTCGATCTCGACGGCGACCTCGACCTGGCGATTGCCAACGGCCACGTCCTGCACGACATCTCCGACCACGCCCAACGCCCGAGCGACGCCCACGCCCAGCCGAACCAGATCCTGGAGAACCACGGTTCCCGCTTCCGGGAAGTGCAGTCCAGCGGGCTTTCCGCTCTCGGAGTCAGCCGGGGCCTGGTCAGCGCCGACCTGGACCTGGACGGCGACCTGGATCTCGCGATCGCGAACTGCAACGGTCCCGCGGAGGTCTACGCCAACGAAAGCGTCCGCCGCGGCGTGAGTTTCCGCGTCGACCTGTTCGATCGCGGCAGCCCGAACCGGCGGGCAATCGGTGCCGTGCTGGAGCTTCGGGCCGGGTCGGGATCGCAACGACGGGAGATCCGGTCGGGATCGTCGTACCTTTCCCAGAACTCCCTGACCCAGACCTTCGGCCTACCTTTTCCCGACAACGCGTCGGACGCGAACGGGGAGACCGCCGGCGTCCGTCTCGACGTCCTGTGGCTCGAGGGCGCCGCGCTGCGCCTGGTGGGCTTGCCCTCCGACTCCAGAGTTCGTGTCGTCCGTTGATCGGTTCCAGCCGGGCGGCGGGAGCCCAGCGGCGGTAGCATCGCGACCGATGATGAAGGCCTCCGGCAAGCGGCTCGGGATAGTCGCCCTGCTCGCGCTGATCGGCGCCTCCGCCGCGCCGGCGCAGGAGCCGCCGCTCGCGTTGCGGGAGGCGATGGCCCTGGTCGAGCAGGGAGATCCGGCGGGAGCGATCGCGGTCCTGGAGAACCTGGTCGCCGAGGCCGAAGCGCCGGACATCGCCACGGCGGCGCTTGGGGCGCTCCTTCTCGAGACGGGAAACGCCGAGCGCGCGCTCAACGTCCTGGCTCCGCTCGCCGAGCGCGACCCACCCGATCCCGCGGCTCTCTTCAACGCAGGACGAGCGGCCGAGGCGCTGGGACGCCTGCAGGACGCGGCTTCCCTCTACCAACGCTCGATTGAACTCGAGCCCCGGTCGCCGGCTCTGCGTGCACTGGGGATGATGATCGGACGCCTGGGTAGCGCCGGCGACGCGTACGAGTATCTGCGCCAGTGGACCGCCACGAACCCGAACGACCAGGACGCGAGGCTGGCGGCGGCCTGGGGTGCCATCGCACTCGGGCGTCCGCCGGACGCGGAGACGTTGATCGAGGGCCTCGATCCGCAGGAACCACAGGTGCAACTCCTGCGCGGCCGCATCCTCCTTCTGCGCGACGACCCCTGGGGCGCCCTGGCCGAGTTGCAACCACTGGCGGAAGAGCCTCCCGCGCCCCTCGAACGGGGCATTCGAAGCGCTCTGGCCACCGCCTATCTGCTCGTCGGCGAGGCGGACGGCGCCATCCAACAACTGGAAAGCCTGTCCCCCGAGGATCCCGAACTGGCCGGCCGGCTTGCCCGCGCCTACTACCAGGCAGGTCGAACCAGAGACGCGATCGCCACGCTGGCGCCTTTCGTGGAGCCCTTGACGACAGTCGAGCCGCCGGCGGACGCTTCCACCGACCTGGCAAGGGAGCTGGCATACGACTACGGGCGGTTCCTTCACGCGATCGAAGAGACTGAGCGGGCGCTGCCGTTCCTGCGTCTCGCCGCCGACCTGGACCCGGACCTCGCCGAGACGTTTCGGGCTCTGGGCCAGGTCCTGTCGGCGCTTGGCCGGCGCGACGAAGCCCGGGAGGCCGTCCAGCGATACCAGGAACTCGCCGCGGCGGCGGACCCGCTCGACATGCCGCAGGGCGACCTGGAAGATCCCACAGGGCGGGAGGTGCGAACGGCTCTCGAGCGCGCCGGTTCCGGCGATGCGGATGGAGCGCTCGAGGCCCTCTCCCGTGAGCAACGACGGGCTCCCACCGACCCGCGACCGGCGATCGCAGCTTCTTCCGTTCTGCTTCATGCCGGCCGCAACGAGGAAGCCCTGGCGGCGGTGGAACAGGGCCTCGTCACATCCCCCGGAAACCCGGATGGGCTGTATCAACGCGGCGCAGTCCTGATGGCCATGCGGCAACTCGACGAGGCCGAGTCGATGTTCCGGCGGGCGCTGGCAGCGGCTCCCGGGCACATCGCCGCCCTCAACGACTACGCCGTGCTGCTGATGAGCCAGGGGCGGGAGGCCGAAGCTGCCCAACACCTGCGGAGGGTGCTGCAACTCCGCCCCGACGATCCCCTCGCGCGGCGCCATCTCGACCAGATCCAGGGACCGTCGGCGACCGACGAAAACCCTGCCTCGGACGTCGAGGCGCTTCGGCACGCGACCGAAGTCGATCCGGACAACGCGGCAGCCTGGGTCAGGCTCGGCAACGCGCTGCTCCTTGAACGGAGCTTCCGCGCCGCGGAGGATCCGCTACGCCGCGCCGTCGACCTCGAGCCGTCGAACGCGGAGGCGAGACTGGCCCTGGCATCCGTCCTGTGGGAGAACAACCAGCCGGACGAGGCGGAACTCCATGCCCGCGAAGCATCGACGCTGTTGCCCGCTTCTCCGGCCACGCATCGCCTGCTCGGCGGCATCCTGCTCTGGCGTGGCGAGTACCTGAAGGCCGCGGGGTCGCTCGAGCGTTCCGTGTCGTTGTCGGAGCCCGATGCCGAGCAACTCCTGGAACTCGCCCGGGCCTGGGAAGGCGCCGCCGGAGCGGAGCCCGGGCAGTCTGAGGAGCTGTTGACACGGGCCGAAAGCGCGTACCGACGGGCGACGGCAATGGCGCCAGAACACAGCGAGGCGGTTTACGGCCTCGCCCAGGTCCTGCAACGACTGGGGAGACGTGAAGAAGCCGCCGAGCAGATGGCCAGATACCAGACGCTCTACGAGCGCGATCAGCAGGACACGCGGGACCCGCCGCCCTAGAGTCCGCGTAGCAGCGCGCGCACGGTCTCGATATCCGCCGCGTACCGTCCGCGACGGCCCGGCGCCGACGCCTCACGCAGGAACCGCTCGAGAGCCGGTCGAGCGATCTCGCGTCGGCCCGTGCGGGCCGCCGTGGCGGCCAGGTTGAAGAGCACGTCCAGGTCGCCGGGCCCGACTTCCACCGATCGCTGCCAGGCCTCAAGTGCCTCGTCGACGCGACCCTGATTGAACAGGGACATGCCCAGGTAGTTCCAGGCGAGCGCCAGTTCCGGATTGAGCGCCAGTGCCTCCCGAGCCTCGATCTCGGCGACCGGCCAGTCGCGACCGTGAAGCGCCGTGAGCGCCAGGTTCTGCCGCGCCACCGGATTTCGCTCGTCCATGCCGATCGACCGGCGGAGAACCCCGCGGGCTCGATCCGTCATCCCGGCCTCGGCGAGCACGAGACCGAACACGTTGAGGGCTTCCGGGTCGTTCGAGTCGGCGTAGCGTTCCATCAGCCGCACTGCGTCGCCCGCTCTGCCGACCTCGGACAGTGTCAGCGCCAGTTGACGGTGCAGCGAAGCCGAAGCGAGCCGACGCCGCTCGGCGTCGATCATGACCCTCAACGCTTCCTCCACCTCCCCCTGTTCGAGCAGAGCCTGAGCCAGGATCGTGTAGCCGAGCCCCATCTGGGGTCGCTGCTCGACCGCTCGGCGGGCCAGCCGCTCCGCCTCCTCGAGGTATCCGGCCTGGAAGGCCTCCGAGTACTCCTGGATCACCCGGTCGAGCTCGACCAGCCGCTTGGGATCGTCCTCCGGACCGTAGGTCTCGGGGAGGGCGGCGCCGCCGGACGAGCTGAGATAGCCGAGGCTCTCGAGCGCGCGCCGCTCTTCCTCGGTCACGCCGCCGGCCGCCGGCGGCCACTCTGACTCCGCCGGCAGCAGGGCAGCGAGCTGCGCAACGAGGTCAGACTCAGCGCGGTGCAGATTCCTCGCCTCCGCCGGATCGGCCTCCAGGTCGTAGAGCTCAGCCTCCGGCAGCGCGACGTACTTCAGGAGCCGCCCGCCGTCCGCGTCGGTCGGCTCCCGCGGACTTGCGATGACGCCCCGGAGCGGCGCCCAGCCCCGCTGCAGGTTCGCCTGCAACGCCTCGAAGTATGTGGCGTCCAGGTCCCTGGCGTCCGGCGCGCCGGCTGGTGCCGCCGGCGCTCGCCACAGGCTGCGGCCCGCCATGTCCGGCAGCGCCGAACCGTCGATGCCCGCAGCTTCCAGCATCGTCGGCAGGACGTCGATATGGCGAACCGGCTGATCCAGCCGGGCCGGCGCCAGTTCCTCGGCCCATAGCACCAGAGGCACCTTGAGGGTCGCGTCGTAGGCGAAGAGGCCGTGCGTGCTCTCGCCGTGCTCGCCCAGCGACTCGCCGTGGTCCGAGGTTACGACGACCAGCACACCCATCGCCGCGCCGGCCGGCGCCACCCGGGCCAGCAGGCGACCGACGTGGTCGTCGGCGGCCGCCACCTCACCAAGGTAGGGATCGCCGGCGAACCGGGAAGCGAAGGGCTCTGGCGGCTCATAGGGCGCGTGCGGTTCGTAGAAGTGGGCCCAGAGGAATCGCCGCTCACCCTCGTTCCGGGTCCACCAGGCAGAAGCCGCGGCCACCACCTCGGTCCCTCCGCGTTCCGCGATCGCGAAGCCGGGCGCCGAGCCCTCCGGGTAAGAGTCGTCGTAGAGCTCGAAGCCGCGGTCGAGCCCGTACCGCGCGTCCAGCGGAAAGGCGGCAACCACCGCGGCCGTCCTGAATCCGGCAGCCAGGAACGCCTCGGCGCCGGTTGGGACCCTTTCCGGCAGCACGAAGCCGGCGTTGTCACGCACGCCGTGCTGGTAGGGCAGCTGGCTCGTGAGCAGGTTGACGTGAGACGGCAGCGTCATCACGTTGTGGGCGTACGTGCGTTCGAACACCCACCCCTCCGCCGCCAGCCGGTCGAGGTGGGGAGTCTGCGCGACCGCGTTGCCCGCGAAACCCGTCGCGTCAGCGCGCAGCGTGTCGATCGTGATCAGGACCACGTCCCGGGCGAAGCCGGGATCGGGGGCCTGCGGCCAGGCAGCGGCCTCCTCTACCGCTGCCGGCTCGGGCTCGTAGCCGGAGGGCCCGCACGCCGAAATCGCGAGCGCGGCCAGCAGGACCGCGCGCCCGGCGTTCAGAGCGATTCCAGGTACTCCGCGAACTGCTTCGCCTCTTCCGCTCTCTCGCCGTCCGGCGCCAGTTCGAGCAGCTTGCGGAAGTCCTCGGCAGCCGCTTCGTTCAGGCCCGCCGCCATCCGCGCCAAGCCGCGGTAGTAGTACGCGTCGGCCCAATCCGGCTCCCCCTCGATCGCCGCGGTCAGTTTCTCGACCGCCCCCTCGAAGTCGTTCTGGTTGTAGAGGTCGACCCCCTCACGCAGGAGGATCTCAGGATCGGCCTGCAGGTCCTCCGGTAGCCGAGCGAGGTACCGCTGCGCCTCCTCCGAGCGGCCGAGGGCGGTCAGGCGCCGGCTCATCAGCCGTAGCGCGTCCACGTTCTCGGGCGCCAGGTCGAGTGCCTTCTCGAGGTTGGCGATCGCCTCGTCGTCGCGCTCCAGGCGGATCTGGTTCTGCGCGATGATCACCAGGACCGAGGCCCTCGCCCCGTCCGGCAACGACGGGAGGGCCTCGCTGAAGACCGTGATCGCGCCCTCGAAGTCCTCGACGGCGAGCAGGCCATTGCCTTGCTCAAGGAGTGCCCTTGCCGCCTGAGCACCCGCGTCGTCGGTCAGACCGGCTCCCTCGGCCTGCCGAAGTTGGGTCTTCAACACCGGGCGATCCGCGCCCGTGGCGTACTCATTGATCGTCACGGCGTGCTCGGTCGGCACGAAGCCCGTCTTCGACACCAGGACGACCCAGTCGCCGCTCCTCAGGCCTCCCTTCGCCCACCGCCCCCGGCGGTCCGTCTGCACCTCGTCGGGTCCGGCGCCGTCCATCGTCAGCTTGACGGTCGCCCCCTGGACGGACTCGCCCTCCGAGTCCTCGACTGTGCCGCTGAGGCGTCCCCGGCCCGCCCAGCCCTGAGCCGAAAGGACACTTGCCAGCAGGAGTCCGGCAATGCCCACCGTGGCGATTCGGATGCGATAGCTCATGAGTTCCCCCTAACGTCCCGAAACCGCTGATCCCGCCGCGATGCTACTACCATGCCGCGCTGTTCGCGGGACAAATCGCCCCAAGAACAAACCGCCGCCCCCGGAAAGCCCGGAGGCGGCGGTCATTCGAAGCAGAAGGCTACGGTCGGGGACGAAGGACGCTTGCCCGCGCGCCCCCGACGTTGCCCTGATTGCCTAACGCCAGTTCAGGCGAACGCCCAGGCGGTAGATCCGCGGAGCGATGTTGTCCGCGAGGTTGCCCGAGTTCGAAATGCCAACCCGGTCGTTGTACGACAGGCCGGTGCCCTGATTCGTCAGGTTGAAGATGTCGATACCGAAGGTCAGGTTGACCGGCCCCGACAGCGAGAATTCCTTCTCGACCCGGAAGTCGATCACCTGGACATCATCCAGCCGGATGTCGTTGAAGTCCCGGACCAGGTTGATGTTGGCACCACCGTCGCGCAGCGCGACGTTGCGGTAGTACCCGATCGGCGAGCCCTCGCGCCCCGTCAGGTTGGCGGAGACGTTGAAGCCCCAGCCGCGGTCCGGAGCGACCTGGTACATGCCGTTCAGGTTGTACGACCAGGTCGACTGAAGGTACCGCTGGCCCTTGCCGGAGCCGCTGGAAGCCGTCATGTAGAGCTGGCCGTCGATGTCGCCACCGCCCCGGCCGTTGTTCCGGCTGTTGCGGTCGAAGTAGGAGTTCGGCACGTTCCACTCGGCCTTGCCGTACTGGAAGAACCCGCGCGCCATCCAACGGTCGGCGAGCCGCTTCGTCAGCGTCAGGCTGTAGCCGAGGTAGTCGCGCGAGCGGACCCCGTTCTCCAGGTGACTGCCGAAGTGAACCTCGACATCGTCAACCCAGTCGTAGACCGACTGCATGTAGCTGCCGCCGCCACGCGGCAGGCTGCCGCTGATCGTGCCGATCTGCCGGAAGTCGGTGCCCTGCACCAGGCGGCGGTTGCCCGCCCCGTCGGTGACGTAACCCGGAGCCCAGGTCAGGTCGTCAATGCTTCGGGCGGTGACCTGAAGGCCGACCACCAGCTCCGGCAGGAAGGAGTGCTCCACGCCCGCGAGAATCTCGGTCGTCGTGGTCGCGTCCATGCCGGAGTCGACCGTGCTCCAGACCCTCAGGGGATCCGTGGTGTCGACGTTCGTGTAGATGTGCGCGTCCGTCACCGAGTCGCGGAGGGCGAGCGAGTAACCGAGCGGCGACAGCCGGTTGATGCTGTTCGTCGGCAACTGGTCAGCGAACTGCGAGTAGCTCGCGCGAACGAGCGTGTCGCGGTCCTGTCCAACCGCGTAGGTGAAGCCCAGCCGCGGTGCGATGGACTCCCAGCTGAAGCCCGCGCCGCCTCCCGGATACGAAAGGCCCGGAATCAACTCCGGACGGGTCGGATGCGCCGGAAGCTCGTACGCCTCGTTCTCACCGCCCTGCTCGTCGTAGCGAAGACCGGCGTTGATCGTCATCTTCCCAAGCGAGATCGTGTCCTGGACCCACAGCCCGGTGTACTCGGCCAGCAACTGGCCAACGTCATCGCGCGCGTAGTAGGTCCACTCCCGATCGAGCCGATGCCAGGTCTGGTTGGGCCCCCAACGGAAGATCGAGTTGTTCTCGTAGGTGCGGTACCGGCCGCCGAACCGAAGCTCGTGCGTGGCGCTGGCGCCGCTGGTGAAGAAGTACGTGCCGTCGACCTTGAACAGGTCGTTCGGGGACGCGGCGAACCCGGAGAGGTAGTTGTTCGCCCAGATGCCGTCGTCCCGCTGCGGATCCGGAGCGTCCGGATGGAGACCGTTCTCGTCGGCCCGGTTGCTCCTGGCGAAGAGGCCGAAGCCGAAGTCGCCGTGCATGTAGGTGCCGGTGAAGAACAGGTTCGCCGACGCGACGTGCTGGTCCTCGAGGCGGTACTGCGCCGAGGGGCCGCGCTGGTTCCAGGTCGTTGCCGGCGGCCGGGTGGTGCCGGCGCCGCGCCCGAACTTCAGCTTGTCGCCGTTGTTGTACGAACCGACGATCGAGTTCTCGTCGCTGATCTGGCCGTTCGCCTTGATCACCGTGTTCTCGAGGAGCGTGTCGTCGGCCGTACCGGAAGCGGCGTTCTGGCCGATGTCGTTCTGACCCCAGCTACCCCAGAACCACAGGCGGTCCTGGATCGCGGCGCCTCCGGCCTCGAAGCCGAAGTCCTCGATCTTGCGGACGCGGGCGCCAGCCAGACTGGTCTGGCCATTCGACTTGTGGAGTTCGCCGTCGATGTTCGGCTGCGACGCCTTCAGGGCGCCGCCGAAGTAGCCCGTGGCGGCCGTGTTGTAGAACCGGGCCGAACCACGGAACTCGTTCGTGCCCCGCTTGGTCACCAGGTTCACCTGGACGCCGGAGCCGTTCTTCGTCACGTCGGTGCCGCCGGTCGTGAACGACATCTCGGCGAACTGGTCGAAGTCGTAGTAGGTCGGCGACGCGCCGGTGGCGCGCATGTCCGTGATCTCGGCGCCGTCCATCTGGAAGTCGTTCTGCGAGGAGGACACGCCCGCCGCGCGGAAGTTCGCCTGCTGGCCGGACTCGTTGCCGCCGACGTTGACCCGGTCGACAATGACGCCCGGAGTCTGCGACAGGACCGCCCACGGGTCGCGCGCGGTCGGGATCTTCTCGAGTTCGACCTGGCTGACGTTGGTGCCGGCCGAGATCTGCCGCTCGTCGAGCAGCGGGCTCTCGGAGGTGACGGTGATTGTCTCCTCGAGCGCGGCCGTGAGTGTCAGCGGTACGTCCGTGTTCTGGCCGAGACGGATGACGACATCCGGATACTCGATACCGCCGAAACCGTCGAGTTCCGCGATGACTGTGTAGCCGCCGGGATCGAGACCGAGGAACCGGAACCCGCCCGTGGCATCCGTGAACTGCGTGCGGTCCGCGCCGATGCCGCTGACCGTGACGCTAACGCCCGGCAGGGGAGCGCCGGACTCGTCCGTCACCGTGCCGTACAGATTGCCCGTCGCGGACTGGCCGAAGGCCGCCCCCCCGACGAGCAGACAAAGGATGACGCCGAACGTCGAAACGGTGCGTCTGCTCATAACGTTCAATACTCCCTCCAAGGTGAGTTGTACGGAAGAGTCGGCGTCCTTCGCCGGACGCTCAACAGCCCTCCGCAGTTTGGAACGAGCCGAATCGGCTCACCAACCGTGACAAGCCTACCGCAAGGCACGTGCCAGAACGGCCGGAGGCCGGGCACTCAGCGCGGTAGGCGGAAACCCGCGTTCCTGGAAGACCTGCGGACGCGCGGCAGCCAAGCTGTGCCAATTTGGCACTGGCGCCGTCACAAGCCCATCCAGAAAAACGGTGTGTGTCCATTTTCTTGAATAACCCGCCAGGTCCTGCTGACTCGCTGCTTACGTGCGCGTCGGCCCTCGGGCCGCTTTCTGACCGCTATCCGCCGGTACCGTCTAGCGAGGGACCGGGTTGAGGCGCGCTAGATTCGACATCGTACTTGACGGTGAACCAACAACACCGCCAAAGCAGCGTGACGCGTACCTGACCCGGACCAACCTGTCGAGTGCGGGAATCGTATAGCAGACGAAGCTCGTTGTCCATATGCCATGAACTCCCTTGCCGCAAGAGTCACTCCGATCCAGCCGCGCCTGCTCTCCTCCATGGTGCTCGTCCTCGGCGCGTCGATCGCCTCCTGCACGGCGTACACGCCCTTCGACGGCTCCCAGGCGCTGGCTCCGGAGTTCGAGCGCCGTCTCGGCAGCGGTTGGCAGGAGCGGGTCGTCGTGCCGTTCTCCGTCACCCCGGAGCTGCGCGCCGCCATCGACGATCGCATCAGCCCCGCCGGCAGCGAGACCCGCCGTCGCGACGAAGTTCTCGACTTCATCTTCGGCTGGCTCGATCTCCAGTACGAACTGACGCCGACCCGCACCGCCGCGGAGACGTTCGGCACGGCCCGCGGCAACTGCCTCTCCTTCGTCAACCTGTTCGTGGCGGCAGGACGGGAACGGCGCCTGAACCCCTTCTTCGTCGAGGTCGAGGACTACCAGCGCTGGAACTACCACAACGGCGTCGTCGTCAGCCGCGGCCACATCGTCGCCGGCATGTACGTCGACGGCAACATGGCCACCTACGACTTTCTGCCCTACCGGCCGAAGTCCTACCGGAGCTTCCAGCCGATCAGCGACCTGGCGGCCGCCGGCCACTACTACAACAACCTGGGCGCCGAGGCCCTGATGGTGGACGACCTTGAGACCGCCGAGCGCTGGCTCGACATCGCCGTGCGGCTGGCGCCCGACTTCGACAAGGCGATCAACAACCATGGCCTGGTCCTGCTGCGGACCGGCCGTGTGGACGAGGCGATCGAGGTTTACGAAGAGGGCCTGGAACTCCATCCCGAAAGCGTGCCGCTGCTGACCAACCTGGTCCGCGCGTACCAGATCGAGGGCCGCCACGACCGCGCCGCGGTCCTGCTCGACGCGCTGGAAGCGATGAACCGGGCGAGCCCCTTCTTCTACGTCTACCGCGGAGACGCGGCGCTGGCGGCCGGCGACACGGCGACGGCGCTCGACTACATGCGGCGCGCGCTCGCGGCCGACTCCGAGTTGCCCGAAGTCCACGTCGGCCTGGTCCGCGTGTACCTGGCGACCGGCCAGATGAGCGAAGCGAAGCACCACGTGGAAAGAGCCCTGCGGCTGGATGCGACGCATGAAGAGGCGCGGAAGTATGCTGCGATGATCGAGCGGGGCGCACGGTAGAGGCGTAAACGGAACTCAAGGGCAGGCGCGAGCGTTGAAGAGGATGATGGCGGTTGCGGTCAGATGCCGGCCAGAGGGCCGGCGCACCGGCAGGGCGGCCTTCGCGGTGCTGGCGGTGCTATCGCTCGTGGTGGGCGCCGCCGTCGCGCAAGCACAGACGCCAGGTCCGGACGAACTCGAGCAGTTCGAAGGCCGCGAGTTCGTCTTCGAGGTGCAGGTGCCGGTCAACGTCATCGCGAGGGACGGCGCCGCCGTCCGCGGCCTGGCCGCGGAAGACTTCCAGATCCTGGACGAAGGCGAGGCGCAGACGCTCACCGGTTTCCGCGTGATCGACCTGGCGCAGATCATTCCGGACGAGCGGCGGGTCATCGAGACGGACTACGGCGTGCCGCCGGCGGCGCGGCGCCACTTCCTGTTCCTGTTCGACCTCTCCTACTCCGCGCCGACATCGATCGCCAAGGCCCAGCTCGCGGCGAAGAAGTTCGTGCTGGAGAACCTGCACCCGACCGATCTGGCCTCCGTCGGCATTCACTCCGTCGAATCCGGGCCGCAACTCCTGATCACCTTCACGCCCGACCGGGCCCAACTCGCGCGGGCCATCACGACCCTTGGCAATCCCAGACTCCTCAGGCTGGCGACCGAGGATCCGCTGGGCTTCCTGATCGACGTGCCGGGACCGGCGACGGACCTGACTTCGGCCCTCGACGTCGGCGGCGTGAACTCGGGGATCACCGAAATGGAGCGCAGCATGAGCAGCTACCTCCAGGTGATCGGCAGGGAGATGGCGAAATCCGAGAGGAACTACGCGCGCGGGCAGATTTCACGCTGGGCCGACACCTTGCACGAGATGGCGCGCATCCTGTCCACGGTCGAGGGCCGCAAACACCTGGTGCTGTTCTCCGAGGGCTTCGACGGCAGGCTGCTCTTCGGCCGAGGACCGGACTCCTCCGACGAGGAATTCCGGCGCGAGACCGACCTGATCGAGCGGGGGCAGATCGCCCAGGTCGATACCGACCAGCGGTTCGGCAACACGCAGCTTCAGACCCAGGTCCACCAGATGCTGAGCGAGTTCAACCGCGCCAACACGGTGATCCACACGGTCGACATCTCCGGCCTGCGGGCGGACTCGCTCGAGGAGAACCGGATCCGTTCGGTCGGCCGTGACGCCCTCTTCTATCTCGCCAACCAGACCGGCGGCCAGGCGCACGAAGACGCGAACGACTTCGGCGCCGAGTTGCGGGAAGTGCTCGAGTCCTCCACCGTCACCTACCTGCTCTCGTTCCAACCCTCCGACCCGGGAGACGCGGGCGACCACCATCGCCTGCGAGTGCGGGCCCGGGCGCCCAGGGGCGCCCAGCTCTCCCACCGCATGGGCTACTACACGCCCAGGCCCTACGGCGACCTCCACCCGATGGAGAAGCGCCTCCTCGCCTCCGACCTGATCGCCGCCGCGGCCGAGCGAGACGACCTGATGATGAACGTCCTTGCCGCCCCGTTCCGGGCCGGTCCGAACCAGGCCTACGTACCGGTCATCGTCGAGATAGACGGCGGCAGCCTGCTCGAGAACCACGAGTCGCCCCGGTTACCGGTCGAGATCTATGCCTACATCACCGACGACAAGTCGGAGATGCGGGACTTCTTCAGCAGGGTCGTGACCCTCGACCTGACCGGCCGCCAGGACACCTTCGTGAACACCGGTCTCAAGTACTACGGCAGCCTGGATCTGGAGCCGGGCGAGTACCTGCTGCGGGTCCTCGCCCGCAACGCACTGACCGGCGCCACCGGCGTCGAGACGGTGGCCCTCCACGTCCCGACCTTCGAAAGCGGCGAACCGACCCTCCTGCCCCCCTTCTTCCATGAAGAGCCGGGCGCCTGGTTCCTGGTCCGGGAACAACCGGCGGACCAGTACGCCAAGACCACCGTGTACCCATTCACGGTCAACGGCAAGCCCTACGTGCCGTCGGCGGTCCCCCTCCTCTTCGAGGGCGGTGACGACGAAGCGGAGATCTGCCTCGTCGGTTACAACCTGGGCGCGGGCGACCTGTTCCTCCAGAGCACGGTGCTCGACGCGGACGGTGAACGGATGGAGGGCGGGGCACTCAGCCTGCGCGAACGGACCGTGACCGGCATACCGGGCCTCGACAAGCTGGTCGCCGCCTTCGACCCGGTCGACCTGCCGGCGGGCGACTACACTCTGAGAGTCACGGTGACCGATCCGGCGACCCAGGCTCGACCGTTCAACTCGATTCCGCTTAGAGTCCTGAACTGAGCGGCCGGCCCGGAGTCCCCTTACCGCTCCGGAGCGGGTCATCTCTTCAGGATCAAGGAGTCCGAGCATGAACGACCACAGTCGCTTCGCCTCCCCGTTCACACGCGTCCGACTCGTCAGGACCGCCGCCGCCGCGACCTGCACCGCCGCACTGCTCCTGGCGGCGGCCGACGCCGACGCCCAGCGCAACCGCCGGCGCCAGGCGCAGCCCCAGTTCAGCGACGCGACCACCGTGACCGTGGTCGAGGTGCCGGTCCAGGTGATCAGCAGCGGCGCCCCGGTGCGCGACCTCACCCGGGACGACTTCGAACTCCTCGACGGCCGCCGGCCGGTCGAGATCACCGGTTTCGACCTCGTCGACCTGTCGCTCGTCGAAGGCAAGCCCACCCAGAAACAGATCCCGGTCGCCGCAAGACGGCACTTCCTGCTGTTCTTCGACCTGTTCTTCACGGCCCCCGACTCGGTCGGCCGCGCCCAGCAGGCGGCGGCCGACCTCGTCCTGACGTCGCTGCACCCGACCGACCTGGTCGCCGTCGCCGTGTTCGACACCCGGCCCCGGCTCGTTCTCGGTTTCACCTCGGACCGCAGCCAGCTCCGGCAGGCGATCCGGTCACTGGGCCAGGTCCAGGTCAGCGAAACGGTCGTGCGCGACCCGCTCGGTCTCGTCATTTCCGACATTGGCGCCGCTCTGGCGGCGGGCGACGAAGTGGCGGGCGGGACCCAGACCGCTGGCGGCATCGACGCCGGCGCGATGCTCTCCGAAACGCGGCGTGAACTCCAGAACCTCCAGGAGCAGGCCGAGCGCGGCAACGAAGCCAGCAGGATAGCCGCCATGACGCAGGGAATGAGCGCGCTTTCGGACTGGATGGCCTCGGTCGAGGGCCGCAAACACGTCGTGTTCCTGTCCGAAGGCATGCCGACGAGGGTGCTGTACGGCAACCAGGGTCTGACCGACGAAGATCGGGCGTCCCTGCTGGCCGACAGCGAAGCCGTGATCCAGGGCCGGACCCAGGAAGTCGATCAGCAGAGCACGTTCGGCGACTCCTCAGCCCAGAGCGCGATGGAACGCATGCTCAGACAGTTCCGTGAGGCGAACTGCACGATCCAGGCGGTCGACGTCAGCGGTCAGATCGCGGGCGAGGCAGGAAGCAGACGTGGTTCCCTGCTCCAGATGGCGAAGGACACGGGCGGCGAGATGTTCTCGAACTTCACGAACCTCGGAGACGCGATGGAGGAGATGCTGGAGCGCAACAGCGTCACCTACCTCCTGGCCTTCCAGCCCGGCAACCTCAAGCAGGACGGCAAGTTCCGCCGTCTGAGGGTGCGTCTCAAGGACGCCCCGAGAGGCACGCAGGTCGTCCATCGTCCCGGCTACTACCCACCCAGGACGTACGAGCAGACGAGCCCGTTCGAGCGCGCGCTCGGCTCGGCCCAGGCCGTCATGGGAGGCGTCGAAACCGGCGACATCGACGCCGCCGTTCTGGCCACCGGGTTTCCCGCCGACAGCGGCAAAGCGTATGCGCCGGTGTTGATCACGGCCCGCGGCGAGGATCTCCTGGCCGGCGTGGAGGGCAGCGTTCTTCCGATCGAAATCTACGCCTACGCACTGGACGAGGACGGCGTGGTGCGCGACTTCTTCTCCACTCGCATGGGCCTCGATCTGGCGCAGGCCGGGGCCGCCATCCGCCAGAGCGGGATCAAGTACTGGGGACATTTCGATCTGGACCCGGGGACGTACTCGGCGAGGGTTCTACTCCGCAACGACATCACCGGCCGCCGGGCGCTCGTGACGGGCGTCCTCGAAGTGCCCGGCGACGGTACCGTCCTGCAGCCGCCGCTGTTCCCGGAACCGCCCACAAAGTGGCTGCTGCTGCGGGAGGACCCGTCCGAGCAGCGGCAGGACGTCGCCTTCCCCTTCCTGCTGGACGGCGCGCCGTTCATCCCGGCCTCCCGCCCCGAGGTCGCCCGCGGCGGCGAGGCGCAGATCAGCCTGGTCGCGATGAACCTGGCCGCGGGCGCCGTTTCGGTCCGGGCGCAGGTCTTCGGCCCGGACGGTGAAGAAGTCACCCAGGGCGGCGAGGTCGCGCTGGACCAGAGCCAGGCGAGCGGCGGCGCGCTGTCGCGGCTGAACGGGAAGTTCGTCGCCGGGAAGAAGCTCGACCCGGGCGACTACACGCTCACCGTTACCGTGACCGACTCGGCGAACGGCCAGCATTCGTCGTCGACGCCGATCCGGGTGCTGTAGACCACCGACTACGGACTACAGAACGCCTTGAGGTCACTCACCGCCGCAGCCGTCTGACCGAACGGGTTGCCGTGAGTCCACGGCGCCCCGCCGTCCGGCGGACGGACCTCGATGTTGAACGCCAGGTCCGTCACCGGCGCGACGAACACCCACCGGCCGCAGTTCCCTGGGGGCGGCTGCAGGACCTTGATCAGCACCTCGGCGTTGCCGCGGTTGAAGAAGTACAGGATGGCCGACTGCTCGGAATCCAGACCATAGTCCTTGACCGGAGTGCTCGACGGCTCGCCGTCCTTCAGAAACTCGACGCACATGGCGACTTCGTAGCCGCCCTTCATGGTCGCGACCGGCTGAGGTTCGCAGTCCGATCTCTCTCCCGCGGTCAGCGCCTGCTGGATGGAAGCCGGGCGGAAGCCGGCGTCCACCAGGTCCACGCCGCGGCGCGGGTCTGCAGCCGTCACGACGCCTTGCTCCCCTGAAGCCACGGTCCCGGCAACGACCCCGGTGCCCGGATCACAGGGAAAGTGCTTCAACGCACTCGCTGTTGCGGCATCGCCGCCGCCGCGCGGGTTCCTGTGCTCCCAGGTCTGACCGGTCGCCACATTCTCGATCTGAAGATTGAAGGCCAGCGTAGTGACCGGAGCGACGTACACCCAGATGTAGTCGCTAATCCTGCAGGTGTCCAGCACCTTGACCAGAACCTCCGCGTTGTCCTTATCGAAGAAGTACAGGATCCCCGACTCCCGGGACTCGAGGTTGTAGTCCTTGGCGTCCTCCTTGACGAGTTCTCCCTCGCCGTTCCGGTACTCGACGCACATGCTCACGGTGTAACCGTGGTCGAAGGTGATCAACGGCTCCCTGGGCTCGCAGTCACTGAAGTCCGTCGACGGCAGGACGATGGTCACCGCGTTGCTGGGGGAACGCCCGCTGCCATTGAATGAACGCACCCGGAAGTCGTAGCGCCCGCCCGGAGTCAACCCCATCACGTCGGCGGTCGTCGCGTTGGCCGGCACGGTTGAATCCGTCCGCCAGCCGCCGCCTCTCCGCCGCACCTGGACCTCGAAACCGGTCTCGTCGTCCGATCGATCCACCCAACTCAGGCGAACGCTGGTGGGCCCCGTCGACGTGCCGGTCAGGTTGCCCGGCGCCGTCGGTCCGGCGCCCGGCCCCGGATCCGGGCCCGGATCGGGTCCGGGTCCCCCGGGCAGCGAGTCGCTGTAACGAGGTGCAATGGGCACCGAAACTTCACGCAACGCTCTCTCATTCTCCCGCTCGCCGGCGATACCAAGAGTCACCTGGCTGCCATCTATTCTCGGCTGAACCCGCACGGTCGAGAACCACGGCTCCACCTCGCCGCTGCCGTAGCTCATGATCGTATCCTTGTCCGGCGGATTCGGCGGTGACGGGCTGAACCAGGTGTGCCCGAATGCGTAGGGCGCGATCAAGCTGTTGTTCCGGCAATCCGCATCTTCGAAGCACCCGCCGGCATTCGGCGGATCGTGTTGGCCGCCCAGGTTGTGGCCGACCTCGTGAGCGAAGGTCTCGTCGCCGCAGCCCTGCATCACCGTCAGCCCGTAGCCGGCTGGCGAGAACGAGGCCGCCGTATCCCCCTTCTCGAGGAGATAGGCGACACCACAGACGTTAGTGACCTCCGCGGTCACGAAGATGTGAACCAGGTCCGCCTGGTGCTCGGCGCGCAGCGCCTGCACTTCCTGATTGTTGCGGAGCCTTCCCAGTACCTGACCACCCGAACTCGAGATCGTCAGCGAAGCCGGGGCCTGTTCGTGATGCACCAACTGGGCGACGACATCCAACTGCCCGTTGCGGAACACGAGGTTCAGGTAGTCGATCGATGCCCGCACGGGAGTCTCCACATCGCCGTCGCGGGCCTCGTAGCGCTGGCGGGCCGCCTCGCTGTAGACGATCAGCATGTCGAGATGGTTGTGGTTCGACGCCTGAACGACGCGCTCCGGATCGCCGTCGCGCTGCGCCTCGATCGCGGCCACCGGCAACGACCGATCCGGAGATACGCCCCCGGGGCAGAATTCCTCTTTGGGCTTCCGCGTCATCGTCGACATGTTCTCGATCCGGCCGCTTCCGTCGGGCCGGGCCGAGATCCGGTACTTCGCCCCGCCCGGCACACCGAAGTGGCCCACCAGGTGGTCGTTCGCGACAGTGAACACGACGCTTTCGTAGTCCGAGCCCGCCGCCCGGCCGGCCCACATCGCGTCGCCGTCGCCCCGGTCCTCGAACAGGCTCAACTCGGCAACCAGCAGCCGCCCGTTCGGCGCCGGCACTTCGACGCGCTGCGGGGCGGAACGGATGAGGTCGATGTCGAGGTCGATCGCGTAAGGCACGACACCGGGTTCCGCCACCTCCGGATTCACGATGACGGGGCCCATTTCCAGTAGCCGCTGCGCCTGGATGCTCGCGCCCGGGAACAGCAGGAAGAGACAGAGCGGCAGGAACCGCCACTGTCGAAAAACGGCCCGCTCCGGGGCGCCCCCGGACCGGCCCAAGACAGAAGTAGTCACGAAACCACTATAGCGCCCGGCTGGCGGCAGAAGCCGGCCAGCTAGCGGACGTTGACGCCGCCTCTCAGGAACGACTGGCGTCCCCCGATGTCGTCCCGCAGGCCGATGCCGAGGTCGTGGTAGCCGCCCTCCATCGTGAGCTCCAGGCCGTAGCGCCACGTGCCGCCCTCGATGTCGGCCAGACGGTCCGCCGGCACCGCGATGTTGAGGGGCGTCCGCTGCGGCTCGGTCGTGTGGTCCTTCTCGTCCCGGGCCGCCATCCAGAGCTGGATGCGGCCGTGGTGGACGCCGTCACGCGGGATGAGCGTCAGGTCCTCCCAGGCCACTTCGATGACCAGGGGGACGTCATAGTTGCCGTCCGGCCGCCGCTTCGGCGGCAGGTTGTGGATCCGGACCCCCAGCGGATTCTCCAGCATGTTCAGGTGGAGGGCTGACAGGGTTCCCTCGATCATCCGGGACTCGAGCGTCTTGTCCCGGTACCCCTTCCGAAACCGGACTTCCGCGCCGCGGGGCCTGTCCTTCCAGACCACCTCGATCCGGTGGTAGGCGCCGTCGCCGGCCAGGTCCGGCATGTAACCGAGGGCGTAGTAGTTGCGGAAGTCGGCGGCGACCTGCAGCAGGTCCGGCATCACCCGGTTCGTGTTGATGATCGCCCGGCCCCCCGTCTCCTCCGCCATCAATTGCAGCGGGCTCTGGAGGTTCGTCCTCACGATCGTGTCGATCTGCGCCATCTGCCCCGGCAGGCCCGCGACCGCACTGTCGATCGTGGCCTGGGAGTAAACCGTCAGCCCGCGCGCGTCGATCGCGTAGAAGCTGACCCGGTTCGCGTTCGCGACCGCCGCGAGCTGCTGGAAGCGGCGCGACATGTCGTACTCGGTCATCTCGATCAGCGATACCGCCTGTTCCCACACACCGTGCAGGAAGTAGAAGATGTCCTCGCCGGCGATCATCGGGATCCCGTCGGCGACATAGACGACCGCCTTCCGCCCCGGGGCCGCTGACAGGTTCTCGATCAGGCGCATCAGGCCGTCGATCGCCATGTTCGTCTCGTTGCGCACCGAGCCCGCGTAGTTGATCAACTGTTCGCGGGCCAGCACCGCGCTTCCTCCCACGAGGCCGCCCTGACGCGCCGCCTCGATCCGCCGCTCGTTGTCCGTCCGGTTCTCGATCTCCGTGTTGACGTCGTTGATCACCTCGAACAGGTCGCGGCGCTCGCTGTTGCGGTGCACTCGCTGGCCGGTGAACGTCTCGAGGTCGAGCAGCGCCCGCCGTACCTGGTCGCGGTCGTTCGTGAACGGCATCCGCAGGTTCAGGTAGCGGTCGAAGCTCGCGAGCATGATGCGGTCCTCGGGCCTCAGGTGCTCGCGGATGAATGCACGAAGTTCCCGCATGACGCGATTGCGGTTGGGCGGGGTCAGATTCAGGTTGTCGATGTATATGACGACGTGGAGCGCCTGCTCGGGCGGCACCGTCACCGGCTGTCGCGCGGCGGCCGCCCGTTCGAGAGGATCGTCCGGCGGCGGCGGCAGCAGCGGCTCCGCCGTCAGTTCGCCGCCGCGGCGCACCAGGAGTTCGTCGCCCTGCTGTTCGACCGCGTAGAAGTTGCTGATCGGCACGGCTCGCCCGTCGACCCGGAGCTCGAAGTCGTCCGGAGCCAGGCCCAGCACGGGCTTGCCGTCGGCGTCGGTGACGTAGACGTCGACGTTGACGACCTCAACGTTGACGACCTCGACGAAACCCGGTCCCGAGGGCGAGCGCGCGTCCCCCGGCTGGGCGGTGGCCGGAAGCGCGGCGACCAGTCCAAGGAGGACCGCCGCCGGCAAGTTGAACCGGCGAAGGATCGCGGTGAGGTCCCCCCAACTCATGGGGAGAGCCTACCCCGCCGCAACGCCTCGCTGTCCGGCCAGCGCCGCAGCGCCTCGGCGAGCACGGCCTCGGCGGAGCGCTCGTCCCGCATCGCCCGGAGAGTGCGCACCGCCTCTGCGTACGCCTCGGGCGCCGGATTGACGGTGACCATCTCCTGGAGCGTCCTGCCGGCCTCTGCCGCGCGTTCCTCGACCGCGAACAGGAAGGCGAGCGACGAGTACGCGCCGAGCAGCCCGCGGTCGAGCGCGATCGCCTCCCGGTAAGAGCGCTCCGCCTCCTCGGCCCGGGCAAGCGCTCCGAGCGCGGTCCCCCGATGGAGGTGAAGGCGAGCGAGCACCGACCGGTCACGGCGGTCGCCGAACTCGGCAAGCGCCTCGTCGCTCTGCGCGAGCGCCTCTTCGAAGCGGCCCTGCGCGTTCAGCAGACTCGTCCGGACGATGAGGGGCGTGATCCGCGGTCCCCGCTCCGCCAGGGCTCGTTCGAGGTGCTCCGCCGCCGACTCCAGGTCTCCCTCGATCAGGGCGGCCTCCGCGAGGACCTGGGGCGCAAGCGGCGACCGGTCGGTGACCGCCAGGGCGTGCTCCCGCGCCTCCGCCACCCGGCCCGCCCGGAGCAGGAGTTCGGCGACCTTGACTCCGGACGCCGCGGCATCGCCGCCGGACGCCTCAAAGGCCTGGCGATAGGCATCCAGCGCGGCCGCGGGACGGCCCCGACGCTCCAGGATCTCTCCCAACTCGTGCCAGGCCTGGATGAGTTGCGGCTCGGTCCGGAGCACGGACCGCAGGGCCGACTCGGCCGCTTCCAGCTCACCGTCGGCGGCGAGGCGGGCAGCACGCGCCAGCTCCTCCACCGCGCCAATCCGGCTCTTCGGGTCCGGCAGCGGACCGTCTCCGGCGCGCGCGCCGCCGGACAGATAGCCGAGCGACTCGAGCCGCCGCCGGATCTCCGGATCGTCCTCGACAGGCGAGGCAAGCGACCGGTCGATCGCTTCGATTGCCGCCCGCATCCGTCGAGCTGCCGCGCGCTCCTCCAGGATGACGTTGTTTCGTTCGCCGGGATCCTCGGACAGGCGAAACAACTCAGGGGCCGGCGACTCGATGAAGTGGAGGTCCCCTTCGACGATCGAGCCGAGATCGCTCCAGCCGAAGTGGATGCGGGGATAGACGCTCTCGGAGACGATCTGGCGGGGCACCGCGCCGGACGCCGGCTCGGCGCCCAGGGCGAGCAGATCGGTACCGACGAACCCCTCCGGCTGGCCGAGCCCCAGAAGTGAATGGACCGTAGGCGCCACGTCGCCAAGCTGCGCGTTGGCGGACACCCGCTCGCCTGCCCGCTCGGCGTCAGGCAGCTTGACGATCAGCGGCACCTGCAGCACCTCGCGGTAGATGAGGATCAGGTGGTCCATCTCGCCGTGGTCCATCAGGCCCTCGCCGTGATCCGAGAGCAGGATGACCAGAGCGTCGTCGTAGAGCCCCCGCTCCTCGAGCCGGCGAATGAGGTCGCCGACCACCGCGTCCGCGGCCGCCACCTCCCCGTCGTAGGGATCGGCGTAGCGGTCCGCGAACGGCGGCGGCGGGTTGTAGGGAGCGTGCGGCTCGTACAGGTGCAGGAACAGGAAGAACGGAGCATCCTCCACGTCGCCGAGCCAGCGCGCGGCCGCGTCCAGCGTCTCCGGGCCCGGACGCTGCAGCTCGCCGAAGTCGCGGCCGGTCTCGAACCGCACGCCGTCGTCGTAGACGTCGAAACCGCGTTCCATCCCGGTCCCGACGCGGAGGACGTAGGACGAAACGAAGCCGCCGGTGGCGTAGCCCTCCCCGCGCAACGTTTCGACCAGCGTCGGGATCCCTTCGTCCAGCCGGTAACCGGCGTTGTCCCGCACGCCGTGCTCCGACGGCAACAGACCGGTGAACAGGCTGACGTGAGATGGCAGGGTCACGTTGACGTGGGTCCAGGCGCGCTCGAACAGCACACCACCGGCGGCCAGACGGTCGATCGCCGGCGTCTCGACCCCGTCGTAGCCGTACGCCGGCAGCCGGTCGGAGCGCAGGGTGTCGATCGAGATCAACACGACGTTCGGCCGGGCCGCTTCGGTCACCCGCTCCTCCTCCAGGGCCGGCGGCGCGGCGCAGGCCAGGAGCGCGCCCCCGCACGCCAACGCGATCGCCGCGGTGCGGCTCACTTCAGTTCGAGTGTCCGGCTGGCGGTCTGCGGCAAACCGTCCACGTCGCCGACCGGGGTCCACACCTCGACCGTTTCGCCGTCCTCTTCGACTTCGGTCACCTCGACCCAGCGCGCCTCTCGCAATCGCACGACGACTTCGAGCTTGCCGTCGGCGGGCGCGGGCCGCCCGTGCTCGGAGGTCCAGAAGTTGTAGAGCGCCACCTCGGCCGACTCGCCCGCCTCGATCACCTGGAGGAAGAGCTGCTGCTCGTAGACCGGCAGCGCCCGGCCGTTCAGCTCGACATCGAAGCCGAAGCTGTAGACGGCCCGGCTGGCCCTGTTGTCTATCGTCGCGACGAGCCGGCAGAGGGTCTCCGGACCGGGCGCCGCCGGCGTGACCTCGAACCCGGTGAACACGACCTCCGGCTCGTCAGCCGCGGATGACGAGGCGACCGGCAGCAGGCCGAGAACCGACGCCGCCATGACCGCCAGTGACGCCACTGACGAACTCTGTAACGAGATTCTGGCGGCGGAAGCCCCGGCCGCGGCCCCTGGGTTCGACACCCCATGGATAATACTGACGGGGACTCTCCGATCATGCCCACGAACCTCCTGGCCCGGCTGCCGGCGCTGCTTGCCTTTCTCGCCCTGTCCGGCTCCGCCGGTCTTTCCGCCCAGTTCGGCGAACAGCTCACCGAAGCGGACGATCCGACCCTGCGCCTCGGCGACCTGCCCACGGCGGAGGGCGTGGCCGAGCCGGCCTTCTACGACCGCGTCCGACGCCTCATGTCCGGCAAGCCGAAGGCGCGCAAGCGGGCGGCAAGGGCGTTGGCCAGGGCCGACGAGTCCGTCCTCATACCCCTGGTCGACGCTTACTTCTTCTCGCCGAACGAGGCGCGTCCGGAACTGAGACAGGCCCTGGAGGAGCTCTCCGGCAAAGAGTTCGGCAGCCGCTACCGCGACTGGTTCGAGTACATCGGAGGCCGCGAGGACCTCGAGACGCCCCGCGGCTACGTCGCCTGGAAGGGAGAGCTCTTCTCGCGCATCGACCCGGCCTACCGGCGCATCCTGAGCCCGGAGACGACCGTCCGTCTCAGACTGCGCGAAGTCCAGTGGGGAGGCGTTCCGCTGGACGGAATTCCCGCGATCGACGATCCCGAATCCGTTCCCGCCGACACGGCCCGCTTCATGCGCGACACGGACACCGTCTTCGGCGTCAGCCTGGGCGGCGAGCACCGCGCCTACCCGGTCAAGGTCCTGAGCTGGCACGAACTGCTGAACGACACGGTCGGCGGCCAGCCGATCGCTCTCTCGTTCTGCACCCTCTGCGGTTCCGGGATTCTCTACCTCGCGGAGGACACGAGCGGCAGCCGCATCCTGTTCGGCACCTCGGGCCTGCTCTACCGCTCGAACAAGCTGATGTTCGACCACGCCACCCGCAGCCTGTGGAGCAACCTGACCGGCGAAGCGGTGGTCGGCGAACGCGCCGCCGAGGGTGCGCGGCTCGAGATGCTGCCGATGACCCTCACCCGGTGGGATGCCTGGCGGCAACGCCACCCCGACACCACGATCATGCGCCCCGATCCGGCCGCGGCCCAGCGAAGCGGCTACCGCTACATCGAGGGCGCCGCCGACGAGGCCCGCGCCGGCGTCGAGTTTCCGGTGTGGAGGCGAAGCGACGCACTGGAGCGAAACGAGCGGATCTACGCCCTGCGGATTCGCGGCGAAGCGAAGGCCTACCCGCTCGGCAAGCTGCGCGAAGAGATCCTGATCCACGACACCTTGGGCGGCCTGCCGATCGTGATCATCTTCGACTCCGCGAGTGGCGCCGTGCGCGCGTACGAGCGCGGCGACCGCAGATTCCGGATCCCGGGGATAGCGCCGGTCCGCCAGCTCCGCGCGGAAGACGGCACCGTCTGGCGGCTGGCCGAGGAAGGGCTGGCGCCCGCCGGGGGCGGCGACCTGCTGCCGCGAGTCCCCGGCCATGTCGCCTTCTGGTTCGGCTGGTACGCGTTCTACCCGGAAACCGGCGTCTACTAGCTAGTCGGGAACGCCCGCCGGCTGGCCCAACAAACGACCCAGTTCGCCTGCGCCCCGGCCCGCCTGGACCGCCGCCGAGTCGCCGACCACAAGCAGCGCGATCCCGTC
The DNA here is from genome assembly GCA_009836625.1 of Holophagales bacterium. Lineage (GTDB taxonomy): Bacteria > Acidobacteriota > Thermoanaerobaculia > Multivoradales > Multivoraceae > Multivorans. The sequence goes on from VXVC01000004.1 coordinate 1,268,091, forward strand.
CATGTCGATGTAGCGCTGGGCCACGCGCCGGAGGTCCGTGACGGTCACCGTGCCGAGACGCTGCCGATAGAGGGACCAGTACTCGTGAGGGCGGCCCAGCAGCTCATCCTCCGCGTAGCGGCCGGCGATCACCTCGGCGCGGTCGAACAGCAGCGGCAGCCGCGCCGCGAGAGACCGTCTGGCGGTCGCGACTTCCGCATCGGCTACATCGCCCCGTCGCAGCCGTCTGAGTTCTTCGAGCACAGCGGCGGCGGCAACCGCGACGGACTCGGGCGCCGTCTCCAGGAAGATCCGGAACTCGCCCGCGCTGGGGGCCGGCGGCTGGCCTCGACCTGTCCCGGACGGGACCACGTCCAGGTCGAACCAGGTCAACACGCGATAGGTGAGGCCCTCCTCGAGCTGCAGGCGCGAGCGCAGGCGAGACACCGCGCCGGGACCGTCCAGGATCTCCGCCAGCAACATCAAAGCCCAGCGGTCGCGGTGGTCCCAGGAGCTGAAGGCGGCGCCGCGGTGGCCAAGCGCGAGCGCGGCCTGCGTACCCTGCCGGTCCACCAGCCACCAGCCCGGATAGGCGGCAGCGATCTCCGGCCGGGTACCTCTCCCCCCCGCGCCCGGCGACGCGGACTCCGCGGGCACTTCCATCGTCTCGTCCACCGTCCCGCCCGACGCCTCCCAGCCGCCGAAGAGGTCGTCGAGCCGAGCGACCAGAGCCTCGCCTTCCACGTCGCCCGACACGGCGATCACCGCGCCCTCGGGACGCCAGTGCCGGCGGTGAAAGCGGATCAGCGCCTCCCGCTGGAACGCCGCCAGGGAGGCTTCCGTCAAGCGCCGGTTCCGCGGGGAGGCCGGCCCGTGAACGAGGCGCGACCACTCCCGATCCAGGACGGTGCGCGGGTCGTCTCCTTCCGCGAGCAGGCTGACGCGGAGGCTGTCCTTCGCCTGCGCCAGCCGCTGCTCGTCGAACCGCGGCTCGAACAGGATCGACGCCAGAAGCTCCAGGCCCCGGTCGAGCGCCTCGGAACCCGTGTCGAGCACCAGCACGGTGCGGGCCCAGGAACTGCTCTCCTGGAGCCGGGCGCCCAGTGCGTCGACCTCGTCGTCGAGTTCCTCGGGACCGAGTTCGCCGGCGCCTCCGCGCCGGGCCATCGCCGCCGTCATCGAGGCCAGCCCGTCCTCTCCCGGCCCCTCGTTCCGGTCGCCGACCGGCAGGGCCAGCACGACGTCGACCAGAGGCAGGGTGCGGTCGGGCACGACGTAGACGGGCAGGCCGTTCCTGAGTTCGAAGCGGAGTCCGGCGACCGGAGGCGGATCGAAGCGCGACGGCGCGAACCGGAGACCTTCGGGCCGGTCCGGAATCGCCTGTGCGGAAGCCTGGGCAGTGAATAGCGGCCACGCCACGACGACAGCGAAAGTCAGCAGCCGGAGCACGTCAGCTCCCCCCGGCCCGGGCCAGGGAGAGGACCGCCCGTTCGGCCGAAACGAGATAGCGATCGACCACCCGTTCCAGATCGTCCCCGGAAGCCGCGGACGCGGCGTCCAGCCATTGGGCCAACTGCCCGTGGCCCCCAAGAACTTCGGCCACGGCCAGACGCTGGGCCATGCCGGCGTCCTGTTCGAGTTGACGCCACGAATCCGTCACTAGCTGCCGGCGGACACGCGCAAGTTCCGCGTCGTCGATGCCATCGTCGCGCACCCTCCCGAGCAGCCGGTCCCAGGCCGCGGTCAACTCCTCGAGACTCGCTCCCTCACCGGCCTCGATCCGTACCGCGAAATAGCCTCCGAGCTTCCGGGACACATGCTCCGCGGACGCGGCGTAGGCGACCCGATCCCCTCCCACCACGAGTTCACGGTAGAGCCGCCCCGAGCGGCTGTTCAGCAGGCCGGCCAGGACGTCGAGCGCGACCGCGTCGCCCGCCGCCGCGAACGGCAGCGTGGGGTATCGGATCTCGACCTGGCTCCGGCAGGCGCAGAGACCCTCCAGGGAGCCGAGCGCCGGCTCCGGAACCTTCGGCCCGGCCAGGGTCCCCACCTTGCGACTGCCGCCTCCGAGCCGTCCGAAGTAGCGCTCCGCGAGTTCCCGCACCCGCGGCACGGACAGGTCGCCGATCAGAACCGCCACGATCCGTTCGGGGCGGTAGACAGCCTCAAAGTGCGTCCGCGCGTCCTCGGGAAGCAACCGCTCGACTTCGAGACGTTCGCCTCCCGGCGAATGAGCGTAGGGGTGTCCCGCGCCCCAGTACGCGGCGTCGAACCGTTCGAACCACGCCGCCGTCGGGCCCGAGTCGATGCGCTGGCGGCGCTCCTGCTCGACTACCGCCAGCTCGCGACGAAAGCCGCGAAACACGGGCTCGAGCAACCGGTCGGACTCCAGCCAGAACCAGAGTTCGAGTTTCTCCGTCGGTACCAGGGCCTGGAAGGCGGTCATGTCGTGCCGGGTGAACGCCTCGATCCCCACCGCGCCGGCCCGCGTGTAGAGACCCGCGTAGGCGCCCGGCAACTGAAGCCCGGCCAGCCGTTGCTCCACGTCTGTCAGACCGGGTACCGAAGCACCGCGGTGGACAGACTGCTCATACAACCGCTCCCACCGGTTCAGGAGCGGCGCCTCGGCCTCCCAGTCGCGCGTGCCGATCGTGCGGCTACCGGCATACAGGAGATGTTCCACGACATGCGCCACACCGCGCCTGGTCGGCGGGTCCGCCGCCGAGCCGCCTCGCACCGCCCAGACGGCGGCCAGGAGACGCCTTCCAGGCCGCTCGACCACCAGGAAGGTCATCCCGTTGTCGAGCTGGAAGTGTGCGGGCTCGAGCTTCGGCGGTGGAGACTGGCCAGTAGCCGCCGGCGTCGCGAATGCCATGGCGCTCAGCGCCACCAACCATCTCGTCGGTTTCACGGTGGTGCCTCGACGACGAGGTAGACACCCGGCGGCGGATCGACGATCCGCGTGCGGGCGCCGGAGGGCCAGCGGAGGTCGAGTCGCAATGGGCCGCCGTCCGCCGGAACCGCCCAGCGCAGACGGTGTCCGCTCGAAGACTGGTAGCTGTCGCCGCGGACGATCCACCGTCGTGCCGGCGGCGGTCCACTCTCGGCGGACAGGGTCGCCACGGCGCCCACCGCCTGCGTGTTCGGAGAGCGGCCGCGAAGTTCGAGGCCCAGCCACGCCGCCGTCGTCGACCCGGCCGTGTCGTTCCGCCACAGTCGCGCCGGACCGTCGTTCGCGGTGACCGCCAGGTCGACGTCGCCGTCGTTGTCGAAGTCCGCGGCCGCCGTGCCGCGGCTGACCAGGGGCTCCTCTTCGACCCAGGCGCACCGCGCCTCGACGAACCGCCCGCGGCCGTCGCCGGCAAGGCCGCGCAACAGGAGGTTCCGCTGCCGGTGCTCCGTGTTGTCCCGCCGCGGCGAGGCGAAGATGTGGCCGTTCGCCACGTAGACGTCGAGCGCGCCGTCACGGTCGAGGTCCCCGGCGACGATCCCGAAGCCGAGCAGGTTGAACGAGGGTTGACCGAAACCCGTCGTCGCCGAAACGTCTTCGAACAGCATCCCGGACGCCGGGCCGGCGTTGCGATACAGCGTGTTCGTCTCCACGTCGAAGTTGGTCACGGTCAGATCGGGGTCGCCGTCGACGTCGAAGTCGGCCGCGGCCAGCCCCATGCCCGCCTCGGGCCGTCCGCTGCGGTTGACCGCGGTGCCCGAGAGCAGGGACAGGTCCTCAAAGCCGCCATCGCCCAGGTTCCTGAACAGGAGGTTCAGCGTCAGGTCGTTCGCGACGTAGACGTCGGGCCACCCGTCTCCATCCAGATCCGTGAACAGAACGCCCAGGCCCTTGCCGTCGGCCCCGCCGAGACCGGCCGCATCGGTCGTATCCTCGAACGAGCCGTCACCACGGTTCTCGTAGTAGCGATCGAGCTGGCCCGGGAACAGGGATGGGTCACACACCTCCGACGGCGAATCCGGCCCATCCCGGCGGCAGTCCAGACCGTGCCCCGGGTCGTAATCCAGGTAGCGGCCGACGTAGAGATCGAGATCCCCGTCGCCGTCCGCGTCGGCCAACGCCATCGAAGATCCCCAGGGATGCTCGTCCTCGCCCGCTGGCGAGAGCGCCTCCGCCGCTTCGAAGCGACCGGCGCCGTCATTGCGCAGGAGCACGGTCGGGCCGTAGTGCGACACGAGCAGGTCGACGTCCCGGTCGCCGTCGACATCGGCCGCCACAACGCCCTGGCCGTAGCCGCTGGCGAGGTCGCCGGCACCGGCCGGGACGAAGCGGAACTCCCCCGCCTGGTCCGGTCCCAGGTTCCGAAACAGCCGGTCAGCCGCCGCCGCGCCGCCGTCCGGCGGAAACGGCCCCGACTGCACGAGGTAGAGATCGAGCCAGCCGTCGCCATCGAAATCGATCCAGGCAACGCCGGCGCCCATCGTCTCGGGCAGGTGCAGGCCGCCCGCCGCACCCGCGTCGTGCTGGAAACGAAGCCCCGTTTCGGCGGCCACCTCGGAGAAGCTGAAGCCGCAGTCCTCCGGGGCAGCCGCCAAACAGGGCTGAAACGCGAATGACGGGACGGCGACAAGGACGACGGCCAACCGCCGGACACCGCCTCGCCAACCCATCCGGCGACGGTAACAGTCCTGCCGGCACCGTAGACTCCCTCGATGGAACTGCTCTGCGGCGCGCACACGCTCGCACTCAGCAATCGCCCCCTCGTGATGGGCGTCCTGAACGTGACGCCCGACAGTTTCTCGGACGGCGGTCTCTTCGACCGTCCGGACAAGGCGCTCGAACACGCGCGACGAATGGCCGAGGAAGGCGCCGACCTGATCGACATCGGCGCGGAGAGCACCCGGCCGGGAGCGGAACCCGTCGACCTCGAGGACGAGCTCGCGCGCCTGCTGCCGGTGATCGAGGGGATCGCTGCCCTCGACCTCGGCGTGCCGCTGAGCGTCGACACGGCGAAGCCGGAAGCGGCCGACCGGGCGCTCATCGCCGGCGCGGGGATGATCAACGACGTCTCGGGCGCCGGCGAAGCGATGCTGGAGGTCGCGGCCCGTCACGGCGCGCCGGTCATCGCGATGCACATGCGGGGCGAGCCCAGGACGATGCAGCGGGCGCCGCGCTACGACGACGTCGTGGCGGAGATCCGCGACTACCTGGCTGAGCGGGTGGAGGCCGGCCGCAAACTCGGCGTCGACGTGCTGGTGGACCCGGGGATCGGCTTCGGCAAGACCCTGGAACACAACCTCGACCTGCTCGCGAACCTGCGCGAACTGCGCGAACTGAAAACGCCGATCGTTCTCGGAGTGTCCCGCAAGTCCTTCCTCGACCGACTGCTCGCCGGCGTGGCGGTCGAGGAGCGGTTGGCCGGAACCCTGGCCGTCAACGGTTGGGCGGCGGCCCTCGACGTCGTCGACGTGCTGCGAGTCCACGACGTGCGGGAGCACCGGCAACTGGCGGAGAGCATCGGCGCCCTGCGCCGCCATCGCCGGGCGCCGGCGCCGCGGCGACGGGTTCTTGCCCGCGGCATCCCCTGCCGATGCCGCATCGGCGTCACGGCGAGGGAACGCTCGACGCCCCAGGACCTCATGGTGGACGTGGAGGTGCACATGGCGCCCGCGCCCCTCGGGGCGCCGGACGATCTCGGCGGAACCACGGACTACGCCGAGATGGCGGAACTCACGCAGGCTGTGGCAAGACGCGGCGAGTTCCGACTCGTGGAGACGCTTGCCGAGCGGATCGCGGTCGCGGTGTCCGCCACCAGCGCAGTACCAGCGGACGGACCGGCGTCCCGCGGACGGATCGAGTCGCTGCGGGTCCGGGTTTCGAAGCCTGGAGCAGCCCGCGAGCTCGGCGTCGCCGAAGTCGGCGCGGAGATCGACTGGCGCCCGTGACCCGTAGCCGCGCGTTCATCGCCCTGGGCTCCAACCTGCGGCCGCGGAGCGCGAACCTGCGCGCGGCCCTCGGTCACTTGCGTCGGGTCGCGGAGGTGAGGTCGGTCTCGACATTCCACCGAACCGAGGCGGTCGCCGAGCGCGGTGTCCGCGCGACGGACCCCGAGTTCCTGAACGCGGCCGCAGCCCTCGAGACCGACCTTGACGCCCACGGATTGCTAGCAGCCCTGCTCGGGATCGAGGCCGCCCTCGGCCGCGACCGGACCGCAGGCGCCGCCGGGCCAAGGACGATCGATCTCGACCTGCTGCTGTTCGACGACTGCATCATCGACGCGCCCGGTCTGGTCGTGCCGCATCCACGGATGCACCGGCGCCGCTTCGTCCTCGAACCCCTGGTCGAGATCGCCCCTGCCGCCTGGCACCCCGGTCTCCGGAAGACGGTGACCGAACTCCGGGCTGCCCTGGTCGTGCCGGCCTCCGGCCGGCCCGCTTCCCGGCCGCCTCCGGCGGCAGCGGGTCAGAAGACCCGCGCACCCAGCTAGCGCTAGTAGCTCTTCGGCAGGCCCAGCACCTTCTCCGCGATGTGGCAGAGGATGAGCTGCGGGCTCACGGGAGCGAGGCGCGGGATCATCACTTCCCGCATCAGCCGCTCGACGTGGAACTCCTTGGCGTAGCCCATGCCGCCGTGCGTCATGACCGCCTGCGTGCAGGCCTTGAAACCGGCTTCGGCGCCGAGGTACTTCGCCGCGTTCGCGTAGTGGCCGCAGGGTTCGTCGCGGTCGTACAGCGACGCCGCCTGCATCGCCATCAGAAACGCGGCCTCCAGCTCCATCCAGCATTCCGCCAGCGGATGCTGGATCGACTGGTTCTGGCCGATCGGACGACCGAAGACCCGGCGCTCGCGGGCGTAGTCCGTTGCCCGTTCCAGCGCGTTCCGGCCCACTCCCACCGCCTCGATGCCGATCAGGATCCGCTCCGGGTTCAGGCTGTGCAGGATGTACTCGAAGCCGCGCCCCTCCTCGCCGATCCGATCCTCAGCCGGCACCTCGAGGCCGTCGATGAACAGTTCGTTCGAGTCCACGGCTGCCCGGCCCATCTTCGGAATCCGCCGGACCTCGACCTTCGACCGGTCGAGCGTGGTGTAGAAGAGCGAAAGGCCCTTTGTCGCCTTCCCGGTCTCGGCCCTGGGGGTCGTCCGCGCAAGCAGCATGACGCGGTCCGCCTCTTGGGCGGTCGTGGTCCAGATCTTGCGGCCATGGACGATGTAGCCGCCGTCCGGCTGCGGCTCGGCGCGGGTCGTGATCGCCGTGGTTTCCAGACCCGCGTCGGGCTCGGTGACCGCGAAGCAGGTCTTCGCCCGGCCTTCGATGAGTTCCGGCAGGAAGCGCCGGCGCTGCTCCTCGGTGCCGAAGACGACGATCGGGTGCGGCCCGAAGATGTTGATGTGGATCGCGGACGCCGCGCTCATGCCGCCGCCCGCGCGGGCCACTTCGTGCATCACGAGAGCGGCTTCGGTGACGCCCATACCGGAACCGCCGTACGCCTCCGGCATGGCGATGCCGAGCGCGCCGCATTCGGCCATGGCTCGGTGAAACTCGTTCGGGAACCGCGCCTCGTTGTCGACTTCGAGCCAGTACTCGTCGTCGAAACCCGCGCAGGTGCGCGCGATTCCGTCGCACAGGGCCCGTTGCTGTCCGGTGAGGGCGAAGTCCATCAACCGGGCGCGGAGGGCAGCAGGACATACCGCGCCAGCACGGCGAAACCACCGATCAGGATCAGCGCCGCGGTCCAGATCAGGGTCAACTGCTGCCACCTTGCGAGATGGTCGAGCTCCCGTACCCGCCGCAGGATGCCGCGGAGAAGGAACGGCATGGACGCGCCCCAGACCAGGAGCAGGCCCAGGAGCAACCACGAAGTCGGCGAGAAGCCCTGCAGCACCGCCAGCGCCCCGATCGCGAACAGGAGGGCCAGGCGCACCACGACGCGCACGAAGCGCAGGCTCCCGGCCTGCTGCCGCCTGAGCTGATCCCGCCGGTCGCTGAAGTCGATCGCCACGTCTCGACTCAGGAGTCCCCGAGGCCGGCCAGGTCGAGCAGGAACGCGTAGACCAGGGCCGTCTCGCGGTAGCGGTCGTAGCGGCCGGACGCGCCGCCGTGGCCGGCGCCCATGTTCGTCTCGAGGAGCAGGAGGTTGTCGTCCGTCTTGCTGGCCCGCAGCCGCGCGACCCACTTCGCCGGCTCCCAGTACTGGACCTGCGAGTCGTGCAGGCCGGTAGTCACGAGCAGGTGGGGATAGTCCCGCGCCTCCACGTTGTCGTAGGGCGAATAGGAGAGCATGTAGTCGTAGTACTCACGGACTCTCGGGTCGCCCCACTCGTCCCACTCGAAGGTGGTGAGCGGGATGCTCGCGTCGAGCATCGTGGTGACGACGTCGACGAAGGGCACCCGGGCCACGACGCCGTCCCAGAGGTCGGGCCTCATCGTGAACACCGCGCCCACCAGCAGCCCGCCGGCGCTGCCGCCCATCGCGTAGATCCGGTCCGGGTCCGCGTAGCCCTCGGCCACGAGATGCTCGGCGGCGGCGATGAAGTCCGTGAACGTGTTCTTCTTGTGGAGGAGCTTGCCGTTCTCGTACCAGGAGCGGCCCATCTCCTCGCCGCCGCGGATGTGGGCGATCGCGTAGACGAAGCCCCGGTCGATCAGGCTCAGGAGCGGCGAGCTGAAGGACGCATCCATGCTCGAGCCGTAGGAACCGTAGCCGTAGAGCAGCAGCGGACTGCCGCCTTCCCCCGACCGCAGGTCGGGCCGGTAGACGAGCGACACCGGCACCTGGGTGCCGTCCTCCGCCGTCGCCCACAGCCGTTCGCTCCGGTAGTTCGCGGCGTCGAAGCCCCCGAGCACCTGGTCCTGTTTGCGCAGGGTCTTCTCCCGCGTCGCCGGGTCGTAGTCGAACACCGACCGCGGCGTGGTCAGCGACTGGTAGACGTAGCGGAGGGTCCCGGACGACGGATCCGGGTTGGCACCTAGCCCGGTCGAGTAGGTCGGTTCGCCGAAGTCGAGGTCATGGCCCTCTACGGCGGCGCCGCCCATCGGCTCGACGCGGAGCCGCTCCAGACCCTCGCGCCTCTCCGCCAGCACCAGGAAACGATCGAACAGCTCGAAGCCCTCGAACAGCACGTCGTCGCGGTTCGGAAGCTCCTCGCGCCAGGCCGCACGCCCGGTGTCGCCTTCGGCTGTCGACATGAGCCGGAAGTTCGGCGCGCCGTCGTTCGTCCGCACCCAGAAGCGGTCGCCCAGGTGATCGACGCTGTACTCGTGGCGCTCTCCCCGCGGCTCGAAGACGGCGAAGTCGCCGTCCGGATCGTCGGCCCGCAGGATGCGCACCTCCGTACGGAGGGTGTGGCTGGAAGTCGCCAGCAGGTACTTCCGTGACTGCGTCCGCCCGAGGAACACGCTGAACGTCTCGTCCGGCTCCTCGTAGACCAGTTCGTCCGCCTCGGTGGAACCCAGGCGGTGGCGGTACACCTGGTAGGCGCGCAGCGTGGCGGGATCCTGGCGGACGTAGAACAGGGTCGCGCTGTCGGCGGCCCAGACGAGATTCGCCGTCACGTCGGGGATCTCGTCCGCGAGAGTCTCACCCGTCGTCAGGTCCCTGAACCGAACGGTGTAGAAGCGGCGTCCCACGTCGTCGACGCCGTAGGCAAGGATCCGGTGGTCCGGACTGACCGCCGGACGAACCGCCGTGTACTCCTTGCCTTCGGCAACCTCGTTCACGTCGATCAGCACTTCTTCGGCTTCGGGATCCTGGTCGCCGCCGAAGACGTCGCCGTCGGCCGGCCGGCGGCCGTGGATCGCGTACTGCTTCCCCTCCTCGTAGCGGGTGTAGTACCAGTAGTCGCCGTCACGGTAGGGAACGGAGGCATCGTCCTCGACGACGCGGCTGCGGATCTCCGCGAACACGCTCTCCTGGAGCCCCTCGGTATGCGCCAGCGCGGCGTCGACGTAGGCGTTCTCCGCCTCGAGATAGGCGATCACCTCCGGGTTCTCGCGTTCCCGGAGCCAGTAGTACTCGTCGACCCGCACGTCGCCGTGGGTCTCGAGTTCGTGGGGACGCGCCTCGGCCCGCGGCGGGACGCCGGGGCCGGCCGCGGGGGCGGCGCAGGAGGTCACGGCGAGGGCGGCCAGGAGAAGGACAGCAGCAAGTACCTTTGGCATAGACAGGAGAGTCTAGCCACCACTCCGCTCCCATAACAGGATGGCAGCGAAGAGGTCCTCCAGTGCGGCGCCGACCGACTTGAACAGGGTGATCTCGGACGCGTCCCGCCGGCCGTCGTGCCGGCCGCGGCACAGGTCGTAGAAGTCGGCTGCGACGTCTTCGGCAGTCAACGCGCCGGACTCCATCGGTTGGACCAGGTCGCCGGCCTCGACCAGAGCGCCATCTCGAGTATCAACGAACACGCTGGCACGGCGCACCGCCTCGTCGTCCGCCTCGCGCATCGCCGGCGTGAAGCCGCCGACCAGGTCGACGTGCATTCCGGCGCGGAGCCAGTCGCCCAGGACCAGGGGTTCCGTGGCCAGGGTCGCGGTGCTCACGATGTCGGCGCCGCGGACCGCCGCCTCCAGGTCATTTGCCGGGCCCGTCGCGAGTCCTTCGAGCAGGGGCGACCGCGACGCAGCGAGCGCACGCTCGGGCCGGCGACCCCAGAACGCCACCTCGAGATCGGGACGCACGGCAGCGTGCGCCCCGGCCAGGTGGGGCGCCAGGTTGCCCGTGCCGACCACGAGCAGGCGACGGGCGTCCGCCCGGGCGAGGAACCGCGCAGCCAGCGCCGACGCCGCCGCGGTGCGCCGGAGCGTCAGTTCCGCGCCGTCGATCAGCGCCAGCGGCTCGCCGGTCTCTCCAGACGCCAGGATGTAGCTGCCCTGAATCGTGTCCAGGCCGCGCGAGGCGTTGCCCGGAAAGGCCGTGGCGACCTTGACCCCCAGGTAGCCGCCGACGGTCCAGGCCGGCATCAGGAGCAGCGTCGCATCGGGCTCGCCGGCCGGCGCCTGCACCCGGTGGTGGTGGCGCACCGGCATTTCGCAACCGTCGCGAAAACCCGTCTCGAGTGCGTCCACTACAGCACCCCAGGGGAGCAGTTCGGCGGTCCGGGCCGCGTCGAAGATCTCCATAGAGCTTGCGGAGGATAGTCTCATCCGCGATGACCCACCTCGAGGAACTTGAAGAGAACGGCTACGTCATCCTGGAAGGGGTACTCGACCGCTCTCAGCAGGAGGCCTTGCATGGGGTGCTCCAGCCCCACTTCGAACGCCATCTCTTCGGCCGCAACCCCTTCGAAGGCCACAACACGCAACGGGTGTATGGCCTGCTCGCGAAGTCGCGGCTGTTCGACGGGTTGGTCGCGCACCCCGCGGTCATGGCGGCCTGCGAGGCGACGCTCGGACCCGGCTTCCTGCTCTCGGTGGCTCACGCCATCCTGATCCACCCGGGCGAAGTCGCGCAGAGCCTCCACCACGACGACTCGTTCTACCCGCTGCCACGACCCAGAAAGGCGCTCGGCGTGAGCACGATCTGGGCGCTCGACGATTTCACCGAGGACAACGGCGCCACCCGCATCGTGCCCGGAAGCCACCGCTGGAACGGCGACCGGCCCGACGACGCGGAAGCCAAGCCCGTCATCATGCCCTCAGGCTCCCTGCTCATCTTCCTCGGCACGCTCTACCACGGGGGCGGCGAAAACTGCTCCGCGGGGTCCCGGCTCGGCCTGACCATCCAGTACTGCCCGGCCTGGGCCCGCCAGCAGGAGAACTTCATCCTCGGCGTGCCGGCCGGCGAAGTGCCGCGTCTGTCCGACACGGTCCAGGAACTCATCGGCTACGGCATCCATCCCCCGTTCATGGGACACGTCGACGGCCGCCACCCACTGAAGGCGCTCCAGACATGAAGAAGCTCGCACTGTTGGCGGCGCTGGCCGCACTGCTCGCCCTGGCTTGCGGCGCTCCGGCCGACGCTCCGGAAGCCGAAGCCGGCGGCGAAGAAACCACCGGCAGGGCCGTCCCCGAAGGCACGCCCCGGCTCGTTCTCCTGATCGTCGTCGACCAGATGCGCGGCGACTACCTGGAGCGCTTCCGCCCCCTTCTGAACCATGGGCTGGGACGGTTGCTCCAGGAAGGCGTCGTCTTCACCGACGCCCACCACTTTCACTCCGCCACCGAAACCGCCCCCGGACACGCGACCCTGGCCACGGGCGTGTTCCCGAAGCGGCACGGGATCGTCGGCAACTCCTGGTTCGACCGCGAGAGCGGGAATGATGTCTACTGCTGCGGCGATCCGGACCACGGCGTCTCACCGCGCAACATGCTGGTACCCGCTCTCGGCGACCTGTTGAAGGCCGCATACCCGGAGGCCAGGGTTTACGCCGCCAGCGCCAAGGACCGCGCGGCGATCCTCATGGGCGGACACCACGCGGACGGCGCCTGGTGGTACGGCCGGTCCGCCGGCAGCTTCGTCACCTCGACCTACTATGGCGACGAGGAGTCCCAACCCGCCTGGGTCGAGGCCTTCAACGACGAGGACCGGCTGGCCGTCCACTTCGCCAACGCCTGGAACCCGCTCCTGCCGCTCGACCACACGTCGGCCTACGACATCGAACCGCTCGACCGCGGCCCCTTCATCGACACGTTCCCCCACGCGGTGGGCGGTTTCACGGTCGAGCGCGAAGCGTTCTACGGCGACATCTACCGGTCGCCCTTCGTCGACAGCTACCTCGAGGACTTCGCCGAGACCCTGATCGAGGCGGAGGACCTGGGCGCCGACGAGGTTCCCGACCTGCTGGCGGTCAGCTTCTCCGCCCTTGACACGGTGGGTCACGGCTACGGCCCGAACGCCCCCGAGACGCTTGATGTGATTCTCCGCCTCGACCGCACGATCGGCGAGCTGCTCGACTTCGTGGACGAACGGATCGGGTTGGAGAACGTCGTCGTCGCGCTGTCCTCCGACCACGGTGTCGGCGAGGTCCCCGACCTCGTCGTGCGCGACGGTGGCGACGGTGGCCGCTTCGGCACCGACCAGACCCTCTGCCTGCAACGCCTGCAGTCGCGTCTCAAGGGCCGCTTCGGCGGCGGGGAGTTCCTGGTCGACACCTTCTACTTCGACGGCGAGTCGATCGCGGCCGAAGAGGCCAACCGGGCCGCGATCGAGGACGAGATCATCGAGGCGATGAGCGACTGTCCGCTGATCGCCGAGGTCGTCCGGCCGGCGGAACTCGACCCGGCGAATCCCCTTCACGAGCTGTACCTGAACAACTACTACCCCGAGCGCAGCGGAGACCTGGTCGTCGTGGTGGAACCGAACGTACTGCCCGTACCGGCGTCCGTCATCGTCGCCAGCCACGGCTCGCCATACGCCTACGACACCCACGTACCACTGATCATCCGCCGCCAGGACGGCGCGGGCCAGGTGGTCGAAGCCAGGGCGAACACGATCGACCTGGCGCCCAGTCTGGCTCCGATCCTCGGCCTGGACCTCGACACCATCGCCGGCTTCGAGGGCTTCGACGGCACGGACCGGCTCGCCGATCGCTGAGCCCAGAGAGGAGAAAGACCAACATGCGCAAGGTGCTCCGAATCGCCGCCGTCGTCGTCACGCTCTGCCTGGCCTCGGTCCTCGTCGCTGGCTGCCAGGCCGAGGCGCAGACGTACGCCGAGAAGCTCGGCTTTCCCGCCGGTACCCGCGCCGTGATCCTGCACGTCGACGACGCCGGCATGTCGCGCGACTCAAACGTCGGCACCTTCCGCTCGATTCTGGAGGGCGCCGCGAACTCGATGAGCGTCATGATGCCCTGCCCCTGGGTGCCCGAACTGGTTCGGGGCCTGAAGGAGAATCCGGGGATCGACGCCGGACTGCACCTGACCCTGACCTCCGAGTGGGACGGCTATCGTTGGGGACCACTGGTGGGCCGCGAGGCCGCGCCGGGACTGGTCGATCCGGAGGGCGCCCTGTGGTCGAGCGTCGCCGAGGTCGTCGCCCACGCCTCCCCCGACGAGGTGGAAGCGGAGATCCGCGAGCAGATCCATCGCGCACGGACGATGGGCTTCGAACCGACCCACCTCGACTCGCACATGGGCACCCTGTTCGCGACGATGGACTTCCTGGAGCGCTACATCGAGGTCGGCATCGACGAGGGCATCCCGCTCATGTTTCCCGGCGGACACAACGCGATCCTCGAAGCCCAGTACGAAGCCCAGGGACGGGACACACCGCCGGGGCTCGGCCGCGCGACCGAACTCGGCCAGCGAATCTGGGACGGCGGCCTGCCCGTCCTCGACGACCTCCACAACCATAGCTACGGCTGGGTCCCGGAGAGCGGCGCCGAAGCGACGGACGAGGAACTGACGGAGTACAAGGTCGAACGCTACGTCCAGGCCCTGCGCGATCTGCGCCCCGGCGTCACGATGGTCATCCTGCACTCGACCGACCCGAGCGAGAACTTCAAGTACATCTCGACTTCCGGCCCCAGCCGCAAGGGCGACATGCTGGCGATGCTCGACCCCCGCGTGCAGCAGGTGATCGAGGACGAGGGCCTGGTGCTGACGACCTTCCGTGAGCTCAAGGAAAGACGGGATCGCGTCGACTAGTCGGACGATCCGCGGCACCGGCGACTTCACCGCCGAAGCAGCGGCTGACGCGTGGCTGACTCAGGCCCGGCGGCTTCTGGCGGTCACGGACCGGCCCGCTGGATCGGCGTCGATCAAAACGACACCGAACGGACCGATAGCCGTCGTTGACGTCGGCCCCGGAGGAGAGACGGCCACCGCCAACGCGATCCTGGAGTGGGCGCTGGAAGCAGCGGCGCGGGTGCTTCGCGGCGATCCGCAGCCGTCCGACGCCGAGGTCTACAAGGCGGCTACCCGGTGATGCGCTGAAACTTCGGCGGGCGGCGCTCGACGAAGGAGGCGACGCCTTCCTTGAAGTCGCCACGCTGGAGACTCTCGGCCATCAACTGGTTCGACTCGCGAAGCGCGTCGCCGGTGTCCATCATCAGGTGACGGTAGACCTGCTGCTTGATGACCTTGAGCGACATCGGCGCGGAGCGCTCGGCGAGCGCCCGGACGTAGTTCTCGGCCTCGGGCACGACCCGGTCGTGCGGCACGGAGCGGTTGACGACGCCCATCTGGGCCGCCTCCGGACCGTAGAACTTGCGGCCCGTCCAGAGGATGTCGAGCGCGTTGGCCGGGCCCGCCACGCGCGGCAGGATCCAGCTCAGTCCGTGCTCGGCGATCAGGCCGCGGTTCACGAACGCGGACGTGAAGACCGCCCGGTCCGAAGCCAAACGGATGTCGCAGAGCATGGCGATCGCGAAGCCGAGACCGGCGCAGGGGCCGTTGATCGCAGCGACGATCGGTTTGCGCACCGCCATCAGGTAGTTGAAGGTGACGCCGAAGTTCTCTTTGCCCATCTCGTCGATCGCACCCGCCTGCGCGTCCTCGAACGACGAACCGCTGCCGCTTCCGCGCTCGCCCCGACTCGTGGCCTGGAGGCCCTGCATGTCCGCTCCGGCGCAGAACCCGCGGCCGGCGCCGGTCAGGACGATGCCGACGACGCGCTCATCGCGCTCCGCGGCCGCCATCGCGTGCTTCATCTCGGCCATCATGCTGCCGGTGATCGCGTTCAACTGCTCCGGCCGGTTCAGGGTGATCGTGGCGATCGGATCGTTCACGTCGTACTTGATGAGTTCGTACTCGGTCATTCGCTTGGCCTCCAGCCGCTGTTCAGAGTGAGCGGCAAAGCGTAGCAGCGGCGCTAACATGGAGCCATGCTGCAACCTCGAACCCAGAATGGAACCGGAACCGTCGGGGCGATGCTCGCCCTCGCCGCCGCGGCTTTCCTCCTCGCCTGCGCCGGCGGGGAGCCGGCGTCCGAGCCCCGGGCGCCGGCGCCGCCCACCGCTCCGTCGGGCACGTCGGACCGGCTCGGGATCGTCGACCGCGCGATCGAGCACCACGGCGGCGACCTGTTCGAGAGTTCCCGCGTCAGGCTGACTGTGGCTTCCCGTTCCGGGAGCTTCGATGTCGACTCGACGAAGGACGGCGACCGCTTCGAGTACGTCATCCGGGCCTCCGCCGGGGACGACGAGCGCGAGTACCGGCGCGACAACGCCGCTCTCGAGGTGACCGAAGGCGACGAGCCGATGGAGATGGACGAAACGGAGCACGCGCGCGCAGAGAGCTACGTCAACCAGCGTATGTACTTCCTCTTCCTGCCCTACAAGCTGAACGACCCCGGCACCTACAAGGAAGACCAGGGCCTCGAGGAGTGGAACGGACGGCAGTTGAGCCGGGTCCGCGTGACCTTCGAACCCGGTTCGAGCGATGGCGCCGACAGCGCCTACGTCTACTGGTTCGACCCGGAGACCGCCCGGCTCGAGCAGTTCGCCTACGACTACAGCAGGGGCACCGGACTCCGCTTCCGCATCCTCCGCAACTACCGCCGCATCGGCGGCCTGCTGTTCTACGACGCGGACAACTACGGCCTGAACACGCGGGACGGCGGACTGACCGTCGACGACATCACGCCGGCTTACGTCGCGGAGGAACTGCCCCTCGTCTCGCAGATCGAGCTCCGCGATATCGACGTGGAACGCCTCGCGAAGTGAAGGTCGAAGTCGGGACCTCCGCCCTCGCCGGCCTCGTGGCCTGCGTGCTGTTCGTGTCCTGCGAACCGCCGCAACTCGAGGAACCGGCGCCGGAGTTCGATCCGCAGACCGTCGCGGCCGCGGTGCTCGAGGTGCTGGACGAGCAGGTGGAGGCCTGGAACGAGGGTGACATCGAAGGCTTCATGGCAGGGTACCTGCGGAGCGAGGAGCTGCGCTTCACCTCGGGCAACGAGGTCCGCCGCGGCTGGAGGAACACCCTGGAGCGCTACCGCCAGACCTACCCGGACCGCGCCGCGATGGGTACGCTGGCCTTCGAGGAACTGGACGTCCGGGTGCTGTCCGAGCACGCCGCACAGGTCTTCGGCCGCTTCCGTCTCACGAGGAAATCCGACGAGCCGACCGGTCTGTTCACGTTGCTCGTGGAGCGGCACGGGGACCGGTGGCGGATCGTCACCGATCACACCTCCAGCTAGGGGGGCCGCCGCGACAAACCGCGGCGCCGAAGATGATGAGACGATGAGACAACCGAGCGTCATCCTGATGGGCGTGGTCCTCCTGCTCATGCTGGGGGCGGTCTGCTTCGCGCTGGAACTCCCGCGCATCGAGGCGGCGATCGAGACACGAACGGCCGCGACGCTCGCGGACGTCGGCGTGCGCGATCTCCGCATCGAAGCGGACGGGCGCGATGTCACGCTCCACGGCACGATCGCCTTCGCCGAGATCGGGGTCGAGGCCGCGCGACGCGCCGCGGGCGAGCCGGGAGTACGAAGCGTCGACAACCGTCTCGTCATGGCGGGCGAACCGAACTTCGAGTTCGGTCCCGACGGCGACATCTGGCTGCTGGCTGGACGTCTTCCGACTCCCGAAAGTCGACAGGAGCTGTTCGACGCGGCGGCCGCGATCGTGGGTCAGGGAAATGTGATCGACGAGACGGGAGTCGATGCGACCGTGACCGAGCCGCCCTGGATACCGACTCTCCCCAGGCTGATTCAACTCCTGCGGCAGGTGCATGGCGGACCCGGCCTGAGGCTGCGGGACGGGACGTTGACCCTGACCGGCCACACGTCAAGCGAAGGCATGCGCGATCGCCTGCAGTTCGACGTGAGCGAGATTGCCGGGGCCGCCGAAACCGGCTGGACGATCGCCAATGAGATGGTGATCGCCCCCGTCGCGGTGAACAGGGTCGCCCAGAACCGGATCCGCCGCCTGCTGCGTGAGCAGCCGATCGCGTTCCAGGGTCGTACGGATGCGCTCACCGACGACGCCCGGGCCGCCATCGCCGGCATCGGCGAAGTGCTGGACGCCTTCTCGGACATCCGGGTCGAGATCCTCGTCCGCACGGATGTGGGCAGCGATCCCGAGGACGACCGGCTGCTCAGCATCGCCCAGGCCGAGTCCATCCGCGAAGTCCTGTCCGCGAGCGTCCATCCCGACCGTCTGCTGGCCTTCGGCTACGGCAGCGACAGCCCGGCCGACGAAGACGGCCTGGAAGTTCCCGGGATCGAGTTCCGGGTTCTTGACCGCCCCTGAAGCAGGAATCGCGTGCTCTACGTCCTGTTCGAGATCTGGATCTGGGTGGTCGCCGCTGGACTGGTCGGCGCGATTTTCGGCTGGTGGCTCCGCAGCATGCGCGCCGCGAAGGAAGTGGCACGCGAAGCCCTGCTCTGGCAGCGGCGCGTCGAACGGCTGAGGAGACTCGCGACAGGCTTGAAGCAGATGTCGGACGACGAAGAAGGAAGTCGGGACGGCGCCGACCGCTGACCGCGGTCACCGGCCGGTGCGGAGATCGAACTCCGACGGCGCCACGGCCACGCCGGCCCGATGCTGCAATGCGCGCGAAATGACATCCGCCAGAATCTCCGGCCGGTCCGCCGCGATGTCCCACTGTTCGCCAGGATCGAGCGCCAGGTGGTAGAGCAGCGGCGGGTCGTGTTCCCTCCGCTCGCCAGCGAGCCCGTACTCACCCTCGGTGACGAAGTGCGCCTTGTAGTTGCCGACCCGGTAGGCGTAGAGCTCGCTGCCTCGGTAGAACGGCACTTCTTCGCGCGGTCCTTCACCCCTTCCGCGCAGCACCGGGGCAAGGTCGAGGCTGTCCATCGGCCGGTCGTCAGGCACGGCGCCGCCGGAAAGAGAGAGGAAGGTCGCGAACAGGTCGCTTGTCGACCCGATCTCATTCGTGACCACCTCGGGCGCGATCGTCCCGGGCCACCAGAACAGCCCCGGCACCCGCATGCCTCCGTCCCAGGTCATCCCCTTGCCCTCGCGTAGCGGGCCGGCCAACCCTCCCTGGGTGCGAAACGCGGTCCACGGGCCGTTGTCGCTGCTGAAGAAAACCACCGTGTTCCCGGCGATCCCCTCCTCCTCGAGCGTGTCGAGGATTCTGCCGACGCTCCAGTCGATCTCCTCGATCACGTCGCCGTAGAGCCCGGCGCCGCTGTGATCCTCGAAGCCGGGCGCCCGGAACAACGGCACGTGGGGCATGCTGTGCGGGAGATAGACGAAGAAGGGCTCGTCCCGGTGTGCGCGGATGAACTCGACCGCCTCCTCGGCGTAGCGTTTCGTGATCGTTGTCTGGTCCGCGGGCTGCTCCAGGGTCTCCGTCACGATCTCGCCGGCTTCGTCGCGCTCCGAGCGGATCAACGGCACGTCCCAGTACTCGATCTTCGGATCCAGAAACGCGGCGCGACGCTCCTCGCGAGGGAGCGTCGACATCATGTCGTTCGAGTACGGAATGCCGAACCAGTAGTCGAAGCCGTGCCGGGTCGGCAGGTACCGCGGCCCGTCGCCCAGATGCCACTTCCCGAACATGCCCGTCGAGTAGCCGAGGTCGCGGAGCGCCTCCGCGAGCGTGATCTCCTCATCCTGAATCCCGCCCACGAAACCCGGGAACAACACCCGCACCTGGTCGCCGTAGAGCCCGTTACGCACCGGCAACCGGCCGGTCAGCAAGCCCGCCCGGCTCGGCGAGCAGACCGAGGCCGTGACGTAGAAGTTCGTCCAGCGCTGGCCTTCGGCCGCCATCCGGTCCAGGTGCGGCGTCCGGATCACGGGCGCGCCGTAACTGCCCAGATCGCCCCAGCCCAGGTCGTCGGCGAAGACGACGACGAAGTTCGGGGGCCGGTCGAGTGGGGCGTCGAAGGACTCCTGGGCGTCCGGCGCGCAGGCCGCGACAAAGGAGACGAGCAGGAGGGCAACGCTGGCTCTTCGCATGCGGCGAGTGTAAGGGACAGTAGGATCGCCAACTTCCGCCCGCTGAACCACCCAGAGATCGCACCATGACCCCACCCCGGATCGACGAAACCCGCGCCCTCGACCACCTGATGGACTTGCTGGCCATCGAGGGCCTGAGCGGCCGCGAGGGCAAGGTCGCGGCCGCGATCCGGGAGAAGCTCGTCGCAGCGGGCTGCGAGCCGTCCTGGATCGGCCACGACGACGCCAACGAGCGGATCCCCGGCGACTATGAGGTCGGCAACCTGATCGTCGACCTGCCCGGCACGAGGCCCGGGCCGCGGCGGCTGTTCATGGGGCACATGGACACCGTGCCGCTCTGCCGCGGCGCGGTGCCGGTGCGCCGGAACGGACGGATCGAGGCGGAAGGGGACACGGCGCTCGGCGGCGACAACCGGACCTCGATCGGCGCCCTCGTGACGATGGTCGAGACCCTGCTCGCCCAGGACGTGCCCCGGCCGCCGATCACGGTCCTGATGACGGTCGGCGAGGAAGTCGGTCTGTGGGGCGCGCGCACCGTGGAGCTCGAGCGACTCGGCCGTCCCGAACTCGGCTTCAACATCGACTCAGGCGCACCGCACGTCCTCATAGTCGGCGCCACCGGCGCCGACCGCTGGCAAGTCGACATTCATGGCAAGTCCTCGCACGCGGGCGTTCATCCCGAGCACGGGATCTCCGCGGCACTGATCGCTTCGCGCGCGGTGGCCGACGTGGCCGGACGCGGGTTCTTCGGCAAGATCGAGCTTCCGGCCGGCAGCGGCACCTCGAACATCGGCCGGATGGCGGGCGGCGAAGCCAGCAACCAGGTCACGGACCACGTCTTCGTATCCGGCGAATCGCGCAGCCACGACAAGGCGTTCCTGGCACAGATCACGGCCGCCTACCGTGACGCCTTTGAGCAGGCAGCTACGAGCGTCACGAGTTCCGACGGCCAGTGCGGCCACGTCGACTTCCGCGCCGAAACCGACTACGAGGCGTTCGAGATGCCTAAGGATTCACCACCCGTGCAGCTCGCCGCGGAACAGGTCCGCGCGGTTCTCGGCGTGGATGCCGAGTACCTCGTCGCCAACGGCGGCCTCGATGCGAACTACCTGAACGCCAAGGGTCTGCCCACGGTGACCCTGGGCGCCGGCCAGCACAACCCCCACACCGTGGATGAGTACGTCGACGTACGGGAGTATCTCGACGGCTGCCGAACCATCGCCGCCATCGCCGCGGCCTGAGACTGGAGGCACCTGAAATGAACACTCGCATGTTGCACGAGAAGGTGATCGTCGTCACCGGCGCCGGCCGCGGCATCGGCCGCGACATCGCCCTGCTCGCCGCTTCCCACGGCGCTTCCGTCGTTGTCAACGACCTTGGCGGCTCGGAGCGCGGCGACGGCGCCGACCGGACGCCCGCGCAGACCGTCGTCGACGAGATCGCGGCGGCGGGAGGACGCGCCGCCGCGAACTACGAGAGCGTCGCCGACTTCGACGGCGCCAACCGCATGGTCGAGCAGGCGCTCGACGAGTTCGGCCAGATCGATGGCGTCGTCAACAACGCCGGCATCCTGCGCGACGTGATCTTTCACAAGATGGAGGAGAGCGACTGGGACGCCGTGGTCGCCGTCCATCTCAAGGGCAGCTTCAACATGGCGCGGGCCGCCGCGCCGCACTATCGCAAGCAGATCGGCGGCGCCTTCGTCCACATGACCTCGACGTCGGGGCTGATCGGCAACTTCGGCCAGGCGAACTACGCCGCCGCCAAGCTCGGCATCGTCGGGCTGTCGAAGTCCCTCGCGCTCGACATGCAGCGCTTCGAGGTGCGCTCGAACTGCATCGCCCCCTTCGCCTGGTCCCGGCTGATCGGCACGATCCCGACCGCCGACCCGGCCCAGGCCGCGCGCGTGGCGAAGATGAAGGAGATGACGCCGGCCCTGGTCGCGCCGCTCGCCGTCTACCTGCTGAGCGACGGAGCCAAGGAGGTCAGCGGCCAGATCTTCGCGGTCCGCAAGAACGAGATCTTCCTGATGAGCCAGCCGCGACCTGTCCGTTCCGTCCACAACAGCGACGGCTGGACCCCGGAATCGATCGCGGAGCGCGGCATGCCGGCCCTCGCCGGGTCGTTCTTCGACCTCGACCGGACGACCGACGTGTTCACCTGGGAGCCAACGTAGCCCCTGCGCCTATAGTTGCCACGCGAGCAGCAACTGGACGGCGCTCTCGTCTTCCTTCGTGCCGAGCTTGTTGCTCCAGTACTGGTACTCGATGCCCGCGAACAGCTTGCCGGCGTCGCCTCCGAACGCCTTGCCCGCGTCCCAGCGGAACTGAGGCTGGGCGAGGATCGTGCCGCCGTACTCGACGCCGAACTCGTTCGTCACCGCGCCGATGTACTCGGCGTGGCCGGTGATCTGGAAGTCCTGCTCGCCGACCGAGAACAGGTACAGCCAATTGACGTCGAAGCAGTAGCTGTCGTCTGTTCGCGGCGCGCCGCCGGCGCCGACGCCGCTGCTGCCGTCGAGGTACAGCATCAGGTCCGTGTTCAGGAAGATGAACCCGGCCGCCTTCCAGGCCAGACGCAGCCCGGGCAGGTACTTGACCACCTTCGCGTCGCCGGCGGCGTTCAGGCCGGCGATGAAGCCGACATCCGCCAGCGGGCCGCCGCCGACCGTCTTCCCGCTCATCTTGCCGAGGCTCAGCGTCGGGTACCACTCGCCGTAGAAGTCCCGTTCGTTGAAGCCGTCGCGGCCCCTGTCGTCCAGGTAGTCGATGAAGAAGAAGCTGTCGCCGTACTTCCACTGCGTCGCCTGCTGCAGCGTGAGGACGAAGCTCTCTTCCTCCTGAGCAGAGAACGGGTTCAGCAGCTCGCCGAACTGGAAGTGGAACTCGGTCTGCGCGGCCGCCGGAACGGAGGCCGCGACAAAGGCGGCCAAAGCGGCGACGGCGAAACGCCGCCGCCCGACTTCACTCCGCCCGCCGCCGAGCCTCACGCCACCTCGAACAGCCCCGCGGCGCCCATGCCACCGCCGATGCACATCGTGACGACGACGTTCTTCGCGCCGCGGCGCCTGCCCTCGATCAGCGCGTGGCCGACCATGCGCGCGCCGCTCATGCCGTAGGGATGGCCGATCGAGATCGCGCCGCCGTTCACGTTCAGCTTCTCGTTCGGGATGCCCAACCGGTCGCGGCAGTAGATGACCTGGACCGCGAACGCCTCGTTCAGCTCCCAGAGATCGATGTCGTCGATCGTCAGACCCTGGCGCTCCAGCAGCTTGGGGACAGCGAAGACGGGACCGATGCCCATCTCGTCCGGCTCGCAGCCGGCAACCGCCATGCCCTTGTAGATGCCGAGCGGCTCGAGGCCGCGCTGCTCCGCCAGCTTCGAGTCCATGACCACGCACGCCGAGGCGCCGTCGGAGAGCTGGCTCGCGTTGCCGGCCGTGATCGTGCCGTTCTCGCGCACAGGCTTGAGTCCGGACAGCCCCTCGATCGTCGTGCTCGGCCGGTTGCCCTCATCCTGGCTCAGCTCGACCTCGCCGAAGCTGATGTCGCCCGTCGCCCTGTCGAGAATCATCTTCGTCGTGTTCATCGTGATGATCTCGTCGTCAAAGGCGCCCGCTTCCTGCCCGGCGGCGGTCCGCTGCTGGCTCTGCAGTCCGTACTCGTCCTGCTGCTCACGGGTGACGTTGTAGCGCTTCGCCACGACTTCGGCGGTGTCGATCATCGGCAGGTGGAGATCCGGCTTGTTCTCCTTGATCCAGGGATCGGGAACACGGAAGTGGTTCATCTTGTCGTTCTGCACCAGACTGATCGAGTCGATTCCGCCGGCGACCACGACCGGCGCCCCGTCGATCACGACCTGCTTGGCGGCGGTGGCGATCGCCATCAGGCCCGACGAGCACTGCCTGTCCACCGTCATTCCCGACACCTCGACCGGCAGGCCGGCCCGGATCGCGCACTGCCGGGCGACGTTGTTGCCCTGCGTGCCCTGCTGCATGGCGCAACCAATGACGACGTCGTCGACCTCGCCCTTCTCGACACCGGCGCGTTCGACCGCGGCGGAAATCGCCGCCGCGCCCATGGTCGGCGACTCGAGGTTGTTGAAGGCGCCCCGATAGGCCTTGCCGATCGGCGTGCGGGCGGTGGAAACGATGACGGCGTCAGTCATGGAAAGGCTCCCTGGCGTGGATGGTGGCTGTGTAGTCGGTCCTTCGGACCCTTGAGACTAGCACCTACCGTCCGGTCGGTCGGTCACTCCTCCAGCCAGGCGTTGAAGGCCGGCTTCCGCTTCTCGCGAAACGCCGCCACGCCCTCGCGGGAGTCCGGGTGATGGTCGGCCATCGGCGTCCGGGCCGCGATGTCCTCGAGCGACTGCTCCCAGGTCTGGTCGGCGGCGTTGTAGAGGCTGCGCTTGAGCAGCCGCATCGCCACCTGCGGCCCATTGGCGAGTTCACGCGCCAGGTCCATGGCCCGCGGCATCAACTCGTCCGGCTCCACCACTTCGTGCACGAGCCCGAGGTCGTGCGCCTCCGCCGCACCGACGAGCCTGCTGCGCATCAGGAAGTCCATCGTCTTCGGCAGCCCCATCATCTGCAGCAGCAGGTAGTGGCCGCCCTCGTCCGGAAGAAGCCCGAAGCGGAGCGTGCCGCTGCCCATGCGAGCCGCGCTCGAGGCGATCCGGAAGTCGCAACTGAGCGCGAGCGAGAAGCCGGTCTGGACCGCTACGCCATTCATCGCCGCGATCGTCAGCTTGTCCATGCCGCGAATCGCCGTGTTGATGGGCTGGGAGATCTTGCGCAGCCCGTTGATCGTGCCGAGGACGTTGTCGTGGCCCCGATGAATGTCGGGCACCAGGGCCTCGCCGCGCCGGCCCTTGTCCTGTCCGCTGATGTCGTCGCCGGCCGAGAACGCCCTGCCACTGCCGGCAAACAGAACGACCCGAACCGAGTCCTCCATCGCGGCCTGCGTCAGCGTCTCCAGCAGGTCCCGCTTCATCGGCGCGTCCATGCCGTTGAGACGGTCCGGCCGGTTGAACGTGATGACCAGGATCCCCGGATCCTCGGTGGACACCTCGAAGCCCCTGAACTCGCCCGTCTGGATCATGCCTGCCGCTCCTTCCTGGGTGGTCGTTGTTCGCTGACGGCCGGTGATTGTGGCACAGCGCTGTGCTACGTTCCGCCCACCTTCAACACGCACTTCGCAGAGCCCCTCCACCTCTGCGACGGGAGACACATCAAGGATGAAACGGTTCATCGTCGGCCTGTCGGTCTGCATCCTGGTTGCCTGTCTTGCTCAGGCCGCCGTGTACGCATCCGGCTCCATTTCCGCGGGCAAGGGGATCAACCCCAGGGACGCCTACACCATGGGCAAGGCGCTCACCTTCCAGAAGCTCGTCTGCCCCTCCTGCCCCCTCGAGAAGCGAGACCTCGATCGGGATCGCGCCCTCAGCCTGAAGAACAGCCTCGAAGCCCGCGACGAGGCCGAGAAGCCGGGAACGGCCGACGACGAGCACATCGACGTGCTCTGCCCCGGGGCCGGCGAAGCCGCGTGCGCGGAAGCACCGGACGAGCAGGAACTCGTTCATTTCTACCTGACCCGCCGCTACAAGCTGTAGCCCGGAGATGACGATGAACAGACGTTCCCCGCGTCCGCTCCTTCTGACGGCGGTTGCCGTCCTCGTCTTCGCGGCGCCGCCCCTGGTCGCCGAAGGCTCCCCCTGGCTGCCGGCACCCGGATCGGGCACGGTCACCTTCTCCTATGTCTCCCAGGAGGCGACCGACTACGAGCGCTCCGAGCGGTGGCGAAGCATGGCCGGCGCCGACTCGACGACCATCCAGCTCGCCGGCACGCTCGGCCTCGACACCGTCTGGGTCAACGGGACGTACGGCATATCCGACGCCCTCGCGCTCGACTTCCAGATCGGCACGTCGGACAGCCAGTACCCTGGAGGCGGCCCCAAGCACCCGAACAAGGACGACCTGAGCGGGCTCCAGGACGCGAGAGCCGGCCTGACCTGGCGGTTCCGGGACGAGGTCGTGACTTCGGGCCCGAGCATGGCGCTGCGGTTCGGCGCCATCCTCGCGGGCGACTACGACACCGGCTACATCAATTCACTGGGCGACGGCGGCAACGGCGCCGAAGTCTCCCTGCTGATCGGCAAGTACGTCGGTGAGCGGGGCGTCCTGTCCGCCGAGGTCGGCTACCGCTACCGCACCGACGACATTCCGGAGGACATCATCCTGAATCTCTCGGCCGGCGTTCTGGTCGGAGAACGAGTCGGCTTGAGCGTCGGCTACCGGATGACCGACGGCGGTTCGGGGCTCGACATCGGCGTTCCGCCCTTCTCACCGGCCCGCTTCCCGGAGCTTCAGGAAGACATCGACCTTCTCTACGGCACGGTGAACATCGGCCTCACGGGCAGTACGAGCCTGGCGTTGACCTATGGCGACGTCATCGGCGGCCGCAACACACCGAACTCCGAGGTCATCGGCCTCAGCGTCGGCTTCACCTTCGGCGGCGGCGGGTTCTGACTCCAGCGCCCGTCACCTAGCTAGGGCTCGTTCAGGCTCCAGTCGTACTCGTAGTCGATCGAACCCGCGAAGGCCTCGAGACGCGTGGCGAGTTCTTCGTCGGCGTAGTCGATGAGGTGCGCGACGACGGACTCCTCGGTGTTGCCGAAGTCCTCGGTGTACCAGTCGTAGATGCTCGAGATGACGATGAAGTCCTCGTCGACGAAGTCGACGCCGCGCGGGTTGTTCACGTAGTCGTGTGCGCCCTGCTCGAGCAGCTCCTCCGTGTTGGCGGCGGTGAAGGCCGTCGCCAACAGATGGGGACAGCCGTACGCCGCGCAGTTCACCGCGTAGTGGATCCGTTTGTCCCGCCAGAGCGGACGCAGGATGCCGTGCTCGATGTCGTCCAGGCTCAGATCCCGGCCGTTCACCTGCGCGTGCGGGTCCTGCCACGGGCCGGTGTTCGGAACGACGCCCTCGTGAATCTCCTTGATCGAATCCACCGGGTACTCGGAAAGCACCACCTGGACCGTGAGCGCGTTGTAGAGGTTGATCCAGTACGCCATCTGTTCGGCTCGGGAGTAGGCCAACGGATCGAGCCCCTGCAGGTAGTCGAGGTAGTCGCCCAGCTTCGCCGTGTCCGCGGCACTGGCCGAGATCGTCGCGTAGTCGAACAGGTTGACTCCCATGTCGTCGGTGCCGACGTAGGCGTCGAGGATCTCCTGCCAGGGACGGTGATCGAGCGTCTCGGTACTCGCTTCGTCACTGACGTCCCACCCCGCGATCTCCCTCGACTCCGGAGCTCCACAGGCCAACACGATCGCCATCGCGGCCGCAAGGACTGTCAGATTGCGATTCGTCATTGCTCTTCCCTTCCTATCTCCCCGCGCCGACGCAGCGTGACGTCGGCGGCCAGCGCAAGACCGATCAAGCCGAACTCCAGTCCCCGGACCCAGAGCGGCTGTTCGTATGGTTGCAACGTGTAGTCGGGCAGATTGAGCCCGGTGATGTAACTGAGCAGGATCGCTACCGATGCCGTCCATGCCCAGACGCTCGGAAAGACTACCGCGAAGGGCAGGAGCCAGAGCAGGTACCAGGGGTTGATCACCGGAGACAACACCAGCAGAACGCCGAACAGCCAGTCGCCCCGGGAGATTCCCCGGCCCCCGCCGCGGATGTAGCGAAGGGAGTAGACAACCCAGAAGGCGGCGAACAGCAATCCGACGACCAGCCGCGCCCCGGACGGCGGCACAACCGTCTTGAGCAGTCCGAAGATCGCCGAATTGAACTCCCAGTCGCGCGCGAAGACCCCGAGCGACAACAGATCCGTGCCTCCACCGATGACGAACGGCAGGTATACCGCCGCCACCGTGCCGACAAACAGCGCCCAGTGCTTGGGCCGCGCACCGACCAGAACCAGGGGCGCCAGTACCAGGGCGAACGTCTTCGTCGCCACGGCCAGCCCGAGCAGCGCGGCGGCAAACCCCAATCGGCGGTCGCGCGCGAGCACGATCGCGGCCAGCAGCAGGCAGACGCCGACACCGTCCGGATGCGCAGTGAAGGCGATCTCCTTGACCACCAGCGGACACCATGCGTAGAGCAGCACGTTCCGTGCGGGCGCCAGACGGAGCAGGAGAAGGACGACTGCCAGATCGACAGCAATCAGGAACGCCTGTAGCACGGCAACACTCGCCGGCTTGATCCAGTACGCGACGAGGAAGACGAACTGCGTGACCGGCGCATAAATCGTCGGCAGCTCCGGGTAGTTGAGGCCGTCCAGCACGCCCTGGAAAAGCACGGGCACCGCTGGGTCGACGAAGAACTCCTCCGGCGCTGCGCCGTACGGCGTTCCCGCGGTGGCGAACCGGAATCCGTCCCAGAGGTAGCGGTAGAAGTCGTCCTCGTAGAACGGCCCGCCGACGAGCCCCACGAGGCGGAAGACGACCGCCCAGGCCAGCAGGCGGCGAACCGGGAACGGTTCGCCGGTCCTCAGGAAGCGGTAGAACAGACCGAAGACCGGAAGTCCGGTCCAGGCGACGAGAAAAAAGAACCAGCCGAGTTCGGGTTCGCCCGGCTGGCGCGCCAGCAGCGCGAGGCCCGCGTAGCCCAGGGCGCACCAGAAACCAACCCCGTCGATGTACCTGAGCGACCGCCGCGACGGCAACCCGGTCACCGAATCAGCCAACCCACTCCGTCCAGCCGGATCCGCGATGGCCGAAGTCGAAGACCCCCGGGTGCAGCAGCTCGCCCAGGATCTCCGCCGACTCGACTACCCGCGGCCCCGGCCGGTTGAAGTACTGGTTGCCGTCGGTCAGGAAGACGCGGCCGTGACGCACGGCGGAGAGCTCGGACCAGCCCGGCTGGGCGGCCAGCGGCGACATCTCGGCCGCCGTGCGCGGGATATCGAAGCCGCAGGGCATGACCGCGATGACATCGGGATCGGCCTCGATCACCCGCTCGAACTCGAAGTAGCCCGAGTGCTTTCCGGCCTCGCCGAACATCACCTTGCCTCCGGCGATCTCCACGAGCTCCGGCACCCAGTTCTCGGCGTTCATCAACGGGTCGATCCACTCGATGCAGGCGATCACGGGGCGTTCAGGAAGCCGGCTGGCGCGCCCGCGGATGGCGTCGAGGCGTCCGGTCAACTCCGCCGTCAACTGCTGTGCCCGGTCAGGTCGCCCCAGCGCCTCGGCAACCCTGCCGACATCGTCGAACACGTCACCGAGAGCCATCGGCTCCAGCGACACGATGCGTGGCTCGGACGCCACGAGTTCGCAGACCGCCTGCTCCACGTCCTTCAGGCTGACCGCGCACACCTCGCACTGGGTCTGGGTCACGATCACGGTCGGCGCGAGTTCGTCCAGAAGCCGCGCGTCGACCCGGTAGACGGACAGGGCGTCCGCCACGATCGCGCGCACCTGGTCGTCGATCGCTCGGCTCGATCCGTCGACGTCGACCTTCGACGAGGAGCACACCGGCAGCCTCTCCACCGACGGTGGGTAATCGCACTCGTGCGACCGGCCGACCATGCAGTCCTCGAAGCC
Source organism: Holophagales bacterium (assembly GCA_009836625.1). Lineage (GTDB taxonomy): Bacteria > Acidobacteriota > Thermoanaerobaculia > Multivoradales > Multivoraceae > Multivorans. The sequence continues at coordinate 1,297,381 of VXVC01000004.1, forward strand.
GAGAGCGCAGACGATCTCCGTCGCGCTGGCGATCAGCGAGACGATGCGGGGTTCGCTCAACCGACGACCGCCTCGGCAGGAACCGGGGAGCCCGCCGGCAGCAGATCGCAGAAGCCGAAACCGTCCCGCTCCGTCACTTCGCCCAGATCGACCGCGATCGACCGGTCGAAGATCGGGCCATCGAACACGAAAGTGTGAAACTCGCCGTTCTCGCCGCACGGGTCGACTCCCGCCGGAAGATCGGCGAGGAAGTCGTCATCGAAGGCACGTCCGGCGAAGGAGACGGGCAGAACGGCCGGGTTGACGCAGACGGTGAGAGCGAGGAAGCCGTCGGCGATGAACGTCCGCGCCAGTTCGCCCGTGGGCGTGTGCCAGATCGGGAACTCGCACTCGAGGCCCGCTTCCGCGAGCTGGCGGACGCGGTAGTCCCGCAGGTCCTCGAGGAACAGGTCCCCGAAGCCGACCCGGCTGATTCCCCCTTCGCGGAGTTTCGCGAACGCCTTTCCCATCTCCCGCTCGTACACGACGTTCGACGGCTCGGGCGGCACGACGACTTCGGTCAACGGGAGGCCGACCGAGTCCGCCTGCTCCCGCAACAACGAACGGCGAACGCCATGCATGCTCACCCGGTCGAAGGCGTCGGTCACGGTGGTGATCAGCTCCACGACCTCGAAGCGCCCCTGCCGGCGCAGTTCCTGGAGCGCCAGGCAACTGTCCTTGCCGCCGCTGAAGCAGAGTGCGATCGGTTCCGGCATGAGCGAGCCCGGCAGCCTACCGTCTTCCCAGCAGCAGAACCGCCGCCGCCGGCAGCACTGTCACCGACGCCAGCAGGCAAGCCGGCAGGCCGATCAGCATGACCGCCGCCATCGTCTCCAGGCCCGGGTGGTCGGTGAACAGCAGGATCGAGAAACTCGCCGTCGTGGTCAGCGTGGTCATCGCGATCGCCCGGCCCACCGACAGGGCGGCCCCGCGAATCGGCTGGGCCGGATCGTCCAGGAACCGATGAACGACGTGAATGCCGTCGTCGATGCCGAGCCCGAAGATCAGCGGCAGCACGAGCCACGTCATCACGTTGAACGGAATGCCGACCCAGCACAGCACGCCCAGGGTGAACGGCACCGCGGCCAGCACGGGCAGCACCGCCAGCAGGACGGAGGCGGGCCGCCGGAAGTCGACGCAGAGGACGAGCAGCACGAATCCCAGGATGGAAAGGGCGATCCACGGGATCCACGGCCGGTCGCCGATCATCATCCCTTCCACCACCGCGAGCAGCCCGCTGGCACCCGGATCGATCGCCTGCACCACCTCGCGCTGGCGCCGCGCCAGGGCGCCGTCCGCCTTCGAGTCCGCGGCGTAGGCGTAGACCAGCAACTCGCCGTTGGGCGCAATGAACTTGTCGCGCAGGCCGGGCGGCAGCGAGTCGATGTCGGGTGGACCGGCCGCCGCGGCTCGACGGAGCGCGCCCACCGCCAGGGCCCGGGGATCCCCCATTCCCGGGGCGGCGCCGACCGTTCCGTCCTCGGCTCCCAGCACGCGGTGGAGTGCCGCGGCCCGCTCCGGCAGATCGGCAGGCAGGATCGTGCCGAGGCTGATCGTCTCGCTGAACAGCGGATGACCGTCCAGCCGGCCCGCGAACTCCCGAGCCTCCTCGAGACCCTCAGCCGCCAGGATCCACGGCGCTCCGTTCGTCCCCAGAACCTCCTGGATCCGGTCGACCATCGCGATGGCCGGCACGCCACGATTCATGATCCGCTCCAGCCGCGTCTCGACCTGCAGCCGCGGCAACCCCGCAAGGGCCGCCGCCAGCAGCACCGCGCTCACCGCCAGAGAGCGCACCGGACGCTCCGTCGCCCACCGCACCACGGACGGGAGGCCGGGAACACGGACCGGCGTAGCGCGCGCAGCCGGGGACTCGGCTGCCGTCTCGACCCGCCGACGGTGCCGCCGCTGCCGCAGCACCCACACGGCAGGCAGGATGAGCAGCGTCAGCGGCAGGCAGAACAGGAGGCCCAGACCGCCCGACAGGCCGAGATGCAGCGCCACCGGGTCCGGCGCGGTCGCCGCGATCAGGAACGCCCCCGCCGTCGTGATGCCCCCGGCGACGACGCCGCGGCCGGCGCCGGACAGAGTCCGCCGCAACGCCTGTTCGAACGAGCGACCATGAGCCAGCTCCTCTCGCTGGCGCACGAACAGGTGGACGGCGAAGTCGATACCGAGACCGAAGACGGTAACGCCAAAGAACGTCTCCATGACCGTCAGCTTCCCGGTCAGGAGGCCGACGGCGCCCAGGGCGGCGCCTATCGCGAGGATCAGAACCGCGGCCACCGACAGCATGCCGCCCGGTCGCTTCTCGACGATGCGGAAGAGAAGCAGGACGAGCACGAGGCTGAGCGGCGTCAGGCGCTTGATCGCGCCCAACGTCTGCTCCTGGTCGCCCGCCGAGAGCGCCGGCAGGCCCGAGAAGCCCGCCGTCACCCCCGAACCGGCCAGTGCACTCTCGATGGCGGCTTCGATCTCGGAGAACGGGCTCTCGCCCACCTCTTCCGCCAGCGGGTCCTTCGCCATCTTGAGCTCGAGCAGGCGGGCGCCGGGCACGCTCGCAACCGCGCCGCGAAGCGCCACGGCGGCGGCGGCGAACTCAGCCAGATTCGCAACATCGTCCGGCCGTTCGACGAGGGCAAGCCAACGGTCGAACAGAGGCCGTTCGACGAGCCACGGCGCCTGCTCCGCGAGCCACTCGAGCGGCAGCGGAGGCCGGGCGGCGGCAACCGACGGCAGCGCCGACGCGGCCTCGATCGTGCGAGCGACGGCCTGATCGAGTCGCTCCTCATCGCCCTCGAGCAGCACCAGGAGCAGACCGCCGAGCTCGTACTCCTCGGACATCTCGAAGTAGCGGCCGACGTGCTCGTTGCCGCGGTTCATGACGCCCGTGAACGTGAGATCGACCGTTGTCGCCGGCAGCAACGCCGCCAGGGCGAGAGCCGGCACGACGGCCCAGGCGATCGCGCTCCACGGGGAGCGAATCGTCCAGCGCGCGACCGCGTCGAGCGCCCGTCTCATGCTCATGGAACGCTGCTACAGTCCCGCGCGCCAGTGGCCCCGGAGATGGGGCCCGAAGAACGAGGAGAAGAAATGAAGTTCGGCATCATGTTCGCCAACACCGGCCCGTTCGTCGACGGTCCGCCCGCCGCAGGTCTGGCTCAGGCAGCCGAAGCCGCCGGCTTCGACTCGCTATGGACCGTGGAGCACGTCGTCGTCCCGCGCGGCTACGCCTCCCCCTATCCCTATGACGAAAGCGGCAGGATGCCCGGCGGACGCGAGGACTTCGACATCCCCGACCCGCTCGTCTGGCTATCCTACGTGGCCGCGGCGACCACGAGCATCAAGCTCGCCACCGGCATCCTGATCGTCCCGCAGCGCAATCCGCTGATCACCGCCAAGGCCGTCGCCACACTCGACAAGCTCTCCGGCGGACGCGCCGTTCTGGGCGTCGGCGTCGGCTGGCTGGAGGAGGAGTTCAACGCTCTCGGCGTGCCCTTCGCCGGCCGTGGACGCCGTCTCGACGACTACATTCGCGCCTTCCGGGCGTTGTGGACCGAGGACTGCCCGAGCCACAACGGCGAGTTCGTCTCCTTCTCCGACTGCTACAGCCGTCCGCAGCCCGTCCAGGGCTCCGTGCCGATCGTCGTCGGCGGGCACTCCGAACGCGCCGCCCGCCGAGCCGGCGAACTGGGCGACGGTTTCTTCCCCGCTCTCGGCGACGTCGACAAGCTGAAGCACCTGCTCGGCGTCGTGCGCGAGAGCGCCGAAGCGGCGGGCCGCGACCCGGACGCGATCGAGATCACCGCCAACGGCGGACCGCCCGATCACGTGGCGCGCATGGCCGAACTCGGCATCTCCCGCGTCATCTTCCCGCCGATGCCGCCGGACAGCCTGGCCCAGTTCGGCGAAGAGGTCATCGCGAAGTTCAGTTGAGGCGCGCGGTGGTAGCTTCTGCGACATGATCCACGCTCAAAGTCGCATTCGCCCCCTGCTCCTCGCCCTCGCGTTTCTCCTCCTCGCGGCCACCCCCACCCTCGCCTTCGAGTCCGAAGCCGACGACCCCGTCCGCGTCCTCTTCCTCAGCAAATCCTCCGGCTTCCAGCACTCGGCGATCAAGCGCACCGATGGCCATCCCAGCCATGTCGACACCGTGCTCGCCCAGGTAGCGGCTGAGCGGGGCTTTGAGATCACGTCCACCAAGGACGCGGGCCTGATCAACGCGACCCAGCTCGCCAACTTCGATGTCGTCATCTTCTACACGACCGGCGATCTGACCCAGCGCGGCGGCACCGGCGAGGGCTTCTTCCGAGGCGACGGCAATCCCCCGATGAGCGCCGACGGCGTCTCCGACCTGATCGCCTGGATCGAAGCCGGCGGCGGCTTCGTCGGCTTCCACCCCGCGACCGACACCTTCCACGGCGAGGCCGACGAGATCACCCCCTACATCGGCATGATCGGCGGCGAGTTCACCCACCACGGCGCCCAGTTCCCCGGCATCGTCCGTGTCGCCAACGCCCACCACCCGACGATGAAGTCCGTCGAGGACGGCTGGAAGATCATGGACGAGTGGTACCTGTTCAAGAACGTCGCTGAGGGCAAGCTCCACGTCCTGGCGCTGATGGATCCGGGCGAAGAACAGGCCAAGCAGGAGGTCTACGACATCGCCCCGTACCCCATCGCCTGGTGCCGCGAACTCGGCGCCGGCCGCGTCCTCTACAACGCGATGGGCCACCGCGAGGACGTCTGGGACCACGAGATGTTCCAGGCCTGGGTCGGCGACACGATCGAATGGGCGGCAGGCCAAGGCGAAGCCGCCGCCGCGCCGAACTGGGGGGATGTGGTTCCCTGAGTTCCAGCTGGCTGGCCTTCCCCCTGCCCCTTCGTTCCAACCGAACCTCGTTCTCTTCGCCAACACACTCTGGGAGAGTCTCGACGCCGCTCATCGGCGACTAACAACCCGTGATCCGACGTCACCTTCGAACGCACTTCGCATGACTACCGAACAAGAACCGCTCCACACCCAGACCGGTCTCCTCCTCTCGCGCATCGATGAACGAGTGGCCCGAGAAAAGGACGAAGGCGACCACGCCTACTGTCACGGCCTAGGCCTAAAGCTCGAGTACCTGACCAAGCTCACTACACTCGCCTCCGTGGCATGTGTCCAACGGGAAACGAACCGTCACCGCTACCGCCTCGAGCACGGCCTCGTAAGGGCCAACAGCATCGGGGATTGGGTTCGCATCCTGAACGACGCACTAACTGGACCTGCCGCCGACTGCCTACGCTACGACGCCAGGCCCCTTACTTCTGCACTCACTCAACGCGTCACCGCCGAACACCCCCGGTACGACGCGGTTGCGAAGACTCATGACGCCGCCACTGCCGTCGGGGCAACACCACAGCCGCTTGGTCGCAAAGCAGCCTTGCGCCAGATGCTCGACCTCGGTTCCCACTTCAGGAACTCAGGCCGTGGCCACGGAGCAACCACGTTGGACCAATCCTCACGGGCCTGTCTTCCTCTCTCGATAGCCATTTCCATTCTGCAAGCGGAGACACCGTTCTTTTCTCTACCTTGGGTCCACCTACATCGCAATCGATCGGGTAAGTACCGCGTTACGCCGCTCCTGAACGACTCCGCGCCGTTCGACTACCTCCGAACCGAACATGAGCATCGGCTCTCGGACGGCCTCTACATCTTCCTGAGTGAGCCTGTCCATGTGCCTCTTGCCTTTCTCGACGGCGACACTCAGGAGGTCTTCCTTCCCAATGGCAACTATCGCGCCGGCCGTTCCTTCCAGGTCCTCTCCTACGTAAGCGGCACGAAGGCCGACCAAGACCCGAACCCATGGTCCGCGCATCCCGACCGACTTCCAGCCAGCGAAACCGAAGGGCAGAGAGAACTTGGAAGCAGTCTCGGTGCTGACTTGCTAACCAACCTCCCTCCAAGGCCCCCGGATCACGTGGCGCGACCGAGTCACGAGGGCCGGCTGCGTGAGGAGCTACTGAAAACCCATCAGCACCCGATCATTTCGCTGACAGGACCCGGCGGCATCGGGAAGACGAGCATCGCCATCGAGACGCTCCACTCGATGGCGCGCGAAAAGGAGCTTCCTTACCAACTCGTTCTCTGGCTGAGCGCGCGCGATGTGGACTTGCTCGAAACCGGGCCGAGACCGGTCTCACCGCGTGTCGTGCGCCAGGGCGAGATCGCACGCGCCGTAGTCGAGCTGCTTGAGGAGCAGACGGACGATCCTAAGGACTACTTTCAGCGCTTCCTTGAACGGAGTCCGCTATCCCCCGCCCTGATCGTCTTCGACAACTTCGAGACCGTCGAGAGCCCGCCAGATGTCTTTGCCTGGATAGACGCACATATTCGCCCACCCAACAAGGTTCTCATTACAACACGCTACCGTGACTTCCTGGGCGACTTCCCACTCACTGTGGGAGGAATGACGGACACCGAGGCGACGGAGCTCCTCGAAAGGCACGCAGAGCGCCTCGGGATCGCAGATGTCCTTACGGCGGACTATCGAAGCTCTCTGATCCGTGAGACGCAGGGTCATCCCTACGTGATAAAGATCTCCCTAGGAACGGTCGCGCGAGAAGGCCGGCCCCGGAAGCCAGAGAGAATTGTCGCCGGAACGGACGGGCTCCTTTCCGCACTGTTCGAGCGCACTTACGACTCTCTGTCGCCGGCCGCTCAGCAACTCTTTCTTCTATTGTCAAGTTGGCGGGTCATGGTACCCGAGGTGGCCGTAGAAGCAGTCGTTCTCACATCCTTGGAGGAACGGATCGACGTGTCGACCACGTTCGACGAACTCAGGCGTTACTCCATGATTCAGGAGTGGCGAGAAGCTACCGACGACGAGTCCTACGTTGGAGTGGCCCTTCCGGCAGCGTTGTTCGGTCAGCGAAAGCTCGACGTTAGTCCTTACAAGTATGACGTGGAGAAGGCCCGGCAACGGTTGATCGAGTTCGGTCCTGGCCGGCCCAGTGAGCTACAGAGGGGCGTAGCGCCTCACATTCAGCGCCTGCTCCGCCAAGTCGGGCGCCGCGCGAAAGAAGACGCGGCGTTCCTTACGGATCGGCTCCAGTTGCTTGAGTTCCTCGCCCAGAGACTTCCTTACCTGTACGGCGATCTCGCCACACTTGTCGTGTCAGTCCTAGGGCCAACGGTGGCCGCGGAGCAAGCGAGGAACTACCTTCGCCTAGCACTTGAGGCCACGCAAGACCCCGAACGACGCGAAGACCTATGGCGCCGAATGGAGCATCTCTGCAAGCTAACTGCCGATGTCGAGGGCGAGATAGAAGCCTTGACGGAGGGAGCCTTGGTATCCATCCAGGGGGCCGGAGCGATGAGCAGCGCAGCGAACCGCCTCAACAACCGCTTCCGCTCGTGGGGTGCCCAGGGAGCCACACCTGCGAGGCTTCCCAGCGTCAGGACCCGGCTCAAACGCTTCGCCTCACGCTTCGACCAAGAGGGGAGGGCGCTTGACGCCGACGATTGTTCCCGGTTGGCGTGGCTGTACATCCACCTCAAGAACACGGAGCGGGCGCGGGACATTGCATCTCTAGGTCTTGAAAGGGATCCCGCCAATACCCACTGTCGGAACCTCTTGGAGCGGCTCAATCGCTGAACGCTCCGCTTCATGTCGCTCTCGATGGTACGGTGTTCACGAAGAACTACCTGGCTCAATCAACGAGATCACGCCAACCCCTGCTGTCCTACGTCACGTGCTCGATGAAGGGTAGGATCTTGTCGCCGCGTACCTGTACCGCTCTGTCGCCAACTCAGCGGCGTGACAGCAACGTTCTCAAGGTCCGGAAGGCGCTGGCAGACCAGGCGGCCAGCGGTCTAAGGCGCTGAGTCTTCGCTAAGCGCTTCTTGAGCACTGAACCCGAGCAGCATGGGTTTCGGGGCAGCGCAACTTTGCGAAAGCCGCACTGCGACCGCGATCCTATGGTCGTTCTGTGCGTTGACGCGCTGTGCTTCGGCTTGTGCCACGAGTGTTTCGAAACGCCTTTCATCATCCCTTATCTCTTGATACGATGATCGGCGGATAATGTCTCCTGTGCGAATCCCTTCTTCCCGCAACCTCTCCCACTCGTCGTTCGCGCGAGCGGAGGCCGATTCGAGACTGAGCTTTGCTTCTTCCATAGTCACCTCTGCCATTTGCAATTCAGCGGAGGCACGAACCTCGGCAACGCGGTAGTCGGCGCATTCAAGCGGTTCGGGTGGCAGGGACTCCGAGCAGGAAACAGCGGAGGCTAGGGAAACTCCTAAGAGTGCGATCTTCTTCATTGTTCTATATCGTAGAGAATGAGGACGAGTAGGAGGAGAAGCGGGATTGTAAAAGCAACCGCCGTGGCCAGTGCCCGAGGTGGTGCTTCGGAAGGACTGATTCTAGAGCGGCAGGTCACTCGCGTCCGTAGGTTCCTTTCTGCTTGGCGAGCTCCTCTCGCCACACCTTCTTCCAATCCCAAACGGTACTCTTGACGGTCTTCAACTCACCGCCTTCGCTCACCAGCCGATCCTCTCCAGGCACTACGGTCACGGCGCCTGTCCCCGCATCGATATGCGGTCCTGGGCGCGAGGCCAGGGTCTCAGCGAAGGCCCTCTTGCGCTCATTGTGGTCGATGAAGCGCCTGAGTTCGTTGGCCCTGATCGGGCACGGGCGTTCCAAGGACACCGGCGCGAGAGCTTTCTCGTTCGAGCCGATATGACATTTCACGCTAGAGCCATCCAGGAAGGTTAGCGTGCAGTACTCGTCGGCATCTCGCCATTTGTAGTCGGCTCGCAGCGTCCACCCCTTGTACGGCCCACCCAAGGCCTCGGTCCACTCCTTGTACCGTTCCTCCTCAGCCGCCGAGTGCACATCATGCGAGTCGGTCGACCCAAGGAGGTCCACGAACGTCTGCGCCGCTGATATCGGCTCCAACGAAACCGGTTCGCCGCGAACCATGCCCGTGATGCGGTCGAGCACGCCACCGAGCCATCGACCGGTACGAACGGACACTCCTGCCACGATTCTCCTTACTTTCGTCCAATGTCGAAGGAGGAACCCCAGAGCCGCCACCGCGAAACGTATGACTAGAACAGTCGTGCTCGGCTCAACCATCAGTGTGCCCGTCCCTTCCAAGGGTCGGTGATCAAAAAGCGTCTTGGCGAACGGGTCGTCGGCAAAAGGCTGACCATCGCCGAAAACGCAGCGGCGATAGAGGTAGGCCGGTGAAAAGTCAAACGACGTCATCCGGTCCTCGGGATCAGCGGGAGGCCAAGCGATGGTACCGCCTTCAGAATCGACACGAACGGTTTGGAACTGCTCCGGCCGTCTCAGCGCCCGAATGACATGCCCGTCCAAACGAGTGAGTTCGCGAGTCATATCAAGCATTCCTGACGTTCCGTCAGAGAACTCGACCCTTAGCCTGTAGCCCCCGAGGTGGTCGACAGCTACTGGAATGGGCTGTATATCCGGGTAAGCAGGAAGCTCTCCGGAACTCAACGGTCTATAGCGGACTGACGTCATGGTTTCTCGCTCGAACTCTCGCGCTCCCTTTGGGAGCAACGTAGCTTCTGCCAGATTGCCAACAGTTCCTCCCTATTGTCCTCGATCCGGGCTCTGACTCGGCGAACATGAGCGTGGCCCAAGTTCGACTTCGCGTCCATGACTTGCCCAGTAGCGATCAAGAAGCGTGTCTCCGAGCCTTGATACCGGACATGTAAGTGCGGCTCTTCCCCATCCTCGCGGTAGTGCAGATAGAGGCCAAGTGGGCCCAGCGTCTCGATGCGAGGCATGTTCTCAAGAGAGGGTGCAGAAGCTCACCCGGGACTTCCGCCGGGCTCGCGATCAGTGGAGCGCGCACCCCTCCATGCCGCGCACCGCAATGTCGATCAGCCTGATCGTATCCCAGTTCCCGCCGACGTGGCGATCCGTGGAGGCTTGAGACCCAGCAGTCCCTCGTCAGCGAGTGGGAGCGCGACTCAGAGGCTGACTCGGCTCACGGCATCGCCGGCTAACAGGCAGTTCATGTACGCCAGCACTAGGTCTCGGGTCCGATACCGGGCGAACTCAGCCTCGTCCTTCCGCCGCACGATCGGGAAGGACCCAAGCACATGCTCCGCGTCTTCCCGGGAGAGGCCGTAGAGCAGGAAGTACAGAGCATCCAGCCTGGCCCGCAGATGTCGGCGCTCCTCGTGGTCCCAGCGAGGTGGCAGCCGTTCGCAGCCGAGGTCACGTGCGAGCGGCTCCATGTCGTGCGACGTGTACGTAAGGCGCAGGATGTGGTTTCGGACGATCTCCAGAGCGGTCTTGTCTCCGAACCGGCGTTCGTACTCCGGCCCGGCGATCACCGGCAACTGCTCGACGATGAACCAGTTCAGGTGCTGGCCCTGCACCTTCTGTCGAGCCACGAAGTCGAACACGAATGAGTTGAAGTTGGCGGCGAGCAGCCACAGCGCCTCGGCACCGGCCACGGTCGAGCCTGCATTGTCGTGCAGGAGCAAGGGAAGCGTGTTGCCAACGCCAGAGCGAGGCACAAGAGCAGCGATCATCGTGCGGACGTTCGTCGGCGACGTGACGTCCTTGAAGGCGAGCGCCCAGTCGAGACCCTCCGGCCACTCCACTTCGTCCGCCGCAACCCAGAACTGCGGATCAGGCGACCACCCAGGGTCTTCATGCTCCGCCAACGTCGCATCCCGCGACTGCGCAGGACGGTTCAGGTTCTCCGGGTTCACCACCACGCTCGCCGCTCGGTGGTCGAAGGCCTGGACCATCTTTCCTTGATACAGCGGAAGCCACTCTTCCTCGCCTCGCTTCCACCGATTGCCCGCCACCGGATAGCAGCCAGCCGCCTCAAGCTCAGCCGCCGTCCTGAACAGGTCGGAGTCATTCGTCATGTCGAACATCCGGTTGTAGCGAACCGGCCATCCCCGGCGCTCCACTCCGCCCGACCGGTCCACCAACACAGGATGACGCTCGTAGATGCCCTTCGTGATCTCGGCGTCCCGGCGCGTACGGAACACCGGCGCGGTGCCTGTGTTCGGATTGACCCGCCCGAAGTCGGCCGGGCTCAACGGGAAGCAGCGTTCCGAGTCACTCAGATCCGCCGAACTCTCGAGGAAGAAGCCACACGGTGTCTCCGCAAACGTCCGATCGGTGCCGACGACGATGAGCGCACAGAACTTGAACCGTGTGTCCACATCGGGGAAGAACGGCGGCAGTCCGGTACCCAACCGCCGGTTCTCGAAGTCGAACAGCCCCGCAACCCGACCGCTGGTGGACATCGACCGGAAGAAGGGCGCCGCCGTCCTGTCCGCACAGATGCCGGAAGGCACCAGCAACCCGACCAAACCGCCGGGATTGAGCACGTCCAGCGCCCGCTCGACGAACAGCGAATAGAGATTGATGTCGCCCCTGCCAAGCAACGGATACTGATCCGATTCCCGGAACATTGTCAGGAGGCTGTCGGCGCGCTCCTTCGCCTCGTCGAACGCTGCGACCAGAGAGTCGCCGCGGTCCCGGAGCTTCTTGATGCCTCTCCGTCGCAGCGCCGCCGTCGAAGCGCGCGCCAACTCTGGATCACGCGTCGCGAACCACTCCACTTCCTGCAGCTTGATCCGATCCCAAGGCGGATTCCCGATGACCGCATCGAACCCACCCTCCGGCCTGCGCCGTTGCCAGTGCCGCCACACGCCCGGGAACGCCACCTCCCAGTGCAGGAAGCCCTCGCGCTCGGCTAAGGCACGGGCGTCGCGCCACAGTTCCGCGAACCTCGAAAGGCCGGCATCATCCGATTGGGCGGAGGTCGCATCAATGGCCTCCGGCCCATCCGCAAGGAGCGAGTACGCCTTGGCCGGGTAGGCGCCGATCAATTCAAGCAGTCCGCGCGTCTCGAACTCGGCGCGCTGCCTCTTCTTCATGCCCGCGGTCAGCCAGCGAAGGCTCTGCAGGAAGTCGAGCACGCGGCGCAACTCCGCAGTGGCCTGGTCCACACCCTCGAAGAGCCTCGCTGACTCACGCACTTCGGCCACATCCGCGTCGGACATCTCCTCGATCAACTCCATCCCGGCGACCGCGTTCTCGGCGCCCTGGATGGCGCTGGACGCGATGAGTCCACCGAGGCGACGAAGTTCATCCGTTCCGTCGCCTACCCTGAGCCCGACCAGCGAGTCACCGCACCGCAGGTGATGGTCCAGGAACGACAGCAGCGCGCCGACGGTGAAGCTGTGAAGCCACAGCGACACCTTCGCCAGTTCCACCGTGAGGCGGTTCTTGTCAACGCCGTAGATACAGCGCTTGAGCACCATTCGCCGGATGATCGCCTGATCCGTGAGTTGCGCCTCGTCCATCACCCATTCCGACTCCGCGGCACGCTCGAGAATGCCCTGCCGGATCTGCGCGATCCGGCCCACCAGGGGCGACTCGTACGGCTCCTCAAGCCAGTCCGGCACGGCCGGCACGTTCTCGATGAGTTCAGCCACGTAGTCCGAGAGGAAGTCCACGGCAGTGACCAGGAAGTGGCCGCTTCCCATGGCCGGATCGAGCACCTTGAGATCAAGCACAGCTTCGGCCGGGTCTGTCCGAAGCAGCTCCGCCAACCGATCAGCCTTGGGCCTACGGTCGCTCTTGAGTTCCTCGGCCTTCGTCTGGAACGCCTCCCGCCTCTCATCCGCCAGCGGCTTCAACGTCCGCTCGACGATCAGGTCGACCAACTCCTGGCTGGTGTAGAAGCTACCGCTGTCCTTCCGGGCGAAGCGGTTGAGCTGGACGCTGACGTTGCCTGCAGAATCGCGAACAGGTTCGCGTTCCAGGAGCCGCTCGTAGAGCGAACCGAGCTGCTGGACGGTCATGTCGCGGTAGTTGACGAACCTGGCTCGACCGCCGCTGGCCTGCCCTACATGACTGAGTCCGAAGACGACCGGCGCCATCTCGCTATCCGGTAAGCGGACCTTCGTCAGCAACGGCGCGGCCTCTTCCGCGAACAGGCCGCCGTTGTAGGGCGGAAGCCCGATCGACCGGTCGCCGCCATCGATCTGCCGGAACAACTCCATGAGGCGGTTGTAGTAGTTGCCTGCAGTGGTCGAGAACGTGTCGCGGGCACGAGACCTCGTTGCGATGTCGTCCCGCACGGGACGCAGACCGTAGTCGTCGTACTTCACGTCGTTCACCGGCAGCAGCCCGCGATCTTCGGCGTAGAGCACGAACAACAGCCGATACAGGAAGATCAAGGCAGCTCCCCGAACTTCCTGAAGGTCAGCTTCCGGAGCTTGCGCCGCAAGGGCGTTCAGAAGGCGAGGGAACGCATCGCCGAAGACAACCTGAGACAGATCTTCGGCCGCGCTCTCCTCGTACCGCTTTCCTTCCGCGATCGCCGTATCGATGAAGCTCGCCCTGGCGCCTTTCGGCAGAACGAATGCCTCACGTCGGAAGAGCAGGAGGAAGGTCCTCAGGTCGTCCTCGTTCCCGCTCTCCAGGATCGCACCCAAGTCCGCCTCGAAGTAGCCGCTGGCGCGCGGGCGAGCCTGGTGGTCGTAGAGCCTCCAGACGCGACCGTTCGTGAGAACGCCCCGAGCGATCCGGCCGTCCGACACGCCGTAGGCCGTAGCCAGGTACCGGAGAATCTGCCCGTGGGGTGTACCTAGAACGAAGCGATCCGAACGGTCTCGGGTATCCAGCGGCAGGCCGAACCGCTTGCTCTCCTGGACAACGAGCGCGTCGAGATAGCGGTTATCGGGGATGGACCGCTCGGCCGCCCGCGCCTTCGAGCCGGAGTCCTCGAATAGGAGGTGATCCGGGACGTCCTCGCCGCGCGCAGCTTCCTGCTGCGGGAGGTAGTCCGCCCATCCGAGCAACCGGAGGATCGGCCTGATCAGCTCCTCCTCGGTGACTGCCTCATTCGGGCTGCTGAAGCGGCTGAAGCTGGCGAAGCGCCTCGCCGCCTCGGTCCGGAATCCGGCGAGAGCTTCGGGAGCACGAACGGACTCACGCCACTCGAAAGTCTCGCGAATTCCCTCCGTGAGGAAGTAGTGGGTGAATAGCTGTCCGCTCAATGGCCGCTCTACGGGGAATCAGGAAACAGCCGCGCAACGTAGGCGCGCCGACGGCTGGCAAGCGTGGAGTCTAGGGCTTTGCGCGCTGGACGCAAGTCCGTCACCAGGTTCAGCCCCTACTGCTGGCCGCCTGGACGTGCCGGGAATTGCCTCCGGGGCCCGCCGATCATCACGTCGGGATCCGCCACCTCCAGGAGGCCGAATCCGCGCTCCACTACGTTGGATTTCTTTGTGGTTCTCAATGTCCAAGTGATAGATTCAGTCTCCCAACGGAGGCCCCCGACGGGCCGGTCTCGCGGCCTCCGACACCCGGCAAGCCGACCGCCAGGTCCAGCAAGGATGACAACCCCCAATGATTGACAAAGTAACCGGCATGAGCACCAAGGAGCGCCTGGGCGAGGAGATCGCCACGCTCGCGGCGCGGATCGACGCGGCGACGTACGAGCTGCTTGTTCTGATTCGCAGGTTCGACGAGGAGGAGGGCTGGAACTGCGGCTTCCTCACTTGCGCGCAGTGGCTTACTTGGCGTATCGGCCTTGCACCCGGCGCGGCCCGCGAGAAGGTGCGGGTCGCCCGCGCCCTTGGCGAGCTGCCGCTGATGAGCGAGGCGATGAGACGAGGCGAACTCTCCTACTCCAAGGTGAGAGCACTGACCCGCATCGCTCGGCCCGACACGGAGAAGGACCTCGTCGACCTCGGGAAAGCCGGGACCGCGGCGCACATCGAACGGGTCGTCCGGTCCTGGCGCAGGATCGACCGCTCGGTAGAGGCTGCCGACGACGAGCTGCGCGACGCATCGAGCCACGTAGCGACTCACATCGATGAGAACGGCATGTTCGTGATCCGCGGGCGTCTGGCGCCGGAAGCGGGCGAGGTAGTGATGAAAGCGCTGAAGGCGGCGAGCGAGAAGCTCTACGCGGAGGGCCAGGAGGACCGGCCGCCCGCCGGCAAGCTACGGGCCAATGCGCTGGCGCTCGTGGCCGAGAGCGCGCTCAAGGGCGGTCTCGATCCTGGCTCAAGCGGCGACCGGTACCAGGTCGTCGTTCATGCGAGCGAGGAGGAACTGAGGGCCCCGGAGGAAGGTCCGGCCGTCGGCTGCGCGTCGTGTGCTTCCGCGGAAGCGCAGGCGGCAGACGTTTCCGCGGAAACGCCACCGGCTCGCCCGCAGCAACACCCCGCAGCGAGGGCTGAAGCCGAACACGTTCCCGCGGAAACGCCAACGAGTCTCCAACCGCGAAGGGGCCGGTCTTCACCCCGCGGCGCCTGGCTCGGCGACTCCCATATCCCTGTTTCCGCGGAAACGGTCAGGCGCATCGCCTGCGACGCGGGCAAAGTCCGGATCACTCACCGATCGGGCCAGATCCTGAGCGTCGGCCGCAAGACGCGCACCATTCCACCTCCGATCCGGCGCGCTCTGGAGTTCCGCGACCAGGGTTGCCGCTTCCCCGGCTGCACCTCGAAGCACTGCGACGCCCACCACATCGTTCACTGGGCCGACGGCGGCGAGACGAAGCTCTCGAACCTCGTGCTCCTCTGCCGGCGACACCACCGACTGCACCATGAAGGTGGCTTCAGTGTGCGGATGAGCGAGGACGGCGCCGTGCAGTTCTTCCATCGCCGGGGAAGGCCGCTGGAGGAGAGTCCGGCGCCACCCCCGGTCGGCCTCCGCGCCGCTAGAGAACTGGTCGAGCACCTGGAGAACGCCGGCATCCTGGTCACGGGCAAGGAGTCCATGCCGACCTGGGACGGCCGGCCGCTCGACCTGCCCTACGTGATGGAGTGCCTGTGGCAGCCGCCACCGCATCTGGAGGCGGTGGTGGCGGCGCGGGAGCAGGAGTCATCGCGGCCGCGGTTGTCAGCAGCCTAAGCCGCATTCGAGCCCACTACCGCACGGGGCAATAGCTACACCCGACCTGTGGACGATTCCAGCCGACAACTCATGTCAGCAACGGGTGGCGATGTCAGCGGCTAGCATGACCCGGTCGCTCCGTGCGGCGCCTTCCCTTGAGGCCCCCCAAGTCCACCCTGGCCAAGAACATGGATCGCGAAGTCTGGCAGACGCTCCTCTCTCTCGAGAGTCGAGATCTCACGAAGACCCGGTTTCGGAGAATCCACTCAAGAGACCTCAGTACCCGCCGAGCCCGGGAGATAAACGCCGCTGCCAAGCAAGGCCGTGAGTACTTCCGAAACGCTGGCGCCGCCGATTACTCAGTTCGGCCTCTACTGACTTTCTACGGTGTGACGTCCTTGAGCCGTGCTCTTCTCCTCCTACTGAAACCACAGGGTGGCGAGGAGTGCCTGACCGCCGGCCATGGCCTCGAAGCCCTCGCTTGGCGGGACGTGATGTCAGGCGAGACGGCTGCGGGGTTGCGCAGCCTGCCGGATCTCAGAGTCCGCACTTGCGCCGGTTTGTTCTCCGACTTCGCGAAGCACACAGACAACAGAGTCGCCATCCACATCAACTCCAGCGGCGTCGACTGGCGCTTGAACTACGATGTGCCGGACGTTGGCTTGGAGGTTTCCGTTTCGGACTTGTTCTCGCGACTCCCCGATCTCCGACAGGACTACTCCGACATCGCTAACACACTGCGCTACAGTCACGTCTCCGCCCTGACGTATACGAACGACGCGGGATTCTCTATGACGGTTCTCGCGGAGACCTTCTCCTCGTTTCAATCTGTCTACGAGGCACTCGGCTACAACGTGCGGCGCAAGGACAAATCGCTCGTTGTTGAATGTTCGACGGAGACCCTAGACAAGGGCGGCCCCCCGCTGTTTGTCCACGGTTATCTCCACAAGAGGTTTGGAGCGATTCCTCAGCTCTTTGTTGTCGAGCCGTTTGCCGAGAGGACTCGCTATTCCCAATTGTGTATCACGTACGTGGTCTCGTTCCTCCTTGGCATGCTTGCGAGGTACTATCCGACTCATTGGATAGCGCTTGTCCAAGGACACAGAGGCGACCGCCTCTGGCCGACAATCAGCCAAGCACAGCGAGTCGTTGAGGAGTCCTTTCCCGAACTCGTGGCAGAGATGGTCAAGGATGCAACTGCTACAGGCCACCCACTGTAAGGCCGGTAGTTGAACAGCGAGCAAGGACCTTCGACAGCCCCTTCAGGCCAAGCCCTCCGCGGTGTGATTCAACTGGCGATCGCGGCACCGTAAGCTCGCAGCCGAGGCGACATACACCGGCCACACACTCCACGGTCGCTATCCTCCCCAAACGATGCGTCGGGTGGTGACAACGGCCGGACTGGGAGCGAGCTACCGGTTCCACCTTTCTTCCGGGGCGCGGGTCACCCTCGGTCTGGCGACGTTCCAGTTGGTCCTCCTGCTGGTGCTTGTGGCGCTACAGCCACCCGCGGCGCGCGAGCTTCTGCTCAAGGGTCTGGCCGCCGGCATCGCGACGCCTGAGGCCTTCTCCGCGCCCAGGCTCGGATTCGCGGTCTGGGCAATCGTGGCCACTGCCGCGGCGGCACGGCGTCTGGCGCCGACTCACCGTGGTTGGCAGCTTCATCTGCCCGTCAGGCTGCGGACCCGCTGGGCCGCCGGTGTTCTGGGCGTCGCGTCGACCCTCGCCCACCTTGCCGGTTTGTGGATCGTTCTCTGGATCGGAGGCAGAGTGCTCGGTGAGCCGGCCTCGCCCCGAGCCCTGGTTGCTCTGCCGCTCGTAGCGCTGGCAGCCGCAGGCACCTGGACGCCGGCGCCGGGGCGGGTTCGCGCCTGTGCCGCCGTGGCGGTACCGCTGGCGGCGAGCGCCTCGCTTCCAGGTCTGGCGGCCGCCGTGACCCTTCTCAGCCTCGCCTGCTTCCAGGCCGGGCGCTGGTCACCCCACGCCGCGCGCGTCCCGTCCGTTCCGTCCTCCCTTCGGTCGTTCGGCCGGCGTCTTCCGACCGGCCAACTCGTCTTCTCCCTGCGGGCGCTCGGACTGTGGATCACACTGGCTCACCTTCCCGCCGCCCTGTTCGCGGCGCCGACCGGCCTGGCCATCCATAACAACGAGTTCACAGCCGATCAGACCGACCTCGTGTTGCGGCTCGGCGCCTCGCTGGGCGTGACCGCGACGGTTCTCGCCGTGGCGACGCTGTTGAGCGCCCGCCGGCCGCCCTGGGCCTGGTCCCGCTCGCTCCCCTGGTCCGCGAGACGAAGAGTCGCCGCGGACGCTGTCCTGCTGCTACTGATTGCCAGCCCCCTGTTGATCCCGCTTCTCTACCTGCCGGCCTCGAGTGGCCTTTCCGTCCTCGCGCTCCTCGTCTTTCTGGCGGTCCGGCTGCCGGGACGGATGCGGAACTCGCTCCGGGGACTCACGCGACTCGGAGCGTGGACCTGGATCGAGGCCCTCCTGGCCGCCCTCCTCACGAGCCTGCAACCCCTGACCGCGCTCGTCCTGGGACTTGCCTCGCCGCTCGTGCTGGAAGCGTCGGCCAGACGCGAGCGGTCGCTCAAGGCGGGGCTCTACCTGGAGCGTCGATTCGACGCTGCCCGCGAGGCGGAGTCGTGACGCGAAGCCTCCACATGGAAGGCGTCGCCTTCGCTTACGACGACCGGGCCCGGATCTTCAGCGATCTGAACCTGGAGGTCGCGAGCGGAGTGACCCTGCTTTCCGGTGAGAACGGCGCCGGCAAGACGACGTTGCTGAAGCTCGCTGCCGGAGTGGAGAAACCGGACGCCGGGAGAGTCCTCGTCAACGGTTCCGATCTGTGGCGGCGAGAGGTCGCAGCCCGCTCCGACCTGGCGTTCGTTCCCCAGGAACCCGACGTGACGCCGTTCGCGACGGTACGCGAGGTTCTGCGCCTCGTCTGCCGCCTGAGATCGCAGCCGGCGGAGCAGGTCGACGAGGTCCTCGCCGACACGGATCTCGAGAACCTCGCCGATCTCTCCATTCGCGAGCTGTCCCGAGGCCAGCGCCGCCGGGTTCTCCTCGCCGCCGCCTGGATCGGAACGCCGCGAACGGCGATCCTGGACGAGCCGCTCGACGCGATGGACGAACACTGGAGAAGCCGCATCCACGAGTGGGTCGAAGCGCTCCGGGAGGCCGGCGGCCTGGCGCTCGTCGCAACCCACGAAACCGGGTCGCTGGCGGAACTTGCCGACCGCTTTCTCGTTCTGCGCGACGGCGAGGTCCGGGAACTCGATTCTCTACCGCAAGACACAACCTGGAGGACTCCATGAAGAACCCACCCGAAGGCTGGCCGAGAATCTCGTCCTCCCTCTTCTACGAGGACGCGGCGGCCGCGATCGACTGGTTGACCCAGGCGTTCGGATTCGCGGTGCAGGAGAGGGTCGAGGACAACCAGGGGAGGGTCGTCCATTCGCAGCTCGTCCTGGACGGCGGTCTCATCATGGTCGGGCAGACCGGTCTGCGGCCGGACCGGGAGTACCAGCAATCTCCGCGGACGATCGGCGGCGCCAACACGCAGTCCCTGGCCGTGTACGTCGACGACGCCGACGCGCACTGCGAGCGGGCGCGGGCGGCGGGCGCCGAGATCACGATGGAGCCGGCGACCCAGGACTACGGCGAGGGCTACTGGGTCGACCGGAGCTACGGAGCCCTGGACCTGGAGGGACACCACTGGTGGTTCCTCCAGCGGCTGAGTTGAACACACTCCGGGCTTCCCGTTTCCGCCTTAGTTACGCTAAGATGCTCTCTTCCCACTTCCACGTCTCTTCTCGTTCCGTTTCACGGCGCCGTGACTTCCCTGCCCGCAGCCCTCACCGACTCGCAGTGGTCGCGGTCCTTGGTGCGTCAGATCCGGCGCGGACGGGATCTGGTGAGCGACGACGACCCGGCCGGAATCCATGAAGTAGAAGTCGACGTCTTCGCCACGCGGCTTGCGGGCGTCGACCGCCTGCTGGACGGCGGCATCCGCCGCGGGCAGACGATCGAGCTGGTCGGTCCCCGGAGCAGCGGCCGCTTTTCCCTGGTGCTGGAACTGCTGGCCGGCGCCACCGAGAGCGGTGAATCGGCGGCGCTGGTCGATCTGGGAGATCACTTCGATCCGCAGGCGGCGGCGCGCGCCGGGGTTGTCCTCGAACGGTTGCTCTGGGCGCGGCCCAGGCGGCTCAAGCAGGCGCTGGGCAGCGCCGAGGTGCTGATCGGCGGCGGCTTCCCCCTGGTCGTGCTCGACCTCGGTCTGCCTCCGGTCCCCGGCGGCCGCGGCAAGGAATCGGCGTGGCTGCGGCTGCGGCGCGCGGCGGACGACCATCAGGCGGCGCTGCTGATCGCGACGCCGTACCGCGCCGGCGGCACGGCGCCGCAGAAGGTTCTCGATCTCGGATCGCGAACATCGCCGGTCCGCGCCCTCTGGGCGCGGGCCGCACCGAGAAGCCCGCGCCTGCTCGACGGGCTCGCAACCCGGCTCGAACTCGCCAAGTCGCGTGGCGAACGGCCGGGCGCCGCGGCCGAAGTCGAGCTGCGCGTGCTCACCGGCAGTCTGCGGCACCCCCTGCCAGACGTACCTCTCCAACGGACGAAGAACCGCCGCTTCGGCCTGCCCGCCGAGACGCTGAGACATGCCGGGTAAGCGAAAGGCCCGCATCGCGTGTCTGAGGGCCGCGTTGTTTCCTCTCGCCGCCTACCTGCGAGGAGCGCCGGAACTCGCCCGCGAGGCGGTCGTGGTCCACGAAGGTCCGTCGGCGCGGATCGTCGCCGCCTCCCGGCTGGCGCGGCGAGCCGGCGTGCGGCCGGGGCTGACCGTGGCCCAGGCCCGCAACATCGAGTCCGGTCTGGTCTCTCGCACCCGCGATCCCGAGCGCGAGCACACCGCGCAGGAGGTGCTGCTCGAGATCGCCGACGCCTTCTCGCCCCGGGTCGAGGACGGCGGCGAGGGCATGGTCTACCTCGACCTGGCCGGCATCAGTCCGGCATCCGCCGGGAACGGCGAGCACAGCCTCGGCCAGTCGATCATGCAGGACATGGACGCCGCCGGCCTCCCCGGCCGGGTCGGCATCGCCGGCAGCAAGCTCGCGGCGCGGGCCGCGGCCGCCCTGCCGCGGTCGCCGAACGTCGTGGCGCCGCGCGGCGAGGCCCGGTTCCTGGCGCCGTTGCCGCTCAAGTCCCTGTTCGAGGACGGTAGCCGCGACCCCGACTCGGCGCAGGACGGCGACGACTTTGGAGTTCTCCACACGCTGAAGCTCTGGGGACTGCGCACGGTCGGCGACCTGGCCGGTCTGCCGGCAGCCGAGGTCCACAGCCGCCTCGGCGAGCGCGGCACGGCGCTCCATTCCGCCGCCCGGGGCTTCGACCCGGAGCCGCTCACTCCGCGGCCGCCGCCGCCCACTTTCCGTGAGTCGCAGACCTTCGAGTGGCCGATCGACAACCTGGAGCCGTTCCTGTTCGTCGCCCGCGGCGCCGTCTCCCGGCTGGCGGACCGGCTCGACGCCCGGGGCATGGGCTGCAAGCGGCTCGAGCTGTCGCTCAAGGTCGAGCCCGAGGGCCTCCACGAACTGGCCATCGAACTGCCGGCGCCCACCCGCGAGGCGCGGACGCTGCTGTCACTGATCCGTCTCCACCTGGAGGACGAGCCGCCCCGGGCGCCGATCACGTCGATGCAACTGCTCGCCCATCCCGACGTTCCGCGCCAGGCGCAGCTCAGCCTGCTCGGACCGGCCGCCCTGTCGCCCGACCGCCTGGCCGCCGTCACCGCGCGGCTGCTCGCCCTGCTCGGCCCGAACCGCGTCGGCTCGCCGCGCACCCGGAACGGCCACCTGCCGGAGCGTTTCCACCTGGCCGACTACGACCCGCCACCGCCGCCCCGGATAAGGCTCGAACCGAGGCCGGGTCGCGGCATGCTGGCGGTTCGCACCCTGCGGCCGCCGGTCGAGGTCGAAGTGCTGACCACGGAGAGCGAAGAGACGGACCGCGTCGCGCCCTGCCCCACACCGCGGCAGATCAATCCCCTGCCGACGGACGAACGCCACGTCCGCATCGAGGGCGCCGTCCGCACCGCCGCCGGCCCCTGGGAGATCGAGGAAGGCTGGTGGCGGGAAGCCCCGGCAATGCGGGACTACTGGGACGTCGAGCTGCGGAGTGGCGCCGTGTGCCGGATCTATCGGGACCGGACGTCGGAACGGTGGTTCGCGGATGGGGTGTACGACTGAGGGAACTCAAGACGACTTATAGCTTTCTGCCCGACTTTTATCGATTCCCGCTATAAATCAGTTCCACCAACACCCGCAATCACCTGGTCCGACACCACCCGGCCGCCGATCAGGTGGTCCTGGATCACCCGTTCCAGGACCTCGGGCGTGCAGCCCCAGTACCAGACGCCTTCGGGATAGACGACCGCGATCGGGCCGGCGTCGCAGATGCGAAGACAGTTCGCCTTCGTTCGCATCACCGCGCCCGACTCGGTGAGGCCCAGTTCGAGCAGCCGGCGCTTGAGGTAGTCCCAGGACTCGAGCGACAGCTCCCGGTCGCAGCACTTCGGCTTCGTCTGGTCGCAGCACAGAAAGACGTGCCGCTGCATGTTGGCGATGCCGATGGCCTCCGCCTTGCGCCGGGCGCGGTCTAGAGCTTCGCGGTCCATGGCGGCTGATGATTCCACGACCTCGCTAGATAGGCTGTGCTGGATGAAGCTCTACGAAGCCGCCTACCCGTTTCAGGACGACGTGATGGCCCTGCCGGTCGAGGACCTCGACGCCACGGCGCAATGGTACGCGGACGCCTTCGGGCTCCAGGAAGTCGAGCGCCGCGAAGAGCCCGTGCCCACGGTGATCCTGGAGCGCGACGGCGTCCGCATCGGCTTCGCGATCAACGGCGGCGACGCCAGCATGGACGGCGCCGCGATCCTGGTCACCGACATCAAACGGGCGCGAGCCGAACTGAAGAGCAACGGCGTCAAGGCCAGGAACTGGCGCATCGACAAGCGCGACGGCAAGAAGTTCCGGGTCTTCTTCGTCGTGGCGCCGGACGGGCTCTGCTACTACTTCCATCAGCAGGTCTGAACGGCAGCTAGCTGGAGCATGACTCGTTCCCGCAAGGGGCCCGCGGCCCTGGTCGCGCTCTCGCTGATCGCGCCACTGCCCGCCGCCGCCCAGGACTTCACCGAACTTCTCGAGATCCGCCGCGTCAAGGAAACTCTGGACCTGAACCAGGTGCCGGAGCCGGATCTGTCCCAGGTGCCCGCGGTCGACGCGCAGCGGCTTCGCGACTATCGGACGCTCACGGCCGGCGCCCTCCAGCATGCCGCCGAGCCGATGCAGGCGCAGCTGGCGGCGAACACCTTCGGCGATCTCTGCGCGCGCTACCTGCACTACGAGCTGCACGACGCGGCAGCGGTCTGCCTGGACCAGCTCAGGGAGCTGGCGCCCGCGGATTTCCAGTGGGCCTACTTCAAACTGCTGTTGCAAATCGCTTCCGGAGACCTCGAAGGGGCGGTAGCAGCCGCTGAGGAGGCGCTGGCCATCCGGCCGGACGATCCGTCGACGCTCATCCGCCTCGCCGAACTCCAGGTGGCCGCCGGCGACATCGACGGTGCCGAGGCCGCCTACGAGGCGGCGATCGAGGCCTACCCGGAAAGCGCCACGGCCCGTATCGGACTCGGCTACATCGCCCTGGAGCGGGACGACCCGGCGAAGGCGCTCCAGATCTTCCAGGAGGTCGCCGCGTCCCAGCCCGAGGGAAGCGAAGCGAATCACCACGTCGGCCTCGCCTACCGCGCCCTGGGCGACGCGGACCGGGCCGCCGAGGCGTGGCGGCTGAACCAGGACGTCCTGATCCCGATGTACGACCCGCTGCTCGAACGGCTGCGGCCGCTCGAGGAGGACGTCACGCTGCCGCTCGACCGAGCCGTCGCCGCCGCCGCGGAAGGCGACTACGACCGCGCGATCCGGCTGTACGAGGAGATTCTGGAAGCGAACGAGACGGACGAGGAGGTTCACTTCCGCCTCGCCGGTTCGCTGCTCGTGGTCGGCGACGACGAGCGCGCGGAAAGGCACCTGCGCCGGACGATCGCGCTCAACCCGGAACACGGGCCGGCCCACTTCGCGCTCGCGATGTTCCTGAACCGCGCTGGCCGTCGAACAGAGAGCGCCGCCCACCTGGAGCGGGCGGCCGACCTCATGCCGGAGAACCTGCCCTGGCGCCTCGAGCGGGCGCAGATGCGGGCCGGCACAGGGGATGCGGCCGGCGCCATCTCCGAACTCGAGCGGATCGTCGCCGCGGACCCCGCGATGATCGAGGCGCGCCGAACCCTCGCCGCCCTGCTCATCGGCTCAGGACGGGCGGAAGCGGCCGTGGACCAGCTTCAGGCCCTCGTCTCACTGACGCCGGATGACCTTCAGGCGCGCTTCAATCTCGGCCTCATGCAGTTCGAGACCGGCCGCTACGCCGAGGCGCGTCGGACCCTGGACGAAGCTCTGGAGCGCTTCCCTGCCGACATCGCGACGCGCCACCTTCTGGCGCGGCTTCTGGCGACCAGCCCCGATGACGCGGTCCGGGACGGCGCGCGGGCCGTGGACCTTGCTCAGAGCGTCGTCGACGAGCAGCCGGCGCTCGACCATCTGGAAACGCTGGCGATGGCTCTGGCCGAAGCCGGTCGGTTCGACGACGCGGTCACCTGGCAGCAGCGAGCGCTGGAAGCGGAGCGTCAGGCTGCCGGCGGTAATTCGCCGCAGCGGCTCGACCGCCTCGCGCTCTACCAGGCCCGCCAGCCGCTGCGGGCGCCCTGACGGCTCGGGTTCAGGCGCCGGGCGCGCGGTAGGGCACGCTCTTCGCGACCGCGCCGTCGATCTCCTCCGGAGTCATCAGGACGCGCATCGTCACCTTGATGCCGCCGCCGGCGTTCAGGGTCATTGAGACCGCGACCGCAGTCTCGTTGTCCGGAAGGTCGACGATCATCAGCAGGTCGGCGCCACCGAACGCGTAGTAGATGGCCTCAACCGTGCCGCCTGCGCCCTCGACGGTTTCACTGAGCGCCTTCCGCCGACCGCTGCCGCCTTCCTGGATCAGGCCCTGGACGCCGGTGTGAGTGTAGTTCGCTTCGATCAGGTACTTCGCCACTTTCACATCTCCTGTTACCGGGTTCACTTTCATGTTGCCACAGCGCGGGCAGATGTGCCTCCACTATCTTGCTTTCCGTTACCGCCCAGTTTACGCTTCGCGGGATGGCCCGGGACAGTTCCCCCAAACCCAAGGTCCCCAAACCCAAGGTCAAGGTGCCGGCCCGCAACATGGGGCTTTCCGGTTCCGTGCGCAAGGGCAGCGGCTACGGTGACCGCGGCGGCAACGACCTGCTCGACGCCCGGGGTGAACCCAACCCCGGCTACGCCGCGCCGGGCGCGGTCAAGGAGCAACTGCGACGGCGACGGTTTCAGACTCCGCCGAAACGCCGGCTTCGGCCCCCGCCCTACGCCGAACTCCACGCCGCGTCGTCGTTCTCCTTCCTGCGCGCCTCGTCCCAGCCCGAGGATCTGGTGGCGCGGGCGGCGGCGCTGGGCCTGCCGGCGGTCGCCCTGGTCGACCGGAACGGCGTCTCCGGCGCGCCGCGCTTCTACAAGGCGGCGCGGGAGGCGGGGATCCGGGCGCTGGTCGGCGCCGAGGCGGTCATCGACCGGCCGCAGGCGTCCGCGGTCTCGCGGCAGCGCGAGGAGCGGCCGACCCTGGACGACGAGGAGACCCGCGTCAACCTGCTCGTGCGGAGCCGGCAGGGCTACCGCAACCTCTGCCGCCTGTTGACCGCGGGGGCGCTCAGCCATCCCAAGGGCGAGGCCCGAATCGACTGGACGCTGCTGGAGGAACACGCGGAAGGTCTCCACTGCCTGGCCGGCGCCGAAACCGACCCGGTCGGGCGGGCGCTGGCGCGGGAGGGGCTGGAAGCGGCCGGCCGCAAGCTCGAACGTCTGCACGCCGTCTTCCCCGGCCGCCTGCACGTGGAACTCTCGCGCCACGGCATCCGTGCCGAAGAGCACCGCAACCAGGCTCTGGTCCGGCTGGCCGAAAGGCTGAAGGTGCCGGTCGTCGCCACCGGCGGCGTGCGCTACGCCGCGGCCCGCGACAAGCCCCTCTACGATCTGATGACCGCGATCCGGCACCACGTTACGGTCGACGACGCCGGCGCCCGTCTCGCTCGCGAGCGCCAGCGCCGCCTGAGGGCTCCTACGGAGATGCACCGCCTGTTCGCCGATCTCCCCCGCGCCGTTCACGCCGCGCACGAACTGACCGGGGAACTCGACTTCACCCTCGCCGACCTCGGCTACCGCTTCCCGGATTACCCGGTGCCCGAGGGTGAGACGCCGATCTCCTATCTCCGCGAACTGACCTGGCAGGGGGCGCGGGAGCGCTTCCGGCCGCTGACCGCCAGGGCCGGAGCGCAGCTCGAGAAGGAGCTCGCACTGATCGAGAAGCTCGACCTCGCCGGTTACTTCCTGATCGTCTGGGACGTTGTCCGCTTCTGCAAGGAGCAGCGGATCCTCGCCCAGGGCCGCGGTTCGGCCGCCAACTCGGCCGTCTGCTACGCGCTCTCCATCACCGCCGTCGACCCGGTGAAGATGGACCTGCTGTTCGAGCGCTTCCTGTCCGAGGAGCGCGGCGAGTGGCCGGACATCGACATCGACCTGCCGTCCGGCGACCAGCGCGAGAAGGTGATCCAGTACGTCTACGGGCGCTACGGCCGGCACGGCGCGGCGATGACCGCGAACGTGATCACCTACCGCGACCGCATGGCCGCGCGCGAGGCGGCGAAGGCGCTGGGATGCTCCAAGGCCCAGGTCGACCGCCTGGCCAAGGGCCTCGGCCACTGGCACTACGACCTCTCCCGCGGCGACAGCAAGGAGATGGACGAGGAGCTCACCGAACTCGGGTTCGATCCCCGCGACCGGCGCATCCGGATCTTCGTTCGCCTGTGGCGGCAGCTCCAGAACCATCCCCGCCACCTGGGCCAGCACTCGGGCGGCATGGTGCTCTGCGCCGGACGGCTCGACGAGATCGTGCCGCTCGAACCGGCGGCGATGGAGAACCGGGTCATCGTCCAGTGGGACAAGGACGACTGCGCCGACCTGGGGCTGATCAAGGTCGACCTGCTCGGTCTCGGCATGCTGAACGCGCTCGAGGAGGCGGTGCCCCTGATCCGCCGCCACGAGGGCAGGGAAGTCGACCTCGCCCACCTGCCGCCCGACGACCCGGCGACCTACGAGATGATCTGCCGTGCCGACACGGTGGGGGTCTTCCAGATCGAGAGCCGGGCGCAGATGGCGTCCCTGCCGCGCCACAAGCCGTACAAGTTCTACGACCTGGTGATCCAGATCGCGATCATCCGTCCCGGCCCGATCGTCGGCGGCATCGCGCATCCCTTCTTCGAGCGCCGGGTCGGCCGCGAGGAGGTCTCCTACCCCCACCCGCTGCTCGAACCGATCCTGCGCCGCACCCTCGGCGTGCCGATCTTCCAGGAGCAGATTCTCAAGGTCGCCATGGTCGCGGCCGGTTTCTCCGGCGGCGAGGCGGAGGACCTGCGGCGGGCGATGGGCTTCAAGCGCTCCGTCGAGCGCATGCACGAGATCGAGCAGCGGCTGCGCTCGGGGATGAACGAACGCGGCATCACGGGCGAAGCCCAGGAACAGATCGTCAAGGCGATCACCTCGTTCGCGCTCTACGGCTTCCCCGAGTCGCACTCCGCCAGCTTCGCCCTGATCGCCTACGCCAGCGCCTACCTCAAGCGCCACCACCCGACCGCCTTCTTCCTGTCGCTCCTGAACGCCTGGCCGATGGGCTTCTACCACCCGGCGACCCTGGTCCGCGAGGCGCAGCGCGCGGGGAGCGCAGTGCTGCCGATCGACGTGAACGAGTCGGGGGTGAGGTGCCGCTGGCAGGACCGGCCGGCGGATGACGACGAGCCGGAGCGGCCCGGCGAACCGCCCCCGGCGGGCGCGATCCGCCTCGGGCTGCGCTACGTCAAGGGCCTGCGGCGCGAAGCGGCGGAACGGATCGAGGCCGAGCAGGCGGCGAGGCGCTTTGCGAGCATCGAGGATCTCGCCGAGCGCTGCCGCCTGCGCCGGAACGAACTCACAGCGCTGGCGTCGATCGGCGCGTTGCCTGGGAGCGGCCGGCGCGCCGCGCTGTGGCAGGCGGCCCAGGTCGAGAAGCCGAAGGGTCCCCTGTTCGCCGATCTCACGACGGCCACTCCTTCGCCACTCGACGAGATGACGCCGATGGAGGAAACCGCCGCCGATTTCGCCATCGCCTCGATCACCACCGGCCCCCACCCGATGGAGTACTACCGCCGGGCGCTCGACCGCCGCCGCGTCGTGACTGCCGCGGCGCTCCCGGACAAGCCCGCCGGACGACGCGTACGCACCGCCGGCTCCGTCATCGTCCGCCAGCGTCCCGGCACCGCCCGCGGCCTGCTGTTCCTGACCCTGGAAGACGAGACCGGCATGAGCCAGGCGGTCGTCATGCCGGACCAGCTCAAGAAGCACCGCCGCACGATCGTCTCCTCCTCCGGGCTGATCGTCGAAGGCGTCCTGCAGAAAAAGGACGGCTCGCTATCCGTCAAGGCGGACAGGTTCTGGTCCATCGACCGGCTGGAGCGGATTCCGAGCCACGACTTCCGGTAGAAACCACTGGGTGCGCCGGCGGCTCTACTGACCCCTGACAGGAATCCCCTGCCGGTACTGCTCCAGCCTGCGATTCAGCAACTCGAGCAGCCGCTCCCGGTCGGGCGAGTCGTTCCGCGCGTCGCCGACGATCTCGAGCGCCTTCTCTACCGTCCGCGCCGCCGCTGCGAAGTCGCCGGTCTCGGCCTGGGCGGCCGCCAGGGTCTCGAGCAGAGCCGGCTCGGCGCCGCCGGCGACCGCGTTGAGTTCGAGGGCGATCAGGAGCGCGAGCTGGCCGTCGCGCCGGCCGGCGTCCGGATGGGTTGCCAGGGTCCAGGCGATGTCATTGCCCCGCGCCAGGAGGTTCCGGTCCTCGACGTAGGCGCGACGGAGGTGCTCCGCGCCCTCGGCGGCCCCGGCCGGACCGCCGCGGATCAGGGCCAGTCCGAGTTCGTGGCGGCCCGCGGCGTGATCGGGGTCGTGCGAGAGCAGCGCCCGGTAGTTCTCGATCGCCTCTTCCAGGCGGCTCGCCGCGGCCGCGATCCGGGCCGCTCCGTAGAGCGCCTCCGTGTCCCGCGGTTCGACTTCGAGGATCGCCCGGTAGTGTCCCCAGGCGGCGCCGAGTTCGTCACTGCGGACGGCGGCTTCCGCCAGGACCCGGTGAGCTTCGACGTGGCGCGGATCGATCGTGACAACGGCCGCGAACTGCTCCATCGCCTCCCGCAGGCGCTCCGCCTTGCCCAGCAACTGACCGTAGAGATACCGCAGCTCCACGTCACGCGGACTCTCCGCCACCGCGCGCCCGAGCTCCAGCAAGGCCTCGTCCGTGCGTCCCTCCCGGTCGAGCAGTTCGGCAAGGCGCACGCGGGCCGCCACGTCTCCCGGATTGGCGGCGAGCGCGGCCTCGGCCTGCGCCCGCACCGAGCCGGTGTCGCCGGCATCGAGGAGAGCGTTCTGCCAGGCGGCCCGCGCCGCCGGATCGTCGGGTTCGAGGTCGAGGGCGGCGCGGGCATACCGGGCCGCGGCCTCGTTGTCCCCACGCCGGCCTTCGAGCACGGTCAGGCGCTGGAGCGACCTGAACAGGCGATCCCGCGCCCCCTGCCGCTCGAATGACGCTGCGCCGCCATCGTCGAGGCGAGCCTGCTCCACGTCGACCGAACGCCGCAGCAGGGCCACGGACTCCTCGGGAAACCGCTCCTCGTACCAGCGCGCGTAGCTCGCGAGCGACACTTCGTCCGGGGGCTCCGTGAACCAGCGGCCTGGAAGCGCCGCCGACGCGACGCGCAGGTCGGAGTCCCGCGCGTCGAGCAGTTCGAGGTCCGCGATCAGGTCATTGGCGGTCACGCCTCCCCGGTAGAGCACGGCGACCCGGCCCTCGCCGTCGAGCAGCATGGAGAACGGGAGCGACAGCGGGAAGCGGCGGTCGAACAGCGATCTCTTGACGATCTCGACCTTGTCCAGCGTCTCCTCGGTCGCCATGCCGTTCGGGAACGGGAAGCGGATCTCGTCCATGAAGCTCCGCGCCGCCGCTTCGGTCGTGGTCGGGACGTCGCCCATGCCGTCCGTCGACAGCGCGGCGATCTCGAGACCAGCGGCCCGCAGCGCACCCTCCTCGTTCGCCAGGTCCTGCAGCTCGAAACGGCAGGGAACGCACCAGCTCGCCCAGATGTTGACCAGCACCGGCCGGCCCTGGCCCGCCTCGACCGCGACCGGTTCGGAGGCGTCGAACGAGCGGAGCGTCAAGGAAGGGGCCGGCGGACGCGGCGCCAGCACGACACGCGCGCCCGTGGTCGCCGACGGCGGCGCCTGGGCACGCGGCGTCAACGGTGCCCGTCTCGGTCGCGCCGGCGCGGCCTCCGCCCGGCCGCTGCCCTGGACGATGCGGTAGCGGCCTCCGGCCTCGACGCCGGCGAACGTCTCGCTGCCGCCGCCGGGCCAACGGACGCTCACCGGACGCGAAACCTCGCTGTCGCCGAGACCGAAGTGGAGCCAGCGGCTCGACTGCGAAAGGAAACCCTCGCCGGCACGGACGGTGCGCCGCAACACGCCGTCCGTCGTCGCCAGCTCGACCCGCGCTCCGACCGCGTCCCGGTTCGTGCCGGCGCCGTCCCCCTCAAGACGCAGGGCAACGAAGCGCCGCCCCGCCGGGAGTTCGTTGCGCATCAGCCGCAAACGTGGCGCGGTGCGGTTGCTGATCGCCACGTCCAGGTCACCGTCGCCCTCCAGGTCGAGGAAGCCGACGCCGCGGCCGTCGTCCGGGAAGTCCAGGCCGCTCACCGCCGACGCGTTGGCGAAGGCGCCGCCGGCATCACCGGGGTTCAGAAAGACACAGTTCCGCTCGTTGCCGCTGAAGGAGAGTCCCTCGTCGAGCCGTTCGTGAAGTGCGCGCAGCGACTCGAGATACGGCTCCAGCGAGCGGTCATCCGGCGAACTGGGCGCACGCGGCACGACCTGCCGCCAGAAGAAGCTTCACAGGTCGTCCGGGAGTGTCTGGGTCAGGTTGCCGTTGGCAACCACCAGGTCCTCCCAGCCGTCGTTGTTGATGTCGGCGAAGACGGACGACCAGGACCAGCGACCCATCGTGACGTTGGCGTCCACGCTGCGATCGCGGAAAGCGCCGCCCGAAGTACCCGCGAACAGGGAGTTGCCGCGCGCCATGCGCTGGACCTCCGCCAGCGGACCGGCGCGCTGCCGGTCGCGCTCGAACTTCCGCTGATAGGTGATCCGGTTGCCGGCCGCCGAGAACATGTTGCCCACGTAGACGTCCATCCGTCCGTCCCGGTTGTAGTCGGCCCAGCTCACGGACATCCCGGAGGAGATGTCCTCGACGCCTGCCTCGCCGGCCACGTCGACGAAGCGGCCGCCGTCATTGCGGTACAAGTTGTTGCGGCCGTAGTCGTTCGCGACGTAGAGGTCCGCGTCGCCGTCGCCGTCGAAGTCCTCCCAGGATGCAGCCAGGCTGAAACGGCGGTTGTTCACATCGAGTCCCGCCTCGACCGTCGCATCGACGAAGCGGAAGCCCCCGTCGTTGCGCAGCAGCACGTTGCGGCCGCCGTTGTTCGCGTCGTGGTAGGGCACGGGACTGGCGACGCCCCGCTCGTCGTAGGCACGCCGGTAGCCGCAGATGTAGAGATCGAGGTCGCCGTCGCCATCGTAGTCGGCGGCGGACAGCGAGTTGCTGTCCGGGATGTTGCCGGCGATGTGGCGAACGCGGGCGAATTGACCGCCGCCGTCGTTCTCGAGCACCAGCACCGCGGGCCGGCTGGACAGGACGAGGTCCTGGTCGCCGTCATTGTCCAGGTCGACGAACAGCCCGGCGAGGGCGCGTTCCAGGTAGTCGATCGCGGCTTCCGCCGAGCGGTCGTCGAACGTGCCTTCCCGGTTCTGAACATAGAGACGGTTCGGCAGGCCGCCCTGCTCGGGCAGGAAGATGTCGTCCAGCCCGTCCCCGTTGACATCGGCGACCGACACGCCCTGCCAGCCGGTCTTGTTGTAGCCGACCGCCTTCGGTATCCGGTTGAGCCAGGCGTCGGGCGACTGCAGCAACTGGTCCTGGTAGCTAGGGTTGTGGCCGACGGCGGCTTCGGTGACGTCGACGAAGAGGGGGCCGCGGGGAGTCGACGTCTCCTCGTAGTCGGCAACCTCGACCCTGAGCATCAGCGGCCCGCCGTCGCCGTCCGCCGGCAACCTCCAGATGGTCGACCAGACCGCGTTCAACTGCCGGCTGCCGGCCGGTCCCGCGACCGAGGCCTCGAAGTGCGCAAGGATCGTGAACCCGGCGGAGCCGGCATCAACCGAGTAGAGCTTGAAGTCCGCCCGCGGAGACCGGTCGCCGGCCAGCCGCTCGGCGAGAGCGCCGAGTGCGCGCCTGAAGCCCTGGGCGCCGCGATAAGTCGTAGCCGCGCCACTCACGCTCCCGCTATCGACGGCGAACGCCGTGCCCCGGTAGCGCGCGGTCAGTTCACCGGGCACGAACCCCGACGACTCGAAAGCCTGATCGACGACCGACGCGACATCCCCTGACGCCAAGGCATCGGGGCCATCCGCGGCAACGTCCGCGAGCCACGCAGCGACGCTCTTGAGCTGGGCCTCAGCCTGTTCGCTGAGCGCCTCGGTGTCCCAACCGTCGGCCCGCGGATCGACAGCGGCGGCGAAGTTCTCAGGCTCGAAGGCCGGTGTGACTTGCGCCTGCGCACGCTGCGCCGACGCCGCGGACGGAGCGACCGCCACGGCCAGCACGAGGACGACTCGGAAGATCCGCACCGCCGACACTCTAACGCTGCTCTTCTATGATCGGTCGGTGAGCCCCAGCCCGCGGACCCCCTTTGGCCTGGGGCAAACCAAACCGCGCCACTACCTGGAAATGGCCAAGGTGGCCTGGCGGAACCGGGACGAAGCGGGATATGCGTGGCGCATTCTGCGAGACGGCGTCTGCGACGGCTGCGCGCTGGGGACCTCGGGGCTGCGCGACTGGACGCTGGACGGCGTGCACCTGTGCATGGTCCGGCTCGATCTGCTGCGGCTGAACACGATGCCGGCGCTCGACCCGGCGCTGCTCGCCGACGCCGAAGCTCTGGCCTCGCGCGGCTCCACGGCGATGCGCGGTCTGGGGCGACTGGCCTGCCCGATGCTGCGTCGAGCCGGCGAGCCGGGTTTCCGGCGCGTCTCCTGGCCCGAGGCGATCGACATCGCCGCCATGGGGCTGGCCGGAGTCCGCGAACGCGACCCCACGCGCGCGGCCTTCTTCCTGACCTCGCGCGGCATTCCCAACGAGACCTACTACGTGGCGCAGAAGGCCGCCCGGTTCTTCGGCACACCCCACGTCGACACCGCCGCGCGCCTCTGCCACGCGGCGTCGACCATCGCGCTCAGGCGCGCCCTGGGGGTTGGCGCGGCCACGAACTCCTATCGCGACTGGCTCGATGCGGACCTGATCGTGTTCTTCGGTTCCAACGTGCCGAACAACCAGCCGGTCACCATCAAGTACCTTCACTTCGCGCGCCGCCGCGGCACGGAGATCGCGGTGGTGAACCCCTACCGGGAACCCGGCCTCGACCGCTACTGGGTGCCATCGGTTGCGTCGAGCGCCCTGTTCGGCACCGACCTCGCCGAACACTGGTTCGCCGTGGATACCGGCGGCGATCTCGCTTTCCTCAACGGCACGATGAAGGCACTGCTCGACCGTCCAGGAGGAGTCGCGCGCGATTTCGTCGAACGCTCAACCGAGAACTTCGCCGAGGTCGAGACGGCGCTCCGCGACACCTCCTGGGAGACGATCGAGCGCTCAAGCGGCGCGTCGCGCGCCGAGATGGAGCGCTTCGCCAGCCTTCTTTGCTCCAGGCCCAAAACGATCCTGGTCTGGTCGATGGGGCTGACCCAGCACCGCCACGGCGTCGACACCGTGCTGGCGCTCGCCAACCTGGGCCTGATGCGCGGGCTTCCGGGCAAGGCCGGAGCCGGCCTTGTGCCGATTCGCGGTCACTCCGGGGTGCAGGGGGGCGCCGAGGTCGGCTGCACCCCGGAGTCGGACACGGAAATCCTCGACCGCTGGGCGGACGCCTGGGGCTTCGAACCGCCGCGCGGCCCCGGCCTGGCAGCCACCGGGCAGATCGAGGCGGCGGCGGCAGGGGTGATCGACGCGTGGTGGATCGTCGGCGGCAACTTCCTCGAGACGGCGCCGGAACCCGAACGCCAGAAGAGCGCCCTGCATCGGCCCGCGCTTCGCATTCACCAGGATGTCGTGCTGAACACCGCCATGCTGGTCGAACCGAGCGACACCGTGCTGCTGCTGCCGGCGACGACGCGCTACGAGATCCCAGGCGGCGTGACCGAAACGACGACCGAGCGGCGCATCGTCTTCTCGCCCTCGATTCGCCACGACGGCGCCGAAAGCCGAACGCTCGGCGAGTGCCGGCCGGAGTGGGAGGTGCTGTGCGAGGTCGTCTCCAGGGTCCGGCCGGAGCCGGCGGGCGCGCTTGACTTCCCGGACACGGCCTCGGTCCGGGACGAGATCGCCCTGGTCCAACCACGTTACGCCGGGATCGAGAACCTGAAGCGAAAGGGCGACCAGTTCCAGTGGGGCGGTCCGCACCTGTTCGAGGACGGGCGCTTCGCCACGCCATCCGGCCGCGCGAGGTTCCATGCGGTCGAACCGCCTGCGGATCGGGAGCTGCTCGACGGCGAGCTCTTCCTCTCCACGCGACGCGGGCGGCAGTTCAACTCGATGGTCCACGCCGGGCGCGATCCCCTGACCGGCCTCGAGCGCTCCGACCTGCTGATGAACGCGGAGGATGGGCGGGCACGCGGCATCGGAGCCGGCGAGCGGGTCGTCGTCTCGTCGCCGGTGTCACGGATCGAGTTCGTGGCCCGCTTCGGGCAGATCAAGGCCGGCAACGTCGAAGCGCACTGGCCCGAGTGCATGGAGCTGCTGCCCTGGTCCCTGGACCCCGACTCCGGCGAGCCGGAGTATGGCGTCCGCGTACACGTCGAACGAACGGAAGCCCTGGCGTGAAGCCAGCGGTACCCGAGACGCGAGCGGAGCGCGGCGCGCTGGTCGAGCGCTCCGGCGACCTCGGGCGCGACGTGGTGGCGGTCGAGGAGCCGCTCGAGATCCGGGTCGACGGCGAGGCCGTCGTCGTGACGATGCGCAGCCCCGGCGCGGAGCGGGACCTCGCGCTCGGATACCTCTACGCCGAAGGAATGATCGAGCAGGTCGTCGACGTCGAGAAGGTGATCGTGGACGAGGCACCGCGGCTGGACGAGGCGCTGCCGCCGGACGCCGAGCCGGCCGTCCCCGGATCGATCGTCGACGTGCAGCTCTCGGCAAGGGGACGCCGGGCGGCGAACCGCCGCGCCGAGACAAGGAAGCGGGAACGGGCCTTCCGCGTCACCAGCGCCTGCGGAGTCTGCGGCAAGCCCTCACTCGAGGACCTGTGGGTGCGGCTGCCGGCGATCCACCCGCTCGATCTGGAGCCGGACCGTGAGCGGCTCCTGGTCCAGGGACTGCCGGCGACCATGCAGGAAGGCCAACCCCTCTTCGGCGACACCGGCGGCGTTCATGCGGCGGCCCTGTTCGAGGTCGCCGGCGGGCTGCCCCGATTGCTCTGGCTTCGCGAAGACATCGGACGCCACAACGCGGTCGACAAGGTCGTAGGCAAGGCGCTGCGGGCGAACCGCCTGCCCCTGGACGACACGATCCTCGCGGTCAGCGGCCGTCTCGGTTTCGAGATCGTGCAGAAGGCGGCGGTGGCCGGCATCCCCGTGCTTGCCGCGGTCGGCGCGCCGTCGAGCCTGGCCCTGGACATCGCCCACCTGGCCGGCATCCGCGTCTACGCCTTCGTCGCCGCCGACCGCAGCAATCTCTATCCTGCCGCGCCGGTCGAAGCGCGCCGACTGGACGGTTCCGATTGACGAGTCCGAACGCTGGGCATAGGTTGCC
The DNA here is from genome assembly GCA_009836625.1 of Holophagales bacterium. Classification (GTDB taxonomy): domain Bacteria; phylum Acidobacteriota; class Thermoanaerobaculia; order Multivoradales; family Multivoraceae; genus Multivorans. The sequence goes on from VXVC01000004.1 coordinate 1,333,437, forward strand.
CCTGAAAGCGGTTGACCTCTGAGGAGGTGCATGAAGATGACGAGGATTCCGAAGTGACGGTCACCGCGGTCAAGCCGGAGGCGGATCAGGCCGCGCCACACCTGACGTTCTTCGAGCAGGTGAACGTCGCCTTCGACCGGGCGGCGAGGTACACGGACCACGACCCCACCCTGCTGGAGCAGGTGAAGTGGGTGAACTCGGTCTACCGGATGAGTTTTCCGCTGCGGCGGGACGACGGCACGATCGAGGTCATTCACGCCTGGCGTGCCGAACACAGCCATCACCGGCTACCGACCAAGGGCGGCATCCGCTACGCGCCGAACGTGAACGAGGACGAGGTCATGGCGCTGGCGGCGCTCATGACCTACAAGTGCGCCCTCGTCGACGTTCCCTTCGGTGGCGCCAAGGGTGGAGTCTGCATCGATCGCCGGAACTACTCAAAGGCCGAGCTGGAGCGGCTGACGCGGCGCTACACCGCCGAACTTCAGCGCAAGTCCTTCATCGGGCCGGGAAAGGACGTGCCGGCGCCCGACTACGGCACGAGCGAGCAGGAGATGGCCTGGATCGCCGACACCTACTCCCAGATCGAGCACGGCGAGGTCAACGTCGCCGCCTGCGTGACGGGGAAGCCGGTCGAGCACGGCGGCATTCAGGGCCGCACCCAGGCGACCGGGCTGGGCGTCTTCTTCGGTATCCGCGAAGCCTGTTCGTTCGAGGACGACATGGCGAAGCTCGGCCTCGAACCGGGTGTCGCCGGCAAGCGGATCGTGATCCAGGGACTCGGCAACGTCGGCTATCACGCCGCCAGGTACTTGCAGGATGCCGGCGCGAAGCTGGTCGGCCTGGCCGAGTACGAGGGCGCGATCGCCTGTCCGGGCGGCCTCGACCTGGACGACGTTGTCGAACACAGACGGAGCACCGGCTCGATCCTCGACTTCCCGGGCGCGTCCAACGTCGAGCCCAGCCACAAGGCGCTCGAACTCGACTGCGACATTCTGGTGCCGGCCGCCCTCGAGAACCAGATCACGAGGGAGAACGTCGGCCGTATCTCCTGCCGCATCCTGGCCGAGGCGGCGAACGGCCCGACCAGCGCGGCAGCCAGCGCCGCGGCGGCCAAGCGCGGCATCCTGGTGATTCCGGACGTGTATCTGAACGCCGGCGGCGTCACGGTTTCCTACTTCGAGTGGCTGAAGAACCTCTCCCACGTCCGCTTTGGACGGATGCAGAAGCGGTTCGAAGAGAGCGTGCGCCGGGACCTGCTGAACGCGATGAGCTCGGCCACCGGCGCCAGCTTCAGCCAGGCCGAGGTCAGGATCCTGGCCCGGGGAGCCGACGAGATCGACCTCGTGAACTCAGGGTTGGAGGAGACGATGGCGACCGCCTACCATCACATCCGCCGCTACCGGAACAAGCTGGGGCCCGAGGTCGATCTGCGCACCGCGGCGATGGTTCTGGCAATCGATAAGGTCGCCGCCTCCTACCGCACAGCGGGAATCTTCCCGTAGCCGGCCCTCCTCCCCCTCGCCCCCTTAGCCCATCCCGTGCTGATCTCCCTGCTGCTGATTGTGCTCGGCATCGCCGTGCTCTGGGCCGGCGGCGAGATCCTCGTGCGCTCCGTGACCGGCCTGGCCGCGGTTCTCCGCGTCAGTCCGACGGTGATCGGGCTCACCGTCGTCGCCTTCGGTACCTCGGCGCCGGAACTCGGCGTAGCGATAGCGGCCGCGCTGCGGGACTCCGCCGGGCTGATCTACGGCAACGTGGTCGGTTCGAACATCGCCAACGTCGGTCTGATCCTCGGCATCTCGGCGCTCGTGGTGCCTCTGCACAACCACAGCGAAGGCGCCGAACGCCAGGCGATCCGCCTGGTCCGCCGCGAGCTGCCCTTCATGCTCGCCACTTCCCTGCTCGTCCTGACCTTCACCGCCTTCGGCCGCCTGGGCCGGTTCGAGGGCGTGGTCCTCCTCGCGCTGATGGCGTACTTCCTGCTCGTCCTGGTCCGAGCCGGCGACGCCGAACCAGCCGATCCCCAGGGCGTCAGCGCACCCAAGTCCGTCCTTGGCACCCTCGTGGGACTCATCCTGCTCGCCGTCGGCGCGGCCTGGCTCCTGGTGCCCGCGGCGGAGAATCTGGCGCTGGACCTCGGCGTCAGCGAGAAGGTCGTCGGACTCACGGTCGTGGCTTTCGGCACCAGCGTGCCCGAGCTCGCCGCCTGCCTGGTCGCGGCCTACCGGAATCAGCACGGCATCGTGCTGGGGAACATCGTCGGCTCGAACGTGTTCAACATCCTGCTCGTCCTGCCGGCCGCGATCCTCATCCGCCCCTTCGAAACGACCTTCCTCGCCGAGGGCCTGGACGCCTCGGTCATGCTCTTCTTCAGCCTCCTCATGTTCCTCGCCGTCTACCTGCTGCGACACGGCCGCAGCATCGGACGGACCTGGGGCGCGCTGCTCGTGGCAGCCTATGGGGGCTACGTGGCCTGGCTCCTCAGCAAGCTATGACGCAGCAAACCATGACACCGGCCGAATCCACCGCAAGCGGCGCCCTGCCCTTCGCCGACCGCCACATCGGCCCCCGTGCCGCCGAGATCGAGCAGATGCTCGAGGCGCTGGGTCAGTCCTCGCTCGGGAGCCTGATCGACGCCGCCGTGCCGGCCGCGATCCGCAGCGACGGTTCGACCGGCGACCTCGAACTGCCGCCGCCGGCTTCCGAAGCAGCGGCCCTGGTCGAACTCGACGAGATAGCAGCCGGTAACCAGGTGCTGCGCAGCTTCATCGGCCTGGGCTACCACGGCTGCGTCACGCCACCGGTCATCCAGCGCAACGTCCTCGAAAACCCCGGCTGGTACACGGCCTACACGCCGTATCAGCCGGAGATCTCCCAGGGCCGGCTGGAGGCGCTGCTCAACTTCCAGACGATGATCGCCAGCCTCACCGGCCTCGAGGTGGCGAACGCCTCCCTGCTCGACGAGCCGACCGCCGCGGCTGAAGCGATGACCCTGTGCTGGGCCGAGAAGCGGCGCCAGGGACGGTTCTTCGTGTCGGAGGGTTGCCACCCGCAGACGATCGAGGTGGTCCGCACCCGCGCCGAACCGCTCGGCATCGAAGTCGAGGTCGGCGATCACCGGGAGCTGGATCCGGAGGGCATGTTCGCGGCTCTGGTCCAGCAACCGGCCACCGATGGCAGCGTCCACGACTACCGGGGTCTGGCCGAACGGCTGCACGCCGCCGGCGGCATGACGATCGCCGCCGCCGACCCGCTCGCCCTCTGCCTGCTCGAGGCCCCCGGCGCCTGGGGCGCCGACGTCGCGGTCGGCAGTACCCAGCGCTTCGGCCTGCCGATGGGGTTCGGCGGACCGCACGCCGCCTACATCGCTGTACGCGACCGGCTGAAGCGACGGCTGCCGGGCCGCCTGGTCGGCGTCACCCACGACGACAGCCACCGGCCGGCGCTGCGCCTGGCGCTCCAGACGCGGGAACAGCACATCCGTCGCGACCGGGCCACCAGCAACATCTGCACCGCCCAGGTGCTGCCGGCGGTGATCGCGAGCTTCTACGCCGTCTACCACGGCCCGGAAGGGCTCGAGTCGATCGCCGAAGCGGTCCACCGCCGGGCCGCGCGTCTTGCCGAACGCCTGCGCGCCCTCGGCTTCACGCTTCGCTCCGGCACGTTCTTCGACACGGTGACCGCCGAGGTCGGCAGCGTCGGGGAGGAGCGCCGGGTGATCGCGGCGGCCCGGCGCCGCAAGCTGAACCTGCGGGAGTGGGGTTCGGGCGCCATCTCGGTCGCCTGCGATGAAACGACGACCGACTACGACATCGAGTCGGTGCTCGCGGCGTTCGCCGAAGTCGGCGCGACCGTTTCGGCCGACGAGTCTCCGGCCGACGAGACGGAGCCCCTGCCGGCCGCGCTGCGCCGCACCACGCCCTGTCTCGATCATCCGGTGTTCAGCAGCTACCGGTCCGAGACGGAGCTGCTCCGCTACCTGCACCGGCTGGAAGCGCGTGACCTGTCGCTGACCACGTCCATGATCCCGCTCGGCTCGTGCACGATGAAGCTGAACGGGACGGCGGAGATGATGCCGATCACCTGGCGCGGGTTCGCCCACATGCATCCCTACGCCCCCGAAGACCAGACGGCGGGTTACCGCAGGCTCTGCGGCGACCTGGAGAGCTGGCTGGCGGACATCACGGGCTTCTCCGCCGTTTCCCTGCAGCCGAACGCCGGTTCCCAGGGAGAGTACGCCGGTCTCCTCGCGATCCGGAGCTACCACGAGAGCCGCGGCGAGGGAGCCCGCGACGTCTGTCTCATCCCCACCTCCGCTCACGGCACGAACCCCGCCAGCGCCGTGCTGGCCGGGCTGAGGGTGGCGCCGGTCGCGTGCGACGAGGAGGGCAACATCGATCTCGACGATCTCCGCGCCTGCGCGGAAGCCCACAGCGAAGACCTCGCGGCCCTGATGGTCACCTACCCGTCCACGCACGGCGTGTTCGAGGAGGCGATCCGCGAGATCTGCGCCATCGTCCACGATCACGGCGGCCAGATCTACCTCGACGGCGCGAACATGAACGCCCAGGTCGGCGTGTGCCGGCCCGGCGACTACGGCGCCGACGTCTGCCACCTGAACCTCCACAAGACGTTCTGCATCCCCCACGGCGGCGGCGGGCCAGGCATGGGGCCGATCGCGGTCGCCGCCCATCTCGCGCCCTTCCTGCCGCGACATCCCCTCGCGTCGATCGGGCAGTCGGACAGCGCCGGCAGCCAGGGAGGCGGGGCGGTTGGCGCGGTGAGCGCGGCGCCCGTCGGCAGCGGCTCGATCCTGCCCATCTCCTGGGCCTACATTCGCATGATGGGAGCCGCCGGACTGCGCCGCGCCACGGAAGCCGCGATCCTGAACGCGAACTACATCGCCCGCCGGCTCGAAACCCACTACCCCGTCCTGTACCGCGGCGCCAGCGGCCTGGTGGCTCACGAGTGCATCCTCGATCTGCGCGGCTTCAAGGCCTCGGGCGTGGAGGTCGACGATGTCGCCAAGCGACTCATCGACTACGGCTTCCACGCACCGACCATGTCCTTCCCGGTGGCCGGCACGTTGATGGTCGAGCCGACGGAGAGCGAGTCGAAGGCCGAGCTTGACCGCTTCTGCGACGCGATGATCGCGATCCGTGCCGAGATCGCCGCGGTGGAACGCGGCGATCTCGAGATCAAAGGCAGCCCTCTGCGCGGCGCGCCGCACACCGTGGCCGCGATCAGCGCCGACGAGTGGAACCGCTCCTACTCCCGCCGGCAGGCGGCGTTCCCGGCCCCGTGGAACGACGAACACAAGTACTGGCCTCCGGTCGGTCGGGTCGACAACGCCCACGGCGACCGCCACCTGATCTGCACCTGCGTCGGCATGGAGCCGTTCGAGGCGATCGGCGCCAGGGGCGCCTTCGCCCGCTGACGGTTCTGGCCGGGAATCAGGACGTCAAGCCGAACTCGATCGCGTCGGCGAGGGCCTCCCAGCTGGCCTCAATTATGTTCGTGCCCGCGCCGACCGTGGTCCAGCGCTCGCCGCCGGCGACGAAGTCCACGAGCACCCGGGTCGTCGCGGCCGTGCCCTGGGCACTGTCCAGAATGCGGACCTTGTAGTCGGCGAGCCGCATGTCGCCCAGGGCCGGATAGTGGGGCTCCAGGGCCTTGCGCAGCGCATGCGCCAGCGCGTTGACCGGGCCGTTGCCCTCTGAGGCCGTATGGGCGATCGTGCCGTCCGGCACCTCGACCTTGACCGTCGCCTCGGCGACGAGACCCCTACCATCGCGGTGCTCGACCACGGTGAGGAAGTCGATCAGGCGGAACGGCGCCTCGTAGCCCGGTTCCGCCCGTCGCAGCATGAGCTCGACGGACGCCTCGGCGGCCTCGAAGCTGTAGCCGCGGTTCTCCAGCTCCTTGACCTTGTACAGCACCTCACGCGCGTGGGGGGTCTTCGTGATCCCGGCGCCCGCCGCGAGATGAGCGATGTTGCCGCGGCCCGAGAGCTCGGAGACCACGGCGCGCATTTCGTTGCCCACGCGTTCAGGTTCCAGGTGCTGATAGCTAGCCGGCTCCTTCAGCATGGCCGCGACGTGAACGCCGCCCTTGTGCGCGAAGGCGCTCCGGCCGACATAGGGCAGATGGTCGTCGTGCGCGATGTTCGCCACCTCGGCGATATAGCGCGACAGCGCCGTCAAGTCCCGGAGCCGCTCGTCGGGAACGCAGGAACAGCCCATCTTGCATTGCAGGTCGGGCAGGATGGTGACCAGGTTGGCGTTCGCTACCCGCTCACCGTAGCCGTTGATCGTGCCCTGGACCATGACGGCACCGGCGCGCACGGCGGCGAGCGAGTTGGCCACGCCGCAGCCGCCGTCGTCGTGGGTGTGGATGCCGATCCGCGCCTGGTCGCCGAGTTCGGCTCGCACCGCCTCGACGCCGGCCTCGATCTGCCACGGCAGGGAACCGCCGTTCGTGTCGCAGAGCACGACGTAGTCGGCGCCCGCGGAGGCCGCGGCGCGCAGGGTACCGAGAGCGCACTCGGGATTCGCGGCGAAACCGTCGAAGAAGTGCTCGGCGTCGTAGATCACCTCGCGTCCGAGCTCCTTGAGGTAGCCGACCGAGTCCCGGACCATCGCTTCGTTCTCCGCGATCTCGGTCTCCAGGACCTTCTCGATATGGAGATCCCAGCTCTTGCCGAAGATCGTCACCACCGGCGTTCCCGCCGCCACCAGGGCCTGGATGTTGCCGTCGTGGGCGCAGGTGTCGTTCTTGCGGCGGGTACTGCCGAACGCGCAAATCTTCGCCTGCTCGAGTTCGACCTCGCGGATCGCGGCGAAGAAGTCGGCGTCCTTGGGGTTGGAACCGGGCCAGCCGCACTCGAGGTAGGGGATACCGAAAGCGTCCAGCCGTCTGGCGATTGCCAGCTTGTCCGCCAGCGACAGGGAGATGTTCTCGCGCTGGGTCCCGTCGCGGAGCGTCGTGTCGTACAGCTCGATCCTGGTCGTCATCGGCCCAATACCCTATTGACCGGCCTTACAGCGGCTCGTCGAGGCCCGGCCCCTGCAGCAGCTCGATCAACTCCTCGCGCGAGAAGATCTTCTTGAGCTGCGGGTCGTCCTCCTGCACCACGCTCTCCATGAGACGGCGCTTGCGATCGATGATCGCGGCGATGCGCTCCTCGAGCGTCTCCTCGGTGATCAGCTTGAAGACGTGGACCGCCCGCTTCTGACCGATCCGGTACAACCGGTCGGTCGCCTGGTCCTCCCGGGCCGCGTTCCACCAGCGGTCGTAGTGGATGACGACCGAACCGCCGACCAGGTCGATGCCGGTCCCGCCGGCCTTCAGGCTGCCCAGGAAGACGCGACAGTCCTCGTCGTTGTTGAAGCGGTCCACCACCTTGCCGCGCTCGCGGGTCGAACCCGTCAGCGTGACGAACTCGACGCCGAGCTTCGTCAAGTGGCGCTCCAGGATCCCGATCATGCCCAGGTACTGGCTGAAGACGACGACCTTCTGGCCACTGTCGAAGCTCTCTTCGAGTAACTCCTTGCACAGGTCCCACTTTCCTGATTCGTAGTTCTCGTAGCGGTCGAGATCGCCCACCGCCAGCGCGGGATGATCGCAGATCTGCTTCAGCATGTTCAGCAGGGCGAAGATGTGGATGTACGGAAGGGCGCCCCGCTCGCTCCGCAGGGCGTTCATCAACGTGACGCCTTTCGTTTCGATCGTCTGGCGGTACAGGTCGAACTGCTCGGCGCTCAGGCGGCAGGTGCGGACGTCCTCGATCTTCTCCGGCAGCTCATCCAGCACCGCAGTCTTCACCCGGCGAAGCACGAAGGGAGCGGTCAACCGGCGCAGGTTCACGGCGTACCACGAGTCGGCATCGAGTTCGTTCGTCCCGAGGAGATCGAGGTAGGTGTCGTCGCCTCCCAGGTAGCCCGGCAGCACGAGATCGAACAGGCCCTTCAGTTCGGTGAGTGAGTTCTCGATCGGCGTGCCCGTCATCCCCAGCTTCATCCGGGCCCCGAGCGCCACGGCGGCACGGTAGCCCTGAGTGCTCCGGTTCTTGATCTGCTGCACCTCGTCGAACACGATGAGGCCCCAGCGCCGTTCACCGAACCGCTCGACGTCGTTGCGCATCACCCCATACGAAGTGAGGATCACGTCGCCGTCGGCCAGCGACTCCTCGAGGTCACGCTGCGGTCCGTGGTAGTACGCCGGACGCAAACCCGGCGCGTACTCCCGGAGCTTGTTGCGCCAGTGGCTGATCACGGTGCGGGGACAGACGACCAGAAACGGATCGTCGATCCCCAACTGCTCCCGCAGGATGACCATCAGGGCCATCGCCTGGTGCGTCTTGCCCAGGCCCATGTCGTCGCACAGAAGGCCGGCCAGATCGTTCTCGTACAGGAACTTCAGCCACTCGACACCGAGCCTCTGGTAAGGACGCAGGACGCTCGTGAGCCCCTCCGGATCGACCATCGGATCGGCCGGCCGGAGGTCCAGGAAGCGGCGCAGGAAGTCATGCCGGCTTCCCTCGCCCTCAACGCGGATCGGCGCCGTGCTCGAGGCCTGGAGCCGCAGCAACTCGGCCGAGGAAAGACGGAGGCCCCCGGAGTCGCCGTTGCCGCTGGCGCCCTCGGCGCGGGCTCGCGCCTGAGCGGGCAGCGATCCGAGGTTTCTGAGCGCCGGCGCGTTGAGATCGATCCAGCCCGACGCCGTCTCGAGGTAGGGGAGGCCGGCGCCCCTGGCCGCCAGCAGTTCCTCGAGGCTCACGTCGCAGTCACCGAAGCCGTAGCGAATCGAAAGCGATTCGTCTCCGTCCGGCTCGATCTCGATGTAGTCGAACTCGGTCAGGATGCCGACAGCAGCAAGCGGGTTCTCGGTCAAGGCCTGCTCGGGCTCCAGAACCGGCCTAACGATCCGGAAAGTCGGAACGCGCGCCGGCTCAAGATCGAGAACGGCGGGCTCACGCCAGCCGCTCTCATCCCGATCCGAGCGCCGGACGAGCACCTCCAGCTCCTCGAGAAAGACCAGGTCGCCATACTGGAAGCGTTTACGCCGCTCCTCATCGAGTGCGTCCTCCCCCTCCGCGGCGAGGCGCAGGATCCTGAGCTTGTGTTCCTCCTCGATCTTCGTGTCGGGACCGACATAGAGAAGATCCGCGGCGGACAGGGGCACCACCGAGGTCTGCCCCGTTTCCTTGAGGAAAGCCAGCGCCGCGTCCACTCGGCGCCGCGGAACGGCAATCTGGAGCAGGTCCGGCCCACCCGCGACCGCGCTGACCGCCAGAAAGAAACTGCCGCTCGAGAACTCGATCGACGGCTCGAGTCTCACCGTCGCCCCGGCCGTTTCGGGTCTGCCGCCGACGATGTCACCGTACTCCCTCAGGGCGTGGTAAGCGACGCGGAACCAGAGACTGCCTTCGAAGAACTGCCGGTTCGTCTGCATTCCGGCCTTGTTCAGGTGCTGTTCCTCAGGCGTCCGCATGAACGTCGACAGCCGGTCCAGCAGACCCGACCGGTCCGCGGTCGACCCGCCGCCCGCGAGCTTCCCGACCCGTTCCAGAAAACGAACCGCGGCGGGAGCCTGCTCGAGATAGCGAAGGACCTCCACTCCGTCAGGACCGAACAGGCGAATCGGCTCGCCGGCTCCCTCCTGCAGAACCAGGCACTCGGAAGCCGCCGGCAGGCGCTCCTCGAACAGGGTCTGGGCCAGGCGGAACCAGCCGCTGTGAGCGAAGAGGTCGAACCAACTGCATCCGGTGACCTGGTGAAGCTCCCGGAGCTGACCCTCGAGCTGCTTCAGGTGGCGGCACCCGCTCCGGCGCCCTGTCGAACAACTGCAGAACGTCAGCGGCCGCTTGGACCCGGCCACCTTGGCCAGATGAACGGCTGAACCGGGTTCAGGGTCGTGGGGATCGGGGAGCAGGCCGATCCCGGTGCGATGGAACTCGAGGCGTGGAAACAGCTTCACGGAAGGTAGACGAAGCGCGCGCGTAAACGCTCGATTGTAGCGCCGATTCAGAGCGTTGTGTTGGTTTCGGCGCTAGGCTTCCTGACGATGACGACCAGGAGTCGCGCGCTGTTCGCGGCCATCCCGCTCGCTGCCGCGTGCGCCACTCCGCCCACGGCCGACACCACCGGCCTCGACGACCTCCTGCTGGAGGAAGCGGCGGGAGGCTTCGCCGGCAGCGTGCTGGTGGCCCGGGGCGGCGACGTACTCCACCGGGCCGGCTACGGCCTGGCGGACAGGGAAGCCGGCGTGCCCTTCCGGCCGGAGACCGTGTCCACGATCGGATCGATCACCAAGCAGTTCACCGGCGCCGCGATCCTCAGGCTCCAGGAGCGGGGGCGCCTGCGCGTCGACGATCCGGTCGGCCGCTTCTTCCCCGATGCGCCCCCCGACAGGGCCGGGATCACGATCCACGAGCTCCTCACCCACACCGCCGGCCTGCCTCCCGCGCTCGGTTCGGACGAGGAGTACATCGGCCGCGACGACTACCTCGAAGCGGTCTGGCGCACCGAGTTGCAGTACCCGCCGGGCGAACGCCACGACTACTCGAACACCGGCTACTCCGTGCTCGCCGCGATCATCGAACTGAGCTCCGGCACGAGCTACGAGGAGTTCCTGCGGCGGGAGTTCTTCGATCCACTGGGTATGCAACACACCGGCTATCGCCTGGCCGACTGGTCGGAGACACACGTCGCCGCCGGCTACCGCGACGGTCGCCGCTTCGGCCGGGTCACCGACAAGCAGAGCCACGAAGACGGCTTCTCGTGGCACCTGGTCGGCAACGGCGGCATTCACTCGACCATCGAGGACATGGCCCGTTGGGTCCGGGCCCTGCGCGGCGGTGAAGTGCTAGACGCCGAGTCGCTCGATGCCCTGTTCGGCGAGCATGTCGACGAGGGATACGGCGACTCCTTCTACGGCTACGGATGGGTCACCTTCCACCTCCCGAACGGCGAGCGGATGGTCGGCCACAACGGCGGCAACGGCTTCTTCTTCGCCGACCTGAACTTCTTCCCCGACCGCGACGACCTGCTGTATTGCCTGTTCGTGAACGACGCCCGATCCGAAGAGGTCACTGGCCGGATCCGCCGGTTGCTCCTTGGGCAGGCCCCTTGACAGCCGCTCCTCTCCTCTCCTACGCTCCCCCGCACGACCTACCGCCCGGTAGATCAACGGATTTCCTTATCCCATGACTCGTCCCGCCATTCTTCTGTTGCTGGTTCTGGTTCTGGTCCTTGTGACCCAGGGGGCTAACTAGGCGCACCAACAGGAAACTGAGCGACTTCAAGCCCCCAGCACCGCCTGGGGGCTTTTTTGGTTCAGCCGCTAGTGGAGTAACTGCATGCCCATAGAACGATCAGAGTGGATCTGGATCGACGACCAGTGGAAGCCTTGGGACGAAGCGACCGTCCACCTCACCACCCACGGCCTGCACTACGGTTCGTCGGTGTTCGAGGGCATCCGCGCCTACGACACGGGCGAGACGACGGCTATCTTCCGCCTCGGTCCCCACATCCGGCGCCTGTTCGACAGTTGCCGGATCATGCGCATGGACCCCGGCTACACCCAGGACCAGGTCGAGGAGCTATGCATCGAGGCAGTGGCCCGCAACCGCCTGGAGTCGTGCTATATCCGCCCGCTGATCTACCGGGGCAACGAGGAAATGGGCCTCAATCCCACTTCCTGCAGTTCCAGGCTGGCCATCTACGCGGTGCGGTGGGGCCGCTACCTCGGCGAGGAGGCGATCGAACAGGGCGTCGATGCCGCGATCAGTTCCTGGCGGCGCTTCAACTCGAACACGGCCGTGCCGCTGGGCAAGATCAGCGGGCAGTACGTAACGAACCAGTTCGTGTCCATTGAGGCACGCGAGCACGGCTACGCCGAGGGCATCATGCTCGACGACCGCGGGCTGGTCTGCGAGGGCGCCGGTGAGAACCTCTTCCTGATCAAGGACGGAGTGATCCACACGCCGCCGCTCTACAACTCGATCCTGGGCGGCATCACCAGGGACTCGGTCATCACGATCGCCCGCGACCTGAAGTACGACGTCCGCTTCCAGCCGATCGCCCGGGAAGAGCTCTATCTCGCCGACGAGCTGTTCATGACCGGCACGGCGGCCGAGGTGAGTCCCGTGCGCTCCGTCGACCGGATCCCGATCGGCAGTGGCACGCGTGGCGAGATCACGCACCACCTCCAGGAAGAGTTCTTCGGGCTGGTCGAGGGCCGGCTCCCCGACCGCCACAACTGGCTCACCCAGGTACCCCGGCTGCAGGAGGCCGCACCGCCCCTGGCCGGGTGACGCGAGGAGGCCGAGATGAGTGACGAAACGACCGCAACGGACCGGGCGAACGAGGAAGCGGGCACGAGCACGGACGCCGTCGTGCTGACCGGCGCCGAGATCGTGTGCGAGTGCCTGCTGCGCGAGGGGGTCGACATCGTCTTCGGCTATCCGGGCGGGGCCATCCTGCCCACCTACGACGCCCTGACGAAGTACCCCCAGCTCCACCACGTGCTGACCCGCCACGAACAGGGCGCGTCGCACATGGCCGACGGCTACGCCCGCGCCACCGGCAAGGTCGGCGTGGCGATGGCGACCAGCGGCCCCGGCGCAACGAACCTCGTCACCGGTATCGCCACCGCGATGATGGACTCGTCTCCGATCGTCTGCGTCACGGGACAGGTGCCGACCGGCGCCATCGGCAGCGACGCCTTCCAGGAAACGGACGTCACCGGGATCACCCTCCCGATCACCAAGCACAACTACCTCGTGACGAGCATCGAGGAGCTGCCCGAGGTGATGCGCGAGGCGTTCCACATCGCCCGCACCGGGCGGCCCGGGCCGGTGCTGGTGGACATCCCGAAGGACGTCCAGATCCAGGAGGCCGAGTTCGTCTACCCGACGGAACCGATCGAACTCCCCGGCTACAGCCCGCCGCGGGCGGCCCGGGCGCGCCAGGTCGACGCGGCCCTGGAACTGATCCGGAAGTCCAAGCGGCCGATCATCCTCGCCGGCCACGGCATCTCGATGGCCGGCGCCAACCGTGAACTCGCACAGTTGGCGGAGAAGGCGCAGATTCCGATCGCCCTGACCCTGCTCGGCAAGGGCGCGATCTCCGAACACCACCCGCTCTGCCTGGGGATGATGGGAATGCACGGCGGCGCGGAGGTGAACCACGCGATCCAGCAGGCCGACCTGCTGATCGCCCTGGGCATGCGCTTCGACGACCGGGTGACCGGCAACCTGGCGACCTACGCCCGGGACTCGCGCAAGATCCACGTCGACATCGATCCCTCCGAGATCAACAAGAACGTGACCGTCGACGTGGGCATCGTCGGTGACCTCGGCGAGGTCCTGAGCCAACTGCTCGACCGGGTCGAACGACGACCGAACGAGGCCTGGTTCGACCGCATCGCCGAGTGGCGCGCCGACTCGGAGCTGCGGGAAATCGTGCGGCCGGCCGACGCGCCGCAGCATCCCGCGGTCCCCGAGGGCAAGCTGCTCGGCGCCCAGGTCATCCGGGACCTGTTCGAGTTCACGGACGGCGGAGCAATCACCGTGACCGACGTCGGCCAGCATCAGATGTGGGAGGCCCAGTACTACCACCACGAACGGCCGCACAGCCTGATCACCAGCGGCGGCCTCGGCACGATGGGTTTCGGGCTGCCGGCGGCGATCGGCGCCAAGATGTCCCGTCCCGACCAGGAAGTGTGGGCCATCGTCGGCGATGGCGGATTCCAGATGACCATGATGGAGCTCGCCACCGCGGTCCAGGAGGAGGTCAACGTCCACATCGCGATCATCAACAACGGTTTCCTCGGCATGGTCCGCCAGTGGCAGGAGTTCTTCTACGAGGAGCGTTACAACCAGACGCCCATGGTCAACCCGGACTTCTGCAAGCTCGCGGAGGCCTACGGCATCCCGACCGTCCGCGTCACCGAGCGCGGCCAGATCGAAGAGGCGGTCAAGGCCTCGCGCTCGCAGACAGCCGGACCGACCCTGATCGACTTCGTGGTCGAGAAGGAGGAGATCGTCTTTCCCATGGTGCCGGCGGGCGCCGACCTCGACGACATGATCCGCCGGCCGACTCCCGAAGAGTTCGAACAACAGTGCCGGGAGCGGGCAGCCGCGAAGGCCCCGGAACCCGAGACGGCGGAGTCCGAGGAGCCCGCGGCGGCGGCCGCCCTGGGCTCCCGATTCGGCGTCTGAGGTCGACCGGCTTCTCGAGGAAATCCCGCGATGGCGAAGCACATCCTGGCCGCGCTGGTCGAGAACCGCCCCGGGGTCCTTGCCCGCGTGGCGAACCTGTTCCGACGGCGCAGTTTCAACATCGACAGCCTGTCCGTCGGCCGCACGCAGCGCGACGAGATGTCAAGGATGACGATCGTCATGGAGTCGGACAGCGCGGAAGCGGACCGGCTGGTCAAGAACCTGTACAAGCTGGTCGACGTCGTCCACGTGGACCACCTGCACAGCCAGCCCTCCGTGGTAAGGGAGATGGCCCTGGTCAAGGTCAAGGCCTCCTCGGAGAACCGGCGGGAGGTGATCCAGCTCTGCGACATCTTCCGCGCCCGGATCATCGACGTTTCCGCCGAAAGCCTGGTGGTCGAGATCACCGGCGAGGAGGAGAAACTCGAGAACTTCACCGAACTCGTGCGTCCGTTCGGCATCGTCGAGATGGTGCGCACCGGCATGATCGCCCTGGGCCGCGGCGGCCACACCCTGAAGGACGAGGGCTTCAAGCCCAACCGCAGCCGCGCGGCGGCGCGCCGCAACGTGCTCTGACCACACCGCTCGAATCACCAGACGAGGAACCCATCCAGATGGCCAAGCTCTACTACGACGACGACGCGGATCTTGCGAGGCTCGACGGCCGCACCGTCGCCGTCATCGGCTACGGCAGCCAGGGCCATGCCCATGCGCTGAACCTGCGCGACAGCGGAGTCGACGTCGTCGTCGGTCTGCGTGAGGGCAGCGGCAGCGCCGCCAAGGCGGAGGCCGACGGGCTCGAGGTGCTCGGCAACGCGGCCGCGGCCGCGCGGGCGCAGATGATCATGGTCCTGGCGCCCGACACGGTGCAGGCGGGGCTCTACGAGCAGGACATCGCCCCGAACCTCGAACCGGGGAACACCCTGATGTTCGCGCACGGGTTCAACGTCCGCTACGGCGAAATCGACGCGCCGCAGGCAGTCGACGTGTCCCTGGTCGCGCCGAAAGCACCGGGACACAGGGTGCGGGAGGTGTTCACCGAAGGCGCCGGCACGCCGGGCCTGGTCGCGGTCGAGAACGACGCCACCGGTGGCGCCCTGGCCGATGCCCTGGCCTACGCGAAGGGGATCGGCTGCACCCGCGCCGGAGTGATCGAGACCACGTTCGCCGAGGAGACGGAGACCGACCTGTTCGGTGAGCAGATCGTCCTCTGCGGCGGCGCCTCCGCCCTGGTCCGGGCCGGCTTCGAGAAGCTGGTCGCGGCCGGCTACCAGCCCGAGGTCGCCTACTTCGAGTGCCTGCACGAGCTGAAGCTGATCGTCGACCTGATGTACGAGGGCGGGCTCGGCTACATGTGGTACAGCGTCTCCGACACCGCCGAGCACGGCGGCTACCACGCCGGCGACCAGATGATCACGGAGGACGTGCGGGCGGTGATGGACAAGGTGCTCCGCGACATCCAGGACGGGACCTACGCCCGCAACTGGATCGCCGAGAACCGGAACGGACGTCCGCGCTTCGATCCCCGGAGAAAGCGGGAGCGGAGCCACCCGATCGAGGAGGTCGGCCGGGAACTGCGTCGGATGATGCCGTTCCTGGACGCCAAGGAGGTGTAGCGATGCCAGACAACGGAGACTGGGTCCGGATCTTCGACACCACGCTGCGCGACGGCGAGCAGTCGCCGGGCGCGACGATGACGAGCGCCGAGAAGCTGGAGGTGGCCCGCCAGCTTGCAGTTCTCGGCGTCGACATCATGGAGGCGGGCTTCCCCGCCGCCAGTCCCGACGACCTCGAGGGGGTCCGCCGGATCGCCCGCGAAGTCGGCAAAGGCGACGGACCGGTCATCGCCGGGCTCGCCCGCTGCTGGCGCGAGGACATCGACAAGGCCTGGCAGGGCGTGCGGGACGCCGCCAAACCCCGCATCCACACCTTCATCGCCACGTCCGACCTGCACATGGACCGCAAGCTGGGCATGACCCGGGAGCAGGTCCTGAGCCAGGTCGGCCACATGGTGGCACACGCGCGCTCCCTCTGCGACGACGTCGAGTTCAGTCCCGAGGACGGCAGCCGCTCCGATCCCGACTTCGTGGTCGAGGTGCTCTCGCTCGCCGTCAAGGAGGGCGCCACGACGCTGAACATCCCGGACACGGTGGGTTACGACATGCCGGTCGAGTACGGCGACCTCTTCCGCTACCTGATGGAGCACACTGACGGCGCCGAAGACGTCATCTGGTCCGCGCACTGCCACGACGATCTCGGCTGCGCCACCGCCAACACGCTGGCGGCGATCGAGGCCGGCGCGCGGCAGGTCGAGGTAACGATCAATGGCATCGGCGAGCGCGCCGGCAACACCTCGCTCGAGGAAGTCGTCATGGCGCTCCACACGAGGCCGAAAATCTACGGCGTCGGCACCCGTCTCAACACGACCGAACTCGTACGGACGAGTCGCCTGGTCGCCCACTACACCGGCATCGCGGTGCCCCGGAACAAGGCGATCGTGGGCGAGAACGCCTTCGCCCACGAGGCGGGAATCCACCAGCACGGCATGCTCCAGGATCAGCGCACCTACGAGATCATGACCCCCCAGACGGTCGGCCTGACTCAGAGCAGGCTGGTGCTCGGCAAGCACTCCGGCAAGCACGCGCTCCGGATGCGCATGGAGGAACTCGGCTTCGAGCTGAACCGGGAAGAACTTGGTGAGGCCTTCCGCCGCTTCAAGCAACTGGCCGACCAGAAGAAGGACATCACCGACGCCGACCTGCAGGCGCTGGCCAACCAGGAGATCCTGGCGCCGACGGAAATCTTCACCCTGACCGATCTGCAGATCTCCTGCGGACGGCCCGGCATGCCGACCGCGACCGCCCGTCTGCGCGGGCCAAACGGTCACGAGTACATCTCGCCCGGCGTCGGCACCGGCCCGGTCGACGCGACCTTCCGGGCCATCGACGCCGTGGTCGAAGCGGAGAACACCCTGCTCGAGTACAACGTCCACAGCGTCACCGAGGGCATCGACGCGATGGGCGAGGTCACGGTGAGAATCAAGAGTCCGACCTCCGGCCGCGGCAAAGGGCGCGTCTTCGGCGGCTACGGCGCCGACACGGACGTCATCGTCGCCTCCGCCAAGGCGTACCTGGCGGCTCTCAACCGGATGCTCACCGCGATCGGCACCAAGTACACGGCCGGCGAGGGAGGCCCCGCCACCCTTCGCGTCTCGAGACCGCAGCCGGTGGACGCATGAGCGAATCAGCCAGGACCCTGTTCGAGAAGATCTGGCGGCGCCACCTGGTCACCGCCGAGGAGCGCGGCCTGCCGGCGACGATCTACGTCGACCTGCACCTGGTGCACGAGGTGACGTCGCCCCAGGCGTTCACCGAGCTGGACGAGCGGGGGCTCCCCGTCCGCCGGCCCGACCTGACGCTGGCGACGATGGATCATTCGACGCCGACCGATCCTTCGATCGACGACACGCGGCTCCGTGTGCTCGACCCGGAGGGCTCCGCCCAACTCGACCGGCTGCAGGCGAACTGCGAGCGGCACGGCGTCCCGCTCTACGCGATGGGCGACGAGCGCCGCGGCATCGTCCACGTCATCGGACCGGAACTGGGCGCCACGCAGCCCGGAATGACCGTCGTCTGCGGCGACAGCCACACCAGCACCCACGGCGCCGTCGGCGCGCTCGCCTTCGGCATCGGCACCAGCGAGGTCGGCCACGTGCTCGCCACCCAGTGCCTGCTGCAGCACCGCCCGAAGACCTACGAGATCCGCGTCGACGGCCGCCTGCAGGAAGGCGTGGTCGCCAAGGACATCATCCTGGCGGTGATCGCCCGGCTCGGCATCGGCGGCGGCACCGGCCACGTCTTTGAGTACACCGGCGAAGCGATCCGCGCGCTGGACATGGAGGGCCGGATGACGGTCTGCAACATGTCGATCGAAGGCGGCGCCCGCGCCGGTCTGATCGCCCCCGACGAGGTCACCTTCTCGTACCTGGAGGGCCGCCCGATGGCGCCCGCCGGCGACGCCTGGGAGGCGGCGCTCGAAGAGTGGCGATCGCTGCCCACCGAAGAGGGAGCGGTCTATGACAAGACCACGACTCTCGACGGCTCCGCGCTCGAGCCGATGGTCACGTACGGCACGAACCCCGGCATGGCGATCCCGATCGCGGGAGCGGTACCGGAAGACGACGCCATCGAACCCGAGAAGCGGGCCTCCTTCCGCAAGGCGCTCGACTACATGGCCCTCGAACCCGGCCAGCAGCTTCAGGGCAAGCCGATCGACGTCGTCTTCGTCGGCAGTTGCACGAACTCGCGCTACAGCGACCTGATGGCCGCGGCGAACGTGCTGCGCGGCCGCAAGGTCGCCGACGGCCTGCGGGTGCTCATCGTGCCCGGCTCCGACGCGGTCAAGCGGCAGGCCGAACGGGACGGCCTCGCCCAGGTCTTCGTCGACGCCGGCGCCGAGTGGCGCGAGGCCGGTTGCTCGATGTGCCTGGCGATGAACGGCGACCAGCTCGCCCCCGGCCAGTACGCCGTCAGCACGTCGAACCGCAACTTCGAGGGGCGCCAGGGCGCCGGTGGCCGCACCTTCCTGGCCAGCCCCCTGACCGCCGCAGCGTCGGCCATCACCGGCCGCGTGACCGACGTCCGCGAGGTGCTGTCGTGAGCAACAGCTTCACCCGCTATACGGGCACGATGGCGCCGCTGCCGATCCAGAACATCGACACCGACCAGATCATCCCGGCCTCCTACCTGAAGGTCACCGACCGCAGCGGCCTCGCTTCGGGGCTGTTCTCCCGCTGGCGCTACCGGGACGGAGACCCGGAAGGCGAGCCCGTCTCCGACTTCGTGCTGAACCGCGCCGAGCACGGCGCGGCGAGGATTCTCCTCGCCGGCGACAACTTCGGCTGCGGCAGCTCCCGCGAGCACGCGCCCTGGGCGCTCGTCGGCTACGGCTTCCGCGCGGTCATCAGCACATCCTTCGCCGACATCTTCCGCAGCAACGCGCTCAAGAACGGCCTGCTCGTCGTGCCGGTGGCCGAGGACGTCTCCGCCGCGTTGTTCGACGCCGTCGCCGCCGATCCGGCCACCGAGGTCACGATCGACCTGGAAGCACGGACCCTCAGCCTGCCGGATGGTGGCGAGACGAACTTCGAGGTCGACCCCTTCGCCCGCCGCTGTCTGCTCGACGGCACGGATCAGCTCGGCTACCTGCTGAACCAGGCGCCTGCGATCCAGGCGTTCGAGGCCGCCAACCCGGCGCGGCTCGACACCCGTTCAGGCTGAGCGAACGACTCTCCATGCAGGCGAACATCGTCCTCCTGCCCGGCGACGGCGTCGGGCCGGAAGTCACCGCGGAAGCGGCAGGCGTCCTGAACGTCGTCGCCGAACTCGGCGGCCACGAGTTCCAGCTCGACTCCCATCCGATGGGAGGCAACGCGATCGACGACTTCCAGGATCCGCTGCCGCCCGCGACCCTCACCGCGTGCAAGGCGGCGGACGCGGTGCTGCTCGGCGCCGTCGGCGGGCCCAAGTGGTCCGATCCGACCGCCGAACTCCGGCCCGAACAGGGGCTGCTCGACCTGCGGGCGGAGATGGGCCTGTTCGCCAACCTGCGCCCGGTGCCGGTCTTCGAGTCCCTCGCTCCGTTCGCCCCGCTCAAGCCCGAACTGCTGCGCGGAGTCGACCTGCTGTTCGTGCGCGAACTGACCGGCGGCATCTACTTCGGCCCTCGCCAGGAACAGGGCGACGGCGACGTGGCCCACGACACCCTCGTCTACTCCACCGCCGAAGTGGAACGGGTCGCCCGGGTCGCGTTGCGGGCGGCGCGGGGCCGCCGCGGCAAGGTCGCGTCGATCGACAAGGCGAACGTGCTCGCCTCGATGCGGCTCTGGCGGCGATCCGTGACCGAGGTCGCCAGCGCCTGGCCGGACGTCGAGGTCACCCACCACCTCGTGGACGCCTTCGCGATGCAGTTGATGCGCTCGCCCGCGGACTACGACGTCATCCTCGCAGGCAATATGTTCGGCGACATCCTGAGCGACGAGGCGGCGATCCTCGCGGGTTCGCTCGGCATGTTGCCCTCAGCCTCCCTGGGTTCCGGCCGCCAGGGCCTGTACGAGCCGGTTCACGGCTCGGCGCCCGACATCGCGGGCCGCGGCATCGCCAACCCCATCGGCGCCATCCTGAGCGCGGCGATGCTGCTCCGCCACAGCCTCGACCTGAGCGCGGAGGCGGACCGGGTCGAAGCGGCGGTCGCCAAGGTTCTGGACGACGGGTTCCGTACCGCCGATCTGGCGCCCGACGGCCAGGCCGCCGTATCGACGACCGGGATGGGCCAGGCCATCGCCAGCAGGATCGGCGCCGCCTGAGGGCGGCGCCCCTGGCTTGAACTACGGTCGGCAACTGTTCGGAAACGCGGCAGCGTCGGTCAAGGCCGGCGCGGGCAGGCCGGGACTCTTGGTGTAGCGGCGCACGTCCCCGGTCATCATGTCAGTCACCGCGATGTCGAGACCCACGTCGGTCGCCGAGGCCGCGTAGACCCAGTAGTGCCCGTTGAACCAGCAACCGTCCAGGACCTTGATCAGAACCTCCCAGTTGTCCGGCTCGAAGAACCAGAACAGGCCCGAGTCAACCGTGTCCGGCCTGGCCGAGCGGGCCGCACCCTCCAGACCTTCCGCCGTCGACCACTCCATTCTGACCTCGAAGCGGCCCTCCTGAAGCAAGAGAGGTGAAGCCGCAACGACACCGCCTTCAGAAGTGTCTTCGACCGCCGTCCAAGGCGGCGGTCGATTCGCAGTAGTCCCCGGTTCGGCCGAAGCAGCCTCCGGTTCTCCATCGCAGTTGCCGGGGAAAGCGGTCGTGTCCGTCGCTGCGGGAGATGGGGTGCCCGGCTCGTTCCGGTACTCCCACGTCTCGCCGTTGGTGGTGTCCGTCACCGTGACTTCGTACTCCAGGGTCGTCGCCGAAGCGAGAAAGACCCAGTCCCGGCCGTTGTACGAACAGCCGTCCAGCACCTTGACCAGGACCTCCCAGTTCTCCCTGCTGGGGAAGTAGAGAAGCCCGGAGTCGTTCGTGCCCGCATGGACCACGCCACCGGCCAGCACTTCGCCGTCCGGATGAGTCCACGTCGCGCGGACCTGATAACGCGACTCCCGCAGGCAGAGCGTGTAGGGTCCCGGTTCGCAAGTGCCGACGGGGTCGGCTGCCTCCACCAGGAAGACGCGCAACGCCGTGGACTCGGCGCCGGCGCCGGCGACATTGAGGCTAACCTCGTAGAAGCCGGGCGACGACCAGGCGTAGCGAACGGTCGCACCGGACGGCGCCCTGCCGCCGGTGACATCGAAGTCCCATGAGCGCCGGGCAACGGTGCCGGCACTCGTGTCCGTGAACGTCACGTCCGCGCCGGTGACAACCCGGCAAAGCCCCGCGTCGCAGGTCGCTCCCGTTACCGTGAACGCCGCCGTCGGCGGCTCAGGCGGTGGAAGTGGCTCGGGCTCGGGCTCGGGCTCTGGTTCCGGCTCGGGCTCGGGCTCGGGCTCGGGCTCTGGCTCTGGTTCCGGCTCGGGCTCGCGCTCGGGCCCGGGCCCGGGCTCAGGCTCAGACTCAGGCTCAGGGGGAAGCGGACCTCCGCCAACATCGCCGCCGGGAGGGGCGCCGCCGCCACCAGGGATGTCGCCCCAACCGCAATCGACGGCCGCGCCATCGTCGTCGACAATCCTGATCCGAAACGGCTGATCGCTGGCGGTCACGCCCGGCGATTCCGGCACAAGACGAAGCTCCACCCACTCGCAGTCGTCGTCGAGATCGTCGTCAGTCGCGTCCCAGTAGAACACCTGCTCCCGGCGGGTCGGACCGACGTGCCGAAACCCGAAGAGGGAGTAGTCGTCCCCGGTCGCGCCACCGTGGTGCGTCACATCCACCCGGAACGACACCCGGCGCCCGGGTTGCTGGTCGACCAGAACCCACACGAGGAACCGGTAGCCCTCCAAGCTGATGGCGTCCGACCGCTTCCAGGAAATCTCCACTTCCGGGTCCTGTGCGAGTGACGCATCCGCCGACGCTCCCAACGCGAGAGCGGTCACGAGCAGGCGGACGACCGCCGACCCCATTTGATGTCGTCTGAGCGGCGCGTTCATGAATCTCTCCTGAGTGTTGTTCGTCATCGACGGCGCACTTCAGAGCGGCAACTACCCGCGAGCGGCGAGCGCACCTCTCGAAGCCGAGAACACGCGACGTAACTACAACAGAGTGCAGGGCGTGCGCATCTCCCATTTAGGAGATGGATCAGCCCGGCGTACCGACGAAGAAAGACCGAAGGGAAGCGGCCGAAAGCTCGCCAAACGTCAGCGGCGCGGGAAGGCGTACGCGGTCAGAACCCGCTGCACCAGGGCGATCTGACCGGACACGCCCTGCTTCTTGTAGACCTGCTTCAGAAGCCAGCGGACGTAGCTTTCCTTGTAGCCCGCGGTCGCGGCGATCTCGCGCACCGGCCGGCCCTCGGCCAGCAGCGCCGACACCACGCTCTCCGACGGGGACAGCCCGAGCAGCACGGAAAGGCGGACGGGATCGATGCGCGGACGGCTCTCCGGGTCCACCACCAGCGCCAGCGCCGCCACCCGCCGACCCCCGAAGTCGGCCTGTTCGGTCTCCACGGGGTGTACGTGAAGCTCCAGCCGCGACCGTAGCAGGGGGCGCTGGATCCTCATCGAGCCGCCGGCCGGCGGTTTCGCGCTCCCGAAGACCGGTAGGGCACGCTTCAGCAGCCTCCGTAGCCTGCCGTCGTCCGCCGGTAGCGAGGCGTGCAGGGCGCCGTCGCGATCGGACAGCCCCTCGCCGCGACGCAGGATGTCCCTTCCGGGCGTGTTCGCCGCGAGCAGGCGGCCGCTCCGATCCAGGTGCAGGACGCCGATGCGGCCGTTCTCCAGCAAGCCGGTCAGGCCTGCGCTCAGCGCATCGGCGCCGACCAACGCCTGACGGACGCGAACGAACTGGCGGACATGCGGCAGCAGGGACTCGATCAAGCGGAGCTGAGCGGGCTGCCAGCCGTCGCTGTCAACGGGATCGTTGAGGGCCCAGACGATGCGCAGACCGTCCAGCCCCTCGAAGCGCGTGATCAGGCCGTTCTGGTTGTGAAGGCGGCGATATCCCTCGTTGTACGCGACCGATGTCTTCAACTCTCTTTCCGTGTACAGCTCGGGGGCATGAATCACTTGCCCAGCGGGCCGCTCAATGACGCGCGGCGGCGCTTCGTCCTGCGGATAGTAGACCTCGAGGTACAAGCGCGTCAGGTCCTCTCGAGGCTCGCCGCGGTAGAAGTGCTGGTAGAAGTGGACGCGAAGCTCCTCGCCGGAACCTTCGCTGACCGTCAGCACATTGCCCGTCGTACCGCAGAGTTCTTCGATCAGGGTGGCGGCCGCGGGCCAATGGGCGTCGTCGAGCGCCGCCTGATGCAGCGCCGCAAGGGCGCGATCGAAGGCATCGAGTGAGTTCATGACACGTCCTTGCCCTGTCTTCCTTCAGGTCACTGTCCTCCAAGGTAGTGTGACGTTCACGAGTGATCTTCTGGCGATCAAGCCACGAACGACGCGCGATAATCGGCAACGGGATCAGGCCACTCCGCCCCCTGGTGGGCGGTTCGCGAAAGGGCTCACCATCTACCATCTTGTAGGTGCGCCCGCGCGTCGCCCGCTAAAAGACCAGGAGTAGCACGACGCCGAGCGCCAGCCGGTAGCCGACGAAGACCTGCAGGCTGCGGCGCCTGAGCCAGCCGAGCAGGCCGCCGATCACCAGGTAGCCGACGACGGCCGACAGCGCGGCGACCAGGAGCAGCGACGGCAGTTGAGACAGCGGCAGCGCCCCGCGCACCAGGTCCAGACTGTCCTTGCCGGCGACGAAGACGCCCACCGGCAGGGCCAGCAGAAAGGCGAAGCGGGCGGACGACTCGCGGTCGAAACCGAGCAGCCGGCCCGCGCTGATGACGACTCCGGCCCGGGAGGCGCCCGGAATGAGCGCCGTTGCCTGCGCCAGGCCGAACACCAGGGCATGCCGCCAGTTCACCTGCTCGAGGCGACGCTCTTGCGGCCCCCAGCGATCCGCGACTCCGAGCACCAGACCGAAGCCGATCGTGGCCCAGGCGATCACGGCCGGACTGCGAGCGTCTCCGGCGATCCAGTCGCCCGCCGCGATGCCGACCACGAGAACGGGCAGCGAGGCCAGGGCCAGCAGCGGAATCATTCGCCGCGCACCCTGGCTGCCGTCCCGGGCGCCGTCCTCGCCGCCGTGAAACAGCGCCCGAACGTAGCCCGCAAGGTCCTTTCGGAAGTACGCTATGACCGCCAGCAGCGTACCCGTGTTGGCCGCTACATCGACCGCCAGACCCTGATCCTCCCAGCCGAACAGCCGCGGCAGCAGGATGAGGTGCGCCGTGGAACTGATCGGCAGGTACTCGGTCAGCCCCTGCACGAGAGCCACGAGGATCAACTGCAGCGGCCCCACGCGACGAGGATAGCGAAGCCGTCACACCGACTCCCGCTTGCGGATACGATGCGCGCCATGAACAAGCCGCGCACACACTTCCTGTTGACCGCCGCCATCCTCGTACTCCTTGCCGCAGCGCCGGCCTGCACCCAGGAGGAGGCCGTCGCCGACGCCGGCGACGGGGATGAAGGGCCGATCGCCGAGACCTGGGACGAGAAGGCCTCCTACGCGCTCGGCGTCAACATCGGAAGCAATCTGGGGCCGGACGACCTGCTCCTCGACGCCGACCTGCTTCTCCGGGGCTTCAGGGACTCGCTTGAAGGGTCGGAGGCGATGGACTCCGATGAGATCGATGTTGTGCTCCGAGAACTCGGCGCGAAGATGCAGGAGCACGCGGACCGTCAGCGACAGGCGGCAATGATGGAGAACACCGCCAAGAGCGCCGCCTTCCTCGCCCAGAAGGCCAGGGAAGAGGGCATCGTCAAGACGGACTCCGGCCTCCTCTACAGGGAAGTGCGCCCCGGCGAAGGAGACAGCCCGACCGCCAACCAGTCAGTGACGGTCCACTACCGGGGCACGCTGATCGACGGCACGCGATTCGACGGCACCTACGAGCGCGACCAGCCCGCCACGTTCCCCATCGGCAGCGTCATCCCGGGCTGGGCCGAGGCGCTGCAGTTGATGAAGCCGGGCGCCAAGTGGGAGGTCTTCATCCCCGCCGAACTCGCCTACGGCGCCCACGGCTCGGGGCCCGCCATCCCGCCTGCCGCGGCCCTGGTCTTCGAGATCGAACTGCTCGAGGTCCAGTAGCGCCCGCGGCTCAGTCGGCGTCGGCGGTGAACCGGTAGCCGACGCCGCGGACGGTGTGGAAGTGGCGCGGCCGCTCGGGGTCCGGTTCGAAGCGCTTGCGCAGCCGGAGGATGAAGTTGTCGACCGTTCTTGACGACGGAAAGGCCTCGTAACCCCAGACGCGGTCGAGGATGTCCTCGCGCGAGACGACTTCACCCTCCCGCGCCGCCAGGGTCTTGAGGATCATCGCCTCTTTCTGCGTCAACTGCTGCGCCTGGCCGTCCCAGGAAGCGCCGGCGAAAGCCGCAAAATCGAAGTGGTTGCCGCCGAAGCGCACCGCATCCGGCGCGTCCCCGGGACGCCATGACCGGCGCCGGAGGATCGCCTGCACCCGCAGCAGAAGCTCCGTCAGGTGAAACGGCTTGGCGAGGTAGTCGTCGCCTCCGGCTTCGAGCCCGCGAATCCGGTCGGAGACCTCAGCCTTGGCGGTCAGGAAGAGGACCGGCGTATCGACGCCGGCGCTACGGGCCTCCTCGCACAACGTGAAGCCGTCCACACCCGGCAGCATCACATCGAGAATCACGAGCTGGTAGCGCGGATCCCGAACCCGCTCCAGCGCCTGCCTGCCGTCGCGAACCCAGTCGACATCGAGTCCTTCGGCCTCCAGGTTGAAGCGGATGCCGGCGGCGAGGTTCTCCTCGTCCTCGATCAGCAGGACCCGCACCCGGTCTTCGACGGCGGGTCTCACGACGCCGATCCCACCACCTGCCGCCTGATCGGCCACGTGACGCGAAACACCGCGCCGCGACCCGGGCCCTCGCTGCTCGCCTCCACTTCCCCTCCCTCGAGCGTCACGAAGCTGCGCACCAGGTAGAGCCCCAGACCGCTGCCCTTCTTGTCGCGCCGCAGTTCGCTGCCGGGGCGGTAGAACTTCTCGAACAGGCGACGGCCGTCAGCCGGATCGAAACCGACGCCGTCGTCGAGAACTTCGAGTTCGACGGTCGAGTCGAGTCGTCTGGCAGTGACCTCCACTTTCGTGCCCGCCGCCCGGGCGGACTCGATCGCGTTGCCGATCAGGTTCCGTAGCACCGTACCCAGGCCCACGGGGTCGGCCTGCAGATCGAGGCCGTCCTCGACCCTGACCTCGATCTCGACGTCTCCGCTGCCGTCGTTCCGGTGCCCGAGTTCGGCAAACGCGAGGGACACCGCCTCCGCCAGGTCGACCGGTTCGCGGCGCGGCTCGACCTTCGCCTGCTCCAGCCGGTTCGTCTCCAGGAGGTTGCCGATCATCCGCTCCAGGCGCCGCAGGTCCTCCAGGTTGCGCTCCAGGAGTGAACGCCGGTCGGCCGCCACCAGGTCGCGGAGCAGCAACGTCTCCGTCGTCAGCCGCAGGCTCGCCAGTGGACTCCGCAACTCGTGCGACACGGCGGCGAGGAAGTTCTGCTGGCGGGACATGAGATCCGCCTCCCGGCGCAGTACGCCCCACATGAGCAGCACCCCGCCCGCTATCACCGCCAGGAAGAAACCCCCCTCCCAGCGATACTGGTTCAGGTGGCTACGGCGGTCCCCTTCGATCGCCGCGCGAGCTTCCGCGCGGATCCTCGCCTCCCCGGCGTCGATCTCCAGTTGCGGGTAGAGGGCGCGGAGCTCCTCGGGCGACTGACCGGCTCGCAGCGACGCCTCCGCCGCCTCCCGGTCCAGTTCGACCTCGGCGACGCGGTCCGAGGCAATGCGGTCCGCGAGCCTGGACTGGTCGACCAGCCACCAGACGACCTGCACGGCGGTGATCGCAAGCAGCAGCAGGAAGCCGATCTGCAGCCGCCACACCCGGACGCTCTCCGCCGAGCGGCGGCTGTCCCGGTTGAACCGGGCAACATGCTTCGGCATCGCTCTATTCTGCAACGAGGGCCGTACCGATGCTGCTAGTTTCCGCGACCGATGCTCGAACCGGCCTCCGTCCACCGCGTCCCGTCCACCGACGGCGTCGAAGTCGCGGTCTACGACTACGGCGGTGAAGGGCCCGACCTGATCGCCGGCCATGCCACCGGCTTTCACGGGCGGGTGTACGACCCGATGCTCGAGCAGCTCGACGGCTTTCGCCGGATCAGCGTCGACGTCCGGGGGCACGGTGACGCGACCGCGCCGGACGGCCTCGACTACAGCTGGGAGAGCTGCGCGGAGGATCTGGTCGCGGTGATCGACGCGCTGAAACTCGGCTCCGAGCGACCGCTGTTCGGTTTCGGCCACTCCATGGGCGCCGCCTCGCTGCTGATGATCGCGCCCGAGAGGCCGGGCCTGTTCGCCGGACTGGTCTGCTACGAACCCGTCATCTATCCACCCGGCGTCACGGACGACGACGCACGCCTCGGCGTCTGGGTCGAACGGACCAGGCGTCGCCGTAGACGCTTCGCGTCCCACGAAGCCGCCTTCGCCAATTACTCCGAGAAGGTTCCCTACTCCCTGCTCGACCCGGAAGCGCTCGAGGTCTACGTCCGGCACGGCTTCGCACCGTCAGCGGACGGCGCGGTCGAGATCAAGTGCCACCCCGACGTCGAGGCGCAGCTCTACCTCATGGGACCCCACCACCGTGCCTGGGACGGCCTCCACCAGGTGGAATGTCCCGTGACGCTGATGCGGGGCTCGGTGCTCATTCCGGGACCCGCGTACTGGGCCGAGGCGATCGTGAGCGCGCTGCCAAACGTGCTCTTTCTAGAGATCGAGGGGCTCGGCCACCTCGGCCCGCTGGAGGATCCGGAGCAGATGGCGGTCCTCGTGGCCTCAGCGCTCGCCGCTCGCTAGGAGCTCTTGCCCGCGGGCCAGCGCCTGGTGCTCCTCCACCGGCCGGCCCAGCCGGTTCAGGATGTCGGCGAGCACGAAGTAGCCAAGCGCGCCGTCCCGGCCGGCCGGCTCGCTCTCGAGACCGCGGCGCGCGAACGTCTCCGCTTCGTCGAGATCGCGGCCGTGATCCATCAGCGCCTTCGCCAGGTGGAAGTAACCAACGGTGAAGTCCGGCGCCGCCTCGACCGCGCCGCGGTAAGCCTCGATCTGGAGATCCGCGCGGCCCTGCCGGCCGTAGAGGCGGCCCAGATTGAAGCGGGGCCGATGGTCCCGGGCGCGCAGTTCGGCCGCCTGCCGGTAGGCGATGATCGCGGCCTCCATCCTCCCCGACTCATCCAGCAGGACGGCGAGGTTGAAGTGGGCCTCGCCGAGCTCCGGATTCGAAGAGATGGCCTGCCGGAACTTCGCCTCCGCATCGCCGCTACGACCCAGGAGCGCCATCACCTCGCCCAGCTTGTTCGTGACGACCGCGGGCGGTTCGCGCCCTTCGGTAGCGGCGGTCAGCACCCTCTCGGCTTCGCTCAGTTCGCCGCCGTCGACGTGGATCCGCGCCAGGGCCATCGTCGCCTTCGCGTCCTGACCCGCGACTTCGAGCAGCCGACGGTAGCCGACCACCGCCTCGTCGATGCGTCCCAGTTCGCGGTAGGCGTTGGCGAGGCCGAGCAGAGACTGCCGGTGCTCGGGATCGAGGGCCAGCGCGCTCCGGAAGTGGCCGATCGCCGGCTCCGGGTCGCCCGCAAGGAGGGTGATCGTGCCCAGAAGCTGGTGCGCGTCGAGCAGCCCCTCGTCTTCCGAGAGCGCCGCCCGCAGCTCGGCCGCGGCCGCGTCGTCGTCGCCGGCGCCGAAAGCGCTCTGCGCCCGCATGATCGCGCGGTGCAGGTGCGCCTTGTCCTTCGGGTCAGCGCGCGGGCCTTCCGAGTCGCCCCGGCCGGCGGCGCCGCGGCCGGCGAGGTAGCCGAGGGCGCGCAACTGTGCCAGCGTGTCTTCGTCGAGATCCGGTTCGGCGCTGGAACTCGGGGCCGCCCGATCCAGTTCCGCCGCGAGCTCGAGAGCCTCCGCCCGCAGGAGGCGCGACAGATCGCGCTCTTCGAGGAGGATGTTCGCGAGTTCGCCCGGGTCCTCGAGCAGGGCGTAAAGTTCGGGTTCGGGCGCTTCAATGTACTTGTGCTCCGCCGTGCGCAGCGAGCGAAGCGGCGCCCAGCCGTAGTGGTCGAGCGCGTAGAAGGACTCGGCGTAGACACTACGTTCGGCAAGGGGATTCGGCAGTCCCTGCATATCCGGGAGCAGACTCCGGCCCTGGGCGGCGCCAGTTCCGTCGAGGTCCAGAAGCTCGATCAGGGTCGGCGCGATGTCGACGTGGCTAACGGCGTCGGTCACGACCCGTCCGCTCTCGACGCCGCCGGGCAGCCGCACGATCAGGGGCACATGGACAGTGGAGTCGTAGACGAAGAAGCCGTGGTAGCTCTCGCCGTGGTCTCCCAGCCCTTCACCGTGGTCCGCCGTCAGCACGACGACGGTGTCGTCGAACAACCCGCGCTCCTCGAGAGCGGCGCGGAACTCGCCAATCAGCGCATCGGTGTACGCGACCTCGCCATCGTAGGGCCGCCCCTGGTACTCGGAGCGGAAGGGCTCCGGCGGCTCGTACGGATCGTGCGGGTCGAACAGGTGCAGCCACATGAAGAAGGGGCCCTCACCTCCCCCGCCGTCGAGCCAGGTGAGCGCGTGCGCGATCGTCTCCGGACCCGCCCGCTGGACCGAGCCCAGGTTGGCGCCCGCCATCGCGTCGAGGTCGAAGTCGTCGACGTAGGTGTCGAAGCCGCGGGCGATCCCCCAGCGGGCGTCGAGCACGAAGGCGCTGACGAAACCGCCCGTCCGGTAGCTCGCGTCCCGGAAGCGCTCGGCGATCGTCACGAGTTCGGGCGCCAGCACATAGCCGACGTTCTCCCGAACCCCGTGGGACGGCGGATAGAGCCCCGTCATGATCGAGCTGTGGGCCGGCAGGGTGAAAGGCACCGTCGACGACGCGTTGGCGAAGCGGACGCCCTCCGCCGCCAGGCGGTCGATGTGAGGCGTCGCGACCCGGTCCGAGCCGTAGCTAGACAGCCGGTCGGCCCGCAGCGTGTCGATCGTGATCAGGATGACCGGTGGCTGTCCGGTCGATGCTCCAGCGAGCAGGCGCTCCACGTCCGCCCGCACCGAAGATGGCGCCGCGTCCTCCGGCTCGGGTCCACAGGCGACAAGGACCAGCGCCAGCGCGGTCGCCGGCGCAAGGACCCGGAGGGGCGCGCTACAACCAGCGGCGGACGCGCTTCGCATAGTCCCGGTACTCATCGCCGAACTTCCGCTCCAGGTAGGCCTCCTCCCTCAGGATCACGCCCCAGCGCAGCAGCAGCGCTGCCGCTACAGCCAGCCCGACGAACCACCAACTGGCCCTTGCCAGCGCGAGGCCCAGGAAGGCCAGCACCATGCAGGTGTAGATCGGGTTGCGGGACCACCGGTAGGGTCCCCTGATGACCAGCTTCGCGGTCGGATGATGCACCGGCAGGGAGGAGCCGCCGCGGACCATCGTCAGCGCTGACCAGATCAACCACCCGAAGCTGGCGACCACGACCACCACGCCGGCGACCACCAGGGGCTGGTTGGTTCCGACTGGCCAGATCCGGAGCGGCAACAGCCAGGACAGCCCGAAGCCGAGAACCAGGCACACGAGCACGAGCAACGGCGGCTCAAAGGCCGTCTGGGCCCGGTCCGGTTCGCCGCCCGCCGCCACGATCGTTCCGCCCCTCCTCAGCCGGGTCCGCGAAGCGCTCCCAGGGCGCGGATGTGCTCGGGCCCCAGACCGCAGCAGCCGCCGACGATCTGAACGCCCGCGGCGACCCAGCCGCGCGCCTCGGCCAGCAAATCAGCCGGAGCGATCACGTCGACGAAGTTCCAGTTCGGCATCGTGAAGTAGCCCGACTCCGGGTACACGCCGACCGGTCCGTCCCACCGCTCCTGGACCATCGCCACGGCCTCGGGAACGGCCGCGATCTCGGAGTGCATCACATGCACGATGGACGGCCCGAGCGGAATCAGCGTGTCGAGCAACTCCTCGAAGGACTCGTGGGGCCAGTTGAACGGAGTGATCGCGCCCGTCTCCGGGTCCTTTCGGGCGCTGACCCCGAGCCACACCGGCAACCCGGTCTCCTTCGCCGCCCTGAAGGCGAGCAGGGCACGCTCGTGAAACTGCATCATCTCGAGCGCGATCACGTCGACTCCGGCCTCGGCAAGGAGCCCGCACTGCTCCCGGTAGGCCGCCATCTGCTCGTCGGCCGGCGGATAACCGCCCTGGATGTTGTTCGCCGGCATCGTCGACATCGATCCGGCCACGAGCACGCCGGGACACCCGGCTCGGTCGCGGGCCTCCAGCGCTGCCTCCACCGCCCGCCGCACGATCAGCCCGACCTTGTCGCCCAGTCCGGCCGCTTCGAGCAGTGGCCGATGAGTCGCGAAGGTATTCGTGATGATCGCATCGGCTCCCGACCGGATGTACTCCTCATGGAGGTCCCGGATCGCCTCCCGGTGCTCCAGCGCCGCCGTCCCGCACCACGCGGCCGAATCCATCGGCACACCCCGGCGCTCCAGTTCCGTCCCGGTGCCGCCGTCGAGCAGCAGGATCTCCCCCCGGTCCAGGCACTCATGCCACTCGTCGACAATCCCCATCCGCTCTCCCCTTCGAAGCGCCACTCTGCCACACCGCGAAGTCGTCGCGGGCTACACTCGCGGTCCGCCTCGGGGAGTACCCAACCGGGAGGCACCCGCCATGAGCAGCGACTGGTTCTACAAGTTCGACACGCTTTCGCTTCACGCCGGCCAACGGCCCGATCCGACTACCGGAGCGCGCGCCGTGCCGGTCTACAACTCGACGTCCTACGTGTTCCGGGACACGGACCACGCCGCCGGACTGTTCAACCTGGAGGAAGCCGGACACATCTACTCGCGGATCTCCAACCCGACGGTGGCGGTGTTCGAGGAACGGATCGCCGCGCTCGAGGGTGGAGTCGGTGCGGTGGCCACCGCTTCCGGGCAGTCGGCGTTCCATCTGGCGGCGGCGACGATCCTCTCCGCCGGCGACCACGTCGTCTCCTCGGCCGCGATCTACGGCGGCACGCACAACCTGCTGAACCACACCCTGCGCCGATTCGGCATCGAGACGACCTTCGTCGAACCGACCGAGCCCGCCAACTTCCGGCAAGCCGCCCGTCCGAACACGAAGCTGTTCTTCGGCGAGACGATCGGCAACCCGCGGATCGACGTGCTGGACATCCCAGCCGTCGCCACGATCGCCCACGAGATCGGCGTGCCGCTGCTGATCGACAACACGTTCGGGACGCCGTTCCTGTCGCGGCCGATCGAGCTCGGCGCGGACATCGTGATGCACTCGGCGACCAAGTTCATCGGCGGCCACGGCGTCACCCTCGGCGGCGTTCTCGTCGACAGCGGCAAGTTCGACTGGGCCGCCTCCGGACGCTTCCCGATCATGACCGAGCCCTGTCCGGGCTACCACGGCATCGCCTTCGCCGAGCACTACGGCCCGCCGGCCTTCATCCTCAAGGCAAGACTCGAAGGACTACGCGACTTCGGCGCCTGCCTCAATCCGCAGGCCGCGTTCTACCTGCTTCAGGGGCTGGAGACACTGCCGCTGCGGGTCGCCCGCCATGTCGAGAACGCACGGGCGGTCGCCGAGTTCCTCGAACAGCATGAGGCGGTCGAGTGGGTGAGCTACCCCGACCTGCCCAGCCACCCGCAGCACGACCTCGCCCGGAAGCTGCTGCCAGACGGCAGCGGCGCCCTGCTGACCTTCGGGATTCGCGGCGGACTCGAGGCCGGGATCGCCTTCATCGAGGGACTGCAGCTCTGGTCGCACCTCGCCAACGTCGGCGACGCGAAGAGCCTGGTCATCCACCCGGCGAGCACGACGCACCAGCAGATGACCGCCGAGGAACTCGCCGAGTCGGGCGTCACCCAGGAGATGGTGCGGCTGTCCGTCGGCCTTGAGGATCCCCAGGACCTCGTGGCCGATCTCGACCGGGCGCTGAAGCGTTCCCAGCGGCGGGCGCAGCGGCCGCGAGCGGTGGCCTCCTGACCGAACTCGAGATCCAGGGCCGAAAGGCCTACTGCGGCACCGGCGGCTCCGCCTGGCAGGAGAGGCTGCCCCTGGCGCTGTTGATCCACGGCGCCGGCAGCGACCACACCGTGTGGGCGCTGCAGGCCCGGTCGCTGGCTCAACACGGCTGGAACGTCGCCGCGCCCGACCTGCCCGGTCACGGCGCGTCCGAGGACCTGGCCGCCATCACGACGATCGCCGACTACGCCGCCTGGACCGTCGACTTCGCGGTAGCGGCGGCGGAGCGGGCGGGCAGCCGGGACATCGCGCTCGTCGGCCACTCGATGGGCGCCTGCATCGCGGTCGACGCGGCGTCACGCTTGAACGGCCGCCTGAGCCGGCTGGCCCTGATCGGCGCCGGCGAGACGCTCCGGGTCAATCCCGGCCTGCTGGCGGACACCCTGAAACGGCCACTCGACGCCCATCGGTTCATCGCTGCATTCGGGCACGGTACCGGCGCCCACTTCGGCGGCGCCGAGTCCCCCGGACTGTGGATGCTCGGATCGACGATGGCGCTGCTCGACCGCTGCCTACCGGAAGTGCTCCACCGCGACTTCGCAGCCTGCAACGAGTGGGAAGGAAGCGAGACCGCCCCGAGCATCACCTGCCCCACGCTGGTCGTGGCCGGCGCGAAGGACAGGATGACGCCGCCGAGGGCCGGCCGCGCGCTTGCCGACCGCATTCGCGGCCCGCGTTCCGGGGGCGACAGGGGCGGCGCCGGCTTCGTGACTGTGGCGGACGCCGGCCACATGCTGATGGCCGAAGCGCCCGGCGCCGTCACCCGCTGCCTGCGGGGCTTCCTCGGCGCCAAGTAACGGACCGCGTGCACGCGGTCCGTTGGTCGCCGTCCGGCCAGTGACCTACTCGGCTTCGGCCAGGCTCTCCGCGAGGCGCATCAGGGTCACCGCCTCGCGGCGGTAGCCGTACCGGTCGTCGCCGGTGTTGGCCACGGCGAGCGCGATCGCGTCGCTCCAGGTCCAGTCGCCGGTGTAGACGCCGTTCCGCAGGAGCTGGCCGAAGCCGGCAACCGCGGCCGCGAAGCGCTGATCGGTACCGGCCCCGCCCGCGTCGCGAGCGATCGGCAGCTCGATGAGCTCGCTGGTTTCCTCGCCCGGTTCCTTGTAGCGCAGCCGCAGGAAGGCAAGTTCCCGGGAGCCGCCCCGCCTCCCGGTGGCGACCGGCGGTTCGGCCGGAGGGGCGGCATAGCGCAGCGGCTCGTGTAGGACGGCCGGGGACCCCACCGGCGTCACTTCGTAGATCGCCGTCACCGAGTGCCCGGCGCCGACCTCGCCGGCGTCGACCCGGTCGTTGCTGAAGTCCTCGCGCCGGAGAGCCCTCGTCTCGTAACCGATCAGGCGATACTCGGCGGCCGCGGCCGGGTTGAACTCGACCTGGATCTTCACGTCGTCGGCGATCGGGAACAAGGTGCCGACGAGCTGGTCGACGAGCACCTTCTGCGCCTCGGCGAGCGTGTCGATGTAGGCCGCCTGGCCGTTGCCGTTCTGGGCCAGCGCCTGCATCGTCGCGTCGTCCAGGTTGCCGCGGCCGAATCCCAGAACCGAGAGGTACACGCCTCCTTCGCGCTGGCGGGCGACGAAGCTCTCGAGCTGCTCGGGGTCGGAGATGCCGACGTTGAAGTCGCCGTCCGTGGCCAGGATGACGCGCGTGACCTCGCCCTCCGCCGCCATGTCCCGGGCCACCCGGTAAGCCAACTGGATCCCTGCCGCTCCGGCGGTCGAACCACCGGCATGCAGTCCATCGAGCGCCGTCAGAATCGCGCCGCGATCAGCGGCCGGAGTCGGGTCCAGCACCCGGCCCGCGCTGCCGGCGTACGCGACGATCGCAACCTCGTCGGCGGAATCGAGCCGGCCGACCATCAGCCGGAACGACTGCACGAGCAGCGGCAGTTTGTTCGGCCGGTCCATCGAACCCGAAGTGTCGACCAGGAAGACGAGGTTGAGCGGCGGCCGGTCGTCCGTCGCCGGCTGCCGGCCCTGGATGCCGATGTGCATCAGCAGCGTGCCCGGGTTCCAGGGCGTCTCCGAGACGGTCACCGTCGGCCGGAACGGCGCCCCGCGTTCCCCCGGCGCCGGATACGCGTACGGGAAGTAGTTGACCAGCTCTTCGATCCGCACCAACTCGGGCGCCGGCAGGTAGCCGTTCGTCAGGGAGGAACGGACGACGGAGTAGCTGGCGGTGTCGACATCGATCGAGAAGGTCGAGACGGGTTCCTCGCTCGTGACCTTCAACGGACTGGCGTCTTCGTTCGCGAAGGCTTCGGTGTTCGACACCTGGGAAGCCCTTGGTTCGCCAGGAGAGGCCGCAAGCAGGCGAAACCTGTCAACGGCAAGCGCTTCCGCCACCACGGCTCGCGGCGCCGGGACACCGGGAGCCGGAGGCGGCTCGGCTACAGGGGCCGGCGGCGGCGGCTCCGCAGCCACAACTTCGGGCAGCGCCTCCAATTGAGTCCTGAGCGCCTCCCTCTGTCTCTCCAGGGCGGCGATGTTCGCGTTGAAGGACTCCAGATCGGCCGTCGCAGCGGCAACGGGGGAAGTCCGTTCTTCAGCCGGGGCCGGCGCTGCCGGCTGGCGCTCCAACTCAGCGACAACCGTCTCCGACGCCTCGCTGTCAACCGGCAACTCGGTTTCGCGGATCGGCGGCTGGACCTCGGCAGGTTCTCTCGCCGGACCCGCCGGAATCTCCGCCAGATCGGCATCGGCATCGGCATCGGCCTGGGGTTCGTCGGCCGGCACGGGTGTCGGGTGTTCCGCTTCCGGGTCGTCTACCAGCGCAACAACGGGCTCCGGCGCGGTACCGGCATCCGCGACGACCACCGGAGGTGGCGGAGCCGCACTCCGGCTCACGCTCACCAGGAGCGCAGCGAGACCAACGGCAGCCAGAACACCCACGGTGGCCAGAACAGGCCGGGAAGTCAGTGCGTTGAGCATGTGTCGTACTCCTTGTTCGATGCCCGCCCAGGTGTTGGCGCGGTCATCGGTACGACGCTGCTCGACGCCCGAGTCTTGGACAAGGTCAAAGAGTTGCTGGGCGCGAGCCAGGTTCGCTTTCCGCCTTTCGGCGTCCGGCTCAGGCGTAGCGTCCTCGAATGCGCGTTTCAGATCGTCGAGTGGATCGGTCATCGCCCTGTTTCCTCTTGCCACATGGCACGCAGCCGTTTGCGGACCTCCGAGAGCCGCCAGCTCACGGTGCCTTCGGAGACACCGAGCACCTCGGCGGCTTGCGCGTGGGTCATTTCGCCGTCGATCGTGAGCGCGACCGTGTCGCGCAGGTCGCCCGGCAGAGCAGCCATGGTCCGCCGCAGCCAATCGAGTCCCGCGGCCGTGTCTCTCGCCGTCGCCCGGCGGTTCACTTCCCAGTCCCGCCAACCGTCCGCCGCCTTCGTCCGGCTGGAGTCCCGCCGTCGCCGATCATGCGCCGCGTTGACCGCGATCCGGTACAGCCAGGTCATCAGGCGAGCCTGGCCCCGAAAGCTCTTCAGCTTCGCCGGAAGAGCAAGACAGATGTCCTGCGTCAGATCCTCCGCCTCCTCTCGCCGTCCCGTCAGCCGGAAGCAGAGCCGGAAGATCCGGTCGTAGTGAAGGTCGAGAAGCGCCGCGAAGGCCTCACGGTCGCCTCCGGCGGCAGCCCGGACCAGATCCCCATCCTTCACGGGCACGCTCGTCACCCTAGCGCCGGTGGAAGCCCACTTGCCCTCGAAGACATGCTGGACCGCTTCTGCCATCCCAACTCACCGGTATGACGCATGAGAACGCCGAATCCTTGGCGAAGCTTCCGACCCTGCTATCTTCCCGCGGCAACCCGGAGGTCGATGACGATGCACCTTTCGATGCATAACTGGATGCGAGCCGAGCCGCTGGAGAAGACGCTCGCGCGGCTCAAGGAGTTCGGATACGAGTCGCTCGAGATCAGCGGCGAGCCGGAGCTCTACGACACGGCGGAAGTGCGCGAGCTGCTCCGGCGCTACGGCATTCGCTGCTGGGGCTCCGTCACCCTGATGATGGAGGGCCGCAGCCTGATCGCGAAGGACGAGGCCGAACGTGCGAGCTCCGTCCAGTACGTCAAGGACTGCATCACGATGGTCAAGGAGCTCGACGGCCACGAGATCTCGATCGTGCCGGGCACCGTCGGCAAGGTCGACCCCGATTCGACGCCCGAGAACGAGTGGAACTGGGCCGTCGAGAGCATGCAGGAAATCTACGAGCACGGCCAGGCCGCCGGCGTGCTGCTCGCCATCGAGCCGATCAACCGCTTCGAGACCTACTTCATCAACCGCGGCGCCCAGGCGCTGGCGCTGGCCGAGGCGACGGGCCCCGACTGCGGCGTCTGCCTGGACGCCTTCCACATGAACATGGAGGACCGTGACCTGCTCGGCTCGATCCGCCAGGCCGGCAGCCGCCTCGTCGACTTCCACGTGGCCGACAGCAACCGGATGGCTGCCGGCATGGGCGCCCTCGACTGGGCGGCAATCGTCGCGACGCTACGCGAGGTCGGCTACGACGGCGCCCTGACCGTCGAGTTCGTGGCCTCGATCGACCGCACTCCCGCCAACCGGCACCCGAACGCGGTAGAGACCGAGCCGACCGACATCACGCCGGAGCAGAAGAAGTTCATCGAGGACCACGGCAGCAACCTGCTGAGCGACGAGTTCTACACGATGCTCACGCGGCGATCGGCGGAGGAGCTGCTGCCGCTGATCCGCTGAAGCCCCGGCCGTCGGCGGAGCAGGCACTCGTCTTCGGAGGATCACTCCCGGCGAGCCTCCAGGCGCCGCTCGGCGATGAGTTCGTCGACAGGGTTGCGGCCCGGTGTAGCGAACCGTTCTTGTAGGCGCCGAATCGCCGATTCCCTGCTCTCGACAATCAGTCGACCGTCCTGCGCTCGGGCGATGAGGGAATCGCCAGGCTTGAACCCGAATGCCTCGCACAGGTCGGCCGGCACGACCAGACGGCCCCGCGTGCCGAGCCGGATGCTGACAGGGGTGAGCGGCTCAGGCATCGTGCGTCAACTCTGCCACGGATCTGAGTTGGCGGCATGACTGGGCGTCGGGCGCGGCCCGGTTCGATAGCCTCGACCGAAATGGCCAAGGTACTCCAAATCCAGCACGCGACGGTCGTCGTCGACGACCTGGAGAAGGCCTGCGCCTTCTACGAGCGCGAACTCGGGCTCGAACCGCTGCCGACCTTCAACCTCGACTTCCCGGCCCAGTTCTTCAAGATCAACGAGGAACAGCAGCTTCACGTGACGGAGTGGGAGGATCAGGCCTCCTTCCGCGGCCACCTCTGCCTGCAGGTCGACGACTTCGATTCGATCTTCTTCCGGATGCGCGAGCTGGGCGCGATCGACACCTCACCCTGGGGCAAGGTGCGCCGGCTGCCCGACGGCGCAATGCAGATGTTCATCCGCGACCCGGCCGGCAACCTGATCGAGATCTCCTGTCCGAGCGAGGTTGCCGTCGACGAGACGATCTTCCGGGACGACCTGGTTGACGCGGAGGGCCGGCTCTACGAGTCGAAGCGCGACGACCCGCGGGGGCTGCACACCGAGGACGCGACGCTCTACCACGGACGATAGCGGACAGATGACACCGGTCAGCGAGGCAACGCTCACTCAGATGGTCGACGCGATCGTCGCCGAAGTGAGTCCCGAGCGAGTGATCCTCTTCGGCTCCCAGGCCCGCGGCGACCAGGAGCACCAGTCCGACGTGGACCTGCTGGTCATCCAGTCGGAGCCCTTCAACGCCGTAGGGAAGCGCGACGCCCAGTCCGTGCGGCTCAGCAAGCGACTGGCCCGATTCCCGGTACCGACCGACATCCTGCTCTACGCCCGCGACGAGGTCGAGTACTGGCGCGACTCCCTGAATCACGTCGTTGCGAGGGCCCTGCGAGAGGGCAAGGTCCTCTATGAGCGACCCTAAGTGCGCCCGGGTTCTCGTTGAAGCCGCGGAGCGCGACCTTTCCGCGCTCCACGGCATGACCGACGAGAACGTATTCGCCGACGAGATCGCGGGCTTTCTCGCCCAGCAGGCCACCGAGAAGCTGGTAAAGGCCTGGATCGCCTTACTCGGGGAGACCTACCCGATCACCCATGACATCGCTCAACTGCTCGAAGTGCTGACCGCCCGGCAGCAACCGAGGATCGATCTCAGCGCGCTGGTCGAACTGACGCCTTATGCGGTCCGGTTCCGATACGCGGGCCGCGTCCCCGACGCTCCCGCATTGGACCGCGAGAAGACGATCGCTCGGATCGAA
The DNA here is from genome assembly GCA_009836625.1 of Holophagales bacterium. Taxonomy (GTDB): domain Bacteria; phylum Acidobacteriota; class Thermoanaerobaculia; order Multivoradales; family Multivoraceae; genus Multivorans. Next base: position 1,373,178 of record VXVC01000004.1, read on the forward strand.
GAGCTACTGGAGCAAGTTCGATCCCGGCTCGACAGGCCAGCTTGATCGACACCAGCACCCTCCGGTGCTCAGGCTCTCTAGAACTCGAGCCCGAAGCGGATCATGACCCGCCGCGGGAAGAGGTAGCCGCTCGGCACGTACTGTTCGTCGGCGGGTACTCTGAGCGTCTCCCACCAGTCCCAGGTGTCCTCGTTGAGGACGTTGAGGAGCTGGAGGTCGAGCTTGAGCTGTACCTGGCCGACATCGAACCGGCGTCCGAACGAGAGATCGAAGTTGTTCTGGTTCGGCAAGCGCGTGTCGTCGCTGGCCGGAACGGCGATCACGCTCTGACCACCCTGAGCGAGCGGCGCAGCCGAACCCCGGCCACCGATCACCACTTGGCGACTGTAAGGTTTACCCGTCATGTAGCTGTAGGTCGCGCTGCCCAGGATCTTCCACGGCAGCTCGAAGCTGCCCTGGAACTGGAACACATGCTCTCGGTCGTTCTGCAGGGCCTGGTCGGCATTGATCCAGTTGTTCGGGTCACGGCCGCCGGTGGAGGTGTAGAAGGGGTTGCCCTGAGATTGCAGCAAGGGCCGCGGAATGAACCCGGTCGAGTCGGACCATGTGTACGACGATTGGAAGCTCCAGCCATCGCTGTAGCGCCTGTTGAACGAGAGGACCACGCCCTCGTACTGCTGGTTGTAGCTCCTTCCCGGCGCCTTGGAGCCCGGACCCGGCCCGTTGCCCTTGCGGGTCGTCGGCTGCTCAATGATGCTGTACAACTGCTCCGTCTCTCCCGAAAACGGATTCGTCCAGGGCACATTCTCGTAGACACCGTCGTCCAGGATCTCCCAGCCGATCAGGTTCTTGGCCTCCTTGTACACGCCCTGAATCCCAAAGGTGTAGTTGTCCCCCAGACGACGCTCCCAGCCGAGCGTGAACTGGTCGGTCTCCGGCGCCTTGAGATCCGGGTGGAAGAGGTTCCCGTGGTACTCGAAGCTGCTCGAGTACGTCCAGGGTCCGTCCAGCGAAGGCCCGTACTCGTAGACGTACTCGGGCGGATTCGGCGGCGGCGCATACCAGTTGCCGGTCACGTCGGCGTCGAAGAACTTGCCGTAGAAGGCGCGGAGCACCTGCCTGTCACCGATCTGGTAGGCCATGCCGAGCCGGGGCGAGATCAGTGACCAGTCAATCACGTCGTTGACCCCGGGGATGATCTCCGAGGTGGGGCTCCAGTCCTGGTTCAGGATCGGGTAGTCGGGAATGTCGCCGTTGTGCTTGTCGTATCGCACTCCGACGTTGAGCGTCAGGTTCGAGTTCACTTGCCAGGAGTCGTCGACGAAGGCCGACGCGACTGCCGTCTCGGCGCCGTAGTAGAACGGCCGGGCGGTGACCCGGTAGTAGTACGGGTAGCCCGGGTAGTACTCGTAGCGGTAGAAGTAGACGCCATTCGGCCCGCCGCCCGTCCGCGTATCGCCGTGGCCGGTGCCGTAGGAGATGCCAAACTTGAAGTCGTGGTCGCCGCCCAGAAGGTCGTCGGCGTGGTGGGACAGCTTGACGTCCAACTGGTCGCGGCCGAGCAGCCAGATGTAGGTGTAGCCGGGGCTGCCGCTGGACTGGGGCGGACCGCCGTCGGCGGGCGAGTAGTCCGTATAGGGCGCGGCCGTGCTGCCCGTGGCCGAGAGCAGGTTGTCGTCGCTGCTGTAGCCGGTGTAGAGGACCTCGAGGTAGTCGTCCGGGGTCAGGACCGATTGGAACTGGAGGCCCCAGGCCGGGTTGTTGCCGTACTCGGTCGCGATCGCGTCCGGCGTCGTGTTGGGCGCCGCGAAGACGAAGTCGTAGTCCTCGAAGTGGTACTTCGCCTCCATCAGGTTGCTGTCGTTGAACGCCGCGTTGAACTTGATGTCGGATCGCACGGTCGGGTAGGCGGTCGGGAAGGACGGATCGACCCCCGGCTCTGCGTACGCGTCTTCCGTGGACTGAATGGACGCGAAGAACCACGCCTTGTCCCGCGCCAGCGGACCGCCGAGAGTGCCCGTGAGGTCGTCGAACTCCTCGCGATGGAAAGCAAGGCCGTCGATCTCGGCGTTCTCTTCCGTCAGACCGTCCGCCATGTGGTACCAGTCGACCGTGCCGCTGAAGTCGTTGTCACCGGACTTGGTCACGATGTTGATCGCGGCCCCCGACATGCTGCCGTACTCCGCGGGAGCGCCGATCCCCAGCACCTGCACCTCCTCGATGATCGCCGGGTTCGTCCACCAGAACGCGCGGCCGGTGTCCGAGGAAGTCGTGTCGAGACCGTCGATGCGCCAGGAGTTCGAGGCCACGCTCGAGCCGAAGGCAGTCAACGAAGTGCTGCCCTCGGAAGCCTGGCTGATCCCGGGCGCCACGGCGACCAGATCCCAGAAGTTCCGGTCGGTCGGCAGGTCGTCGATGAAGTCCGCCGTGTAGCTGGTGCCAACGCTGGAACTCGTCACGTCGAGGATCGGCGACGCGGTCACCGTCACCTCCTCCTCCACGGCCTCCAGTGACAGGACGATTTCCAGGTTGACCGTCGCTGAGATGCCGACCCGGACGCCCTCGACCCGGTGGTCCCGGAAACCGTCGAGGCCCGCGGTCACGACGTAGTCGTCGACCTGGAGCGACGAAATGACGAAGTTCCCGCCGACGCCGGTGATCGTGGTCCGCGACACGCCTCGATCCTCGATCGTCGCCGTCACCGTTACCCCGGGCAGGCCGTCGCCGTTGGCGTCGCGGACCTGGCCGCGGATGTCGCCCGTGGTCTGGGCGGCGGCGGACGCCGCGACCGTCAGGGCGAAGGCGGAGGTCGCCAGAATGCGGAGGGCTCGTTCGTTGGGTGACGCCATGGGGATCTCCCTGGGTTCCGTCGAGTTAGGGGGCGAGAGGCGATGATACCTAGAAAGGGAACAGCAGCGGCACCATCCAGACGATGACGGCCAGCAGCACGATGGTCAGCGGCGTGCCGGCCCGCAGGTAGTCCATGCTGCGATAACCGCCCGCGCCCATGACCAGCAGGTTCGCCTTGTGGCTGAACGGCGTCATGAACGCCGCCGATGCCGCCAGCGCCACGCCCATCATCAGCGGGTAGGGCGATAGCCCCAGACCCGAAGCCGCCTCGAGCACGACCGGCGTCAACAGCACGACGGCCGGCGCACCGTCGAGACACTGGCTGAGCAGACTCGAAAGCAGGACCAGCGCCGCCAGCACCGCGTACGGGCCGATCGGCCCGGCGACGTTCATCACGCTGCTCGCCAGCAGGGCCGCGGTGCCGCTGCTCTCCATCGCCGAGCCCACGGGCAGGATCGCCGCGACCAGGAAGATCGCCCGCCACTCGACGGCCCGGTAGGCCTCCTCCATCGTCAGCGCGCCGCACAGCACGATCAGACTCGCCGACGCGAACGCGGCGACCTGGATCGGTGCGACTCCCGTCACCACCAGGACCACCATCAACGCGAGGCAGCCGACGGCATAAGGAGCCTTGTTCAGACGGCGCGGCTCCTCGGCGACATCCGAGAGGACCAGCAGGTCGGGCTCACGGGCGAGCAGACCCAGCCGGCCCCGGCGCCCCTGGAGCAGCAGCGCGTCCCCGACCCGCAGCGCGAGCCCCGCCAGTCCGCTGCGAATCGGGTGCCCTTCGCGCCAGATGGCGAGCACCTGCACGCCGTAGCGATCGCGGAACTCGATATCCGCGAGGGTCCTCCCCGCGAGGCCGGACCGCGGCGCCAGAGTCGCCTCCGCCATGCCGACCTCTTCCGACTCGAACGCCGACACGGCCACTCCCGATGTCAGTTCGACGCCACCCATCCTCAGCAGTGCCCGCAGTCGCCGCTCCCTGCCCTTGACGAAGAGCCGGTCCCCAGCCTCGAACAGGATCTGCGGCCCGGGTCCCCAGATGACCTCTCCCTCCCGCTCGACCGCGACGACCGTCAAACCCATCAACCGGCCCATCCACTCGACGCCGGCGCCGCTGGCGAGAAGCGTCGAGTTCTCCGGCACGCGGATGACCAGCAGCGGCTGATCCTCGAGCCGGTCGAGGGCCGCGGGACCCCTCTCGTCGATCGTGAGCACCTCCGGGTCGATCTCCGGCGCGTCGTCGCCGAACAGTCCGTAGAGCACATCCCCCTGCTCGATGGCCAGACTGCCCAGCCGGTCGACGTGCACATCGCCGTCACGTTCCACCGCGATCACGAACACACGCCACTCTTCACGGAAGCGGGTCTCCGCCAGAGTGCTTCCCACCAGGGGCGACCCGGCTGACACGCGCGCCCTGAGGGCCGTAACACCCGCCTCCGGCGTGCCGATCTCGCCCGTCGTGGCCGTACCGAGCGTGGTTGCCGTGCCCAGATCGACGCCCTGGAGGCGCAGCGTCTGCTCCACCTCTTCCGCGTCGCCCTGCACGACGAGTTCGTCTCCGGCCAGCAGCCGGGTGTCGTCACCAGGCGCCAACTGCCACTCCTCGCCGCGCGCGACCCCGAGGAGTTGCACCCCCAGCGTGGTCCCGAGCCGCGTTTCGCGCAGGGTCGCGCCGTCGAGACCGGAGCCGGAAGGAATGCGGATCGAGAACAGCCCCTCGTGCAGGCCGTAGAGGTCGGCCAACTCCGACTCACCACGGCTGGGAGGAGTGGCCCGGCGGCCCGGCAGCAGGCGCCGCCCCAGAGTGAGCATGAAGATGACGCCGCCCAGGAGCAGCACGACACCGAAGGGCGTGAAGTCGAACAGCCCGAACGGCTCGAGTCCGCGGTCCCGCAGCATCGCCGCCGCGAGGATGTTCGGCGGCGTCCCCACCAGGGTCGCGGTGCCCCCCAGGATGGCGCCGAACGCGAGCGGCATGAACAGCCGCGAAGGAGGCAGGTGCGCGCGCCGCGCCAGACTCGCCACCGCCGGCATCAGCACGGCGGTCGCCGCGATGTTGTTCATGAACATCGACAGAACGCCCGCCACCAGCATGACCGCGACGATCAGCGGCGCCTCGCGGCCGCCCACGAAGCGATGAATCGCGCTGCCGACCAGATCCGCGACGCCGGTCTGCATCAACCCGGCGCTGACGATGAAGATCGACAGCATGGTGATCACGGCCGACGACGCGAAACCCGTGAACGCATGGTCGACCGCAACGTAGCCGGTGAAGACGAGCAGCGTCAGGCCGAGGAAGGCGGTCAGGTCGATCGGCAGCTTCTCGGTCAGAAACAAGACGACCATGGCCGCCAGGACGACCAGCAGGAAGGCGATCTCGAGAGTCATCGCGGCTGCGATAGGGCGGTGCCGCCTAGACGGCCGTCCAGCCGCCGTCCACGAGCAGCGTCTGCCCGGTGACGTAGCTCGACGCGTCCGAGGCCAGGAACACGACGGGACCGGCCAGTTCCTCGCCGCGGCCGGGCCGACCCATCGGCGTCTTGCGGCGGATCCAGCGCAGGGCCTGGTCCGACGCGAACATCTCCTCGGTCATCTCGGACTCGAACCAGGCCGGGCCGATGGCGTTCACCCGAACGCCTCGCCGTGCCCACTGTGCCGCGAGTTCTCGCGTCATGTTGACGACGCCGCCCTTGGACGCCGTGTACGAAGCCTGCGGAATCTGGCCGGCGCCGATGACGCCGAGCACCGATGCGATGTTGACGATCGAGCCCGATCCCTGCTCGAGCATCAGGGCGCCGAAACGACGGTTGCACAGGAAGACGCCGGTCAGGTTCACCGCCAACACCTTCTGCCACACGTCGAGCGGTTCCTGCTCGGCCGGCCGCGGGTCGGACACGCCGGCGTTCGCTACGAGCACGTCCACCTTGCCGAATCGGTCGACCGCCTTCGCCGCCAGCAGGTCGACATCCTCCTCGCTGGCGACGTCGCAGGCGACGGCGAGAGCCTGCCCGCCGTCGCGCTCGATGTCCGCGGCGAGCTGCTCCAGGCGGTCCAGCCGCCGGGCGGAGACGACCACTGAGGCGCCCGCCGCGGCCAGCGCCTGCGCGAAGACGATGCCGAGGCCGGACGAGGCGCCGGTGACGACGGCCGTCCTGCCGTCGAGTCGAAACAGGTCTTCGTGGGCGGGCACGACGGCGCCGAGTCTACTCGCGGCCGTGCCGGCGATGCGGCTCAGGCGGGGGGATCGAAGCGGCCGTCGATCGCGGTCCAGCCGCCGTCGACGAAGAGCACGGCGCCGGTCATGTAACTCGACGCGTCGGAGACCAGGAACGCGGCCGCGTTGCCGATCTCGTCCGACCTTCCCCACCGGCCCAACGCCGTCTTTCCGGCGTAGGCGCTGTTCCAGGCCTCGTTCTGCTGGATCGGTTTGGTGAGCGGCGTGTCGACCACGCCCGGCGCCAGGGCGTTGACGCGGACGCCTTTGCGGCCGAACTCGGCGGCGGCGGTGCGCGCGAGCTGGACGATGCCGGCCTTGGTCGCCGCGTAGACGCCCTGCCCGGGCTCCGTCACCTGGGACCGGATCGAAGACAGCAGCACGATGCTGCCGCCGCCGGCGTCCGTGAACAGGCGTCCCGCGACCTGGAGCACACACATCGCGCCCCGAAGGTTCAGCGTCACGACCCGGTCGAACTCGTCCGGCTGGTAGTCGAGCAAGCGTTTGCGCACGTTGACGCCGGGTGTCGCCACCACACCACGCAGATCGTCCAGCGAGGCGAGCGCCGATCCCATCGCCTCCGGATCGAGGATGTCGAGTTCGGCCGCATCGGCCTGACCGCCCGCGGCCACGATCCGTTCGGCGGTCGCCCGGGCGGCGATCAGGTTCACGTCGAAGCAGGCGACCCGCGCTCCCTGGCGGGCGCAGGCCTCGGCCGCGCCCTCGCCAATGCCGGAGCCGGCGCCGATCACGGCGACCGTGCGGCCGTCGAGACGGAACGGGTTCGGTGACGCCGTCACGAGCGGAACTCAGGGCAGGTCGCGGACGGCGAGGACGCCGGGGAGCGACTCCGCGTGACGCACGCTGTTGAGCACCGCGTCGGCGAGCGCTTCGGCGGCGAGCGCGCCGATGCGGCTGACGTCCGCCGGCCCTTCGAGGACGCCGGTGGCGACCGCGAACACCGTGTCGCCGTCGCCCGGCGTGTGTGAGGGGACGATCGAGCGCGCTAGTCCATCGTGGGCCATCTGCGCCATGCGGGTAGCCTCCGCCTGATCCAGGGTCGCGTTCGTCGCGACGACGGCGATCGTCGTGTTCTCCCGGTTCTCCGCCTCCCGCCGGCTGACGCGACGGTCGCGGCCGAGGCCGCTCCGCAGCAGCTTGCGGGCGTCGAGCAGTTCGTCGTTCGGACCGCGCACCCCCGCCACCACCTGACCCGTGGCCGGGTCGATCACGTCGCCGACCGCGTTGACCGCGACGAGTGCCGCGACCACCAGGCCGGCCGACGGTCCCTGCTCCAGCTTGATCGACGCGCTGCCGAGACCGCCCTTCATTCGCGATCCGCGGCCGCCCATCTTGCCCACCGTGGCGCCGGCGCCGGCGCCCACGTTGCCCTGGGCCACGGGACCCGTGCCGGCCGCCGCCGCGGCCCGGTAGCCGCAGTCGGCGTCCGGCCGTGGCTTGCTGGCGCCGCCCATGCCCAGGTCCATGAGAGAAGCGGCGACGACGATCGGCACCACTCCGGCACCGACCCGGTAGCCGACGTCCTGCTCTTCGAGGTAGCGCATCACGCCCCCCGACGCGTCGAGGCCGTAGGCGCTGCCACCGGTGAGTACCACCGCGTGGAGCTCCTGGATCATGTTGTGAGGACTCAGCAGAGCCGTCTCGCGGGTGGCGGGCGCGCCGCCCCGGACGTCGACCGCCCCGACCGCGCCATCCAGCGCAAGCACCACGGTGCAGCCGGTGGGCCGCTCCTCGTAGGTGAACTGGCCGACCCGGAGCCCCGCGACCGCGGTCAGGCCGGGGTCGCCCGCGGCCTCCTCAGCCACGCCTGGGCTCCAGGCGCCCAGGGCCAGCGCTACGAGAGCCGCGATCCGCAATCCACATCGCGCGAACATAGTAGTGTGGCGAGAATACTACCGGCCCCAGAACGTAGACACCGGCGACACCCATCGCTCCATGACCTCCTCCGGCAGCGGCCTCGCCAGCCTGCGCGACGACCTCCTGGACCGCGTCCTGTCCGAGGCCGCGGTCTGCGGCGAAGAGGCGGCGACGTTCGCGGCGGAGTTGATCCGCATTCCGACCGTCAACCCTCCCGGCGACGCCTACCGGGAATGCGCTGAGCTCCTCGGCGTCCGGCTCGAGGCGGACGGCTTCGAGACCGAGTACCTCCGCGGGCCAGGCGACGATCCGCAACGTCCGAAGATCAACGTCCTGGGCCGGCGACGCGGTCGCGCCGCGAGACCCGCGCTCCACCTGAACGGCCACATCGACGTCGTGCCGCCCGGCGAAGGCTGGACCGTCGACCCGTTCGGCGGTGAGATACGCGACGGGTACCTCTACGGCCGCGGCTCGGCTGACATGAAGGCCGGCCTGGCGGCCGCCGTCTTCGCTGCCGAGGCCGTCCGGCGGACCGGCATCGGACTGCGCGGCACGGTCGAGATCAGCGGCACGGTCGACGAGGAGAGCGGCGGACTGGCGGGCGTCGCCCACCTCGCCGCGACCGGCCGGGTCACCAGCCGGACGACGGACTACGTGATCATCCCCGAGCCCTTCAGCCCCAACCGCATCTGCATCGGCCACCGGGGCGTGCTCTGGTTCCGCATCGTCGCCCGCGGCCGTATCGCCCACGGTTCGATGCCGTTCCTCGGCGCGTCGGCGATCGACGCGGCGGCCGAGGTAGCCCTGGGGCTCCAGGACGCGATCGGCGACCTGGTCACCGAACTGCCCGTGGTGCCAGAGGGCGCCCGCAGGCCCACGATCAACATGAACTCGATCGCCGGCGGCCAGGTGATCGAGGGGCTCGACGCGTCGGCGGCGCTGGACGGCCATGGTCAGGGGCTGCCGTCGCCCTGCGTCGCCGACCAGTGCGAACTCGTCGTCGACCGGCGCTACCTGCTCGAGGAGGGGCCGGACGCCGTGCGCGCCGAAGTCCAGGGAGTACTGGACGCGGTCGAGGCCAGGCGCCCCGGCATTCAGTTCGAGGTCGAGGAGTTGCTAAGCGTTCTCCCGACCCACACGCCGAACGACTGCGATCTGGTCGAGGCCCTCGGCCGCGCCATCGAGACGACGACCGGCACCGCGGCCGACCTGGTGGCGAGCCCCGGCACCTACGATCACAAGCACTTCCAGCGCATCGGCGGTATAGGCCAGTGCGTCGCCTACGGACCGGGCGAACTGGAACAGGCCCACCAGCCCGACGAACGCTGCCTGCTCTCGGACATCACCAGGTCGACCCAGGTGATGGCACTCACAATCGTCGATCTCTTGAGCTAGGGTTACCTCCCACGCCGCCGCGCCCGCGCGCGGCCGCAACAGCGTAACTACTTGAACGGCCCCAAAGGCGGGCCGCGAGGAACTGCAACCATGACCGTGGCACTTGACGTCGCGACCCCTTCCCGATCCCGCAACCTGGAGCTGCCGCCGTGCAGCCACCAGCCGGAGCCCTACCTGGGACCAGGCCGCGAGAAGATCCTGGAGCTGCGCCGGGAGCATGTGAACCCGGCCCTGTTCACCCTCTACAGCGAGCCCGTGATGCTGGTCGAGGGTCACCGGCAGTACGTCTGGGACGAAACCGGCCGTCGCTATCTCGATCTGTTCGCGGGCATCTGCACCGTCGCCTGCGGCCATTCCCACCCGAAGATCGTTGCCGCCGTCCAGAAGCAGATGGCGTTGCTGGCGCACGGATCGACCGCCTTCCTCCACCCGAACATGCCGCGCTTCGCGGAGGCATTGCTGGCCAAGCTGCCTCCGAGTCTGGACCGGATCTACTTCGTGAACAGCGGCAGCGAGGCGAACGATCTGGCAATCCAGATGGCCCGGCTTCACACCGGCCACGCCGACGTCATCGGCATCCGCAACGCCTACCACGGCGGCAGCGCGCCGACCGGGGCGCTGACCGGCATTCACACGTGGAAGTCCGGCGTGCAGCGCGGCGGGCCGGTGCACCACGCGCTCAACCCCGACCCCTACCGCAATCCGTTCTCCGGAACGCCCGAACAGATCGCCAGTCGCTCCGCCGAGGACGTGGCCGAACTCATCCGCTACTCCACCCCGGGTCAGGTCGCCGCCTTCATCTCCGAGCCGATCCAGGGAGCCGGAGGCGTGACGATGGGCGCACCGAACTACCTCCCGGAGGTCTACGACATCGTCCGGGCGCACGGCGGCGTCTGCATCGCCGACGAGGTGCAGACCGGCTTCGGCCGGACCGGCGACAACTTCTGGGGCTTCGAGCGCTCCGGCGTCGTCCCCGAGATCGTCACGATGGCGAAGGGCATCGGCAACGGCCTGCCGCTCGCGGCCGTGGCCACCACCTCGGAGATCGCCGCCGCCCTGGCGCAGAGACTCCACATCAACACGTTCGGCGGCAATCCGCTGGCGTCCGCGGCCGGCCTGGCCGTGCTCGAGGTGATCGAGGAAGAGGGCCTGCAGCAGAATGCCCAGGTCCAGGGCAACCGGCTACTCGACGGACTCCGGGCCCTCGCCGAGCGTCACGAAGGCATCGGCAACGTCCGCGGCCAGGGACTGATGATCGGCGTCGAACTTGTCGCCGACCGGGCAGCCAGGACGCCGGGCACCGCCCTGACCGGCCGCGTGCTCGACGAGCTCAAGAATCTCGGAGCCCTGGTCGGCAAGGGCGGGCTCTACGGCAACGTGCTCCGGATCAAGCCGCCTATGGTGCTGACGGACGCCGATGTCGAGTTCGCGCTGGCGGCGATGGATGAGGCGCTGTCCCGGGCGGCACGCTAACGAAACGACCCCGCCGGTTTCCCGGCGGGGTCGCAGTGCACTAGCGCTTCGGTCAGGGCCTACAGGCCGACGACCGAGACGAAGCTGACGCAGCGGCCCGGGGCGCCGCCGAGGTTGTGGGTGAGGCCGACCTTGGGATCGGCGATCTGACGCTCACCGGCCTCGCCGCGGAGCTGGAGCCACATCTCGTACATCATCCGCAGGCCGGAGGCGCCGATCGGATGGCCGAAGCTCTTCAGGCCGCCGTCCGGGTTGACCGGCTGGTCGCCGTCGAGGTCGAAGCGGCCGTCCATCGTGTCCTTCCACGCCTGGCCGCGCGGCGAGAACCCGAGGTCCTCCATCAGCACCAGTTCGGTCGGCGTGAAGCAGTCGTGGACTTCCGCCATGCTGATCTGCTCGCGCGGATCCTCGATGCCCGCCTGCACGTAGGCGTCCCTGGCGCTCTCGACGACCTCGGGGAAGGTCGTGAAGTCGTAGTCCTGGCGCTTGGCGCCCTCGGAGGGACCGGCCACGAACGACAGCGCCTTGATGAAGATCGGGTTGTCGTTGTACTTGTGGGCGTCCTCGGCGCGGCAGATGACCGCCGCGGCGGATCCGTCGGAGACGCCCGAGCAGTCCATGATGCCGAGCATGCCGGCGACCTTGGGAGAGGCGTTGATCTTCTCGACCGGCACCTCGCGCTGGAACTGCGCCTTCTCGTTGCGGGCGCCGTTGTAGTGGTTCTTGTAGGCGATCTTGGTGAGAACGTCGCGCATCGTCTCGAGGTCGACGCCGTACTTCTCGGCGTAGGCGGGCGCCAGCAGGGAGAAGTTCGCCGGCGCGGTCATGCCGGACTCGGTGCCGTCGCCCGGAGGGGCGCTGCCGGTCAGGCCCGAGAACCCGGAGTCCTTCAGCTTCTCGACACCGACCGCCATGACCAGATCGTAGGCGCCGGACGCCACCGCGTAGGCGGCGTTGCGGATCGCCTCGCTGCCGGTGGCGCACATGTTCTCGAGACGGGTGACCGGCTTGTACTGGATCTTCAGCGGCTCCGAGAGCGTCAGACCGGAGATGCCGCTGCCGGTGGTGCCGAGCCAGTAGGCGTCGACGTTGTCCGGCTCGATCCCGGCGGAGCCGTAGGCCTCCTGCACGGCATCGACCAGCAGGTCGCTGGCGCTGCGATTCCAGTGCTCCCCGAACTTGGTGCAGCCCATGCCGACGATGGCTACGCGATCACAGATTCCCTTGCTGGCCATAGGTTCTCCTTCGTCTCTCCGATCTCCCCGATCGGACTCAGCGCTTCGGACGCGCCTTCCAGAAGTAGTTGTGGACGCCGCCCGCAGTGTACAGGCGGCGGAACGTCATTTCCAACTCATCGCCGATGCCCACGTTGTCCGGATCGACGTCGGTGAGCTGGCAGAGCATCCTGCCGCCCTTGTCGAAGTCGACCACGGCGCCGATGACCGGCGGCTGCAGCGAATAGGCGAGTCGGTCCAGGGTGTAGGTGCTGATCCGGCATTCGCCGTCGGCGTAGGGCTCGACCGTCGAGTCGTCGACGGCCTGGCAGACGACGCAGACGCGCTGCGGCGGCAGGTTCGTGTTGCCGCAGCGGTTGCAGCGTGAGCCCAGAAAACCGAACTTCCAGCGCTCGGCGCGCTGCATCGGCGGCGCCGCGGGCCGATCCGGGTCCGGGCGGCGCGGCGGCTCGAACGGCAGCACCTCGCGCCACTTGAGGTACGTCGTGTAGGCCAGGTCGTTGCGCTTGGACTCGACCCAGGAGGCCACGGAGTGCTTCGGACGGCCGGCGTCGATCGCGTCGGTGACCTCGAACACGGCCACGTCGACGCCGTCGGCGACCACGGCGACCGCGATCCGGTCCCCCGCCGACGCGCCGTCGAGTGCGCTGGCCAGCACCAGGCCGGCATGAGCGGAACCGGCGCGGCCGACCGTTCCGGCCAGTCCATCAAGAATCTGTTCGGGCGCGATGCCCGCGGGCCGCGGGAAGCCGCGGAAGACGCGGGCATTCGTGCCGTCGAGCACGACCCGGGAGAGATCGGAAGCAGACACGCCGGCGTCCGCCAGGGCACGGCCGAACGTCTCGACCAGGAGCGGCGTGTACACGTCGGCGCCGAAACGCTCCTCCCACTGCTTGGCGAAGGGCATTCCCGGGCTCTTCCAGACGTCGAGCACCTCTTCGGTGCAGGAAGCGCGGCCGATCAGCCGGGCGATCGGTTCCGTGCCGTTGCCGCCGAGGACGAAGGCCGCCGCGGCGTCGCCACCGCCGGACTCGCGCGGACCGCTCGGCGCGCCGACGACCACGTCGCTGGCCGCGACCAGGACCGTGCGGCCCGCCGACGCCATGTCGATGCCGGCCAGAAGGGCCGAGAGACCGGAGCGGGTCGATCCGCCCAGGTCCAGCGCGGTGACCGACTTGGGAAGGTTCGTCGCCGCCTGCAGGGTCGCGGCGTTCAGCTTCTCGGAGTAGGGGGCGCTGGTCGACGCGAAGGCCACCGTGTCGACCGCGGCGCCTTCCGGCAGTTCGCGGAGCGCCTCGCGCGACGCCTCGACCGCCATCGAGGCGGAGTCTTCGTCATAGCTGGCGGCAGCGCGCTCACCGCGGCCGGCGCCGATGGCGGATCGCTGGATGCGGTTGAAGGGTACGTAGCTGCCGTAGCGGACGATTCCGGACATGGAAACGGGTCTCCTGGTTGACGGGGAGGACTTTCTGCCGACCGTTCGGTAGGTTGCTGGATGCAGTATAGCGATCCGTAACGGCGCGCCGAACCGTTACTGGTTCCGGTTCATCCGCTCGATCCGCTGCTGAAGCGCCTGCATCTCCTCCAGCCGCTTCCGGGTGTACTCCTCCCAGTACTGCTCGAAGTCGACCGGCTTCCCGTCGACGATCTGGTAGATGCGGGTGAACTTCTGCACGTCGCCGGTCTCGCGGAACTGGATCGTGCCGGTCACCCCCGGCAGTTCCCGGATCGCTCGCATTCCCTTCAGAAAGTCGCTCGGGACGTTGATCACCTCGAGCTCGGCCAGGGCCCCGATCAGGACGCCCATGGAGTCGTAGCCGAGACCAGCGTAGTAGCTCGGCGTGTTCAACGCCTCCTTCGCGGCGGCCAGAGCCTCTACCGCCGCTTCGGCTTCCGTCCTCGCGGCCGCCAGGCCCGGATTGCCGAGATCCATGCCCTGCAGCGCCGTCCTCGCGCGCTCGTCTTCCGCTACCGCCTCCTGGTAGACGGTCCAGGCGGCCGGATCCGTGAACTTCTCACGGTAGTCGGCAACGAACGACGCCGTCGGCTCGTCCGGACTGTCCACGTCGAACACAGGCGCCGTCATGTAGACGTCGTTGGCCGCCGGACCGGCGGCGTCGAGCACCGCCTCGATCATCAGTGACGAACTCGTGGCCAACCGCTTGCCGCTGCCCTCGAAACCCGCGAGACGCAGCGCCTGGATCGCCTCCGCGAGAGCGGCGCCGGAGGCCGCGACGTAGATGCCGTCCGCCTCGTAACCCAGGGCCTCCTGCACCATCGCGTTCTGGTCGGAGGAGGGAGTGAAGGTCACCCTGCCCGCCAGTTCCGTTCCCCACACCAGTTCCACCGCATCGGCAAGCGAGTTGCCGAAAGCGGAGTCCTCGACCACCAGGGCCAGCCGCTGGACGCTCACCCGGTCGCGGAGGAAGGTCGCCATGGTCGACGCCTCGATCTCGGCGCTCGGGAAGAGGCGGTAGAAGTACTCCGACGCGCCGCTCAGTTCGGGGCTCGACGCCGAAGGCGAGACGAGCACCCGGTCCGCGTCCTCGGCGACCGGCACCATGGCAAGAGCCTCGGCGCTCGTGGCGCCGCCGATCGCCGCCAGCGACGTCGAGAAGGCCGTCTCGAGCAGGGACGCGGCCTGCTGGGCGTCGCCCTCGGAGTCGATCACTTCGACGACGACGTTGTAGGCGAGCTGCTCCTCGCCCGCCGTCAGTCGGTCCTGGCGCAACTGGATCCCGTTGGCGATCTCCTCGCCGTAGATCCCGGCCGGGCCGGTCATCGGCAGGATGACCGAGAAGTTGACGGTCGGAACCTCGGGGCCACAACCCGCCATGAGCAGCAGGCAGAGCGCTCCCAAGAGCACAGGGGTACGGGTACGGAAGTTCATCACTTCAGGTCTCCATCGTCCGGCAACCTCAGGCCATCGAAGCGGCGCGCCCTCCCGGGCGTCTCGTGCGATCCGGCGCCAGGCACGCGAAATTGCACGATTCAATCCTTGATTCTAGGAGTCTGCACGGCAGGAACGCAACCTTGCGGACCGCGCCGCTCAGATGGGGAACAGGGGGCTCGGAGGCATCCACTCCGAGCCGTTGCGGTCGAGCCGGAAACCATCGGCGTTCCTTGTCGGCGTCGGCCGGTTCCGCCAGGTGCCGCCGATCCACGCACGCAGCGCGGCCATCACGCCGCCATGAGAGACGACGATGACCTGCTGCTCCCGGTGGCGGTCGGCGAGCCCGGCCACGACCGGCGCCGCCCGCGAGGCGACGTCGACGAGCGATTCCCCGCCAGGCGCCCGGTGGTGCCAGAACTCCTCGATGTCGAGATCGGCCACGACCGTCCGGTACACCTCCCAGGGCTTGCCCCGGAGCTCGCCGAAGCACCGTTCCTCGATCCCGTCGATCTCGACCACCGGCAGGCCGACCTCCGCCGCGATCTCGTCGGCGGTCTGGCGGGCGCGGCGAAAGCGGCTGCAGTACAGGTGAGACGGCTCGTACTGCTCCGCCAGCAGCCGGCCGGCGTCACGAGCCTGCCGGTGCCCGAGCGCGGTCAGGGGTTCGTGATCGTGCCAGGTGTACCGACTCGCCAGGTTCGCGGTGCTCTCCGCGTGGCGGACCATCAGCAGCGTGGACAGCGGCGTCAGTCCCCTACCACCCGGGTGACGGGCTGGCTGCCGACCGGGCCGCTGACCCAGCCGCCGATCACGGCCGAGAACAGGCCCGCGTTGCCGCCGGCATGGACCAGCAGCAACCCGCCCGGCCGGAACTTCGGCACCTGGGCGCCCGCCATCTTCTCCGGCAGGCCCTCGGCGATGTCGCCGGCGCCCCGCACGAGGTCCGCGCCGGAGCGCACCAGCGCCGCGTCGAGTTCCCGGCGCAGTCTGGCCTTGTCCCAGCCCGCCCGCCGGAAGACGTTGCCGTGCTCGAAACCCACGACGAGCATGGCGTCGAAGCCGACGACGAGCTTGTGGTGGGCGACCGCCAGGAGCGCCGAGGCCAGGGAGCGGGCCAGCGATTCCGGCTCGCGCGAAAGCTGGTCCACGACGCCTCGCGGCCCCTCGCCGGCGAACAGAGTGACGGCGGATTCACCTTCGGGAACGCCGCGTTCCGTGGCCAGCGAGGTCCACGGCGAGTCGGCCTCGCGCTCGGGGAAGCAGAAGCTGAGCTTGCCGGGGTTGCCGAGCGTCGCCCGATCGACTTCACCCGGACGGGCGCCGCCAACGTTGCGCAGCACGAGCTGCAGCGCGCGGCCGATCGTGGTGTTCGCCCGGTTGCCCTGCCCCAGGACGTTCATCTTCGAGTTCATGTCGAGCGCGCTCGTGACGGGACCGTTGACGACGACGACCGGGCCGGCGAAGTAGGTCGTGGCCGCCAGGCCATGCCAGTTGAACTCCTCGGTCAGCGCCGCCTCGACCGCGGCCAGGACGACCGGCAGGTACTCCGGCCGGCAACCCGCCATCACGGCGTTGACCGCGACCTTCTCGACCGTGCACTCGCCGTAGTCGGGCGCCACCAGGCCGAGCACCTCGGCGCGGTCCCGGCGCGTACCCGCGAGCATGCGTTCGAGCCGCTCCGGAGTCGGTGGCACCACCGGCAGGCCGTCCGTCCAGCCCCGTGCAAAGCAGGCCTCGACGTCGTCCTCCTGGTCGCCAAGCTCGACCCGGCGCGCTCCGCCCTGGGCGAAAAGAGCGGCGAGCCGCTCGACGTGCGGCGGCTCAACGTTCAGGGCGCCGCAGCCCGGACGGCTCGCCGGCAGATCGACGCCCAGTTCGCCGATGCCGGTCACGTCCCGCCACTGCTCGCGGTTCCAACCGATCGCGGTGGCCGAAGTGGAGCCTCCCTCCCGCGTCAACAGGGTCGGCACGATCTCGATCCCCAACCGGTGCGACAGAGTCAGATCGGCATCGTGAACGGGACTTCCGTCGGCGGGAAACGCCGGGTCGTCCTGGGTCACGACCAGTACCGGTCGGTGGCGACGAACCTCCGCCAGCACAGGTTCGACCATCTGGCACGTCGGACAGTCCTTCTTGACCACCGCGACCAGGCCCTGGTCGAAGCCCGGAGGCGCCGGAGCGGATGCTGATGGCGCTTCGGTCATGGCCGGCGACCCTACCAGTCGAGTCGCGGCGTCTGCGCCGCGCTGAGGCAGGGAACAGGGCTGTTCTCTACAAGCGTCGTGTATCGTTCGGGCTCACTCAGGAGACTCCCATGGTCCAGACTCTGATCGACCCGACGAACGAGGCCGCGGCCGCCGCGCGCAAGGCTGCGCCGCGCCTCGATGCAATCGGCGGCAAGACGATCGCCCTGCTCGACATCTCCAAGGCACGCGGCGACGTGTTCCTCGACCGCGTCGAGGAACGGATCGCCAACCGGGGCGCCAACGTCCTGCGCTTCACCAAACCCACCTTCTCCAAGGTGGCGCCGGCCGACCTGCGCGCCGAGATCGCCCAGCGTTGCGACGCGGTGATCGAAGCGCTGGCCGACTGAGGGTCCTGCACGTCGTGCAGTGTGCACGACACGACCCAGTTGGAAGAGATGGGGCTGCCGTCCGTGTTCGTCGCCTCGTGCGAGTTCCAGGACGCGGCCGAGTCGCAGTCGAAGTCGCTCGGCTCCACGCCCGAGGTCGTCTACGTGCGGCACCCGATCCAGGACCGCACGGACGACGAGATGGCCGACATCGCCGATCAGGCGGTCGACTCCCTCGTCTCGGCGCTGACCAACTGACGGCGCGCGAAGCGCCGGCCGGTTCGGGGGCTTCCCGGTAGTGCCCATGCGGGCAGGTACGTCGAGCGCGAAGAAGCAGCTCGAGTCGCCCCGGCGGTTCGTGACCGCCGCCGGGCGGGTCGTCTACGCGCTCAACTTCGAGGTGTTCCCGAACTTCTTCGGCAACGTCTACCTGATCGACGACGGCGACCGTCGCATCCTGGTCGACTGCGGCTCGGGCATGGACTTCTCGAACGAGAACCTGGTGCGCGGTCTGGCCTCGATCGAGGACCGCTTCGGCGCCCGCGTCGGCCTCGCCGACATCGACGTCATCCTCATCACCCACGGCCACATGGACCACTTCGGCGGCCTTCAGTTCGTGCGCGGCCACACAGACGCGCCCGTCGGCATCCACGTCCTCGACCGCCGCGTGCTGACCCACTACGAGGAGCGGGTGGTCGTCGCCTCGCAGCAACTTCGCGTGTTCCTGCACCGCGCCGGTCTCTCGGCCGGCAAGCGCGAGCAACTGATGACGATGTACACGGCGCCCAAGGCCCGCTACGGCTCGGTGCCGGTCCAGTTCCTGCTCGAGGAGGGGCAGCCCGTGCCCGACGGGAACGGGGCCGACCTCGGCATCGAGGTGCTGCACGTCCCCGGCCACTGCCCCGGCCAGGTCTGCCTGCGGATCGACGACGTCCTGCTGACTGCCGACCACGTGCTGGCCCGGATCACGCCCCACCAGTCGCCCGAGTCGCTGACGCTGAACATGGGCCTCGGCCACTATCTCGATGCGCTGGGCAAGGTCGAGAAACTGGACGGCGTCCGGGTCGGCCTGGGCGGCCACGAGGAGCCGATCGAGAACGTGACCGCGCGGGTCGGGGAGATCCGCGAGTCGCACGACAAGCGGCTGGACGTGATCATGGACACCTGCCGGGCGCCGCAGACCACGGCGGACATCAGCCGCCGGCTGTTCGGCGCGGTGCGCGGCTACACCGTGCTGCTCGCCCTGGAGGAGGCCGGCGCGCACGTCGAGTACCTCTACCAGCGAGGCGAGCTCGTGGCCGAAAACGTCGGCGAGCTGGAGTCCGAGCAGGACCCGGTGGTTCGGTACGTGCGGGCGTAGAAGAGCGCCGGACTCTGTGGTAGATCTGCACCCTGCTGCGCCATGTCCGCCCCAGCTACTACTTCACACTGCGGCTCTCCGCCGGGCCCCTAGCGCTCCCCTCCGCGGAACGTGAAGATCAAGGGCTCGCACACGCTGGCCGTACCGCGCGGCGTCGTCTGGGAAGCCATCCTCGACCCGGAGGTGCTGTCGCGCACCCTGCCGGGCTGCGAGGACATGGCGCCGGTCGGCGACAACCGGTTCCGCGGCAAGCTGAAGATGAAGGTCGGGCCCGTGCAGGGCGTGTTCGAGGGCGGCGTCGAACTCCTCGATCTCGATCCGCCGAACGGCTACAGCCTGAAGATGGACGGCAAGGGCGCTCCCGGCTTTGTCAACGGCAACGGCTCGCTCCGCCTCGAGGACACCGACGACGGCGGCACCCTGCTCCACTACGAGATCGACGCCCAGGTCGGCGGCCGCATCGCCGCCGTCGGCCAGCGGTTGCTCGACAGCTCGGCCAAGGTGCTGACCCGCCAGGGTCTGCAGGGCCTGGAGCAACAACTCGCCGCGCGCGCGCCGGTGCCGGACGAAGCTGCGGCGCCCGCCCCCTTGGACGACGACGATGCCGCGGCCGCGGCCCCGTCCCAGGCCGCCTTCGCCGGCCGCTTTGCCGCCGGCATGGCCAGGGAACTCTGGCCCTACCTGGTCGGCGGCGCCCTGGTCGTACTCACCGCCATCGCCATCTCGCTCCGAGCGTGCTCATAGAAAAAGGAGACACCCAGCAATGACCGTGTCCATTCAACTCGAAGTCAACGGAAAGCCGGTTCAGGCAGCGGTCGAACCGCGGCGTCTGCTGGTCCACTTCCTGCGCGAGGATCTGGGGCTGACCGGCGCCAACATCGGCTGCGAAACGAGTCTCTGCGGCGCCTGCACCGTGCTGGTCGACGGCAACGCCGTCAAGTCCTGCACCATGCTCGCGGCGCAGGCCGACGGCGCTTCGGTGACCACGATCGAGGGGCTGTCTCAGAACGGCGAGCTGCATCCACTCCAGGAGGGCTTCTGGGAGAAGCACGGCCTGCAGTGCGGCTACTGCACGCCGGGCATGATTCTCTCCGCGAACTACCTCCTCGCCCAGAACCCGAGCCCGAACGACGAGGAGATCCGCGAGGGTCTCAAGGGCAACATCTGCCGTTGCACCGGCTACCACAACATCGTCGAAGCGGTGAAGTACGCCGCGGAGAGGATGAGCTGACATGGCACGGGTACTCGGCACATCGATCAAGCGCCGGGAAGACCCGGCGCTCATCACCGGCCGCGGCAAGTACACCGACGACCTCAAGGCCGAGGGCATGGCTCATGCCGCGATCGTCCGCAGTCCGTACGCGCACGCCCGGATCCGCGGCATCGACACCTCCGGCGCGGAGGCGCTTCCCGGCGTCCTCGCCGTGCTCACGGCGCGCGACGTGGCGGCCGCGGGCATTCCCGGCGTGGTCCCGGTCGGCTGGCTGCTGCCCGACCTGAAGACACCGGCGCACCCGATGATCGCCGCCGACACGGTCCGCCACGTCGGCGACGCGGTGGCCGTCGTCGTCGCCGAAGACCGCTACCTCGCCCGCGACGCCGCCGACCGCGTGGCCGTCGACTACGAACCGCTCGACGCGGTGGCCGACGTCGTGGCCGCTCTCGAGGACGGCGCGCCCGCGGTCCACGAAGAGGCGCCCGGCAACGTCGCGTTCGACTGGGAGATCGGCGAGCGCGAACCGGTCGACACCGCCTTCGCCTCCGCCGCGCACACCGTCGAACTCGATCTCCGCAACAACCGTCTGATCCCGCACGCGATCGAGCCGCGCGCGGTGCTCGCCTCCTTCGACTCGTCGACCGGCGAGATGACGATCCACATGACGAGTCAGAACCCGCACGTGCACCGGCTGCTGATGACGCTCGCGTCGCTCGGCATGCCCGAGCACAAGGTGCGGATCGTCGCCCCCGAGGTCGGCGGCGGCTTCGGCAGCAAAATCCACCACTACGCCGACGAGGCGATCGTGGGCCTCTGCTCGATGAAGCTCGACCGGCCGGTCAAGTGGACCGCGACCCGCACCGAGACGAATCTCACGGACGCCCACGGCCGCGATCACTCGACCCGTTGCGCACTGGCGCTCGACGCGGACGGGCGCATCACCGGCCTGCGCGTCGACACCGCGGCAGCCATGGGTGCGTACCTCTCGACCTTCGCGCCGGCCGTGCCGACCTACCTCTACGGCACGTTGATGTCCGGCCAGTACGACATCCCGGCGATCCACTGCCACGTCACCGGCGTGTTCACCCACACGGCCCCGGTCGACGCCTACCGCGGCGCCGGGCGGCCCGAGGCCACCTACGTCGTCGAGCGGCTGATGCATCTCGCCGGCGAGGCCACGGGTCTGGGTCCGGTCGAGGTACGACGCAGGAACTTCGTGTCGCCGGACGCCTTCCCGTACCAGACGCAGGTCGCCCTCGCCTACGACTCCGGCAACTACGGACCGGCGATGGACCGCGCGCTGGAGATGATCGGCTACGACGACCTGCGCAGCCAGCAGGCGTCGCGCCGCGACAACGGCGGCAAGCAGATCGGCATCGGTTTCTCGTCCTACATCGAGGCCTGCGGGCTGGCGCCGTCGGCGGTCGTCGGATCGCTCGGCGCACAGGCCGGCCAGTGGGAGAGCGCCGACGTCCGCGTCCACCCGACCGCTTCGGTCACCGTCTACACGGGTTCCTCGTCGCACGGTCAGGGCCACGAAACGACCTTCTCCCAGATCGTCGCCGACAAGCTCGGCATCGACCCCGAGGCGGTCGAGGTGATCCACGGCGACACGGATCTCGTCCAGTTCGGGATGGGCACCTACGGCAGCCGCAGCGCCGCCGTCGGCGGCTCGGCCATCGTCAAGAGCGTCGAGAAGATCATCGAGAAGGGCAAGAAGATCGCCGCCCACCTGCTCGAAGCCTCGGCCGAGGACCTCGAGTACGAGGACGGCAGCTTCCGCGTGGCCGGCTCGCCCGACCGCGCGCTCGCTCTAGGCGACGTGGCGCTCCAGGCCTACCTGGCGCACAACTACCCCGACGACCTGGAGCCGGGCCTCTCCGCCACGAGCTTCTACGACCCGGCGAACTTCACCTATCCCTTCGGCACCCACGTCTGCGTGGTCGAGGTCGACACGGAAACCGGCTCGATCGACTTGCTGCGCTACGCGGCGGTCGACGACGTCGGCAACGTGATCAACCCGATGATCGTCGACGGCCAGCTCCACGGGGGGCTGGCCCAGGGCATCGGCCAGGCGCTGTGGGAGAACGCGGTCTACGACGAGAGCGGCCAGCTCGTGTCCGGCTCGCTCATGGACTACGCCGTGCCCAAGATTCACAACCTGATCCCGTTCGAGCTCGACCGCACGACGACCCCGTGCCCGCACAACCCGCTGGGCGTCAAGGGCGTCGGCGAGGCGGGCGCGATCGCCTCGCCGGCCGCGGTGGTCAACGCCGTGGTCGACGCGCTCGCGCCGTACGGGATCAGCCACATCGACATGCCGCTCACACCCGAGAAGGTGTGGCGGGCCGTCAACGCCTAACCAACTTCATCCGTCTAGAATCCCGCAGCCGAACAACCGAAGCTGCCGAATCAGGAGCACCGATATGTACCCAGCCCAATTCGATTACCGCCGCGCCGGATCGGTGGACGAGGCCCTGAGCCTGCTCCAGGAGAACGAAGACGCGAAGCTGATGGCCGGCGGCCACAGCCTGATCCCGATGATGAAGCTGCGCCTGGCGCAGCCGCCAGTCGTCATCGACATCGGCCGCCTCGACGAACTCAAGGGCATCTCCGAGGCGAACGGCTCGGTGCGGGTCGGCTCGCTGACCACCCACGCCGACATCGCGGCTTCCGATGTCCTCGCGGCCCACTGCCCGGTGCTCGCCGAGGCGGCCGGCCACATCGGCGACGCCCAGGTGCGCAACCGGGGCACGATCGGCGGCAACATCGCCCACGCCGACCCGGGCTCGGACATTCCGCCCGTGCTCGTCCTCCTGGGCGCTTCGGTTCACCTGCAGTCCCCCTCCGGCACGCGCTCGGTCGCCGCGGGAGACTTCTTCCAGGACCTCCTGATGACCGACGTCGGCGAGGACGAGATCCTCACGCACGTCGAAGCCCCGGCCCTGGGCGCCGGCACCGGCGCCGCCTACCTAAAGTTCGAGCACCCGGCCTCCGGCTACGCGGTCGTCGGCGCGGCCGCGGCCGTCACCGTCCAGGGCGGCCGCTGCACCGGCGCCGGCCTGGTCGTCGGCGGCGTCTCCGCCACGCCGACCACGGTCGACGTCTCGAGCCTCGTCGGCACCGACCTCTCCGACGACGCCATCGCCGCCGCGGCCTCCGGCCTGGACGCGGAAGATCCCATCGGCGACATCTTCGCCTCCGGCGACTACCGCGTCCACGTCGGCAAGGTCTACGGCAAGCGAGCACTGGCGGCGGCCCGGGATCGGGCGTAGCAGGCTCGTCGCTTCGTAGGCTCGTCGCTTCGCGACTCGCGCCTTTTCAGGGCGCGTGGTGGCGGCCGAGGCTCGGGCCCGCCTGCGGAGAGTCCGGGGGGAGGGGTCCCAGCGGACGCTCACGCTCTCTCGGTGAATGGGGGTTCAGCGCTCGCTTCGGTCGGCTGCGCTGCGATGAGTCGTTGGTCAAGTTCACGATCTCGGGAGACGCTTGCCTCCAGCCCGCTGGGACCCTCCCCCCGGCCTCTCCGCAGGCTGGACGGCGACGGTTGCCGGCGTGACGGAGATCGTTCGCTTACGCCGGGCCGGTGATCACTCGCTACGCTCACCACTGAAATGGGTGACCCCACTTCCGTCCTGGATCGCGCCCGCGATCTCTCGAACACGGCCTGGAAGCTGCGCGCGACGTTGACCGCCGATCCGGCCGAAAGCGAGGAGACCGGACGGCTCGTTCGAGAGCAGCTCAGGGAAGCGGTGGCATTGTGCCGCGGGGCCGGTGCCGACCGCGAGTTGGCGACAGCTCTTCGGCGGCTCGGGCATGCGGAACAGGATGCCGGCCGCAACGACGTCGCGGTCGCCAGATACGAGGAAGCCGTCGCCGCCGCCCGCCGGGCCGGCGACCCGCTCCTGCTGGCTCATGCGATCCGTCACGTTGGCGACGCCCATCGCTCCGCCCAGCGATTGGCCGAGGCCGCGGCCTGCTACGACGAGGCCTTAGCCCTCTACGCCGAGCACCCTGATCCCCCAACGCTCGACTACGCGAACACCATCCGACCGATGGCGATCCTCAAGGAAGCTCTCGGCGAGACCGACGAAGCAAGGCTCCTGTGGCAGCGCGCGAGAACGCTCTACGCCGCCGTTCACATCATCGCCGGCGTAACGGAGTGTGACGAGAACCTGACCCGGCTCGGCTGAGTCGCGCATCCGCCGGAAGGAGCCGGCCTTCGACGACCTCCAGCCTGCGCAGGGTCCGACGGCGGTTTCGGCCTCAGTAGCTGCGCGGCAGTCCGAGGACGTGCTGGGCCAGGTACGTGAGCACGAGGTTCGTCGAGATCGGCGCCGTCTGGAAGAGGCGGCATTCGCGCCACTTGCGTTCGATGTCGTACTCGGTGGCGAAGGCGAAGCCGCCGAAGGTCTGGAAGCAGGTGTCGCCGGCCTTCCAGGCGGCTTCGGAGGCGAGGAGCTTGGCGCTGTTGGCTTCGGCGCCGCATTCGCGGCCGGCGTCGTAGAGGGCGCCGGCCTTGCGGACGATCATCTCGGCGGCGTCGGTTTCGGCGTGGGCGCGGGCGATCGGGAACTGGATGCCCTGGTTCTGGCCGATGGGACGGCCGAAGACCTCACGCTCGTTGGCGTACTCGACCGCGCGGCGGATGAAGTAGCGAGCATCTCCGATCGCCTCGGAGGCGAGCAGGATGCGCTCCGCGTTCATGCCGCTCAGGATGTACCTGAAGCCGTGGCCCTCCTCGCCGATCCGGCTGCTGGCAGGGATCCGCAGGTTGTCGAAGAACACCTGGGTCGTGCCGTGGTTGATCATCGTGTCGATCGGCTGGATCTCCAGGCCGTTGCCGCGGGCCTCGCGGAGGTCGACGAGAAACACGGACAGGCCGCGTGAGCGCTTCTCCACCTGGTCCGCCGGCGTCGTGCGGGCAAGCAGAATCATCAGGTCCGAATGCAGCGCCCGGCTGGTCCAGATCTTCTGGCCATTGACCACGTAGGTGTCGCCGTCCCGGACCGCGGTCGTCCTGAGCTGCGTGGTGTCCGAACCCGTCACCGGCTCGGTCACGCCGAAGGCCTGCAGGCGCAGTTCGCCGCTCGCGATCTTCGGCAGGTACTGCTGCTTCTGGTCGTCGCTGCCGTGGCGCAGCACCGTGCCCATGGTGTACATCTGGGCGTGGCAGGCCGCGGCGTTGCAGCCGCTCGAGTGGATCGTCTCGAGCACCACGCAGGCGGCGCGCAGCGGCAGTCCCGAACCTCCGTACTCCTCGGGAATCAGACAGCCGAGGTACTCGTGCTCGGTCAGCGCCTGCACGAACTCCGTCGGGTACTCGGCGGTGGCATCGAGCCGCCGCCAGTACTCGCCCGGGAACTGCTCGCAGATGCGGCGGACCGGGTCGCGGAGAAAGGCGTAGTCGTTCTCGATCGAGACCCGAAGTTCGCTGTCGGTCATGGCGGCCGATCGTAGCGAAGCCGCCGCAGGCTACTACGCCCGGACCCGGTGAATCCGCATCAGGTTCGTCGGCGGCCGGTCCTGGATCGGATCGCCCATCAGCAGGACGATCGTGTCGCCGGGCAGCGCCAGGCTGCCGGCGAGCAGTTGCCGGTCGACCATCGCCACGACCTCGTCGTGGTGGTAGACCTCCTGGTCCATCTTCACGGAGTGGACGCCCCAGACGAGCTGGAGTTCGCGCATCGACCGCGATTCGCGCGTGAACGCGAACACCGGCGTCGAGGGCCGGCGGCAGGCGACCTGCCGGGCAGTGAAGCCGCCCTGGCTGAGGACGACGATGCCCTGCGCGGTCAGGTGGCGGGCCGACAGGATCGCCGCCGCGGAAACCGTTTCCGGAATCTCCAGGGTACCCGGGCGGTGCGGCGGTTCGATGTCGTAGGGGCCGACCTCCATCGTGTGGAAGCCGACCGGCTGGGAGGTGTGCTTGGAAAGGTTGTAACGCTCCGACTCGGTGATGATGCGGTGCATCGTCTGTACCGCCTCGAGCGGATAGCGGCCGGCCGCGCTCTCGCCGGAGAGCATCATCGCGTCGGCGCCGTCGAACACGGCGTTCGCCACGTCCGAGGACTCGGCCCGGGTTGGACGGGGATGCTCGATCATCGACTCCAGCATCTGGGTCGCGACGATCACCGGACGGGCGTGCCGCCAACCGCTCTCGATGATCCGCTTCTGTACCACCGGCACCTGGTGCAGGGGGATCTCCACTCCCAGGTCGCCGCGCGCCACCATCACCCCGTCGGACTCGAGGACGATCTCGTCGAGGTGGTCGAGCGCCCGCCGCCGTTCGAGCTTGGCAATGATCTGCAGCGGCCGGCCCGCCTCCCGCGAGGCTTCCCGCACGTGAACCACGTCCGCCGGCGTACCAACGTAGCTAGCCGCCAGGAAGTCCGCGTCCTCCTCGACCGCCATCCGGATGTCGCTCAGGTCCTTCTCCGAGATGCGGAACGGCAACCGACTGTCAGGCAGGTTGACACCCTTGCGGCTCGAAACGGCGCCGCCGATGATGACCTCCGCCTCGATCCTCTCCTCGTCCTTGGAGCGAACCTCCAACTGCACCCGGCCGTCGTCGATCAGGATCTGCTCGCCCGGCTCGACGTGTCGGACCATGTCCCGGTCGAGAGGCAGATCCGCCTCGGCGCTCGCGCCCAGGCCGACCACGTCGCCCTCCCTCAGCACCCGGGCGCCCTCGAAGTGGTCGAGCCGGTGGCGGGGCCCCATCAGGTCGACCATCACGCCGACCGACCGGCCGGCCTCCTCGGCGACCTCCCGCACCAGGCGGATCAGACGGCGGTGCTCTTCCCTGGTGCCGTGCGACTGATTCAACCGGACGACGTTGACGCCGGCCCGGATCAGGCGCGCGAGAGTCTTCTCGCTCGCACTGGCCGGCCCGATCGTGGCGACGATCTTGGCTCGACGCTGCACGATCCAGTCCTCCTGTTCCGCCGGCTCAGGACTCGAACTGCGCCAGCCGCTCGATCAGATCCGCGACGCGGTTCGAGTAGCCCCACTCGTTGTCATACCACGACACGACGCGGGCGTACACGCCGCCACCTTCGGCCGGACTGACCCGGGTCAGCGGCGCGTCGAAGATCGACGAGTGGGGGTTGCCGAGAATGTCGCTCGAGACCAGGGGATCTTCCGAGTACTGGAGGATGCCGGCCAGGTTCGACTCCGCGGCAGTCGACGCCGCCGCGTTGACGTCCCCGGCGCTCGGAGCGTCGCGCAGCCGGCAGGTCAAGTCGACGATCGAGCCGTCCGCCACCGGCACCCGCATCGCCATGCCGTCGAGCTTGCCGTTCAGGTGCGGCAGCACCTTGCCGACGGCGCGCGCGGCGCCGGTCGTCGTCGGGATGATGTTGGCGGTCGCCGAGCGGCTGCGGCGCGGGTCGCTGTGCGGCGAGTCGACGAGACGCTGGCCGTTCGTGTAGGCGTGAACGGTGGTGATGAACCCCTCCTCGAAGCCGAACGCGTCGTCGAGCGTCTTGGCCAGCGGCGCCAGGCAGTTCGTCGTGCAGGAGGCGTTTGAGACCACTCGATGCTCCGGACCGAGATCCCCGTCGTTGACGCCGAGCACGATCATGGCGTCGATCTCGTCCTTGGCGGGGACCGTGAGGACCACGCGCGGGGCGCCGGCCTCGAGATGCTGCGCCACCTGGGCGCGCGTCCGGAACACGCCCGTCGACTCGACCGCGATATCGACGCCGAGCTCGTTCCAGGGCAGCCTGGACGGATCCCGTTCCGCCGAGAGCCGGATGTCCCGGCCGCCGACCCGCAGGCCGTTGCCGGTCACCTCGACCGGTTGATCGAAGACGCCCTGCACGGTGTCGTAACGCAGCAGATAGGCGAGGCGGTCCGCGTCGAAGAGATCGTTGATGCCGACCACCTCGACGTCCGGCCGGCCGGCGAGGATGCGGAACACGCTGCGGCCGATGCGCCCGAAACCGTTGATACCGACGCGGATCATGAGACACCCCCTTCCGCGCCGGCCGCTTCTTCGAGTACTGCGACAAGCTCCAGGAGCCGGTGCAGGTAGCCCCAACCATTGTCGAACCAGGCGATCGTCTTGGACACGCGTTCGCCCAGGGTCATCGTCGCCTGCGAGTCGAAGATGCAGGTCGCCCGGCTGCCCACGGTGTCGGCGGAGACGATCGCCTCCCGCTCGAAGCGCAGCCGGCCGTTCCAGTCGCCACCGGCGGCAGCCGCCACCGCATCGTTGACCGCGTCGACGGTCACCCCGTCGCGATGCCAGCAGACCAGATCGACGACGGAGCCGTTCGACACCGGCACGTCCATCGCCGAGGCGGAGAGCTTGCCGCCCAACTCGGGCAACACGGTCGCCAGTTCCTCTGCCGCTCCCGTCGCAGCGGGAATGATGTTCTCGCCCGCGGCCCGGCCCTTCCGCGGCTCCGGCGCCGGCACGTCGGCCAGTCTCGAACCGGCCCCGTAGGCGCGGACGGAGCTGATGAACGCCTGTTCGACGCCGAAGGCCCCATCGAGAATCCGCAGCAACGGCCCCGCGCAGTGCGCGGTGAAGGAACCGGCGGACACGATCCGGTCGGACGGCTCGACCCGGTCCTCGTTCAGGCCGACCACCACCGTGCGGTCCAGCTCCCCGCCCGGAGGGGCGCACAGGACGACCCGCTCCGCGCCGGCCGCGAGATGCCCCTCGAGTTCGCTCCGCGTCGGCTGGTTGTCCCGGAAGTCGACGACCGTGGTGACGCCCAGGTCGCCCCAGGGCGCCTCCCCCGCGCCCGCGGCGCGAACGACCGGAGCGCTGAAGCCGTTGACGCTCAGGCTGCCGTCGGCGAGCGCGACGTCGCCGTCGTATCGCCACGGCAGGGTCGAGAACTGCAGGAGGTAGCGCAGCATCTCCGGGTCGGCGGTCTCGGCCACGGCCCCTATCTCGATTTCGGGCCGGTCCAGGGAAAGGCGAAACAGACTCCGGCCAAGGAGACCGAAGCCTTGAATTCCAATGCGAGTCGTCGTCATGCGAGTAGTTCTTCGGGCAAGAGGGTAGGGAGAAGCGGTCAACGAGCGGGCGCAGGATAACCCGCGCCATGTGCGGAGGCCAGAACCTCCATCGTGTGCCGCACGGGGACCGCGCTATCCAGGCGCCGGAGGTGGCTCTCGATCTGGGTGAGACAGCCGATGTTGCCGGTCGCGATCACGTCCGGTTCGCCTTCGAGCAGCGCCTCCGCCTTCCTGCGTCCCAGCCGCGCCGCGAGTTCGGGCTCTTCTAGGTTGTAGATCCCCGCCGAACCGCAACAGATCTGCCAGTCGCGCGGTTCGACCAGGGTCACGCCGCGGACCTGTGCAAGCAATCGACGGGGCGCGGTCCGTTCCCTCTGCGCGTGAGCCAGGTGGCAGGCGTCGTGGTAGACGACCCGAAGCGGTTGCGCCAGCGGAGGCGGCGCCGGCCCATCGAGCGCGGCCAGAAACGTGGAGACGTCGCGCACCTTCGCCGCGAGGGTCCGCGCCGCCTCCTCTTCGGGGCGGCCGGCGAACAGGAGTCCATACTCCTTGAGGCCGGAACCGCAACCCGCGGCGTTGGTGAGCACCGCGTCGACGTCCGGAAGGAGCCCCGCGGACCCCAGTACGCGGAGGAGCGAGCCGGCCGCGGTCCTGGCCCGCCGCCCGTCGCCGGCGTGAAAGGCCAGCGAACCGCAGCAACTCTCTTCCTCCGGGACGACGACCTCGACGCCGGAGCGCGTCAGTACCTCGATCGTCGCCCGGTGGATGCGGGGCGCCAGCACCTGCTGAGCGCAGCCCGCGAGGAGAGCCACCCGCGCGCGCCGCTCGCCCACCGCCGGGAACGTGCCGGAGGCGACCTCCGCACGGTCCGCCGAGCGCGGCAACAGGTCCAGGGGCGCCGCGAACCGGGCCGGAAGCAGTCCGCTCAACAACCCGCGGAATGGCGCCGCCAACCGGCCGAGACGCAGCATCCGGCGAAGCCTGGACGGGCTCGCCAACGTGTCGAGCATCAGTCCGCGCCAGAAACGGTCGAGCCATGAACGGTTGCGGCCGCCCTCCGCGAGTTCGCGGAAGGGCATCAGCAGCTCGCCGTACTCGACACCGGACGGACACGCGGTCACGCAGGACATGCAACCGAGGCATGGGTCGATGTGGCCCAGCGCCTCCTCCAGGTCGAGGCCGCCCTCGAGCACCTCCTTCATCAGCACGATGCGCCCGCGCGGCGAGTCCATCTCCTCGCCCAGTTCGATGTAGGTCGGGCACGCCGGCAGGCAGAAACCGCAGTGGACGCACGCCGAAACCGCGTTCGCCATCGGCCCTGCCGCGGCGCCAACCTCGCTCCGCAGCGCGTCAAGCTCGATCGCGTGCTGCATTGCCGCGAGCGTAGCGCAGCGAATCAGATGTGCTGGTAGGCCTGCAGGGTCAGGAACTCCTGGAACTCGGAGCCGAGCACCAGGTCGTCCAGCAGGGAAGCGGCGAGTCCGAGGCGGCTCGCGTCGCGGCCGCCGAGCTGGCTCAGCTCCTCGTCGCGCACCTGCTCGTAGAGCTCGGCGGTGACCCGCTCGCCGTTGTCCATCCGCGCGTTGCGGTGGACCCACTGCCAGAGCTGGGCGCGGGCGATCTCGGCGGTCGCCGCGTCTTCCATCAGGTTGTTGATCGCGGCCGCTCCGTTGCCGTTGAGCCAGGAGTTCAGGTACTGGAGCCCGACGGAGACGTTGTTGCGCAGCCCCTGCTCGGTCAGCGAGCCGCCCGGAACGTCGAGGTCGATCAGGCTGCCGGGCTCGATCGAGACGTCCTCGCGGAGCCGTTCCTTCTGGTTCGGGCGACCCTCCATCTTCGTCGAGAACACCTCCAGAGCGATCGGCACGAGATCCGGATGGGCGACCCAACTGCCGTCGAAGCCGTCGCCGGCCTCGCGCTCCTTGTCGGCCCGGACCGCGCTGAGCGCCGTCGCGTTGACCTCCGGGTCGCGCCGGCTGGGAATGAAGGCCGCCATGCCGCCGATCGCGTGGGCGCCGCGGCTGTGGCAGGTGCGGACCAGGAGTTCCGTGTAGGAGCGCATGAAGGGAACCGTCATCGTGATCTGGCCGCGGTCCGGCAGCACGAGGTCTTCCCGGAACGCAAACTTCTTGATCGCGCTGAAGATGTAGTCCCAGCGACCGGCGTTCAGCCCGGCCGAGTGGTCGCGCAGCTCGTAGAGGATCTCCTCCATCTCGAAGGCGGCGAGGATCGTCTCGATCAGAACCGTGGCGCGGACACTGCCACGGGGCACGCCGAGCGCGTCCTGGGCGGCGACGAAGATGTCGTTCCAGAGCCGCGCCTCGTGGCGGTTCTCCAGCTTCGGCAGGTAGAAGTACGGCCCGCTGCCGCGGCTGAGCGCCTCCCGGGCATTGTGGAAGAAGTAGAGCCCAAAGTCGAAGACGCCCGCCGAGACGGGGCTGCCGTCGATCAACGCGTTCTTCTCGACCAGGTGCCAGCCGCGCGGACGCACGAGCAGGGTCGCGATCTCGTCCTTCAGCCGGTACTCCTTGCCGTTCCCCGGGTTCGTGAACTCCAGTTGCCGGCGCACCGCGTCGTACAGGTTCCGCTGACCCTCGATCACGTTGCGCCAGCTCGGGCTGAGCGCGTCCTCGATGTCGGCCATGAACACCCTGGCGCCGGAGTTCAGCGCGTTGATCATCATCTTGCGGTCGACCGGCCCGGTGATCTCGGCCCAGCGGCAGTTCAGGTCCGCCGGCGTGGGCGCAACCTTCCAGTCGCCGTCGCGGACTTGCTGCGTCTCGGGCGGGAAGGTCGGATCGTCGCCGGCCTGGATGCGGGCGTGACGTTCCACCCGGTCGTCAAGGAGCGCGGTGCGCCGCTCGTCGAACCGGCGGCAGAGTTCCGCCGTGAACTCCAGCGCCTCGGGCGTCAGAATGTTCTCCGCCGCCTCGAAGTCGCGCGGTCCGGTGATCTCGATCCCACTCATGCTGCCGTCTCCCGGGGCCGACCGGTAGCCGGCACACTTGTCGTCCGTTCGTGCAACCTGCCCCGCCAAGTCCCGTACCTCGGCTGGGCGAAGCGGCGGCAGCTTACCCGAAGCAGCGAGCCCCGAAACGCCCGCCCCGAACGTGAGACAATGCCGCGGCGCTGCTCGTCTGGAGCGACGCGGCGCGACCGGAGGCTCCCATGACCGTCACCCCTCAGATCCAGCGCGCCATGCGATGCGGCGTCGCTCTGCTCGCGCTCGCCAGCATCCTGACGCCGAGCCTCGCCCAGACCGGCGAGCCGACGAGACTGCTTCGCTTCCCGGACCTCTCCGGCGACCGGATCGCGTTCACCTACGCCGGCGACATCTGGCTGGCCTCGACCGATGGCGGGACAGCGACCCGTCTCACATCCCATCCCGGTCTGGAGCTGTTCGCCAAGTTCTCCCCGGACGGCCAGTGGATCGCATTCACCGGCCAGTACGACGGCGACGAACAGGTGTACGTCGTACCAACGGCCGGCGGTGCGCCGCGACAACTGACCTTCTACCCGGCCGCCGGGCCGCTAGCGCCGCGCTGGGGCTACGACTACCAGGTCTACGGCTGGTCGCCGGACGGCTCGGAGGTCCTGTTCCGGTCCCTCCGCGACGGGTGGGATCTGGGGGACACGAAGCTGTTCCTCGTCGACGTCTCCGGCGGCCTGCCGCGGGCGCTGCCGATGCCCGAGTCCGGCGGCGGCGATCTCTCACCGGACGGCAAGCGCGTCGTCTACTCGCCTGTGACGCGGGATTTCCGGCACTGGAAGCGCTACGAAGGCGGCTGGGCGCAGGACCTCTGGATCCTCGACATCGACAGCCTGGAGTCCATCCAGGTCACGAACCACAAGCGCTCCGACCGCGACCCGATGTGGATCGGCGACACGATCTACTTCTCCTCCGACCGCGACGGCACGCTGAACCTCTACGCCTACGACACGGCATCGGGCGACATCGAGCAGCTCACGAACGAAGACCAGTGGGATGTGCGCTGGCCCAGCGCCGACAAGGCGAACCGGCGGATCGTCTACGAGAAGGCCGGCTCGCTCGAGGTCTTCGACCTCGCCTCCGGCAGCGCGCGTCCGGTGCCGATCCATGTGCCCACGGACCAGCTCGCGCGCCGGCCGAGCCGCGTCTCGGCGGCGAACCGGGTCTCCGGCTACTCGCTCAGCCCGAAGGCCAAGCGGGCGGCCTTCTCCGCCCGCGGCGACATCTTCAGCGTGCCGATCGAGCACGGACCGACCCGCAACCTGACCCACAGCTCCGGCGCCAACGACCGCGACCCCGCCTGGTCGCCCGACGGGCGGCGAATCGCCTTCACCTCCGATCGCAGCGGAGAAACCGAGATCTGGGTCGTCGCCCAGGACGGCGGCGGCGAACCCGTGCAACTCACCGAGGGCAGCGTCGGGCGCCACTACAACAACCTGCTGTGGTCACCCGGGAGCGACCTCATCGCCTTCATCGACCAGCAGGGACGGCTCGGCATCGTCGACGCCGGCGACCGGAGCGGCGACGACACGGCGACCGGGCCACGGGAGATCATCGAGGTCGCCGACGACTCCCGGCCCTTCGGCACCAGCTACGACTGGTCGCCGAACGGGGACTTCCTGGCGGTCGAACTCGGCGACGAGAACACGTTCGGCTCGATCCACCTGTTCGAGGTCGAGAGCCGGACGCTCACCCGCGTGACGTCCGAGCTGTGGAACGACTTCTTCCCCGTCTTCGCCCCGGGCGGCGACTACCTCTACTTCCTCTCCGACCGCCAGTTCCAGCCCCAGATCGGCAGCTTCGAGTACAACTACGCAGCCGACCGCGAGACGTACATCTACGCGCTCGCGCTGCGCGAGGACACTGCGCATCCCTTCCCGCCCCGCAGCGACGAGGTCGAAGTCGAGGAAGACGAGGAAGACGGCGACGCGGAAGGCGAGGAGGACGGCGACGACGGCAAGGGGCAAGAGAGTGACGACAATGGGGAAAGTCGCGACAGCGACGACGACGAGAAGGACCGCGACCGGATCGACCTCGACGGCCTGGCGCAGCGCGTCGCCCGCGTCCCGGTCGACGCGGACAACTACTTCGGTCTGGGCGCGGCCGAAGGCAAGCTGCTCTACGTCCGCGGCGGCGCCGGCTACCTGGGTCGGTCCTCCGACGTGCAGACCGAGGTCTTCTCGTACGACCTGAAGGCGCGCGAGAGCAAGAGCCTGGCCAGGGGCATCGGCGGCCTCGTCCTTTCCGGCGACCGCAAGAAACTCCTGGTCAGCGAGCGCGGCAGCTTCCGGCTCCTCGATGTAAGCGGCGGCGAGGCGAAGACCCTGTCCCTGGCCGGCCTGACCGTCGACCGGGTACCGGCCGACGAGTGGGCCCAGATCTTCGACGAGGTGTGGCGGCGATTCCGGGACTTCTTCTACGCCCCGAACATGCACGGCTACGACTGGGAGGCGCTGCGCGAGCAGTACCGCCCGCTGCTCGCCCACGTCGGCCATCGCAGCGACCTGAACTACCTGATGAGCGAGATGGTCGCCGAGCTCAACGTGTCCCACGCCTACGTCAGCGGCGGCGACTACGAGGCGCCGGACCGGCCGCGCGCCGCCCTGCTCGGCGCCCGTTTCGAACTCGACGGAGACGCCGGCCACTACCGGATCGCCCGTATCTTCGAGGGCCAGAACGAGGAGCCCCGCTACCGCTCGCCGCTCACCGAGATCGGCGTCGGCGTCGATGCGGGAGACTACGTCTTCGCGATCCAGGGCCGCGCGCTGACCCCGGACACGAACCCGTTCCAGCTCCTGCGCGAGGCCGGACGCGGACCGCTGGAGTTGACCGTCGGTTCGAGCCCCGAGCGCGGCGAGGCGAGGAACGTCCTCGTCGATCCGATCGCGAGCGAGGACGCCCTGATCTACCTCGCCTGGACCGAACGGAGCCGCAGGATCGTCGAGGAACTCG
Organism: Holophagales bacterium; assembly: GCA_009836625.1. Taxonomy (GTDB): domain Bacteria; phylum Acidobacteriota; class Thermoanaerobaculia; order Multivoradales; family Multivoraceae; genus Multivorans. Next base: position 1,408,184 of record VXVC01000004.1, read on the forward strand.
GAGGCGGCCGGATCGGCTATCTCCACATTCCCGACATGTCGGCGAGCGGCATCCGCGAGTGGATCAAGTGGTACTACGGCCAGGTCCGCAAGGACGCCATGGTCGTCGACGTCCGCTCGAACGGCGGCGGCAACGTGTCGCCCATGATCATCGAACGGTTGCGGCGCGAGACCCTGATGCTCGACTTCGAGCGCAACCGGGACTCCGTCGACACCTCGCCCGGCGGCGTCTTCCACGGCCACCTCGTCTGCGTGATCGACGAGGACACCGCCTCGGACGGCGACCAGTTCGCGTACCAGTTCCGCCGCGCCGGCCTGGGTCCCATCGTCGGCAAGCGGAGCTGGGGCGGCGTGGTTGGCATCTACGGCCGGGCGCCCCTGATCGACGGCGGCTCCGTCAACGTGCCCGAGGCCGGCTCCGCCGACCCGGAGGGCAACTGGGTGATCGAGGGCTACGGCGTCGACCCGGACATCGAGGTCACGAACCTTCCCCGCGACATTCTCGAAGGGCGGGACCCGCAACTCGCGAAAGCCGTCGAGCTCCTGCTCGAGAAGCTCGCGGAAGATCCACGGACACTGCCCGGCCGCCCCGCCGACCCGATCAAGACGCCATAGCGTCAGGAGAATCCCATGTCGAAGAGCCTCCACCTCCTCCTCGCCGCAACCCTCGGAGCAGCGCCCGCGATTGCGGCCGACGCCAACGACTGGCCCGGCTTCCGCGGCGCCGACGGCAGCGGCATCGCCCGTTCCGGCCCCGGCCCGGCCGCCAACCTCGACCTGGACCGCCACCTGCTCTGGAAGGCGAAGATCGAGGGCCGCGGACACTCGTCGCCCGTGGTTTCGGACGGCAAGGTGTTCCTGACCACGGCGATCGTGGGCGACGAGATTCCGGGAGCCGGACCGCCCGAGCACACCTTCGACGGTCGGCCCTTCAAGCACCCGCAGGCGGTCGACGGAAACCGTCACCACACGATGAAGGTGATCGCGCTCGACGCCGACCACGGCGACCTGCTCTGGTCCCACACGGCCTACGCCGGCAACGTCTACGACGACCGCCATTCCGAGTCGTCCTACGCCTCGCCCACGCCGGTCACCGATGGTGAGCGCGTCTACGCCTATTTCGGTTCGGAGGGCGTCTACGCGTACACGGTCGACGGCGAGCCCGTATGGGAGCGCGACATCGGCGACATCAAGACGGTCGGGCTCGGCGTCGGCACCTCGCCCGTGCTGCACGACGGCCTGCTCATCATCCTGGCCGACGAGGACAGCGGCGACGACTCCTTCATCGTCGCGCTGGACGCGCTGACGGGCGAGGAGGTCTGGAAGCAGGAGCGGCCGGTGCAGGCAAGCTGGGCGACCCCCGTCCTGGTCGAGCACGAGGGGCAGAAGCAGTTGCTGACCAGCGGCTACGAGTTCATCATCGCCTACGACCCGGCGGACGGCAGCGAACTCTGGCGAGCCACCGGCCTTCAGAACAACGCGATCCACATCCCGATGACGGTGGACGACCTGGCCGTGTTCACCTCCGGCTATCCGGCCAAGATCAGCTTCGCGATCCCGCTCGACAGCCGCGGCGATCTGACCGGCAACGACAAGGCACGGGCCTGGACCTACCGCAAGGGCACCGGCTACGTGCCCTCGAACCTGCTGTACGACGGACTCCTCTATCTGACCAACGACGGCGGCGTGATCACCTGCCTCGACGCGCGTACCGGCGAAGTCGTCTACGAAGGCGGCCGGCTGCCGATCCGTGGCCGCTACTCCGCCTCCATGGTCGGCGGCGGCGGCCGCATCCTGATGGTCAACACCGACGGCGACGCGGCGCTCTTCCGCGCCGGCCGCGAGCACGAGGTGCTCGGCAGCTTCTCGCTCGGCGAGTCGGTCTGGGCGACGCCTGCGATCGTCGGCGACCGGCTCTACATCCGTGGCCGCGAGCACCTGTTCGCGCTCGGTCCGGCCGGTAGCGAGGCCGACTCGACCGGCGGCGGCAACGCACCCTGACCAGCGCTCGCATCGCCGTCCTTCTCCCCTGCCTCAATGAGGAGGCGACGATCGCCGCTGTCGTGGCAGCGTTCCAGCGCGCACTGCCGGACGCTCACATCCACGTCTGCGACAACGGTTCCGACGACGGCACCGCCGAAGCCGCCAGGGCGGCCGGCGCCACTGTCGTCGCCGAGCCCCGGCGTGGCAAGGGCCGGGCCATCCGCCGCCTGTTCCGCGAGGTGGATGCCGACATCTACGTCATGGCCGACGGTGACGGCACCTACGACGCCGAGAGCGCCGGCCACCTCGTCTCGACTCTCGAGGAACACGATCTCGACATGCTCGTCGCCACCCGAAAACGGGCCGACGCGCACGCCTACACGCCGCTGCGCCGCCTCGGCAACCGGCTCTTCAGCACCCTCGCCCGCTGGCGCTGCGGTCCCCGCGTCCATGACCTTCTGTCCGGCTACCGGGTCTTCTCCCGTCGATTCGTCGAACGCTTCCCCGCGCGCTCGGACGGCTTCGAGATCGAGACCGAACTGACCCTCTTCGCAGCTTCCTCGGACCTCGCCTGGGACGAAATCGAGTACCCCTACTTCGCAAGGCCGGAGGGGTCGGCGAGCAAGCTCAATGCGTTCCGCGACGGCTTCCGCATCTTGCGTACGCTCCTGTTTTCGCCTCCGCCCGCCGTACCGCCCGCACCGGGAGGTGCCTGGCACACTCAGCGGCGCCTCGGCGCCCTCCGCGGCACCGCCCTCATCGGCGTCGTGACGCTCGCCGCCACCGTCGTCTTCCTGGCCCTCAACTGGAGCGCCGTCCGCGCCGACCCGGAACCCGTCGCCGACGCCTTACGCGCGTCCTACGCGCACCCGGAGCGCACGCTCGAGGACTCTGCCGAGCGGTTCAACGACTGCCTGCTCAGCCTGATGGCGCTCGACCGGGGAGGTTCGACCTGGGAACGCACAGTCTCCCCCCGCCGCGTGTACCGATACACCCGCCCGCAGCGACCGTGCGACGCGATCAAGCAGCGCCTCGAACAGGGCGCCGTCGACGACTCGGACTACCTGACCGTCTTCTACCACCAGTATTGGGCCGGCCAGCGCGTCATGTTGCAGTGGCTGCTGCCGCCGCTCGGCGTCAATGGGCTCCGAAGTCTTCTGGAGGCGCTGACGTTCGTTCTGCTGGGCGTCGGTCTTGGCGGCGCCCTGCTACTGGCGGGAGCGGTGGTCACCGGACCCCATCCCTGGGACCGCGAACCTCGGGACCGCGAGCTTCCCGCCGGCTTCCGGCGAGTGCTCGGCCTGCCGACCGCCGAAGACGGAACGACGAGCCCTGCTCTGAGGCGCCAAGCGCTGTTCCAGCCCGCCGCCTACGCCGTCCTCTTCGTCTGTCTGCTTCTCTTCCTCGATCTCCACGACCGGGCCGGGAGTTTCACCGTTGGAGCATCGAACGTCCTGACCCTGGCTCTGCTCCTCGCGGTGCCGGTCCTGCGGATCGCGTCCTGGAAACCGGAGCGCCAGGTCCTGCTCTTCGGCGCATTCGGCGCCCTGATCGCCTACCACGAACTGCTCTTCGGCAGCGCTCTGATCGGGCTCGCCGTCCTGCTGCTCGCACTTGCGGCCGCTCCACCGCCCGCCGCGGGCCACGTCGGCGAACAGTTCGACCGCCTCGGCTACCTCCGAACCTGGCGCCGGCGGCTGCTGATCCGCTGCGGCGCCGCCTATCTCGGCTGCCTCTCCACCGTCTTCCTGCTGCGGGTCGTACTTGCTGAACTCACCTTCCGCGAATCCGTCCTCTTCAAGTTCTGGGACCAGCTCACCCACCGGCTCTACGGCGCCGCGCGCAACTCGATCCACCCGGAGATCGACCCCTTCTATGCGGGTCGGCCGACCATGGAGAGGTTCCTCGAACGGGTCGAGAACAACCTCGGCACCGTCGGCCTCGGCTCACAGGTTCTGGCTCTCCTCCTGATCGGCCTCACGGCGGTCACGCTGATCGCGGCCACCCTCTACGTCCTCCGCCACTGGTGGACGCTGGAAGACCCCTGGCGCTGGGCCGGCATCCTCGCCGCCGGCTGGTCCGTCCCGGCGTGGTACGCCGTGTTCCTCGCTCACACGATGGCCCACGTACCGGTGATGATCCGCCTGCTGGCGCTGCCCTACGCTGCAGCTGCGGCGCTTCTAGTCGGTGCCGCGCTGTTCAGGCGCCGGACCGAAATCCCGGAGTCGGACGGCTGAAATCTCGGAGTCGACAAAGGAGACAACCATGAGGGCATATCTCGACTTCGTCAGCGGAACTCTCGTTCTCGGCCTCACGCTGGCAACGACCCTCGTTCTCCTGTTCGCGGTGTTCCCGGCGCTGCCCATCGGAGGCGAAATGCTCGATGTAAAGGCGGGCTACACCCACCCGGAGGTCATCGCCGAGATGGAAAGCTACGGCGACCAGGGGCGGCGAGTGTACGCATGGTCCGCAGCGACGTTGGACACGTTGCTACCGCTCGTCTATGCCAGCTTCCTGGCCGGAATCATCTTCCGCTTCCGGCCAACGGAACGAGCCTGGAGGCTGGCCTATCTGCCCCTGGCGGCGGGAGCGCTCGATCTTCTCGAGAACGTCCAGATCATCGTCATGCTGACTCGTTACCCGGACCTGTCCGCGGGGCAGGTAACGATCGCGTCGCTGTTCACCCGGTCGAAGGCGTCCGCGCTCCTGCTCTGTCTCGCGTTGGCCGTAGTGCTGGCGATTGCCGCGGCCGTCCGGCGCGCCCGCCGGGCGCCTGACCGGGCTCCATAGCCAGGCTCCCTCACTGCCAGTCCTCGACCGAGAGCCCGCTCACACGCCGAAACTCGCCGACATTGTTCGTCACCAGCGTCAAGCCAAGCGCCCTTGCGTGTGCCGCGATGAGCAAGTCGTTGAAACCGATCGGCTGGCCTGACCTCTCGAGTTCGCTCCGTATCTCACCGTAGTGGCGGTCAACGGGCTCCTCGAGCGGCAAGACGTCAATGGCCGACAAGACAACCTCCAACTGTCGTGTGAGTCGCGAAGACCCGCGACGCTCGGCACCGTACCGAAGCTCAGCCGCCACGATCACATTGATGGCGAAGCTACCGGGCTCGAGTTCTGCGACTCGCTGAGCGACCCGGCCGTCGGGCCGTCGAATCAGTTGGGACACGACGTTCGTGTCCAGCAGGTACCGCAGCACGGTCCGGCCGAATCAGAGGAGATCTTCCGGCTTGGTCGGAGGGTCCTCAATCTCGGGGAAGTCCTCCTCGAGGGGCTCGAGCCCAGCGAGCACCTCAGCAATCGAGGGCTTCCGATCGATCGGCTCGATGATCAGGCGACGCGCCTCGCGGTGAATCGCCACTTCGTCCGCATCCAGTTCGAACTCCCGGGGGATCCTCAGGGCCTGATTCCGGCCGTTGCGGAAGAGGCGTGCTACACGCGTTGCTGCTGGCTCCGCTCCCTCGTCAAGACTCGGCATAGGCCGAGCATATGCCGGCGCGCTTCCCCCGTCAATCAGCGTCCGGTACGCACGCCCCGACAACGTCGTGCCCTTTGCTGCGGCCGGACCACTGCCGGTCGGCTGCTAACTTGACGTTCATGCACGTCAAGACCCGTCTCGCACTCGTCCTGCTAGCCGGCCTGGCCCTGATCTCGCTAACCGCCGCGGCCTTCGCGCAGCCAGCCTCCCAACCCAACATCATCGTGATCCTCGCCGACGACCTCGGCGTCGAGGCGCTGGGCGTCTACGGCGGTGAGTCCTACGGAACGCCCGAGCTCGACCGCATCGCCGCGGAGGGCATGCGGTTCGAGAACGGGCACTCGCAGCCGCTGTGCACGCCGACCCGGGTCAAGCTGATGACGGGCCTGCACAACTACCGGAACTACCGGGAGTTCATGTACCTCGACCCGGCCGATGTCACCTTCGCCCACGTGCTGGCGCAGGCGGGGTACCGGACGGTGATCTCCGGCAAGTGGCAGTTGACGAACAACCTCTACGTGGTCCACGAGGGCGCCTCGCCGCAGCAGGCGGGGTTCGACGAGCACCGGCTGTGGCAGCTCCGGCGGGAGGGGCGCGGTTCGCGCTACTGGGGGCCGACCCTGGTGACGAACGATCGAAAGGAGACGTGGGGCGACGACGTCTTCGGGCCGGACCTTACGAACGACTTCGTCCTCGAGGCGATCGACGAGCACGCGGCGGCGGACCCGGCGACCCGCAGACCGCTCTTCATCTACTACCCGATGGCGCTGCCCCACGACCCGTTCGTCACCACGCCGCACGACCCGGACGCGGAGTCGAACCAGGAGCGCTTCGCGGCGATGGTCGCCTACATGGACCACCTGGTCGGCCGGGTACGGGCGAAGCTCGTCGAGCACGAACTGGAGCGGGACACGCTGCTGCTGTTCGTCGGCGACAACGGCACCTCCACGCGGATCACGTCGGTCCGCAACGGCCGGGAGGTCCCCGGCGGAAAGGGGCGGTCGTTGCAGACCGGGAGTCACGTACCGTTCCTTGCCTGGTGGCCGGGCACGATCCCGGGCGAGCAGGTGAACGAGACTCTGGTCGACGTCGGCGACGTGTTCCCGACCCTGGTCGAAGCCGCCGGCGCCGGGCTGCCGCCGGGCCTCGACGTCGACGGAGAGAGCCTGCTGCCGATGCTCAAGGGTGGGCCCGCGCTCGACCGCGACGCTCTGTTCATCCACTACGAGTCGCGCTGGTACCCGGGTCCTCCGGCACGCTACGCCTTCGACGAGCGCTTCAAGCGCTACGACGACGGCCGCCTGTTCGACCTCGTCTCCGACCCGAACGAGCAGTCGCCGCTCGATCCGGCGAACCTCGCGCCGGAGGACGCCGCCCGCATCCAGGCGATCGACGCCCTGCTCGCCTCCAAGCCCGGGGCGATCCGCACCGCTGGTGCCTGGCGGCCGCCGACTCCCGGCGTCAACCGCTGGACGCCGCCCGCTCACCGGCCGAACGTCCTGCTGTTCATCGCAGACGACATGACGTTCAACGACGCCGGCGCCCTGGGCAACCCCCAGGTCCACACCCCGAACCTCGACCGCCTGGCCGAGCAGGGGACGACGTTCACACACATGTACACGGCGACCGCGATGTGCTCGCCCACCCGGCACATGCTCTACACCGGCCAGTACCCCGTACGAAGCGGCGCCTACCCGAACCACGCCAAGGCAAGGCCCGGCACGAAGAGCGTCGTCCACTACCTGACCGGCCTCGGCTACCGGGTCGGCCTGGCCGGCAAGTCGCATGTCGCGCCGGAAGAGGTCTACCCATTCGAGAAGGTCGCGGGGCGCGACCTCGACCCCGAACGGATCGGCGAGTTCATCGGCCGGGACGGGGAGCAGCCGTTCGCCCTGATCGTCGCCTCGACGGAGCCTCACCAGCCCTGGAGCAAGGGCGATCCGTCCCGCTATGACGCCGCGTCCCTCGAGCTGCCGCCCTACTTCGTCGACACGCCGGAAACCCGGGAGGCGCTGACCCGCTACTACGCCGAGATCACCTTCATGGACGGCCAGCTCGGCCAGATCCTCGATCTGCTCCGGGAGCATGCCGCGCACGAGAACACCCTGACCATGTTCTACAGCGAGCAGGGCATCAGCGGTCCGCTGGCCAAGTGGACGCTCTACGAAGCGGGTATCCGCACCTCGCTCGTCGCCCGCTGGTCCCGCAGGATTCCGGCCGGACAGACCTCAGCCGCGCTGCTCCAGATCAACGATCTGCTGCCGACCTGGATCGAGGCGGCCGGAGGCGCCGTGCCGCCCGAGATCGAGGGCAGGAGCATGCTCGACCTGCTGCTGGAGCCGGGCCCGAAGCACCGCGACGTCGTCTACGGCATTCAGACGACGACCGGCATCATCGCCAACCTGGAGCCCTACCCGATCCGCTCCATCCGCGACGGGCGCTACAAGCTGATCTGGAACATCGCACACGAGAACCGCTTCACGAACCTGGTCACCGAAGAGAACCGGGACGGCTTCTACTTCTCATGGCGGGACGCCGCCGAGACCGACGCCGCGGCCCGGGCGCTCTACGAGCGCTACCAGCACCGGCCGGAGTTCGAGTTCTTCGACCTGGAGGCGGACCCGCACGAGCTTTCGAACCTCGCCCACGATCCGTCGCACAAGGAACGGCTCGCCGCGATGCACGCGCGGCTACGGGCCTGGATGGAGGACCAGGGCGACCTGGGGCTGCAGACCGAGATCGAGGCGCCGCAACATCAGTCGCGGCCCCGGTAGCGCCACGCGAACCTCATCGCGCCTGCGTCGCCGTCACCCGAACCGTGACCACGTCGGTGTCGTGGTACTGGTGGTGCCGCACGGACGACGCGTAGTGGCGCAGAAGTCGCAGGGAAACCTCTTCCTCCACCGGTCCGCCCGCGGCCGGCTCGCCGAGGACCGCCAGTTGGTCCTCGAGGTTCGTCGCGTCGGTCGCGGCCACGAACTCAAGCACCGCCTCTTCCGTGTCCCCGTGCCCGATCAGCAGCAGGTCCCGCTCATCGTCGTCCGGTCGCTGGTCGTCCTTTTCGATCAGCAGCAGAAGGGTCTCCTCGCCGACCGCCCGGACGCGCTCGACCATCTCCCCGGACCATCGACCGCGTTTGCCGACTCCGGCCAGAAAGGCGTCGACCTTCCGATACGCATCGGCGTTGAGCGGAACCCTGAGGCGTCGACGGCGCGGCCCCGTAAGTTCCTCGAACAGGGTCAGGGCGATCACGATCGCTCCGCCGACGGTCATGCCGTTGGCGAGCAGCTCGCTCCACGACCCCTGGAAGTACTCGGGGAAGATCCAGTCGAGCTGAAATGCGACGCCGAGCCAGAACGCCACGCCCACGATGAGACCCCTGCGGTAGTCGAGGCCTTCGTGCATGAGGATCTTCACGCCGAAGATGAAGAGAAGCGCGACGAGCACGAGGTAGTAGGCGGCCACCACCGGACCCGGGATCGCGATGAGAGCCGCCATGAACTTCGGGATGAAGGCGAGCCCGACGAAGATGACCCCGACGAAGACGCCGACGGCACGCGCAGCCACGCCCGTGAGCTCGACGATCGCGATGCCCGTCGCGTACGTCGTGTTCGGCACCGTGCCCGCCAGGCCCGACAGCAGGTTGCCGACGCCATCGGCCGACATCGCGCCCTGAATCGAGCGGAAGTCGATGGCCCGCGGCTTGCGCCACGACGCCCGCTGAATGGCGATGCTGTCGCCGAGCGTGTCCATGGCGCCGACCAGGGTCAGCATCACGAACGCCGGCAGGAGGGCCCAGAACTCGGGACTGAAGCCGAAATCGAACCCGGGCCAGGCGAACTGCGGCAAGCCGATCCAGGCCGCTTCGCGCACGCTCGCCGTGTCGTAGATTCCGAAGGCCAGCCCCCCGATCGCGCAGCCGGTCACGATCCCGATGGCGGGCGCCCACAACCGCAACGCACCCGACGAACGGAGCACCATCAGGGTGATGACGAGCAGCGTGCCGCCCGCGACCACCGGTGCGGCCGCCGGCGCCGCGCCTTCGGGCACGTCCGCCAGCTTGCGCAGGATGACCGGCGCCAGCGTCACCGGAATCAACATGAGCACGGTGCCAGCCACCGTGGGCGTGAAGATCCTGCGCAACAGGGACAGCTTGGCCGCGAGGACGAACTGGAACAGGGACGAGACGACGATCAGCGACGCCAGCAGGCTGGGCCCGCCCTGCTCCAGAGCCGCGATGCAGATGGCGATGAACGCGCTGCTGCTGCCCATGAGCAGCACATAACGGGCGCCGATGCGCCCGACGCCGACGGCCTGGACCACGGTGGTGATCCCGCTGATTCCCAGAGCCGCCCCAACCGCCCAGGAGAGGTAGGCGTCGCTTTCGCCCGCAAGGGTGATCATGATCGTCGGACCCAGCACGATGCTCGGGACGGCCAGCATCGCGAGCTGCAGCCCGAGCCCCAGGCCGAGCGCCCCCGGCGGTCTCTCGTCGGGTTCGAACCGAACGTGCCGCCGGTCTTCGGTGGATTGGGTGGGTGACATCGGAGGACTACGCCGCCGTCTCCTGCTGCGCGTACTGCAACTGGTAGAGGCGCCAGTAGACGCCGCGGCGGTCGAGGAGTTCGTCGTGGGTGCCGTGCTCGCAGATCGCGCCGTGGTGGAAGACGTAGATGCGGTCAACGTCCTTGATCGTCGACAGGCGGTGGGCGACGACGATCGAGGTCTTGCCTTCCATCAGGTGGCGGAGGGCGTCCTGGATCAACGCCTCGGTCTCGGTGTCGACGCTGGAGGTCGCCTCGTCGAGCAGCAGGAGCTGCGGTTCTCGGGCGAGGGCACGGGCGAAGGAGAGCAACTGCCGCTGGCCGGTCGAGAAGTTGACGCCGCGCTCACTGACCTTGTGCGCCCAGCCGTTCGGCAGCCGCTCGATCAGGTCGTCGACGTGGGTGGCGCGCGCCGCCTCGTCGACCACGTCGTCGGCGACGTCGCGGCCGAGGACGATGTTGTAGCGCAGGTCACCGTCGAACAGGAAGACGTCCTGGAGCACGAACGCCATCCGCCGCCGCAGTTCGGGCTTCGGAATGTCCCGGATGTCCCGGCCGTCGACGCGGATCGATCCCTCCTGCAGTTCATAGAGACGCGCCAGCAGCTTCAACGTCGTCGTCTTGCCGGATCCGGTGTGGCCGACGATCGCCACCCGCTCGCCGGCCGCGACCCGGAAGGAGACGTCGCGCAGCACCGTCTCCGCGCCGTAGGCGAACGTCACGCCGTTGAACTCGACCTCGGAGCCGACGGGTGCCGACCCCGCGGCGGCCGCCGCCGCGCTCGCGGGCGACTCCACCTTGCCCTCCGGCTCCCGCGGCTCGTCCAGGAGCTGGAACACGCGCTCGGCGCTCGCCATGGACGACTGCATCACCGAGTACTTCGCCGACAGGTCCATCAGCGGCCGGAAGAACCGGCTCATGTAGTCGGAGAACACGTAGATCGTGCCGAGCGTGACCTCGCCCAGGCCGACCATCTGCGCGCCATACCAGAAGATGAGCGCCCGGGTCAGGTTCGTCGCCAGGTCGACAGTCGAGAACAGCAGCGCGTCGTAACGGATCGAGCGCAGCCAGGAATCCCGGTGGGAGGCGTTCTCGCGCCTGAAGTCCTCGTAGTTGCGCCGTTCGCGCGCGAACAACTGGACCACCTTCATGCCGGAGATCGTCTCCTGCAGGTGGGCGTTGAGGCGCGCGATCTTGACCCGCACTTCCCGGTAGGCCTCCCGTACCTTGTAGCGGAAGATCGCCGCCGCAATTCCCAGGACCGGCACCAGGGCCAGCGCCGCCAGCGCCAGCCGCGGGTCGATCGCGAACAGCATGGTGAGGATGACGACCATGACGAACACGTCGGCCACCATGGCGATGACGCCCGCCGAGAACATCTCCGCCAGGTGCTCCAGGTCGTTCGTGAGCCGCGTCACGAGGCGGCCGACCGGGTAGCGGTCGAAGAAGCGCATCGGCAGCCGCTGGACGTGATCGAACAGCGTCCTGCGGACGTCCCGGACCGTGCGCTGGCCGAGCGAGATCATCGAGAAGGCGCGCAGCCAGTCGACGATCAACGTGACGACCGAGATGAGGAACACCAGCCCGAACATCCAGGCCAGGGGCCCGAGTCCCAACCGCGGCACGACGAAGGGCGCCATCCACCCCACTTCCGTCGTCGTCACCCCCTCGGTCAGGTAGTTCAGCGCCGCGCCGACGACCAGCGCCGGCATCAACTCGAGGAGGGCGCGCGGCGGAATCATGGCGAAGTTGAACGCGATCCAGCCGCGGTAGGGCCGCATGAACGGCCACAGCCGCTTGATCAGCTCCGTGTCGTAGACCTTGCCGAGGTCCCGCTCGCGGCCGAGCTGGGCAGACTCGCTCCGTTCCTCGCTCACGCCGGCTCCTTCAGTTCAAGCTCCGACAGCAGCTCCTGGCGATGGTGCAGGCGGGCGTAGAAGCCGCCCAGCTCGACGAGTTCGCGGTGCGTGCCGCGCTCGGTGATCCGGCCGTTCTCGAGCACGACGATCTGGTCCGCGTGCCGCACGGCCGAGATCCGGTGCGCCACGATGAAGCAGGTCCGGCCCCGCCGCCGTCCCTCGAGGTCACCCAGGATCGCCTCCTCGGTCCCGTGGTCGACGCTCGAGAGGGAGTCGTCGAGGATGAGGATAGACGGACGCAGGATCATCGCCCGCGCCAGGGCGACGCGCTGGCGCTGGCCGCCCGACAGGGTGACCCCGCGTTCGCCGACGACGGTGTCGAAGCCGTCCTCGAACTCCTCGATCTCCCGTTCGACCTGGGCCCGGGCGGCCGCCCGCCTCACCTCCACAAGGTGGGCGTCGGGTACGCCGTAGCGGATGTTCTCGGCCACGGAGATGGAGAACAGGAAGCTGTCCTGCGGCACCATGGCGATGCTCGAACGCAGCAGATGGACCGGCATCCGGTTGAGGTCCACGCCGTCGATCAGGATCGAACCGTCGTCGACTTCCAAGAGCCTCGGCACCAGACTGACCAGGGTCGTTTTGCCGGAGCCGACAGGGCCCACGATGCCTACCGTGCTGCCGGCCTCAACGGTCAGATCAATCCCCTTGAGCGCCGGCACGTAGCTGCCCGGATAGGTGAACGTCAGGTTCCTGAACTCGACGCGGCCCTTGATCTCCGAGACGGCCGCCACATCCTCGCGGTCGCGGATCGACGGCACGATGTCCAGCACCGCGCCCAGCCGCTCCAGCGCCGCGAGGCCGCGCTGGGTGATCGACACGACGAAGCCCAGCATCATCGTCGGGAAGGTGAGCATGCCGATCAGGCCCCAGAACAGCCACAGGTCCTCGGTGCCGAGCAGGCCGGTCTGGACCCGCTGGCCACCCAGCCACAGAACGACGGCCGCCGAGAGAGCCGGCACCAGGCTGACGCTGGCGAACATCGTCGTCTGCATGACGCCGACCTTCATCATCCGCCGGAAGAGCTCCTGGTTCTGGTCCTCGAAGCGGTCGCGCTCCAGGTTGGACAGGTCGTAGGCCTTGACCACCAGCGCACCCGAGGCGTTCTCCTGCACGACCGTCGAGACCTTACCGAGCTGTTCCTGGCCGGCCAGGTTGGCCTGGAACATGTAGCGGCTGTAGTGACGGGTGATCAGGACGAAGAGCGGGAAGGGGCCCAGCGCGCAGAGAGTCAGCATCGCGTCGACCGGCAGCAGCACGATCAGAGCGCCCGCGAACAGCACCGGCGTCTGCAGCAGGTTCAGCAGGCCCATCCCCAGGAACATCCGGATGCTGTTGATGTCGTTCACGGCCCGCGACATGAGATCGCCGGTGCGGTGAGCGAGGTAGAAGGACTGCGGCAGGCTCTGGAGATGGGCGAAGTAGTCGTTGCGGATGCGGAACTCGATCTGCCGGCCGATGTTGAACATCACGATGCGCGAGAACAGCCGCGCCAGAGCCAGAAAGACCGAGGCGGCAACCAGCCAGAGGATCGCGCGCCCGACCGCGTCCGGGGCGTCTTCGAACGCGGCGACGATGTCCCGAATCGCCAGCGGGATGAGCTGAAAGAAGACCGCGTAGAGGAGGGTGAGGACCCCGCCCAGGACGTAGCCGCCGGGGGCCATACGCATGTAGGCCAGCAGGCGTCGGAGCGGCTTGTCCGCCTGTGCCGAGGCACCCTCCATGGCGGGGGACCATAGCAACGAGGCAGCCCCTGCTGCCGCAGTTTGGGGTAGGCTGCCGCGGCTTTCTCCCGCTCCCAGCGCGCCACCACATGAAGCTCCACTGGTTCGTCTTCGTCACGCTGATCGGCATGTGCCTCGCCGTCGGCGCGGCGTTCCTCGCGCCGACGGAAGTGGTCCTGCAGGACGGCGCGACCGAGCAGGTGGTGAGCAGCAGCGGCTTCGAGCACGAGCGTTTCTCGACGATGCGCCACGGCGGCCCCGGCGCCGAACGTCACGCCACGACGCTGTGGATCGGCTGGGCCTTCGTCGTCTTCCAGGTGCTCTTCTTCGGCGGCTGCCTGGCGATGGGGATGGAACGGCGCAAGGACGGAGGCGCCTCCCTGGGGCCGGCGAAGCAGCCGCTGATCTTCGGCACCCTGGTCCTGGCCGCGATCTTCACCGCGCTCGTCTTCTCCTACCAGCGCTACGCCACCGAGGAGACGCACACGCTGTTCCTGGGCTTCCCCAGGCCAACGGCCTGGGTGTTCTACGCGGTGTGGCCGTTCCCGGTGTTCTTCATGATCGTCTACATGCGGATCTTCGACCGCTGGTTCTTCACCGAGGAAGACGAACGGAAGGTCGCGGAACTCGCAGCCACGCAGCGCAAGAAGGAGCTTGAAGCGGCCGGCGGCGACCCGGCGGAGGCAGGGGCCGACTGATGGAGGAGAGTCGCAACGCGGTCGTCCTGACCTGCCTCGTCATCTACTTCGCGCTCTGCATCGGCGTCGGCATCTGGGCGCTCAGACGAACGAAGTCGACGCAGGACTTCTTCATGGCCGGCCGCGAGCTGGGCGTCATCGTCACCGCCTTCGCCCTCTTCTCGAGCACGCTCTCCGGCTTCGGCTTCGTCGGCGGCCCCGGCCTCGTCTACAGCCAGGGCATGACGTCCGTGTGGATGATCGTCTGCGGCACGGTGGCTTCCTGCTTCACGTTCTTCCTCGTCGCGAAGCGGCTGCGGATCTTCTCCGAGGTGTACCAGACGGTGTCGCTGCCGGACACCGTCGCGCTCCGCTACCAGAGCGAAACGAGCCGGTTCCTGACCGCCGTGGCGATCATCCTCGGGGTCGTCGGCTACCTGGCGGCGCAGATCATGGCGATGGCGGTCGTGCTGCAGGAGATCCTGAACAGCGTCGACTGGGTTCCGCACGTCAGCCTCGGCGCCGCGATGACGATCTCCGTCGCGGTCCTCGTCTTCTACTGCGTGACCGGCGGCATCATCGCCGGCGTCTACACCGACGTCGTGCAGGGCGCGGTGATGGCGATCGCCGGAGTGCTCGTCCTGATCGCGGCGATTCAAGCGGTCGACGGGGGCGTCGCCGGCGGCGCGATGACGGTCGTGAACGACGATCCGGAGGCGATCGGGCCCTGGGGCACCCTCGGCATCATGGGGGCGCTGTCGTACTACCTGCTGTTCGTGGTCGGCGCCTGCGGACAGCCCCACATCGTCACGAAGTTGATGATGAACAAGCGGATCCGCCAGTTCAAGCAGATCTTCCTGGTCAGTGCGATCGCCGGCACGCTGGCCGCGCTGCTCTGGATCGCGATCGGCTTCGCGATGCGAGCGCTCGTCGTCGGCGGCGACCACGCCGAGCTCGGCCAGCCCGACGACGCGGCCTACGCGTTCCTCCAGTCCTACGCTCACCCGATCCTCGCCGGCGTCGTCTTCGCCGGGCTGTTCGCCGCGATCATGTCGACGGCGGACGGCTTCCTGAACATCGGCGCGGCGGCGATCATCCACGACATTCCCAAGGCGCTCACCGGCAAGCCCATCAAGAGGGAGCTGTTCTGGGCCCGGGTGGCAACGCTCGCGCTGGCGGTGGGCGCGGCGCTGTTCGTGAGCCTTTCCAAGGAGGACCTGGTCGCCCTGCTCGGCACCTTCGGCTGGGGCACGTTCGCGGCGGCGCTCGTGCCCACCGTGGCGATCGGGTTCAACTGGAAACGGGCCACGCCGCTGGCGGCGAACGTCGCGATCGTCTCGGGCCTGCTGGTCAACTTCGTCATCGAGATCGCGAAGATCCAGGTGCCCCACGGCATCCACGGCGGCGCCATCTCGCTGCTCTTGTCGCTGACCCTGTTCTTCGGCATCTCCCTGCTGTCGAAGCCGAAGCCGCTGCCCAGCGAGATCGACGCGATTCTCGACCTGTGACGTCGTCATGACGGTTTCACCCGACTTTCAGCGCTCCGGACCCGGCACGGACCGTTGCTTCCCCGATGTCGACGCGGTGATCACGGCACTGCGCGCCGAGGACTACATCGCCGAGCGCGACCTGGCCACCGCGATCTACCTGTCGCTCTGCATGGGCAAGCCGATCTTCCTGGAGGGTGAGCCCGGCGTCGGCAAGACGGAGGTCGCCAAGGCCCTCTCCCGCTGCCTCGGCTCAGAACTGATCCGGCTCCAGTGCTACGAGGGCCTCGACGTCTCCACCGCCGTCTACGAGTGGAACTACCGGCGGCAACTGCTCCACCTGCGCGGCCTGGAGGCGGCAGGCGGCGGCGACGCCCGCACCGCGGTCGACGACGTCTTCTCCTCCGACTTCCTGCTCGAGCGACCGCTCCTGCGAGCGGTTCGGCAGAGCCGCAGGGGCGAGGCCCCGCCGGTGCTGCTGATCGACGAACTAGACCGGGCCGACGAGGAGTTCGAGGCCTACCTGCTCGAGATCCTGGCCGACTTCCAGATCACGATCCCGGAGATCGGCACCGTCGCGGCCGAGACGCCCCCGGTCGCCGTCGTCACCTCGAACCGCACCCGCGAGGTCCACGACGCGCTCAAGCGCCGCTGCCTCTACCACTGGATCGACTTCCCGAACTACGAGAAGGAAGTCCAGATCGTGCTCCGCCGCGTTCCCGAAGCGCCCGAGCACTTCGCCGCCGAGATCGTCCGCCTCGTCCAGGCGCTGCGCGAGGAAGACCTGTTCAAGCATCCCGGCGTCGCCGAGACACTGGACTGGACGAACGCCCTGATCGCCCTCGACCAGGAAACGCTCTCCGACGACATCCTGCGCGACACCCTGGGCGTGCTGCTCAAGTACCAGGACGACCTCGACAAGATCGACGACGAGGCGGTCCGCCGGCTGCTGCGGAAGAGCCAGTCACCAGGTGACTGAAGGTGCGACGGCTGCCGCGGCAGCCCGCGGCCACCTGCTCCGCAACATCGTCCTCTTCGGCCGCCTGCTGCGGGTCGGCAGCCTGGACGTCACGCCAACCCAGCTCCGGGACTGGGTGGCAGCCCTGGAACTCGTCGACCTGGCGCACAAGCGCGACGTGAAGGCGGCTGCCCGGGCGGTGCTGGTCAGCCGGCGACGCGACCTTCCGTGGTTCAACAAGGCCTTCGAGCTTTTCTGGCAGGCCCGCGACCCGCGTGAACTCGAACAACTCGAGCTGGGACTGATGATCCAGCGCCGGACCGAGCGGACGAAGCGGGCCGCGATCCAGAAGCTGGCGCTCAACGACGGCGACGCCGGCGACGACCGCCAAAGCGACCGGGAGCACACCGCCCGACCTCGGCTCTACAGCGCCCGGGAGGCGTTGCGGCAGAAGGACTTCGCCCAGCTCGAGGGCGAGGAGCTGGACGAGATCAAGCGGCTCATGGCGACGATGCGCTGGCAGCTCGATACCCGCCGAACCCGGCGGCTCCGGCCGGACCGCCACGGCCACCGGCTCGATCTGCGCCGGACGCTGCGTCGCAGCCTGACCCAGGGCGGCGAGATGATCGACCTGGTGCGCCGCGGCCGCAAGCACCGGCGCCGTCCACTGGTCCTGCTCTGCGACATCTCGGGCTCCATGGAGCCCTACTCGCGTCTCCTGCTCCACTTCATCTACGCCGTCTCCCATCCGCGCTCGGCCGACCCCGGCATCTCCCGGGTCGAGGCGTTCGCCTTCGGAACCCGGCTGACGCGCCTGACCCAGGAACTGGCCGAACGCGACGTCGACCGCGCGCTACAGGCCGCGGCCCATCGCATCGAGGACTGGGGCGGCGGCACCCGCACCGGCGACGCACTGCGCGAGTTCAACTTCACCTGGAGCCGGCGCCTCCTCGGCCAGGGCGCCGCCGTCCTGATCATCAGCGACGGCTGGGACCGCGGCGACATCGGCCTCCTCGGCCACGAAATGGAACGCCTGCACCGGAGCTGCCATCGCTTGATCTGGCTCAACCCGCTGCTCGGGTCGCCGGACTACCAGCCGCTGACCCGCGGCATCGTCGCCGCCCTCCCGCACGTCGACGACTTCCTGCCGGTGCACAACCTGGCGAGTCTGGAGCAGTTGGGGGAACTGCTCTTTACCGGTGGAGGTTCTGTTCCAGGAAGCGGGCGACCATCCGCTGGATGAACTCCGTGTCGTCGATCTCGAGCGCTACGGTCGAGGTCGGCTCGGCACCGGGTTCGAACAGGGTCATGCTCCGCTCGTCGACCGTGACGCGGCCATGCTCGAGGCCGAACAGATCGGGCCAGAGGATGTAGCCGACGGCGACCGCGTCGAAGAGGCGCGGCGTGGTCTGGTTCCTCTCCTCGTTGCGCCAAAGCGAGTAGAGCGCGGTCACTGCGTCGGTCAGCGGCGTGTCGCGCATGTGCAGGTGGAGTCTCCGTTCGCCGTCGAGGCGCACGTGGTCCGTCACGTCCAGCGGGACGTAGACGACGTCGGCGCCGCCGGCCTGCACGCCCGCGTCGAAGACCCTTGACGACGCGGCGTCGGCGAGTACGTTCCACTCCCGCTGCGCGTCGCCGCCGTCGTAGCCGGACCGGATCGAGCCGTACATCGAGACGACCCGCTTCGCCTTCTTGAGAACGTCCGGGTCGAGATCCAGCGCATCGCCGATGTTCGTCACCGGGCCGACGGTGAGCAGCGTGATCTCACCCGGCGAGGCGTTCAACGTCTCCACGATGTACTCGGCTGCCGGCCGTGCCTGGGGCTTCAGTTCCTCGAAGCCGCGCCCCCAGTGGAACTGCCGGTTGTACGGCGCCTCGCTGAACTGCTCGTGGGGCTTCCCGTCACGCAAGGTGACCAGCGGCGTCGCCCGGCCGACGTACACCGGGATGTGCTCCAACCCCGTCTCCCAGAGCATGCGCAGCGCCAGCGGCGCCCGGTCCGCCGTGCGCGCGTGCCCGACCGTGATGCCGACGAGCTCGAGCTCCGGGCTCGCGAGGAGCAGAGCCAGCGCGTAGGCGTCGTCGATGTCCGAACCGATGTCGCAGTCGAAAAGGACCTTCTCGCGCTCGGCGGTGGCGGCGGGGTCGGGCTGGGCGAGGG
>VXVC01000014.1:0-127385 GCA_009836625.1 Holophagales bacterium
CGGCGATTTCGACGCCGCCTTCGGCGGCAGCGGGTCAGAAGACCCGCGCACCCAGCGTTCTTCATCTGGCGTCGCCTCCGTGCTCGTCGACGAAGCGCCAGTCGTGGCGGGTCTTCTCGTAGCCGGGGTTGATCGTCATCTCGCCGGCGCCGATCTCCTGGCGCCAGGCGGCGAGTTGCTGGAGGAGGCTGTCGGCCAACTCGGGCTTCTCCGCCGAGAGGTCGGTCATTTCGCCCGGATCGTCCACGAGGTTGAAGAGGCTGACCGCGGGGCCGACGCCGGCGATCGTGCCTTCGAACCACTCGATCAGCTTGTAGTCGCCCTGGCGAATCGCGCCGGCCGGCATGTAGCCGAGATGGTGGTAGTGCGGATAGTGGAAGTAGAGCGTGTCGCGGTCGAGCGCGCCGCTTCCGTCGAGCACGGGCAGGAGGCTCAGGCCGTCGATGTCGGCGGGCAGTTCGTCGACGCTGAGGATGTCGGCGATCGTCGGGAAGAAGTCGTCCGAGGTGATCAGGTCGTCGCTGGCGCTGCCGGGCTCCACGACCCCCGGCCACTTGACGGCCAGCGGCACGCGGATGCCGCCTTCCCAGATCATCGCCTTGCCGCCGCGGAAGGGGTCCTGCGCCTGGAGCTGCTCGAAGCCGCCGTTGTCGGAGTAGAAGATGACGATCGTCCGCTCGGTCAGGCCGTGCTCCTCGATGCGGTCGAGGATCTGCCCGAAGCCGGTGTCCATCGTCTCGATCATCGCGCCCATGACCGGGTTGTTCACGGGGTCATCGGCGTCGGGCTTCGCCTCGTACTTGGCGGCCAGCTTCGGGTCCTCCAGCAGCGGTCGGTGCACGACGTGGTGGGTGACGTAGAGGAAGAACGGGTTGTCCCGGTTCGCGTCGAGGAAGGCGAGCGACCGATCGGTGATCTCGCGGGCGTGGTGGGCGTCGGCGAGCGGGTCGTCCTCGTACTCGGGCTTGACGGTGGTCAGGACGTCGTCGAAGCCCTGCGACTCGGGGTCCATCGGCCGGCCCGGTACGTACTCCTTGTCGACGTTCAGGTGCCACTTGCCGAAGTGGCCGGTGGCGTAGCCTTGGGACTTGAACAACTCGGCGATGGTGACCTCCTCGAGCGGCAGGCCGGGGACTTCGGCGGGTCGGAGGAGACGGGCGTACGGGTACGGGCTGCCGGGGATGTAGTCCGTGATCTGGAGGCGCGCGGGGTTCTTGCCGGTCATCAGGCTGGCGCGGGTCGGCGAACAGACGGGGTTGGCCGAGTAGGCGTTGGAGAACGTCATGCCGGCGGCGGCGACGGCGTCGATGTTCGGGGTCTCGTAGAAGGTCGTGCCGTGGTAGCCGACCTGGTTCCAGGCGAGGTCGTCGGCGAGGAACAGGACGACGTTCCAGGGGGTGTCGGGGGTGTCGGTGGGCGGCGTGGCGTCGGGTGCGCATGACACCAGTGCAAACACGGCCAGAACCGGCGCTGCGCGCCGGATGCGGGTCAGAAGACCCGCGTACTGACCCGCGCACCCAGTGTGTGACTGCTGCTTCACTTTGCCACCCTCCTCAAGCCTCGCTTCGCTTCCGGTCCTTCCAACCAGCATAGGTCAGGTTCCTGTCCACGTCCCGCGCCGGGAAGAAGTAGCTCGCCGCCCAGGCGACGCCGAACAGGACGATGTGGCTGTAGACGCCGAGCATGTAGTTGTGCTGCGTGTAGTTGAGCGGCCCGAGGTCGAGCCAGATGCGCGGCTCTCCGCCGAGGCTGAACTCGGTCGAGGTGAGCAGGGCCACGGCGGTGAACAGGACGCACACGCCGATGCCGACGTAGAGGCCCTCCCTGTTCACGCGGGGCACGAAGATGCCAAGCAGGAACATCCCCGCGATGCCGCCCGAGAAGATCGCATAGAGCGCGAACACGGTCGCCAGCACGCCGGCGTCGCCGGCGGCGACGTAGATCAGCGCGACGACGATCGAGCCGAGGCCCGACAGCGTGACGACGATCTTCCCCACGCGCACTCGCTGCAGCTCCGAGCTCCGTGGCCGCAGCTTCTTGTAGTAGTCGTCGACCGCGACCGCGGCCAGGCAGTTGAGGTCCGAGTCGAGCGACGAGATCGCGGCGGCGAGCAGCGCCGCGATGATCAGCCCGATGACGCCCACCGGCATCTCGTTCAGGATGAAGTGCGGGAACACGGCGTCGGCGCGCAGGCCGTCGGGCAGTGACGCCTGGCCCTGGTAGAAGGCGTAGAGCGCCGTGCCGATGAACATGAACAGCACCCACACCGGCACCACCATCAGCACGCCGCCGATCGAGGCCCGGATCGCTTCCTTGTCCGACCTGGCCGTAAGGTAGCGCTGCACCATCGTCTGGTCGGTGCCGTACTTCTGGACGGCGTAGAAGATGCCGTTGATCGCCATCACCCAGAAGGTCAGCTCGACCAGGTTCCAGTCGAACGAGCCGAGGCTCACCTTGTTCTCGGCGGCCGCGATCGTGAACACCTGGCCGAGGCCGCCGTCGAGCTTGACCGCGATGACGAGCAGGGTGACGAGTCCACCCAGGATGAGGAGCACGCCCTGGATCACGTCGAGCCAGATGACCGCCTCCATCCCGCCGAGGAGGGTCACGACGGTCACCACCAGGCCGAGCACCAGGACCACCGTCACAACGCCGATGCCGGTCATGCTGGAGACCGCCAGCGCCAGCAGGAAGAACACCGAGCCCATGCCCGCGAACTGCGCCAGCACGAAGGCCAGCGAGGCGTAGAGCCGGGCCAGGTAGCCGAACCGCCGCTCGAAGTACTCGTAGGCGCTGAGGCCGATGACCTTGCGGTACATCGGCACGATGAAGCCGATGCCGAGCAGCACGACGATCGGCACCATCAGCCCCTGCACCAGGCGCACCCAGTTGCCGGCGAAGCCGTCGCCCGGGTAGGCCAGGAACGTGATGCTGCTGATCAGCGTCGCGAAGATCGACAGGCCGATCGCCCACACCGGCACGTTGCGGCCGGCAGCGAAGTACTTCGCCGTCGTCGACTGGGCCTTCGCGAAGCGGACGCCGACCCCGACCGACAGGACGAGGCTCGCCCCGATGATCAGGTAGTCGACGAAGTGGAGGGACGGCGTGTCCACTCCCTAGCGCAACCTAGAAAGACCAGCGCATGCCGGCGTTGAAGGTCCGGCCGGTGATGTCGTACTGGGAAGCGCGGCTCGCGATGCCCCGGTAGAGGTAGACCACCTCTTCCGTCAGGTTGTTGGCCTGCAGGAACAGCTCGAGACCGCTGTCGAAGAGGTAGGTGAAGGAGTAGTCGAGGTACATCGCCGAGTCGTTCCACTCGTCCGAGCCGGCCTCGTCGCCGACCTCGCTCAGCCACCTGCCGCTCGTGTTCAGGGCGAGCCGCGTGAGGATCCGGTTCTTCTCGTAGATGAGCGCGAGGTTGCCCATCGTCTCCCTCTGTTCCGGCAGCACGTTGATGTCGTCCCGGTCGGTCTGCTCGCCCAGGTCGATGCTCATCACGTCGGTGTACGTGAAGTTCGCGTAGATGCCGAAGCCGGAATCCCAGTGCTGCTGCCAGGCGACTTCGAAGCCCATCAGGTCCGCGTTGCCGCCGTTGACCGGCTGCTCCACGTCGAAGCCGTCGAACTCCCCGCCGCGCTGGGTCGTCGCGGTGATGAAGTTGAAGTCGTCGATGCTCTTGAAGAACACGCCGCCGGAGATGATGCCGACGTTGTCGAAGAAGCGCTCGACCAGGAAGTCGAGGTTGTTCGCGAGCGCCGGGTCGAGGTGCGGGTTGCCGCGGATGATCTCCTCGTCGTCCGTGTGGGTGTAGGAGAACGGCATGGAATCCCAGAAGTTGGGCCGGGCCATGCTGCGCGTGAAGGCGGCTCGCACGAGCGTCTCGTCCGACACGGCGTAGCGGAACTGCAGGTTGGGATAGACGAAGTCGTAGGACCGCGACACGCTCTCCTGCGTGTTCCTGAGCACGTCGTCGTCGTTGACGACGAGGTTCGCCGCCGAGTAGTCGAGGTCGTTGAACTCGCCGCGGAGGCCGAAGAGCATCGTCAGCTTTCCGTACTGCTGAGTGGTCATCGCGTAGGCGCTGGTGATGTCCTCCTCGGCGTTGTACGGCTCGCCGAGGTTCACGTCGTTGCGCACTTCCTCGACGAACCCGTTCGGGCCCTGGTTGCCGTAGAAGAAGGAGCGGAAACCCGAGCGGTTGTACTGCTGGCCGAGGTTGTAGCCGCCCTCGGTGAGGTTCGTGCCGCCAGCCTCGAACTGGTCGAGGAACAGGTTGTCGCCCTTCCACTTCCACTTCGAGCGGAGGTCGGCGCGATCCTTCTGCAGCGCGCGGACCTTCACGCCCAGCTTGAACTCGCCAGTATCGCTGCCCCACTGCATCGGCCGGGTCAGATCGACCTTGGCGGTGTCGATCGTGCTGGTCGTGTTTTCGAACTTCTCGTCCACGGCGTCGAACTCGAAGATGCCGCTGTTGTGAATGTCCTGCCTGGTCGAATCCCAACCCGGCGCCTTGCCGCCGATGTCGGTCACGTTCAGGTCGAACCCGCGAGCCTGGAACTCCGGCTTGAGCTGCCCCTCCGGCTTCTTGGTGAAGGCGGAACTCGTGGACAGGCTGAAGTCGAGCACGGACTGCCCCAACCGGTGCTCCCCGCTAACGCTGTAGGCCGTGATCTCCTGCTCCTCGAGACGATCGTGCAGGGACTTCACCAACCGCAGACCCTCGACCTCCGTCGGGCTGATGTACTTGCCCTTGTCCCAGCGAATCCGCGTGATCTGCCGGTCCTGGTCGTCTTCGCGGTAGTTCTGGACCACGGCGAAGTCGAGCTTGTGGTTGTCGTTGATCCGCACCTCGAGGCGCGCGTTGGCGCCGTAGCGGTCGCGGTCGTTGGCCGAAAACTGCGCCTCCGTGTTGGTCAGCGCGTAGGGGATCTCGACGCCGCCGACGGTGTCCTCGCTCCCCCACTTGTGCTCGTTGTTGTGGCGTTCGGCCGCGGTGCGCGCGAAGTTGACGCCGATCGAGAATCCGAGGTTGTCGTTCGCGCCCCCCACGGTCGAGTAGTTGAACGCCGACCGCGAGTGCGTGCCGTCGGCGATCGAGTTGTCGCCGAAGCCCAGGGTGAAGTTGGTCACGCCGTCCGGCTGGTCGAACGCGCTCCGCGTCTTCAGGTTGACCGCTCCGCCGACCGAGTCGGCGTCCATGTCCGGCGTCAGGACCTTGGTCACCTCGATGCCGGTCAACTGAGCGGCCGAGATGACGTCGAGCTCGACCATACGATTCGCACTGTTCGAGTACGCCACCTGCTGGCCGTTGATCGTGATGTTCGTCATCGCCGACGGGGTGCCGCGCATGGAGACAAACCGGCCTTCACCGTTGTCCCGCTGAATGGCGACGCCGCTGACGCGCTGCAGGACTTCCGCCGTGTTCAGGTCCGGGAAGCTCTGGATCTGCTCTTCGGACAGAACGGTCTTGATGTTGATCGCCTGCTTCTGCTCGTTGAGCGCCTTGCTCTGCCCGAACCGGACCGCCTGAACGACGATCTCCTCGGCGAACTCGTAGCGGGCGTCCAGCTCGATCGCCAGGGAGACCGTCTCCCCGGCCGCGACCGTGACGCTGGCCTCGAAGTCCTCGAACCCGACGTAGTTCACGTCGAGCGTGTAGTCGCCGGCCGCCACGCCGTCGAGCCTGTAGCGGCCGTCACTGCCCGACAGGGTGCGGTGGGGAGTGTCTCGGAGCGACACCTCCGCGCCCGGGAGCAGGGCTCCGGATTCCTTCTCGGTGATCGTCCCCTGGACGGACGGTCCGTTCTGCGCCCAGGCGGCCCCGGCGCAGAGGAGGACAGCCAGGGCCGCGACACCGGTGTACGTCAAGCGAACCGTGGATCTCTGTCTCATGGCGCAATCTCCCTCCGAGATGGTGAAAAGAACACTCACCCGCACGCTTGGAAGCGGGTGCGAATCGGCTTGGAGGGGCGCTACCTGTGAGGAGGCCACAACGTCTAACGCTGTTCCAACAAGCTAGCACACGGCCCCGTCCCGGGTGCCGGGAAGGCGCTGGGATCCAACGGGCTGGATACTGGCGGGTGTTCTTGAAGCCGCGGATTCAGGGAGCGAGCGACCTCGCGACGCGGAAGCCGATGAAGTAGCTGCGGAACTGTGAGTAGATCTTCAGCCGCATCGCCGAGCGCAGGTAGGCGGGGCCGCCGTTGTAGGCGCCGCCGCGGGTGACGCGGCCCACGCAGTCGCCGTCGAGCCAGGCGCTGCCGTCGTTCGGGGCGCCCTCGTAGCTGTCGTTCCAGCAGTCGGCGGTCCACTCCCAGACGTTGCCGTGGGCGTCGTGGAGCCCGAACGGGTTCGGCGCGAACGAGCCGGTCGGCGCCGTGTAGCGGTGACCGTCGTCGGGCCAGCCGTGGTCCTGCTCGCCGTTGCCGTGCGCTGCGCTCGGTTCGTCGCCCCAGCTATAGCGGGTCGAGCTCCCGCCACGGGCAGCGTACTCCCACTCGGCCTCGCTGGGCAGACGGTAGGTCTCGCCCGTGACGGCGGTCAGCCAGAAGACGTAGGCGCGCGCGTTGTCCCAGTTCGCGTTGAGCACGGGATAGCTGCCGCGGCCGCGGCCCTCGTCTCCCACGTCGTAGCCCTCGCAGCCGCCGGCCGCGACGCAGGCGTCCCATTCCTCGAAGGTCACCTCGCGGACGCCGATCGCGAAGGGCTCGGCGATCGTCACTTCGTGCGCCGGGCCCTCGTCCTCGTAGCGGCCCGCCTCGTCCGTCGGCGAGCCCATGCGGAACGAGCCAGCCGGCACGACGACCATCTCCGGGCAGACGTCGCAGTCGTGGAAGGTGGTGCCCGGGTCGGGCTGGGCCTGGGCCGCTGCGGCGGCGAACAGGAGGCTGAGCGCTGGAAGCGCTAACGGGGACCGCATGCTTCTCCCGAGTCGACGGGCTGGGATCGAAACTGCCTGAGGTCATCGTAACGCCCAGAGGCGGCGGCGCTCTGGGTGCGCGGGGCTGGGTACGCGGGTCTTCTGACCCGCCCATCGGCCGGAGCCGCGAAGCGGCGGAGGCCGGAGAATGTAGCCGCCGGCTTCGCCGGCGACGACTTCAACGCCGCCTTCGGCGGCAGCGGGTCAGAAGACCCGCGCACCCAGAGATAGCCTCGCCGTTCTGCGACCACACCACGAGGAAAGCCATGTCGATCAAGTCCTTCGCCTCGAAGCAGTTCTCCACGCACCTGCTGGACGAGCGCAGGCGGGACAAAGCGCGGGCGCGGGCCGAGCGGGAACGCCGCCGCAAGGGGGAGCCTCACCGGATCGAGTTCTTCCACCAAGTCGACGATCCGTATTCGCATCTCCTGGCGCAGGCGCTGGTGAAGCTCCAGGAGCGCTACGACGTCGACGTGGTGACCTGGCTGGTCGAGCCGCCGGAGGACTGGGCGGCGCCTGCGCGGGCGCTGCTGGAGTCGTACTCGCTTGTGGACGCGCGGCGGTTGGCGGAGAAGGCCGGCTTTCATGTGACGTCGGCGGAGCCGCCGGACGCGGAGCTGGTACTCAGCGTGCAGCGGCAACTGACGGCGACGTTGGAGGCGCCGGAAGAGCCCGGGTCGGCGGCGACTCTGGAGGCGGCTGTCGCGTTGGGCATGGGATTGTGGAGTGGCGAGCCCGTTGCGGCGGGCGAGGGCACGGCGACGGACGCAACGCTCCAGGCCGCGGTCCGCGCCGGCACGGAACGGCGCGCCGATCTTGGCCACTATCTGGGCGGGACCTGCTTCTATGGTGGTGAGTGGACCTGGGGGATTGATCGGCTTGCGTATCTGGAGGAGCGGCTTGCCGATCTGGGGGCGGAGATTCCGCCTGCGGCGGATGCCGGCCAGAGGGCCGGCGCACCGACGGAAGACGCACCGACGGGAGGCGCGCCGATCTACGCGCAGCCGCGGCTGCTCGAGGAGCCGGTGCCGGCCGACGCCCTCGAAGCAACGGACCTTCCCGACCTCCACTTCTTCGCGTCGTTCCGGAGCCCGTACACCTGGATCTCGACCGCACGGGTGATCCGGCTCGCCGAGGCGTTCGGGGTCAACCTGCGCATCCGTTTCGTCCTGCCGATGGTCATGCGCGGCCTGCCGGTGAAGAAGTCAAAGCGCGTGTACATCCTGCTCGACGCTGCGCGCGAGGCGCGGCGGAACGGCGTTCAGTTCGGGCCCATCTCCGACCCGGTCGGCAAGCCGGTGGAGCGCGGCTACTCGCTGCTGCCTTGGGCGATCGAGCAGGGCCGAGGCATCGAGTACTTCCGGTCGTTCATGACCCTGGCTTTTTCACAGGCGGTCGATGCGGGTTCGGACCGGGGGTTGCGGCGGATCGTCGAGGAGGCCGGGCTGGACTGGACCGAGGGTCGCGGCTACCTGGGCGACCCGACCTGGCGGGAGGAGGCGGAGCGGAACCGGGAGGAGCTGTTCGATCTCGGGCTGTGGGGTGTGCCGTCGTTCCGGGTGGGGTCGGTCGCCACGTGGGGGCAGGATCGGTTGTGGGTGCTGGAGGATGAGTACCGGCGGCTCACCAGCGGTAGTTGAGGCGGGCGTAGTAGTACCCGCCACTCAGCCCCCACGGCGTCACCGGGCTGTACCGCGAACCCAACACTTCGACCAGCGGCGCGGGCGCGGACGCCAGGACATCGAACATGTTCTGCGCGCCGACGGAAACCGTCGTGTCCGCGGCGATCGGGATCGTGGCCTCGAAGTCGAAGATGAAGGCCGAATCCTGCACCGGCGGCGCCGCGTCGGCCCACAGGCGCGTGTAGTAGTAGTCGATCCAGGAGCCGTAGTAGCTCAACCGTCCCAGCAGGCCGACCGGCCCCATCTGCTGGCCGACCGCGACGTTCCAGCGCAGACGCGGCACGCCGCGCTCGATGGAGAGCACGTCGGCGGGGCTCAGCAGGGCGGAGTCCTTCGTGACCTCGGTGTCGGTGTAGTTCAGGCTGAAGCTGAACTCGGTGTCGCCGTCGAAGGCGACCGGAATCCAGGTCGAGACGAGGTCGATGCCCTGGGTGCGGGTCGAGAAGTCGTTGATGAAGAAGCGGAAGAAGGAGAGGTTCCGCGCCGAGGTGATGCCCTGCGAGAGCAGCAGCTCGCGCTCGTCCTCGGTCAGCGTGATCACCTGCGACAGCGACAGCCGGTCGTCGATGTCGACGTTGAAGACGTCGGCTGTCAGCGTGAACGGTCCGTTGTCGATCACCAGGCCGGCGGTCGCGTGGACCGACTCCTCGGGCTCGAGCGGCTTGCCTCCCCGCAGCTCCGCCGCGATGAAGGTGGACGGCACGGTGGCGCTGTCGACGAGTTCCAGGGTCACCGGATCGATCGTCGTCTGCACGTTGAGCGCGTTCTGCTGCCCCGGCGTCGGCGCGCGGAAGCCGGTGCTGACGCCGCCGCGGATCGCCGCGGTCTCGCTCAGCTCGCGCCGGAACGACAGCTTGCCGTTCGTCGTGTTGCCGAAGACGTCGTAGTCCTCGACCCTCAGGGCGGCGCCCAGGCCCCACCGATCGTCCGCGCCATGCCACTCGACGTCGCCGTAGACGGCGACGTTCTCGCGGCTCCAGGTTCCGGCCGTGTAGTCGGGGAACCCGGGGAAGCCGTTCGAGGCCGGAATGAAGCCCTGCTCCGCGTACGGGCCGACCTCCCAGGACGGCCGTCCCCCGGCGCCGATCCTGAAGCTCTCGTCGCGCCACTCGGCGCCGGCGGCGAGGCTGACCCTGTGGGACACGGAGTAGGAGATGTCGAAGTTCAGGTTGACGTCTTCCTGCTCGTACAGGCCGGGGTCGAAGTCGCGGGGCGTCTCCGGGCCGAGCGACGCGTTCACGGTGTTCATGAAGAAGAAGTCGGACTCGTGCGAGCCAAGGCTGGCGGAGAGGTCCCAGGTGAAGCCGTTGTCGAGTGACCGGCGGAAGCCCGCGACGATCGCACCGTCGGTGATCCAGCCGCCGAACTGCGGGGTGAAGCCGCCCGGCGCGATCTCCTGGAAGGAGAAGCAGTTCGGATCGGCGAAGACCTGGGCAAGGGCGTCCGCGTCGGGCACGTTGTTCGTCACCGGGACAACGGGGCAGTTCGCCGAGCCCATGCCGTTGGCGCGGAGGACGTCGCCGATCAGCAGCGTCTCGCCGCCGTCGAGGCTGTAGATGCTCTGCCGCGAGTTCGGATTGCGGAAGAAGAAGCCCTCGGTCATCTTCTTCTCGGCGTAGTTGGCGAAGCCGTAGAACTCCAGGCCGCCGTCCGACTCGTGGCCGATATTGGCGAACAGCTTCACATCGTCCTCGACCCTGGGGTTGCCCCAGATCTGCACCGGCTGCAGGACGTCGTGGTTGCCGGCGGCGATCAGCGCGGCCGCGTCCTGGCGCTGGACGCTGCGGCTCGTCGGATCGGCGCCGCCGACCTCGAAGCTCAGGTTGGCGAAGCCGTTCTCGCCCATCGGCAGGCCGAAGTTGCCGGCCACGCCGTAGCCCGCGCCGTCGCCGGCGAGGTAGCTGCCCCGGTTCAGCTCGATCGAGCCACCCGAGGCGTCGTCCTTGAGCAGAAAGTTGATGACGCCCGCGATCGCGTCCGAGCCGTACTGGGCCGACGCGCCGTCCCGCAGCACCTCGACGCGCTGCAGGGCGATCGCCGGGATGGTCGAGATGTCGGGCCCCTGCGCCCCGTCCGTCACGCCGCCGAACCAGGCGACGACCGACGACCGGTGGCGCCGCTTGCCGTTGACCAGGATGAGCGTGTGGTCGTGGGCCAGGTTGCGCAGGCTGGCCGGCCGCACCAGGGTCGCCGCGTCGCTGATCGGATGGGTCGCGACGTTGAAGGAGGGAATCAGGTTCCGCAACTGGTAGTCGAGCGTCGCCGCGCCCTGGCGCGTGATGTCCTCGACCGGGATCGCGTCGATGGGGACCTGGGACTCCGTCACCGAACGGGCGTGCGCCCGGCTGCCGAGGACGACGATCTGCTCGTCGAAGTGAGCGTGCTCTTCGGCCTCCTCACCCGAGATCCGGTACAGATGTCCTTCGGAGCGCAGGATGATCGCGCCATCGACGACGGCTGGCGACGCGGTGAGACTCTCGTCGAACTCGTTCTCCGCCAGAACCTCGAACTCCCGCGACGCCGAGATCACCGACACCGTGCCGTCGCGGCTCGTGAGGTAGATCCGGCCCTCGGCGGCCACGGGCGAGGCCCAGTGGTCGCCTCCGGAGGGGAGGCGGGCCCGCCACACACGCTCCCCCGTCGTCGCGTCCAGAGCCGTCACCACGCCGCCCGTGTCGGAGACCATGTAGAGCAGGTCGTCCACAATGATCGGCGAGGGGATCTCCGGAGTGCCGCGCGACTCGCTCCAGGCGATGTGCGTGTCGGTGACATCGCCGGAGCCGGCGGGGTCCACCGCCACGAGTAAACGGGAGACCCCCTGGGTGAAGTAGACGAGGCCATGCGCGTACACGGGCCTGCAGGCCAGGTTCCAACCCCAGCCCTCGTGGACCACGCGCCACAGTTCGTCGCCGGTTTCGGGGTCGTAGGCGAACGTGACCTCCGAGGCCGGGCTGATGAGCTGACGCTGGCCTTCGTGTTCGATCAGCGTCGAGGTGGCGTACGCCTTGCGGTTGTCGTTCGGCTTCGCGGCCAGCACGCTCTCGATATCCGTGATCCCGTGCGCCCGGAGCTTCTCCCCGAAATCGGTCGCGACCTCGCGGTTCCGGAGCCAGAGGGTCTCGCCGGTGCGCGTGTCGAGTGCCGCGGCGAACTGCCGGTCCACACCGTCGTAGGCGAGGAACAGTGAGTCGCCCGAGAGCACGGGCGACGAGGCCGGCCGCACCCGGTGGTCGGTGTTCAAATCCCGCCTCTCCCACAACTTCTCGCCGGTCCGCGTGTCGAGCGCCGCCGTGCCGTAGCTGCCGAAGTGGACGTAGATGCGGCCTTCCTCGATCACCGGCGTCGGCGTCGCGTGGGTGTTGTGGCCGTCCCAGGCGACCTGGGGGTTGGCGACGTCGAAGACCTTGATGTCGTGCACGATCTCTCCGCTCTCCAGGTCGACCGCGACCGCGAACAACTCGGTGCCGTCCTCGCGAGCGGTCGTCACCCAGACCTGCTCGCCCCAAACCACAGGAGAGGACCAGCCCTCGTCGTGGATGGGCGTCTTCCAGCGCACGAGCTGGCCTGCACCGAAGGCGATCGGCACGTCGGTCGCGGGGGTGCGGCCGTCGCCGGTGGGACCCCGGAACTGGTTCCACTGGCGCGCGGGGTCGGGCGAGGGCGGCGCGGCGGATTGCCCGAACGTGGTGGCGCCTGCGCCGACGACGGTGACGGCGGCGATCAGGATCGAGGGTGCGGCTTTCATCTTGGGTGGCTCCATCAAAGCGCTGCGTTCATGAGGGCACGCGTGTAGGACTCGCGCGGCGCTTCGAACAGTTCGTCGGCCGGCCCCTGCTCGACGATCCGCCCGTCCTTCATGACGGCGATCTCGTCGCAGAGCGCACGGACGACCTTCAGGTCGTGGCTGATGAAGAGGTAGGTCAGGCCGTGGCGCTGCTGGAGGTCGAGCAACAGCTCCACGATCTGCGCCTGCACCGTCATGTCGAGGGAGGACGTCGGCTCGTCGAGCACGACGAAGCGGGGGCGGAGGATCATCGCCCGCGCGACGGCGATCCGCTGGCGCTGGCCGCCGGAGAACTCGTGCGGATAGCGGCGCTGGATGTCGGGATCGAGACCGACGTCCGCGAGGACTTCGGCGACCCGACGGCGACGCTCGGTCCGGCTGAGGCCGGGTTCGTGGATGACCAGACCCTCGGCGACGATCTCCTCGACGGTCAGGCGCGGCGAAAGGCTGCCGTACGGGTCCTGGAAGACGATCTGCATCGACCTCCGCAGCGGCTTGAGCTGCCTGAAGCCCAGGCCGTCGATCGACCGGCCGTCGAAGACGATCCCGCCGCGGCTCTGGAGCAGGCGGACGATCGCCATCGCCAGCGTCGTCTTGCCGCTGCCCGACTCGCCGACGACGCCGAGGCTGTGTCCCCGGCGGACGCGGAGCGAGACGTCGTCGACGGCGACGAGCGAGCGCTTCCGCGGCCAGCCTCGAAGCGGGAACTCCACGGTCACGTCCTTCGTCTCGACCAGCGGCGGCGCTTCGTCCTCCGGGATCGGGCAGGTGCCGCGCGGCTCGGCGTCGATCAGCTTGCGGGTATAGGGATGCCCCGGCCGCGCGAAGATCCCGGGCGTCGCGCCCTCCTCGACGACGTGCCCCTGCTCCATCACGTAGACGCGGTCGGCCATCGCGCGGACGATGCCGAGGTCGTGGGTGATCAGCAGCAGCGCCATGCCGAGCCGCTCCTGCAGCTCCTTGATCAGCGCGAGGATCTGGGCCTGGACGGTGACGTCGAGCGCCGTCGTCGGCTCGTCGGCGATCAGCAGGTCCGGCTCGTTGGCGATCGCCATCGCGATCATCACCCGCTGGCGCTGGCCGCCCGAGAGCTGGTGCGGGTAGGAGTTCAGCCGTTCGCGCGCCTCCTGCAGGCCGACGAGCTCCAGGAGTTCGACGGTCCGTTCGCGAGCGGCCGGGCCGCGCAGTCCGCGGTGAAGCGCCAGCACTTCCTCCACCTGCCGCTGGATCGTGTGGAGCGGATTGAGCGAGGTCATCGGCTCCTGGAAGATCATCGAGATCCGGCTGCCGCGGATGGCGCGCATCTCCTGCTCGCCGGCGCCCATGACCTCGCGTCCCTCGATGCGGATCGAGCCGCTCGGGTGCGACGCCCGCGGGTACGAGAGCAACTGGAGGATCGAGAGCGCGGTGACCGACTTGCCCGAGCCGGACTCACCGACCAGGGCGACGGACTCGCCGCGGTCGAGCCGCAGGTCGAGCCCGTGGACGACCTCGACGCCGTCGAAGGCGACGGCGAGGTCGGCGATCTCGAGGAATGGTGTCGTTGGCGTCACGACTGCGTCCCCGTCCGCCGTGGGTCGAAGGCGTCGCGCAGCGCTTCGCCGATGAAGATGACGAGCGTCAGCAGGGTCGCCAGCGTGAAAAAGGACATGATGCCCAGCCATGGGGCGTGCAGGTTGGCCCGGCCCTGGGCGAGCAACCTCCCGAGCGAAGGCGCGTCGGCGGGCAGGCCGAAGCCGAGAAAGTCGAGCGACGTGAGCAGCGTGATCGACCCGGTGAGGATGAACGGCAGGAAGGTGAACGTCGCGACCATCGCGTTGGGCAGGACATGCCGGCGGACGATCCGCCGGTCCCCCGCTCCCAGTGCCCGCGCGGCCGTGACGTACTGGAAGTTGCGCGCCCGCAGCACCTCGGCCCGCACCACGCCCACCAGCGCCATCCAACTGAAGGCGACCAGGATGCCGAGCAGCCAGAAGACGTTCGACTCGACGATGCTCGAGAGAATGATCAGGACGAAGAGGATCGGCAGCCCGGCCCAGATCTCGATCAGGCGCTGGCCGAACAGATCGACCTTGCCGCCCAGGTAGCCCTGGACGGCGCCCGCCAGCACGCCGATGATCGAGCTCAGGGCCGTGAGCACCAGCCCGAACAGGAAGGACAGCCGGATGCCGTAGATGAGGCCTGCGAGGACGTCCTTGCCGATGTCGTCGGTGCCCAGCCAGTGCCGCCGCGACGGCGGATAGGGGGCCGGCCCGGGCAGCTCGTAGTCGATCGTGTCGTGGGCATAGGGGACTGGCGGCCAGATCATCCAGCCGCCGCTGCCGCGCACGAGTTCCTGGACGAACTCCTCGCGGTAGTCGGCCTCCGTCTCGAACACGCCGCCGAACTCGGTCTCGGCGTACTTCGCGACGATCGGAAAGTAGAACCGTCCCTCGTGGCGAACCACCAGGGGCTTGTCGTTGGCGAGCACCTCGGCGAACAGGGTGGCGCCGAAGATGACGAGGAAGATCCCGAGCGACCAGTAGCCACGCCGGTTCGCCTTGAAGGCGGCCCATCTCCTCTGCGAGAGGCTGCTCACACGTCCCGCCTCTCGAAGTCGATCCGTGGATCCGTCAACGTGTACGTCACGTCCGTCAGGAGTTGCAGCACCAGCGCCAGCAGGGTCGAGATGTAGAGGGTCCCGAAGATGATCGGGTAGTCGCGGGTGACGATCGCCTCGAAGCCGAGGAGGCCCAGGCCGTCGAGCGAGAAGATGATCTCGGCGAGCAGCACGCCGGTGAACAGCGCGCCGACCAGCGCGCGCGGGAAGCCGGCGATGATGATCAGCATCGCGTTGCGGAACACGTGGCCGTAGAGCACGCGTCGCGGCCTGAGGCCCTTGGCCTTAGCGGTCAGCACGTACTGCTTGTTGATCTCGTCGAGGAACGAGTTCTTCGTCAGCATGGTGAGGGTGGCGAAACTGCCCGCCACCAGGGCCGTGATCGGCAGCACCAGGTGCCACAGGTAGTCCTTGACGCGGGCCCAGGTCCCGAGGTCGGCGAAGTCGTCGGACACCAGACCCCGTAGCGGGAAGTACTCGATCATCCCGCCGCGCGCGAAGAGCACGATGAGCAGGACGGCGAGGATGAAGGCCGGGATCGCGTAGCCGACCAGGATCACGACGCTGGTCCAGACGTCGAAGGGCGAACCGTCCTTGGTCGCCTTGCGGATGCCGAGCGGAATCGACACCGAGTAGACGATGAGCAGGGTCCAGAGCCCCAGGGACATCGACACCGGCAGCCGGTCCAGGACGAGGTCGATGACCGGCACGTCCTGGTAGAAGCTCTCGCCCAGGTCGAAGCGCAGGTAGTCGCGCAGCATGATCCCGAAGCGGACGTGGGCCGGCTTGTCGAAGCCGAACTGGCGCTCGAGTTCCTCGATGAGGGCCGGGTCGATGCCGCCGGTGGCGGTCAGCTCCGTCTCCAGAGTTGCGTCGGCCACGCCGCCGCCGAGAAGCCCGACGCCGGCGTCGAGGCCGGTGCCCTGGAGCTGGGCGATCGCCTGGTCGACCGGTCCGCCAGGCGCCGCCTGGATGATGACGAAGTTGATCAGCAGGATGCCGACCAGCGTCGGCACCATCAGGAGGATGCGGCGCAGGACGTAGAGGAGCACTCTAAAGGTCGCCGGCCTCCGGCCGTCGCGTCTTTCCAGCCGCCTGCGGCGGCAGCGGGTCAGAAGACCCGCGCACCGACAGGCGACGGGTTCGCAGGGTAGCCACTACCTGCTCTCGCCCAGCGCGGCGTCGACGCGGGCGCTCTTCTCCTCGTCGAACCACCAGAGCTGCGGGAAGCCGGTCCAGTTCAGGTGCTCGTGCCCCAGGGGCGGATGGCCGAAGCGGTCCCAGTACAGGAGGTGGCGGCCCTTGGGGGCGCCTTCGGGAATGACGTAGAAGCCCCACAGCAGCACCCGGTCGAGCGCCCGGCCGGCGATGTTCATCTCCTCTTCGGTCTCGGCCCCGATCACCTTCTCCACCAGGAAGTCCACCGCCGGGTTCCTGATCCCCGCGTAGTTCCACAGGTTCGGGGAGTCGACGCTCCGGGAGTGCAGGTAGCTGCGCGTGCGGCCCGGCTGCGGGATGGGGTGGGTGTAGATCTTCTGCATCGTCATGTCGAAGTCGTACTGGCGCGCACGGTTCGTGAAGATGTTCGACTCCACCCGGCGGACGGTCGCGTCGATGCCGAGGCGCGTGAGGTTGTCGACGAACGGCACCATCATCCGTTCGTGTTCCCTGAGCATGACCATGATCTCGAACCGGAGCGGCTCTCCCGTCGCCTCGTCGACGCGCCTCATGTCGCGCAGGACCCAGCCGGCCTCCTCGAGCAGCTCCCCCGCCCGCAGCAGCGCCTCCCGGTTGCGGCCGTAGCCGTCGGTTTCGGGAAGGGTGAACTCGTGCGTGAAGACGCGGTCGGGGACATGCTCCCGCAGCGGCTCGAGCAGCGCCAGTTCCCCGGCCGACGGCAGGCCGCGCGCCGCCATCTCCGAGCCCAGGAAGAACGTCGTGTTCCGCCGCAGCGCGCCGTACTGGAGAGTGCGGTTGCCCCAGTCGAAGTTGTAGGCCAGGGTCAGCGCCTCGCGGACGCGGATGTCCTGGAAGATCGGGCGGCGGGTGTTGAAGACGACCGACCAGTGCATCCCGTAGGTCATCCTCATCCGGTAGGTCTCCTTGTTGAAGAGCCCCATGCCGACCTCGGGGAAGTCGTAGGCGGTGGCGACCTCCCGCTCGTCCTGGTCGCGAAAGTAGTCGACGACGCGGGCCTTGAGCGCCTGGATGCCGGCCTTCATGTCCCGGAAGTAGAGGACGGAGATGCGGTCGAAGTTGTGGTAGCCGCGCCTGACGTTGAGGTCCTTCGCCCAGTAGTCCGGAACGCGCTCGAAGACGAGGCGACGGCCGGGGTCGACCTCCTTGACGCGATAGGCGCCGTTGCCGAGCGGCCCCTCCAGGCTGGTCGCCGTGAAGTCGCGGTCCTGCCAGTAGTGCTTCGCCATCGGCAGGAAGGCGGACGCCTCCATCACCGCTCTGCGGCTTCTTCCCTCGGCGCCGAGAAGGAAGCGGAAGGA
Source organism: Holophagales bacterium (assembly GCA_009836625.1). Taxonomy (GTDB): domain Bacteria; phylum Acidobacteriota; class Thermoanaerobaculia; order Multivoradales; family Multivoraceae; genus Multivorans. The sequence goes on from VXVC01000014.1 coordinate 17,483, forward strand.
GCGCTCCCCAAGACGCTCGATGCCCTCGACGTGCCGCCAGGCCGCCTTGAAGCTGACCGGACCGTCCGCCTTCAGGGTCTTGAACGTCCACACGACGTCCTCCACCGTGACCGGCACACCGTCGTGCCATCGCGCCTCGGGCCGCAGCGTGTAGGCCACCCAACTGTAGTCGCCGGCGACCTCGACCGTCTCGCAGAGCAGGCAGTAGAGGGTCGACAGCTCGTCCTCCGACCCCATCATCAGGCGATCGGAGGTGATCACCGTGACCCGCCAGTTGGCCCAGGCCGGCGTGCGCCCCATGTCGGCGTAGGGATGGATGTTGTTGAAGGTCCCCGGCAGCCACGTGCGCATCTCGCCGCCCTTCGGAGCATCCGGGTTGACGTAGTCGAAGTGCGGAACGTCGGCGGCGTACTTCGGTTCGCCGAAGTAGGCGATCGCGTGCGTCGGGCCTTCCTGGGCCGGGAGAGCCGTGGCGGCGCCCAGGCAACACGTCACGCCGATGGCCGCTGCCGCGAGCGCATGCGGTGAAGCTATGTTCACGGCTCGCCACAATAGCCGAGGCGGGCCTCTGCGCTGGCCGGGCCGCAGTACACTCGTCGCCCCCGTCGAACCTCGGAAGAGAGGGTTGGAGTGTGAACGACGTTTCGAGACCCGTGGCCGCCAGGACGGCCGAACCCCGCTCCACCGATCGCTACCTCGGCGAGCAGTCGGCCTCGCGGTCGCTCTACGAGCGCGCCCTCGACGTCATGCCCGGCGGCAACAGCCGCCACACGCTGGTCATGGACCCGTACCCGATCTACGCGGCGTCCGGGCACGGCTGCATCGTGACGGATGTCGAAGGCCAGGAGCGCATCGACTTCGTCAACAACTACACCTCGCTGATCCTCGGGCACTCGCACCCCGCGGTGACGGAAGCGGTCGCCCGGGTGATCGGGAGCGGCACGGCATTCTCGCTGCCGACCGAGACGGACATCCGCCTCGCCGAGTTGCTGGTGGAGCGCATCCCCTACATCGACCAGGTCCGCTTCGCGAACTCCGGCAGCGAGGGCGTGCTGCTGGCGATCCGGGCCGCGCGGGCGGCGACGGGCCGCAGCAAGATCGCGAAGTTCGAGGGCTGTTACCACGGCATCTACGACTACGCGCAGGCTTCCGACAGTTCGCGTCCGAAGAACTGGGGCGAGTCGGAACGGCCGGCGACGACGCTCGAACCGAGCATGGCGAAGAGCCTCGAGACGGAGGTCGTCACGCTGCCGCTCAACGACATCGAGGTCTGCAGCGCCCTGATCGACGAGCACCGGGACGACCTGGCGGCCGTCGTCATGGATCCCCTGCCGGCCGCGCTCGGCCTGATCCCGCCGAGGGCTGATTTCGTGGCGGCGATCCGGGCGAAGACGAGGGAGTGCGGCGCCCTGCTGATCGCGGACGAGGTGCTCTCCTTCCGCATCGACTACCGCGGCGCCTGTCACCGCTTCGGGATCGAGCCGGACCTCGTCTCGCTCGGCAAGATCATCGGCGGCGGCTTCCCGGTCGGCGCGGTGGCCGGCAAGGCGGACGTGATGAAGGTCTTCGACCACCGCGACGGCGAGCTGGTCCACCACGGCGGCACCTACAACGGCAACCCGGTGACGATGGTCGCCGGCTACGAGACGATGAAGCGCCTGACGCCGGACGTCTTCGCCGAGTTCGACCGGCTAGGCGACCGGGTCCGCGCCGGGCTGCAGCAGGTGCTCCAGCGGCACGGCATCGAGGCCGTCGCGACCGGCCGCGGCTCGCTCTTCGCCGTCGTGCCGGGGAACGAACCGCCGAAGGACTTCCGCGCCGTCTTCACGGCCCGCTCCGCGGCGCCGCGGATCCAGAAGATCGCCAGGGAGATGCTCAACCGGGGCATGCTGATGGGCGCCCGCGGCCTCTTCGGCGCGCTCTCGACCCCGATGGGCGACGCGGAGATCGACCGTTTCCTGGAAGCCGCCGACGGCGCCGCGGCGTACGTGCTGGCTGCCTAGGGAAGCCGTTCCAGCAAGAGGGCCAGCAGGGCGTCGCGGACTTCGTTCCGGAAGTCGAGTTCGTTCTGGTTGAACTGGACGGCAACGGCGATGCCGGACTCCGGGTGGTAGTACATCGTGGAGCGCCAGCCGGGGAACCAGCCGCCGTGGCCGATGAGTTCGCCGTGCGGGCTGTCGGCCCGGTAGACGCCGAGGCCGTAGGTCGCGCCGGCGTCTTCGCCGCGGTAGCCGGAGTTCAGCATCTCCTCCAGGTACGGTCCGTCGAGGGCGCGCTCCTCGTAGAGGATCTTGGCCCAGCGGGCCAGGTCGCGTGAGTTGGAGACGTAGCCGCCGCCGGTCCACTCGGTCTGCGGGCTGAAGGCCATCTCGTCGCCCTCGGCGGTCTTGGCCGGTAGCGAAAACGGGTTGTCCTCGCCGACGTGACCGGGGGCGAGATCGGGGAACGTGCGGCCGATCTGCTCCACCGTGCGGGGGAGGTCGTGACGGTCGAGGACGCGGCGCCTGGCCTCGTCGTAGTACGCGCCGCCGGAGGCCGCCTCCATGATGAGGCCCGCGACGAGGAAGCCGGTGTCCGTGTAGGCGTAGCCCTCGCCGGCCGGGAACAGGGGCTCCTTGTCGAGGACGTAGTGGACGAGATCCCGCGGCTCGAACCAGGCGTCGGGGTCGCCGGCCGGGCCGCGACGGGACCGGGCCTCGGCGCGCCAGGCTTCGTCGTAGACGTGGTCGGTCAGTCCGCTCGAGTGGCTGAGCAGATGGCGGAGGGTCATCGTCTCGTGGTTAGGCAGGCGGGTCCACCACGGTTCGTCGCCGAGCCAGCGCGAGGCCAGGTCGTCGAGGCCGAGGAGGCCCTCGTTGACCATGCTGAGCGCGGTGGTCGCGGCGATCGTCTTGCCGATGCTGCCGGCCGGCATGCGGTTCTCGGGGCGCATCGGAAGGTCGCTCTCCGGATCGGCGTAGCCGGTCGCGGCGACGCCTTCGCTGCCGTCCGGGAGGACGAAGGCGGCGGTTGCGCCGATGAAGCCGAGTTCCGCGCGGAGTTCGTCGAGGCGCGCCTGGAAGAGCTGCTCGGTCTCGGAGGTCACGTCCGGGGAGGGTGGCGTGGCGCAGGCGAAGATCAGGAGCGCCGCGGCCGGAAAGAGGAGCCGGCCTGACGGCCGGCGCAGTCCAACGGCCGCCTCCGGCGGCAGCGGGTCAGAAGACCCGCGCACCCAGTGGGCGCCGGTGCTAGTTCCAACCGTAGGCGGCCCGGATGCGTGTCGGGAGCTCGACGAAGATGACCGGGTTGGCTTCGCTGCCGGTGGCCAGGATGACATAGCCGTTACCTCCTTCGAGCGATCCGACGAAGTTCCCGCGGAAGCCCCAGTTGCCGCCGGTATGTCCGAAGAAACGGTCCGCTTCTCCGGGCGGCGCGGGGCGGTGCGGAGTGTCGGCGCCGGTGGTGAAGCCGAGAGCGTAGTTGCCCACGCCTCCGGGCGTCACCATCCTGCGAGTGAACCCGGTCGTGAGGATGCGGTTCGAGCGGCCTTCCAGTGAAAGCTGGACCTCGATCAGGAACTTCGCGAGGTCCGTCGGCGTCGTCCACAGGCCCGCGGCGTAGAGCTCCGGGTAGACGTGCCAGGGTGCGCGGGGCTGCGCATCGTCCTCGTCGGGTTCGGTCGCCGACCCGCCGGCCCGCGCTGCGTTGCCGTGGAGTGCCTCCGGCAGCGGCTGGCAGAAGCAACTGCGGGTCATGCCCAGCGGGTCGAGGACGGTCTCCTGGAGGATCTGGTCGAACGGCTCAGCCTTGGCGTCGCTCACGGCAAGCTGCAGGATGGTCGAACCGCCTCCCGAGTACTCGTAGCGGGTGCCGGGCTGCCAGCCGACGACCACCGGATCGGTGTTGGCCGGCGTTTCCTCGTCCTTCCGTCCCAGGACCTCGGGCACGGTCGGCAGCTCGGCGTCCGGCTTGTAGCCGGGGAATCCCGAGACGGTCGTGCCGGCCGTCATGCTCAGCAGCATCCGCGGCGTCACCGGGGTCTCGGCGAGCAGCTCCGCGTCGTCCCGGAGTTTCCAGGAACGGAGGATCGAGTTGATGTCGTCGTCAAGGTCGAGATGCCCGTCCTGCACAGCCCGGAGCACCGCCATCGCCGACACCGGCTTGCTGATCGAGGCGGCCTGGAAGAGGGTGTCCGTGTCGGCCGGCGCGCCGCTCGATTCGTCCGTCACGCCCCAGGCCCGGGCCCAATGCAGCCGGTAGTCCTGGACGACGGCGACGCTGAGTGCCGGGATGCCGTGCGTCTCCATCAGCTCGGCGAGGCTCTTGCCGGAGTCGTCGCTCGATCCCGCCTCCCGCGGCGCCTCGATCCCGGCGAGCAGCTCCGCCGGGGCGTCCGCCGCGGAGCCGGCTGGCTGGGCCGCCAGGGGTGTGGCGAGAAGCCACGCCAGCAGAGTGCCGGCGGTCCAACCGGGTAGAGCACCGTTCACGTGCCGCAGACTAGCTAACGAGAGCCGCAGACCTTCGGAAGCCGGCCAGAAGGCCGGCGCACCGACACGGTCCGGTGCTCGGAGCGCTTACTTCCCGCCGGCTGACGGGCCCATTCCTCCGCCGAGGCCGTAGAGGGTCTTGCGGCCGCCGAGCCGGAAACTCGCCATCACGCCGACCTCGCGCTCGTCGGTGAGCGAACCGCGGATCACGCCGGTGCCGAAGCCGTAGCCTTCGTTCGGCCGCCACTGCTGCACGGCGATCTGGTCGAGCAGGTTCTTGGCGAACAGATGGACCTGGAGGCCCTCGCGCGGAGTGAACCAGATGGCTCGCAGGTCGAGGCGCGTGTACTCGGGGATCTTGTACTTCGGCAGATTGCTGACGTCGGTGTTCTTCTCCGTCGTGTGGCCGAGCGTGCCCAGGAACCGCACGTTGCCGAGGTCGTAGATCGCCGTCACGGAGAACTTGTGCCTGGGCTGCAGCGGCATGCGGTTACCGCCGAAGTTCGTCAGGCTGGCAATCTCCTGGGTGAAGGTGTTGCCCTCGCGATCCTGGAACTGGTGCGTCACGGTCTCCGCCGCCGGGTCGCAACAGTAGATCGTCTCGAAGTCTCCGAGCTCGGAATCGAGGTAGTTGTACCAGCCGCGGATCGTGAAGCGGTCGGTGGCCCGGTAGGCGGCGTTGAACTCGAGGCCCGAGATGAAGCTGCCCTCGATCGTGTTCATCTCACCCTCGAAGATGCTCTCACCCTGAATCCGCCGTTCGACCGGCAACAGGCGGGTCGAGTTGACCCAGTAGCCTTGGTAGTCGTTGTAGAAGACCGAAGCCTCCAACTGCAGGCGGTTGTCCGCCAGCAGGCCCTTCCAGCCCGTCTCGTAGTTGATGAGCTCTTCCGAGTCGAAGGTGACCTCGTTCATGTTGCCGAAGCCGACGAAGCCGCCGGGACGGCCGCCCTTCGAGACGCGGCCGTACCACATGCTGGCGGGAGTGGGCGAGTACTGGAAGCCCGCGTTCCAGGTGGTCTGGTTCCACTCCGCGTCGTTCTTGCCCTCGAACCCTTCGACCGCGGCGTTCCGGAAGATCCACAGGTCGACCCCGAAGCCGAAGTCGATGCCGATCCGAACATCGTTCTGAACGTGCGTCTTGATGTCCTGGTCGTGGCGAATACCGCCGAACAGCGTCCAGTTGCTGCCGAGCTGGTACTCGGCATTGGCGTAGTAGGCCCTGGTCTCGAACCGCGAGTGACCGTAGAAGTCGAGCCAGTGGCCGTTCATGTTGCCGTCGGAGAACGCGCCGATCGCGCCCGCGTTCGACCAGTCGAGCAGCTCGCCCGGGCAGGCCCAGACGCCGCCCTGACCCGACTGGCGGGAGGTCGTGCCGTGCTCGCTCAGCAGGGGCAGCCCGAAGAACGGCAGCAACGCCTGGCAGGTGGCCAGGGTGTTCGTGTTGAACGCGGGGACGGCGAAGTTGAAGAAGCGGGCGTCGTAGGGCTCGTCCCCGTCGCGCTGGTAGGCGCCCAGGACGAACTGGAAGTCGCCGGTAAAGCTCGAGGCCAGCCTCAGCTCGTGGGAGGTCTGCTCCGAGTAGCGGAAGTAGTTCACCATCGTGTCGGCGAACGGGTAGCCGTTCGCGTCGAGGAACGGGTCGTCGGGGCCGCCCATTCGCGACGTGCCGTCCGTGTCGGTCTGCGCGTTCTCCGTCGTCTCGCGGTAGCCGCCCTTGTAGGACAGGCTGATGCCGCTGCTGGGACGGATGTTCAGGTCGGCGACGGCCATCTGGAGTTCCGAGTCCTCGTTGCCGGGCGTGTTGTAGTCGACGACGTTGCGCAGGTCGTCACCGGGACAGATGAGCCGGTTCGGATCGCTGAGATCGCAGTCCCGGACCGACGGCGCCTGGTTCGCCGCGCCGAGGAAGGGATTGGGGAACAGGCAGGTCGGATTGCCGTCCGGGTCGGTGCCCGTCAGCAGGCATTCCGTCGTCACGTCGCGGCCGGTCAGTTCGACGGAGGTGCGGGGAGCGCCGCTGTCCTCGCGCGCGGCGTAGCGGATGTTGAAGTCGACGGTCTCGCCGAGATAGCGGAGCTGCGGCGCCCAGTGGGTGTTGTCCGGTTCGTCGTAGTCGCCGCCGGGGCCGATGTTGGGCTGCGCGCCCTCGCCCTGCCAGCTTCCCGCCGTCAACCGCCAGCTCACCCGGCTGTCGCCGATCGGTCCGCCGATGGCGAGGTCGCCGCGCTGCGAGGTCTGGTCCGTGTACTCGGCCAGGGCGTTGACGTCGAACTGGGCGGTCGGCTTGATCGTGTTGAAGCTGATCGCGCCGGCGATCGCGGCGCGGCCGCCGGTGGTTCCCTGCGGGCCGCGCGCCACGTTCATGCTCTCGACGTCGAAGAGGTTGCCGGGCTCGAGTCCGTAGAGCTCGTCGGTGTAGACGCCGTCGACGTAGGTGGCGACCGCGGTGGCCTGGAAGAACTCCTGGTTGCGCTGCGAGCCGATACCGCGCAGGTAGAGGTGGTTGCCGTGACCCGAGTCGGGCGACTGGTGGCCGATCTGCAGGCCCGGCGTCAGCGCCTCGAGGTCGTTGTTGTTGTTCATCCCGAGCTCGACGACCATGCCCTCGTTGAAGCCGGTGACCGTCATCGGCCGCCGCAGGACGTTCTCTTCGCCGATCTCGCCCTGGACGACGATCTGCTCGACGACGGAGAGGCCGAGAGCGAACTCGACGGAGCCCGTTCCGCCCGACACCTCGACCGTTGCGATCAACGACCGGAATCCCTGGAGCGACGCCGTCGCCGTGTAGGCGCCGTCCGCTACGCCGTCGATCCGGAAGGCCCCGGAAGCGTCCGTCTGCGCGCTCTTCCCGGTGTCCTCGCCGTCGGCGTCCTGGAGGCTGACCGTGACGCCCGGCAGGGCGCCGCCCTCGCGGTCGTAGACCGTGCCCGAAACACTGCCGTCCTGGGCCGCGGCAGGCAGGGCGAGCACCGCCATGGCGAGAAGCGCCAACAGGATGAGTCTCCGGGTCCTTCGGCCGTCGGGATGCCTGCGGTCCATGCTCTTCCTCCCTGGAAGTTCTTGAAGAGTACGCAAAACATGATACAGCGTTTCACCTTCGCGGCAACTTCCAAGTTGAGACACTGTTACAAGTTCGGTACACTCCCGGCCGGGACGAAGGAGAATCAGATGAAGCTTCGAGCGATGTCACGGCTGGCCGTAGCGAGCGCCCTGCTCGCGGTGCTCGTTCCCGCCGGAGCGATGGCCGAGGACGCCTGCATCCCCGGCGGCAAGGCGCAGACCATGCCGGAGACGGCCTCGGAGTACGCCGCCATGTGCCTGCCGCACGTCGGCGTGCCGCCGACGGTCGACTGCGGCGCGGGCGTGCGCATCCCGATCCACGTCGACGGGGTGGAGGTCTTCGAGAGTCCGGGCCCCCGCCAGTGCGACACGCCGGACTTCAAGGGCAACTGCAACGTGGGCTCGAGGATCGCCAGGGTGCAGGGCAAGGCCGCAGACGGCAGCCCCCTGGAGGACGTCGTCTGGGTCTGGTTCTGCCGCTCGGCCGGCCGGGAGCTCTTCGAGAGGGGCATCTCCTCCGTCCAGATGATTGGACACAACAAGACGACCGGCGCCACCTGCTTCTTCGAGTCGCCGGACGGGAAGGGCGACCTCATTCAGGCCAGGGAGTACCTTCACATGGACGAGCGCGGCCTGCTGGCCGGGAAGCTCCCCGGTCCGGACCACGACGACTTCGACAAGGCCTTCATCCCGCCGCCGCCGAACGTCCAGTGCGTCCAGTGCCACCAGAACAACGCCTTCCTGCACGACCCCTGGATCGACGGCGCCAAGCTGCCGTCCAATCCGAGCGAACCCGTCCTTCCGGGATGGGTGGATCCTGAAGCGCCCTACTGGGTGGTCGGCGGAACGCACTGGGACATGCGGACGCCGTACATCGAAGGCAACGCCTGTCTCGACTGCCACCGGGCGCCGACCAGGACGGCCCGCCTGCTGGAGGGCGGCCAGGTCCACGTGAACGGCTTCATGCCGCCGCGCCGGCCGGGCAGCCTGAAGGACGACTACGCGGCGCTGCTCGCCTGCCACGACGACGGCCCAGGGAACACGCCCGGCTGCGACTGGCTGATCCCGCCGGGCGGCGGCTGCGAAGCGCGCATCGTTCCCGGAACGCCCGGAGACGGCGCGGGCGGCGGCATCACGACCGGGAGAGTGAAGGAATGACCAAGCTCGACCTGACGGATCGCGTCGCTATCGTCACCGGCGGCGCCGGCGGCATCGGCACCTGTATCGCCAAGACCTACGCCGAGGCGGGGGCGAGGGTCGTCGTCGCGTCGCGCAAGAAGGAGAACCTGGACGGCGTCGTCGGCGAGATCGAGTCAGCCGGCGGCACCGCCATGGCCGTCGGCTGCGACATCACGGTCCCCGACGAGGTCAACGGGCTGATCGCCGAGACCGTCGGCGCCTTCGGGCGGCTCGACGTCATGGTGAACAACGCCGGCGGCGGCGCGACCCCGCGCATGCCCGAGGACACGCCCTACGACGAATGGCAGCGCATCGTCGATCTGAACCTGACCGGCACCTGGCTGTGTTGCATCGCCGCCGGCAAGCAGATGATCGAGCAGCAGAGCGGCAACATCATCAACATCTCGTCGGTCGCCGGCACCAAGGGCCACCCCGGCATGCTCCACTACTCGGCGGCCAAGGCGGGCGTGATCAGCCTGAGCAACAACCTGGCCTTCCAGTGGGCGAAGCACAACATCCGGGTCAACTGCGTGGCGCCCGGGCTGATCGCCACCCCTGCGATGGTGAAGTGGGGCGTCATCCAGCCGGCCGAAAAGGAGGACGGCACGCCCGTGCCACGCCTCGAGCGGCCGCCCGACCCCGAAGACGTCGCCGACCTCTGCCTCTTCCTGGCCTCGCCGGCCTCGGACCTGCTCACCGGCGAGGTGATCCCGATCCGGTCCTGGACGCGGCTGGACCGCTTCTGGAACTGAGATCGATGGACCAGCTCTCCGCTACGGCCGCATCCTTCGTCCGGCCGCTCGACACCCGCGACGACGACCTCGACCTCCTGGGCGGCAAGGGCCGCTCGCTGGCGCGGGCCGCAAACGCCGGCTTCGCCGTGCCGGGCGGCTTCCAGGTCACCACGGCCGCCTACCGGTCCTTCGTCGCGGCGCACGGTCTGCAGCAGCGGATCGTCGAGCTGGCGAAGCCCGAGCTCTTGAACGGCGCCGTCTCTTTCGATCGGGCATCGGCGGCGATCCAGGAACTCCTGGCCGCGCCGGCCCTCTCCGACCTCGCGGCGGCCGAGATCGCCGCTGCCTACCGAAGCCTGGAGCCGGAGAACCCGCCGGTCGCGGTGCGCTCATCCGCCAACGCCGAGGACCTGCCCGAGGCGTCCTTCGCCGGCCAGCAGGACACCTACCTCAACGTGCGCGGCGAGGACGCCGTGGTCGCCGCGGTGCGCGACTGCTGGGCCTCGCTGTGGACGCCGCGCGCGATCGCCTACCGCCACCAGATGGGCATCGACCAGGGCAAGGTGGCGATGGCCGTCGTCGTCCAGATCATGGTGCCCTCCGAGATCTCGGGCATCCTGTTCACCGCCAATCCGGCGACGGGCGAGCGCTCGGAGGCGATCGTCAACGCCAGCTTCGGCCTCGGCGAGGCCGTCGTCGGCGGCCAGGTAACGCCCGACACCTACGTGGTCGACCGCGCGACCGGCGACGCCACCGAGACGATCATCGGCACCAAGGAACAGCGGATCGTCCAGGACGGCGACCAGGGCACCCGCATCGAGGAGACCGGCGAGGCCGACCGCGGCCGATCCTCCCTGTCGGCGGAGGCCATCCGCGAACTCGTCGAGCTCGGCGGAGAGGTGGAAGCGCAGTTCGACGGCGTGCCCCAGGACATCGAGTGGGCCATCTCCGGCGGCAAGCTGTACTTGCTGCAGTCGCGGCCGATCACGAACCTGCCGCCGCAGCCGATCGAGGTCGAGTGGGAACCGACGCCTCCGGCGCGCATCCTGACGCGCCGCCAGATCGTCGAGAACATGCCCGACCCGATCTGCCCGCTGTTCGAGGAGCTCTACCTGACGATCGGTCTCGAGAAGGCCCGCGGCGGCAAGAGCATGATGGTCGGCGGCGGCCCGGTGTTCGTCACGATGAACGGCTTCGCCTACCAGCGCGGGGACTGGCAAATGCTCTTCCCGGACGGCAACGAGAAGATCAGCAAGCCGACCGAGGACGAGCTGGAGGCCGCCGAACGCGCCATGGCCGAGCGGCGCAAGGACTCCCCCGCGGAGAACCTGGAGATGGCGGCGCACGACCTGAAGCTGTTTCGGGATGCGCTCGGCGACGAGGACAGCCGCGCCTTCGACGCCTGGGCAGCCTCGGCCGGACTCGGCGATTCCCTGGCGCAGCGGGTGACCATGCCCGAGAGCAGGAACCCGACCTTCATCGCCTTCAATCGCACCCAGTGGAACGACGGCGTGCTCAGGAAGTGGAGGGAGGAGACGATGCCGCGCCTGGTCCGGATCACCGGCGAATGGCGCGAAGTCGATCCCGCCGCGGCGTCAGACGAGACCCTGCTCAAGGGCGTCGTCGACCTGGGCATCGCGGAGGGCGACTACTGGTCGAACGACACCGGCCACACCTTCGGCGTCGCCAAGTCGACCGACGACCAGCTCCAGTGCTTTCTGCGCGAGACACTGCCCGACCACAACTTCACGAGCGGCCAGTTCCTGAGCGGCTTCAAGTCGAAGACGATGGAAGCGAACGACGCGATCTACGAGGTCGCCAGGCGCATCCGGGCCGACGAGTCGCTCTGGGAACTGGTGATGGTGACCCCGCCCTCACGGCTCATGGCCGCGCTCGAGGAGCATCCGGCGAGCGGTCCGGCGCTGGAGGCGATTCACGACTACCTCTCCACCTTCGGGCACCAGGGCTACACGCTCGACTTCGTCGAGCCGCCGCAGAGCGAGGATCCGACCGCCTTCTTCGCCACGCTGAAGACGATGGTCGCCAACCGCGACTACAGCCCGGAGCAGCACGACATCGACGCGCGCCGCAAGAAGGAGGAGGCGCTTGCCCGGATCGAAGAGCTGCTCGACGGCCTCGAGTACTGGCAGTTCCGCTTCCGCCTGTGGTTCACTTACCTCTTCTACCCCATCCGCGAGGAGACGATGTTCTACCTCGGCAGCGCCTGGCCGGTGCTGCGCCCGCTGGCGGCGGAGCTGGGGCGGCGCCTGGTCGAGGCCGGCACGTTCACGCGGCCGGACGACGTCTACTTCTGTGTCACGGACGAGATCCGCGAAGCGATCGAGGCACGCGCGCGCGGCGAGGCGAGGCCCGATCTCGGCGTGCTCGCCGCCGAACGGCGCGAGCTCCGCGAGGCCCGCAAGCGGCTGCACCCGCCGGGCACCGTGCCGCCGGAGGCGAGCGAGCATCCGTCGATCGCCTTCAAGGAGACGCAGGCCCGCAACGACCCGAACAGCTCCACGCTGCGCGGCGTGCCCGTGAGTCCCGGCACCGTCACCGCGCCGGCGAGCCTGATCAAGTCGCCGCCCGAGTTCGACCGGATGCGGTCGGGCTCCATCCTCGTCTGCCCGATGACGAACCCCGCCTGGACGCCGCTGTTCGCGCATGCCTCGGGACTCGTCACCGATATCGGCGGCATCCTGGGCCACGGCTCGATCGTCGCCCGCGAGTACGGCATTCCCGCGGTCGTCGGTACCGGCAACATCACCCAGCGCGTGGCGCCGGGGCAGGAGATCAGCGTCGACGGCGATGCCGGGGTGGTGACGCTGCACGACTGAACCACTGGGTGCGCCGGCCCAGCGATACGCTTTGCCCAGGATGAAACGTCCTGCCACCCTTGCCGGCCTCTTCCTGCTGCTCTCCGCGAACGGCGCCGCCCACGCACAGCAGGAGCCCGCGCCCGAGACCTTCGGCGAGACGATCGACGTCCGCGTCGTCAACGTCGACGTCTGGGTCACCGACCGCGACGGCAATCCGGTCACCGGCCTGACGGCCGACGACTTCGAGGTGCGGGAGGACGGTCGCCCGGTGGAGCTGTCGAACTTCTACGAGTTCACGGACGGCCTGGATGCGACCGCGCGGGAGCAGGAAGCATCCTCCTTCCGGGACCGCCAGCCCCGGCAGAGCGACCTGGACCGCTTCGTCCCGGCCGAGCCGCCGCCGCCGGAGCACCGGCTGAGCCTGATGGTCTACGTCGACAACAACAACCTGACACCGACGGACCGCAACCGCCTGCTGCCCTTCCTGCGCAACTTCCTGAGCGTCCAGCTCAGCCCGTACGACCGCGCGATGCTCGCCGTCTACGATGCGGGCCGGTTCGAGGTCGCGCTGCCGTTCACCACCGAGGCCTGGCGCGTCGCCGAGGCGACGCACGAGGTCGCGAGGGTCGTCGGCAGCCGCGACCGCATCGAATCGCAGCGCCTCGACATCCTGCGCGAACTCAACCGGGACGACGAGGTTCCGCCCCGCTACAGCGCGGTGATGGAGCTGATCCGCGACTTCGCCGCAATGATCAGAAGCGAGGTCGACGCCTCGATCGTGAACCTGGAGAACGCGATCCGGACGATGGCGGGCCTGCCAGGGCGCAAGGCCATCCTGTACATCAGCAACGGGCTGCCCATGCGGCCGGCGGAGGATCTGTTCCGGGCGCTCGAGGAGAGGTTCGACGATCGGCGCGGGCGTTGGCGCTCCACCAACCAGTCGCCCTTCCGAGACGTCGAGCTGTTTAGCGACACAAGAGGCATCGACGCCGCCAACGCCTCCCTCGAGGCCTACCAGTACGACCTCTCGCGGCGATTCGACGAGCTCGCCTCCCTCGCCAACGCCAACGGCGTCACCTTCCACAGCGTCGCCGCCGCCGGGGCGCGCGTCAGCGGCATGAACACCGCGGATCTCCGCTTCTCTACCAGCATCGAGTTCACACGCGCCGCCAATCTCGAGGAGCCGCTGCTCCGCCTGGCCGACCGTACCGGCGGCCGGGCGATCGTCAACACGCGGAACTTCGCGGGCGGATTCGACAGCATCGCGAGCGACCTCCAGAACCGCTACTCGCTCGGCTACTTACCGCGTTCGCTGCCGGCTCCGTCCTCGCCATCGGCGCGAACGCGGCCGCCGACGCACATCGAGAGAGGAAACGCCCACCGGATCGAGGTCGAACTGACCGACGAGGCAAAGCGGCGCTACCGCGGACGCCTGTCGATCCGTCACCGCGACAGCTACATCGACAAGCCCGTCTCAGCCGAGATGGCGGACCTGACGCTGGCGGCTCTTTCGATGGAAGAGGCCGCCAACCCGATGGCTGTCCGGATCGCGCCGGTCCGCGGCCCGGGTAGCGAGGTCCTCCTCGACAGCGGCGACATCCAGTCGAGGATGCTGGTCGCGATCCCGATCGGCCCGCTGACTCTGGCCCCCGTCGCCGACGGTCACGAGGCGAGGGTCCGCCTGTGGGTCCAGGTGATCGACGGGGAGGGCCGCGTTTCCGAGGTCACGGAGCATCCCGTTCCCGTCCTGGTGAAGGAGGGCGAGATCGAGGACGCCCGGGAACTCTCGTGGCCCTTCGCGGTCGACGTGGTCACCGCGCCCGGGCCGCATCGCGTCGCCGTCGGCGTGCGCGACGACCTCGCCGCCACGACCTCCGTCGTCACGTTCGACCTGGACGCCGGCAACGCCCAGGCCGCGGCCGAGGTCCCCGCCGCCGTCACCGAAGCGCTGCCCTCGTCCGACACGCCCGAGTGGTGGCTCGCCGAGGCGGCGGCCCACTACCAGCGCTCAGAGCTCGAAGCGATGGCCGACGCCGCCCGCCGGGCGCTGGAGTTGACGGACGACATCCGTTTACGAACGCGGGCCTGGAATGCCCTCGGCGTGGCACTCTTCGACAAACCCGATCGCACGGAGCAGGACGTGGTCGAGGCCGAGGAGGCGTTCCGCCGCGTGATCGCCGTCATGGACGACGAGGCGTCCGAGGCGCCGCGGTACAGCCTCGCCAGGTTGCTGGCCGACTCGGGCAGGCCCGATGAGGGCGTCGCCGAGGCCAGACGCATCCTGGCAATCTCTCCGGAAGGGCCGATCCCCGACCGGGCGAGGATCCTGGTCTGCCACTCCCGGGACGCGGCAGACGCCGTCTCCAACTCAGACCGCAGGCCGGGCGAGATGATCTACCAGGTCGCCCACGAGTACACCGACGAAGCGATACAAGCCGGCGTCGAGGGCGTCGTCGGCCTCGGCGTCACCATCGACGAGGAAGGTTGCGTCGTCGGTGTCGAGGTGCTCGAACGGTTGCCCCACGGCCTCACCGAGAGCGCCGTCGAGGCGATGAGACGGGCCGTCTTCCGGCCGGCGATGGAGAACGGTGAACCCGTGGGGGCTACGTACAGGACCGCGGTGCGCTTCGCCCTAGATGCCGAGGAGCGCTAGGAAGCGCTCCTTCTGCTCCTCGCTCATCGCCTCGAAGTCCGGGACGGCCATGTCGGTCGTGGGCAGGTCCGCGAACTCCGGTGAGGACGTCTGGAGGCTCGCGGCGATGTTGTGCAGGCCACCGCCCTCCTCCATGCCCTTGCCCAGCGCCATGCCGACTTCGCGGGGCCACACGTGCTTGGGACCGCCGCCCAGCCCGAGAGGATTCGCCCGCCCCACGTACTCCTCGATCTGCTGGAACATGACCTTCTCCTGAGCCGACCGCCGCATCTGACCCTCGCGGCCGTACTTGGTGCGCGACTGGTTGCAGATCGACGCCCAGGGCATCACGATGTGGAAGCCGGGCAGCGCCTTGCATTCGTCGGGGGCGCCGTCGCCGCCGCTGATCCGGCCGTCCTTGACCATGAGGTAGTACGCGGACATCTCGCGTCTGCCCTCGACCAGCCGCGCCGGCGGGTGAGTGTAGATCTCGGTGAATCCCCACGCGGTGTCCGCCGGTAGATCGCCGTCCTCGAGCATCTGCACGCCGTACTCGGCGCACGCCTCGCACCACGCCTTCGAGCCGAACTCTCCGACCGGTTCCAGTTCGGCTACGTTGATATCGGCCACTCTCGTTCTCCCGTTGTCTGCTCGGTCAACTGGCGATGTGTCGGCCAGCGAGGACGCCAGCGCACCCAGTCGAACTTGGAACAATGTAACATCTTTAGAACAGCCACCCGGACACGCGTATCATCTCAGGCATCACGCGCGAACCCATGACGAACGCCGAAACCAAGAGCCTCAAGGCCGGTGAACCGATGAGCCGGCGCGAGGCGAACGTGGCGGCGCGCCGGCAGCGCATTCTCGAGTCGGCCCGAACCCTGCTGAAGGAATCGGGTCCCGAAGGACTCTCGATGCGCAAACTGGCCCGGGGCGCGGGTTTGAGCGTCACCACGCTGTACAACCTGCTCGGCTCCCGCGAGGAGATCCTGCAGGCGCTGATCCGGGATTCCGTGCAGCGCCTCGATGAGCCGGCGCCCGACGCTCGCACCGCCCGCGACCCGCTCCGGCGGGCGGCGAGAGCCATGGAGGGCCTGCTCAGCTACATGATCGACAACGGCGACCTGCTGCGGCCGCTCATCGTGGCCGACTTCAGCACCGGCCACTGGGCGCGGCTGGTCCAGCAGGACGATGGCAAGCGCCTCAGCTCGCTCAAGGCGGCGATTCACAAGGCGGTTGGCGACGCTCTCGCCAGCGGTCAACTGCAGACTTCGGTCGGTCAGCCGTTCCTGGAGACACAGCTCTACGTCGGCTGGGAACTCGCCCTCGACCAGTGGGCCTTCGGCATCCTGGACGACGAGGTCTACCGGCTGAAGAGCCTGTGCGGCTTCTACGTCGGCCTGCTCGCCTTTGCCGCTCCCGACACTCGCCCCCGTATCGAGAAGGAACTCCGGCGCCTCGAACGCAGGTTCCCCTCGATCGAAGCGCGCCCCAAGCGCACCGGGTAGCGGTTCCCCCGCGAGCGCAGCTTGGAATCCCGCCTCGACGTCGTAGGCCTGGGCCTCGCCATCGTCGATGTCGTGCTGCGGGTCGACCGGATGCCGAAGTGGGAGGATCCGAGGGGACTCCTCGACTTCACACTCGCCGATGGCGGGCCGGCGGGCACGGCCTGCTTCGTCGCCTCGACTTTCGGGCTTCGCACCGGCTTCGTCGACACGGTCGGCGACGACGATCTCGGCGCGCACCGACGGCGGTCACTGGGGCGGGCCGGCGTAGATACAAGCCGCCTCGTACCCCGGGAGGGGCCGGAAGACCACGTGGTCGTCGTCTACGTCGACGCCTCGACGGGAGAGCGGGTGTTCTCGTTCCGGCGCGGCTTCCTCTCCCGGCCCCTCACCGTCGACGACCTCGACCGCCCGTACATCGAGTCGGCTCGGATTCTCCACCTCGACGGCAGCCATGGCGCCGCGGCGCTCGCGGCGGCCCGCTGGATGAAGGAGTCGGGGGGCACGGTCGTCCTCGACGCGGCAGCCACCAGCCACAAGGTCCTCGAACCGGCCCGGGCTCTCGTCGCCGAGACCGACGTCCTGATCTGCGGCTCGGGCTTCGCGCCGAACCTCACGAGCGAGAAAGACGTGTGGCGGGCGGGCCGCGCAGCCCTCGACCTTGGACCGAGAGTGGTGGTGCAGACCGAGGGCGCGAAAGGCAGCTACACAGTAGCCCGTACTGGGACGCGGGACGTGGAGTTCCACACGCCCGCGTACAAGGTCGACGTCGTCGACACGACGGGCGCCGGCGACACCTTTCACGGCGCCTATCTGGTGGGACTCGCCAGGGGCTGGGATCTCGAGCGCTGCGCCTCCTTCTCGTCGGCGGTCGCGGCCCTTCACTGCACCGTGCTGGGAAACCGCAAGGGGATTCCGTCGATGGACCAGGCCGAAACCCTGATGGCCGCGCAGCCGGCCAGGAAGCAAACGGCCGTGGCCTCCACTTCGTAGCGGCTCAGGAGAGGGAAGCACATGGGACGCATCGGGATCACCTTCAACTACTGGGGCAACGAGTGGATGGAGGACATCGAGGAGTACGAGCGCCGGATGGCCCGGGCGGCCGCGATCGGCTTCGACCTCATGTCCTTCTCGCAGGACGTGCTCTTCCTCTACACGCCGGAGCAGAAGAGGCGCTTCGTCGCCTCGGCGGCGGAACACGGGCTCAGGATCAACTACATGGCGGGGCTCGGCCCCAAGCAGGACATCAACTCCGACTCGGAAGAGGACCGGCGCCGCGGCATCGCGCACCTGCGCGCCCTCGCCGGAAACGCGAGCGAGATGCAGCAGATGGCGGGGGGCGGCGGCGCCGACGTCGGCGGCGCGATCACCGGCGTCATGCGCCAGGGCCTCGACGGCCGCGACAAGGAGCGTTGCTGGATGCACGCCGTCGCCGCCATGCGGGAGGCGATGAAGACCGCCGAGGACCTCGACGTGACCTTCCACGTCGAGGTCCTGAACCGTTTCGAGCACTTCCTCGTCAACACCTGCGACGAGGCGCTCCGCTTCCTCGACGAGGTGGGGAGCCCGAACCTGAAGATGATGCTCGACACCTACCACATGAACATCGAGGAGGACTCGCTGGGCGAGGCGATCGTCCGCGCCGGCGACCAGCTCGGCACCTTCCACATCGGCGAGAACAACCGCCGGCCGCCCGGCCAGGGGCACATCCCCTGGGACGAGGTGGTCGCCGCGCTGCGCGAGATCGACTACGACCGCGACACCGTGATGGAGCCGATCGTCCACATGGGCGGCGGCGTCGGCAACCTGCTCGCGGTGTGGCGCGACATGACCGGCGACCGCGACCTCGACGAAGCGGCGCGCGAGGGGCTCGAGTTCTACCGCGGCAAACTGGCGGCGGCAGGGAACGGAGGCGGCGCGTGACAGGCGAATCGACCCTGGCCGCAACGGCACAACGGATGGTCGCCCCCGGCAAGGGCATCTTCGCCGCCGACGTGCCGCTCAAGGGCCTGGTCCGCGGCTGGTGGGGCGAGTCGACCCACGCCAGCACCGAGGACACGGCGGCCGACTTCCAGGAGATGATCTGCCGCACACCCGGACTCGGCGAGCACCTGTCCAGCATCATCGTCTTCCCCGATGTGCTCGATCGGCGGGCCGGCGACGGCACGCCGCTGGTCGAACTCATCGCCGAGCGCGGCGTCCTGCTCGGCATCACGCCGACCACCGGGTGGCAGTTCCTCGCTGGCTCCGAGCACGAGTACGTGCCCCGCGGCCTCGACGGACTGGCCAAGCGGCTCGAAGACTGGCGCGAGCACGGCGTGGCCTTCATCAAGTGGCGCGTGGCTGCGCGCGTGCGACCCGGCCTTCCCACCGAGCGCGCCCTCGTCTCCAATGCCCGCAGCGTCGCCGAGGTCGCGGCGCTCGCGCACCAGTTCGACCTCGTCCCGATCGTCGAGCCCGAGGTCGAGATGAAGGGAGACCACACGATCGAGCGCCAGTTCGAAGTCACCGAGCGCTTCCTGCACCGGACCTTCGAGGCCCTGTACGAGCACGGCGTCGCGCCCGAGGAGATCGTGCTGAAGACGAACATGGTCGTCTCGAGCAGCGACTGTGCAGAGCAAGCCGGTGTTGAAACCGTGGCGCGGGAGACGCTGCGCTGCCTGCGCCGGGTCGTGCCGCCGGCCCTGCCGGGGATCGGCTTCCTTTCCGGCGGCCAGTCGGACCTGGACGCGACGGCGCATCTCGACGCGATGAACCGGCTCGACCCGCAGCCCTGGGCACTCAGCTTCTCGTTCGGCCGCGCCATCGGCCGCGCCCCGGTCGAGGCCTGGGACGGCAGGGCCGACGAATCAAGCGGACAGACGGCGCTGCGCCACCGCGCCCGGATGAACGGACTGGCCACTCTCGGCGAGTGGTCGGCGGATCAGGAGAACAGCGACGATGATTGACTTCGCCGGACACCATGTAGTCGACCTCAGCCCGCGCATGGTCGGACGCATCACCCGACTCGACGGCACCGTCGAGGAGGGGAACAAGGACGTCTTCGGGCTTCCGTGGATCCTCGAAGAAGGGCGGGTCCCCTACGACGACACCCTCTACACGCTGATCGGCGGCAAGGAGGGCGACTCCTACTGGCCGCCCGGGCGGGTCAGCGGCCACTGCGGGGGATCGCACACCGAGGGCGGCAAGGGCCACATGGACCACTGGGAGGGTCTGCCGGACGGCATCCTCGGCCTGTGGGAGATGCCCCTCGACACGTTCTTCGGCCCGGCGGCGGTCTGCTACCTCGACCAGCTCGAACCCGTCGAGCAGGAGAACGACGAAGGTGAACTGGTCAAGGCCGGCCAACCGATCCGGCCCGAACACCTCTCCAACGTGCGCAAGGGCGACATCGTCATCCTCGGCAGCCCTTTCCGAGACGATGAGCAGCCGACCCTGCCGGCGGAAACGAGCAAGTGGCTCGCCGACACGGGAATCAAGCTGCTGGCCGTCGGCTACCCCGGCGTTCGCTTCGAGTCGGACTTCCAGGCGCCGCAGCCCCGCAACTCGCCGACGCACCGGAACATGCTGGGCAACAACATCCCGGTCTGCTACCCCCTCGTGAACATCGAGAAGCTGAAGAAGGACCGCGCCTTCTACATCGGCATGCCGCTCAACGTGGAGCGGCTGGAAGCGACCTGGGTGCGGGCGATCGCGGTCGAAGAGCTGTAAGGAGCCGGCCTGCGGCGGCAGCGGGTCAGAAGACCCGCGCACCCAGCAATTCCGCTAGACGTAGCCCTCTCGCGCAAACCGCGTCCACGGCTCCCGCTCGCCGATCCCGTAGCCGCTCAGCAACGCCTTCTTCAGCCACTCCCGGAACTCCGGGAACTCCTCAAGTGGCCCGACACCATCAAGCGCCGCAAGCCACGGACCCGGGTCGTACTCCACCTGACAGTGCCGGAACACCCCGTCCTCGATCACCCCGTAGCAGGCGACCCGCCGGCCGCAGCGCGGCTGGCCGACGCTGCCGGGGTTGATGAACTCCCGCCTGTGGATCGACCGGCGGAACTGAATGTGGGAGTGACCGAAGAGCACAACGGGGCAGTCCGTGCCGCCCGCCAGCGCGGCCAGCCGATCGTCCGCCGTGTCCGGCAACGCCTGACGCGGTTCGTCAGGCAGCACGCCGTGGTGCAGGAACATCCGGCGGCCGCCGACCACGTACTCCCCCTCCGCCTGAAGGCTGCGGAGCAGTCTCCATCCAGACGCCTCCAGCGTGCCGAGGATCCACCGCGTGTAGGCGCGCCACGGAGCCGGCCAGGCGTCGAACCGCTCCGGCTCGAACATCTCCACGTCGTGGTTGCCCTCGATCAACACCCCGTCGAGGTCCCCGAGCAGCGCCATCGTCTCGTTCGGCTGCGGGCCGGAGAGCACCGTGTCGCCGAGGAAGATCGTCGCGTCGGCGTCCCGCTCCTTCTCGAGCACCGCCGAGAGCGCCTCGGCGTTCCCGTGGACATCGGCGATAACCAGGATCTTCACTGTGACGTTCGGCAAGCGTCGAATGGCCGCCTGCGGCGGCAGCCGGCGGGGACGCCGGCGCACCCATTGTGCGGCAAGTTCCAGACAAGTGGGCCGGTACGATACTCCCCGGCGACCCAGACCGCGAGGTGACCCGATGGAACACCCCAAGTGGCAACGACGCACCCTCCTCTTCGGCCTGCTCGGAGCCGCGGCTCGCAAGCTGACCGCGATGCAGCCGCGACGGCAACAGGGGGAGTCACCGTTCACGAAACCGCAAAGGGCTGCCGCTCGAGGTCGTCCTCCGCATCGTCGAGGCGGACGGCTGCACCCCGATCGCCGGCGCGGCCGTCGACATCTGGCACTGCGACTCGCTGGGCTTCTACAGCCACTACACCGCCTACGACCCCAACGCCTGGCCCAGCGGCCGCGCCAATCCCTCCGACAACGAGACCTTCCTTCGCGGTCGCCAGATCTCGGACGAAGCCGGCATGGTCCGCTTCCAGACCATCTACCCCGGCTGGTACACGCCCCGGGTTCAGCACATCCACGCCCGGATCGTCCTCGACCAGACGGTCGCCGCCACCGTGCAGCTCTACTTCCCGGAGAAACTGAACCGGGCGGTCGCCCTGCGGAAGCCCTACAACCAGCGCCCCCCGTCGCCCTACAACAACCTGAACGACTTCGTGATCAGCCAGTCGAAGGGCGGCGACGGAAGCTGGCTCAAGATGACGGAAACCGACGGCGGCTATCGCGGCTCGCTGACGATCGGCGTCAAGGCCTGAGCTGGCGCGAGCACCATCGGCGTGCACCGACAGAGGCATGCCGCCGGCCACAAGGCCGGCTCCTTTCGGGCGGTCAGTTCCACGCTAGCTGCCGGGAGAGATCCAGATCGGCGACGACCAGGCGCGCTCCTGGATCGTCGCCGGCAGGGAGACACGCGGCGCGACGCCGGCTTTCACGGCATCCCATGGCGACCAGCGGCACGTCGGGTTCTCCAGGACGCGAACGTAGTAGAACGCCTGATGCCCGGGGTCGAAGTCGTGCACGCCGACTTTCCCGGTGTGCTTCTCCTCGTCGAAGACAAACCCCGAGTTGTGTGTGTCGCTGGCGCCGACGAAGCCCAACCGATACGGGTTGAAGCCCTCCCGGCTCTCCAGCCGTCAGAGCCGTTGGAGTTGTGCGGGATCGCCAGCGCCTCGATGCCCCGGTCGCGCAGGAGATCCATCCAGCGGGGTCGTCCGCGTGGCGAACGAGAAGGCGTCGAACGAGTAGGCGGTGTGCACGTGCAGGTCGCCGAAGAACGCCGAGCGCTCCTCCCCTCCGGCAGGCGAGAGCGGCGCGACCGCCGGGAG
Source organism: Holophagales bacterium (assembly GCA_009836625.1). Taxonomy (GTDB): domain Bacteria; phylum Acidobacteriota; class Thermoanaerobaculia; order Multivoradales; family Multivoraceae; genus Multivorans. Next base: position 39,730 of record VXVC01000014.1, read on the forward strand.
AATCCCCAGAATCGCCGGGAGAAGGAGTCGAGGAGGTCGCATGATCACTCGTAGTCTGCCTGGTTCAACGACACGGAGATGATCTCCTCGTCGTTTCTCATGTAGATGTGCTTGTTGGCGTAGGCCGGATGAACCCAGCTCACGTAGCGCAGTTCCCGCCGGTTGCCGGGTCTCGACGTGGGCGTGATGAGGTGGGTCCGGCTGATCTCTTCGTAGCCGGCAGGGCTCAGTCTGGCAATGATCAGGTCGCCGCGATCGTTGTTGATGAAGACCCGGTCGCCGTTCTGGACGAGGAAGCCGGAGACCCAGCGCCGTCGTTCTCCGGTCGCTTTCTGCGTTTCCCAGAGGCGCTCGCCCGTTTCGGCGTTCAGGCCGCGTAACTGGCCGTAGCTGCAGATGCCGTAGATGGTCCCATCCTCGATGATCGGCGTCGCCAGGACGGCGTGCAGCCCCTCGGTCTGAATCTCGCTGTTGCTCGAGCCCTTCCAGGCGACGGTGGCCCCGGGCCTGTCCTGGTTGAGCGTCAGCATCAGGGGTCCGTCGTAGAACGTCGTGAAGAACAGTTGCGATCCGACGTGCACCGGCGTCGCGACGGTCATGGCGCCGCCAACCGTGTAGGGCTGCCGCCAGTAGAACTCGCCGTTCGTCGGATCGAGTGAAACGACCTCTTCCGGGTTCCAGACGATGAGCTGACGCGCGCCGCCGGCCTCGATGATGATCGGCTGCGCGACGCCGAGGTCCGCTTCGCTGTCCAACGCGCGCCAGATCTCCTCGCCGGTCATCTTGTCGAACGCCACGACCCGCGCGTTCTCGGGCCCGCCGACGAAGCAGATGAGCCGCGGGCCATCGACCAGCGGCGCGCTGGCGAAGCCCCAGTCGAATCCCCACTGCAACCGGTCGACGCCGTAGTCCTCGGCGTAGTCCTTTCGCCAGAGAAGTGCGCCGGTCTCCACGTCGAACGCCGACAGGATGCCCGTGCGTCCCAGCGTGTAGACGCGGTCCCCATCGACCGTCGGGGTCGCGCCGGGGCCTGTTTCCCACTGGATCCCGGCGTAGTCCGCCTCCCATTCCCGGGTCCACAGAATGCGACCGGTCGCCTCGTCGAGCGCTAGCGCCCGCTCGGTTCCGCGCATGCCGTGCGTGGCTTCGAAATCGGTGATGAAGACGCGGCCGTCCGCCACGGCGGGGCCCGCGAAGCCTGCCTTGACCGGGGTCCGCCAGAGCGCCTTCAGGCCATCGGCGGGAAACTCCTCCAGGATCCCGGTCTCGTGCCAGACGCCTAAGCGGCCCTTGCCTCGAAACTCCGGCCAGTCGTCGGCACGCAACTCCGTCGCACCCACGAGGATGGATGCGACGCACGCAAGCACGACCGTGAGTCTTCCGGCCATACGCGGCTCCCTACCTGTTCGCCAGCTCGTCATAGATCGTCTCGATGTTCGCTCTCGCGTGTTCCATGCCGTAGTCCTTGTAGCGCTCAGGCAACTCGAGGGTCGCCGCCGCCGCCTCGACGCTCAGGCCGGCTCGAAAGGCCCTCTCCGCGGCCGCCAGAAAGTCGCGATTGAAGTCGGCGTACTCCTTGAAGTCTTCCCACGTCATGAACCCCGTCCAGGGCCGGTTCGCCCCGGTTTCCCGGCGACCCCGTCCGGCGTAGGTCACAGGAGGCTCGCCGTGGCCGGTGACGACAAGCCTCACGCCCTGGATCCCGGCAACCGCCTTCGCCAGCGTGTCGGGAAAGGCCACGCCGCTGCCGCCGTTCTGCGTGTCGATGACCGGCGTCGCTTTCGAAGGAAAGAGGCCTCCCATGTACGCCACGCCCTTGGCGGGGAAGACGACGACGATGTCGCCATCGGTGTGGGCCGGGCCGAAGTGGTACAGCTCGATGCGGTCGATGTCCTCGAGCAGCGAGAACTGGTCCGCGAACGTCTTCGTGGGCAACCCCGCCGCGTCCGCACCCGAGTAGAGATCCATCCGGGCCATGTTCCCCCGGGTGTTCTCGTGCGCCACGATCAAGGCGGCGGCCTCGAACTCGCCGTTGCTGCCGGCATGATCGGGATGCGCGTGGGTGTTGATGATCGTCGTCACCGGGAGATCCGTCACCCCGTCCAGGGCGTCCCGCACCGGCTGGCCCCACCCCGGTGGCTTCGTGTCGATCAACACGACGCCGCCGTTGATCTCGTCGATGAGCGCCAGCGAGTTGGCGCCGCCGCCCGAGAGGTGGTAGAGCGTGTCCATCACGCTCAGGGTGTCGATCCGGACCGTCTTCGGTTCCTGCGTCTGGCCGTTCGCTGGCAGGGCCGCGAGCGACACCAGCGACAGAGCCACGAGCCTCACCCACCGCTTGGTGGTATGCATGTCCTTGAGTTGTACCACGGCAAAGTGCGAGAGCTACGTTGCGGTTGCCGCGATGCGGCAGAATCAGACTGAAGTCCGCAACAGGGAGGCGAGAACATGAAGGCCACGAATCTGAGGCTCGGCATCGCATGCATACTGCTGATCGGTTTGACTGGAGCTTGCGCGGCCGCTCCAGAGGGCGAGACGGAGCCGGCGCCCGAACCCGCCCCGAGCTACTCGCCCGAATCGCGCGACCTGGCCCAGGCGGACATCGAGCGCCTGATGGAGGAACTCTCCAACTGGGGCCGCTGGGGCGACGACGACCAGCTCGGGGCGGCCAACCTGATCACGCGGGAGAAGCGCCTGGAAGCGTTGGCCCTGGCGACGGAGGGCATCTCCGTCTCGCTCGCCCATCCGCTGATCATCGAGCAGGCCGTCGACGTGCCGCTGCCGTTCGAGCGCGCGATTCTGGCGCTTCCCGACCCCGACGAGGAGCCTGCGTTTCGCGGCGGTGTCAGTGATCGCTACGAGATCAGCTACCACGGTTACTCGCACAGCCACATCGACGCCCTGTGTCACATCCTCTACAAGGGGAAGATGTACAACGGCTACTCGCAGGACACGGTCACCGAGGAGGGCTGCACGCGGTCTTCGATCTTCAACCTCCGGGGCGGCATCGTCACGAGGGGGATCGTGTTCGACATCCCCCGCCTGAAAGGCGTGCCGTATCTCGAGCCGGGCACACCGATCTACACCGAGGATCTCGAGGCCTTCGAGGAGATGGCCGGACTCCGCGTCCGTTCCGGCGACGCCATCTTCATCCGCACCGGCCGCTGGGCGCGACGCGCCGAACTCGGACCCTGGGCGGTGTCGCAGAACGCGGCCGGCCTCCATGCCTCGACGATGCCCTGGGTTCGTTCCCGCGACATCTCGTTCATCGGCTCCGATGCGGCGCTCGACGTCGTCCCATCGCAGGTGGAGGGCGTCGATCTTCCGGTTCACACCCTCACGATCGTCGCCATGGGCATCGACATCTTCGACAACCAGGACCTCGAGGCCGTCGCCGAAACGGCGGCCGAGCTGGGTCGCTGGGAGTTTCTGCTCGTGGCGGGGCCGCTGGCCGTCGAGACCGGAACCGGCTCGCCGCTCAACGCACTGGCGATCTTTTGACCACAGGAAGGAAAGAGGAAAGACGATGATCGATTTCGAGATTCCAGCAGAGACCAAGGCGGTGCGCGCCAAGGTGCGCGACTTCGTTCAGAACGAGTGCATCCCGGCCGAAGGGGGATGCACTCCCGAGAACTTCGACGAAGTGCTGGCCGAGCTGCGCAAGAAGGCGAGGTCGCAGGGGCTGTGGTGCCCCTTCATCCCGGAGGAGCACGGCGGCATGGGTCTGAAGCCGCTGGCCAATGCGCTGGTCCAGATGGAACTCGGCGAGAGCTTTCTCGGCGCGCTCTCGCTCAACACGCAGGGCCCCGACGACGCGACCATGCTGACGTTGCTCGAGAACGGTACCGACGACCAAAAGGAGCGCTTCCTGAAGCCGCTGCTGGCGGGCGAGAAACGCATCTGCTACTCGATGACCGAGCGAGCCGCCGGCGCGGACGCCACGGGCATGCAGACCTCGGCCGTACTCGACGGCGACAACTATGTGCTGAACGGCGAGAAGTGGTTCAGCTCCTCCGCGAGCGTCGCCGACGTCGCCCTGGTCATGGCGAAGACCGATCCCGACGTCGCCCGCCACCGGCAGTTCTCGACCTTCCTCGTCGAACTGCCGAACCCCGGCTACCGGATCGTCCGCGACATCGAGACGATGCAGCCGCACACCGAACTCGGCCTGAAACTCGGAGGCTCGCACTCGGAGATCCGCATCGAGAACCTGATCGTCCCGAAGGAGAACCTCCTCGGCGGTCGCGGCCAGGGCTTCGCGATGGGTCAGCACCGCCTCGCCTACGGGCGGCTGCGCCACGGCATGCACAACGTGGCGAGGGCGCAGCGCGCACTCGACCTCGCCGTCGGGCACGCCGTGAAACGGGTGACCTTCGGCAAGCGGCTCGCCGACCGCCAGGGGGTTCGCTGGATGCTCGCCGACTGCGCCGCCGAGCTCTACAAGGCCCGGCTCATGCTGCTCCACATCGCCTACAAGGCGGAGAACGGCATGGACCTGCGCAACGAGAACGGCATCGCCAAGGTCTTCCTCGCCAACATGGTGCACCAGGTGGTCGACACAGCGCTCCAGCTCCACGGCGCCCTGGGCTACAGCATGGACACGCCGCTGGCCGGCTGGTATCGCGCTGTCCGCGCGCAGCGTCTGGTCGACGGGCCGGACGAGGTCCATCGCTGGCGCACCGGCAAGAACGTCGTGCAGGCGTTCGAGGCGCACGGCACCTGCGCGTCGGCCTGCGGCGGCGACCTGCTTTGAGTCGGCTGGCGCCAGCGCTCGCGCTCCTGAGCGCCCTCGCTCTCGCGCCGTTCGCCACGGCCGAGACCGCCGAATGGTCGCGATTCCGGGGGCCGAACGGCGGCGGCGCCATCGAGGCGGGCGCCCTGCCGGTCGAGGTGGGCCTCGACCGCAACCTCCTCTGGCGAACCGCGCTCCCGGCCGGCGACTCGTCGCCGGTCCTGAGCGCGGACCGGATCTTCCTGACCGCCTCGGAAGGCGAAGCGCTCTACACCATCGCCCTCGATCGCGAGACCGGATCGGAACTCTGGCGGCGCGAGGCTCCGAGGCCACGGACCGAGACGCTCGACAACTGCAACGGACCGGCGTCGCCGTCCGCGGTCACGGACGGCGAGCGCGTCTGGGTCTTCTTCGGCGACTTCGGCCTTCTCTGCTACACCGTCGACGGCGAGGAAATCTGGCGCCACCCCCTCGGCCCCTTCGACAACATCTACGGCATGGGCGCCTCGCCGATCCTCGCCGCGGGCAACGTGGTTCTCGCGGTTGACCAGCAGCGGGACTCCTACGTCCTCGCCGTGGACGCCGGGTCGGGAGAACTTGTCTGGCGCACCGAACGGCCGGCCGCGAGAAGCGGCCACTCGACGCCGGTCCTACACCATCCCGAAGGCGGCGAACTCCAGATCGTCCTGCCGGGCTCGTTCTTCCTCACCGGCTACTCGGCCGAAACCGGCGAGCGTCTCTGGTGGGTGAGCGGTCTCTCGTTCGAGATGAAGTCGACGCCGGCCGTCGAGGATGGCGTCCTCTTCATTAACGGCTACGCGATGCCGCTCAACGAGGAGGGGCGTCACGTCCGCCTCGATCCCTTCAGCGACGTCGTCGCCGAGCATGACGGCAACGGGGACGGGAAGATCTCGGAGGAGGAGGCGCCGGAGGGTCTGGTCCGCAACCTCCTGTCCTACTTCGATCTGGCGAGCGACGGCCACCTCGACGAAGGGGACTGGACGTACTTCCAGTCGGCCCTCGACACCCGCAACAACATCCTCGCCGTCGAGCTGCCGGCAGCGGGCCTGCGCGGAGACCTGACCGCCAGCCACGTCCGGTGGACCTACCACCGCAAGATCCCGCAGCTCCCGTCGCCGATCGTCGACGACGGAGTTCTCCTCATGGTCGACGACAGCGGCATCACGACGACGCTCCGCTCCGCGACGGGAGAACTCATCGAGGAGGGCCGCCTCGAAGGAGCGGTCGACAGCTACTACGCCTCGCCGATCGTGGCGGACGGCAAGTTCTACCTGGTCTCGAGGTCAGGCAAGCTCGTTGTGCTCCCGAGCGACGGCTCTCTCGAGCCGCTAGCCGTCTCGGACCTTGACGACCTGGCCACGGCGACGCCGGCGATCGACGGAACGACGATGTACCTCCGGACACGAAGCGCGCTGTGGGCGTTTCAGCGTTCGGCGGACGACTCGCCGGCCGACCGCTAGACTCCCTCCACCCCCATGAACGACACGCTCAGCGCAAGCGACCCAGTAGCGACACCCACCCGGGCGGAGCACGCGGCCGGGATGGCGGCGTACCAGGAAGAGGGGCTGCGCATCGCCGCCGAGATCGGCAACCGGGGGCCGATTCGCCTGATCGACGGCGGCAGGCTCCATCCAGACATCCTGGAGGCGTACTGGCGGCACGGGTTCTACGTCTTCGAAGGGCTCATCGACGGCGACGAGGTGGCCGAGCTGCGCCGCGACGCCAGTGAGATGCTGGAGCGCGCGCCGGTTGGCCCGGACGCGGACGTTGACGCGCAGGGGCGGCCAGCGCTGGGTCTCGACTACGCCCGCCCGCCGTATCTCTTCGCCAAGCCGCTGGCAGACCCCTGGGGCGGCACGGAGCTTCTCAGCGGACGTCACCCGACGCAGATGACGCAGCCGCTACCCGAACGGGACGCGCCCGCCGATGTCGTCTTCATCATGAGTTCGATGTGCCAGGCGATGCCTTCCGGCCTGCGGCTCTACGGCCACCCACACCTGCTCGAGATCGCCGCCGCGATCAACGGCGACGACTTCGTGCCCTTCAACGACGCGATCTTCGTCAAGCAGCCGGGTCTCGGTGGTTCGGTGTCGTGGCACCAGGACGGCGTGACCCACTGGGGTTCTCCGGACTGGGACGAAGGCATCCACGGCTTCAACTTCCAGGTGCAGCTCTACCCGACGACTCCGGCGAGCTGTCTCTGGGTGGTGCCCGGCAGCCACAAGCTAGGGAAGATCGACATCAAGGCGCGGGTCCAGGCGAACGGAGGAAGCGAGAAGCTCCCCGGCGCCCTGCCGCTCGTCTGCGACGCCGGCGATGTCACCATCGTCAACCGGCAAATGCTCCACGCCTCATTCGCCAACACCTCGTCCGACCTGCGCATCTCGCTCACCTTCGGCTTCCACCGCCGCAAATCGGTCGAGGGGCAGAAGGGCGCACTCGGCGTTGAAGCCGACGAGGTCGTCTACGACGCACGGCGGATCTTCGATCGCTCGTCGGTGATCGCCGTTGCGGTCGACGCCCGCCGGCAGTACAGGCCCGGGGAGCCGTCGTTCGTCTACCAGCCGTTCGCCGGCCTGGAGGACGACTTCCGCTTCAACGACGAGACGTTCGAGCGCGTGATCCGCGACTACAATCTGAACGATCTGGCGATCTAGCCGTCCGCCGCGACGTAGTCGACGAGGCCGTTCAGCATCTCGTCGGTGGATTCCAGGCCCCACCTGACGTCGACCGTCGGATCGGGGTTGCTGGGGTTGCCGGCCGAGTTGTCGAAGACGGCCTTCACATGGATTCGCGTCCCGGCCGGCAGCCGGATCGGCTCGGCCAACTGGTAGGTCGTCTGCCAGTTGAAGTCGTAGCGGCTGACCCGGAGCAGGTCCCTGGTGGTGCCGTCCGGAAGCTCCGCGCTGAAGTGCATGGACTTTCCGCGGTAGTGCATGTGCGGCGTGAAGGCGCGAATCTCGACGTCTTCCTCGAAGACGCGGCTCGCCTCCGCCTCGTAGTTCGGGTCGCCCGCCGGGATGTGGATGCCCGCGTTCCAGATCGGCAGCGTGATCAGTTCCTTCTCGACTTCCTCGGGTTCGGCGAACCAGAGACCGATGCTGCTGCTGTCGGTCGCCGCCTCGCCGCTCGGATGGTAGTGGAAGTCGCCGATCAGCTTGCGGCCCTTCTGCAGCAGGCGGGCGGAGCCCGCCGGGAACTGGTAGGGCTTGCTGCCCGCGGTCCAGGCGGCCAACCAGCCTTCCTGGAAGGTCGCGCCCTCGGCTGCCCGCCAGAGAATGAAGTGATGGAGCACGTTGCGGTCTCCCGGCTTGATCTCGACCGCGCGGATCCAGCGGTCCTCGTCGAATCCGGTCGTGATGGGCACGTCGCGGAACTCATCCGGTCCCTCCGCGGCCACTTCGTGGGGATCGAACTCGAACACCCAGTCCGGTTCTCCGAAGGTCCACCCGTCCGCGATCTCCGACCGCTCATGGACGGGCTCGTCGCCTTCGCCGCGGGGCGCGCCGTTCGCAGCCCAGCGGACGATCGCCGCGATCTCGTCGTCGCTCAGGCTGGTGTCGTTGGACCAGGGCCCGTAACCCGGGTCGGCGTCCCAGGGCGGCATGTCCCGGTTCTCGACCGCGCGGGCGATGGACCGGGCCCACGGTCGCACCTCGCGGTAGGTGCGCAGCGCCATCGGTCCGATCTCGCCGGGCTCGTGGCAGGAGACGCAGTTGGCGTGGAGGATCGGCGCCACGTCGTCGACGAACGTGGGCCGATCGAGATTGGGGCCGGCAGCAATGGCCGGCACCAGGATGAGATTGGTTGCCGTGGCGCCCGCAACGCGGGCCACGCGCGTGGCTAGGTTCATCGGGGGCTCTCCGAAGATGCTTGGAGGAGGGCGGGTCCAAGGCCCCAAGCCACTCTACCCGAGACGCCCCGAGGCGCCGTTGCCGGCGGTGCTACGGGTCAGCGATACGACTTGACCGGCGGCAGCCGGGCTCCCGTCTCGCCCGGCGGCTTCTCGCCGGCGACGACCGGGAGCCGCAGCGTGCCGATGCCGTCGATCGACGCCTCGACCACTTCGCCCGGCTTGAGGAAGCGATCCTCCGGGCCGCGGGTCGCGGCGGCGCCCGCCGCCGTGCCGCCCGAGGTGCCGTTGTTGATCACGTCGCCCGGGTAGAGCGTGATGATCGACGAGCCGTACTCGATCAACTCCCACAGGGAGTGGATCATGTCGCCGGCGCGCGCCTCCTGGAGCAGGGTGCCGTCGACGCTCAGGGTCTGGCGGAGGTTCTCCATCGGGTCGCCGTAGAACTCGCGCGGCACGATCCACGGTCCCTGCGGCGCGAAGGTGTCGTGCCCCTTGCCGACGAACCAGTCACTGCGGATGGGGTTGCCTCCGGGCGGACGCCCGCCGCGGTCGGAGACGTCGATGGAGACCATGTAGCCGAAGACATGGTCTTGTGCCTCGGCGGCGGAGACGTACCTCGCCGTCCGTCCGATGACCGCGCCCAGCTCGACTTCCCAGTCCGTGCGATCGCGACCGTAGGGGATGACGATCTCGTCGCCGCTGCCGACGACCGCGCCTCGCGATGGCTTGAGAAAGAGATACGGGACGCCCCGGTTCTCCCGGCGCTGACGCCGGGCCGCGGCCCGCTCCTCCTCGGTTCCGGACTCGTTGACGTGACTGTAGAAGTTGACGGCGGCGTTCAGGATCTTCCCCGGATACATGATCGGCGGCCGGATCCGCAGCGCTTCAACGGCGTGGACGTACCCTGGCGCCCCGCTCCCGAGGAGCTCGTTCTCGACGAGGTGGTTCACGATCTCGTACAGCCGGTACTTGAGGCCGTACTCGTAGCGGCCGATCAGCTCGAGCATGTCCTCCGGCATCGGCATCTTCGGATAGCCGGGATCCGTCTCCAGTGCGCGGTTCGCCTCCGCGATGTCGATCACCAGGCTGTCCCGCAGGACGAGGCTGACGCGCGGCACGCCGTCGATATCGAAGGTCCCGACCTTGAACGGCTCGGCCGATTCCGTCGCCTGACCGAAGGCAGCCGGCGCGCTCATCAGGACGACCAGGAAGCCGGCGAGCGGACACGAACGAAGTCCATGCATGGTTCTACTCCTCACGAAGCGCAATCGAGGGCGGGTCTGTGCGCGGAAACGAAGAGTCTAGCTCCCGTCACCGCCGGTCAGGTTCCGGTGATCGCCCGGAGACCAGGATGGAGAACTGCCGATCCGGGTCGTTCTGGAGAACGGGCCGGTAGCCGCCGCCGTTCTCGTCGGGTTCCATGCGGCGGGCCCCGTCCGGGGCGAGCTGAACGATGTAGGCCTTGCGGACCTCGGAGGTGAGATTCGGCCCGGTGGCATGCGGAGTGAGTGAGGAGAAGACGACGATGCTGCCTGCTCGTGCCGGTGCGGCGATCCCCTCGGCGTCTTCGTCCGCGCAGCAGTAGCCGAGATCGGTGGTCCAGTGCTCCAGGGTGCCGTGGCGATGCAGTCCCGGAAGCACCCGGGGGCAGCCGTTACTGGTGGTGGTATCGGTCAGTGCGATCCAGCAGGTGAGATAGGCCTGCGGGTCGAGAAAGCCGTAGCCGTTGTCCTGGTGCCACGGAAACGGGGCCGGAACGCTCGGCTTCTTGTAGACCGCCTGGTCCCAGTAGAGCCGGACATCGGGGCCCACCAGGTCCCAGGCGAGATCGCGAAAGAGCGGCCCGGCGCAGAAGTCGCGCAGGAAAGCCGAGCGCAGCACCAGGTGGACGGTGAAGGTGATCTCGTCGGCGCGATTGATGAAACGACGCCCCTGCGGCAGCTCGCGCAGCGCCGCTTCGGTCCTGGCCTCCCAGGGGTCGATCTCGGCGATCAGGCGCTCGAGCGTGGTCGGCTCGACCGCGTCTTCCAGCACGAAGAAGCCCTGCTCGCTCCACTGGCGGGCCTGCGCGGAGGAGATGAGCCGGTAGGGGCCGCCTCCGGGCTCCCAGCGGAAGTCCCGGTTGAGCGGGTGGAGCTTCGGAGTCACGCGGCCGCCAGGATCAAACCGCCGATCGGCGTGCCGCGACCGGCCTCACGGCCGAGCGGCTCGAAGCTCTCCACTTCCAGGCCGCGGCCTTCGAAGAAGTCGAGCGCCTGCCGGCGCGCGGGGCCTACCGCTGCTGTTCGATCCACCAGTCGATGTGCTCCTCCAGCACGACCATCGGCATGGCGCCGCTGCCGATCACGGCGGCGTGGAAGGCCTTGATGTCGAAGCGGTCGCCTAGCGCTTCCTCGGCCTTGCGGCGCAGGCGGAGGATCTCCAGGTTGCCGATGCGGTAAGCCAGCGCCTGGCCGTGGATGTCGGCGGAATAGCGCAGGAGTTCGGTGGCGACCTCGACGTCGGAGTAGACGACCCGCGAGCTCATGTACTCGCGGGCGCGCTCGATGTCCCACCCGAAGTAGTTCATGCCGGTGTCCAGCACCAGGCGGCAGGAGATGAACATCTCCATGACCAGGCGGCCGTACAGGTCGTACGCGTTCTCGTAGACGCCCATCTCCTTGCCGAGGTTGGCGGCATACTCGGCCCAGCCCTCGGTGAAGGCGCCGTAGCCGATCGTCTCGCGGCGGAAGCGGGGCAGGTCCTCCCGTTCGGCGGCCAGCGCGAGCTGGAAGTGATGACCGGGGATCAGCTCGTGGTAGATCAGCCCCTGGGCCGAGAACAGGGAGCGGTTCTCGAGGTCGGAACCGTTGTAGCGGTACTCGCCGCGCGGGTTGACGGAGGTCGGAAGCTGGTAGACGCCGAAGGTCATCGTCGCCTCCGACGTCGGGTCGAGGCGGCGGACGCCGTAGGGCGCCTCCGGCAGCACGTCGAAGTAGTCGGCGATGTGAGGCTCGATCTTCTCGATGTAGCCCATGTAGCGCTCCTCGACCTCCTCGGGCGACGCGGCGATGAAGCGCGGGTCGGCGCGGACCTGGTCGAGGAACTCCCTCATCGCGGTCTCTTCGGACGTCGCCTCGAAGCCGATCTCCTCGCGCAGCGCCGCCAGCTCCGCCTCGATCTGCGCGACCTGCTCCAGGCCGAGCTGGTGGATCTCTTCCGGCGTGAGGTCCGTTGTCGTGTTCGACCGCACCCGATGGACGTAGAGCTCGCGGCCGCCCGGCACCTCCGACAACCCGACCTGTTCCGGCGCCGCCTCCAGGTAGTCGTCGCCGAGCTCGGCGACCAGGCGGGCGAACTGCGCGTCGATTCCGGTCTCGACCGCCTCGCGGACCTGGTCCAGGAAGTCGTCGGCCCCGTCGCCGGCGCGGTCGGCGGCCGGCACGAACAGCTCGTCGAGACGACCCCGGTAGCCCTCGAACATCCCGACCACGGCCGGGACCTGGGCCTTCGGCAGATGGATGCCGCGTTCCTTCTGCCCGGCGACCTTGTCGGCGAGTTGGCCTATCCCCTGGGCGTACTCGTCGAGCAGATGGAGGTAGTGGGCACGGTCCTCGTCGGTTCCGACCGGGGCGGCCCCGAGCACCTGGTGGAGGATGTTCAGGCTGAAGCCGCCGGCCGCGTAGGGCGTGATGTTGAAGTCCGCCCAGTAGTGCTCCGGCGCCTCGACCAGCATGCCGAGGTTCCAGCGCAGCAGCCGGAGGGAGATCCAGTCCTCGTGGTCGACCGCCTCCTCGTCGACGCCGGCCAGCCGGTCGAGCAGGTCCTGGGCGAAGGCCGCGTCCGCTTCGGCGGCTTCGAGCGTCCAGTCCGGGAAGTCCTCCACCTTCTCCCCGCGCCGGAACTTGAGGTACGGGTCGCGGTCGGCGACGAACTCGAGGTACTCGTCGCCGGCGGCGGCGATGAGGTCCGCGTCGGTGGCGCCGTCGAGGGAGATCTCGACGTTGCAGGCGGCGAGCAGGGGAAGGGCGAGGGCGGCGGCGAAGCGGGCCAGGTGACTCATGGCTTCCTAGCGTAGAGCACCGGCACCACGACCAGGTTCAGAAACGTCGACGTCAACAGTCCGCCGAGGATCACCTGGGCCATCGGACTCAGGATCTCGTTGCCCGGCTCGCCCGCGCCCAGCACCAGCGGCACCAGCGCCAGCCCGGCCGTCAGCGCCGTCATCAGGATGGGCGCCATCCGCTCCTCCGAGCCCCGCCGGACGGCTTCCTGAAGCGGCAGCCCCTCGCCGAGCAGCCGTCGGTAGTTGCTGACCAGCAGCACGCCGTTGCGGGTCGCGATTCCGAACAGGGTGACGAAACCGACCACGGTCGCCAGCGACAGAACGCCGCCGCCCAGCGCCACCGCGACGACGCCGCCGACCAGGGCCAGCGGCACGTTGACGAGCATCGCCAGGGTGTCGCGGTGGCTGCCGAACTCCAGGTAGAGCAGCCCGTACATCCCGACCAGAATCAGCACGACCAGCAGGCCCATCGTGTAGACGCGGCGGCCGGCCTCCTCGAACTGCCCGCCGAAGGTCACCAGGTAGCCAGCCGGCAGGTCGACCTCGGCCTCGACCGCGGCCTGGGCGCGCTCGACCGTGCCGACGAGATCGGCGCCGGTGACGTTGGCGGTCACCATCGCCACCCGCTGCGCGTTCTCGCGCCGGATGAGGGACGGGCCGAGAGCGTGCCGCACGTCGGCGACCGCGCCCAGGCGAATCAGATCCCCGGCCGGCGTCGAGACCGGCAGGGCCGCGACCCGGTCCGCTTCGGCCCGAAGGTCCGGCGGCAACCGGACGGCGACGTCGGACGCCAGGCCCTCCTCCACGATCTCGCCGACGACGACACCCTGGAACAGCGCCTCCACGGCCTCGCCGAGGTCCGCGAGGCTCAGGCCGTACCGGGCCATCGCCGTGCGGTCGAAGTCGACGACCATCTGGGGCACCGGCGACTGCTCCTGGTTCGACAGGTCGACGATGCCGGTCACGGCCGCCAGGACCTGTTCGATCCGCGCGGCCAGTGTCCGCAACACCGCCAGATCGGGTCCTTCGACCTTCACCGCCAGGTTGGTCCGGGAGCCCGAGATCATGTGGTCGATGCGGTGGCTGATCGGCTGCCCGAAGGAGACGGTCATCGCCGGTATCCCGGCCACCGCGCGGCGCATCCCGGCAACCAGTTCGTCCTTCGAGCGACCGTCTTCGAGCGGCGCCAGCACGACCTCCATCTCGGAGGCGTTGACCCCCTGGACGTGCTCGTCCTTCTCCGCCCGGCCCGTCCGCCGGCTGGTCGAGACGACCTCGGGGAAGGCGAGCAGCGCCTCCTCGACCCGGCTGCCCAGGCGATCGCTCTCGGCGAGCGGGATGCCCGGCGGACTGACCACCGAGACGGTGAGCGAGCCCTCGTTGAAGGCCGGCAGGAAGCTGCGGCCCAGTCCCGGCAGGAGCGCCGCCGCGACGACCACCAGCAGGGCCGCCGAAGACAGCACTGCCCAGCGATGAGAGAAGCACCAGTCGAGGGTCGGCGAGTAGGCCCACTGGAAGGCGCGCAGCAGCCACGGCGGGCGCGCCCTGAGCGCCCCAGCCCGGCCCAGGAACAGCACGGCGAGCACCGGCGTGACCGTCAGCGCCACCACCAGGGAGGCGGCGAGCGCGGCGATGAAGGCGAGGCCGAGCGGCCGCAGCAGCCGACCCTCCAGCCCCGGCAGGAAGAAGATCGGCACGAAGACCAGGACGACGATGAGGGTGGCCAGGAGGATCGGACTCAGCACCTCCCGGGTCGCGGCCGCGACGACCTCCTCAGCCGGACGGCGCTCGTCCTCCGGCAGGCGTTGCTCGTCCCGCACCCGGCGGAAGATGTTCTCGATCGCGATGATCGCGTCGTCCACCAGCAGCCCGATCGCGATCGACAGGCCACCGAGCGTCATCGTGTCGATCTGCAGTCCGAAGGCCGCGATCACGAGGATCCCGGTGACCAGCGAGAGCGGGATGGCGAACGCCGAGATGAACGTCGTGCGGACGCTGCCGAGGAACAGCGCAAGGACGACGATGACGAGGATCGCCCCGTCGCGCAGCGCCTCGGCGACGTTGCCGATCGCAACCTCGATGAAGTCGGCCTGGCGGAAGTTCTCGCTCTCAAGCACCACGCCGTCCGGCAGAACCGGCTGCAGCCGGGCGAGCGTGTCATCGATGGCGCGGGTCAGGTCCAGCGTGTTCGCGCCCGGCTGCTTCTGCACGGACAGGATGACCGCCGGCCGGTTGCGGTAGGAACCGGTCCCGCGCGCCGGCGCCGGTCCCCACTCGACGCTTGCCACGTCGCCGACCCGCAGCGGGATCCCGCCGTCGACCCGCACGACGGCAGCGGCGACTTCGTCCGGAGTGCGTGCCCGGCTGCGCACGCGGACGATGTGCTCCTCGCCGGCCTCCACGTGAAAGCCGGCCGCCAGGCTGCGGCTGGACTTCGCCACGGCGTCGACGACGTCGGCGAGGGGCAAGCCGTTCTGGGCCAGGGCGGTCGGCCGCACCGTGACCTGAAGCTGCCGCCGTTCGCCGCCGATGGGAACCACCTGGGACACGCCGGGGATCGACAGGAGATTGCGACGAACGACGGTCTCGGCGACGCGGCGCAACTCCATCGCGCCGACGCCGCCTTCCTCCACCGGCGCCGTGGTCATCGCGATGAACGTGATCTCGCCCATGATCGAGGAGATCGGACCGAGCTCCGGCCTCTCGGCCTGCGCCGGAAGGTCGACGCGCTGCAGCCGTTCGCTGACGACCTGGCGGGCGCGGTAGATGTCGGTGCCCCAGTCGAACTCGACCCAGGCGACGGAGATCCCGTCGGCGGAGATCGAACGCAGCCGGCGGACGCCCGGCGATCCGTTGATCGCGGACTCCACCGCGTAGGTCACCAGCAGCTCGACCTCCTCCGCGGCCATCCCCGGGGCCTCCGTGATCACGGTGACGGTGGGCGCCGAGAGGTCGGGGAAGATGTCGACCGGCAGGTTCAGGATCCAGGCCGACCCGACCACGGTGAGGAGCCCCGCCCCCGCAACCACCAACAGGCGGTGGCGCAGGGAGAATCGAAGCAGTCGTTCGAGGGGTCCCACTCTTCAGCCTTCAGTGGACGTGGCCGTGAGCTTCGCCGCTCGCCATGAGGGACGAACGACGGATTGCGTCCCCGCCGCGGGTCACCAGGCGCTGGCCGGGCGCCAGGCCGGCCAGCAGCACCTGGTCCCCCTGCCGGCCGAGCACGGTCACCGTCTGCCGCTGGAAGTCCTCGCCGGACAGTTGCAGGAACACGACCGGCACGCCGCCGTCGTCGACCAGGGCCGAGGCGGGCACGACGATGCCGCTCTCCTCGCCGGCCATCAGCACCTGCGCCGCGACGGTCGATCCCAGGGCGAAGCCGGTGCCGGCGATGCCCGGGGCCTCGATCAGGACGGTGACGGTGCCGGTGCGTGGCGAGAGCTCCGGCGAGATCGAGACGAGGGAAAGGTCGCCTTCAACGCGCACCGGCCCGCTCTCCGGGTCGTCGAGCACCAGACCGCGCAGGCCGGCGTCCATGAGCCGCCGCGCGTCCTGCGGGGGCAGGGCGACCTCGATCCACACCACGTCGGTCCGAACGAGTCGGGCGAGGGCGTCCCCGGCGGAGACCGTCGCCCCGGGTGTCGTGGTGACGGCGGCGATCCGGCCGGAAAACGGCGCCCGCGGCGAGATGCCGGCGCTGTCCGCTCCGCCTTCACGCGAGGCGCGTGCCGATTCGAGGTCCCGTTCCGCCGCCCGGTGCCGCGCCTCGAGCATGCGGGCGCGGACGCCCGCCTCCTCGACCTCACGCTCGCTGACCGCTTCGAGCGCCAAGAGTTCGCGGAGCCGCGAGCTGCGCGACCGCGCGCTCTCCAGTTCCGTCGCCAGCGCCTCGAGTTCGCCTTCCAGGGTCGCCAGACTCCGCTCGGAGGCAACCAGCGGAACCACCCGGAACAGGGGATCGTTGCGTTCGACCGGGCGGCCGACGAACGGCCAGGAGCGGGCGCCCGCGGGAGGCTGCACGACGCCGTCCACCTGCGCGGTGATCGTGCTCTCGCCGCCAGCCGGCGGACGGAAGGAGGCCACGCCGGCGACGCTCCGGGCCAGGCGGCCCTCCCGCACC
Source organism: Holophagales bacterium (assembly GCA_009836625.1). Taxonomy (GTDB): domain Bacteria; phylum Acidobacteriota; class Thermoanaerobaculia; order Multivoradales; family Multivoraceae; genus Multivorans. The sequence continues at coordinate 56,504 of VXVC01000014.1, forward strand.
CAGACGGTCGCGAAGCCGCCCTGCCACTGCTGTTCCTTCAGGAAGGACACCGGCTCGCCGCCATCGGACCCGGCGGGGAGCGACGGCTCGCGCAGGAGGCCTTCCGCGTGGTCCGTCGTGCCGACGCGGACCCGCCCGCCCGGGATCTCCTCGATCTCTCTCCCGTCGTCGATCCGGAACAGCAGATCCGCCTCGCCGGCACGTTGCGGCATCAGTTCGATGTCGAAGACCCCCGGACTTGCGGCCTGGTCCGCGCCGAAGACCTGCTCGCCGGATCCATCGACAAGGACGATCTCGACCGTTCCCTGCACCAGCGGTGCGAAGTCTGCCAGGCGCGTGACGTGAGTGTGGGCCATCGCGGTGTGGCCTTCCGCCAGAGCGTCGATCTCGGGAAAGACCTCGAACCGTTCGCCGAGAGCCGTGACCGTCCAGCTCTCGTGAGAGTGATCGTGCTCCTCGGCTGCCGGGGTACTGACACACCCCACGAGCAACAGCACCGCCACCGACACAAAGCGTGGCGCAAAGGAACAGCAGTGCTCTGGGTGCGCGGGTCTTCCGACCCGCTGCCGCCGAAGGCGGCCAACAACATCGCCGCCGGCCTCCGGCCGGCGTCCGCTTCTTTCGTCACCCCACTTCATGACCCCGGCCCTCCTTCCCGGCTGGCCGCCAGCCGTTCCAGCTCCCGGTGCGCCGCCAGCGCCGCCTCATGGAGATCGAGCACCGCCAGCTCCGCCTCGGTCACCGAACGATGGGTCTCGAGCAGATCGGTCAGCCCGGCTTCGCCCTGGCGGAAGGCCGCGTCCGCGCCGTCCAGCATCCGTTCAGTAGCGCCGAGTTCCTCGCGAGCTTCGGCGAGGGCGGCGGAAAGCCGTGCGAAGTTGCTTCTTGCCGCGTTCCGCGCCGCGGTCGATTCGCGCTCCGCGAGTTCGAGCCGCGCCCGAGCGGCCTCCAGGCCGGCGCCGGCGCTCTGCCGCGCCGCCTGCCGCCGGTCGAAGAGCGGTACGGACCACGCGACACCGAAGATCGGCCCGTCGACGGCGCCCGGAGTCAGGTCCTGCCGCCGCCAGCCCACTGTGACCTCCGGCGAGGCCACGATCGGCCGGGTCGCAAGCTGGGCCAGCTCGGCCGCCGCCAGGTCCGCCTCCGCGGCGCGCACGCGGACGTCCGCACCATCCAGGGAGGGCGCATCCGGCAGCTCGGGCAGCACCGGCAGCGCGTCCGCCGGCAGGCCGGGATGCCAGGCCGCCGCTTCGGCTCTAGCCCGTTCGCTCGCTCCGGCGGCGAGCGCAACGCGGGACCGCAGCGTCGCGGCGGCCAAACCCAGCCGGCGGGCTTCGAGTCCGGACGCTTCCCCCCTCTCCGCCCGAACGACCTCGCGCTGCGCGAGCGACTCGACGCGCTCAGCCTGAAGAGCTAGTCGTTGCCGCCGCGCGGCGGCCACGGCCCAATCGGCATAGGCCTCCCTCATCGCCAGGCGGTAACCGAGCAAGTCGTACGTCAGGCGGCGACGGGCAGCCCCGACGGCGCCTTCGCGGGCTTCGATCTCCGGGCGGCGCGCGACGTCCGGGATCTGCCAGGAAACGAGAACGTCGGTCTGGCCGATCGGGCCGGCGGGATCCTCGCGCACCGCCTCGACGACGGGATTGTCGAGTGTCCGGGCCGCCACCAAACGGGCCTCCGCGAGCCCCACGGCCCCGGCGCTCTCGCGAACGGCGGGGTGCGTCTCGTCCAGGACCGAGAGGAACTCGGCCTCGGTGACGACAGCCCGGTCCTGTGCCGCGCCGGCGACGGCGAAGAAGCCTCCAAGGAGGCCGACCAAGGTGAAGCGATGCATGCTGACTCCTTTCCGCGTCCAGGTTCCGGGCGCGAATCGCACCCGGGCCTAAGGCCGCGGATCAGAGCAGCAGCGCGCAGTGAGACCGGAAGAGTGACGCCGGCGGCCCGCGTCGAGAGGCCGCTTCGTAGGGCGATGCCTCGGCGGACGTCACCGACGACGAAAGCGGCGCGGCAAGCACAGCCCACGACGACGCGGCGGGCCGCAAGAGGTCGGCCTCGGCATCCAGCGTGACGTCGTGGTCGTGGTCGGGCACTACCTCGTCGTCGTGGTGGTGCCCGTGCGTCGCCGACCTGGCGAGGTCAGCAGTGTCGTGCTCGTGCCCTGACGCGAAGAGATGAGCCGCCAGGTCCAACCCGGCGGCGAACACGAACGCACCCGGCGTCTGGCATCCGAGCAGGACGGCGACAGCGACGACACGCTTGAGCGGAATGCTCACTCTGATCACTGTGCCAGACACGCCCCGGTTGGTCAACGAAGGCACCTCCGAGTCGCTAGGATCCTGAGCCTCGCCGATGGGCGAAGTCGTCGAGTTCCGACTGCCGCAACAAGGAGTTCTCCGCCATGAAGAAGCTGCTTACCTCGATCTGCACGGGCCTGCTTCTCCTCGGTCTGGCGGCCTGCGGCGGGGACTACCCGCCGCCGCCGGATACGGAGCAGATCCCATTCACCGAGACGCTCCACGGGGTCGAGTTCGAGGATCCCTACCGGTGGCTGGAGGACCAGGACAGCCCGGAAACCCGCGCCTTCATCGACCGGCAGAACGAATACGCCGAGCTGATCGTAGGCGAGCCGCCGGAGCGCGACTGGGCAAGGCGCCGGCTGGGCGAGCTGATCGACACGCCGGCTGTCGGCTCGCCGAACAAGGCCGGCGAGTACGAGCTGTTTACCCTGCGCCGGACGGGCGAAGAGCTGGCGTCCATCCTGCGGCGTCCGGCGCGTGAGGATGCCGAGGCCGGACCTCCGAAGATCGACCCGGCCGGCGACTACGAGGTCGTGATCGACCCGGCGGAAGCCGGCAGCGAGTACGCGCATCTCGGGATCGTCTCCGTCTCGCCCGACGGGAAGCTCCTGCTCTACAACGTCCGCATCGGGGGCGAAGACGAAACGACGGTCCGGCTGCGGGACCTCGAGCAGAACGTCGACCTCGACTTCGAGATGCCCCGGGCGCTGAACGACCAGGCGTTCTTCGCGAAGGATGGCAGCGGCATCTACTACACCGTCCGCGACCGTGTCGAAGGTCCGCGTATCCGCTTCCACCGCTTCGGCACCGATCGAGCGGAGGACGCCCTGGTGTTCGGCGAAGGGATCGGGCCGCGGGCCTTTGTCCGCGCCGAGCTGCTCGACGACACGAAGCTGCTCGTCGGGGTCCAGCACGGATGGGCCCGGAGCGACCTGTACCTGCTCGAGATCGGAACGTGGGAGGCGACGCCCATCGTCACCGGAATGGAGAACCGCTTCAACACCCACCACAACGACGGTCGGCTGTTCGTGCGCACCAACCTGGACGCGCCGCTCAACCGGCTGATGGAGATCGATCTCGACCGACCCGAGGTCGAGAACTGGAGCGAGGTCGTGCCGGAAGCCGACGACGTTCTCCAGGGCGTGTCGGTCATCGACGGCAAGCTCTACCTGACCTACCTGCACCACGTGGCGAGCCGGATCCGCGTCTTCGAACTCGACGGCACGCCGGCCGGCGAGATCGAGGTGCCCGAGCACCACAACGCAAGCATCCGGGGGGCCGGCGAGGGCAAGGCGCTGCTGTCGCTCGTCTCCTACCTTCAGCCTCCCGTGACCTGGCTGCTCGACCTCGATGCGGGCACGCGGGAGGTCTTCCGGGAAGCTCAGGCGCCCTTCTCGGCCGACGGCTACGTCCTGAAGCAGGTGCGCTACACCTCGAAGGACGGCACCTCCGCGCCGATGTACATCGCCCACCGGAAAGACTTCGAGCCCGACGGTACGACTCCGGCTCTGCTCAACGGCTACGGCGGCTTCAACGTCTCCCTGACCCCGCGGTTCAACCCGCTGGCCGCTCTCTGGCTCGAGGCCGGCGGCGTCTACGCCGTCGCCACGCTCCGCGGCGGCAGCGAGTACGGCGAGGAGTGGCACCAGGCCGGAATGCTCCACAACAAGCAGACCGTATTCGACGACTTCATCTCCGCCGGCGAGTGGCTGATCGCCGAGGGCTACAGCGACCCCGATCGCCTGGCGATCCACGGCGCCAGCAACGGCGGCCTGCTGGTGGGCGCCTCCCTGACCCAGCGACCCGACCTCTACCGCGCCGTCCTCTGCGGCTTCCCCGAACTCGACCTGATCCGCTTCTACACCTTCACCGAAACGAACAACATGCCCGCCCTGCTCGAGTACGGCGACGGCGAGATCCCCGAGCAGTTCGAGTCGCTCCGCGGCTTCTCGCCCTACCAGGCGATCCGCGACGGCGTGGCCTACCCGGCCGTCATGCTGACCCAGGGCGACCTGGACACCCGGGTGCCGCCGCTGCAGGCCCGCAAGGTCACCGCCCGTTTGCAGGCGGCGACCTCATCGGGGCTGCCGGTGATCATGCGTTACCACCCCTACGCCGGCCACGCCGCCAGCCGCGGTCTGCCGATGTCGGAGCGGCTCGAGTTCGTGGCGGCGGAGGCTACGTTCCTGTTGACGCAGACGGGGTTGACGGCGCCGGGGACCGAGAGTTGACGGGAGCCGGCTCTCAGAAGTTGTAGCTCACGCCAAGGCCAACCCTGCGCCCGCGGGCGATCGTGCTTGCCGGAGCATTGAACACGATGCCGGACATGTAAATGTCCTCGTCCAGCAGATTGTCGCCCCAGAAGTAAACCTCACGCGGGCCCATCCCGAGACCCACGCGCAAACCCACCCTGTCGTATGCGTCGAACAGGAGACGGTTGGCCGGGTCCGCGAAGCGTTCCCCCAGGTGGTTGTAGTTGAGGTGGCTCCGGAGCTCCAGGCCACCCGGGCGAGTCGAACCCAGCGGCTGGATGTGCGTGAGTGCCAGTGAACCGCTGAAGTGGGCGCTGTTTGGCACCCTGCTTCCGACGGGCACCCGCGCGAAGCTGTTCGCCGGCACGCCCGTGATCTCCGCCTCCGTGTAGTTGAGGCCGGACCGCAGAGTGAGCGTGTTCGTGATTCTCCAATCCAGCTCCAGTTCGGCTCCGCTCGTCTCGGTGTCGAAGTTCTCGGGCGCCGTCTCCTGGGTGAAGAAGTTGAAGGTGAAGATGTGATCGTCCTTGACGTCGTTGAAGTACACGGCCCCGGTCAGGAGGACGTCGCCGCTCCCCACGCCGCTCTTGAATCCAACCTCGTAGGAGTTCACCCTGGATGGCGCATACGGCGCGTCCAGCCGGCCCCGCGTGACGTTGGCGCCTCGGTCGGCAAAGCCACCGGCCTTGTAACCCCGGCTGTAGATCCCGTACAACGACACACGTTCACTGACGTGCAGGTTGAGGCCGGTACGTCCGGTGAGGTAGTCGTCGCTCAGGTCCTGCTCCAGTTCGACGAAGCGAAGCGGGTTCGGATTGAACCGGTTGGGTGCCCAGACGATGTGGAAGTCCTTCTTCTCCCAGGTGTGGCGAACGCCGGCTGTCAACTCCAGTCGATCCGTCAACGGATACGTCATCTCGCCGAAGACGGCGTTCGTCGTCGTATTGAAGTCACGCTCGTTGATGTCCGCATTCAGGGCGACAAAGGGGAAGAAGAACGGGTCCTCGTAGTCGAACGACGCTGACTTGCTGGTGTCGTCGTAGTAGTGCGCGCCTGCCACCCAGAACAGGTCGCTCGTTCCCCTTGAGTTCAAACGGAACTCCTGGTTGAAGAACTCGCGTTCGAAGCTGTTGTTGACGACGCCGTAGTTGGCGGGGACGAAGCCCAGCTGGGGCAGGAAGATCCTGCCTTCGTAGAGAATCCCGGTCGACCGATTCGCGGTCTCGTCGTACGCCGAGATCGAGGTGAAATCGAACCCGCCAAGGTTGGCGGTCACCCTCATCGTCCACTGATCGATGTCCTTGTCGCCATCGACGGCGCCAGGAGGGGCATCCATCTGCGGCGGGTCGGTCTGAGGATGGAGCGAGTAGATGAAGGGGGAGTCGCGCAGGCGGGCGTGGCTGCTCGTCAGATTGAGCGCAACCCTGTCGGTCACGTCCCAGCGGAGCTTCCCTCGGGCATTCAGACTGCTCGGCTTGGTGATCGGCTCCGAATCGTTGGGGTTGATGATGTGGTTGTCCTCGCTCCGGTAGTTTCCGGCGAGGCGCAGGGCCACCCTGTCGGAGACCGCGGCGTTGAACGCGCCTTCCAGACGGTACTGGGCCTCCTCCCCGTACTCGGCGCGGGCGTAGCCTCCGTTCTCGAAAACCGCCGGATTCGTCACGATCTGGATCGCCCCGGCCTCACTGTTGCGACCGAACAGGGTGCCCTGAGGACCCTTGAGGACTTCGGCGGATTCGAAGTCCAGCGTGCCGAGGGTCGAGGTGCCGATCGGCTGCGGCACTCCATCGATGTAGATCACCACGGAACTGTCGTCACGACTCGTCTTGTTGATGGCGCCCACGCCTCGAATCCGGACATTGGCATTCGAGGTGTCGTTGAAGCTCGTGATCTCCACTCCCGGCACACTGAGGAACAGGTCCTCGAGAGACAGGAGGCGGTTGAGCCGGATCTCCTCCGCATCGACGACGTTCACGGTGAAGGGGACGTCGCTGATGTCCTCTTCGACAAACCGGGCTGTCACGACGATGTCATCGAACACGACGACGTCCTCCGCGGGCGCGGCATCGTCTTCGCTCGCGGACACTTGAGCGGCCAGGAGCCAGGAGAAGAGGAGGGCAAATCCGAGAGAAGCGAGAGCGACACGTCGACGATTGAAGGCCATGGTTGTCGAGACTTCCTTTCTTTCGTCCGCTAGGCGAACGGGGAGTATCTGTTCCCCGGACGACCCAGGGCTACGAACAGGCAGAGGCACGCGACCAGAAAGGCCACCGGTATGGAGATCTGCCCAAGGACAGCGGCCGGACTGTTCGACTTGAACTCGAACCCCGATAGACCCGCGAAGTCCTCGGTCGACATGCGGTTGCTCGCGAGAATGACCGGCCGCAGTTCGTCGTTGAGATTGGTCAGCGCGGCACGAGCCTGTGTCAGGAACGAGAGCGTGCGGTCGAAGTCGGAACCAGCGATTCTGAACAGGGCGCGCTGCGCGACAATCGCCGGAGATGTGAACTGCAGCTTGTCGACGAACGCGGATCGACGGGCGTGACTGTCTTCGAAGGCCGCGACGATCGGCGCCGTGCTCTCGATCTCCATCACGTTCGCCAGGAAGTAGGCGTGAGCAAACTCCGGTGCTTCCATCTCGTTGGCGACCAGCTCGGGATGGTCGCTCAGATACTTGGCAGTCAGCTCAGGGCGACGCTTCCAGGCATCGTTCTGCGCCACTCGCGCATCCGACAGATAGTCGAGATTCGAGGGAAGCGGATACAGGGCTTCACCCGCACTGTTGGCCAGAGCCGGTGCGGCGAAAGTGAACAGGGCCCACAGACTGACGAGGACGGCGGCCGACGTTTCACTGCGGCTCGTTCTGCCCACGACCAGGTAGATGAGCCCGATCCAGAAGAGGCTGTAGGCGAGGAACACGAGAGACCAGAGCAGCCCGAACGCCGCGGCGCCCTCGGGCGCCATCGCGATGCCGAAAACGACGGCGAGCGCGACGATGCCGCCCAGGATTCCGTTGCGAACCAGCAATCTCGTCGCGATGACTCGCTGCTTGCTGGCCCGGCTGGCGAGAAGGAGGTTGATCGTGCCGCGCGACCGATCGGCGGCGATCACGTCGAACGACAGCGCGATCATCAGGAGCGGGAGCACGACGACGATGAGGAAGGCCAGGTCGAACCTGCCGAGAGTCAGGGTCGTCGGGTTCTCGAACCCATAGCGCTCCACCATCAGGTTCTGGTTCTTCAGAGGCCCGATGTTCGCGCGCGCGGGCAGCAGCTCCGCGCTGCCCACCGCCAGATGTCCCAGGGGCCCCACGGGGTGGGTCGCGGCGAACTCAACCTGGGAGGGGCGCGCGTCGAAGGGCGTGGCGAAGCGCTCCCCGGACTCGATTGCCACTAGCGTCTCGAGCCAGACGTCCATCTTCGCCTCGATTGCAGCCTCGTAGGCGACGAGGGACGCGGAATGAGACGCTCGCCAGGAGACTCCCGACCACACGGAGTAGAAGGACGCGAAGAGTGCGAAGGCCAGGATGGCCCACGCGGCCCTGGATCGACGGAGCCGTAAGAGCTCGAGCTTGACCAGGGCGCTGGTCATACTGCGGTCTCCATGTTCGCGGCCCGAAACGCCGCCCAACGTGCGAACAGGAAGGCCCCGCTCGCCCAGAGCACCATGACGAGCAGATAGGGGAGATAGCTCCCCGTGAAGTTCGTCAGCGGCGGCGGACCGGCTTCGTAGTCGGCAACCTCGCCCCAGAAGCTGGTCGGCGACTCGTAGACCATCGGATCGGCCCCGGAGTTGTAGAGCAGGTCTTCGTTGAGCTGCCTGATCACGACCCGCCGGTGTTCTTCAGCGCTCTTCACGAAGTCGTAGTGGTGGAGGCGGTCGGAGCCGGAGAGACCTGAGGACAGCGCCATGACCGAGATCGTCGGCGACAACGCCGTGAGCCAGAACCGGGTGTCCTCCTGGCGGCCATACAGGTCGTTCAGGCCGGCGTAGTAGGCGTCGTAGAGCGGGTCGGAGTACTCCTCGCTCGCCTGCAGCTCCCAGGCGCTCCACGGCACCGGCGCGTCTTCCACGTTGGCAACCTGGAACTTCTCGAGAAAGCGGGCCATTTCCCGTTTTCTGATGTCGGTAAGCGGAATGCCGAAGGCGGGAATGACGCCCCAGTACTCGGCCTTGATCTCCTCGAGGTCCTTCCACGTCTGGTAGCTGTCGGGTTGAGGCGTCGCGGTGACCGCGGCATCGTTGGCGAAGCGCGGCAGGAGCACGGTGACCAGACACCAGATGGCGAGAAGGGAGACAGCCGCGGAACGCCGACTCGGGCTAAGCGCCGAGACGCCGATGGTGAGCATCGCGAATGCAAAGAGGTAGATCCCGTAGATGCCGACGATTCCGGCAAGGCGTACCGGCAGGTCTTCCTGCGGATAGCCCCTGTCGAAGACGAAGACCGCGATGGCGATCAGCGCGAACACGGGCAGGAGCAGCTTCAGCAGCGCTGACGACGCTCCTCGCAACTTGCCTTTGAAGACGGCGCCCGGAGAGACGCCGTAGCTCATGACCTGACGCAGGGTCCCGTCTTCTCTCTCCCCTGCGTAGGCCCCGAACAGGAGGAGGATGACGATCAGCGGCATGATGACCTGCAGCACCCAGGCCGGGCTGAGCCCGACAAACCTCGACAGGTCGCCCGTGCTCTCCGCGCGCCTGAACCGGGACGGATTCTGGATGTGTGCTTCCATCCAGACGGCGATGCCGCCGAAGTCGATGGCGCCGGGATCGAAACTCGCCAGGGTGGGGATCGGCTTGAATACGTATCTTGAGAAGTGTGCCGCCTTGTGCGGGTTCCTGAATCCCTGGTCCAGCCAGACCGCCTTGTCGCTCTCCGCGGCAGCGGCACGCTCCGTTTCGAAGGTTGCCGTCCGGTTGAGCCCGATCGCCATCGAGGCGACCATGACGGCAATCACGCCCAAACTCAGGGCCCAGAGTCGCTTGCCCCTGCGGGCAACAAGCGCCTCCTTCGCTGCAATGACTCCTGCTTTCATGCCGCGTCCTCCCTGCCTTCGTGCATGTGTTCGAGATAGAGCGTCTCGAGCTGAGCCGCCGTCACGTCCGCTGCGGCAATCACGTCGACCAGTTGCCCGTCTCTCAGGATTCCGATCCGGCTCGCGACTTCACGAGCCCGGAACAGGTCATGTGTAGCCATCAAGCCGGCAACGCCCTGGTTCCGCATCTCCCTGAGCAGAGAGCAGAACTCGTTGGCCGCTTTGGGGTCCAGCCCGGCCAGGGGCTCGTCGAGGAGCAGGATCTCCGCGCTCTTCGCGAGCGCACAGGCGATCCCGACCTTCTGCTGCATGCCCTTGGAGTAGGTTGAAGCAGGGTTGTGGTTGGCATCACGCGGCAGCCCCGCGGTGTCCAGACACTCCAGGAGTTCGCTCTCTCCCAGACGCTTCCCGGCAAGCTCGGCGAAGAACCTCAGGTTCTCGTAACCGGAGAGGTCGGGGTAGAGCGCCACTCTCTCCGGGATGTAGGCAACGTGTTCACGGGCGGAGACCGGATCAGAGCGGACGCTCTTCCCCTTGATCAGCGCCTCGCCCCTCGTTGGCTCGAGAAAGCCCAGAAAGAGGTTGATCGCGGTTGTCTTCCCGGCGCCGTTTGCGCCGAGGAAACAGAGGATCTCGCCCTCCTGGACCTCGACATTCAGGCCGTCGAGTGCGACGACGCCGTTGAACGACTTCGACAGTTCTCTTGCTTCGAGCATTGAGAGTCCCTTTCGGTTTCTTCGCGGTCTCACTCGGAGACCGAGTCACTCCCGACCTCCGCGTGCCAGCGAAGAGGCTCAGGCGCGCAGCAAGGCGCTACGAACGGCAGGCGCTCGGCAGTCGTGCGACGAATCGCGCGAGCGTCCTGTGAGACTGGCTCGCTGGATCGAGAGGCGGCCTAGGCGCGCAACGGCGGACCGCGGGGCGGCGCAGGCAAGTAAGGCCGATCAACGACCGGACGGTCGGGCCCTGTGGCACCGCAGGATGCTCCCAAGCGGTCAAGGACGAGCGTCGGAGCATCGTTCCCCTGGAAGCACTGCGTCTGCTGGAGGTGACAGGTGACGCAGTCGCCGTCACCGACCTCGAGCTGATCGTGTCCGTGCCCGACCGCCAGGAACGAGCCGAGCAGTACGAGGCAGACCAGAAGGACGGAGGTGCACTGGCGACGGCCAGCCTCGGTCGGAATGGTCTTTGTACGGATCACATGCTTGCCTTGGGGCTACGATCAAGCATGTCGGGGCGATTGACTCGTTGTCAAGCCTCTCCGAAGAACGGGGCTTGTCGTCGCCGCTTCGCGGCGCGTTCTTCCGGCCGCCTGGCGGCAGCGGGTCAGAAGACCCGCGCACCCAGAGAGCGGTTGTCGGCGTGGCGTGGCGTTCTACTGTGATCGGCCGGTTCCCCGAGGCGTCTACGGCAGCGGGAACTCCTCCAGGTAGCGCTCGTAGCCGGGCTCGACGTCGATTTCCAGCGACCGGAGCATTCGCACGACGGCGTTGTAGTAGGAGACGATGATCGTCAGCTCGACCAGGAGTTCGGCGTCCAGGTGACGCCGCAGCGCGTCGAAGGTCTCGGTGCTGATGCTGAGACCCTCGGTCACCTCGTCGGCGGCAGTGAGGACGAGCCGTTCGAGTTCCGGGAGCGAGTCGGCTTCCGGCCCCGCGATGACGGCGCGGATGTCGTCGTCAAACATCCCGAACTTGCGGCCGAGCTCGATGTGGTGGCTGTACTCGTAGTCGGTGCGCGTCAGCACGCCAATCCGCAGGATGGCCATCTCGCGCAGCCGAGTATCGAAGCGTGCCTTGTGGCGGATCCACGCGCCCGTGTGGCGGAAGGCGCGCGTCCCGGAAGGGCTGTGCGCAAGCATCCGCGCCAGGTTGATCGGCCGGTCGAGCAGCTCCCGGTCTTCGGGAGCGAGATCGTCCACGTCGAGGTAGGGGAGTCGAGCCATCGCGATCCTCTCTTGCGGGTCGGCATCGTCAGCGCCGGCGGCGCCAGTCAGCGGACGGGAGAGAGTACCGTCACGCCGCCGTCGACGACCAGCGCCTGACCCGTGATGTAGCGCGCGTGTTCGGAAGCCAGGAACACGACCGCGCGGCCGACGTCCCAGCCGGTCCCCTCGATTCGCAGCGCCGAGGCGTTCTTGCGCCGCTCGCGGATCTCGGGCGTCATCGTCGGGCGCTGGACCATCGGCGTCCAGACCGGACCCGGGAGCACGGCGTTCACCCGAATCCCGGCGCCGGCGTGGTCGACGGCCATCGCCCGGGTCAGCGAGATGACGGCGCCCTTCGACGCCGAGTAGGGAGTGAGGCCCTTGGGGCGGATCGCGGAGATCGAGCTGATGTTGACGATCGAGCCGCCGCCGACCTCCTGCATCGAGGGAATCAGGGCGCGGGACGCCTGGACCATCGACCGGACGTTGACCTTCATCACCCGGTCCCAGAGCTCCGGCTCGGTGTCGAGGACAGTGCCGGGCGCTCCGATGCCGACATTGTTGATCAGCACGGTGGGCGGCGCGGAGCCCTCCCCCGCGAAGGCAGCGAGGGCCGCGCAGTCCTCGTCGCTCGTCACGTCGCCGACGAAGAGCCGGGCGGCGCCGCCTTCGTTCTCGATCATCTCGACGGTGCCCTGGCCCGCCTCCTCATTGAGATCCACGAGAACGACTTCGGCGCCGGCGCGGGCTAGCAGGATCGCGGCAGCGCGGCCGTTGCCGATCCCGTCGCCTCTCGCTCCGCCGCCCGTGACGACGGCGACTCGGCCGCTGAAGTCGATTCGATCTCCCGTCGAGGGGGTCTGCTCCAGGCGCTCCTTCATCGATCCAGCGGGAACTCCTCCAGGTAGCGCTCGTAGGCGGGCTCGACGTCGATGTCGAGCGAGTTCAGCATCCGGACGACGCCGTTGTAGTACGACAGGGTCATCGTCAACTCGACCATCATCCCCTCGTCGAGATGACCCCGCAGCGCCTTGAAGGTCCCGGCGCCGATGCCAAGGCCGGTCGTCATCTCGTCGGCCGCGGTGACGACGAGCCGTTCGACCTCCGTCAGCGATTCGTCGTCCGGTCCCGCAACGACGGCCCGGATGTCGTCGTCCGAGAGGCCGAACTGCCGTCCGAGCTCGATGTGGTGGCTGTACTCGTAGTCGGTCCTGGTGACGGCGCCGACCCGGAGGATCGCCATCTGGCGCAGGCGCGGATCGAGCTTCGTCTTGAACCGAATCCAGAGGCCCAGACGGCCGAAAGCACGGGCGCCCTCAGGGCAGTAGGCGAGGACCCGGAAGAGGTTGAGCGGCGGATCGAGGAGCCTCTGGTCCTCGGGGGCGAGATCGTCTACGTCCAGGTACGGGAGTCGAGCCATGGGGCAGAGGGTATCGTCCGCGACACACGGTATTCCCGTCGCATTCAAGGAGAGTCCCGATGAAGAGATCGAGCCCCCGAACCCTGCCGGCCGTTCCGCTGGGGCTGACGCTGGCGCTCGCGTTCACCGTTCCCGGTACGCCGGCCGCAACAGCCCAGGAGACCGGCTCCTGGACCATCGGCGAGCGCGTCGTGCGGGCCCCGGCGGGCGCCAGCGAAGAGCTCCAGGCCGCGCTCGCCGCGGCGCCCGCCCCAAACGTCGCGGCGTCGAGGCAGCAGAAGCCGCAGAGCGACGAACAGTGGCTCATGTTGCAGAAGGCGACGGCCAACGCCGACCTCGACCAGCTCGCGAGCGGGTTGGGCGTCTCGATCGAGAAGGACGAGATCGGGGACGTGACGGTCTACCGGGTGACGCCGGAGAAGGTCCATCCCCGGCACGCGGAGCATCTCTTCCTCCATGTGCACGGCGGCGGGTACGTAATGTATGGCGGCGACGCATGCGTCGGCGAGGCGGCCACGGTCGCGGCCGGCGCGGGAATCCCGGCTCTCTCCATCGACTACCGCATGCCGCCGGAGCACCCGTTCCCCGCCGCGGTCGAGGACGTGGTCTCGGTCTACCGGCATCTGCTGGAGAGCCGGTCCGCGAAGTCGATCGCCATCGGCGGTGCCTCCGCGGGCGGCGGGCTGGCGCTGGCGGCGGTGCATCGCTTCATCGCCCTGGGTCTCGACGTGCCTGGAGCGATCTACGCCGGAACGCCCTGGGCAGACCTGACGAAGACCGGCGACTCGCTGTTCACGAACGAAGGGCTGGACCGCTTTCTGGTGACCTACGACGGGCTCCTGAAAGGCGCGGCGGAACTCTACGCCGGCGGCCACGACCTCAAGGATCCCCTGATCTCGCCCGTCTACGGCGAGTTCGAGGGGTTCCCGCCGACGTACCTGGTCACGGGTACCCGCGACATGTTCCTGAGCGACACGGCGCGGACGCACCGCAAGCTGCGCGCGGCCGGAGTCGTGGCCGACTTGCACGTCTACGAGGGGATCGCGCACGGCGAGTACCTGGCCCTCGCCGACTCGCCGGAGTCAAAGGACATGCTCCAGGAGGTCGGCGCGTTCTTCAACAAGCACCTGGAATAGGAGGAGAGTCCCCATGAAGAGATCGAACCCTCGAGCCCTGCCGGCCGTTGCGCTGGCGTTGAGCCTGGCCCTCGCGTTCACCGTCGCCGGCCCGCAGCCGGCGGCAGCCCAGGAGTCCGGCTCCTGGACCATCGGCGAGCGCGTCGTGCCGGCCCCGGCAGGCGCCAGCGAAGAGCTCCGGGCCGCGCTCGCCGCGCTGCCTGCTCCCAACGTGGCTGCCTCCCAGACGGGGGCTCCTCAGACCGAGGAGCAGTGGCTGGCGATCCAGAGCGCGACGGCCAACGCGAATCTCGCGCAGATGGCCGACGCGTACGGACTCTCGATCGAAAAGGACACGATCGAGGGCGTGACGGTCTACCGGGTGACGCCGGACCAGGTCGATCCACGACACACCGGCCACCTGTTTCTACACGTCCATGGCGGCGCCTACGTCCTGAACGGTGGCGACAACTCGGCCACCGAGGCTGCGCTCGTCGCGGCCCGCGCCGGCATTCCGGCGATCTCTGTCGATTACCGCATGCCGCCGAAGCACCCCTTTCCGGCCGCCGTCGAGGACGTGGTCACGGTCTACCGGCACCTGCTCGAGAGCCGCTCCGCGAAGTCGATCGCCATCGGCGGCACCTCGACGGGCGGCGGGCTGTCGCTGGCGTCCGTTCACAAGTTCCGCGACCTGGGCCTCGAGCTACCCGGCGCCATCTACGCCGGCACACCCTGGGCAGACCTGACGAAGACTGGCGATTCGCTGTTCACGAACGAAGGGCTGGACCGCGTGCTGGTGACCTACGACGGGCTGCTGAAGGGCGCGGCGCACCTCTACGCCGACGGCCACGACCTCAAGGATCCGCTGATCTCGCCTGTCTACGGAGACTTCGAGGGGTTCCCGCCGACGTACCTGATCACTGGTACCCGCGACATGTTCCTGAGCGACACGGCGCGGACGCACCGAAAGCTACGGGCAGCCGGCGTCGTGGCCGATCTACACGTCTACGAAGGGGTCGCGCATGCCGACTACCTGATCCTCGTCGACTCGCCGGAGTCGAAGGACATGTTCCAGGAGGTCGGCGCGTTCTTCAAGAAGCACCTGGAGTAGGAGGATCGTCGCCGCTTCGCGGCGCGTTTCCTGGCCGCCAGCGGCGGCGGCGGGTCAGAAGACCCGCGCACCCAGAGGGCCGCCGTGCCGCGAGTGGCGACGCCTAGCTGGTACGAGTCGCTGTGAACTCGCGCTCGCGGCGGGGGGTGATCATCTTGCCGGTCATCTTGTCGCCGTCGACCGTCGCCTCGAAGTTGAGGTTGAAGGTCTGGCCACCCCTTCCGAGCTCCCGGCCGAACTTGAGCGTCTCGCCGTCCCAGGACACGTTCTTCAGATCACCGTTCCGACGCGGGTTGCTCCAGGTGCCCTTGAGTTCGCCGTCGACCTCCGTGAACTCGTAGACGACCTCGAAGGTGCCCTGGGGCGTCTCGGTCGTCGATGCCCACTTGCCGAGAACGGGGGCGTTGTCTGCGGCCAGCGCCGCAGGGGCGAGCGCCAGGGCGACCGCTGCGGCGATCAGGATGGACTGTCTCATGGGGGCTCCTCAGTTGAGTTCAGAATGCTCGTACACTGCTTTTGATGACAAGGACGACCGCCGTTGCCGTTTTGTTCCTGCTCGGCTGGGGTTGCGCCGGGGATAGTGACGAGGTCACGGGTGCGTCCGCAAACGAACCGAATCCGAAACCAGCCGGAGAGCTAGCAATGAAGATCGATCACTTCATGTACGCGGTCGCCGATCTCGACGAGGGGATGGCATGGGCCGAGGAGGCCTTCGGCGTGGCGCCGGTGTTCGGCGGCTCCCACGAGGGGCTGGGAACGCGCAACGCCTTGATGAGCCTGGGCGACACGTACCTGGAGATCATCGCGCCGGACCCGGCGCAGTCGGTCGAGAGCCAAATGGTCACGGGCATGGCCGCGATGAGCACCGGGGGGCTCGTGACCTGGGCGGCGCAGGGCGATCTCGTCGTCACGAAGGGGTTGCTGGAGGAGGCCGGGGTCTCTTCGGCGGGTCCCGTGGAGACACGGCGGCGCACGGCGGACGGTGGGCTTCTCGTGTGGGACCTGCTGTTCCCGCAGGGGGGCGGCTACGGGATGCCGTTCTTCATCGATTGGCGGGAGTCTCCGCATCCGGCGACGACGACGCCTATCGGCGGGGAGGTCGTGTCGTTCGGGATCTCGACGCCCAATGCGGGGGAGCTTGGCGCGGTGCTGGCGGGTCTTGGGCTGGATGTCGAGGTGTCGGAGGGGGAGCCGGAGATGAGGGTGGTGATCGAAGGGGCGAAGGGGCCGGTGGAGTTGGCTGCTACGGAGGAGAGCCGGAGGCTGCAGCCGTCTTCGCGACGATAGGGTTGGCCGTCACACACTTGGGAAAGAGGAACGATGACCGAGAAGACAACAAAGAACCGTATGCGTCTGGCCTGCCGTTGCCTCGTGATCGCGGCGCTCGCCGCCGCCATCCCGGCCGCGGCCCAGCTCGACATCGACGATTGGGCCAAGCGGGCCGGCGAGCAGATCGTCTGGCACCAGACGCAGTTGAGCGACACGGTCTACCTGCTGCTGCCCGAGCCGGGGCTGGCCGGGAACCTGGCGGTCTCGGCGGGCGAGGACGGCATCCTGATCGTCGACGACGCGATGATGCCGGTGGTGCCCAAGATCAAGGCGGCGGTGGCGAAGATCCAGGAGGGCAGGATCGACTTCGTCGTCAACTCGCACTACCACTTCGATCACGCGGGCGGCAACGCGGGCTTCGGCGCCGACTCCGCGATCGTCGCGCACGCGAACGTGCGCAAGCGCCTGCTGGAGAACCGCCATGCCGGCGCCAACTTCTCGGCGACGCCGTTCCCGTCCGAGGCGCTGCCCATCGTGACCTTCAACGAGAGCGTCACCCTGCACTGGAACGGCGAGGCGATCGACGTGATCCACTTCGGCAACCCGGCCCACACGGACGGCGACGCGGCCATCTTCTTCCGCGACTCGAACGTCGTCCACGCCGGCGACCAGTTCCCGAACCTCGGCGGCTACCCGTACATCGACCGGGATGTCGGCGGCAGCGCGCTCGGCCTGCGCGACAACATGGCCCAGCTCCTCGACATCGTCGACGACGAGACGAAGATCATCCCCGGTCACGGGCCGCTGGCGACGAAGGCCGACCTGCAGAAGTACCACGACTACGTCGCGGAGACGATCGACTACATCGACCAGGAGAAAAGCGCCGGCAAGTCGCTCCAGGACGTCCAGAAGGACGGCCTGCCCGAGAAGTACGCGCCCTACGGGAACGGCCCGCTGTCGCCGGAGCCGGTCTGGATCGGCTACGTCTGGGCCAGCCTCGACGACTGAGACTACGGCCGCGGCGATGGCCAACGACGTCGTCATCGACGTCCGGGACCTGCGCAAGAGCTACGGGGAACTCGTAGCCGTCGACGGGGTTTCGTTCCAGGTCCATCGGGGCGAGATCTTCGGCATGCTGGGCCCCAACGGGGCCGGCAAGACGACGACGGTTGAGATCCTGGAGGGGCTCCGCCAGGCGGACGGCGGCGAGGCGTTCATCGACGGCGTCGGCGTGAAGAAGAACCGGCGGCGGGTCAAGAGCATGATCGGCGTCCAGCTCCAGCAGAACGCCTTCTTCGACAACCTGACGCTCCGCGAAACGGTCCAGTTGTTCGCGACGCTCTACGGCTCGGACGCGTCGCCGGACGAGATGCTGGCCAGGGTCGACCTGGCGGATCGGGCGAAGTCCCGGTACAAGCACCTGTCCGGGGGCCAGCGGCAGCGGTTCTCCATCGCGGTCGCCATGGTCAACGAACCCGTGGCGATGTTCCTGGACGAACCGACGACCGGGCTCGACCCCCAGGCCCGTCGCAGGATGTGGAAGCTGATCGACGGCCTGCGCTCCGACGGCATGGCGATCATGCTGACGACCCACTACATGGAAGAGGCGGAGGTCCTCTGCGATCGCGTGGCGGTCATCGACCGCGGCTCGATCGTCGCGGTGGACGCGCCGCAGGCACTGATCGAGCAGTTGGCGAACCGCGGCGGCCAGGCGGTCCGCCGGGACGGCGCCCTGACGCTGGAAGACGTCTTCCTCGATCTGACCGGGCACCAGCTCGTCGAGTAGGGATCCCGCGGTGAAGATCTACCTGGCGTTCATCGGCGCCGAGCTGAAGATGTTCTTCCGCGACCGGGCGGCGCTCTTCTGGTCGTTGGCCTTCCCGACCGTCATGATGGTCGTCTTCGGCCTCTTCGACTTCGGCAGCTTCGCCCCGCCGCAGGTGGGCATCGTCGACCAGGCGAAGAACCAGGCGTCGACTCTGCTGGTGTCCGTGCTGAAGGGCGAGCTCGGCGGCGAAGCGCTGTTCAACGTCCCGGAGTCCGAGGACGCCGAGTACCTGCGGTCGGAGGTTCTGGCCGGCGACATCACCGCGTTCCTGGTGATCCCGGAGGGCTTCGGCGAACTCGGCGCTTCTTCGACGCTCGACCTTACCTTCGACGGCAGGAAGGCCCAGGAGGCGGAGGCGGCCCGATCCATCCTCGGCCAAGTATTGGAAGGCGTGTTCAAGAGCGTCGCCAACGTCCCCGCGCAATACCGGGTCGAGAACTGGGCGACGATCTCTCCCACCGAAGTCGCGGGCCGCGGCCAGGGCTACAAGGGCTTCATCGTGCCGGGGATCGTCTCCCTCGCGATCATGCAGAGCGCGCTCTTCGGCGTCGTCTTCACGCTGGTCCGGCTGCGCAACCAGGGCGTGCTGAAGCGTCTCTACGCCACGCCCATCGGCCCGAATCACTTCCTGGTGGGCTCGCTCACCACCAGGCTCCTCCTGCTCGTGCTGCAGACGAACGTGCTCCTGCTCGTCGGCATCCTCGTGTCCCGCGTCGACGTGGCGCCGGGCTACTCGCTGTTCTGGCTGGAGGTCATCCCGCTCATCTTCCTCGGCGGCCTCGTGTTCGCCTCACTGGGCCTGGCGATCTCCGGCATCGCGAAGACGGAGAACACGGCGGCGCCGCTAGCGAACATCGTGTCGCTGCCGCTGATGTTCCTGTCGGGCGTGTTCTTCCCCCAGAACGTGCTGCCGGACTGGCTCCTCGCCTTCGCGAAGTGGCTGCCGCTGACCTTCCTGGCCGACGCGATGCGAGCGATGGTGAACAGCGGCGAACCGCTGTTCGCCCAGGGCGCCCCGATCCTGGGGCTGGCCGTGTGGGCCGCCCTCTGTTTCGGGCTCGCCGTGTGGGCGTTCCGGTGGGAGTAAGGTCGCCGCTTCGCGGCGACGCCGACGCCTACTCTCCGCCGGAGCTCTGGGGCTGGTCGTACTCCGATTCGAGCAGGCGGGCGCCGCGCAGGACGTTGCCCATCGCGTAGTTGCCTTCGTGGCAGGCGTACTCGTAGACCAGGCTGTCCTTCGCCTGCCACGTGTACTCGCCCGCCCAGGGCGCCGTCCAGGAGTTCGGGTCGTCGACGCGGAAGTGGTAGAGCAGGTTCCCGTCCTCGGTCCGGCTGAACCGCTCCTCCACCACCATCGTCTCACTGCCCCCGGGCAGGCCGGTCTGGTTGCGGAAGTTGCGCGTGGTGACGACCAGGGTGTCGCCGTCCCAGTGGCCGACGCCGTCGCCGAGCCACCAGTTGATCCCGTCGGGGCCGTGCTCGCCGTCGATGGGGATGATCCGGGCGTCATGAACCATCTCCGCCATGATGACGACGTGGTTCTCGGTCTGCATGATCCGCGCGTAGTTGTTGTACAGGCTGGGCAGCAGCGGCGGTCCGCCGACGAAGCCGAGCAGGCAGCGCTCGGCCAGCGCCAGGGTCTCGGGACCGTCGAACGGACCGGGGCCGTCCTGGTCGAGCCAGGAGGCGGTGCCGTCGTTGTTGTGGATGAATGACGCGAAGTTCGTCGCCATCCGGCGCATGGCCGCGGGGGTCATCGCGGGCCGCCGGCCGTTCTTCGGCTCGTAGATGATCGAGGTGCGGAACTTGCCGTCCACGATCACCGCCTCGGAACCGGGGTCGATCCAGAACGCGTTGTAGCCGCCGACGCCGCCGCCACCGAAGCGGTTGTCGCCGTCCCCGCCCTTCTTGGGTGCGGTCCGATCGGCGCCGCCACCCTTCCGGTCCTCTTCGAGGGACCGCCAGAGCCTGTCCCTTTCCTCTTCCATCTCCTGCGCCTCCTCCGGCGTCAGGTACAGGTTGTCGCCGTACTGCGGCGGGCGATCGACGGGAGTGATCGTGCCCGCGTCGTAGACGCCCGACAGGTCGGGCTTGCCGTTCGGCATCCGCTTGATGCCGTCTCCCTCCGCGGCGAGGGCCGGGAGAGCGATGAGCAGGGCGAGCGAGAAGAGGGTGAGCTTGCGCATGGCTTGAGTCCTTGTTCGGAAAGAATGGACCGATGCTTGAAGGGACTGGCATCCTAGCACCGGTCAGCCTCTGCCTTCTGCTCACAACGGTCCCTGTTACGGCCCAGCCGACGGACTCAGGGCCCGAGCAAGTCGAGCTGAACGGCGTCGTCTACGACGTGCCGCCGCCCTGGCTGGGCAACCGCATCGAGGAGGCCGCCGATCCGGCGGAACTCGCGAAGGTGCCCGGCGAGCTGACCGGAGAACTCGCCATCTACGTCACATCGGAAACGCGCGACGCCGTCGTCGCGATGGCGGCGGCCGCCCGGGAGCAGGGAATCCGGCTGGAAGTGGACTCGGGCTTCCGCAGCTACGGCTTTCAGAAGAGGGTGCTGGAGGGCCTCCTGGCACGCGGGCGGCCGTTCCTCAACGCCGTCCGCTGGACCGCGCCGCCCGGCTACTCCGAGCACATCACCGGCCGCGCCCTCGACTTCGTGCCCAGCGACGCCGACTTCAAGGACACGCCGGCGTACCAGTGGCTGAAGCGCCACGCCGTCGGTTTCTGCTTCACCGAGAGCTATCCGCTGGGCAACGCCGGCGGCTTCGACTGGGAACCCTGGCACTGGCGCTACGACGACTGCGAGTAGGCTGAGCTGCGGGAGACATGGACATGAAGACGATCGAGCACCACGTCAACGGCAACACACATCCGGCCGGCTCCGGCAGGACCCACCCAGTGTTCAACCCGGCCACCGGCGAACAGACCGCGGCGGTCGGTCTGGCGAGCACGGCCGAAGTCGACGCCGCGGTTGCCGCGGCCAGGGACGCGTTCGGCGACTGGCGGCGCACCTCGCTCGCCGTGCGGACGAAGCTGATGTACGCCTTCCGGAACCTGGTCGAGACCCACACGGACGACCTCGCCCGACTGCTGACCGCCGAGCACGGCAAGGTGCTCTCCGACGCCGCCGGCGAGGTGGCCCGGGGGATCGAGAACATCGAGTACGCCTGCGGCCTCGCCGACCTGCTGAAGGGGAGCTACAACTCCCAGGCCTCGACCGGCGTCGACGTCTACTCGGTGCGGGAGCCGCTGGGAGTCGTGGCGGGGATCACGCCGTTCAACTTCCCGGCGATGGTGCCGCTGTGGATGTTCCCGAACGCCGTCGCCTGCGGCAACACGTTCGTGCTCAAGCCGTCGGAGCGCGACCCGTCGGCGCCGCTCTTGCTGGCGGAGCTGTTCGACCAGGCGGGGTTCCCGCCCGGCGTGTTCAACGTGGTCAACGGCGACAAGGTGGCGGTCGACCGCCTGCTCACGCATCCGGACATCGCGGCTGTCAGCTTCGTCGGCTCGACGCCGATCGCCCGCTACGTCTACGAGACGGGCACCGGCGCCGGCAAGCGGGTCCAGGCGCTGGGTGGCGCCAAGAACCACATGGTGGTACTGCCCGACGCCGACGTCGACCTCGCAGCGGACGCCGCGGTCTCCGCCGCCTACGGCTCGGCCGGCGAGCGCTGCATGGCGGTTTCCGTCGTCGTGGCGGTCGGCGGCGTCGGCGATCCGCTGGTCGGCGCGATCCAGGAGCGGATGGGCAAGCTCTCGATCGGCTCCGGCATGGATGCGGCCTCCGAGATGGGGCCGCTGATCACCCGCGAGCACCGTGACCGCGTGGCCGGCTACATCGGCGCCGGCGCCGAGGAGGGCGCCACCGTGGTCGTCGACGGCCGCAACGCCACCTTCGACGGCGACGGCTTCTTCCTGGGCGTCTCGCTGCTCGACAACGTGACGCCCGACATGACGGTGTACCGGGACGAGATCTTCGGGCCCGTCCTATGCGTCGTCCGGGCCGACAGCTACCAGGAGGCCGTCGAACTCGTCGAGCAGAACCCCTGGGGCAACGGCACCGCGATCTTCACCCGCGACGGCGGCGCCGCCCGTCAGTTCCAGGAGGACGCCGACGCCGGCATGGTCGGCGTCAACGTGCCCATCCCGGTGCCGGTCGGCTACCACTCCTTCGGCGGCTGGAAGCAGTCCCTCTTCGGCGACACCCACATGTACGGCCCCGAGGGCGTCCACTTCTACACGAAGGCCAAGGTGGTGACGGCGCGCTGGCCGGACCCGGCGGAGAGCCAGGTCGACCTCGGCTTCCCGCGGAACCGCTAGTCGAAGGTCCACTCCCGGGGCTCCTTGCCCTCTTCGGGCTGAGCCTCGCGGACGACGATCGGCGGAGCCTCTCCCTGCTGGTACGTGAAGACGTACTTCAGGGCCTTGCGGTTCTCTTCGGGTACCGGGTCGACATGGGTGGCGAGTTCCGGGCCGTCGAAGACGTTGATCTTGCAGAACTCCTCGGCCTGGCAGACGAACCTGGCCATCTGGACCCAAGCCTCCATCTCCGTGTCGGGCTCGACCCAGGCGCCGAACGAAAGGCCGGTCAGGCCGATGATGTTCAGCGGCGGCGGCGCGTCGCCTTGCTGCTGCGCCGGGGCTACGGCGGGGACGGAGAGGAGGAAGGCGATGGCGATCGCAACGGGAGCGCTTCGATTCATGGCTGGGTCACCTCGAAGAAACGATCCCATAATGCCATGCGGTCCCGGTGGAGGTGGCTGCCGGCCTCGATCGTCGAACCGAACTCGAGGTGCCTGGCCGTGTCCGGCCTGAACTCCGGCCACGCCGGCAGGTCCGGGCCGCCCAGCGGGTTCGGGTCGCCCGTCGCGGCGAAGGCGATCCAGTAGCCGGACATCGCCTCGGCGAGTTCGCGGTCCTCCGCCGCGTACTCGTAGTCCAGCTTGTCCAGGTTGTCGAACGCGTAGGCGATCTCGGCCGCGTGGTAGGCGCCGTAGAAGTCCTTCTCGGGATGCGGCGGGGCGTGGCTGAAGAAGTACAGCCAGGCCGGCGAGGGCACGGTCTCCGAGAGCGTCGCCCAGGTCTTCATGTGCCAGGCGAAGACGCGGTCGGAGAACGCGTCGATGAAGGCCCGCCTTGCCGCTGCGTCATCCGGCACCGGATAAGCCTCGAAGAACTCGTCGGCCACGTCGGGGAACTGGCTCTTGACCAGGAACTCGACCCCGGACTTGTTCGACGGGAGCATGCGGCCCATCAGGCTGGTCGCCTCGTCGCGGTTCGATCCGACCAGCACCGGCACGTCGGCCTGTTCGCCGGACCGGTAGATCTCGGCGATCTGCTTCGGCAGCACCCAGCCGTCGACGTTCGGCCTCGTCGCAAAGGCGCCCTGCTTGGAGGCCTCGGCGAGAATCGCCTCGGCGTCCAGTTCGCGCAGGCGGGAGGCCGCGTCGACGCCGTCGATCCCGAGCCGCTTGGCGAAGGCCTCGCCGGCGCTCTCGGCCGAGCCGTCCTCCGACGAGCGAAGCACCGGCAGGCCGTCGAAGAAGCCACCGCTCTGGCCGATCGCCCGCTGGAACAGCCCGCGCGCCAGGGGCGAAGCCTGCAGCACGTTGACGCTCCAGGCACCCGCCGATTCGCCGAAGATCGTCACCCGGTCCGGGTCGCCGCCGAAGGTCGCGATGTTGTCCCGCACCCACTGCAGGGCGAAGATCTGGTCCAGGACGCCGTAGTTGCCGGAAACCCCCTGGTCGGACTCGGCCGACAGGGCCGGGTGGGCGAGATAGCCGAAAGCGCCCAGCCGGTAGTTCACCGTCACCACGACGACACCCTTCCGCGCCAGCGCCGTGCCGTCGTAGAGGGGCAGCGACCCCGATCCGCGGGTGAGCGCGCCGCCGTGGATCCAGACCATCACCGGCAGGCGATCGCCCTCGTCGCCCGCGGTCCAGAGGTTGAGGTACAGGCAGTCCTCGCTCACTTCGACCAGGGGCTGGGCGTAGAAGCCGCCCTCGGGGTACGGCGCCTGCATGCAGGACGGCGGCTCGACGATCGCGTCGATGGGCGTTCTGCCCGGGGTCACGGGCCGCGGCGGCCGGAAACGGAGGTCGCCGAGCGGCGGTGCGGCGTAGGGAATGCCGAGATAGGTGTGGAGGTCGGGCTCGTGTTCGCCGACGAAGCCCATCACGTAGCCGCTCGTCGTCAGCTTGACCGGCCCGAACTGGGCAGAAGCCACCGACGCAGCGAGGAAGAAGGCGGCCGAGGCGAACGCGAAGCGGCGGGCCAGGGGAGTCATCGGCCGGTTCTATCGCACGCCGCCGCTACTTGGCGACATCGTAGGAGGTCAGCGACTCCTGGTCCCGGATGTAGAACGCGCCGTTGGCGACCACCGGATGCGCCCAGGTGAAGTCGCCGCGGTACTCGATCTCGAAGCGCCCTCGCTCGTCGTAGCCCTCGGGCGTGGCGACCGCGAGGCCCACCTTGTTCCGCTCGCTGAGAAGGAAGAGCTTGCCGTCGGCCATCACCAGGGAACCCTTCCCGACGCTGCGGGCGCGCCAGTGGACTTGGCCCGTCTCGATGTCGACGCTGGTCAGCGCGGGGCCGAAGAAGCTGTAGAGCGTCCCCTCGTGGGCAACGACGCCGCCGTGGTGATTCTGGAGTCGGGTCTCGAAGTACGCCTGCTCGCTGAAGAAGGAACCGCCCTCGTCCTCGACGCTGACCCGGACCGCGCCCCCGCCGATGCCGTAGGACGCCGAGTAGAAGACGAGGTCGCCTTCGAGGACCGGCGTGGCGATGTTGATCGCGTTCACGGTGGACGGCCGCTCGTAGCGCCACAGCAGGGCGCCGTCCTCGGCGCGAACGCCGACGCCGGCCTCGCCGGTGAAGCCGATCAACACCTCGGTCCCCGCGATCTCGCGCAGGATGAGCGAGGAGTAGGAGGCCACGTCGCCCAGCTCGGCCGAACGCCAGATCGTGCTGCCGTCAGCCGTCGAGAGGGCGGCGATCGCGCCGTCCGGGCCGCCCGGCATGACGAACATCCGGTCGCGGACGACCAGCGGCGACTCGCTGATGCCCCAGCGGGTGTTCGGACTGCCGAAACGGTCCAGCATGTTGAACTGCCAGACCACCTCGCCCGAGTCCTTCGCGATCTTCGCCACTTCGCCCATGCCGTTCAGGACGAAGAGCGAATCGCCGTCGATGGTCGGCACCGAGCGCGGACCGTCGCCCCGGTCCGTATGGTCGTACAGGGGGCCCAGCGCTCGTACCCACACCTCGCCGCCGTCGCTCGCACGCAGGCGGAAGACCGCGCTCTGGCCGTCCCGGGTGCCCTGGACGTAGATCGCATCGCCCTCGACGGCGACGGTCCCGTAGCCCTGACCGAGCGTCTCGATCTGCCAGTTGACGGCGGGGCCCTCCGGCGGCCACTCGTCGAGCAGGCCGGTCTCGGTCGAGATCCCGGCGCGGTCCGGCCCGCGCCACTGCAGCCAATCGTCGGCGTGCGCTGCCGTCGCGAATCCGGCGGCGAACACGGCCGCAACCAACACCTGTGTACCCCTGCTGAACATATGCGCCATGACCGCTCCTCAGATTTACTGGCTGGCCGGCCAGCATTATACTGACCGGCCGCGAGCCGGATCGTACTCGCTCGGGTTTCGCTGCTGAGCGGAATACGGGATCCAGGGACGCCGCCTGACGGCGAAGCAGAAAGCAGGTCGAGTGCAAGGCGACAACCCGAAACTCAAGGCCGTGGTCTTTGGGCCGACGGGCCTGGTCGGCATGGGCGTCACCCGGGCATGGCTCGACGATCCCCGGGTCGCCGAGGTGCGCGCGGTCTCCCGGCGTCCGTTGCCGTACTCCGCGCCCGGCCTGCGCCTGGTGGAGTGCCGGGACTTCCTGGATCTCGCGCCGCTCCGCGACAGTTTCGAGGGAGTCGACGCCGTCTGCTACTGCCTGGGGCGGTCCTACAGCGAGGTTCGGGACGCGGCGGAGTATCGCCGGATCACGTACGACTTCGCGCTCGCGGCCGGACGAGCGGTGCTCGAGGCGAGTCCGAACGCGACCTTCCACTTCGTCAGTGGCTCGGGCACGAGCCTCGAGAGCCGGATGAACTGGGCCCGCGTCAAGGCGGAAACCGAGCAGGCCCTGAGCGAGCTCGGACTCGGCAGCTGCGTCTGCTGGCGGCCCGCCGGCATCCTCCACGAGGTGAAGCCCGACCGCATGACGGCATACCACCGCATGGGCGCCGCGATCGGCGCCCTGCTCCGTGGGTTTCGGTCGCTCACCGTTGGCAACCGGGCGATCGGCGAAGCGATGCTCCAGGCGACGCTGGACGGACGCCGCGAGGGGATCCTCGAGAACCGGGAGATTCGCGACCTGGCCGACCGCTATCGTGCGCGCTCACGGGACTGAGCAGGAAGGAAGACGCCACATGGAGTTCTGGACCGCAACCGTCGCCGCGCCGACCCGGAGTGCCGAGTTCGCCCGTCAGGCGGAGACCAGGGGCTGGGACGGCATGAACGTCGTCGATTCGCAGAACCTCTCCGGCGATCCCTACGTTTGCCTCGCGCTCGGCGCCACGGCGACGGAGAAGCTGCGGGTGGCGACGTCGGTGACGAATCCGGTCACCCGCCACCCGGCGACGACGGCGTCCTCGGCGCTCTCGGTTCAGCGGGTGTCGCGGGGCCGCATGGTCCTGGGCATAGGTCGCGGCGACAGCGCGCTGGCGCACCTTGGCCGCGCGCCTGCCCGCCTTGGCTGGTTCGAGGACTATCTCGTCGTCCTGCAGACCTACCTGCGCGGCGAGGAGGTGGACTTCGAGAACACGGGGATTGCGGACGAGGCCGCGCCGCTCGCGGAGAAGCTGGGACTGGCGCACGGGCCCTCCGCGAGCAGCATCCGCTGGATCGGCGACGGTCCGAAGGTCCCGGTCGAGGTCGCGGCTACCGGCCCGAAGGTGATCGGGATCGCCGCCCGCCAGGCCGACCGGGTCATGCTCGCCGTCGGCGCCGACCCGAAGCGTGTCGCCTGGGGAATCGAGACGGCGCGCCAGGCCGCGGCCGAGACCGGTCGCGATCCGGACTCGCTCAGGTTCGGCGCCTACGTGAATGTCGTCTGCTGCGACGAGCCGGAAGTCGGCCGCGAACTCGGCCGTGCCTCCACCGGCCTGTTCGCGCGCTTCTCGGTCATGTACGGAGAGATCGCCGGACCCGCCGACGAGCAGCAGACGGAGGTGTTCCGCAACATCCACGACCGCTACGACATGACCGCCCACGGCCGGGAGGGCGGGCAGCAGACGACCGCGCTCACGGACGAGTTCATCGACGGCTACGCGATCGTTGGCAGCCCCGAGCACTGCGCGGCCAGGCTCGAGGCTCTGCTCGACCTCGGGATCGAGAA
The DNA here is from genome assembly GCA_009836625.1 of Holophagales bacterium. Taxonomy (GTDB): domain Bacteria; phylum Acidobacteriota; class Thermoanaerobaculia; order Multivoradales; family Multivoraceae; genus Multivorans. Next base: position 84,152 of record VXVC01000014.1, read on the forward strand.
GTTCGCGGTTGCCGGGCCGAACTTCCTGGCGCCGAGCGCTCCCGGCCGGGAAGCCGCGGGGCGGTTCACCGAAGACGTCCTGCCGCGGCTGCGGGCATAGGAGGCACGAAACATGGAAGTAGCCGGCAGATCGGCAGTCATCACCGGCGGCGGCAACGGCATCGGCCGCGCCATCGCCCTGGCCCTGGCGCGCGAGGGCGCGAACGTCGCGGTCGCCGACGTGGAACAGGACGCCGCGGAGAGCGTCGCGCGCGAGGTGGAAGCCCTCGGCGCCAAGGCGCTGGCGGCGCGCGTCGACGTCGCGCGGGAAGAGGATCTCGAGCGCCTGGCCGACGACGCCTGGGCCGCGTTCGGGTCCGTCGAGCTCTTGTTCAACAACGCCGGCGTCGGCGCGGGCCGGGCGCCGGCCTACGGCTTCAGCGCCGACGATGTGCGCTGGATCCTCAGCGTCAACCTCGAGGGCGTGCTGAACGGCATCCGCGTCTTCGCGCCCCGCTTCATCGAGGGCGGCAGGGAATCCCGCATCGTGAACACAGGCTCCGAGCACAGTCTAGGCATCCCCTTCCCGGGTTCCGCCGTCTACACCGCCTCGAAGCATGCGGTGCTCGCCATCTCCGACGTGCTGCGCGCGGAACTGCCCAACCACGTCGGCGTCAGCGTCTTCTGCCCGGGCTGGGTGGCGACGAGCATCTGGCGCTCCTCGGAGCGCCGGCCCGAGCACCTCGGCGGACCCCGGGAGGCCAATCCCGCCGGGGGCAAGCTCAGCGCCGAGCACGCGATGTCCGCGGCCGAGGCGGCCGACATGGTGCTACAGCAGATCCGCGAAGGCCGCTTCTACCTGCTGACCCATCCCCACGTCATCGAGTACGCGCACACCCGGTGGAACGATGTCGAGACCGCGTTCGCCGAGCAGGCGCCTCGGTACGAGGGGGACGACAGGTACGACGTGGCGAAGGCGATCGCGCGGATCCGGGCCGAGCGAGCCGGCTAGCCTGCCGGGTTGGGCGCCAGGTGGTCGAAGGGGCCCGCGTCACGGCTCTCGCGGTAGCAGGCGACGATCGGCTCGAGGTCGCTCGGGCTGGCGCCGTGGAGGATGACGCCGTCGGCGCCCAGGTCGAACTGGCCGCGGATCTTCTCGACGCAGCGGGCGGGTGAGCCGGTGGCGGCGGGGGCCAGCCAGTCTTCGGGAATGAGCGGGGCGATCCGTTCGAGTTCCTCCGTCGTGGCCAGGCTGTCGATCGCGCCGCGGAAGCCGGCGACGAGAGGGTCGGCGCGGAAGCGCTCCAGCACCTTCGGGTCCCAGCGGTTCGTCTCGACCATCAGGTCGCCGTAGGCCTGCAGGTAGGTCGCCATCCGGCCGACCGTCTTCTTCAGGCGCAGCGGCTCGGGGAGGTGGTCGCCGATCGTGGCGAAGCAGGACCACACCCGGACCGAGGCCGGATCGCGGCCGGCCTGTTCCGCGGCCCGTTTCACGGTGCGCACGCAGCGGGCCAGGGTTTCGTCGGTGAAGAAGGTGTGCAGCACCACGGCGTCGAAGGTCCGGCCGCCGAGAGCCAGAGAGTTCGGCCCGAAGGCGGTGAGGGTCATCGGGATCTCGTCGTGCGCCTCGGCGCCGAGGCGCAGCACCGGGAAGCGGCCCGCCGGTCCGTCGTGGCCGACGATCGTCTCGCCCCGCCACATCCGGCGCATCAGCCCGACGAAGTCCTCCATCTGCGCGGTGGTGATCCGGGGCAGGCCGAGCGCGTCGAACACGCGGGCGATGCCGCGGCCCAGGCCCAGCGAGAAGCGGTCGCCGGTCAAACGGTGCATCGTCAGCGCGTAGGAAGCGGTGATCAGCGGATGCCGGGTGTTCTGGTTGGTGGCCGCGGTGGCGATGCCGAGCTCCGTCGAACAGGCCGCGGCGGCGCCGGAGAGGGTGGCCGCCTCCTTGACATTGAAGCGCTCCGAGATGAAGACGGAGCCGAAGCCCATCGCTTCGCCGGCGCGCACCTCGTCGAACAGCTCAACCGGGGACTCGGGCTGGCCGGCCAGGGTGTAGAAGGCGAGTTCGTTCATCCGTTGCACGGGAGTTCTCCTCCTAGAGCAGTTCGGCCGATTCCAGGTCGAGGGCGTGGCGGGTGTGCCGCCTGGTCATCGCGACGAACATCTCGTTGCCGCGCTCGGTTTCACGGACCATCATCGAGGCGATCACGCAGACGCCGAAGCCGGCAAAGGCGCCGAGCCGGTAGTCGTTCCAGCAGGCTTCCCGGGAGTAGCCGTCGATGCCGGCGGCGATCAGCCGCTGGTGGTACGCGCTGACGATCTCCTCCTCGCAGCGCCGGCGGAGGGCCGGGTCCAGGCTGCCGCCCAGGAAGTAGGCGACATCGCCCAGCGGACGCCCGATCGTGATGCTCTGCCAGTCGACGGCGGTGATCGAAGGCGGCGAGGTGCGCGGGTCGATCAGCAGGTTGTCGAGCCGGTAGTCGATGTGGACGAGGGAGAAGGGGTCGGGCGCGTCGCCGGTCCAGGCTGACTCGGCCTCGCCGTAGACGCTGAGGACCTCCCGCGAGTCCTGCTCGAGCCGGCCGCCGTAGCGATCGAGGAAGCCTGGCAGCAGCGTCCGGTAGCGATCGTGGGTGGCCGCCGAGAGTTCAGCGCTGGGGCGGCCGAGCCACCCGGCTGGAAACAGGGAGGCGTCGTTCCAGACCGGGGCGTGCAGGCCGGCCAGTTCCAGCACGGCCGCCAGCGCCACCTCCTCGTCGCAGCCCGCGATCTGGTCGCCCTGCTCCGCCGGCGCCTCGTCGCTCATCAGCACCGCGAAGTGCGGGCCTTCGCCGTCGATCCCGGCGAAGTAGCAGCGCGGCGTCGAGATCGAGAGGCGCGGCTGAAGCTCCTGGTAGAAACGCACTTCCTTCAGGTAGTTGCGCAGCACGACGCCGGTCGCCCGGCTGGTCGGATCGTCGGACGGGAACTTCCCGACCAGGGTGCGGGGCGCGCCCGCGGCGCCTTCGCCGTACTCCAGGCTGTAGCGAATGCAGCGTCCGAGCTGTCCGGTGCCGATGTCGGAGGCCTCGAAGCCGAGCACCTCGACCTCGTGACCCGCGGCGCGGAGCTGCCCCGTGAGCCACTCCGCGCTCACCTCCTCTGCGGTGGGAATGAACGGCGCCGAAGTCACTCGGCCGCCGGCCGCTCGCGCCACCAGCCCGGACCGACCCGCGACGGCCAGCCCTCCGGCGGGGTCGGCCACAGGAGGATGGTGCCCATCGGACCGAGTTCGACACCGCGGATGTCGTTGTTGAACACCCAGAGGAAGCTGACGTGGAACAGGAACAGCACCGGCTGGTCCTTGTACACCTCGCGGTGGATCTCGCGGTAGATCGCGCCGCGCCTCTCGCCGTCCTGCTCCCGCTTGCCCAGCTCGAAGAGCTCGTCGACCCTCGGGTTCGAGTAGCCGCCGCTGTTGCGGCCGCCGTCGTAGGCGTCGGTGGCCAGCTGGTTGCGGAGGGCGTTCGGGTCCTGGGTCGTACCGACGATCGTCCCGAGCGCCTGGAACTCGTGGGCGAGCCGCCTCTCGTTGAGCGAAGCGCTTTCGTAGGCGCGGGTCACCATCTCGACCCCCAGCCGGCGGAAGTCCTCGCGCAGGATGTCGAGCGTCCGCGGCACGTAGGTCAGGCCGGCGGTGTACGACAGCTCGAAGCTGAAGCGGACCCGCTCACCGTCGATCTCCTTGTAGCGCCAACCCGTGTCGGGGTCGGCGAGCCAGCCGGCCTGGTCGAGAAGCTCGGCGGCGCGCTCCAGGTCGTAGTCGAGCGCCTGCTCCAGGATCGCCGGCTCGTAGTCCCAGCGGCGTTCTTCCACCATGTAGCCGTAGGAACGCCGGTACAGGCCGTGGCCGACCCGGCGCAGGACGGTCTCGGCATCGTAGGCGTGGGCGAGCGCCCGGCGCACCAGGGGGTCGGCGAAGAAAGGATTGCTGCCGTCCATGTTCCAGAGGAGGCCAAGCAGCAGCGCCGACGCATGGCGGCCCTTCACGCCTCTCTCCTCGAACAGCTTCCCTTTCGCCTGCCGGGCGAAGATGTTCGCGTCGACGTAGATCTGGTCGTACTCGCCTCCCAGGAACTGCAGGAAGGCGAGGTTCCGGTCCGGCTGGAACTTGAAGATCATCGTCTTCGCGGCCGGTGGCGCCCGGTCGAAGAGGTAGTGGTCCTCCCACCGCTCGAGGACGACCCGATCGTTGTTCCGCCATTCCACGAAGCGGAACGGGCCGCTGCCGATCAAGGCTTCGCGGCCGTAGCGGTTGTAGTAGGGCGAGGACCGGAGCGTCGGATCGGCGGCGCGCTCGGCGGCGTCGCCCACGATGTGGAGCGGCATGATGGGAAAAGCGAGCGCCTCCAGGCGAAGCTGCGGCGCCAGAAGCCCGGCGAAGTCGAAGCGCACCCGGTGCTCGCCTAGCGCCGTGGCCCCGACGACGAGGTCCCGCGTCGTCGGCCAGTAGCTCACCGGCACCCGTTCGTCGCGCAGGGCTTCGAGCGAGAACACGACGTCGCGCGCGGTCCACGGCTCACCGTCGTGCCAGCGCAGCTCGGGATTCAACTCCAGGGTGACGGAGCGCAGATCCTCCGACGGTTGCACCGCGAGGACGACGTTCGAGTTCCAGTCGTAGTCCGACGGATTGCCGTGGCGGATGACGAGCCACTCGAAGAGCATCCCGAACATCGTCCAGGCGGACGCCGCGCCGGACGGAAAGAGCGGATTGAGCGTCGCCGGCTGCGAGAAGTCGTGGCGGACGAGCGTCGTCCCGGTGTCGGCCCGTTGCCGCTCGGTGACCGGGTACAACTCGTGCAACGACGGCGGATCGACGAGGGGATCGGCCAACGGGTCGTAGTCGCCGCCGGTCTCCACCACGGGCAGCGGATTGCCGCAGGCACCGGCCAGGAGGCCGGCCGCCACTGCCAGCCGCCGCGCCCAGGCGCTCACGCGTTGCGCTTGATGTCCCGGAACGGGCCCTGGTCGGCGCGGAACCCCTTCGGCATCCCCAGCACGCGTTCGGAGATGATGTTGCGCTGAATCTCGTCCGTGCCGCCGGCGATCGAGATCGCTGGCACCGAAACGAGGACCTCCGCGACGATCCCGTCCGCAGCGGAGTCGGGCCCGCTCAGCATGGCCTCCGCTCCCGAGATCATCGTGTGGACGTGCGAAGCCTGGCGGGCGATGACGCTCGCCGCGAGCTTGCCGATCGACCCGGCCGGGATGATCTCCGTGGTGCCGGCCTTGCGCCTGGCCTCGGCGCCGTCGGAGGCGAGCTTCGCCCCGGTGTACAGGCAGATGAGCTTCGCGATCTCCTGCCGCGTCGCCGGATCGTTGATCGCTCCGGTCTCCCGGGCGCGCGGCAGGACGAGATCCACCCGGCCCTCGCGTTGTGGGTACCAGGTGTAGGGCTCGGTCGCGATCCGGAGTTCCTCTTCGTACTCCGCGTAGATCGGCCCCTGCTTCGGCCCGTCGAGCGAAGACCCGCGCACCCGCCGGCTGAAGCCGCGCCGCTCGAACGAGAGGGTCGTCTTCGCCACGTGCCAGCCGTTGCCCTCGCCGCCGATCAGGTCCTCGGGCGGCACGACGGCGTTCGTCATGAAGACCTCGTTGAACGACTGGTGCCCGTTCATCTGCCTGAGCGGCCGCGCCTCGACCCCCGGCTGCCGCATGTCGAGGAGGAAGTAGCTGATCCCCTGGTGCTTCGGCACGTCCCAGTCGGTGCGCGCCACGAGCAGCCCGAAGTCGGCGTGGTGCGCGCTCGTGTTCCAGACCTTCTGGCCGTTGACGATCCACCTGCCGTCCTTGAACTCGGCGCGGGTGCTCAGGCCCGCCAGGTCGGAACCGCTGCCCGGCTCGCTGAAGAGCTGGCACCAGGTGTGCTCGCCGGTCAGGATGGGCCGCAGGAAGCGCCGTTTCTGGTCGTCCGAGCCGCAGGCCAGGATCGTCTCCGAGGCCAGTCCGCGCGGGCCGACCTGGGCAGCCGGCACCACGTCCTTCTCCCTGAAGACCTCGGCGACAACCGCGGTCTGGTCGAGCGTGAAACCGCGTCCGTACCACTCCTCGGGCCAGTGCGGCGCCGCCCAGCCGCCGTCGAGCAGGATCTCCCGCCACTCGATCAGCGGACGGTCGACGCGCCAGTTCGCGTCGAGCCAGGCCGAGACTTCGCTGCGGATCCGGTCCGGTGTCATGCCGCGCCCTCCAGCATCGTCATCATCCGTTCCCGGTGGATCGCCGGCGTGCCGAACAGCACCTCGGAACCCTTGGCCCGCTTGAACCAGAGGTGGGTGTCGTTCTCCCAGGTGAAGCCGATCCCGCCGCGCAACTGGATGCCGGCTCGCGCGGCGCTCATGCAGGCGTCGGCGGCGGCCGCCTTCGCCATGCTGGCGGCGTAGGGCTCGCCCTCGCCGGCATCGAGGCAGCGCGCCGAGTGGTGAGTGAGGGCGCGGGCGATCTCGATCTCGAGCAACAGGTCGGCGCAGCGGTGCTTGAGCGCCTGGAAGGAGCCGATCGGCCGCCCGAATTGGAAGCGCTCCTTCGTGTAGTTGACCGTGGTCTCAAAGAGATGCTGCGCGCCGCCGATCATCTCGTGGGCGAGAGCGGAGCAGATCCGGTCCCAGATGCGGTCCAGGGCCCCGGCCGTCACATCGCCGACGCGGCGGGCGGGAACCTCGGTGAACACGACCCGTGACAGCTTGCGCGTCGGATCGACGACCTGGAGCGACTCGACCGTGAGGCCGGGTGCGCCGCCCTCCACCGCGTGGAGCCCGAGCCCGCCGGCGCCGCTTGCTGTGACCAGCAGCAGGTCGGCGACATGGGCATCGACGGCCATCGCGGCCGTTCCGGACAGCTTCCCGTCCTCCGCGCGGATCGATCCGCCGACGCCGGCCGGACCGTTCAGGTCGTCCAGCACCAGGGTGGCGATCGTCGAACCGTCGGCTATGCCGGGCAGCAACGCCTGCCGATCCGGCTCGTTCGCCGCCTCGAGCAACGCGGTCCCGGCCATCGCCGCGGAAGCGAACCAGGGACCGCAGAACAACGTCCGTCCCATCTCCTCGGCAACGATGCCGAGCTCAACCGCGCCGCCACCGGCGCCGCCGCAAACCTCCGGAACGTGGACGCCGGCCAGCCCGGCGTCGCCGCAGAGCTCCTGCCAGACATTCGGGTCGTATCCCCGGTCCGTCGCCATCTGCTCGCGGACGGCCGTCGCCGGCGACTTGTCGCGCAAGGCGCGCGCCACGACATCGCGGAGAAGGTCCTGCTCCTTCGAGAACTCCGTCTGCACGCTACCTCCTGTCGCCACTCACCGGCCCTGGGTCCGCAGCGTACCCGAGGGGGATAGAGTCGCGGTGGCCCCGGAGCCAGCGTCTTACTGAGTGACCAGCCACCACCTTACTCGAGCCAAGCCAGGCATGACAGAGTCCAGCCGCTTGAATTCGAGAACCGAGGGCGAGGCTACTAGGCGTCCACGCCGCACCCAGGCCGAACGCCGCGCCGAGTCGGAACGCGAGATCCTGCGCGCGGCCGCGACGCTGTTCGGCCGCCAGGGCTACATCGCAACCACGCTGGAGCAGATCGGCAAGGAAGCCGGGTACTCGAGCGCCCTCGTGTCGCTCCGGTACGGCTCCAAGGAGGGAATCGTGGAGGCGATCGTCGAGCGCTCGCAGACCAGGGCCAGCGACGATGTCTTCGAACCGGAACAGGGCGTGACCGGCATGGCCGCTCTGAACCGCATCTTCACCGGCTACTCGGAGCTGCTCCGCGACGCCGAACACTGGATGCGAGCTCTATTCATGCTGATGGCTGATTCACTCGGGCCGCTGAACGCGAAGATCGACCTGTTCCGGGCCAGCAACGACCGCTTCGCCGCCGCCATCGAGCAGGCCGTTCGCGAAGGCCAGGAGGCCGGCGAGATCCGGACCGACGTCGACTCGACCGGGACGGCGTTCGAGATTCTCGCTTCGGTCAGAGGCACAACCCTCCTCTGGCTGCTCGACCCGGAGAAGATCGACCTCGTCGCGGCCATCGAGGATCTCCGCGCGAGCGTTGAGGACCGACTGTCGACCCGCGCCGGCGGCGCCGCCTGAGGCGGCGGTCAGTCCCCTTCCGGCTCGAGCTTGTCCTGGGTCTTCGTCTCGAAGTCGGCGGCGCCGTGACGCTCGCGTAGCTGGGTTTCCGGCGGTCCCCAGGCGCGGTTCACCATCCGGCCGCGCTTCACCGCCGGACGCCTGGCGATCTCGCTGCCCCAACGGTTCACGTTCTCGTAGCTCTGCCCCTCGATGAACTCGCCGGCCTCGTAGAGGTGGCCGGCGGCCAGCGCGCCGTACCAGGGCCAGATCGCCATGTCGGCGATGGAGTACTCGTCCCCGGCCATGTACCGGGCTTCCGCCAGGTGACGGTCGAGCACGTCGAGCTGACGCTTCACCTCCATCGTGAACCGGTCGATCGCGTACTCGATCTTCTCCGGCGCGTAGGCGTAGAAGTGGCCGAAGCCGCCGCCGAGGTAGGGGGCGCTTCCCATCTGCCAGAACAGCCAGGACAGGCACTCCGTTCGGGGGCCGTGCTCCCGCGGCAGGAAGTCACCGAACTTCTCGGCCAGGTAGAGGAGGATGGCGCCCGATTCGAAGACCCGGGTGGGCGGCTCCGTGCCGTGATCGACGAGCGCCGGAATCTTGGAGTTCGGATTCGCCGCGACGAAGCCGCTCGAAAACTGCGCGCCGTCGCCGATGTTGATCAGGTAGGCGTCGTACTCCGCGTCGCGGCCAAGCTCCAGCAGTTCCTCGAGCATCACCGTCACCTTGACCCCGTTCGGGGTGGCGAGCGAGTAGAGCTGGAGCGGATGCTCGCCCACCGGCAGCTCCGCCTCGTGCGTGGGACCCGCGATCGGCCGGTTGATCTTGGCGAAGCGGCCACCGCTTTCGGTGTCCCACTTCCAGACCTTGGGCGGGGTGTACTGCGTGTCGTTCATGAGAGGGAATGGTGCACCCTGGAGGAGTCGAACCCCCAACCTTTGGATCCGTAGTCCAACGCTCTATCCAGTTGAGCTAAGGGTGCATTTCGGGCCGCCGCACCGAGCGAGTGCGGAACCCTAGCAGCTTGCCAGAGGGAAGGGGAACGCCGCCCTAGGTGGAGAGATCGATGAAGCGGTCGCACTGGGCTCGCACCTGCGCGTCGCCCTCCGATCCTCCGAGACCGACGACCGTCACGCCGTTCTGCTGAAGCTTGGCGACCAGGGGCAACATCTGCACCGACGTCGCCACCAGCACGACCGTGTCGACGCCGCGTTTCGTGTAGCAGAGCTCCAGCGCATCCACCACGATCCGCACGGCGGCGGAGCAGCCGCGCACCTCCGTGCCCGAGGGCACGTCGACGACCTCGGCGCCTCCGCCGTGGAGAGCGCCGCGATCCAGTTTCCCGTCGCTCGCGTCGGCATAGACGCGACGCAGGACGAGCTTGCCGAACTCTCCGTCCAGCCGGGCAAGCAGGCCCTCCGGATCGAGCGCCGAGCCGCCGTCCAGGCTGCGCTCCAGGCCGCCCAGGTCGAGAAGCACCGCGGCGCGGCCCGGTCCGTCCGACCTCTTTCTCCGCGGCCCGCCGGTCGAGCTCCGCCCTTCAGCGTCCTTGCCGGCGTCGCCCTGTTGCTGGGAACCACCGCCGCCACGGCCCCGACGCGAGCGACGGCGACGACGACGGCGACGCTTGGCCGGCGCGGCTTCCCCGGCCTCGCCGGTGGCCGGCCGGGCCGGCTCGGCCGGTTCCGTCGCGGCCTCGAGAGCCGGGGACACGGGAGGTTCGGCGGCCTCCTCCGCGGGAGCGTCGTCGGCTTCCGGCTCGGTTTCGCCCGGTGTCTCGACCCGCGGCTCGTCCTCAGCTTCGGGGCGGGCCGCTTCCGGTCCCACCGACTCGGTTTTCTCGTCCGCCGCGCGTCTCCGCCACCAGGGATCCACTCTCTACTCCCCCTTATCGGAAGTCCTTTTCGGGGTGCTCCGGCGCGGGCTGAAACCGGCGCCGCCACCATGCTCGTAGCCGTCGGGGGATTGTATAGTCCGGGCAGTGCCCGTAGACGCGCTCCCGTATCGGTACCTGGCCGTCGACGGACCGATCGGCGTAGGCAAGACGACCCTGGTCGAGATGCTCGCGCAACGCTTCGAGGGCGTGAAGATCCTCGAGGACGTGGACAATCCGTTCCTCGAAGCCTTCTACCGCGACCGGCCCGGCACCGCCTTCCAGACCGAGCTCTACTTCCTGCTGACGCGCTACAAGCAGCAGCTCGACCTGGCCCAGGAAGAGCTGTTCGATCCCATCCGCCTCGCCGACTACACGTTCGCCAAGAGCAGGCTGTTCGCCTACCTGAACCTCACGAACGGCGACCTGATGCTGTTCGAGAAGCTGTACGACCTGCTCGAACCGCAGCTGAGCCAACCGGACCTGCTGATCTTCCTGACCGCCGACATCGACACCTGCATGGCGCGGATTCACAAGCGCCGCCGCGCCATCGAGCAGAACATCTCGGCCGACTACCTGGGCGAGCTGATCGAGGCCTACAACGACCACTACTACCACTACGATGGGTCGCCCCTGCTCGTCGTCGACAGCCGCAACCTGGACTTCGAGCACAAACCGACCGACTTCGAGGAACTGCTCCACCACATTTCGCGGCAGATCCGCGGCACCGAGTACTTCGTGCCCGCGCGCAGCGCCTGAGACCTATGCCATGACCACTCCAGAGCCTCTCGTCATCGCCGGCCGCGAGTTCCGCTCGCGTCTCATTCTCGGCACCGGCAAGTACAGCGACGAACAGGTGATGGTCGAGGCCTTCGACGCCTCCGGCACCGAGATGGTCACGGTGGCCCTGCGGCGCGTCAACCTCGACGACCTGGGCAAGGGCTCGCTGATCGACCACATCGACCAGGACCGCTACCTGCTGCTGCCCAACACCGCCGCCTGCTACACCGCCGACGAGGCGGTGCGGACAGCGCGGTTGGCTCGCGAACTCGGCGGCTGGAACTGGGTCAAGCTGGAGGTGATCGGCGACGAGAAGACGCTCTTCCCCGACAACGAGGAACTGCTCGCGGCAACCCGGGAACTTGTCGCCGACGACTTCATCGTGCTTCCCTACACGACGGACGATCCGATCACCTGCCGCAAGCTCGAGGACCTCGGCGCGGCCGCGGTGATGCCGCTCGCGGCGCCGATCGGCTCGGGGATGGGCATCCGCAATCCGGCGAACCTGCGGATCATCGTCGAGCAGGCGAACGTCCCGGTCATCGTGGACGCCGGCGTCGGCACCGCGAGTGACGCCGCCCTGGCGATGGAGCTGGGCGCGGACGGCGTGCTGATGAACACCGGTGTCGCCGGCGCCCAGGATCCGGTGCGGATGGCCCGCGCGATGAAGCTGGCGGTCGAGGCCGGCTGGCTGGCCGCCAACGCCGGCCGCATCCCGAAGAAGCTCTATGCGACGGCCTCGTCGCCCGCGGAGGGCGTGTTGGGCTAAGGCCACGGCCTAGCCCCGCCTAGTGACCCGGGTCTTTTGACCCGGGCACCGCAAGAACGCCGTCAGGGGCGCGCTAGAAGGGGATGCGGCTCTCCGCATCCGCGGAGCCGGGGTCGTCGGTGTCGCCGCGGCGGAGGCGCAGAAGGCCGGCGTGGGCGATCATCGCCGCGTTGTCTCCGCAGTAGCGAAGTGGCACGAGCAGCACGTCCGCGCCTCGACGCTCGCCCCAGAGAGCGACTTCGCGCCGCAGCAGGCGGTTCGCCGCCACGCCGCCCGAGACGGAGAGCCGCTCCACCGGCATCTCGTCGCTGAGCCGGTCCAGGCGGTCGATCAACTGCGCGACCGCGGCGCGCCGGAAACCCGCGAGGAGGTCGAGCACGTCCTGCGGCCAGGACCCGTCGTCGCCGGGGGCGTCGGCCGGCGCCTCCACGGCATGACCGTTCCCCGCCTCGATCTCGCCGAGCGCGCGCAGCGCCTGGCTCTTCAGTCCCGAGTACGAGAACGCCAGTTCGTCGGACTTGATCCGGGCCACCCGGAACGGCTGGGCCGCCGGATCGCCGAGCTCGGCCAGCCGGTCGACCTCGGCGCCGGCCGGGAAGGGCAGGCCGACACGGTGGCCGATCTTGTCGAAGGCTTCGCCGATCGCGTCGTCCCGGGTCTCGGCCAGGCTGGTCACGGCGCCGGACGGACCGTCGACGGCGAGCAGGCTGGTGTGGCCGCCGGAAACGACCAGGCCGACCATCGACTCGGGTACGGACCGGCTCGCGCCGTCGGTCCCGAGCAGGGGCGAGAAGAGGTGGCCCTCCAGGTGATGCACGGCAAGGAAGGGCACGCCGAGCGAGTAGCTGATCGCCTTGCCGAGGGAGAGTCCGACGAGCAGCGATCCCACGAGGCCGGGCCCACGGGTCGCCGCCACCGCGCCGACATCGGACCAGTCCACGCCCGCCTCCTGAAGCGCCGCCGCCGACACCGCGGGCCAGTTGCGGAGGTGTTCCCGCGACGCCGCCTCCGGCACCACGCCGCCGAACGGACGGTGCACGTCCAGTTGGCTCGAGACCACGGAAGAAAGCACCCGGCCCTCCGCGTCGAGCACCGCGCAGGCCGTATCGTCGCAGGACGTCTCGATGCCGAGGACGAAGCCCTCGAACGGGCCGGCCCCTTCGTTGGCCGTGGACATGCCGGCGACGTTATCCTCCCCCTCCACCGACGCCGGCCGGCGCGGCGGCCCACCGAGATCGCGACCTTGATCTTCCCACCGAGCTTCCGTGACGGCTCACTCGCCCTGCGAGGCCGGCGCGTCATCGTCCGCGTCGACTTCAACGTGCCGATGGCCGGCGAACGGGTGCTCGACGCGACGCGCCTGCGGGAAGCGGCGCCCACGATCGACGCTCTCCGGGACGCGGGCGCCCGCGTCGTCCTGCTGTCCCACCGCGGCAGGCCGCGGGGCGCGGCCGACCCGGGACTCAGCCTGCGGCCGGTCGCCGGCGCCCTTTCTTCCATCCTCGGCCGGCCCGTCGACTTCGCCGCGGACTGTCTCGGGACGGCCGCCCGGAACGCCGCCGCCGCTCTTGGCGACGGGGACGTGCTGCTCTGCGAGAACCTCCGCTTCCACGCCGGCGAGGAAGCGAACGACCCGGCCTTCGCCGCCGAGCTGGCCGCCCTCGGCGAGGTCTACGTCAACGACGCGTTCGGCACCGCCCACCGCGCCCATGCCTCCACCGCGGCCATCTGTGGCTCCGTCGAGCAGGCCTTCAGCGGGCTGCTGCTCGACCGCGAACTGCGGCAGCTCAGCCGGCTGCTCGACGAACCGCCGCGACCCTTCGTGCTCGTCACCGGGGGCGCGAAGATCCGGGGCAAGATCGGCGCGCTGCGACGCCTGCTGCCGCTGGTCGACCGCGTGCTGGTCGGCGGAGGCATGTCGAACACGTTCCTGGCAGCCCGCGGCGCCGAGCTCGGTTCCTCGCTGGTCGAGTCGGAGAGCCTCGACCTGGCGCGTGAGATCGAGGCCGAGACCGCGGCAGGCGGCGCCGAGCTGCTCCTGCCCGCCGACGTCGTGGTCACGGACTCGCTCGACGCAACACCACCGGAACGGCGGGTCCGCACGGTGCCGGTGGAGGACGGCGTGCCGCCCGGTTGGCTCGCGGTCGACATCGGACCGCAAACCCGGTCCGCCTTCGAAGCCGCGATCGCCGGCGCCGCCACCCTGTTCTGGAACGGTCCGATGGGCGTCTTCGAGACACCGCCTTTCGATGCCGGCAGCCTCGCCGTCGCCTGTGCCGTCGCCGCCTGTGACGGGTTCACCGTGATCGGCGGCGGCGAGACGGTGGCGGCGGTCAGGCAGAAGAACCTGTCCGGGAGAATCGATCACGTCTCGACCGGCGGCGGCGCTTCCCTGGCGCTGCTGGCCGCCGAGAAACTGCCGGCCGTCGAAGCACTGCACGCGGGCGGCGGGGAGGAAGCATGACGCACACACCGATCGTCGCCGGCAACTGGAAGATGAACCTGCTCCGCGCGGACGTCGCGGCATACGCCGAGGCTCTCGCCGCCGCCGGCCCGCCCGAGGCGCCGGTCGATGTCGTCCTGTTCCCGACGCCCGTCTACCTGGGCCTCGCGGCGACGGCGATGCCCGACTGGGCCGCCGTCGGCGCCCAGGACGTCCACGCCGAGGACGGGGGCGCCTACACCGGCGATGTCGCCGCCGCGCAGATCGTCGATGCCGGCGCTTCGTGGGCGCTGGCCGGCCATTCCGAACGACGCCAATACCACGGCGAATCGAACGACGACGTGGCGCGCAAGACCCGGCGGGCCCGCGGCGCCGGCCTGATCCCGGTCGTCTGCGTGGGCGAAACCCTGGAACAGAGGGAGCGGGACGAGACCGAAACGGTCCTCGACGCCCAGTTGGGGGCCGTCCTCGAGGTGCTGGCAGCGGCCGACGGCGCCGGAGCTGGCGCCGTGGTCGCCTACGAACCGGTGTGGGCGATCGGCACCGGCCTCAGCGCCTCGCCCGAGATCGCCGCCTCCGTTCACGGCCACCTGCGGGCCCGGCTGAACGGCCACCAGGCCGGACTCGGCGACTCAACCCGGATCCTCTACGGCGGCTCGGTGAACGCCGAAAACTGCCGCGATCTGATCGGCCGAGCCGACATCGACGGCTTTCTCATTGGCGGCGCAAGTCTTGATCCTTCCTCGTTCCTGCGTATCATTCGTCTTTCCACGGGTTCCGCCGGCGGCTCCTGAGCCCTGACGAAGGGAGCCGTGCTCGCGCTGCGGATACTCCAGAGGGGAGATTGACTTGATCTTCGTGCTGTATGCCGTCCACGTGACGGTTTCGCTGTTTCTGGTCCTCGTCGTCCTGCTGCAGCAGGGCAAGGGGGCCGACCTGTCAGTGTTTGGCGGCGGTGCGTCTCAAGCCGCCTTCGGCGCCCGCGGCGCGGCCACGCTTCTGCACAAGCTGACCGTCGGGTGCTTCGTGCTCTTCATCGTGACGACCCTCTCGATCGGCTTCCTGCAGAAGCAGGGCACCTCATCGGTCATGAGCGGCGTCGGCTCCGTGATGGACGAAGTTCAGGCCACCGAGCCGGCAGAAGCGCCGGCTGCGACGACGCCGGCCCAGGAGGCCGAGGGCGCGCCGGCAGAAGCCGACGGCGACTCGACCGAAGGCGGAACCGGAAGCAACAACCAGGGCTAGATCAAGCGGACGACGTGGCCAGAGCCGAAGTGGCGGAATTGGTAGACGCGCACGGTTGAGGGCCGTGTGGGGCAACCCGTGCCGGTTCGAGTCCGGCCTTCGGCACCACCCTCCGGGAACACGCGCCGCGGCGTGACCGGCGCGGCCGGCCCCCGACCGCGGCGGCCGCCCTACTGGCGCTTGGCGCTCTGGATGACGACGGTCTCGACCGGCACGTCGCCCATGCCGTTCTTCACGGCGGTCTCGACCTTCGCGATGGAGTCGACAACGTCGATGCCCTCGACAACCTTGCCGAAGACCGCATAACCCCAACTGTTGGCCGCCCCGTCCAGGCCGTCGTTGTCCACGTGGTTGATGAAGAACTGCGCCGTGGCGCTGTGCGGATCGCCGGTCCGCGCCATCGAGATCGTGCCGCGCTCGTTCGAGAGACCGTTCTTCGACTCGTTCTCTATCTCCGGGCGGGTGATCTTCCGCTGAAGATCCGACGTGAAGCCGCCGCCCTGGATCATGAAGTCCTCGATCACACGGTGGAAGATCGTGCCGTCGTACCATCCGCGGTCCACGTAGTCGAGGAAGTTCTCGACCGTGATCGGCGCCTTCTCCGGGTTCAGTTCCAGCACGATCGTGCCGTGGCTGGTTTCGAGGGCTACCCTCGGGGGCGTGTCCTGGCCGAAGCTCGGCGCGGCCAGCAAGACGGTGGAAGCGGCGTAGATCAAGAAACGACTCCAGGGTCCGGTTTGTGAACTGTGCATCTGGTCGATCTCCAGAGATGAAGCCGCCCGGGCCGGATGCCACGGGCGCGAAGCGCGGGGAGCCTAGCAGCCGGATCGCCGGCGTCGTCCTGGCCGGCGGCGCAGGACGCCGGTTGGGAAGGAACAAGGCCGTCCTCCGTCTCCCCGGCTCGCGATCCGGTGAGCCGGGACCGACGCTCGTCGACTGGGCGGTCACCCGGCTTGCCGGCGTCGCCGGGGTCGAGGAGATCGTCGTCGCCGCCGGTGACTTCGGCGCCGAAGTCCGTCCGGTCGACTGCGGGCTCCGCGTCTCGACGGCGCCGGACGGGCCGGGTGCCGGTCCCGCGGCCGGAGTGTTGGGGGCGGCTCGGTCCCGGCCGGGCCACCGCCTGCTCGTCCTGGCCTGCGACCTGCCGCTGGTCCCGGTCGACCTGCTCGGCGACCTCGCCGCCTCGGACGCCGAACTGGCGCCGGCCACGAGCGACCCCGGCGACCCGCGATCCATGAATCCGACCTGCGCGCTCTGGGCGCCGCCGGCCCTCGAACGGCTGGCGGCGCGGATCGAAGAGGGCGACAACCGTCTCTACCCACTCACCCGATGCGCTGGCCTGCGGGTCGAGCCCGTTGACGCGGGCCGGTTCGGAGACCCGGACGACGTCCTGCTGAACGTGAACACGGCCGCCGACTGGGAGCGGGCCCGCCGGCTAATCGAGCGGGAGTCAGCCCGGCGACGTCGGCGCGCCGGCGGCTGATCGCCGCTCGCGGCACTCCTCGCAGGGGCAGAGGCTCCGCAGAAAGTCGAAGCGGTAGATGCCGGTCCAGTGCCCGTCCGACCAGGCGATACTGAGCGCGTAGTTGCCGACCTGGGAAACGGTCTGCGCCGTCACCGGCCGCGGGGGCGGCTGAAAACGCAGCGGGCCGGCGTTGTGGCCCTGGCACATGGCGCAGGGGCAGTAGCCGCGCAGGACGTCGTACTCGTAGTCGCTTCGGTGGCCGTCCTGCCAGAGCACGCGCAGCAGGCGCGCCTCGTGGTCCCGGCGGACTTCGGTAGGCCAGGTGGTCACGGTCAGAGGGCCGGCGCACCGGCAGCCGCTGCCACGGTCGGCGGATCTACCGTGCCGGCCGGCGTCCAGGGGCCGCAGCGGACAAGCCGAACCAGACCTTGCAGACTGCCCGCTGCCAGTCCGCGATTCCGGATCGTCGCACGCGTGTACTCGCTGCAGGTCGGCTGGAAGCGGCAGCGGACACCGACGCGGGTGAGAAGGGGCGAAACCGTCGCCTGGTAGACGTCGATCAGTGCGTCGGCCGCGCGCGCCGAGAGCTGGTTCTCCGGCGGCCGCGCCATGTCGAGCGCCCCGGCCGCAACCAGGAGCAGACCAACGAGCAGGACTCCCCGGCGCGCTCGAGTCAGAAGCGCTCGACCAGGGGCGTCAGCACCGGTATCTGCAGGCGCCCGCCGTTGATCCCCCGCACGATGCAGGCGATCCGCACCAGGACGAAGGCGACGAACAGCATGAAGATGAACGGCGCCAGGAAGCAGCCGATGCCGCCGGTCGCGAACAGGGCGATCTGGAGGACGACCCACAACATGAACTCCGCGCCCATCAGGACCAGCCCGTGCTTGGCGTGCCAGCGGACCTCTTCGTCCCGTTCCTCGATGAGCAAGGGCACCAGGACGAGGACCCAGAGATAGGCAAGGACCACCATCAGGTTCCGGTTCGACGAGGCGCCGTCCGAACCGGGCGGTTCAGGCGGTGCGGGCGGCTCTGAGGACGAGGGTTGCTGCGTTTCCGGTTCTGTCATGCCTCTACCTTCTCGAGGAGCGGACGGTCCTCGGATGCGGCCGCTCCGCCGATAGTCAGTGTAGCGCGGTACAACTCCCGGTACCGGGCGACGATCCGGCCGCGGTCGAAGCGCGAACGCGCCCACTTCCGGCCGTGCGCCGCGAAAGCCTGCCGTCGTGAGGAGTCGCTCAGGAGGGCCACGCAGCTCGCCGCCAGCGACTCCACGTCGCCGACCGGGCAGAGCAGTCCGTTGCGGTTCTCGCAGACCACCTCGGGCACGCCCCCGGTGCGCGTCGCCACGACCGGCACGCCGAGAGCGAGCGCCTCGAGCGACGCCAGGCCGAAGCTCTCGCTCTCCGAAGCCGAGAGGAACAGGTCGCCCTGCTCCAGGATCGGTTCCACGTGGGTCTGGTTGCCGAAGAAGGTCACGTGGTCGGCGATCCCCAGTTCGCGGCACCGGCGCTCGGCGCCGGCCCGCTCCGGACCATCTCCCACCATGCATAGCCGCGCCGGCACCTCCCGCCGCACCAGCGCGAACGCCGCGACGACGTCCGCCGCCCGCTTGACCGGACGGAAGTTCGAAACGTGGACGACCAGCCCGGACTCGGTGGCGTCCGGCGCGGGCCCTGCCCGATGGCCGGCGGCGGCCGGCGGCACGAAGTTGGGAATCACGTCGACCGGTTCGTCGAGGGAGAAACGCTCCGTCGCCTCGCGCGCCAGGGCCTCGGACGGCGCCGTGACGCGATCGCTGCTCCGCAACGCCCAGCCGACGACGTCGCGGTAGCTGCGGCGCGCGCCCACCAGGGTCACGTCCGTGCCGTGGACCGTCGTGACGATCGGGCAGGGCGGCTGAACGCCCGCGCCTTCCGCGAGCAGCCGCCTGGCGAGCAGCGCGGCCACGGCATGGGGCGCGGCGTAGTGGGCGTGCAGAACGTCGAGGCGGGCGGACGCGGCAACCTCGGCCAGCCGGTTGGCGAGGGCCAGGGTCTGCAGCGGCCGATCGAACAGGCCGTACTCCTCGATCTCCGATCCGTCGACGCGGTGGAAGTGAACGTTCGCCCGTTCGCTCAGGCGCGGGGGTCTGTCCGAACTGACGACATGGACGACGTCGCCTCCCTCGGCCAGCGCGAGAGCCAGCTCCGAGGCGACTACGCCGGAGCCGCCGAAGCTCGGAAAGCAGCAGATTCCAATCCGCATCGGATCCTCTTCTACGCGGGCGGACGAATCCCGGTTTCGTTGTCGGCCGCTGTTTCGTCGGCGGCCGGGCTGGAGCGGTCCAGCGACAGGGGTTGCAGATGCCGCGGATCCCGGTCGATCGACCCGAGTTCCCGGACCAGCGCGCGACCGTACGACGCCAGACAGTGAAGGGACGTGAACTCCCGCTCCTGGAGTTTCCCGTTCGGCAGGCAATGCGCGCGCAGCCTCATGACCCGTCCGCGCAGCACCTCGTCGCGGCGCGCCGCCGCGGCGACGACGCGCCGTTCGAAGAGCGCGAAGGTCCGTTTCAGGTTCGCCCCGGTCTTCTGCAACGCGGTTCCCAGGGACTCATCCACCGAAGTCTGCCCCGCCGCCAGATCGTCGATTGCCGCTTCCAGCTTCTCGCCAGCGGCGCCGAGGAAGTCGAGATCGAGGCGGGAGGCGAGGACCTCGTCGAGCTCATCGGGCCGGGAGAGCACGGCCGCCAGGTCGATTCCCTCCGCCTCCAGTCCGTCCAGCCAACGGCGCTCGCGGGCGCCGAGCAGAACGACTTGCGGGCGAAGGACGATCGCCGGGGCCGGCACGTCGAGTTCGCGGTAGAGAGAGCGCGCCTGGGTCATGTAGGCGAGTTCGCCCGGGCCGAGGATCTGAAGCGCCGTGCCGAACACCGCGTCCTGGACCACGGGACGCGCCAGCACGCCCGGGCTGAGGGACCGCGGCTGCCGGTCGAGGCCTTCGAGCAGCGCGCCGACCTCGCCGGCGCCGCCGCCGCGCAACCGGTAACCGCCGTTTTCCGTCCACACCACCCGCCGCCGCTCGCCGGCATCGTCGATCAGGAACAGGGGCGCTTCGCCCTGCCGCGACCGGACCTGGAGCCGGACTCCGCGCCGCTCCACTTCAGCCGACGCCGACGCGAGAGCCCCGTCGACCTCGCGGCGGCGTTCGATCAGCCGGCGCAGCACCGGAACCGACGCCTCTTTCAGAGCCGGAAGCTGCGAGTCGACGAGCAGCGGGCAGCGATCGCCGAGGAACCGCACCATGAGCCGCGCGAAGGACTCCGTGAAGCAGCGATCCGGTTCCAGGTCGTTCCGGCAGTCGTCCAGGCGGCGACGGTAGTCCTCGTTCGGCGCCGCGTCGCGGACCCTGGCCAGCAGCGCCGCCGCCTCGGGTCCCAGATGGCGGCCGCCGACCGGCACGAGAGGCTCGGGGTCCTCGCCCAGGGTGAGCGGCTCCGGGCCCGCGGGCGGAAAGAAAGCGCGGGCCACCTCGGCGTAGTCGTGGTCCTCGGACGCCATCCAGAACAGGGGCACGGCGCGCCGGCCGCGGCGCGTCAGCGCCTCGGCCCACCGGACGCAGGCCGCGGCCTTGGTCAGGGTGAACAGCGGCCCCGCCCCCAGGCCGCACTGCTGACCCGTGATCACGACCAGGGTCGCCGGGTCGGCAAGGGCTTCGGCGAGAGCGGCGGCGCCCGGGTGGCCGTAGCGGGCGTTGGTCTCGGCAAGGGCCGCGGCGACGGTCCCTCGGCCGGTCGCCGGATCCTCGGGCGCCCTTAGCTGGTCCTCATCACCGGGCAGCACGAACCGCAGCGGCTCGAGCAGGTCGAGGTCCCGGCCGTCAAGAAAGCGTCGCGGCAGATCGCCGAGCAGCCCGCAGGCGCAGAGGTCGGGACCGCTGGAGGCGGCGCTGGGCGGGCGATTCGACACGGCGGCAGATCCTACAGGCGTCCGGCGAACGTCTCCGGCTTCACGGCGGAGACGTAGAATCGGCACGTGACTGCGTCTTCGCCAGCGATGCCGCCGCTCGAGCCGATGGCCATCGGCCGGGGCGACCGCGCCGTGACGATCGATCCGCCCCTGTTCCTGGCGCCGATGGCCGGCGTGACGGACCGGGACTTCCGGTTGATCGTCCGCCGCATCGGCGGCGTCGGCCTGGTGTCGATGGAGTTCATCTCCTCGCGAGCGATCGTCGACGGCAACCAGCGCACGCGGGACCTCATGTACTTCGCCGAAGAAGAGCGGCCGTTGGCGATCCAGATCTACGGCTCGGACGCGGAGACGATGGCGGAGGCGGCCGAGGTCGTCGAAGAGCTGGGCCCCGACATCTGCGACATCAACATGGGCTGTCCGGCCAACAAGGTGCTGAAGGGCTGTGCCGGCGCCGCTCTGATGGGTGACCTCGACCTGGCCGGCAGCATCATCCGGGAGGTGCGGAGCCGGATCCGGATTCCGCTGACCGTCAAGTTCCGGCTCGGTCTCAACCACGGCGAGACCAACTACCTGGACCTGGGACGCCTGTGCGAAGACCTCGGCGTCGACGCCGTCACGATGCACGCGCGGACCGCGAAGCAGATGTTCCGGGGGGAAGCGGACTGGACCCACCTGGCCCGGCTCAAGGAGGCCCTCACCATCCCGGTGATCGGCAACGGAGACATCACCACCCCCGAGGACGCCGAGCGACTGCTCCGGCAGACCGGCTGCGACGGCGTCATGGTCGGCCGCGGCGCGACCCGCAACCCGTGGATCTTCCATCAGATCCGGAGCCACCTGCTCGGCACGGAGGCGCCGGCGCCCACCCTGATCGACCGGCGCGACCTGATCCTGGGCCACTTCCACATGGTGGCAGAACGGGAGGCCAACCGCTTCGCCTTGCACAAGCTGCGGAAATTCACCGGCTGGTACACGTACGGACTACCCAACGGCAAGCGCCTGCGCCAGCAGATCCAGCAACTCGACACCGTGGAGAAGTTCCTGGTCGCGGTCGAGGCCTTCTTCGACGAGCAGCTAGACGAGCTGGCCGCCTAGGGCGCCACGCGCGCCGCCCCACCGTGGATCGACCGGTTGAAGTCGAACTCGATCTGACGCCCGACGAGGCGCTCGAGGCGCTCTCGGACGGCGCCGATGCCTGGAACGGAACCTGGCACCGGCAGGGTACGGGCGGCCAGTTGACCCTGCCGGTCGCGGCGGGCGTCCGTCACGGTGTCCTCTACGGTTCCGTCTCCGTCCGGCCCAGCGCCGAAGGAGTCCGCGTGACCTACCACGTCGACCGCTCGGAGTACGCCACGAACGCCGGCGCGGTCGGCATCCTGGCCTTGGGCGCCCTGGGTGTCCTGGCCATGCTGGCCTGGCCCCTGCTGCCGGGAACGTCGCCGAACCTGGCCGGCAGTGGCTTCATCCTGATCCTGCTGGCCTGGCTCGTCGTCGGGTCGAGGCTGAGGCACAGGAGCGCCGCGGATTTCCTGGCCAGCCTCGGGCCCCGGCCCGGCGAAACTCCGAAGGGTCCCTTCGCTCCGCGGCCCTGATGACCATGGTCATGACCATGGCCCGCAGATCTGATACGGTCGGCGGCGCCATGGAACGGACGATCAAGGCCTCCGAGTTCAAGGCCACCTGTCTAAAGCTGATGGACGAGGTCGCCGAGACCGGCGACGAGGTCGTCATCACGAAGAACGGCGAGCCGGTGTCGCGGCTCGTGCCGTACCGGGAGAAGCCGATGAGCCTCTTCGGCTGCCTCCGGGGTCAGATGGAGATCACGGGCGACATCATGTCTCCAATCGGAGACGAGTCGGGCGGCTGGGACGAAGAGCGGAAGCTCGCGCTGATCCTGGGCGAGGACCCCGACTGACCGAGAGGCTGTAGTGCTGCTCCTCGACACGGTCGTACTTCTCTGGATGATCCGCGGCGATCGTCGCTTTGGCGCACGCGCTCACCGCAAGGTCGACGAGGCAATTGTCGCCGGCGATGCCGCCGTGTCCGCGATCTCGTTCTGGGAGATGGCGATGCTGGTCCGAAAGGGCCGCGTGAAACTCGACCTGGCCGTGGAAGCGCTACGCCGATACCTGCTGTACCACGGCATGAACGAGATCCCGGTGGACGGCGACATTGCGCTGCGGGCGGGCCTCCTCACCGACCTGCATGGCGACCCGGCCGACCGGATCATCGTTGCAACAGCGCTCGAGGGACATCGCCTGGTCACCGCCGACCGGCTCCTGCTCGACTGGCCCGGCCAGATTCAGCGGCTCAGAGCCACCGACTGAGAGCGGACCGCACCCTGGGTGCGCCGGCGTCCCCGCCGGCTACCGCCGCTGGCGGCTCGTAAGGGCGCGCCGGCCATCAGGCCGGCCCCGCTGCGGCGACCAGGTCCCCGCGAACCTGCCGTGCGATACTCGTCCGCCCGATGCGCCTGAAGCACCCTTGGACAAGGCGTCTCACCGCGATGGCCCTCGCGCTCGCGGTCATCGGCTGCGCGGCCGACACGGAGACCGGTCAGGGCACGTTGGCAGCGGCCACCGACGCGCAGGCCGGTCCCGGCTGGGCCGCCGACGTCGTCATCCACCGCGACGAGTGGGGCGTACCGCACATCAAGGCATCCACCGACGCCGCGGTCGCCTTCGGTTCGGCCTGGGCGCAGTGCGAGGACCACTTCTTCCAGCTCGAAGACACCTACATCAAGGCGCTCGGCCGGTACGCGGAGGTCGTCGGCGAGTCCGGGTTCCGCAGCGACCTCGAGGTCGCCCTCTTCGACCTGGTAGGCACCTCCCGCCGCGACTTCCCCAACCTGCCCGAGAACATCCGGCGCATCGCCGAGGCCTTCGCGGCCGGCTACAACTACTACCTGGAGCGGCACCCCGAGGAGAAGCCGCGACTGCTGACGCGCATGGAGCCCTTCCACGTGCTCGCCTTCGAGCGCTACATGATCCTCGGCCGGCTGCTGGGCGCCGCCCACGCTCCACGGGGCCGGCTACCCCGGCTGGCGGAAGAGCTGGCCGCGTCGCTGGGCTCGAACCAGTGGGCCGTCGCCCCGTCGAAGACGCGCGACGGCAACGCGATGCTGTTCATCAATCCCCACCAGCCCTGGTACGGCTCGGGGATGTTCACAGAGATGCACGTGGTGAGCGACAAGGGGCTCAACTTCTCGGGCGCCATGTACCCGGGCGGCCCGCTGCCGACCGCCGGCTTCAACGAGCGGCTCGGCTGGGCGTACACGGTCAACGCCGCCGACATCTCGGACACCTACCGCCTGACCTTCGACCACCCGAGCGACCCGCTCAAGTACCGCTACGGCGACGGCTACCGGCAGGCCGAGGAATGGCGCGCCACGATCCACGTGCTTGGCGACGACGGCAGTGTCGAACCGCGCGAGGTCGCGCTCCGCCGCTCGCACTACGGCCCGATCATCGCCAGGGAGGACGACGAGCACTACCTGGCCGTCCGCGTGCCGCGCCTCTACGAGGGCAGCCGCATGGTCCAGGCGCTGGCCCAAGCCAAGGCACGGTCCTTCGAGGAGTGGTACGCCGCGGTGTCCATGCAACTGCTGCAGACGTTCAACACGACCTACGCCGACGCCGACGGGAACATCTTCTACCTCTACAACGGCACGTTCGCCCGCCGCGACCCCTCCGTCGACTGGACCAGGCCCGTCGACGGCGCCGACCCGAACAACGAGTGGGGGCCGTTCCACCCCATCGAGGAACTGCCGCAGGTCCTCAACCCGCCGTCCGGGTTCGTCCAGAACTGCAACTCGACGCCCTTCACGACGACGGACGACGGCAACCCCTCGCTTCTCGACTTCCCGCCCTACATGGTCGAGGACAAGCACGACGACAAGCGCCGCGCCAAGGTGGCCCGCTACCTCCTCCGCAACGCCCGTGATCTCACCTTCGAGGACTTCCAGGACCTCGCCTACGACACGACCCTCTACTGGCCGATGACGGAGATCCCCGTCTACGCCCGCCGCCTGGAGCAGCTCGAGCGCGCCGACCCGGAACTCGCCGCCCGCGTGCGCCCCTACCTCGAGCACCTGCTGGACTGGGACTACAGGAGTTCGCTCACCTCCACGCAGGCGACGCTGGCGGTCGGCTGGTACGAGGAACTCTACGGCCGCGGCTATCCCGTCGAGACCCTGAAACCCGAATACGTGAACGACATGCCGGCGCGGTTTCTCGCCCTCGAGCGGGCAGCGGAGAAGCTCACCGATCTCTACGGCGACTGGCGCGTGCCCTACGGCGACATCCACCGCATCCAGCGCCACGCAAACCAGCCCTCAGCCGGAGGCGTCCCCTTCTCCGACGACGAACTCAGCCTGCCGCTGGCCGGCGTCCGCGGGCCCCTCGGCGTCGCGTTCACGCTCTACCACTCGCCGCCCACCACCCTCGAGAACGGCGAAGAGCGCAAGCTCCGCTACGCCGCGACCGGCGCCTCCTACATGGCCGTCTACGAGTTCGGTGAGAAGACCCGCGGAGCGAGCTACCTCCACTACGGCCAGAGCCACCGCCCCGAGTCGCCCCACTTCTTCGACCAGGCCCGGCTGCTTTCGGAACGACGGTTCAAGCCGGCGTGGATCTACTGGGAGGACGTGGAGGCAAACACGGTGCGGGCGTATCGGCCTGGCGATCCCTGAGGGCAGCCCCAAGACCGCCTGAACGAGGCCGGCCGTTGGCAGCGCTCTGCTACGCTGCGAGCGTGAAGGTCGGCCGCCACCTCGCGCTCTCCATCTGCGCGGCTCTTGTCGCTACCGCGACCGTCGCCGACTGCGAGGAGAGCCTTGCCGCCCTTGAGGCCGGCGACTACGAGGAGAGCAGCGGCCAGACCACGGAAGCGATCGCCGCCTCCGAGCAGGCGATCCGGAGCGCCTTCTCCGCCGACCCGGGGTGGCGAGCGCACTGCGCCCTGGGTGAGGTCCTCACCCGCCAGGGCCGGTACCGGGCCGCCAAGAAGGAGTTCAAGGCCGCCCTGGGGCTGACCGTCGGCTCAGACCGGAAGGTGGTCTGGAGTTGGCTCGGTAATCTCTACTGGCGGCAGCAGCGGTACACGAGGGCCGAACGGGCATGGGAGAAGGCAGGCGAGTTCGCGCCCCCGGCGAGGGCGCGTGAGCGCATTCACGGGCAGCCCTTCGACGCAGCGCGACGGGCCATGCGTCACAGTGACGGGCTGATCGAAGTCAACCACCCTCGGTCAAAAGGCCCTGCGTGGCTGCCGCACGGGTCCCCCGCGCCCGTTCCCGTCGACGGTTAACCGCTCGACTGCAGCAATACGGTAGAATCGCGGGTCCCTGGGGGCGCATGGCTTCGACGGGAGATCATGCGGTTCGGGGGTTGCGTGCCGAGTCCGACTCGTAAACCGGGCTTTTACACTCGCCAACGACGAATTGGCACTGGCGGCTTAAGAGCCGTCACGGTCCTGCCGGAGCCTTGATTCGCGGCGCCGTCAGGAGCGACACTCAAAGTGGATCAAACGTCTGAGCGCTGCTCCGAACTCAGGCCGGATCACTTCGGAGCTAGACCGCGGGCCGTGGTGGCCTTCTACCCAAGCCGGCGGCGACTGATCGAGTGAAGGCTACGCACGTAGATCCCTCGCGCCGAGTCTCGCGGACGTGGGTTCGATTCCCACCGCCTCCACCATCCCCGCTCCATCGGTCGGGCCATAATGCCCGTAACACCTACCACTTGGGAGGTACTGAACCGATGGACGCCCCACACCCCGGGCCGGGACGACTGGCCCTCGCCGCCGTGCTGCTGGCTGCCGCCGCGGCGGCCGCGACAGCTCAGCCAACCGGAACGATCGAAGGCGTCGTTGTCGACGCGGACGGCACTCCGCTACCCGGCGTCACGGTGACGGTGACCGGCCCGGGCGTGCGACAGGAGCGGATCACGCAAGGCGACGGCGCCTACGCGAGCGCCGGTCTGGCGGCAGGCGACTACCTAGTCACGGCGTTCCTGTTGGGCTTCGAAACGGCCGAGGCGCCGGTCTCGCTGGCGGCGGGCGCCACCGAGAACGTCCAGCTCGTTCTCCAGATCGTCAGACTGCTCGAAACCGTGACCGTGGTAGCCGAGGAGCCCCGGACCTTCGCGAGGAACATCGTCTCCCAGCCGATGCTGCTCCAGCAGTCGAAGATCACGAACGTGACGTCGGTGGTGGACAACCTGCCCGGAGTCTCCGTCCAGGAGGGAGACTCCTACGGCTTCGACGACTGGTCGGCCAACGTCGCCATGCGGGGCTTCCAGGTGACGATCAACGACGTGCAGATCGGCACCACGATCGACGGATTCCCGAACGGCACCTCGGACTACTGGAGCGGCGCCAAGGCGAACCGCTTCGTCGACCCGATGAACCTCGGCGGGGTCGAGGTGTCCCAGGGGACGGCCGACATCGCCTCGCGTTCCGTCGAGGCGCTGGGCGGCACGTTCAACTACCTGACCGACGACCCCGCGGACGAGCGGTCCTACACGGCATCGATGACGCTGGGCGAGTACCAGGGCCAGCGCTTCTTCATGCGGGTCGACACGGGGCCGATCTTCGGAGGCAACACCCGAGCCTGGATCGCCGCGACCCGCCAGGGCGCGACCGACTGGATGGAGGGTTCGGCGCTCAACGAGCGCGAGCACGTCGCGATGAAGCTCGTCTCGTCCCAGGGCCGGGTCGATCTGACGAGCTACCTCTCGTACGACAGGATTCACGAGGACGTTTATCAGCGCCTCTACAGCGAGAGCGACTTCCGGGCCAATCCGCGCTGGGACCGCCTGATCGGCGATTGGCCCGGGGTGCCGTACCTGAACCAGTTCTACCGGCGCGGCTGGCAGACCCGGCGCAGCAACACGTTCGGCTACCTGAAAGCGGACTGGTCCTTCGGCGAGGAGCTCTCGCTTGCTCTGGCCGGCTACTTCCATAGCAACCGGGGGCGGGGGGACTGGCTGCCGCCCTACATCGTCGACATCACCGACGACGGGGGCGGCGCCGAATCGGAGCTGTTCGGCGGCCCCACCGTACGGGGCGGCACGCAGCTCGGGCTGATCCGTTTCGTCGGCCCCGACGGCGCCGCGGTCGGGCCGGTGCCGGGTTGCACCTCGTCGTTCCTCTTCAACTACTACGGCCCAGGCGGCCCGGAGGTCGATCCGGCGTGCCATCCGGGCGCCACGGCCGTGCAGTCGTACCGGCACAGCCACTACGGCAAGGACCGCGTCGGGGTCACGCTCGACCAGGAGTGGCTCACGACGATCGGCAACACCGGCAGCAAGCTGCGCGCCGGTATCTGGTACGAGGACTCGAAGCGCGACCTCGGACGGGACTGGCACCAGATCCTCGATCCGGTGATCAACTTCCAGTGGCACGCGACGCCCTACTGGCACCAGTACCAGTGGGAGTTCCCGCAGAGCGTCATGATGCTGTACGCGGAGGAGACGCTCTACGCCGGGCGTTTCACCCTTACCGGCGGCCTCAAGAAGTACCTGGTCGACGTGTCGCGCGAGGACCAGTTCCACGTCGATCCGAACCTGACGGTCGATTCGGATTCGAGCCTGCTCGTCTCGGGCGGCGTCACCTACGAAACGCCGGTCGAGGGCCTGGACCTGTTTGCCGGCTACGCGGAGAACTTCCGGGCGATCGGCAGCACGCTGCTCGAGGTGCCGGGGCGCAGCCTCGCCGCTCTCGAGCCCGAAACCGCCTCGAACATCGATGTCGGGCTCCAGTACTCGGCCGAACGGCTGGCGCTTAGCGCCACCGGCTACGTCATCGACTTCGACAATCGGATCTTCTACCTCGGACCGCAGACGCCGGCCGGCCCCAACTACCTCATTCCCGGGGGCGGCGCCTACTTCAACGCGGGCGGCATCGAAACGAACGGCGTCGAACTCTCGGCCACCGTGCAGATGCCCCACCAGCTCTCTCTCTACACCGCCTACACGCTGAACAACTCCGAGTACGTCGGCAGCGGGGACACCCTGGTCGACGCGAACCAGAACATCATGCCGGGGACGGACGTCACCGGCGTGCCGGATCGTCTCTGGGTCATCTCCCTCGACCGGTCCGGTCCGCTGAGCGCGGGCATCAGCGCGAAGTACACATCGCCGCGGCGGGTCAGCCTGGTCGCCGACTGGTACACGGACGACTACTGGTTGATGGACGCCTACGTCGTCTTCTCGGGCGAGGTGCTGAGCGACCTGCTCCGCTCGACGACGTTCGAGTTGGTCGCCAACAACCTGTTCGACGAGGCCTACCTCTCCGCGATCACCGAGAACGCGGCCTGGCTCGGGGCCTCGCGGTCCGTCTCGATGACCGTCACGTTCTCCTTCTGACCCGCCGGCGCCGGGCCTGGGGGTTCCGCCACTCGATCCACCAGCCGTGCGGCGAGGCGCGGGCGAGCAACTCCGCTTCGCCGGCGCCGTCGCGGTAGCGCGTCAGCGTCAGACTCGGTGGGTGCACACCTTCGAGCGCCACCTGCCAGACGGGCCGTTCCCGGCTCCGGGCCTCCAGCGCCGCCGTGATCCGTCGCCGGCCCTCCCGAGGAATCTGGTAGAGGGCGATCGTGGAGTAGACGACCAGCGCCGCCTCGGCCGGAACGCGCTCGAGCAGGTGCGGCAGATCGCGTGAAGCGTCGCCGCGATGGAGGCGGACCGGGCTGTCCTTCAGTTCGGCCGCGGCGTCAACGAGCTGGGCGTGCCGCTCCATGTGCTCGGGCCAGATCAGCGCACGCAGCCAAAGCAACTCATCCGCGTCGCCGAGGTCGATCGGGTTCAGGTCGATTCCATCGCGGCTCGCTACCGGGATCTCCGGTGGCGGTGGCGGCGGCGTGCCGGGGCCCCGCAGATCGGCTTCCAGTTCGACCCCCGCCACGTCCCTTTCCCAGCGCAGGATCTCGTCGCCGGCTCGCCGATACCGGTAGGCGTAGCGGTCGAAGTTCAGGTTGAGCCCGGCGCTGGCGCCGACGTCGATCAGGGCCAGCGGAGTCTCGGCCTCGCGGAAGACCTGGCCGAAGACGGGCAGAAGACAGGTGCAACGCCGCACGACCTGGGTCTGGGTACGGCGGGTGACGATCAGCTCTCCGACCGCTTCGCGGTGTTCGAGGCAAAAGGCCCGGAAGAGCGGGAAGGCAGGCTCCGGCGGCGGTTCCGCGCCCGAGAGGATCGGGTAGTGCGCGGCCAGCGGGTGCTCGACTCCCCGCAGGAGCAGATACTGCACCGCCCCGAAGAGCATGTTCGGCGCCGGTTGACCGTCTTGCCGTTGCGCCGCCAGCGCCAGCAGTTCGCCGTCCCCGGCCACGCCAGCGGCGAGTTCCGCGTACGTCGGGGAGTCGAGCTCCGGCGCTTCAACGCGCGCGAACTGCTCGAAGGCAGCCCGCAGCACCAGGACGGCCTCATATGATGGCACCACAGCGGCAAGCAGCACTCCGGGGGGACACATGATAACTACCCGCAATCTTCTGCTCGTTCTGGCGGCCATACTCGCTGGCTTCGTCCTGTACTTCTTGCTGTCGAACGGTCCGGGAGGCGATCCGGCGGAAACCGGAACGACTCCGGCGGTCGCAAGCAGCGACTACGCCGACCTCGTCTCCCTCTTCGGGGAGTTTCGTTCCTTCCAACAGGCCGGCGCCGGCAACATCCAGGCCTACTCGCAGAGCGGCTGGATCCTGTCGAACCTGGACGCTGCGCCGGACTTCTCGGCCGATGCCATGGCAGAGAAGCACAACGAACTGAGGACCTTCCAGCAGCGGTTGGAGTCGATCGATCCCACGGAGTGGGCAGTCTCACAACAGGTCGACTATCACCTCGCCCGGGCGGAGATGAACGGTTACGAGTTCCAGCACCGGGTCCTCAGCCCCTGGTCGACGGATCCCGGCTTCTACAACGACGTAGTCGCCACGTTCGCCTGGGTAGCTGAACCACCTCTCCAGGGGAGCGAGGTGGAGGATCTGCAGGCAAGGCTCAGATCGGTACCCGATCTGGTGCAGCAGGCGAAAGAGAACCTCAACGACTTTTCGCTGATCGCCGCCGATCTGGGCACTCTGGCGGTTCTCTCCATCGGAGACACCAGATCGGCCTACGAAGCGCTCGCGGAGGGCCTGAGGATTCACCATCCGGAACTCGTGGCGGACGTCCAGCCGGCGCTGACCGCTCTCGACGACTATGAGGACTGGATACGGTCCAACGAGGATCGGATGACGGGCACGATCGGTGTGGGCAGGGAGAACTACAACTGGCTGCTCAGGAACGTCTATCTGATTCCTCACACCTGGGAGGACATCCGTACGATCGTCGAACTCGAAGACAATCGCGTGATCACCTTCCAGCGACTGGAGGAGAACCGGAATCGCGACGTTCCGCCACTCATACCCGTCGGCTCACAGGTCGAGTACAGGGAAGGCATCGAAGAAGCCGTCGCCCACGTCATGGACTTCCTGCGCGACGAGGAGATCTTCACCGTGCACGACTTCCTCGTGCCGGATGACTACTTCGACTCGCGGCTCTACGGAAAGGGCTACTCCCTGGAGGATCCCTGGCCCGAGACTCACGACTACTTCTTCAATTTCTCTCACCGGGAAGCGGTGATGGAGAACACCCATGAGCTGGTCGGCCACCACTTCGACATGCTCAGGGCGGAGCGCGACGATCGGCCCATCCGTGGCGGAGAGCGGGCGTACAAGATCTCGACCGCTCGCGACGAGGGGCTTGCGTTCGCCCTCGAGGAACTGTTGATGCATGCTGGCTATCTGGACGGACGCAATCCCCACGGCAGGGAAGTCACCTATGAACAGGCGGCTTTCCGTACCGTGCGCGCACTCTCCGATATCTACATGCACAGCGGCGACTGGAGTCTGGCCGAGGCGACGCAGTTCTGTATCGACAATGCACCGCATGGCGAGCTACTGGAGGGCAGCCACCACTTGTGGTTCGAACTGGACACGACGCTGCGCGGCGTGGGGCATCACATGCTCATGGTCCTTGGGAAGGTCCAGTTCATGAAACTGATGCGAGACCGCGCCAATCAACTCGGCGACGACTTCGTCTTGCGGGAGTTCCTGGACGAGGTCTACGCCGCGGGCCAGATACCCTGGTCGCTCATTCGTTGGGAAATGACCGGGTACGAGGACGAGGTCTCACAGCTCTGGTAGCACCCGGCTGCCAGGTCAACGGCCGGCCGCTCCTCGATCCCTGAACGCTGAGGCGATCGACTTCCGGTAGGGCGGACGGAGCACGCCGGCGTCGGTGATCAATGCGGCCACCAGCTCCGCTGGCGTGACGTCGAACGCCAGGTTGAGTGCCTCGGTGTCCTGAGGCGCGATCCGCTTGCCGAAGGCGTGGATCACCTCGTCGGCGTCGCGCTCCTCGATCGGGATGTCGGCGCCCGACGCCGTGCCGCGGTCGATCGTGGACAGCGGCGCCGCGACGTAGAAAGGAACGCCGTGCCGCGCCGCGAGCACGGCGACGGTGTACGTGCCGACCTTGTTCGCGACGTCGCCGTTGGCGGCGATCCGATCGGCGCCGACGACAATCTTCTGAGCCCAGCCGCGCGCGATGATCGCCCCGGCACTGTTGTCCGTGATCAACCGATGCGGGATCTCGAGCCGGCCGAGTTCCCAGGTCGTCAGCCGGGAACCCTGAAGCAGCGGCCGCGTCTCGTCGACCCAGACGCTGGCGAGACGCCCGGCCGACCACGCCGCCTCGACCACGCCGATCGCCGTGCCGTAGCCGGCGGTCGCCAGAGCGCCTGCGTTGCAGTGGGTCAGGACGCGGTCGCCCTCCTCGAACAGTTCCCTGCCGAACATCCCGATCCGGCGGTTGGCGGCGATGTCCTCACGGTGCAGGTCACGGGCCCACTCGAGTAGCCGCTCACGCACCTCCTCGCGTTCCCCGGCCTCGACGGAGCGTTCATGGAGTGCGCGACCCTGGTCCAGAGCCCAGCGCAGGTTCACCGCGGTCGGTCGCGTTGCTAGCAGCAGTTCGTAGGCGGCGTCGAACTCGTCGGCGCCGAGAACCAGGCCGTACGCCGCGGCGACGCCGATCGCCGGCGCACCGCGCACCGAGAGACGGCGAATCGCTCCGGCTACGTCTTCGGGCCGGCGGCAGTGGAGCCATGTCTCCTGCTCGGGAAGCAGGGTCTGATCCAGCAGCAGCAGCTCACCGTCGCTCCACCGGATGGGCGAGAAGCCGTCTGCCATCGCCGAAGCCTAGCGCCGCTTCAGACAGCCTTCCATTCCTCCCGGTCCCGCACGTAGCGGAGGATCTGGATCTTGCCGGTGCGGTTGTAGACCCGAACCGCGAACAGGTGGTAGCCGTCCGTGACGAAGACGGTGCCTGGACTCGCCGTGCCGAGCGGCCCGAACGAGGCAAGGTCGCTGCGGCCGAACCGCACCGGGTCATCCAGCCGGTCCAGCCGCTCCGAACCGGTGAAGCCGCGGGGCTCGAGGTCCTCCGGGAAGCCGAAACGAACACCGCTGCCGACGTGGAGCAGGCGCGCCGGTCGTCGAATCCGCGGGTCGGTACCGGTTCTCACGTCTGCTGTGCGCACACCGTCGCCGTCACCGTCCGCGTAGAGCGAAAAGACGGAAGGCACACCGTCCGGCGCAGCTTCGTCAACCTCGAACCGAACCGCGATCGCGACTCCGTGGCGGACCGCACCGGCCCGAGCGGTCCAGAAGGCTGCCGCGACTTCGGATGCCGCAAGGCGCACCCGGTGTTGGGAGATCTGGTGGCGCAAGGGGGGCACCACCAGGGTCGCGAGCAGCGCGAGCACCGCGGTCGCGATCAGGAGTTCGATCAGCGTAAAGCCGGGGAGCATGGAGACGGACGCTCGCCCGTCCGCCTCCATGCCGCCGAGGGCCCGCCTCCCGTCAGGGACCGTCGGAGGGGCCATCCGACCCCGAGCCGCCGGTCGGTGCTGGCTCTTCCCGGGGGATCCGCACCTTCTCCGTCAACGTCGTCTCGCCCTCGATCGCCACGTAGGGCCGCATGCGCTCGAACGAGCGCTCGCCGATGCCGCGCACGAGCATCAGATCGGTCGGCGCCTCGAACTCGCCGTTCTCGGTGCGGAACTCCACGATCCGTCCCGCCGTCGAGGGCCCGACCCCCGGCAGCAGGGAGAGCGCGGCAGCATCGGCCGTGTTGATGTTGACCACACCGTCCGCCGCTCCGGCGGGCAGCGCGGCCAGCAGGCTCAGCAGCGTCACTGCCAGTAGTGCGGTCCTCTTTCGTCTTTTCATGTGCATCTCCGTTTGTCCCCCAGTATTCGGGTGTTGTTGGTTTCTCCGACGGCGATCCCGGTTCAGGAGCGAGCCCGGGGGAGTTAGGGGGGCACTACAGTGCCCCCCTGATCCCTTGCCAATTTCGCTTTTCGGTTAACCCTTGGGCACCTCCTAGCTCCGAGTCCGTAGGTGCCGCTCGCCTCTTTCAAGTTCCCGGCCAACCTCCGGCCACCAGTCCAAGTACGGCAAACAAAGGGGTTGGCAACGCAGGGGACGGCGGTGGACCGAACGGATTCGTCAATGCAACTTGACTCGCCCCCCCCTCGAACGGCCCGGATCTCCCTGGTTCGCTGGGCGGAGCGGCGGTCCCGTCCCGGGTCAAGAGAACTGGACGGACTCCAGGTCGTCTGACTCCTGGCGACCGCGTGAGGAGACGGAAGCCGCGGACCCTGCCGGCTCGTTGTAGATTAGCCGGCCGATGGCACGCGACCAGAAGAAAGCGCCGGAGCACCCCGGCGCCCGCCGCACGTCGGTGATCCGCGAGTACGTCGAGGCTCTGATCGTGGCCGCCGTGTTCCTCGGGTTCACGAACAACTTCGTGCTGAAGACCTTCTACATCCCCAGCGGCTCGATGGAGAACACGCTGCTCATCGGCGATCACCTGTTCGTGAACCGCTACATCTTCGGACCCCGCCCCACGATGCTGGAACAGATGCTGCTCCCCGGCCGCGAGGTCCAGAGAGGTGACATCGTCATCTTCCGGTCACCCGAGACGCCGAAGCTCGACCTGGTCAAACGGTGCATCGGTCTGGCCGGCGACAAGCTGAACATGGTCAACAAGCAGCTCTTCGTGAACGGCAAGCCGGTCGACGACGACGCCTACGTGATCCACCGCGATGAGCAGGTCTACCCGGCGACGTACGGTCAGTACAGCAAGAGCCGGGACAACTGGGGACCGATCATCGTCCCCGACGATCACCTCTTCTGCATGGGCGACAACCGCGACGAGTCCCACGACTCCCGGGCGTGGGGGACGGTGCCGCTCAAGCTCATCAAGGGCCGCGCGGTCATGGTCTACTGGTCATACGGTGGCGAAACGTCGGACGGCACCTGGCACGGCTTCGGCCACCGCCTGAAGCAGCTCATGAACACGGCCCTCGGATTCCTGACGAAGACCCGCTGGGAGCGGACGTTCAAGCTCATCCAGTAGGACGCTGAGGCAGGTGACGCCGAACGTCTCGTGGCGCCGCAGGATACCCGTCGAAGTTGCGGCGGCGCTGCTCGTCGCCGCCGTGTTCGCCCTCTTCACCAGGGCGTTCCTGGTGCAGGCCTACCGCATCCCGTCCGAGTCGATGGAGCCGGCGCTCCTGGTCGGCGACCACCTCCTGATCAACAAGTTCATCTTCGGCGCCGGGGCGGGCCGCTGGGGGCCTCTGGTGCCTCAACGCGAAGTCCGGCGAGGCGACCTGGTCACGTTTCAGGGCATCGAGGACCCGTCCCAGGAACTGCTGAAGCGTTGCGTGGCGACCGCCGGTGACGAAGTCGAGATCAACGCGAAGCAACTCCGCCTGGCCGGAGCGGCCGTCGACGAGTCGGCGTACACGATCCACTCCGACGAACTCGTCTACCCGCGTTCCGACTTCCTCCACGAAACGGTCTGGCGCCGGGACTCGTTCGGCCCCGAGCGGGTGCCCGAGCGGAGTCTGTTCTGCCTCGGAGACAACCGGGACATCTCGCGGGACTCACGCTTCTTCGGCTCGGTCGGAACGGACCTCGTGCGAGGCCGACCGCTGCTTGTCTACTGGTCGCGGGACCGGGAAGCGGGCCGCTGGCGCTTCCGCTGGCGGCGTACCCTGCACGTTCCGCGCTGAACCTACCCGCAGGCTTCAGCCAGCGCCGCCAGCGCGGCTTCCGGATCGGACGCCCGCGTCAGCGGACGGCCGATCACGAGCAGGTCCGCTCCAGCCCGCAGCGCCGCCGACGGCGACGCGACCCGGCGTTGATCGTCGGCGGCGGCCGACGGTTCGAAGCGGATACCGGGGCTCACCAGCAGCAGCTCCGGGCCGAGTCGGGCACGGAGAGCCGCCAACTCGAGAGGCGAGCAGACCACGCCGGCGCAGCCCGCAGCCTTCGCCGATCTGGCCCAGGAAAGAACACGGTCCCCAGCCGCGCCGGGAAGGTCGAGGTCCTGGAGATCTTCGGCCCCCAAATGGGTGAGCACCGTGATCCCCAGCACACGCACGTCGTCTCCGGCCTCCTCCGCCGCCGCCTCGAGCATCCGCCGCCCGCCGCCCGCATGCACCGTCAGGTACGCCACGCCCAGTTCCTTCGCCGCGCCGACCGCACCCGCGACGGTGCTCGGGATGTCGTGGAACTTCATGTCGAGGAAGACGTCGGCGCCTGTGGCGGCGGCCTCCCGCACCGCATCCCGGCCCCATCGCAGGACAACGCGCGGCCCCACTTTCAGCACGCCCACGCGCGGCCCGAACAGGCCGCACCAGCGGCTGTAGGTGTCGCGGTCGTCGGTGTCGAGCGCGACCGCGATGCGCTCCAGCCTCGTTTCGGTCATCCCGGCCTCGCCGCCGCCCCGATCAGGGAATCGACCGAGGGGACGCCTTCGGCCCGCAAGCGCGCCCGCAGTCCGTCGACCAGTCGCTCCGCGGTACGGGGATCGCGGAACAGGGCCGTTCCAACCTGTACGGCCGAAGCGCCAGCCAGCAGGAACTCCATCACGTCGTCGACCGTCTCGATGCCTCCGATCCCAATGACCGGCAGGTCCACCTCGCGCGCGACGTCGAAGACGATGCGGAGCGCCAGCGGCTTGATCGCCGGCCCGGACAGACCGCCGCGGATCGTCGACAGGACCGGACGCTTGGTCGCGGTGTCGATCGCCATGCCGACGAACGTGTTCACCGCCGACAGGATGTCGGCGCCGCCTTCCTGCGCCGCCCGCCCGAGGGTCTGCGGCGAGGTCACGTTGGGCGACAGCTTGACGACGATCGGCTTGCCGGTCGCCGACCGCACCCGTCGGACCAGACCGGAGAGGACGTCCGGGTCGTGTCCGAACTCGATGCCGCCCTTGCTCACGTTCGGGCAGGAAACATTCAGCTCGACCGCGGCCACGCCCTCGTACGGGTCGACGCGCTCGGCGAGCCGCACGTACTCGTCCTGGGCGTAGCCGAACAGGTTGACGATCACCTTCGGCGGCAAGTCCTTCAAGCCCGGCAACACGTCGCTCAGGAACCGGTCGACGCCGATGTTCTGCAGTCCGATCGAGTTCAACATTCCACCACGGGTCTCGGCGATCCTGACCGGCGGATTGCCGGCCAGGGGCTCGAGCGACAGGCCTTTCGTCACCAGGCCGCCCAGGCGGTGAAGGTCGGCGCGCTCGGCGAACTCCAGGCCGTAGCCGAACGTGCCGCTCGCGGTGAGGATCGGGTTCTGCAGCCGAAGCGGGCCGACCCGGGTCGACAGATCCGGCGAAGCGAGGCTGGACGCTCCGGCGCTCACCATGCCACCTCCTCCAGGCGGAAGACGGGCCCCTGGCGGCAGCAGAGCGCGTAACCCCCGTTCTTCAGCGTCACGGCGCAGCCCAGACAGGCCCCGTAGCCGCAACCCATCGGCGTCTCGGTCGCGGCTTCGCCGGCGATTCC
This sequence comes from Holophagales bacterium, assembly GCA_009836625.1. GTDB lineage: Bacteria > Acidobacteriota > Thermoanaerobaculia > Multivoradales > Multivoraceae > Multivorans. The sequence goes on from VXVC01000014.1 coordinate 121,654, forward strand.
GGCGGCGGCCGCGATCCGCGCCACCGCCGCCATCAAGCCGTGCGGTCCGCAGGTGAAGACCGTCGTGTAGCCCGTGCCGGCGCGCAGGCCCGCCTCCAGCGGCGTCGTGATCAGGCCGCGCTCCCCGGCGCTGCCGTCCTCGGTCGTCCTCACCAGCCGACCGCCGGTCCGCTCGCTGAGACGCCGAAACGTCTCCGCCTCGACCAGGTCCTCCGCGCTGCGACCCCCATAGAAGAAGTCGAAAGACCGGCCGGCCCGCTCCAGCGCGTGCGCCAGCAGGCCCAGACCGGCGGATCCGATCCCGCCCGCGACCAGCGCCGCCCGACCGGACGTGGAAGCACCGTCTGCCACACTATGAAATCCGGTGCCCAGAGGACCGAGAACCGGGATCCGTTCGCCGGGGACACATTCGGCAAGAGCCTCCGTGCCGCGTCCGATGACCTTCCCGAGCAGCGAGATGACCAGCGAGCCGTCGGACCCGGGCTCCTGATCGTAGACCGAGAACGCCCGACGAAGGTATGGCTCGGGGCGGTTGGCGCCCGCAACCATGACGAACTGGCCGGGTTCCGCGGGATCCATGCCCGCGACCCGTGCCCGCAGCAGGAAGTAGGGCAAAGGCAACGCCTGGACATCGAGCACCTCTCCCCTCGAGTCCACTGCCGCCATGGCGCGGCGAGGGTAACACCGTCGGAGGCCGGCCCGTTAGAGTCCCCTCAGTGAATCGGGAACGCCTGCTCGCCGGCGCCGCCTGCGCGGTGCCCGGCCTCCTTGCCGGGATCCACCTCACCGGACTTCTCTTCTTTCTCAACCCCCACCTGCCGTTCCATCCATGGCCCGTCATCCGGACCAGCGCGTACTACGGGGTTCTGGGAGCTCTCGCCGCCTGCGTACTGCTCCTCGCCGTGTCCTGGCGCCGGCCCGAGGGCGCCCTGCGGCTCCTGCCGTGGTCGATGGCAACGGTGTTCGCCGCGGCCTCGGTGCTCGACCTCGCCCACGCGGCCCGCTACGAGCACTTTCTGCCGCCCGGTATCCACGACCGCCTGATCAAGGCCGGCCTCTGGCTCGCCCTCGCGTCCCTGATCACCGCCTACACCGCGTTCCTGCACACCTACCGGCGGAAGCGCCCCTACGGCGCCCGTTCCCGCTTCGGCATCGCCGGCCTGGCGGTACTGACCGTCTACTCCGTGTTCGAGCGGCGCGAAGCCTTCGACCCGCCGCCGCCCGCGACGCCGCGCGCCGCGGCGATCGACTCCGTGCCGCCCCCGAACCTGCTGATCGTGGGTCTCGACGGCGCCTCGCTCGACGCCATTCTGCCCCTCTCTGAACAGGGCCTGCTGCCCTTCTTCTCCGAGACCATGCGCGCCGGAAGCTACGGCCGGGCGGAGTCGATCGAACCGGCGGTCCGGCTCTCGCTGTGGACGACCGTCGTCACCGGGAAGTACCCCTTCCGCCATGGCGTCGTGGCGGAGCAGACCCGCGGAGTTCCGTCTCTGCCAGGAGAGCGCTTCCACTTGACCCCGGGCGCCATCGGCTTCGGCATCTGGGGCGACCGCGGCGCAAGCGATGGCGGACCGGTGATCCAGGCCTCGGCGCCGCCCCTGTGGCAGATCGCCGGGGGCTTCGGGCTCGATTCGGTCGTTCTCGACTTCGGCGTCGGCCTCACCGACGTCTCGGGCGCGCGCGCCGCGGCACTCGGGTCGGCGATGGTGGACGAGCGCCTCGCCCGTCTCGGAGACGGCCCGCCGTCGGCTCTGTACACGGCGGCGCTTCGCGATCTCGAGACCCAGAGCCAGCTGTTGACGACGCTCGGGTCGCTCTCCGAAGAGGGCTCGCGGCTGGTTGTCTTCGCGTTGATGGACGGCCTGGCGGACGTCTCGCGGCTCTACTACGACTCGTACGAAGCGGTTCAGTTCGACGGCGACCAGGCGCAGGTTCGTCTGGACCGCGCACGGTGGCTGTCCGCCTACTACGCGTTCCTCGACGGACTGGTCGCCGAGGCCTGGGAAGAGCTTCCGCGTCCGCGCATGCTGGCCGTGGTGAGCGCCTACGGATTCGAAAGATCCGGACCCATCCGTCGCCTTCTCGGCCGCTGGAACGAAGCGCCGGCGATCCCTGGAGGCCGTTTCCAGACCCCGGACGGCCTCCTCCTGCTTCGCGGCCAGGGCATCAAGGAGGACTTCCTGCTGACCGGGCTGGGAATCCAGGACGTGGCGCCAACGCTGCTGTACGCGCTGAACCTGCCGGTAGCCAGGGACATCGACGGCCGCGTCATGACCGAGTCGTTCGAGCTCGCCACTCTCGCTCGCCGCCCGATCGCGTTCGTCCCATCATATGAAACAAGCCCGGACGAGGCCGGCCAGCGCTAACGACTCTGCGGCTGGTTCGCAGGCGCTTAGTGTGCGACGTGCTCGTCGGTCTCCGGCTTGCTCTCGCCCGGAGCCGCCTCGACCATCGCGGATTCCGCGCTGGCGGGGGGCCGCGAGGGCTTCGACTGCATCGTGCACTGGCCCTGGAAGAAGGCGCCGCTCTCGATGACGAGAACCGGAGCGTTGATCTCTCCCTCGACCCGGCCCTTGGCGCCGATCTCGGTCCGTCGCGTCGTCTCGACCCGTCCCTCGAGGCGGCCCGATACATGAAGTTCGCCGACGGCGACGACGCCTTCCACGACGCCGCCCTCGCCGATGATCAACTGGCCTTCCGACTCGACGGTGCCCTTGAACCGGCCATGCACCCTGAAGGTGTTCTCGAATCGGAGTTCCCCGTGGACCTCGCAGCCGGCATCAAGAAAGCCGTTCAGTTCTCCGGACGATCCGGTTCTCAGGGTCTTGGACATAGCTCAGCACGCTCCGACGTTGGTCACTCCGCCGACAGCCGTTCGTACAACCGCATCAGCTCCGGCTCGGAGTGGAAGTGAATCTTGAGTACGCCGCCGCCACGTGCGCGGCGGCTGATTTCGACTCGGGTCTGCAGTCTACGCGTCAATCGTTCGACCGCGTGCGCGGTGTCGGGGTCGCCCCCGCCAGTCTTGGCCCTCGCGGCGGGTTTCTTCCCCGGCCCAGCGGAGACGATCCGCTCCAACTCCCGCGCGCTCAACGACTCCCGTTGGGCCCGCGCCGCCAGCTCGACCTGACTCTGCTCGTCTCCGAGTGACAGCAGCGGGCGGGCCTGGCCCGCGGTCAGCGCGCCCGACCGGATCCGCTCCTTGACGGCGTCGGGCAGGCGCAACAGACGAAGGGAATTCGCGACCGCGGCCCTGCTGCGGCCAACGCGGTCCGCGATCTCCTGCTGCGAGAGTCCGAACTCCTCGCTCAAAGCCCGGAACGCCTCGGCCTCTTCCAGCGCGTTCAGATCGGCGCGCTGCAGGTTCTCTACCAGCGCGAGTTCGAGGAGTTCGCGGTCGCTCCCCACTTCGCGGAAGACGACGGGTACCGTCTCCAGGCCGGCCTTGCGGGCCGCACGCCAGCGGCGCTCCCCCGCGACGATTCGATAGGCACCGCCACGGTCCGCATCTCCCGTGACGACCAGAGGCTGGAGCACACCTCGTTTCGCGATGGAGCCGGCGAGATCCGCCAGCTCGGCATCGTCGAACCGGTCGCGCGGCTGGCGACTGTTCGGCTCGAGCTGAGCGACGGGCAACTCCCGAACGGCGCGCGGAGCGGTCGGCGGAAGAGCGCCGCTATCGGCGAAGAGCGCATCCAGTCCACGGCCCAGTCCCGGGCGCCGGCCGCTCATCAGGGACGGCGGCCCGCCAGTTCGTGCGCCAGACCCAGGTAGGCCTGTGAACCCTTGCTCTTGATGTCGTACTGCAGGACCGGCATACCGTAACTTGGGGCTTCCGCCAGGCGAACGTTGCGCGGGACGATCGTATCGCAGACGATCGATCCAAAGTGCTTTCGCACCTCCTGCGCCACATCCCGCGACAGGTTCGTGCGATCGTCGTACATGGTCAGGACGACGCCTGCGATTTCCAGCTCGGGCCGCCCCAACTCCCGCACACGCTGCACGGTCGCCAGCAGCTCGCTGATCCCCTCGAGCGCGAAGTACTCGCACTGGAGCGGCACGATGACCGCATCGGCGGCGAACAGCGCGTTCAGGGTCAACCGGCCCAGCGCGGGAGGACAATCGACGAAGATCCGTTCGTACCCGCCATCCAGCTCCTGGAGCGCCGACAGGAGCCGTCGGATCCAGTGCTGGTCATGCTGCAGGCCGAACTCGGCCCCCACCAGGTCCCGGTTGGCCGGCAGCAGGTCGAGATACGGGAAACCGCTGGCGACGATCACCTCCCCGGCGCTCGCCTCGCCGGACAGCACGTCGAACAGCGTCGGCGGCCGGCCCGACCAGCCCACGCCGCGGCTCGCATTGCCCTGCGGGTCGCTGTCCACCAGCAGCACCTTGCGCTCCATTGCGCCGAACGCCGCCGCCAGGTTGATCGCCGACGTTGTCTTGCCGACGCCGCCCTTCTGATTGGCGACCGCCAGAACGTCAGCCACGAGGAAGCGGCCGGAGGCAGAGAATCCGCCGGTGCGGGCTGTCAGGCGGATTCATCTCTTGTTCCACAACACAGGTATCCAACAGACCGGTCGCAACGCGCCGGCCCGCCCAGACCACCAGGCGCCCCCCTTCGGGCAAGGCTTCCACCAGGCGAGTCATCGTGGGCTCCGGGAGCCGAAGGCCACGAATCGTCGCGCACTCTACCGTCCCCGCGAGCCGCCCGGCGAGGGCGGCATCGAAGCGCTCCCGAACGACCCGGACGTTGGGCAGAACGAGCTCTCGCGCCGCCTCCGCCAGGAACGCGGCCTTCCGCTCACGCGCCTCGACGAGAGTCACCGGCCGCTCAGGATGAAGCGCCGCAAGCACCAGCCCGGGGAACCCGGCGCCGCTGCCGATGTCGAGAAGCCCGGGCTCGCCGCTGCCTTCTCCGGTCGTGGCTCGCCAGTACGCCCCCGCCGCGACCGATTCCGCGTAGTGGCGACGGATCCACTCCCGAGGCTCCGCTTCGCCAACCAGCCGCACCACCCGGTTCCAACGCTCCAGTAACTCGGCATGGCACGCCAGCCGGTCGACCGCCTCCGACCGCAACTCGGTGCCGAACTCTCGCTGAAACAGGTGGCGGTGTTTCACGTGAAACACCTGCGAGGTCGTTGGAGTCGATGTTTCACGTGAAACACCATGAATCCTCCGCCCGCCCAGGTTCCACCGCCGCTCACCGTTCTCGCCGCACCACTCCGGCGAGGCTATCTCTCCCGTACCTGGTCGCCGGCCTCACGGCCGGCGCCCTATCTTCCACGGGTCAGAAGACCCGTGGCCACATGCCTCCGGCGGTAGCGGGTCGGAAGACCCGCGCACCGAGAGCATCGTCGTACCCCATGTGGAGCGCCGTGCACACCGACCAGCGTCCCGTCTGGCACAACCTCCAGTCTGCCGCGGAGGCCCGAGGGGGAGGGTCCCCAGCGGGCTGGAGGCAAGCGTCTCCCGTGATCGTCACCTCGACCGACGACCTACCGCAGCGCAGCCGACCGAAGCGAGCGCTGCCCTCCCATCCACCAAGAAAGCGTGAGCGGCCGATGGGGACCCTCCCCCTCGGGCCTCCGTGGCAGACCGCCGCAAGCCGACATACTCCAGTCAGGAGTGGGGTCCGGAGGGGGAGGGTCCCCAGCGGGCTGGAGGCAAGCGTCTCCCGTGATCGTCACCTCGACCGACGACCTACCGCAGCGCAGCCGACCGAAGCGAGC
>VXVC01000014.1:127395-150556 GCA_009836625.1 Holophagales bacterium
CCGTGATCGTCACCTCGACCGACGACCTACCGCAGCGCAGCCGACCGAAGCGAGCACTCCCCCCTCATTCACCAAGCAAGTGCGAGCGGCCGCTGGGGACCCGCCCCCTCGGGCGTCCACGGCAGACGGGTGCGCGCCGCTACTGCAGGCGGATGCTGACGCGTTTGAAGTAGCCGTTGCCCTGGCTTTCGGTTTCGACGTCCGGGTCGTCGGCCAGGGTCAGGTGGACGATGCGGCGGTCCGCCGGGTTCATAGGGCGCAGGGTGCGCGTGCCGCCGCGGCGAACGACCTCCTCGGCCACGCGGCGGGCGAGGCCTCGCAGGCGTTCTTCCTTCTTGCGCTGGTAGCCGCGGCTGTCCAGACGGCACGGGACGATCCGTCCGAGTTGTCCGTACATGACCCGCGGTAGAAGGTGCTGGATCGCCAGCAGTACCTGGCCTTCGTCCTCGACGAGGAGCTCCTCGTCCACGCCTTCGATCTCGACCTCCAACCTCTCATCGGTCAGGACGATCTCCGCCGATACCTCGAGATCGGCCAGTTCCAGCAGTTGATCCAGCGCCGCATGCGCGATCGAGAGAACCTCTTCGGAGTTCTGCTCCGGCGCCTCGGCTTCAGCGGTCACCGTCGCACTGTCCACCGGCTCCGGTTCCACCGCCTGTTCCGGTTCCTCCTCCGGCGCCGGCTCCTCAATGGCGGGAGCCGCCGCTTCGACCACAGGCTCGGTCACCACTTCGGCGGGGCTCTCGCTCTCGACGGCACCGCCCTCAACGCCCGGGCCGACGCTGGCCGGGTCGACGCGAATCACCACCCGCCGGTGCTTCACGAAGCCGTGCCGTTTCTCCACCCGGTCGAACACGATCTGCTCCGGCGACACGCCGAAGTGGTTCGCCGCCGCCAGGATGGCCCGGGACTCGGTCTCTCCCGAGAAGAACATGCTGTTCATCGCATTCATCGCTGCTGCCTTGCCCTCACTTCTTCTTGGTCTCGGTCATCTGCGCGGCCGGTTCGCCGCCCAGGTAACCCCTCTTCTTCAGCTTGTTGTAGACGCCGGTCTGCACGATTCCCAGCACGTTATTCGTAAGCCAGTAGAGAACCAGACCGCTGGGGAAGCTGAACGAGAAGATCGTGAACCAGATCGGCATCGTGTTGATGATCAGCTTCTGGGTCTTGTTCGCCGGCGGCGGCAACATCCGCTGCTGGAGGAACTGGGAAGCTCCCATGACGAGGGGCAACACGTAGATCGGATCCGGCAGGGCCAGGTTCCCGATCCACCCGAGCCAGGCTGCATCCCAGAGCTCGACCGCCTCGCTCAGGAGACGGAAGAAGCCGAAGAAGACAGGCATCTGGAACAGGATCGGCAGGCAGCCGCTGGCCGGGTTCACGCCTTCCTCCCGGAACAGCCCCTGAATCTCCTCGTTCATCTTGCGCTGCTGGTCCATGCGGGGCGCGCCCTTGCCGTCCTTCAGCTTGGGCCGATACTTCGCGCGGATCGCTTCCATTCGCGGATTCAGCTTCTGAATCCGCTGCATGGAGACCTGACTCTTGTGGGTCAGCGGGAACAGAACCAGCCGGATCAGCACCGTCATCAGGACGATGCTCCATCCGTAGTTGGCGACGATATTGTCGTAAATCCAGCGTAAGCCGAACTGGAGAGGACGCGAGATGACGCCGAAGAAGCCGTAGCGAACCGTCTTCTCGAGTCGCACGCGCATGCCGGCCAGCGCGTCGTACTGCTTGTCGCCGAAGTACGCCCGTCCGGCGAGCTGGCCGCCCGAGGCTTCGAGCACCAGCATCAGGTCGCGGGTCAGGTCTTCCGTCGTGACGTCGCCGGCCTCGAACAGGGTGAAGCCGCGCAGGCTGCCGTCGCTCTCGTCCAGGTTGGCCACGGGTAGCGCCTGCACGGCGCCTCGCGCCCCCGACGGGATGACGGCGGTGATGAAGTAGCGGTCTTCGAGCGCCACCCAGCGCGCGCCCTCGCCGAGTTGTTGCGGATCGTCCGCGCGGCGCGGCTCGAGGGAGTCCATCTCGCCGCCCGCGAACCACGTCGCAGCCCGCCGCTGCTGGCTCGACAGCCGGCTCTGGAGTTCGTCCACGCTCGGGTTCCGGATGCCGGGACCGAGCACCAGGCCCCAGGCGTCGCCCGGCGACTCGACCTCGTAAAGGAAGGTCAGGCCGCCGCCCTGGGGGTTCACCGTCGGAAAGCGGAACGTCTTCGTCGCCGAGCCCCGGTCTCCGCTATAGCGGAAAACGACCCGCTCGTCACCGTTCTCCCTGGAACGCTCCACGACGAACAGGGCATCGTTGAGCGGGGAGTCCCGCTGCGGCCCCGACAGACCGAACGGATACGGCTGGCCCGGCTCGCGCCGGCGTACGAGTTCGACGGGCTCGGCGCCGTCCGGGCGCAGCAGCTCGAAGGACAGCAACTGGGCGCCACGGTTCGTGAACTCGAGTCTGGCGTTGCCCGACTCGATGACCACCCTCTCCTCCAGGGAGGCTTCCACCCGTTCGAAGACCGACACCGGAGCCGCTGCGCTCTCGGCCGGTCTCACCGGAGCCGGCGCCGTCGGCTCCGGCTGTGTTGGCGGCGCTCCCTCTCCGACGACGACCGGAGTCCCTTCCACCGGCGGCGGTGGCGGAGCCACGAAGGTCGACCAGAGCAGGAGAACGCCGAGCGACAGCAGCGCCGCCAGGAGGAGTCTGCGATTGTCCATCGGTCTCTGCTAGGCCTCGGCGGCCCCGGGTTCCAGGTTCCGCGCCGCTGGCGGCGGCGGATCGATCCCGCCGCGCCCAAGGGGCTGGCAGCGCAGAAGCCTGCCAAGCGTCAACCACGTTCCCGCGATCAGACCGTGGCTTCTGAGTGCGAGCTGGCCGTACTCGGAACAGGTCGGACTGAAGCGGCAAGCCCGCGGGAGCAACGGCGAAAGCCAACGCTTGTACGCCCGGAGCATCGCCACGGCGAGCTTCACCAGCGGGTTCATCGCCGCGACCTTCCGCGGTGGCGAGACCTGTCGCCGGCACCGCCCTGCCTCGCCACCGTCTCGAACAGGCGGTCCAGTTCACGGTAGAACGCCCGGCGGTTCGCGGCAGCCGCGGCCGGCTTCAGATGCACGACCACGTCCACTGCCGGAAGCCGCTCCCGCCCCACGACCTGGCGGTAGTGCTCGTGCACGCGCCGGCGGAGCCGGTTGCGCGCGACCGCGCCGCCCACCCGCCGACCAGCGGTGAGTCCCAATCGCGCGTGGCCTGCGTCGTTGCGGCGCACGTGGAACACGGCGAACTGGCCGTGCAGCCGCCGCCCCCGGCGGTAGATCCGCCGGTAGTCACTACTCGACCGTATCCGCCCGGCCCCCTGCTCGAAGCCGCAGGTGCGAGCGGGGTTCCCCGATCGGTTCAACGTCAGACCGTCAGCCGCTTGCGGCCCTTGCGGCGGCGGCGCGACAGGATCGCGCGACCGTGCCTGGTCCTCATCCGCAGACGGAAACCGTGCTTCTTCTTGCGACGCCGATTGTTCGGCTGGTATGTCCTCTTCACGTTCCTTCCTTCCCTAGAGCACTTGGCGGAGAGGGTGGGATTCGAACCCACGGACCGCGTAAACGGTCAACGGTTTTCGAGACCGCCCCATTCGACCACTCTGGCACCTCTCCCCGTTGCGGGCAGCCCGGCGCACATCGTCCCCCACCGCCCTGGTCATGGCGGAGAGGGTGGGATTCGAACCCACGGTAGAGTTGCCCCTACACATGCTTTCCAGGCATGCACCTTCGACCACTCGGTCACCTCTCCTCAATCGAAAGCCCGCTCGACCGTAGACGCCGGAAGAACGCGCGCAACAAAGCTGAGCTCTCCTCCGCCAGGACGCCGGAGCATACCGCGATTTGGTGATTCAGTCCTGGTTCGCGAACGACGTTCCCGAGCGAGCCGCAGAAGCCACCCTTTGGATCCGCTGCCCCGAACACGAGGCGGTCAATCCGGGCGTTGACCATCGCCCCGGCGCACATGGCGCAGGGCTCGAGAGTCACGTACACCGAGCAGCCGTTCAGCCGCCAGCCCTCCTGCCCGGCCGAAGCCTCCGCCAGGGCGATCATCTCGGCGTGCGCGAGCGGGTCTCCCCAGCTCTCCCTTCGGTTGTGGCCGCGCCCCACGACGACGCCGTCGCGCACCACCACGGCTCCCACAGGAACCTCTCCGGCGCTCGCGGCCAGCCGGGCCTCGTCGAGAGCCAGCTCCATGGCGGTCCGATCGTCCAAGCGGCTCACGCTAACAGTCCCCCGGACGGGATGATTCACTGGTACCATCCCCTGTGGTTCCCGCGGCGGAGAACAGGCTCGGGATCGAGAAGTGACCGAAGGGTTCGGGCCCTGTGAATCGAACGGCCCCGAACCTCGTCAGGCCCGGAAGGGAGCAGCGATAGGGTGTTCGTTTCGAGGGCGCAGTTCAGCCGGAACCCTTCAGTGACTTCTCAACCAGGCGCCCTGTTCAGGCCATGACCTATCAGGCCCTGGCCCGCAAGTGGCGGCCTCAGACGTTCGCCGACCTGGTGGGCCAGGAGGCGATCGTCACCGCCCTGCGCAACGCACTGCGGGACGGCCGCATCGCGCAGGCCTACCTCTTCTCCGGCATCCGCGGCGTCGGCAAGACGACGGCCGCGCGGGTCCTCGCCAAGGCCCTGAATTGCCTCGGCGCCGACGGCTCCGCCAAGGGGCCGGTGTCCGAACCGTGCGACACTTGCCTGGTCTGCACCGAGATCCGGGATGCGGGCGATCTCGACGTGATCGAGATCGACGCCGCCACCTACTCGAAGGTGGAGCAGGTTCGCGACCTGACCGAGAGCCTGAGGTACGGACCCGCCCGCGACCGCTACAAGGTCGTCGTCCTGGACGAGGTCCACCGGCTCTCCGCCTCGGCCTTCGACGCACTGCTCAAGATCGTCGAGGAGCCGCCGCCGCACCTGACCTTCATCTTCGCGACGACCGAGATCGAGAAGGTGCCCGCGACCGTCCTCTCCCGCTGCCAGGAGTTCCACTTCCGCCGCGTGCCCCCCGAGCCGATGGTCGCCCACCTGCGACGTATCTGCGACGCCGAGGACTTCGAAGCCGGCGGCCCCGCCCTGCGCCTGATCGCCCGCGCCTCCGAGGGCAGCGTCCGGGACGCGGTCGCCCTGCTCGACCAGCTCGCCACGTTCGGCAACGGCCGGCTGGTCGACGAGGATGTCGGACGTCTCCTCGGCGGCATCGACGCGGCGTTGCTCTCCGCCCTGCTCGAGGCGATCCTCGCCGGCGACGGCGCTCGCGTGTCGACGACGATCCGCGAGGTCGAGGACGGTGGCAGCGACCCAAGGCAGGTGTTCACCCACTTCCTCGGCTACCTGCGCAGCGCACTGCATCTGGCTCAGGGTCTCGACCGGGAGCTGCTCGACCTGCCCGCCGAAGCGGCGGCCGACCTCCAGGAGACCGCGGCAGCCGCGGGTTACGAGAACCTCCTCAGACTCCTGCATCTGCTCCTCAGCAGCGAGACGGTCGTCCGGCGCGCCGACGCTCCCGGTCTCGCCCTGGAAGTCGCTCTCCTGCGCGCGGCGGAACTCCCGCGGCTCGTGCGGATCGAGCGGCTGGCGGCCGGTCTCCCCGCGGACGCGGAACCCCAGGGCGCTGGGCCGCCGGGCGCCCGAGCCGAAGCCCCGGCACCACGCAGCGATCCGGCCGAGGCCCCGGCCGAGGCCCCGGCCGCGGCATCACCCCCGGGCGACGCCGCTCCGGTCGTCAAACGACTCGAGAGCGAGAGCCCCCTCCTGGCGGGTCTGCTCGACTTCCACCACGCGCGCCTCGAGTTGCGCGGCAACACCCTCGTCATCGAGGCCGGTCCCGAGCTCAAGCGAGCGCTCCAGGACGAGACCCGCACCGCCCAACTCGACGACGCCGTGCGCTTCGTGGTCGGACCCGACGCCGGCTGGAAGGTGACGCCGGCGGCTCCGGGAGGAACGGCCGCGCCATCGCCGGCTGCCGCGGCACCGCCCCCCCGAAGCACGGCGCCTCCCCAAGGCACGCCGGCTCGCCGCGAACCGGTCCCGCAGGCCGCCGAGCGCAAGCCCGCGCGGCGCGCGGCCGGCCCCACAAACGAGGCGCGAAGGGCCGCCGAGGCCGATCCCGGCGTCCGCGCCGTCCTCGACGTCTTCGGCGGCCGCGTACTCGACGTCCGACCCAAGACCCCTTGAAGACCCACCCACCGAGCATAGGAACAGCGACGAATGAACATCCAGAAGCTGATGCGGCAGGCCCAGCAGATGCAGGAGCAGATGCGGCGCGACCTGGCGACCGCCGAGTTCACCGCCAGTGTCGGCGGCGGCATGGTCGAAGTGCGGATGAACGGCGAGAAGGAGGTCCTGGCGGTGCGGATCGACGCCGAGGTCCTCGACCCGGAGGATCCGGCCATGGTCCAGGACCTCGTCCAGGCCGCTGTGAACGAAGCGGGACGCAAGGTGAACGAGTACGTGGGGCAACGGATCGGCAACATGGCCGGCGGCATTCCCGGCCTCACCTGATGCCGGCCGACCCGCTGTCGAACCTGGTCGAGGAGCTCTCGCGTCTCCCCGGCATCGGTCCGAAGACCGCGCGACGGCTGGCCCACCATCTCCTCCGCGCCGACCGGTCCCGCGCCGAAGCGCTTGCGCAGGCGGTCATCGACGTCAAGGAACGCATGATCCACTGCTCGACCTGTCACCAGATCACGGCGGTGGATCCGTGCTCCATCTGCAGCGATCCGCAACGTGACAAGACCAAACTCTGCGTCGTCGAGGAGCCCTTCAACATCGAACCGATCGAACGCACCGGCGAGTTCCACGGCCTCTACCACGCCCTGCTGGGCTCCCTCTCCCCGCAACGCGGCGTCGGCCCGGACGAACTCACCGTCGCCTCCCTGCTGGACCGCCTCGAAGGCGTCGAAGAGGCCATCCTCGCCATGAATCCCAACGTCGAAGGCGAAGCCACCGCCCTCTACCTGGCCAACCTCCTCAACCGCCGAGGCGTCCGCGTAACCCGCCTCGCCTTCGGCCTCCCCGTCGGCGGCGACATCGACTACGCCGACCAGGTCACCCTCGCCCGCTCGCTGGCCGGCCGCCGCGATCTCTGAGTTGCACCCGCCTGGAGCGGCCCACAGGGGGAGGGTCCCAGACGGACGCTCACCCCCGCCTGGTGAATGGGAGGTTGGGGTTCGCTTCGGTCGACTGCGCTCCGGTCTGTCGGAGGTTGATGAAGGTCATCGGCAGTCGCTTGTCTCCAGCCCGCTGGGACCCTCCCCCTGTGGGCCACTCCAGGCTGGAGATCCCGGTGGGCGGGGGGTGTTGAGCTGGGCTTCGGGATAGAACGGCGGCCCCGCTGGGTGCGCGGGTCTTCTGACCCGCTGCCGCCGAAGGCGGCCAGGAAGACGAAGCGGCGACCATTCTCCGGCGCTACTCGGCGAGGACCTCGTGCAGGACCGCTACAGCGTGGTCGAGTTGCTGTTCGGTGATGACGAGGGGTGGGGAGAGCTGGAGGACGGTGCCGGAGGCGCCGCCGGCGAGGGCTATGAGGCCTCGGTGGAGGAGGTTCCTGCTGAGGGCTTGGGCGCGGATGGGGGAGTCGAGTTCGATGGCCCGGAGGAGGCCCTGGCCTCGGATGTCGATGACTCCGGGGCGGGTCTTGAGGGATTCGAGGGCTTGACCGAAGCGGTTGCCCACGGTGAGGGCGCGGTCTACGAGGTCCTCGGACTCGATCACTTCGAGAGTGGCCACGGCCGCTGCGCAGGCGAGGGGGTGAGCGACGAAGGTGGCGGTGTGGCGGGCTTCGCCTTCGCTTCGCCAGGCGTCCATGACTTCTTTCCTGCCGAGGACGGCAGCGATCGGGAGACCGCCGCCCAGGGCCTTGCCGCAGCAGACGAGATCCGGCTCGAGGCCGGCTTCGCGACACACGAACCAGGCGCCGCAGCGGCCAAAGCCCGTGAAGATCTCGTCGACCGCCAGGACGACTTCGTGACGGCGGCATAGCTCGCCGAGAGCTGGCAGCCAGCCGGGCGGCGGCCAGCGGGTCGCCTCGCGGCCGATGACCGGCTCGACCAGGCAGGTCCCGATGTCCGGTTGCCGCTCGAGAATCTCCTGAATCTGCTCCGATGGCGCGCCGTACGGCAGCCGGTGAACGAGTCCTTCGAGCGGCTCGGTGAAGGGTTCGCGGAAAGCCGGCCGCGAGGTAGCCGCGAGCGCACCGAGGGTGGTCCCGTGGTATGCCGGGTCGAACGCAAGCACGCCCGGGCGGCCGCTGTGCAGGCGGCTTGTCTTGAGGGCGATCTCCACCGCGTCGGCGCCGGACACGGCGAAGTAGACCCGGGGGGCAGGGAGCGGCGCGAGCGCGCACAGGCGCTCGGCCAGCTCGAGGCGGGCAGGGTGGGCGTAGACGTCGCCCAGGCCGTGGACGAGCTGTTCCGCCTGCTCCCTGACGGCCGCGACTACGGCCGGGTGGCGGTGGCCGACGGCCGCGACGCCGAAACCGGCGGTGACGTCGACGTAGCGGTTGCCGTCGACGTCGACCACGTTGCTGCCCCGGGCCTCGGCCCAGAGCATCGCCGTCGTTCCGGCCACGAGGGTGTTGATGCCCGGAGCCTCGGACGTCTCCAGGCGCCCGGCCATGGCCCGGGCCCGGGGCCCCGGCGGCCGGATCAGAATCTCCGGCAGCAGGCGGCCGCTCTCGAGCCCGGGCGAGCCCACCGTCTCAGGGGTTCGCGATCCGCTCGCAGATGCGGTCCAGCGCGTCCTGGTCGAGGTACGGGTGCATGGGCAGGCTGACCACGCGGTCGGCCAGGCTCTCGCTGATCGGCAGTGAGCCGGCGCCGCGGCCGTAGCTCTCGTAGGCGGGCTGCAGGTGCATCGGCCGCGGGTAGTAGACGGCGGTGGGAATGCCGGCGCGGTCGAGATGGGCCCGCAAGGCGTCCCTCGTGGCGGCCGACGGCCGGCCGGCCGCGTCGTCGACGCGGAGCGTGTACTGGGCCCAGCTCGACTCGACACCCGGGCCGCACTCCGGCGTCGACACCCGCCAGGGCGTGGCCGTCGAGGACGAGGCGGCGCGCAACCGCTCGCCGTAGCCGGCCGCGACGGCCCGCCGCGCAGCCAGCTCCTGCTCGAAGACGGTCAGCTTCGCCAGCAGCACGGCGGCCTGGAGACTGTCCAGGCGGCCGTTCACACCGAGCCGAACGATGTCGTAGCGGTCGGCGCTCTGGCCGTGCTCGCGGATGGAGCGGACGATCTCCGCGGTCTCCGCTTCCACACAGAGGACCGCGCCGCCGTCGCCGTAGCAGCCAAGCGGCTTGGCCGGGTAGAAGCTGGTCGTCGTGATCGGAGCCAGTGAACCGACCGCACTGCCGTCGCGGCGCGCGCCGAAACTCTGGGCCGCGTCGGAGACCACTTCGAGCTCTCTGGCGGCCGCCCACTCCGCCAGCGGTTGCTCGGCCACCGGCAGGCCGAACAGGTCCACCGGAATCACCGCCTTCGGTCTGGCGACGCCCGCCGCCCGCACGACTTCGTACTCCCGGTCGAGCGACTCGAGGTCGATCAGGAAGTCCTCTTCCCGCACGTCGACGAAGATGGGCACAGCACCCGCGAGCAGGACGACCTCCGCGGTCGCCGTGAAGGTGAAGGTCGGGACGAAGACCGCGTCGCGCCGGTTCCCGCCACCACCGACGCCGAGCGCAAGCAGGGCGATCAGCAGGGCATCAGAGCCGCTCGAGACCGCCACCGCCGAGACGCCGCCGCCCCATCGGCCCAGCTCCGCCTCCAGTTCGTCGACCTCGGGACCCATGACGTAGCGGCCGTGGTCGAGAACCTCGCCGATCCGGCGGTCGATCTCCGGCCGGAGCCGCCTCGACTGGGCGGCCAGATCGACGAAGGGGATCTTCGGGGAAGGCTCCGTCGGCGTCATGGCCCGGAGTGTATTGGCGGATCGGCGCAGTGGACGCCGACGGAGTCGAGCGTCTTCCGCAGCAGGGACGAGGTCGGCAACTCGTCGATCTCCCTGTGACCGAACCAGGCCAGGGACGATCGCCCCGCCGCGGGCCGGCCCGGGCGCCAGCGGGCCACCGCGGCCCGCACGAGGAAGTCCCTGTAGGTCACTGCATGTCGCACCAGGACCGCGCGTTCGTCACACTCCCAGCAGCCGCCGAACTCCCGGCCCAGGACTTCCGCAGCGCGGCTCGACTCTTCGCCGCTCGCAAGCTCCACCGTCGGCAGGTGCCAGCGGCCGGCCAGCCAGTCCGCGTCCCCGGGCCGGCGATGAAGCAGCAGTTCGGCGCCGCGGTGGACTACCGCCGTGAAGCAGTGGCGAACCTCCCGGGGTCGCCGCGGTGCGGCAACGGGAAGGGCACGTGGATCGAGACCCGGCGAACGGAAGGCCCGGCAACCTGGAGCGAGCGGACAGACGCCGCAATCCGGCCTGCCTCGACGGCAGACCAGCGAACCGACCTCCATCAGAGCCTGGTTGGAGTCCCCGGGGCGACTCGGGTCCAGCAGACGGGCGGCGGTCGCCAGCAGCCTGCGCCTGGGGGCGGCGCGGCGAGGGGGTTCGGTGGAAGCCAGGAACCGGCTCAGCACACGCTCGACGTTGCCGTCCAGCACCGGCGCCGACTCACCGGAGCAGCGGCTCGCGAGGAGCGCCGAGGTGTACGCGCCGATTCCCGGCAGTTCCGCCCACTCCGCGGCGCTCGCGGGCAACCTGCCCCGCGCCGCCAGGATCCGGGCCGTCCGGTGGAGGTTCCGGGCCCGGCGGTAGTAGCCGAGGCCGGACCAGGCCGACTCGACCGACTCGACCGGCGCTTCCGCCAGCGCGTCGACACCCGGGAACCGCTCCAGGAAACCCTCGTACCGCGTCGCGACGACCTCGCTCCGGGTCTGCTGGAGCATGATTTCCGCGACGAGAATCTCGTACGGATCCTCCGTTCGTCGCCAGGGCAGATCGCGCCGGCAGCGATCGAACCAGGCCAGCAGAGCGCCCCGGAGTTCCTCCGGTTCAACTAACTGCAACACAGTTCAGGACCTAGGCGTCCGCGGGACCGGCCGCGCCGCGTTCGCGACGAAGAAAACGTGAAGAAAGTGCCCAGACACCCCTTGTTGAAGCCGGATCCCGCTGCTATCCTGCGCTTCTCGCGCAACGGAGGCCACTCGGCGTGGGACCAACAGGTAGCCCCCTGGAACTATCTGCCCCGAGTCTCTTCGCCGGTCGTCCAAGGTTTTTCCACACTGTGCGGAAAAGCTGCGGAACGTAGCTCTGCAGAGCGACAATTCCCTGCCCGGCACCGGGAATTGGTGGTCGTGTGCGCTCGAACGTGGGGGAGAAGTGCGTCGGTTCGGAGTAGCAGCGGAGGAAGCGGGCAGAAGCGGTTCTGCCGGGCATTGGGTCACGATGGCCTTGGTCGGTGCGGACGAAAAGGGGGAGCATGCCTAGCTCCGTCTGGCCGACTCTACGCCGGCAGTTGCGAGCGGATCTCCCGGCCGAGGATTTCCGCACCTGGTTTCATCCCCTGAGGGTCGCGTCGGAGGACGCCGAGCACCTCGTCCTCGAAGCGCCGAACTCGCGCTTCGTCGAGGCGCTCGAGGAGGGCTTCCGCCCGATCGTCGACTGGGCGATCGCCGATCTCAAGGGTCCGACGTACCAGGTCCTGTTCAAGAGTGGCGAGACGCGGACCAGAGTGGAAACGCCTGGAACGTCATCGCGGAAGAAGTCCGTCGGGAGCCCCGAGCCGGAGGGGGCGCCAAGCAGTTCGCTCAATCCCCAGTACCGATTCGACTCGTTCGTGGTCGGTAACTCGAACAGGTTCGCCAGCGCCGCGTCCCAGGCCGTCGCCGAGAAGCCCGGCATCGCGTACAACCCACTCTTCCTCTACGGCGGCGTGGGTCTGGGCAAGACCCATCTCCTGCACGCGATCGGAAACCGTCTCAAGCGCGCGGCCCCCGGCACACGGGTCGTGTACCTCGCCGCCGAGGACTTCGTGAACGACCTGATCACCTCGATCCGGTTCGAGCGAATGCCCGCCTTCCGCGAGCGCTACCGGACCATTGACGTCCTCTTGGTGGACGACATCCAGTTCCTGGCCAAGAAGGAGAGGTCCCAGGAGGAGTTCTTCCACACCTTCAATGTGCTCTACACCCGGCAGAAGCAGATCATCGTGACCTCGGACGCCCAGCCGCGCGACATGGCGGACATCGAAGAGCGCCTGCGAAGCCGCTTCGGCTCAGGTCTTCTCGCCGACATCCAGCCCCCCGATCTGGAGACCAAGGTCGCCATTCTCCAGCGCAAGGCCCGGCAACTTCAGGGCCTCGACCTGGACACGGACGTCGCCATGTTCATCGCCCGGCAAGTGCACTCGAACGTGCGCGAGCTCGAAGGCCTGCTCAACCGGGTCACCGCCTTCGCCTCCTTGTCGGGCGTACCGCTCGACCTCGAGTTCGCCAAGGAAGCGCTCCGCGACGTGCTTCCGGAACAGGACCGCCCGGTGTCGTCGGCGCAGATCATCAAGATGGTGGCCCACCACTACGGCCTCAAGGTCCGCGAGATCAAGAGCAAGAGCAACTCCCGGCAGATCACCTATCCCCGCCAGATCGCGATGTACCTCTGCAAGCGGCTGACCGAGATGTCCTATCCGGAGATCGGGAGAGTGTTCAACGGCAAGCATCACTCGACGGTCATGTACTCCGTCGAGCAGATCGAGCGTCGCCGCGCCGACGACGAGCGTCTGGCCGCCCAGCTGGAGCGTTTCACCCGGCAGCTCGGCTGAGCGAGGAACATCCTGCGGAATCGCGGCGGATCGGCCAACAAGGGATCTGCGCACCGGCAGCGGATTGTCCGGCCGCCAGTTCCGGTTGTTCTGCGGCCCTGCTGCGGAGGGAATCCGTGCTCCGTGCGACCGGGCGGCCGAAGTCCACAGAATGCACAATCGCTCCGCTGCCCCGTCCACCCGTTACCGATACCGCACGGCTACCCTAAGTAACTGATTATAAATAGTTTACAACTCTATTCCGCGTCTGGAACCGGCCCCTTCTACGGTTGCTTTCTTGGTGTATATTGCCTATTGAGGAGAGGATAGATGAAGACCCGAGTCGAACGACGAGAGCTGCTGACCGAACTCGTGGCGATGCGCGGCATCGTCGAAAGCAGGTCGACTATTCCGGTCCTCTCCCATCTCCTGCTGACGGTCCGCGACGACCGGCTGGAACTCGCGGCCACCGACCTGGACGTTTCCCTGACCTCCTGGTGCGGCGCGGAGGAGGGAAGCTGCGAGAATGGCGCGACCGCGGTGCAGGCCCGCAAGTTCCTCGAGATCGTCCGGGCCCTTGGTGACTCCCCGATCGATCTGTCGACCGGCGATTCCAACTCGCTCCACATCGACGCCGGCTCTTCCAGGTTCCGGATCAACGGCCTCTCGGCCGAGGACTTCCCGACTCTGGCCACTGTCGACCAGGATTCGTCGTCCTCGTCCTTTGAGGCGCCCTTCCCCGATTTCAAGCGGATGATCGGCAAGATCATCTTCGCCGTGTCGGCGGAGGAGTCGCGCTTCCAGTTGAACGGGGCCCTGCTCAAGCTGAAGGACGGCAAGGTCGAGATGGTCGCGACCGACGGCCACCGGCTCGCCCTGATCGAGGCCGAGATGTCGGGCGTCGCGGAAGCGGACGGCGTTCTGGCGCCGCGCAAGGCGCTGCTCGAGTTGATGCGCTTCGACGGCGATGAGACGATCCGGTTCCGCCGTGGCGAGCACCATCTCGGCTTCGTGATCGGGCGTCGCGAGCTCACGTGCCGCATCCTCGAGGGCACCTTCCCCGACTACGAGAAGGTGATCTCCACGGACAACGACCGGAAGGCGACGTTCGATCGCGGCGCTCTCTCTGAGGTGGTGCATCGGGTCTCCCTGCTGACGGGTGACCGCGCTCCCATGGTCAGGTTCGGTTTCGAGGAGAAGTCGCTGCGCGTGTCGTCCTCGAATCCGGATCTGGGGGAGGCCGAGGAGAGCCTCGCCTGCGACTACGAGGCGGAGAAACTGGACATCGGCCTGAACCCGGTCTACGTGCGGGATTTCCTGTCCGCGGTCGACACCGAGCAGGTCGAATTCGCGCTCAAGGACGAGAACAGCCAGTGCCTCGGGGAGCCCGTCGGGGGGCAGGATTTCCGCTACCTGTGCCTGATCGCGCCGATGCGCATCTGAGGGTCTTTGGGCGGCCGGATAAACCTCCTGTTTTCAGATAGTTGCAAGCAGGGCTGAAGTCGGCCCCGGCAGCGGCCAAAATGGCCGTTATGTGATAGTTTTCCGCACATGACGGCGGCCGGAACAACGGATGTTCAGGCGGTGGCCGAAGCCGGGTACTCGGCCGAGCACATCAAGGTCCTCAAGGGCCTCGAGGCGGTCCGGAAACGGCCCGGGATGTACATCGGCGACACCGATGACGGATCGGGCCTGCACCACATGGTGTTCGAGCTCGTCGACAACGCGATCGACGAGGCCCAGGCCGGTTTCTGCGAACTGGTCAGGGTGGTCATCCACGGCGACGGCAGCGTCTCCGTACGGGATGACGGCCGTGGCATTCCGGTAGCCCTGCACGAGGGCGAGGGGCGGTCCGCGGCCGAAGTCATCATGACCGAGTTGCACTCGGGCGGGAAGTTCGACCAGAACGCCTACAAGGTGTCGGGAGGGCTGCATGGCGTCGGTCTATCCGTGGTCAACGCCCTCTCGGTCCAGCTCGACCTGGAGATCGACCGCGACGGCCACTCCTGGCGCCAGACCTACAGCCGCGGCGTGCCGGAAGCACCGATCGAATCGGTTGCCGAGCTCGAGAATCCCGAGGACACCGGCACGGGAATCCGGTTCAGGCCGGACCCGGAGGTGTTCACCCGGCTCGCCTTCGACTACAACGTGCTCGCGCAGCGCTTGCGGGAACTCTCCTTCCTCAACCGCGGCATCGCGATCAGCCTCTTCGACGAACGGACGGGCAAGGGCGCGAAGTTCGAGTACGAGGGAGGAATCGCCAGCTTCGTCTCTCACCTCGGCAGGAACAAGACGGCGCTGCACCCGGATCCGGTCTACCTCCGCAGCGAGATGGGCGAGGCCGGCTCCAGCGAGTCGGTCGAGGTTGCCTTGCAGTGGAACGACAGCTACCAGGAACGGATCTACTGCTTCACGAACACGATCAACAACCGGGACGGAGGCACCCATCTCTCGGGCCTCCGTTCGGCGCTGACCCGCACCGTGAACGCCTACGTGGCCTCATCAGGTCTGGGCAAGAACCTGAAGGAGAAGCTCTCGGGCGAGGACATCCGCGAGGGCCTGGTGGCGATCGTCTCGGTGAAGGTGCAGGATCCGAAGTTCTCCAGCCAGACCAAGGAGAAGCTCGTCTCCTCGGAGGTGCGCGGCTGGGTCGAGTCGACGGTAGGCGAACAGCTCTCCGCGTTCCTGGAGGAGAACCCGCGCGATGCGAAGCGGATCGTGGAGAAGGTCGTCGAAGCGGCCAGGGCGCGGGAGGCGGCGCGCAAGGCGCGGGAACTGACCAGGCGCAAGGGCGCCCTCGACAGCTCGAACCTGCCGGGCAAGCTGGCGGACTGCAGCGAGCGGGACCCGGCCCATGCCGAGCTGTTCCTGGTGGAGGGGGACTCGGCCGGCGGCTCGGCCAAGCAGGGCCGCGACCGGCGCTTCCAGGCCGTGCTGCCGCTCAAGGGGAAGATCCTGAACGTCGAGCGGGCGCGCCTCGACAAGATGCTCTCGTCCGAGGAGATCAGGACGCTGATCCAGGCCCTGGGGACCGGCATCGGCACCGAGGACTTCGACGCCGACCGCCTGCGCTACCACAAGCTGATCATCATGTGCGACGCGGACGTCGACGGCAGTCACATCCGCACCCTCATCCTGACCTTCTTCTACCGCCAGATGAAGGAGCTCATCGACCGCGGCCACCTCTTCATCGCCCAGCCTCCGCTCTACAAGGTCACGGAGGGGCGTCGTTCCAGCTACCTGAAGGACGACGAGGAGTACCACGACTACCTGGTGGAGCGGATCCGCAGGAGCTGGCAGGTTGCCCTCCCGAACGGCGACGTCGACGATCCGACGGTGTTCGAGGGCGACCGCCTGCGCGTCCTGCTCGACCGTCTCGCCTCCTTCAGGCGATCCCTCGAGTCCCTGAGCGCCCGCGGCATTCCGCGCGACGCGCTGCGGGCGGCGATCGCCGGCGGCATCAGGGATCGCGACAGCCTGGCCGACCGGGAGCGGGTCGAGCTGACGGCCCAGGTCATCGAGGCCTCCGGCTTTCACGACGTGTCTGTCGAGGAAGGCCTCACCGGGTTGTACAGGATCGAGTTCCGTTCGCGCCGGGACGGCGTGGACCGCCAGGTGACGATCGACGAGGCGCTGGTGACCGGCGCCGATTTCCGTTCCCTGACCGCCAACGAGCAGGGTCTGGAGGCATGGCGATCGCCCTCGATCCGGCTGCGCCGGGTCAACGGCAGCACAGCGACCGACGACGTCGAGGCCGAGTCCGTCGACGAAGCGCTGGACGCCCTCTTCGAAGCCGCGAAGAAGGGAGTGTCGATCCAGCGCTACAAGGGACTGGGCGAGATGAACCCGTCGCAGCTCTGGGAGACCACGATGGATCCCGAGCGGCGCCGGATGCTCCTGGTCGAGATAGACGACGACCGCTATGACGAGACGGACGGCATCTTCACGACCCTGATGGGCGAAAAGGTGGAGCCGCGGCGTGAGTTCATCGAGAAGAACGCCCTGAACGCGACCAACCTCGACATCTGATCGACTGACCGTGAGCAAGGGCGAGAACCCCATCCAGCCGCCGCCGTCCGGCCGCGACACCGTGCCGGTGCAGCTCGAGCGCGAGATGCGCCGCAGCTATCTCGATTACGCGATGAGCGTGATCATCGGCCGTGCTCTGCCCGATGTGCGGGACGGCCTCAAGCCGGTCCACCGGCGGGTTCTCTACGGCATGTGGGAAGCCGGCAACACGGCCGGCCGCGCCTACAAGAAGTCGGCGCGCATCGTCGGCGACGTGATGGGCAAGTACCACCCGCACGGCGACGGACCGATCTACGACACGGTGGTGCGCATGGCGCAGGACTTCTCCATGCGCTACCCGCTGGTGGACGGCCAGGGCAATTTCGGCTCGATCGACGGCGACAACCCGGCCGCGATGCGGTACACCGAGGTCCGCCTGACCCGGATCGCCGAGGAGTTGCTGCGCGAGGACATCGAGAAGGACACCGTCGAGTGGGTGCCGAACTACGACGGTTCCGAGCAGGAGCCGGCGCCGCTTCCAGCCCGGATTCCGAACCTGCTGGTCAACGGGTCGGCCGGCATCGCCGTCGGCATGGCGACGAACATTCCGCCGCACAACCTGGGCGAGGCGATCGCGGCGGTCAAGCTGCTGATCGACCGGCCCCAGGCGACCCTGGAAGAACTGATGGAGCTGCTCCCCGGGCCGGACTTCCCGACCGGTGGCTTCATCCATGGCCGAGCGGGCATCCACGCCGCCTACGCCACCGGCCGTGGCTCGATCCAGGTCAGGGCCCGCGCCGAGATCGAGGACGCAGGCCAGGACAGCCAGTCGATCATCGTGACCGAGCTTCCGTTCCAGGTGAACAAGGCCCGCCTGATCGAGCGCATCGCCGAGCTGGTGCGCGAGAAGAAGCTCGAGGGAATCCGCGATCTGCGCGACGAGTCGGACCGCGACGGCATCCGGATCGTGATCGACCTGAAGCGCGGCGAGATGGCCGAGATCGTCCTGAACACCCTCTACAAGATGACCAAGCTCCAGGTCAGCTACGGCATGAACATGCTGGCGATCGTCGACAGTCAGCCCCAGGTGCTGACCCTGCGCGCCCTGCTGCGCCACTTCCTCGACCATCGCCGCACGGTCGTCATCCGGCGCTGCCGTTACGACCTGGCCCGTGCCGAGAAGCGCGCCCACGTCCTCGAGGGGCTCCTCATCGCGCTCGACCACCTGGACGCCGTGATCGCCACGATCCGCGCGAGCCGTACGCCGCCGGAAGCCAGGGAGCGCCTGATCGAGGGCTTCACGCTGAGCGAGCCCCAGGCGCAGGCGATCCTGGACATGCGTCTGCAGCGGTTGACCGGCCTGGAGCGGGAGAAGATCGAGCTGGAGCACCGCGAGCTGATCGGAGAGATCGAGCGGCTGCGCGCCATCCTCGGTTCCGACGCGCTGCTGCTCCGGGAGATCCGGACCGAGCTCGACGAGATCGAGAAGCGCTTCAGCGACCCGCGGCGCACCGAGATCGTGGCCCACTCCTCGGACATCACGATCGAGGACATGATCGCCGACGAGGACATGGTGATCACGGTCACCCGGTCCGGCTACATCAAGCGGTCGCCACTCAGCCTCTACCGCGCCCAGCACCGCGGCGGCAAGGGCCGGACCGGCATGGCCACACGCGACGGCGACTTCGTCGAGCAGCTCTACGTCGCCTCCGCCCACAGCTACATCATGGTGTTCACCGATCGCGGCTACTGCTACTGGCTGAAGGTGCACCAGATCCCCGAACTCGGCCCGGCCGCCCGCGGCAAGGCGATCGTCAACCTCCTGCGGCTCGACAGCGGCGAGGGCGTCGCGGCCACCGCCGCGGTGCGGGAGTTCCCGGAGGATCGGTTCCTGACCTTCGCCACCGAGGCGGGCGTGGTCAAGAAGACGGCCTTGTCCGAGTACTCGCGGCCGCGCAACAACGGCATCATCGCGTTGCGGATCGACGAGGACGACCGCCTCCTGTCGGT
Source organism: Holophagales bacterium (assembly GCA_009836625.1). GTDB lineage: Bacteria > Acidobacteriota > Thermoanaerobaculia > Multivoradales > Multivoraceae > Multivorans. The sequence goes on from VXVC01000014.1 coordinate 146,173, forward strand.
CAAGGTGACCGACACCGGCAGCGAACTGGTACTGGCCACACAGAAGGGCTATGCGATCCGCTTCCGCGAGAGCGACCTGCGTTCCCTGGGCCGGGCGACTCGCGGCGTGCGCGGGATCAGCCTGCGCCCGGGCGATCGGGTCGTGTCGATGGAGTGTCTGCTGCCGCGGGAGGAGTCCGTGCAGGCGCAGGCTCCGGAGACGACCCTTCTGACCGTGAGTGAGAGCGGCTTCGGCAAACGGACCGCGATCGAGGAGTACCGCCTGCAGTCAAGGGGCGGTCTGGGGATCATCAACCTGAAGGTGTCCGATCGCACCGGCGACGTCGTCGGCGTCCGGCAGGTCAGCGAGGACACCGGACTGATGCTGATCACCCACGAGGGGAAGATCATCCGCATCACTGCCGGCAGCGTGTCGCTGATCGGCCGCGCCACCCAGGGCGTCAAGGTGATGGACCTCGACGACGGCGACCGCATCGTCGCCCTGGCCCGGATCCCGGATCGCGGCGAGGAAGATGAGGACGGCGAGGAGGGGGACGCCGAAGCGGCCGAGACGGAGCCAGTCAACTAGCAGCCGGGGAGCGCCACGATGAAGTTCTTTCTGGACACCGCGGACGTGGGGGAGATCGAGACCGGCCTTGAATGGGGCATGGTCGACGGCGTCACCACGAACCCGAGCCTGATCGCCAAGCAGGGCAAGCGCTACCTGCCGACCGTCAAGGAGATCGCGGAGCTGGTGCCGGGCCCCGTCAGCGGCGAAGTCCTCGCGACGGACCTCGACGGCATGCTCGAGGAGGGCCGGCGGCTCGCCGGCCTGGCGGACAACGTGGTCGTCAAGGTGCCGCTCGGGCCGCCGGGGCTGACCGCCGTGCGCCGCCTGGCCGAGGACGGGATTCGGTGCAACGTGACCCTCTGCTTCTCGCCGTCCCAGGCGCTGCTGGCGGCGAAGGCGGGCGCCGCCTACATCTCGCCCTTCGTCGGCCGCCTCGACGACATCGCCCAGGACGGCATGGACCTGATCCGCCAGGTGATCTCGATCTACTCCCACTACGACTTCGACACGGAAGTTCTCGTTGCCTCGGTGCGCCACCCGGTTCACGTCGTGCTGTCGGCGGAGATGGGGGCCGATGTCGCGACCCTTCCCTTCAAGACGCTGAGCCAGCTCTATCGCCATCCGTTGACGGACATCGGCCTGGAGAGCTTCCTCTCCGACTGGCGGGCCACGGGCAAGAGCTTCGATGACTGACCGCTACGTGCGGGTCCGATGAGCGTCGACGCCGTTCTCGAGCGGGTGGACCGCGAAACCGGCGCCAGCCTGGATCAGTTGAAGGAGTATCTGCGGATCCCGTCCGTCTCGACCGATCCGGAGTACGCCGCCGAGGTCCGCCGTTGCGCCGGCTTCGTCAAGGAGCGGCTCGAGGCCGCGGGGCTCGAGGCGGAGATCATCGAAACCGCGGGCCATCCACTCGTGTACGGCGAGTGGCTCGGCGCTCCCGGCCGCCCGACCGTCCTTTTCTACGGCCACTACGATGTACAGCCGGTCGACCCGCTGGGCGAGTGGCGGAACGACCCGTTCGAGCCGACGATCGAGACGGGCGAACGCGGGGAGCAGATCGTCGCCCGCGGCGCCACCGACGACAAGGGCCAGTCCTTCACCCACATCAAGGCGGTGGAGGCGATCATGGCCGAGACCGGCGCCCTGCCGGTCAACGTCAAGTTCCTGATCGAGGGCGAGGAGGAGTGCGGCGGCGAGGCGATCGAGGCCTACGTTCGAAGCCCTGAGTCCCGGCGTTTGGCTTGCGACCTGGCGCTGGTTTCCGACACCTCGATGTACGGGCCGGGCCAGCCTTCCGTGCTCTACGGCCTGAAGGGCCTGCTGTACACCGAGGTCAGGGTGCGCGGCGCGGGGCGCGACCTGCACTCCGGCACCTTCGGGGGCGCCGTGGCGAACCCCCTGAACGTCCTGGGCGCCATGCTGGGGGCCCTCCGCGACCCGCGGGATGGCCGGATCCTGATTCCGGGCTTCTACGACGACGTGCGGCCGCTGGGCGCGGAGGAACGGGCCGCGTTCGCCGCGCTGCCGTTCGACGAGGCGAAGTACGGCGACGAGATCGGCGCGTCCGCCTTGTGGGGAGAGGCCGGCTACACGACGCTGGAACGGGTATGGGGGCGGCCTACCTGCGACGTGAACGGCCTGTGGGGCGGCTACCAGGGCCCCGGCGCCAAGACGGTGATCGCCAACCGGGCCGGCGCCAAGGTGTCGATGCGGCTGGTGCCGGACCAGGACCCGGAGCGACTCTTCCGTTCCTTCGCGGCCTACATGCGCTCGCTGGCGCCTCCGGGCATCGACGTCGAGGTCGAGAACCTGAACGGGGCGCCGCCGGTGCTCGTCGACCTCGACGGCCCGCTCGTCGACGCCGCCCTCGAGGGCGTGCGCGAAGCCTGGGGCCGCGAACCGGTCCGGGTCCGGGAGGGCGGTTCGATTCCCATCGTTTCCACCCTGTCCGAGGTGCTGGGCGCGCCCGTGCTGCTGATCGGCTTCGGCCTGTCGGACGACCGCCTGCACGCCCCGAACGAGAAGATGGACCTCGCGAACTTCTACCAGGGCATTCGCACGGTGGTCCGCGTGCTCGACCGCCTCGGAGGCTGCGCCGCCGCTTGACCGCACCCGGGCGCGAGCGCGAGATCAAGGTCGCGGTCGCCGACCTGGACGGGGTCCGGGAGCGGGTCCGCGCCGCCGGCGGCAAGCTTGAACGAGCCGCCGCCAGGGAGTCGAACTGGGTCTTCGACCGCCGGGGCGCGGCACCCTCCGAGCGCCTGCGCACCCGCCGCGAGTTGCTCCGTCTGCGCACCGACGGCGCCGGCTGCCGGCTGACCTGGAAGTCCGCCCCCAAGATCCGGGGCGGCGTGAAGGAGCGGGCGGAACACGAGTTCTCCGTCGACGACCCGGCGGCGGCGCGGCTGTTCCTCGAGTCGCTCGGCTTCGAGGTCACGGCGCGCTACGAGAAGGTCCGCGAGCGCTGGCTGCTTCTCGGCTGCGAAGTCGCCCTCGACCGGACGCCGATCGGCAACTTCGTGGAGGTCGAGCAGGTCGACCCGGACCTGGCTGAGGGGGGGATCGAACGCGTCTGCCGCCGCTGCGGCATCGACCCGGCGCAGGCGGATCCGCGGGACTATCTCGCGATCTACCGCGATCACCGGGCGCGGCACGAGGGACTGCCCCGGGACATGGTGTTTACGGAGTGAGGGCCCTCGTGCTCTGCGCCGGCCGGGGAGAACGGCTGCAGCCGCTGACCGGCGCCGTACCCAAGCCCCTGCTGCCGGTAGCCGGCCGCGCCGTCGCGATGCGGACGATCGACCTTCTTCACCGCGCCGGCTGCGAGATCGCCGTCAACCTGTACCACCTCGGAGACGCGGTGCGGCACGGGCTCGAGAGCGAGGCCGTCGCCCGCGGGGTCGAACTCCGCTTCGAGGTCGAACCGGACCTGCTCGGCACCCTGGGCGCGGTGGTCAACCTGCGCGACTTCCTCGCCGACGCCGACGAGGTCCTGCTGGTCAACGGCGACTCGCTCTGCCGCTGGCCGATCCGCGAGGCGCTCGACCGCCACCGCCGCAGCGGCGCCGACGTCACCCTCCAGGTCGGCTGGGACGACCGCGTCGGCGGCGGCGTGGAAGTCGATCCCCGCGGCCTGGTGGTCGGGCTCCGGGACGTCCAGGTCGGCCCGGTCCGCGGCCGGAAACGGACGTTCCAGGGCCTCCACGTCCTCTCCCGCCGGGTCGTCGAGCAGATTCCCGCTCGCCCGTCGTCGAACGACATCGTCGAGGGCCTCTACCAGCCGCTCCTCCGCTCCGGCGCCCGGATCGTCGGCTTCCGCAGCCGCCGCCCCTGGCACGACCTGGGAACCCCCCGCCGCTACCTCGAAGGCGCCCTTGACTGGGGCCGCACCGCCGGCGGCCGCAAGCGCCGCCGCCGTTTCGTCGCCCCGGGAGTCTCGGTAGCCGCCGGCGCCATCGTCGAGAGAAGCGTCCTCGAGCCCGGCAGCCACGTCGCCGAGGACGCCGTCGTCGAACGGAGCCTCGTGCTGCCCGGTGCCCGGGTCGGCTCGGGCGCGCAACTCCTGGAGACCATCGTTGCTCCGGGCATCCGTGTTCCCGACGGCGGCCGCATCGATGGGCAGCTCGTGACGCCGGTGGATTGGGGCCCAGGTGCCGGCAGCAGGGAAAGGGGCGGGTTGGTTTTCACGCCCCTCTAGCCTGACCGCCTAGATCGGTGCCGGCCTTACGGCGGGCGCGCCTCAGCCGCCGCCAAGCAGCACGTCGCGCAAGGCGGCGTAGTCGGCCGGGATCTCGTTGATGCGTTCGGGGAGGTGGGCGGAGCGTTGGAGGG
>VXVC01000011.1 GCA_009836625.1 Holophagales bacterium
CACTCCTGAACGAGACGACCCGCGGATCCCGCTCCAGCACCTTCCGAACGATCTGCCGCTGCACCCCGATGCCCCGCCCGTGAATGATCCGCACCTCGCGAAACCCCTTCTCGTACGCAGCATCCAGGTAACTCTCGACGACATCCTGTACCTCGCGCGGCTGAAACGGATGCAGGTCCATCTCATCCCCGATGGGAACTTCTACGACATCGTCGGGTGTGAGTTCGTCTTCCGGGTTCATTTCTGAAGAGATAGGGGCTGATTTGTTCGAAGAGACTCGCGCAGTGAGGGGATCGGGAGGGGAGGCTCCCAGCGGGCTGGAGCCAAGCGACTTCCGACGACCTTACGGCAACCGCCATCCTGGCGAAGCGCCGGCGACCGAAGCGAGCGCTGACTTTCCCTCTACCGAGAGAGCGCGAGCGTCCGATGGGAGCCTCCCCTCCCGATCTCCTCACTGCTCCGCTCAGAACAGCTTCAGCACCGCGATGAAGGCGCTCCAGCCGTCGTCGGGGCCGGCGAGGGCGTGGCCTATGTCCATGTTGACGACGGTGCCCCAGGGGCCGATGAAGGTGCCGACGATGCCGGCGCCGGCGAGCAGTTCGCGGTCGAGGCCGGAGGCGGCGTCGGTGGCCCAGGCGGCGTCGCCGACGAGGTCGATGCGGAAGATCTCGCCGAGTTCGAAGCCGTAGCTCACATGAGCGGCGGCGGCGCGTTCGGCCCTTACCTTGTCGCTCTGGTAGCCGTGGACGTTGACGTCCGAGAAGAAGCCGAACTCGTACTTGCTGAAGCGGTCCAGGTCGCTGCCGTCGACGTACTCGAGGGCCACGCCGAACTTCTGGAACTTCGGCAAGTGCCAGGTCTTGGCGACGCCGACGTTCCAGAGCGTGTAGCTGTCCGGGGTCAGGTTGGCGGCGGCCAGACCCCAGGGTTGCCACTCGTCGCGCAGGTTCCACGAGCCGCCGGCGACGAGCCGGTAGCCCGAGCGGATGTAGCGAACGATGGCGCCGAAGCTGTGGCTCAGGTGGTCCGAGGGCAGGACGAAGTTCTCGCCCGTCTCGTCGGCGCGCTGAAAGTTGTGCCAGGACAGCTCGTAGCGGAGGTCGAGCTTGGTGAAGCTGCCGAGCGGGCGGCCCAGGCTGAAGTCGATGTTCGGACGTAGCCGCTCGACGTTCTCCGTCGGCGATTCGACGCCTTCCCGGTAGAGCACGTCCTCGCCCGCGAACGCGAGCGCGAAGACGTCGACGCCGGCGTCCCAGCGGGAGCCGAACAGGCTCGGGTTCGCGATGTCGGCGAGAATGAGCGGCCCGGCGATGAAGAGGTCGGCCTGCGTGCCGGTGCCCCGCCAGTCGAAGGACAGCCAGTTCACCCCGCCCAATGGCAGCGGACCGTCCTGGGCCTCGTCGTAGAAGGCGCCGCCGAGGAGGAACATCCGCGTCTTGTCTTCCTCCTTGACCACGCGTTCGCCGGTCTCCCGGTCGAGCTCGAGGTAGCGGAGGCCTACCTCCGTGTCGCGCACCATCGTCGTTTCGGAGGCGAGGGTGGCGTCGCGTCGCGCGTCGAAGTCGGATGGGTTGATCCGGATCCCGGTCAGCTCGATCTCCCGTTCGACGATCGTGGTCGCGTTCAGGACCGAGAACAACTGCTGGCCGATGACCCGGGTCGGCAGCCAGTAGGACCACCGCTCCCACGCCGCCGGCTGGCCTGCCGCGTCCACTGGGGTGTAGAACGTCGTCTCGTCGTTGGACAGCACGTCTCCGGTCAGTCCGAGCTGAACCGCGCGCGTCTTCACCCGCGCGTAGATCTCGCGGTCCACCCAGACCGTGCCGCGAAACAGGCTGCGTCCCTCGGTCAGCGCCTCCGCCGGCTCGAAGTCGACGACCCAGGTGTCACGGCCTTCCACCGTCGCCGTGCCCCGCAGCCGGTAGCGGTACTCCCTGGTGAACGTGATCTCGGCCGGCATCGCCGCCGCCTTCTCCGGCTGGATCAGGGGGATCTCGGGGATCCGCTTGCGGCGCCAGCGGATGCCGTTGACGTAGAAGTTGTTCCAGGCCCAGTCGAAGCCCGCGCCCTGGCGGAAGAAGAAGGGACCCTGGAAGGTCGCGTCGACCGACTGGACGCCGGTGCCCAGCTGGAACCGGAGCGACGTCGTGTTCGTGGCGCTGTAGTTCGCGATCCGGCGCGACTGATCGTCCTCGAAGGCCTGCAGGCGGCGCAGGATCTCGCCGACCGGGATGCGGCGGGTGTCGGCGACCGTGAGCGCCTCCTCGACGCTCTCGGCGCCGTCGAGCCCGACCGCCAGATCCCGCTCCAGGCGGAACACGAAGGGCTCGGCGGCGTCCCTCAGTTCGAGTTCGTAGCCGTTACGGGTACGGCGTCCGCCGAAGACGAGGTCCGACTCGCCGGTCGCCGGGTCGAAGCGCGCCGGCGACCCGATCTGCCGGTCGCTGAAGCGGAGCGTGAACGGTCCGCCCTCCGCGGGAGGCGACACGACGATCCGCAGGCTCAGGTCTTCCCCGCGGACGAAGCTCCAGGCTTCGGCGCCCGCGGGAGTGGAGTAGGGATCGAACGTGACGTCGCCCGAGAACTCCTGGGCGATCAGCCGGGCGGCACGAACCGTCGCCGCGTCGGCGCCGGCCTCGCCGGAAAGCGGGAACAGGGAGAGCGAGGCGCCCGCCTCGGCTTCGGCCGCGGCCCGCACCAGCGTCGCGCCCTCGCCGCTCGCGGCTGCCGCGTTCGTCTCGAGCGCGACGAGCGCGTCCGGGTCGAGCTCCCGGATGAGCTGCTTCAGTTCCGGTACGTCGGTGCGGCCCGGCCTGAACGCGACGCCGTCGAGGTAGGCGTCGAGTTCCTGGGCGTACAGCGCCCGGACCAGCTCCGGGTCGGGCGGCAGCGGCTCGGTGACGACGGCGGCGTCCGGCTGCGCTCCCGAAACGGCGACCGATGCCCGCTTGAGCGCGAGCGCATACTCCTGGACAGCCTGCGGTTCGTTGAGGAGATCCCCCGGCCAGTCGAGCTGAAACAGGGAACCGGCCGTCGCGGTGCGGGCGAGTTCGGCGAGCCGCTCGAGTTCCGCCGTCAGGTCTTCGCCCCGTTCGGCCGGAGGCGGCGGAGCGGCGAATCGAACCGCGTACCAAGGCAGCGCACCCGCGGCCCGGAGCGTCGAGGCCGCCTCGCGCGCGGCCGCTACGGCTGCGTCGTCGGCCAGCTCCACCGGCCACTTGACGACGAGCACGGCGTCTTCCGGCAGTGCCGGCAGCGTGCCCAGCAGGTCCGCCGTGGCAGCGGGGTCGTCGGTCGCCAGACCGACGCACGGGTTGCAGGGTAACTGCGCCAGCGCCGGCAGGGCGCCCGCGAGGAGGAGCAGGATCGCAGCGGAGGTTCGTTTGAGCATGTGCGTGGGATCTTCGTGGTGGTTCGGACGAGGCTCTGGCCGGGACAACAGCGAAAGCGCCCTCAGATTCCCGGCGCGGCGGTCCGGCGCCAGAACTCGTCCGCCAGATCGCCCGCGAGCACGATCTCGGGGCGCAGTTCGACGTTGAAGCGATCCCGCACGGCCCGGTGGGCCGTGATCATCAGATCGAGGACGTCGGCGGCTCGGGCGTTCTCCTGGTTGACGATCACGTTCGCGTGGCGCCGGCTGATCTCGGCGCCGCCGCTGGTCGCGCCCTTGAGACCGCAGGCCTCGATCAGCCGGCCGGCGAAGTCGCCCTCCGGGTTGCGGAACACCGAGCCGGCGTTCGGCTTGCCCGACGGCAGGCTCTCCCAGCGCCGGCGGTTCAGTTCGTTGATCCGCTCGAGCGCCGAGGCGCCGTCGCCCCGGCGGAGCCGGAACTCGGCGCGGGTGACGATCGCTTCCGTTCCCTGGAGATTCGTCGTTCGGTAGCCGGGCTCGAGGTCCGCGGTGGTCAGGGTTTCGACAGGCTGGCCGGGCCGAGCCACGCGCACCTCGGCGAGCACGTCCCCGATCTCAGTGCCGTAGCAGCCCGCGTTCATAACGACCGCGCCGCCGACGGTCGACGGAAAACCGGACAGCGCCTCGAGACCGAGCAGATCCTGCTTCGCCGTGTCCCGGGCCAGCCTGGCGAGAGTGACGCCGGCCCCGGCGCGCACCGTTTCACCCTCGACCTCGACCTGTTCCAGCTCCCCGCGGAGGCGGCAGACGATGCCCCGCATGCCGCCGTCCGGGAAGAGGACGTTCGAACCGTGGCCGTGGAGGTGGAGTTCCAGCGCTGCCTTCCGGGCGACAGTCAGTACTTCGGTGAGCGCCGCCTCGGACTCGACTCGCACGAAGAACTCGGCCGGACCGCCGATCCGCAGGGTGGTGACGGAAGCGAGGCGCACCGCTTCGCGGACCTCGACGCCGGGGATGGAGGCGAGCCGATCCCGTGTTTTCAGGTTGACGCCCTCGGGGGGCTGCAATACGCTGACCGCGCCCTTGTCGATGCTGGCTGTCACGTTCTTCCACGCCACGTCGCCGAGCGTCCGCAGCGGCCAACTCCCGACCTCCGTTCAACCGTCTGACGATCCAGGGGAGCGCCGAACCGGTCGCGCGGGAGTATAGCCACGCGCACTCTCCGGCCATGCCGGAACGGCGCCGTGACGGTCTCCAGGGCGTGACGCTCGCAACCCATCTGGCACGCCAAGCCTCCACCACACCCTCAGGAGAAAGCAACCCATGAAGCAGGCCCGCGCGAATGCACAGAAGGGAGCCGGCCGCAAGGAGGCCATCTCGGGCGCGCTCACCCAGATCGAACGGCAGTTCGGCAAGGGCGCGATCATGCGCCTCGGCGAACAGGAGAACCTCGGCATCGAGTCGATCTCGACCGGATCGCTCGCCGTCGACCATGCAATCGGCACCGGCGGTTTCCCGCGGGGCCGCGTTGTCGAGGTCTACGGCCCGGAGTCGAGCGGCAAGACGACGCTGGCCCTCTCGGTCACCGGCCAGGCTCAGCGCGCCGGCGGCACCGCCGCCTTCATCGATGCCGAGCACGCCCTCGACGCCGAGTACGCGGAGAAGATCGGCGTCAACATCGACGAACTCCTCGTCTCCCAGCCTGACAGCGGCGAGCAGGCGCTCGAGATCGCCGAGATGCTCGTGCGCTCGAACGCGCTCGACATAGTCGTGATCGACTCGGTCGCCGCGCTCGTGCCGCGGGCCGAGCTCGAAGGCGAGATGGGCGATTCCCACGTCGGCCTGCAGGCGCGCCTCATGTCCCAGGCGCTCCGCAAGCTGACCGCGATCGTCGCCAAGTCGAGGACGACGCTCGTCTTCATCAACCAGATCCGCGAGAAGATCGGCGTCATGTTCGGGTCGCCCGAGACGACCACCGGCGGCCGCGCGCTCAAGTTCTACTCTTCCGTCCGAATCGATATCCGGCGCATCGCCGCGCTCAAGGACGGCGACCAGGTCGTCGGCTCACGGGTCCGCGTCAAGGTCGTCAAGAACAAGGTCGCGCCGCCCTTCCGGGTCGCCGAGTTCGACATCGACTACGGCGAAGGCATCTCCCGCGTCGGCGAGTTGATTGACCTCGGCATCCAGCACAAACAGGTCATGAAGAGCGGCGCCTGGTTCTCCGCCGGCGACACCAGGCTCGGCCAGGGCCGCGAGAACGCCAAGCAGTTCCTCCGCGACAACGCCGACCTCGCCGACGACATCGAAAGCCACCTCCGCTCCGAACTCGGCCTGCCACCCATCGTCGTAGCCCCTTCCGGCGACCAGGCCGCCGCTGCCGGGTAGCGGCGCCGGCGCAGACTGGTCGGTGTCGGACACGCTATTCTCTAGCGCAGGCGGAGTGATTCCGGATCGAGGGAAGGGAGAGGGCATGAAGAGGATTGAGGATCGGACATCGCGGTGGCAGTTGGGTGCGTTGGCGTTTGCTGTGGTCGCCTTGTTCCTGCTGGCCGCTTGTGCGGGCGAGGGAGGCGTTTCCGGTGCCCGCGCCGGGTACATCGCGGAGATGGGGTCGTTCTCGGTTGTAGCGCCTGCGATGGCCGAGGAAGCGGCGGAAGACGCCGAGGCCGACGCTGAAACCACTGAAGAGGCTGCTGCACCGGCTGAGCCCGCGATGGTTACCGTTCTGCTCGACTTCCTGATTCACAACGAGGGCTCCGGAACGCTCGACGGCGTGACGGTCGACCTCACGATCGCCGACCCGGACGGCAACGAGAAAGAACGCCATCTCCTCTGGGTCGACACCACCGGTCTGACCAAGGGTTCGCAGCGGCAGGTCGCCCATGAACTGACCGATGTCGCCTACGTTGAGGGCGACGGCTTCCACGTCGAGGTTCGTCACCCGATCCCGATGGAGGAGCGCGGCGACTACGCCGAGTTCGACGCCGAGAACTAGGAAGCAGCGCTCATGAGGAGCGCGCCCAGCCGAGCCCGCATCCCGCCGCAGACGGGCCAAACCGCCGTCGCGCCGTCAGTAAGCGTTCTTCGTCAGGCCGCGGCGGAGGGTGAGCCAGAGGATCTGGAGGTCGAGGCGGAGGCTCCAGTTTTCGATGTAGTAGAGGTCGTACTGGATGCGTTTGCGGATGGAGGTGTTGCCGCGCCAGCCGTGGACCTGGGCCCAGCCGGTGAGGCCGGACTTGACGCGGTGGCGGAGCATGTAGTTCGGGATTTTGTCGCGGAACTCGCGGACGAAGGCGGGGCGTTCGGGGCGGGGTCCGACGCACGACATGTCGCCGAGGAAGATGTTCCAGAGCTGGGGCAGTTCGTCGATCGACCAGCGGCGCAGGAAGGCGCCGATGCGGGTGCGGCGGGGGTCGTCTTCCGTTGCCCAGACGGGGCCGGTCGAGGACTCGGCGCCCACTCGCATCGAGCGGAGCTTGAGGATCATGAAAGAGCGGCCGTCGAGGCCCATCCGCTCCTGGCGGTAGAAGAGCGGGCCCCGGTCCTCCAGCTTGATCAGCAGCATGACGACCGGCAGGAAGGGCAGGAGCGCGACCATCGCGGCGGCGGAGAGGACGACGTCCATCGTGCGCTTGGCCAGGCTGGACCAGCCCTCCATCGGGACGTGGGAGAGGTTGATGACCGGCGTGCCGTCGACGTCCTCGATCTCGGCGCGCAGCGTCGCGTACTGGAGAACGTTCGGGACGAGGCGGATCTCGATCAGTTCGTTGCCGATGCGGTCGAGCAGGTCGAGGATCTTGCGATGGGCGGCAAACGGCAGGGCGATCATCACCTGGTCGACGCCGTGTTGTTCGATCGTCCCCTCCAGATCGTCCAGGGTGCCGAGGACCTGCACGCCGTCGCCGATTTCGGCGTGCAGCTTCTCCGGATCGTCGTCGAGGAACCCGACGACCTCGTAGCCGAGCTCCCGGTGACGGACCAGCTTGGCCGCGATCTCCTCGCCGCTGTCGCCGGCGCCGACGATCAGGATGCGGCGCACGTTATGACCGCGGCGGCGAACCGTGCGCAGGAAGGCGCGGGTCACCAGCCGCAGGAAGGCGACGAGGAAGATGTCGGTGACGACGAACAGGGCGAAGAACGCCCGGCTGTAGGAGAAGGGATCGTCCGTGCCGGCCTGGGTCAGGCGGTCGAAGGTCAGGGCCGAGGTCAGGATGACCAGCGCCAGCACGGTGGCGACGACGATGCTGATCATCTCGTCCACCCGGCTGTGCCCGCGGCGGATGCGGTAGAGGCCGTGGAAGTAGTAGACGGTGGGCCAGATCAGGACGATGAACGGCAGCATCCTGAGATATGGCTCGAAGTCGGGCACCGACTTCGTGATCTCGATCACCGGCTGGACGAACCGCAGGTACCAGGCCAGGAAGAAGGCCCCGACGGTCGCGGCGATGTCGCCGCCCAGGTTCAGGGCGGCGGTGACGCGAAGTTGCTTGTGAAGCACGGTCTTCAGTCCTGCGAGGTCATCGCCGCTCGATCGCGAGGGCGCCGGATGCTACCAGCCGGAGTCGCGGTGAGGAGCCGCGGCGCGGAGCGCATCCGGGCCTCAGTCACCGGCCTGCCGCAGGACCTCCCGGTAGATGTCCAGGGTGCTCTCGGCCGCTTCTTCCCACCGGAAGCGGGCCGACCGTTCGCCGGCGCGGCCGGCCAACCGCCTCGCGTGGTCGCGGTTTCCCATGCAGCGCTCGATCGCCCTGGCGATCTCCTTCACCTCGAGCGGGTTCACGAGTTCCGCGTAGCCCTGGGCGATCTCCTTGAGCGACGACGTGTTCGAGGTGATGACCGGTACGCCAGAGGCCATCGCCTCCACGACGGGCAGTCCGAAGCCCTCGTAGAGGGTGGGGTAGAGGAACAGACTCGCCCCCTGGTAGAGAGCCGGCAGAACCTCGCCGTCCACGTGGCCCAGCAGACGGATGTGATCGGCGATTCCGAGCTGGCGGGCTCGCCGTTCCAGCTTGAAGTCGCTGCCCGGACGGGCGCCGACGCAGACGAGCGGAGCATCGAAGCCGGCCCGCGACCGGGCCCGCGCGTAGGCCTGGATCACCCGGTCGAGGTTCTTGTGAGGCTTCGGGTTGCCGACGAACAGCAGGTAGGGACGGTGTACGCCGACTTCGTCCAGGGCGGCGCGGCGTTCGTCTTCCGGCAGCGGCCGGCGGAAGCGGTCCTCCACGCCGTTGTAGACGACGCGGATCTTGTCCTCGTCGACGCTGAAGTAGTCGAGGACGTCATTGCGCGTGTTGTTCGACACGGCAACGATCCGGTCTGCCCGGGCGACGCTGTGGCGGAACATCCCCTGGGCGTAGAAGGACGCAGCGCGGTTGGGCAGGAATCCGGGATAGAGGAGGTGAATGATGTCGTGGATCGTGACCACGGTCGGACAGGGCACGACGGCCGGCAGGACGTAGTGGGTGGCATGGTAGAGGTCCAGTCGCGACCGCCAGATGCGCCAGCTCATCATTCCGATCTCACGCAGCGAGTACACGGGCGAACGTTCGACGACGCATCGGAAGTTCGGCGGCAGGTCGGCCGCGAAGTCCCGGTCCTCGGGTCGCACGAACAGGACGTACTCGTTGCCGGTGGGCGTGTCGCTCGCGCCTTCGATGCGGGCCAGACCGTGGATCAGGTTCGTCACGTAGACGCCGATGCCGAAGTCGCGCACTTTCCGGGCGTCCATGCCGATCCTGGCCACGGAGCAAGCCTAGCGCCGACAGGGCCGGCGCCAGGGCCGCCAGAGCGTGAAGGCGTTGACAAGTGACGGTAACGATTCATAGCCTCTGGGGTTTGCGCGGTTGCGCCTTGCCGGAGTCGCGGCGGCCCCTGGGAGCGGCGTCCCATGGAAAGCTGACTCGCGGTTCGAGACGGCGGACGCCTGACGGTGAACTGGGATGCACCTGCAGCTCGACCAAGCCCGTAACGGCCCCCTCCGCTGGCGCGATGCCGTCCGCGTGTCGGCTCCCGACCTGAGCCGGGACGAGGCGCTCGTTCCAGGCAGTGTCGACTGCGAGGGCAGCCTGACCTTCACCGGACCGGACTTTCTGCTCCAGACGCGGCTGCGCTACCGCTACCGACTTCGCTGTGACCGTTGCCTGACCCCGTACGAGGAGGATGTCGACCTCCCGCTCGCGTTCGTCGTGACGGCGGGCGGCACGGACGGTCCGGCGGCTTCCGACGACGCCGGGGACGCGCATGGCGGCCGCGAGTTGGGGCCGGAGGATCTCTCGACGCTCGTCGCGGTCGATGGCGCCGTCGACCTGTACCGGCTGGTCTGCGAACAGGTCGAACTCAACGTCCCGATGAAACCGACGTGCGACGCCGCGTGCCAGGGCCTGTGCCCGCAGTGCGGAGTCGACCGGAACCGGGAGGCCTGCACCTGCGTCGCGGAGAGCGTCGATCCCCGCTGGGCCGCCCTCGAAGCGGTCCGCCAACGGCTTACCGATAGTCTGACTTAGCCAGCTACCAAGCCAGGAAAGGAATAGAAGAAATGCCCAATCCCAAACGGCGGCACTCGAAGGCACGTCGGGACCGGCGACGGTCCCATGACTTCCTGAAGCGTCCCGCCGGCTCGATCTGTCCGAACTGCGGCGAAACCAAACTGCCGCATCGCGCCTGCAGCCACTGCGGTCACTACCGCGGGCGCGACGTGATCGACGTCGAGGACGTTCTCTAGGAGCCCGAAGCCGGCGGCGCCGCGGTCCCAATGACGAATCGATCTCCTGCACCCGACCCGACGGTGATCGCCGTCGATGCGATGGGCGGCGATCACGCTCCGCGGGCCGTGGTCGAGGGGGCGCTCCTGGCGGCGCAGGAGAACGGGCTCCGGTTGCTCCTGGTCGGCCGGCGGGATGTGCTGGAACGGGAGATCCAGGAACTCGAGTCCGTGGCCTCCGATCTCGACCGGATCGAGATCGTTCACGCCCGCGAGGTCGTCGGCATGGGCGAGTCCGCGCTGGCGGTGCGCCGGAAGCGCGATTCCTCCGTGCGGGTCTGCGCTCGGCTGGTCAGGGAGGGCCGGGCCGCGGCGATGCTGACGGCGGGCAACACGGGCGCCGCCCTGGTCGCCGGCAAGATGGTGATCGGCGTGGCGCCCGGAGTCGACCGGCCGGCTCTCGCCGTCGCTCTGCCGCGCCGCGACGGCAGCACGATCCTGCTCGATGCCGGCGCCAACGTGGATTCCAAACTCCACCAGCTTCGCCAGTTCGCGGTAATGGGGCACTACCTCGCGGAGCAGCTCCTGAGCCAGGAGTCGCCGCGGATCGGGCTGCTGTCGATCGGTGAGGAGGTGGGCAAGGGAACGGAACTCGTCCGCGAGGTGTTCAAAGCGCTCGACGCCACCGGGCTCAACTTCATCGGCAACGTCGAGGGCGGCGACGTGTTCAACGGCACGGTCGACGTCGTCGTCTGCGACGGTTTCGTCGGCAACGCGATCCTCAAGAGCGCGGAGTCCCTGGGCGAGTTCGTGAGCGGACAGTTGCGCCACGAGCTGGGAAGTACGTGGCGAGCACGGTTCGGCTATCTGCTGGCCCGGCCGGCCTTCGAGCGCTTCAAGCGCCGCCTCGACTACAGCGAGTACGGCGGCGCGCCGCTGCTCGGGCTGCGGGGCGGCTGCTTCGTCGCCCACGGCCGGTCTTCCGCCCACGCGATCCACAGCGCCGTGCGGCGGGCGGTAGAGTTCTGCGAAGCAGGCATACACCTCAAGGTCAGCGCGAAGCTCGCCGAGGTCGCGTACGAAACGCGGTCGAAGGCGGTGGTGGCGGGATGACGAACGGCTTACAGGGACATTCCTCGAACGGGATGCGCCGGGTCCGGATTGCCGGTACGGGCCGCTCGGTGCCCGACCGGATCCTGACCAACGCCGACCTCGAACGCATCGTCGACACGTCGAACGACTGGATCATCGCGCGCACCGGCATCGAGGAACGCCGGGTCGCGTCCGACGAGGAGTACACCTCGGTCTTTGCCGTGGACGCCGCCCGCAAGGCGCTGGAGATGGCCGGGGTCGAGGCGTCGGACGTGGATCTCGTCCTGATCTCGACGGTGACGCCGGACATGCCCTTTCCAGCCACCGCCTGCCTGGTGCAGGAGGAACTCGGTGCGAAGGACGCCACCGCGTTCGACCTGAACGCCGGCTGCACGGGCTTCGTCTACGGTCTCTCCGTGGCCCACCAGTACGTGTCGAGCGGCGCCGCCTCCACGGCCCTGGTCATCGGGGCCGAGTCGTTGACGAAGTACACGGACTACGAGGACCGTTCGACCTGCGTGCTGTTCGGCGACGGCGCCGGCGCGGTGGTGCTGCGGGGCGAGGACCCACCGGGGCCCTCCAGCGAGAACGGACTTTCGGGCATTCTCTCGGTGGCGATCCACAGCGACGGCTCGCTCGCTCACCTGCTCGAGATGCCGGGCGGCGGCAGCCGCAATCCTCCGAACCGTCCCGAGACCCTGGAGGCCCGTCTGCCCTTCATCCGGATGCTGGGCAACGAGACCTTCAAGGTCGCCGTGCGCACCCTGGCGGAGGTCTCGGGCGAGGTGCTCGAGGGCGCCGGACAGCGTCCCGAAGACGTCCGGTGGCTGATACCCCACCAGGCGAACCGGCGGATCATCGATGCCGTCGGCCGCAGGATCGACGTGCCGGCCGACCGCGTCTACGTCAACGTCGAGCGCTACGGCAACACGTCGGCCGCCTCCATCCCGATCGCCCTCGACGAACTGAATCGCGACGGCCGGATCGATCCCGGCGACCTGGTCCTGATGGCGGCCTTTGGCGCGGGCCTCACCTGGGGCGCGGCCGCGGTGCGTTTCTAGGGCGCGCCTGGGGGCCGGTCGACATGAGCGGGGTGGCGTACGTCTTTCCGGGCCAGGGCTCGCAGCGGGTCGGCATGGGCCGGGCGTTGGCCTTCGCCTTTCCCGAGGCGCGGGCGGTGTTCGAGGAGGCCGATGACACGCTCGGCTTCTCGTTGTCGGGGCTCTGCTTCGAGGGTCCGGAGGACGAACTCCAGTTGACCGCGAACACTCAACCCGCGATCGTTGCGATGTCGGTCGCCGTGCTGCGTTGCTATCTGGCGCGGGATCCTCGGCCGGCCGCTCCCGCCTTCGTCGCCGGTCACAGCCTGGGCGAGTACTCCGCCCTGGTGGCGGCCGGAGCCCTCGAACTGGCCGACGCCCTGCGGCTGGTCCGGGCCCGCGGCGAGGCGATGCAGCAGGCGGTGCCGGTCGGCGAGGGCGCCATGGCCGCGATTCTCGGGTTGAGCGAGGAGGACACCGCCGCGGTGGCGGCACAGGCGGCGAACGACACCGGCGGCGTCTGCCAGCTCGCGAACCTGAACGCGCCGGGGCAGATCGTGATCGCCGGGGCGGCCGGCGCCGTCGACAGGGCCGTGGAGCTGGCGGCTGAGCGGGGCGCGCGGCGGGCCATCCCGCTGCCCGTGTCGGCTCCCTTCCACTGTGCCCTGATGGCGCCGGCTCGCGCTGCGATGGAACCCTTGATCCGGGACGTACCGATGGCGGATCCGGAGGTCCCGGTCGTCTGCAACGTGGATGCGGAGGAAGTGACGACCGCGGCGGCGGCCCGGGACGCGCTGGTCCGGCAGATCGATGGCGCCGTGCGCTGGTCGGAGTCGGTGGCCCTGATGGCTACCCGAGGCGTCGAGAGGCTGGTCGAGATCGGCCCGGGCAAGGTGCTTTCCGGCCTCGGACGCCGCATCGAGCGGAGCCTGAAGGTGCGGGCGATCGCCGAGCCGGAGGACCTCGCCGCGTGATCGTCTTCGACCTGAAGGGCAGAACCGCGCTGGTCACCGGCGCCTCGCGCGGCATCGGCCGCGCCGCGGCCCTGCTGCTGGCTCGGCAGGGCGCGCGGGTCGTCCTTGCGGCCCGCAACGAGGAACTCCTCGACGAGGTTGCCGGCGCGGTGCGCGCGAACGGCGGCGACGCCCATCCGATGGCGCTCGATCTCGCCGATCACGAGTCGATCCCCGCTGCGGTGCGGGGTCTGCCTGCGGAGTTCGCGGCCGTCGACATCCTTGTGAACAACGCGGGGATCACCGCCGACAACCTGCTTGCTCGCATGACCCTGGTGCAGTGGCAGCGGGTGCTGGACGTGAACCTGACCGGCGCCTTCGTCCTGACCAAGGCGCTGGTCCGCGGCATGATGCGGCGCCGGCACGGTCGGGTGGTGTCCGTGTCATCGGTGGCCGGGGTGGTCGGCAACGCGGGCCAGGCGAACTACGCCGCCTCCAAGGCCGGCCTGATCGGGTTCAGCAAGTCGCTCGCGCGCGAACTCCTGAGCCGCGGGATCACGGTCAACGTGGTGGCGCCGGGCTTCATCGAGACGGACATGACCGCGGCATTGCCGGACGGGGCGGGCGAACGCTTCCTGGAGCAGCACGGCCTGGTGCGGCTGGGCACCGTGGACGACATCGCGGCGGCGGTGCTCTACCTGGCGAGCGACGAGGCGTCCTATGTGACGGGCGAGGTGCTGAGCGTCAGCGGTGGCATGACCTAGCGGAGTCGACCGCGGCCGCAGACCTGCCATTGGACGGATGGCCCCGGTGGTGGCATAGTCTTCCCTCTGCCCGCGGGTCCGAAACGCCAAACCTGCCTTTACCCTCGAGAGGAATCAGAATGTCCGTAGTCGAAAAGGTCAACAGCATCATCGTCGAGCAACTCGGAGTCGATGCCGACGAAGTCACTCCGGAGGCCAGCTTCACTGACGACCTCGGTGCAGACTCGCTCGACATCGTCGAGTTGGTCATGGCCTTCGAGGAGGAGTTCGGCATAGAGATTCCGGACGAGGACGCCGAGAAGATCGGCTCGGTCAAGGAGGCCATCGACTACATCCAGGCCCACGGGTCCTCGAACTGATCTCTCTTTGACCGGCGCGGGCCGGTCCTGACCATGAGCGACCGTAGACGCGTCGTCGTTACCGGCGTGGGGCTGGTGTCCCCGCTTGGCGTGGGCACGGAGGCGACCTGGTCCGGACTGATGGAGGGGCGGAGCGGTGTCGGTCCGCTGACGCGGGTGGACGCCGACCTCTACACGACGAAGATCGCCGCGGAGGTGCGGGACTTCGACGCTCAGCAGTTCATGGAGCGCAAGGCGATCCGCCGGGTGGACCTGTTCATCCAGTTCGGCCTCGCCGCCGCGACGCTCGCCCACGAGGACGCGGGGCTTGTGATCGACGACGGCAACCGGGACCGTGTCGCCACCGTCGTCGGTTCCGGCATGGGCGGCCTGCCCCTGATCGAACACATGCACGGCATCTGGCGCGACCGCGGTCCGCGCCGGGTGTCGCCGTTCTTCATCCCCGGCCTGATCGCGAACATGGCCTCCGGCCAGATCTCGATCCGCTTCGGCGCGCGTGGCCCGAACACCTGTCCGACGACCGCCTGCACGACCGGCCTGCACGGCGTCGGCGACGCGTTCCGGCTGATCCAGCATGGCTACGCCGACGCTGCCTTCGCCGGCGGTACCGAGGCCACGACCTCCGATCTGGCGCTGGCCGGCTTCGGTGCGATGAAGGCGCTGTCGGTGCGCAACGACGAGCCGACGAAGGCGTCGCGGCCATGGGACAAGGACCGCGACGGCTTCGTGCTCGGGGAGGGAGCCGGGATCCTCATGCTGGAGGAGCGTGAGGCGGCGCTTGAGCGTGGGGCCCACGTCTACGCCGAGATCGTCGGCTACGGCATGAGTTCCGACGCCTACCACGTTTCGGCGCCGGAGCCGGAGGGCGACGGCGCGGCCCGGGTGATGCTGGCGGCGCTCGACGACGCGGGGCTGGCGCCCGAGACGGTCGACTACGTCAACGCCCATGGCACGTCGACGCCGCTCGGCGACATAGCAGAGGTCCGGGCGGTCAAGCGGGTGTTCGGCGACCACGCCTACCGCCTGGCCGTGTCCTCGACCAAGTCCTCGACGGGTCACCTGCTGGGCGCCGCGGGCGGCGTCGAAGCCGGCATTCTGGCGCTGACCGTCGACCGCCAGGTGCTGCCGGCGACGCTGAATCTCGACGAGCCCGGCGAGGAGTGCGACCTGGACTTCGTGCCCCACGAGCCGCGCGAGGCGAAGGTCGACGTGGCGCTGACCAACTCCTTCGGCTTCGGCGGCACGAACGGCGCCTTGATCATGGCCAGGGCCTGACCGCGAACCGCCGCCGGTCAGCGACCGCAGGCCTTCATGACGGCCAGCGCCAGGTGGCACGAGGCCAGCGGTCCCGAAACCAGGGCGCCGTTCACATGCCGCTTCGCGGCGGCGGTCAGGCTGTCGCCGGGATAGCCGAACCGCCGGTAGTCGGCGCGCAGGTCGCGCCACGGGATCGGGGGCAGGCTCAGGCCGTGGCTCCGGGCGATCCGGGCCAGGAGGTGGGCCTTCGACGAGGCGTCCCAGGTCAGAACGACGCTGGCGCTCTCGAGCGCCTGAACGAGATGGCCGTGGACTTCCGGCCAGGGCAGGGCAGTGCTGGCAGCGGCGGTGCTGGAGTTCAGTGTCCGGCCCATGGCAACGAACCGCGCAGCCCCGGTCGTGTCGATCAGGGCGATCAGGAGCGTTTCTGAGAGACCGGACGATTGCCTCGACCGGATGTCGAGGATATGGGCGTCGCTGCGGTTCAACAGTTCGCGCCAGGCCAGGTTGGGCGCCAGGTTCCGGCGTTCGTCGGGAGGGTGAGGCGGTCGCCAGAACCGCCGCCAACTGCCGCTGGCGGGCGGCGCGGTGACGGGACTCCGAGCCAGAGGAGCTTCGTTCGCCATGTTCGCGCTCACGGTGACTCTATCGCCCCTGCTAGTATTGCCTCAGAATCCTCAGTCTCAGCAGGTGCTCCGGCGCCAGAAAGGAAGTGGACATGGCCCCATCCACGACGTCGAACCCCGTCACCAGGCAAGGAGGGTTGGCCCTGATCGTCGGAGTCATCCTGCTGGTGCTCGCATCGCTCCTCTTTCCCGGAGGCGTAGTGGATGCGGTGGACCAGACCGACTTCTCGGCCGCGCTCGGGGCGGCGGCGGCGAACGCCAGCCTCGCGCATCTGGCGTCGATGCTGTCGATCATCGGGATGTTCCTCTACGGGTACGCTGCCTTCACGTGGCTCCGCCTGGCCCGGCAGGGCCCCGGCGGTTTGTGCCTGCGGCTAGGGGCGTATGTGAGCGTGTTCGGTTGGAGCCTCTACGTCGTCGCGATGGGCATGAGGCAGTTCAGCGTCCACCTGATGCAGCGCGGCATGGAGGACTTGGCCCTCGGTACCTACGTATCGATGGCCGGCATCGTCATCGCGTTGGTCTCCGTGTACCCCATCGGGTCCATTCTGGTCGGCCTCGGGCTTTCCGCCCGCTTCAGCTCGACGAACATCTTCAAGCTGGCCTCCTACGGATTCGTCCTCCTGGGGGTCCTGGCAATCATCAACTTCCTGGTCCTGCAGCACGTCTCGGGGATCGAGCCCCGGATGCTCCTCACGAACGACAACGCCATGCAGGCGTTCGGTTCGCTCTGCTTCGTCATCATCGGGGTGGGGATGTACCAGGGGAGAAGCGAGCTCACCTCGGAGTCGTAGCAGGCGCGGAACCTGCTTGACAGCCCGCACCTTCCGGTGCAGTATCCGGCGTCCCGGAGCCATTCCGGCCCGTTCCGCCCGCACCGCGTCATGAACTCACCGGACAGCACTTTCGCGCTCGTCGCCGCCTCCGTCGCTCCTGCGACCGGGATTGTGGCGACTTCCTGGTGGGCTCACGGTCACGGCAAGGGCTGAACCCGGGCCAGGTCCCGGTACGCACGGTCCGGGACGAGGGTGAGCGAGAAGACCTCCTTCCGGATCGAAGGAGGTCTTCCCGTTTTGAACCCGACAACCGACGAACCCCGGATTGCCACCCCTACGGAGGTCGCACGGAGTGCGACGTTGGTCGCGTCGTTGACCGAAGCGCCCAGTGCGTCCGGCGACGAGGTGCGTGCTCTCTCGGAGCTGGCGGACTGTCTCGAGGTGCGGGCGGATCTGGTCGGCGATGTCGGCGCCGACTGGTTGCGGGAGCGTTTCGCCGGAGAGCTTCTCTACACGCTGCGGAGCGAAGCGGAAGGCGGTCGGGGCACCGTTGAGCCGGAGCGCCGGGCGGCGCTGCTTTCCGCGGCACGCGGATACGACTTCGTTGACATCGAGGCGGACCGCGATCTCGGCAGGGCCGTTCTGGACGTTGTCGAACCCCGGCGTCGCCTGGTGTCGTGGCATGGTCGGGCGCGGAACCTGAAGGTCCTGCAGGGCCGCTTGAGACAGGTTTCCGGGGTCGAGGCGCGGCTCTACAAGCTGGTCACCGAAGCCCAGAACTCCGGCGACGAGCTGGTGCCGCTCGAGTTGCTTCTCGGCGCGGGCCGGGGCGACGTCGCCGCCTTCTCGATGGGCGCCATCGGCGCCTGGACCCGGCTGGTGGCGCCGCGTCTCGGCGCACCGTGGATCTACGGCGCCGCCGGACCGCTGGCCGCGGCGCCCGGTCAGCCGCCCGTGGAGCGGCTGCGGGTCGACTACGGCCTCCCGAACCTCCGTCGCGCATCGCGGCTGTTCGGCGTCGTCGGCCACCCGGCGGCGCACAGCCTGTCGCCCAGGCTCCACAACTCCGGCTACCGCGACCGTGGCGAGGAAGCTCTCTATGTCGCCTTCGATGCGCCGAGCTTCGAGACTTTCTGGCGCGAGGTCGTGCTCTCCGACTTCTTCGACCGGGCCGGCCTGCCGCTCAGCGGTCTGAGCGTGACCGCGCCGCACAAGGCAGCGGCTCTTGCAGCGGCCTCCGAAGCGGGCGACCTGGCACGCGGGACGCAGGGCGCCAACACGCTGTTGCCATGCCGGAATGGTGCCGCGAGCAAGCGGTGGAGGGCGGAGAGCACGGATCCCGAGGGGGTTGTCGGTCCGCTTCGCCGAGGCGGCATCGATCTGGAGGATCGCGACGCGGTGGTCATCGGCGCCGGCGGCGCCGGTCGGGCCGCCGCTCTCGGTCTGGCCGCGGCCGGCGCCCGGGTCGTTCTCGCCAACCGCACGGAGGCGACGGGACGGCCTGCCGCCGAGGCGCTCGGCGTCGCCTTCGCGCCGCTCGAAGAACTCGAACCCGGCGGCTTCGACATCGTGGTCAACGCGACTTCTCTCGGCCACCGTGCTGACGATCCGTTGCCCTGCGACCCGGCGGCGCTTCGTTCCTCGGCGGCGGCGGTCGAGCTGGTCTACGGCGGCGGTCCAACGCCATGGGGCCGCGCGCTCGCGGCCAGAGGCCTGGTGGTCGTCGACGGCCGCGAGGTGCTCCTGCACCAGGGGCTCTCCCAGTTCGAGGCGATGATCGGAACGGCCCTGCCCTTCGAGGTCGGCGCCGCCGCCCTGGGCCTGGAGACGCGGCCATGAAGATCTCCGCCGGCTTGCCGACGGGGGTGTCGGCCTCCCTGTTCGACAGCGCCAGGCGGCGCCGCCGCTTGGAGGCGCGCCTTTCCGCGCTGCTGGAGGAGCGCGGTTTCGCCGAGGTCCTGCTGCCCATCCTCGACTACTTCGAGCCGTACCGGCCGTTGCTGACGGGTCGGCGGCTGGAGCAGCTCTACCGCTTCGTGGACCGCGACGGTCAGCTCCTCGTGCTGCGGGGCGACTTCACACCGATGCTGGCCCGGCTGCTCGCGCCCCACCTCGACGAACTGGAACTGCCGCTGCGTCTCTACTACCGGGGCGATGTGGTGCGTCACCAGCCCCTGCGGCCCGGCCGGATGCGCGAGTACTCGCAATTGGGCGCGGAACTCCTCGGCGGCGACGAGGCCGAAGCGGACGAGAAGATGTTGGCCCTGTTCTTCGACCTGCTGCTCGAGGCGCGTGGGGAGGACCCGGCGCCCGGCGACGGCGAGGAGCACACCCTGCGCGTCGTGCTCGGCGTGGCCGGAGCGCTCGACGAGGCTCTGCTGGCGGCTGCCGGCGAGCGGGAAGCCTCTGACCTCGCCCTGCGCATCGCCAGCCGCGACCGGACCGCGGCGCGCCGGGCCGGTCTGGCCGATGTCGTCGAACGCGGCTACCCGACGGACCTCTCCGTGCTGGGCGGCACGGGAGAGGCGGTGTCCGAGCTGCTCGGTCTGCGCGACCGGTTGTCCTCCGCGTATCGCGACGCGGCCATCGAGGTCGAGGTCGACCTCGCCGAGTTCGCCGCCGCCGCCCTCGACCCGCGCATCGGTGTCGGCGATGGCCCGCGCGGCTACTACGACGGGCTGATGTTCGCTGCCTACGCGCCGGGAACCGCCCTGGCTCTCGGCGTTGGTGGCCGCTACGACAGGGTGTTCCGGTCGCTCAGCGGCGATTGCTCGGCGGTCGGCTTCTCGCTCGGTCTCGACCTGCTGCTGGAACTCAGCGTCGCGGAGGCGCGGTCATGATCACGATTGGCCTGCCCAAGGGGCGGAACCTGGGCCCCGCGCGCGCGGCCCTCGCGGCCGCGGGACTGAATCTCGACGGCCTCGACTCCTCGCGCCTGCGCCAGCGTTTCCCCGACCAGAGCGTCTTGGGGACTCCGGTCGAGGTGCTGCTGCTCAAGGACTGGGACCTGCCGCTCTACGTCGAGCACGGGATCGTCGACTGCGCGATCGTCGGCTCGGACGTGCTCGAGGAGACCCAGCCCGATGTCTTTTGGCCGCTCCAACTGAAGGACGGCAGGAGCCGCCTGTCGTTGATCGCCGAGACTCCCGAGCTGCCGAAGCGCAGCGGCCAGCTCCGGGCGGCGACCCGCTACCCGAACTGGGCGGCGCGTCTGCTGGCCGCCCGGAACCTCCATGTCGAGGTGATCCACCTCACCAGCTCGATCGAGCTTGGACCGCTGCTCGATCTGACCGATGTGGCGGTGGACATCGTTCAGACCGGCGGCACGCTCCGGGCCCACGACCTGCACGAAGTCGAGGTGCTCGCGGCCGTGGCCCCGACGTTCGTCGTCAACCGGGCGTCGTTTCACGCCCACCGCCGCCGGCTGAGCGGGCTGCTCGGCGCGCTCGAAGAGACGGAGACCGGCGGTGAGTGAAGTAGGCGGCAGCGCGCTTCGGGTCCTCGACGCCGGGAGTTCCGCCGGACGGGAACGCCTGGAACTCCTCGACCGTCGGGGCCGCGGCGGCATCGCGGCGGAGATCCGCCAGGCGGCAGCGGAGATCGTGGACCAGGTCCGGGCAGGCGGCGACGCCGCCCTGCTCGACGCGGTGCGCCGCTTCGACGGTTACGAGGCAGGGACAACGGGTCTCCTCCGCCTGTCGGTGCGCGGGTCTGACATCCGACCGCCCGAAGACGGGCGCTCGGACTGTGACGCGGCTGGCGCGGGGACGCGCCACCCGGGTTCTGACCCGCCGCCGCCGGTACTCGACGCCATCGAGCGCGCCCGGGGAGCCATCGAGGCGTACCACCGCGCACTGCTGCGCGGGCCCGGCGTTGAACGCGTCGAGCGGGACGGCGTCCGGATCGAGGAGCGTCGCCTCGCCGTCCGCCGGGTCGGCCTCTACGTGCCAGGCGGCCGCTTCCCCTATCCGTCGACCGTGCTGATGACCGCGGTGCCGGCCCGGCTCGCCGGTGTCGAGGAGATCGTCGTCGCCACGCCGCCCCGGGCCTACCGGGACAGCCCGGTGCTGCGGCACGTTCTGGACCTGGTCGGAGTGGACGAGGTGTGGGGCATGGGCGGGGCCCACGCGGTCGCGGCGCTGGCCTACGGCACCGAGTCGATCCGCCCGGTCGATCTGATCGCGGGCCCGGGCAACGCCTGGGTGGCAGCGGCCAAGCAGCACGTCGCGTCGGATGTCGGCGTCGACCGGGACGCCGGGCCGTCCGAGGTCGTCATCGTCGCCACCGCCGGCGCTACGGCTGAGTGCGTCGCCGCCGATCTGCTGGCGCAAGCGGAGCACGACCCGCTGGCGGTCGCGGTCCTGGTCACCGACTCCGCTGAACTCGCGGAGAGCGTCCGCGCCCAAGTCGACTGGCGGCTCGCGGACCTGCCGACCGCCGAGACGGCCGCGGCGGCTCTCGAGCGGTACGGCGCGGGCTTCGTCGCCGCCGACCTGGACGAGGCGATCACGCTCGCCGAACGCATCGCCCCGGAGCATCTGCAGTTGATGGGCGAGGCGGCCGAGGAGCGGGCCGGTGAGGTGCGTAACGCCGGCGCGGTGTTCGTCGGGGCGTCGTCGCCGGTGGTGTTCGGGGACTACGTCGCCGGTCCCAGCCACGTCCTGCCGACGGGCGGCAGCGCCCGGTTCGCCTCCGGCCTCGGTACCGACGACTTCCTGCGGCGCAGCCACACCGTCCGGTTCTCCGCCGAGGCCGCGGCGGCCTGGGCCGGCGCCGCCGAGACGCTGGCGACGACAGAGGGTCTGTCCGCGCATGCCGCGGCGGCCAGGCTGCGCCGCGTCTCCGAGGACCGGGAGACCAGGCCATGACCGGCCGCGCTGAGTGGGCGGCGGCCCTCGTGCGGCCGGAGGTGCGCGACCTGTCGCTCTACTCGCTGCACCAGGTCGAGGCCCGCTACAAGCTCGACCAGAACGAGGCGCCCTGGGACCTGCCGCGGTCGCTCAAGCGGGAGGCCCTGGCCCGGCTGGCTGACCGGCCCTGGTCGGAGTACCCGGACTTCCACGCCGACCGGTTGCGCCGGTTGATCGGCGACCTGCACGACTGGCCCATGGAGGGCGTCCTGGTGGGCAACGGCTCCGGCGAGCTCCTCACGACCGTGCTCGAGGGGGTCGTTCGCCCCGGCCAGGAGGTACTCATCTGCGATCCGAGCTTCAGTCCATACAGGACGTTCGTCGGGCGCGCCGCCGGCGTGCCGCGGCACCTGCCTCCGGCTCCCAAACTGGGCTTGCAGATGAACGAGCTCCAGGCCGAGGTCGACCGCGACCCGCGGCGGCCGGTGCTGCTGTGCACGCCGAACAACCCGACCGGGGCGGCGGCGGACCCCGAAGCGGTGGAGCGCCTGACGCGGTCCCTCGACGCGGCCCTTCTGCTCGACAACGCGTACGGCGAGTTCTGCCGCCACGACTACCGGCCGCTGGCGCGGGCCAACCCGAACGTCATCCTGTTCCGGACCCTGTCCAAGGCCTGGTCCCTGGGCGGCATCCGGCTTGGCTACCTGCTCGCCGCGCCGGAACTCGTTTCGCAGTTGATCAAGGTCAAGCTGGCCTACAACGTCGGCCACGCCGCGGCCGCGATCGGCGAGGTGGCGCTGGAACACGCCGACCGTTTCCCGCGCCGGGTCGCGGTCGTGCGGGCGCGCCGGGAGCAGTGGGCGGCCATGCTCCGGGAGTTCGGCTTCGAGGTCTTCGACTCGGAAGCGAACTTCCTGCTCGCTCGCCATTCCCGCTGCACCGAGATCCGCGACGGTCTGGCGGCGGCCGGCGTGCTGGTCCGGGACGTGAGCCGCTACCCGGGACTCGCCAACTGCATGCGGATCGGAATCGGCGCCGGGCCGGCCCTGCGTGCGACCCGGCGCGCCCTGGACGGGATGTTGCCGTCAACTTCAGGAGGCAGGGCATGAGAACAGCCTCGATCGACCGGAAGACGTCCGAAACCCGGATCCGTGCCGACCTCTCGCTCGACGGAGGCGACCGCCGGATCGATACTCCGAACGGGTTCTTCAGCCACATGCTGGACGCGCTGACGCGCCACGGCGGCCTGGGGCTCGACCTCGAAGCCCGCGGCGATGTCGAGATCGATCTTCACCACACGGTGGAGGACACCGGGATCGTGCTCGGCGACGCGCTCCGGGAGGCCCTGGGTGACCGCGCCGGGGTGCGCCGCTTTGCGCACGCCTTCGCCCCGCTCGACGAGGCGCTGGCGCGCGCCGTGGTCGACCTCTCCGGCCGGGGCTCCTTCCACCTCCGGCTGCCGCCGGACCTCGAGCAGGCCTGGGTCACGACCGAGTTCCCGCTCACCCTGGTCGGCGACTTCTTCGGCGCCCTCGCCGACCGCGGTCGGCTGACGCTGCACCTTGACGTGCTCTGCGGCCGTAACCCGCACCACGTGGCCGAAGCCGCCTTCAAGGCGGTGGCTCTCGCGCTGCGCGACGCGGTGTCGCTTCGGGCCGGGGCGGTTGCCGAGGTGCCGAGCACGAAGGGGAGTCTCACCGCATGACCGGCACGGAAGCGACCGTGATCGACGCCGGGGTCGGCAACATCGGCAACCTGGTGCGGGCGCTCCGGCACTTGGGCGCCAAGGTCGAGATCACCTGCGACCCGGCGACGATTCGTGCCTCCCGCTGCCTGGTGCTGCCGGGGGTCGGTGCCTTCCGACCGCCGCGGGAGGTCCTGCGCGGCGCGCCCGAGGAGGCCATGCGCGCCGCGCTCGACGACGGCGCCACGCTGCTCGGCATCTGCATCGGCTACCAGCTCCTGTTCGACAGCAGCGAAGAGTTCGGGACCACGGACGGCCTTGCCCTGCTCCCCGGCGGGGTCACCGAGCTACCCGGCGGCGTGCCGTTGCCCCACATCGGCTGGAACCGCGTCTTCGCGGTCAAGGATCACCCGCTGCTCGAGGGCGCCACGAACGACGACCACTACTACTTCGTCCACTCCTTCGCACCACAGGACGTGCCGGAGGAGTGGGTGCTCGGGCGTTGCCGGCACGGCCGCAGCTTCCCGGCGATCACGGGTCGCGGGCGGATCGCCGGCACCCAGTTCCACCCTGAGAAGAGCGGAGCCGCGGGCCTGCGGTTGCTGAGTAACTACCTGACCTGGGCCGGCGATCTGGCCGCCGGGATTGACGGAGGAACCAGTGCAACTGCTTCCGGCCATTGATCTGCGTGGCGGCCAGGTCGTGCGCCTTATGCGCGGCGACGACCGGCGGCGCACCGTCTATGACGCCGATCCGGGCAGCGCGCTCCGCCGTTACCGCGAAGCCGGTGTCGCCCGTATCCACGTCGTCGACCTGGACGCGGCGTTCGGTGGCCCGCCCCAGCGCGATGTCGTCCAGGAGCTCGCGCGGCAGGCAGAGGACTGCCCGAACGGTCGCGGCGGCATCCAGCTCGGCGGCGGCCTGCGCGATCGCGAGGCGGTCGAGTGGGCCTTCGCGGCCGGCTGCGAGCGGACCGTCGTGACCTCGCTCATCGTCCGCGAGTTCGACGTGTTCGCCGATCTCTGCCGCCGGTACCCCGAACGCATGGTGGCGGCGCTCGACATCGACGGCGGCGAGGTCCGGCTCGCCGGCTGGACCGAGTCGGCCGACCGTTCGCCGACCGCGCTCTGCGCCCAGCTCGCCGATCTGCCGGTGGCCGCGGTCCTGGTGACCGACATCTCGCGCGACGGGATGATGCAGGGCCCGAACATCGACCTCGCCTGCCGGATCGGCGACCTGGCCGGCGCGCCGGCGATCCTCTCGGGCGGGGTGCGCTCGGCGGCCGATCTGGAAGCCGCGGCGCGGCGGCCCGGGATCGAAGCCGCGATCGTGGGCCGGGCGCTCTACGACGGTTCCCTCCGTCTGGAGGACGCGATTGCCGCCTGCGGGAGCGCTTCATGAGAGCCACCATCGAACCGACCGGCCTGACGCGCCGGATCATCCCCTGCCTGGACGTGGCGGCCGGCCGCGTGGTGAAGGGGGTCCAGTTCAGGAACCTGACCGATCAGGGCGACCCGACCGAGGCGGCGGCGCGCTACGCGGCGGAGGGTGCCGACGAGATCGTCTTCCTCGACATCACCGCGGCGCCCGAGCGTCGCGACACGGACCTCGACTGGGTGCGCCGGACCGCCGAGCAGGTGTTCATTCCCCTGAGCGTCGGCGGCGGCGTCCGCAGCGTCGATGACGGCCGCAAGTTGCTCCTCGCCGGCGCCGACAAGCTGGGGATCAACACCGCCGCGGTCGCCGAGCCGGAACTGCTCACCCGCCTCGCGGAGCGTTTCGGCAGCCAGTGCGTCGTCCTGTCGGTCGACGCGAAGCGCCGGGAGCCGGCCGGCGCCGAGGCCCAGAGCTGGGAGGTCGTCACCCACGGTGGCCGCACGCCGACCGGGCTCGATGCGCTCGAGTGGATCGAGGAGGGGATCGAGCGCGGAGCCGGGGAGATCCTGCTGACCAGCATCGACAGCGACGGCACCCAGGCGGGCTACGACCTGCAACTGCTGCGACGAGCGTCCGCGCTGTCGCCCGTCCCGGTGATCGCCTCGGGCGGCGCCGGCACCCTGGAGCATCTCGCCGATGCCCTGGAAACGGGCGCGGCGGCGGTACTCGCTGCCTCGATCTTCCACCAGGAGACCTACTCGGTGGGCGCGGTCAAGGAGTACCTCGGCCGGCGCTATCCGATCCGCATCGCATGACCACTGCGTACGCCGGCCTTCTGGCCGGTATCCGGAACGCACCGACAGACCAACCAACCGATGACGAAGGACGAACAGATGACATCTCCGGCCATCGACCCGGCCACACTCACCTACGACGATCGGGGTCTGCTGCCGGTCGTGGTGCAGGACGTCCTTTCGGGAGCGGTGCTCATGCTCGCCTACGCGAACCGCGAGGCGGTCGAGAAAACGCTCGAAACCGGTCAGGCCCACTTCTACAGCCGGTCCCGTCGGGAGCTGTGGCGCAAGGGCGCGACCTCCGGCAACACGCTGGCGGTGGTCGAGGTGCTTCAGGACTGCGACCGGGACGCTCTGCTGGTAAGGGCGCTGCCGGCCGGGCCGGCCTGCCACCTCTACACGCGGAGCTGCTTCGAACCGAACGTTGCCGAGTTTGAGCTCGGCTGGCTGCGGCGGGTGCTCGCCGAGCGTGCGTTGGCGCCGCCGGACGAGAGCTACACCGCGCGCCTGCTCGAGCAGGGCGTGGACCGGATCGCCCGCAAGGTGGCGGAGGAGGCTGGGGAGACCGTGATCGCCGGGGTCCGCGCGGACGCCGAACCCGAGTCCGCCGCGCGCCGCGGCGACCTCGCCGCGGAAGTGGCCGACCTCGCGTACCACCTGCTGGTTCTGCTGCAGGCGACCGGCGTCGAGCTCGCCGATGTCGCGGCAGAGCTGGGCCGGCGCCACCAGGAGGCGGGGACCGCGCCGTCATGAGTCGTCCCGCCGCGGCCATTGCCCACACCCGGGAGTTCCTCGCCGACACCTCGACGCCGCTCGGGGTCTACGGCAAGCTGGCTGCCCACGCCGACGGCGATGCTTCCGCGCGGCGCTTCCTGCTCGAGAGCGTCACCGGCGGCGAGCACGTGTCACGCTACAGCTTTCTCGGGGCCAGCCCGTCCCAGGTGTGCCGGGTGTACCTGGACCGGCTTGAGATCGAGGATCTCCGCAACGGCCGAGGCGTGCAGGTCCAGACGGGGGATCCGTTGCCCCGGCTCCGGAGGCTGCTCGACGGCGTGACCGCCGATCCCGCGCCGCCGCTGCCGTTCGCGGGCGGCTGGATCGGCGCCTTCGGCTTCGACGCGATTCGCCTCGCCGAGCCGTGTCTCGTCGACCACGCGGCCGGCCGGCCGCCGGATCCCTTCTCCCTGCCCGTCGCCATCCTCGCCCGCTACGACGACATCCTCGTGTTCGACCACGCCCGCCAGCGGATCGTCGCGGTGGCGAACGAGATCGAGGGCGAGAACACCGCCGCCGACGCGGAAGCCCGGCTCGACGTGCTGCAGACGGTGCTCGAGAGCCGGGGCGAGGCAGTGGCGGCGCGGGTCGAGGACAGGGGGCTCAAGGCAAAGACCGCCGACCCCACCCTGAGCGACGAGGAGTACTTCGGGGTCGTCAATGCGGCGAAGGAGTACATCGCCGCCGGCGACATCTTCCAGGTCGTGCTCGCGCGTCGCTGGGCGCTCGATCTCGACGTGCCGCTGACGACCGTGTATCGGGCGTTGCGCCTGGTCAACCCGTCGCCCTACATGGTGCTGTTTGAGTCGCCCGAGGTGTCGCTGATCGGCGCTTCGCCCGAGATGCTCGTGCGCCGGACGGGGCGCCGCCTGGAGATGCGGCCGATCGCCGGCACCAGACCGCGTGGCCGCACGCCCGTGGAGGACCGGGCGCTGGCCGAGGAGCTGATGGCGGACCCGAAGGAGCGCGCCGAGCATGTGATGCTCGTCGACCTCGGTCGCAACGATCTGGGTCGGGTGGCATCTCCAGGCGGGGTCTCGGTCGAGGACTTCATGGTGATCGAGCACTACAGCGACGTGATGCACATCGTCAGCTCGGTCGAGGCGGAGCAGGCGGCGGGCGCCGGCAACGGCGCGGGTTCGGCGCTCGACGCCCTGCTGGCCTGCCTGCCGGCCGGCACCCTCTCGGGAGCGCCGAAGATCCGCGCGGTCGAGATCATCGACGAGCTGGAGCCGGAGGCGCGCGGCATGTACGGCGGATCGGTCGGCTACTTCTCGTTCGGCGGCGACATGGACACCTGCATCACGATCCGCACCCTGGCGCTCGTTGACGGCGAGGCTTCGATCACGGCCGGGGGCGGCATCGTCGCCGACTCGGATCCGGTGCGCGAGGCGCAGGAAACGCGCGACAAGGCCGCGGCCCTGCTGCGCGCGGTGGCGCTGGCGCGTGACCTGGAGGGCCGGGCGTGATCCTCGTCGTCGACAACTACGACTCGTTCACCTACAACCTGGTCCAGATGCTGGGCGGTCTCGGCGCTGAACTCGAAGTCGTGCGCAACGACGTCGAAAGCGTGCCGGACCTGCTTGCGCGCAACGCGGGTGGGATCGTCCTGTCGCCGGGTCCGGGCCGCCCCGAGGACGCCGGCGTCTGCATCGAGCTGCTCCAGGCCCGGCCCAGGACGCCTCTGCTCGGGGTCTGCCTCGGCCATCAGGCGCTCGGTTCTGCGTTCGGGGCCACGGTCAGCCGGGCGAAGACGCTGATGCACGGCAAGACGTCCGAAGTCGAGCACCGGGGAGTGGGCCTCCTGGACGGCCTGCCGTCGCCCTTCGTCGCCACGCGTTACCACTCTCTCGCCGTGGAGGAAGGTACGCTGCCGCCTTCGCTCGAGCCCCTGGCCTGGACCGAGGACGGGACGCTGATGGCGATGCGGCACCTTGAACTGCCCTACTGGGGCGTCCAGTTCCACCCAGAGTCGGTGCTGACCGCCACCGGCTCCCACTTGCTCCAGAACTTTCTCGACTTCTCTGAGGCGACGGATGACTGATCTCGACCTTTCGGCCCTGCTGCGAACGGCGATCGCCGGCGAGGAACTCCCGTCAGAGACCGTGGAGGAGCTGTTCGGCCGCCTGATGGACGGCGAACTCTCCGAGGTGTGGAAGAGCGCGTTCCTCGTCGCGCTGGCGGCGAAGGGGGAGTCGGTCGGCGAGATCGCCGGCGCCGCCCGGGCGATGCGGGCGCGAGCCGCCCGGGTCGAGCACTCGAGTTCCGCCGTGATCGACACCTGCGGGACGGGCGGCGACGGCCGCGGCACGTTCAACATCTCGACCGCGGCCGCCCTGGTCGCGGCGGCGGGCGGCGCCCGGGTCGCCAAGCACGGCAACCGGGCAGTGTCGAGCCGGTCCGGCTCGGCCGACGTTCTGGCCGCGCTCGGCGTGAGGCTCTCCGGCTACACGGAGGCTCTGGGACGCTGCCTGGACGAGGTCGGCATCGCGTTCCTGTTCGCGCCGATGCTCCACCCGGCGATGGCGCAGGTCATGCCGGTGCGGCAGGAACTCGGCGTGCGTACGCTGTTCAACGTGCTGGGGCCTCTGACGAACCCGGCGGGGGCGAAGCGCCAGTTGATCGGCGTCTTCTCGCCCGACCTCGTCGAGCCGATCGCGCGGGTCCTGCTCGATCTCGGCAGCGAGCACGCCTTGGTGGTTCACGGCGACGGCCTGGACGAGATGACGACCACGGGACCGACCGCCGTCGCCGAAGTCCGGGACGGTGAGGTCAGGACGCACGAAGTCCGGCCGGGGGACTTCGGGATCGCCGAGGCGCCGGCCGAAGCGCTGGCTGGCGGCGACCCGGAGCGGAACGTCGAACTGATGCGCGGCGTGCTGGGCGGCGGGGGAGGGGCGCTGGCCGACATCACCCGCCTCAACGCCGGGGCGGCGCTCTACGTAGCGGGCAGGGCGGGCAGCCTCGCGGCCGGTGTCGCCGCTGCGTCCGAGGTCCAGGCTTCGGGCGCGGCCGCCGCGAAGCTTGGCGAGCTCGTCGGCTGGACCGGCTGGGACAATGAAGGCGGCGGAGACTGAAACCGTGCCCGAGGTTCCTGACATCCTGCGGCGCATCTGCGAGCAGCGGCGCCGGCGCGTGGCTGCCGGAGACGCGGGCGCATCTCCGGCACGGCGTCTGTCTGCCGGGGCTCCGGGCCGCCGCTTCCTCGATGCGATCTCCGAGCGCCGCGGCGATGCCGTGATCGCCGAGATCAAGATGGGCTCGCCCAAGCTGGGCGACCTGCGCGGCCGTTTCGATCCGGTCGTCCGCGCCGTGACCTACGCGGATGCTGGGGCGGCTTGCCTGTCCGTCGTCGTCGAGCCGGACCACTTTCACGGGGGCTACGACCTGCTGGCCGAGTGCGCGGCCGCGTCCGGGCTGCCCGCGGTGGCGAAGGACTTCGTCGTCTCCGACGTGCAGCTTGCGTGGGCGCGCGACGCCGGCGCC
Source organism: Holophagales bacterium (assembly GCA_009836625.1). Classification (GTDB taxonomy): domain Bacteria; phylum Acidobacteriota; class Thermoanaerobaculia; order Multivoradales; family Multivoraceae; genus Multivorans. Next base: position 29,885 of record VXVC01000011.1, read on the forward strand.
TGTGCCGTGCTGCTGATCGCGGCTCTCTACGATGCGGCGGAACTGCGCCGCCTGGCCGGGCTTGCGCGCGGTCTCGGGCTCGTGCCGCTGATCGAGACCCACGACGATGCGGACTTCGAGAAGCTCCGGCCGCGGGCGCACGACGACGGCGACGAAGGGAGTTCCGACTGGGAACTGGTCGGCATCAACAACCGCGACCTGCGCACCTTCGAGGTCGACCTGGAACGCAGCGCCGACCGCGTCGGCCGCCTGCCGGCCCCGGCCCTCAAGGTGGCTGAGTCGGGCATCCACACCGGCGCCGACGTGGCCAGATTGCGGCGTGCCGGTTTCGACGCGTTCCTCATCGGCGAACGGCTCGTGCTTTCCGGCGACCCGGCCGCCGCACTTTCCGAACTACTGGGTGCGCCGGCGCTCCGGGAGCTGACCCGATGAAGGTCAAGATCTGCGGCGTCACGACGCCCGCCGACGCCCGTCTCGCCGTCGACCTGGGCGCGGACTTCATCGGCCTCAACTTCTACCGTCCGAGCCCGCGCTGGATCGACGTCGACGAGGCGGCCCACATCCGGCGCCGCGTCGGGGACCGGGCCCGGACCGTTGGCATCTTCGTCGACCCCACGCGCGAAGAGCTCGAGACGATCGACCGCAAGGTCGGCCTCGACTACATCCAGTTCAGCGGCGACGAGAGTCCGGAACTGGTGGCCGAATTCAGCGACCGCGCCATCCGCGTCCGCCGTGTCGGCGGCGCCGCGGCCCCGGCCGCGATCCCTGACGAGGATTGCTGGGCGATCCTGATCGACCGCGCCCACGAACGCCTCTACGGCGGCTCCGGCGAGAGCTGGGACTACGCCGCCGCGGCCGACCTCGTCCGGACACCGGACGGCGACCGCGAGCCACGCCGCCTGTTCATCGCTGGCGGCGTCCACCCCGGCAACGTCACCGCGGTGGCTGCGGCGGTGCCGGGTGCCTACGCGGTGGACACCTGTTCGGGCGTGGAGGCCGCGCCCGGCCGGAAGGACCGCGCCAAGCTGGAGCGACTGTTCGCCAACCTCAGAGCGGGAGCAGCACGATGAAGGTAAGGACACCCCTCTCCGCCACGGCCATGGAGCCGGACGAGGGCGGCCGCTACGGCGTCTACGGCGGGCGCTACGCCCCGGAGACGCTGATGGCGCCGCTCGAGGAGTTGAGCCGCTCCTACGACAGGCTGCGCCGGAAGCGAACCTTCCAGCGCCGGCTCAACCACCTGCTGGAGCACTACGTCGGACGCCCGACGCCGCTCTACTTCGCGGAACGGCTGACGGAGCACCTGGGCGGAGCCCGCGTCTACCTGAAGCGCGAGGACCTGCTTCACACCGGCGCGCACAAGATCAACAACGCCCTGGGCCAGGTCCTGCTGGCGAAGGAGATGGGCAAGACGCGGATCATCGCCGAGACCGGCGCCGGCCAGCACGGCGTCGCCACCGCGACCGCCGCGGCGCTGCTCGGCCTCGACTGCGTCGTCTACATGGGCGAGGAGGACATGCGGCGGCAACGCCTGAACGTCTACCGGATGCAGCTTCTGGGCGCCGAGGTCGCTCCGGTCGACGCCGGCAGCCAGACCCTCAAGGACGCGATCAACGAGGCGTTCCGCGACTGGGTGGCGAGCTTCGCCGACACCCACTACGTGCTCGGCACGGTGACCGGGCCGGAGCCGTATCCGCGCATGGTCCGCCAGTTCCACAGCGTGATCGGAGCCGAGGCCCGGCGGCAGTTGCGGCGGCTTGCCGGCACGCCGGACCCCGACGTGGCGGTCGCCTGCGTCGGCGGCGGCAGCAATGCGATGGGCCTGTTCTCCGCGTTCCTCGACCGTCCGGACGTGCTGCTCGTCGGCGTCGAGGCCGGCGGCCGGGGGCCCGCGCTCGGCGATCACGCGGCCAGGTTCTCGGGGGGCACGCTCGGTGTGCTCCACGGCGCCCGGACGCTCGTGCTCCAGGACGAGGAGGGTCAGGTGGTCGGCACCCATTCCGTGTCGGCGGGGCTCGACTACCCGGCGGTCGGCCCCGAGCACGTGTTCCTGCACGGGGAAGGGCAGATCGAGTTCACGTCCGCGACCGACCAGGAGGCGATCGAGGGATTCCACCTGCTGTCGGCGACGGAGGGCATCCTCCCGGCGCTCGAATCGGCGCACGCGATCGCCGAGGTGACGCGCCGGGCGCCCGAAATGGAACCCGACCGGGTCATCCTGGTCAACCTCTCCGGCCGCGGCGACAAGGACGTCGAGTCGGTACTGGAGTACGACGCCGCTTCAGGCGGTCGAGTGTCGGTGCGCCGGCCCTCTGGCCGGCACTCCGGGTCCGCATCGGGCGACGGAGACGCCGAATGAGCTCCCGACGCAAGCGCCCCTCACGCAACGGCGGCATCGCCGCTTCCTTCGCCGCCTGCCGGAAGCAGCGGCGCTCCGCCTTCATCCCCTTCCTCGTCGCCGGCGATCCGTCGCTCGAGGCCACGCCCGACCTGCTGCGCGCCCTGGTTGCCGGCGGCGCCGACGTGATCGAACTCGGCGTCGCCTTCAGCGACCCGATCGCCGACGGGCCGACCATTCAGCGCGGTTCGCACCGGGCGCTTGCCGCGGGTTCCTCGCTCAGCGCCGTGCTCGGCATCGTCGAGCGGCACCGCGAGGAACTGGGCGTCCCGATCGTCCTCTTCACGTACTACAACCCGGTTCACGCCCGCGGCGTCGGGACTTTCGCCGCCCAGGCGGCCGACAGCGGCGTCGACGGCGTTCTCTGCGTCGACCTGCCGCCCGACGAGGGCCTGCGCGAACTGCAGCCGGCACTCGAGGAGCGGGGCGTCGACTCGATCTACCTGATCGCCGCCACCAGTACCCGCGAGCGAATCGACCGCGCCGCCGCGGCGTCGAACGGCTTCGTCTACTACACCGCCCGCTCGGACGTCACCGGCGAGCGGGAGGACCTGATCCCCACCCTGGCGCAGGAAGTGAAGCGCGTCCGCCGACGGGTGCGGCTGCCGGTCGCCGTCGGCTTCGGCATCTCGACCCCGCGGCAGGTCGAGGAAGTGGCGAAGGTCGCCCACGGCGTCGTCGTTGGCAGCGCCCTCGTCCGGCTGGTCGAGGAGAACGCCGTCGAGCCCGACCTGGCGGCTCGACTCGAACGCCGGGTCGGCGAACTGACCGCACCGCTTCGCGGCTAGAGGGTCGCTGGACCGGCAGGTTGCCGGGAAGTAACCAGTCCTGGCCGGTCCTGCGCGAATCTGGCCGGAATCAGCTAGAAACTGGCCGGTCTTTCCGCGGATTCCTCTCTAGAGTGGTTGGTGGAGAGGAGGTGCGGAATGTACCGCTACACACGATCCTTGAATGCCGGGCAGGTGCAGCGTGACCTGCGCCGAGCCGATCGTTTCGGCTTCCTCGCGCGCTTCTGGTCGCGGTGGGGCGATCCGCTGCTGGCCGGCGCCCTGCTGGCCTTGATGGCGTGGGCGATCGTGCACGGCTTCACACGCTGAGCCGGAGTCGAAGGATGCGGGCTAACATGCCACGCATCCGTGGTCGGGCAATCGCTTCCCTGGAACGCCAGGCCCACGTGGCTGTGCTGGTCAGGCGGAAAGGACTCGGCTTGGGCTCTCCGGGAGCTTCGAGCCGAACCGTCCTTCGAGGTCCGGGGGCTGATCAGCCTCGTGAACGAGAAGAACGGCCGGGTGATTCTCCACGGCGTGCGTCATACCCTGCTCCAGCGGCAGGCGGAGGCGGTGGGGTTGCCGCTGCGGTTCATTCCGCTCGACTGGACGTCGTCGAGAGGCGAACGCAATGCCGCTCTGGCCCGGGGTTTCGGAGAAGTGCGGGCGGACGGCGCGGCTTGTGTCGCCTTTGGCGATCTGTTCTCGTTGGAGGGGCGCGATCGACGTTTGCTCGTCACCGCCGACTCGGGTCTCGAGGTCGTGTTTCCGCTCTGGAATCGGGATACGCGGGCCCATTCGGAGGAGATGCTGAAGTCCGGTTTGTCGGCCTGGGTGTGTTCCGTCGATACCGGGTCCCTGGCGGCGAATCTCGCGGGACGCCGGTTCGATTCGGATTTCGTGGCTGGATTGCCCGAGGGTGTCGACCCTTGCGGCGGGAACGACGAGTTCCACACGTTCGTGGAGTGGGCGCCCGGCTGGGAAAGCCGCGTGGAGGTCGAGCCGACGCGCACGATCGAGGTCTACGACTTCGCGTTCGCGGAGATCGAAGCGGCGGATGGCTCCGCGCCTTCGCGGATCGATCCGTTCAGTCACTTCGCGAGGCTCGACCGCGTGCGGCGCCACGTCGACCTCCACATCGCGGAGGATCTGAACGCCGCTGTGGTCGCCAGGGTCGCCGCGATGTCGCGCACGGGTTTCTCCCGGTACTTCCGGGAGCACGTCGGGATGACGTTCGCGGGCTGGCTGGCACACCGCCGGATCGAACGCGCCTGCCAGCTCCTGCGCGAGACCAACGACGCGGTGAGCCGGATCTCGGAATCGGTCGGTTTCCACAGCGAGAGGACGTTTCGCCGGGCCTTCCACGAACAGATGGACTGCAGCCCTTCGGAGTACAGGAGGAAGGCGCTTGAGGAGTAGCCGGGCGCTGGCGGTAGCCCTCGCGATCCTGGCGTCGACGGTCGTCGCGGCCCAGCCCGCGGACCAGGTGGGACTCACGGTTCGTCTGGACGCGGTCGTTTCGGGCGACGAAGCGCCGTCCGGCGACGTGACGATCGAGTTCTCCGACGCGTCGACTCGCAAACCAGTGGCCTCCTGGGTCGTCGCGGCGTCCGCCGAGGAGCAGAGTTTCGTAGTTACGGTGCCGGCTCTGGAGTCGCGATCCGGCTGGCTTCTCCGGGCACGGTCGGAGGGCTGGTGGAGTCCTGCCGCCTTCATCCCGTGGGACGAGCGGGAGGCGTCCCTGACCCTGGTGCCGGAAGGCTTGGTGCGGTTCGCCGTCGACGGCACGGACACAGCGGTGGACTTCCTGGAGACCGGCAAGGTCTGGATCGACGGGCGGGTCGACAGGCGTCGCGCCCGCCTCGACCGCGGCCTCTACGGAGGTCCGTGCGAGGTGGACCGGGAACCGGAGCGGCGCGAGGTGCTGATCGCGTGCCCGTTCGCCCGGGACGAGGAGGTGGAACTGCGAGTACGGCTGGGTCCGTTCCTGCCCCTGCTACGGTCCGAAGTGACGGTCGAGGCGGATACGGACCTGGGCCTGGTCGAGCCCGTCAGGGGCGCGCGTGTGACCGCCAGTATCGCCTCACCGGACGGCTCCAGTCACCAGTTCCGCTTGCGGCAACGGGATGGGTTTCTGGCCCTCGGCTGGGTTGCCTGGACGGACTCCGGAGGTGCCTTGACGTTCGAAGGCCTTTCGCCTGCGGCGTACGAGCTCCGACTCGCCGGTTCCGACGGCGACAGTTGACCGGTGCGCATCGAGTCGCTGTCCGATCAGATCGACCTGGGCCCACTCGTGTCATCCGCCGGCAACCTGCTGTCCGTTTCCTTCCTGACGCCGAGCGTGCTGGAGATCGATCTGAGACCGACGGTGTCTTCAGTGACGCTGGGGCCTGAGGGCGAGGTGGAACGGCGCGACCGCAGGTTCGAGTTCCACGATCGCGGAAGTGACGACTCCTTCCTGTGGCGAGGCCTGGCGCCGGGCGACTACGAGGTAGACGTCGAGGACAACCGCGGCAACCGCTGGCACCATGAGGTCGTCCGCTTCTTCGGCCAGGATCACCACTACGTCGAACTGGATGCCGTGCCGCTGGTCGGCCGGATCGAGCGCGGCGGGGAGCCCCTGGAAGAGGCGATGGTCTGGTTCGGCGGCATGTGGGGCCGTGAACGAGTCTCCTTCCGGAGCCGCGAGGAGGGCCGCTTTAGCGGCCTGCTGCCGAGGGAGGGTTTCTGGCACGTCGAGGTGACTCCTGCCCCCGACTGCGATCCTTGCGAAGGCGGGTGGGACACGGACGGTTGGGGTGACTTCGACGATCGCGAGGTCAACGAAGCCGGCATCTTCGAGATCGAGGCGGACTCCGACGGCGTTGCGCGAATCGACATCGACCTCGCAGCAGGTGCGATCAGTGGGCGAGTCGTGAGACGCAGCGTAGAGAGCGGCCTTCTCGAGTCGGTGGCGGGGGCTCGGGTCTGGGTGTGGGCCGCAGGCGAGGTTGCTGGCGAACAACAAGACCCCCTGCAACCGGGGAGTTGGCGCAGTCGGACCGACACCTCCGGGGCCTTCGAGGTCACCGGACTGCCCGAATGGAGCTACAGCATCCATGCCGAAGCGTACGTGGAAGAACGGGAACTCCAGTCGGCTCCGGCGCAAGTCCAGCTACGGGTCAACGAGCGAATCGAGGATGTGGAACTGCGGCTCGCCGATCAGCGGCGCGTCACCGTAATCGTTCGCTCCGGAGGAGTGCCGATCAGCGGTGCGCAGACCTTTGTGCTCCACCCCGCGGGGTCAGCCACCACCGTGGCTAACAGCTACTCGGACGGCGCGGGTGAAGCCACTCATCATGTTCCGTTGGAGGCCGAGTCCGTTGGTGTCGTCGTCCGGGCGGCGGGCCACGGGATGGTCGGCTGGCGATTCGAGATTCGGGAGGGCGCGCCGCTTGTCATCGAGCTGGCGCCGGAGCGCGGATCGCTCCGCGTACCGCGTTTGCACTCTTGGGACGCGCGCCTCGTCACACCTGGCGGCGCCTCCATTCGGGTGGGTACGCTCGCGGGAGTCAACGACAGAGGCCAGATCCAGGAGGACGACGACGAGGTGATCGTCAGGGATCTGGCGCCGGGGACGTACTCGTACTGCCCGAAGGACAGCGCCTGCACCAGCGTCGAGGTCGTCCCTTGGGGCGAGAGCCGAATCCGCGACTAACCGCGCGCTACCGCGACGGCACCTGCGTCGCGTCGCGGACCAGGGACATCTCTCCCGTCGTCTCGTCCCGGACACCGACGACGACCTGGTAGTCGCCCTCGCCCAGGCTCACCGACACCTCGAAGCGGAAGGCCCCCTCGGTGGCCTGGACGTCGCCGGCTGGGCCCACCGGCACCGTCATCTGTCGCACCGGCGTGCGGCCGCGTCTTTCCTCGTCGACCGCGAGGAGTAGAAGCCGGAGCCGACCGCTCGATCCGCCGGCGCCCGGCACCAGCAGGACGGCCTCTTCGGGTACGACGATGCTGACCGGTTGCCGGTGCACCTTCTTCTCCCGCGGGGTCGTCGCGCCCAGGTCGACCGCGACGCCGAGCGGATTCGGGGTGCTGCCGAGGTAGGCCGCGGAGATCAGTCGTTCGGCGAGTTGCTCGTCCTGGGTCTTGTCCCGGTAGGACCGCCGGTACTCCACGCTGCGGCCCTGAGCGACGTTGGGTGCGAGTTCGACCTTCAGCCGCCGGACTTCGCCCGACCTCCGCTCGTCCGGGGAGAAGCCCAGGGAGTAGGTCGAGGCGAGTTGCTCGGTCACGTCGTCAAGCAGGTCGGCCAGGTCGTTCGAGTTGAGAAGCGCCTTGCCACCGGTCTCGGACGCGAGCTGCTGCAGGCCGCCCTGGATGTTCGTCCAGTGCAGCCGGTCGTTCTGGTACGACGGCGCCCTTCCATCGAACGACATCGACTGGCTGAGTCCGGTGCGAATGCCGCCGGCGTCCAGCGTGAAGAGAGTGACCCGGTTCGCGTTGGCGTGCGCCGTGAGCTGCTGGAAGCGGCGTGTTTCATCGTGGCGCTGAGCGGCCGCGTTCGTCTCGGGGACGATGCGCGGGTCGTTCGGGCAGAGGTCCTGGGCGATGTAGTCGAAGGCCGAGAGCCCGGGCTGCTGCGGCAGTCCGTCGCTCATGTAGACGATCGCCTTCCGCCCGGGGATACCGGCCAGCGTGCTGGTCAGGTCGGCGAGCCCGTCGGCCGCGATCGCGGCGCGATTCGCCTGCTCGACCGCGTACGTCTCGGCCAGCGCCACGAGCTGGCCGGTGTTCTGACACCCCCGGCTGTTCACGTTGATGTCCTCCAGCGTGAACTGCCGGGACCGCTGGTTCCGCACGGCGCGGGCCAGTCCCTTGGGGCGCTTGGCCGCGGCCTTGAGGATCGCGTCGAGATCCCGGGTCGGCGGCACGACGACTTCCAGCCGGTTGACGAACCGTGCGAACATGAAGCGCGCGTTCAGGGACCGCCACGACTCGACCGCCTTCTCCAGGCGCCGGAGCAGCCGCGAGCGGTAGGGCGGAAAGAGGTTCGCGTCGTCCATGTAGAGGACGACCGTGAGCGAGGCGGGATCGGCCGCGGCCTCGGCTTCGGACGGCTCGGCATCGGCGGTCGGCGCGGCGGTCCGGTCCGCTGGCTCGGCCGCTTGGCCCAGGATCTCCGACTCGAAGAAGTTCGTGATCTCGACCGGCTCGCCATCCACGTAGAGTTCGAAGTCGTCGCGGGTCAAGCCCCTGACCGGGCGGCCGTTGCGCTCCGTGACCACGACGTCGACCTCGACCACCTGCACGTCGAGGGTGTCGATGAAGGTCTCGCTCGGCTGGGCCTGAACAGCGGCGGCGCCGGCGAGCACAAGCAGCGTCGCCGTCGTGGTGGATGGAAGATGGCTCTTCATGCGCGCGAGTGCGTTCTGCTGCAACGTCTGGCCTCCCTCGGCGGCCGCCTACTCCGGCGGCACGGATACTGGTTCGCGAATCAGGGACGTTAACCCCGTCGTCTCGTCCCGGATTCCCACTGCGACCTGATAGTCCCCTTCGGGCAGGTTCATCGCGACCTCGACGCGGTAGCTGCCGTTTTCGGCCGCGACGCCTGCCGCGCCGCCGACGGTGATCGCCTTCTGCCGAACGGTGGTCCGCGCGCCGTTCCGGTCCTCGACGGCGACCAGCCAGAGGCGGAGCTGGGCGCTCGCGTTCGGCGACGCGCCGTCCTTGCCGGGCAGGCTCAGGACGGACTCCGTCGGTACGCTAACGCCGACCGCCAACTCGTGGATCTTCTTCTCCAGCAGCTTCGTGTCGCCAAAGTCAACGACCGCCTCGAGCGGATTCTCGGGGTTGCCGAGGTACGCGACGGAGAGGAGCCGTTCGGCGAGCCGCTCGTCCAGTGACTTGTCCCGGTAGGTGCGGCGGTACGCGATTCTGCGTCCCTTGTCGGCACCGGGGGCGAGTTGGACGGAGATCTGCCGCACCTGGCCCAGGTCGTGCTGCTCGGGAACGAAACCGAGGGAGTACGAGGCGGAGAGCTGATCGGTCATGTCGTCGAGGAGGATCGACAGGTCGTTCGCGTTGATCAGGGCCTTGCCGCCGGTTTCATGGGCCAGGAGGTGGAGCCCGCTCTGCGCGTTCATTGCCATGAGGCTGACGTTGTGGAAACTCGGCGCCAGTCGGGGATTGTCGAGAGAGATGTCGGTGTTTGCGCTTCGCACTCCGCCGGCATCCAAGCCGTAGAACGTGACGCGATTCGCGTTGGCGTGAGCCGAGATGCGGTTGAAGCGGCGGCTTTCGTCGTACTGCACCATCTCCGCCATCGTTTCTGAGGGCGCGCTGGGTCGCAGGTCTCTGCAGAGTTCACTCCCGAGGTACTCGAGGATGGAAATGCCCGGGCGCTGCGGCAGGCCGTCGGTCATGTACACGATCGCCTTCTTGCCGGGCACGCCGGCGAGCGTCGTAACGAGATCCGCGAGGCCGTCGGCGGCGATGGCTGTGTTCGTCGCCCGGTTGTCGGCGTACTGTCTCGCTAGCGAGAGGAGTTCTCCCCAATTGTCGTGGCAGGGCCGGCAGAGAGTCCGCGCGCAGGCCTCGTGGCTGTCGATCAGACTTCGGATCGCGAAACGACGGGCGCCGTCGCCGTTCTCTATCGCGCGCGGCGACCCCTTTGGCGCCGTCGCCGCTCCCTCGACGATCGCGTCCAGTTCGCGCGTCGGCGGCACGAGAACCTCGAGGCGGTTGACGAACCGCGCGAGCATGAAGCTCGCGTCCATCGACCGCCACGGTTCGACCGCGTTCTCCAGGCGGCGCAGCAAGCGGGTACGGTGGGAGGGGTAGATGTTCGGGTCGTCGAGGTAGAAGACCACGGTCAGCGCATCCTCGTTTGCGGCACCGGGGATGTCTCTGCTGCGGACGACAGGCCGCTCCCGGTTCCGTCTGCTTGCCGGTTGCACCAGCAAGATCGCAGACTCGTAGAAGTTCGTGATCTCGACCGGCTGGCCGTCGACGTAGAGCTCGAAGTCCTCCCGTGCCAGACCCTTGATCGGACGACCCTTCCTGTCGGTGACGACGACGTCGACCTCGACCACCTGGACGTCGACCGACTCGACGAAGGGCTGACCAGGCTGAGATTGAAGGCCTTTCAGGCTGGCGAGACAGAGCACCAGTGCCAGAAACAGGATCGGTCCTCTCCTGCGGTCAGTCGATGTCATGGTCGCGCCGTCGCGTTTGCCTTCGGCGTCGGTAGGGACACCGGTTCGCGGATCAGCGAGGTGGCTCCCGTGGTTTCGTCCCGGACGCCGACGGCGACCTGGTAGGCGCCCTCCGGCAGGTTCATCGCCACCTCGAAACGGTAGGCGCCGTCGATGGCCGCGACGCCGCTGCCGCCGCCGACCGGGAGGGACTTCTGGCGCACCTTTGTGCGAGCTCCGTCGTCCTCCTTGACGGCGAGGAGCCATAGGCGAAGCTGGCCAGTCTCTTCGCCGCGGAACGGGAGCGCCAGGATCGCTTCGGCAGGGACGTCGACGGTGACGGCGAGTGCGTGGGCGTCCTTTCCTAGCGCCTCGCTCGCCTCGCAACCGACGCGCGCTTCGAGCGGGTTCTCCGCGCTGCCCAGGTAGGCGACGGACAGCAGCCGCTCGGCCAGGCGTTCGTCGACGGACTTTTCGCGGTAGCTTCGGCGGTACTCGACGGTCCGGCCCTTCGCGGCGTTCCTGGCGAGATCGACCTGCAACTGGCGGATCTCGCCGGGCCTTGCCGCGGTTGGCGCGAAGCCCAGCGAGTAGGAGACCGCGAGTTGCTCCGAGACGTCAGCGAGGAGGAGCGCCAGGTCGTTGGCGTTGAGCAGCGCCTTGCCGCCGGTTTCCGAAGCGACAAGGTGAAGGCCGCTCTGCGCGTTCATGTTGTGCAGGTTGAGGTTCCGGGAACTCGGCGCGGTCGTGCGGTCCAGGGAGATGTCGGGCGTGGCGTCCCGCAGCCCCGCTGCGTCGAGGGCGAAGAACGTGACCCGGTTCGCGTTCGCATGGGCGGTTACTCGATTGAAACGACGGCTCTCGTCGTACTGGAGGATCTCCGCCATCGTCTCGGACGACGCGCTCCGCCTGAGATCCGGGCAGAGTTGATTACCGAGATAGTCGAGAACCGAGATTCCCGGCCTTTGCGGCAGCCCGTCGGTCACGTAGACGACCGCCTTCTTGCCCGGCACGCCGGCGAGCGTCGTTACCAGATCGGCCAGTCCATCTGCCGCGATGGCCGCGTTCGCGGCCTGGTTGTCCGCGTGCTGCCGTGCGAGCGAAAGCAGTTCGCCCCAGTTGTCCTGGCAGGGCCGGCAATAGAGAGTCTGCAGACAGGCTTCGTGGCTGTCGATCAGGCTCCTGATCGCGGACCGTCGGGCACCTTCGACGTTCTGGATTGCGCGCGGCGACCCCTTCGGAACGGCGGCGGCGCCTTCCAGGATCGCGTCCAGGTCGCGCGTCGGCGGCACGAGGACATCGAGCCGGTGATCGAACCTGGCGAGCATGAAGCGCGCCTCCATGGACCGCCACGGAGCGACGGCATGCTCCAGGCGTCCCAGCAACCGCGTGCGGTGGGAAGGGAGGGTGCTCGGTTCGTCCAGGTAGAAGATGATGGTCAGCGCGGCGTCGTCCGAACTCCCTGGCCCTGACGCTCGCTCCGCGTTGCTACGGTCCGTGTCGCCGCTGTCGCCCACCGGTTGGTCGCGGAGTACCCTCGACTCATAGAAGTTCGTGATCTGGACCGGGGCGCTGTCGACGTAGAGTTCGAAGTCCTCCGGCTTCAGGCCGTCTACGGGGCGGCCCTTCCTGTCTGTGACGACGACGTCGACCTCGACGACCTGGACGTCAATGAAGTCGACGAAGGGTTGATCAGGCTGAGCGGGCAGTGCCCCTGCCAGGGCGAGGCACAGCAGCGATGCCAGCGCCAGCGCCGGTCCCGGCTTGCCTTCAGGTCGCGTCAGCATGCTGCCTCCCTTGCCCCATCTGGAGCCGCTGGTAGATCCTGACACTGGGTTCAGCAACTTCCGTGCCAGGAGAGCCGTCTCGACCGGCGGTCGGGCTAGCGTGGGTGTGGTCGCTTGCCGGGCTTTCGGCAAGCCGTTTCCGAGTGCAGCATCGAGGCGAACTCGTTCCCGCGGTTGCGTCGCTCTGGCGCCTTCAACTCGTAGTGGTGCGCGGTGCAGATCGCGCGGAACTCGGCAAAGCAATCCGCCAGACTCTTGTCAGTCCGTTGGTTCACGCAGACTACGATACTGCCTTGCCAGCGAGCCACTCCAGATGACGATCCGTTCGGTTGCTGCGCTCCAGGCGGTCGTCGCCGGCATCCTGTTTTCGACCGGCGGTGCGGCGGTCAAGGCGACGGAGCTCGATGCCTGGCAGGTGGCCGGGACGCGCTCCCTGATCGCGGCCGCGGTGCTGCTCTTCGCGATTCCAGCGGCGCGGCGGTGGGCGGGCGGCGGTGGCGGGG
>VXVC01000003.1:0-15100 GCA_009836625.1 Holophagales bacterium
CAGTTCGGATTGGAGTCTGCAACTCGACTCCATGAAGGTGGAATCGCTAGTAATCCCGGATCAGCATGCCGGGGTGAATACGTTCCCGGGCCTTGTACACACCGCCCGTCACATCACGAAAGTCGACTGTACCGGAAGCCGGTGGGCTAACCCGCAAGGGAGGCAGCTGTCCATGGTGTGGTTGGTGATTGGGGTGAAGTCGTAACAAGGTAGCTGTAGGAGAACCTGTGGCTGGATCACCTCCTTTCTAAGGGCTAATGCCCGGGAGGCGGCGCGTTCCGCGCTCGCCGATCCGGGCAGTCCAGGTCGATACGCGACCTTCCTCTATTCAGTTTCCAGGGAATCGGTTGGAATGCCTGGATGGCGAACGCTGGGCCTATAGCTCAGTTGGTTAGAGCGCACGCCTGATAAGCGTGAGGTCGGTAGTTCAAGTCTACCTAGGCCCACCATAGGGTCGGACGCTTGGATCGGCCCACGGGTATGGGGCTGTAGCTCAGCTGGGAGAGCGCCGCCCTTGCAAGGCGGAGGTCGTCGGTTCGACTCCGATCAGCTCCACCAGGCCTCCTCAGAAAGAAGGCTCGCGGCCTTCTCGATTCCGAAAGACTCAGGGCTCCGCGGGACGGTTGGCAGACGACGGTTCCGAGGGCGCCACGGTCTTTGACAACTGAATCGAATCCAAGAAAGGGTAAAGGATTCAAGCAGCCGTTCTCGCCGGCTTACGGGCCGGGCGGAGGGCGGCATAAACCTAAGCGTCGAAGTCTCGAGTGTGCAATCTTTGACTTTTGGTCAAGCTACTAAGGGTGCACGGTGGATGCCTTGGCGCAGAGAGGCGATGAAGGACGCGGCCAGCTGCGATAAGCCTCGGGGAGCTGCAAACAGGCTTTGATCCGAGGATTTCCGAATGGGAGAACCCGGCGGAGGTCATGCTCCGCCATTCCGGAGTGAACACATAGCTTCGTGAAGGCCAACGGGGGGAAGTGAACCATCTCAGTACCCCTAGGAAGAGAAAGCAACATGCGATTCCGTCAGTAGCGGCGAGCGAACGCGGAACAGCCCAAACCAGGCGGGCGCCAAGCCTGCAAGCGTTGTCCGCCTGGGGTCGTGGGGCATCGCACGATCCCGTTGCAGCGGGATCAGAGAGTGACAAATCGGTCGTCTAGTCGAAGGTTCCTGGAACGGACCGCCACAGAGGGTGACAGCCCCGTAGGCGAAAGGCGAGCGACTCTCGAGCGATGTTCCCAAGTACCACGGGACACGAGAAACCCTGTGGGAATTCGGGTGGACCATCACCCAAGGCTAAATACTCCTCTGCGACCGATAGTGAACCAGTACCGTGAGGGAAAGGTGAAAAGTACCCCTGCCTAGGGGAGTGAAACAGTACCTGAAACCGCGCATCTACAAGCAGTGGGAGCGCTATGGCTCGCCTCGGTGAGTCCCGCGCGACCGCGTGCCTTTTGCATAATGAGCCGGCTAGTTACCGTCGCTGGCAAGGCGAAGCGTCTTGCATAGCCGTAGCGAAAGCGAGTCTGAACAGGGCGATCCAGTCAGCGGTGGTAGACGCGAAACGAGGTGATCTACCCATGGCCAGGGTGAAGCTGAGGTAACACTCAGTGGAGGCCCGAACCAATGTTGGTTGAAAACGGCTTGGATGAGCCGTGGGTAGGGGTGAAAGGCTAATCAAACCTCGTTATAGCTCGTTCTCCTCGAAATAGCTTTAGGGCTAGCCTCGCGGGTTGCATCGCGGAGGTAGAGCACTGGATGGACTAGGGGGCCCAAAAGCTTACCGAATCCAACCAAACTCCGAATGCCGTGAATGTGGACCGCGGGAGTCAGACTACGGGGGATAAGCTCCGTGGTCGAGAGGGAAACAACCCAGATCGCCAGCTAAGGTCCCCAAGTGTCAGCTAAGTGGGAAAGGATGTGGAGACGTCCAGACAGCCAGGAGGTTGGCTTAGAAGCAGCCATCCTTTAAAGAAAGCGTAACAGCTCACTGGTCAAGTGGCTCCGTGCCGATAATTCAACGGGGCTTAAGCTGATCACCGAAGCTGCGGATCCGACGGGCCTGCGGGCCCGCCGGATGGTAGAGGAGCATTCTGAGGGCGCTGAAGTCGGATCGTGAGAACCGATGGAGCGTTCAGAAGAGACCCTGCCGGCACAAGTAGCGACAAAGCAGGTGAGAACCCTGCTCGCCGTAAGTCTAAGGTTTCCTGAGGAAGGCCAATCCGCTCAGGGTTAGTCGGCCCCTAAGGCGAGGCTGAAAAGCGTAGTCGATGGGAAACAGGTCAACATTCCTGTACCGTTCCGCTCTCGTTATGACGATGGGGTGACGCAGGAGGATAGACGAGCCTACGATTGGAAGTGTAGGTTGAAGCGTGTAGGCGGGAGCCGTAGGAAAATCCGTGGCTCCTTAACGCTGAGACGTGATCCCGAGGGCCTCGGCCCACAAAGTCGTTGATTCCATGCTGCCAGGAAAAACCCCTAAGCAGAGTGCGGGGCGACCGTACCGCAAACGGACACACGTAGACGGGGAGAGAATCCCAAGGCGCTTGAGTGATCCCCTGTGAAGGAACTCGGCAAATTGACACCGTAACTTCGGGAGAAGGTGTGCCACCGGCGGTGATGAGGTTCGCCCTCGGAGCTGCTGGCGGTCGCAGTGAAATGGCCCAGGCGACTGTTTACTAAAAACACAGGACTCTGCTAAGTCGAACACGACGTATAGGGTCTGACGCCTGCCCGGTGCCGGAAGGTTAAGAGGAAGTGTTAGCGGGCCTTCGGGTCCTCGAAGCTCTGAATTGAAGCCCCGGTAAACGGCGGCCGTAACTATAACGGTCCTAAGGTAGCGAAATTCCTTGTCGGGTAAGTTCCGACCTGCACGAATGGCGTAACGATCTGGGCACTGTCTCCACAGGGGGCTCAGCGAATCTGTAGTACCGGTGAAGATGCCGGTTACCCGCATGAAGACGGAAAGACCCTGTGAACCTTTACTGCACCTTGGCAGTGATCCCTGATGCGTTATGTGTAGGATAGGTGGGAGGCTTTGAAGCCGGGACGCCAGTCTCGGTGGAGTCATTGGTGAAATACCACCCTTAGCGTATTGGAGATCTAACCTGGGCCCGTGATCCGGGTCGGGGACACTGTCAGGCGGGTAGTTTGACTGGGGCGGTCGCCTCCTAAAGAGTAACGGAGGCGCTCGAAGGTTCCCTCAGGCTGATTGGAAACCAGCCGCAGAGCGCAAAGGCAGAAGGGAGCTTGACTGCGAGACCTACAAGTCGAGCAGGTACGAAAGTAGGACTTAGTGATCCGGTGGTTCCGTATGGAAGGGCCATCGCTCAACGGATAAAAGGTACTCCGGGGATAACAGGCTTATCGCCGCCAAGAGTTCACATCGACGCGGCGGTTTGGCACCTCGATGTCGGCTCATCACATCCTGGGGCTGAAGCAGGTCCCAAGGGTTCGGCTGTTCGCCGATTAAAGTGGTACGTGAGCTGGGTTTAGAACGTCGCGAGACAGTTCGGTCCCTATCTCATGTGGGCGTAGGATACTTGAGAGGAGCTGTCCCTAGTACGAGAGGACCGGGACGGACGAACCTCTGGTGCACCAGTTGTCGCGCCAGCGGCACAGCTGGGTAGCTATGTTCGGTTCGGATAACCGCTGAAAGCATCTAAGCGGGAAGCCAGCCTCGAGATGAGGTATCCCTGAAGACCCCTGGCAGATTACCAGGTTGATAGGCGGGGCGTGTAAGCGCTGCGAGGCGTTTAGCTAACCCGTACTAATCGGTCGTTCGGCTTGACCAATTTCGAGATTGCTGCACTCGGGACTTGGGCGCTTAGGTTTCGTCGGGGCTTGTAGCCACGACGGCAGGAGAGAGACCCTGGAAGGATTCGATTCGGTTGAGGGCGTCACCGGGAAGGTGGCGCTTGCTCGGTTAGGCGATTTCCGGTGACCGTAGCGCGGGGGAAACACCCGTTCCCATTCCGAACACGGAAGTTAAGCCCCGCAGCGCCGATGGTACTGCACTGGCGACGGTGTGGGAGAGTAGGTCGTCGCCGGGATCCTCCTTGGCCCTCGGTGGGTTAGTTCCCGCCGAGGGCCTTTCTTCTTCTGTGTGCCGGCAGGCGTTCGACTACGGGTAGTAGCCGCTCATCGTCTTGACCTCGGTGCCGGGTCTGCGAACGTCGACCTCGATTCGACGGAAGCCATCGTCGGTGCGGGTGTTCCTGGATTGGTAGGCGAGCATGTACTGGGAGCGAAGTTCGCGCTGGACGTTGGCGTAGATTTCGTCGAGGAGCTCGGGGTCCCGGACGAAGTAGCTTTGCCCGCCGGTCTGGGCACTGAGACGGTCCAGCCGTCGCCTCGCGCCGGCCTCGTCGATTCCAAGACCGATTGCGTACACGGTAACGCCGGCGCGGCGGGCGTACTCGAGAGTCTCTTCGAAGGAGAAGCGGGAGACTTCGTCTTTCCCGTCCGAGAGCAGCAGGATCGCGCGCTGGCCGGTGACCCCTGCAAGGTGGTACAGGCTGAAGATCAGGCTGTCGTAGAGCGCGGTCTGGCCTTCGGCGGTCAGGCCGGCCAGCCCGCTACCCAGTTCCCGCAGGTCGTTGGTCAACCGGACGGCGAGTCGGGGAAACCGGTTGAAGGTGATGACGGCCGCCCGGTCGCGCGGCGTAACGGCCTGCTCGAAGAACCTCAGCGCCGCGCGCCGCGTGATGTCCAGTGAGGCGCGCATGGAGGCCGAGTTGTCGATCACGACGCCCACGTGGATGGGGAGATCGACGACTCGCTCGAAGCGGCTCACGTGCTGTTCCTGGCCGTCCTCGTGCACCTGGAAGTCGGCAAGCTCCAGGTTCTCCAGCGGCCGTCCGCCACGATCCGTGACGGATACGAACAGCTCCACGAACTGCACCTCGACGCGCTCGATGTCGCCGGGTGAGTTGATGAAGACGAGGTCCTCCGCCGTGTTGCCGTCGCGAAGATGCGCCACGGCACGCACGTACGACACGCCGACGGACGGTGGAAGCTGAATTGGCTGGACGAACGGCTCCTGGTAGAGGGTCGAGGACAGGTTCTCGTTCACGTAGAACTCGAGCCGATCCAGCGTCGCTCCTTCCGGTACTTCGACCTCGGCTCGCGCGCGAAGGCTCGAGAGGTAACTCCCGCCGCGCTGAGGCTCGATCAGCCGGACCGTGAAGTTGTGGTCGCCGGCGTTGATCGCCAACTCGTCCCAGGCCAGCACTTCACCGTTCTCGCCGACGCCTTCGACCCGCAGGGTACGGGGTCGTGGAAAGTCGCCGAGGTCGAGCTCAACGCTGTAGGGCGGATGGGCCTTCCTGAGCACCGCTGTTTCGTCGAGCAGAAACGAAACAGCCGACACTCCCGCGCCTTCGACGACCGCGTCAAAGCGAACGAGGCCGGAGAGGATCTCGCCCGCCGGCTTCAGCAATCGAAGGTCGACGGACTCGGAACCCACGCTTCTGGCCGCCTCTGCCAGCAACCGTTCCCCCTCGGGTGCGGCCTCGAGCAGCGGCGCCAGGGCGGCGAGCCTGGGGACGCTGACGTCCTGCTCGCCGCGGAAGAACCGCCCGCCGTTGACGTCCTCGATCCGCAGGATCAGCCGGTAGTGGCCGGGCCGCAGGTAGCGTTGAAAGGGCAGGAGCAGGGGCCCGCCTGTCGCGCCTTGTTCACCTTCGGTGGCGGGGAAGCCGAACTTGTAGCGGAATGACTCGAACAACTCCTGCTCCTTGATGACCTCGCCAACCAGGACGAAGTCGCGGGACCGGTAGCCGGCAAACTCGCCGACGGCGGTTGCCGCCGGATCGACGCGGACCCGTCCCTGGACCACGGTACGACTCTGAAACCGGCCGAGGAAGTCGTAGTCGGTGTCGGCCGCGAAGAGGTCCGCGCCGGGCGGCAGGTCGGTGCTGGCCGCCGCGAAAGCGGCTACCCACTCCTCGTTGCGAGGCCTCGGCTTCGCGAGCACGCGCGCCAGCTGGCTTCCGTACTCGCGTCCGAGACTGCGCATCTGGTCGATGACGTCCTCGAGCAGGTGGCCGTTGATGCATGCCTTCGCGCCTTCGACCACTCCCCGGATGTCGCCCCGGCCCGGTGCCCAGACCCGGGCTTCTCCAAGACCTCTCGGGCGAACGAAGAGCAGCAGGAAGTTGAACCGGACACGGTCGCTCCCCTGGTACGTCCAGACCTCGGCCGGTATGCGCGTCGTGGTGCACCGGACCTGGATGATCCGGTTCGGTTCGCCGTGGATCAGCAGAACCTGCGCGCGCGCGTCCGTCAGGCCCCCGTAGTTGCTGCGGGCATAGGCTGCTCGCTCCTCCCAACGCTCGCGCATCTCGTTGCGCCCGGTCTTGGGCACCGGGTCGCGGACCTGCCAGAACTTCCGAATGAAGGCTTCCCGCTGGTAGTCCCGCGTGAGCCGGAAGAAGAGATCGCGTTCCTCGGCCGTCATGATGACCGAGACCTCGGCGAGCCAGTCGGCGTGACGCTTGCTCAGGCGGTCGGCAGCCGTGGCGGGGCCCGTCAGGCTGGAGAGCCCGATCAGCATCGCCACCGCAGCAAGACCGGCCGGGCGGCTCGGAGGCCATGCTGCCGCGGATCGGCTCACGGTCACGGAGCGTACCAGTCGGTATGGCGACGAAGTTGGGAGTTGAGCCGCGCCTGGTCGGCGGCCGATTGCTATACTCGCGAGCCCTGTTCACTGGACAGGCGCCGGTCGTCGGCGCCGTACATAGTTGTCGATTCCCAGCATCGCGGAGGGATCCCCGCCCATGTCGAAGAAGCTCGTTTCCGGCCGTTCAGCGCCCCGTTTCATTCTGGTCCTGGCGATGGCCCTTTGCGTGGCGCCCATTGCTGCGCAGTTGCCGCCCGACGCGGTCGACCTGGCCAAGGTGAAGATCCCGGAGGCCCTCAAGTCGACAGACCTCTGTCCGGTCAAGTTCGTGCCGTCCGCGGCCGAGGGCGAGACCTGGTCTCATAGCGGTGTCGAGTACCGGGGCAGCGAGCCCGGCGTCGCCGTGACCTTCGCCGGCGATCCCGACACGTACGCCGCCAGGGCTGCCGAGGAGCGCTACGTAGAGAACTTCATGCTCGCGATGAGCACGATCTGGTGCCCGATCACCGACGAGGTGACGCCGGGCGGCCGGAAACAGGTCGACGGCCTGGGTTACACCTGGGAAAGCTGCTGCTCCTTCTGCGACGAGGAGATGTCGCCTGAGAACTTCGACGAGGCGCTCGAGCGTCTTCGCGAGCGGGCCGTCGAGTCGTTCGAGTTGACGGGTGGCATCTACACCGAGGGTGCGAGCAGCCCGGTCGAAGGTGCGATCAGGGACGACATCTAGGGTCCCTTGCCTCGGATAACGCGTGTCTACACGCGGACCGGCGATGATGGAACGACCGGTCTGGGCGTTCGCGTCCGGGTCCGCAAGGACGACGCTCGCGTCGAAGCCTACGGAGCGGTCGACGAACTGAACTCGGCGCTGGGTGTCGCGGTCGCCGCCGGACCGGCGGCGCCGGTCGCCGACAGCCTCCGTCGGGTTCAGCAGGAGCTGTTCCACCTCGGTTCGGATCTGTGCGTACCGCCGGACGACGAGGCTCCTCCTGTGCCGCGCATCGAGCAGCGCCACATCGAGGCAATGGAGAGGACGATCGACCGGTTGCAGGAAGAACTAGAGCCGCTCGCGAACTTCGTGCTGCCAGGCGGCTCCGCCGCGGCTGCCGCGCTGCACCTTGCCAGGACCATCTGCCGCCGGGCAGAGCGGCGGCTGGTGACGCTCGCGGCCGCCGAGCCGGTCGGCGCGCCGGCCCTGACGTACGTCAACCGGCTGTCGGACGCGCTCTTCGTCATGGCCCGCTACGAGAACATGGTTCGCGGCGAGCCGGACGTGCTCTGGGACTCCAGGGCGTAACCCGGCCGGAGAGAGACCCCTGCCTTGCTCTAGGATGGACGCGGGATGCGCCTGCCAATGCGACTTCTCGACGTGGCGGTCATCGGCCTCGTGTTTCCGGTGGCCTCCGTCCTTGGCTTTCTGGCCGGCCAGGCGGTCGGAGAGTGGTTCGACGCGCCGAAGACCGGGGCGATGATCGGCTTTCTGTTCGGCGTCGCGGCGGGCTTCTACAACGCGTACCAGACGATCCGGCGCGTGAGCGCGGACGAAGAGGAAGATGGCTTCGGCAGCTCGTGAAGTAGCCCGTCTGCTCGGCTTCCGGGGCCCCTCCGGACAGGAGGACCAACTGGCTGCGATGTCGAAGCGGGTTCTTCGCTGGTCGCTGCTGCTGACGGCCCTGGGAGGTGCGGCGGCGCTGGCCTGGAGCCCGGGCGCCGCAGTCGCCTTGACAGCCGCAGGGCTCGTCAGTAGTTTCAGCTTCCGCGGCCTCGAGATGCAGGTTCGCGCGTTGGAGCCGAACGTCGACGGGCGTGCTGGCGCCAGGAACACTCTGTCCACCGTTCTCCGCTATTCGTTGTTGAGCGCTTTCATCGTTGCGGCCCTGCTTGTGGGGTCAAGGGAGTTCATCGCGCTAATCCTGGGATTCTCGGTCGTGCCTTTGGCACTGGTGGCTTCGGAACTGGCGCGTCGTGTCGGTTCGCCTCGCTAGCCTGAGGATCAGCCCGGTTCCGACCCGTACGCCGACCGACTCCGCGTAACCGTACACACGCCCGACTCCTCCGTTCGAGCGACGGTCACCATCCCTCCACGTCCGAAGTCCCCCAACTGTCATGGCTGCCGGCGAACACTCCATCCTCTACGAGCCCGTGAACGCGGCCTGGAAGTGGGGCGTGGGTCTGGCTGGAGCCGAGGAGAGCCTGCCCCCCGAAGTGCCGGATCACGTCGTCATGGCACTGTTCGTCTTCGGTGTCGTGACGACGCTGGGGGTGGTCGTGTCGAAGGGACTGAATCGGGACGATCCGGGCAAGGTGCAACAGATCGTCGAGATTGTCCTCAACTGGATGCGAAACCTCCTCGAGGAGACGATCGGCGAGGGCGGCTCGCGCCATCTGCCCCTGATCGCCTCGTTCGCCTTCTTCATCTTCATCAGCAACCTGTCGGGGTCCATCTTCTTCCTGCTGCCCCCGACCCAGAACGTCAACGTCACGTTCGCCCTCTCCATTACGGCATGGGTGCTGTACCACCTGTTCGGCCTGCGCCGGAACGGCCTGCGTTACTTCGCGCACTTCGTTGGCCCGGTCCTCTGGCTTGCCCCCCTGTTCATCCCGCTCGAGATCATCAGTCACGCAGCTCGCGTGCTCTCGCTCGGCATGCGGCTGTTCGGGAACGTCTTTGGCGAACACCTCGCCGCGGCCGCCATCTTCAGTCTGGTTCCCCTTGCGCTGCCGTTGCCGATCATGGCGCTCGGCCTCCTGGCCGCGACGCTACAGACCTTCATCTTCATCATGTTGACCACTGTTTACATCGCCGAGGCTGAAGCGTCGGCACACTGAAAGGGACTCTCAGGAAATGAAGAAGTCAAAGCTCGTCCTTCTCGTGGCCCTGCTGCTCACCCTGTTTGCCGCTCCGGCATTGGCTCAGGACGGCGCAGAAGGCGACGGCGGCGGCGCGAATCTCGGCCTGCTGGGCGCCGCCGTGGGCATCGGTATCGCCGCGGCCGGCGGCGCGATCGGTCAGGGCCGCGCGACCGGCGAGGCCTGCGCTGGATTGGCCCGGAATCCGGGCGCCGGCGGCCGGATCCAGATCATGCTGCTGATCGGCCTGGCGTTCATGGAGTCGGTCGTCATCTACGCCCTGGTCATCGCGCTTCGCGGCGCCGGTTTCGTCTAGGAGAACCATGGCGGCGCCAGGAAGCTGGCGCCGCTGAAGCCTCCCGAGGGAGGCTTTTTGGCCGGCTTGCACGTCCCTTGTGGCGTGTGCCGGCCATATTGGCGTCTTGCAGGATTTCTGCGCTCGGTCCACGGCGGCGGCGCCGGGCCGGAAACGGCGCGGTGACAGGGAGATGACGGTCTCGCCGTCGCGACTGCGACACTTGGCACCGAATGTGCTGACCCCTTCCACACAAGGCGTCGCGGCCCATTGCCGCGACGGGGGAGGCAAACCACATGAGCGCCATAGCCGATCACAACGGCGGCTGGAACTTCGAGGCTGAGGTGCTGCCCTTCATGGACAGTCTCTACAGCACGGCCTATCGGATGTCCCGTAACCGTCAGGACGCCGAGGATCTCCTGCAGGAGACCTACCTGCGAGCGTACAAGTACTACGACAAGTTTCAGGAAGGGACGAACTTCAAGGCCTGGTTGTTCAAGATCCTCAAGAACACGTTCATCAACCGCTACCGGAAGCGCCAACGCCAGCCGCTCAAGAACTCATTCGACGAGATCGAGGGCTCCTTCGAGTCGAAGCTTCTCGAGTCTCCGCTGACCGCGCGTGGCGCGACTCCGGAGGAAGAGCTGATGGTGGACGCACTCGATCAGGATGTTCAGAAGGCGCTCGAGGCGCTTCCCGAGGACTACCGGACGGCGGTCGAACTGGCCGACCTGCAGGGACTGTCCTACCGCGAGATCGCGGATCAGCTCGGTATTCCCCTGGGCACGGTCATGAGCCGTCTCTACCGGGGCAGGCGCAAGCTGGAGGCCGTGCTCCTGCAGTACGCCCGTGAGCACGGCTACATCCGCTCCCGTGCGCCCAGGAAGATGAGGTCGAGGCAGCAGGACGCGGCCTGACATGGCAGAATAGGACTTCCGGGCTCGCCCGGCTGGTTCCTGACTCGTGCGTACTGAACAACTTGGGCGTTGGTCCGCGGGTTTCCTGAGCGTCGCTCTCGTGACCTTCCTGGGCTGGCTTGCGATCCGTCCGGCGCCTTCGCTCATCGAGGTGAACGCCGCGGTGTCAGGTAGCGCGGTCGATGACGATCTGGCCTTCGCGCTGGACCCGATGGCACTGGACAGGGTGCCCTTCCCGCTGGA
Source organism: Holophagales bacterium (assembly GCA_009836625.1). Taxonomy (GTDB): domain Bacteria; phylum Acidobacteriota; class Thermoanaerobaculia; order Multivoradales; family Multivoraceae; genus Multivorans. The sequence goes on from VXVC01000003.1 coordinate 10,925, forward strand.
GCATGAGATTCGGAGAGGCGACACTCTTGACGGGGTCCTGCTCCGAGCCGGTGTCCCGGAGGCGGAACTCCGTCAGGCCAGCGCCGCGGTCAGCGAGGTGCTGGACCCCCGCAAGCTGCGCGCTCGCGACTCCTTCTACTCGATGGTCCACCGCGACGAGGGACTGGTCGGCATCAGACTGCCGCGCCGGGGCCAGGGCGTCGTCGTGGCCGACCGGAATCACGGCGCCTGGACGAGTCGGTACCGTCCCTATCGACGCAGTCACATCCGGCGGTTGGTCCGTGGCGAGCTGCGCGGAGCCCTTGAGAGCTCGATTCGCCGCGCCGGCGGGCCTGCCAGTCTGGCTGAGAGCATGGCGAGAGTGCTGCAGTGGGACCTCGACTTCAATCGAGACCTGCGGGTTGGTGACCGCTTTGAGATCCTGTTCGACGAGCTCCTTCTGGACGGCCAGGTCCAGGGCGTGGATCAGGTTCATGCGCTCCGCTACCGGAACCGGGAGCGTTGGCTCGAGGCCTACCGTTTCCCGGACGAGGAGCCTGCAGAGGGTGGTTCGAACCGCTACTACGACGCCGACGGTCAACCGCTGCAGCGGCAGTTCCTCCGTTCGCCGCTGCCGTACTCGAGAGTCACGTCCCGGTTCTCGCTGAGTCGGTTCCACCCGGTCCTGAAGCGTCGCATGCCGCACTACGGTGTGGATTACGGCGCGCCGGTCGGAACCCCGGTGCGGGCGACCGCGAACGGTACGGTCGTCTCGGCGGGCCTACGCGGGGGGGGCGGTCGGACGGTCCGGCTGCGCCACGCCAACGGCTACCTGACGGCCTATCTGCATCTTTCGGGCTACGCACAGGGCGTTCGCGCGGGAGCGCGGGTGAACCAGGGCCAGGTCATCGGGTACGTCGGCTCCAGCGGCCTTTCGACCGGACCGCATCTCGACTATCGCGTGCAGAGCAACGGTCGCTGGATCAACCCGGCGACCCTGGTAAGCGAACCTGTGCCGCCGCTGGCCGACGCCTTGCTCCCGGCTTTCTTCGAACGCCGGGACGCTTTGCGCCACGAACTCCGCGGCGGGTCCGACCGCGCCTTGCGCGCGGGTCCGTAGCGCGCGGCCTTCGGCCGGCGCGTGGCAGCGAAACGCCCGGTGAAGCACCCGCCTGCCGGGGCCAGGGAAGGGGCGCCCAGCGGCCGCTCGCGCTTTCTTGGTGGATGGGAGGTCGGCGCTCGCTTCGGTCGGCTGCGCTGCGGTGGGTCGTCGGTTGAGGTGGCGATCTCGGGAGACGCTTGCCTCCAGCCCGCTGGGCGCCCCTTCCCTGGCCCCTGCAGGCTGGAGGCCGTCATTGGCTAGGGAGCGGCCTCCAGACTACGCCGTCGCGCAGGGAACGCGCGCCGAAGGCGGCCGGAAAACGCGCCGGCCGCTAGGCCGGCACCGCTTCGATGAGAGTACGTGACGTGCTCGACCCTATTCGAGCGAGCGGGCGCGATCGCGAAGCATCGAGTAGGCCTCGGAGCGCGAGAGGCTGCTGCCGATCTGGAGTGAGTGGGAGCTACTCCAGGTCTCGTCGGCTTCTGTCTCGACGTAGCTCAGCGTGTTCGCGTTCTCCCAGACGACGATCGCTCCGGTGCCGTTGGGCGAAACCAGGATCGTCGGCTCGCCGTCGCCGATCGTGGGCGCGATCCGCTCGGACCTCACCTGCAGCCGGGCGAGATGCTGGACGTAGTCGTTACCGACTTCTTGGGCTGCGGCAAGGAGGACGTGAGTTTCCCCGGCTTCGGCTCGCTCCAGGAGTTCACCAGCTTGGGCTCGTGCACCGAAGACAACAATGTGAACTCGAGCCGCACTTGAGACGCTCGTCAGTCCGCCCTCAGCGCAAAGGTCGGCAGCGCGAGTGGTCAGTACGTCCTTGGCATCCTGGGCCAGCGGACTGAGTACGCGGCTGCGGATCCGGCGCCCGAAGACGACGATGTGAACTCTCGCCGCCTCAGCGATACTCGTGAGCGCGTCAGAACCTCCGCTATCGATGCGTGCGCAGAGATTCGATCCGTCAAGGTGGTCGGACAGGCTGTCGGCGAGCTCGGAGAGTTCGGTTGCGGGAGTGGAGAGCTCCAACTGGACGAGCGCCCCGGTGTCGCTGTCGGCGAAGCCGATGACGACCGCGTTGGACTCCGCACCGGCATCGACAGTCGGCGCGCTCCGCAGGGCCTCTGGCACTTCGGCACTGAACGGGTCGGCCGCGAGCGCGTCCGACACGTAGTCGTTCAGGCGGTGCACACGACGCCACGTCGAGGCGAGTTCCCCGTCGATCAGCACGACGGGTGCGTACATGGCCTTCTCGCCGTCCGTCGTGCTCTCCGACCAGACCACATGAAGGACAGTCCGGGTGCTCGGTCCGCTGTCGCTTCCTCCCGCCAGCTCAAAGCGATCGTGCGTGACTGCGAGACGCGGGGCCGACTTCTCGCTGTAGATGTTCCCGGAAACCTCGATCGTTTCGGACCAGTCACTACCGTCGAAGGACGCCAGATTGATCCGCGTCAGTGTCGAGGTGTTGCTGCTCGACCAGACCACATACAGCTTCTCGGTGGAGGCATCGAAGAACAGGGACGGCGTACGATCACTGTCATCTGATTCGCTGCCGGGAACGAGGTGGCTTTCTACCGTGCCTGATCCGCGCCGAGCTTGCAGCCGCAATACGTCGGCGTCGACCGATGTTTCGCTGCCGCCAGGGAACAGGTCGCCGTAGGTGCCGACGGCGATGTGGTACACGTCGCCACCCTTGCCCAGTACCGGGGCGCTGCCTCCGGCGTGAACGGCACCGCCACTCAGCAGGAGCGCCAGCGTTGCGACAATCGCTGTGCAGCCCGGACGGGCCTCATTCAGGAGCTTGGAGAGAGTGGCCTTCATCACACCCTCAGATTCACGACTTGGCGCAGATCGACCGACATCAACAAATCGGTAAGGCCGGCTTGATCGGGATAGAAGCGCTGGCCGAGTTCGCCAAAGCACTTCCGCGCCGCTTCTGTCTCCCCTTCGAGCAGCGCTACATGGCCGAGCAAGTAGAGCGAGTTCTTGATCGTCGCCGAATCACCGTACTGTTTGGCCAACTTGAGGGCGCGCAGACCGTGCCGTCTGGCGCAGGCTGGCCGCTTCAGTTCAAGGTGGGCGAAGCACAGGTCGAGATGCGGGAGCATGCTGTACTGGACCGCGCCTTCGCGACGGAACGTGCGGATACTCCGATAGATCAGCCGAAGGCCCTCTCGCATCCGGGCTGTGCTTAGGCCTCTCGCGCGGGTCGCACCGGCTAGTAGGCAGTAGCCCAGATTCGTCTCGGCGCCCGCCAACCACATAGGAGGCGAGTTGTCCGATTGCCGGAGGGCGGTCCGGTACTCGGCGGCTGCTTCAGCTTCCCGACCTTCGGCCACGAGGAGGTTACCCAGGAGATTGTGCGAAAGCCCCGTCAGGCCTTGGCGCCGTGCATGCGAAGAGTGATGGTGGGAAAGCCGTGCATAGAAGAGCGCTTTCTTGGTCTGTCCCTCCAACTCATGGGCGCGGGCCAGCGTGTAGGAGGCCAGCCAACGGTTGTCGTCGTTGCTGCTGGCGAGAAGAACCCGCCGAAGTTCTGGCATGACTTCGGTACCGTTGCCGAGTTCCGTCTCGGCAGCGCCCCATCCGCAAAGGGCCTCGTCGGCTCCGTCGGTGTCTCCAGTGGCGCTGGCGACCTTCGCGGCCTGGCCGTAGAGGTCAGCGGCCTGCCGGTAGGAGCCGCTGTTACCCAGCTCCCGCGCGCGATCCCTCAGACTTTCGAAGTCTTCGGCCGTTTCCGGCGCGCACGTCTCCGGCTCGGGAACGGGGCCCGGAATAACAGCCGGCTCGGCCAATGAGTCGAAGGGAACAACGGTGGCAGTCATGGGCTACACAGTGCCATTCAAGGCCCGAGTCTACACGAAGTGACTGGGGGCGGGACGGTTCGGTGAGTCGCACCGTCCGCCCCCAAGAGGCTCATCTCACGTCGTCGCTATCCGACGAGCACGATGTGAGCGCGGGCGGCGAGAACCAAGCCTGCCTCGATGAGTTCGAGCAGAGTGGGCATGTCTCATCTCCTTTCCGGGATCAAAATCCCTTGGGTGGAGGCGACCGCCCTGTGGAGGCGACCGCCCTGTGGAGGCGACCGCCCTGTGGAGGCG
>VXVC01000003.1:15110-142633 GCA_009836625.1 Holophagales bacterium
GGCGACCGCCCTGTGGAGGCGACCGCCCTGTGGAGGCGACCGCCCTGTGGAGGCGACCGCCCTGTGGAGGCGTCAGCCTAGCGGCTGTCTCGGTTCTGTCAAATTGCTGCTGTCGCCGAATGCCGGTGCGCCGTCCTCCGTGTTAGCCTTTGAGCGCTTCAGGGAAGGCGATTTGCGATGGACTCATCGGCAACGAAGACCGACGACAGGGAACGGCTTGTTCGACTGGCGCAGGGGGTCCCGGAGGCTGAGGTTCCGGCCGCTGTGCGCTATCTGGAGTACTTGACCGACCGAGCGGACTCCTACGCCCGATTCCTGTTGAGCGCGCCCGAGACGGACCGGCGGTTGAGCGAGAAGTGTGAGCGTGGCCTGGAAGAAGCCTGGGCCGATGTCGAGGCTGGTCGAGTGCATGGCTCCGAGGAAGTCAAGAGGGAGCTCGGCCTCTGAGCGGCCGGAGCGTCTCGTACACCACTCGCGCGGTTCGTGATCTGAAGCGGCTTGACCCGGCGGCGCAACGTCGGGTCGTCGACGGAATCGACCGGCACGCCCTGACGGGCGCAGGCGATGTCAAGCGGCTCAGAGGGACGCGTCGTGGCAGCTGGCGGCTGAGGGTCGGAGACTGGCGTGTCTTGTTCACCTACGACTCTGCGGAGAAGGCTGTTGTGATCATGCGCGTCGAGCACCGAAGCGCTGTGTATCGCCGCAAGTGAGGGGGCGGTGGCTTACACGTCCAGGCCGACTTGCCGCATCAGATCGAGGGCGTTGCTGCGCGTGACGGTGCCCTCTCGCAGGCGGTAGTCGAAGCGCATCTCGCCGTCTTCCAGGTCGTCCTGGAAGTGGACGTTGCGCACGGACGACGCTTTCGAGTCGCCGGCGATCCGGGCCAGGGCGAGATCGTGCGTGGTCACGAGACCGATCGCGCCGCGGTCGAGCAGGCCGCGAACCAGGGCCTCGGCGCCGACTCTGCGGTCGTGGGAGTTGGTGCCGTGGAGGATCTCGTCCAGCAGGAACAGCACCGGCGTCGGCTGTTCGGTCAGGTCGAGCACGGACTTGAGCTTCGTGATCTCGGCGTAGAACCTGGACTGGCCCTCGGCGAGCGAGTCGTGGAGCTGAATCGAGGAGCCGATGGCGAGCGGCGTCAGCCGCAGCGACCGGGCTCGCACCGGCGCGCCGGCCTGCGCCAGCGCTACGTTCGTGCCGACGGTCCTGAGCAAGGTGCTCTTGCCGGACATGTTCGAGCCGCTGACGATCAGGCACTGGGCCGCCGTTGTGCCAGCCGCCTCGGCTTGCCGGTCGTCCCGGTCGGCCTCCCGAAGCGGCCCGGCCAGAAACACATCGTTTGCCACGCACTCCTCGGCCGGCAGCAGTGGATGCCCGAGCTCCCTGCCGTCGAGCAGCGGACGCCCGTTCCCCGACGGCTCGACCAGCGTGGGGAAGGTCCGGTCCGGGTTCTCGAACGCATGGGAGGCGAGGCTGGCCAAGGCTTCGACCTCGGCCAGTGCCCGCAGCCAGACGGTGACCCGGTCTCCGTGCCGGCGACGCCAGGAGTCGATGGCGTAGGCGAGCTGGGGCGTCCACAACAGCAACAGTCCGAAGGGGGCGAACACGGCGTTGCGCATCGAGTCGAGCAGGTCGACAAGGCGCTGCAGTTGCCTGGCGCTCCGTGAGGCGGTGACGCCGTCGTCGCTTCGTAGCCGCCTGTCCAGTTCGACCAGGCGCGTGCTCTCGAACGGTTCGCGCTCGATGACTTCCAGCAGCGATGCAACCAGGTTCAAGTCGCGGCTTGCCCGCCTGACGCCGGCCGTGGCCGCCCGGAAACGCTGACGCCAGGCGAGGCTCCACAGGATCTGCAGCACGGCCAGACCAAGGAAGGGCGATGGCCCCCAACTCCAGGCCAACCAGCCCGTGACCGCGAGGAGATTGGCGGCGGCGACGGCGACCAGCAGGGCGCGCAGGAGGAGCTCCCGGCCGCCGGCGCCGGGAAGCGCCGCCCGCCCGTCGCCCTCCGCCCAGGACACCAGCGCCTCGGGATCGAGGTCAGTGCGCGCGATTCGACCGGTCGCGGCGAGACGCTCGCGGAAGTCCAGGCCGGGCGCCAGCTCGCGGACGGCCTCCTGCCGCCGCCGCACGGCATCGGGCGGCGCGGGCCGGAGCAGCCACGACGCCAGGAGTTCCTCTCCGCTTCGGGTGCGGGCCCGGCTCAACAGCCGAAACAGCGAGTCGGGGCCGAACAGGTCGAGGTCCGCAGCGTACACGTGCCCGTCGCGATCATCGGTAAAGCGCGAGCCGGACCGTCCGCCGGCGCGCCAGTCGCCGTCGAGGCGGTCGAGCATGAATCGGTAGAAGGCTCGTGCCCGCTTCAGCCGTTCGGCCCGCTGCAGCACACGCTCGTGGAGAACGACGAGGACGAGAAAGAGCAATGCCGGAACCGCTGCCCAGAGCAGGGGGAAGAGCCTCGCCTGGACCGACAGCCAGACCAGCACGGCTGCCGCGAGAACGGCGGCCAGCCGCGACCACGACACCGTCTTCTCGAACCGCCGCGTTCGCCGCAGTTCCCCGTCGCGCTGCGCCGCGCGCGGCTCGCAGATCGAACGCGGATCGCTCACCGTGCTACCGGCGTCAGGTCAGCGCCGGATAGACGATCGACTTGAGTTGACCCCGGAAGTTGAACGTGCCCGACATCCAGAACTGGACCATGAAGATGACGATCAGATCCTCTTTCGGGTCGATCCAGAAAGCCGTGCTCGCGGCGCCGCCCCAGCCGTACTCACCGACCGAGCCGATCGCTTGAGCGACCGCGAGGTCCAGGGTTACCGAGACGCCGAGACCGAAGCCCACCCCTTCGTAGGTCGTCTCGCTGAAAGTGCCGACCGCCAGGTCGGTCAGATCGCTGCCGCTCGGAAGGTGGTTCATCGTCATGAGTTCCACCGTCTTGCGGCCGAGGATGCGCGTGTTCTCCAGCGTGCCACCGTTGAGCATCATCTGGCAGAAGCGGTAGTAGTCGTGCATCGTCGATACGAGTCCGCCGCCACCCGAGAAGAAGCTGACTTTGCCGGTGTAGTGGCTGGTCAGGGGATCGTCCAGCAGGACCAGGTTCTTTTTCCGGTCGCGCCGGTAGTTGGCGGCGAAGCGGTCGACCTTGGACGCCGGCACGGTGAATCCGGTGTCGACCATGCCGAGCGGCTCGAAGATGTGCTCCTGCAGGTACTCGTCGAACGGCTGGCCGGAGAACACTTCGACCAGGTAGGCGAGCACGTCGGTGGCGACCGAGTAGTTCCAGGCCTCGCCGGGCGAGAACTCGAGCGGCAGTTCGGCGAGCTGCTCGATCATCTGCCGCAGGCTGCCGCCGGCCGGCGGGCCGCCGATGCCGAGCTCCCGGTACGCGGCGTCGACGTTGGTGCGTTCCATGAAGCCGTAGGTCAGCCCCGACTGGTGCGTGAACAGGTCGCGGACCGTCATCGGGCGATCGACCGGTCGGGTGAGGAAGTTCGGGTAGTTGCCACTCTCGAAGACCCTGAGGTCGCCCCACTCGGGGATGAACTTCCGGACCGGGTCGTCGAGCTGGAAGTGGCCCTGTTCGTAGAGCTGCATCAGGGCGACCGAGGTGATCGGCTTGGTCATCGAGTAGATGCGGAAGATCGTGTCGGGGGGCATGGCGCGGTCCCGCTCGCGGTCCATCAGGCCCTGCGCCGAGAGGTAGGCCGGTTTACCGCCGCGCGCGACGAGGGTGAGGCAGCCCGCGATCTTCTCGGGCTCCAGGTAGCGGCGCCGCAGATGATCGTCGATGCGGGCCAACTGTGCGGCGTTCAGGCCGACCTCCTCGGGACGCGCGAGGTCGAGTTCGGGGGGTGCTGAAACGAGAACGGGCCGAGCCGGCATGGAGAGTCCTCCGCTTTGCTGGTCGTTCGAGTACGTACGGCGCGGCGATCTTTGCAGATGGCGAAACGGGAGGGGGCATACAATCGCGCAGCCGTGGCCCAAGCCCAACTCCAGGAGCCCCTGGCCTCGACCTGTCTCGAGGTCGACGGTGTCACGCTTTCGTTCGGCGGCGTACACGCCCTGGACGATGTCGCGCTCGACGTTCGCCACGGCGAAGTGTTCGCCATCATCGGGCCGAACGGTGCCGGCAAGACGTCCCTCCTCAACTCGATCAGCGGTCTCTACCGGCCCCAGCAGGGCTCGATCACCTACACGCCGGAGCCGGAGGCAGCGCCGGTTTCGCTCGTCGGCCGCGCGCCCCACAAGGTGGCCCAGGTCGGCATCGCCCGATCGTTCCAGAACATCGAGCTCTTCCGCGGCATGACGGTGCTCGAGAACCTGATGCTGGGACGGCACATCCACATGCGCGGCAACGTTCTCGGTTGTGGCGTCTACTGGGGTCCGCAGCGCCGCGAGGAGATCCGGCATCGGGCCGCGGTGGAGGACGTGATTGACTTCCTGGAGATCGAGAACCTCCGCCACCAGGCGGTCGGCACCCTCGCCTACGGCCTGCAGAAGCGGGTCGAACTCGCCCGTGCGCTGGCGCTCGATCCCAAGCTCCTTCTGCTCGACGAACCGATGGCGGGAATGAACGTGGAGGAGAAGGAGGACATGGCCCGCTTCGTCCTCGATGTGAACGAGGAGTGGGGCGTGACGACCGTCCTGATCGAGCACGACATGGGCGTCGTCATGGACCTCTCGGACCGCGTCGCGGTGCTCGATTTCGGCCGCTCGATCGCCTGCGGCACGCCGGACGAGGTGCGGGCCGATCCCGCCGTGATTCACGCGTATCTGGGGGACCCCGAATGACCGCGTTGGCGGAACTGCCGCGAGACGCGGACACGATGCCCAAGCTGCTGCTCCGGAATGCCCGTGAGCGCGGCGCCGAAGCGGCGCTCCGTGAGAAGGAGTTCGGTATCTGGCAGAGCTTCACCTGGGCGCAATACGCCGAGCGGGTCAGGAACTTCGCCCGCGGCCTGGTTGAACTCGGACTCAAGCGGGACGACATCGTCGCCGTGCTGGGGGACAACCGGCCCGAGTGGCTTATTGCCCAGCTCGCGTCCCAGGCGGTCGGCGCCCGCTCCCTGGGCGTCTACCAGGACTCGGTGGCGAGCGAAGTGCAGTACCTGGTCGAGTTCGCGGGCGCCCGCTTCGTCATTGCCGAGGACCAGGAGCAGGTCGACAAGCTGCTCGAAGTCTGGGACCAGTTGTGTGGCGCCGCGGAAGAGGACGGGCAGGGAATCACGAAGGTCATCTACTACGACCCCCGCGGGCTCGGTTCCTACCCGCACGAGTTCCTGCTCGGCTTCTCCGAGGTGGAGAAGATCGGGCAGTCCGCCACGAGCAGCACCGCGGACGACTTCGAACGCTGGGTCGAAGCAACGACGGCCGATGACGTGGCCCTGCTGTCGACCACCTCCGGGACCACCGGCAAGCCGAAGCTGGCGATGCTCTCGCACCGCAACCTGCTGACCATGGCGCACAGCTTTCAGAGCATCGATCCGATGCGGAGCGACGACGAGTTCGTCTCCTTCCTGCCGCTCGCGTGGATCGGCGAGCAGATGATCGGCGCTGCCTGCGGCATGCTGGTCGGCTTCACCATGAACTTTCCGGAAGAGCCGGAGACGGTGCAGCACGACATCCGCGAGATCGGACCGCACATGATGTTCTCGCCGCCCCGCATCTGGGAGAACATGGTGTCCGACGTCCAGGTACGGATCGAGGACTCCTCCTGGCTCAAGCGCAAGGTCTACAACTGGGCGCTGGGCGTCGGTTACAGGGCGGCCGACACCCGGCTGGCGCGGGGCGGTCTGCCCAGGTTGCTGGCGATGCAGAACTGGATCGCCAACGCCGTCTGCTTCTTCTGGTTGCGCGACAAGCTCGGCGTGCGGCGAATCCGGCGCGCCTATACCGGCGGCGCGGCGCTCGGGCCGGACATCTTCCGCTTCTTCCACGCCATCGGCGTGAACCTGAAGCAGATCTACGGCCAGACCGAGGTGTCCGGGATTTCGGTGGCGCACCGCGACGACGACATCAAGTTCCAGACAGTCGGCACGCCGGTGCCCGGGGCGGAGGTCAGGCTCGGCGACGGCGGCGAGATCCTGACCAGGAGTCCGTCCGTCTTCCTTGGCTACTACAACAACGAGGAGGCCACGGAAGAGGCCCTTCGCGAGGGTTGGCTCTACTCCGGCGACGCCGGCTACATGGACGACGACGGGCACCTGATCGTCATCGATCGCAAGAAGGACGTGATGGAGCTGCACGATGGCACCCAGTTCTCGCCGCAGTTCATCGAGAACAAGCTGAAGTTCAGCCCCTACATCAAGGAGGCGGTGGTGTTCGGCGGCGGCGACTACCCGTTTGTCACTTCGTTGATCACGATCGACTTCGCCAACGCGGGCAAGTGGGCCGAGCGCCGGCAGATTCCCTACACGACCTTCACCGACCTTGCCCAGAAGCCGGAGATCTACGAGCTGGTGCTGGAACACACCGCCGGAATCAACGGCGATCTGCCCGAGTCGGCCCGCATCCAGCGTCTGCTGCTGCTGCACAAGGAACTCGACGCGGATGACGAGGAGCTGACCCGTACCCGGAAGGTGCGGCGCCGGTTCATCGCCGATCGGTACCGCCTGCTCGTCAACGCGCTCTACGGCGGGGACGAGGCGGTCGAGATCGAGAACGAGATCACCTACCAGGACGGCACGACCGCGGTCCTGCAGACCCGGCTGCGCATCGCTCAGCCCGCCACCGCCTGAGGAGCGGACGATGGACTCCGACGTCTTCCTTCAACTCACCGTTTCCGGGCTCTCGAACGGCATGGTCTATGCCCTGGTGGCGGTCGGCTTCGTCGTCATCTTCAAGGCGAGCGACGTGATCAATTTCGCGCAGGGCGAGTTCCTGCTCTTCGGCGCCTACCTGGCCTTCGCCTTCATTGCCCAGTTCGGGTTGCCCTGGAGTCTGGGTGTGCTGGCGACGCTTCTCACCGCGGCCATGATCGGCTTGATCGTGGAGCGTCTCGTCCTTCGGCCACTGATCGGCGAGCCGGTGATCTCGATGATCATGGTCACGATCGGTCTCTCGAGCCTGCTGCGAGCGGTGGTGAACGGCATCTGGGGGGTGCGACCCAAGGCCTTCCCGAACTTCATCCCCTCGGGAGAAGTCGAGTTCCTGGGCGCGATCGTCGGTTTCGACCGTCTGCTCGTGATCGCGATCGCTGCGATCCTGCTGACGGTTCTGACGCTGTTCTTCCGTTACACCCGGGACGGCATCGCGATGCGCGCCATCGCCGACGACCAGCAGGCGGCGTTGTCGATGGGCATCAGCATCAAGCGCGTCCTCGCCGTCGCTTGGGCGATGGCGGCGATCACCGCCGCGGTCGCCGGCATCATGCTGGCCAATACCGTCGGCGTCAGCCACGACATCATCTTCATCGGACTGCGCGTGTTCCCCGTGGTCATCCTCGGCGGTCTGGATTCGGTGCCCGGCGCGATCGTCGGCGGCGGCGTGATCGGGTTGCTGGAGTCGTACACGGCGGGCTACACGACCTCGGGCCTGGAGCTCATCGTCCCGTACATCGTGCTGATCCTGGTCCTGATGGTTCGTCCGTACGGCCTGTTCGGCAAGGAGATCATCGAGCGGGTGTAGGGCATGGAATCCGGGATCTTCTTCAGCGACTACCGCTCGGACATGGCGCTGCGGCGCATGCCCTTGCAGAAGGTGCGCACGGGCCTGCTACTGGTCGGCCTCGTGGTGTTTCCGTTCCTGGCCACGCCGTACTGGCTCAATCTGGCCAACCAGATCGCGATCGCCACGATCGGAGCGATCGGACTCAACATCCTGGTCGGCTACACCGGCCAGATCTCGCTCGGTCAGGGCGCCTTCATGGCGGTCGGCGCCTATGGCTCGGGTCTCCTGACGGTTCGGCTCGACGTTCCCTTCTACCTGAGCATTCCAGCCGCGGCCGCCATCACCGCCGTTGCCGGCCTGGTGGTCGGTCTGCCTTCCCTGCGGCTCAAGGGCCTCTACCTGGCCGTCGCCACGCTGGCGGCGCAGCAGATCGTCGAGTTCGTGGTCACGCACTGGGACGGCCTCACCGGTGGAACGGAGGCGCTCGTCGTGCCGGCGCCCGAGCTGTTCGGCGCCCGGATGAACACCGACGGCCGGTTCTACTGGATCCTGGTCGTCGTCGCGCTCGCCGTCGCGCTCTTTGCCGCGAACCTGTTCCGTTCGCGGGTGGGTCGCGCCTGGGTGGCGATCCGGGACCAGGACATCGCGGCCTCGGCGATCGGCGTCAACGTGTTCGGCTACAAGCTGCTCGCGTTCGCCACGTCGTCGTTTCTGGTCGGCCTCTCCGGTGCACTGCTCGCCCACTACCGGTCGATCGTCACCTGGGAGCGGTTCACCATCGAAGTCTCGATCTCCTACCTGGCGATGATCATCATCGGCGGACTGGGGACGATTTCGGGTTCTTTCTTCGGCGCGTCGCTCATCGTCCTCCTGCCGGCGATGATCAACACCCTGGGGCGCTCGCTGCAGGACACGGCGCCCTGGGCGGCCACGGTCCTGCCGTATGTGCAGCAGGGCGTCTTCGGACTCGTGATCATTCTGTTCCTGGTGCTCGAACCGGAAGGGCTCGCCAAACTCTGGCGCAACGTGAAGGACTACTTCCGCGTCTGGCCGTTCTCGTACTAGGCGCCTCTGCGCCGGTATGATCCCTTGTTTACGGACCGGCTGTTCCGGGGCGGTCATGCCCCTTCAGGAGACCACGACATGAACCGTCTCGTTTGCCTTGCTGCTGTAGCTCTGTTGCTCATCGCCGCCTGCGGAGGCGGCGACCCGGTCTCGGAAGCGGATGCGCCGATCACCATCGGTGCGATTTTCGACCTGACCGGCGCGACCTCGGACGTGGGCACCCTGTACGCCGAGGCGATCCGCGATTACTACGCCCGCCTGAACGAACTCGGCGGCATCGCCGGCCGCGAGGTCGACCTGCTGTGGAACGACTACGGCTACGACGTGGCGAAGGCCGAGCAGCTCTACTCCGAGTACGTCCAGGCCGGAGCGGTCATGTTCATGGGTTGGGGCACCGGTGACACGGAAGCCCTGCGTGGCCGGATCGCGGCGGACCGCATTCCCTTCGTCTCGGCATCGTTCTCTCACGTACTGGGAGATCCGTCCGAGGCCCCCTTCAACTTCCTCGTCGGCACGACCTACAGCGACCAGCTCTTCATCCTGCTCGACTACCTGATCGAAGAGGCGGAAGCCACGGGAGGCGAGATGCCGAACGTCGCCCTGATGCACCACCCGAGTCCGTTCGGTCTCTCGCCGTGGCGCCAGGGAGGCGAGGACTACGCGAAGCAGCGCGGCATCGAGATGGCGCCGCACGAGATGGCGCGGGGCAACACGGACTTCAGCGCCACGCTGACCCGGATCGCCGAATCCGGCGCCAACACGGTCGTGTTCCAGAACACGTCGGGACCGGTTTCCATTGCCGTCAAGAACGCGCGGGACCTGGGCCTGGACCTGCGCTTCGCCTGCCTGAACTACTGCAGCAACGAGGTGCTGGTGGATCTGGCGGCCGAGGCCGCGGAAGGTGTTCTGGCTTCGATCATCTACTCGCCGCCGGGCGAGGGGATCGACGGCCTGAACGAAGCGGCCGAGTACCTCGCGTCCAAGGGCGGGTCGATCGACGAGGAGGGGTTGCTCTACGGCCAGGGCTGGGCGGTCGCCAGCCTGGTGACCGAGGCGATCGAACGCGCGGCCGCGGCCGGCGAAGTGACCGGCGACTCCATCTTCGCTGCCTTCGAGACCTTCGACGGCTGGGACACCGGCGGTGTGACCGCGCCGGTCACTTTCACGTCCACCGACCATCGCGGCATCAAGGGCATGAGGATTTTCGAGATCAGGGAAGGCAAGTTCCAACCCGTGACCGAGATGCGGATGGCCTCCACCCTGGAGGCGGCCGAGTAGGGCAGGCCCAAGCCATGCTGTCCCTGAACAACGTCGAGGTCATCTACAACGACGTCATCCTCGTTCTCAAGGGGCTGTCGCTCAAAGTGGAGCAGGGTCAGATCGCGGCGCTGCTGGGCACGAACGGAGCCGGCAAGTCGACCACTCTCAAGGCGATATCGGGACTGCTCCATCCCGAGGACGGCGAGGTCACGGACGGCAACGTCGAGTTCGAGGGCGTGCAGATCGACAAGCTGCCCGCCGAGGACATCGTGCGCCGGGGCATCTTCCAGGTCATGGAGGGGCGCCGGGTCTTCGAGCATCTGACGCCACAGGAGAACCTCCTGGCCGGCGCCTACACGGCCCGGGACAAGGGCGGCACGGACGAAGCGCTGGAACGGGTGTACGGCTACTTCCCGCGTCTCAAGGAGCGGGGCAACTCGATGGCCGGGTTCCTCTCCGGCGGCGAGCAGCAGATGCTGGCCATCGGCCGGGCGCTGATGGCGCGGCCGAAGCTGATGCTGCTCGACGAACCCTCCCTGGGCCTGGCGCCGCTCCTCGTCCAGGAGATCTTCGAGATCATCCAGCGCATCAACCGGGACGAGGGCACGACGATCCTGCTGGTCGAGCAGAACGCTACGCGCGCGCTGGAGATCGCCCACTACGGCTACATCATGGAGGGAGGCCGCGTCGTCCTCGAGGGGACTCCGGCGGAACTCCAGGACAACGCCGACGTCAAGGAGTTCTACCTCGGACTGACCCAGGTCGGCCAGCGAAAGAGCTACCGCGACGTCAAGCACTACCGGCGCCGCAAGCGCTGGCTGTCCTAAACACTGGGTGCGCCGGCCTTCTGGCCGGCATCAGGTGCGATGCCGCGAAGCGGCTAGCACGAGTCGCTAGCGGTCAGGCCCGTCTGCCGTGGCCTCCTGCTCGATCGCCTCTTCGATCTCCCGAAGCCTCTCCCGGAGTTCCTTGCGGGCCGCGGCGGCGAAGGGGTTTTCGCGGGCGATGGTCAGGAACAGGTCGTCCGAGTCGTCGCGGAGGTTCTCCTCGATCTTCATCATGTGCCGGTAGGCGACCGTGCCGAGGGCCGGGTCCGGCACATGAATCTCCCTGAGCGCCTTGGCCATCCAGTGGGTGAGGCCCTGGATGTAGGCCATCTCCGAGTCGTGCTCCTCGGCTGACATCTCGAGCACCTGGAGTTCCAGGTCCGACTCGAGGAAGGTTCTCACCGCCTCGACGCGTTCGCTGTCGACCGGGCGCTCGGGGAGGCAGAGCACGACCTTCAGGCCGCGGATCCCGCCGCGACCGCTCTGGGGACCGAACATCGGGTGCGTGCCGATGAACTGGACCTGCCGGGGCAGGCGCTGCTCGAGGATCCGGAGCGGCTTCACCTTGACCGAGGCGACGTCGACGACCAGCGCACCCGGTGCGAGGCGCGGGGCCAGGTCGGCGATCAGCCCGTAGAGATCCTGGACCGGGACCGCCGGGATCACGATGTCGCAGCCGGCGCAGCCTTCCAGGCCCGTCCAGCGCGCGCCCAGAGCTGCAGCTTCCGCGCTCAGGTCGCGGCGATCCCAGACTTGGACGTCGAACCGGCCGCCCAGGTGCCGGACCAGGAAGCGGCCGAAGCTGCCGAGACCGACGATGCCGATCGTCCTTGCCCAGCAGCCCTGCACCGGGCGATCCTAGCTTGCGCCGCAGAACGCTACTTGTGCGCTTGCGGGGCAAGCTCCGGCACCGTTGCCGGTTCCCCTACAATCGCGTGCTGCGGGAGGAGGGAACCAGGATGAGAAGACCAACCGGCGCTGTTCTTGGCGCCGTCGTGGCCGCGGCCGTGAGCTATGGTTCAGCGCCCGTGACCGACGCTCAGGAGGATCGCGCCAGCCGGGAGCACGTACTCGAGCTGCTCCGGGACGTGCCGCTGATCGACGGGCACAACGACGTGCCGTGGCAGTACCGGACGCGGGTTTCGAACCACCTCGACGAGATCGACTTCCGGGATACCACGGCGCTCGAGCCACCGATGCACACCGACCTGCGGCGCCTGAAGCAGGGGGGAGTGGGCGCCCAGTTCTGGTCGGTCTACATCCCGACCTCCTACACCGGCGCCGGCGCGGCCCGGGTCGTGTTCGAGCAGGTCGACCTGACCAGGAGGCTGATCGAGCGCTACCCGGAGGACCTGGAGCTGGCCCTCAGCGCGGACGACATCGAGCGCGTACACGCCGCGGGCAGGGTCGCGTCCCTGCTCGGCGCCGAGGGCGGCCACTCGATCGAGTCGTCCCTCGGCGTCCTGCGGCAGTTGTACGAGGTCGGCGTTCGTTACATGACGCTGACCCACGGGAGCAACGTCGCCTGGGCGGATTCGGCGACCGACCAGCCGGCACACGGGGGGCTGACGGCCTTCGGCCGGCGGGTGATTCGGGAGATGAACCGGCTCGGCATGCTGGTCGACCTCTCCCACGTTTCTCCGCAGACGATGCACCATGCGCTGGACGAGTCCGAAGCGCCGGTCATCTTCTCCCACTCCTCGGCGTTCGCGGTCACCGCCAGCCCTCGCAACGTGCCTGACGACGTCCTGCGCCGGCTGGCCGAGAACGGCGGCGTGGTCATGGTCACGTTCGTACCGTCGTTCGTCAACGAGAACGTGCGGGAGTCCTTCCAGCGCGTGGATGCGGAACGCCGTCGACTGATGACCGCGGGCACCGCGCCGGAGGAGATCCGCAGGCGGTTGATGGCCTGGCGAAGCGAGAACCCGGGCGCCCAGGCATCCCTCAACGACGTGGCCGACCACATCGACCACATCCGCGGTCTGATCGGTACGGCGCACCTGGGGATCGGCTCCGACTACGACGGGATCCCGACCGTGCCGGTCGGCCTCGAGGACGCCTCGACGTTCCCGGACCTGTTCGTGGAACTCGTTCGGCGGGGCTACAGCGACGACGAACTGAAGGACATCGCGGGCCGCAGTTTCCTGCGCGCCATGCGCGCCGCGGAGGCCACGGCCCGGCGCCTGCAGGCCGCGGAACCCCCGGCCGACGACCTGATCGAAGAACTGGACGGCGAGAATGGTTGATCAGGCGACCTCCCCTGTGGCTGCCCGGCACGCTTCGACCGTCCTCCTGTTGCGGGACAGCGACCGCGGGGTGGAGGTGTTCATGGAACGCCGCCACATTCAGTCCGACTTCGTCGGAGGCGCCTACGTCTTCCCGGGCGGCCGGGTCGACCCCGAAGACCGGGTGGACGAAGCGCTGTGCCACGGTCTCAGCGACCGCGAGGCGAGCGCCCGGCTCGCGCTCGAAGAAGGCGGCCTGACCTTCTACGTCGCCGCGATCCGGGAGTGCTTCGAGGAGGCGGGCGTTCTGCTGGCCTATGACCGGGACGGACAGATCCTCGACTTCTCGGACCGGGCGGTCGAGCAGCACTTCGAAGGTCTGCGAGCCGAGTTGAATGCCGGCGAACGGTCCCTGCTCGAAATCGCCGCCGCCGAAGGGCTGACCCTTGCCACGGACCGCATCAGCTACTGGGCGCACTGGATCACCCCCGAGGGCCAGCCGCGACGCTACGACACCCGCTTCTTCGTGACGCGTGCTCCTCAGAACCAGACCGCAGCCCACGACGACCACGAACTGACGAGTTCCGCCTGGGTCACCGCCCGGGAAGCGCTCGAGCGCGGCCGTCGCAAGGAGTGGATGATCATCTTCCCCACCATCCGTAACCTGCAGAAGCTCTCCCGGTTCGAGACCGCCGACGCCGCCATCGCCGCCGTCGACGCCCAGGCGGAGTTCCCGGTCATGCAGCCCCGCGTACTGATGGGCCGGACACCGGACGAACCGGCGCGAGCCGTGCTGCCCGGCGACGAGGGCTACGAGGAAGCGGCAATGCGCCCCTCCGCGGCGAACGTCAAGGACTGGCAGCGGGCCTTCAGCCGCTAGGGCGCCTGACAGTGAACACCCTCCTGAAGGGCACGCCGGTGCGGCTGTCCGAGCGCGTCGTGCGCGTCACCCAGGACAACCCGGGCATGTTCACCGGCCCGGGCACGAACACCTACGTCATCGGCGGTGACGGCGGCCCGGCCTTCGTGCTCGACCCCGGGGAAGAGGACGACGCCCACTTCGAGGCCGTCCTGAGCGCGGTCGGCGACCGGAAGGTGGCGGCCGTGCTGATCAGCCATACGCACCGCGACCACTGGCCCCTGGCCCCGCGGATCGCCGAGCACACAGGCGCCGAGATCCGCGCCTTCAGCGAGCAGCCGCCGTTCACCGCGGGCCCGCGCCTCGAGGACGACTTCCGGCTCTCAGCCGGCGCTACGACCCTGGTAGCCCTCCACACCCCGGGCCACGCCAGCGACCACCTCTGCTTCCTGCTGGAGGAAGAACGGGCCGTCTTCACGGCCGACCTGGTGATGGGCTGGTCGACCTCGATCATCGCTCCACCCGACGGCAACCTGAACCAGTACATGGCCTCCCTCGAGCGGCTCCTCGAGTTAGGCCGGGGCGACGGCATCGACATCCTGTACCCGGGCCACGGCGAGTCGATCAAGCCACCGCTCGACCGGGTCCGCGAGATCCATCGCCACCGCCAGCAACGCACCGACCAGGCTCTCGAAGCCATTGCCGCCGGCGTCGCCACCATCCCCGAGATGGTCGAGCGCATCTACACCGACGTCGACCCCAAGCTCCACGGTCCCGCCGCCTTCTCGCTACGGGCACACCTGGATGCGTTGGTCGAAGAGGGCAAGGTGGCCGAGACCGAGCCGGGTCGATACGAGCTAGCGGTGAATCGGCGTGGTGCGGGAGGCGGCTGAGGCCGCTGTCGCGCGTCAGCGCCGCCAGGGCGCCCGGACCGGTCGACCAGCCTGGTACGCGGCCAGCCGCTTCCGGGCATCCGGCAGCGCTTCTGTCGCCCCGGCACGTTCCAGGTTCTCGATGAGCCGTTGCTGCCAGGCGACGGCCTGCTCGAAGTCGCCGGTCTCGGCGTAGGCGAGGGCGACAGCAGCGCCGTGGGCCGGGGTCTGGGCGCGCTGGAACAGGTCGGTGGCCAGGTTCAGGGCCATGGCTCCGTCCCGGACGGAGTCGTCTTCGGAGGCGGCCAGGACCTCGGCTAGGAGCAGGGCAAAGAAGCCGCTGCCACCCTGGTCGGGAAGTGCGAGGGTCTGTTCCAGCATGAGGCGGACCCGGGCGTCTTCGCCGGCGAGCAGCAGGGCGGTTACCTCGGCCGCGCGGGCCCTGCTGTCGCCGGGGTCGAGTTCGAGCGCGCGGCGGGCGGCGAGGGCGGCTTCCGTGAACTGGCCCAGCCGGCCGAGCGCCGTGCCCAGGTTGAAGTACCCCTCCTTCAGTGTCGGGTTGGCCGCGATGGCCCGCTGGTAGAGGGGAATCGCCTCCTCGTAGCGCTCCTGCTGGGTGCGGATGTTGCCGAGTTCGAAGTGGGCCTGACTCAACAGGGGCGGGTCGGCCCCGGCTTCGATCAGTTGCTCGAAGCGGCGGGCGGCCGAGGCCGGCCGGCCGAGTTCCTGTTCGATTCGGCCGAGCAGCAGCACGATCTCGCGATCGAATCCGAAGTCCGCCAGCAGGGACTCGAATTCGCGGAGGGCGAGTTCCCGGCGGCCGCCGAGCCGGTAGTTGCCTGCCCGGTGGAAGCGGAGATTGCGATCGTCCGGGGCCAATTCCAGTGCGCGGGTCAGGGCTTCCGCGGCTTCCAGGTGGTCGTCCGTCTCGCCGAGACTTCTTGCCAACTCCACCCACGCCGGCCCGAACGAGGGTTCGATCTCGACCGCGCGCCGGAGCCGCTGGGCCGCGGCCTGGTAGCGCCCCTCGTTGTTGTAGAGCAGCCCGGTCTGGAACAGGAGCCCGACATCGTTCGGGCTCAGGTTCAGGGCCTCCTGGTACCACATGGCGGCTTCCGCCCGCCGGCCCATGCCCTCCAGCGCCGTCGCCAGCGACCTCTTCGCCGCCGCGCTCTCCGGATAGTCGCGGACCGCCTCCCGGAACCGCTCTTCGGCGGTCTCGAACGCGTTCGCTGCCAGCGCGACGCGCCCGAGCAGCAACTGGGCCCCGATGCCGGTCGCTGACTCCTTGATTTCCGCGGCGATCGGGTCGGCGAAGGCCACCGTGGCTTCACCCCGGAGTTCCATCGCGGCGCGCATCGCCGCGTCGTCGCCGAGCGCGCGGTGAGCAAGGGCGATGTGGTAGTGGAGCGAATCGGCCCGCGGCTGCTCCCGCAGTGCCGTCCGGAAGTGCTGGAGCGCCGTGGTCGGGTCGTCCGTCTCGAAGGCGACGCGGCCGAGACCGAAGTGAGCCGCAGCCGTGGATCCGGGCAGTGCGAGGGCGCGCTGATAGTGGCCGCGAGCCTCTTCGTACCGTCCCAGCTCAAGATGCACACGGCCGAGGCGGATCGCGGTCGCGGCGTCGTCGGGACGGAGCGTCCTGGCCAGGTCATAGGCCTCGACCGCTTCCTCGAGCTCTCCCAGGTGCTCCGCGGCGCTGCCGAGCAGATAGCGCCAGCGGAAGTTCCGGGGCTGCAGCTCCGCGGCGTTGGTGAGGCAGGCTCTCGCGGCCGGCAGGAGGTCGTAGACGAGGTAGAGCTGGCCAGCGTCGCCGAACAGGAGCCCCAACTGCTCGGCCGCGGCGCCGGTCGGCGTCCCCCGGGCGAGCGCCTCCTCGAGCAACCCGCGCTGCTGGTCGATCTGGTCGCGTACGGCCTCGTCGACCCCGCGCAGGTCGACTTCGGGCACCGGGATCAGCGTGGGCGTTGCGGTCTGTGCGTGGAGACCGGTGGCGAGAGGCGCCAGGAGCGCGATGATCAGCGCGCCGTCACGGAGGCGGATTGGCTTCGTCATGGTGCCTCGTCTTCCCGCTCGTCGCGCCGTTCACCGGTGCCGCGAACCAGGGGAGTGTAGGCCCTGGGCGGGGGCGCGGGCCACTCCTCGATCGTCCCGTCCGTCCACTGGACCTCGACGCGGTCGATTCGGGGGCCGCCCGATGGGATCGCGATCCGGGGATCTCCCCAGGAGGCGTAACTCCCGCCGCCCCCGGCAAGTCGGACCAGCGGCGGTGCTCCCGTTCGGTGCACGCGCACGGTGACGCCGGATGCTGGCCGGTGGCCGCGGCTCGCGTCCAGCAGGGGCGCCACGCCGAGCCAGCCGGCGTCCGTGTCGGCCCGGTTAAGCAGTAACCGGGCGGGGCCGTTGTTGTTCGTGATGACGAGGTCCGTGTCGCCGTCGTTGTCCACGTCGCCGGCGGCCAGACCGCGACTGACGAACGGGGTCTCGCCATCGAGTCGTCCGGTGGGCGCCGGTTCGAAGCGGCGCCCGACCCCGCCACCGGCCACGTTCAGGAAGGCCTGGTTCGGTTGATCGAGGGGGAACGGATCGTCTTCCGTGCGTGGTCTTCCGGCGGCGAACGTGACGGCGCCGTTGACCGCCGCGAGATCGAGCCAGCCGTCGTTGTCGAGGTCGACGAAGGCAGTGCCGAAGGACGTTGCGTCCCAGCTCGGCCGGCCGAGACCGGTCGCGTTCGTGCGATCCCGGAACTGGACCGCGCCCGGTTGCGAGTCGTTCCGGTAGAGCGTGTTCGTCTCGCGGTGGAAATGGGTCAGGAACAGGTCGAGGTCGCCGTCTCCGTCGTAGTCGCCGGCCGCGACGCCCATGCTCGCCTCGGCCTCGCCGTCCGCGTTGAGAGCCGCGCCGCTGATCAGCCCCTCCTCGACCAGTTGGCCGTTGCCCCCGTTGAGCCAGAGGTGATTCGGCATCAGATCGTTCGCGACGTAGAAGTCGAGTCTCCGGTCGCCATCGAGGTCGGCCGCGAGGATGCCCAGCCCGTTTCCCGGTCGCACCGCGGTCAGGCCGCCCGTGATCGTCGCGTTCTCAAATCCTCCGGAGCCGTCGTTCACCAGCAAGCCGTCGGGCGCCGGCTGGTAGGCGCTCGGCAGACAGTAGTCGACCTCTCCCCGCTCGGTCAGACAGGTCTTGTGCGTGGCTAGGGAGAAGTTGAGGTAGTTCACGATGAACAGGTCGAGGTCCAGGTCGCCGTCATAGTCGGCTGCCGCCGCGGCGACGCTCCAGCGGGGATCGCCCGTACCGCTCGCCTCGGTGCGGTCGCTGAAGGTCCCGTCGCCCTCGTTGTGCCAGAGCTGGTTGGCCCCCAGGTTCAGGACGTAGAGGTCCACCCAGCCGTCGTTGTCGAGATCCGCCGCGACGACGCCCATGCCGTAGCCCGTGGCCGCGATGCCGCTCTCCTCGGTGACGTCGATGAAGCGGACCGTGGCGCGGTCGTCGCTCAACTCCAGGTCGTTGCGGTACAGGCGGTCCCGGGGTGGCCAGTCGCCCGTCCACGGTGTGGTCGCGGAGTTCCGGTCTCCGTCGTTGCCGAGGAGGTTGCCCTGGACCAGGTAGAGGTCGAGATCACCGTCGTTGTCGTAGTCGAAGAGCGCCGCGCCGGCGCCGACGACTTCCGGGTAGTAGAGCTGCCCGCTCATGCCGTTCCAGTGCTCGAAGGCGAGACCGGCACTTCTGGTGGCGTCGGTGAAGAGGACTTCACGCTCTCCCGCGCGCGCGGGGCCGGACAGCACGGCTGCCGCTAACGCAACGGCGGCGCCGGCGGTGTGCGCCCTCATCGGTCACCGCCGAGACGGAAGGAGGATGTCTCGACGCGTTCGAGAACGTCCTCGCGCTCGGAGACCCGGTACACCGCTCGCGGATCCACGTCCTCGAAGATCTGGGCCTTGCCGCTACCCATCCACCGCACGCGGATCTCATCGATTCGCGTGGCGTCTCCAAGGCCCACTTCGAGTTGCATGCTGTTGCCGCCGAAGGAGCCGCCCGAACCGACCAGACGATGGATCGTTCGGTTACCGCCGGGCCCGTCGACGGAGAGGGCGACCCGCGAACCGACGCCGAAACGGTTGGCGCCCGAGCCGGCCGGACCGGCGCCGGCGAAGCGCAGGGTGATCCAGGCGTTGTCACTGCCCGGATTCTCGAACAGGGCGTTGCCGAACGTGTCGGTGGGGTAGAAGCCGCCGAGCTGGTGGAGAAGGTCCATGTCGCCGTCGCCGTCCAGGTCGCCGAAGGCCACTCCGTGACCCTTCTGGAGGTGGCCGAAGCCGCCGGCGAAGGTGACTTCCTCGAAGCGCCGGCCGTTGTAGCGGTACATGACGTTCGGCATCAGGCTGGCGAGGTCCGGTTCGCCGGTACCCAGGTAGAAATCGAGCCAGCCGTCATTGTCCAGATCGCCGTAGTTCGCGCCCATCGGCAGAGCGGGCCGGCGGATCCCGAGTTCCCGGGAGACCTCCGTCATCCGCAGCCTGCCGCCGCAGGCGGGTTGCGGCCCGCAGTCGTTCCGGTACAGCAGGGGCTGGCCCACTCCGGGTTCCGAGCCCATGTAGGAGGCGACGACTTCGGTCGCCTGGTCGCGATAGTCGCCGACGTAGAGATCGAGGTCGCCGTCGTTGTCGTAGTCGAAGAACCAGGTCGCGAAGCTCTCCCGCTCCGGCTCGGTAACCCCCACCCGAACGGCCTCGTCCTGGAAGACACCCCCCGAGTTCCGGTAGAGGCGGTTGGCGCCGAAGTTGGATACGTAGAGGTCGAGGTCGCCGTCGTTGTCGACATCGCCCCAGGCGACACCCTTCGCGTAGCGCAGGTTGCTGACCCCGGCTTCGGCGGCTACGTCCTCGAACGTGCCGTCGCCCAGGTTGCGGAACAACTGCGAGGGGTACTCGTGGGCTTCGCTCGCCTCGTTGCCGACGTAGAGATCGAGGTCGCCGTCGCCGTCGTAGTCGCCCCAGGTGGCCGCCTGGGTCGGATAGGCCGGTTCGGCCAGGCCGGCCGCCTCGGTGACATCGATGAAGCGGCCGGCGTCGCCGCCGAGTTCGTTGCGCAGAAGCGAGTTGCGGATGCGGCCCTCCTCCAGCAGCCAGGCGCCGCGCAGCACGAACAGATCGAGGCGGCCGTCACCGTCGTAGTCGGCGTGGATCAGGTTCAGCCCACCGAGCTGAGCGCTGAGCCCCCAGGCTTCGCCCGAGTCTTCGAAACCGCCGCTGCCGTCGCCCCGGAAGGCCTGGAGTGGGCCGCACGGATCCCAGGTCGAGGTGATCAGGTCGAGAATGCCGTCGCCGTCGAAGTCGTCCACGATGGCGCCGCCCGCAAGATCGAGCGCATCGACTCCGAGCTCCGGTCCAAGGTTGCGCCAGCGCCGGCCCGGGAATGAAGCGGAGGCGAAGACGCTCTCGCTGATGCGGAACTCGGGAGGCACTCCGTCCGGGAAGTCCCCGGTCAACCGTCGCGCTACGTTGAGAAGCCACCTGGCCCGGTGCCTCCATGGGCCGGTTGGGCGACCCTCCTCCAGCATGTCGAGGAAGAGGTCACCCGCCGCGCGGGCGTGTTCGGGACGGCTATGGACCGCGGCGGAAGTAAGCGGGAGGATGCAACTGTCGGCCGAGTGGCCCGCGTCGCCATGATGGACGCAGTTCAGATCCTCGGCGCGCTGGAGGTGGGCCAGGGCGAGGTTCCACTCGGGAATGGTCGGCCGTACGTCACGTGTCGCGGCCAGGGCCCCGGTAGCCGCCGACAGGTGGGTGATCGCCCCCGCCGTGTCGCCGAGCCGGAGCAGTTCGCCGCCGAGTTGCGCCTCGATCTCCGGGCTGTTCGGGTTGGAAGACAGGCTCGCTCGAAGCTCGTCCGCGAATCTCGTGCCGAAGTAGGCGTTCGAGCCGTCCGTCAGCCGCTTGCACGATTCCGCGAAATCGTCGGGAGGCGCAGCCGCCAGGGGAGCTGCGAGCAGGACCAGACTGGCGAGCCCGCGGGCCGGCATGGCGGGAGACTACTACGCCCGAGCGTTCTCCTCTTCCGCGTCGGCCGTGTCGTCCCCGTCACTCGCAGGTGGAGGCGTCGGCGGCAGGGTCTGGGCCGCCTTTGCGCCGAAGCGAGACGTACCGAAGGCGGTCATGCAGGCGGCGCCGAGGCCGATCGTCCATGCCAGGTAGCAGATCACGAGGCCCGGGAAGCCGAACATGAAGCGGAAGAACCAGGGCAGGCCGAGGAAGCCGAGCAGGTCGGCCACGAGGGCCAGGGCCTGGATCGTGAGCACACCGAGAGCGAGAGCGCCGAAGCTGCCGGCCGCGACACCGCTGGCGCCCTTGAAGCGCTTCCGGAACCAGTCCCCGGCGGCGGCCGCCGCTCCGGTGTACCCGAGCACGAGGGCGAGCGCCAGGGCAACCAGCGCCGCCGGCCACAGGAGGATGGCGAACGGAATGCCGATCACGGTTACCGCGAGCAGAATGCTGGCGACGATCAGGGCCGGCAGGATGAGCAGTTCGATCCCGAAGCCGACCACGAGCATGATCAGCGGGTCAGAAACCGCGGCTGAGCGGACCCGGTCCACGCCCTTGGGCGACACGAGCAGCACCAGGCCGCTGAGCACGATGAGGAGGCCGGTGAAGATGATCGCCCGGACGAACTCGAACACCTTGCCCACCCGGAAGAAGGGCGGTCTTTCGCCGACACGAGGGAACCAGTCGCCGCGCCAGCCATCGAACCACTCGCCGTCCCAATCCCACTCGAAGTCGCCCCAATCGACCTCGGATATCTCTCCGAGCACGGTCGCGCCTTCCTCGCGGCTGACCCTGCCTCCGACGGTGACGATGTCCCCCAGTACCTCCGCCCCCGGACCGAGCTCGACGTCTCCACCGATGGCGAGCACCTCGCCCGTCACGCGGCCGTCGATCTTCGCCTCGCCGCCGATTGCGACAGCGTCTCCACGGACTTCCCCGTCGACCTTGATGCCGCCGCCGATCGAGGTGATGTCGTCTGCCACTTCGTCGCGACCGACCCGCACCGTGCTGCCGAAGGCCACCTTGTTGTCGAGGTCAACGCGCACCACCGGCCCGCTCTCGTCGTCATCGTCCTCGGCCGCGGCGGCCTCTTCCCGCGTTTCCTCCTCCTGAGCTGCCTGGGCATCCGACTCCTGCTGAGGCTGGCCGAAAGCCACACCCGTGCAGCACAGCCCGAAGGCGAGGAGCAGCGCGCCGGCTCTGAAGCCTCGACCCCGTGGCCGATGGACAGGGGCCCGCGACAACCGGTGAAGGAGATGGACTCCCGTCAGACAGAGCAGCGTGACCACGGCGATCGCGATCGTCGCCGCCGGTGTGTTCAGGACCATGTCGAGGGCTTCCCCGACCCGGACCGCCCCGTTCAGGAAGGCCACGCTCTCCGCCAGCACGGCGGCCGCCTGGGTGAGGAGCCAGACCGCGGCGAACAGTGAGGCCTGAAGACCGTCGAGCAGACCCAGCCACGATGAGGGGACCAGCCAGGCCGCACCGGTGAGCAGGAGGAGCGCGGCCGCCACCGAGACGGCCAGCGGCAGCCGGGCCCAGCGGGGAATCTCGAAGGGCAGGATCGGCGAGGGGGCCGGCGTCGTGGCCGGTCGGCCGCTCGCGGCCACCTGCCGCATGATGCGTTCCGTGAGTCCCGCCGGAGCGGCGGGATCTTCCAGCGACTGGAACAGGGTCCGGAGGTCGATTCGGTTCCGCATGTTCATTCCTCGCGGCGTGTGCGGTTGATACGACGGCGACTCGGGCACGACGTTCCGCATGCCCTTCGCCCTACGTTGGCGGGGTGGCCGTGGTTTCACACTACGCCATCCTTGCGCAGGCGTTCTTCGATCTCGCGGCGCGCCCTGCGCAGATTCGTCTTCACGGTTCCAAGCGGCATGCCGGTCGCCTCCGCGATGTCCCGGTAGGGCAGTTCTTCCCGGAACCGGAGCAGAACGACGAGCCGATACTCCGGTCGGAGGGCCGCCACGGCCGCTTCAAGAGCGGACGACAGCTCACGCCGCTTGACCAGGGTGTCCGGGGACTCCGAGCGCTCGTCCTCGATGCGATCCAGGATGGACGACTGGTCCGGGTCGCTGGTCTCGATCGGCGTTGTGGGGAGCTTCTTCCGGCGAAGCTGGTCGATTGCCGCGTTGCTCGCGATCTTGAACAGCCAGCTTGCGAAACGCCGTCTCGGGTCGTAGCGGGCGAGCGCCAGCCAGGCCTTGACGAAGACCTCCTGGGTGACGTCCTCCGCAATGCCGCGGTCCCGGACCATGCGCAGGACCAGGCTGAAGACGGGTCGCTGGTAGCGCTCGACCAGCGTCCGGAAGGCGAGTTCCGAACCTCCGATCGCCTCCGCCACCAGGGCGGCTTCGTCCTGTGGTCCGTGGGGCATCGGCTCAGTGTGGCATGAGGGGTGGCTGCCCATATCATTGCCGCGGTGCGCTCTGATCCCGACTTCACGAACTACGCAGAACTGACGGACGCGGTTTGCGCGGTGCGCGTCGCCAGCCGGGTTACCCGACGTCTGCAGGCCGCACTCGGGGGCGTCTTCCTGACCAAGGACGACCGCTCGCCGGTGACGGTCGCGGACTACGCGGCGCAAGCCCTGGTCAGCCTTGTGCTGCCAGCAGAGGACGCCATCGTCGGCGAGGAGACATCGCCGGATCTGGTGACCTCCGAGGGGCGGGAGGTCATGGCCAGGGTTGCGGATGCGGTCAGGGCCGAACTTCCGGGCGTCGCCGCGAACCAGGTTGGCGAAGCGATCGATCGCTGTTCGAGCGCCGGCGGCGCGACCGGCAGGTTCTGGGTCCTCGATCCGATCGACGGTACGAAGGGGTTCCTCCGCGGCGACCAGTACGCGATCGCACTCGGTCTGATGGAGGATGGCGAGGTCGTGGGGGGAGTGCTCGGCTGTCCCAATCTGCCTTCGGCGGACGGTCGCGGGTGCCTGTTCGCCGCCGCACAAGGAGGGGGCTCCTGGGAGCTGCCGCTGGACGAGGAAGGGCCTGCGCCCCGCCGGATCGGGGTGTCCTCGGTTGCCGAGTCGACGGACGCCGTGTTCTGTGAGTCGGCGGTGTCCATGCACTCGGATCGGGGCGGGCACGCGGGGATAGCCGAGCGACTGGGTGTGACAGCCGCTCCGGTGCGCATGGACAGCCAGTGCAAGTACGGGGCGATTGCGCGGGGCGACGCTTCGATCTATCTCCGCCTGCCGTCTTCCGCCACCTATCGCGAGAAGATCTGGGACCACGCCGCGGGGTTCATCGTCGTGACGGAAGCCGGCGGCGCCGTGACGGACGCCTTCGGCCGGGAGCTCGACTTCAGTCTGGGGCGGACTCTGGAAACGAATCGCGGCGTCGTGGCCACCAACGGCCTGCTGCACCGCAAGGTCCTGGCGGCGGCGGCGGCCGTCCTGCCGGAAGCTCCGGCTGCTTGACGGGCCGGCACCGGGAGTTCCATTGACTGCGACCGAGACTCTGCTAGTTACCGGTGGCGCCGGTTTCATCGGCAGCAATCTCGCGGCCGCCGCGCTCGCCGACGCCCGCGGTGCGGACCGGCGAGTGGTCGTGTTCGACAAGCTGACCTACGCCGGCAGCCTGAGCAACCTGGAGCGAGTGGCCGACGACCCCCGCTACACCTTCGTGCTCGGGGACATCGCGGACCGTGAAGCGGTGCGAAAGGCGTTCGCCGAGCACCGGCCGTCGGCAGTCCTGAACCTGGCGGCCGAAAGCCACGTGGACCGCTCGATCGACGGCCCCGGAGCCTTCGTTCGGACGAACGTTCTCGGTACGTTCGAGCTCCTCGAGGCGGCCCGGCTCGATCTCGGCCGCCGGTCGGAAAAGGAACGGGCGGGGTTTCGGTTCATCCACGTCTCGACCGACGAGGTGTTTGGAAGCCTCGGCGAGTCAGGGCGGTTCCGCGAGGACACGGCCTACGATCCCAGCTCGCCCTACTCGGCCTCCAAGGCGGCGGCGGATCATCTGGTGCACGCCTGGTGCCGTACCTACGGCTTGCCGGCGATCGTGACCAACTGCTCGAACAACTACGGGCCGTACCAGTTTCCCGAGAAACTGATTCCCGTCATGATCCTGAACGCCGCATCCGGACTGCCGCTTCCGGTGTACGGCGAGGGTGCGAACGTCCGCGACTGGCTTCACGTGGACGACCACTGCGAGGGGCTGCTCCGTGTGCTCCGGCTGGGCGAACCGGGCCAGAGCTACAACTTCGGCGGCGACGCGGAGAGAACGAACCTCGAAGTCGTCGAGGCGGTCTGCGCGGCGGTCGAGGCGGAGTTCCCGGCCGAGGAGAATCCCGCGCTGGCGACGAAGGGGACGGGGAGCTACCGTGAGCTCGTGACCTTCGTCGAAGACCGGCCGGGCCATGATCTCCGCTATGCGGTCGACGCCGCCAAGGCGCGGAGAGACCTGGCTTGGGCGCCAAGGCGCGACCTGGAAGCGGGTCTCCGCGAGACGGTGCGCTGGTACCTGGATCACCTGGACTGGTGCGACGTGGTCGCTTCCGGTGGCGAACGGCGCCGGCTGGGCCTTCAGCAGCGGTTGACGGCGGCGACGTGAGTCCGCTTCGGGGAATCCTGCTGGCGGGCGGGGCCGGCACCCGGCTTCACCCGGTGACGCGGGCGGTCAGCAAGCAGTTGCTGCCGGTCTATGACCAGCCGATGATCCACTACCCGCTCTCCAGCCTGATGGTCGCGGGCGTGCGGGAAGTCCTGATCATCACCACGCCGCACGATCAGCCCGCGTTCCGACGCCTGCTCGGTGACGGCCGGGACTTGGGCATCGAGCTTTCCTACGCCGTCCAGGAGGCTCCCGAGGGAATCGCCCAGGCGTTCCTGATCGGAGCCGAACATCTGCGCGGCGCCCGGGCTGCGCTGGCTCTGGGAGACAACATCTTTCACGGCCACGGACTGGCGGACGTTCTGCAGCGGGCGGCGGCGCGCCACCTGTCGTCGCCGGGCGCCACGATCTTCGGCTACCGGGTCCGCGATCCGGAGCGCTACGGCGTCGTCACCTTCGACGCGGGCCGGCGTGTGATCGGCCTGGAGGAGAAGCCGTCGGCGCCGAAGTCGCCGTACGCGGTGCCCGGTCTCTACTTCTATGACGACCGAGTCGTCGAGTTCGCACGAACGCTTCGTCCGTCGGCGCGCGGCGAACTGGAGATCACGGACCTGAATCGGATCTACCTGGACGAGGGGACGCTGCGGGTCGAACTGCTTGGCCGAGGGATCGCGTGGCTCGACACGGGGACTCACGAGGCACTGCTGCAGGCGGGCAACTTCATTCAGGCGCTCGAGGAACGGCAGGGCCTGAAGGTGGCCTGCCTGGAAGAGGTCGCCTACCGCATGGGCTACATCGACGCCGACCAGTTGCGGCGGCTGGCGGCGAAGACCAACGACGCGTACGGTCGCTACCTCAGCCTGGTCCTGGAGGAAGGTCGGTGAGCGCTCCGCCCGAGGTCCGCGCTACGGGGCTGCGCGGCGTCGTGATCGTCGAGCCGGTCGTTCATCGCGACGGCCGCGGGTTCTTCCTGGAGAGCTACAACGCGGCGATGTTCGCGAGGGGTGGCGTAGATCGGCCCTGGGTCCAGGACAACCACTCCCGATCGAACCGGGACACCGTGCGGGGCCTTCACCTTCAGTGCCGCCGGCAGCAGGCCAAGCTCGTCCGCGTCACCCGGGGCGAGGTGTTCGACGTCGCCGTCGATGTGCGGCGCGGCTCACCGTCGTTTCTGGAGTGGACCGGGTGCCTGCTCTCGGAGGACAACTTTCGCCAACTCTTCATTCCGCGCGGATTCGCCCACGGCTTCTGCGTGGTCAGCGAGACCGCCGAGGTGCAGTACAAGTGCGACGAGTACTACGACGGCGACGATGAGCTCGCGATTGCCTGGAACGATCCGCAGATCGGCATCGACTGGCCCATCGAAGAACCGCTGCTCTCCGACCGGGATCGCGTCGCGCCGACGATCGCGGGATGTTTCGAGCAGTTGCCGACGTTCTCCTGGTGAGATGAAGTCGGCAACCGCAGGTGAGGAGGATCTGCGCGCGGCCGACCGCGAGCAGCTCGAGGCGCACGGGATCGACATCGAAGAGGCGCGGCGACAGCTTGCCATTCTGCGGGACCCACCTCCGAAGGCGGAGCTGATCCGGCCGGCCGTGCCGGGTGACGGCGTCGCCGCGCTGCCCGTTGGGCCGGGGGCGGACCGGCTTGCCGAAGAGGGGCGTTCGGCGGCGCGGTCCGGGCGCATGATCCGATTCGTGCCGGCGTCGGGCGCGGCGTCCCGGCTGTTCGCGGAGCTCAAGGCGGCTGGCGCCGGCGGCGAGTCGGACCATCCCGTGCTCCGTCGCTTCGAGAATGCGCGGCGCCATCTGCCTTTCGACGGCGGCGCGGCTGACGTCCTCGATCGGTACGGCGAGACGCCGAAGGCCCTGATCCCCTTCCACCGGTATCCCGATGGCGAGGTGCGCACGGCGCTCGAGGAACACCTCGTCGAGGCGGCGGCCGTCCTCGGCGGCGGTGGCTCGGCGGCGCTCCACTTCTCGGTCGCTTCGCGACACCGGCCGGCGTTCGAGGCGTTGCTCGACGAGCGGTTGCCGGCGCTCGAGCGGCGTTGCGGGTGCCGTTTCGGGGTCACGCTCTCACACCAGTCGCCGGCCACCGACAGCATCGCCCTCGACGAGCGGGATCGACCGTTCCGATTGATGGACGATCCGGCGGCGCCCCTGCTGGTTCGGCCCGGCGGACATGGCGCGCTGCTCCGCAATCTCCAGCAGTTGGCCGACCAGGGCTTTGAACTCATCGCGATAAAGAACATAGACAACATGCAGCCGGAACCGTTCCAGGGCCCGGCGGTCAGGACCCTCCGGGTTCTTGCCGGCATGGCGCGGGAGCTGGCGCGGAGTTCCGACCGGCCGTCCCGGGTTTGCGGCGTCGTGCCGACCCTTGGCACGGCCGGCGGCGGTCCGTTCTGGGTGCGGGACGCGTCGGGCGAGGTCGGGCTGCAGATCGTCGAGACGTCTCAAATCGACATGGACGACGCGGAGCAGTCGGCCATCCTCGGCGGGGCTGGTTACTTCAATCCCGTGTTTATGGTGTGCGCGGTCCTCGGTCCCGGCGGCGAGCCGTACCGCCTCGAGAACTACGTCGATCACGGCGCCAGCTTCCTCGTCCACAAGAGCCACGGCGGCAGACCGCTCTTCTCGCTGGAGCGTCCGGGTTTGTGGAACGGCTCGATGGCCGGGTGGAAAACACGGTTCGTCGATGTCCCCGGCGAGGTGTACACGCCCGTCAAGACCGTGTTCGATCTCGCCGGCGCGGAGCACCGCTGCGGTGGAGATGACGAATGAACGAAGCTCCCGGAACCGCTGGTGCGAAGTCCTCGAAGGCGGGCCTGGCCTTCCGGGCCGCCGCAGTCGTCGTTCTCATCGCGGCCCTGCTCCTGTTCGGCCGGCGCGTGGCGGGCTACCTGCCGGAGTTCGGCGCCTGGGTGGATAGTCTCGGCGTGTGGGGCCCGATCGTGTTCGTCCTGGGCTACACCGTCGCGACCGTCGCCTTCATTCCCGGTTCGTTGCTGACCCTCGCCGGCGGCGCCATCTTCGGTCTGGCCGAAGGCACCGCGCTCGTCTTCGTCGGCGCCTCCCTGGGGGCGACGGCGGCCTTTCTGGCGTCGAGGTACCTGGTCCGCGGGGCGATCGAGAAGCGCGTCGCCGCGGAGCCCCGCTTTGCCGCGATCGACCGGGCGGTGGGCCGCGAGGGATTCAAGATCGTCCTCCTGCTGCGTCTAACGCCGATCGTCCCCTTCGTGTTGCTGAACTACGCTCTGGGACTGACCAGGGTGAGTCTGGGGGACTACGTCCGCGCTTTCATCGGCATGTTCCCGGCGACCTTGCTCTACGTCTACTACGGCAAGGTGATAGGCGACGTGGCCGAGATCGCGGCAGGCACTGGCGACGAGCGGGATTGGGGTACCTGGGTCGTCACGGGCGTTGGGCTGCTTGCCACGATCGCGGTGATTGCGCTCGTCACCCGCATCGCCAGGCGCGCGCTCAGGGAGGAGGTCGGCGAGTGACCAGGCCGGAGATACTGGCGGAGGACCGGCACGACCGGGAACTGACCGCTCAGGTGGCGCCGGCCGACTGGACGAATCCCGAACCGTCGGCTCGCTACCACCTCGTCGTGATCGGGGCCGGCACCGCCGGCCTCGTGACGGCGATCGTGGCGGCGGGTCTGGGCGCCCGGGTGGCGCTGATCGAGCGCCGGCTGATGGGCGGCGACTGTCTGAACTTCGGTTGCGTGCCGTCCAAGGCCGTGATCGCGGCCGCCAGGCGATGGAGTGCGAGTCGCGCCGATCCCCTGTTCGGAGCGCCCGGGTCCGAGAGTTCCGGCGATTTCGGCGCGGCGATGGAGCGGATGCGCCGCGTGCGCGCGGCGATCAGCCGGGACGACAGCGCCGAGCGCTTCCGGGATGCCGGGGTCGACGTCTACCTGGGCGAGGGGCGCTTCGTCTCCGATCGCCTGGTGGCGGTGACGGGCTCCGCCGGCGATCGGCAACTGCGCTTCCGGCGCGCTGTGATCGCGACCGGCGCCCGCCCCCAGGCGCCGCCGATACCGGGGCTCGAGCGCTGCGACTACCTGACCAACGAAACGGTCTTCACCCTGACCGAGCGGCCCGGGCGACTGGCCGTCGTCGGCGCCGGCCCGATCGGCTGCGAGCTCTCCCAGGCCTTCGCCCGGCTCGGCAGCCGGGTGACCACGTTCGACGTGCTGCCCGGCATCTTGCCGCGCGAGGACCCGGACGCCGCGGCCCTGGTCGAACGGGCGCTCCGGCGCGACGGCGTCGAACTGGCGCTCGGCGCCACGATCGAGGAGGCCAGACCGGACTCCGGGACGATCCGGCTGGTCCACGTCGACGGTGACGGTGAACGTCGCGAGACGGTGTGCGACGAACTCCTCGTCGCCGCGGGCAGGACGCCGAACGTCGAAGGTCTGGGCCTTTCGGAGATCGGCGTCCGGTCCGACGCGAGCGGCATTCAGGTCGACACGAAGCTGCGGACGACGAATCGGCGCATCTTCGCCGCCGGCGACGTGACGCCCGCGCCCAACTTCACTCACCTCGCCGACGCCCACGCCGGCGTCGTGATCCAGAACGCGCTCTTCTTCCCCAGCGCGCGGGCCGATCGGCTGGTCGTGCCGCGCTGCACGTACACGTCGCCCGAGGTGGCGCACGTCGGTCTGGACCGCGCCAAGGCGGAGGAGCGGGGCATCGCCGTCGACGTGATCGACGTGCCGCTCGGTGAGAACCACCGCGCCATGCTCGACGGCGAGGAGGAGGGACTCCTGCGGGTCCTGCTCCAGCGAGGCAAGGACCGGGTGCTCGGCGCCACCGTGGTCGCGGCCGGCGCCGGCGATCTGATCGCGCCGCTCTCGCTGGCCGTCACCCATCGGCTTGGCCTTTCCCGGTTCACGTCGACCATCCTGCCGTATCCGACACGGGCCGAGGTGTTGAAGAAAGCGGCAAACAAGTGGCGCACGACCCGGTTCACTCCGCTGGCCCAGCGGATCTTCGCGCGCTGGTTTCGCCTTACGGGCTGAGCCCGGCTACAGGTGACGCCGTCGCCGTCGCCGGCGTCTCCGCCTGGGTCGCGGCCGGGCGACGGGCTCCGGCTTGCCGGCCGGCGCGGCTGCGGCGTGTCGCTGCCACGCCTCCAGTGCTCCGGCGCCGCTGCCGGTGGCGCTGGAGAGGAGGGCGAAGAGCTCGAGAGCGGAACCGAAGGCCTCGCGCCGGACGAGGCTCTGCACGGTCCTCGAACTCCGGGGCTCTTCGCACAGGCGCTGGAAGGTCTCGAGCGTTTTCTTCATCCTGCTGCGACGCGCGGCGGAGAGGGCGAAACGCTCGCCGAAGTCGGCCACCACATCGTCCACGAGTTGGTGGAGACGGCGGCGCTGAACCTTCGCGCCGCCCGCTTCCAGGCGGTCCCTGCCGACCACGACCCGCGGCAGCAGCAGGGACGAGAGGAGCACCGCGGTCGGCACCTCCGGGCCCACCCTCACGCGCTTGTCCAGGAGGCGGCCGAGCTTCGAGAAGCTGTTGGATCCGCTCGACTGTCCCGACACTTCGTCGACCTCGGGGAGGACGACCGGCAGCAGTCCGGAACGTCCCATCCAGTCGAAGGCCGCGGCGCTGCGGCCACTCGAGAGCAGTTGGAGCAGCTCCTCGATCAGACGGTGCGGAGAGGCCTTGACCAGGTCGCGGCGATGCGCGAAGGCGGCGCCGAGCGTCTCGTCCTCGATCTCGAAGTCCAGGCGAGCGGCGAACTCGCAGGCGCGCAGCATGCGCACCGGATCCTCCCGGTAGCGCACGTTCGGATCGCCGATCACTCGCAGAGCGCGGTGCTCCAGGTCCTGTATGCCGCCGACGTAGTCGACGACCGCTCGGTCCGAGGCGCGATAGAGCAGGGCGTTGACGGTGAAGTCGCGGCGGAACGCGTCCTGCCTCGGGGTGCCGTAGGTGTTGTCGCTGGTCACGAGGAGTTCGCCGGGGGACCGGCGCTGGTCATCCGGGTCAGGCGCGCCGCGGAAGGTCGACACCTCGACCACCTCGCCGGCGAACAGGACGTGGACGAGACGGAAGCGGCGGCCGATGATCCGCGAGTTCCTGAACAGCCGACGCACTTCCTCGGGCCGCGCGTCGGTGACGACGTCGTAGTCCTTTGGCCGCCGATCGAGCATCAAGTCGCGCACGCTGCCGCCCACCAGGCAGGCGTTTCTGCCGCTCTGAAGGAGCCGGCGCAGGACCTTCTGCGCGCCGGTGGAGAGCCGGCGTGAGGCGATGGGATGCTTGGAGCGCGGCAGAACGGTGGCCGGGGCCGGCGCTTCCATCGGGTCAGGGTATCAACGGGCGCACCGAGGCGCTGCTAGGCTCCGCCCCCGTGGGCGCGCTCGACGGATTGCGGGTTCTCGACCTGTCGCGGCTGGCGCCCGGCCCCTACTGCTCCATGCTGCTTGCCGACATGGGAGCGGACGTGCTGCGGGTAGACAACGCGGTCGGCGGGCCGGTCCGCTCGGGCGACATGCTCTCGCGCAACAAGCGCAGCATCGCACTCAACCTGAAGACCTCGAGTGGCCAGCGCATCCTGCACGAGTTGGCGAGGTCCGCCGACGTCTTCCTCGAGGGCAACCGCCCTGGTGTCTGTGCGCGCCTGGGTTGTGACTACCCCACGCTTTCGGCTCTGAACGAGCGTCTGGTCTACTGCTCGCTGACGGGCTACGGGCAGACCGGGCCGATGTCCCAGGCCGCCGGCCACGACGTGAACTACATCGCGCTCGCCGGTGTACTGTCCCAGATCGGGAACGGGAGCGATCCGCCCCTGCCGCCACTCAACCTGGTCGCCGACTTCGGCGGCGGCGGGCTGATGGCCGCTTTCGGCATCCTCTGCGCGCTGTTCGAACGGCGGCGGTCCGGTCGCGGCCAGTACATCGACGCCGCGATGATCGACGGCGCGGCCTCGTTGATGGCGGTCCACTTCGCGCAGAAGGGCGCCCGC
Organism: Holophagales bacterium; assembly: GCA_009836625.1. Classification (GTDB taxonomy): domain Bacteria; phylum Acidobacteriota; class Thermoanaerobaculia; order Multivoradales; family Multivoraceae; genus Multivorans. The sequence continues at coordinate 47,404 of VXVC01000003.1, forward strand.
TCGACGCCGGGGATCGGCCTGCTGGGGGGCGGCGCCGCGTTCTACCGCTGCTACGAGTGCAAGTGCGGCGGTCACGTCTCGGTTGGCGCCATCGAGCCGCAGTTCTTCGCGGCGCTGTGCGAAGGGACCGGGGTCGACGTGCTGGATCAGCAGATGGACACGGAGCGCTGGCCGGAACACATCGAGGCTTTCCGGCGCGCCTTCCTGACCCGCACGCGGGATGAGTGGGCGGAGGTGTTCAGCGAACTCGATGCCTGCGTGTCGCCCGTGCTCGACCTCGACGAGGCCCCCCGGCACGCCCACAACGCCGAGCGCGGCACCTTCCCGATCGGACCTGACGGCGAGATCCACATCGCGCCCGCGCCGCGCCTGGAGCGTACGCCGGGCACGCTGCGGCGGCGCGAACCGCGGATGGGTGAGCACACGGAGGAGGTTCTCGCGGAACTCGGCTACGGCGCGGGCGACATCCTCGAACTGGAACAGAACGGAGCGGTCCTCAAGGCATGAGCAGCGACAACGTACATACCGGCCCCCCGGCGGATGGCGCCGGCAGAGTGTTTGAAGACTTCGCCGTAGGTCAGGTCTTCCGGCACGCGCTGGGTCGCACCGTTACCGAAGGCGACAACGTCTGGCTGACGATGATCACCCTGAACCCGAACCCGATCCACTTCGACCGGGAGTACGCGGGCCAGACGGAGTGGGGCCGGCCCCTGGTCAACTCCTGCTTCACCCTGTCTCTGGTGACGGCCCTGACCGTGGCCGACCTGTCCCAGAACGCGGTGAACCTGGGCTGGGACAGGGTCCGGCTACCCAACCCGGTGTTCGAGGGCGACACCCTCTACGCGCAGAGCGAGGTGCTCTCCCTGCGCGAGTCGAGATCGCGACCGCACCAGGGAATCGTCGGTTTCCGGACCGTCGGCTACAACCAGGATGGCAAGCCCGTGATCACCTTCGACCGGACGATCCTGGTGTACCGCCGGGGCCACGTGCCGGCGAAGCCGACCCGGCCGGAGCTTCGTGCTTAGCCTCTAGCGGTCCGCCAGCGGCTTGTAGTCGCGGGCCAGGGCGCCCGTGTAGACCTGCCGGGGCCGGTTGATGCGGTTGTCCGGGTCGACGGACATCTCCTTCCAGTGGGCGAGCCAGCCGGGCAACCGGCCGAGTGCGAACATGACGGTGAACATGTTCGTCGGCAGGCCCATTGCCCGGTAGATGATGCCGCTGTAGAAGTCGACGTTGGGGTAGAGCTTGCGGTCGACGAAGAACTGATCCCGGAGGGCGACCTCTTCCAGGCTCCTGGCGATCGCCAGCAGGGGATCGTTGACGCCGAGTTGCGCGAGGACCTGGTCCGCGGCGCCCTTCAGGATGCTGGCCCGCGGGTCGAAGTTCTTGTAGACGCGGTGGCCGAAGCCCATCAAGCGGAAGGGATCGTCCCGGTCCTTGGCGCGGTCGACGAACTTGCTGAAGTCGTCGCCGCTGTCGCGGATCGACTCGAGCATCTCGATCACCTGCTGGTTCGCGCCGCCGTGAAGCGGCCCCGACAGCGCGTCGATGCCGGCCGAGATGGCGGCGAACAGGCTGGCGCCGGAACTGCCGACCATGCGCACCGTCGAAGTGGAGCAGTTCTGCTCGTGGTCGGCGTGCAGGATGAGCAGCATGTTCAGGGCCCGGGACAGAACCGGCGGTGGTGCGTAGTCTTCGCACGGGACGGAGAACATCATGTTCAGGAAGTTCTCGGCGTAGCCCAGGTCGTTCTGCGGGTAGACGAAGGGCTGGCCGATCGACTTCTTGTAGGAGAAGGCGACGATGGTCGGCAGCTTGGCGATCAGGCGGACGACGTGCAGGTCGACGTCCTCGTCCTCCGAGTAGAAGGTGGCGAGCGACGAGATCATCGAGGACAGGATCGCCATCGGATGCGCCGTCGGCGGATAGGCCTCGAAGAACTTCTTCATGTCTTCGTGGATCAGCGTGTGCCGTCGCAGCTTGGCGCGGAAGTCGTCCAGTTCTTCTTCGTTGGGCAGGTCACCGTAAATGAGCAGGTAGCAGACCTCGACGAAGGACGCCTCCTCCGCGAGCTGCTCGATCGGGTAGCCGCGGTAGCGCAGGATCCCCTGCTCGCCGTCGATGAAGGTGATCGCGCTGCGGCAGGAGCCGGTGTTGCCGTAGCCCGGATCCAGTGTGATTGCGCCGGTCAGGCTCCGGAGGGCGTGGCTCTGGATCGCCACTTCGCCCTCGGAGCCGACGATAACGGGGAATTCGTATTCCTGGTCCTCGTAGGTCAGTTTCGCCGCTTTCATCTTGACTGTCTCACCCCTTCTTCTTCCCCCCAGAGTTCTGCCCTTCCCGGCATCCGAATCGTCCTGGGCCGCATTCGGCGCGGAGTGTAGCAGTCCCCGAAGCGCTCGTGAGAGGCGGCGCGCTCCGGTTCAGACGCCGCGTTCTTCGCCGCCCCAGAGGCTCTTGTGAAGCTGCAGCGAGACCCTCGCCGGCAGCCGGTCCTCGAGCACCCACGAGGCGAGTTGGGCCGGCTCCAGCGCGTCCCAGACGGGCGAGAGGTGGACGGTGCACAGGCGATCGATCCGGTGCTTCCGAATGGCGTGTCGCGCCCACTCGTAGTCGCCGCGGTCCTGGACGACAAGCTTCACCTCGTCCGTGCTGCGCAGGTGCAGCAGGTTGGGCCAGTGGTTGTTCGCGGTCTCGCCGCTGGCCGGGCACTTCAGATCGACGATGCGCCTCACACGCGGGTCGACGCCTGCTATGTCGAGTCCGCCACCGGTTTCTAGCAGGACCTCGAGACCGCGGTCGCACAACCCGCTCATCAGGGTGTGAACACCGGGCTGGAGCAGCGGCTCGCCGCCGGTGACTTCGGCCAGAGGACAACCGTACGAGAGCACCCGGTCGATGACGTCGTCGACCCGCATCCAGGCGCCTTCGTAGAAGCTGTACTCGGTGTCGCACCAGCTACAGCGCATCTGACAGCCGGTGAGTCGCACCAGTACGCAGGGGCGGCCCGCGAAAGTCGATTCCCCTTGGATCGAGTAGAAGATCTCGTTGATCCTGAGGCGCTCCCGGGCCGGCAGCGCGGCGACGCAGTTCAGGAGCTTGCGCCGTGGAGGCGCAACGCAGTGAGACTCGCGGCGGAAGCTCATGGACGGGTGGTGGCTGGGGCCAAACACGGAGCGTGCGACGTGTTTGGCGGCGCGACCGGAAGACGTCGATCAGGCGTCGTCGTCAAGGAGCTGTCGCAGCACGTACTGGAGGATGCCCGCGTGCCGGTAGTACTCCGCCTCCTGGGGCGTGTCGAGGCGGACGCGCGCGCGGAAGGCGATCTCACCGTCGTCGCCCGTGGCCCGCACACGCACGGTCAGTCCGGGTTCGAAGTCCGCGGCGAGCCCGGCGGCAAGCCCTTCGATGGCGTACTCCTCGCGGCCCGTGAGCCCCAGTTCGGCAGGGCCCTCGCCGTCCAGGAACTCGAGCGGCGCGATCCCCATTCCGACCAGGTTGCTGCGGTGGATCCGTTCGTAGCTCCTGGCGATGACCGCTTCCACGCCGAGCAGCCGGGGCCCCTTGGCGGCCCAGTCGCGCGACGAACCCGTGCCGTACTCGAGGCCGGCCAGGATGATCTGGGGCACGCCTCGTTCGCGGTAGGCCATCGCCGCGTCGTAGATCGACATCTGCTCGCCTTCCGGCAGGAGCAGGGTGTACCCGCCCTCGACTCCCGGCACCAGGTGATTGCGCAGGCGAACGTTGGCGAACGTGCCCCGCATCATGACCTCATGGTTGCCGCGGCGGGCGCCGTAGGAGTTGAACTGGGCGCGCTCGACTCCCAGGTCGCGCAGGTAGGCGGCGGCCGGACTGTCGGGACTGATCGGGCCTGCGGGTGAGATGTGGTCGGTTGTCACCGTGTCGCCGAGCAGCGCCAGCACGCGGGCGCCGGCGATGTCCTCGACGGGTTCCGGCTGGCGCGGCATGTCGACGAAGAACGGAGGCTGCTTCACGTAGGTCGAGTCGTCCTGCCAGTCGAACGTCTGGCCGGAGGGAACGTCGAGCGCCTGCCAGGTCTCGCTGCCGGCAAAGACGTCGGCGTACTGGCGCGTGAACATGTCGGGCCGCAGCGAACTCTCGAGCGCCGCCTGGATGTCAGCCTGGGCGGGCCAGATATCGCGGAGGTACACCGGGCCGTTCGAGCCGCTGGCGAGGGGTTCGTTGTACAGGTCGACGTCGATGCGGCCCGCCAGCGCGTAGGCCACGACCAGGGGCGGTGAGGCGAGGTAGTTGGCCCGGACCTCGCTCGAGATCCGGCCTTCGAAGTTGCGGTTGCCGGAGAGGACGGAAACGGCGACGAGTTCATCCTCGGCGATGGCGGCCGAGATGGCCGGCGGCAGCGGACCGCTGTTGCCGATGCAGGTCGTGCAGCCGTAGCCGACGGTGTGGAAACCCAGTTCTTCCAGGTGGGGTGTGAGGCCGGCTTCCGCGAGGTAGTCGGTCACCACCTTGGAGCCCGGGGCCAGACTCGTCTTGACCCAGGGCCGGGTTCGCAGTCCGGCGCCGACGGCGTTCTTCGCCAGCAGGCCGGCAGCCAGCATGACGGAGGGGTTCGACGTGTTCGTGCAACTCGTGATCGCCGCGATGACCACGGAGCCGTCCGTCACTCCGGCTTGTTCCCCGTCATCCGCGGCTGTGGGTGGGGCCGCACCGCCAGCGCCGGCGGCGTCGAGCACGGGCAGTCCGCTCGAGCGGGTGGACAGTTGCGGCAACTGGTTCAGGAAGGACTCCTTGACCTCGGACAGCCGGACCCGGTCCTGGGGCCTGCGCGGACCGGCCAGGGAGGGCTCGACCGTACCCAGGTCGAGTTCCAGCGTGTCGCTGTACTCGGCCTCCTGCGTGTCCGGTCCGTGGAAGAGCCCCTGTTCGCGGCAGTACGCCTCGACCAGCTCCACCTGCGATTCGCTGCGCCCTGTAAACCGGAGGTAGTCGATAGCGGCGCGGTCGATTGGGAAGATGCCGCAGGTTGCGCCGTACTCGGGCGCCATGTTCGCGATCGTCGCACGGTCGGCCAGTCTGAGTTCGGCGAGCCCGGGGCCGAAGAACTCGACGAACTTGCCGACGACTCCGTGGCTGCGCAGCATCTCCGTGACCCGCAGCACGAGGTCGGTGGCGGTGGTGCCCTCCGGCAGGGCGCCGACGAGACGGAAGCCGACGACCTGCGGCACCAGCATGGCGATCGGTTGACCGAGCATCGCGGCCTCCGCCTCGATGCCGCCGACGCCCCAGCCCAGGACGCCCAGACCGTTGATCATCGTGGTGTGGGAGTCGGTGCCCACCAGGGTGTCGGGATAGGCGAAGGGCGGCTCGGCGCGACCGTTCTGCGAGGTCATGACGCCGCGGGCCAGGTACTCGAGGTTGACCTGGTGCACGATGCCGGTTGCCGGCGGCACGACGCGGAAGTTCTCGAACGCGGTCTGCCCCCAGCGCAGGAACAGGTAGCGCTCCTCGTTGCGCTCGAACTCCCGTTCAGCGTTGATCAGGAGCGCGGCGGCGGAGCCGTACTCGTCGACCTGCACGGAGTGGTCGATCACAAGCTCGGCGGGCTGCAGGGGGTTGATGCGAGCAGCATCGCTGCCCATGGCCGCCATCGCATCGCGCATCGCGGCCAGGTCTGCCACCGCGGGAACACCGGTGAAGTCCTGGAGCAGCACGCGTCCGGGCATGAAGGCGATCTCGACGTTCGGTTCGGCCCGGGGTTCCCAGCGAGCCACGGCCTCGATGTCGTCGGCCGGAACGACGCGACCGTCCTCCCGGCGGAGCAGGTTCTCGAGCAGGATCTTCAGGGCGTACGGCAGGCGCTCCACCGGCAGGCCTGCGTCTCCCAGGGTCGGCAGGTGCGCGATCCGGAAGGACCGGCCCGCGGCCGTCATCGTTCTTATCGCGCCGAAGCTGTTCGTCATGTCTGGTTCTTCCCTGGTCGAGCGAGGCGCCGGACCTTGATGGACGGATCGTGCCGTTGGGCGCACAAGATAACCGAAAGCGCCCCAATCGTCAGTCGGAAGTGACCCGCGGCCGCATGTAGAGTCGCGCTCATGTCGGGGGTGGACGACTTCGAGACGCCGACTCTGCTGGTCGCCATGCCCCAGGTTCTCGATCCTTTCTTCTTTCGGGCGGTCGTGCTACTCGCGGCCCACGAGGACGGCGGCGAAGGGGGCAGCCTCGGCTTCGTCGTCAACCGGCCAAGCCAGCTCAAGGTCGACGAAGTTCTGCGTGAGCTCGACATCGAGTGGTCCGGCGGCTCGGAAGTCGTGGCTTTCGTCGGCGGTCCGGTGCAGCCTGAGGTCGGCACGGTGCTGCTGTCTCTCGACGGCTTGACCGGCCTGGAACGGGACGGCATCACTGAGATCGCCCCGGGTGTCGGAGCCACGCAGAACATCCTGGCGCTGCGCACGCTCGCCCGCAGCGCGCCGGACCGGATGAGGCTGCTCCTGGGCCACGCGGGCTGGGCGCCGGGTCAGTTGATGCAGGAGGTCGGCCGCAGCGACTGGCTGACGGCGCCGGTCGAGGAATCGATCGTGTTCTCCGCCGACCCGGTAGATGCGTGGTCGGGCGCGCTTGCCTCACTGGGGATCGATCCGGCGTCCCTGCCGAGCTGGACCGCCGGCGACGGCCATTCAAACTGATCCGCTAGGTACCGGTGGATCCGAAGCCGCCCTCGTTGCGGCCGCCTTCCGTGGGCCGTTGCCCGAGGGAGTCGTCCTCCTGGAATCTGATCTCGGGAACGGCGGCGACCACCATCTGCGCCAGCCGCTCGCCGCGTTCGACGTCCACGGGCTCGTCGCCCAGGTTGGCCAGTAGCAGCTTGACTTCGCCTCGATAGTCGCTGTCGATCGTGCCGGGGGAGTTCAGGACCGTCAGGCCCTGGCGAAGCGCGAGTCCGCTGCGGGGCCGGATCTGCGCCTCGTAGCCCGGCGGCAGGCCGAGGACGAGACCGGTCGGGATGAGACGGCGCGTACCGGGGGCGATCCGGACCGGCTCGGAGGTGGCGGCACGCAGGTCGTAGCCGGCGCTGCGGGTCGAGGCCCGCTCCGGCAGGCCGGCGGCGTGCGGCAGCAGGCGGATCCTGACGGCGACGGCGGCTTCCCGGCTCAACGGACCTATCTGCCGGGCGCCGTGCCGTCCTGCACCTTGGGGCCGTCGAGCACTCCGGGTGGGAACGGCTTGCCGATCCACTCGCTCGTCAGCCGCGGTGGTGGCCGCCCGTCGCCGGCGTTGCCCGGCCTGAGCTGGATCAGTTCGCTGGTGAAGTACCAGTCGCCGACATCCTGCTGGCCGTTGAAGACGCGCTTCGCGGGACCGGGCGTGGCACTGTAAACACCCAGGATCGGCCCGACGACGGGGCCTTCACCCTCTTCCTCGTTCGGCGGAGGCACGGCCGTCATCGATCCGCCGCCGGCGGCCGCGACGGCCGCCGCGTTGGTCGCCGGCTGGGTGCCGCCTGTCTGGTTGCCGCGCTGGCCGGCGTTGCTCGGCCCCCCCTGCATCAGCAGGCCCCAGCGGCCGTCCTCGGCCATCGGATTCGGCCACAGTTGGCGAATCGCCCGCGGCTCTACTTCGACGAGTTCCTCGAGCGCCGTCGGTAGGCGTCCCTGACGTACGCGGAAGATGCGGATCGCCTCGGCGTACTGCAAGCCGCGGAAGATGAGTTCGGCCTCCTTCTGTCGCTGCGCCCAACTGCTCCAGTAGGGCAGCGCGGCGGCGACCGCGATGTTCATCACCGTGATCAGGATGGCCAGGGCGACCAGGTTGTAGCCGGCCTCGGCTGAGTCGTGCCGGCGCCGCTCGCCGCGGCGCCTGCGGTCACCAGTTGGCATAGGCCTCCCCGTTCAGCGAGTTCTCCTCCGAGCCGGAGTGGACGTCCTCGACTCCCGGATCTCCGAACGGCGACAGGTCGGTCTCGGCCCAGGGGTCTTCGTCGGCTGATGAAGGGAACTCGGCCAGCACTTCGACCCAGGTTTCGGTGCTGCGGGTAATCGGGTCGGGAGGTATGGCCCGCAGGTACTCCTGCTCGACGAGAGCCTGAAGGCTCGGCGGATAGTGGCCCTTGTCGGCGTAGTGCTGCTCGATCGCGTCGCGCATGACACGGAGGTTCTGCTTGAGAGCCGCCTCCTGGGCCCGCCGGGGCGCGTTCTTGAGGAGCGGCACGGCGACGGCGGCCAGGATTCCGATGATCGCCATGACGATGATGAGTTCCAGCAGCGACATGCCACCCTGGGATCTTGGGCGCTGGGCCCGGATGCGTTCGTTCATTTCACCACTCCCGGTAGCGGACCCGGTTCAGGCCGACCCCGTTGCTCAGGGAGTAGACGTCGTAGACGTTCTCGCCTCCCCAGGAACGGTCGTCCGGGTCATCCTGGTAGCTCAGGAGGCCCCACTCCGCCTCGCCCGTCATCGGGTCGACGGGGATGCGGCGCAGGAAACGGATCTCGCCCTCGACCTGGCCGATGAGCTGGATCGGCTCCACCAGGTTCTCGAGTTCGCCCGGATAGCCGTCGGTGCCGATCTCGATCGGGATGAGCCCCACGTCGCTGTAGCGCTTGTGCTCGTCGATCGCATTGCGCATCTGGCGGAGGTGGGAGCGCAGTTCGGCTTCCTTGATTCGCTTGTTCGTGTAGGTCGCGGTCGGCAGGGCGACGGCAGCCAGGACCAGCATCACGGCGCACACCGTGACCAGCTCGACCAGCGTGTAGCCGGCCCGCCGCCACGCGCCGGTGGTCTTCATGCGACCGTCTCCGGCCGCTCACGATCCAGACTTTCGCCGTCCCGGATCTCGATCTCGAGCGGCTCAACGATGGGCGAGGCAATCACCTCGAGAGCCGGACCTTTGGGTCTGGCCTGTTCGACGGCGATCGTCGCCGTGCCGGGACCTGTGGCCCGCACCTCGAGCGCCAGCAGACGTCCCCTGCCGGCTACGCCCGGCCGCTCGCCCAGCCGGCTGAGGCCGACGACGACCATGCCCGGGGTCGAGTCGTCGGTCATCAGCGAGATCTCCTCCTCGCCGCCCAGGAAGGACCCCGCCCGCACCGCCGTGACTTCGATCAGCGACGGGTTGAAGCGCAGCCGCAACGGCAGGTGGGAGAGCGGCGCCGTGGACCGGACGTCGAGCCGCACCTCGAAACTGTCGCCGACACTGGCACGGAGCGCTTCGGGGGCGAACGTCAGCTCGACTCCGGCGGTGGAGCGGGCCGCCGCTTCCTGGAATGCTGCCGGCACGATGATCTGCGGCGAACCGGGGGCGGGCGCGGAATCAAGCAGACCCGCGTTGCGCGGCGGATTGCTGGGCGGCGGTACGAGCTCGACGCCCAGCGGCGGTCCGTCGTCTTCCTCACCCGGTGACTGCCCGCCCTCCGGCGCCGCGTCGCGCAGGCCCGGCGGCAGACGTTCCTGGAGTTCGTCGCGGGCACCGCCTTCGGCTTGCGGTTCGTCGAAGGGGCCGTCGACGCCGGAGTCGACCCGCGGGCTCGAACCGCGGTAGACGACGTTGCTCTCCGTGCCGACCCAGATGGGCGCGAGGTCCTCCTCCCGGATGTCCGCGCGCCGGATGATGTGGGGGGTCAGGGTCAGCACGATGTCGGTGCGTTCGTTGTCCGTCGAGCGCCGGGAGAAGAGGCGCCCCAGCACAGGGATCTCGGACAGCCCGGGGATGCCGCTCTGGCTGTTCGTCTCCGACGTGCGGATCAGGCCGGCCAGGAAGTTCGTCTCGCCGTCGCGCAGCCGAATGCTGGTGTTGATGTTGCGGCTGCCGATGATCGGCTGGCTCTCGATCTGGCCGCTGATGTTGCTGACCTCGATGCTGAGATCGAGCGACACCTCTTCGTTGTGATGCACCCGCGGCGTGATGTCGACCTCGATGCCGACGTTCTGGTACTGGTAGGAGGTGATCGGCACGATGTTGCTGCCCGCCGTGTTCGCAGTGTTGAAGCTGGTGACCGGGATCGGCACCCGGTCGCCGATCGAGAAGGACGCCTCTTCGCCTTCGGTGATCCGCACCTGCGGTTTGGCCAGGGTCTGGGCGTCGGTCGCGTTCTTCACGAAGTCGAACAGGAAACCAGGAACGGTCAGCACCCAGTTGTTCTGATTCAGGGATTCCACGTCCGACATCCTGAGCGGAACCTCCTCGCCGCCAATGTCGAGGCGGATGCCGAGACTGGTCGCGTCCAGCCGGAGGCCGAGTTGCTGCAGCTTGTTCGTGTTGATCTGCAGCAGTTCGACGTCGACGACGACCTCGGCCTTCGCCTTGTCGTTCTGCTCGATCAGCCGCTCCGCGATCTTGACCTTCTCCACGCTGTCCATCATGGCGATCGCGTTCAGCCGTTCGTTCGTCGCGATGAACCTCGTGTTCAGCAGGCTGCGCAGGATGGTCATCACGTCACTCACGTCCGAGTTCGAGAGAAAGAAGGTCTGGATGATGCGATCCTCGAACCGCTGCCGGTTCTGCTGCGTGTCCTGGAGGATCATGATCGTCTGTTCGTCGAGCACCCGGTAGAAGTGGCCGAGGCTGTGCATCAGGATCTCGAGTCCTTCGATCGCCGTCACGTCGCGCAACTCGATGCCTTCGGGCCCGACCGGCGCGTCGCGCAGCCTGGTGTCGAAGACGATATTGATCCCGAAGGCCTGCCCGATCGCCCGGTAGACCTCCATGAACGTCGCGTTCGGGAAATCGAAGCTGACCGGCTCGTCGGATAGCGGATTGAGCGTCGGCGGCATCGGTTCCGCGGCGCGGGCGTCGTCCTTCATCTGGGAGATCGTCCTGGGCTGGAGGCCGCTGGTCTCGATCTTCGTCCGCAGCTTCTCGAGTTCGGTCAGGGCGTACTGGTTGGTCGGATCGAGCTGCACGGCTCGCTGCATCTCGAGCATCGCGTCCCGATCGCGGCCGGCCTCCTGCAGCTTCCGGCCCTCCTCGAAGTGGGCGTGAGCGGCCTGGGTCCTGGCTCGCAGCAGGCCAGCCCGGTAGCGGAGATCCGCCGGATCCTGTGTGACCAGTTCCATGTAGCGCAGAACGGCGGTATCCCAGTCGCCCGTGAGCTCCGCGTGCTGCGCCTCCCGGAAGCCCCGGTAGCCACTGCAGGACGCGAGGATCACGAGCAGCGCCAGTCCCAGCGAGAGAGCGTGCCGCCGTCGTCGATTGTGTTCTTTCATGTGGTTCAGATCCTTAGCTGCCGCTCGGACGGCCGCCGATGGCGAGCCGCACCGGCTGTTCGTCCGGGAAACCCACGAAGAGCAGATCGACCGACTCGTAGCCGATGTTCTGCACTTCGAACTTGTCCTTGACGAGGTCGCCCTCGAGTGCGTTGAAGATGGACTTGTCGGCGTCGACGAAGACCGCGATCGGATTGTCGCTGCGTCCGAAAGACCCGATGTAGAAGACGTCGACCGGCGGTGGCCTGGGTCCGAGCGGCTCCGGCGCGGGCGGGTCCCGAATGACGGGTGGCGCCGGCGTCTCCGGGATGGCGGGCTGCAACGGCTCGGGGGCCGGAGGCGCCGCGGGCTCGCCGGTTGCCTCAGGCGCGGGCCGGGTTCCGAAGGACCAGGGATCCCGTGAGGGGCGGCTGGGCGGTGGCGGCTGGTCGAGGGTGTAAGGAGCGAGCTCGACGACGTCGATCGTGGTCGAACGCAGGTCGGCCGCGGTCGTGCGGGTGAAGCCGGGCCCGCCCCCGAACGACGGCAGGTATCGCCACGCGGCGACCACCACGACGATGCCGAGCAGGCCCAGCAGCAGCGGGTTGGGGCGGTTGGAGCTGGCCCGGGCCGCGCTCATGCGCCTGCCTCCTGCCGGGCAGTCCTGGACTCGTCGCCGGAGAACAGGGTCGAAAGCCGGAGATCGATGCGCAGGTTCGGCGTGGCCTCGCTCAGGCTGATCGACTCGAGGGCCACGAAGGTGTCCGTGACCTCGAGCAGGTTGACCAGCCCCCGCAGCTGGCTGTAGTTCCCCTCGACCGTGAACACGATCGACTTCTCGACCAGGCCGTACTGCTCCAGCGTCGCTTCCGGGTAGGAGATCGAACTGGGACCAAATCCCGAGCGGTCGGCCAGTTCCTTGACCTCGCCGATCAGGTCGGTCAGCCGTTCGCGCTCGGTCGCGAAGCCGTCGCGGTACAGGGTTCGCACCTGGCTGCGGGTCGCCTCGACCGTCGTGACCTGGCCCTCGCGGCGGGCTACCTCCTGGGTGGCGCGCGTGCGCAGGTTCTGGACCTGGGCGATCTCGTCCTCGAGCGCCTGGAAGCGACCGGCGTAGACGCCGCGGTAGGTGGACAGCAGAGCCGCGTTGAAGACGCACAGGCCCGCGCCGACCCAGAACCAGATACGCAGCCGCCAGCCGCGCCGCCGCCGTCTCACGGCCCCTCCTCCGCGGGCGCCGCGGCGCTGGTCGCCGGGGTTTCCGCGGCGTTGCCGGGGGTGTCGCCAGGCAGGTAGACGACCGCGATCGTGAAGTCCAGCGGGCCGGCGTCCTGCCGGCTCTCGTGGAGCAGCTTGGGATCGTCGAAGGCGGGATGCTCGAACAGGGCGTCGATCAGGTCGAGCAGACCTTGGTCGTCGCGGGCTTCCCCGGTCAGGTCGAGGACCACCCGGGAGCGGTCACCGGTTCCGAGCTCCGCGCGCCGCCGCCGGTTCCGGTCGCCGCGCTCCGGCGCCAGGCTTCGCAAGCGCGTGTTCCACGGCAGCACCTGCTCGATGTCGTTGAAGAGTTGCCCCCAGGGGAAGCGCCGGTCCGCGATGCGCTCGTTCAGGAAGGCGACTTCGCGGTTCTGCCCCTCCAGGTCGAGCCGCGCCAGTTCCGCGCTCAACCGGTCGAGTTCCGTCTGGTCTCCGGCCAGTTGCTCCCGCAGCCCGGCAAGTTCGGCGCGGGCGTCGGCCGAGCCGGTGAGGTAGCCCCAGTACAGCACCGCGTTCAGTGTCAGCAGGGCGAGGCCCAGCGCCCACAGCAGGGCGGTCAGCCGGCGCCAGGGGCGGCGGTTGACGAACGGTCGGGCGGCGAGGTTCAGGAACCTGCTCACGTTCTCACCGCGAGCGAGGCGCCCAGCATCGGCAGGGCGCGGTCGAGTTCGAGGTCTCCGGCCTCGGATCCGCCGCCGGAGGTCGTGTTGTCGTCGAGAACGCGAGCCGGCAGCCCCAGAGCCTCTTCGAGCCGTTCGCGCCAGGTATCCCGGCAGGCCTCGGCCGCCAGCATCAGGACGTGCTCGGGCAGGTCGGCTGCGGCGCCGAACAGGCCGCGCTCCTCGATGAAGCTCCTGGTCAGCCGCAACTCGCGCACTGCCAGCCGCGAAGCGACCGAGGGAGGGAGTGCCGGATCGAAGTTCTTGTAGCGGTAGAGGGCGGGGCCCTCCTCCGTGTGCGCCAGGAGGGAGTAACCGTCGCGGTGGGCAAGCACAAGCAGGAACGCGCCGCCAACGTCGTGCACCTGCCGGATGCCGTTCACCGCGCCGAGGCTCGCGTTCGTCACCATGCCGATGTGAATTCCGGCACGGCGGAAAGAATCCTCGATCTGGGCCAGCACACGCTCCACGCCGAAGGCAATCAGAAAACGGGTGGACGCGCCGCCGCCGTTGCCGGTCCGTGCGCCGCGTACGCGCAACTCCTCCACGCGGAAGGGCACCTGCTTGCGCAACTTGAAGCGAAGGGCCTCCTGGCGATGTTGCGGGCTCCGGGGCACGTCCTCGAGTTCCGCGAACGTCAGCCGCAGCCAGCGGTCCGGGAGGACGAGTGCGGCGGCCGTGACCTGAGTTCCGGTGGCGGTGTCGGCGGCCTGCTGGAGTTCAGCGACCACGTCGTGGAACTGAGCGGGCTCTCGCAACGGCCCGCCCAGCGCCCCTTCCTGGAACGTGTCGGCCGGCAGCTCGCGTCGCCGGACGGCCTGCAACTCCGGAGTGGGCCCGTTCTGGCGCACGAAGTGGGCCAGAACGAGCTCGCGCTCGTCGAGCAGGAACACCGACGCCGGTCCCCGAGGGTCGTCGAGGCCGGCAAGGCGTTCAATCCACGAAGGTAACCTTGTTGATCTCACGGAGAGTGGTCACTCCTTCGTGGACTTTTTCCAGCGCGCTCTGGCGCAGGAAGCGCATTCCCTCCTCTCCGGCTGCGCGCCGGATCTCCGAGGCCGGTCGCCGGTCGAGGATCAGTTCGCGGATCGGGTCGGACAGATCGAGCAACTCCGACACCGCCATTCTTCCGAAGAAGCCGGTGCCGTTGCACTCCATGCAACCCCGGCCCTCGAAGAGTTCCCAGCCGGCGATGTCGTCCCGCGCGAGGCCGCTCTCTTCGAGCAGGGTGTCGGTGGCCCGCACCGGCTCCCGACAGTGGTTGCAGATGCGGCGGACCAGCCGCTGGGCCAGCACGCAGTTCAACGCCGCCACGAAGTTGTAGAGGTCGACGTTCATGTTGAGGAACCGGCCGAGAACGTCGACCACGTTGTTCGCGTGGACCGTAGTGAATACGAGGTGGCCGGTCAGCGCGGACTGGATGGCGATCTGCGCCGTCTCCTCGTCCCGGATCTCGCCGACCATGATCTTGTCCGGGTCATGGCGGAGGATGGAGCGGAGGCCGCGGGCGAACGTCAGCCCCTTCTTCTCGTTGACCGGAATCTGGGTGATTCCGTCGAGCTGGTACTCGACCGGATCCTCGATCGTGATGATCTTGTCCTCGCTGGACTGGATCTCGGACAGGCAGGCGTAGAGCGTGGTCGTCTTGCCGGAGCCGGTCGGACCGGTGACCAGGACCATGCCGTACGGCTCGCGGATGAACTTGCGCAGCTTCGCGATCGTCTCGCCGTCGAGGCCGAGGACGTCGAGCCGCAGGTTCCTGAACTCCTGGTTCATCGACTCCTTGTCCAGGATGCGGATGACGCAGTCTTCACCGTGGACGGAAGGCATGACGGATACACGGAAGTCGATCGTGCGTCCGCTGACCCGGACCTTGAAGCGGCCGTCCTGGGGAATCCGCTTCTCGGCGATGTCGAGTTCGGACATGACCTTGATCCGGCTGACGATGGTCTGATGGTGGCGCTTGTCGATCGGCTCCATCGCCTGGTACAGCACCCCGTCGATCCGGTACTTGATGACGACTTCCTGCTCGCGCGTCTCGATGTGGACATCCGAAGCCCGACGCTGGATGGCATTGAACAGCGTCGAATCGACGAGCTTGATGATGGGGCTCTGGTCGGCCGAGATCCGGTCGATCGAGAGCACTTCGCCGCTGTCCTCGTCTTCCTGGACGAGCTGGATCTTGAAGTCCTCGGTTGCCTCGTCGAGGACCCGCTGCGCGCTCTCGGACTTCTGCAGGAGATCCTCGATCTCGGACCGGACGCCTATGCGGGCCTCGAGGGGTTGTCCGAGTTGCAGTTCCAGTTCATCGACGCGGACCACGTCCGTCGGATCGGCCATGACGACCGCCAGGCGACCCTCCAACTGGCGTTCCGGGATGAAGCTGTAGCGGAGCATCAGTTCGAACGGGATGTGCCGGAAGAGGTCGTTGTCGATGCGGAAGTTCGCAAGATCCGCGACCTCGAGCCCGAATTGCGCCGCCAGCCGGGCCGCCTCGGCTCGTTCTCGCCCGAGCCGGTCCTCCGCATCGCCTGCCGCCCGCAGGCTCTCGAGGTCCGACACGCCTTCCGCGATCAGGCGACGGTTGCGCGCCGCGGCGTTCTCTTCGTGGACGACCATCAGCCCTGCACCTGTCCCAGTACGCTGAAGAGCGGCAGGTACATCGAGAGCACGAGCATCGCGATCGTGCAACCCATGACGACCAGCATCACGGGTTCCACCAGTGAGAGGAGCCGCTCGGTTCGGGTTTCGACATCCTCGTCGAGGAAGTCGGAAACGCTGTTCACCATCTCGTCCAGCGCTCCGGTCGCCTCACCTACCTTGACCATGTCGATCGCCAGGTCGGTGAACACTCCCGATTCCCCAAGCGCCACGTGGAAGGCCTCGCCCTCGCGGATACGTGGTCCGAGCGCCACCGCCCGCTCGTGAAGGAACCGGTTCGTGACGGCCGACGTAGCGGTTTCGAGCGCCGCGGCGAGTGGCAGGCCGCCGTGCAGCAGCGTGGCCAGGGAGCGGCAGAACTCGGACAGCGCGAAGCGGTGGAAGATCGGCCCGATGATGGGCAACCGCAGTTTCAGGCGGTCGACCAGGGCGCCGATCCGGCCGCTCTTGCCGACTCGCCAGGTCGCCCAGCCCGCCACCACCGCTGCGGCGATGAGCACCAGGGTGGTCGGACTGCGCAGCACCTGGGACAGACCGAGGAGGAGCTGCGTGATCCAGGGCAGATCGAGGTCGAGCGCCACGTAGAACTCTTCGAAGCGGGGCATGACGAAGAACATCATCACCGCCACGATGACGACGGACAGGCAGATGAGGAGCGCCGGGTAGAAGAACGCGCTGACCACTCGCTTGCGGGAGCTCGTGACGAGCTTCAACTGGCGAACATACCTGCGGATGACCCGTTCCAGGCCGCCGCTCTGCTCCCCCGCCTTGAGCATCGAGCTGTAGATCGGCGGGAACGAGTTGCCGGCCGCGGCAAACGCCTCGGAGAGCTCCTCGCCGCTCTCGACGCGGTCCCGGATCTCGCTCAGCGCCTCCTTGAAGCCGGCGTGTCGCTGTCGCTCGCATAGCAGGTCCAGGCACTGGAGCAGGGGCAGTCCCGCGCTGAGCAGGCCCGCCAACTGCTGGTTGAAGATCAGGAAGTCCTGTCCCGGGATCGCTTTGCGGCCCCCGTCACCGGTGGCCGAACCCGCGCCCAGAAGCGACCCGAAGAGGTGCTGCAGGCCGCGGCGCCTGATCTCGAAGACGTACAGCCCGCGGCGCTCGATGTCTCGCCGCGCGGTGCGCAGATCCGGCGCCTCGTGGATCTGCTCCACGATGCGACCGTCGGCGGTGCCAAGCCGGCAGACGAACTGCATGCCCCACCCGCTCCTAGTCGCCGGCGGCCAGGCCGTCTTCACGGGGAGACCGGACGGTCACGGCGACCACCAGGCCACTGGCGTCGGATCCGGGGTAGGGGAGCGCCAGGACCAGCGGCTTTCCGACCCACACGTTCAGGTGGCCGTTGAAGACACGCTCGTCGAGGACGGCGCTGCGGCTCCGCTCGATCTCGACCCCATACAGCTTGAGCCGGCGGTCGAGCAGCACGGTTCCGACGCGGAAACCGAGCCGGAACTCGGTGCCGATTTCGTAGCGGACGTTCTCGCCCTCCGTCGCTTCGAACTGGCCCTCGCCGAGCAGTCGGTAGCTCGTGAAGGCCAGCCAGTTGCCCAACTCGTCGGTGAGCTGCGCCGGCAGTTCGGAACGCGGGTCGCCGCTGCCGCGACGCGACGCCTCGAGGATGAAGATCTCGAACTCGATCTGACGGCGGGGGTGGTCGAAGTCACGCAGCAGGGCGAGCAGGTGTTCGAGCACGCTGCTCCGGTCCCTCAGCACCAGGGTGTTCGTCGCCCGCTGCAGTTCGATCGTTCCCTGGGGCGACATCTCGTTCTGCATCCACTCCAGGGCGTCGTCGGCACGCTGATGCTGGAGGGTGAAGGCGTGGCGGATCTGGGTTTCGGCCTCCTGCTGCGCGTTGCCGGGCTGGGCGAAGGTCGGCTGCGGCGTGCCGGCGGCAGCCAGGAGCGCTGCAACCAGGAACGCTGGGGCGGCCAGGGCCGGGCGAAGGGTGCTCACGGTGCCACCACCAGGACTACGTCGAGGCCGTCGCTGTCGTTGCCGGGAAGCTGGTAGACGTGCAGCGGTTCGTCGCCGAGCGGCTCGACCAACGGCGCCATCGCGATGTGGTCGGGCAGCACCGGCGGGACGTCCGCGAGCTCCTCCGCTGGCGGCGCGGTCTTCGGCCACAGCAGGAAACTCAAACCGAGCGCCGCGGCCGCGGCGCCTGCGGCCAGTACCGACGCCACGGGCAGGCGCCGGCGGGCGCTCCGCGCCTCGTTCAGCCGCCTCTCGGTTGCCCGTCCGTCGAGCTCGAGCCGTACGCGCTGGCGGATCGCGTCGATGTCGCCCGCACTGACCTCGTCGTAGTAGCCGCTGAACAGCAGCACCGGATCGACATCGAGCGAGGCCGCGCGGCAGCGTTCGCAGTCCTCGCGGTGACGGAGAGCCTCGTTCCAGGCGGCGTCCACCGTCGCGCCGCCGACCTCCGGACTCCGTTCGGCCCGCTCGCGTTCGCGCAGGAGGGCAGCCCAGTCGGGGCACAGAGAGGTCATGGGCGCTCCTTTCGTCCGGAACGGCTCCCGGCTCTTTGTGCGTACTCGGGGTATCGCCTGAGCAACTCCTCGCGAAGCAGCTTGCGGCTGTTGAACAGGTGGTTGCGGACGGTCGAGGGACGGATGCCGAGGATGCCCGCGATCTCCTTGCCGGCCAACCCCTCCATCTCGCGCAGCACGAACACCGCGCGCTGCTTCTCGCTCAAAGTGGACGCGAGTTCGTGGAACACGGCCCGGACTTCACTGGCGGAGAGCGAATCGAGTTGCCGCGCGGAGACTTCGCCCCGTTGGTGCTCGTGGTGAAACTGGAAGCTCTGCAGCGAGCGGAGACGGGAGGAGCGGGAGCGCAGGTGGTCGATGGCGAGGTTCGAGACGATCCGGTAGATCCAGGTGTTCGGGCTGTAGCGGCGGTCAAAGCGATGCCGCGAGTTCCAAATCCGCAGAAAGGAGATCTGGACGATGTCGCGGGCGTCTTCCCGGTCGCCCACCAGCCGGGTGGCCAGTTGCACCAGGCGGGTCGTCTTGCGTCTCATCAGTTCGTCGAGCGCGAGATCGTCGTCGCGGCGAAGGCCCTCCAGGAGTTCGGCGTCGGACGCGTCGGCCCACGCCACCTGACGCTGGTGGCGGGAGTACGCGATCGTGAGACCGCTCCGTGGAGGATCTTCGCGTGGCGGTTCCATGCGGATGGCTTGCGCGGATCTCATGCCTCGCTGTTGATACGGAGGCCCGGGGCAAAGCGTCCAAGAGGCCGCGCTTCGGGAGATGGAGAGCCCTCCGCCAGCAGGCGCCGGAATTATACTCGTGCGTCAATACGGCCCTGACCGGCCCGTCTCCGGCCGTCACCTTATGTGGTTCCTCTACCAGCTCGCGATGGCGGCAGGGTTGGGCGTGGCGGCCCCGGTGCTGCTGGCCCGGCGCGGTCGGCACTACCTGCCGACGCTGCCCGCCCGGCTGGGACGCTTGCCGGAGGCCCGGGGGACCAGCCCGCTGTGGCTGCACGCCGCGTCGGTGGGCGAGGCCGGCGTCGCGGCGACGCTGGCGCGGGCCCTGCCGCCGGACCTCGACCTGGTGGTGACGACGGTGACGCCCACCGGTCAGGCCGCGGCGGAGAAGCTCTTCGAGCCGCTGACCGCGGGCGGCAGAAGCGTGGTCGTCACGTACCTGCCGTTCGACCTGGGGTTGCTGGTCGGTCGTTTTCTGGATCGCTACGCGCCGCGCGGTCTGGTCCTGTTCGAGAGCGAACTCTGGCCCCTGCTGCTGCGGGACTGCCGCCGCCGGTCGATTCCCGTGGCCGTGCTCAACGCCCGCATCAGCGACCGCAGCTACGGGCGGATGAAGCGCGCCGGCCGTCTCTACCGGCGGTTCCTGCTCGACCCGCTGGGTCGCCTGGGCGCCCAGAGTCCGCAGGACGAGGAGCGCTTGCTGAGCCTGGGCGCGCGGCCTGCGCGCACCTCGCTGACCGGCAACCTGAAGTTCGATACCCCGGAACCGCTCCCGGTGGCCGGCCTGGAGCAGGCCCTGCGGGACCTCGCGGCGGATCGGCCGATCCTGGTCGCGGGCTCGACGATGCCCGGCGAAGAGCCGATCGTCCTCGACGCCTTCGAACGACTGGGCCGCGAGGCGCTGCTGGTCCTGGCTCCCCGCCATCCGGAGCGCTTCGACGAGGTCTGGCGAGAGGTGGAGGCACGCTCGCTGGCGGCGATGCGCCGGAGCCGGATTGTCGCGGCCGCGGGGGCGCTGCCGGCCTCGGCACCCAGGATCGTCCTCCTCGATTCCCTGGGCGAGCTGGCTTCGATCTACCGGCTGGCGTCGGCGGCGTTCATCGGCGGCACGCTCGTGCCGACCGGCGGCCACAACCCGATCGAGGCGGCGCGGTTCGGCGTGCCCGTGATCGTCGGCCCGTCGATGGAGAACTTCCGGCGCATCGCGCGCGACCTCGAGGCCGCGGACGGCCTGACCCTGGCGCCTGACGGCGAGGCATTGACCGAAGCGTGGCGGCGCCTCCTGGACAGACCCGACGAAGCGGCGGAACAGGGCAGGCGCGGTCTGGCGATCGTCGACAGGAACCGGGGCGCGGTGAAGCGCTCGGTGGAACTCCTGAGCGAATTGGTGGACCTGAATTGAGCGCGGCCCGCAGTCCCTGGCAGCGCTTCTACCAGTGGGCGCACCATCGCCGTCGCCATTCCTGGTCGGCGCGCGCCGCGAGCCTGGTCCGCAAGACGGTCAGCGTCGGCAACCTGCACTGGGGCGGCAGCGGCAAGACGCCGACGGTGATCGCCGTGGCGCGCGGCCTGGCCGACCAGGGCCTGAGGGTCGCCGTGCTGTCGCGCGGCTACCGCCGCAGGGGTCGTGAGCCCCGGGTCGTCAGCCTCGGTGAGGGGCCGCTCGCCTCGGTGGAACAGGCCGGCGACGAGCCGGTGATGATCGCCGAGCAGGCACCGGGCGTGGTGGTGGCCGTCGGCGCCGACCGCCGCGCGGCCGCCGTCCTGGCCCTCGAGCGGGCGCCGCACATCGACGTCTTCCTGCTGGACGACGGCTTCTCCCATGTGCGGGTACGCCGCGATGTCGAGATCCTGACCTTTCCGGCCGCCGACCCGTTCGCCGGCGGTCTCCTGCTGCCGGGGGGCCGGCTGCGCGAGCCTCTCGGTATGGTGCGCCTCGCCGACGCCGCGGTGCTCACCGGCCTCGAAGCCGGCGTCGAACCGCCGGCCGACTTCGAGCCGAAGCTGCGCCGGCACGGCTTCGCCGGCAGGGTGTTCACGTCGACGCTCCGGTCCGAGCTCGTGGGTGGCCCGTCAGCGGAGCGACCGCTACTCGTTACCGGCGTCGCCCGTCCGGAGCGCGTCGCCCGCACCGCGGTCGCCGCGGGCCTGGAATGCGTGGATCACCTCCGCTTCCCCGACCACCACGGCTATCCGCCGCGTTCCCTCCGCGCGATCGAATCCGCCTGCGCCCGCCATCGCTGCGACTCCGTCGCCACGACCTCCAAGGACGCGGTCAAGCTCCGAGGCCGTTTGTCGGCGGGCGCGCCGCCGTTACTGGAACTAAGGGTCGAAGCGAAGGTGGAGGAGGAGTTCCTGCCCTGGCTCTCCGGCAGACTGGGGCGCTAGCTCGTTTGCAGACCTTGCGTCAAGCGAACGACCGGCCGCCGATCACCGCCCAGATGATCCACAGGATCGCGATCGGGCAGACGAAGCGCAGCAGCACGTCGCGCCAGATGAAGTACCACCGGCTCACGTCGCCATGGCCGTTGGCGAGCGCGTCGCGGGACTTGCCGCGGCTCAGGAACCAGCCGACGAAGATCGCCAGCGTGAGGCCGCCGAGGGGCAGGATCCAGTTCGAGACGGTGTAGTCCATCGTGTCGAAGAAACCGGCCGTGCGTTCGCCCAGGGGCGCCCAGGAAGAGAAGCCGGTGACGGCGCCCAGGGAGAGGGCCGAGGGGATGCCGAAGAGGAAGACGGCGCCGCCGGAGAGCAGGCTGGCCTTTCGCCGGCTCAGGCCCCGCCGGTCGATCAGGTAGGCGGCGACGACTTCGAGCAGCGAGATGGTCGAGGTCAGCGCCGCGAAGCCGACCAGCAGGTAGAACAGGGGCGCCAGGACGACACCGAGCGGCATCTCGTAGAACATCTGCGGCAGGGTCGTGAACAGGATCGTCGCGCTCTTGCCGAACGTCCCAACGCGTTCCGACGCGTCGACGCTGAAGATGATGGAGAACATGACGATGCAGGCCATCAGCGCCACCAGCGTGTCGAGCAGGGTGATCGCGGCGGCGCTCCTCGGGATCGACTGCCTCGACCTCATGTAGGAGCCGTAGGTGATCATCGCCCCCATGCCGACGGAGAGGGTGAAGAAGGCATGGCCGACCGCCTCCAGCAGGCCATCGGCGGTGACCGGGCCGACATGGAACAGGAAGCGGACCGCCTCGCCGAAGCCCGGGCTCCAGAACGAGTTGACGACGAGCAGGATGAGGATGCCACCGAGCACCGGCATCAGCGTCTTGGCCACCCGTTCGATTCCGCCCTGCACCCCCAGGGCGACGACGCCGACCGTGACGAGCATGAACAGGGCGTGGAAGCCGATCTGGAGCGGCCCGTTGCCGAGGAAGGCGCCGAACGAGTCGCCGAGGGTCTGTCCGCCGGTGTCGAAGCCGCGAAACGACCAGCTCAGGCACTGGCCGAAGTAGTACACGGTCCAGCCGGCGATCAGCGCGTAGTAGGACAGGAGGATGAAGCTGCCGAGCGTTCCCAGGGCGCCCACCGCGCCCCAGGCCCGGCCTCCCACCGCGCCTTTGGCGGCCTCGACGAAGGCGCCGACGGGGCTCTGGCGGGTACTCCGTCCGATGACCAGCTCCGCCATCATGATCGGCAGGCCGATCAGCGCGATCGCGACCAGGTAGACGAGGACGAAGGAACCGCCGTCGTTCGCGTAGGTGATGTACGGGAACTTCCAGATGTTGCCGAGGCCGATCGCCGAGCCGACGGCGGCGAAGATGAACCCGAGTTGACCGAACCTGCCGCGTCCGCCGGAGCCGTTTGCCACGTCTGTTCTCCTGGTGCGTTCCTGGATAGTGGCGGCGCGCCGCGTCGCCGGCCGGCGGTTAGGTTAGCGGAGTGTGCGCGACGACTTGCCTCAGCGGCCTGAGGCGGGCGCCGAGACCGGGCTGAACGGCGTCTCCGGACCGACCACCCGCGTCAGCCACTCGGCGCGGTAGGCGTCGAGTTCCGGCGTTCGGGGATAGGCCTCGCCCGGCGCGAACGGGTAGCCGGACATCGCCTGGAAGGGCAGCGGCAGGTTGCTGTCCGCCTTCCAGGTGTTGCGGTCGGCGTCCTTGTCCCAGCCGAAGCTCTCGAGGAACACGGTGCGGACATGACCGGGCTTCGGCGCTGGCAGATCGCGGGCGTCGAACAGGACCCGGATCTCGTCGCCCGGTCCGATCACGACCTGCCGGTCGTCGACGGTGCCGAGTAGCTCGCGGACATCGCCGAAGCGGGTGTAGCGGCCGGGGAAAGGCAGCCAGGGCGACTCCGTGGTGGTGCGCTGGTAATCGAACAGGTGCGGGCCGTTGGGTGCTGGCCGTGTCGGCGCCGAGAATCCGCGGTCGGAGAGATCGGCGCTCGCCGGGTCCAGACGCGCCTGGATGACGACATCGTCGCCGTCGATGCCGCCCAGTTCGGTGCTCCAGGCGATGCGGTCCCAATGCAGCCAGCGGGTGGTCACGATGCGGAGCTTGCGGGCGCCCGCCGGCAGCGGCGGCGTGTCGACGACCATCGCCTTCGTCTTGCCGGGCGGGAAGCCCATCGGATCGAGCAGCGTCCGCCAGCCGTCCCCGGTTTCGACTTCGAGCCGGGTCACGACCATCTCCAGGTCGCCGTGCTCCACCGCCTGGGCGATGGCGAGGTTCAGGCTCGCATCGGCGGGGAACACCCAGCCGTCAAGCCACAGCCGGACCGGTTTGCCGGGCGCTTCGCCGAGGTCGAAGGTGAACGTCCAGGGCTCTGTGGCGTGGCCCTGGAAGCGCGAGCGTGAGTAGCCGTCGGCGTAGACCTCGTCGCGAGCGCGGACCCGTTCCGTCACGTCGCGGCCGCGGCCGTCGATGGCGTGCGCGACGGGCCGGACGACGGCACTCGAGACGATGTCGTCGGACGGCCTGCCGATGGGCCCCCGGCCCGGGACGATACGGAGGTTGCTTGCGACTTCCACGCCTTCGCGATGGTCGACCACCCAGAGCCGCACCCGGTCGATGTAGGCGGCCTCCCACAGCTCCTCGGTGATCCGCAGGTCATAGAACCCGTCGCGGGTCCGGGCTCCGTCGACTCGCACGAGCTCGTCCGGGTCGTAACTGTTCCAGACGCCGTCGGCGAGCGGCATGCCGAGCGGCGCGCCCCACAGCAGGTCGGTGACGAAGGTGATCTTCTCGCCGTCCCAGGTGTACAGGAAGGGACAACTGCCCTTGAGTACCTGTTCCTCGACGATCGTCTGGTTGCCGCCCGGGCTGAGCCGGTTCTGCGGCACGCCGTTTGCCCACACGACGCGGATCAGGTCGGGCCGGCGGCGGTTGCCGAGTCCGATATGGGTGATCGGTCGGTCGACCTCGAAGTACTGGTACGCGCGCTCCGATTTGACCTCGATCGTCGTGCCGCGTCCGAAGACGTTGTTCTTCTGGTTCCCCAGGTCGAGGCCGACCAGCCGGACACGCAGCCAGTTGTTCTCCGAACCGTCCAGGTTCTCGATGCGGTAGAGCCCGGTGGCGCCGGCAGCTACGAGATCCTGGTCGCCGTCGCCGTCCAGGTCGTCGGCCCGCACCGCGGTGAACCCGGCGTCGCGGGGCAATCCGGTGACCTGGGCGAGGCGGAACTCGAGCGCCGGGGAGCCGGAGTTCGAGGTCTGGGTCAGGATCCGAAGCTCGCCGTCGGCCACGAAGGCGAGATCGCGGCGGCCGTCGTTGTCCGCGTCCAGCAGGGCGAGATCCGTCGCGCCGGCGGGCAGGGCGATCGATTCGGAGGTCAGCGGGAAGGGGGTCACCGCCCCGTCCGCGTCCCGGCGCAGGATGTAGGTAGACTCGCCGGCGAGCAGAAACTCCGGCAGGCCGTCAGCGTCGAGGTCGGCGGTGCGGACGACCCGCACCGGCGATCCGGTGACGAGCCCCTGGGTTGCGGGTTCCTCGCTGCGCAGCCTGCCCAGGAGCCTTCCGAGGACACTCCGGCTCGGCGCCGGCGGAATGCGTTCCGCGAACCGCCCCTGGCGCAGGTTGTCGAGCCAGAGGACTCCCTCGTCGTGAGCGAGCAGCAGGTCGGTGTCGCCGTCGCGATCGGCGTCGGTGGCCTGGAGGTGGTGGTAGCTGCGCGCCTCGGCGTCGGGCAGCGCCCTCGATCCCAGGGCCTCGAGAGGACCGTCGAAGACGCCCTCGCCCGAGACGTTGCGCAGCAGGTCGGGCGCGCCGTCCGCCGGCACCACGGCCAGGTCGAGGTCGCCGTCGCTGTCGAAGTCGATCAGGTCGGCGGCGGTCGCGTCCATCCCGTTCGCCAGGAACCGGTCGCTAGCGTCCGTGAATTCCGGCGTGTCGTCGACCTGCCAGACGGCCAGGGGGTCGCCGACCGCGATCAGGTCGAGTCTGCGGTCATTGTCGGCGTCGCCGACCAGGAGGGCGCGGGCGCCGGTTTCCGGCGCTAAAGCAGGGGCTGCGTAGCCCCCGGCGGCACGCCGTAACTCCAGTCGTGTGGCCGGGTCGCCGCCGACGGCCGCCGCGACCCGCGCGATGTCGGGCCGGTCGTCGCTGTCGAAGTCGGCGACCTCCAGGGCCCGGTTCGGAGTAGGGGCATTGTCGACTCGGGTCGCCCGGAAGCGGACTGGCAATGCGTTGCCGAAGTCTTCGATCGGCGACTCGTCCACGAAGCGCTCGACCGGAATGCCCCGGATGTTCGTGTAGACCTCGGCCAAACTGCTGTGCCAGCCCGGAGTCGCCAGCAGTACGTTTCGCAACCGGGGAGCGTAGGCGCGGGCGCGTTCCAGATCGTCCGTCTCCAGGGCGTCGAGCACCTCTTCGATGACGCGTTCGGCTGCCGGCTGCGCCTGCCAGAGGAGCTCGCGGATCCGCAGGTAGTCGTCGCTCGCGCGGCCCCGGTCGCCGTCTTCCAGCGCGGCGGCTCCGCTTAGAAGCAGGACGACCAGGTTGTCCGGCCTGAGCGCCCGCAGACGATCGACGGCGGCCCGGTGATCGGCCTTGGCTTCGGGACCGCTCATGATCTCGGCGTGCCGGAAGAGCGCGTACTGCACTTCGGGGTCGTCGGGCGCGGCGCGCGCCGCGCGGCGGTAGTCCGCCAGCGCTTCTTCGTTGCTGCCGGCGCCTCCCTGGAGAACGTCGGCGCGGACCAGCAGCAGATCGCCTCTGTTGCCGCCCAGTTCCACAGCCCGGTCGATGGCGGCGAGCGCCGCGTCCTTCCGGTCCTGCCGCAGCAGCGCGACGGCCAGGTTGGCGTGACCGAGGGGCTCGTCGGGCGCGAGTTCGATCAGTTCCAGGTAGGTGCTCTCGGCGTCGACTTCCCGCTCGTTCTCGAGTTGCGCGTAGCCGATACCGTGCAGCCGCACCTGTTCCGCGGTCGGCTGCGCGGACGCCGCGGCCGGGGCGAGCGCGGCGAGGAGAACAAGGACGGGGAGGTTGCGAGGCATGACTTGCGGCGACCGTTGGCTGTAGGGCAACGCAATCCTACGACTCGACACTAGAGTAATGGCCGCCGTGACCGCGAAACGTCTCTACCTGATCGACGGCTACTCTACGATCTTCCGCGCCTTCTACGCGATCCGCGGGCTCTCCACCTCGACGGGAGAGCCGACGAACGCGATCTATGGCTTCATCAACATTCTGCGCAAGCTGCTGCGCGAGGAGGAGCCGCCACTGCTCGGCATCGCACTCGATGTCGGGCGAGCCACGGTCCGCACCGAGGCGTACGCCGAATACAAGGCGAACCGGGCCCCGATGCCGGAGGATCTGAAGGCGCAAATGCCCGCGATCCGCCGGGCGATCGAGGCCTTCCGCATCCCGATCCTCGAGCTCGAGCGCTACGAGGCGGACGATGTCATCGGCACGCTGGGGCGGAAGGCGCAGGACGCGGGCTATGAAGTCACGATCGTCAGCGCGGACAAGGACCTGTTCCAGCTCGTCGGCGATCGCGTCTCGCTGCTTCACACCGGCCGCGAGAAGACCTACGACCCGGCGCTGGTCGAGCAGGACTTCGGGGTGCCGCCGGGGCAGGTGGTCGATGTACTGGCCCTGGTCGGGGACAAGGTGGACAACGTGCCCGGCGTGCCGGGGATCGGCCAGAAGGGCGCTCAGACCCTGATCAGGGAGCACGGCAACCTCCAGGCGCTGCTGGCAGCCGCGTCCGAACTCAAGCGCAAGGCCTACCGCGAGGGGCTGCAGGAGCACGCCGATCAGGCCCTGCTGTCCAGGGAGCTGGTCACGATCCACACGGACCTGGATGTTCCGTTCGAGCCCGAGGCCCTGAAGATGGAGTCCCCGGACTACGAGGCGCTGGCCGACCTGTGCCGCGAGTTCGAGTTCTGGAGCCTGCTCAAGGAACTCGAGAGCGAGAGCGGTGGTCCGGAGATCGAGCCCGCCGTCGTCCTGGACTCCGTCGAGGCGTTCGACGCAGCGGCCCGGGAGATGGGATCCCGGATCGCCATTGGCGTCGTCTTCCGGCGCGGCGGCGAGGCGGCCGGGCTCTCCTTCGCGGCGGTGAAGGAGGGTGCCGAGGGCGACGTGGAAGTCGGTCGTGCCTGCTTCGCCGATTTCCGGACGCCAGGCCTGCGCGAGGCGGTAGCGACGAGGCTGCGGGCGTGGCTTGCCGACCCGGGCCTGGAGCTGGTCGGCCACGACCTGAAGGAGGCTGTCCGGCTCTGCCCGCAGCGCGAGGGTCGACCGGTGGTCGTTGCTCGCCTGGTGGACACGATGCTGATGGCCTACCTCGTCCACTCCGCCGTGCGCAGTTTCGGACTGGCGACCGTCGCGCTTGACCGTCTCTTCTACCAGGCGACGACGCCGGCGGACGCGGGTCTCGGTGAACCTGGAGGGCAGGCGGAGGCGCTGGGCGACGACACCGGGCTACGGCTCTATGCTGCCGAGCAGGTGGTGCTGCCGGCGTTGATCCTCGAGGCGCTCGCGTCGCAGTGGAGCGAGTCGCCGGGGGCGCGCAAGGTCTACGACCAGATCGAGGCGCCGCTGCTGCCGGTGCTGGCGGCGATGGAGGAAGAAGGCATCGAACTCGACTCCGACGTGCTGGCCGAGATGTCGCAGGAGCTGGAGCGGAACGCCGGCGTCCTGGCGGATGAGATCTTCGAGCTCGCCGGGGAGCGCTTCAACATCCTGTCGCCGCAGCAGCTAGGCGTCGTCCTGTTCGAGCACCTGGGCCTGCCGGCGCCCGGCCGGACGCGCAAGACGAAGAAGTACAAGACCGGTGCCGACGTGTTGGAACAGCTCGCCCGGCAGGGCCACGACGCGCCGGCCAAGGTACTCCAGTACCGGGAACTGACCAAGCTGAAGTCGACCTACGTCGATGCACTGCCGCACCTGGTGGCGGAGGACGGCCGTCTCCACACCCGCTACCACCAGGCGGTGGCGGCCACCGGCCGGCTGTCCTCGCACGACCCGAACCTGCAGAACATCCCGATCCGCACCGACATCGGCCGCCAGGTGCGCCGCGCCTTCCGCGCCCGCGACGGCTACCGGCTCCTGGTCGCCGACTACAGCCAGATCGAGCTTCGCGTGCTCGCTCACATCTCGGGCGACGAGGCCCTGGTCGACATCTTCCGGCATGGCGGCGACATCCACCGCTCGACCGCGGCCACCGTGTTCGGCGTGGTGCCCGCTCTGGTCACCGACGAGCAGCGGCGCGCCTCGAAGACGATCAACTTCGGGATCATCTACGGCATGAGCGCCTTCGGCCTGGCCCGCGCGCTGGGCATCGCCCGCGGCGAGGCGCAGGCCTTCATCGACGCCTACTTCGAGCGCTTCCCCGGTGTGCGCGCCTACACCGAGCAGACCCTGTCCAGCGCCGAGGAGACGCTCCAGGTCGAGACCCTCTACGGCCGAGTCCGCTACATCCCCGACATCAAGAGCCGCAACCGGGCGGTGCGCGAGAACGCCCGCCGGATGGCCGTCAATGCCCGCATCCAGGGTACGGCCGCGGATCTTCTGAAGCTGGCGATGATCGCCGTCGACCGCCGTCTGCGATCGGAACTCGGGGCCGCCCGGCTGCTCCTGACCGTCCACGACGAACTCGTGCTCGAAGCGCCCTCGGCGGACATGGACGCGCTCGCGTCCCTGGTCCGCGAAGAGATGGAGGGAGTCGCAGATCTCAGCGTTCCCCTTGTCGTCGACATCGGGACGGGCCCGGACTGGTACGACGCCAAGGCCTAGGTCCGCAGCGCCGGAATCACCTGCTCGCCGTACGCCGCCAGCGTCCCCTCCTTGTCGTCGTGCATCAGGTAGACGGCGAAGTGGTCGACGCCCAGGGACTTCAGTTCCCGGAGCTTCTCGATGTGGTCTTCCGCCGTACCGAGCACGCACAGCCGGTCGACGATGCCGTCCGGCACGAACTCGGTGTCCGGGTTGCCGCTACGGCCGTGGTGGGTGTAGTCGTATCCCTGCCGCTGGCGAATGTACTCGGCGAGCGCGTGAGGCACCTTCGAGTCGTCCTCGCCGTAGCGCATGACGAGGTCGTGGATATGGTTGCCGACCATGCCGCCGAACCAGCGCAACTGGTCCCGCTGGTGCGCCAGGTCGTCGCCGACGTAGGCCGGCGCCACGACGCAGACGGTGATCGCATTCGAGTCGCGTCCCTCGTCCTCGGCCGCGTCGCGCACCGCCTGGAGCGTCCACTCGAGGATCTTCGGGTCCGCCAGTTGCAGCACGAAGCCGTCGGCGTGACGGCCGACCGTGTCCAGCGCCTTCGGGCCGTAGGCGGCGAACCACACCGGCAACTCGGCGCCGCTCTCCTCGCGCCAGGGGATCCGCACCGTCGCGCCGCCCAGGTCCGCATCGCGGCCCGCGAACAGCGCCCGGATGACGTTCATCGCGTTCACCGACGCCGCGAGTGATTCGGGCCGCCGGCCGATGTAGCGCAGCGCCGAGTCTCCCCGCCCCATCGCGCAGAGGGTGCGTCCCGGGTACATGGAGTCCAGGGTCGCGAACAGCGAACCCAGCACCGTGATGTCCCGTGTGCCCGGGTTCGTCACCATCGGTCCGACGCCCATCCGCTCCGTCCTCGCCAGGATCTGCGAGAAGATGACGAACGGCTCCGGCCACAGGACGTGGGAATCGAAGAGCCAGCACTGGTCGAATCCACGGCCCTCGGCCATGACCGCGAGTTCGACCACGCGGGAGATCGGCGGGTCCGGCTGGAGGACCACGCCAAAGGACATCTGGTCAGTACTGGTCATGGCCTTGCTCCTTTCCCGGGGCAGGCCGGGCAGGTTAGCAGCGAGTGTGGCCTACTCCCTCGACCGCAGGATCCGCCGCCGGTCCCCTTCCCGCAGCGTCAGCCGCTGTCGGTCCATGTGCTCGAGCAGCGGAATCGCCCACTTGCGGGTCAGCCCGAAGCGGTCCTTGAAGTCGGCGACAGTGAAGGTGTCCCAGCCGGTGGCGAGAACGTCGGCCTGGAAGCGTTCCAGGGCGGACGCGGCGAGGAGCAGTCCGTTCGGAAGCCGAACGAGCTTGCCGCGGTCGACGAGATAGCGGAGCACGCCGTCGAACACCTGGGCCTTGGCCCCCAGGCTGCGACAGAGCTCCTCGGGAGAGCCCGGGGTCAGGCCCTGCCGCTCGAAGCCCTCCACGAGGTCTCGGGCGAGCTTCGACTCGGCGCCGGTCAGTTCGCCGGTGCGGCCCGGGAGGGTCACGAGTTCACCCTCGACGACGATGCCCAGGTCCTTGCCGCCGCGGCTCGACCACTCCAGGTAGGCGGAGGCGAGGTCGGCGGCGCGCACGCCCAGTAGCCGGCGAACCAGTTCGGCCTTCGGCATGCCTCGTGACAGGCGATCGGCGGCGAAGTGCGCTTCGACCAGATGGCGAGCGCGCCGGGTCACGCGGCGGACGACGGCGGCGGTGACGAAGCGACCTGAGCCTGCCCGCAGCAACAGTCCATCCCGCGCGGCGCCGTTCAGCTCGTCCTCGGCATCGGCGGGGACGACGCCCAGGCGCAGGGCAAGTTCGGCCACAGCCAGGCCGGCCTCACGGCCGTCGGCGGTCCACTGCACGGTGGCGGCCTGCCGGTCGCTGGAGTTGAGCGCCTCGATCGTCGGTCCGAGAGATCTGCCGCGAGGACGCCTCCAGGCCGGGTCGAGGACCTCGCCGCCACCGAGCGTCGTCTGGGGCGAGGGTCTCCGGATGACGAAGCGGTCGCTGCGGACCGCCACCAGCGGCTCGTCGAGCCGGACTTCGGCCACCGCCTCCTGACCGGGCGCCAGGCGCTCGGCCTCGAGTGGCCGCAGCTTGCCCATCCGCTGCGCGGCGTTGACGTGAAGCCGCACCGGGCTGCTGCCCTCGAGCGGCTCGGGCGCCGTGGAAAGCAGACGGCAGCGCACGAGCAGGGAAGTCGTGGCGCGGTAGACACCGGGGGCGGTCAGTTCGTGGCCGCGGGCGACCTGTTCGAGGTCGACGCCGACGAGCTGGAGCGACGTGCGCTCACCGGCCTCCGCCTGTTGGCGGCGGTCGCCGTGAACCTCGATGCTGCGCACCCGGGCACGGCCGACGTCGGGCAGGATGTCCAGCTCGTCGCCGACGCTCACGATGCCACGGGCGAGGGTGCCCGTAACCAGCACACCGAGTCCGCGCAGGTGGAACGCACGGTCGATCGGCAGGCGGGCAGGCAGGGAGCGATCGCGGTCGATCGGGGTCGCCGACCTGGCAAGCTCCACCAGGGCCGCGCGGAGTCGTTCCAGGCCCTCGCCGGTCTCGGCGGACACCGGCAGGATCGGCGCGCCGGCGAACGGGGTTTCGGCAAGCGCCTCCTCGAGCTCCAGTTCGGCAAGCTCCACCAGGTCGGAAGACACGAGGTCCGTCTTCGAGAGCACCGCCAGGCCGGCCGGGATCCGGAGCAGCGAGCAGATCGCGAGGTGCTCCAGGGTCTGCGGCATAACGCCCTCGTCGGCGGCCACGACCAGGACCATCATCTGGATGCCGCCAAGCCCGGCGAGCGCGTTGTGGACGAACCGCTCGTGGCCGGGCACGTCGACGAAGCCGATCTGCCAGCCGTCCTCGACCATCGACGCGAAGCCGAGGTCGATCGTGATGCCGCGCTGCTTCTCCTCTTCCCAGCGGTCGCAGTCGATCCCGGTCAGGGCCTGGACCAGCCGCGTCTTGCCGTGGTCGACGTGGCCGGCGGTGCCGACGACGAACCGGTTGGCGGCTACCTCGCTCACGAACCGCGTTCGGGATCGATGCCGTAGGCCTGGAGCTTGCGGTACAGGTGGCGGCGGTCGATTCCGAGGTCCCGGGCGGTTTGAGAGACGTTGCCGCCCGCGGCGCCGAGCCGTCGCTCGATGTAGAGCCGCTCGAAGGTCTCGCGGGCCTCCTTGAGCGAGGCGTAGTCGCTTTCGACCGGAGCGGTCGCGTCCGTGCCGCGAACCCGCGGCGGCAGGTCCGCCTCCGTGACCACGTCTCCCGGCGCCATGATCATCAGGCGTTCGCTCAGGTTGCGGAGTTCCCGCACGTTCCCCGGCCACGAGTAGGCGACCAGCCGCTCGAGCGCTTGAGCGTCGATCGTCTTGGGACGACGGCCTGCCTCGGCTGCGAAGCGCTGTAGGAAGTGGTCGATCAGGGCCGGGATGTCCTCGCGCCGCTCACGAAGCGCCGGCACGTGGAGCGGAATGACGGCGAGGCGGAAGTAGAGGTCCTCGCGGAACCGGCCGGCCGGGAGTTCACCCTCTTCCAGGTTCTTGTTCGTCGCCGCCAGCACCCGCACGTCGACCTCGATCGGCTCGGAACCTCCCACCCGTTCGAACCGCTGCTCCTCGAGCACGCGCAGCACCTTGGCCTGGGTGTTCAGCGACATGTCGGCGATCTCGTCCAGGAACAGGGTGCCTCCGTCGGCCTGCTCGAAACGTCCCCGGCGGTTCTCCGAGGCTCCGGTGAAGGCGCCCTTGATGTGGCCGAACAGTTCGCTCTCGATCAGCTCCTCCGGGATCGCGGCGCAGTTCACTTCGACGAAGGCGCGGCTCCTGCGCTGGGAGAGGTTGTGGACACGCCGTGCGACCAGCTCCTTGCCTGTGCCGTTCTCGCCGGTGATCAGGATCCGGCTTTCGGCGCGCGCCGCGAGCTTCAGCTCGTCCTTCAATTGCCTCATCGGCGGGGAGTCGCCGATGAGCTGCCGCTCCGGATCGAGCCGGTTCGACAGCTCCCGCACTTGGCGTTCGAGACGGTTGCGCTCCAGCGCGTTTTCGACCGACACGACGACCCGGTTGAGCGCCAGCGGCTTCTCCAGGAAGTCGTGCGCGCCGATTCGCATCGCCTTGACCGCCGTGTCGATGTTCCCGTGGCCGGAGATGACGATCACCGGGGTCTGGAAGTCGCCTTCCCGTAGTTCTTCCAGGATCTCCAGGCCGTCGCGGTCGGGCAGCCAGACGTCGAGCAGGACGAGATCGAACTCGTCGCTCGCCATCAGCGCCTGGCCGCTCACCGCGTCCGCCGCCGCGGTCACCGAGTGGCCTTCGTCCTCGAGGATGCCCCGCAGCGTCTGGCGGATGCCGGCCTCGTCGTCGACGATCAGAATGCGCGCCTTGCTCATCTTCGGTTGGTTGGCGCGGAGCTACCGCGGCAGCTCGGACTGGGGCAACTCGATGGTGAAGGTCGTGCCGTGAGGCTCATTGTCCTCGACCCGGATCGAGCCGTTGTGGTCGCTCACGATGCGCTGGACGATGGCGAGGCCCAGCCCCGACCCCCGTCCCTTGGTCGAAAAGTACGGCAGGAAGAGCTTCTCGCGGGCCCCCTGCGGCACGCCGCTGCCGGTGTCCCTGACGGAGAGGTCGAAGACCCCGTTGCTGCGGCTGGCCCGGACCGTCACCTGGCCGGGCGGGTTGGTGGCGGCGATGGCGTTGTCCAGCAGGTTGACCAGGGCGGAGCGCATCTGGTCGGCGTCGAGTTTGGCATGGAGACCCTCTTCACCGGCCTCGATCCGCGCCTCGACCTCGACTCCGGGTTTGAGTTCGCGGTAGAGGTCGACCGTTTCGCTGATCAGCTTCGCGATGTCGACGTCCCGAGGCTGGGGCCGGCGCATGCGGGCGTAGCGCGCGAACTGGTCCAC
Organism: Holophagales bacterium; assembly: GCA_009836625.1. Classification (GTDB taxonomy): domain Bacteria; phylum Acidobacteriota; class Thermoanaerobaculia; order Multivoradales; family Multivoraceae; genus Multivorans. Next base: position 81,424 of record VXVC01000003.1, read on the forward strand.
GAGATTCTGCATGTTGCCCACCTCGCGGACGACGATCTGCGCGCCCTCCTCCACCGCGGCGCCCAGGCTCGCGTCGTTGCCCTGCGCCTTGCGCAGCAGTCGCTCCGCGGCCAGCTTGATCGGAGTCAGCGGATTCTTGATCTCGTGCGCGATCCTGCGGGCGGCCTCCGTCCAGGTGGCGGCCTTCTGGGCGTCGAGCAACGCCGTCAGATCCTCGATCACGAGGACGTGACCGAGTAGTTCGAAGCCGCCGCTGCCGTCCGGGGCGCGCAGCGGGCTGGTCTTGACCTCGAGCGTCTTCCAGTCGTCCCTGCCGCCAAGGCTGACTTCGCGGCGGGCCGGGGTCGCCCCCGAGCGGCGGGAGCCCGTCGCCCCCCGGACAGTCGAGTCCGGCAGGTCGGCGAACACGGCCTCGACGCCCTTGTCGGGGAGCAACTCGCTCAGGGCTTCGGGTGGCGCGCCGGCGAGCGAAACGTGCGGCGGCAGCCCCAGCATCTCCATCGCGGCCCGGTTGCAGGTCAGGATGCGGCCGTCGCGATCGAGCGAGAGGACGCCGGCCGGGCCGCTCTCGAGCACCGCTTCGATGCGGGCGCGCTCGGCGTCCAGGCGGCGGTTCGTCGCCACCAGGTCGCGGTTCGATTCCTGCAGGGCGTCGGTCATCCGGTTGAAGGAGTCGACCAGGACCTGGACTTCGTCGTCGGCGGCCGCCTCGACCCGGTGTTCCAGGTCGCCGCCGGCGATGCGCCGCGTGCCGTCCGCAAGCGCTTCGATCGGACCCGTGACCCGGCCGGCGAGGTAGAGGCCGACCCAGCACGAGACGAGCAGGATGCATAGGGTCACGGTCAGGAACAGGAGCCAGTACGCGGCCCGGATCTCATCGCGTTGGGCGTGCAGTTGCCGGCGGGACTGGTAGGCGGCGATCAGGGTCTCCGTGTTGCCTGCGAGTTCGGCATCGAGCAGCCTGCCGGCGACGGCCACCGTGGTCTGGGCGCCGCCTTCGCGCGCGGCGGCGGCCAGAATCAGTCGCTCCTCGCTGCCCGCCACTTCACCGATGGCGCGGGCGGCGCCGGTGCGGACCGCTTCGAGCAGCATCCCGCGGGTCGGTTCGGGTACTTCGGAAAGGGCCTGCGGTTTGACCCTGGCCTGCAGGAAGGTGGTATCCCGGTAGACCGCCAGGTAGTCGAGGTCGGCCTCGGAGAGGGCGTCGCCGAGCGCCGCCAGCAGCCTGCCGCGGCCGCGCGGACTGTCCAGGTCCAGGCTCTCGGTGTCCGCGAGGAAGCGTTCGGCGTCGCGCAGCAACTGGTCCTGCTGCGTCGAGGTCAGGGCCTGGGAAACCTGGTTCGCCGGCTCCAGCAGGTCGTCGATGTCCGTCCGGAACATGCGGTCGATCGAGCCCTGGAGCAGTTCCGTGGCGTAGGCGAACAGGACGAGTCCGGGGATCAGCGACAGCCCGATGTAGGTCAGGATCAGCTTGGTGCGGAACTTGGCGCCGAGACGCTGGCGGCGGCGCTCGATCCACAGCTTCGTCAGGTTGCGGACGAGCACGAAGACGACGATCAGGATCAGCACCACGTTCAGATTCCGCAGCGCGAACAGCAGGATGCTGTTGTTCAGCACCGTGGGGTCGATCTCGCGGCCGCGCTGGAGGGCGTAGTAGCCGGCCGTCGGCACCGCCAGGGAGAGAACCAGGAGCCAGACCAGGAAGCGGTTGGTCTTGATGAGTTCCCGCAGGGGTGGGAGGGATGCGGCCAGGCGGGGGATCACTCGGCCTCCCCGCTGCCGATCTGGCGCTGGGCGGGCCGGAAGGGTGTTGTCTGTGCCCAGGCGGTGTGGACGCGGTCCGGGATCAGGCCGAGCCGGGTTCGGGTCCCCACTTCGGCGCGCACCCGCAGCACCAGCCGCCCCGGCGGTTCGCCGGCCAGCTCGACCGACGGCAGTCCCTCGAAGGTCGTCAGCGCCCGCTCCAGGTCTTCCTGCGTGGTCACGACGCGGCTGGCGTAGAGCTCGCCGTCGCGCCTGAAGTTAACCTGGTACTCCCGGGTGAGGGCGTTGTACATCGCCACGACCTGCAGCCGAGTGGCGACGACGGCCTTGTCGAACCAGCGGCGCCGGATCCGACGGACCTGGATGTCGTAGGTGAAGCCGGTCGGCAGCCCGCTCTCGATCTTCTCCCAGGTGCGTTCGTCGAGCGCCCGGTCCAGCCGGAAGCTGACCAGCAGCACCGGACCTTCGCGCACGGCGGAGAGTCCGGCGATTGCGGCCCTGGCGGACCGGGCTGAAGCCTCTCGCGGCGGCTGGGCCGCGAGTGCGTCGCCGCCCAGAACGCTCGACAGGCTGAGCGCGCAGATCAGCCGTCCCGCCCGCGGGACTCCCATGGCATGACACTACCAGCCTTCGCCTCCCGAACCGGGCCGGCGCATCGAGGCACTACCTGGTGCGCGGGTCCTCTGACCCGCTGCCGCCGAAGGCGGCCAGAGAGACGCGCCGGCCGCCAGGCCGGCACGGTTCTACGAAGCGGCGAAACCCGGGAGCCAGGTCGTCGGCTGCTCGCTCTCGAGGGGTCGATCCGCTGGCGGGGGCAACTCGTCTCCCCGCATCCAGGTCCAGTACCGGGGGTTGGCGACCAATTCCCTGAGCAACTCGTAGTGGAGTTGATGCCCGCCCCGCAGAACCTCGAAGTGGCCCCAGATCGGCGCTCCCAGGAGGGTGAAGTCGCCCACTGCGTCGAGCGCCTTGTGACGAACCGGCTCGTCCGCGAAGCGGAGGTCCGTGTTCACGGCGCCGTGCTCGTCGAACACGATGCAGTTGTCGACCGACCCGCCCAGGCCCAGGCCGGCCCGCTGCATCTGCTCGACATCCATTTGGCGGCAGAAGGTCCGCGCCGGCGCCAGGCCGCGCTCGAAGCTCCGTGTGTCTACGTCGATCTGCAGCCGCTGGCGTCCCACGGCGCAGGCTTCGAAGTCGATCGTGTAGTCCAGCCGCAGGCCGGGGTAGGGCGATGCGCGCAGCCACTTGTCGCCTCGGTCGATCTCGATCACTGAAGTGATCGCGAGGATCTGCCGATTGGCGTTTTGGGGCCTTACTCCCGCCGCCTGCAGCAGCAGCAGGTACGGCATGGCCGAGCCGTCGAGGATTGGCACCTCGGGGCCGTCCATCTCGACGACCAGGTTGTCGATGCCGAGGATGTAGACGGCGGCGAGAAGGTGTTCGACCGTGGAGACGGTGACGTCGTCGCGACCGAGCGTCGTCGCGAGTTCGAGGGAACTGACGCTCCTGAGGTCGGCAGGAACCTCAACGTTGCCGGCATCCGTGCGACGGAAGCAGATGCCCGCGCCGGGCGGCGCCGGCAGGATGCGCAGATTCGTCTCCCTGCCGGTGTGGATGCCCACGCCGGAGATCGCGGTCGGACGTCGGATCGTCTGCTGGCGAAACAGGCGGTCACGCGTGTCGCTGGGCCGTCGATTGGGACTCCGGCCCGTTCCGTTGGCGCGCTTTGCCATCGAGCAGATGTTTCAGCACGGATCGTGCCAGCCTGACGATCGCCTTCGTCCTCCTGCAAGTTCCTTGTTTTTCAGCGGTTTAGGTTCTCGACGGGAGTGGGTCGGCGGTCCAGTATGTGGCGTTTTTGCCCCACTTCTGTGGCGCTTCGGCCGCATTTCAGCCGCCTCCGCCAGGGTGTCCGCGGAGTAGACTCCACCGGGAAGATGCACCGAACGCCGGAAACGTACACGGACTTCCCGCTTCCAGTTGAACGGAGCCTTGCTCAAGCTGAAGGACGGCAGGGTAGAGATGGCCAGGCGCAGCAAACAGAAGCAGCGGTCGCTCGCGGGCGGGAACGCTCTGGCGGTCAATCGAAAGGCCCGGCGGGAGTATCGCGTCCTGGAGCGGCTGGAGGCTGGCATCGAGCTCCTGGGCACTGAGGTCAAGTCGATCAGGGGCGGCAAGATCCAGCTACGCGACAGCTACGTGGCCTTTCGTGACCACGAGGCCTGGCTGCTGGAGGCTCACATCTCAGCGTACAGCCACGGGAACCGGGAGAACCATGACCTCGAGCGGCCGAGGCGGCTGCTCCTGAATCGGCGCGAGATCGACCGCTTGTTCGGGCGTACCCGCGACCGGGGCCTGACGGTGGTGCCGCTGTCCGTCTACCTGAAAGGGAACCGGATCAAGGTCGAGCTGGCCCTGGCCGAAGGCAGGAAGTTGCACGACAAGCGCGAGCGGGAACGGGAGCGGACCCTCGACCGGGAGGCCGGCGAGGTGTTCCGCGGCCGGCGGCGCATGCGTACGGACGCGTCGGAGGAAACGGGGTGAGCGGCAAGAAGATCGTCGTTCGCGGCGCCCGCGAGCACAACCTGAAGAACCTGACGGTCGAGATCCCGCGCGATCGGCTGGTCGTCGTCACTGGCGTTTCGGGCTCGGGCAAGTCCTCCCTTGCCTTCGACACGCTGTTCGCGGAGGGGCAGCGTCGCTACGTCGAGTCCCTGTCGGCCTACGCCCGCCAGTTCCTGCACCAGGTCGAGAAGCCGGACGTCGACTCGATCGAGGGATTGTCGCCCGCGATTTCGATCGAGCAGAAGTCGGTGTCCCGCAACCCGCGGTCGACGGTGGGGACGGTGACCGAGATCCAGGACTACCTGCGGCTGCTCTACGCCTCGGTAGGAGTGCCGCACTGCCCCGAGTGCGGCAAGGTGATCCGGCCGCAGACCGTACAGCAGATGGTCGACCGAGTGGCCGGGATGCCGGAGGGCACCCGGCTGCTGCTGCTCGCGCCGTACGTCCGGGGCAAGAAGGGCGAGTACCGTCGTCAGCTCGAGCAGATGGTCCGCGAGGGCTTCCTGCGGGCGCGGATCGATGGCGAACTCTGCGAGCTTTCGGGTGAGTTGCCGGCCCTCGACAAGAACAGGAAGCACGACATCGAGATCGTGATCGACCGGCTGGTCGTGCGGTCGGGCATCGAGCAGCGGCTCGCAGCGTCGTTCGAGACGGCCCTCGAGGTCGGGCGCGGCCTGCTCGTCGTGGCGCCCCAGGGTCTGCCCGAAGAGACGATGTCCCAGCACTACGCCTGCGCCGACTGCGGGTCCAGTCTGGCCGAGATCTCGCCGCGGCTCTTCTCGTTCAACAGTCCCTACGGCGCCTGCCCCGAGTGCGGCGGCCTGGGTTCCTCGATGGCGGTCGACGAGCAGCGGATCCTGGACGATCCACGGCGGTCGATTCAGTCCGGCGTGCTCAGACCCTTCCCGACGAGTTCGTCGTCGTGGCGGCTCAGGATGCTCAGGACGGTCGCCGCGGACCTCGGCTTCGATCTCTCGACCCCGTGGTGCGAGCTGTCCGAGGAGGCGCGGCAGGTCGTGCTCTACGGCTCGGGCAGCCGGGAGATCGCTTTCGAGATCAAGGGCCGGCGGTCGTCCTATCAGTGGCGCGGGCGCTACGAGGGCGTGGTGCCGATGCTCACCCGCCGCCACGCGGACACCGAGTCGCCGGGCGTTCGCGCGGAGATCGAGAAGTACATGTCGGTGCGCACCTGCGGCTCGTGCTCGGGTCGCCGGCTTCGTCCCGAGGCGCTGGCGGTTACGGTCGGCGACCGTTCGATCGACGACTTGACCTCGATGCCGATCGGCGACCTCCGGCGGGTGGTCGGGTCCCTGGGACTGAGCACGAAGGAACGGCAGATCGCGGGCAAGATCCTGCAGGAGGTGGAGGACCGACTGACGTTCCTCGATGACGTGGGTCTCGGCTACCTGCACCTGGATCGGACTTCGGGAACCCTCTCGGGAGGCGAGAGCCAGCGTATTCGGCTCGCGACGCAGATCGGAAGCAAGCTCCAGGGCGTGCTCTACGTGCTGGACGAGCCCTCGATCGGCCTGCACCAGCGGGACAACGCGAAGCTGCTCCGGACGCTCAAGGGCATGCGTGACCTGGGCAACTCCGTGCTTCTGGTCGAACACGACGAGGAGACGATCCGGGAAGCCGACTGGATCGTCGATCTGGGTCCGAGGGCGGGTGAGCACGGCGGCGAGGTGGTCGCGGAAGGATCGCTCGAGAAAGTGGAGAAGGCGAAGGGGTCGTTGACCGGCGCCTACCTCCGCGGCGATGCGGAGGTGCCAGTGCCGGCAGCGCGGCGGCAGGGGAACGGCGCCTGGCTGGGCATCCGGGGTGCGCGCCAGAACAACCTGGCCGAACTCGACGTGGACGTGCCGCTCGGTTGCTTCGTTCTGGTCACCGGTGTCTCCGGTTCGGGCAAGAGCAGTCTGGTCAACGAGGTGTTGTACAAGGCCCTGGCGCGCCACTTCTACCGCGCCGTCGATCCGGCCGGCGATCACGATCGCATCGAGGGGCTCGAGCATCTCGACAAGGTGATCGCCATCGATCAGAGTCCGATCGGCCGTACGCCGCGGTCCAATCCGGCGACCTACACGAACGTCTTCACGCCGATTCGCACCCTGATGGCGAAGACGGCCGAAGCGCGGGCCCGCGGCTACAAGCCGGGCCGGTTCAGCTTCAACGTCAAGGGCGGACGCTGCGAAGCCTGTGCCGGCGACGGCCAGAACAAGATCGAGATGCATTTCCTGCCCGACGTCTACGTGACCTGCGACATCTGTGGCGGTCTGCGCTACGACCGCGAGACCCTCCAGGTCCGCTACAAGGGCAAGAACATCGCCGACATCCTCGCAATGAGCGTCGAGAGCGCGTGCGACTTCTTCGCCAACGTCCCGGCCATCGACCGCATCCTGTCGACGCTGGACGAGGTGGGGCTCGGCTACATCCGCCTCGGGCAACCCGCGACCACGCTGTCAGGTGGCGAGGCGCAGCGGGTCAAGCTGGCCACCGAGCTGTCCAAACGGGCGACAGGACGGAGTCTCTACCTGCTGGACGAGCCGACTACCGGTCTCCACTTCGACGACGTGCGGCGTCTGGTCGGCTTGCTGCAGCGTCTGGTGGACCGGGGCAACACGGTGCTGGTCGTCGAGCACAACCTCGACGTGATCAAGAACGCGGACTGGATCATCGACCTCGGCCCGGAGGGCGGCGTCGGTGGCGGCAGGCTGGTGGTCGCCGGTACACCGGAAGACGTGTCGGCCTCGCGGGAGAGTCATACCGGGGCCTTCCTGAGCAAGGTGCTGGCGACCCCGGCTCGGGTGCGGAGAGCGAGTTGAGGGACTGAGCATGGCCGCCCGGAGACCCTCCACCGACCTTGCCGGCCGCCGCCAGCGGCTTCAGCTCGAGACGCTCTACGACCTGGTCGTGGCGCTCCATTCCCACGAATCCGAGCAGGGCCTGCTGGACGACCTCCTGCAGCGTCTATGCACCATCGTCGACCCGGCGGCGGCCGCGGCCGTCACTCGCGACCGCTTCGGCGTTGCACGGTCGGCGTCGACGGTCGGCTTCGGAAGCGCTTCTCCGGCCGCCGAGACGCTGCTTGCAGGGCCCTTGTGGGACGATCTCCTGTCCCGGGACGACGTCCTGGAGCGGAGCGGCGGCTCACTGGCCGGCCGGGAGTTCCGGTTTCTGCTGGCGGCGCCGCTCAAGTCTCGCGACGCCGTGCTGGGCTTCGTCGCCGTGCTCGACAAGGAGGTTCGCGGCAAGGGCGAACCAGGCTTCAACGACGGCGACCGGAGGTTCCTCCGCTCGGTCGCGGCGCTTGCCGGGGTGGCGCTCGACGGCCTGCGCCAGGTGGAAAGGCTGGTCGTCTCGCGGGAACGGTTGGCGGAGGAGAACAAGTTGCTCAAGGAGCGCCTCGACGACCTGGCGGAGGTCGGCGGCCGGCGGATCGTGGCCCACGCGCCGGCGATGCGCCGCATCCTGGAAGTGATCGACCGGGTCGCACCGCGGAGCGTTGGCGTCCTGTTACGGGGGGAGAGCGGCACGGGCAAGGAACTCATGGCGGCGTTTCTGCACCAGCGGTCCGAGCGGACCGGCCCGCTGGTAGCCGTGAACTGCGCCGCGCTTCCGGAGAGCCTGCTGGAGAGCGAGCTCTTCGGCATCGAGGGCGGCGTGGCCACCGGTGTGAGGGCGCGCCTCGGCCGCTTCGAACTGGCGGAGGGGGGCACTCTGTTCCTCGACGAAGTGGCCGACCTCGACGTCGCGCTGCAGGTCAAGCTGCTACGTGCGCTCCAGGAGCGCGAGATCGTGAGGGTCGGGGGCCAGCGGCCGATCGCCGTCGACACCCGGGTTGTTGCTGCGACGCACCAGCCGCTGGAGCGACTGGTCGAGGAGGGTCGCTTCCGCGAGGATCTGTACTACCGCCTGAAGGGAGTCAGCGTGGAACTGCCGCCGCTGCGGGAGCGGCGGCGGGACATCCCGCACCTGATCCGCCACTTCACCGAACGCTTCTGCGCCCGGGAGTCGATCGAGCTGCCCCAATTCGACCGGACGGCGCTGAACTTCCTGCTGGCCCACGACTATCCCGGCAATGTGCGGGAACTGCAGAACATCGTGGAGGGCGCGGTTTCCCTGGCCGACGGCGTCGTCGACGTTGCCCTGATCCAGTCGCTGATGGGCGGCACGGTCGGTCTTCAGAGCCCGGAGCCGCTCGATCTCGAGACGGTCAAGCGGCGTCACGTGCGCCGGGTGATCGGGATGACGGGGGGCAACAAGAGCGCCGCCGCCAAGCTCCTCGGCGTCAACCGGCGCACCCTGACGCGCGGGGGATACTGACTGACGCGGGGCACAATAGCCCACCGTAGGACATTTTGTCCCTAGTGCTTGTGGGGCGGGCGTAGGGTCTCACCGGGCGTCACTCAGGGCCTGGCAGCGCGACCTTCTCGGGACAAGATGCCCCGATTGACCGTCGGGTCGCGGTGATGCTGCTCATCGCCAAACCCCTCTGAGGACTTGGCTTGGCGGGCCGTCGGCCCGGTAACTCCCCGGCTGGCAAGGGACTTGCTCTCTATCGAGGGTCACCAACGGGGAGGTTCGACATGATGGTAGGGTCGCCGTTCAGTTTTTTGGACCGTGGGCGCGCCGCCGCGCCGGTTGCTTGGGCGGGGAGTCTCTCCGCCGGGGTGTTCTGGTCCGCGGTGGTTGTTGCCAGCTTCCTCTGGTTTCTGCTGAACGACCGGATCCAGCCCGTGGTGATCTACTGTCTCAAGCTCTTCCTCGTCGCCTGACGCCCTGGCTGCAGGGGCGCCGGTCGCTTTCTCCCCGATGTCTGAGCTCGGAGTTCTAGAAGAAACCCACCTGACCTTCAGGCTCGCGCCTGAAATGGAACTGGAAGTGCGGGCCTGCGCCTGCGAGATGGCGAAGTCCATCCGGATGAGCACTGACAAGGTCGAGGAAGTGGGGATGGCGGTCGTCGAGGCGTGCATCAACGCGATCGAACACAGCCGGGCCGCTGACGGCCAGCTTCATCTCGGGCTCGCGGTCCTGGGTTCGGCAGAGGCGGAGGAGCCGCGGATGCTCCGGATCACGATTCAGGATCAGGGAGTCGGCTTCGATCGTTCGAGGCTCGTGCCGCCCCGGATCGAGGACAACCTCAGGTCGATCCGGAAGCGCGGCTGGGGGTTGAAGATCATCGAAGGTCTGATGGACGAGGTGAACGTGCTCTCGGGCGAGGGCGGCACCTCCGTCGTGATGATGAAGGTACTCTGACGCTCTGTTGAGCGAGGAAGTCTGGTTGGGTCCATGAACGAGGGTCTGAAGTTGAACGTGGAGCGCCGCGACGGTCTGGCGGTGATCTACACGGATGGTTACATCAACAACCAGGGCGGCGAGGAGATCGCGGAGGCGGCGTACGGCCTGGTCGAGGAGGGCTTCGGGACGCTGCTGCTGAACCTCGCCGGGACGAAGATCGTCAACTCGATCGGCATCTCCATTCTGATCGAGATCATCGAGAAGATGATCGAAGTGGAGGGCCGGTTGTCCTTTTGCAACCTCACTCCGACGATCGAGAAGACCTTCCACATCATGGGTCTGGCGCAGTACTCCAGCATCTTTCCCGACGAACAGGCGGCGGTGACCGAGCTTCAGGCCGGGGCTTCGTGACTTCGCCGGCCGCCGGGGCTGCTCAGGCGTCGGAGTCGACCTCGGCGGCTGGAACGGGTCTCGGAGCCGAACTCTGGCGGCTGGCGGCGGAAGCGGAGACCGCGGAGTGGGAGAGCGGCGCGGCACAGACCCGGCTCGTCAGCCACTGGTGTCGGAGCCAGGGCCTGGCTGGCGCGCAGATCTACCATCGCGACGGCGGTCCGGTGGCGGCGTGGGGCGTGCTCGGCACGCGCGAACGGAGCCTGGAGCACGGCCTGATCCTGTACTACGCCGCGACGGACGATACGGCTCGCGACGAGGAGGGCGCCGGCGGACAGGGGAACAGGCCGGAAGAGCACGACCTCGCCGGAGTCCTGGCCATCGGCCTCAGGCTGCGCGAACTGGCCGACGAGCTGAAGGACCGGAAATTCCAGGACAACTACAACGTCGTCACGTTGGAGGCGGTCTACGACGTGGGGCTGGCGATCACGTCCACCCTGAACCTGGACGAACTGACGGAGGAGATCCTGCTGCGCGCGGTGTCGCTCCTGGACGCCCGGCGCGGCGCCTTCTACCTGCTGGATGAAGAGGACCGCCTCTCGCTTGCCGGCACGATCGGCGGTGGCGCTCGCGAGGCGATCGACGTGCCGTCTGCCGGTTTCGACGAAGCCGGCATCGAAGCGTTGGCGACGGGCGTGATGCCGGACGCTGAACACTCACTCGCGGTCCCCATCGAAGGCGACGGGGGCAGCGGGAGCGTCGGCCTGCTGGTGGTCGCCGACAAGGAGAGCCGGACCGGAGTGGGCCCGTTCGTCGCGTCCGACCATCGGGCGCTCTCGCTGTTCGCCAACCAGGCCGCGATCGCGCTGACCAACGCCAAGCTCCATCGGCAGGCGCTCGAGAAGGAGCGCCTGGAGCGGGAAGTGGAGCTCGCCGCCGAGATCCAGCGCAACATCCTGCCCGCCGAGATGCCGAGCGTGGGCTGCTTCGAGACCGTTGGCTGGAGCCGCCCTTCCCGCCAGGTCGGCGGCGACTACTACGGGTCGCTCCGGTTTGCCGGCTCGCGGCGCGGTCTGGTGGTTGCCGACGTCACCGGCAAGGGCATGCCGGCCGCGCTCCTCGTTTCGACTCTCGACTCGGCGTTGCGGTTGCTCGTGGACGACTGCCGGCTCGGCGGCGCAGCCGTGGGGGCCGAACTCTCGCCGGAACTATTCGACCGACTGAACAAGCACATCGTCGAGAGCAGCGCCAGCAATCGCTTCATCACCCTGATCCTCACCGAGATCGATCCGCGAAACCGCGCCGTCCGGTACCTCAACGCCGGGCACAATCCCGGACTTCTGGTGCGCGGGAATGGCGAGGTGACGCCGCTTCTAGCCAGCGGACTACCGCTGGGCCTGCTTCCCACGGCGAGCTACCGTGTGGAGCCTCTCGAGATGGGCCCGGGCGACCTCCTCTGTCTGTACAGCGACGGAATCACGGAGTGCGAGTCCCTGGACGGCGAGGAGTATGGTCAGGAAAGGCTCGAGGACTTCCTTAGCTTGCGCCGCGAGCGGCCGTTGTCCGAGATCGTGGACGCCATCGATGCCGACGTGCGGCGGTTCGGCGCCGGCCTGCCGCAGGGCGATGATCAGACCGTCGTCCTGATTCGTTGCGGCTAGGCGGCGCTTAGGCCGTCGACGTCCGCCACCGCCAGCGCCGGCGCGGACGTGCCGCCCAGGAAGCCGTCCCGCGAGGGACGAGAGAAGCAGCTGGCGCCGATGGCGAGCAGGTTGGAGAACACGCGAAGCAGGCTGTCCTCCCAGACAAGATCGATCACCGGCTCCGCGAGCCGGCCGCCCCGCAGGCGACGCACTCCGCGGGCCCGCGCCCGCACCCGCATGCGAGCGGGGTCGAAGCACTCGACCTCGTCCAGTCTGCTGACCCAGACGCCGCCGTCCGCGATGTGGAACAGGTCCTGGTCGCTGTGCTCACCGGGTCGGAGGATCGTGTTGAGGGGGTAGGCCTCCTCGCCGCCCGTACAGTGGCAGGTTGGCGTGAGCCCGACGCGGGCAGCGGTGGCGGTGTCCAGCGCCGGTGTTCGCGGCACCCCCGCGGACACCAGTTCGACCGGAATCTTCGAGACGCCCTCCAGGTCGAAGGGAAACGGCAGACCGCTCTCGAGGCAGGCGTCGTCGGCCAGGTCGAGCCGGCGGTCGAAGACCTGGACACCCGTGTGCTGAAGCAGAAAGGACTCTCCCTCGAGAATGGAGCGTGACGAGAACGCGTGGAGGTTCAGTAGTTCGACCAGCTCGATCGTCGCCTCCGGAGCCAGGAGCACGGGTACACCGCTGGGCGGCGTCGTCGCCGTGCCCGCAGGCGCTCTCCGCTCTCGTGCCGTCTCGACCAGTCGCACGAGTTGCAGGCCGTCAAGCGAACGGGCGGCGTGGCGAGCGAAGCCGGCGCCGGGGTCGGCGCCGCTTCGTACCTCGACCATGACCGAACTGGCGCGTTCGCCGCGCGCGAGTTCCCGGCTGTTGGCGATGGCGACCTGCCCGACGGTCCATTCGATGATCGCCGCTTCGTCGTCCCCTAGCGCCTCTTGCAGCAACCGCCGCGCGGCCTTGGCATGCAGGCGCTCAAGGTCCGGGTCGCACACGGCGGCCGGGGAGTCTCCGGCCTCGTTGCCCTCGGGTAGCGGGGGAAGCGACTCAGGGGGCGCCGCCCGGGCGGCCGCAAGAGCGTGGCGCACCGCACTGTCGAACTCGCCGGTGCGTGCGCCCCCCGTGCGGTGGAGCCCCGGGCGTCGCCCCTCTCGCACCCTCAGGGTGACCTGGCGGGAGCGCCGCCGGTAGCTGTCGAGGTCGGGAACGCGGTAACCGGTGCGGCCGCGCCTGGTCTCCAGCCAGAGGATCTCCGTTTCGTCCGCCGGCGACCGGTCCACCGCGACGGTGAGTTCCTCCCGGACCCGGTCGAGCGAGCGCAGCCGGGGCTCGGCCTCGGGACGTCCGGACCGGCGCCTCCCCGGTAGGTGGTCTGGCGTGCCCGGTCTCGAGGTGCGACGATCCGGCACGGTGTTTGCCTATCATAGGGAATCGTGCGGGAATTCTGGCAGTCTTTCGCCGCGCTTGCCGGCGTCGTGTGCGCGTTCGCGGCGGTTGGCGTCGTGGCGCAACAGCCCGGCCAGAACGATCCGTTCGCGGCGCAGCGCACGGCGATGGTCGAAGAACAGATTCGGGGCCGGGGAATCGAGGAACCGAGACTGCTGAACGCGCTCAGAACGGTGCCCCGGCACGAGTTCGTGCCCGACTCTCTGCGCGACGACGCCTACGGCGATGAGCCCGTCCAGATCGGATCCGGTCAGACCGTCTCCCAGCCCTATCTGGTGGCGCTGATGGCGGACCTTCTGGAACTCGATGGCGACGAGAAGCTGCTCGAGATCGGCACTGGCTCCGGGTACACGACGGCGGTGCTTGCGCGTCTGGCTCGACGTGTCTACTCGATCGAGATCATCGACGATCTGGCGGAGAGGGCGCAGGGAGTGCTGGACGACCTGGGCTACGGGAACGTCGAGGTTCGCGTGGGTGACGGATACCGCGGGTGGCCGGAAGAAGCGCCTTTCGACGGCATCCTGGTTGCCGCCGCGCCCGCGGAAGTGCCGCCGCCACTGATCGAACAACTCAAGGTGAACGGCATCCTGGTGGCGCCGGTCGGCGGCCCGCTTCAGGACCTGGTGGTCATCCGCAAGACTCCGGAGGGACTCGAACGCCGCCAGGTCGACGTCGTTCGGTTCGTGCCCATGGTGGGCCGTGCGCAGGAAGACCCGGAGGGGGAGAACCCGAACTTCCCGTAGACCCTAACTTCCAGGAAGTGGTGGAGCAGAAGGGACTTGAACCCTCGACCCCCACGTTGCGAACGTGGTGCTCTCCCAGCTGAGCTACTGCCCCACGATGGGTCTCCCGGACCTCGGGGGGCGGGGATTGTAGCAGCGTTGGGTGTATGATCGAGGCATGAGCAACGCCAAGAAGAACAAGGAAGGCGACGAGGACGGCGGCAGCAACGTGACGTCGATGGATCTGGCGCGGGAAGCGGTCGCCGAGGGGGTGGATAAGGCCCGCTCGGCTGTCAGTCACGGCGTCGACGCGGCGCGTGAGAGGATGCGGGATTCCCCGTTGTCGACACGGGTCAAGAAGGCGTCGGCGCGGGCTGGCGAGGCGGCCAAGGGAGGCTACGGCGCCGCCAAGGAGAAGCTCGGTCACGGCTACGAACGGGCGCGCAAGGACCTGGATCAACTGGTCGGCGACGTGAACGTGTATGTCCGTGACAATCCCGGCCGGGCAGTGCTGATCGCTGCCGCCGCGGGCTTCGTCCTGGGATTCCTGCTGCGTCGTGACCGCCGATCCTGACCAGCCGGCGATCGAAGACCGGATTGTCGGTAGCTTGACGCCCGGTCTCGACTGGGTGGCGCTGGTGCGCGCGTATCCGCTCGCGTCCGTGGCGGTGGCGGCTTCGCTCGGTTTCCTGATCGGGCGGGCACGAGGGCGCGAGATTCTCGGCATCCTTGGCGACCTCGCCGGCGAGCGGGTCGACGAGAGCGTACGCAGCGTCCTGATCCGCTAGGGGCTCGTTTCGCCGGGGCCTTTCTTCGCTGCGCCGTCTGCTCCACCTCTCCGACATCCACTTCGGGCCGCCGCACTACCGGCCGGCGGCTGCGGGCGTGGAGGCGCTGGTCGCCGAGAGGCGGCCCGACCTGGTCGTCGTGTCGGGAGACCTGACCCAGCGCGCCAGGCCTGAGCAGTTCCGGCAGGCGCGGCGTTTCCTGCTGGGCCTGGGCCTGCCCTTTCTAGCGGTTCCCGGCAACCACGACGTTCCGATGTACCGCGTGTGGGAGCGTCTGCTCGACCGCTACGGCGCCTACCGCCGCCACTTCAGCCCCGACCTCGAGCCCAGCTTCCGGGATGCGGAGCTGGAGGTCGTCGGCTTCAACACGGCGTTCAACCTGACGATCGAGGACGGGCGCTTCACGCCGCGCCAACTGGCCCGGGTGGGGGAGCGCTTCCATCGTGGCGGCTCGACGGAGAGCGACGGGCGGGTGCGGATCGCCGTCGTCCACCATCCGCTGGCGGCCCTGCCCGAGCTGATGGGCTGGCGGACGGCGCGGCGGAGCGGCGAGGCCCTGCGGGCGTTCGCGGCGGCCGGCGTCGATCTGGTGCTGGCCGGGCACGTTCATGTCGCCGCCGTGGGTACGGCGCCGGACTGCGGGAGGAGGCTGTGGCTGGTGCACAGCGGCACCTCCACTTCGAGGCGCGGCCGGGGTACGGAGCAAGGTCGGAACACCTGCAACCTGATCACCCTGGATACGGAGTCGGTCGGGCGGTCGGCAACGGTCGAGCAGATGCTGTGGTCGGAACAGGACGAGCGCTTCGAGGTGGAAGCGGTCCACGACTGCGCGCTGGCATGAACCCGGTCGATCTGCGGGCGTTCGACCGCGTGGCGGGCCGGGCCGAGACGCTGGACAACGGCCTGCGGGTGGTGCTCCTGCCGCAGAACGGGGCCGAGTCGATCGTCGTTGCTCTCTGCTACCGCGCCGGCAGCCGGGACGAGGAGCCGGGCGAGGGCGGTCTGGCCCACTTCCTGGAGCACATGATGTTCAAGGGCTCGGCGGCCTACGAGCCGGGTGCGATCGACCGTCTGACACAGGGTCTCGGCGGCACGAACAACGCGTTCACCTCGCACGACGCGACCCTCTACCACTTCCAGTTCGAGGGCGGATCGTGGCAGGAGGCGCTTCGGATCGAGTCCGATCGGATGCGAGGCCTGAGCCTCCTGCCTGCTGAAGTGGAACTGGAGCGCGAGGTGATCCTGGAAGAGATCCGGATGGTCGAGGACGATCCCTGGGACGCCCTGGAACAGGCGGTCGCCGGGCGGATCTTTGGCGAGCATCCCTACGGGCGATCCGTTCTCGGCACCAGGGAGAGCCTGCGCGCGCTGGATGCCGGGGCGCTCCACTCGTTTCACTGCCGGCACTATCGACCCGATCGTGCGGTCCTGGTCTGTGCCGGGGGTTTGCCGCCTGACGCCATGGAGAAGATTGATGCGACGCTGGGAAGCGTTGCGACAGGCCCGGACACGAGGGACGCCGATCAGAGGCCGGACCCGCGCACCCAGTTTCGCCGGATCGAGTTGCGCCGGGGCGAGACTCCGAGGCTGCTCGTCGTCCATCCGGCACCGCTGCCCGACGACCCGGCTTACGTCCATCTCCGTCTGGCGCTGGCCGTCCTCTGCAGTGGACGATCGAGTCGCGTCCAGCGGGACCTCGTCGAGGAGGATCCGCTGGCGCTCTGGGCGTCGGCGGCGGTGACCGGGCACCGGCTGGGGGGCATGGCGACCCTGTCGGCCGAGGCGGCGCCCGGGGTACATCCGGAGCGCCTGGAGGAGGAGTTGTACGTGCGGGTCGAGGACCTCTCGAGTCGTCCGCCGGCCCGCGAAGAACTCGAGCGGGCAAAGCGGATGCTGTTCGCGGACTGGGTCTTCATGCACGAACCGATCGCCGAACGCGCGATGACGGCCGCTCTCGAGCACGCCCTGTTCTCGCCGGGTTTCAGTCGCGACTCGTTCCGGGCGCTGGCGGATGCGACCGCGTCCGACGTCGCCGGCGCCTGCGCCGTGTGGCTGTCAGCGGAAACACGCGTCGTTGGCTGGTCCCTTCCGGTCGCGGGGTCGGCTTCAGCTGGGCGCCAGGGCCATGCCGACTGATCGCGAGCCTTCGCGTCTCGACCTGTGGTCGGGCCGGCTTCGTCTGGCCGCCCTGCGGGTGCCGGATTCCGGCGTCGTGGCGGCGCGGGTCTGGCTGCGCGGCGGCTCCCGCGTCGGTCCTTCGCCCGGGCTGGCGCTTCTTTGCGGCCGCATGCTGGTCGAGGGCACCGCGCGCCGAACCTGGCGCGAGATCGCCGAACAGGCCGAAGCACGCGGCGTGTCGCTGAACGGCTTCGCCAGCGCCGAGGTCCACGGCCTCTCGATCGACGCGCTGGCTGACGACGCGGGTCTGGCGCTTGAGTGGCTGGCCGAGCTGGTGCTCGAACCCGGTTTCGATCGGGGGCGCTTCAAGCTGCTGCGCGACCAGACCCTGGGCGAACTCCGCAGTCTCGCGGATCGGCCCGAAGTCGTTGCCGGCTGGACCTTCCGGGATCAGCTCTACCACCCGCATCCGCTCGCGTCGCCGAGTCAGGGTACGAGCGAGTCGCTGGCCGCCCTGACGCCGGAGGACTGCCTGCGGTTTCACGGCGATGCGCTGGCGCGAGGCGGTGTGGTCGCGGTGGCGGGCGAAATCGACGAGGACGCGGTGCTGGCGGACCTCGCGCGTCTCTTCGGAGGCTCGGCCAAGGGCGCCATCCGTACCGTCGAACCGCCGGCGCCCCGCGGCCGGAGCGAGAAGCGGATCGAGCTCGTCACCGGTTCCCGAGCGCAGGCGCACGTATACGCGGGACACTTCACCGTAGACCGGCGGCATCCGGATCTGCCGGAGCTGCGCGCGCTCGGAATCCTGCTCGGGTCCGACGGCCTGGCGGGACGAATCCCCCATCGCGTTCGCGAGCAGGAGGGTCTGGCATACGCGACTCACGTCGATGTGCTGGCCGGCGCCGGCACTGATCCAGGCGCCCTCTCGGTCTACCTCGGAACCCATCCGGACCACGTTGAGCGCGGGCTCGAACTGGTCCGCGAAGCTCTCCACGAAGTGATCGAGCGGCCGCCCGAAGCAGCTGTCCTCGAAGCCTGCAAGACCGGCATGTACGGCCGCGAGCCCTTTCTGACGGAAACCGCGGGCCTGTGGGCCGGCCTGCTCGTCGATGCGCTGCTCTTCGACCTGCCGAGCTACCGGCGCTCGTGGCGGCTGGAACGGATTGAACGGCTCAGCCCGGACGGTGTCTTCCAGGCGGCGGGGCGGCACCTGAAGCTGGAACGTCTGCTCGTGACGGTGGGAGTGCCCGGCCAGGACGGTTGCGCGCGAAACGCCGCTCGGTAGATCTCGATCGGGTCAGAAAGCCTCGCAGCTCAGCGCCGTGGTGTCCATCAACGCAGGCCCCAGCCCCTCATCGATGGCGTAGAGCGCCTCGGCGTCTTCGAAGTCGATCAACACCCGATGAGCAAGATCCGTCGCGCTCGCGATCAGCACCCAGTAGTGGCCGTTGATCTCGCAGCCGTGCAGCACCTTCACCAACACTTCCCAGTTTGACGAATCGAAGAAGGTGAACAGGCCCGAGTCGTCTGCCTGGTAGTCGCCGGAACTCACCGCCGACGCCGTGCGCTCAACGCCCTGCAGAATGAACGAGGCGGTCACATCGGCGTGTCGCAGTTCGTGCGCCGCTCCGACCTCCAGAATGTCCGCGACCTCGGGCGGCGATTCGGGCGCCGGCACATCCTCGCAGCGGAACGCGCCGGTGTCGGCCTGAGCGCGGGACGGCGAGCCGCCGGCGGAGCGGTAGACCTTGGAGAGACCGCCCGCGGCCTCGATCGAGAACTCGTAGCTGACGTCCGTGGCGGCCGTGGAGAACACCCACCAGTGGCCGTTCATCTCGCAGCCGTTCAGCACTTTGACCAGCACCTCCCAGTTCTCGCCGTCGAAGAAGGTGAAGAGACCCGAGTCGGTTGAGGCTCCGCCCATCTCAACGGGAGACATCGCATCCGCCTCGCCGTCCACGAGGTAGGTGCCGCTCACGCGGAACGTGTCGCCGTGCAGGCAGAGACTGCTCGAGTCGTCCTCGCAAAGACTCGACAGGGGTTCTCTGGGGAGGTAGATGCCGGAGCCGATGACGGCCCTCTGCTCCGAGTTGGGCACCGGGAAGCTCACCGCGTAACCGAGCTTCGGGGAACCGGTGTCCTCGTCTCCCTGGACGGTGGGGTCGTCGTAGTAGTACTCCAGGAACTTCCTACCCTCGCGCCGCGCACCTCCGATCAGCTCCTCGGCGAACCTCACCCCGTTGATGTCCGTCCTCGTCATGTCCGTGGGCGTGCCTTCGACATCCGGCCTCGTTGCGTGAAACAGGATGATGCCCGAGCCACTCACGACCCACAGGTAGATGGAACCGGACTTCCAGTCTCCTCCTTCCAGCCGGAAGGCGTTCCTGATCCCGACCAGGGCGCTGTAGCCTTCCGATCGGACGGCTTCGCGGTACACCTTGACCGCTTCCTCAACGAAGGTGATGAGTGTCTCGCGGTCCTTGACCTGCGACGCGGTGACGGCCGGTTTCGGCAGATGAGTCGCGGGCTTGTCCGGTACGTGGGAGACGTCCTGCGACCAACCGCCCACCAGGGTGAATCGTCTGCCGGTGATTCCGGAGATGTACTCGACGGCGTACGCGGTTCTGGGCTCGCCGTCGTGGTACTCGACGAAACCGCCGCCTCGGGCGCCGGCCGCCAGGAGCTCCTGGACGACCTTCTTCCCGTTGTCGTCCTCGACGTCGATCAGGTTCTTGTTCTCCGCCGTGCGATCGCCCCCGTGGATGAACGGCTCACCGCTTTGGAGGAAGATGATGAGGAACATCGACCCCGCCTTCAGGGGTCCCTCCTGTTTCAGCCGGTCCCTGAGCTTTGCGCCTTCGTCTACCTGTGTGATCGCCTCGAACTCCGCCTTCGCCCCTTCGATGAAGGCCTTGAGGGTCTCACGGTCCTTGACCTCGGCGGCAGTCGTCCTGGCCTCGGCAACCCCGCTCGCCAACGTGAGTAGCGCCAGAGCGGTGAGCGCCAGCGTTCCTTTGCGGTTCGATCCCATCGGGCTCTCCTTCATGGCATTGTAGGTCACGAGATGACGAGAGCGCTGAGGACGGTCCTGTACAGGTGTCACGTCGAGTCGGGGGCTCGTTTCGGGCCGTTCGCCGGCTACGAGATGCCGATTCAGTATCAGGGAGTGCTTGCGGAGCACCGCGCGGTGCGCGAACGCGCCGGCATGTTCGATGTCTCCCACATGGGGGAGATCCGCGTGCGGGGTCCCCGCGCCCTGTCCCTGCTGCAGGGCCTGACGCCGAACGACGTGGGTGCGCTCGCGCCCGGCCGCGCCCACTACAGCGCGCTCCTGACCGAGCGGGGCACGTTCATCGACGATCTGCTCGTCTACTGTCTCGACCCGGAGGACTACCTCCTCGTGGTCAACGCCGCGTCGAGGGAGCGCGACCTGGAGCTGCTTCAGAGGGCGGCCGAGGCGGAGGACGGTGGCGTCCGTGTAGACGACCAGAGCGACGAGACGGCCCTGATCGCCGTGCAGGGACCGCGGGCGGCGGAGATCGTCTCGGATGTCGTGGGCGCCGCCGCGGCGGACCTCCGGTACTACTCCTTCCTCCGCGACCACTCGGCGGAGGACGAGGCTCAGCGCCTGGTGTCGCGGACCGGCTACACCGGCGAGGACGGCTTCGAGATCTACACACCCCCCGAGCGAGCGGAGGACCTGTGGGCGGCGTTCCTGGAGCGGGGCCGCGACGTTGGCCTGATACCGGCGGGTCTGGGTGCGCGAGACACGCTGCGGCTGGAGGCCGGCATGATGCTCTGCGGCCAGGACATCGACGAGGAGACGACGCCCCTCGAGGCCGGTCTGTCCTGGATCGTGAAGTGGAAGAAGGGCGACTTCATCGGCCGGGACGCCCTGGCTCGCCAGCGGGAAAGAGGCTGCCGCCACCGGCTGGTCGGCTTCGAAGTCGAAGGCCGGGGCATCGCCCGGCACGGACATCGCCTGACCGTCCGGAATGCCCCCGACTGTGCCGGTCCGGTGACCAGCGGCGCCTTCGCTCCCACGCTGGGACGGGCGATCGGAATCGCCCGGGTCGACTGCGGCGGCGGGCTGCCCGCGCCCGGCAGTGCGGCTTCGGTTACGGTTCGCGGCCGGGAGATCGACTGCCGTATCGTCAAACTACCCTTCTACCGGCGTCCGAAGGCGGGCGTCTGAGTCCACATGAGGTACAGATGATTCCCGACGACCGCCTCTACACGGCGCAGCACGAGTGGCTCAAGGTCGAGGACGGCAAGGCCGTGCTCGGCATCACGGACTTCGCCCAGCAGGAGCTGGGCGACGTTGTGTTCGTTGAACTGCCGGCGCCAGGACAGGAGTTCGCGGCCGGATCCGAGATCGGCGCGATCGAATCGGTCAAGGCCGTGGCGGAGATCTACACGCCCGTGGCGGGCTCGATCGAGGCCGTGAACGATGGTCTCGAGGACGCTCCGGAGGTGGTCAACGAGGATCCCTACGGGGAGGGTTGGCTGGTGCGCCTCCGACTCGCCGAGGAAGGACCGCCGGACGACCTGATGACCGCCGCCGCGTACGAGGCGCAGTTGGCGGGCTGATCCGGACGCGCGGCGATGAAGGGCCTGGAGACCGTCATCCTGTCGTCCAGCCTGGCGGCGTGGTCGGTCGGCATCCTGGCCCAGATCGGGATTCTGCATTGGAACCTGACGTTCGAACTGGAGCTCTACCCGCTCTACATCCTGGCCGCGTTTACCGGCTGGTTCTTCGGCAACGTCTACGTCCACCGCTCGGGCCGCGAGCGTCGCTTCGCGGGCCGGGCTCTGGACGAGGTCATTCTCCAGGTGGCTCGCACCCGGCTCCTGTTCGTGCTCTACCTGTTCGGGCCGCCCGGCTGGCTGTACCTGATTCGTTCCATGGCCCGGCGGGAACAGCTCGAGGAAATGCCGCTGGTTCCGATCCTCACCTTCGGGGTGTACGCAGCTCTGTTCGCGGTGCCCGTTCTGCTGCGGGGCACCGCCGCGCCGCGCCGGAAACTCGAACTCGGACGACGTGACGACTGAGATGCTTGTCCCGGCGCTCGAAGACGACCTGAGGAGCCGCGGCCCGGTGCTGGTCGCCTTCTCGGGCGGCGTCGACTCGGGGCTGGTGGCCGCCCTGGCCCGACGCGCTCTGGGCGGCCGGGCGCTGGCGGTGACGGCGGCGGCCGAGACTCTTGCCGGTTCGGAACTGGACCAGGCCCGCCGGCTGGCGGCCGAGATCGGCATCCGCCACGAGGTCGTGACCTATAGCGAACTCGACGAGCCCGAGTTCCGGGCCAATCCGCGCCACCGCTGTTACGTGTGTCAGGGATTACGCATGGACCGCATGCTGGAGTTCGCGAGATCCGGGGGCTTCGCCACGGTCTGCGACGGGACGAACGCCTCGGATCCGGGGCCTGACCGCCCCGGTCTGCGGGCCGTGCGCGAGCGAGGCGTCTACAGTCCGCTGCTGGAGCACGGCGTGACCAAGGCGGATGCCCGCCGGCTGGCGCGGGCGCTTGGCCTCACAGTCTGGGACCGGCCGGCGAACGCCTGCCTGTCTTCGCGGATACCTCACGGCCAGCTCGTCACGCTGCCCAAGCTCCGACGCATCGAGGACGCCGAAGCGGAGCTCCAGAGGCGGGGCTTCCGCGTCCTCAGAGTGCGTCACGACGGCTCCTCCGCGCGGGTCGAGGTGGGGAAGGGCGAACTGCCGGCGGCAGAAAGCCAGTGGAGCGAGATCGAGGCGCGTCTGCTCGAGCTCGGTTTCGAGGGAGCGGCGCTCGACCCGCGCGGCTATCGAACCGGCGGCGCGGACGCCGCCTGAGCGGCGTCGCGATGGAGCGGGAGCGACTCCTCGAGCTGCTGCGGGGTGTAGCCGCCGGCGACGTTTCGCCGGAGGAGGCGCACGAACGGGTGGCGCGTCTGCCTTACCTGGACCTGGGGGCGGCCAGGCTCGACCTCGATCGGGAACTCCGGACCGGCCTGCCCGAGGTCGTCTTCGCTCAGGGCAAGAGCGACGACGAACTGGTTCGGATCGTTGAAGCGATGGTGACGGACTCGGGCCGCGTACTGGTCACCCGGGTGGAGGCGGCGGCGGCCGAAGTGCTGAGCGCCGCGATCCCTGACGGCCGCTTCGAGCCGCGCGCGCGGATCTGGAGCGCCGGCCGCTTCGGGCCGCCGTCCGGACGACGGGTCTCGGTCTTGAGCGCCGGCACGTCGGACTTTCCGGTGGCGGAGGAGGCCGCGTCGTGCAGCGAGTGGCTGGGGCACGAAGTCGAGCGGATCCGGGATGTCGGCGTCGCCGGAATCCAGCGCGCGCTCGATTCGATCGATTCGCTCCGCCGGGCCGATGTCGCCATCGTCGTGGCCGGAATGGACGGCGCCCTGCCGACGGTGGTCGCCGGCCTGGTGCCCTGTCCGGTGGTCGCGGTGCCGACCAGCGTCGGCTATGGCGCGAGCTTCGAGGGGATCGGGCCGCTGTTGACCATGCTCACGGCCTGCGCCCCGGGCGTCGCCGTCGTCAACATCGACAACGGTTTCGGCGCGGCGGCGCTGGCTCACCGCATCCTGTCCAGAAGCATCGCGTCGCCGTAGGAGTAGAAGCGAAAGCCGCTCCTGATCGCCTGGCGGTAGGCGTCGAGGGTGCGGCGACGGCCCGCGAACGCGCAGACCAGCATGAGCAGGGTGGAGCGGGGCAGGTGGAAGTTCGTGATCAACCGGTCGACGACGCGGAACTCGTAGCCCGGACGGATGTAGAGCCCGGTCCGGCCGGCGCCGGCGGCGACCAGTCCGTCCGTCGACGCCGCGGTCTCGAGAGTGCGGACGACGGTCGTTCCGACGGCCACCACCCGGCGCCCGCTTCGGCGGGCGGCGGCGACCGCCCCGGCGGTTGCCTGCGGGATCTCGAAGCGCTCGGAGTCCATGACGTGCGCTTCCGGGTTCTCCGCCTTGACCGGCCGGAAGGTGCCCGGCCCGACGTGCAGGGTGACGCTCGCCCGCCGGACCCCCCGCCGTTCGAGCGCCTCGAGGAGCGCGGGTGTGAAGTGGAGGCCGGCCGTTGGCGCCGCGACCGCGCCCGGCCGCGCGGCGTAGATCGTCTGGTAGCGCTCCTGGTCCCGCGGCTCGACCGGCCGGTCGATGTACGGCGGCAGGGGCGTCTCGCCGATCTCCTGGAGGAGCGGCTCGATCGACTGCTCGAAGGTCAGCCGGAAACGCCCGTCCGCGCGTTCGTCGACCGTGGCCGCCGGGCCGCCCTCGACCGCCAGCGGCGCGCCCGGGGAAAGGCGGCGGCCGGGCCGAAGCAGGCACCACCAGGAAGCGGAGCCTTCGCGCTCCACTAGCAGGATCTCCACCTGGCCGCCGGTCGGCCGCCGGGCCCGCAGCCGGGCCGGGATGACCCGGGTGTCGTTGACGACGAGCAGGTCGCCGGGATCGAGCAGGTCCGGCAGGTCGGCGAAGCGCCGTTCCTGGGTGGTCCGGCCGAGCACCAGCAGGCGGCTCTCGCCGCGTTCGCCGGGGTGCTGGGCGATCGCCTCCGGAGGCAGGTGGTAGTCGAAGTCCGAGGTCCTGAGCTTGCCGCCGGTCATGCCTCGCCTAGCCATGTACGGATCGCCCACGGCGAGCGCCGGCGAACGGGGCCGCCGGCCCGTAAGCCCGCGAGGCGGTCGCTCAGGCCGTCGGCGAGCAGGCTCGAGCCGAGCACGGCGGCGGCGACCATCAGGCCGGGGAAGGCCGCGATCCACCATGCCGTGGTCAGGTGACTCTGTCCGTCGGCGATCATCGAGCCCCAGCTCGGCTGGGGCGGCTGCACGCCGAGGCCCAGGAAGGAGAGCGCCGACTCGACCAGGATGCAGGCCCCCACCCGTAGGCTGGCGTCGACCAGCAGGGGCGTCGTCGCGTTCGGCAGCAGATGACGGACGAGGACACCGGCCGGTGAGCGCCCGGCGGCGGCGGCGGCGAGGGCGAACCGTTCCTGCTTCAGCCTCAGCAGTTCGGCCCGGACCAGGCGCGCGAGGCCCATCCAGCCGGTGCCGCCGATCAGCAGCACGAGGAGCGTCGTGTCGGGCCGGTAGAGCGCCGCCAGCAGGAGCACCAGGGCCAGGTGGGGGAAGCAGAGGAGGCCGTCCACCGTCCGCATCAGCGCCTGGTCGACGAAACGGCCGCCGATCGCGGCGCAGGAGCCGACCAGCGTGCCCGCGGTCAGTGCGAGGCAGGCGGCGAGCAGGCCTATGGTTAAGGACACGCGCGAGCCGTGGAGCAGGCGCGAGAGGATGTCGCGACCCAGGGCGTCGCTGCCCAGCCAGTTCCTCCGCCGCTCGGCGATGCCCTCCTCGCGGTAGTTGGTTACGGAACCGAGCGGGAGGCGAAGCGAGCCCGAGCGCCGCTCGAGGACCAGGTCGTTGCCGTCGACCGTCACCCGTTCCGCCAGCAGCGGCTCGCCGTCGAGCGTGCGGACGACGAGAAGGGAGGACAGGGGCGGCCGCCGGCTCGATTCGGAGGCGTCGAGCTGCTCCGCCGGATCGAATGGGGCCAGCAGGGGGGCGGCCGCGGCGAGCAAGGCCAGCAGGCCGAGGATCCCGATTCCCGTCCGGGCCGGTGCTGGCAGCGAAGACCGGCTCATTCCACGCTGATCCTCGGGTCCAGGCGGGTGAGGAGGAGATCCGCGGCGAGCGACGCGGCGATGACCAGGCCGGCGCCGTAGGCGGTGGCCGCGAGGACCACGGGAATGTCACCCGACTGGATCGCCAGGAGTGTCGCGGTGCCGAGGCCGGGCCAGGCGAAGACGACTTCGGCCACCACGGCGCCGGAAAGCAGGAGCGGAGCCGATACAGAGGCGAGCTGAAGCAGGCGCGGAGCGGCGTGGGCCAAGCCGTGGACGAGCAGGATCCGTGTCTCGGACAGGCCGCGGGCCCGGGCCGCGCGACCGGCTTCAGTGGCCTGGAACTCGATCAGCGAACTCCGGGTGTAGCGGGCGATGTCGCCGGCCATCGACAGGCCGAGGACCAGGGCCGGAAGCCACAGGTGCGCCAGCACGTCGAGAGCGGCGGCTACCGGCCCGAGTTCAAAGGCAGCGGCGGAGGTCATGCCGCCGGCCGGCGCCAGCCCCAGGCCCACCGCCACCACCAGGACCGCCATCAGACCGACCCAGAATGTCGGCAGGGCATAGACGACCAGGCTGGCGACGCGCACGCTCAGGTCGAGCCGCGAGTTCGGGCGGCAGGCCGCGAGCAGCCCCAGGCCGATCCCGAGCAGGTACTGGGCGAGCAGGGCCGCGCCGGCCAGCAGGAGGGTGGGCGGCAGGGCATCGAACAGAAGCTCCGCCACGGGCTGACCGGTCCGGTAGGACTGTCCCCAGTCCCAGTGCAGGACAACCGCTCCCAGCCAGCGGACGTACTGCACGGGAAGGGGCTGGTCGAGCCCGTAGAGCGCGCGCAGCCGCTCCGCCTGCTCCGGCGGAATCCGCGGGTCGGTCGGCGCCATCGGATCGCCGGGGGCCAGCGCCACGACGGCGAAGGCCAGAGTCAGGACGATCAGGAGGAGGATCGCCGCGGCCAGGAGGCGGCGCAGGACGAAGCGAATCACCAGCGCGGTCGGAGGTTCAGCGCCACGCCCATTCCTGGAGGTTCGCGAGTGGGCTCAGCGCGTTCGGCTCCACCGACTCGAGTTCCTCGTTGAAGGCCGCCAGGGTCAGCGGTTCCCACAGCACCAGGATCGGTTGATCGTCGTGCAGGATGCGCTGCAGTCGGTGGAGGTCTTCCAGGCCGGCCGAAGGGTCGAGCCGGGTGGCGAAGCTGTCGAGCAGCCGGTCGAGCTCGGGGTTGGCATAGGCGGCATAGTTGTCACCGCCGGGGATCGACCGGCTGTGGAAGGCGTAGCGGAGGTCGAGGCTGGTGTCGATCGCGAAGGCGGAGGCCGCGGCGTCGAAGTCCTTGTCGCGCATGCGCTGAATCAGCGCGCCGGGTTCGACGCGACGCGGCTGGGCGTCGATGCCGATCGCGCGGAGGTCGGCCTGGATCATCTGCATCGCGTCCCATCGGGCAGGCGCGCCGGCGAAGGTCGCAAGCTCGAACCGGAACGGCACGCCGTCGCGCTCGAGGATGCCGTCTCCGTCGCCATCGGTCCAGCCGGCGGCGGCGAGCAAGTCGCGGGCGGCGCGCGGGTCGTGGGGCCAGGGTTCAAGCCCGGCGTCGTGGGCCCAGACGCTCGAGATGATGGGACTGTTGCCGACCTCGGCGTAGCCGTGCCAGATGGTGTCGACCATCGCCTGCCGGTCGATCGCCATGGCCAGGGCTCGACGGGTCTCCGCGTCCTGGAACCAGGGCCTTCGCGTGTTCCATGACACGAACGTGAACTGGCGGTTGGAGTAGGCGATCAGACGGAGGCCGGGCTGGTTCGCGATCCGCTGCGCATCGGTTGCGCCGAGCCCGGTGGCGACGTCGACTTCGCCCGCAAGAAGCAGGTTGGTGAGCGCGGCGCCATCGCTGGCCGTGCGCAGGACGACCCGTTCGAGGCGCGGGAGACCGTCTTCGAAGTAGTCCGGATTGCGGCCCAGCACGAGTTCCTGGCCGGGTGTCCGGTTCTCCAGCAGAAAGGGGCCGCCGGTGACCAGATGCTCGAAGAACCAGCCCGGGTCGCCGCGCCACTCGGCGAAAGGCCGCGGTTCCCAGGCGTGCTTCGGGAGGATGAGCCCGGTCGAGACGTCGGCCAGGGCGGTGGGCCCGGCGGCGTCGAAGTGGAAGCGGACGGTCCCCGCGTCGACGACCTCGACATCGGTGATCGACTCCTTGTAGAGGGAGTAGCTCCAGGGGATGTCCGGGTCGGTCTGAGCCAGCCAGCTAAAGCGGACATCCTCGGCCGTCACCGGTTCGCCGTCGCTCCATCGCGCGTCCTGACGCAGCCGCACGGTGAGTTGCAGGCGATCCTCGGAGAACTCCCAGTCGGTCGCCAGGCCGGGCGCCCAGGTCGGGGGACCGTCGCGGAAGTCCGGTTGTTCCGCCATCAGCGGCAGGAAGAACTGGTTGCTGATCGCGCTGTACGAGAGTGTCGAGGGTCCGATCAGCTCGTTTGGCGTCGGATACTCGAAGCGCATGCCGACGGTGAGGCGCGTCCTGTCGGGCGGGGTGTCCGAAGCGCAGCCCCAAGTGAGAATGGCGGCTAGTCCGGCCGCCGCCAGGAGCCGCATCGCAACCACGGGAATCATCGTACACCGCGGCTGTCTTGTAGCGTTTGAGCGTGTGGGATTGGATCGGCACGGACGGAGGTCAACGGCGCCGGCGCGCCTGGGCGGCGGTTCTCGGTGCTTTCGTGCTCGCCGATCTCGCCCTGTTCGGCTGGCTGATCTTCCGGTCGCTGTCGGAGCGGGAGGTGAACCGGGTGGTGCTCGAGGCGCGAACGGAGGCCGAGGAGCTCGCCGAGCGAATCGCCGGCCGGGTGGAGAGCACCGGCCGCGACCTCTACACGGCGATGGCAACCGAATCGGAGACGCGCCGCTACATCGACTCGGTGCTGGTGCAGCGCGACATCGTCGAGACGGTCGAGGTCTTCGACAGCGAGGGTCACCTCGTGTTCCGCAACCGCCGCGCCGAGACCCGCACCGACGGTGACGGCCCCCCGAACCTGGAGTCGCCGTCGCTGGTCGCGGAGACGGTGACCAACCAGGTGCCCTACGAGACGGTGACGGTGCCGGTCGGCACGGTCGGCACTTTCCAGATCGGGATCTCGCGCTCCGAGTTGCAGCAGCGGCTGGCGACCCTGCGCCTGGAGTTGCTGCGCCAGACCGCGATCGTCGCGGTTCTGACCATGGCGCTGTTCGTGGCCGGCTACCTGCTCTACAGCCGGCTCTCGCGGCGGACCGCCCTGGCCGAGCGTCAGGCGCAGGAGGCGGAGCAGATGGCCTACGTCGGCACCCTCGCTTCCGGTCTTGCCCACGAGATCCGCAGTCCCCTGAACTCCTTGAACCTGAACATGCAGATGCTCCAGGAAGAGATGCCGGCAGGCTCCTCGGAGCGGCTGGTCGCGATCACGCGTTCCGAAGTTGGTCGCCTGGAGCGCCTGGTGTCCGACTTCCTTAGCTATGCGCGTCCGGACGAGCTGAAGCTCGAGCAGACGACCGCGTCCGAACTCCTGTGCCACGGCGCCGAGGTGGTGGCCGGCAAGCTTCATTCCGCCGGCATTCCGGTGGAGATCGACGATCGCAGCGGCGGCGTCCTCTTCCATGTAGACCGCGAGCAGATGAACCAGCTGCTGCTCAACCTGATCGACAACGCGGTGGCGGCGATGGGCGACTGCGACCGTCCCAGTCTCCGGCTCGAAGCGGAAGCCCGGCCGGGGTCGGTCGTGCTTGCGGTTGGCGACAACGGGCCGGGGGTCGATCCCGCGGATCGGGAGCGGGTGTTCGACCTGTTCCACTCGGGGCGTCGCGGCGGCACGGGCCTGGGGCTCGCGATCGTCCGCCGCATCGCGGCCACCCACGGCGGGGAGGCCCGGGTGAGGCAGGGCGGGGGCGCCGGCGCGACCTTCGAGGTTGAGTTGCCGCTGTCGCTCGGCCAGGCGAGGCCGGCCAGGCGGCGGGCGGAACACGAAGCGCCTGGCCCCTCCGACCATTGACCCATTCGCTGGGTGGGTGCTACTGTCGGCCGCCGAAAAGCCGCTGTGGCGGCGTAGCGCGGGTGCCGGACTCGTCCTCCGGCAACGGAAGATGACGATATGCGGCGCACGGAGCGAACGGCGCGCCGCTGAGAGAGAACGATGTACGCAGTGATAGAGACCGGCGGCAAGCAGGTCCGGGTCGAAGAAGGCGATGTCGTCGACCTGGAACGCCTCGGCGGCGTCGAGGCCGGTTCGGAGGTGGTCTTCGACCGGGTGCTGATGATCGGTGGCGGCGAGGCCGAGCCCGAGGTGGGCGAGCCGGTCCTCGAGGGCGCCAGGGTGCGGGCACAGCTCGT
Source organism: Holophagales bacterium (assembly GCA_009836625.1). Lineage (GTDB taxonomy): Bacteria > Acidobacteriota > Thermoanaerobaculia > Multivoradales > Multivoraceae > Multivorans. Next base: position 111,057 of record VXVC01000003.1, read on the forward strand.
GAGCGACCTGCGTGGCCCGAAGATCGTCGTATTCAAGTTCAAGCGCCGGAAGGGCTACCGCCGCCGCCGCGGACACCGGCAGGAGCTGCAGCGTTTCCGGATAGAAGCGATCGAACGAGCCGGCGGGGCGTAGCCGTTCGCCGGAGCAACGGAGGTCGAAAGAGATGGCGCACAAGAAAGGCCAGGGCTCGAGCCGCAACGGCCGCGATTCGAACCCCAAGAATCTGGGCGTGAAGCGCTACGCGGGCGAGAGCGTGACCGGCGGCACGATCATCGTGCGCCAGCGGGGTACCCGCTTCTTTCCGGGCGAGAACGTGGGACGCGGCGGCGACGACACCCTCTTCGCGCGCGCGGACGGCGTGGTCGAGTTCCGGAACCGCGGCCGGCGCGGCACGGTGGTCAACGTCCATCCGGCCGGCTGAGCGTAGCGCCGCGGGGAGCGGCTCATGCACTTCATCGACGAGGCCGTCATCGATGTCCTCGCGGGTTCCGGCGGAGACGGCTGCCTGGCCTTCCGGCGCGAGAAGTTCGTGCCGCAGGGCGGCCCGTCGGGCGGCGACGGCGGTAACGGCGGCGATGTCGTTCTGGTCGGCTCGCCCGGGCTCGGCACCCTCTACCGTCTCAGCTTCCCGGCCTCCTACAACGCCGAGCGCGGCCGGCACGGCGAGGGATCGAACAAGACAGGCAGGAGCGGCCGCGACCTGGTGATTCCGGTGCCGCTCGGAACCGAGGTCCTTGACGCCGCCAGCGGCGAGCCCCTGGGCGAGGTCCTGACCGAGTCCGACCAGCTCGTCGTTGCGCGCGGTGGCGCCGGTGGACGCGGCAACGCCCGCTTCAAGAGCGCGCGGCAGCGAGCGCCGCGGCGGGTGGAAGCGGGAAGACCGGGCGAGCAGCGTCGCCTGCGCCTGGAGCTGAAGCTGCTCGCCGACATTGGCGTCGTCGGTCTGCCGAACGCGGGAAAGTCGACCCTCATCAGCAGGCTCACCGCCGCGAAACCGAAGATCGCCGACTATCCCTTCACCACGCTGGTTCCGCAGCTCGGCGTGGTCGGGCCGCCGGCATTGCCGGTCGAGGCGGAGCCCTTCGTGATCGCCGACCTGCCCGGTCTGATCGCCGGCGCCGCCCAGGGGGCCGGCCTCGGAACCCGCTTCCTGCGGCATGTGGAACGTTGCCGTGTCCTCCTGCACCTGGTCGACCTCGGGCCACAGCCTGAGGAGGGAGCGGGCGCGGTCCAGGGGGCCTTTGACACGATCTCCGCTGAACTGGGCGCCTTCAACGAGGATCTCCTCCGCCGGCCCCGGGTCCTTTGCGGCTCGAAGCTCGACATCGCGGAGCCGGATCGGCGACGCGACTTGGCCGCGCTGGCCCGGAGAGAGGGCGTGGAGGCCTTCGAGATCTCGGCGGTCGCGGGCACGGGGCTCGACCGCCTGGTTCGCGAACTTCGCCGCCTGCTCGACGCCGGCGATTCGGCCGGCGACGAAGTTCCGGCGGGAGCCGCCCCGCCATGAGAGTTGGCCTGTTCGGGGGCAGTTTCGACCCGATTCACAACGGGCACATCCTGCCGGTGCTGGCGGCTCGGGAAGTCCTGGACCTGGACGTCGTCCACTACCTGCCGACCGCCCGGCCGCCGCACAAGCCCCGGGGGACGAGGGCGCCGGCGCTCGCTCGAAACACGATGGTCGAGCTGGCGCTCCTGCCGTACCCCGAGCTCGTCGTTTCGGACGTCGAACTCGATCTGGGCCGGACCGCGTACACGGTGGACACGGTGGAGCGCTTCGCATCCGAGGATCCGGAGGCCGACTTGCATGTGCTGCTCGGCGTCGACAGTTTCAACGACCTGATGTCCTGGCGGCGGTTCGAAGACTTGATCGGCGCCGTCAGGCTGGTCGTCCTGGCCCGGCCCGGCGAACGGGGTCTGGATCCGGCGGTGCGCGCGGCGGCCGAGGGAGCGCGTGGCTTCGACCTGGTCCGGCATCGCTCGGTCGATGTCTCGTCCAGCTCGATCCGCCGCCGGCTTGCCCGGGGCGAGGACGTGGACGCCGGGTTGATGCCCGCCGCCGTGCTGCGGTACTGTCGCAAGTACGGATTGTACCGTTGACGCAAGCGCAAACGCTCCAGGCCCGGTCGGGCGCCATCTCTCCCAGTCCTGAGGGGACCCCTGACTCCGAGGAGCGCGTCCGCGCGGTAGCTGCCGCCGCGATTGACCGGAAGGCGCAGGACCTTCGGGTCCTGGAGCTCACCGACGTCAGCGACTTCACGGACTACTTCGTCATCTGCAACGGCGCCAACGCGCGTCAGGTGAGCGCGATCGCGGAGGCCGTGGAGCGGCGGCTGCGGTCCTCCGGCGCCCGTCCCCTGCACCTGGAGGGGTCGGGGCGCGGTCAGTGGGTGCTGCTGGACTACGGAGACGTGGTCGTCCACGTGTTCGACCCCGAACGGCGGGATCGCTACCGGCTCGAGCGCCTGTGGTCCGACGCCCCGGACCGGACAGCGGAGCTGGCTTCGGACGGAGGACCGGTTTCGCATGGCGTCCCTGCTGCGACTTGAGGTCAACGGCCAGGAGCGGGAGCTTCCCGTGCCCGGGACCGACGCCAGCGTGCTCGACCTGCTGGCGAGCCTCGATCAGCATCCGAAGACCGTGGCGGTCGAAGTGAACCGCGAACTCGTGCCGCGTGCGCGGTTCGGCGACACCAGTCTCCACGACGGCGACCGGGTGGAGATCGTCCGCTTCGTCCAGGGCGGCTGAGCGGCTGATCGGGTATAGTCGCCCGTCGCTGCCGGCCGCTCGAGCGGCTCAAAGGAGGCGGCGCGGAGGCTGGGCCGCTAGCTCAATTGGCAGAGCAACAGACTCTTAATCTGTGGGTTCTAGGTTCGATTCCTAGGCGGCTCACCATGCCTCGCCCGCGCGAAAGTGGCGGAACTGGTAGACGCGCTAGACTTAGGATCTAGTCCCGAGAGGGTTGGGGGTTCGAGTCCCCCCTTTCGCACCACGCCTTTCGCACCTCAACCTACCCGTTTCCTACCGGAACTTCCTGAATCTCCCGTTCGGCCATGACTGTGGTGGTCTCCAAGCGGGATGTCGGCGTGTGCCGCCAGGAGTTCGAGATCGAGGTGCCCGCTTCCGAGGTGGACGCCGAGTACCTCCGGGTCGCCAGGGACTACCGTCGCCGCGCTCGCATCGACGGCTTCCGCAAGGGGAAGGCGCCGCTCGACCTGGTGCGACAGCGGTTCGCGGGTTCGATCGGCGAGGACGTCTCCGAGCGTCTGGCGCCGAAGTACTGGCAGCGGGCGAGCGAAGAGGACGGTGTGCAGGCCATGCTGCCGCCCAGCGTCGCGCCAGTGCAGGCCGCTCCGGGGCAGCCGTTGCGCTTCACCGTGACCGTCGACGTCGAGCCCGAGGTCGAGATCGGGGACAGCCGGAGCTTCGAGCTGCCGCAGCCCGGGACGGAACCCAGTGAGGCCGAGGTCGACGAACTCCTGGAGCAGGTGCGACTCCAGCGCTCGACCTGGGTGCCGGTCGATCGGGCGGCGGCCCGCGGCGACCGGGTGCGAGGCAGGATCCACCGTGCCGCCATGCCGGGCTTCGTTCCGGAAGCGGCCGCCGAAGACGAGGATCACGACGGTGCCAACGACCATCGTGGCCCGGCGACCCACGACATCGACCTGGAGCTCGGCGACGAGCGCGCATGGCCCGAACTCACGGACAACCTGACCGGCCTGTCGGCGGGCCAGAAGTCGGACTTCGAGCGCACCGAGACGGAGGACGACGTCGAGCGGCAACGCGGCTACGAGATCGAGGTCGACGAGGTCCTGGAGCGCAAGCTGCCGGACGTGGACGATGACTGGGCGAGCGGTCTCGCCGCCACGATCGAGACCGTCGACGATCTGCGGCGCCAGCTCGGCGACCAGGTGCAGGCGCAGAAGGTCGAGCAGGCGGGCCAGCAGCGCACCGACGCCCTGCTCGACCAGTTGCGGGACCGCTATCCGGTGACCCTGCCGGAGGCGGTCGTGGAGCGCGAGGCGCTCCAGATGGCCAGGTCCTACGCGAACAACCTGGCTCGCCAGGGGTTCGACTTCGAACGGCAGCAGTTGCCCTGGGAGCAGTTGATGGAGGAAATCCGGCCGCAGGCGGAGAAGCGGGCCCATGCCTCGTTCCTGCTCGACCGGATCGCCCGCGACGACGGCGTCGAGGCAACGGCGGAGGACCTCGAGCGGGCGCTCGAGATCATGGCCAGGGCCCGCAACACGAACCGCGGCCGGCTGCGGCGGGAACTGGAGCGGGACGGCGGTCTGGAGATGTTGAGAGTCGAACTGAGACGGGATCGGACGGTGCAGGCGCTCCTGGCGGCCAACACGCCGCCCGAGGAAGCGTCCGCCCCGGCGGACGAGCCCGCCGCGGAAGGAGAGGACTAGAACGATGCTGGTACCCATGGTGGTCGAGCAGACCAACCGGGGCGAACGGGCCTATGACATCTACTCGCGTCTGCTCAAGGACAACATCGTGTTCCTGGGCCGGCCGATCGACGATGACGTGGCGAACCTGGTCATCGCGCAGATGCTCTTCCTCGAGTCCGAGAACCCGGAAAAGGACATCTCGCTCTACATCAACTCGCCGGGCGGTTCGGTGACCGCCGGCTTCGCGATCTACGACACGATGCAGCACGTCAAGCCGGACGTTTCCACTCTCTGCGTCGGCCAGGCGGCGTCCTTCGCGGCGGTCCTGCTGGCGGGTGGCGCGGAGGAGAAGCGGATGGTGCTGCCGAACGCCAGGGTGTTGATTCACCAGCCCTGGGTGCAGAGCCTCGGCGGTCAGCAGACGGACATCGACATCCACGCCCAGGACCTGCTGCGGATGCGCGGCCGGATCGACGAGCTGTTGGCTCTGCACACCGGAAAGTCGATCGAAGAGGTCCACGCCGACACCGAGCGGGACAAGATTCTCACCGCGGAGATGGCGGTCGAGTACGGGCTGGCCGACCGCGTCGTCGAGCGCCGCGGAGCCTCCTGACGGAGTCTCGGCGGCGAACCTCGGAGTCCCCGCCGTGCTAGCATCCGGCGGTACGCACGGCCTTTAGAGCCCGTGCGAACAGGCGAAACGAGACGCGAGAAACGAGCCGGAACGACCAATCGTGGCGAAGAAGGACAGTGGCGACGACGCGCTGAGGTGCTCGTTCTGCAGCAAGAGCCAGCGAGAGGTCAAGAAGCTCATCGCCGGCCCCACCGTCTTCATTTGCGACGAGTGCGTGGACATCTGCCTCGACATCATCGCCGAGGACCGGATGCTGGAACAGCGCCAGGAAGCGGCGCTGCCGAAGCCCCAGGAACTCAAGAAGCTGCTCGACGACTATGTGATCGGCCAGGAACAGGCCAAGAAGAAGCTCGCGGTCGCGGTCTACAACCACTACAAGCGAATCGACTTCGGCGAACGGTCCCGGACCGACGTCGAGCTCCAGAAGTCGAACATCCTCCTGATCGGCCCCACGGGCACCGGCAAGACCCTGCTTGCGCAGACTCTGGCACGGCTGCTGAGCGTCCCGTTCACGATCGCGGACGCGACCACGCTGACCGAGGCGGGCTACGTCGGCGAGGATGTAGAGAACATCATTCTCAAGCTCTACCAGGCATCCGGTAGCGACAAGGAGAAGACCCAGCGCGGCATCGTCTACATCGACGAGGTGGACAAGATCTGCCGCAAGGGCGACAACCCGTCGATCACCCGGGACGTCTCGGGCGAGGGCGTCCAGCAGGCGCTGCTCAAGATTCTCGAGGGCACCCAGTGCAACGTGCCGCCCCAGGGAGGGCGCAAGCACCCGCACCAGGAGTTTCTCCAGATCGACACGACGAACATCCTCTTCATCTGCGGCGGCGCCTTCGTCGGTCTAGAAGAGCGCATCGAAGGGCGGATGAACGAGAAGACGATGGGCTTCGGCGCCGAGATCAAGGACCGCGACAAGCGGGCGGGCGAGATGCTCCGTCATGTGCTTCCCGAGGACCTGATCAAGTACGGACTCATACCCGAGTTCGTCGGCCGCCTGCCGGTCGTGGCGACCCTGGAGCAACTCGACGAGGATGCCCTGGTCCGGATCCTGACCGAGCCGAAGAACTCCCTCGTGCGCCAGTACGAGGCGATGTTCGAGTTCGAGGACGTCAAGCTCACCTTCACTGCGGAGGCACTGCGCGCGGTCGCCCGGCAGGCGATGAAGCGCAACGTCGGCGCCCGGGGCCTCCGGATCATTCTCGAGGAGCTGATGCTGGAGTTGATGTACGGCCTGCCGTCGGAAGCCGGCGTCAAGGAGTGCGTCATCAACGAGGACGTGGTGGTCAACGGCATTCAGCCGCTGACCGTGTACGAGAAAGCGGGATAGGGATGGCTTCCGGATACGTTTCGACCTCGAGCGACCGGCTGCCGGTGGTGCCGCTGCGGGACATGGTGGTCTTCCCGCAGATGATGGCGCCGTTCATCGTTGGGCGCCGCGGCTCGGTGCTGGCGCTGGAACAGACGCTGCGTACGGCCGGCAAGCTGATCTTCCTGGTCGCCCAGCGGGATCCGAAGGTCGATGACCCGGGGATCGACGACATTCACCGGATCGGCGTCGTCGCCCGGGTGGTGCAGAACGTCAAGCTGCCGAACGGCAACGTGAAGGTGATGGTCGAGGGATTGCGGCGGGCCGAGCTGCGGACCCTCGAGGAGATCGACGGCGCCTTCGAGGCGGAGGTCGAGGTCTACGAGATCCACTACCCGGCGGACGACAAGGTCCAGGTCTACATGAGCCGGCTGCTCAACAGCTTCGAGCAGTACGCGAAGATGTCCCATCACCTGGCCTTCGAGAGCCTGATGTCGACGCTGAAGCTCGACGATCCCGACCGTTTCGCTGACGCCCTGGCCGCTCACCTGACCGTGTCCACGGCCGAGAAGCAGACGCTGCTCGAGACGCTGAATCCCTACGAACGCCTGCAGGCCGTGCACGACCTGCTCGATGTCGAGGTCGAGAAGATCAACATCGACAAGCGGATCAACGTTCAGGTCAAGAAGCAGATGGAGAAGGCTCAGAAGGAGTACTACCTCAACGAGAAGATCAAGGCGATCCACCACGAGTTGGGACGCAAGGACGAGCGCGGCGACGAGGTTGCCGAGCTGAAGGAGAAGATCGAGAAGTCCGGCGCCCCGAAGCTGGTGCGCGAGAAAGCGGAACAGGAGTTGCGGCGGCTGGAGGCGATGCCGCCGGTTTCGGCCGAGGCGACCGTGTCGCGGAACTACGTCGACTGGCTGGTATCGGTGCCGTGGAAGAAGCGCAGTCGGGAACTCAAGGACCTGAAGAAGGCGGCGGGGATCCTCGACGAGGGGCACTACGGTCTGGAGAAGGTCAAGGAGCGTGTGCTCGAGTTCCTGGCCGTCCGCCAGCTCACCCACAAGAACCAGAATTCGATCATCTGCTTCGTCGGCCCGCCGGGCGTCGGGAAGTCCTCGCTGGCCAAGTCGATAGCCGCCGCCACCGGCCGCAAGTTCGTGCGCCTGTCTCTCGGCGGCGTTCGCGACGAGGCCGAGATCCGCGGACACCGGCGCACCTACATCGGCGCGTTTCCCGGCCAGATCATCCAGATGATGAAGCGGGCGGGCACGGTCAACCCGGTCTTCCTCCTCGACGAAGTCGACAAGATGTCGATGGACTTCCGCGGCGATCCGTCGTCCGCGCTGCTCGAGGTGCTCGATCCGGAGCAGAACGACACCTTCGTCGATCACTACATGGACATCGAGTACGACCTCTCGAAGGTCATGTTCATCGCCACCGCGAACGTCGCGCACCCGATTCCGCCGGCGCTCAAGGACCGGATGGAGATCATCCAGCTTGCCGGGTATACGCCGAACGAGAAGCTCGAGATCGCGCGCCAGTTCCTGGTGCCGAGGCAGTTGGAAAGCCACGGTCTGACCGAGGACGCGATCCGCTTCGGCGAGGACAGCCTGGGTCACCTGATGGATTCCTACACCCGTGAGGCGGGCGTTCGCAACCTGGAGCGCGAGATCGCGGCCGTGTGTCGCAAGTTGGCCCGCCGGCTGGTCGAAGGGGGCCGCGTCAAGAAGCTGAAGGCCCGCGCGAAGGCCAAGGGCGGTGCGAAGGCCGAGAGCAGGGAACCCGCGATCGCGGTCGATCGGGAGCTGGTCGGAGAACTGCTCGGCAAGCCGAAGTTCCGGCCCTACAAGAAGCTCGACGAGTCCGAGGTCGGGGTCGCCACCGGTCTGGCCTGGACCCAGGCGGGCGGCGAACTGCTGCAGAGCGAAGTCGGCCTGATGAAGGGCAGCGGCAAGCTGATCCTCACCGGCAAGCTGGGCGACGTGATGAAGGAGTCGGCCCGAGCGGCCATGTCCTACCTGCGCAGCCGGGCCGACGGATTCGGCCTGGAGCCCGGCTTCCACGCCGACCAGGACCTTCACATTCACGTTCCCGAGGGCGCCATTCCCAAGGACGGCCCGTCGGCTGGCATCACGATGGCGTCGGCGATCATCTCGTCCCTGCTGCGGGTGCCGGTACGCGGCGACGTGGCCATGACCGGCGAGATCACGCTCCGCGGGAAGGTGCTGCCCGTGGGCGGCATCAAGGACAAGGTGCTGGCCGCCTACCGCGCGGGCATCTTCGAGATCCTGCTGCCGAAGGAGAACGACAAGGACCTCGAGGAGGTGCCCGCGGAAGTCCGCGACAAGATGAAGTTCCACCTCGTGGAGTCGATGGACGAGGTCCTGGAGATCGTCTTCGACGGCGTCGTGCAGAGAGCGCCGGAGGTCGCGGCCGAGTTCCAGAAGCCCGCCTCCGAGGCGCCGCCCGCGAACGTCGCCCACTGAAGAGGCCCACTCAGGAAGCCGAGCGGGACCTTGAAGGTCCGTGACGCCCGCTTCGTCGTTTCGGCTGTCCGGGCCGCCGACCTGCCCCGGGACGGCCGACCTCAGGTCGCCTTCGCCGGTCGCTCGAACGTCGGGAAGTCGAGCCTGATCAACCGGTTGCTCGGCCGCAAGGATCTGGCGCGCACGAGCTCGAAGCCGGGGCGAACCCGGAGCGTCAACTTCTTCCTGATCGACGACTCCTGGTACATCGTGGACCTGCCCGGCTACGGCTATGCCCGGGTTTCGAAGAGCGAACGGGAGGCCTGGGGTCGGAGCGTCGACCGGTACTTCCGCTCGGCTGCCGGGCTGGTCCGGGTCGTGCTGCTCGTCGATGGTAAGGTCGCGGGTACGCCGCTCGACTCCGAAGCGTACGGATACCTCCGAAGTCTGGGGCTCGAACCCGTCGTGGTCGTGACGAAGATCGACCGCGTGAAGCGGGGGGCTCGAGCCCGGGCCCTTGCCAGGGTTGCGGAGCTGTTGGGAATGCCGACAGACGCTGAACTGTTTTCCGTGTCGTCTCGAACCGGCGAAGGAGTCTCGCGGCTGTTTGCGGAGTTGCTCGGCCCTTGAAGCGGGCGATGGCCTCTCTCGGCGAGGATGAAGAAAGATGACGATCGACGGAGCCCCTGAAGCAGGGCGCGGTGGAAACGGCGGCGCCAGGGCGGCGGAGAGCGCCGATCTGGCCTTTGACCTGAAGGCCCTGAAGGACCTGAGCAATGCCGACCTTCTCGAGCTTGCTCACAAGCTGGAGGTCGTCGGCGCCACCGGTATGCCCAGGCAGGAGTTGACCTTCAAGATCCTGGAGGCGCAGACGGAGAAGAGCGGGCTGCTGTTCGGCGAAGGGGTCCTCGAATGCCTGACCGACGGCTTCGGTTTCCTGCGCGCGCCGGAGTACAGCTACCTGCCGGGACCGGACGACATCTACGTTTCCCGCAGCCAGATCCGGCGCTTCGACCTGCGCACTGGCGACACCGTTTCGGGCCAGGTGCGGCAGCCGATGAACAAGGGCGAGCGCTATCTCGCCCTGATCAAGCTCGAGGCGGTGAACTTCGAGCACCCTGACGTCGTACGGAAGAAGATCTTCTTCGACAACCTGACCCCGCTGTACCCGGAGGAGCGGCTCCAGTTGGAAGTCTCCGGAGACCTGTCGTCCCGGGTGACGGACCTGGTGACGCCGATGGGCAAGGGCCAGCGCGCGCTGATCGTGGCGCCCCCGCGTACCGGCAAGACGATGCTCCTGCAGTCCCTGGCGCGATCGATTGCCACGAATCACCCGGAAGTCGTGCTGGTTGTCCTGTTGATCGACGAGCGTCCCGAGGAAGTGACCGACATGGAGCGGTCGGTGCGCGGGGAGGTCGTCTCGTCAACCTTCGACGAGCCTGCTTCGCGGCACACTCAGGTCGCCGAGATGGTGATCGAGAAGGCCAAGCGGCTGGTCGAGTACGGCAAGGACGTCGTTATCCTGCTCGACTCGATCACTCGCCTGGCGCGTGCTTACAACACCGTGCAGCCGCCTTCGGGCAAGGTGCTGTCGGGAGGCATTGACGCCAACGCCCTGCAACGTCCGAAGCGGTTCTTCGGCGCTGCCCGGAACATCGAGGGAGGCGGCTCGCTGACCATCGTGGCCACGGCGCTGATCGACACGGGAAGCCGGATGGACGACGTGATCTTCGAGGAGTTCAAGGGCACCGGCAACTCGGAGCTGCATCTCGACCGCAAGCTGGTCGACAAGCGGATCTTCCCGGCGATCGACATCGAGAAGTCCGGCACCCGCAAGGAGGAGTTGCTGCTGTCGGCCGACGATCTGCAGCGGGTCTGGGTGCTGCGCAAGGTGCTGAATCCGCTGCCCACGGTCGAGGCGATGGAGGTGCTGCAGGAGCGTCTCAAGAACACGCCGTCGAACGCCGAGTTCCTGGCGGCGATGTCCAGGGGCGCAAGGGGAGCGCCGAACTGAGTCCCGCACCCGTACACTCCCGGGTCGCCGTGCTGCCGACGGCGCCCGACTCGATCCTGGCCGACTATCACGAACTCCTGAACCTCGCGGGCTACCGCGAGGTGATCGATCCGTCGGTCGACACGGCGCTCAAGATCAACATCTCCTGGCACTTCTTCTATCCCGGCAGCTCGACCACGCCCTGGCAACTCGAAGGGGTGGTACGGGCGATGGAGAAGGACGGCTACGACCCGGCCTTGATTCATGGCTGCCACAACCGGACCGTGGTCATCGACGCCCGCCTGGGCGAGCGGGAGAACAAGCAGATCGACGTCGTCGAGGCGCACGGCCTGCGCAACGTCCACCTCTACGAGGAGGGCGAGGAGTGGCTGCCGGTCCGGGAGGCCGTAGGCGACCTCGCCTCGCGGTTCCTGTGCCTGAACGATGTCTACCCGCAGGGCTTTCACATTCCGGCGCGGTTCGTGGGCGAGAACATCATTCACTTGCCGACGGTCAAGACCCACGTCTTCACGACCACGACCGGGGCGATGAAGAACGCGTTCGGCGGGCTCCTCAACGAGCGCCGGCACTGGACCCACCCGGTCATCCACGAGACCCTCGTCGACCTGCTGATGATCCAGCAGCACATCCACCGGGGCGTGTTCGCGGCCATGGACGGCACCTTCGCCGGCGACGGCCCGGGACCGCGCTGCATGATCCCGCGGGTGGGCAACGTGATTCTGGCCAGCGCGGACCAGGTGGCGATCGACGCCGTGGCCGCGAAGCTGATGGGCTTCGACCCGCTGTCGATCCGGTACATCCGCCTCGCGCACGATCTCGGTCTCGGTTGCGGCGATCCACGTGACATCGAGATCGTGGGGGATCCGGCGGTCGCCGGGAAGAGCTGGGACTTCGTCGGTCCCTTCCGGAAGATGACCTTCGCCGCGAGGATGCAGCACAAGATCTACTGGGGGCCGCTGCGGCGACCGGTCGAGTGGTCGCTGCGTACCTTTCTCGCCCCCTGGGCGTATCTGGCGAGCGTCCTCTACCACGACTCCTTCTGGTACCCGTACAAGGCGAAACGGCAGATGGCCGAGGCCCTGGCGAGCCCCTGGGGGCGTCTGTTCGCCGGCTGGGAGCAGGCCCGTACGGACGGGCGCGGCTACCCGGAGATCGCCGCCCGGCCGGCGGTCGCGTTCCGGACCGGCTGGCGGGCCTTCCTGACCTCGCTTCGTATCCTCTGGACCTGCCTGCGGGAAGCGCCTGAAGTCGCCATGCGCCTGAGTCGGCGCTCGGACGCCGCCGGCGTTGGTGGTTCGGGTTCCTGAGCCCGTCTTCCGCGCGTTCGATGCCCGGCCGGCGGTGGCAGGAAACCGGCGCCGCCCTCGCCGTCGTGTCGGCCCTGGCGGTGATCCTGTTCCACGCCGGGACGTTCCACCACGGCGCCACCGCTTTCTCCCTGGCCGTCGGCGCCGTTCTGCTGCTCGCGTTCGCGTGGCTGGGCCGGCGGTCGTTCCTGGATCCGTTGGCGCTTCGGCGAGACGGGTCGCCGTGGTGGCCGGCGCTTCTCGGCGCTCTCTGGTTGTCCGTCCTGGCGAGCTGGATTCAGTCACCGGTCGGCCGAGCCGGCGAAGCGGTCGTCCTCTTCCTCCTGCCCGCGGCCTGGGCGGCGGCGGGAATCGGCCGGCTCTTCCGCTCGGACGCGGCCGTTCGTTGGGCTCTTGCCGGCTGCGCGCTGGTTGGCGTGTCGGCGTCGGCCTGGGCGTTGGCCATGCAGCCGCTTCACGAACAGGGCCGGGCCGCTCTGCCGATCGGTCACCACAACCAGTTGGCGCTGGTGCTCGTGGCGATTCTGCCGCCCGCCGTGCTCGGCGCCTGGAGAGTCACCGGACCGGATCGGCGGAGGTTGCGTCAGGGTGCGGTGCTCTTCGTCGGCGCGGTCCTGGTCTGGACGCTGGCCGCTACCGGTTCGATGTCCGGGTTGGCGGCGCTGGTCGTGCAGGCGGTGGCGGCCGCGGCGTGGATCCTCTGGCGGAGCAGAGGGCGCCGGTTGCTCGTTCCGTTAGCGGCGTTGCTGGCTCTGGCAGCCGGACTGGCGCTCGCGACAGCCTGGGCGGGTTCCCGGCTCGACGTTCCGGGCCCGATCGGCCGTCTCGGGGCGGTGCTGCGGCTCGAGGACCCGTCGCTCCTGGCCCGCCGCACCTACGCCGAGGCCGCTGTCTCCGGCTTCGCGGAGCGTCCGCTTCTCGGTTGGGGTCCGGGGTCCACGAGCTGGACTCTGGCGAACCACTGGCGGCCGGCGCCGGGCGTGCATCCGCCGGGCGAAGTGGTGACGGATGCCCACAGCCTGCTGGCGCAGGCGCCGTACGAACTCGGGATCGCCGGTGCGGTCCTGCTGCTGTTGCTGGCAGCTCGCTACGGCCGGCTTCGTCTGGGCGAACTGAGGGATCCCCGCGCGCGGGATCCGGAACTCCTGGCTGCGGCGCTGCTCGGCCTGACGGGCGCCGGAGTCTGCCTGGCCTTCGGGGTCTTCGCCGTGGTGACGGCGGTTCCCGCCGTGCTGATTCTCAATCTGGGTCTGGCCGCCGCAGCGTCTGGCACCTCCTCGCCGGCATGTAGCCGCGGGTCTTCCGACCCGCGGAGAGAGCGCGCCGCGAAGCGGCGACCTTTGGACCGGTGGCGGCAAGGGCTTCGGCTCGCCTTCTATCTCTGGCTGGTCGCCGCCGTGGGCTGGACCTGGCAGCGCACGTCGGCCGCTCGGGCGTACGAACTCGTGGTGGCCGCGGAGACGGCCGACGCCGCGGCGGCATCCGAGGCGGCCGACCGCGATCCCTCGTTTCCCCTCTACCACGTCCGCCTCGATCCCTGGACCGCGGCCGAGGCCGCCGATGGTCTGGCGCCCCTCTGGCTGCTGGCCGGGGTCGATCAGACCGTGGACGTCGACAGGCGCCGGCAGGCGCTCGAGCGGGCCTGTGACCTCGACCCGCTGTCGGCGCTGGCCCCATTCGAACTCATGCTTCTTTTGCGCGAAGCGGGTGCCGCGGCCACCGACCCGCGGGTGGCCGTGCGGGCCGCGCGCGCGATTCTGGCCGAGCCGTTGCTGCTGGCTGCGGCCGCCTTCGAGGGAGACCCGGATCTCAGGGCGGAGCTGCATGGCGAGATCCAGTCGTGGCCGGGACTCCCGCCGGGATGGCTGGCGGCGTTCGAGGAGTTGTGGTTCGGCCTCGACTGGTCGAACGGCCACGAGGACTCACCTCGCGACGTCCTGTCGGTGGACGCCGATGGTCGGCCCGCGGTCTCGTTCAGCCTGTTCGCCTTCCGGCGTCCGCCCTGGCCGCTCTCGATCGGCGCCGTGCCTCTCCGGAGTCATCGCCTCGACTTCGTCGCGGCTCACGACCTCCCGGGAGTGACCCGATTGCCCGAGACCGCGCCGGAACCGTTCTGGACCCGCCGCTGCGGAGTGGAATAGTCAGGCCACGCCGGTGGCTTCTGTCCCTGCCGCGACAACGCGGTTGCGGCCGGCGTGCTTGCCCTGGTACATGGCGTTGTCGGCCAGTTGCAGCAGGCGCGTCGCGGCGCCTGCCGGGCTCGGCGTCTCGTCGCGGTCGCCGCCGGCCTCGGCCCGCATCGAGGCGGCGCCGATCGAGCAGGTCACGCGGATCAGAGGACGGCGGCGGGGCGGCTCGCCGCCAGCGAGTATCGTGGCCGCCAGGTTAGCTCGCAGACGCTCGGCGTGACGGAGGGAATCATCGAGGTCGGCGCCGGGCAGGACGACGACGAACTCGTCGCCGCCGTAGCGGGCGGCGAAGCCTTCTGCCTGCCTGGCGGCGTCGTCGAGAAAGCCCGCAACGTGGCTCAGGATTCGGCTGCCCGTCACGTGGCCGTGGCGATCGTTGACGCGCTTGAAGCGGTCCAGGTCGATGAACAGCAGGCCTATGTGGCCGCCATCGCGTTCCGCATTCCGGATCGCCTCGGCAAGCGTTCCGTGCAGCGTCTCGCCGTCGAGAAGGCCGGTCAGGCCGTCGCGGTGCGCGTCTTCGGCTCTGCGGACGCCGACGACCTGACTGAGGGCGGCCGCCGCGCGTGAAGCCAGCGACTTCGCCGGGGTCTTCCTGTTGTCGGCGCCCTCCCTGGTCACGGCAAGGATCTTACGGCGAGCGCGCCATCGTGCGGACTCCGGAACTGCGCACTCCTTCACCAGGTCTCCACCCAGGGCCTGAGAACGACCTCGAAAGCCCAGGTGGACCGGTGCTGCCGGTGAAGCTGCAGGTAGAGGTCGGCGATCCGGTCCGGGTCCGCCATGTTGTCGTCCACGGTCGTGCCGGCCATGCGGTGCCAGCGGCTGCCGTCATCCTGCGTCCAGCCGATCGCCGCGTCGATCGGCACGTGGGCGACGTGGATGCCTTTCGGTCCGAGTTCCCTCGCCATGCTCTGCGCCAGACCGGCCTTGGCGTGGCATGCCATGGCGAAGGCGCCGCTCCTGGCGAAACCCTTGAGCGCGCCGCTGGCGTTGGTGAAGAGGATCGTGCCGCGATGGCCGCCGTCCTCCGGCTTGGCGGCGGTTAGCATCCGCCGGCTCGCTTCCTGCCCGACCAGGAACGCGCTGTAGGCGGAGTTGTGGAGCACTTGGCGCACGAGCTCGCGATCCGCCTGGTGGATGCCCTTGCGGAAGATGTCGGCCATGCGGCCGTCGATGTTGTGAACGACGAAGTTCGGGTCGCCAAGATCGCTCGCAACCGCCTCGAACAGGCTCGCCACCGCGTCCGGGTCGCTCGCGTCGCAGCCGTAGCGCCGCACGTCGTGATCCTGCTCCAGCTTGAGCAGCGCGGACTTGTCCGGCGTCCGGGCGGCGACCGCGACGCGTATGCCCTCGTCGGCGAAGAGCCGGGCGCAACTCGCGCTGATGCCCGGACCGCCGCCGACGATCAGGGCAACCTCGGCCGTCGCTTCGCGGCGCGCCTTTCCGTGGCGCCGGCTCCTAGCCGGCATCGGCGATTCGCTCAAGGCGCGCCGGAACGCTCTTGTGCCACGGCGTGCCGGCGATCGGGTCGCGGTCCGTGACGCTCGTCAGTTCGTTGGGCGCGACGCCGTCACTCTCGCGCTCGCCGGCCTCGTCCGGATAGTCCAGTCCGAGGCCGTTGGGAAGAGAGATGTGCCCCGTCTGCATCCGGTCGCTGACCATGGCAGGGACTTCGGCGGCTCCGCGCGGAGTCACCAGCCGGACCCGGTCCCCGTCGGCGATCTCGAGCGCCGCGGCGTCGTCGGCGGACAGGGCCAGCGCCTCCTCCATCGCCTTCCGGCGCCAGGCCGGGTCGCGGTAGATCGTGTTCGCGGTGTAGGAACGCCGTTCGCCTGCGGAGAGCACGAGCGGGAAAGCAGCGCTGGTGATGCCGGGACCGGCCTCGACGACGAGCTCCTCGATCGCGCCGAATAGCTCCGGGATCGCGAGCTGGAGGCGCCCGTTCGCCGTCCCTACGCGCTGCCAGGAGACCTCGGGCGAGTCGCTGGAGAAGACGAGGCCGGTCGGGCTTTCGACGATCGCGTCGAAGAGTGCCTCGCCGAGCGCCGGCCCCTCGCCTTCGATGCCGGCGCGCCGGATCGAGTCGCCGAAACGGTGCGCACAGATGTGGGCAGCGCTCCACAGCGCCGCGGCGGACTCGAGGCCGTCGGGCAGCGTCTCGCCCAGGGTTCGGTAGAGGAGCGCGGGCGCGACGCCGGCGAGGCGCGGGTCGTTGCGGGTCGCGGCCTGGAAGGCGATCCCGAACGCTGCCCGGCCGCCGTCAAGCAGGGTCGCCCGGAGCTCGTCGACCTGGTTTTGCGAGTAGCCGCCCAGGGCTTCCGTGAGCCGGCAGTGGATCTCGGGCTCCGGCAGCGCCCCCGCCTTGTCGGTAGCCGGAGGATCGAGCAGCGGCCGGCGCAGGAAGAAGGTGTTGTCCGGGAACTCGAAGTTGAAGAACACCGCCTCAGCCTTCTCGTACTGCGTGGTCGCCGGCAGGACGTAGTCGGCCAGGCGGGCGGTCTCGGTCATCGCGATGTCGATGACGACGACGCACTCGAGCGCCCGCAGCGCCTCGCGCATGGCGCGGCTGTCCGCCAGCGAGTGCGCCGGGTTCGCGCTCTCGACGATCATCGCGCGGAAGCGCTTCGGGTGGTCGGTGACGATTTCCTCGGCGATCGCGTTGCACGGCACGAGGCCGGCGATGACCGGAGCGCCGGTCACCGGCGTCTTTCGGGGTCCTGCGGACCGCGAGGCGGTGATCGGCACCAGGGAGGTGGAGACGTTCTGGGCGCCCGTCTTGGCGAAGTTGCCGGTCAGCATCCAGATCAGCCGCTGCAGGTAGCTGACCAGGGTCGAGTGGCGGTTCATCTGCACGCCGAGGTCCTCGAACACGGCGACACTTGAGGCGGTGGCGATGCGGCGCGTGGCGAGCCGGACCTGCTCCTCCGGCACGCCGCACGCGGCGCAGGCGGCGGCGACGTCGATCCGCTCCAGCCAGGGGCGCACGTCCTCGAAGCCGTCCGTGTGCCGGGCGATGAAGTCCGCGTCCGTCAGGTCCTCCTCCAGCAGGACGCCCAGCATCGCCGCGAGCAGCCAGGCGTCGGTGCCCGGCTTCACCTGAAGGAAGATGTCGGCCAGGTCGGCGGTCTCGGAGCGCCGGACGTCGATGACGATGAGGCAGCGCTCCGGGTCCTTCGAGAGCTCGCGCAGCGTCACCCGCGCGCGCGGGATACCGTGCGACTGCCACGGGTTCTTGCCGAGGAACACGCCGACCTCGCAGTGGTGGAAGTCGCCCCGCGAGGGCGCACCGACCATCTGGCCGGCGACCCACATCTCGCCCGTCTTCTCCTGCGCGAGCGCGTTGGACCGATACACGGAGCCCAGCGTGCGCAGGGTGGAGCGGGCATAGAAGCCGGGCAGGTGATTCCCCTGTCCGCCGCCACCGTAGTAGAAGATCGACTCGCCGCCGAACCGGGCCCGCACGTCCGAGAGGCGCTCCGTCACCTCGTGGATCGCCGTGTCCCAGTCGATCTCCTCGAAGCTGCCGTCCGGGCGCCGTCGCAGCGGTGACAGCACTCGGTCGCGGCTGTTCTGGTAGTGGTTCAGTCGGCCGGCCTTCTGGCAGACGTAGCCTTTCGAGACGGGGTTCGCACGGTCTCCGCGAAGGCGCGCGAACTGCCGCCCGTCGTCGCCGCCCAACTGGACCTCGATGCCGCAGTTGCTCTCGCACAGGATGCAGGCGGTC
The DNA here is from genome assembly GCA_009836625.1 of Holophagales bacterium. Taxonomy (GTDB): domain Bacteria; phylum Acidobacteriota; class Thermoanaerobaculia; order Multivoradales; family Multivoraceae; genus Multivorans. Next base: position 129,109 of record VXVC01000003.1, read on the forward strand.
GGTTCCCACCGGGGCGTCTGTTGCGGCTGGGTGGGTTGTCGGCTTCCTGGCTCCATGGCGACTCCTGAACGGCTGGCGGGACTGCGTGAGCTTATGCGGAGCGCCCGGTTAGTCGGGCTGCTACCGTGCGGGCTGGTGACCGCACCGGGCAAGAGCGATCCGCCGCTCCGCCGATCCCTCGGCCAGCACCACCTCCGCCATGGCGAGTCGGCGGCTCCCGCGGTCGACTTCCTGGACGTGTCCGGCCGGACGGTGATCGAGATCGGTCCCGGCGGGGGCGTGCTGACGCGGCTGCTGCTGGAGCGGGGCGCGAGCCGTGTTCTCGCCTGCGAACTCGATCCTTCGTGGGCCTTTGCGTTGCGCCGACGACTCACGGACCGGCGGGTCCGCCTCGCTGTCGGCGACGCCTGCGATCTCGGCTACGAGCGGACGCCCGTCGCGGCCCGGATCGCCGGCAACCTGCCCTACAACGTAGCCACCCGGATCGTCTCCCGGGTGCTCGAGCGCGCTCCGGTCGGCCTGCGGGCGGCCTTCCTGGTGCAGCGCGAGGTCGCGGAGCGGTTGACGGCGGCGCCCGGCGACGGGGCCTACGGCGCGTTGACGGTGCTGACGCAGGCCCGTGCCGCTGCGCGCCGTCTGGCCGTCGTCATGCCGGGAAGCTTCGTGCCGCCGCCGGCCGTCACCAGCGCCTTCGTGGGCCTGAAACGGATCGAGTCTCCGATCGCGGAGGAGGAATGGCTTGACTTCAGAGCGCTGGTTCGAACCGCGTTCAGCCGCCGGCGCAAGACCCTGTTGAACAACCTGGCCGCGGTCATGGATCGGCCCGCGGCGGCCGCGGCGATCTCGGACCTGGGGTTGCCTCCGAAAATCCGGGCGGAGGCGCTCGGTCTGGGACGGTTCGTCGAGCTGTTCCGGGTTGTGGAGTTGCTCAAGCGAATATAGCCATATCCCGTTTTGTGGGCTACAATCGTTAGCCCGTGCATGTTCCCGTCAACGCTTCGTGGGGAGGGCGTCGATGATTCGCTCGGATGATGGCCCCAGACGCTTCGCGCTTGGCCGCGGTCTGCCGACGGGCAAGGCCAGCGAGCTGGTCGGCCTGCTGCTGCTCATGCTCGGCGCGCTCCTGCTGCTCAGTCTGCTGAGCTACCAGCCGGGCGACCCGAGCTTCATGCGCAGCGCCGAGGACTCGGCGGAGACGGCCAACCTGATCGGGCCGATCGGCGCTCACGTCGCCGCGGCCGGATACGGTTTCCTCGGGTTCGCGGTGCTCGCGGTGGCGCTGGCGGTTCTCGGTCTGGGTTACCGGCTGGTCCGCGCCCGCGCCGACGTTCCGTCCGTTCTGCAGGGTGCCGGCATCTTCGTCGCCCTGGTGGCCGCGCCGACATTGGTCGCTCTGACGCTGGGCGAAGTCACGTTCCGGGGTGAGTCCCTGACCGCGGGGGGCTTCCTGGGTTCGACGATCGCCGGTGCGGTCGAAGGCCAGCTGGGCGAGCTCGGCGCTGGAGTGATCGCCGTTTCCGGCCTCGTCTTCGGGATCGCGTTGATGCTGCGAAGCAGCCTGGCCGAGTCGATCGCCGCCGGTCTTCGCCGGCTCAAGGCGTTCGCCGCGCTGCTGAAGCCCAAAGTGCGGAAGAAGTCCAGGGCCAGGGCGCCGGAACAGGGGTCCGCCCGTGGCAAGGCGAAGGCCGCGCCGGAACCGGCGGTCGATACGCCGCTCGCGGATCTGCCGCTTCGCCGGACGGCCGCGAACAAGGCGAAGACGAGAGCCCGCGGATCGGAGGAAACCCGGGCCGCGCGGCCGGTAGCGCACGGGACGACGCCGGCCCCCGCCGCGTCCGCGAAGACGGTGGTGTCGGGCACGGAGAAGACCGAGCCGGGGTTGGAGAACGCGGAGTTGCCGCCGCTCGACCTGCTCTACACCGAGGAGGTCAACAGCGAGGTCGACGAGGCCGGTTTGAGAGAACTCGGTGAGCTCATCTGTGCTCGCTGCGCCGAGTTCGGAGTCGAGGGCACGATCGAGGGCATCAGCCCCGGTCCGGTCATCACCGTCTTCGAGTTCCAGCCGGCGCCCGGTGTGAAGGTCGCCCAGATCGTCAACCTTCAGGACGATCTCGCGCTCTCGCTGAAGGCCGAGGCGATCCGGATCGAACGCATGCCTGGTCGATCGACGCTGGGCATCGAGGTCCCGAACAAGCACAGGACGATCATCCCCCTGGGGAGCCTTCTGGCGGACGCAGGGTTCCGGGACGGCAAGTCTCCGCTCACCATGGCGCTGGGGCGCACTTTGCGTGGCGAGCCGTACTTCGCTGACCTGGCCAAGATGCCGCATCTTCTGGTGGCCGGCGCCACCGGCGCCGGCAAGAGCGTGGGTCTCCAGGGCATGCTGACTTCCATCCTCTATCGCGCGCGTAGCGACGAAGTCCAGTTCATCCTGATCGACCCGAAGCGGATCGAACTCGGCGTCTACGCGGACATTCCGCACCTGAAGACCGCCGTTGTGGTGGAACCGAAGCAGGCCTCGAACGCACTGCGCTGGGCTGTGGCCGAGATGGAGCGCCGCTACCGTCTGCTGGCGGAGGTTCACGTCCGATCGATCGACTTCTACAACCGGGCAATAGCCGATCCGGAAGTGGCGAACCGCCTTCGCCTTCGGGACGAGGAAGCCGATGAACCCGCCGAGCCCCGGAATCTCGAACCGCTCCCGTACTACGTGATCGTGATCGACGAACTGGCCGACCTGATGATGGTCGCCTCGTCCGAGGTCGAGACATCGATCGCCCGTCTGGCGCAGATGGCGCGGGCGGTCGGCATCCACCTGATCGTCGCGACCCAGCGGCCCTCGGTCGACGTCCTGACGGGCACGATCAAGGCGAACTTCCCGTGCCGGATCTCGTACGCCGCCGCGACCCGGCACGATTCGCGCACGATCCTCGACCAGGTCGGCGCCGAGAAGCTGCTCGGCAAGGGCGACATGCTGTTCATGCCGCCCGGCAGCGGCCGCATGATCCGCCTCCACGGCGCCTTCGTGACGGAGCAGGAAACGGCGGCGCTCGTGCGCTGGCTCAAGCGACAGGGCCAGCCCAACCTCGATCCGGCCGTGCTGGCGCCACCGCCCGAGGATCGTTCGGCGGCCGCCGGTGAGAACGGCGGCGGCGATGTCCTCTACGACGAGGCGGCCCGGCTGGTCGTCGCGGAACGGATGGGCTCGGCGAGCTTCCTCCAGCGTCGGATGAGAGTGGGCTTCTCCCGCGCTTCGCGCCTTGTGGATCTGATGGAACAGGATGGAATCCTGGGCCCCGCCCAGGGCAGCAAGCCGCGGGAAGTCCTCGTGCCGCCTGACTACTTCGAAGAGATCGACCAGTCGCAGATCGCCTTCCAGTAGTTTCGGCGGACGATGTCCGCGCGGCCGAGATTCGAGAGGATCGCCTTCTTCGGCACTCCGGAGTTCGCGGTGCCGTCGCTGGCCGCTCTGGACTCGGCCGGCCGGCGCCCTATCGTCGTCGTCAGCCAGCCGGCGCGGCGCGCGGGCCGGGGCGGCCGGGTCGTCGAACCGCCAGTGGCCCGCTGGGCGCAGGCGCACGGTGTCGACCTGCTGCAGCCGACGCGTGTGCGGGACGACGGGTTTCTCGGTCGACTCCGCGCCATGGAGCTCGACCTCGCGGTGGTCGCCGCCTACGGCAGGATCTTCCCCCGTAGCCTGCTCGAGCTGCCGTCCCGGGGTTGCCTGAACGTCCACGCATCCCTGCTGCCGGCCTGGCGCGGCGCATCGCCTGTTCAGGCCGCGATCGCCAACGGCGAGAGAGTGACGGGAGTGACCACGATGGTCATGGAGGAGGGTCTCGACACGGGGCCGATTCTGCTGCGCGAAGAGGTGGCGATCGGGCCGCTTGAGACGGCCGGCGAGCTGGCGCCGCGCCTGGCCGAAGTCGGTGCCCGGCTTCTCGTGCGAACACTGGATGGCCTGGAGGCCGGCGATGTCGAACCCCGGCCGCAGTGCGACGCGACGGCAAGCTATGCGCCGATGCTCCGTCCGGAGGATGGCGTCGTGGACTGGGACCGGGAAGCCGGCGAGATAGCCAGCCGGGTGCGTGCCTATGAGCCGTGGCCGGGGTCGCGGACGTGGCTGCGGGGTGAGGCGATACGGATCGTCGCGGCGCGGCCCCTGACCTCGTTTGCGGGGCCGGACCGGGGCGACGGTCGGGATCGGCCGGGTGCGTTCCTGGGCTGTCGAGAAGTAGAAGGCATCGGCCGGGCGGCGGTGGTCCGCTGCGGCGGTTCGTCGGCCCTGGCGCTCGATCGAGTGCAGCGCCCGGGTCGTCGCCCGGTCAGTGGCATCGACCTGGCGAACGGCCTGCGCCTGGCGGTTGGCGACCGCTTCGGGGTGCAGGCATGACCCGTCGACGGCCGATTCGAAACCTGGGTTCCGGTCCGGGTTGGCGCCGCCGCCGGGCCGAGGCGCCGCTCACTGCCCACGCCAAGGTCAGGGAGTCGGCCGCCTTCGTTCTCGAGCGGACGCTCGATTCCAGGGCGCCGGCTTCAACCTTCCTCGACGGCGCGCTCGAGCGTTGCGATCCGAGGGACCACGGGTTGTTGCGGGAACTCGTTTTGGGCACGCTGCGCTGGTTGCGCTTCATCGATCACGTGCTGGTGTCCGCGTCCGGACGGCCGCTTTCCCGGATCCAGCGTGCCCTGCTCGCGCCACTGAGGATCGCCGTGTACCAGCTCTTCTTCCTGGACCGCGTACCCGCTCACGCGGCGGTCAACGAGGCGGTGGAGCAGGCGGCGGGCCGCACACATGCCGGCGGCGCCAGCTTCGTCAACGGCGTGCTGCGACGGATTGCCCGTTCGCCGCGCCGTGACGCCTGGCCGGTCGAAGAGGGCGATCCGGCTGTGCGGCTCGGCATCCTGCATTCGCACCCGGACCTGCTGGTCGAGCGCTGGCTTCGTACGTATGGCGAGAAGCGGACCATCGCCATCCTGACCGCGAACAACCGTCCGAAGCCGCTCCATCTGCTCGCGTTCCGCGAGCGGGGAGGCCGCGCTCCGTTGGCCGAGCAGTTGATCGACGATGACGTGGGCGTCGAGCCCTCGGTGCTGGCGCCGCACTGCCTGACGGTCCGGTGGGGCAACCCGCTGTTCTCGGAGGCCTATCGGCGCGGCGCCTTCTACGTTCAGGACGAGGCGAGTCAGTTGGCGGCTATCGTGCCCCCACCAGCGCCCCGGGAGCGTGTGCTCGACGTCGCGGCGGCCCCGGGCGGCAAGACGTTCGCTTTGCTCGCCGACCAGCCGGATGCTTACTGCGTGGCCACCGACCTGTCGCTCGAGCGCCTGCACACGATGCGCCGCAATTCCGCTCGTCTGGCCCTGGCGCCCTTGCTCTGCGCCGCGGACGGCGCCGCTCTCCCCTTTCGCGACGGTTTCGACCGGGTCGTGGTTGACCTGCCGTGCAGCGGCACGGGTACCCTGCGCAAGCACCCTGAACTCAAGTGGCGCATCAGCGCGGCGGAAATCGACCGACTGGCGGAGCAGGCCGGCTCGCTGGTCCGTGGAGCGGCTGACTGCGTACGGCCGGGCGGCTTGCTTGTCGTCGTCACGTGCTCCATCGAGCCGGAAGAGAACGAGGACGTTGTCTCGGCTTTCCTGGAATCGCGGTCCGACTTCGACCTCCGGGACCTGAGCGCCGATCTACGCCGGCCCGCGGCCGATCACGTCGAGGCGTCGGGCCTGTGGCGACTGCTTCCGGCCGAAGGTCACGACGGCTTCACGGTCCAGACGCTTCAGCGCGCGGCCGGCTGAAGCCCCCCGCGCACCCGGCCGGAAGTGTAGGCGAACATTGACAATACGGGTTCTTCTGGCATAGATTTCCGGGACTTCCTGGGGTTCATGAGGAAAACCGAGAAGTATAACCGACTTTGAAGGAGTACGTTCGATGGCCGGAAAGGCAGACATCGTAGACGCCGTTGCCGAGGGCGCGGGTCTCAGCAAGAAGCAGGCGGCGGATGCCGTCCAGTCCCTGATTGACAGCATCTCGAGCCACCTGCAGAACGGCGACCGCGTGCAGCTTCCGGGCCTCGGAAGTTTCTCCGTGTCGCACCGCGGCGCCCGGGCCGGCCGGAACCCGAAGACCGGCGAGGCGCTCATGATCGCGGCCAGCAACGGCGTTCGGTTCAAGGTCAGCCGTCCGCTGAAGGACGCGCTTAACTAGCGGCCGTCCAGCCTCTACCTCCCGGCTGCTCTAGCGCACCAGGGGGTAGAGGCCTGCCAGCCTTGCCGGTTTGACGCCGGCGGCGAACAGCGACCAGATCAACCAGTTCGTCGCTACGGTACGGACGACGCCTCGCTCGGCGAAGCGTCGGGATGAAGTGGTCGCACGCTGCTCCACGACCGAGATCGGTCCCTGGCGGCGGAGGCGACCGATGAAGTCGAGATCCTCGAGGATCGGCAGGTCGGAGAACCCGCCGCAAGCGGCGTAGGCGGCTGCCGTAGCGAACTGGGCCTGGTCGCCGAGCGGGGTGTGCAGCCAACGGGACCGGATGTCGACCAGGCCCCGGCCCAGCCGCAGCAGCGGCGGCGCTGCCGCGAAGTCGATCAGGAAGCCCCCGCCTGCCGCGCCGGAGTTCACGGCGCGTTCTATCCCGGGCCGCGCTGCTGGCGGCAGCCGCGTGTCGGCGTGGAGGAACAGCAGCACGTCGGCCCCGGCCTGCATTGCCAGGCTGGCGCCCGTTCGCAGTTGGAGTCCCCGGCCCGCCCGCGGCACGGTTTCGACGCGGGCGCCCGCGTCGGAGGCCAGCTCGGCGGTGCCGTCCCTGCTGCCGCCGTCGATGACGATGAGCTCGTCGCAGTGGGCTTGCGCCGCGGCGATGGCGGTCTGCACCCGTTCCGCCTCCTCGAGCACCGGCATGACGATGGCGAGGTGCATCGCGAAACTCTCAGGACGGCGAGCGATCCGGGTGGCGCGTGGCGGTGGCGAGGCGCATTCGGGCTGCTAGGTTAGCGAGCGGGGATGGGCTCCGAGACCTTCAGTCATCTCGATCGCCGCGGGCGGGCTGCCATGGTCGACGTCTCCGCCAAGGAAGTGACGCGACGGGTGGCCGAGGCGTCCTGCCGTGTTCTGCTTTCGGGGCAGACGGTCGACCGGCTGGAGAGCCTGCCCAAGGGTGACGCCGTGACCGTGGCCCGGATCGCCGGCGTTCAGGCCGCGAAGAGCACGGCGACCTGGGTTCCCCTGGCCCATCCGCTGCCGCTCGACCAGGTCGAGGTGGAGGTCGAACCGGTGGAGGGCGGCGTCAGGATCCGTAGCCGCGTCGTGGCCACGGCTCGCACGGGCGCCGAGATGGAAGCGCTGACGGCGTGCGCCGCGGCGGCTCTCGCCCTCTACGACATGGTCAAGTCGGTAGAGCGCGGCGCGGTCATCACGGACCTGCTGCTCGAAGCGAAAAGCGGCGGTCGAAGCGGCGACTACTGCCGCGGCGCAGGCTCCTAGTCCCTGCCGATCATGCCGATCCGGTCCGGCCTCGACCGTCTGCTCGGCGACGCCGGCCGCATCAGGGGTCGTCGCTACGCGCTGCTCTGCCACCAGGCGTCGCTCAGCCAAAGCGGTGTCCACGCCCACGTGGCGCTGGACGCGGTGCAGCCGGCAGTCACGCTGCTGGGACCTGAGCATGGCTTCTACGGTGTCGAACAGGACATGGTGGCGTCTGCCGACGAACGTGATCCGTGGACCGGCCGTCCGGTCGTCTCGCTGTACGGCGGCGACGCCGGCAGTCTCCAGCCGCGGCCGGGCGTCTTCGACGGCTGCGACCTGGTGGTGATCGACCTCCAGGACGTCGGTGCGCGTTACTACACGTTCGCAGCCACCGCGGTGTGGACCGCCGAGGCCGCACTCCGGGCCGGCTGCGAGGTCTGGGTGCTCGATCGGCCCAATCCGCTGGGCGGTCTGGACGTGGAGGGCAACCTCCTGGATCTCGACTTCACGTCCTTCGTCGGCGCCTTCCGGATGCCTCAAAGGCACGGCCTGACGATGGCGGAGATCCTTCTGCTGGAGGGGCGCCGGCGCGGCTGGGACAGCGGTGCGCTGACAGTCTTCGAAGTCGAGGGCTGGCGCCGGCGGCAGACGTGGCGGGAGGTCGGGTGGCCGTGGACGGCGCCGTCGCCCAACATGCCGGCGCCAGAGACGGCGCATCTCTACCCGGGCCTGTGCCTGTTCGAGGCGACCACGGTCTCGGAGGGGCGGGGCACGACGAGGCCGTTTCAACTCCTCGGCGCCCCCGGCGCCGACGCGCCGGCGCTCGCCGGCCGTTGCAGCGAACGCCTGGCGGCCGCCGGGCTCGCCGGAGTCTCCGTGGTGCCTGCGATGTTCAGGCCGCAGTTCCAGAAGCACGCCGGCGCCGTTTGCGCCGGAGTCGAGCTGCGGCTCGAGGACGCCGGCCGGCTGCGGCCGGTGCGTCTGGGCTTCGAGCTGCTGCTGGCCTTTCGTGACCTTCTCGGCGCGGACTTCGACTGGCGGAGCGAGCCGTACGAGTTCGTCGCCGACACGCCGGCGATCGACCTCCTTGCGGGCACGGATCGCTTCCGGACCGCTCTCGACGCCGGGGAAGCGGTGGAACGCTGGTACGCCACCTGGGAGGACGATCAGCGGGAGTTCCGCGCCGAGCGCGATCCGGTCTTGCTGTACTCCTGAAGCGCTGCAACAATCCGCCTCAGATGCTGCGGGTTCTGATTGCCGATTCGCTGGCGCCGGCCGGCGTCGAAGTCCTGCGTCACGGCGCCGAGGTCGATGAGCTGCGGGACGCCGACCGGCCGCGCCTGGCCGAGTTGATCGCGGACTACGACGCCGTCATCGTGCGGAGCGGGACGCAGATCACCCGCGAAGTGCTGGAAGGCGGTGATCGCCTCAAGGTCGTGGGCCGCGCCGGGGTCGGCGTCGACAACATCGACATCGCCGCCGCGACGCAGCGCGGCGTGCTGGTGATCAACGCGCCGACGGCGAACTCGCTCTCGGCCACCGAGCACACGTTCGCCTTGCTGCTGGCACTGGCGCGGCGGATCCCGTCCGCCGACGCGTCGCTCAAGGCGGAGCGCTGGGAACGCAAGAGGCATGTCGGCAGCGAGCTCCACGGCAAGACGCTGGGAATCATCGGCTTCGGCCAGATCGGCCAGCGGGTCGCCCGGCGCGCGCGCGCGTTCGAGATGGAGGTGCTGGCCTACGACCCCTATCTGCAGGCCGAAGTCGCCGAGCGCCTCGATGTCCAGCCGATGTCACTCGACGGCCTTCTGGCGGGTTCGGACTTCATCACCTTCCACACGCCGCTCACCGATCAGACGCGGAACATGCTGAACCAGAGGAGCATTGCCTCGATGAAGGACGGCGCCGCGGTCATCAACGTCGGCCGGGGCGGCGTCGTCGACGCGGAGGCGCTGCTCGAAGCGCTCGACTCGGGCAAGTTGGCGGGCGCGGGCCTCGACGTGTTCCCGGAGGAGCCGCCGACGGACTACCGGCTGGCGGCGCATCCGAAGGTGGTCGCGACGCCGCACATCGGGGCCCAGACCTCGGAGGCGCAGGAGCGAATCGCCACCGAGACCGCCCGCATGGTGCTTGCCGCGCTCGGCGGCTCGCTCGCGGTGTCGGCGGTGAATCTGCCGTTCCGTTCCTCGGGTTCTCGCGGAGAACCCTTCCTGCGCCTGGGCGAACAGCTCGGCCGGCTGGCCGCGGTCGCCCTCGGCGGCAGCCTGCGGCGGGTCCAGGTCGATCTTTGGGGCATCGACAGCGAACTGCGGAAGTCGGTCGCCGTGGCGGCGCTCAAGGGTGCCCTGGTCCCGTCCTGCGGTGAGGGAGTGAACTACGTCAACGCCGAGCGGATGGCCGCCGACCGCCGGGTCGAGCTCGTGCAGGCCACGCACAGCGACCAGGCCGCCTTCGCCCATCTGGTGCGGGTGCGGGCGGTCGGCGCCGAGCCGGCGGCGGGAGCGTGGACCGCCGACGGCGTGGCCGAGGTTGCCGGCACGACCTACCGCCACGGCGAGATCCACGGCGATCTGCGGGTCGTGTCCTTCGGTGGGTTCCGGATGGAGTTCAAGCCGCAAGGCCTGCTGCTCGTCGTCCGCAACCTCGACGTGCCCGGATTCGTCGGTCGCCTCGGCACGTTGCTTGGGGACGGCGGCATCAACATCGCCGACATCCACCTGGCCCGGGAACCCGGGGGGCACGCCCTGGCCGTCCTGAGGCTCGATCAGCCGCCTGACGAGGAGTGCCTGGCGGCCCTCCTGGCTCTGGAGGACTCGATCTCGGTCGACCTGTTCGACCTCTCCTGACGAGGTCGGCCCGGCCCTCTTCAGCCCACGAGAAACGCGGCGATGCCGGCGTCTTTCAGGCGTTGCAGCACATCGTCGGCTGCTTGCTTCCGCCGGCGTTCGATCTGGACACGATGGACTCCCCGTCCTCTGGTGACCTTCACGTTGTCGAGGTCGAGTTCGCGACGTAGGCGGCGGGCCAGCGCCACGGCGCTGCTGCGTTTGCGGAAGGCGCCGGCCTGGATGGTGAATCCGCTCCCGCGGTCGCGGTTCGGCTTGCTGTCGCGCCAGCCGCGAGCCGGGTAGGAGATCGGCAGTTGCCGTTTCTTCGGGGGCAGCCGCACGACCTTGATGCGGACGTTCGCGAGACCCTGACCGAACATCTCGAGCTGTCTGGCGGCGGCGACCGAGAGGTCGATGATCCGGCCCTTGATGAAGGGACCGCGGTCGTTGATCGGGACCCTGAGCTTCTTGCCGTTGTCCCGGTTCTTGACCAGCACGACCGTTCCCAGCGGCAACTGCTTGTGAGCGGCCGAGATCCGGTTCATGTCGTAGATCTCGCCGCTGGCCGTCGGCCGGCCGTGGAACTTGGCGCCGTACCACGATGCCAGGCCCCTCTGGGTGGTTCCGCGGTTCGGCGACTCGAGGCCCCTGGTCGAGGCGCAGCCGGCCAGCAGGCCGGTGGCGAGAACAGCGGCGAGGGCGGCTGTGAGCGGACTGCGCGCGCGGTCGGGACGGGATCTCGGCTGGCGCATGGGGCGGCTACACCCTCGGCGCCTCGACCACGGCGGCCGGGTGCCGCGCCAGCGCCGGTTCGACGGCCTCGGCCAGGAACTCGTCGACCTGCTGGGCGGAACGGCCGGTAAAGGAGTCCGCGTCGACCAGGGACTCGAGTTCGTCCCTTCCCAGGCCGAACGCCGGGTCGCCGGCGATCAGGTCGATCAACGGGTTCGGCTCGCCCGCGGAGACCCGCGCGTACGCCTCGAGACTGTGCTGCCGGATGCGCTCGTGCAGTTCCTGCCGGTCGCCGCCGCGCAGCGACGCCTCCATCAGGAAGGTCTCGGTGGCCATGAAGGGGAGTTCGCGCCTCACCCGGGCCGCCGTGGCCGCTTCGTTGACCCGCAGTCCCTGGGCGATGTTCGCGGCCAGGAGCAGCACGGCGTCGACGGTCAGGAAGCAGTCGGTCAGCACCAGGCGCCGGTTGGCCGAGTCGTCGAGGCTGCGCTCGAGCCACTGCGTGCCGGCGTTCAGCGCCCCGTGCAGCGAGTCGCTCATGATCCGTCGCGACAGGGAGCACATGCGCTCGGCCCGTACCGGGTTGCGTTTGTACGCCATCGCCGAGGAACCGACCTGGTTCTCGTCGAAGGGCTCGGAGAGTTCTCCCACGCCCTGCAACAGCCGCAGATCGCTGCCGAACTTGTGGCAGCTCTCCGCGGTTCCGGACAGCGTGTGCAGGACCTGGCTGTCCTGCTTGCGCGGGTAGGTCTGGCCGGTGATCCGCCAGCTCGCCTCGAAGCCGAGCGCCGAGGCGACGCGGGCGTCGAGTGCGCGGACCTTGCCGTGGTCGCCGCCGAACAGGGTCAGGAACGAGGCCTGGGTGCCCGTGGTGCCTTTGGCGCCCCGGCAGCGCAGCCGGTCGCGACGGTCGGCCACTTCCTCGAGGTCGGTCAGGAAGTCCTGGAGCCAGAGGCAGGCGCGCTTTCCCAGCGTCGTCAACTGGGCCGACTGGAAGTGGGTGTAGGCGAGCGCGGTCGTGGCGCGCTCCCTGCGGGCGAAGTCAGCCAGCGCGGCGACCGTGGCCGCCAGTCTTCCAGCGACGAGGTCGAGCGCTTCCCGAACGATCAGGGCGTCGGTGTTGTCCGTGATGAACGCCGACGTCGCGCCCAGGTGCAGAATGCTGCCCGCGTCGCCGCTGACCTCGGCGAAGTGCCGCAGGTGGGCTACGACGTCGTGGCGCGTTTCGCGTTCCAGCGCAGCTACCCGCTCCAGGTCGAGATCGTCCGCATGCTCGCGCAACGCGTCGAGCTGCCGGTCGCTGATCGGCAGCCCCAGGGCCGACTGGTTCTCGGCCAGACAGATCCAGAGCCGCCGCCAGCTTCGGAACCGGTGCCGGGCCGAAAACAGCCGCGCCATCTCCGCGCTCGCGTAGCGCTCATGGAGCGGATTCTGCGGCGCCTCCCTGGCTTCGGCCATGTCCGCAGTCTACCAGCGTAAGTCGTTGGCTAGCCTGCGCTTACCGTCAAACTGTTCGCACCTCTAGGCGCGGTCGAGGAGGCGGAGCATGACGGCCTTCTGGGTGTGCAGGCGGTTCTCGGCCTGGTCGAAGACGCGGCTCCGGGGCCCGTCGACGACGGAGGCCGTGACTTCCTCGCCCCGGTGGCAGGGCAGGCAGTGGAGATAGATCGCGTCGTCCCTTGCCCTGGACATCAGGTCGTCGTCGACGGTGTAGCCGTCGAAGTCGGCGAGGCGCTGCTCGCGTTCCTGCTCCTGGCCCATCGAGGTCCAGACGTCGCTGTAGACGGCGTCCGCGCCGCCGGCGGCGGCCTGCGGGTCGGTTCCGGTTTCGATCCCGGCGCCGGTGCCGGCGGCGAGTCCTCCAGCGAGATCCAGGTACTTGTCGGCAACTTCGTAGCCGGGAGGCGAGGCGATGGAGAAGTCGACGCCCGCGCGCGCGCAGGCGATCATCAGGGAGTGCGCGACGTTGTTGCCGTCGCCGATGTAGGCGATCCGGCGGCCACGCAGTCCGCCGAATTCCTGGTGGACGGTCATCAGGTCGGCGAGCGCCTGGCAGGGGTGCAGCTCATCGGTCAACCCGTTGATCACGGGCACCGTGGCGTGCTCGGCCATCTCGACGACCGTGCTGTGTTCGAAGGTACGGAGCATGAGAAGGTCAACGTAGCGAGACAGGACGCGCGCCGTATCGGCGATCGTCTCCCCGCGGCCGATCTGGAGGTCGCGGCTGGAGAGGAAGATCGGCTGGCCTCCGAGCTGCGCCATGCCCGCTTCGAAACTGACCCGGGTTCGCGTCGACGCCTTCTCGAAGTAGAGGGCGATCGACTGGCCCCTGAGGGCGTCGCGGTGGGCCTGCGGCCTGGCTTTGAGTTCCAGGGCCAGTTCGAGGATCGACTCGAGTTGGCCCTCTTCGAGGTCGGCGATCGAGATCAGGTGTTCGGGCATGTGAGGCATCTCTCCGTTGGGCGGGACTTCAGGGGGCGGGCTACACTGCTTGTCCCTT
>VXVC01000008.1 GCA_009836625.1 Holophagales bacterium
CTCGCTGGAGGCGGCGCTCAGTGTCGCGGTGACGGTGGTCGAGCCGGCGTTCTCGCCGACCGACGGCGAGCCCAGCACGAGGGAGACCGTCCGCGTGTCGTCGTCCGTGATCGTGAGCGTCTTGTCCGTCGGCGCGGCGACGCCGTTGCCGCCGGTGACGGTCGCGCTGACCGTCACTTCCTTGTCGGGCCCGTCGACGGAGTTGTCGACGGCGGCGATGGTCACGGTGCCGGTGCTGCTGGTCGAGCCCGCGGCGATGGTGAGGGTGTTGTTGGCGCTGAGCGTGAAGTCCGAGGAGGTCGCCGGCGACACGGCAGTTGCCGAGACGGTCAGCGTCACGTCCTCGCTAGAGACTGCGCCCAGGGTCGCCGTCACCGTGGTGGAGCCGTCCTCGTCGATGGAGGACGAGCTGAGCGCCAGGGACACCGTTGGCACACCCTCGTCATCCGTGATCGTCAGCGTCTCGTCCGATGGCGCCGCCACGCCGTGGCCGCCCGTAGCGGTGGCGGACACGGTGACCTTCCTGTCGGGAGCGTCCACGTCGTTGTCGACCGCGGTGATCGTCACCGTGCCGGTGCTGGTGGTCGCCCCTCTTGCGATCGTCAGCGTCGTCCCGATCTGACTGAAGTCCCCGGACACCGTCGGGGACACGGCCGTCGCCGAGACTGTCAGCGTGACCGCCTCGTTGGACGCCGCGTTCAGCGTCGCGGTGACCGCTGTCGAGCCACCGTTCTCGGAGATGGAGGAGGAGCCCAGGACCAGCGAGACCGTCCGTGTGTCGTCGTCGGTGATGGTCAGCGTCTGATCGGATGGCGCGTCCACGCCGTTGCCGCCGGCGACGGTGGCGGAAACGGTCACCTCCTTGTTGGGGCCGTCGACGGTGTTGTCGACGGCGGCGATCGTCACGGTGCCGGTGCTGGTCGTGGTGCCCGCCGTGATGGTCAGGGTGTTGGCCCTGCTGAGCGTGAAGTCGGAAGAGGTGGCCGGCGACACGGCAGCCGCCGAGACGGTCAGCGTCACGTCCTCGCTGGAGACCGCGCTCAAGGTCGCCGTCACCGTGGTGGAGCCGTCCTCGTCGATCGACGACGAGCCCAGCGCCAGGGAGACGGTGGGTGCGTCCTCGTCGTCCGTGATGGTTAGCGTCTGATCCGACGGCGCCGCCACACCGTGGCCGCCGGTGGCGGTCGCGGACACCGTCACCTCCTTGTCGGGAGCGTCGACGTCGTTGTCGACGGCGGTGATCGTCACCGTGCCGGTGCTGGTGGTGGCGCCTTTCGCGATCGTCAGCGTCGTTCCGGCCTGAGTGAAGTCCCCGGACACTGTGGGAGACACGGCCGTCGCCGAGACGGTCAAGGTCACCGCCTCGTTCGATGCCGCGTCCAGCGTCGCCGTCACCGCTGTCGAGCCACCGTTCTCGGATATCGATGACGAGCCCAGGACCAGCGACACCGTCCGCGTGTCGTCGTCCGTGATCGTCAGCGTCTTGTCCGACGGCGCGTCCACGCCGTTGCCGCCGGCGACGGTCGCCGAGACGGTGACTTCCTTGTTCGGTTCGTCGACTGTGTTGTCGACAGCCGTGATCGTCACGGTGCCCGTGCTGGTCGTCGCGCCGGCGGCGATCGTCAGTTTCTTGTCGGTGCTGAGCGTGAAGTCGGAGGCCGTGGCCGGCGATACCGCCGTCGCGGCCACGGTCAGGGTCACGTCCGCACTCGACACGGCGCTCAGCGTCGCCGTGACCGTGGTCGAGCCGCCGTCCTCGCTCACCGAGGATGGTGTCAGCACCAGAGACAGCCCCGGCGTGCCCTCGTCGTCGGTGATCGTCAGCGTCTGATCGGACGGCGCGGCGACGCCGTTGCCGCCTGCCACCGTCGCCGACACCGTGACCTGCTTGTCGGGCGCGTCCACGTCGTTGTCGACGGCGGTGATCGTCACCGTGCCGGTGCTGGTGGTCGAGCCTGCCGCGATCGGCAGCTTCGTCCCGGTTTGGGAGAAGTCCCCGGGCACCGCCGGCGACACCGCGGCGGAGGCCACGGTCAGGGTCACGTCGGCGCTGGAGGCGGCGCTGAGTGTCGCCGTCACCGTGGTCGAGCCGGCGTTCTCGCTGATCGACGAGGAGCTCAGCGCCAGAGACACGGTCCGCGTGTCGTCGTCGGTGATCGTCAGCGTCTGGTTGGACGGCGCGGCGACGCCGTTGCCGCCCGCCGCCGTCGCCGAGACCGTGACCTGTTTGTCGGGCCCGTCGACTTCGTTGTCGACCGCTGTGATCGTCACGGTGCCCGTGCTGGTCGTCGAACCCGCCGCGATGGTCAGGGTCTTGTCGGTGCTGAGCGTGAAGTCGGAGGCCTTGGCCGGCGATACCGCCGTCGCGGCCACGGTCAGGGTCACGTCCGCACTCGACACGGCGCTCAGCGTCGCCGTGACCGTGGTCGAGCCGCCGTCCTCGCTCACCGAGGATGGTGTCAGCACCAGAGACAGCCCCGGCGTGCCCTCGTCGTCGGTGATCGTCAGCGTCTGATCGGACGGCGCGGCGACGCCGTTGCCGCCTGCCACCGTCGCCGACACCGTGACCTGCTTGTCGGGCGCGTCCACTTCGTTGTCCACCGCCGCGATCGTTACCGTCCCCGTGCTGGTGGTCGAGCCTGCCGCGATCGTCAGCTTCGTCCCGTTCTGACTGATGTCTTCGGCTACCGCGGGTGCTGCCGCCGCCGAAGATACATCGAGCGTTACGGGCGCGCTGGACGCCGCGCTCAGGGTCGCGGTCACCGTGGTCGAGCCGCCGTTCTCGCTCACCGAGGACGGTGTCAGGACCAGGGAGACCGTCGGCCGGTCCTCGTCGTCGGTGATCGTCAACGTCTGCGACGACGGAGCGGAGACTCCGTTGCCGCCGGAGACGGTCGCGCTGGCGGTGACCTTCTTGTCGGGAGCGTCCACGTCGTTGTCGATCGCGGTGATCGTCACCGTGCCGGTGCTGGTCGTGGCCCCCGCCGCGATCGTCAGCGTCGTGCCGTTCTGCGTGAAGTCGCCCGTCACGGCGGGTGCCTCCGGTGCGGCCGACACGGTCACGACGACCGCTTCGCTCGACGCGGCGCTCAGGGTCGCGGTCACGGTGACGGAGCCGCCGCCCTCGGCGATCGACGAGGAACTCAGCACCAGGGACACTGTTGCCGTGTCGTCGTCGCTGATCGTCAGCGTCAGGTTGGACGGCGCGGCGACGCCGTTGCCGCCTGCCGCGGTGGCCGAGACGATGACCTGCTTGTCCGGGGCGTCGACTTCGTTGTCCACCGCAGTGACCGTCACCGTGCCGGTGCTGGTCGTCGAGCCGGCGGCGATCGTGAGCGTCCTGTCGGCGCTTAGCGAGAAGTCGCTTGATGCCGCCGGCGAGACCGCGGCGGCGGCCACGGTCAGCGTCACGTCCTGGCTTGAGACCGCGCTGAGCGTCGCCGTGACCGTGGTCGAGCCGCCGTTCTCGCTCACCGAGGACGGTGTCAGCACCAGGGAGACCGTCGGCGTGTCGTCGTCGTCGGTGATCGTCAGCGTCTGATCCGACGGCGCGGCGACGCCGTTGCCGCCCGTTGCGGTCGCCGAGACGGTCACCTGCTTGTCGGGCGCGTCCACGTCGTTGTCGACCGCGGTGATCGTCACCGTCCCCGTGCTGGTCGTCGAGCCCGCGGCGATCGTCAGCGCCGTGTCGGTGCTCAGGCTGAAGTCCGACGTCGTTGCCGGCGACACCGGCGCCGCCGAGACGGTCAGGGTCACGTCCTGGCTGGAGGCGGCGTTCAGGGTTGCCATCACGGTCGTCGAGCCGGCGTTTTCGGCGATCGACGAGGAGCTCAGCGCCAGGGAGACCGACCGCCTCTCGTCGTCCGGGATGGTCAGCGTCTGGTTCGGTGGCGCGGCGACGCCGTTGCCGCCCGCCGCCGTCGCCGAGACGGTCACCTGCTTGTCCGGTGCGTCGACATCGTTGTCGACGGCCGTGATCGTCACCGTTCCCGTGCTGGACGTCGAGCCCGCGGCGATGGTCAGGGTCGTCCCGGTCTGCGTGAAGTCCTCCGACACCGCCGGCGACACCGCCGTGGCCGAGACCGTCAGCGTCACATCCTGGCTGGAGATGGCGCTGAGCGTCGCCGTCACGGTCGTCGAACCGGCGTTTTCGGCGATCGACGACGAGCTCAGCGCCAGGGAGACCGCCGGCGTGCTCTCGTCGTCGGTGATCGTCAGGGTCTGATCCGACGGCGCGGCGACGCCGTTGCCGCCCGCTGCGGTCGCCGAGACGGTCACCTGCTTGTCGGGCGCGTCCACGTCGTTGTCGACCGCGGTGATCGTCACCGTCCCCGTGCTGGTCGTCGAGCCCGCGGCGATCGTCAGCGCCGTGTCGGTGCTCAGGCTGAAGTCGCCCGACACTGCCGGCGACACTGGAGAAGCGGATACCGTGAGCGTCACGGCTTGGCTCGAGACCGCGCTGAGCGTCGCCGTCACCGTGGTCGAGCCGCCGTCCTCGGTCACCGAGGACGGTGTCGGCACCAGGGAGACCGTCGGCGTGTCGTCGTCGTCGGTGATCGTCAACGTCTGCGACGACGGGGCGGAGACTCCGTTGCCGCCTGCCACGGTGGCCGACACCGTAACCTGCTTGTCGGGTGCGTCCACGTCGTTGTCCACCGCCGTGATCGTCACGGTCCCGGTGCTGGTCGTCGAGCCCGCCGCGATCGTCAGGGTCGTCCCGGTCTGCGTGAAGTCCCCCGACACCGCCGGCGACACCGGCGCTGTCGAGACGGTGACCGTCACGTCCCTGCTGGAGGCCGCGCTCAGGGTCGCGGTCGCGGTCGTCGAGCCTCCATTCTCCGAGACGGAAGTCGGGCTCAGCGCCAGGGTCACGGTCGGCGTGTCCTCGTCGTCGGTGATCGTCAGCGTCTGGTTCGGCGGCGCGGCGACGCCGTTGCCGCCCGCCGCTGTCGCCGAGACGGTCACCTGCTTGTCCGGCGAGTCGACATCGTTGTCGACTGCGGTGATCGTCACCGTTTCGGTGCTGGTCATCGAGCCCGCGGCGATGGTCAGGGTCGTCCCGGTCTGCGTGAAGTCCTCCGACACCGCCGGCGACACCGCCGTGGCCGAGACGGTCAGCGTCACGTCCTGGCTGGAGACGGCGCTCAGCGTCGCCGTGACCGTGATCGAGCCGCCGTCTTCATCGACCGACGACGAACTCAGCACGAGCGAGACGGTCGGCGCACCCTCGTCGTCGGTGATCGTCAGGGTCTGGTCCGCCGGAGCGGCCGCGCCGTTGCCGCCGGAGGCGGTCGCCGAGACCGTGACTTCCTTGTCGGGCGCGTCCACGTCGTTGTCGACCGCCGTGATCGTCACCGTGCCCGTGCTCGTCGTCGAGCCGGCGGCGATCGTCAGCTTCGTGTTGGCGCTGAGCGTGAAGTCGCCCGACACCGCCGGCGATACGGCCGCCGCCGCCACCGTCAGCGCCACGTCCTCGCTCGACACCGTGCTCAGCGTGGCCGTCACCGTCGTCGAGCCGCCGTCCTCGGTAACGGAAGACGGGCCCAGCGCCAGCGACACCGTTGCCGTGTCGTCGTCCGTGATCGTTCCAGTGGCGGTCGAGGTGCCCAGCGAGACACCTTCGGGCAGGCTGCTGGCCGAAATCGTGACCTCCAGCGTTTCGTCGACTTCGTCCACATCGTCGGCAGTCGTCTGGATCTCCAGCGTTGCGGTGGTGTCGCCGGCGGCAATCGTGACGTCGGTCGCCTTCTGCGCGGTGTAGTCGCTGGCCGCTGCAGCGCTGCCGTCGGCGGTCTGCCAGGAGAAGCCGACGTCGCTGTCCGCGGCCTGGGAGAGCTTGACGGTGAAGGACGCCTTGCCGCCCTCGGCGACGGCCACGGACGCGGGGTCGAGGGCCAGTGTCGCCGTGTCGTCGTCGGTGATCGTCGCGGTGGCCGTGGCGTCGTCCAGCGTGATGCTCGACACGCCGGCGGCCAGGTCGGAGAGGGTCACGGTGAACGTCTCGTCGCCCTCGACCAGGGTGTCGGCGGTGGTCTGTACGTCGACGGTGGCCGACGTTTCCCCGGCCGGTATGGCGACGCTGGTCGCCGTTTGCGCCGTGTAGTCGCTGCCGGCCTGTGCGGTGCCGTCCGTGGTCTGCCAGTCGGCCTTGACCGTGACGTCGTTCGCCGCCGCCTTCGACAGGGATACGGTGAAGGACGCCTTCTCGCCTTCCGCTACCGAGACCGTGGTCGGGTCGAACCCGAGGGTTGCCGAGTCGTTGTCGACGATCGTGGCCGTGGCCGTGTGTTTGAGGGCGGCGGCGTAGATCTGGCTCGATTCGGTCAGGACGAAGAAGTAGACCCTGAACGTTTCGTCTTTCTCGACCAGGTCGTCGTCCGTCGTCTGCACCTCGTAGACGACCGAGGTTTGGCCGGCTGCGATGCTGAGGGACCCAGTCGATAGGGCGTGGAAGTCGGTGCCTGCGGTGGCATGGTCGGTCGAGGAGGGGAGTACGTAGAGCCTGACGGGACTGACGGCGGCCCGGGAGAGCGTGATCGTGAACGACGCCTTCCCGCCCTCCGTTACCTGGAGGTTCAAGGGGTCGAACTGAACGGTGGCGGAGTCGTCTTCGAGAATCGTCCAGGTGAGCGCGGCCGGCGCCGCCGCGCCCAGGCTGCTGGTCACGGAACCGCTGACGGTCACCTTCTTGCTCGCCCCGACGACCTCGTCGCCCACCGCGGTCAACGTCACCGTGCCCGTGCTCACCGTGGCGCCGGCCGCGATCGTCAGCGTCGTTCCGGTCTGCGTGAAATCGCCGGAGTCCGCCGGCGCCACCGCCGAGGCCGCCACGGTCACGGTCACGTCCTCGCTCGAGAGGACGCTCAGCGTCGCCGTGACGGTCGTCGAGCCTCCGTTCTCGGCCACGGCGGGCGAACTCAGGTTCAGCGCCACGGTCGGCGTGTCCTCGTCGTCGGTCACCGTCACCGTCGCGGTCGCGTCGCTGAGCGTCACCTGGTCCGACGGCTGCGGGTCGCTCAACGTCACGGTGAAGGTCTTGTCCGGCTCGGCCACTTCGTCGTCCAGCAGCGATACGCTCGTGGTGGCCGTGGTCGAGCCGGCCGGGATGGTCAACGTGCCGCTGGCGGCCGTGTACTCGCTGCCCGCGGTCGCGGTTCCGTCCGAGGTCGCCCAGGAGAGCGTCACCGCGCGCTCGGGCGCCTGGCTCAGGGTCACGGTCAGCACCGCGGTTCCTGCCGACTCGGACACGGTGACGTCCGCCACGGACGCGGTCAGCGCGTCATCGTCCGCGATGGTCGCCGTCGCTGTCGTGTTGCCGAGGGTCACGCCTTCCGGGAACGCCGGGTCCGACAGGCGCATGACGAAGGTCTCGTCCTCTTCGACGCGCGTGTCGTCGTCGGTCACGATCAGGATCGTCTTCGTCGTCTCCCCGGGCGCGAAGGTCAGCGAGACGGCCGTTGCCTTGAAGTCGCTTGCCTCCGCGGGCGTCTGACCCCCGATCGCGGTGCCCGCCCATACCGTTGCTTCGCTCGACGCCGCCTTCGACATGGTCACCGTGAAGGTCGCCCCCTCGCCTTCCTCCACCGGCGCCGCGGGTCCCGACACGTCGACCGTCGCCGTGTCGTCGTCGGCGATCGTCACCGTCACGGGCGTGCCGCTCGGCCTGACGATCCCGCTGTAGGCGGCGCGCCGGACGATGAACGTCTCCGCGCCCTCGACGATGTCGTCCTGCGTCGTCTGGACGGTGAACGTCTTCTCCTTCTCGCCGGGCGCGAACGTTATCCTCCGCGACTCGGCGACCGTGTAGTCCGCACTCGACGTCGTTTCGTCCCGGACAAGGTAGGTCAGCCACGTCTCGAACGCGGCCGGTTTCGACCTGACCACCTTCAGCGTCGCCGCTTCGCCTTCCGCCACCGGTGCGGACGGCCCCAGCAGCGAGATGACCGTGTCGTGGTCGTCGTCGTCGATGCTCACCGTGGCATCCGCGGTCGTCACGCTGGCCTTGCTGCCCGCGGCCAGTCGGACCTTGAACTGCTCCGTCATCTCGATGACGCTGTCCTGCGTCGTCTGCACCGTGATCGTCTCCTCCGTCTCCCACGGGCTCAACGTCACCGTTGTCGACGCCACGGCCGTGTAGTCCGTGTCGGCGTCGGCCCCATCCTCGACTTCGACGGTCGACCAGCTCACGTCGACGGCGGCTTCCCTGACCGCGTCGGCGTCGTCCGGCCGCACCCTGAACGTCGCCGCGCCCCCCTCCACTACGCTGACGGAGGTCGGAGCAATGCTCACCGCCGTGACGTCGTTGTCGGAGATCGCCGCCGTCTGCCCGACGCTGAACGCCGTGCCCCACTCGACCATGTCCGACCTCCCCGCCCAGGGCCCGACCCGGACCAGGAAGTGCTCTTCGCCTTCCGTCACCTCGTCGTCCACCGTGGGGATCGAGACGGTCTTCGTCGTTTCGCCGGCTTTGAAGACGAGATTCCCGAACAGGTTGTCCAGGTCGATGTCGCGGTAGATGTCGGCTGCGGACGACCTCTTCTTGATTGGCTCGATCCACCACTGGGCGGTAACGCTTTCCTGTAGAGCTTTCGTCAGCGTGAACGTGAATACCGCCGGATTGCCTTCCACCACGGCTGCGGAGGGCGCCTTCAGCGTCATCGCCGCGACATCGTCGTCCTGGATGATCACGGGCTTGTTCTTCGTCTCGACCCCGATCGATGACCCGAACTGGCTCGCGTGGGCGGGCGTGAGCGAGATCGCGACCGACAGGGTCTCGTCGCCTTCCCGGACCTCGTCCTCGGTCGTCTGCAGAGTCACCGTCTTGGTGCTCTTGCCGTTTGTGGGAAGGAAGTGAACCGTGGTCGCGACCGGCGTGTAGTCGCCCGCGCCGGCGGTTCCGTGCGCGGTCGTCACGTTCACGGACAGTTGGCGCTCCACCCGGCGGTCCAGCGTCAGCTTGATCTGCGCCGCGTCGCCTTCGGCGACGGTCAGCGCCGCGACCCCATCTTCCACGGAAACGGCCGCGAAGTCGTTGTCCCTGATCCGGACGGAGGCGCAACGCTTGGCGGGGTAGTACGAGTACGCTTCTCCTAGCGCGGGCTCGAAGCAGAGATGGACCGCTTCGTAGCCCTCGACCAGCGAGTCGTCGATGGTCGCCAAGCTGACCCCGATGTTCCGGTTGGAGGCGCTGAACTTGAGTCGGAAGCGGGACCGATGAAACGAGTAGTCGCTGCCGATCGTCGCGTCGCCGCTAAGCGTGACCCACACGGTGAGCGAGAGGTTCTGGTCGATCCACTTCTGGTGGACGTCCGTCAGCGAGAGGATGATTCGCGCCGACCGGCCTTCGGTGACGGTCTTGATTCGCTCGGAGGTCGGCGCATCGAAGGAACCCTCGTACCACTCGACGGTAGGTGGTTGGAAGCTGGCCTGGGCCTGGACGGCCTGGCCGAGAAGTGCCAGAGCCGCCGCGGCGAGCCAGGCCCGAATCAGCCGCCGACGCCACGACCGCTCCGCAGCCGGTTCCGTTCCGATGCCGTCGTCCGGTCGCGGGTCCTTCGAGACCGGTGGCGATGGACGCGGACCGAGGGACGCAGCCCGCCATCGCGGCTGTGCGTGCGTTTCTCGTGGCCGGTCCATTCCGTTGGTTCCCCTATGTATCTAGACGGGACTTACACGCCTTCCCCTACCGCTCTCACACGGCACGTTCATGGATCAAGAGTCGACGCCGGAAGGGACCCTTTCCGCCTGCAAACGCAGGTCGAAGTTCAAGCGACGTTCTTCTGCTTCTAGGTCACTAGAACCCAGAAAGGTAGGGGAGACAAATACCTTTTTGGAGGTAGATGCAGCCGGTTCTCACCGCATCGTCCGAACCAAAATGCTGAATCGGTATGCGAGCCGCGGTCGGCTGCCAGTACTCCCGTTTTGTAGGCATGAATGGGCCGAATCAGAGAGCCACAGAGACGGAACCCGGCTCTGCGGCGGTCGGCGGCCGCCGGCTACGACGTCTGGTCAGCTTGACTGGCGCGAGGGTTACCCCTCAGGGCCGGTCCGGGCGCCGCGGCCACCGCGCGCGGCTGCCGAAGATACGTTCGGTTCCTCGGCGACATAGAACCGCCAGGGCCGGTTCGGGGCGCGTGTGACGCCGATGCGGCGGCTACGGCCCGGGCTCTCGGGAGGCGGCGTACCGTCGTTGGCGATGAAGATCGGTAGACGGTGGCGGGGATCGTTGGACGCACAAACCAGGTCGGTTCCGTCGTCGCGACGGTCGAGGCCGAAGGCCTGGCACAGGCGCGCGGGCCCCGAGCAGAGGTCGACCACGCGGAACGGCTCGGTTGAACGCCTGCGGCTGGCCGCGTTACGTGCGCGGCGCATGGCGCCGACACCGGCGAGCGGCGCGGCGGCGCGCAGCAGGACGGCGGAGCAGACGCCGTCCTCGCCGCAGACGACGTTGGCGCAGTGGTGCATGCCGTAGGTGAAGTAGACGTAGAGATGTCCGGGCGGCCCGAACATCGTCCGGTTGCGGTCTGTCATCCCGCGGTAGCCGTGGCTGGACGGGTCGGTCGCGCCCTCGTAGGCTTCGACCTCGACGATCCGGGCGGCGCGGCTGCCGCGGACGAGGACCTTGTTCAGGAGCCGGGGCGCCACGTCGAGCGCCGTTGGCGCGTAGAACGATCGGGGCAGCGGCGAGAGGCGGGCGCCCGGCTTCAGACGGGCGCCCCGTCCAGGTCGGTTTCCGGCCCCATGTAGGCGCGGATCTCGGCCGGCGTCTCCATCTTGGTGTACTCCGGCGCGTGGACGCTGACGTAGAGGACTTCGGCGCTGAAGATGAGCCGTCCTTCGTGGCTGCCGCGGTAGCCGAGGCTCCAGGACGTGCGCCCCCAGTGGCGTATCGCGAGGTCGATGTCGAGCAGGTCGCCGTCGGTGACCGAGCCCAGGAAGTCGATCGTCGTGCGGCGGAGCATCATCTCCCAACCGAGCTTCGCCCGCACCTCCCGGATGCCGAGCAACCAGTTCTCGAGTGCGTCGTCCATGTACGCCATGTAGTGGGCGTTGAAGACGACGCCCTGCTTGTCGACCTCGCCGTAGCGGACCCGGATCGTGTGCCGGTAGGGCGTCGCCATGGGCTGTAGCGCCGCTAGAAGCTGGGTTCGAGGCCCAGCGCCCAGGCGGCGAAGGCCCACTGGTCGGCGACGTCCTCGATCTGCATCCAGGTCGGCTTGCCGGCGCCGTGGCCGGCCCGGGTCTCGACCCGGATCAGGACGGGGTTGTCGCAGCCCTGGCCGCGCTGCATCTCGGCCGCGTACTTGAAGCTGTGCCACGGCACCACGCGGTCGTCGTGGTCGGCGGTCGTGATCAGGGTCGGCGGGTAGCAGGCGCCTTCCTGCACGTTGTGGAGCGGCGAGTACGCGTACTGGGCCCGGAACTCGTCCTCGTTCTCGGAGAGGCCGTAGTCCGTCGACCAGTTGCGGGCGTTCGCGCTCGGCAGGTGGTATCGGAGCATGTCGAGCACGCCGACCGCCGGCAACGCCGCCGCGAACAGGTCGGGCCGCTGGTTGAGCGTCGCACCGACCAGGAGACCGCCGTTGCTGCCGCCCTGGATCGCGATGCGGCCGGCGCTCGTGTAGCCCTCCGCGACCAGCCATTCGGCGGCGGCGATGAAGTCGTCGAAGACGTTCTGCTTCTTCTCCTTGGTGCCGGCGAGGTGCCACTCGCGGCCGTACTCGCCGCCGCCGCGCAGGTTCGGGATCGCCAGCACGCCGCCCATTTCGAGCCAGGCAAGGCGAGAGGAGGAGAAGCCGGGCGTCAGCGAGATGTTGAAGCCGCCGTAGCCGTAGAGGAGCGTTGGATTGTCGCCGTTCTTTTCGAGCCCGGCACGATGCGTGATGAACATGGGGATGCGCGTGCCGTCGCGGCTCTCGTAGAAGACCTGTTCCGTCTCGTAGCCGTCGAGGTCGGCATCGATTGCGGGGCGGCGGATCAGCGTGCTCTCGCCGCTGGCCACGTCGTAGCGGTGGATTTGGGACGGCGTGCCGAAGCTGGAGTAGGAGTAGAAGGTCTCCGTGTCCTCCCAGCGTCCGCCGAAACCGCCGGCGGTGCCGATGCCCGGCAGGTCGACCTCGCCGGCCGGCGTCGCTGGCTTTGCGCCGTTCGGCTCGGCCAGGCGGACGACGGTGCGCGCATCGTGCAGGTAGTTCAGAACCAGTTTGCCGCCGACGGCGGAGGCGTACGAAAGGGTGTCCTCGGCTTCAGGGACCACCTCGTGCAGCGTGGGGTTCCCTTCGGACGATTCGTCGTTCAGGTCGACCGCGACGATCCGGTTGCGCGGCGCGTCCTTGTTCGTCTCGAACAGGAACACCGGGCCCACGTTGACGATGTAGCCGTAGAGAGCGTCCCACTGGTCGAGTAGCGGGCGGATCGCCGAGTCCGGCTCATTGATCTTGCGGTAGTGGACCGCGTTCTCCAGGTATCCCTCCTGGAGGTTGACCAGCAGGTACTCGCCGTCCTCGGAGACCGAGGCGTATGGGTTGCGGCGCGGGTGCTCGGGCTGGCTGAACACGAGCCGGTCCTCGCTCTGATCCGTGCCAAGGGCGTGGAAGTAGACAGAGACTGCCTTGGAGCCGTCGCCCCTGCTCGGGTCGTCCTCGCGCGGGGGATAGCGGCTGTAGAAGAAGCCGGAGTCGTCCGGCATCCAGGAGATCGACGTGAACTTGGTGTAGTCGATCAGGTCGCCCGTGTCCTCGCCGCTGTCTGTGTCACGGACCTTCCACTTCCGCCAGTCCGAGCCGCCGTCCGACTGCGCGTAGGCGACGTAGCGCCCGTCCCGGCTTGGCGTCATCCCGGCTAGCGCCACCGTCGCGTCGTCGCTCCAGGTGTTCGGGTCGAGCAGGACGCGGCCCGGCGGCTCGTCGCCCTCCTGGTCCATCGACTCCGCGACGTAGACTACGCTCTGGTCCTGGAGTCCGTCGTTGTGGCTGTAGAAGTAGCGCTCGCCGCGCTTGCCGGGCGTGCTCCAGCGTTCGTAGTTCCAGATCTGGCGCAGCCGGTCCTCGATCGCTTCGCGACCTGGAAGCGCGGCCAGGAAAGGCTCGGCGACTTCGTTCTGAGCAGCGACCCAGGCCGCCGTCTCCTCACCGTCGAGGTCTTCAAGCCAGCGGTACGGGTCCGCGACCTGGACGCCGAAGTAGTCGTCGACCTGGTCGACCGTCCGGGTGTCCGGATACTCGACCGGCCCGGGGTCGAGGGTGTCGGAGGAACAGGCCAAGATGGGTAGGACGAGAGCCGGCAGAAGCCGGCGAAGAGTCGGTCTCATGATGGGGCCGGATTATAGGAGGGATCGGTGCAGCCCGCCGTGTGCAGTCCTGTGTAGGGTTGGGGCATGGCTAGCTCGAAGCCAGGCGTAGATGACGATGGAAGCGCCGAGACCGAGCGCGATGAAAGGCTGCAGGCGGGGCGCCATTCCGGCAAGCCGTCTCTGGAGGCATCTGCCTCAGAGCCCCTTGGCCTCGAAGAGGCGAGGCACATGCGGGGATGGGGCTGGGTCGGTGATCTCCGGGAGCTGAGGTCGAGTCGCCTAGACGATCCTCGCCGAAGCCCGGCGCCGCGTGAGCCTTGAGGTGTCACCCGTGATCCGCGTCCCTGTACAGCCCGACCTCCTGCGGTGGGCTCGCGAGCGGGCCGGTCGGAGTACAGAAGGCTTGTCGCGGCGCTTCTCGAAGATCGAAGCGTGGGAGCGTGGCGAAGTGCAGCCCACGTTCCGGCAGCTGGAGAACTTCGCGAAGGCGACGCATACGCCGATTGGCTACCTGTTCCTTGCGGAACCTCCGGTTGAGTCGGTGCCGATTCCGGACTTCCGAACCGGTGCAGAGGCGAAGTTGGGTCGGCCCAGCCCCAACCTGCTGGACATGGTCCACCTCTGTCAGCAGCGCCAGAACTGGTATCGGGACTACGCCCGGATGGCCCATGAGTCGGCGCACACGTTCGTCGGTTCGGCTCGCGTTGGAGACGATGTTGTTGAGACGGCATCTGTCATTCGTGGAGCACTCGGTCTTGATCTGGAGGAGCGGAAACGGCTTGGCACCTGGACGGACGCGCTTCGGCGGTTCATCGCGCAAGCGGACGCGCTGGGTGTTCTTGTGATGGTCAGCGGCGTGGTTGGCAGCAACAACCGCCGACCGCTTGATCCAGACGAGTTTCGAGGCTTCGCACTCGCTGACCCGCTGGCGCCGCTTGTCTTCGTTAACGGGGCGGACACCAAGGCCGCCCAGATGTTCACGCTGGCGCACGAGATCGCCCATATCTGGCTGGGGCTGTCCGCAGTATCGGACGCGGGGATCCGCGCGGTGCCCGACGAGGAGACCGAGCGATGGTGCAATCGGGTGGCGGCGGAACTTCTGGTGCCGCTCGAGGTCCTTCGCAGGGAGCTTGATGTCCGTGCAGGTCTCGAACCCGAGGTGAGCCGTCTCGCCCGTCGCTTCAAGGTCAGCACGCTGGTTGTCTTGAGGCGCATCCACGATGCCGGAGCGCTTTCCCGTGAGGAGCTCTGGACGGCCTATGACGAGGAACTCGCTCGCTTGCGCGGTCTGTCGAAGGGGAGTGGTGGGAACTTCTACTTGACCCTGGGAGCGCGAGTCAGCAAACGCTTTGCTCGGGCTCTCGTGGAGAGCACCCTTGAGGGTCGAACCGGGTTTACCGAGGCATTCGGGATGCTCGGCGTCAAGAAGATGGCGACCTTCAACGAGCTAGGCCGAAAACTGGGAGTTGGCTACTGATGGGCTATCTCCTGGATGCAAACGTGATGATCGCGGCGCAGAACCTCCACTACGGTTTCGACTTCTGTCCGGGCTTCTGGGATTGGCTTCTCGCCGCGCACGATGCCGGGCGGGTCTTCAGCGTTGAGAAGGTCGGAGACGAGGTGCTCGGACTGGGCGATGAGCTGTCGGACTGGGCGTCGCAACGCGGTGAGGAGTTCTTCCTTCGCCCGGATGCATCCGTGTTTCCTGCGATGGCGGAAGTCAGCGCCTGGACCAACGACCAGAGTTATGAGCCGGCTGCGGTGAGCACGTTTCTGCAGAAGGCCGACTACTACTTGGTTGCTCAGGCTCGGGCGGGCGGCCACGCCGTCGTGACGCACGAAGTGCCTTCGGGCTCGACCCGGAAGATCAAGATTCCCGACGTGTGCATTGGTCTCGGAATCAAATGCATGACCCCGTTTCAGATGCTTCGCCTGGAAGGCGCGCGGTTGGTCCTCGAATCGGCGTGAGACAGCACCGCTACTGTCCAGAGCGACCTACAGCCCCAGCACCTCCCGGCACCACTCGCCGACCGCTTCCGCGACCTCGTAGTCCACGTCCTCCTGCCGGCGGCCTGATCTCTTCAGGACCTGCAGGCTGTGGTCGCCGCCTTCGACGAGATGGAGAGTCGCGCGGGAGCCGAGCCGACCGCAGACGCCTGCGAGCAACTCCGGGTCGGCGAGCCGGTCCCTGGTGCCGTTCAGAAAGAGCATCGGCTTCTCGAGCTGACTCAGGTGGTCGGCGCGCGACGTTCCGGGCTTGCCTGGCGGATGGAGCGGGAAGGCGTGGAAGACGAAGCCGGCGACGTCGAGGTCGTCGGCCGCGTCGGCGCCGGAGGCCATGCGGCCTCCCATCGAGCGGCCCCCGGCAAGGAGCGGCAGTTCGGGCCGCATGTTTCCGGCATGCGCGACCGCCGCCCGAACGGATCGCTGCAGGACAAGCGGCGGGTCCGGACGGCGGCGGCCCGCTTCCGTGTAGGGGAACTGGAATCGGAGCGTGGCGATTCGAAACCCGGCCACACCGCGGGCGAAGGTCTCGATCGTCGCGTGACGCATGCCCGCGCCGGCTCCGTGAGCGAAGACGAGAAGGCAGCGCGGCTCTTCGGGCTCGAGCAGCAGGGCGCTGACCCGCCGGTCGTTGCGGACGGCGATGCTGGTCTCGCTGATCCGGGTCACAGCCCGAACGTCTCCGCCGCCCGGTCGGCCAGGGTGTCGCCGATCGCCAGCGACGCCGTCGCGCCGGGTGACGGGGCGTTCAGCACGTGGAGCATCCGCGGGCTCGTCTCGATCGCGAAGTCGTCGACCAGGTTGCCCTTGCGATCCAGGGCCTGGGCACGGACGCCCGAGCCGCCGGGCAGCAGGTCTGAGTCGCTGAGGTCGGGGACGAAGCGGCGCAGGTCGCGGGCGAAGCGGGCGCGGCTGCCGGAACGCGCCATCTCGCTGATGCCGACCTTCCAGAAGCGCAGCGCCATCTTCCAGAAGCCGGGGTAGCTCAGGCTGCTCCAGGTGTCGCGGGCGTCGAAGCTGCCGCGATCGTAGCCCTCGCGCTTGAGCGCCAGTACCGCGTTCGGGCCGGCTTCGACCGAGCCGTCGACGCGCCGGGTCAGGTGCACTCCGAGAAAGGGGAAACGGGGATCGGGCACGGGGTAGATCAATCCGCGCAGCAGGTGGCGGCGCTCCGGAGCGATGTCGAAGTACTCGCCGCGGAAGGGGACGATCCGCACGTCAGGATCGAGGCCCGCCATGCGTGCCACGCGGTCCGATTGGAGGCCGGCGCAGTTGATCGCGTGGCCGGCCTCGAACTCGCCGGCAGTTGTCTCCACGACCACTCCGTCAGGGCGTGGCGCGAGACCGGTGACGCGCGTCCGCAGATGGAGGGAAACACCGGCCGCCTCGAGTTCTTCGGCGTAGGCGCGTGCCACGGCCTTGAAATCGACGATGCCGGTCTCGGGAACCCACAGGGCGTCGACTCCGGCCGCGTGCGGTTCGAACTCGGGGATCCGCTCGGGCCGCAGGCGCTCGAGGCCGGCGAGGCCGTTCGCCTTGCCGCGGCGCTCCAGTTCGTCGAGGCGGGGGACCTCATCCGGATCGGTCGCGATGACGAGCTTGCCGCAGATCTCGTAGGGGATTCCGTGCCGGTCGCAGTAGTCGATCAGGCGCTTCCGGCCGCCGACGCAGTTGCTCGCCTTGAGCGATCCGGGCTTGTAGTAGAGGCCGGAGTGGATGACGCCGCTGTTGTGGCCGGTCTGGTGAACGGCGGGCCTGGGCTCCGCCTCGACCACGCGGATGTCGATCTGTTCGAATCGGCGCGCGAGGCTCCGGGCCGTGGCGAGACCGATGATGCCGGCCCCGATGCAGACGACGTCGGCGCGCTCGGGCAAGGCGGGCTCAGGCGCTGTCCGCTGCGGCGCGTTTCGCGCCGGCGTCTTCACTTGGACGCTCTGCGGGCGCTGACGGCAGCGCGCTCGGGTAGGTGCCGAGGATGCGGAGCTCCTTCGCTTTCGCTTCGATCGACTGGAGCGCTTCGGTGACCGGCACCGAAGCGGCGTGCCCCTCGATGTCGAGGTAGAAGCAGTAGCGCCAGGGCGTTGCCGGAATCGGCCTGGACTCGATCTTGGTCAGGTTGACGCCGCGCCGCGAGAAGCTCCGCAGCACCTCGCCCAGGTCGCCCGGCTGGTGCCCGGTGACCAGAAGCAGCGAGGTCTTGCACGGCACGTCGGGCGGGCAGGGTGCCGCTTCTGCGGCCACTTCCACGAACCGGGTGAAGTTCCCGGCCTGGTTCTGGATGCCATGGGCGAGGATCTCCAGGCCGAAGACCCGCGCTGCCGGCTCGCTGGCGATGGCGCCGACCGTCCGGTCGTTGCCCTCGCGGACGCGCGCGGCCGCGCCGGCGGTGTCGAACTCGGGTTGTGGCCGCAGCCAGTCGTGGTCGTGGAAGAACTGGTCGCACTGGCGAAGCGCCTGCGGGTGAGAGAGCACGAGCCGGAGGTCCTCGATCTCCGTGCCGGGCAGCGCGAGCAGGCAGTGCGCGACCTTGCTGATGACTTCCGCGGTGATCACCAGACCGCCTTCGGCCAGCAGGTCGTAGGTTTCGTTGATGCTGCCGGCGGTGCTGTTCTCGATGGGCAGCAGGGCGATGTCGTGGCGGCCGTCGCGAACGCCCTCGGCGGCCCCCCGAAACAGCTCGTAGCCCTGCAGCACGACGCCTCCGGGCCGGCCGGCGTACTGCCGCTGGGCGGTCAGGTGGCTGAACGAGCCCTCGACGCCCTGGTACGCGACGCGGAGCGGCGCCCGGTCGAGGTCGCGGA
Organism: Holophagales bacterium; assembly: GCA_009836625.1. Lineage (GTDB taxonomy): Bacteria > Acidobacteriota > Thermoanaerobaculia > Multivoradales > Multivoraceae > Multivorans. The sequence goes on from VXVC01000008.1 coordinate 18,097, forward strand.
TGTAACCCTGCTGCGCCGCGATCGACATCTCGATCAGCAGCCGGAAGATGCGCTCCGTCTGGTGAGGGTCGAGGCCGAGGTCGGCGGCGATCGTCCGCACCCGGGTCAGCAGTTGCTCCTCGCGCAACTGGTCGCGGAACGGAAAGGCGGCGGCGATCTTGGCGCCGGCGACCTCGCGCGACAGTTCGAGCCTGTGCCTGAATCCCTTCAGCAGCTCTTCGTCGACCCGCTCCAGCTCCTGGCGGACCGACTCGAGGTCGGGCAAGAGGTCATTCTCGGCAGCGGCCATGAGATGCTCGACTTTCGCGGCCTCTGGTGGCCGCGGGGCGCAGTATACGGCGCTCACGGGTAAGCGCCTGGGTACGCGGGTCCTCTGACCCGCTGCCGCCGCAGGCGGCCAGCTATTCGCTGGAGTGTGGCCGAATGGCGACCTTCAGGGCGTGGCGGCCGATCATCAGGTCGAGTGCCTCCGTCAGCCGGTCGAGGGGCAGCTCGCGTTCCACGAGCGCGCCGTAGCGCTCCGGCGCGCCACACAATCGGTCGAGCGCCGCCCGGAACGACGAGGGCCGATGGTGGTAGACGCCGAGCAGAGTCTGTTCCTGGTAGTGAACCCGCTCCGCGTCGATCACAAGCTCGGTTCCCGGGCGGCAGCCGCCGAACAGGGCGGCGACCCCTCCGGGAGCCAGCGACTTCACGGCGTGATCCCAACCGGCGGGCGTACCGGTCGCGTCGATGGCGAAGTCGAAGGGATCTTCGACCGCCGTGCCGTCGCCGTCTCCAGCGCGGCCCAGACGCGTCTCGGCGGCGCCGAAAGGGCGTGCCGCTTCGAGGCGGTGGCTGTTCGGGTCGAGGGCGCAGACATGAGTCCGCATGCTGTGGAACAGGTCGATCAGCATGAGTCCCAGCGGCCCGCAGCCGATGACCAGGGTCCGCGCCTCGGTGGGCGGACCGCTCCAGGCCCCGAGGCAGCGTTCGAGGCAGTGGACGGCGCAGGCCAGTGGTTCCGCCATGGCGGCGACCACGGGTTCGAGTCCGGCCGGTCGCGGGTGGACACTGCGCTTCGCGACGGCTTCGGGTATCAGCAGGTAGTCGGCGAAGGCGCCGTTCAGGTAGACGAGGTTGCGGCAGAGGTTCTCGCGCTTGTGCCGGCATGGCTGGCACTCGCCGCAGGAGGCGCTGTTGGCGACTACGACGGCGTCGCCCTCGGTGTGCGCGGCCCCTGCGGCGGCCCGGACGACGGTGCCGGTCACCTCGTGGCCGAAGGGCGATGGCAGCGCCAGCATGGTCGGATGGCCGCCACGGCGGTAGACCTTGACGTCGGTGCCGCAGGTGGTTGCGGCGTCGACCCGGATCAGCAGTTCACCGGCGCCGGGTTCGGGCATCGGCAGCCGCCTCAACTCGACGCTCCCGGGGCCGGTGAGAAAGGCCTGCGTCTGGTGCTCCGGGATCATGGGTGCAACAGCACCTTCAGGGCTTCCCGCCGCCGGCACAGTTCGACGGCTTCGGCGGCGCGATCCAGGGGCAGGCGGTGGGTGACCAGCGGCGTCGGGTCGAGCGCGCCCTCGTGGAGCAGTTTGAGCACGCGGGTCTGTTCGGCGGGGGAGCCCGAGTAGGCGCCGATCACCTGGCGCTCGGACCTGAAGACCGCGTTGATGTCGAAGGTGACGCGGGCATCCCCGGCGGCGTGCGCGAAGAGGACGACACGGCCTCCTGGCCGGCTGACCTGAAGGGCCAGCTCGAAGGCCTCCTGGCCTCCTGCCGTGTCGAAGACGGCGTCGGCGCCGCCTTCGGGCAGGCTTCCTCGGGCCATCCCGGCGGCTTCCGCGGGGGGCGCCGCGGAAGCGGCGCCCAGCTCGAGCGCCATCGCCCGGCGCTCCGGCGCCGGCTCCGCGACGACGACTTGGGCGCCGGGAAAGACCGCTCTCAGCACCAGCAGATGGAGCAGGCCCATCGAGCCGGCGCCGATGACGACGATGGCGGGCGTCTCCCCGACGAGACCGGCGCGATCGATTCCCCGCAGCACGCACCCAGCCGGTTCGACGAACGCGGCCGCTTCGTCGGCGAGTCCGGCGTCGAGCTTTCGCACGGTGCGTTGAACCGCCCGGGCCTTGACCCGCAGGCGCTCGCTGAAACCACCCGGATCCAGCAGGTTCTCCGCGAACCGCGGGCACATCGTCTCGGCGCCCGAACGGCACAGGCGGCAGTCGCCGCATGGTGCGTGATGTGGAGCGATGATCCGGTCGCCGGGCGCAAGCGAGTCGGCGCGGCTCGCGATCACCCTGCCGACGACCTCGTGCCCGAGCACCTCTCCCGGCGTCCGGCCGGCGTCGGCCAGCTTGTAGAGATCGGTTCCGCAAAGGCCACAGTAGACGAGCTCGATCAGCGCCTCGCCGGTCCTGATCGGCGGCTCCGGCGCCTCGGCAAGTTCCAGACTCCCGCCGGCGGTGGTGCGCGCGACCTTCACTTGTCTGCCTTGATCCGGTTCGAGCGCGGCATGTCGTTCCCGACGGGCATTCTAGTGAGCCGAGGGGCGGGGCCGGCTTTGACTCGGAGGTCGGGGTCGTGTAGGTTGCGTTTTCCGCCGGGTCCAGCTCGCAGTCCCCTGGTCGCCATTGCGACCGACAACGCTCGATTGCCGCGCCAGGGTTGATGCAGCGGTGGACATGAGTCCTCGCCCCTGCTTGCTCGCCCGCGCCAAGACCGCCTCATCACTATCTCCCGACCCGAGGAGTTCGTTTCCCTATGCCCAAGAAGTCTCGCTCGACCAGCCGGCGTCCGTCCGGTCGAAGGCCGCACGGCCGGCGTCCATCCGGCCGAAGGCCGCAGCAAACCCACGATGCCGTCTGCACCGAATGCGATAGCCCGACGACCGTTCCCTTCAGGCCCGAGCCCGGCAGGCCTGTGTACTGCCGCTCCTGCTTCACCAGCCGTCGTGACAGCGCCGGCGCGCCGGCGAAGGCCGCTCCGGCCAGCCGAGCGGTCAACGGCAGCCATCGCCCGGTCGAACCCGCGGCCGGTCGTGGAGAGGACGCCCGTTCCGACGCCGTCTTCGCCGGCATTCCGCTCACGCGCGCAACCAGGGCGGCGATCGCGCGAATGAACATCTCCGCGCCGACGCCGATTCAGGAGCGGTCCATCCCCTCTCTGCTGGCGGGGCGGGACCTGGTCGGACAGGCTCAGACAGGATCGGGAAAGACGCTGGCTTTTGCCGTGCCCATCGCCGAAGTCTGCGATCCGTCGGTCCGGCGTGTTCAGGCGCTCGTACTCGTGCCGACGCGGGAGCTTGCCCTTCAGGTCGCCGAAGTTGTCTCCGGTCTGGCTTCATCGCGGGGTGTGTCCGTGACGCAAGTCGTCGGGGGCCGGCCGATCAGGCGTGAGCAGGCGGCGTTGAGACGAGGAGCCGATGTCGTGGTCGGTACCCCGGGGCGCACGCTGGACCATCTGCGACAGGGGTCCCTGGACCTGGGCGCCGTGCGATTCCTCGTCCTGGACGAGGCCGACGAGATGCTGGACCAGGGCTTTGCCCGCGATGTCGAGGCGATTCTCAGCCACACGCCCGATGCACGACAGACGGCCCTGTTCTCGGCCACCATGCCGAACTGGGTGGCGAACACGGCGAAGCAGTACCTGCGCAACCCGGTCAAGGTCGAGATCGACGACGGCCTCCGGGAGCCGGCTGTGGAGCATCTGGTCTATTCGATCCAGAGGGACGACAAGATGAACGCTCTCCGGTCGCTGCTGGATGGCCGCAATGGCGACCCGATCCTCGTCTTCGGTCGCACCAAGCACGGCGTCCGGAAGCTGGCGAAGAAGCTCGACGCGCTGGGCTATCCGGTTGGGGCGCTGCAGGGGAACCTCAGCCAGGGCGCCCGAGAGCGCGTGATGAGGGGCTTTCGTTCCGGCGCCGCGCCGATCCTCGTGGCGACGAATGTGGCCGCCCGGGGGCTGGACGTGAACGGTATCGGCCAGGTCATCAACTACGACCTGCCGGACTCGGAGCGGCTGTTCACGCACCGCGTCGGGCGGACTGGCCGCATGGGGCGTTCCGGAGAGGCGGTCACCTTCGTGACGCCGGACGAAGAAAGGAAGTGGCGTGAGATTCAGCGCGGGCTTGGCCGCCGGTTCCCGCACCGGCCGTGGCGGGCGCGGTCTTCGTCAGTCGGCCGCGGGCTCGGCTAGGCGGGGTTGCCGCGAGGGCCGCCCTTCCTTGATGTAGATGTCGTGCTTGCTGTACGGGATCTCGATGCCCGCCTCGGCGAACGCACTGATCGTCGCCTTCACCAGTTCGTGGGTGACGATGCCGCGAAGCACCGGCTCTTCGACCCAGCACAGGAGCTCGTAGTCGATCGAGGAGGGTCCGAAGCCCCGGAACCGGACGCGCGGTGTGGGTTGCTTGCACACCTGCTCGTTGTCGTCGGCTACCTGAAGCTGTAGGGCCTCCACCTTCTCGACGTCGCTCGTGTAGGCCACGCCGACGCGGACGCGGATCCGGTACTTGACGTGGGGCCCGCCGCTTTCGTTGTTGATCTTCGCGTTCCCCATCACCGCGTTGGGGATCGTGACCTCGATGTCGTCGCGGGTCAGAAGCCGGGTGCTGCGGATGCCGATCTCGGTGACCATGCCGCGCTCGCCGGTGTCGAGCGTGATGAAGTCGCCGATCTTGTAGGGCCCGTCCGCGAAGATGAAGATGCCGGCGAAGAGGTTGGCGAGCGTGTCGCGGGCGGCGAAGCCCACCGCCAGACCGGCGATGCCGCCAGCGGCGAGGAGTCCCGAGACGTCGGCGCCCCAGGCTTGGATCACCAGGTAAGCCCCCAGGATCACGATCGCGACCTTGGCAAGGTTCTCGAACAGGGGCTCGGTGTGCTTGGAGACGAGAGCGCCCTGGCTCCGGCGCCGTGCCAGGGCGCGTAGCAGGACTCCCGAGGCGCGCAACGCCGCGACGACCCAGAACAGCAGCGCCACGGTCTGCAGCGCGTCGACGATCCTCTGCTCGGTGTTCTCAAGGAGCTGCAGTCGAGCAACGCCCATCCGCAGGCCGATCAGGAAGACCGAAACCCAGAGCGGCCAGTGCGCCGCCTCGAGCAATCGGTCGTCGACTTCGGTCTTCGTCTTCCCGACGAGCTTCGTCGCGCCGAACTTGAGGATCCACCAGACCACCCAGGCGCTGAGCGCGGAGGCGAACGCGATGGCCAGCAACTGGAGCCACGCGCCCCATGTTTCGTGCACGTAGACCGGAAGCAGCTCGGCTAGCCGTCCTTCGAGTGCGGTCAGTTGCGCGTCCACGGGTCCAGTGCCCACGCCCGGTGACTGGGCGTACCGGTTGCTACGATAGCCGACGCTCTGAGGAGGCCACCGGAGTGAACTGGCTGTTTGTGGGACTGTTGATGTGCGCCGCCTCGGTGGCCGCGGGTGCCTTCGGCGCCCACGGCCTCCGGTCCGCGCTGGACGCCGAGCACCTGGCGCTGTGGGAGACGGCCGCGCGCTACCTGATGTACGGCGGTGTCGTGGTGGCGCTGCTCGGGCTCGCTGCTCGGGGTTCGAACGTCGACCTGCGGCTCACCGGCTGGCTGCTGTTCGTCGGCTCCCTGATCTTCTCCGGAACGGTCGCGGCGATTGCGGTCGGCGGCCCACGCTGGCTCGGCGCGATCACTCCGATCGGCGGCACGCTGCTGATCGTCGGCATCCTGGTCTTCGCCTGGAGAATGCTGGAAGGTCAGGGGACCCCGGCCGGTTTCTGAGAGGCAAGGGAACACCAGCCCAGCCGCACACGGTCTATGCTGCGGCCCCCGGGCCGCGCCCAAGCGGCCCCTACTTCCAGGAGATCTGAAATGCCGAACGGCACCTTGCAAGTTCCCGCACCCCGCAACGAGCCCGTCCTCGACTACGCGCCCGGTTCCGCCGAGCGCTCCGCTCTGGAGACACGCCTGAAGCAGATGCTCGGCGAGCGGGTCGAGATTCCGGTCCTTGCCGGTGGGCGCGAGATCCGCACCGGCCGCACGCAGGACGTCGTCTGCCCGCACGATCACGGTCAGGTTCTCGGCACGTGCCACCAGGCCGGCGCCGCCGAAGTCGAGGCGGCCGTAGCGGCCTCCCAGGAGGCCTGGCCGGCCTGGTCCGCGATGCCGTTCGAGGAGCGGGCGGCGATCTTTCTGCGCGCGGCCGAGCTGCTGGCCGGTTCATGGCGGTCGACGGTGAACGCCGCCACCATGCTGAACCAGTCGAAAACCTGCTACCAGGCCGAGATCGACTCCGCCTGCGAACTGATCGACTTCCTGCGCTTCAACGTCGCGTTCGCGGAGGAGCTCTACGGCCAGCAGCCCGTCTCGTCGCCGGGGATCTGGAACTACGTCGAGTACCGGGCCCTCGAGGGCTTCGTGTTCGCGGTCACTCCGTTCAACTTCACGGCGATTGCCGGCAACCTGCCGACCTCGGCGGCGATCATGGGCAACACCGTGCTGTGGAAGCCCGCGTCCACGGCACTGCTCTCGGGCTACTACCTGATGAAGCTGCTCGAAGAGGCCGGGCTGCCTCCGGGCGTGATCAACTTCGTGCCCGGCCCGGGCGCCACGGTGGGCGATCCGGTCCTGGCCAGCCGCCACCTGGCGGGCATCCACTTCACCGGTTCGACGCCCGTGTTCCAGCGGATGTGGCGGACGATCGGTGACCAGATCGAGAATTACGAGACCTACCCGCGGATCGTCGGTGAGACCGGCGGCAAGGACTTCGTCTTCGCGCATCCATCGGCGGACCCCGCGGCGCTCACCACGGCACTGATCCGTGGCTCCTTCGAGTACCAGGGGCAGAAGTGCTCCGCGGCTTCGCGGGCCTACGTTCCCGCTTCGCTCTGGGCCGAGGTGCGGGAGCGCATGTGCGACGAGCTGGCGACCGTGAGGATGGGCTCGCCGGTCGACTTCTCGAACTTCATGGCCGCGGTCATCGACCAGTCGTCCTTCAACAACATCTCCGGCTACCTCGCCGATGCGGAGAACGGAGCTCCGTACGAGGTCGTTGCCGGCGGTGGCCGCGACGATTCGACCGGCTACTTCGTAGAGCCGACCGTCGTCCGCAGCGAGGATCCCCGCTCGCGCCTGATGAGCGAGGAGATCTTCGGGCCGGTGCTCACGTTGTACGTCTACGCGGACAACGCACTCGACGAGGCCCTGGAACTCTGCGACACGACGAGCCCATACGCGTTGACGGGTGCCGTGTTCGCGCGCGACCGGGCGGCGGTCGCCAGCGTCGGCGATCGCCTGCGACATGCCGCCGGGAACTTCTACATCAACGACAAGCCGACCGGCGCCGTCGTCGGCCAGCAGCCCTTCGGCGGCGCGCGGGCGTCGGGGACCAACGACAAGGCGGGCTCCATGGCCAACCTGCTGCGCTGGACTTCCCAGCGCGCCGTGAAAGAGAACTTCGCGCCGCCGACGGACTACCGCTACCCGCACATGGGCTAGCGCAGGCGGTTCACCGCCGCCATCATCGACTCGACGTCGGTGTACTTCTCGCGGACCTTGCTCTGCGCCTCTCCGAGGCGAACCTCGTCCTCGTCGAGCCGGGTCCAGTCGTCGAAGCTCACGAAGTCGACGCCGCGTTCGTGCAGCAGTTCGACGATCCTCTCCGGGGGCCTGGCGGAGTCGGCCGGAGCGGTCACGCCGTCGATGTCCTCGATCATCTTCTTGACGGTGGCAGTGGAGTCGGGGCTGTTGGTGCCGATCAGTCCGGTCGGACCGCGCTTGGCCCAGCCGACGACGTACTGGCCCGGCACGATCTCGCCGTCCGGCCCGGTCTGCAGGCGGCCTTCGTCGTTCGGCAGGATGCCCCAGCGTTCGTGGAACGGCACGCCCGGCAGCGGCACGCCGCGATAGCCGACGGCCTTGAACACCAGGTCGACATCCAGGGTTTCGGTCTCGCCGGTGCCTCGCGGCCGTGGCGTGCCGTCGTCGGCGGCGTAGAGCTCGTTCTTCTCGATCACGACCCGGCTCACGCGGCCGTCGTCGCCCGCCTGAAGGTCGATGGGCGAAACGAGGAAGCGGCAGGTCACGAGGCGGTCGTCGTCGCCGGCTTCGGCGCCGGCGACTTCGGTCAGGTAGGCCACGTTGCGGCGCGCACTGGGCGCGGCGCTCTCCTCGAGCCAGGTGCTGCTGATCTCGTCGAGGTCCATCTCCGCTTCGGACACCAGCAGGCTGACGCCTTCGAGCGATCCGATCTCCTTGATCTCCTGGGGTGAGAACGCCGCCTGCGCCGGCCCCCGGCGGCCGAGCAGGATGACCTCCTCGACCCTGCTTTCCCGGAGCACGGCGAGCGATTCGGCGGTGATGTCAGTGGGAGCGAGCTCGTCCGGGCTGCGCGCCAGGACCCGGGTCACGTCCATCGCCACGTTGCCGTTGCCGACGACCGCGACGCGCCGGGCCGATGCCAGGTCGAAGCTGCGATCCTGGAAGTCGGGATGCCCGTTGTACCAGCCGACGAACTCGGTCGCCGAGTGGACGCCGGGAAGTTCCTCGCCCGGGATTCCCATCTTGCGGTCCGACTCGTTGCCCGTCGCGTAGACGATGTGGTCGTAGTGCCTGAGAAGGTCCTCGACCGAGATATCGCGGCCGAGCTCCACGTTTCCGAAGAAGCGGAAGCGGTCATGCTGTGCGGTGCGGTTGTAGACCCGGATGACGTTCTTGATCTTCTGATGATCGGGCGCGACACCGCCGCGCACCAGGCCGAAGGGCGTGGGCAGACGATCGAACAGATCGACCTCGACCTCGAGACCGTCCGCCTTGAACAGCGCGGCGATCGCGTAGAAGCCGCTGGGACCGGAGCCGATCACGGCAACCCGCAGCGGTCGTTCACTGCTGCCGAGAGGCCAGCTTCCTGAGGTCTCGTGCACTTGTTCCTCGCCTCCGCGCCCGGCAGACGCGGTCTTCGTTCCGGTGTCGGGAGTGGTCGATCGGTCGGGAATCATAGCGTCGCGCCAGCCGGCGCCGTTCCGGCGCGTGGCAAGGCTGGTCGGCGGCATTTGTCAACGCGGCTAAGTGTTGACATGATTAGACATACGCCCCTCCGGCCCGCTCGGTCAAGCGGACCGCGGTGGGGAAACCCTGGGGAGAATGCCATGTCCCATCGCCGTTGGCTCGCTGAGTACACCGCCGTCCGCACTTCGGCGCGGACGACCTCCGTCCTGTTCCTCCTTGCCGGCCTGATCCTGGCCGCGCCGGCCGCCGCCCAGCTATGCGAGGGCGCGTCGTCGATCACCCGTCTGGGAGGCGCCAACCGGTTCTCGGCGCCGGTCGAAGACCAGGACTCCCTGCAGGCGCTGTTCGTGGACCACCGCGAGGAGATCCTCGCGCTGCTGGAGCAGGCGAACTGGTCTGGCGCCCCGGACGATCTCTTTGCCGCCGTCGCCGCCTGGCGAGGCGTCACGTCGACCACCTTCGACCCCGGCCAGCGGGTCCAGTGGATGTTCTTCCGCGAGGGCGGTCAGACGCCAACCGTGAGTCCCAACCTCTGCTGGGCCGGTGACGAGGCGTTCGCGGCCTGGGAGGTCCGCTTCAACTCGAACGGGCGCTGGTACTCGATGATCGTTCCCGAGTCCTGCGGCAACCTGGCGCTCCTCGGCGAGCAGCCGCTGCCGAAGGTGACGCTCGACCTGGACATCGGCGGCCTCTCGTGCAGCGACCGGACGTTCGACTTCCAGAGTTCCTGCGCCGACGGCGAGAGCGCCGTAGCGGTCCGGATGCCGGACGGCAGCGAGCGTTCAGCGGCCTCCGGTGGCGCGTCCTTCCCGTTCACCGCCGAGGGCGACTACACGGTAACCGCGACGTGCTCCGCGATGTCTTCCCGTGGCGACCGGCTCGAGGACTCGGTCAGTCGCACGATCGCCGTCGGCTGCCCGAGCTGTAGCGTGACCGCCGCGCCGGCCGAGGTCGACCTGGGCGAGTCGTCCACGTTGACCGTCGCGCCAAACGCCGGCCACGGCGCGGAGCTGTCACGGGTCCTGCTCGACGGGCGGCCACTCGAGTCGCCGTACACCCGGGAGATGACCCACGACGGAGCCGACGCCTTCACCCACACCGTGACCGTCGAGACGAACACCGGCCAAAGCGCGCAGTGTTCGACCGGAATGAAGGTCGCGCCGACGGTCACGATGTCGATCGAGCCCGACCGGGTGCTGGTTCGCCAGACCGCCGTCGTCACGGTGGCGCCGGAGAACGGCAGCGGGGCGCCGGTCACGGTCACACTGGACGGCCAGCCGCTGGACCAGCCCTACCAGCGCGAGGTCGTTCACGCGACCGATGGCGAGTTCACACACACGGCGATCGTGGAGAACGCCGGAGGTAGCAATGAGGCTTCCGCGACGATGAAGGTCGATCGGCGGTGGACCCTGATGCCGACCCTCAGCTCGCTGAGCGGAGACGACGTGCACATTTCAGTGCTCGGTCCGGATACGCGCGACAGGCTCAAGGCCTGCGTGGACGGAGTCGGTGTCGGGCTTGCCGCCGAGTACCGCCTGAGCTATCCCGTGGGATTCATGTTCGGGGCGAACACGATCAACTGCGAGGTCGACTGGTGGCTGCACCCGGGCGGCCGGACCGGTTACGCCGGCGCGGACATAGAGATGAAGAAGTTCTTCGTCGGGCTGAACTTCCACCTGACCCGCCCCGGCAGCCGCGTGGACTGGTGGCTCGGTCCCGTGATCGCCCAGCTCGACTACAGCTCTCCCTCCCTCGTGCCGACCGGGATGGACGGCGCGTCGGTGGACGCCGTCTATCGTCCCGAGTGGCCCGGCGAGACCGTTCTCGGCGCCAACATGGGTCTGAAGATCCCGTTCAAGACGGATTGTCCGGTCGGTCTGTATCTCGGCGCCTTCTGGTTCGACTCCTCGATGAAGGCGAAGAGCTCGGAGATCCGGGGAGATGACGGAGCTCTCGCGCCCGCGTTCGAACTGCGCAAGACGCCGGTCTACGTCCACGCTGGAATCTCGATCGAGTTCTGACGGTTTCCAGCACTCCGCGGCAGAAGTCGCGCTACATTTGAGCAGGGAACCTGCGGTGAAGCCGACGGAACTGGAAGCGCGATACGGCGCCCGGAACTACGCGCCTCTCGACATCGTGATCGACCGCGCCGAGGGCGTCTGGGTCTGGGACATCGACGGTCGCCGCTACCTCGACTGCCTCGCCGCCTACTCGGCGGTCAACCAGGGGCACTGCCATCCGCGGATCGTTGAGGCCCTGATCCGGCAGAGCCGGAAGGTGGCGGTCACTTCGCGGGCCTTCCACAACGCCGAACTCGGGGCGTTCTTTCGGGATGTCTGTGAACTGACCGGCTTCGAGCGGGCGCTGCCGATGAACACCGGCGCCGAGGCGGTCGAGACCGCGATCAAGCTGGCCAGAAAGTGGGCCTACACGCGCAAGGGCGTGCCTCCCGGTGAGGCCGAGATCCTGGCGTTCGCCAACAACTTCCACGGTCGCACGACGACGATCGTGGGCTTTTCGAGCGAAGCGCAGTATCGCGATGGTTTCGGTCCCTTCACGCCCGGCTTCGAGCTGCTGCCCTTCGGCGACGCCTCCGCGGCGAGGGCGGCGGTGGGGCCGAACACGGCGGCCGTGCTGGTCGAGCCGATCCAGGGCGAGGGCGGAATCGTCGTACCGCCGGACGGTTTCCTTGCTGAACTGCGTGACGTGTGCAGCGAGCGGAACGCGCTCCTGATCGTTGATGAGATTCAGTCCGGCCTGGGGCGTACGGGACGGATGTTCGCGCATGAGCACGACGGCATCCGGCCGGACGTGATGCTGCTCGGCAAAGCGCTCTCCGGCGGTCTGTATCCCGTGTCGGTGGTCGTGGCGGACGCTGAGATCATGGACGTGTTCCAGCCAGGCGATCACGGTTCCACCTATGGCGGCAATCCGGTAGGGGCGGCGGTCGCGCGCACCGCGCTCGCTGTCCTGCAGGACGAGAGATTGGTCGAGAACTCGGCCCGTCTCGGCGAGTACGCTCTGGGGCGGTTGCGGAGCGTCCGCTCACCGCTGGTGCGCGAGATCCGTGGCCGCGGACTGTGGATCGGAATCGAACTCCATGAATCCGCCGGCGGGGCCCGTCCGTATTGCGAGAAACTGGCGAGGCAGGGACTGCTGTGCAAGGAGACACACGATCACGTGATTCGGTTCGCGCCGCCCCTGGTGATCGGGCGGGAGGAACTGGACTGGGCGCTGGACCGGATCGAGGAGCTGCTCCAGTCTTGACCGGCGGCGGGGGCAACGGCGACGAGCGGGTACGAGCGCTTCGCCGTCCCCATCCCAAGCTGCTTCGCTACTACGTCCTGTTCTCGCTGATCACGGGACCCGCGTTCCCCGTCGTCTTTACCATCCTGTTCCTGCGCTATCGCACGCTGAGGTACCGCTTCGACGACGAAGGCGTGACGATGAGTTGGGGCGCCGTGTTCAAGCGCGAGATCAGCCTCACCTACAGCCGCATCCAGGATATCCACGTGCAGAGCAACGCGGTCGAGCGCTGGCTCGGTCTTTCACGCCTGCTGGTCCAAACCGCGAGCGGTTCGGCGAAGGCCGAGATGAAGGTCGAAGGCCTGCTCGAGCTGTCGGCGGTTCGCAACTTCATGTACAGCCGGATGCGTGGCGCGCGGACGGCAGTGCCGGCCGCCACCGGCGCGCTTCCCGCTCCCCCTGCCGGGGACGATGCCGCCGCTCTTGCCTCGACTCTCCGGGAGATCGCCCGCGAAGTCGCGGCAATCCGGAGCGCACTGGAGCGTGGGCGATGACGACCGGCAGCAGCGAAGGCGCGCCCAGCGGCCGGATGCCGGCGGGCCTGAAGCGTCTGCTGCTCAGGCTGTTCCGCGTCGACGAGCGGCCCGAGCCTCCACCCGGATCGCCGGAGTCTCTGCGCACCTTTCGCGCCTCGCCGCGGTTCTTCTGGTACAGCCTGCTCAAGTGGGGTCTGGGACAGGCGGGCGCGCTGTTCGGCCTGGTGGTGTCAACGCTCGGCTTCCTGCCGATCGCGTTCTGGGCGGACGAGGGCTTCGAGTTCCTGGAGTTCGGACCGTGGACCGACTTCACCAGGGCGTTGGGGCCGCTTCTGTTCGTCCTGTTCTTCGTCCAGTTGGTGGGGTCTCTCGCCGTGTTGCGCCTGGGCTACGAGATGCGCTGGTACATGGTCAGCGACCGGGCCCTTCGCATCCGCTACGGCATCTACGGCGTCAGGGAACAGACGATGACGGTCGTGAACATCCAGAACATGGCGGTGAAACGCGGGCCGCTGCAACGCCTGTTCGGGATCGCCGACCTGGAGATCCGTACCGCCAGCGGCGCCGGGTCGGACGACGACGAGGACAGCCTGAGCCGGGGCTTGTTGCAGGGCCTGGACAACGCGGAGGAGTTGCGCAACCTGCTGCTGGCGTCGCTGCGGCAGAGCCGGGACGCCGGTCTGGGCGATCCCGACGACAATACGGCCGGGATCGTCGTCGAGGGCGAGCGGGTCGTGGAGGCGGCCGCGACCTGGGCACGGGACGATCCCGCCAGGCCTCCTTCGTCCCGCGGTGCGGGCGACGAATCCGTTCTGGCCGCTGCCCGCCAACTGCTCGCCGAGTGCCGCGAGCTACGGGCGGCGGTCGGCCGGGCAGAGGGATGAGGCACTACTCGGCGCTGTAGAAGTGGCGTCCCGGCGGCCGGGCGCCGCGGTTGGCTCATACTTCCGGCATGCCGGAGCTTCCCGACGTCGAGGTCTACTGCGAAGCGCTTGAGCAGCGGGTTGCCGGCCGCGAACTCGTCCGCGTCCGTCTGCGGAGCCCGTTCCTGCTCCGTTCCGTGAGGCCGCCGCTTTCCGAGGCGGAGGGACGCACGGTCGTCTCCGTGCGCCGGGTCGGCAAGCGGGTCGTCTTCGTCCTGGAGGGGGAGCTGTTCCTCGCCATCCACCTGATGATCGCCGGCCGGTTCCGCTGGGCAGGGCCGTCGGCGAAGGTGCCGGGCCGCGTGGGGCTGGCCGCGTTCGACTTCGGCTACGCCACCCTGCTGCTCACCGAGGCGGGGAGCAAACGCAGAGCGGCGATGCACCTGGTCGCGGGTGAAGACGGCCTGGCTACCCTGGACCGTGGCGGGCTGGAAGTGCTTCTGGCCGGTCCGGAAGCGTTCAGGGAGCGGCTCAAGGCGGAGAACCACACACTGAAGCGGGCGCTCATCGACCCCCGGTTGTTCAGCGGTATCGGCAACGCCTACTCGGACGAGATCCTGCATCGTGCGTGCCTGTCGCCGATGCGCTGGACCACCCGGCTCAGCGACGAGCAGGTCGACCGGCTGTATCGGTCCACGGTGGACGTGCTGACGGAGTGGACGGATCGTCTCAGGGCGCAGACCGGGGGTCGGTTCCCCGGCAGGGTGACCGCCTTCCACAAGGGAATGGCGGTCCATGGTCGCTACCGCGAACCGTGCCCGCGTTGCGGTGCGCCGGTCCAGCGCATCGTCTACGCCGAGAACGAGTGCAACTACTGCGCGCGCTGCCAGACCGGCGGCAGGCTGCTCGCCGACCGGGCGCTTTCGCGCCTGCTGAAGAAGGACTGGCCGAAGACAGTCGAGGAACTTGAGGAGCGCCTGGGCGGGGGCGCCGGGGAGCCGGCCGGCTGATGGGGGTAGCGCCCGAGTTGTCGGGTCTGACCGACTGTCATGCCCATCTGTGCGATGGCTCGTTCGCGGGCGATCTCGGCGAGGTGCTCGCGCGGGCCCGCGACGCCGGAGTCGGGGCGGTGGTCGCGGTCGGCGAGACGCGCGCGGACGCGGAGCGGAACCTCGAGCTGGCGGAGGCCTATCCGGGAGTCGTACGACCGACCGCCGGTCTGTACCCGACCCATCTCGATCCGGCGGAAGCGGAACGGGTCGCTGACCTGATCCGCCGGGAGCGTCCGCGTCTGGCTGCCATCGGCGAGGTCGGCCTGGACCGGTGGAAGGTGCGCGACGAACGCGACCTTGCGGTGCAGCGCGAGATCTTCGCGTCGTTCATCGACCTGTCCATCGAAGTCGATCTACCGCTCAACGTCCACTCGCGCTCCGCCGGCCGCTACGCGATCGACGTGTTGCGAGAGCGGGGGGCGACGCGAGTGCAACTCCACGCCTTCGACGGCCGTGCCGCCCGGGCCGAGCCGGCGGTGGGAGCGGGCTACTTCTTCTCCGTACCGCCTTCCGTCGTGCGTTCGCCGCAGAAGCAGAAACTCGTCCGGCGCCTGCCCTTGTCCTGCCTGCTGCTGGAGACGGACAGCCCCGTACTGGGGCCGGATCGGGATCAGCGCAACGAACCGGCGAACGCCGTCGCGTCGCTCAGGGCCATCGCGGAGATCAAGGGCCTGCCGGTGTCGGAGGTGGCGGCGGCCGTCAGAGAGAACACGGCGCGCCTCTACGGCGGAGCGGAGCCGGCCGCCGGCCGGCACGTTTCCTAGCCGCCTTCGGCGCGCGTTTCCCGGGGGTCAGAAGACCCCCGGCTACGGACCCGCGCACCTAGCGAACGGTGGCGATCGAGGCTGGCTCGCCGAGCCAGAGCGCCGGGTCGACCCGTTCGCCCTGCCAGCGGATGCCGAAGTGCAGGTGCGGGCCGGTGGATCGTCCGGTTGAGCCGACGGTGCCGATCCGGTGCTCGCGGGACACCTCGTCGCCCTGCTCGACGAACACCTCGTGCAGGTGGAAGTACATGCTGATCAGGCCGTTGCCGTGGTCGAGGAAGACCGCGTTGCCGGAGAAGAAGAACTCGCCGGCCAGGGCGACGACGGCGTCCTCGACGGCCAGGACGGGCGTGCCCTGGGGGACGGCGTAGTCGGCTCCGGTGTGGGGCGAGCGCGGCTCGCCGTTGATGATCCGCTTCGCGCCGAAGCGACCGCCGGCCGGCATCCTCTCGAGCGGTGCGCCCAGGGGCAGGGAGAACCTCGGTTTGCCCTGCCGTCCCCAGAGCTTGCCGATCAGGGCGTTCTCACGCTGCACGCGAGCGAGGTTCTCGGGCGACAGGTCCACGCGGCTCCGGTCCTTGATCTCGAGTCGCTGCACCGAGTAGGGGTACTCACCGAGACCGATGTGCAGCCTCTCCCGCAGGCCATCCCGGTCGCGCTCCGCGATCACGTCGGCGGTTCGGGTCAAGCCGACCGGTACCAGGCAGCCGCGTTCTCCGCCGACCACGGTGGGCGCGAAGGCCCGGTCGCCGACCAGGCACCGTTCGATGCCTTCGCCCGGCCAGTGGACGAGGCTTCCCGGAGCAGCGGTCTGAGCGGCTAGGGGATTGGCGCCGGCGGCGGCGAGGACGGCGGTTGCGCCGAGGGCGACGATGAAACGGAACGGGTCCATGGAGCAATCATAGCCAATGGTGCATAGGCCGCCCCGCCGTGCGGGTGGGCATGCCGGAAGGACGCGGTACGCTTGCCCCTTGCCGGCGAAACGACCTGCCGGCCCGGGAGGGTGCTTTGAGTCTGAGAGAGACGTACCTGGCCAGCGACGGGTTGGCGCTGGCCGAACTGCTGCGGACTGGCGATCTGGCTCCCGGCGAGGCCGTGGAATGCGCGGCGGAGATCGCCTCCGAACTCGACCCGGAGTTGAACGCGGTCGTGTGCACGGACTTCGAGCGGGCTGCCGCAGCGGCGCCCGAGGTCGTGGCGGCGGGTGGGCTGTTCGCGGGCGTGCCCTATCTGCTGAAGGACCTCTACGCCAACGCGGCGGGCCTGCCGCTCACGAACGGCAGCCGTCTCTTCGACGGCAACGTGCCGAACCACGATTCGGAGATGGTGAGCCGCTACCGGCGGGCGGGGCTCCTGATCGCGGGACGTACCGCTTCACCCGAGTTCGGGCTGACGACGAGTACCGAGTCGGCGGTCTTCGGTCAGACCCGCAACCCCTGGAACCTGGAGCACATCGCGGGCGGCTCCTCGGGCGGCGCGGCGGCGGCCGTCGCCGCCGGCATCGTGCCGGCTGCCCACGCCAGCGACGGCGGCGGATCGATCCGCATCCCGGCCTCGTGCTGCGGGCTCTTCGGACTCAAGCCGAGCCGCGCCCGCGTCTCGCTGGCGCCTGACGCCGGCGAGGGTTGGGCCGGTTTCTCGGTGCAGCACTGCGTGAGTCGCACCGTTCGCGACAGCGCCGCGCTTCTGGACGCGGTTGCCGGCCCGGTCGCGGGAGATCCGTACTGCGCGCCGCCGCCTGAACGGAGCTTCCTGGACGAAATCGACCGCGAGCCGGGCAGGCTGCGGATCGCGCTGGCCCTGGAAGCGTTCAACGGCGCCCCGGTCGATGAGGCGTGCGTCGCCGCGGCCCGCGGCGCGGCCGAACTCTGCGCGGGGCTTGGGCACGAGGTCGCCCATGCGGCGCCGGAGATCGACGCGACTGCCCTCGGCCTCGCGACCCGGCTGATCGTCGGCGCGAACGTGCGCGCCACGATCGCCGAGCGCTGCGAGGCCCTTGGGCGCGAGGCCCGGGACGACGAGCTGGAGCCGCTCACGTGGGCGACGGCCGCCACGGGCGAGCAGAGCGACGCTGCCGCCTACGCGCGGGCGACCCGCACGGTTCACGCGGTGGGCCGCCGGTTGGCCGTGTTCTTCGACCAGGGCTTCGATGTCCTGCTGTCGCCGACGATGGCGGCGCCGCCGGCGAAGCTCGGCGTGCTGTCGCTTTCGAACCGGGACGACGACTACATGCCGGCGTTGCTGCAGACGATCGGCTTCACCCAGTTGATGAACGTCTGCGGCAACCCCGCCGCTTCGGTGCCGCTCGGCTGGGGTGGAGCGAACGGCGGCCTGCCGATCGGCGTTCAGATTGCGGCCCCGGTGGGCGGCGAGGGAGTGCTGCTCCGGCTGGCGGCGCAGCTTGAGCGGGAGCGACCGTGGATCGACCGGAAGCCGCCCTGCTCGGCGTGGCGGAGCGGCTAGGGATCTGTGACACCGCGGCCGACAACCCGGAAGCCGGCGAACCTCGCGGCGCCGGCGCTCCTTTTGGCCCTGGCCTGGCCGGCGGCGGCCGCTGATCCGCCCTGGCAGCGACTCGAGTTCCAGGCAAAGAAGCTCTTCCTGACGGCGGACGCCGCGGTCGAGTTCGATCCCGCGGCTCAGCTCCCGCCGGACGAGCGCTGCGAAGGCAAGCCGCACATGCCCGGCTCGGCCGCGCGGATCCGGATCGAGTCCACGATGTTCGGCCGTCGTTCCGAGTCCTCTCTGTGGTTTGATCCGGACAGCCTGAAGGCCCATCTTCGCGTCCAGGAAGAACGGGGCAGCCGGAACCGCTACAAGCGGTACACGTTCTGTCACGGCAGTGTGGAGGCGGAGCGCGCGACTCCCAATCAGGGCGAAGTCGGTCTGCCCGTGGCGGAATGGACCCATCGCTATCCCCTCCATCACACTGTTCCGCCCGGCCTCGAGACGCCGCTGTCGGAGCCTTCGGCGCTGCTGCATCTGGTCGGGCGGCTGGCGGCGCTCCCGTCCGGGGCAGGGGAGGAAATGTCGTGGACGGTGCCGATGTTCTCGAACCGGAGGGTGCTGGCGGTGCGGATCGAGCGAGACCCGGAGACCGTGACGGCGCCCTCGCCGTTCTCGGTAGCCGGCGGCCAGACGCCGGCGCAGTTGACGCTGGTTCGCTTCGCGATGACGCCGGAAGTGTACGGACCCGAGGGCAGCGCGGAGGACTTCGAGCTGCTGGGGCTCGAGGGGGCGATCGAGATCGTTGCCGCGAAAGAACTCCAGGCGCCCGTGTCGATCAGCGGTCGCCTTCCGCCCGCGGGGAGGGTCACGGTCCGGCTGCGTCACGTGAAGTTGCGTTAGGGTGCCGATCGTGAGCGTTGAAGGCGCCGAGAGTGTGGATCGGGTTCGCGAGGAGTTCGTGCAACTCTGGGGCGCTCTGGGCACCTTCTGGGGTGTGCCGCCGACCACCGCGCGGGTCTTCGGCTGGCTGATGTCCCGCAGCGAGCCCGCCGATGCCCAGGAGATCATGGCCGGTCTGGAACTCAGTCGCGGCGCGGTCTCCATGGCCTGCCGGGAACTGCGCGAATGGAAGCTCATCTCACCGGAGCGTGTCGCCGGTGCACGCCGGGTGGTCTACCGGCCCGAGACCGACCTCGAGCGGGTCCTCCGCAACGTCGTCGAGATCCGCAAGCGGCGGGAATGGGACCCGATCCGTGAGAACATGCGCGACTGGATTCCGGCCCTGGAGGACCCATCCTCTCCCGGCAAAGCAGCCTCTCCCGAGAACGCGGTCTTTCTCAGGCGCCTGCGCGCGATCGATCAGGTCATGGGACGGGTGGACTCGATCGCGGAGTTTCTGCTCAGCGGCGGCACGGTGACGGACTTCGGGCTAAAGGCCCTGCTGGGAGCGGGAGCGGTCGCCGCGCGGCTGGGCAATCTCGCCCGCCGCGAGGCGCAGTCCTTCTCGGGCAGGGCGGCCCCGCCGGCGGAGCCGGTGCCGGACCTCGACCCGGAGGAGCAGGAGAGTTGACCGTGCTCACGGATCGCCCGGCTGGGCCCCTGTCGGGAAGCACGGCCGCGGAAGACGAGGTGCTCGGACGCCTCCGCGACCTCTGCGACGTCGGCGGGCTCCGCGACCTTGCCGCGACGATCGACGACCTGGTCGGTTTCGTCCGCCACGATCTCGCCGCGGTGGAGGAAGGGCTGGCGACGCTGTCGACAGGAGACACCCTGGTCGGCGAGGCCGGGGCCTCGCTTGTTCACCTTGGCGGCAAACGGCTGCGTCCGCTGTGCGTCGTCCTGGCGTCGCGGGTCGGGTCCGCGCGGGCTTCAGCGGTGCGCGACATCGCGGTGGCGGCCGAGCTCGTTCACAACGCCACGCTGCTGCACGACGATGTCATCGATCACGCGGACCGGCGTCGCGGGCGGCCGACGGCACGGGTCGAACTCGGCAATGCGGCCTCGATCTTCGCCGGCGACTATCTTCTGATCGAGGCTTTGAACAGGGTGCAGCGGGCCGCGGTGCCGGGCGTGATGGAGGGCCTGCTCGGGACGATCGCCGAGATGATCCGGGCCGAGTCCCTTCAGCTCGAGAACCGCGGTTCTCTCGACGCGTCCGAGGACCTCTACTTCCAGGTCGCCCGAGGCAAGTCGGCGGCGCTGTTCAGCTGGGCGTTGGGCGCCGGCGCCCTGAGCGGTGGAGCGCCTCCCGAACTCTGCCGGGCGCTGCGGGCGTATGGCGAGTCGATCGGAGTCGCGTTCCAGTTGATCGACGACCTGCTCGATCTGGTCGGACACCACAGCAACACCGGCAAGACCCTGTTCAGCGACCTCTCGGAGGGGAAGATCACGTATCCGCTGATCGTCGTGCTGAATCGTGAACCGGCGCTCGCTGACACGATCCGTGCGATAGCGGCCGAGGCGGCTCCTTCGTGGGGTGGCGATGGACTCGCCAGCCCCGGCTCGAACGGGGACGGTTCGGGGAACGGACGCCCGGGTGGGGCGAAC
>VXVC01000001.1 GCA_009836625.1 Holophagales bacterium
GGTCGGCGATCGAGATCTGGCGTTCGGGCATGTGTGGCATCTCTCCGTTGGGCGGGACTTCAGGGGGCGGGCTACACTGCTTGTCCCTTGGCTGTCTCGGTGCGAATAATACACCACGTTAGCGCACGACTATTCACATCGGCTCCAGGCGCCGAACGGTGAGCGGCGGGGATGCCAGCCAGCCGCCGTGGGTGCTGGTCACCGGCAACGCGAACAAGCGGCGCGAGGCGGAGAGGATCATTGGCCGCCGGCTGGAGACGGCGGCGATCGATCTGCCGGAGATCCAGTCGGGCGACCTGATCGAGGTGCTGCGGTTCAAGGCGGAGGCCGCCTGGCAGCGGTTCGAGCGGCCGGTCGTGGTCGAGGAGACCGGTCTCGAACTGGCCTGCATGAACGGCTTCCCGGGGCCGCTGGTCAAGTGGATGCTGGAGGCGGTGGGCGATGAGGGCATAGCGAACGTCGCCATCCGCGCCGGCGATCCCGGGGTCGTGGCCCGATGCGCCCTGATGCTCAGGGATGGCGAGCGGGAAGTGATCGCCGAGGGCGCGACGACCGGCCGGCTGGTGCTGCCGCCACGAGGAGAGGGCGGCTTCGGCTGGGATCCGGTGTTCGAGCCCGATGGACTCGAGCGGACGTACGCGGAACTGGGCGATGAGGTCAAGGACCGGATCGGCCACCGAGGCCGTGCCTGGCTTGAGTTTCTCCGGGCCCTCGGCTGGCCTGAGAAAAGCTGATCAGGAGCGCTGGGCGCGGTTCCTCAAGGCGGAGTGCACGGCCTCGACCTGGCTGCGAAGCTCAGCCAGGCCTCCAGTGTTCTCGATCACGAAGTCGGCGACTGCCCGGCGTTGGTCGCCGGTGGCCTGGGCGGTCATGCGGGCCTCAGCCTGGTCGCGGTCGAGTCCGCGTTCGACGGCGCGGTCGAGGCGAAGCTGCTCCGGAGCCTCGACCGTCACTACGGCGTCATAGCGTCCGCGGCCGCCGCCCTCGGCGAGCAGCGGTACCTCGAAGACCACGATGGCCCCATCCCCGGCGGCCTCGAGAACCTCCAGGTAGCGCTGGCCGACCAGGGGATGAATCGCCCGTTCCAGGCGCTTTCGGCTTGCCAGGTCGCCGAACACCAGTCGCCCCAGGGCTTCCTTGTCGACGGAGCCGTCCGGCTTCAGCATTCCCCGGCCGAAGAGCTCAGCCACCGCGGCGGCGCCGCGCTCACCGGGTCCGTACAGGTCGGCCACCAGCGCGTCCGCGTCCGTGACGACGCAGCCCAGTTCCGCCAGCATCGTTCCGACCGTCGACTTGCCGCTGGCGATGCCGCCGGTGAGACCCACCTGTAGAGGTGCCATGAGGTGAGTGAGGATACGCGGAGAGCGGCGGTGGACGGACCGGCGTTCGTCTTGACAAGGCCCGCCCCGGACTCTACGATCCCCGTTCCTCTGCGCGGGGAGGTTGCGGTCGGAGTATGTCCGCTCCTGCCGTTAGCCCGTGCGCAAGGGAGCGCCGGTATCCGGAAGAGCAAGGGCCGGCGAGGGTACGAACACGATGACAGCGATCACCAAGGCGAGGACGCCCAACCGGACCTACAGCCCCAAGGCAGGGGAAGTGGAGCGCCGTTGGTACGTCGTCGACGCGGCGGGCGTTCCACTGGGACGTCTGGCGACGCGTCTGGCGCGCATCCTCACCGGCAAGGACAAGCCGACCTACGCCCGCCATGTCGACGTCGGCGATTTCGCCGTGGTCGTGAACGCCGAGAAGGCGGTCCTGACGGGCGGCAAGGACGAGAAGAAGATCTACTACCGGCACAGCGGGCAGCCCGGAAAGCTCAAGACGGAGACGGCCGGGCGCCTGCGCGGGCGCAGGCCGACGCGGTTGGTGGAGCTGGCGGTCAGGGGCATGCTTCCCAAGAACCGTCTCGGCCGTCGCCAACTGCGGAAGCTCAAGGTCTATGCCGGCGCCGAGCATCCGCACGAGGCGCAGCAGCCCGAAGCGATGACGATCACTGGAGAAGGGAGCGCGAGTTGACGGAGACGAGCTACGGAACGGGCCGTCGAAAAACGGCCACCGCGCGGGTGTTCCTGCGCGAAGGCACCGGCGAAATGACCGTCAACGGCGTGGGGATGGACGACTACTTCGGCAGCGAAGTGCTGAAGATGATCATCCGCCAACCGCTGCAGGTCGTCGAGAAGGAAGGCGAGCTCGACATGTGGGCCAGCGTCCGCGGAGGCGGCAGTTCCGGTCAGGCCGGGGCCATCCGTCACGGTCTGTCCCGGGCGCTGGTGGAGTTTGAACCGACGTTCCGCGAATCGCTCAAGACGGCCGGGTTCATGACTCGCGACCCGCGGCGCAAGGAACGCAAGAAGTACGGTCAGAAGGGTGCGCGTGCGCGCTTCCAGTTCAGCAAGCGATAGCGGGGACAGGTTCTTGGCTCAGGTCACGATGAAGGAGATGCTGGAGGCCGGCGTGCACTTCGGCCACCAGACGAGACGCTGGAACCCGAAGATGCGCAGCTACATCTTCGGCCGTCGCAACGGCATCTACATCATCGATCTCCAGCAGACGCTGGAGCGCTTCCGCCAGGCGGCGGACTACGTCGAGCACATGGCTCGCATGGGGCGCCGGCTGCTCTTCGTGGGCACGAAGCGCCAGGCGCAGCAGGCCGTCGAGGAAGAGGCGCGGCGCTGCGGGCAGTTCTACGTCACCCATCGCTGGCTTGGCGGAACCCTGACCAACTTCGTGACCATCCGCGCTTCCGTGGAGCGTCTCCAGGAGACGGAGAAGAAGCTCGCCGACGAGGACAGTCTGCTGACCAAGAAGGAGATTCTCCGGCTGGAACGCGAGCGGGACAAGATGGTCCGAAACCTCGACGGGATTCGCGACATGGAGCGGTTGCCGGACGCGCTGTTCGTCGTCGATCCGCGGCGTGAGCACATCGCGATCGCGGAGGCGAACAAGCTGAACATCCCCGTCGTGGCCATCGTCGACACGAACTGCGACCCGGAACTGGTCGACCACGTGATTCCGGGCAACGACGACGCGATCCGGACGATCCGGCTGTTCGCCGGCCGCATCGCCGACTCCTACATCGAGGGGGCGGCCGCGTGGAGCAAGGATGGCGACGGCGCGGAGGCGACCGAGCCGCTGGAGACTGCTGCTGACGTCGAGGCCGAAGCGGAAGTCGAGGCCGAGGCGACGGTAGAGGCTGCCGCCGAGGCAGGCACTGAGGCTGAGCCTGACACTGTGTCCGAGCCGGAAACCGTGTCCGAGCCGGAAGCCGAACCCGATGCGGTCGAGACTGCCGGCGAGGCGGAGGCGGAGTCCGAGCCGGCGGCGGAAGCGGGCGCCGAGTCCGAGGCCGCTGCGGAAGCTGCGGGCGAGGCGGAGGCTGAACCCGAGGCCGGTGAACCGGCAGCCGAAGACGAGCAGGCCGGCAGCGACGCCGAGGTCAACTGACCGCGGCACCCGCGCACCCAGCAGGGGCAGCGTCCGCAGAACAGATGAAGTTCGAGTCCGAGGCGGTCACCGCCTCGTAGGGAGCAGGAAATGAGTGCGACAGTGACGGCCGGCATGGTCAAGGAGCTCCGGGAGCGGACCGGCGCCGGCATGATGGATTGCAAGAAGGCGCTGGTGGAGACCGGCGGCGACCTGGAGGCGGCGATCGACGCCCTCCGGAAGAAGGGGCTGGCGTCGGCGGCCAAGAAGGCGGGCCGGGCGACCAGCGACGGCCTGGTCATCTCCTACATCCACGCCGGCGGCAAGATCGGCGTGCTGCTGGAGATCAACTGCGAGACGGACTTCGTCGCGCGGACGGAAGACTTTCAGCAGTTGGCCCACGACCTCTCGCTCCATGTGGCCGCGAGCCAGCCGCGGTTCATCGGCCGAGACGAGGTGACGGACGACGTGCTCGAGCGGGAGAAGAGGATTCATCGGGAACAGGCTCTGGAGTCCGGAAAGCCCGAGCAGATCGTCGAACGGATCGTCGAGGGCCGGATGTCAAAGTTCTTTGCCGAGAACTGCCTGCTCGAGCAGCCCTTTGTCAAAGACACTGGACGGACGGTCGAGGAGGTGCTGAAGGAGGCGATCGCCAAGCTGGGCGAGAACATGCGGATCTGCCGGTTCGCCAGGTTCCAGCTCGGCGGCGACTCGACCGTAGCTACCGCCTCGCAGCCGGTCGCCGATCCGTCCTGACGGGCTGCTAGATGACCGAGCCGGCCTACCGCCGCATCCTCCTCAAGCTGTCGGGCGAAGCCCTGATGGGCGACAAGCCCTTCGGTATCGACGAGACGGTGGTTCGCCGGATCGCTCGTCAGATCCGGGACGTGTTCGAACTCGGAGTCGAGATCGGCATCGTCGTCGGCGGCGGCAACGTGATCCGCGGTCTGGCGGCGAGTCATCGCGGCGTGGAGCGGGCGACCGGCGACTACATGGGCATGCTGGCGACGGTGATCAACAGCCTCGCCATGCAGGATGCGCTGGAGAAGGCCGGCGTTGCCACGCGGGTACAGACGGCGCTCGAGATGAAGAGCGTCGCCGAGCCCTTCATTCGCCGGCGTGCGATCCGGCACCTGGAGAAGGGACGGGTGGTCATCTTCGGCGCCGGCACGGGCAATCCGTATCTCACGACTGACACCGCGGCCGCGCTGCGCGCGAACGAGATCCAGGCCGAGATCCTCCTGAAGGCGACGCAGGTGGACGGCGTCTACAGCGCCGATCCCCGTCGCGACGCCGGCGCCGAGCGCCTGCCGGAGGTCACCTACCAGGAGGTCCTGGAACGCAACCTCGGGATCATGGACGCCGCGGCGATCAGCCTCTGCCGGGAGAACGACCTGCCGATCGCCGTGTTCGACCTGGGGGTCCCCGGCAACATCCGCCGGGTGGTTCTTGGCGAGAAGGTCGGTTCGCTCGTCACCTGACGCGCGTTCAACCGTAGAATCCTGCCGGGGAGGCTGACCAGATGCAGGAGCTGTTCTTGGAGATGGAGCTCAAGATGAAGGATGGCGTCGACCACCTTCACGCGGAACTCAAGACGCTGCGCACCGGCCGCGCCTCCACCGCGATGCTCGACGGGGTGACGGTGGAGTACTACGGCACGCCGACCCCCCTGAACCAGCTCGCCAGCCTCTCGGTCGCCGACGCCACGTTGCTGGTGGCGCAGCCGTTCGACCCGACGCAGATCGCGGCGATCGAACGGGCGATCCTGGTCGCCGACCTGGGCCTGAACCCGTCGAACGACGGCAGGATCGTCCGCATCCCCGTCCCCCCGCTCACGGAGGAGCGGCGTCGCGAGATGGTGAAACGTGCCCACGAAATCGCCGAGCGCTTCCGCAACACGGTTCGGGGCGTTCGTCGCGAGGGCAATGAACGCCTGAAGCAGATGGAGAAGGCGAAGGAGATCTCCCAGGACGACGAGCACCGGGGCGAAAGCGAAATGCAGAAGCTCCACGATCACTACATCGCCCAGGTGAACCTGGCGCTCGCGAACAAGGAGAAGGACATCCTCGAGGTCTGAGGCACGGGCCGGCCCTCCTTCTCCTCAACGTGGCCGAATCGTGACCTGCTGCGCCATCGTTCCGGCCGCGGGCGGCGGCCGGCGATTCGGTGGTGACCGGCCCAAGCAGTTCGTGCCGATCCTGGGCCGACCGCTTCTCGCCTGGACGGTCGAGCGGCTGCTGTCGGCGTCCGAAGTCGACCGTGTCGTCGTCGCGGCGCCGGCCGGACACGCGGAGGAGACCCGGGCGATGCTGCTGCGGGCGGTGCCCACGTCGTGCGACGCGGACCTCTCCGCGGTCGAGGGCGGACGGCGCCGGCAGGACTCTGTGAGAGCCGCACTCGCGGCGGCGGAGGTCGCCCCCTCCGACTGGGTGGCGGTGCACGACGGCGCCCGCCCCTGTCTGGCCGCGGCCGATCTGGCGGAGGTGCTGCGGAGCGCCGCCGGCAGCGGCGGCGCAGGCGCGGTGCTCGGTCGCCCGGTGAGCGACACTCTGAAGACGGTCGAGGGTGGCCGCCTCCACGAGACGGTCGACCGGTCCGGTCTGTTCCGGGCGGAGACGCCGCAGGTCTTTCGGGCCGTGGACCTTCGCGAGGCGCTCGACCGCGCTGAGCGGGAGAACCTGCAGGTCAGCGACGAGAGCAGTCTGTTCGAGCCGGACTCAGTGTGGGCGGTCACCGCCTCCCACCCGAATCCAAAGCTGACCGATCCCTCGGACCTGCCCGCGATCGAGGCCCTCCTCCGGTCGGAGCGCGAGGCCTCGCCGGCGCTGGAGACGGCCGTGGGGCATGGCTACGACATTCACCGGCTGAAGGCCGGCCGCCCCCTGAACCTGGGCGGCCAGCGCATACCGCACGAGACGGGCCTCGATGGCCACAGCGATGCCGATGTCGTGCTCCACGCGATCGGTGACGCCCTGCTCGGCGCTGCTGGCCTGGGCGATCTGGGAATCCACTTCCCGCCGTCCGACGAGACCTGGCGGGGCGCGGACAGCTCGGAGCTGTTGGGCCGGATCGTCGCGATGGTCCTGGAGCGGGGCTTCGCGGTTCGGAACTGCGACGTGACGCTCATCGCCGAGCGCCCGTCGATGGCGCCGTACCGTTCGGCGATCGAAGAGCATGTCGCGGGGCTGCTTCGTATCGGGCCCGAACGGATGAACCTCAAGGCGACGACTCACGAAGGGCTCGGCCCGCTGGGCAGGGGCGAGGGCATGGCGGCTCATGCGACGGTGCTGATCGAACGCACGCGGGCCGGTGCGTGAGAGGACCTTCGAACGTGCCCAAACGTCGCGAGGAAGGTCGGTGGCGGCTGGGATTCCAGCCGGTGCGGGAGATCCTGCGGAGCCAGCCGCATCGAGTCGCCGAGGTGCTCATCTCCCGCTCTGCGGGCGACCGCCGCCGGACGATCGAGGGGCTCTGCGAACGGCATCGCGTGCGGGTCCGGAGCGTCGCGCCCGCCGAACTGCGGGCGCGTCTCGTGGAGGCTGGCCAGGACCAGGCGGCTGCACGCGGCTTCGCGGCCAGTCTGGTGGATGGGGACCGCGGCGGCACGACGGCGGCCGCGATCGATCCCGGCCTCGTCGTCCTGGTCGAGGACGTCCAGGATCCGCGGAACCTGGGCGCCCTCCTTCGCGTCTGTGAGGGCGCGGGGGTCGGCCGCGTACTGATTCGCGACCGTGGCGCGGCGCCACTGTCACCGGCGGCTGCTGGCGCGGCTGCGGGGGCGGTCGACTGGCTGACCATCGAACGGATCACCAACAGCGCCCGTGAGATCGAACGCCTCAAGCAGGAGGGCTTCTGGGTCTACGGGGCCGACTCCGCAGGCGAACCGCCGTGGACCGTGGACCTGAGCGGTCCGGTCGTCGTCTGCATCGGCGGCGAGTCGCGGGGGCTTCGGCGGCGCACGAGAGGTCTCTGCGACGGCCTTCTCGGGTTGCCTATGCGTGGCCGGGTCGAATCCCTCAACCTGTCGACGGCGGCGGCCGCGCTGCTCTACGAGGCGGTGCGTCAGCGTCTTGTCAGGCCGGAGGGCCTGGCGTAGACTCCGGCGTCGCCGTGGCGCCAAGCGCCTCGTAGCGAGGGCCGGCATAGCTCAGTGGTAGAGCAACTGCCTTGTAAGCAGTAGGTCCTCGGTTCGAATCCGGGTGCCGGCTCCACGGAGGAAGTTGCCGGAGGTGTGGCCGAGCGGTCAAAGGCAACAGACTGTAAATCTGTCGGGCAACGCCCTACGGTGGTTCGAATCCATCCACCTCCACCACTTCCTTCCCTCGCGGGGCGCGCGGGAGTAACTCAGGGGTAGAGTCACAGCCTTCCAAGCTGTTGGTCGCGGGTTCGAATCCCGTCTCCCGCTCCATACCCGCGCGGAGCGCGGGACAGGGAGCGTGAGACGGGATTCGGCGTTCGGCGCGCGTCTCGCGCGCGGAGCGCGCGAGGAAGCGCGTCTCGGCTAGCGAATCCCGTTTCCCTCTTGCTGACGCCGTAGCTCTGGGTGCGCGGGTCTTCCGACCCGCTGCCGCCGAAGGCGGCGAAGGAACGCGCCGGCCGTAGGCCGGCACAATTGCCTACTCCGCGGCCACCACCGCCGTGGCCTCCACTTCGACCAGCAACGACGGGAACACCAGCCCCGTCACGCCAACCCAGGTAGCGGCCCGCGGCGGGTCGAGTTGCAGCACCTTGGCCTGGGCGCGGCCGACGGTCTGGACCTTCTCCGGGTCGATGTCCTTGATGAAGACCGTCGTCTTGACGATGTCCTCGGCGCTGGCTCCGGCCTGCTCCACGCGCTTGACGAGGTTGGAGAAGGCGATCTCCGCCTGCTCGGCGAGAGTGGCCGCGGGTGCGTCCGCCCCGTCGGTCATGCCGACCTGGCCGGAGATGCGGATGGTGGTGACGCCGTTCGCGGTCGTCCTGGCGATGTGGGAGAAGCCCTGCTGCGAGCCGAGAAATTCCGTCTTCAAGTCTTGTGCCTCCGTGGTGGCGGTCGCGAGCAGGAGCACACCGAGGAAGAAGGCAAAGTGATGCGGTTGTCTCTTCATTTGAGGCTCCTGGAGTCGTGCCGGCTTTGGTCAGTTGGAAGTAGCGGTCGAGTGTAGGGGTGCGTACGATAGCGCGCTGGTACGCTGCCGCCGGAGGTTCGGCTCATGAAGCGTGGTCTTTCGGTTTCCAGCCTGGTGGCGCTGTCCGCCTCGGTCATCATGTTCCTGCCTGCACCCGGACAGGGCAGCGAGGCCCAGTGGGTCACCTACCCGGGCGGCGACGGACCCGGAGCCGGCTACAAGGTCGTCCTGATCGCGGGTGACGAGGAGTACCGCTCCGAGGAAGCGATGCCGATGCTCGGCAGGTTGTTGTCGGTGCGGCACGGCTTCGAGTGTGTGGTCCTGTTCTCGATCGACGCCGAAACCGGGGCGATCGATCCGGAGGAGCAGACGAACATCCCGGGTCTCGAAGCGCTCGCCGACGCCGACCTGATGGTGATCGCCACCCGGTTCAGGGAGCTTCCCGACGGGCAGATGAAGCACATCGTCGACTACGTCGAATCGGGACGGCCGATCGTGGGCTTGCGGACCGCGACCCACGCCTTCTCTTACCAGCGCAACCCGGACAGTCCGTACGCGCACTGGCACTTCCGCAGCGAAGAGTGGCCGGGCGGATTCGGCCAGCAGGTGCTGGGCGACACCTGGATCAACCATCACGGCCGTCACGGCCAGGAGAGCACGCGCGGCGTCGTCGCTCCGGGCGCGGCCAACCATCCGATCCTGCGCGGTGTCGACGACGTCTGGGGCCCCACCGACGTCTACGGGCTCAGGAACCTGGGAGATGACGCGAACGTCCTGCTGCTCGGCGCCGTCATTGCCGGCATGTCGCCCGACGATCCGCCAGTCGAAGGGCCGAAGAACGACCCGATGGTCCCGATCGCGTGGACCCGCGCCTACTCCGGCGCCGGCGGCAAGACGGCGCGCGTCTTCACGACGACGATGGGCGCTTCCACGGACTTCGAGAGTGAAGGACTGCGCCGCCTGCTCGTGAACGCCGTGTACTGGGGGCTCGGCATGGAGGACCGGATCCCGGAGCGGAGCGACGCCCGGGTCGTCGGTGACTACGCGCCGACGGACTTCGGCTTCGGCAGCCAGGCCGTCGGCGTCATGCCGTCGGCCCACGAGCTGCCCTAGCGCGCAGCCGATCCCAGATCGTCAAGGCGGCGGGGGAGCCGATCCACCGATTGCTCGGGACGTACCGGGAGAAGCTACCCAGAGGAACTCACGCCGCCACCACTCGGCCCCGGTGCCGGGTTCGCTGAACCGGTAGTCGTAGAGACGGAGTCGCACGTAGCGCGGAGGCTCGGTCTGCCGGCTCGCTTCGCCGAGCAGCCGCAGAACCGCGGGTTCGCCCTCGAACAGCCGCTCGACGAACGAACCCAGCCAGTCGGCTCCGGCCGGGTCCAGGGCCGCGAACCACATCTGCCAGTCGAGGCGCGGCATGTGTGGAAACGCGGCGCGCGGCTGGCGCTCGAGGTCGCCGGGCTTGAACCGGAACGCGAGTTCGGTCCAGGTCACGCCGTCGGAGCTCGTTTCGACCACGATCTCGGGGCGCGAGGTCGTCATCGCGCGGAAGAGTCCATAGCCGTTGATCGAACGGAACGGTGCGATGGCGCGCAGCACGGGTGCCGGCGGATCGACCAGGACCCGGTCGACGAGGTCCGCCACTCGGACCGTTGTCGACGGGGTGTCCGGTCCGCGGGGCAGGGAGCGGGTGAGTTCTCGTGCGGTGACCGACAGGCTGAGCAGAAGGACCGTCGCGGTCACAACCCAGCGGAGGCGCGTCCTCGCGGCGGCTGTGAAGCCGGAAGCCCCGGTCGGCCTCGTGGCCGCGGTGTCGCTCCGTTTCGCCGTCCCCGGAAAGAGCGGTCCGTCAAGCCAGGATAGGCAGAGCACCACGGTGAGCAGGTTGAAGAAGCCGTAGTTGCCCGTGGCGGCGATCAGGAACTGGAGCGCCAGGAGGAGCCACATTCCCGACTTCCGCAGCCGGCGTGAGAAGACAAGCCACGGCACGACCAGCTCCACCCCGAACATGATGAGGACCGACAGGCGATGGAACCACTCCGGCAGATGGTGCGCGTACCAGCTCGCCGCCACCGGCAGCGGCTGTGTGAAGTAATGGACATCGAGCGCGGTCAGTCGCCACCAGGTCGGATCGAGACTGAGCAGCTTGACGGCGCCGGACAAGAACATCAGCTTGACCACCAGGAGCCGGAAGAGCCACATCCCCGGTCGGGCGGCCGCGAAGTTCGGCGCGACTCGGAACGCGGCCCGAACGGAGGCCGTGAGCGGCCGCCGTTCGGCGCCGGCTGGTCTCCGGAATGGCCAGCCCAGGGGTGCCAGCACGACGGCGCACAGGGTCGCCTCCAGCAGCAGCGTGTCCCACTGGAAGGCGAGAAAGGTCTGGCCGCCCCAGACCAGCGACAGGTAGCAGATCCAGAGCGCGGCGAAGACCGGCGCGGTCACCATGCCGGCGATCGCGAGCAGGGACAGTAGGACACCGGCCGCGCAGAGCGCGTGGAGTGCACCGTCGCCGGCACCGAACCAGAGCAGGGACGGGACGTTGACGAACCGTTCGAATGCCCCGGCGCCGAGCACCCGTTCGAGGTAGGCGAAGAAGTCCCGTGCCGGGAGGATGCCCCGCGATCCGATCAGGCCGTCGACCTGGACCCAGAGGGAGACGAAGGCAACCAGGTGGACGCCGGCCAGGAGTCGCAGGAGCAGTCGCGGCACGGTCCCTATCCTGTCCGAGGCGGTGGCATACTGCGGCGCCTGACGACGGACCGATCC
This sequence comes from Holophagales bacterium, assembly GCA_009836625.1. Taxonomy (GTDB): domain Bacteria; phylum Acidobacteriota; class Thermoanaerobaculia; order Multivoradales; family Multivoraceae; genus Multivorans. The sequence continues at coordinate 11,301 of VXVC01000001.1, forward strand.
GGCGAGGGACAAGCACGATGGAAATGGAGACCTTCGATCTGGAGCGGCAACAGTCGCTCTGGGAACATCGCGTCGACATCAACCTGAGCGAGAGCGGCGTAGAGCCGCTGACGCTGGCCGGCCTGGCGGCGCTGGGGTTGGACCTGGACGGACTGCACTCGGTGCCGCTCGAGTACATCCAGTCGAACGGCACGCCGGAACTGCGCTCGCAGCTCGCCGGCCACTACGCGGGGGCGACGATCGAGCATCTGCTGGTGACGACCGGCTCTGCCGAGGCGAACTACGTGGCCGTGCAGGTCCTGGTCGGGCCGGCCGACGAGGTGGTCGCGATCGTGCCGAACTACCTGCAGGTCGGTCTGGCGGCCCGTGGTCTCGGGGCGGCGGTGCGGGACATACCCCTCCTCCCCGGCGCCGACGAATCGACCTGGTCGCTCGACTGGGACGCGTTCGAGGACGCGGTCGGCGAGCGGACGAAGCTCATCTACCTGAGTCATCCGAACAACCCGACCGGTCACGTGTTCACGCCATCCGAGCTGGACCGCATCGCCGCCGCCGCGGAGCGGGTCGGCGCCTGGGTGCTGTCGGACGAGGTCTACCGCGGCGCCGTGCACGACCTGGCGCCCGGAGAGGAGACGCCCGGCATGTGGGGGCGGGGTGAGCGCGTCGTCGCGGTTTCGAGCCTGTCCAAGGCCTACGGTCTGCCGGGTGCCCGCCTGGGCTGGATGGCCGGTCCGCCCGAGTTCGTCGAGCGCTGCTGGGCGAGGCGGGATTTCACGACGATCGCTCCCGCGGCGCTTTCCGACCCGATCGCCCGTTTCGCGACTGAGCCGTCGAACCAGGAACGGCTGTTCGAACGGGCGCGGCGGATGATGCGCACGAACCGCGCGACCTTCCGCGACTGGACCCGCCGGCAGAACGGCGCGATCGCCTACCGGGAGCCGCGGGCCGGCGCCTACGGCTTCGTGCCGCTACTGGAGGACGGCCGTCCGGCGGACTGCGCCGCCTTCGCGGAACGGCTCCGGCGGAACCGCAGCGTCCTGCTGGTCGCGGGCCGCTGGGCCGGCATGCCGGGCTACCTGCGCTTCGGTCTGGGTGTCGAGCCCGAGGCCTTCGCGGAGGGCCTGCACCGCGTCGAACTGGAGCTCCGCGACGGAGGCTAGAGTCACTTCGTGAGCAGTACCCGGCTTCGGCGCGCCGTCCACTTCGTTCCGGGCGGCAACGAGCGCATGCTGGCCAAGTCGCTGGGGCTCGAGGCCGACACGCTGATCCTCGATCTCGAGGACGCGGTGACGCCGGATCGCAAGGAGGAGGTTCGCCGCGAGGTAGCCGGCTGGCTCGAGGCGACGGACTTCGGCGGCAAGGAGCGCGCGGTGCGGATCAACGACCTGATGACGCCCTGGGGCCGGGAGGACGTCGAGGTCACGATGGAGCATCCGCCCGACGCCTACGTCGTACCGAAAGTGAGTGGCGTCGATGACGTGCTGCGGGTCGATCGGCTGGTCGCCCAGCTCGAGATGGCCCATGGCCACGACCTGGGCGGCATCGCGCTGATCCTGATCGCCACCGAGACGGCCGGCGGCGCGCTGAACCTCGCTCACCTGACCGCCACCAACCGCGTCTCGGCGTTGACCTGGGGCGCCGAGGATCTGTCCGTCTCGATCGGAGCGAGCCGGCGCCGGGACGAGCGTGGCGAGTACCTGGACGTGTTCCGCTACTGCCGGTCGATGACCCTGCTGGCCGCCCGTGCCGGCGGCGCCCAGCCGATCGACAGCGTGTTCACCGACATCGGCGACCTGGACGCCCTGCGACTCGACTGCCAGCGGGCGGCATGGATGGGCTTCGAGGGCAAGATGACGATCCACCCGAACCAGATCCCCATCGTCAACGACGTGTTCACGCCGAGCGAGGAGGAGATCGTTTCCGCCGCTGCCCTGGTTGCCGCGTTCGAAGAGAACCAGGCCCAGGGCCGCATGGCGTTCCGCTACGAAGGGCAGATGGTCGACGCTCCTCACCTGCACCGGGCGGAGCGCCTGCTCGACCGCGCGCGCCAGGCCAGCGCGGTCCGGGGCGAGTGAGTCGGTTTCATAGGCGCTGCCTGGCCGTTCCCTTGCTGGCCGCGTGTCCGTGGCTCTCGGGCTGCGGTCCCGGTCCGGTGGCGGTCGAGGTCGTTGACCTCGTCTCGGAGTTCCAGTACGCCGAGACAGCGGTCGAACGCCCGGTCATCGATCTGGGAACGGCGGAAGCAGCCCACTCCCTCGTCGGCGGCTGGTCATGGAACGAGACGGATCCAGCAGGCAACACGTTCGTCTGGGCGGTCGGTCCGCGCTCGGAGGTTGAGGTGTTTCTGGCGTGGGCGCGGGACCTGGAGATCCGAATGAGGTGCCGCGCGTTTCGCTATCCGGGTGCGCCCCCGCAAATCCTGGGCGTCGTCTGGGACGGTGTGGAGATTGCGTCCCTGGAACTCGATCCCGCCTTTGCGGAGCGGCAATTCGTCGTTCCGGCGGAACGCGCGACCCCAGGTAACCACCGGCTTGGTCTGGTGCCGGCCTACTTTGGACGCCCCGAGGTGACGGGCGACGCGGGCCCGGCGCCCAGGCACCCCCGAAAGCTGTCCTTCGCTTGCGACTGGATCGCGCTTGGGGACGACTCCATCGCCGGCGGGGCGCGTGGAGAGGGCGAGACGCTCTGGATCCCGGAGGCCAGCGAGGTCTCGTTCTTTCTTGAACCCGAATCGGATCTGGACCTGCGCTGGGAGAGCATCGCACCGCGGGGCGTCGATGGCCTCGATGTCGTGTGGGAGGTCGAGGGCGCGGCGCCGGTGACCGCTGTCATCGCCCAGGAGTCCGATCCGCTTCTGCACCTGCCCCTGCCGCCCGTGAGAGAGCGGGGGCCGGTCGCGGCTGACAACGATCCGGGGTCGGTCCGGCCGGCGCGGCTGACGCTGCGGGCGGCCGGGGGCGTGGCGGTCTTCGGCGAAGGGGAAGCCGGCGTTGTTCTGCGCCGGCCGCGGCTGACCGGGGACGGGCGTGCCGGGCGACTGCCGGACCGGACCGCCGACGTTTCCTCGGCCGCGGGCGACCAGACGGCAGCGGCGGTGGACGAAGAGAAACCCGAGTCCATCCTGCTCTGGATCGTGGACACGCTGCGGGTCGACCGGCTCGGCTTCCATGGTCACGAGCGGCCGGTGTCGCCCAACTTCGACGCCCTGGCGGAACGCTCCACGGTGTTCGAACGGGCAGTGGCGCAGTCGTCGTGGACACGGCCCACGGTCGCGACGTTGCTCACCGGCGTCGGCCCCGAGCGCCACGGCATCCGCGAGTTGAACCATGGACTCGAGGGCTCGTTCGCCACGTTGCCGGAGCGCCTGCGGGAACTCGGTTACGTGACGGCGGGCTTCTCGGCGAACGCGAACGTCACCGCCGACACCGGCTTCGAGCAGGGGTTCGACCGTTTCGAGTACGACGCCGTCGACGTTGACACCCTGGCCCGGTGGGCGCTCGACTGGCTCGACGACGTCGCGGCCGAGACGCCGGACCGGCCGTTCTTCCTGATGATCCTCAGCGTCGAACCGCACGCCGCCTTCGACCCGGCCGAGCCGTTCCGCGAGCGCTTCGCGGCCGACGTTCAGGACAGGGGCCTCGGCACGGTGGAGCACATGAGGGCGTTGAGCAACAGGCGGATCCCCTCGACACGGGAAGTCGTCGACCAGTTGTTCCTGCTCTACGACGCGGAGATCGCCTGGAACGACCATGTCTTTGGTGAGTTCCGGCGCGAGCTGGACAGCCGGGGCCGGAATCCGTCGATCGTCGTCGTGTCGGACCACGGCGAAGCGTTCGAGGAAAGGGGTGTCTTCGGTCACGCCTGGGATCTGCACCGGGAGGTGCTGGACATTCCCTTCCTGATCCACCGGAGCGGTCAGGACGAGGGCCGCCGCGTGTCGGTACCCGTTCAGCAGGCCGACCTGCTGCCCACGCTGATCGAGATCGCGGGCGGCGAGGCCGGGCCGGGGATCGAAGGCGACAGTCTGCTGCCCGTGCTCGATCCCGGGTCCACGGCGGGCCGGATCGAGGGTCTGTCCGACCGCCTCCTGCTGTCGACCATGGACACCTTCCGGCGGCCCGCCGCGTCGATCGTCCGCGGCCGCTACAAGCTGATCGAGCTGCGTCGTCCCGGGCATGCGCCGAGCCGGCAACTGTTCGATCGGACGGAAGACCCGGAAGAGCGACGCGATCTTGCCGGCGAACGGCCGATCCTGGCTGGTCGGCTGGCGCGGCTGCTGCGTGAGCAGTTGGAACTCTCGCAACGCGGCGGGATGCCGGCGCCGGAAGTGGAGCTGGACGAGGACACCCGGCGCCGGCTCCAGGCACTCGGCTACATCGAGTAGCGCCGCCGAAGACCGTCCTTGATCTCAGCTCCAGTCCGGGACCGATCGGACCGGGCGGACCAGGTCCGCCTGCCGCGAGATTCGTGCCCGTATGGGCGGAGTCGCGCCGAGAGTGCCCCAAGGACAGAAACGCAGACGGGGCCGTTTCGGAGGGCCAGTACGTCGACGGCGTAGCTCAAGGCCCCTGGAACCTGACGTTCGCTGACGGGCTCGTCTTTCGGGGGAGCTACGTCGACGGGAAGCGGGAGGGTCGGTGGCACTCGGAGCGTGGCGCGGAAACTGGGGGCGGCCTCTATGTGGGTGGCGAGCGGTTCGGCCACTGGAGAATTCTCATCGTGGCGGCCGATGACCAGACGGTCCGCGGCGTGACCGAAGGCACCTTCCTGGACGGCGAACGCAACGGCGTCTTCACGACCGTCTTTAAGAGCGGCACGGTGCACAAGGGTGAGTACGTCCGGGGTACTCGACAAGGAGAATGGAGCCACGAGTACGCCGCCGACGGCCTCTCAAGGCCGATGTCTAGCTGGACGCTCTTGCCGTGGGTGCCCTACCGCCGTCACGTCCGACTTGCGCCCACCATCTCGTCCGTCTGCCTCCGCCTGAGTTCCATCGGTTTGCTCCTCCGAGCCTCTCGCCTTGCTGCGCGAGGTCACTGTCCGGCGTGAACAACCGTGCGGGACGGGGCGGCCCGCACACGATGCGGAGGAGACCATTAGCGATGACTTCCGCTACTGGGTCCAAGGTCCGGGGGAGTCGGAAGCGCGTCGAACGCCGGCAGGTTCAGCGCAGAGCGAGCGCTATGAAGCCGCCGACGAGAGGCGCTCCGATGGCGAGCATGCCACCGATGAGCCACTTGATCGCTCTCAACTCGCTCCGCATCTCGGCCCGCAGCCCGTCGACCTTGGCGGCGATCTCCTGGCGGAAGCTCTCGAAGCGGTCGCGGACCTCCTGGCGTAGGTTCTCCATCGCCCTTTCGAGAGCGTCGATGCGGACCGTGTTCGCCGCCACCGTTGTTGCGAGGTCGCTCAGGTCGGCGCGGACTTCAGCGATGTCCTGCTTCGTTGCCAGCGCTTCCTGACTGTCACCGATCATTTGGAGTAGCGCCTTCGCCTGAGCTGAGTCGAAACCGGCTGCTTCGAGCCGTCGCCTGTCCGCCCTGGCGGACGATCTTACCGCGTAGCGTTCCATGTTCCGGGCCTCCTGTTGACCAGGACGGATTCGGGCGGTCGAACCGGGCGGCACGGCGTCTGCGTGGAGGTCGGGGAAGTCGCCGCGTTGCTATAGTCCTCTCTCGCGTGAACAGGTCCTTCCTCTCCGCGAGTTCCGTGCTCGCGGTCGCTTGGCTTCTCGCCGCCGCCGCGACGGCTCAGGCGGCCGACCCCCCGCTCGAGGTGCTGATGCGCGCCACCGACGACGCCATGCGGGGCGACTCCAGCGAGAGCCGGATCACGATGCGGATCAGGACCGAGCGCTGGCAGCGGGAGCTGCGGCTCCACGTCCTCTCCGAGGGCAGCGAGAAGGCGCTGGTGCGGATCGAAGCGCCGGCGAAGGAGCGCGGTACGGCGACGCTCAAGGTCGAGCAGAACATCTGGAACTACCTGCCGAAAGTCGACCGGACGATCAAGGTGCCGGGGTCGATGATGCAGGCGGCGTGGATGGGCAGCCACTTCACGAACGACGACCTGGTCCACGAGTCCCGGTACAGCGAGGACTTCGAGTGCGCCTACCGGGAGCGGCCGGCGGACGGCTCCGGGCATTGGCTGGTGCGCTGCATCCCGCTGCCGGATGCGCCCGTCGTGTGGGGCGCGATCGACGCCCGGTTCCGGGCGCAGGACATGCTGCTCGACCAGGCCGAGTACTTCGACGAGCGCGACCGTCTGGTGCGCACGATCCGCTACCAGGACTTCGGTCCGCTGGGTGGCAGGACGCTGCCGAGACGGATGCGGGTGATTCCGGCGGACGATCCGGCCGAGTTCACCGAGATCGTCTACGAGGAACACGCGTTCGACGTCGATCTGCCGCCGGGTACCTTCTCGCTGCAGTCCTTGCGGCAGTAAGGCACCTTCGAGGTCCTGCCGAGGTCAAGCCAGATGAAGATCCTCCGCATGGCCTGGCGCAACCTGTGGCGGAACGGCCGCCGCACGCTGGTCACGGTCGCCGCGATGACCCTTGCCCTGTGGAGCATGGTGCTCTACACCTCGCTGATGGAGGGGATGCTGGACAGCATGGAGACCACCCTCCTCGACGTGGAGTTGGGGGAGATCCAGGTCCACGCCGACGGCTACCGGGAACGGCCGTCCATCTGGGAACGGATCGAAGATCCGGACGCGCTGCTCCAGGCCCTGGACGAGACCGGGCTGCGGTCGACCGCGCGCCTGCTCGGCGGCGCTCTGGTCGCTTCGGGCGATGTCTCGACCGGCGCCCTGCTCAAGGGCCTGCGCCCGGAACGCGACGCCCTGGTCAGCGAGGTCCATCAGCGGCTCGATCGGGGAGAGTGGTTGGATCCGGCGGATCCGAAGGGGGTCGTGCTCGGCTACCGGTTGGCCCGGACGCTGGCGGTCGAGGTCGGCAACGAACTCGTGGCGCTCAGCCAGGCGACCGACGGCAGCATGGCGAACGACCTCTTCCGGGTGCGCGGCGTGCTCCAGAGCCTGAGCGAGGAGACCGACCGCGCGACCGTGTTCCTGCTCGAGGACGAGTTCCGCAACTTCTTCGCGCTGGAAGACGGCGCCCACCGGGTCATCGTCCGCAGTTCGGAAGGACAGGATCTCGCCGCGGCCGCGGGCCTGGTGGAGCAGGCCGCGGCCGCGAGCGCGCCCGGCGTCGAGGTCAGGAGCTGGCGCGACCTGCTGCCGGGCCTGGCGAACATCTTCGACTCGGCGCAGGCCGCCGTCCAGGTCGTGGCGTTCGTCGTGTATGTCGTGATCGCGATCCTCATCCTGAACGCGATGCTGACGGCCGTCTTCGAGCGGATTCGGGAGTTCGGGGTGCTGAAGGCGATCGGCGTCTCGCCGCGACGGGTGCTGGCGCTGATCCTGGTTGAGGGCGCGCTGCAGTCGGCGCTGGCGATCGGCATCGGTCTGGTCGCCAGCCTGCCCGCGCTCTGGTTCGTCACGACGCGCGGGATCGACGTCGGCGGCCTGGGCGGAACGGCGATCATGGGCGTCGCGATGGATCAGATCTGGACCGGCGCCGTCTCGCCGCTGACGATTGCCGGGCCCGTGTTCATCCTGCTGTTCGTCGCGGGGGTGGCGGTGCTGTTTCCGGCGATCAAGGCGGCCCGGATCAACCCGATCGAGGCCATCCACCACCAGTAGCGGGACGAGGAAGGGAAGACGAGCATGAGCGGACCCAACGTGGCAACCCTGGCCTGGCGCAACCTGTGGCGCAATCGCCGGCGAACCCTGCTGACCCTGGGCTCGATCGTCTTCGGCGTGTTCCTCGCCGTCGTGTTCACCGCCATGCAGGACCGCAACTGGAAGGACATGATCGACCTCGCCGCCAGGCTTGGAGGCGGTCACGTCAGCCTCCAGCATCCCGAGTACCTCGACAAGCCGACGCTGACCCGCACGGTCGTTCGCGGCGAGGCGCTCGAGGCCGCGCTCGAGTCGGAGGCCCGCCGGATCCAGCACGCCGTCGACCGGGTGATCGGTCCGACCATGCTGGCGACGGCGGGCGAGACCTTCAGCGCCGCTTTCATCGCCTTCGATCCGGAGGCCGAGGACGAGACGACGCTCTCGATTCTCGAGGCGATCGACGAGGGCTCGGCCCTCGAGGCGGGCGACCGCAACGGCGTGATCCTGGGCCACCGCCTGGCCAGCAACCTGGGGATGGAGCTGGGCGACAAGGTCGTCTACACGCTGACCGACAAGGACGGAGAGATCGTGAGCGGCCTGGCGAGGTTGCGGGGCACGCTCAGGACCAACGCGCCGACGGTCGACGGCGGCTTCTGCCTGCTGCCGATCGACACGGTGCGCGACCTCCTCGGCTACGGCCAAGACGAAGCGACCCTGGTCGCCGTGTTCCTGGAGGATCAGCGGGGAAGCGCCGGCGTCGCCAGGCGTCTCGGCGGCGAGCTCGGCGAGACGGCGGCCGCGGTTCCCTGGAACACGAGTCAGCCGCAACTGGCGGCGTTCATCGCGCTCAAGGTCGGCGGGGCGGTGGTCATGGAGATCCTGATCGCGATCCTGGTCGCGGCCGGCATCTTCAACACGATGTTCGTCAGCGTGATGGAGCGGCTCCGGGAGTTCGGGATCATGCTGGCGATCGGCTGGAGCCCCGGCCGGCTGTTCCGGATGATCATGATGGAGAGCGCGTGGCTTGCCGTGCTCGGTCTGGCCGGCGCCTTCCTGATCACCCTTGGCCCCTACCTCTACCTGTCTTCCACCGGTCTCGACATGACCGCGCTCTACGGCGGCACGGTGGAAGTCGCGGGCGTCGGCCTGGATCCGGTGCTGAAGGTCGGCATCTTCCCGCGCAACGCGGTGCTGATCGGGCTGTTCGCGGTGCTGGCGACCATCGCCTCCGGGATCTATCCGGCCTGGCGCGCGGGACGGGTGCAGCCGGTCGAAACGATCAAGGTCGTGTGACGTGGACGCCGAGCCGATCATCTCGCTTCGCGAAGTCACCAAGGTCTACCGCCAGGGCAGCGTCGACGTGCATGCCCTGAGGGGCCTGACGATGGACGTCGAAGCGGGCGAGTTCACGGCGATCTGCGGGCCTTCGGGTTCCGGCAAGACGACGATGCTCAACCTGATTGGCGCCCTCGACGCGATGACCTCGGGCTCGATCGTGCTCGAGGGACGGGAACTGGCGAGCCTGAACAAGAAGGAGTTGAGCGAACTCCGCCGCGACCGGATCGGCTTCGTGTTCCAGGCCTACAACCTGATGCCGGTCCTGACCGCGTACGAGAACGCCGAGATGGTTCTCTGGGTTCAGGGAGTCGACGGGCCGAGCCGGCGCGAGCGGGTGATGGGCCTGCTCGAGCAGGTGGGACTCGAGGGAATGGAGAACCGGCGACCGTCGGAACTTTCGGGCGGGCAACAGCAGCGGGTCGCGATCGCCCGCGCCATCGCCAGCAACCCGGCGGTGGTGCTCGCCGACGAGCCGACCGCCAATGTCGACTCGGAGACCGCGGAGACGCTGCTCGACCTGATGGAGGAACTGAACAGGGAGCAGGGCGTGACCTTCGTGTTCTCGACCCACGATCCGCAGGTGATGGAGCGCGCCCGGCGGGTGGTCCGGCTTGTCGATGGAAGGGTCGCGAGCGACGAGCGGCGGTGACCTGTTGCGGCTCGCCGCCGGTGGGTTGCTGCTTCTTGGAGCCGTGTCGCCAGCCACCGGGCAGACGGTGGTGGGCGGGGACGTGCGCGTCTTTGCCTTCCGGGTGCTGGAGGCGACAGACCTGGCCGGTGACGCGGAGCCGGCCGAAGGGAACGGCGCGGCGGCGGGCGCCGGCGGCGTCGAACTCGGGATTCTGAGGCTCAAGCTCGACTCGCGTTGGCAGGCTTCATCCGGGAACCGCTTCCGTTTCGAGCTGCACGGCCTGGCGCAGGCCACGTCGCCGCCCGGAAGCGGAGCGGTGACTTCGATTGCCACCGGCGGCACGCGGCGCTTCTTCGACCTGGAGCGGGACTCATTCAGTGGAGGCGATGTGGCCGGAACGACGGAGATCGACCGGCTCAACCTGCGCTGGGACCGGCCCGGGTTCCGCATGGTCGTGGGCCGCCAGGCGATCACCTGGGGGGTGAACTACTTCTGGCCGGTCCTCGACCTGTTCGCGCCGTTCGCGCCGCAGCGCATCGACCGCGACTACAAGCCCGGAGTCGACGCGCTCCGTTTCACCGTCCCGGTGGGCGACTTCTCCGAGGTCGAGGTCATCGCTGCCGGCCAGGGCACGCGCACGCCGGACGATCTCAGTTTCGCCTCGCTCGGCCGTTTCCACAGCGAGCTGGGCGAGGGCCCCTCGAGCGTCGACTTCGGCTACATGGTGGGCGGCTTCCATCGCGACTTGGTCCTCGGCGGCTTCTTCTCGGCCGATGTCCGCGGCACCGGCCTGCGCGGCGAAGTCTCCTGGACCAGTCCGGGCTGCGATGCGGAGAGCACCCATCCCGTCTTTGGTTGCGGCGACTTCTGGCGCGTCACGGTGGGCGTCGACCGCCTCCTGACGCCCCGGCTGACCCTGATCGCCGAGGCGAGCTGGAACGGTTTCGGAGCCGGCGGGCCGGCGGACTACGCGCGACTTGCCGAGGCGGACCGCGTGCGGCGGGGCGAGGTCGTATCGCTCGGCCGGCGCTACGCCGGGATCTCCCTCGGATGGCAGGCCCACCCGCTGCTGACCATAAGCGGCGCCGTGCTCTACAACCGGGACGATGCCTCGGCCCTCTTCCAGCCCGGCATCACCTGGTCCCTGTCCGACCACGTGTCGATCGGCGCGGGTCTCATCGGATCGACCGGACGCGGCGTTCGGGACGGTGTCCTCGGCAGTGAGTACGGAGCGGTCCCCATCGTGGCCTGGTCGTCCCTGACCGCGTACTTTTAGGTCGCGGATCTTTACGGGTTGTTCACGAACCGTCGGCTACGCTCCGCAGGCGTGGCCGGAACCTCGAATTGCAACGGAATTCCAGTTACATGAAGACAACGAAACCCGCCTTCGTCTCATGCGTTCTGGCGCTCTCCGCCGTCCTGGTCGTTGCCTGCGGCGGTGGCGGCGGCAGTTCCCGCAGCCTGATCCAGAACAAGGGCTCTGACACCCTGGTCAATGTCGCCCAGGCGTGGGCCGAGGAGTACGCCGTGGTGGCGCCCGGTATCGCGGTCGCGGTGACCGGCGGCGGATCGGGGACGGGCATCGCCGCGATGATCAACGGCACGGTCGACATCGCGAACTCGAGCCGCAAGATGAAGGACTCCGAGCTCGAGCTGGCCCGCGGCAACGGCAACGAGCCGATCGAGTTCGTCGTCGGCTACGACGCCCTGGCGGTGTACGTCCATCCCGACAACCCGATGGACGAGGTGTCGCTGGACCAGTTGGCCGCGCTCTACGGCGAGGGCGGCGACATCGAGTCCTGGAGTCAGTACGGCGTCGAGGTGCCGGGTTGCAGCAGCGACGAGATCGTCCGCGTCAGCCGCCAGAACAACTCCGGCACTTACGTCTACTTCCGCGAGGCGGTGCTCGGCGACCGGCGGGACTTCCGGCTCGGCTCGCGCGACATGCACGGCTCCAAGGACGTCGTCGATCTGGTCGAGAACACCCCCTGCGCGATCGGCTACAGCGGCCTCGCCTACGCGACGGACCACGTGAAGATGCCTTGCGTCAGGCAAGGCGAGGACGGCGACTGCGTGTCTCCCTCGGTCGAGACCGCGATCGACGGCTCCTATCCCATCGCGCGTCCGCTGTTCATGTACACCGCGGGTGAGCCGGAAGGCGCCATTCGCGACTACATCGACTGGGTGCTCAGCGACGAGGGCCAGTGCATCATCTACGACAAGGGTTACGCGCCGCGCGGCGACGTGGACTGTTCCTGAACGGGAACAGGCTCCCGGGAATGACGCGGCGTCCCACGTTCCCTGGCGGGCGTCTTGCCTGAGTTGGCGCACGCCGCGGACCGGCGGGATGCCGCGTGGTGGGTCGACCGCGCGGTCCGGATTCTCGTGCTGGCCGGCGGGCTGTCGGCGATCGTCTTCATCGCCGGCATCTTCGTGTTCATCACCCGCGAGGGCGCCGGCTTCGTCTTCGACCGCTTCGATTTCCGCGAGTTCTTCGGTTCGCCGCGCTGGACGCCGACCTCGAGCCACAACCCGACCTACGGCGCGCTCGCGCTGATCGCCGGAACCGCCTCGGTGACCGGACTCGCCATGGTCGTCTCCGTGCCGTTCTCGCTGGGGGCCGCCATCTACATCGGCGAGTTCGCGACCGGCCGCGTGCGCGAAACGCTCAAGGTCCTCGTGGAGCTCCTGGCCGCGATCCCCTCCGTGGTCTGGGGGTTCATCGGGCTGTCCATCATGAACCCCCTGATCATCCAGACCTTCGACGTGCCGGTCGGCCTGAACGTCCTGAACGCCGGGGTCATCCTGGGGCTGATGGCGGCCCCGATCATGACCACGATCGCCGAGGATGCCCTGAAGGCCGTCCCGGACACCTATCGCGAGGCCGCCGAGGCGATGGGAGCGACCCGCTGGCAGGTCACCTTCAAGGTCGTGTTGCCGGCGGCTCGCAACGGCCTGGTCGCGGCGACGCTGCTCGGCGTCGGCCGCGGCTTCGGCGAGACGATGGCCGTGCTGATGGCGAGCGGCCACTCGATCAACCTGCCGACGAGTCCCTTCGACTCGGTGCGGGCGCTAACCGCGACGATCGCCGCCGAACTCGGTGAGACGGCCGCCGGTTCCGATCACTACGGGGCGCTCTTCACGCTCGGCATCTTCCTGTTCCTGGTCACTTTCGCGATCAACTTCGCGGCCGACGTGTTCGTGCGTGGCGGCCAGCGCAAGCACCGCCGCCGCGGCCGCCGGCCGGCCGCGTCGGCGAATCCGTAACGAGGCGCCATGTTCGAAGCGACCGCACAGAACCGCCGCAACCGGAAGGTCGAGGGTCTGTTCCGGCTCCTCTTCCTGTGGATGACCTGCATGCTCATCCTGCCGGTCGCCCTCATCCTGGGGGTGCTTATCGTGCGTGGAGGGCCGGCCATCTCGTGGGAGTTCCTGTTCACCCAGCCGATCAACAACATGACCGCGGGCGGCATCCTGCCGGCCCTCGTGGGTACCGTGTGGCTGGTCGTCGTCGCCCTGATCGCCTCGGTGCCGGTCGGCGTGGCGGCGGCGCTCTACCTGAGCGAGTACGCGCCGGACAACCGACTCACCCGGGCCATCAACCTGGCGATCATCAACCTGGCCGGCGTACCGTCCATCGTCCACGCCCTCTTCGGCCTCGGCGCGTTCGTCATCTTCTTCCGCTTCGGCACGAGCATCCTGGCCGCCAGCCTGACGTTGGCGGTCATGACGCTGCCCGTGGTGATCGTCGCCACCCGGGAGTCGCTCCAGACCGTGCCGCTCGCGTTCCGCGAGGCTTGCTGGAACATGGGCGCGACCCGCTGGCAGACCATCCGCAAGATCGTGCTGCCGAACGCGATCAGCGGCATCCTCACCGGGGTCATCCTGGAGGTGTCCCGCACGTCGGGCGAGACGGCTCCGATCATGTTCACGGGCGCCGCGTTCTTTCTTCCCTTCCTGCCGCAGGGCGTGCTTGACCAGACGATGGCGATGTCACTGCACCTGTTCGTCATCTCGACCCAGGTGCCGGACGTGCCGGAGCACATGCCCTTCGGCGTCGCACTGGTCCTGATCTCCATGGTGCTGGCGATGAACGGGATCTCGATCGCCTTCCGCGTCTACCTGCGGGGCCGCAAGAAGTGGTGAGCGTTCCCGTCCGGGTGAGCGAGGCAGCCGGCTTCGCGATCGAGGTCGAGGACCTGGCGATCGGCTACCACGGCAAGCCGGCGCTTTCCGGCGTCACGCTCCAGGTGCCGACGCAGGAAATCTTCGGCATCATCGGACCGGCGAACAGCGGCAAGACGTCCTTTCTGCGCGCCATCAACCGGATGGACCTGATGACGGCGGGCATGGAGGTGTCCGGCAGCGTGCGCGTCGAGGGGCGGGACGTTCGCAGTTGGCGCAACCCCTACGCCTTGCGGCAGCGGATCGGAGTCGTCTTTCCCCTGCCGGTGGGCCTGCCGCTGACCATCTACGACAACGTCGCCCTGTCGTCCCGGCTGCGGGGCACGCGGAAGAAGGCGGACCTGGACGTGATCGTCGAACGCTGCCTCCGCCGCGCGGCGCTCTGGGACGAGGTGAAGGACCGGCTCGATTCCCTGGGCAGCCTGCTCTCCGGCGGCCAGCAACAGCGGCTGACGATCGCCCGCGCCCTGTCGCAGGATCCGTCCATCCTGTTGCTCGACGAGTTCTCGATCGCGGTCGATCCGGTGACGACGATGCGGATCGAGGAGGTGCTGGCGGAGCTCAAGTCCGAGATGACGATCGTGCTGGTCACGAACCTCGTCCAGCAGGCGCGGCGGCTGGCCTCGCGGACCGCCTTCTTCCTGACCGGCGAGCTGGTCGAAGTGACCGAGACGGAAACCATGTTCGAAGGCGGCGCCCAGGACCCGCGCACGACGGCCTACGTCGAAGGGAAGTTCGGATGAGCGCGGAGCCGGTGACCTCGGACACTGCCGACGCGTCGGCGGCGATCCTGGTCGAGAAGCTGAACCTCTGGTACGGCGACTTCCAGGCCCTGCTCGACGTTGACCTTCGAGTGCGAGCCGGCGCGATCACCTCCCTGATCGGCCCCTCCGGCTGCGGCAAGACGACGCTGCTCCGGTCGGTCAACCGGATCAACGAGCGCCTCGGCTACGTGCGCACGACCGGCAGCATTCGGCTCTGGGGTCTCGACGTGCTCGATCCCTCGGTCGAGCTCGCCCAGCTTCGCAAGCAGGTCGGCATGGTCTTCCAGCGTCCCAACCCGCTGCCGCTGTCCGTGCGGGACAACGTCCTGTTCGGAACCCGTGTCCACCTGCCGGACGGGCGACCACCGAACCGGGCCGAGAGCGACCGGATCGTCGAGGAGGCGCTGCGCGAGGTGCTGCTCTGGGACGAGCTGAAGGACTCGCTCGACCGCCGCGGCACCGAGCTCTCGCTCGAGCAGCAGCAGAAGCTGTGCATCGCCCGCCTGCTGCCGGTCAAGCCGAAGCTGCTGCTGATGGACGAACCCTGCTCGGCGCTCGATCCCGCCGGCACGGAGGCCGTCGAGGAGCTGATCTGGAAGCTCCGCGGCGACTACACGATCCTGATCGTCACCCACAACATGGCGCAGGCGCGCCGGGCAAGCGAGGAATGCGTGTTCATGCTGCTCGGCGAGATCATCGAACACAGCGACACGGCGTCGATGTTCCTGAATCCGGCGAACCGCCAGACCGCGGCCTACATCGAGGGGCGGTACGGCTGAGGACGCCTCCGGCGCCTGACGCTCAGCTCCCGGCGCCTTCGATCCGTGCCTTGAGCGCCTTGAAGTCGGCCTCGGTGCTGGCCTGGACCGGGGCCTTCATCAACTGCGGCAGCCATTTACCCAGCAGGTTCTTGGGACGGATCTCCAGTCGGATCTCCACTTGCGTCCGGCCTTCGCCCACCGGGGTGAGCGTGTAGATCGAGTGCCACCTGGCTCCGGCGCCGTTCGACATGTACCGCACCCGTCGGTGGGGCTCGTACTCGATGCACGTGACGACGTTCTGGTGCAGCTTGGCGAACTTCGCGAACGCCACCTGGATCGGGGTCCAGTCCCGGATCTCCCGAAACTGCGCGCCGACTCCCATCGTCTTCTCGGAAACGAACTCCACGCTCAGCATTTCGGGAATCGCCTCCCCGTGGCGGCCGCCGTGGGCGAGCGTCGCGAACACGGTCTCCTGGTCGGCGTTCCAGGTGTCGATCTCTCTCGCCACGAGGATCGGCTTCGAATCTCCGACCTCGATCCCCGGGTCCGGCTGCCCCGAACCTGCATCTGAATCAGGCATGTTGCTCCCCTGCTTGTACGCGGCTCGAGTCCCGCCGCTCGTGAACGTCCGCCGTCCACGGCCCGACAACGCCGACGGCCGTGTCGTTCCGGTTCGGCGGATCGGTGGACCGGGGCTCCAGCCGGAGCCGGTTGGCCAGAGATGCCGTGCCGAACACGAAGATCCGCCGGGCGATGTCCATTCCCTGGCAGAAGTGCGGGCCCAGCCCGAACGGTATGTAGGCATGGGCCGGACAGGGTGGGCGCGGGTTCTCGAGCCAGCGCTCCGGCCTGAAGTCCGACGGCCGATCCCAGTGCTCGGGTCTGTGGTGCAGAGCCCTCATCGCCACGTGAACGAGCGTGCCCTTGGGAATCAGGTAGCCGCCGAGCACGCGATCCTCGGTTGCCTCCTTGGGCAGCATGACGGCGGTCGGTGGATCGATCCGGAGCACTTCGTCGAGTACGGCGCTGGTGTACGGCAGCCGGTCGAAGTGGGCGGGTTCAATGCTCCCGCCATTCAGGACGGCGTCCGCCTCGCGCTCCACTTTCAGGCGGACGTCGGGATTCCTGGCCAGGTAGTGGACGCCGAAGGTGAGGGCGCTGGTCGGCGCGTCGATGAAGCCGGTCAGCAGGATGATCAGCTCGTCCCGGATCGCCTGGTCGGAGTCCAGACCGCCCGCGTCGCCCTCGAGGTCCAGGGCCCGCACGTACTGCGCGACGACGTCCCTGCCGGAGTACCCGGAGTCGCGGGCTCTCCGCATGGCGGCGTAGATCGCGGCGTCGACGAGCCCGACGCTTTTCCTGCCTCGTCGGAGGACCGGCAGCGGCAACGACTTGAACAGTCTGGGACCGGGCAGGATGTCCAGCAGCAGGTATGTCTTCTGGAGCGTGAGCGTGTCTTCTCCGAGTTGACGGGGCAGCTCGACGCCGCGGCCCAGGACGATCTCGACGATCGCGTCCCAGGCGTAGCGTTCGAACTCCTTGACCAGGTCGACGCCCTGGCCGGCAGCCAGTCGTTCTCTCAGGACGAGCGCCCTTTCGGCGATGATCTCCGCGTAGGCGCCCTCCGAGTCGCCCGCGAAGACCGAGGTCATGAACTCGGCTCTTCGCCGGTGCTCCTCGCCCTGGTGCAGCGAGATTGAGCCGTACTTCCAGTCGTCCGACAGATCGCCCGGGAACCATGGCCGAAAGTACGGCTGCTGCGTGACCAGGACCTCGCGAACGAGCTCGGCGTCGAAGACGACGCAGCACTTCATGAAGGGAAGCTCGAAGGAGACGACTTCTCCGTACTCGCTGCGGAGCTGGTCCGCGAACGCGGAGTAGTTCTCCGTTCGCTGCCGGAGGTTCTGGAGCCGGCGGCCTTTCGGCCCCGGGGGCAGCTTCATTCCGGGTCCCCCTGAACCCCCGCAGTGGTGCTAGTGCGCATGTTGGAGGCGAGTCCGGACCGGAGTCTACCTCCCGTTTGGGAGAAAGATAGGCTCCGTTCCGGCCATGCAACAGACAAGAACCAGGCACGATCGCCAGCTTCCGCCGGGCCCGCCACGGAAGAAGCTCCAGACCATGCGCCGGCTGGCGGCCGACTACACCGGCTTCTTCCACTGGCTCCACGAACAGTGGGGCGACATCGTCTACTTCGAGGTGCCCAACGGCGGGCACTGCGCGGTCTTCGATCCGGACATCGCCGAGGAGGCCCTCGGGCGGAAGCCGGAGCTGTTCCAGAAAGACACGCCGGCTTACGCCTTCGAGGTCATTCAGTCCCCCTGTCTTGCCAGGACGCCGTTCGGCGACGAGCACCGACGTCTCACGGATCTCATGGTCACCGCGTTTACCCCTGAGCGGACCGCGGCGTTCAGGCGGATCGCCGTCTCGGAAGCGTCGTCCTTCGCCGGGGAGCTCACCGCGGGAAGCACCGTCGATTTCCGGGCCGAGGTCGAGCGCTACACATGGAACGCGCTGACGACTTCGATGCTCGGCGCCGGGCGTGAACTGGGTCCGGGGCCGGGTCTGGCCATGATGAGGGCAGCCAAGCTCAGCTTCATCGTGTTCGCCATGCCCGGATACAAGCTGATCAGGAAACTGCCCCTGCCGCACGATCTGAAGGCGCGCAAGGCGATCAGGCCGCTCGACACGGCCGTGTACGACTCGATCCGGAAGGCCAGGGATCCCGACAGCCGGGAAACGAGTCTGATCGCGCACTTCGTCCAGGCGACGGAGCGGGGAGAGTCGGACTGGTCCTTCAGCAGTGACTCGGAGATTCGCGACGAGGCGTATGCGGCTTTCGTTGGCGCCTGGGATCCGGCTGTGCATGCGATGGCCTACATTCCGCACTACCTGAGCCGCAATCCGGCGGTTCGGGCGCGGCTCGAGGAGGAAGTGGATCGCGTCGCCGGCGACCGGCCGCTGCGTGCCGAGGACCTCGAGCGGCTCCCTTACACGGAGGCCGTTTTCAACGAGCTGCTTCGTCTTCAGCCTGCGGCACCGCTCCTGGTGCCCCGCAGGGCGGTGCGGGACACGTCGCTCGGCGGTTACTTCATCCCGAAGGGCACTCTGGTCGAGGTCGTTACGCACGTGATGCACCGCCGGGTCGAGTACTGGCGGGACGGCGAAGAGTTCAGGCCTGAGCGCTGGCTGGAGGGACAGGCATGCCCACGGGGGGTCTACAAGCCGTTCGGCATAGAGCCCAGAGGCTGCAAGGGCATACCCCTGGGTATGGCCGTGCTGGTGTCCGGACTGGCCGCTCTGGCCCGGAAATGGCGACTGGAACCTGAATCTGACGAGTTGCCGGCCGACGGCCTGGAGGTCGGGATCCTGAGCAGTCCCATCCGCACCAGGGTGGTGTCCCGAAGAGCCGGGCAAGCCGCGTAGCGTAGCTCCTGTGGCATCATCGGCGGCTGTTCCCGAACAGCGGTCGAAGGAGACAGGCATGGGCAGGTACGGTCTGACGGACGAGGTGGTCGAACTCCGCGAGCGGATGTCGGAGTTCATCGACGGCGAGGTGATTCCGGCCGAACCGGAGCTGGACTCGGAGTCCGGTGAGGACCGCTCGCGCGGCCGGCTGGCCGAACTCAAGGCACTGGCCAAGCAGCGGGGCCTGTGGGCCCTGGGGCATCCCGCGGAGATCGGCGGCGGCGGGCTGCCGCTCATGCCCTTCGTCTACCTGAACGAAATCATCGGCCGCTCGCACTACGGGCAGGTCGCCGTCGGCTCCGCGTCGATGCAGGACTCGATCATGCTCCACCTCTACGCCAGCGACGAGCAAAGGGAGCGCTGGCTCAAGCCGCTGGTGGCGGGCGACATCTACCCCTCCGTCGGCCTCACCGAGCCGGAGGTGGCCGGCTCCGATCCGACCCTGATGCAGACCCGGGCGGTGCTCGACGGCGACGACTGGGTGATCAACGGCCACAAGTGGTTCACCAGCGGCGCCAGCCGGGCAGCGTTCACGACCTGCTTCGCGTTGACCGAGCCGGAGGCCCAGGGGCACCGCAAGTTCTCCTCGATCATCGTGCCGACCGACACTCCCGGCTACGAGATCGTTCGCGCGGTGCCGACGATGGGCACCACGTCCGGCCAGCACTGCGAGGTGCGCTACAACGACGTCCGGGTGCCCAAGGACAACTTGCTCGGCGGCCGCGGCGAAGGCTTCGTCATCGCCCAGAGGCGTCTGGGCCCGGGCCGAATCTTCCACTGCATGAGGTGGCTGGGCCAGGCCCAGCGCGCCTTCGAGCTGATGTGTGACCGCGCCAAGTCGCGCTGGGCGCATGGTTCCTACCTCTCGGAGAAGGGCGAGATCCAGCGATACGTCGCCGAGTCGGCCGCCGAGATCCAGGCCGCCCGGCTGATGACCCTGGACGCCGCCGAGGCGATGGACCGGGGCGAGCAGGCGCGGGTCGAGATCTCCCTGATCAAGTTCTGGGGCGCGCGGATGCTCCACAACGTGATCGACCGGGCGATCCAGGTCCACGGCGCCCTGGGCGTGACCGGCGACACGCCGCTCGAGAAGATGTACCGCGAGGCGCGCTACGCTCGGCTCTACGACGGCCCGGACGAGGTTCACCGGATGGTCGTGGCGCGGCGCATCCTGCGCGATCCGCTGGGCCGGGTGCCATGGGGCACGATCAACGGTGGCGAGAACTAACGGAATCCCAGCACTGGGGTCGCAGGCGTTTCTCGCGGCGGTGAGTCTTGCTGCTCTTGGAGCAGGTTGCGTGAGTCCGCCGCCCATAGCGGCGCAACTGCGCGCCGGGGCCGCCGCGGTCGAAATCACGCCGCCGGCCGGCTCCCTGCTCTACGGCTACGGCGCGCGCGGGACGAACCGGTCGGCGGGAGTTCACGACCCGCTCTACGCGCGCGCCCTGGTGCTCGAGGCGGGCGGAGAGACGGTCGCGCTGGTCACGCTCGATCTCGGCTCGATCCGCAAGGAGAACACCCTGCCGATACGGCAGGCGGTCCTGGATGCCGCCGGCTTCGACCACGTTCTGCTGAACGCTTCCCACACGCATTCCGCGCCGCTGTTCGAAGCGGACTTCCCGAGCGCCGGGAGTCCGTGGGTCGAGGAACTGGAAGGGAAGATCGTGACGGTCGTTCTGGAGGCTCACGCCACTCTCCGCCCGGCGCGAGTCGCGGTGGGCTGGGGCCGCGCGAGCGAGGGGCACAACCGGCGCCGGGTGCTCACTGACGGCAGCGTCGAGATGTTCTGGCGCAACCGCGACCGCCTGCCGACCGCGCCGCTCGACGAGTCCGTCGGCGTGCTGGCGGTCGACGGCGCGGATGGCGAAGCGATCGCCACGGTGGTCAACTTTGCCGTTCACCCGGTCATCCTCGGGCCCGAGAACATGCTCGTCTCGGCCGACTATCCGGGCGCGATGGCGGCTCTGGTCGCCGAGCGCGGAGGCGGTGTGCCGATGCTCCTCCAGGGCGCCGCCGGCGACATCAACCCGTTCTGGGACAAGACGCCGCCCGCGGAAGGGGGCTTCGAGCAGGTCCGGATGGCGGGAGAGCGGCTGGGCCAGGAGGTGCTCCGCGTCCGCGCCGACCTGGCGGCGGCGGATGCGTTCCACGATCCGGCGACCCTGTCCGTGAAGCGCCACCTGGTGACGCTCGAGCCGCGCTGGGACCTGGCCTCCCCGGTGGTCGAGGAGGGCTTCCGGCGCCACGGTCTGGAAGCGTCGCTTCAGAGGTACCGCGCGCGCTTCCCTCGCGAACGGGAGGCCGAAGTGAACACGCTCGTCCTCGGCGAGCGCGGCGCAGGCCAGTTCGCCCTGGCCACCTTCCCGGGCGAGTTCTTCGTCGAGCACCAACTCCGCCTGCGGGCCGAGGCCCAGGTGCCCCATGTCTTCTTCGCCGGCTACACGAACGGCGAACTCGCCTACTTCCCCACGATCGCCGCGGCGGCCCAGGGCGGCTACGGTGGCAGGGAAGCTACGATCGTCGAGGTCGGCGCCGGCGAGAAGCTGGTCGATCTGGCCGCGATCTCGATCCTCGAACAGGCCGGTTGGCTGCACGACGCGCCCCCTTGAGACCGGCCACTCCAACCCGAACCGCCCCTCCAGGAGGCCTCGTCATGACATCTCTCACCCGGCTCTCCCTGCCCTTGCCCGCAACGCTCGTCGCGTTCGCCATCCTCGGCTGCGGGGCCGGCAACGAACAGCCCACGCGCGAGCCGGCGGTCTACAGCGCCGCCGCGTTCCACAACACGACGTCCTACGGCGGCGCCTCGTTCTCGTCCGACGAGAGCCGGCTCCTGATCTCGAGCGACATGACCGGCGTCTGGGCCGTCTACAGCCTGCCGGTCGCGGGCGGTGAGCCGAGGCAACTGACCGACAGCGCCGGCCCTGTGTTCGCGCAGAGCTACTTTCCGGACGATGACCGTTTCCTCTACACGGGCGACGAGGGCGGCAACGAGCTGAACCACCTGTACGTGGGGTCCGACGGTGCCGGGGACGTCCCCGAGGGCGCGGTGGACCTGACGCCGGGAGACAACGTACGGGCGTCCTTCGCCGGCTGGCAGAGCGACGGCGAGGCGTTCTTCGTTCAGACCAACGAGCGCACGCCGTTCGCCATGGACCTCTATCGCTACAACGTGCCGCCGCCTGGGACCTGGGACTTCGAGCGTGAGCTCGTGTTCGAGAACGACGGCACCTTCAGCCTCGGCGATGTCAGCGACGATGGCCGCTGGCTGGCGCTCGACAAGCTGACCA
The DNA here is from genome assembly GCA_009836625.1 of Holophagales bacterium. Taxonomy (GTDB): domain Bacteria; phylum Acidobacteriota; class Thermoanaerobaculia; order Multivoradales; family Multivoraceae; genus Multivorans. Next base: position 33,415 of record VXVC01000001.1, read on the forward strand.
GCAACTACGACAGCGACGTCTACGCCTACGACCTGATGGCGGGTCACCTGGTGCACGTCACCGAGCACGAGGGCGAGGTCGAGCACGGCTCCGGCGGCTTCACGCCGGACAGCGCGCAGCTCTACTACGGGACGAACGAGCACGGCGAGTTCAACCAGGTCTGGTCCTACGATCTCGCAGACGGCTCTCGCGAACTCGTGCTCGCCGCCGATTGGGACGTCTTCGGGGTGTCCTTCTCCGATACCGGGCGGTACCGCGTGTCGGCGATCAACGAGGACGCTTCGACGGCGGTCGAGGTGTTCGACACGAAGACGGGCGCCCCGGTCGCGCTTCCCGATCTGCCCGCCGGCGATATCGCGCAAGTCGGCTTCTCGGCCAGCGACCGGCTGATGGCCTTCTACCTGAGCAGCGACCGGTCGCCCTCGGACCTCTACGTCTACGACCTGGAGCAGGGCGGCGAGGCGCTTCGCCTGACGCAGAGCCTGAACCCCGAGATCGACTCCGACGATCTCGTGACCACCGAGGTGATTCGGTACCCGAGCTTCGACGGACTCGAGATCCCGGCCATTCTCTGGCGGCCACACGGGGCATCGGCCGACAACCCGGCGCCCGCGATGGTCTGGGTCCACGGCGGACCGGGCGGCCAGACCCGGCGCACCTATCGCGCCGACATCCAGCACCTGGTGAACCAGGGCTACGTCGTCCTGGGCGTGAACAACCGCGGTTCGTCCGGCTACGGCAAGACCTTCTTCCACATGGACGACAAGAAGCACGGCGAGGTCGATCTGCAGGACTGCGTGTGGGCTCGCACCTGGCTCGAGTCTCAGGAATGGGTGGACGGCTCCCGCGTCGGCATCATCGGCGGCAGCTACGGCGGCTACATGGTGGCGGCCGCGCTGGCCTTCGAGCCGGAGGTCTTCGATGTCGGCATCAACATCTTCGGCGTGACGAACTGGATCCGGACGCTCGAGAGCACGCCTCCTTGGTGGCAGGCTCAGAAGGTGGCCCTGCTCGGCGAGCTGGGCGATCCAGCGACCGAGCGCGAGCGCCTCGAGCGCATCTCGCCGCTGTTCCATGCCTCGAACGTCGTCAAGCCGCTGCTCGTCGTCCAGGGCGCGAACGATCCCCGGGTCCTCCAGGTTGAGAGCGACGAGTTGGTGGAGGCGGTGCGCGCCAACGGCGTTCCGGTCGAGTACGTCCTGTTCCCGGACGAGGGCCACGGTTTCCGCAACCGGGTGAACCGGGTCGAGGCGTCGGAGCGCTACGCGGCGTTCCTGGCCGAGCATCTGGCCGAGTAGCCCGGAGCACAGCCGGGCGCTAGAAGTCGAAGTGCAGGAACAGGCCGAGGTGTTCGGCCGATCCGGCGCCGTCAAGGTCGGTCGACACGTAGTTCGCGAGGACACGCAGGTTGTCGCGGAGATACCAGTTGAGGGCCAGGGAGAGGCTCTGCTGACTACCACCTGGAACCGAGCCATCGCTCAGATCGATGCGGTCCCAGCGGGCCGCGAGTTCCCAGGCGCCTCTGCCTTCGGGCACGGGCGTTTTCGGGCTTAGCCGGGTGAAGGTGCGGGAGCTGCGGCTGTAGGGCTTCCGCTCTCCGGTGAGGAACCAGCCAGCCTCAACGTATTGGGCGTCGAACCGGGCGTTCCGTCCCTCCGTCACCAGGTCGACCTGGGCGGACAGCGCCTCGCCCTGTAGCCAGAACGAACTTCGGGCAAGCACGAACTCGGCGCCCAGCAGTCGCATGCCGTCGGCGGGCAGCCATCCGGTGTTCACCGTGCGCGGCGCGAGCCTGACGCCGGCGCGGCCGCGCAGACGCACGGCGTCCGCGGTGGGCTGACGGTGCGAGACGGCCACGCCGAGATGGAGCAGGAGATCGCTTCCTTCGTCTCCGTCGAGGGCGAGACCGGTAAGGCGGCCGGTCAGGCTCCAGTCCGACCCGGGCCGCATGTCGTAGCCGTCGCTGTCGCGGAAGGCGCCCACCGCCCAGGCGACGCGGTCGCCGGAAAGCCGGTCGTGGATCATGAAGCCGAGGTTGCGGCCCGGCGCCAGGGCCGTGGCTGCGGCCGGACGCGCGATGAAGGAATGGTAGTTGGACGACTGGAGAATGGAGAGGCTGAACGGCTCCTTGAAGTGGCCCGCCCGGAAGGTGGCCGCGCCATCGTTCGGCGTTGCCTCGAGGAAGACGTCCGTGGGCACGATGTCGCCGCTTGCGATGTCGTGCTCGATCTTGAACGTGAACCGGTCGAGGAACTCGCCGTTCAGCACCAGGCGGGCTCGCCGCCAGTCGACGCCGTCCTCGAAGTCGAACCGTTCTTCCAGGGCCGGGTCGGGGGAGGAAGAGCTGGCTTCGACGTGGACTCGCCCGCCGACGGAGATGTCGAAGGCTCCCTCGTCGGCCTGTGTCGTCGTGGCCACGCTGACCAGTAGCAGCCCGGCAAGAGCCGGAGAACGGACCATTCGTACTCCTCGCTGGGTCTGCATGGGTCTCGGTGGTTTTCGACAGCAGCCGGCCCGGCGGCCGCTCGCGCCGCTACGTTCCTAGGAAGGCGTGAAGAGACCGTGAAGATGGGCTTTATCGCCCGTTCACGAAAGTCTGGCTAGCCTTGGCCCACGTCAAACGTGCTGGAGGTCCCGGACGTTCCATGAGCGCCACGAAGGTCGTCGTCATCGAGGACGAATCCGACATCCTTGAGCTGATCGAGTACAACCTCCGGCGGGAGGGCTTCGAGGTCGCGACCGCGACCAGCGGTCGCAGCGGTCTTTCCGTGATCGGTCGCGAAAAGCCGGACATCGTGCTGCTCGACCTGTTGCTGCCCGGTCTGGACGGTCTGGACGTCTGCCGGCGCCTTCGCGCCGTGGAGTCGACGCGCGACCTGCCCGTGATCATGGTCACGGCTCGCGGCGAGGAGAGCGATGTCGTCCTGGGTCTGGGCGTCGGCGCCGACGACTACATCCACAAACCCTTCAGCCCACGCGAACTGATTGCCCGTGTCCGGGCGGTCCTGCGGCGGGGGCCGATACGCGATAGCGATCCGGATCGGACGATCGTACGGGGCCCGCTCGCGATCAACCCGGTCCGGCACCGGATCAAGGTCGACGGCCGGCGTGTTGAGTTCACGCCTACCGAGTTCCGGCTGCTGCACTTCCTGGCTTCGCATCCGGGCCGTGTGTTCACCCGTGGCCAACTGCTCGACCGGGCGATCGGAGACCGGGCCGTGGTCATCGACCGGAACATCGACGTCCATGTGCGTGCGGTGCGCAGGAAACTCGGAGCGCACCGCGGCCTGATCCGGACCGTGCGCGGCATCGGCTACTGCTTCCGCGACGAAGGAAGTTAGCGGCGCATCGCCCTGGGTGTAGGTTGTCAGGAGCCGGTTCGGCTGCTTCGCTGCCGCCCGGGAGCTTCCATGATTCGCTCACCTCTGTTCTGGCGCCTCTTTCTGGGCGGGATCGCGCTGCTGACCTCGGGTTTCCTGCTGGGCGGAGCGGTGGCCTCGGGCCGGGTCGGCGCGGTCCTGGTTTGGACCGTGGCGCTCCTGGCCGGCGTCGGTGTGGGTCTGGCCGCCGGCGGTCTGGCGAAGCGAGCGCGGCGTCTGCTGGCAAGGGCCTCGACGCTCGGCTCGCCCGCGCCTCCAGGAGAGGCGGGTTCCGGTGATGAACTCGCCCGCCTCGAGGTCTTTCTCGCGGAGAACGAGGCGCGCTTCGTGGAACAGGTGGAACAGCTCAAGGCGGAACGCAACCGGTTGACGGCGGTGCTGGGCGGCATGGTCGAAGGGGTGGTGGCGATCGATCGCGACCGGCGGGTGCTGCACCTGAACGCGGTGGCCGCGCACTGGTTCGGGCGCCCGGGGCCGGACTTGGCGGTCGGACGTCCGATCTACGAGTTGTCGCGGCAGCCGGAGATCTCCGGCGCCCTGATCGAGGCGATGGAGAAACGGGCGCAGGTGAGTCGGACCTTCGGGCTGGTGCGCCTGGCCGGCGAGGACGGCGGTCCTGACAGGTTCGAGCTCAACGCATCGCCCCTGCTCTCGTCCCGGCGGGACGGCGAACTGGTTGAAGGGGCGGTGGCTGTGATCCACGACATCACGGAGCTGGAGCGGCTGGAGAGCGTGCGCCGCGACTTCGTGTCGAATGTCTCGCACGAGCTGAAGACGCCGCTGACCGCCATTCGCGGCTACGTGGAAACGCTGCTGGACGCCGATCCGATCGACGGCCCGACGCGGGGTCGCTTCCTGCGCAAGATCCGCAGGCAGAGCAACCGTCTGGGCGCGCTGGTCTCCGATCTGCTCATACTGTCGCGGATCGAGTCCTCGACCGAGCCTCCGGAGAAGGTCCTCGACCTGCGGTCTGCGGCCGGCGAAGTGTTGAATCTGCTCGGTCCGGCCAGCGAGGAGCGGGGTCTCGAGCTGGTCGCGGAGTTCCCCGACGAGGCGGTCGAGGTGCTGGGCGAAGAGGAAGCGATCCGGCAGGCGCTGTCGAACCTGGTCGACAACGCGGTCAAGTACTCGTCGGCAGGCGGTCGCGTGCTGGTCCGCCTGCGGGCGCAGAACGGGCGGGCGGTGCTCGAGGTCGAAGACGAGGGACCGGGTATCGCCAGCGAACACCTGGAGCGGATCTTCGAACGCTTCTACCGTGTCGACCGCGCCCGCTCAAGGGAACTCGGCGGCACCGGCCTGGGCCTGGCGATCGTCAAGAACGTCGCCAGACGACACGGCGGGGGAGTGGAGGTGGAGAGCGAACGGGGACGGGGCTCCACCTTCCGGCTCTGGTTGCCTGCGGCAGAATGAGGCCTGCTCGCAGAATGAGGTGTACTTCACGCATTCTTCACACGGCTGCGTGACATTCCCCGGCGAGGATCAAGGGTTTGGGAATCCATCTGCAGCGCGATCTGGACGAAGTGACGCGGTCGCTCCTCGAGGTGGCGGCGATGGTCGAGGACATGATCGCGAAGTCGCTGCGGGCGCTCCGGGAGCGGAGCGTCGATCTGGCCCATGAGGTTCAGCGTCAGGACCGCGTCATCGATGCCCGGGAGATCGAGGTCGAGGAGGAGTGCCTCAAGATCCTGGCCCTGCACTCGCCGGTGGCGTCGGACCTCCGGATGGTCGTGACCTGGCTCAAGGTGAACAACGACCTCGAACGCGCGGGGGACCTGGCCCGGAACCTCGCCGAGCGGGCGGAGAGTCTCGCCGTGGCGGAGCCGGTCGAGATCCCGCGGGAGATCTGGGCCATGGCCGAGCGGATCCCGAAGATGCTGCGCTCGGCGCTGGATGCGGTTGTCGGAGGCGACACGGAACTCGCCCGTTCGGTCATTGCCGAGGACGAGGTCGTCGACCGAAGCCACGAGGCGATGTACGGCGTGGTGGCGGCGATGATCGAGGAAGAGCCCGGCTCCGCGGCGGTCTGCATCCAGTTCCTGTCGATCTCGCGCTACCTGGAGCGGATGGCGGATCTGGCGACGAACATAGCCGAGGACGTCGTCTTCCTGGTCGACGGCGAGGTGGTGCGCCACCAGGCGCTCTAGGGGGGGTTTACGGCTGCCGCAGAAGCGGCTAGACTCCGCCCCTTCCCCGCGAAGCACCGCAGGAGTCTGCTCCGAGGTGCGGGTCGCATTGCGTGTCGAGGGTCGACCTGGGGAGCGGAAACGGGGGTCCCGAACACACCAGAGACTTGAAGGCGGGGAAACCTGAGACGGCTGCCCACGTGGCTCAGGGGTAGAGCACTTCCTTGGTAAGGAAGGGGTCACCGGTTCAAATCCGGTCGTGGGCTCCAGACAGGCTTATCCAGGCAGAACACAAACACGGACAGTTGATCCGCTGAGGCGGGAGAGGCAACGAGCGTCATGGCGAAGGAGAAGTTCGAGCGTACGAAGCCGCACGTGAACGTGGGGACGATCGGTCACGTGGATCACGGCAAGACGACGCTGACGGCAGCGATCACGAACATCTTGGCGAAGAAGGGCGGTGCGGATTTCGTGCCGTTCGACGAGATCGACAAGGCTCCAGAGGAGCGTGAGCGGGGTATCACGATCGCGACGGCTCACGTGGAGTACGAGACGGAGAACCGTCACTACGCTCACGTGGACTGTCCTGGTCACGCGGACTACGTGAAGAACATGATCACGGGCGCGGCTCAGATGGACGGTGCGATCCTGGTGGTGTCGGCCGCCGACGGTCCGATGCCGCAGACGCGTGAGCACGTGCTGCTGGCCCGTCAGGTCGGCGTGCCGTACATCGTGGTGTTCATGAACAAGTGCGACATGGTGGACGACGAGGAGTTGCTGGACCTCGTGGAGCTGGAGCTTCGGGACCTGCTGTCGTCGTTCGAGTTTCCCGGGGACGACATTCCGATCGTTCGCGGTTCGGCGTTGAAGGCTCTTGAGGAGGGCGATCCGGAGAGCGAGTGGGGTTCGAAGGTGGTGGAGCTTCTGGCGGAGGTGGACTCTTACGTGCCGACACCGGAGCGCGCGGTGGACCAGGACTTCCTGATGCCGATCGAGGACATTTTCACGATTTCGGGTCGCGGCACGGTGGTGACGGGTCGCGTGGAGCGTGGCCGGGTGACGGTCGGCGACACGGTGGAGATCGTGGGCATTCGGGACACGGCGTCGACGGTGGTGACGGGTGTCGAGATGTTCCGGAAGCTGCTGGACTCGGGTGAGGCGGGGGACAACATCGGCGTTCTGCTTCGTGGCACGAAGAAGGACGAGGTGGAGCGCGGCCAGGTGCTGTCGAAGCCGAAGTCGATCACTCCTCACACGAAGTTCAGCGGTGAGGTGTACGTGTTGAACAAGGACGAGGGTGGTCGTCACACGCCGTTTTTCGACGGTTACCGTCCTCAGTTCTACTTCCGTACGACGGACGTGACGGGTGTGGCGAACCTGCCGGCCGGTACGGAGATGGTGATGCCTGGTGACAACGTGGCGTTGAACGTGGAGCTGATCGCTCCGATCGCGATGGAGAAGGGCGTGCGCTTCGCGATCCGCGAGGGCGGCCGCACGGTGGGCGCCGGCACCGTCACCGACATCACCGAGTAAGACGGTAACCGGCTCGAGTTGAGAGGTTCAGGCCAGTAGCTCAATTGGTAGAGCATCGGTCTCCAAAACCGAAGGTTGGGGGTTCGAGACCCTCCTGGCCTGCCAGACCTTCCTTCGGAGGACGTAGACGGCGAGGCAGTTCGGGCGTCCCGGTGAGGCGGAGGCCGGATTTCAGGGAGTAAGAGGGAGTCGGAGGAACGCAGATGGCCAGTGTCCGCAGGCTCGGTGCTTTCCTGGGCGAAGTGCGCACCGAGATGAAGAAGGTGACCTTCCCCTCGCGGGAGGAGGTCGTGGGCACCACGGGTGTGGTGCTGATCACGAGCGTCATCTTCGCCATCTTCCTGTGGGTAGCCGACGTCGTCATCCTGCGCCTCTACAACGGTCTCAACAACCTGCTCCTGGGACAGTGACCCGAGTTCGGCCGACGGTGGGGAGTATGCGATGAGCGAAGTCGAAACGGCAGCCATGGGCAGCGTCGAGGCCGCGGAGGGTGTCGCCGGGGAGGCCTCCGAGCCGCGGCGGCAGTGGTACATCGTGCACACCTACTCGGGATACGAAGAGCGGGTCCGGGAGACGCTGCGGCAGCGTGCCGAGGCTCACGGCATGGGGCATGCGTTCGGCGAGGTCCGCATTCCCACGGAGACGATCGTCGAACTGAAGGGCGGCAAGAAGCGGGAGACCCAGCGCAAGTTCTTCCCCGGCTACATCCTGGTCGAGATCGAGTGCGAGCCGCGTGGCGACGGTCGTCTGAAGATCTCCGACAAGGCCTGGCATGTGGTCAAGAACACGCCCAAGGTGACCGGCTTCGTCGGAACCGGCAAGGAGCCGACGCCGCTGGGTCAGGACGAGGTTGACGCGATCATCGAGAAGGTGGTCACCGCCAAGGAGAAGCCGAAGCCGAAGTACCTGTTCGAGAAGGGTGAGCTGGTCAAGATCGTCGATGGCCCGTTCAACAACTTCACGGGCACGGTGGAGGAGATCAACCTCGAACGGAGCACGCTCAAGGTGATGGTCACCATCTTCGGCCGCCAGACGCCGGTGGAACTCGAGTTCCTGCAGGTCCAGAAGACCTGAGGCAAGGCGTCTGGAACGAGCGGGAAGACTGGAACAGGTTTCGGGACGAACAGACAGGTAGGTAGCGATCGATGGCGCAGAGAACGACAGGCAAGCGAGTGGCGGGGCAGATCAAGCTGCAGATCCCCGCCGGTGGAGCGACGCCGGCGCCTCCGGTGGGGCCCGCGCTGGGTCAGGCGGGCCTCAACATCATGGACTTCTGCAAGGCGTTCAACGCCAGGACGCAGGGCGAGGGGGGGTTGATCATCCCGGTCGTGATCACGGTCTACGCGGACCGGAGCTACTCGTTCATCACGAAGACGCCGCCGGCGGCCGTGCTGCTGCGGAAGGCCGCCGCCGTGGACAAGGGATCGGCCGAGCCCAACCGCGAGAAGGTGGGCCAGGTCACTCAGGCCCAGCTCGAGGAGATCGCTCGTACGAAGATGCAGGATCTGAACGCGGTGGATCTCGAGGGCGCCTGCCGGATCATCGCCGGCACTGCCCGCTCGATGGGCCTGGAGATCGTCGCCTGAGCGGCGCGGAAGGGTCGAGAACAGAGGGTCAAGGGAGAACGCGCGTGACCAGTCGAGGCAGGAACTACAAGGAAGCAAGGGCGGCGGTGGAAGACCGGCCGCACGGGCTGGAAGAAGCGCTGCAGCGGATCAAGGACGGCAGCTTCGCGAAGTTCGACGAGACCGTCGAGATCGCGATCCGGCTGGGGGTCAATCCCAGGCATGCGGACCAGATGGTGCGCGGCACCGTGGTCCTTCCGCATGGCACCGGTCGCACGGTCCGGGTGCTCGTGTTCGCATCGGGCGAGAAGCTGCAGGAGGCCGAAGCGGCGGGAGCGGATCACGTGGGCGGCGAGGAACTCGCGAGCCGGATCCAGGACGGCTGGCTGGACTTCGACGCTGTGGTCGCGACCCCGGACATGATGCGGGTCGTGGGCCGGCTCGGCCGCGTACTGGGGCCGCGCGGTCTGATGCCGAATCCGAAGACCGGCACCGTCACTCCCGATGTGACGAAGGCGATCGAGGACATCAAGGCGGGCAAGGTCAACTTCCGTGTGGACAAGGCGGGCGTCGTTCACGCGCCGCTCGGCAAGGTCTCGTTCGACACGGCGAGGCTGGTGGAGAACGCAACGGCATTGCTCTCCGAGATCATGCGTGCGCGTCCGAGCGCCGCCAAGGGCACGTACCTGCGTTCGGTCAACCTGAGTTCGACGATGGGGCCGGGCGTGCGGGTCGACTCGTCCGAAGCCGCCGCGGTCGAGGCTACCTAGCCTGCCGGGCCGGCTACGAGGAGGTCGAGAGAAATGGCACTGACACGCGAGACGAAGGCCGAGTTGCTGGCCAGCTACCAGGGCGACATGGCGGCGGCGCCGCACGCGTTTCTGGTGGGTTTCTCCGGCATCACGGTGGGACAGGTCAACGATCTGAGGCGCCGTGTGCGCACGGCCGGCGGCAGCTACTCGGTCGTCAAGAACCGGATCGCCAAACTCGCGTTCGAGGACAGCAGTCTCGGAGTGCTGTCGGATCACCTCGTCGGGCCGACAGCGATCGCCTACAGTGACGACGATCCGGTGGGGCTGGCCAAGACCCTGACCGAGTTCGCGGAAGACGTGCCGGTCCTCGAGTTCAAGGCCGGCCTGGTGGACGGCCAGCAGGTGTCGGCGGAGGCGATCAAGGAGATCGCCAATCTGCCCAGCCGGGAGGCGCTGGTGGCGAAGCTCCTGTTCCTGCTCCAGTCGCCGATCGCGCGGCTGGTGAGGGGGCTCGGGGACGTCACGCCGCAGTTCCTCCGCGCGTTGAACCAGGTCGCAGGTCAGAAGGAAGCAAGTCAGGAGAGTGGGGGCTGATTTCGGCCCTCTCAGGGAGGTTGGAAACGCGGCGCCGAGCCGGCGCCGGTGAACCATAAGGGAGCCAAGAAGATGGCAGTAGCAGCAGCGGATCTGATCAAACAGATCGACGAGATGACCGTCCTGGAGCTCAACACTCTGGTCAAGGAGCTCGAGGAGCACTACGGCGTTTCGGCGGCGGCCGCCGCGGTCCCGATGGCGGGTATGGCGGGAGCCGGCGAGGTCCAGGAAGCCGAAGAGCAGACGGAGTTCGACGTTCAGTTGACCTCCTTCGGCGACAAGAAGATCGCCGTGATCAAGGTCGTGCGCGAGGTCACCAGCCTGGGTCTGAAGGAGGCCAAGGATCTGGTCGAGTCGGCGCCGGTCGCGGTCAAGGAGGGCGTTTCGAAGGAAGAGGCCGAAGAGGTCAAGGGCAAACTCGAGGAGGCCGGCGGTCAGGCCGAGGTCAAGTAACCATTCCGGCTGGCGATCTTCCCCGGGGTCGGCGTAGAATCGAGCTGGCCAATCTCGACCCGGCGCCCAGGTTTCTTCCTGAAGCGAGCGCCGGGGTGGCACTCGTGCGTTTCCACCTCGTGCAGAGGATCTGACGTAGAGGACATCGAAGCATGACGGACACTTCAGTTGCGCAGAACGGTCACCGCGACGGCAACGGCAACGGGCGGATCGACTTCTCGACCATCGAGACGACGCTGGCAATTCCCGACCTGATCGGGGTTCAGCGCCGCTCGTACGATCGGTTCCTGCAGATGAGCCTGCTCCCGGAGGAGCGGATGAACCACGGTCTGCAGGCGGTCTTCACGGGGATCTTCCCGTTCTGGGACTTCCGGGAAACCTGTTCGCTCGACTTCGTGAGCTACTCGATCGGCGACTGGCAGTGCCGCTGCGGCGACCTGAAGGGGCTCGAGTATCTGCGCATGTCGTGCACGAACTGCGGCTCGAAGATCATGACCGACCACCCGCTCGAGGACAGCGTCGGCTGCCCGAGCTGCGGCGCGGTCAACGCGAACCGGGTGACCAAGTGCGACACCTGCGGCGGGCCGGTCGAACTGCAGCTCAAGTACTCGATGCCGGAGTGCCGGGAACGGGGCATGACCTACGCCGTGCCGCTCAAGGTCACGTTCAGGCTCTTCGTCTACGACAAGGACCCGGAAACCGGTCAGAAGATGATGCGGGACGCCAAGGAGGAAGAGGTCTACTTCGGCGAGATCCCGCTGATGACCGACACCGGCACCTTCATCATCAACGGCACCGAACGGGTGATCGTGAGCCAGCTGCACCGCAGCCCCGGCGTCTTCTTCACCCGCGACAAGCGCGTCTACCTTGCGAAGATCATCCCCTACCGCGGCTCCTGGGTCGAGTTCGAGTACGACCAGAAGGACATCCTGTCGGTCCGGATCGACCGCAAGCGGAAGTTCTACGGCACCGTCTTCCTGCGCGCCCTGGGCCTGGAGACGAACGAGCAGATCCTGCGCCAGTTCTACACCGCGCTGCCCCTGAGCATCGAGGGCGGCGGCGTGTATCGCCTGGGCATCGGTCCCGAGGTGCTGGAGCGCGAACGCCTGCGCGAACGCTCGAGCCGGGGCGTGCGTCACCGCTACAGCGTCTTCGCCGGTCTGACGCTGGACGAGACGGCGATCGAGCGGCTGGACGCCGGCGACAACATCGAGGCGGAGGTCGGACCGCAGGAACTCGAGCCGGCTTTCCTGATCGCCGATGTGATCGACCAGGACACCGGCGAGGTGCTGCTCGAAGCGAACGAGCCGATTCCCGAGGATCTCGACGAGCGGCTCGACGGGCGCAACCACAGTGAGCTCGAGGTGTTCTTCCCCGACTGGGAGCTGTGCGGCGCCACGATTTCGAACACCTTGGCCAAGGACACGACCAAGGACACCAAGGAAGCGCAGATCGAGATCTACCGGCGCATGCGTCCCGGTGACCCGCCGACCCACGAGAGCGCTCGTTCGCTCTTCTACGGGATGTTCTTCGACGCCAAGCGCTACGACTTCTCCCGGGTGGGCCGCTTCAAGTTCAACATCAAGCTCGAGAAGGAAGTGCCGGTCGACCAGAAGACTCTCTCCGCGGAGGACTTCTACCGGGTGATCGAGTACCTCCTGCAACTGCAGAAAGACGTTGGTCGCGTCGACGACATCGACAACCTGGGCAATCGCCGCGTGCGCGCAGTCGGCGAGCTGCTCGAGAACCAGTTCCGGGTCGGCCTGGTGCGGATGGAGCGAGCGATCAAGGAGAAGATGTCGGTGCACCAGGACATCGACTCGGCGATGCCGCACGACCTGATCAACTCCAAGCCGGTCATCGCGGCGATCAAGGAGTTCTTCGGTTCGTCCCAGCTCTCGCAGTTCATGGATCAGACGAATCCGCTGTCCGAGGTCACCCACAAGCGCCGGCTGTCCGCCCTTGGCCCCGGCGGACTGTCGCGCGAGCGCGCGGGCTTCGAGGTCCGCGACGTGCATGCCTCCCACTACGGCCGCATCTGTCCGATCGAGACTCCCGAGGGGCCGAACATCGGCCTCATCTCCTCGCTGGCGACCTACGCCCAGATCAACGACTACGGCTTCATCCAGAGCCCGTACAAGAAGGTGGAGGGCGGGCGCGTCATTGACCACTTCAAGGTGATCAAGCCCGGCGACGGCACGTTCGCCCTGGGCCAGATCGTGTCGGCCGACGAACTTGTGGCGGAGAACAACCGCCTCAAGCGGAACAAGAAGCGGCAGGTGGAAGCCGAGCCGCAGGCCTTCTACCTCACTGCCTGGGAGGAAGAGAAGTACATCATCGCCCAGGCCAACGCCAAGATCGACGACAGGGGCTTCCTCGAGAATGAGCGGCCCGTGGCGCGCGCACGCGGCGATTTCGTGACGGTCGACCGGGAGCGCGTCGACTACATGGACATCAGCCCGAAGCAGCTGGTGAGCGTGGCCGCGGCCCTGATTCCGTTCCTCGAGAACGACGACGCGAACCGCGCCCTGATGGGTTCGAACATGCAGCGTCAGGCCGTACCCCTGCTGCGCTCGGACTCGCCGATCGTCGGCACCGGGCTCGAGGGGATCGTAGCTCGCAACTCGGGTGCGGTGGTGCTGTGCCAGCGTGCCGGCGTCGTCGATTCCGTGGACGCCGACCGGGTGATCGTCCGGGTCGAGGGCGCGGATCCGGAGACCGGCGAGCCGCGTGAGTTCGGCGCCGACATCTACCAGTTGACCAAGTTCCGCCGATCGAACCAGAACACCTGCGTGCACCAGAAGCCGATCGTCGACGAGGGCCAGCGGGTGGCCCGGGGAGACGTCCTGGCCGACGGCGCCTCGACCGAAGAAGGCGAACTTGCCCTGGGGCGCAATGTTCTGGTCGCCTTCATGCCCTGGCGGGGCTACAACTTCGAGGACGCGATCCTGGTTTCCGAGCGCCTCGTACGGGACGACGCCTACACGTCGATCCACATCGAGGAGTTCGAGATCGAGGCGCGCGACACGAAGCTCGGCCCCGAGGAGATCACTCGGGACATCCCCAACGTCTCAGAGGCGGCCCTCGCCGATCTCGACGAGAGCGGCGTCATCCGGATCGGCGCTTCGGTCAAGGCCGGCGACATCCTGGTCGGCAAGGTCACGCCGAAGGGCGAGACCCAGCTCACGCCGGAGGAGAAGCTCCTGCGCGCGATCTTCGGCGAGAAGGCCGGCGACGTGCGGGACGCCAGCCTGAAGGCGCCTCCGGGTATCGAGGGCACCGTGGTCGAAGTCAAGATCTTCGCTCGCAAGGGCGTCGAGAAGGACGAGCGGGCGCTCGAAATCGAGGAGCAGGAGGTCGGACGGCTGGAGAAGAACATCCGCGACCAGACGCGCATCATGCATGAGGAGCGGAACAAGAAGATCGCCGATCTTCTGGTGGATCTCAAGCCGACCGCCGGGGTCAAGGACCGGGAAGGCGAGGGTCTCCTGAAAAGGGGCGAGAAGATCGAGTACGAGCACCTGGAACGCCTGACCCGGCGCGAGATCCTGGCGCTGCCCCTGAGGCAGAAAGACCTGCTGAAGGAGGTGTCGGAGATCTACGAGCACACCGACTCCTACATCGAGGTCATGCACCGGGTGAACGAGGAGAAGATCAAGCTCCTCCAGAAGGGCGACGAACTGCCCCCCGGCGTCATCAAGCTCGTCAAGGTGTTCGTGGCGATGAAGCGCAAGCTCCAGGTCGGCGACAAGATGGCCGGCCGTCACGGCAACAAGGGCGTCATCTCGCGCATCCTGCCCGAAGAAGACATGCCGTACCTGCCGGACGGCACGCCGGTCGAGATCGTGCTGAATCCGCTCGGCGTTCCCAGCCGGATGAACGTCGGCCAGATTCTGGAGACACATCTGGGCTGGGCCGGCAAGTCCCTGGGAGTCAAGTTCGCGACTCCGGTGTTCGACGGAATCCAGGAGTCCCGGCTCAAGGAACTGCTGGACGAGGCGGAGTTGCCGTCGTCGGGCAAGACGACGCTCTACGACGGCGTCACGGGCGACGCCTTCGAGCAGAAGGTCACGGTGGGCTACATCTACATGCTGAAGCTGTCCCACCTGGTGGACGACAAGATCCACGCGCGGTCGATCGGTCCCTACTCGCTGATCACCCAGCAGCCTCTCGGCGGCAAGGCCCAGTTCGGCGGGCAGCGTTTCGGCGAGATGGAGGTGTGGGCGCTGCAGGCGTACGGCGCCGCCTACACCCTGCAGGAGCTGCTCACGGTCAAGAGCGACGACGTCGAGGGCCGCAGCCGCGCCTACGAGGCGCTGGTCAAGGGCGACGTGCCGGAAGACCCGGGGCTCCCGGAGTCGTTCAACGTACTGGTGCGCGAGCTGCAGAGTCTGTGTCTTGACGTCGAGTTGATGAAGGTCTAGGAGGTCGCGGGTGCAACCACTGTCCAGTTTCGAGAAGACGCAGTCGGCCAAGGACTTCAACGCGATCAAGATCGCGCTGGCTTCGCCGGAGAAGATCCGCTCCTGGAGCTACGGAGAGGTCACGAAGGCCGAGACGATCAACTACCGCACGTTCAAGCCGGAGCGGGACGGCCTCTTCTGCGCGAAGATCTTCGGGCCGATGACGGACTGGGAATGTCTGTGCGGCAAGTACAAGCGGATGAAGCACCGCGGCGTCGTCTGCGACAAGTGCGGCGTCGAGGTCACGCGCTCGCGGGTGCGGCGGGAGCGGATGGGGCACATCGAGCTGGCCAGTCCGGCCAGCCACGTCTGGTTCTTCAAGGGCCTGCCCAGCCGCATCGGTCACCTGCTCGACCTGAGTCTGCGCAACCTCGAGCGCATCCTTTACTTCGAGAGCTACGTGGTCATCGATCCCGGCGACGCGGACCTCGAGGAGAACGAGCTCGTCTCGGAGGAGCGGTACCGGGAGCTGCGCGAGGAGTTCGGCCCGGACGGCTTCGACGCCCGGATGGGCGCCGAGGCGATCAAGGAACTCCTGGCCCGCATCGACATCGACGAGCTGGCCGAGGAGCTCCGGATCGTCATGCGCTCGGACACCAGCCAGATCCGTCGTCTGAAGGCGGCGAAGCGGCTCAAGGTCGTCAACGCCTTCCGGCGCAGCGGTCACCGGCCGGAATGGATGATCCTGGACGTGATCCCGGTCATTCCGCCGGAGCTCCGGCCGCTCGTGCCGCTGGACGGCGGCCGCTTCGCGACCAGCGACCTGAACGATCTCTACCGGCGCGTCATCAACCGGAACAACCGGCTCAAGAAGCTGCTTGAGCTGCGCGCGCCGGAGGTCATCGTCCGCAACGAGAAGCGGATGCTGCAGGAGGCCGTCGACGCCCTGTTCGACAACGGCCGCCGCGGCCGAGTGCTCAAGGGCTCGAACAACCGTCCGCTCAAGTCCCTGTCCGACACCCTGAAGGGCAAGCAGGGCCGCTTCCGCCAGAACCTGCTCGGGAAGCGGGTCGACTACTCGGGGCGTTCGGTGATCGTGGTCGGTCCGGACCTGAAGCTGAACGAGTGCGGACTCCCCAAGAAGATGGCGCTGGAGCTGTTCAAGCCGTTCATCTACAGCTGGCTGGAAGAGCGCGAGTACGTCGGCACGATCAAGGCCGCCAAGGAGATGGTCGAGCGGGAGGAGGAGGTCGTCTGGGACGCCCTGGACGAGGTCATCCGCGATCATCCCGTGCTCCTGAACCGCGCACCCACTCTTCACCGTCTGGGCATCCAGGCGTTTCAGCCGGTCCTGATCGAGGGCAAGGCGATCCAGATCCACCCCCTGGTCTGCGCCGCGTTCAACGCGGACTTCGACGGCGACCAGATGGCGGTTCACGTGCCGCTCTCGCCCAAGGCCCAGATCGAGAGCCATGTGCTGATGCAGGCCTCGAACAACATCCTGAGCCCGGCCCATGGCCGGCCGCTGGCGGTGCCCAGTCAGGATCTGGTGCTGGGCGGCTACTACCTGACCATGCCGCGGTCGGGCGCGCGAGGCGAGGGGCGGACCTTCGCCAGCGTCGACGAGGTCCTGTTCGCGCTCGAGGACGCGGTGGTCGAGACGCAGACGCCGATCCGTCTGCGCCTGAGCGGTCCGTACGTCGACCTCGGCGCGCAGCACGACACGCAGGACATCGTCCACGCCGAGCTCCAGCAGCTCGACGGCGAAGTCGTGGAGACCACGGTCGGCCGGGTCATCCTGAACGACAACCTGCCGGACGAACTGCCGTTCATCAACGGTCTGCTGCGCAAGCGCGGTCTCCAGGATCTGGTCGGCTACTGCTACATCCGGCACGGCGCCGACCTGGCGGTCCGGATGCTCGACGAGATCAAGGAGATCACCTTCCAGTACGCGACCCGGGCCGGCATCTCCTTCGGCGTCGACGACATGGTCGTGCCGTCGACGAAGGAGAAGCTGATCGAAGAAGCGCGCGGCGAGGTCCTGGAGATCGAGAAGCAGCGCAGCGCGGGCGTCATCACCGCCGGTGAGCGCAAGAACAAGATCATCGATATCTGGCATCGGGTAACGGAGAACGTCTCGAGCGAGATGTTCCGCGAGATGAAGGACGTCGAGGCGGAACGGGGTGAGTTCAACCCGATCAACCTGATGGCCGACTCGGGCGCCCGGGGCTCCCGTGAACAGGTCCGGCAGTTGGCGGGAATGCGCGGCCTGATGTCCAAGCCGTCGGGCGAGGTGATCGAGACCCCGATTCACGCGAACTTCCGCGAGGGCCTGTCCGTTCTGCAGTACTTCATCTCGACCCATGGCGCCCGCAAGGGTCTGGCCGACACGGCGCTCAAGACCGCCGATTCGGGTTACCTGACGCGCCGTCTGGTCGATGTCGCGCAGGACGTCATCGTCACCGAGGAGGACTGCGGCACGATCGACGGGATCGTCGTCGGCGCGATCATGGAGGGCGGAGACACCCTCGAACCGCTGCGCGATCGCCTGGTAGGGCGCGTCAGCCAGGAGGACATCTTCGATCCGATGACCGGCGACCAGCTCCTTTCGGTCGGCGACGGGATCACGGAGAGGATGGCGAACAACCTCCAGGCGGCGGGAATCGAGCGGGCGAAGATCCGCTCCGTGCTGACCTGCGAGACGCGTCGCGGCGTCTGCGCCGCGTGCTATGGCCGCAACCTGGCGACAGGCCGCAGTGTCGACCTCGGCGAAGCCGTGGGCGTCATCGCCGCCCAGTCGATCGGCGAACCCGGCACGCAGTTGACGATGCGCACGTTCCACTTCGGCGGCACCGCCAGCCGCGTCTCGGAGCAGTCACGCCACGCGGCGCGGAACAAGGGCTGGGTCAAGCTCATCAACGTGGCCACCGTCGACAGCCGCGAGGGCGCGCTGGTCGTGGTCAACCGGAACGGCAAGCTGGTTCTGGTGGACGAGGCGGGCCGCGAACTCGAGCGGCATCCGCTGACCTACGGCTCCCACCTGCTGGTGCGTGAGAACCAGGAAGTCGAGCCCGGGACCGACCTCGTCGAGTGGGATCCCTTCACATCCGCCATCCTCTCCGAGGTCGGCGGACACGTGGAGTTCCACGACATCGTGGAGGGCGAGAACGTTCGCGAAGAGACGGACAAGGTGACGGGACTGACCGAACGAATCATCGTCGAGGCCTCGCAAAGCGAGAGGCGGGCGCCGGCGTTGGTTGTCACCTCGAGCGCTGTTCAACGACCCGAGACGGGCGTGGATCCGGGCGAGAGCAGGCGATACTCGTTGCCGGTTGGCGCGCACCTCGTGGTCAACGACGGCGCCGAGGTTCATCCTGGCGACACGCTGGCGAAGATCCCGCGCGAGACGACCAAGACCAAGGACATCACCGGCGGTCTGCCGCGGGTCCAGGAGCTCTTCGAGGCCCGCAAGCCGCGGGGTGAAGCGGCCGTTGTCGCCGATATCGACGGCGTCGTCCGTTTGGGCAAGGAGTTCGTCAAGGGGAACCGGGTGATCACCGTCGAGAACGAGGCGGGCGAGGCACAGGACTACACGGTCGCGCGCAACGTCCACGTCAACGTGCAGGACGGCGAGTTTGTCAATGCCGGGGACGTCCTCGTTGGCGAGACGATGAACATCGATCCTCGCGACATCCTGAGAGTCAAGGGCGAGAGGGAACTTCAGCGTTACCTGGTCGACAAGATCCAGGAGGTCTACCGTTCCCAGAGCGTGGCGATCAACGACAAGCACATCGAGGTGATCGTCCGACAGATGATGCGGTCGGTTGAGATCGAGGAGGTCGGCGACACGGACTTCCTGATCGACGAGCAGGTCGACCGCTGGCGCTTCAAGGAGGAGAACGAGCGGGTGACCGCAGCCGGGGGCACTCCGGCGATCGGCCGGCCGCTGTTGCTCGGGATCACCAAGGCCTCGCTTTCCACCGAGAGTTTCATCTCGGCGGCCAGCTTCCAGGAAACCACGCGGGTGCTCACCGAGGCCGCGATCAGCGGCAGGGTGGACCATCTGCGCGGGCTGAAGGAGAACGTGATCGTCGGACGGGTGATCCCGGCCGGTACCGGCATGGACCACTACCACGACTTCCACATCGAGGATGTGGTGTATCCGACGCCGGAACTGGTGGCCGACGACCTGTACAACTACGACTACCCGGAGGAGTTCATCCGCACGATGCCGCAGGTGCTGAGCGAAGGCGACAACTGAGGCCGGAGAGTTGCCCCGGTTCCCTGGTTTCTGCTAACGTTCGCGCCCTTGTGCGGCTCGCGCGGGGCGAGCCGAAAGATAGTCCCAACTTCACTCAACGAGTCAGGCTCTGAACCGGGTGTTCGCCCGGTGCCGCGCGCTTCCGGCGCCTAACGCGGTCGGCTGGCCTGCTCGTTTTCGGTCGCCTCGGGTTGGCCCGGGTCGGCTCAGACTGGCCCGCGCCGTGCGTGGCGGCGGGCCCCTTTGAGAGTCTGCTGGAGCAAGAGCACCCATGCCCACCATCCGTCAACTGGTCCGAAAGGGCCGCCAACGCCAGGTCGCGAAGACCAAGAGCCCGGCGCTCCAGGCCTCGCCGCAGAGGCGGGGAGTGTGCGTTCGCGTGTACACGCAGACGCCGAAGAAGCCGAACTCGGCGTTGCGCAAGGTGGCGCGCGTGCGCCTCACGAACGGTATCGAGGTCACGACCTACATTCCGGGCGTCGGGCACAACCTCCAGGAGCACTCCATCGTTCTGATTCGCGGAGGCCGGGTGAAGGACCTGCCCGGCGTCCGTTACCACGTCATTCGCGGCACTCTGGACGCGGTCGGCGTCGACGATCGTCGTCGGGGACGCTCCAAGTACGGCGCCAAGCGCCCCAAGGCCTGATTCACCGGAGCCTCCTCATGCCCCGACGCCGCGAAGTTCCCAAGCGCCAGATTCTCCCCGACCCGCTGTACCACTCCCAGTTGGTTAGCAAGTTCGTCAACGTCCTGATGAAGGACGGCAAGAAGTCGGTCGCCGAGCGCATCCTCTACGACGCCCTGACGACGATCAAGGAACGGACCGGGGAGGAGGATCCGGTCGCCGTCTTCCAGAAGGCGATCGACAACGTGAAACCCGCGGTCGAGGTCAAGTCGCGGCGTGTTGGCGGTTCGACATACCAGGTGCCGATGGAGGTACGGCCCGCGCGCAAGCTAGCCCTGGCCATGCGGTGGCTGATTCAGGCGGCGAAGGGTCGGGGTGAGAAGACGATGAGACTGCGGTTGGCCGGCGAACTGCTCGATGCCGCCGAGAACCGCGGAGTTGCGATCAAGAGGAAAGAGGACACCCACCGGATGGCAGAAGCGAACAGGGCTTTCTCCCACTACCGCTGGTAGCGAACGGCTCCGGATCCGCCCGGTGCGGGTCCCGATTGCGTTCCACGGCCGCCGGTTGTCCACGGCCCGTCCCGTTGCGTCGCCGCCTTCCCGCAAGGCGGCGACTCCCGCGTTGAACCCCACAAGACCCGTCACGAATCCACCCGTCAAACGCTACGAATCCACCCCGGCACACCTGCTTTTCAGCCAACCGTTCGACCACCCGCCATGTCCACCGCCACCGCCAGAAACGTCCCGTTGGAGAAGACCCGCAACATCGGGATCATGGCGCACATCGACGCGGGCAAGACGACCACGACCGAGCGCGTCCTGTACTACACCGGTGTGAACTACAAGATCGGTGAAGTGCACGAAGGCACCGCGACGATGGACTGGATGGAGCAGGAGCAGGAGCGCGGGATCACGATCACGTCGGCCGCCACGAGCTGTACCTGGCAGGACCACCGGATCAACATCATCGACACCCCCGGCCACGTCGACTTCACCGCCGAGGTCGAGCGTTCGCTGCGCGTGCTCGACGGCGCCGTGGCGGTGTTCGACGCGGTCGCCGGCGTCGAGCCCCAGAGCGAAACGGTGTGGCGGCAGGCGGACCGCTACCGCGTGCCGCGGATCGCGTTCGTGAACAAGATGGACCGGGTCGGCGCGGACTTCGACCGCTGTGTCCGGATGATGCGCGAACGGCTCGGCGCCTCGCCCGTCGTTCTCCAGTTGCCCCTCGGCCGCGAGGACGCCTTCGCCGGAGTCATCGACCTGGTCGAGATGTCGTCCTACATCTACGAGGACGAGAGTCTGGGAGCGCAGTTCAGGATCACCGACATTCCCGAGGAGTACGCCGACCTGGCGCTGGCGGCTCGCGAGGCGATGGTCGAGGCCGTGGCGGAGACCGACGAGGAACTGCTCGAGAAGTACCTCTCCGGCGCCGAAGTCACGAGCGACGAGCTGCGGGCGGCCCTGCGTCGGGCGACGGTGGCCAACAGCCTGCAGCCGGTGTTCTGCGGTTCGGCGTTCCGCAACAAGGGCGTACAGCCCCTGCTTGACGCCGTCCTCGACTACCTGCCCTCGCCGCTCGACGTGCCGATGATCGAGGGAGTCGTCGAGGGCGACGGGAGCGCCGTCCGCGAGCCGTCGGACGACGCGCCGTTCAGCGCCCTCGTGTTCAAGATCATGACCGACCCGTTCGTCGGCCAGCTCGCCTATCTGCGCGTGTACTCCGGCCGGATCGAGACGGGACAATCGGTGCTGAACGCGAACCGCGGAGGCAAGGAGCGCGTGGGCCGGCTGCTCAAGATGCACGCGAACAAGCGCGAGGAAGTCAAGCGCGTCTGGTGCGGCGACATCGTTGCCGCGGTCGGTCTCCGCAACGTGACCACGGGCGACACGATCTGCGAGCCCTCGGCGCCCATCGTGCTCGAGTCCATGGACTTTCCCGAGCCGGTCCTGTCCGTCTCGATCGAGCCGAAGACGAAGGCGGACCAGGAGAAGCTGGGTCTCGCACTCGAGAAGCTGATGCGCGAGGACCCGACGTTCCGGGTCCACACCGATCCGGACACTGCCCAGACGCTGATCTCAGGGATGGGCGAACTCCATCTGGACATCATCACGGACCGGCTGATCCGGGAGTTCCGCGTCGGCGCGAACGTCGGCCGGCCGCAGGTGGCCTATCGCGAGACGATCACCCTGGAGTCCGCCGGCGAAGGGCGCTTCGTGCGTCAGTCCGGTGGTCGGGGCCAGTACGGTCACTGCCTGTTGCGGGTACGGCCGTTCGAGGGCGAGGGGTTGGAGTTCGAGGACAAGACCAGGGGCGGCGTGATTCCCAGGGAGTTCATCCGGTCGATCCAACGCGGCATCGCCGAGGCGCTCGAATCGGGTCCTCTCGCCGGCTATCCGGTCACCGGCGTCGCCGCCGAGGTCTACGACGGCAGCGCCCACGAGGTCGATTCGTCCGAGGTCGCCTTCAAGATCGCCGGTTCGATGGCCTGGCGCGACGCCGCCAGGGACGCCGGTCCGGTGTTGCTGGAGCCGGTCATGGCGGTCGAGATCACGACGCCCGAGGAGTACATGGGCGACGTGATCGGGGACATCAGTTCGCGCCGGGGCAAGGTGCTCGGCATGGAGATGAATGGCAAGACGCAGATCGTCAACGCCCGTGTGCCTCTTGCGGAGATGTTCGGCTACGCGACCGACCTGCGTTCCGCGACACAGGGCCGGGCGAACTACTCGATGCAATTCGAGTCCTACGAACCGACACCGCGCACCGTGAGCGAGGACGTCGTGGCCAGGGCGACCGGCTGAAACGACGACACAGAGTGAGCTGAAACCAGCGGACAGAGCGAGATAGCGAGGAGCTGAGGCATGGCGAAGGAGAAGTTCGAGCGTACGAAGCCGCACGTGAACGTGGGGACGATCGGTCACGTGGATCACGGCAAGACGACGCTGACGGCAGCGATCACGAACATCTTGGCGAAGAAGGGCGGTGCGGATTTCGTGCCGTTCGACGAGATCGACAAGGCTCCAGAGGAGCGTGAGCGGGGTATCACGATCGCGACGGCTCACGTGGAGTACGAGACGGAGAACCGTCACTACGCTCACGTGGACTGTCCTGGTCACGCGGACTACGTGAAGAACATGATCACGGGCGCGGCTCAGATGGACGGTGCGATCCTGGTGGTGTCGGCCGCCGACGGTCCGATGCCGCAGACGCGTGAGCACGTGCTGCTGGCCCGTCAGGTCGGCGTGCCGTACATCGTGGTGTTCATGAACAAGTGCGACATGGTGGACGACGAGGAGTTGCTGGACCTCGTGGAGCTGGAGCTTCGGGACCTGCTGTCGTCGTTCGAGTTTCCCGGGGACGACATTCCGATCGTTCGCGGTTCGGCGTTGAAGGCTCTTGAGGAGGGCGATCCGGAGAGCGAGTGGGGTTCGAAGGTGGTGGAGCTTCTGGCGGAGGTGGACTCTTACGTGCCGACACCGGAGCGCGCGGTGGACCAGGACTTCCTGATGCCGATCGAGGACATTTTCACGATTTCGGGTCGCGGCACGGTGGTGACGGGTCGCGTGGAGCGTGGCCGGGTGACGGTCGGCGACACGGTGGAGATCGTGGGCATTCGGGACACGGCGTCGACGGTGGTGACGGGTGTCGAGATGTTCCGGAAGCTGCTGGACTCGGGTGAGGCGGGGGACAACATCGGCGTTCTGCTTCGTGGCACGAAGAAGGACGAGGTGGAGCGCGGCCAGGTGCTGTCGAAGCCGAAGTCGATCACTCCTCACACGAAGTTCAGCGGTGAGGTGTACGTGTTGAACAAGGACGAGGGTGGTCGTCACACGCCGTTTTTCGACGGTTACCGTCCTCAGTTCTACTTCCGTACGACGGACGTGACGGGTGTGGCGAACCTGCCGGCCGGTACGGAGATGGTGATGCCTGGTGACAACGTGGCGTTGAACGTGGAGCTGATCGCTCCGATCGCGATGGAGAAGGGCGTGCGCTTCGCGATCCGCGAGGGCGGCCGCACGGTGGGCGCCGGCACCGTCACCGACATCACCGAGTAGTAAGACCGGGTGCGTCAGGCGATCGAGGAAGGTTGGGATTCGAGGGAACGATGAACGAGAAGATTCGCATCCGGCTCAAGGCCTTCGACTACCGCATCCTGGATACGTCGACGCACGAGATCGTCGATACGGCCCGGCGCAGCGGCGCGCGTGTGGTCGGGCCCATTCCGCTTCCGACTCACATCGCCCGCTACACGGTGAACCGTTCCCCGCATGTGGACAAGAAGTCACGGGAGCAGTTCGAGATCCGCACCCACAAGCGATTGCTCGACATCTTCGAGCCCACCAGTCAGACCGTCGACGCGTTGATGAAGCTGGAGCTTCCCGCCGGCGTCGATGTCGAGATCAAGGCGTTCGGTGCCTGAGACGCCAGGGACTGAGGCACGAGACTGAGGAGAACGGGCGGTGAGCGCTGACAACAGCCAGACGAAGGGCCTGCTGGGTCGCAAGATCGGCATGACGCAGATCTACACCGAGGACGGGGCAGCGGTGCCGGTGACGGTGCTCGAGATCGGTCCCTGCCGGGTCGTGCAACGCAAGACGGAAGCGTCCGACGGGTACGAGGCGGTGCAGATCGGCCTGGTCGAGAGTCGACCTCCCAGACGGGTCACGGAAGCGCGCCGGGGTCACTTCAAGAAGGCCGGAGTCGATCCGATGCGCCATCTGGCCGAGGTGCGGGTCGATGCGACGGACGAGTCGCAGCCGGGCGACGAGATCGAGGTTTCGATCTTCGAGGTCGGTTCCCGGGTCGACGTGATCGGCACCGGCAAGGGCAAGGGGTTCCAGGGCGTCATGCGCCGCCACGGCTTCGGCGGTGGCCGCGCCACCCACGGCTCGATGTTCCATCGCGCCCCCGGCTCGGTCGGGCAGTCCGCGAGTCCCTCCCGCGTGTTCCCCGGCATGCGGTTCCCCGGCCGGATGGGCGGCAAGCGGGTGACGACGAAGAAGCTCGTGGTGGTCAAGGTGGATGCCGAGAACCGGCTCCTCTATCTGCGCGGGGCGGTTCCGGGCGCCCGGAGCGGCCTGGTCATGGTCAGGAGTTCGGTCTGATGCCGGAGATCGCAGTCAGGAGTCTCGACAACGAGGCCGTCGGCAAGGTCGACTTGCCGGAAGAGGTCTTCGCCTACCCCTACAAGGAGCACCTGATCCACCTGGCGGTGGTCGCCGTGCGGGCCGCGTGGCGCGCGGGAACCCACAAGGTCAAGGGCAGGCACGAAGTCCGGGGCTCCGGGGTCAAGCCGTACCGCCAGAAGGGCACCGGCCGCTCGCGTGCCGGCAGCCGTCGCTCGCCGCTCCGTCGTGGCGGTGGAGTCGTGCATGGACCTCATCCCCGCAGCCACCGCAAGAAGCTGTCCCGGAACGAGAAGCGGAATGCGCTCAAGTCGGCACTGTCGAGGAAGCTCCTCGAGGAGCGGATCATGGTAATCGACTCGCTCGAGCTCGAGAGTCACAAGACGGGCGCCTTCGCAGCCTGTCTGCAGGGCCTCGGCGTCGACGGCAAGGCGCTGATCGTCGACGACCACGGCAACCGGAACCTGATGCTGGCCTCCCGCAATCATCCGCAGGTCAAGGCCGTCGATGCGATGGGTGTCAACGTCTACGACGTCGTCGACCGGAGCTACGTGCTCTTCAGCGAGAACGCGATCGGGCGCCTTTCCGCCGTGCTGCAGCGGCGAAGGCAACGGAACGGGAGCGAATCATGCCCCGGCGGGAGTGAAGAATGAGAGTGCAGGACGTGCTGCGGCGCCCTTTGATCACCGAGAAGTCGACCGAGCTTCGGGATGGGAGCAACATCATCGCCTTCGTGGTCGACTCCCGGGCGAACAAGATCGAGGTGCGGAAGGCGGTCGAAACCCAGTTCGCGGGCGTCAAGGTGGCTGAGGTCCGGATCGCGAACGTGCACGGCAAGGTCCGCCGTCGCGGCCGGTTCGTCGGCCGCACCCCCGATTGGAAGAAGGCATACGTACGGCTGGCCGAGGGCCAGATCGATCTCTTCGACAACGTGTAGCGAGAGCCGCGATGGCGATCAAGAAACTGAAACCGACGAATCCGGCCAGCCGCTTCCAGGAGTACGCGCGGCGGGAAGAGGTCACGACCGACAAGCCGCACAAGCCCCTGGTCGAGGGCAAGAAGCGGATCAGCGGTCGGAACAACAAGGGCTGGCAGACGATCTGGTTCCGCGGCGGCGGCCACAAGCGCCGCTACCGGCGGATCGACTTCCGGCGCGACAAGGTCGGCGTGCCGGCGAAGGTGGCCAGCATCGAGTACGACCCGAATCGCAGTGCGTTGATCGCCCTGCTGCACTACGCCGACGGCGAGAAGCGCTACATCCTGCATCCCCAGGGGCTCAAAGTCGGGGCCACCGTGCAGTCGGGACAGGGGTCGGAGATCGATGTCGGCAACTGCCTGCCGATCCGGTTCATCCCTCTCGGCACGGTCATCCACAACATCGAACTGAAGATCGGCGCCGGCGGCCAGATGGTGCGCAGCGCCGGCGCCGGCGCCCAGTTGATGGCGAAGGAGGGGGCCTACGCCCAGATCCGGCTTCCTTCAGGAGAGGTGCGGCGGGTCCACATCGACTGTTCGGCCACGATCGGACAGGTGGGCAACTCGGAGCACTCGAACATCTCGCTCGGCAAGGCGGGGCGGAATCGCTGGCGGGGCCGGCGGCCGCACAACCGCGGCGTCTCCATGAACCCGGTCGATCACCCGATGGGCGGGGGCGAGGGCAAGGCGTCGGGCGGCCGGCATCCGACGACGCCCTGGGGCAAGCCGACCAAGGGCTACAAGACGCGGAGCAACAAGCGCACGACCGGAATGATCGTTCGGCGGCGGGGACGCCGGAAGTAGGTCGGCGGCAGCAAAGGAACAGAGGACAGCATGGGACGTTCACTCAAGAAGGGTTTCTTCATCGACAACCACCTGTACGACAAGGTGGCGGCGATGAACGCGACAAGCGATCGCCGGGTCATCAAGACCTGGTCGCGCCGGTCGACGGTCATCCCCGACATGGTGGGGCACACCGTTGCCGTCCACAACGGCATGAAGTTCATTCCGGTCTTCGTCAGCGAGAACATGGTCGGCCACAAGCTCGGAGAGTTCGCCCAGACGCGGACCTTCCGGGGACATGCGGGCGGCAAGCGGGAGCGCAGGGCGCGTCCCCGCTAGTTTGCCGAGGTCCCGACAGGCAGAGAGAAGAAAATGGAAGCAATAGCCCGACTCAAGTACCTGCAGGCGTCGCCGCAGAAGGTGCGTCTGGTCGCGGACCTGATCCGCGGCCGTGACGTGGAGGAGGCCTCGACCCTGCTGCAGTTGAGCACCAAGTCGGCGGCGCGGCCGGTCTACAAGTTGCTGCGGTCGGCGGTGGCCAACGCGGAGAACCGGGAGCCGGGAGTCGATGTCGGCGGTCTCTACGTCAAGGAGATCTTCGTCGACGGCGGGCCGACCCTGAAACGGCTGCGCCCGCAGCCGATGGGCCGTGCCTTCCGCATCCTCAAACGGCAGAGTCACGTCACGATCAAGATCGATTCCCGCGGCGGCCAGCCGGAGCCGAGTCAGGACTAGGAGCGTTCATGGGTCAGAAGACACATCCCTACGGTTTTCGTCTGGTCTACAACCAGGGCTGGCATTCGCGTTGGTACGCCGAACGCGACTACGCCGGCACCCTGAAGTCGGATATCGAGCTGCGGACCGGGCTGAAGAAGCGGCTCATGCATGCCGGCGTCAGCCAGATCGACATCGAACGCGCCGCGGACAAGCTGCGGGTGACGATCTACACCTCGCGTCCGGGGATCATCATCGGCCGCAAGGGCGCGGAAGTGGACAAGCTGCGCGACGATCTGAGCCGGCAGATGGGGCAGGAAGTCCACATCAACATCCAGGAGATTCAGCGCCCGGAGCTCGACGCCCAGCTCGTTGCCGAGGGGATCGCCAATCAGCTTCTGCGCCGCATTGCCTTTCGCCGGGCGATGAAGAAGGCGATGGAGTCGGCGTTCCGTTTCGGCGCCAAGGGCGTCAAGATCATGGTGTCGGGCCGGCTGGGCGGCAACGAGATCGCCCGTACCGAGTGGTACCAGGAGGGGCGTCTGCCGCTGCACACCCTGAAGGCCGACATCGACTACGGATTCGCCGAGTCGTACACGACTTACGGTGTGATCGGAGTCAAGGTCTGGGTCTACCGGGGCGATCTCTCGCGGGAGCGCGGCCGCCGCACGGCGGCCTAGGGGCCGGGCACCGGAGTCCGAAGGAGTAACGAACGATGTTGATGCCGAAGAAGGTCAAGTTCCGCAAGCACCACCGCGGCCGCCGTCGCGGTCTGGCCAAGGGCGGCAACGTGGTGTCCTTCGGCGAGTACGGGCTGCAGGCGCAGGAGGCCGGCTGGGTCACCGCGCGCCAGATCGAGGCCGCCCGAATCGCGATCACCCGTCACATCAAGCGGTCGGGCAAGGTCTGGATCCGGGTCTTCCCGGACAAGCCGATCACCAAGAAGCCACTGGAGACGAGGATGGGCAAGGGCAAGGGCAACCCTGAGGAGTGGGTTGCTGTGGTACGTCCCGCCCGCATCCTCTACGAGCTCGAAGGGGTTTCGCCGGAACTCGCCAGGTCGGCAATGCGGCTCGCTTCCCACAAGCTTGGAATCAAGACGAAGTTCGTGGCCCGCCACGGCGTGCAGATCTGAAGGTGGCGAGGCGATGAAGGCGAGCGAACTCAGGGATTTGACGCAGGAGGAACTGCGCCAGAAGGAGGAGGAACTGGCCGATCAGTTGTTCGCTCTGCGGCTGCAGAAGTCGATTGGACAGCTTGAGAAGCCAAGCAGGATCAGGAATGCCCGGGTCGAACTGGCGCGGGTTCTGACCGTTCTGCGTGAGAAGGCGAAGTGAATGAAATGAACGCTGAGCAAGCAACAACGCGGGGCCGCCGGCAGGTCCGGGTCGGCAAGGTCGTGAGCGCGAAGATGGACAAGACGGTCGTGGTGGCGGTCGAGAAGACGGTCATGCACCGGCTCTACCACCGACTGATGAAGAAGTCGTCCCGGTTTGTCGCCCACGATGAAGCGAACGATTGCCGCGAGGGAGACGTCGTTTCCCTCGTCTCGACCCGACCGCTCTCGCGCCGGAAGCGCTGGCGTGTGCAGCGAGTCGTCAAGCGGGCGGAAGGGTAGGCAGGGCCATGATCCAGATGGGAACGATGCTCGATGTCGCCGACAATTCGGGGGCGAAGCGCATCTCTTGCATCCAGTTGCGGGGCGGTTCCTCGGGCCAGTACGGCGCGCTGGGCGACGTGATCACGGCTTCCGTCAAGGAGGCGACGCCGGAAGGCACGGTCAAGAAGGGCCAGGTCGTCCGAGCGGTCATCGTGCGCACCCGCAAGGAACGGCGCCGTCGCGACGGCAGCTACATCCGGTTCGACAACAATGCCGCGGTTCTGATCAACGAGGCGCGCGAGCCGATCGGCACCCGTGTCTTCGGGCCGGTCGCTCGTGAGCTGCGGGAGCGGCGCTTCATGCGGATCGTGTCGCTGGCGCCGGAGGTGATTTGACATGGGTCAGGTCAAGAACAGGAAGAGACTGAAGATCAAGAAGGGCGACGAGGTCCTCGTCATCGCGGGCCGCAACCGCGGAACGCGCAGCCGGGTGCTACGGGTGCTTCCGGGTTCCGAACGAGCCATCGTCGAGCGCGTGAACATGGTCAAGAAGCACGAGCGGCCGAATCCGCAGCGCCAGGTCCAGGGCGGCATCCTGGAACGGGAGGCGCCGATCCACATCTCGAATCTCAAGGTGATCTGCCCTGACACGGACAAGCCGACGCGAGTGGGCCGGCGCCGCCTCGAGGACGGCAAGCTGACCCGGTACGCGAAGGTCAGCGGAGCGGTGTTGAGCTGATGGTTCCCCGACTCAGGACCCTGTATCAGGAGGAGGTCACGAAGAGCCTCCAGCAGGAGTTCGGCATCGCCAACCCGATGGCGGTGCCCCGGCTGGAGAAGATCGTTCTCAACATGGGCATCGGCGAAGCGATCCAGAACATCAAGGTACTGGAGAACGCCGTTCCCGAGCTGGCGCTGATCGCCGGGCAGCAGCCCGTGATCACCCGCGCCCGGAAGTCGATCGCCGCCTTCAAGCTGCGCGCGGGAATGCCGATCGGCTGCCGCGTCACCCTGCGGCGCAACCGGATGTGGTACTTCCTCGACCGGTTGATCACCGTCGCACTGCCGCGGGTCCGGGACTTCCGGGGCATTTCGGACCGGAGCTTCGACGGCCGGGGCAGCTACACCCTGGGCATTCGCGATCACCTCATCTTTCCCGAAGTCGACTACTCCAGGAGCGACGGCTCCAAGGGAATCAACGTGACGCTCGTGACGTCGGCGGAGTCGGACGCCCAGGCACTGCATCTTCTGCGTGGCCTCGGCATGCCGTTCGCGGATTGAACGTCCACCGGCAGGAAACGAGTACTCCAGGTAATCCAAGGACGGACCGATGACCGTAACCGACCCCATCGCGGACCTTCTGACGACGATCCGCAACGCCCTGATCGTCAAGCACGATCGCACCGAGGCGCCCGCCTCGAAGCTGAAGATCGCGTTGTGCCGGGTGCTGCGCGACCAGGGCTACATCAGTGACTACGAGGTGTTCGACTCGCCTCCTGGCCGGACACTGCGGATCTTCCTCGCCTACGACAAGCAGGGGGTGCCGGCGATCACGAGGGTGCGCAAGATCAGCAAACCGGGACGTCGCATCTACCGAGCGGCCGACGATCTGAAGCCGGTGCTGAACGGCCTGGGAGTCGCGATCCTCTCGACATCGCAGGGCCTTCTGACCGACGCCCAGGCGCGACGGCAGCGGGTCGGCGGCGAAGTCCTGTGTGAGGTGTACTAGAAGATGTCGCGGGTAGGAAAAGCGCCGATCTCGTTGCCGGAGAAGACGACGGTCGCGGTCAACGGCGGCACGGTGACGATCGAAGGGCCCCGGGGCAAGCTGCAGCAGCCGCTCCAGCCGGGTATCGAAGTACGGGTAGAGGACGGCGTGGTGACCCTGCACCGTTCCGGCTCGACCGGTGAGGCGCGGGCCCGGCATGGTCTGGCGCGTGCGTTGCTGGCGAACGCGGTGGTCGGCGTCACGGAGGGCTTCCGGAAGGAACTCGAGATCGTCGGTGTTGGCTATCGGGGACAGGTCAAGGGTCGCGAGGTGCACCTGGCGCTCGGGTACTCCCACCCCGTGGTCTACCCGGTTCCGGAGGGCGTTGAAGTGGCGATCGACGAACGAGCGAACCGCATCACCGTTTCCGGTAACGAC
This sequence comes from Holophagales bacterium, assembly GCA_009836625.1. Taxonomy (GTDB): domain Bacteria; phylum Acidobacteriota; class Thermoanaerobaculia; order Multivoradales; family Multivoraceae; genus Multivorans. The sequence goes on from VXVC01000001.1 coordinate 64,450, forward strand.
AAGCAGCAGGTGGGACAGGTTGCTGCCGACCTGCGCAGCCTGCGCAAGCCCGACGCGTACAAGGGCAAGGGCATCCGCTACCGCGACGAGGAGATCCGGCTCAAGGTCGGCAAGGCGGCGGCGACCGCATAGGAAACAAGGCATGAGTGACTTGCGCAGAAAGAGAACGCTTGACCGCGGCCGCCGGAGGCAGCGGGCGCGATACCGCGTCCGCAAGAAGCTCCGCGGCTCGCAGGAAAGGCCCCGTCTGGCCGTGCACAAGAGCCGGCGTCACATCTACGCCCAGTTGATCGACGATCGGTCGGGCAACACGCTGGCCTTCGCGAGTTCGCTCGAGTCGGCTCTCCAGGGGTCGCTTGAAGGTTCGACGGGAAATCGCAAGGCGGCGCAGGCGGTGGGTCAGGTCCTTGCTGAGCGCGCCCGGGAAAAGGGCTTCCGCGCGGTCATCTTCGACCGGGGCGGATTCCTGTATCACGGCAGGATCCAGGCGCTTGCCGACAGCGCGCGCGAGGGAGGCCTCGAATTCTGATGGACCGCGGGCGGCAAGGGAGCAAAGGAGTGAACAGTGGCTAGGGACATCGATCTCGACAGCGAGTTCTTCGAGCAGGTTGTCGACATCAACCGCGTGACGAAGGTCGTCAAGGGCGGCAAGAACTTCTCGTTCACGGCCCTGGTCGTCATCGGCGACGGCGCCGGCCGCGTGGGCTACGGCTCGGGCAAGGCGAAGGAGGTCCCGGCCGCCATCCGGAAGGGCATCCAGATCGCCAAGCGCAATCTGGTGCAAGTGCCGCTTGCCGGAACCACGATCCCGCACGAGACGGTGGGCGTGTTCGGCGCCGGCCGCGTCATGTTGAAGCCGGCCTCGGAGGGGACCGGCGTGATCGCCGGCGGAGCGGTACGAGCCGTGGTCGAGGGCGCCGGCATCCAGGACATCCTGACCAAATCGCTGGGGACGACGAACCCGCAGAACGTGGTCAAGGCGACTTTCGCCGGGCTCATGTCGCTGCGCAACGAGAAGCAGGTTCGAGCGCTGCGAGGCCTGGAGTCGCTCGACGGACTGGCTGGCGGTTCGACGAATGGAGGCAGTTCAACAAGTGGAGGTGCCGAAAGTGGCAGGCAAGACGATACGGATTCAGCAGATGCGGAGCGCGATCGGGAGGCCGAAGCCGCAACGTGAGGTGCTGCGCAGCCTGGGTCTGAGGCGAATCCGCCACGTCGTCGAGCGCGAGGACACCCAGGCAGTGCGCGGCATGGTGCGGAAGATCCCGCATCTCGTCCAGGTCCTGGAGGACTGAAATGAAGCTGCACGATCTCAAACCGGCGAAGGCCAGCCGCCGCCCGCGGAAGCGGATCGGCCGTGGTCCGGGTTCGGGCACGGGCAAGACCGCCGGGCGCGGCCACAAGGGTCAGCGTTCGCGGGCGGGCTTCTCGAGGCGCGCGGGCTTCGAAGGCGGTCAGATGCCTCTGGTCCGCCGGGTGCCGAAGCGCGGGTTCACGAACATCTTCCGCACCGAGTACACGGTGATCAACGTCGGCGATCTGGATGGTCTCGGCGAGACGATCGATGTCGAACTCCTCGTCTCCCGCGGACGTGTACGCCGCGGCATGAAGCTCAAGGTCCTCGGCGACGGGGATGCGCCGTCCGGGGTGACGGTGCGGGCCCACCGGTTCAGTACCTCCGCGCGCGCCAAGATCGAAGCCGCGGGCGGCGTCTGTGAAGTGATCGGCTGACGGAGTAGCTCGTGGGCGTCGAGAGTTTCCGCAACATCTTCGCGATTCCGGATCTCCGGAATCGGGTGTTGTTCATGCTGGGCCTGCTGGCGGTCTACCGGATCGGCTGCATCATTCCGACTCCGGGCATCGACCCTCTGGCCCTGAGCGAGTTCATGGAGCAGATGCAGGGCACGGTGCTGGGGTTCGTCAACACCTTCACCGGCGGCAGTCTGGGCCGTGTGGCGCTCTTCGCCCTCGGCATCATGCCCTACATCTCGGCGTCCATCATCCTGCAACTCCTGACCGTCGTCGTGCCCTATCTCGAGAAGCTCTCCAAGGAAGGCGAGATGGGCCGGCGCAAGATCACCCAGTACACCCGCTACGGGACCGTGGTCATCTCGATCATCCAGGGGACGACGATCGCGTTCTTCCTGGAGAACCTGACCTCGCCCGGAGGCGCGAACCTCGTCCTCAACCCGGGCCTCGGGTTCAAGTTCGTCACCGTGCTCTCGCTCACGACCGGCTGCGCCTTCGTGATGTGGCTGGGCGAGCAGATCAGCGAACGGGGGATCGGGAACGGCATTTCGCTCATCATCTTCGCCGGCATCGTGGTCGGTCTGCCGGGCGCCGTGCTCGGCCTCTTCGGCCAGCTCCAGAGCGGCGCCATGTCCCTGATCAAGATCCTGTTGCTGTCGGTCTTCATGCTCGTCGTGGTGGCCTTCATCGTCTACATGGAGAGGGCGCAGCGGCGGATCCCCGTGCAGTACGCCAAGCGGATCGTCGGCCGCAGGCAGTACGGTGGACAGAGCACCTACCTGCCACTGCGCGTGAATACGGGCGGAGTGATTCCGGTCATCTTCGCGAGTTCCGTGGTCACCGTGCCGGCGACGGTGGCCGGGATGATCCAGTACGAGCCGATTCAGCGCATCTCCACGGCCATGCAGTGGGGCCAGCCGGTCTACTACCTGCTCTACGTGGCGGCGATCATCTTCTTCTCGTACTTCTACGTTTCGATCATCTTCAACCCGAACGACCTGGCCGAGAACATGCGCAAGTACGGCGGGTTCATCCCCGGTATCCGCTCCGGCCGGCGGACCTCCGAGTACATCGACCGCGTGCTTACCCGCCTGACCCTGGTCGGCTCCCTCTATCTGGCGGGCGTCTCCGTGCTGCCCGAGTTCATGATCGCGGGCTTCAAGGTCGGTGGCATTCCCTTTGTCGGTTCGACCCTGGACAACTACGCGCCGCTATGGCTCACCGAAGGCATGGGGATCAACTTCTACTTCGGCGGCACGTCGCTTCTGATCGTGGTCAGCGTCGCGATGGACACGCTCCAGCAGATCGAGAGCCAGCTGGTGATGCGGAACTACGAGGGCTTCATGAAGCGGGGCCGGATCCGGGGCCGCCGTGGCTGATTCGCTGCGCATCGTGCTGCTCGGGGCACCGGGCTGTGGCAAGGGCACGCAGGCCGCGCGCCTTGAGGAGACGCTCGGGATTCCGGCCATCTCGACCGGCGACATGTTGCGCGCGGCGGTCTCGGCCGGCAGCGAGCTGGGCCGGCGGGTCGGGGGTGTAATGGCCTCGGGTGCGCTGGTCGACGACGATCTCATGGCCGAAGTGGTTCGGGACCGGCTGAGCCAGCCCGATGCGGACGCGGGCTTCCTGCTCGACGGCTATCCGCGGACCGCTCCGCAGGCCGGAACGCTCGAGGAGATCCTCAACGGGAGCCAGATCGACCACGTCGTCACGATCGATGTACCGGACGAGGAGCTGGTCCAACGCATCGTCCTTCGCGGACGCGGCGCGGACGACCGGGAGGACGTCGTGCGGGAGCGGCTGCAGGTCTACTCGGCGCAGACCGAGCCTCTGATCGCTCACTACGAGGGTCTGGGGTTGCTGCGGCGGGTCAACGGCAACGTCCCGATCGAGCAGGTCACGGTTGCGATCGAGGCGGCTCTGGCGGGGACGGCGAGGGCCTGACACAAGTAGAATGAGGAGTTGGCGAACGAGGAGAACGCTGGTGTGAAGAAGGAAGAGGCGATCGAAGTAGAGGCCACGGTAGTGGAGACACTGCCGAACGCAGTCTTCAAGGTCGAGCTTGACAACAAGCATCAGGCCTTGGCCCACATCTCGGGCAAGATGCGCAAGCACTTCATCCGCATTCTTCCGGGAGACCGTGTGCTGGTCGAACTCTCTCCCTACGATCCCGGTCGCGGCCGGATCGTCTACAGGCTGAGAACCTGACGGCCAGTTCGGTGTTCAGCGGCGTTCAGAGGAGTCATCAAATGAAAGTGCGAGCGTCAGTCAAGAGGATGTGTGTCAAGTGCAAGGTGGTCAGGCGCCGCGGTGTGATCCGCGTCATCTGTGAGAACCCCAAGCACAAGCAGCGGCAGGGCTGAAGAGGACCAGGAGAGTTCCTATGGCAAGAATCGCGGGGATCGATCTACCGCAGAACAAGCAGGTCGGCATCGGCCTGACCTACATCTACGGAATCGGGCGCTCTCGGGCTCAGTCGCTCCTGACCGAGGCCGGGGTCGAGGCGACGGTCAAGGTCAAGGACCTGACCGAGGACGAGACCGGGCGCATTCGCCAGGTGGTCCAGGACGCCGGAGCGGTCGAGGGCGACCTGCGCAAGGAAGTCACCCAGAGCATCAAGCGGTTGATGGAGATCGGCAGCTACCGGGGGGTAAGGCATCGCAAGAGCCTGCCCGTTCGCGGCCAGCGCACGCACACCAACGCACGCACCCGCAAGGGACCGCGTCGCGCAACCGTGGCCGGTAAGAAGAAGGTCGGGAAGTAGACCGGAGAGGGCCAGAGAGGGCGAAGCACATGGCAAAGGCGAGAAAGGAGAAGCGCGTCGTGCCCCACGCGGTGGCGCACGTCAACGCGACCTTCAACAACACCCTGGTCTGCATCACGGATCCGGACGGCAACGTCCTGACGTGGTCGTCGTCCGGCCGCAACGGTTTCAAGGGATCGCGCAAGGGAACGCCCTTCGCTGCTCAGGTCGCGGCCCAGGCGGTCGGCTATCAGGCCAAGGACATGGGCGTGCGGACTGTCGACGTGCTGGTCAAGGGGCCTGGCGGCGGCAGGGAGTCCGCGGTTCGAGCGTTGCAGGCGACCGGCATCAGCATCCGGTCGATCCGCGACGTCACCCCGATCCCGCACAACGGCTGCCGTCCCCGCAAGCGGCGCCGGGTCTGAACCTGGTTCGCTGCCCCCACAGTTCGCGAGAAATCAACGTTTCCATCTGGAACGCAATCGAGATAGGTAGGAGTGAACATGCTCTGGAAGGGATTCCAACGCCCCAAGCGCGTCGAAATCGACACCGAGACGCTGACCGACAGCTACGGAAAGTTCTCGGCCCAACCGTTCGAACGCGGTTTCGGCGCGACGGTCGGTAATGCGCTGCGCCGCAGTCTGCTTTCGGCGATCGAAGGCGCCGCGATCACTGCGGTGCGCATCGATGGCGCGCTGCACGAGTTCTCGTCGCTCGAGGGCGTCGTCGAAGACGTCACGGACATCATTCTCAACCTGAAGCAGGTACCACTCCGGTCTCTCGACGGTGCGACCCGGGTGATCACCCTCGACGTCACGGGCCCGCGCGAAGTCGCAGCCGGCGACTTCGAGACGGATGCCAGCGTCGAGATCCGGGACGCGGCGAGCAGGGTGGCCACGCTCAACGAACGGGGCCGGCTCCGCCTCGAGGCGCAGGTCAAGAACGGCCGCGGCTACGTCAGCGCGGACCGCAACCTCGAACAGTCGATGGGCATCGGCTGGATTCCGCTCGACTCGGTGCACAGTCCGGTGAAGCGCGTGAACTACCGCGTGGAAGCGGCCCGACTCGGTCGTACCACCGACTATGAACGGTTGATCGTGGAGGTCTGGACCGATGGCACGGTGACGCCCGAAGAGGCGATGTCGCGCGCCGGCACCCTGCTGCGCGACCACCTGACGATCTTCATCAACGCCGAGGAGAGCCTGATCACGGACACCGTAGCCGAAGAAGAGATCGACGGTGGTGACCTGGGTGTCCTGCTCCACAAGGCGATCGACGACCTGAACCTGAGCGTCCGGTCCGCGAACTGCCTGCGAAACGCGAACATCAACACGGTCGGCGACCTGGTGGTGCGCAGCGAGAAGGAGATGCTCGAGACCAAGAACTTCGGGCGCAAGTCGCTCGAGGAGATCCAGCAGGTACTCGACAAGATGGGTTTGTCCTTCGGCATGGAGGTTCCCGAGAACGCGGAGAGCGGACTGCAGGCCTAGCGGCCGCTGAACCGTTCCCGAGCTTCCCCGGGAAGGAGCGAAAATGCGTCACGGAGTTGGCTACAAGAAACTCGGCCGGACCACGGCCCATCGCCGGGCCATGTTCCGCAACCAGCTCGCTTCGCTGGTCGAACACGGCCGCATCCAGACGACCCTGGCCAAGGCCAAGGCCCTGCGGCCGGTCGCCGAAAAGATGATCACCCGCGGCCGCGAGGACACCGTCCACGCGCGCCGCCTCGTCCGCCGCTGGCTCCCCAACCGCGACCACGTCAAGAAACTCTTCGACGAGATCGCCCCCCGCTACGCCGACCGCCCCGGCGGCTACCTCCGCATCACCAAGCTCGGCCCCCGCAAGGGCGACGCCGCCGAACGCGCCGTCATCGAGTTCGTCGACACCGACGAATAGCGGTGCCGGCCTTCGGCCGGCGCGTGTTTCTGGCCGCCTTCGGCGGCAGCGTGGCGACCTCGGTTGCACCCGCCTGCAGCGGACCGAAGGAGGGGGTCCCTGCGGCCGCTCGCACTTTCCGACTAGATGAGAGTGGAGTGCTCGCTTCGGTCGGCTGCGCTCCGGTTGGTCGTCGGACGATGAGTGGGCGTCGGCCGTCGCTTGCCTCCAGCCCGCAGGGACCCCTCCTCCGGTCCGCTGCAGGCTGGAGATCCTCGAGCTGAGCGTCCGGCTGAGCCTTAGCGGTACTCGACGCAATTGCCTGTGGCGTTCGGACTCCTCAACCGCTGAGATACTCAACAGCAAGGTCCGCCGCTTTCCGACGGTGCCACTTGCTCGTGTACTGACGCTTTAGAGCGGTCGTGGTCCGATAGCCGACCCTGAGGAGGAGCTCCTCCAGCGGCATGAGCTGATCCTGATAACCCAACACGACACCGCATCGCAAGCTAGCGACATCAGGGCGTTCGACGACCTCCAGCCTGCCGCGGACCGCGGCAGGCGGGTGCCGCCGGGCACGCGCCCGCGCAGCTAGCCGTCTTCGTCTTCCCGCTTCGCCTCGGCGATGATCTTCTCCTGGATCTGGCGGGGGACTTCCTCGTAGTGGGAGAAGGCCATCGTGAAGCTGGAGCGGCCCTGGGTCATCGAGCGGAGGGCGGGGGCGTAGGTGAGCATCTCGGCCATGGGGACGGTGGCCTTGACGATCTGGGCGTTGCCCTTGGCTTCCATGCCCTGGGGGCGGCCCCGGCGGGAGGAGAGGTCGCTCATGATGTCGCCCATGAAGTCTTCGGTCGTGTTGATGTCGACTTTCATGACCGGTTCGAGGAGGGTCGGCGCCGCCCTCGCCATCGCGTCCTTGAAGGCAAGCGAGCCGGCGACCTTGAAGGCCATCTCCGACGAATCGACGTCGTGGTACTTGCCGTCCTGGAGTCGGACCCGGAAGTTGCCGACCGGGTAGCCGGCCAGGTAGCCGCGGCCAGCCGCTTCGAGCAGTCCCTTCTCGACCGCCGGGCGGTAGTTCTGGGGGATGGAGCCGCCGAAGATCTCGTCGACGAACTCGTACTCCTCCGGGGTGGCGACCGGTTCCATCGTGATCGTGCAGTCCGCGAACTGGCCGCGGCCGCCGCTCTGCTTCTTGTGCCGGCCGTGGCCGACGGCGGTTCTCTTGATCGCTTCCCGGTAGGGCACCTTCGGCGGGTGCAGGATGACCTCGACCTTCGACCGGCTCTTCAGCTTGGACACCGCGATCTCGACGTGGAGCTGGCCGGCGCCCGAGAGCAGGAACTCCCCGGTCTGGGGGTCGCGGCCGGCGCGGAGGCTGGGATCTTCCTCGACCAGACGGAGGACGGCTTCGCCGATCTTCTCCTCGTCGCCCTTGGTCTTCGGCTCGATCGCGAACGAGATGGCCGCGACCGGGGCAGAGGGGAAGTCGAGCTTGACCGGCCGCTCCCGGCTCGTGATCGAGTCGCCCGTCGCGCTGGACTTCAGCTTGGCGACGCCGCCGATGTCGCCCTCGACGAGTCGGGGAACGTCCTCCCCGTTCTTGCCCTGCATGTGCATGAGGTGGCCGATGCGCTCCGCCTCCTCGCGCCCGGCGTTCCAGTAGACCGTGTCGGAGCCCAGGTTGCCCGCCACGACGCGCAGAAGGGAGATGCGGCCGGTGAAGGGATCGTTCATCGTCTTGAAGAGGATCGCGCTCACCGGTGCTCCGTCGCCTCGATCCAGTTCCACGGGTTCGCCGCCGAGATCGGACGCCGGCATCGTCGGCGCGTCCGCCGGCGAGGGCAGGAGCTGGACCACCGCGTCGAGCAGAGCCGAGTTGCCGATGCCGTGGCCGCCGGACGACATGGTCACCGGAAACAGGGCACGGGACCTGATCGCGGCCTTGAGCCCCTGGATCAACTGCTCCTGGGTCAGATCGCCGTTCTCGAAGTAGGCCTCCATCAACTCGTCGTCGCTCTCCGCGACCGCTTCGGTCAGCTTGTTGCGCCAGTCGTCGATCTGGTCCGCGAGTTCCGACGGCGGTTCGGAGGGCTGGCTCCGGCCGGCGCCGTCCAGGTCGTACGTGTAGGCCTTGCGGCTCAACAGGTCGACGACGCCGGTGAAGTCCTTGCCGGCGCCGATCGGGATCTGGACAGGCAGGGCCATGCGGTCGAAGTTCTCCTGAAGTTCCGCGATGCAGCCGGTGAAGTCGATGTTGTCGCGGTCCATCTTCGTCAGGTGGAACATCACCGGCTGTTCCATCTCGCCGGCGATCTCCCAGGCCTTTTCGGTCATGACCTGGGTCGGCGAGGCGGCGTTCACGCAGAGAAGGGCGGCGTCCGCGGCGCGCATGCCGGAACTGCTCTCGTGGACGAAGATGCCGGAACCGGGGCAGTCGATCAGATTGACCTTGTGGAGCGCGGCGCCGGCCGACCAGGGCGTGTAGCAGACGGCGAGGCCGATCGAGATGCCGCGCCGGACCTCTTCGTCGTCGAAGTCCGTCACCGTGTTGCCGTCTTCGACCCTGTTCTGCCGGTTGAAGACGCCGCCGGTGTAGAGCAGGCCGGCGAGCAGTGTCGTCTTGCCGGTGTCGTTGTGTCCGACGACGGCGAGGTTGCGTATTTGTTCCGAGTTCTCGAGTTGCATCGACGCTCCCGTCGCAGGCGTGGAAACAGCCGCAGAAGATACCACGCGCGCGGCGCTCTTCGGCGCTCAGCCGGCCGCTTGCACCTCGGTCGTTCCGAGCCCGTCGAGCTGCGGCAGGAGCTCGTCCGCGGGGCCGACCGCGACGATCGTCAGGCTTTCGGGAGACAGGTGGCGGCGGCAGACCTCGAGAACGTCTTCGTCCGAGGTCGCGCGAACCCGTTCAGGCCAGCGGTCGTACTCGTCCCGTTCGAGGTCGAAGACGGCGAGCGTCTGGAGGCGGGATGAGAGGCCCTGGATCGTCTGCAGCGTGTAGGGAAAGACGCCGACCATGTAGTTGCGGGCGTCGTCGAGTTCGGACGCAACAGGCGGTTCGGCGCACATCCGCTCGACCTCGTCGATCGTCTTCCGGCAGGCGGCGCCCGCAACTTCGTTGGCCACCGCTGTCGAGATGACGAAGGGGCCGGGGCCGCGGCGGAAATCGAAGGCGCTCGAGACGCCGTAGGTGTAGCCGTGCTTCTCCCTGAGAGTGAGGTTCAGCCGGCTCATGAACTTGCCTCCGAGGATGGAGTTCGCCACCTGGAGCCGGACGCGGTCGGGGTGATGTCGCGGCACGCCGGAGTGACCGATCCGCAGTTCGGCCTGCGCGGCGCCGGGCCGGTCGACGACCACGACGCGACGCGCGGGCGGCGAAGGAGACTCGGGTTCGAGGCTTTCGGGCCTGGCGTCGAAGCGGCGGGCGTGGGCCCGGAGCTGCGGTTCGACCGTCTCCTCGATCGCCCGGCCCACGCGGCCGCGCCCCAGATCGCCGACCGCGATCAGGTGGCACGAGCCGGCTGCGAGGGCCCGGTCGTGAAACGCGGCGATGTCCTCGCGGGTGATCGCCGCGGTCGTGCTCCGGTCGCCGATCGCCGGGTAGGCGTAGGGCGTGGCGCCGTAGATGGCGCGGGCAAAGGCGATCCTGGCCTGCGCGGCCGGGTCCCTGCGACGCCGCTCGATCTCGGCCAGGCGGCGCCTCCGCCGGCGCTCGACTTCTTCGCCCAGGAAGGCTGGTTCGGCGGCGGCTTCGGAGACCAGCTCCAGGCCGGCGGCGACATCGTCGGCGCCGATCGTGGTGCCGACGGCCGCGTTCTCCCAGCCGCAGGAAGTCGAGATGGCGGTTCCGAGGTCCTCCGCGGCGGCGGCGAACTCGAGCGCGTCGCGTACCCTGGTTCCGGCGCCGCGAAGTCCGGCGGTGAACGAGGCGAGGCCGGCGCGCTCGGGACTGTCGAGTTCGCTGCCGCCGGGCATGAGCAGCACGACGGTGACCAGGCCGCAGTCCTGAACGTCGAGGGTCCATAAACGGGCGCCGGACTCGAGCTCTTCGACCTCGAAGTTCGGGAAGGAGCAGCTCTTGCCGGGGCCGGGGACAGGCGGCCGGCCGCGGTCCAGTGTTGCTTGTCCGTTCGCGGTCACGACTTCGGCACCACGATGATGGCGGCGCGTCGTTCTGCGGCGAGGGCGCGCCGGGCCAGGTCCCGCACCTGTTCCCGGTCGACCCGGAGCAGGCGCTCGGGTTCGGAGAAGATCCTGGACGGATCGTCGAAGTAGGTCGCCGCGCAGGACAGGCGGTCGGCGCACAGGGCCAGATCCTGCCGGCTGTCGTGGTGTGCGAGCAGCAGGCTCCGCCGCGCCCGCTCGAGTTCCTCGGCGGTCGGACCGGCCGACCGGATCGCTTCCACGTGTTCGAGCACCGCCCGTTCGAGGGTTTCGGCGTTCGCCAGGGGGTCCGGCTCGCGGTTCTGGCAGGTGGCGACGATGGCGAAGGTGGCGCAGATCTCGGTGGGCAGGATGACCGTGGAGACGGACTGCGCGATCTGGCGTTCATAGACGAGGTCGCGATGGAGCCGGCTCATCTTCCCGGAGGCGAGGATCATCGCCAGCAGCTCGCCGGCGTACCAGTCGTCGCTTCCGTAGCCGTCGACGCACCAGGCGGAGTAGGAGCGCGGCAGTTCGATCGAGTCCTCGAGGATCTCCCGTGATTCGCCGCGGGGACCGATCTCGCTCGCCTGTTCGACGGCGGGCGGCGCCGGCAAGGGCCCGGACGGTAGCTCCCCGAAGTAGCGCAGGACCTGCTCGAGAGCGGCTTCGCCGTCAATGTCTCCGGCCAGGGTAAGGACCGCGTTGTTGGGCCGGTACCAGGTGCGGAAGAAGTCCTCGACGCTGTCGAGGGTAGCGGCCTCCAGATCGTCCATGTAGCCGATCACCGGCCAGGCGTACGGGTGATTGGCGCCGTTGGGGCGCCGGTAGAGGAGTTCGCTCAGACGTTCCCCGGCCAGGCCGTACGGCTGGTTGTTGACACGCTGCAGGCGCTCGTTCATGACCACCGAGCGCTGGTTCTCGAACTTCGCCTCGGTGAGGGCCTCGAGCAGGAAGCCCATGCGGTCGGATTCCAGCCAGAGGCCGAGCTCCAGGTGGTTCGCGGGCAGGGTCTCGTAGTAGTTCGTGCGGTCGTACCAGGTCGAGCCGTTGGCGACGCCGCCGACCTTCTGGATGTGCTCGAAGTGGCCGTTCTCGGACACGTTCGCCGATCCCTGGAACAGCATGTGCTCGAACAGATGCGCCAGGCCGGTACGGCCCGTCTTCTCGTTCTTCGAACCGACGTGGTACCAGACGTTCACGGCCGCCAGGGGCAGCCGCGGGTCTTCGTGTAGAACGACCCGCATGCCGTTCTGGAGTTCGTGTTGCTCAAGGTACTCCGACATCGGCCGCGTAGTGTATGCGGCCGGCCCGGGGGCCGGCCGGTGAAGGGCCGGCGCCGGTTGTCTTACGCTGGGTTTGCGTCTACCATTGGCTGTCGATGGACGACTTCCTCACCGAGCGCCAGAAGCAGGTCCTCGATTTCGTCTGCGAGTTCCACCAGAGGCGGGGTATCGCTCCCACCCACCTGGAGATCCGCCGCCGCTTCGGCTACCGGTCCTACGGCACTGTCCACAAGCACCTGAAGCTCCTGAGGCAGAAGGGGTACCTGCGCGGCGGCTGGAACCAGAAGCGCGGCCTGGAGTTGACGGAGAAGACGCTGCGCGGCCGGCGTCCTCCTGCGAACTCCGTTCCTTTCCACGGCCGGATCGCCGCCGGCCGGCCGATCGAGGCGGTTCCGGGCGTCGACGACCTGCCGGTGCCGGAGCACCTGCTCGAGGGCGGCCCGGCCGGCCGCCACTACGTCCTCGAGGTAGAGGGGGACTCGATGATCGACGACGGCATCTGCGACGGTGACCTCGTGGTGATCGCTGAACGGGATCAGGCCCAGTCGGGGCAGGTGGTCGTCGCGCTGATCGACGACGAGGCGACGCTCAAACGCTACTTCCCTGAAGGCGACTCCATCCGGTTGCAGCCGGCGAACCGGGAGATGGAGCCGCTCTACGTCGCCGCGGATCGACTCCGCCTCCAGGGGATCGTGGTCGGGCTGATGCGCCGCTACTGATCGCCGCAGTCGTGCCGTAGCTGTGCGGCGACCTCAACTGCCGGCGGTGACGCTGCGCTCGGCTCCCGCGCCGGGCACGCCGTAGTAGGAAAGGACCCCGTTCACGATCGCCTCGGCGACCCGTTGACGGTAGGCGCGGGTCTTGATCAGGCGCCGATCCTGATCGTTGCTCAGGTTGCAGACCTCGAGCAGGACCTTGGCTGGTATCCGGTTGAAGCGGAGTTGCGCCGGTACGTAGACCCGGCGTCCGCGCCAGATCCGATCGCGGATCGGATTATTGTGATGGACGCTCAGGTCGGCGCGGCGGAAGCTGTCGAGCAGGTGCTCGGCGAGATCGCGCGACAGGCCCTTGCTGGTCGTCCGTTCGGTTCGCGTGAAGGAGACACGGGGTTCGGCCCGGACTTCACGGCGCGTGTTGTACACCCTGCCCGACTTTCCGTAGTTGTTCGTGATGCCGACCAGACCCGGAATGTAGACCATGGCGCCGTTCAGCGACGGGTGCAGCGAATCCGCGTGAATCGAGATGAAGATGACCTGACTGGGCTCGGCGCCGGCCTGGCGGCTCTGCCGGTAGATCGAGTTCGACAGGTACCACCGGAAGTTCGTCGCCACCGCCGCGTTGTCGATGCGGTACGGGGGGTTCGTGAGCACCGCGTGTCCACGGGAATGCGGCAGCACGTCGCTGTTCTGGATCCGGAACGTGGCGCCATCACGCGTGGTCGGCACGACAGCGGCGGCCGTGCGGCTCTCCAGGATCCGTTTGGTGCGCAGCATGATGTCGTAGACGTAGGCGCTCTCCCAGATGCCGCCGACAGGCGCCCCGGTGTCGCGGCCGCCGTGGCCGGCGTCGAGCACCACCGTGACCCCGTCGAGATCGAGGGCCAGCAGTTCGTTCTCGATCTGCTCGGAGGCGGAGCGCTGCGCTTCCCACTCCTGCCGTTGCGGATGATCGGGTGGCAGATACCGGGCCGAGAGCAGGTCGAGCGGGATCTTGACCTCGTAGCCGACGGGGAGGTCGCGCACATCGCGGATCGCGTTGCGCTCCCTGATCTGATCGACCAGTTCGTTCACGTCGGCGGCGAGGAGCCGGCCGGTGAAGCGCATGACGACGCTGGAGTAGAGGGCTTCACCGGCTCTCAGCCGGTAGCTGGCGTAGTCGCCCTGCGCGTCGGAGGCATAGCGGACGAAGGGCCCGTCGGCACTGAAGGAACCGGCTCCGGAATCCGCCGCCGTGACCACCTGGCGGGTTGCTGCGGCAGGCAGCATGCCGGCATAGGGCTCCGAGAGCGTGTCGCGCGGGATGAGAATGACCTGACCGGGTCGGATGACGTTGCTGGTCAGGTTGTTCGCCCGCCGCAGAGTCCGGTGGTTCTCGCCCGAGCCGGTGAACCACTCCGCGATGCTCCACAGGCTCTCCGACCTGGCGCCGCGCGAGGCGGAGGCGACACGGTGTCGCCAGCCTTCGGCGGTGGGCTGGTCCCTCGGCAGCAGGGCGCGAATGACGGCTTGCCGGTGTCGCGCGGGCAGCAGCTCAAAGGGCACCTTGTACCGGACGCCGCGACGGAGTCGTTGGACGCCTCCGTTCGCCCGGCTCAGGGCTGAGGCGTGCCGTGAGTTGCCGCAGAGCCGCTCAGCGAACGCCAGCAGACCTTCGTTGCGCCGTGGCTTCGCCTCGATGTGGATCCTGCCGGAGGCGGCCAGTACCGCGACCGGACTCGGCGATCCGATCTCCGGCACGGCCATGCGCCGGGTGGCCGCGTCGCCCGTCGCGGGCAGGAGCACGGCAAGGACGACGGCCACGACGACGGAGGCGCGCACGCTCATTGAACTGGCTCCGGCCGGCACTCGAAACCCGTTTCCCGTTCGAACGCCCGGGCTGCCCGCAGCGCAGTGCCGTCGGCGAACGGACGCGCCAGGATCTGAAGCCCGAGGGGGAGGCCACGGCTGTCGAGGCCGCAGGGGACCGAGATGCCCGGTATGCCGGCCAGGCTGGTCGGCGTCGTGAACACGTCCGAGAGGTACATCGCCAGCGGATCGTCGACCCGCTCGCCGAGTCTGAAGGCGCCGCCGGGGCTGGTCGGCGTCACCAGCAGTTCGGCCTGCTCGAAGGCGTCGGCGAATTGCTGTCGCAGGGCCCCGGCGATCCGCGCCGCGCGGCCGTAGTAGGCATCGTAGTAGCCCGAGGACAGGGCGAAGGTGCCGAGAATGATCCGCCGCTTGACCTCCGGGCCGAAGCCCTCGCTGCGACTGTCTGTGTACATCTCGCCGAGGGAGCGGGCGCCGGCGGCGCGGTGGCCGTACCGGCTGCCGTCGAATCGGGCGAGATTCGCGCTGGCCTCGCTGTTGGCGAGCACGTAGTAGGTGGCGACAGCCGTTTCGACCAGTGGGACGCTGACCTCGACCAGTTCCGCGCCGCAGCGCGCGAGTGCCTCGAGCGCCTGTTCGAAGCCGCGCGCCGCGTCACCCTCCAGCGAGGAAGTCCTGACCTCGCGGATTGTGCCGACCTTCAGCCCTTCAATGCCGTCCTCGATCGGTTCCAGAAAGTCACTGACCGGTTCTTCGCTGCAGGTGGAGTCCCGCGGGTCGGGTCCGGCTATGGCTCCGAGCGCGAGGGCCGCGTCTCGCACGTTGCGGGCTAGCGGTCCGATCTGGTCGAGTGAGGAGGCGAAGGCGACCAGACCGTAGCGCGAAACCCGGCCGTAGGTGGGCTTGACGCCGACCACGCCACAGAAGGCGGCCGGTTGCCGGATCGAGCCGCCGGTGTCCGAGCCCAGCGCGAGGGGCACCTCGGCCGCCGCGACCGCGGCCGCCGAGCCGCCGCTCGAGCCGCCGGGCGCCATGGCCAGGTTCCAGGGATTGCGCGTCGTGGCCAGGGCCGAGTTCTCGCATGACGAGCCCATGGCGAACTCGTCCATGTTCACGCGACCGACGGGCACGGCGTCGGCAGCCACCAGGCGCTCAACGGCGCCTGCCGTGTAGGGCGCGCGGTAGCCGGCGAGGATGCGCGAGCCGCAGTTCAGTTCGTGCCCCGCCAGGGACATGTTGTCCTTCAGGGCCGTCGGTACGCCGGCGAGCGGACCGAGGGGCAACCCTTCGTCCCTCCGGCTGTCGATGCCGGCGGCTCGCTCGGTCGCTTCATCCCGCCAGAGTTCGAGAAAGGCGCCAACGGAGCCGTCGGCCTTCTCGATCCGGGCGAACGCTGCTTCGACCGTATCGACCGCGTTCCGTTCCCCTGAACGGATCGCGGCTGCCAGTCCCTCCGCCGTCAACGGCTGCATCACTCGTCGCCGCCCGGCGTTGCCTTGACTTGCGGTACGAGCAGGAAGCGGTCGAGTGAGGCGGGTGCGTTGTCCAGGAACTGGTCGAGCAGGGGAGTTTCATCCAGGTCAGCGGGTCCTGCCGCGGCAGCCGGCCGGGGAAGGTCGTTGTCGGCGACGTCACTGGCCGTTTCGGTCTCTTCGAATGAGGCGGCGCCGTCATCGAACTCGCGGAGCTGATCGATGTAGTCGACGATGTCGGAGAGCTGACCGGCGAACGTCGCTTCTTCGCGGGCCGAGATCCGCAGTCTTGCCAGCTCGGCAATCCGCCGGACCTCTTCGACACCTAGAGACACTTCGCTATAAGTCTAGCAGGTGCGCGGGTCCTCTGACCCGCTGCCGCCGCAGGCAGGTGACCCCGGGTCTTCTGACCCGGGGGAGAGAACGCGCCGGCCGTCAGGCCGGCTCTATCTTGGTGGCGTCAGGCGGCTCCTAACCGCTCGCGGGAATCGTCTCGATCGCGCGCAGCGTGAACGTCTCGCCGTCCAGCTCTACACGTGCTCCGGGCTCCGACCCCAGGAGACGGCCGGCGAGGTCCGACTCGTACGAGATGATTCCCCGTTCCGGCGCGCTCTCCCAGGGACCGAGGATGGTCAGGGTGCGCTGTTCGCCGCTGTCCGACTCGAGTGTTGCCCGGTTACCGATGCGCAGTCGGTCGCAGGCGGCGCTCGTGACGTCGATCGGCGTCGAGCGCTGCAGGTCCTGCTGCAGTTGGGTTGCCAGGGCTGTGAGGTACTCGTGGCGTTGTCGCGCGGACTTGTACTCGAAGTTCTCGCGCAGGTCGCCGAGAGCGCGCGCCTCCTCGATCGCCTTGCGATTCGCCGGAATCTCCTCCTTGACCAGCTCCCGCAGCTTCTCGCGCTGCGCCTCGATCGAGGCTGGCAGTGCGTAGAGGTCGTCGCTGCCGCTGTCCTGGTCCGCCTGAAGGTCGGGGAACTTCAGGTGGAGGGCTGCCAGCAGGGGTTCCCGGCGGTAGTCCTCGAGCGCTGCATGACGGATCGCGACGTCGGCCTGACGAGCCTCGTCGAGGGTCAACTCCGGAAGGAGCTTGGGCGCGGTGCCGCCGGAATCGAACAGGGTCTTGATCCGGGCGCGGAAAGGGGCGAAGGCATCGTGCCGCAGCGCCTGGATCAGCAGGTTCAGGAGGCGGCTCTGCCGACCTTGCCGCAGCGACGGCTCGGAGGCGGCCCGTTCGACCAGCCAGGTAAAGGCCGCGGGAGTGCGGTGAGGCTGGACCTGGGCGCGAGCGGCGCAGCGGCTCAGCGTCTCCTCGTCCAGCACCGCGGCGATTGAGTCGATCGCCTTCGTGTCGGATTCCAGCAGGAAGCGTCGTTCGAGCACCTCGAGCCAGTCGTCCCGGCAGGCCGGGAGCAGGGCGTAGCCCTGTTCTCGGGCGGCACGCTGGTCTAGCGACGCAAAGAACTCCAACGGATCCGGGAGGTTCCGCAGCAGGTCCTCGGCTGGCCAGGAGGGCTCGGCGCCGAAGCGCTCGAGGGCGTAGCGGACTTCGAAGGCGAGCGGGGGCTGAGCGTCCCTGAGTGCGCGGCTGAGGCGATCGAGCGCCTCCGCCATCCGGCCTCGGAGTTCCTGCGACTGGTTGGCCGCGCGTCGCAGGAGCCCGACCTTCTGCCGGTTCGGCGCGGCCTGGAACTCGCGCCAGAGCGATTCCTCCGCGTCAGTTGCCTCGAGCCACTGGTAAGTCTGCCGGGGACCGCCGGAGGCCAGCACCTGCGGCTGCTTCCGCGCGCTGGTCCACCAGCTCGACCACCGCCGTTCGGGGATGATGCCGACAACGATGACCTTGACTTCGGCGCCGGTCAGCGGTCGGTCGTAGCTCTTGAGTGTTCGTTCCAGCAATTCCGTGGGCTTGAGCCCCTCGAGCTGCTCCGGCTCTTCCAGCTTCTGGCGGAGCACGTGCCCTTCGGGCAGCAGCTTGAGCATCTTGCCGGCTGCCCGAAAACCGACCGACACTCCGTTTGCCTTCTCCAGGTCCACCTTGAAGACGTGGAGTGGCATGTTGACTTCGGCGATTCGGCCGGCGCCTCGACCTTCCATCTCCACGATGTCGCCAGGCCGGAACGCCAGCAGGTTGCGGAGCCGGTCCACCTTGTCCCAGAGCTTGCTCGCGTGTCCGCGTCCCTGATCGAGGTTGAGATCCTGAAGCAGGCCGTTCAGGTCGGACTCGCGGTCGCGGTAGAGCTCGTGCAGGGTGTCGAGAACGGTGTCGTAGACCTGTCCGCTGCGCACGAAGTAGTGCGCGGCGCCGCGGACGAGATCCAGGCGTGCGGCCCACATGCCGCGTTCCCGGAGTTGATCGTCAAGCAGTTCGAGGAGCGTTCCCACACGATCCTCTTCACCCAGTCGAACCAGGCCCTTGGTAATGGCGAGGAACTGCTCGACCTCGATCTCGCCTTCGATCGCGACCAGCCAGTCCGCTTCTACTGCGTCGATGTCACCGCGCGCCAGGCTGTCTTGAGTGCTTTGCGGGATCCTCATGCGGTAGCCGGCGTGGCCTGCGGGGAGCGCGCCCGCGGCAACGGTGCGTCAACTGGACCGGTGATGGTATCAGCCGCGGCGGGTGTGAAGGGGGTTACAATGGCGTACAGCGAATGCCACATTGGGCAGAGGCGGCGAGATGAGCGAGCAGAATCCGGCGCCTGAGGAACTTCAGGCGTCCGAGCAGGACCAGGCGCCCGAGGCCAGGTACGAACGGGAGTCTTTCGGCTCCTGGCTCCGCGGCCAGCGCGAGGTCCGTCGCGTCGACCTGGAGACGATCGCGCAGTCCAGCAAGATCAACATCCGCTACCTCGAGTTACTCGAGGAGGACCGCTTCGACCTCCTGCCCGCCTCCATCTTCGTTCGGGGCTTTCTGCGGGAGTACGCCCGGATCGTCGGCCTCGACCCGGACGAGGTCCTCAACTTCTATCTCGTCGCTTCGGCGGGAGGTGAGTACGACGGGTCCACCGAAGCAGCCGCCAGCTCCGCGTCGACGTGGCAGGCCGGGCGAACGGTGGCGGTCCTCGCCGGTCTGGCCTTGGTCGCGGCCGCGATCGTCTGGTTTACCGCCATGGACCGGGATCCCGGCGAGGACATGGAGACGATGGCGCCCCCGGTGACCGAGACAGTGCCGGAACTGCCTCCAGCCGAGCCGCTGCCGGCGCGTGCCTTGCGGGTCACGATGGAGTTCCAGGGAACGAGCTGGGTGGACGTCTACGCGGACGGCGATCGAACGGTCAGCGAGCTGCGGGTGCAGGGAGAGTCGCTGACCGTCACGGCCGACGAGGAGGTGCGGCTTACCCTGAGCAGCGTGGCTGTGACGACGATCGAAGTGAACGGCGAGCCCTTCGAGCACGGAGCGGTCGACGACGAGGAGATCGTGATCTCCGCTCCGGAGCAGGACTCCACTCCCTAGCGCTTCGCGGTTGGGCGCGCACGCTGGACTTCCGGACTGGGTAACCGTATCCTGCGGGGCCGGTGCGGCGGGGCGTAGCTCAGCCTGGTAGAGCGCACGGTTCGGGACCGTGAGGCCGGAGGTTCAAATCCTCTCGCCCCGACCATGTCTTCGGCCGCTTGCGGTCAAGTAGACTGTTGGCGATGAACGCTCCGAAACTGGCAGGTTCGGCGCGGCTGATCCTCGCCTGCACCCTGATCCTCCTTCCGCTGGCGCTGCTCGCTGCTGGACCGGAGTCGGAGGCGGCAACGCCGGCCGACGGGGACGCGGCCAACGCCTCCGACCTCGAAGCGGAGGCCGGGCCGGAGGTCATCGTCGCGAGGATCGACTCGGCGATCCAGGTCGTCGTGGCCGAGTTCATGGAGCAGGTGACCGAGGAGGCGGACCTGGCCGGTGCCGAGGCGCTGGTCGTAGAGTTGTCGACGCCGGGCGGCGAGATGCAGGCGATGCGAGCCGTCTTCACCGCGTTTCTGGAGGCCGATACGCCGGTCGTCGTCTACGTCTCGCCGAGCGGCGCCCAGGCCGCGTCGGCCGGCTTCTTCATCCTGCTCGGCGCCGACGTTGCCGCGATGGCGCCCGGCACGAACACGGGCGCCGCCCATCCCGTGGCCGGCGGCGGCGGCGACATTCCGGGCGCGATGGGCGACAAGGTGACCCAGGACGCGGCGGCGACCGCCCGTTCGCTCGCGGCCCGTAGCGGCCGCGACCAGAAGCTCGCCGAGGAGGCGGTTACGGAGAGCAGGTCGTTCTCGGCCGAGGAGGCCCTCGAAGCGGGCCTTGTCGATCTGGTGGCCCCCAGCCTGCAGTCGCTGCTGGTCGAGCTCGACGGTCGCGTGGTCGAGAAGCGCGGCGAGGAGAGGACGCTCCAGACCCGCGACGCTTCGGTCCGCCGCGTCGAGATGTCCGCCTTTCAGCGGATCCGTTCGACGATCGCGCACCCGAACATCGCGATCCTGCTCATGTCCCTGGGCTCGATCGGTCTCATCTTCGAGATCACCCACCCGGGCGCGATCTTCCCGGGTGTGGTCGGCGCCATCTGCCTGATCCTGGGGCTTTGGGCGATGTCCGTGCTGCCGATCAACTACGCCGGGCTGGCGCTGCTCCTGCTGGCCGGCGTTCTCTGGGTGCTGGAGATCAAGATCCCGAGCTTCGGCATGCTGACCCTGGCCGGCGCGATCTCGTTCTGTCTCGGGGCGATGATGCTGTTTCGGGACGCCGATCCCGCGCTGCGGGCGAGCCTGAATCTGATCGTGGCGATCGGCATCACGGTCGGGCTCGTGACGCTCGGCCTCGGCCGTCTGGCGCTCAAGGCGCAGTTCAGGCGGGTGGCGACCGGCAGCGAGGGCCTGCTCGACGAACTTGGTTTGGTGAGCAGCGGCATCACCGCCGGCGCGCCGGGCAAGGTCCGGTTGCACGGCGAGATCTGGAACGCGGAGGCGGATGTGGCGGTCGCCGAGGGCGACCGCGTTCGGGTCGTCCAGGTGGACGGGATGACCCTGCGCGTCGAACCGGTCGGGGACACCTGATCACACTCTTGAAAGGACCTGAACCCGTATGACCACCCTTCCGTTCATTGGCTTCCTCGTCGTGGCGGGCCTCTTCCTGCTCACCCGGTGGATCAACATCATGGCCGAGTACGAGCGTGCCGTCGTGTTTCGGCTGGGCCGGATCCTGGAAAAGCCGAAGGGCCCCGGCCTGGTGCTCATCCTCTGGCCGATCGACCGCATGGTCAAGGTCTCGCTGCGCACGGTGGTGCTCGACGTGCCGCCCCAGGACATCATCACCAAGGACAACGTCTCCGTGAAGGTGAACGCGGTCGTCTACTTCCGCGTGCTGGAACCGACCAAGGCGATCGTGGAAGTCGAGAACTTCCTGTTCGCGACGAGTCAGTTGGCGCAGACCACGCTGCGTTCGATCCTCGGCCAGACCGAGCTCGATCAGTTGCTGAGCGAGCGGGAGACTTTGAACGACCAGCTCCAGACGGTGATCGACCAGCAGACCGACCCCTGGGGCATCAAGGTCTCCATGGTCGAGGTCAAGCACGTCGACCTGCCGCAGGAGATGCAGCGCGCGATGGCCAAGCAGGCCGAGGCGGAGCGCGAGAAGCGCGCCAAGGTGATTCACGCGAGCGGTGAGCTCCAGGCCTCCGAGTCGCTCGCGCAGGCGGCCAATGCGATCAGCGCGAATCCGGTGACGCTCCAACTGCGCTACCTGCAGACCCTCTCGGACATCGCTACGGAACGGAACTCGACCATTCTCTTCCCGCTGCCGCTTGAGCTGCTGAGGGCCTTCGGCTCCTTCATGAGCGGGAAGCCGCAAGAACCCAAAGAGTGAGTCGCGAACCCTACGAACCGTATGAGGTCACCCTCAGTAACACCCAGATCGCGGCGTTCGTAGCACTTCTGGTCCTGGCGGTCGTGGGCGCCTTCGCGGCGGGAGCGTGGTGGGGTCAGTCGAACGCCACGGACCTCGCCGGAGTGCAGGAGGAGGAGCCGGTCGCCTCCGAGCCGGCCCTGCCGCCGGCTGAACCGCCTGCCGTCGCCGCTGAAACGGAGCCGGCCGGGGTCGTCCGGTTCTTCGGAGCGGCCGACGATGAAGGCGCCGGCGCCGCCGACGCTCCCAGTCAGGCTGTGGGAACCGCTCTGGTCGTCCAGGTGTTCTCGAGCGCGGACGTCGAACAGGCGGCTTCGGTGGAGCAGAAGCTGCGGGCGGACGGCCACCGCGCGTTCGTGTCGCCGCAGACGCTGGACGGTCAGGTGATGCAGCGGGTACGGGTGGGGCCGTTCGACGACCAGGCCGCGGCCGCGGCCGCGGCGGAGCAACTCGCCAAGCAGTACGGACTCGAGACCTGGATCACCCCGAACAACTGAACCGCACCCCGGTCGAACCGGCCGCGACTGATGGCTTTTTCCCGGGCAGGCTGGGGCAAGCGGCCGCGTCGCTCTGGTTCCAGCTTGGCCTGAGTCTCGGCGGCGGGGTGTGGTGGGCGTTCTGTTTCGACGAGCGCCCCGGGTTGCTGGTTCCGGTCGCCGCGACAGTACCGCTCCTGTTGATCGTGGCGATGGTGCGGAAACCTGGTAGGCGTCTATGGCTTGGCTGGCTTCATGGCACGGTGGCCTGGCTGGTGGCGGTGCCGTGGATTGCGAGCACGCTCACCCTCTATGGCGGTCTGCCGAGTGTCGCGTCTGCCTCGCTCTTGACCCTTCTGGCCCTCTACCTGGGCCTCTATCACGGTCTGTTCTGTTGGCTTGCCGGTCCCGCTCTTGCCCGGCGGGATGTTCTCTCCTTGCTTCTTGTTCCCTCCGTTTGGGTCAGTCTGGAGTGGGTGCGCGGTCTCGGGCCGTCCGGTTTCCCCTGGAACCTGCTCGGTTATGCCTGGGTCGATGTTCCGGGAGCCCTGGATGTCACCCGCTGGGTTGGCAGCTACGGTCTTTCCGGCCTCGTCGTGGCCTTCGGTCTCGCTTTGCTGGGGCTCGCCGACGGAAAGACCCGGCGGTTTGCGGCTGTCGCGGTCGCCGTCGTTGTTGCGCTCCTGGGGGTGGCGCGGTGGACCAACCCCGACTGGCCGCAGCGCGCGGCCTCCCCGTTGGAGGTGCGGCTGCAGCAGCCGAACATCCACATGGAGACGGTCGAGATGCAGCAGGAGTCCGCGGGCGTGCGGCTTACCCGCATTCAGACCAACTACCAGTCGCTTTTCACTTTCAGCAGGCTGAGCTGTGAACCCGGCACCCTCGTCGTCTGGCCGGAGAGCGCGGGTTGGCCCTACGAACTGGAGCGTGACGCCGCGTTCGCCCGAGATGTCGAAGACCTCGTTACCGGCGGATGCTCGCTTCTCTTCAACAGCACCCGCCGGTTCAGATCCGGCGACGAAGAGGGCGCCTACAACTCCGCCTATCTGCTGACCCCGTCGGAGGGCGCCGCCGAGCGCCAGATATACGACAAGATGCATCTCGTGCCGTTTGGCGAGTACGTGCCGCTTGGCCGTCTTCTGCCGCGATTGCGCCAGCTTGCACGGAACACGGGCAGCTACTCACCGGGCAACGAAGTCCGTCTGCTTGATCACGGTGACGTCCGGCTCGGCGTCTCGATCTGCTTCGAGATCGTCTTTCCGGCGCAGGTCGCGGCGCGCGTACGGCGCGGAGCTTCCGTGCTGGTCACGATGACGAACGACTCCTGGTACGGCCGTACGTGGGCGCCTTACCAGCACTTGCGCCCGGCCCGTTTCCGGGCGGCCGAGAACAGCCGGCCCCTGATCCGCGCGGCGATTACGGGCATCTCGGCGGTGATCAACCACCGGGGCGAGACCGAGATGACCGCGCCGATCGATGAGGTCTACGGCCTGGACACACCGGTTTTTCCGCTCGACAGGATGACCCTGTTCACCCGGGCGCCACTGCTCGTGCCTCTGCTTTGCGTGGCCCTTGCCGGCTTTGCCATACTGCGCCGATGATTGCGGCCGACGCGAACCGCTCGCTCTCCGATCTGAGGATCCGTCTGGACGGCCTGCGGAGGTATCTTTGACCCGGCGGAGCTCGAGGAACAGCTAGCGGCGCTCGATCACGAGATGCAGCAGCCCGGCTTCTGGGACGAGCCGAGGAAGAGCGCGCCGCTGCTGCGCCGTCGCCGCGCTCTCGAACGCCGGCGGACGACCCTGGAACGGCTGAACGCGGACCGGGACGAGATCGAGGCCTGGCTCGAACTGCTGGCCGAGGATGCCCTGGAGGCCGAGGACGACGCCGAGCTCGGTTCCTTCATCGACCGGGTCGGGCGCGAGTCGGCGGCGCTCGACCTGGAACTCAAGCTCTCGGGGGAGGACGACGACCGCAGCGCCCTGCTCGCCATCCATCCCGGGGAGGGGGGAACGGACTCCCAGGACTGGGCGGAGATCCTCCTGCGGATGTACCTGCGATGGGCCGAGCAGAGCGGTTTCGACGTCACGCTGCTGGAACGACTCGACGGTGAAGAAGCGGGGCTCAAGAGCGCGACCGTGGCGGTTCGGGGCGAGTACGCCTTCGGCCGTCTGCGAGGGGAAAGCGGCGTTCACCGACTGGTGCGCATCTCGCCCTTCGACGCGGCCAAGCGGCGCCACACCTCGTTCGCTTCCGTCTACGCGTACCCCGAGGTCGAAGACGACATCGACATCGAGGTCGAGGACAAGGACATCCGGATCGACACCTTCCGGTCGTCCGGGGCCGGCGGTCAGCATGTGAACGTGACGGACTCCGCGGTGCGGATCACGCACATGCCCACCGGCATCGTGGTCAGTTGCCAGAACGAGCGCAGCCAGATCAAGAACCGGTCGATGGCGATGAAGATCCTGAAGGCGAGGCTCTACGACAGGGAAGTGCAGAAGCGGCGCGAGGAGCAGGCGGAGCGCGAGGGTCAGAAGATGGAGATCGGCTTCGGGTCCCAGATCCGCAGCTACGTGCTGCACCCGTACCGCATGGTCAAGGATCACCGGACCAGGCTCGAGGTGTCGGCGGTCGAGCGGGTACTCGACGGCGACCTCGATCCGTTCATCGACGCCTGGTTGGGCCACCAACTCGAAGCTCCCGATGGCGGCCCGGCCTAGCGTCCCCGCGGTCGACTTCGTGTCGCCGCTGCCTCCGGTCAGGTCAGGGATCGCGGACTACAGCGTCGACCTGCTCGACGAACTGGCACCCCTGTGCGACCTGCGCCTGATCCGCCTGCCGGGCCAGGAGGTCGCGTCCCAGGTCATGGACCGCTATCGGGTGGTCGACGCCGCGGCCTTGGACCCGGGTGGACGATTGCCCTTCTACCAGATGGGCAACAACGTCTACCACGAGGGCGTCCGCCGGCTGGCCCTGGACTTCCCGGGAGTCGTGACCGTGCACGACCTGCGCCTGCACCACCTGCTGGTCGAGTCGACCCTGGCTTCCGGCGACCTCGACGCCTACGTCAGCGGCCTCGGCGAGGAGCACGGCTGGGAGGGCGCCGCCGCGGCGCTGTCGATCCGTTGGGGCGGCCACGGCCGGGCACGGCTGTTCGAGATGCCGGCGCACCGGTCCCTGCTGCTCCGGCAACGCGGCCTCCTGACCCACAGCAACTGGGGTCTCCGGTTCCTGGAGGAGGAGCTTGGGGAATGGGCCGATGGCTGGCTGCCGCCGATGCGCCGGGTGCCAATGCCCATGCCGACGCCCGACCTCCCAGACGCCGAGCAGGCGGCGGCCTTTCGGGAGGGAGCCGGCGTTCCCCGGTCGGCCGTGCTGATCGGCTCCTTCGGCTTCCAGACTCCGATCAAGCGCACGGACGTGCTGCTGCGCATTCTCGCCGAGCCGGGGATGGAGCAGGTGCATGCGCTGGTCGTAGGAGATGTCGCGCCGGAGCTCGATCTCGGCACCCTGGCAGGAGAACTGGGGGTCCAGGACCGGGTCACGTTGACCGGCTTCCTCGACCCGGCCGCTTTCCCGACCGCGATCTCCGCCTGCGATCTGTGCCTCAACCTGCGCTACCCGAGCGCGGGCGAAACCTCGGCCTCGCTTCTGCGCATCCTCGCTCTGGGCCGGGCTGCCGTGGTCTCCGACTATGCCCAGTTTGTTGAACTGCCGGACGACATCGTGATCAAGGCCCCTCTCAAGGACGATCCGGACGTGGAGGCCGGCGCGCTCGCCGGCTTGCTGCGGGGTCTTCTCACCGCGCCGGACCGGCTTGCGGGGATGGGCGCCGCGGCGCGAGCCTTCATCGAGCGCGAGCATCGGCCGGCGTCGGCGGCCCGGGCGGTCTTCGAGGCCCTGGACGAGTGGTCGCGCCTGCCGGTCGGGAAGCCGCCGGCACTTCGGCCGCCGCGTCCTCGGGCCCCCACCTCGTTGACCTGGGGGTGGCTGCCGGGGCGGATCGACGTCGAAGGCTGCGACCCGCCCTGGCCGGGTGGTGAGCGCCGTTCGATCGTACTCGTCGTCTCGAACACGGGCTTCGCGACCTGGCTCTCTGGCCGGAACCAGGACGGCGGCGTGGTGCTGGAGCCCCAGCTCTGGAGCGGTGGCCGGGACCTGTTTCGGGGCAGGCCGTGGATTCCGCTGCCGCGGGACCTGCCGCCGGGCGACACATGCCGGATCTCCCTCAGGCTCCGGCGACCGATCGGCCGGGCGCGGCTCCGGTTCGAGCCGCACCTCTTCGGCGGTGGTTCGATGACGCTCTGCGGCGCAACGGCTTTCGACCGCGAGTTGTGATCCACGGCACGGTCGCGCGGCGGTGGTCCTGGATCCTGCTCGCCGGGCTGCTGCTCGCCCTGTTCGCGGTGACCGTGCGGTCGGATGCCGTCGTTGCCGGCGAGCGCGAAACCACATTCCGGATGGCGGCGTTGAGCCTGGCCTGGGATGGCGACCTGACCTACCGTCGCGCGGACTACGACCGCTATGTCCGGCTCTTCGGGGCAGAGCCCGAGGCGATCGCTCTGGAAAGCAGCACAGGCGGCGCCCGGATCGGTTTCGCGCGGCCGCCGGCGTACATGGTGGTGGCGGCGCCCTTCGTCCGCATCTCTCCCCGGCGGGGTCCGGCGCTGCTGAACTGGCTGCTGCTGGTGGTTGCGGCGGCCGGCTCGGCCCTGGTGCTCGAGCGTCGCGTCGGTCCCTGGGCGCCGGTCTGGATCGCCTTGTTCGTCGCCGGCACGACCGCCTTCACGCTGTTGCCGTTGCCGTCGCCGGGGATGTTCCGCCTCGCGACGTCGGCTCTGGCATGGGCGCTCGTCGTTCACGTGATGGGAGGTCGGCGATCGCCTAGAGGCGAAGCGCTCCGCTGGTCTCTCGTCGGCTTCCTGCTCACCCTGGCCACGGTCGCTTCGGCTGACGGTCTGAGCCTGTTGCCGGCCCTCGGGGCGGCAGCCTGGCTCGCCCTGCGGAATCCGCGCCGGGGGACTGCCTTCCTCGCCCTCGCGGTGGCGGCGGTGCTGACCGCCGGAGCGTCGCTTGGGGTCTCGGCACTGGCACGCGGCGGCTTCACGGCGGTGGAGCGAGCGGTCTTCGATCCTTCGACCGGCTTCCCGGCCGTCGACTTCGAAGCGGAGGAGTGGCGCTCCGACCCGACATCCGCGCAAACACTGCCGGTCCGTCCCGCGCTGGATCTCGAACCCCTGCTCCATGCGATCGGCGGCCGAACGATCGGGATCGTTCCGTACTGCGCGCCACTGGTGTGGGCGGCGCTCTGGGGCCTGTTCGCCGCTGGTTGGCGACGGGCACTCCTGCTTGGCGCGTTCGCGTCGGTCGCCGCGCGCGTCGTCTTCTTCCCGTTCGACCTCGGCGACGAGTCAGCGCTTGTCGGCCCCGGCGGCATCGGCGCCGTGCTGCCGATGTTCTGGTTCCTCGCCGGCCGGCTGGGCCCGGCGCGGCTTGCCGCGGTGGCGGCATCCTCGGCGCTCTTCCTGTACCCGCTCTGGCTGCGGCCCGGCGCGGCGTACGGGCCACAGCCTTTGCCCGAGGGCGCCTTGCACCGCTTCCTGCCGGCCGAGACCGGCCAGCGTCCGCGAGCCGGAGAACCGGCGGACCTGTTCGCCGGTGACGTGTGGCTGCGGCCGGTCGCGGGCAGGGTCACGCCGTTCGGCGAGTCGGGGATCCTGGTCGAAGGGGGGTCGGCGGAGTTTCTGGTCGCGTGGGAACCGGACGCGCCCGGCAGCTTGGAAGTGGGCCGCGAAGTGCGGCGGTCGCGGCTCCGGATTCTCCTGGAGCAGGAGGACACGGCCCTGGAGGTCGTGGGCGGCGAAGTCGAGGAGCGCAGGCTCCTTCCGTCAGAGCGAACATCGGTGCGTCTGCTCCTCGACGCCCCCGTAGCGCGTCACCGGATGTGGTGGTCGAGTCGGTCCGTCGACTTGTTTCGACTGGGTCTGACCCTGGACGGCGGCGAGGATCCGGCTGCGAACCACGTGCTGGGGATAGGGTCGGTTCCGTGAGCTGGATTCTCCAGGTTCAGCGTCGGCTCGAGTCTGCGAAGCGGCTACCCGCGGCGCCGGACGGCGAAGGCACCAGCGTCGCGGTCGTCGTGCCCCTGTACGTCGAGTCTGCGGAGCTCTGGACCTTGCTGCGGGAAGAACCGAACGAGTCGCCTCCGCTCAGCTTCCCGGCGGCAGCCTTCGAGGGTGACGACCCCTGGCCTACCGTGGCTCGCCTCGGCAGCGTCGGTCTCGGTGTCGACCCGTCGCGGATTCTCCGGCTCGGCGAGCTGGACGAGG
Source organism: Holophagales bacterium (assembly GCA_009836625.1). Lineage (GTDB taxonomy): Bacteria > Acidobacteriota > Thermoanaerobaculia > Multivoradales > Multivoraceae > Multivorans. Next base: position 92,911 of record VXVC01000001.1, read on the forward strand.
TCGGCGGCAGCGGCGGCTTCCGGCTGCGGGCATGCGTGGTCGCGGTTCCGTCTCCCGAGGAGGATGGCAGCAACACGGAGGCGCCGGGCGTGCGGCTTCCGCTTTCGGCGCTCCGGCACCCCCGGCTGGTGGAGGAACGGACCTTCGAGATCGAGGGACAAGAGGTGCCGCTCGCCGTTTATCACCTCGGACGGCACCGGTTGTGGGGGCCGGCCCTCGACGTGCTGCTCCAGCTTCTGGAGCTGCTGGAGGGCCCCGAAGCAGCGCGGGAGCCCCAGGCCGCCAGCCTGAACTGACTAGAATGCGCCGGATCCGACCCGCCGGATCGCTGAACCAGGGGAGAACCATGGCCGATATCGCGCGCATCGAAGAGCTTCTGGGCAGTGAGGCGGAGAGCCTCCTCGGACACGTTTGCACGGGAGTCCCGAAGGACTACCTGACGGTGCCGGGACCCGACATCGTCGACCGGGCGTTCGGGCCCTCCGACCGGAACAACCGCACTCTGGCGAGCCTGGAACGGCTGCTCGGGCATGGCCGCCTGGGTGGCACCGGCTACGTATCGATCCTGCCCGTGGACCAGGGAATCGAGCACTCCGGCGCCGCCTCGTTCGCGCCGAACCCGATCTACTTCGATCCCGAGAACATCATCCGTCTGGCGATCGAGGGCGGCTGCAACGGCGTCGCCTCGACGCTCGGCGTGCTCGGCAGCATCGGTCGCCGCTACGCGCACAGGATCCCGTTCATCGTCAAGATCAACCACAACGAGAGCCTGACCTATCCCCACACGTACCACCAGGTCCTGTTCTCGCAGGTGGAGCAGGCATGGGATCTGGGCGCCACGGCGGTGGGCGCGACGGTGTACTTCGGCGCCGACGTCTGCCGCGAGGAACTGGTCGAGATCGCCGAGTGCTTTCAGCAGGCCCACGAACTCGGCATGGCCTGCATTCTCTGGTGCTACCTCCGCAATAGCGCCTTCGTCGTGGACGGCGTCGACTACCACGACTCGGCGGACCTGACCGGGCAGGCGAACCACCTCGGCGTGACGATCGAGGCGGACATCGTCAAGCAGAAGCAGGCGACGAAGAACGGCGGCTACCCGGCGGTCGGCTTCGGCAAGACCCATGACCTCGTCTACAGCGACCTGGTGTCCGACCACCCCGTCGACCTGGTCCGCTGGCAGGTCGCGAACTGCTACATGGGCCGGATCGGGCTGATCAACTCCGGCGGTTCCTCAGGCGGCGCCGGGGACCTGGCGGCCGCGGTACGGACGGCGGTCATCAACCGCCGCGCCGGCGGCCAGGGACTGATCTCCGGCCGCAAGGCGTTCCAGCGGCCGATGGAGGAGGGGGTGGAACTCCTGAACCACATCCAGGACGTCTACCTCTGCGACGACATCACGATCGCGTAGCGGCCCCGCCCAGCAGGGCCGCGATCTCGCCGTGGCGTGCTTCAGCGTCCCTTTCGCCGACCTGGATCAGAGCCCGGATGTAGTCGGGCTGGAACATCAGGAGACTGAGCAGATCCGGGCTCTTCGTGTCGCGGGTGCCGAGGCCGCGGGTCATGAAGCGGAACGCTTTGGGCAGCCGGGGCTCGAACCGGCTGGCGAGCCGTCCCAGGTCCTCGGAGGGCCGCAGCAGCACCAGGTCGACGAGGCGGAGCGGGCCTCGTTCCGACTCCGGCATTCGGGCCAGCAGGCCGTTGACGAGTTCCATCCGGTTCGCGTCCTGGTCGAGCTGATCCAGGAAGACCGCGTTCAGGAGCACGCCCGCGAACTGGGCCGGCGGCGGGTAGGCGGCGGCTGCCGCCCTCGGCGCCAGGGGCTCGTGGCGCGTGGACACCGCGATCAGGCGATCGCAGCCGAGGTGCAGGGCCGGCGAGAGCGGTGAGGTCAGACGGACGCCGCCATCGCCGTGCCAGGCGTCGCCGATCCGCACCGCCGGAAAGATCAGCGGCAGCGAGGCGGAGGCGAGGACGTGGTCGAGCGTCAGCAGCGCTCGCTCCGAGCGGCGTTTCGGCCGTTCCCAGGTCTCGATGTCGCGGCCCTGAACCCAGGTCACGGTCTGTCCCGTCGACCACTCGACGGTCGTTACGGCGACCGCGTCCAGCCGGCCGCGCGCCAGGTTCTTGGCGATTCCCGGCAGGACGCGGCCGTTCGCTGCCTCGACGCCGAGGACGTTCGCGAGGTGATTGCCGAGCGGTGAGGTGTCGACCAGGCCGCGGACCTGAGGCCGGTAGCGCAGTCCGCCCGAAGCCAGGTTCAGCAGCCAGCGGAGGACCATCTTCCCCAACGACCAGCCGTCGTCCCGGAACACGTGATCGGGCGTCAGATCGAGCCAGGTGCGCATGAGCTCCTCGGTCGCCTCCTCGGCGCTTCCCGTGTGCGAGGCGAGGAAGGAAGCGTTGATCGCGCCGGCCGAAACGCCAGTCAGCACGTCGAAGTGGAACTCCGGAAGCCGCTTCGCCAGGTGCCGGACCAGCCCGACCTGGTAGGCCGCCCGCGCCCCGCCGCCGGTGAGGACGAGGCCGATTCGGGGCCTGTTCGACATCTCTGGAACACTAGTTTCATGTACAGGACACCGCAACGTGGGCGAGAATGAGCCGTGGTGGAAGTCCTGCACGGCGTATGAGGACGCAGCGTATGGAACTGGGCAACGGTGCAACGATCCGCTCCGTCTATCTCGGGCGAGTGAGCTATGAGGCCGGCGTCGAGCTGCAGCACCGGCTCCGGCAGCAGCTTCTGGACGGCGAACCCGGTGCCTCGGATACGTTGCTCCTGCTCGAGCATCCGCCGACCTACACGGTCGGCAGGAACTGCGACCGGAGCGATGTCCTGGCGGAACCCGACTGGCTCCGCCAGCGGGGAATCGCGGTCGCCGAGTGCGACCGCGGTGGGCGCGCGACCTACCATGGCCCGGGACAACTCGTCGGCTACCCGGTCATCGATCTGAGGGCGGAGCGCCGGAACGTCCGCGGCTATGTCCGGGACCTGCAGGAGGTCCTGGTCCGCACGTTGGCGACGTTCGGCGTCGCCGCGGTGGGCGGCGAGGAGCGGGAGCGGATCGGCGTGTGGGTCGATCGCCGGAAGATCGCTTCGATCGGCATTCATCTCCGGCGCTGGGTCACCACGCATGGCTTTGCGCTCAATGTCTGCACCGACCTGGACGACTTCGCCGGCATCCTCTCCTGTGGTTTCGATGCCGGTGTGATGACTTCGATCGAGGAGCTCACCGGTCGGCGGCCTGGTCTGCAAGACGTCGCCGGGTGCTGCGCGGAGAACTTCGCGCGTGTCTTCGAGCGCCGTCTGGTCTCCGTGGAGCCGGCCGGGATCGGCTTCGGGACGGCGTTGCGCACCGGTAGGATCCGGAGCGATACGCGGCCGCTCGAGAGTCGGTCGCCCGAGTTGTAACGCGCATGGACGAACTCGTTTCCATCGGCGCTCCGCCGCCCGTCGCCGGCGTGTCGCGCCTGCCGCGGCCGGACTGGCTGCGCATCCGGCTCAGCACGCCGGAGCCCTATCACCGCGTTCGCCGGCTGATGGAAGGCCTGAACCTGAACACGGTGTGCGAGGAAGCGCGTTGCCCGAACATCTACGAGTGCTGGGGCGAGCACGGCACGGCGACGTTCATGATCCTGGGCGACACCTGCACCCGCCGCTGCGGGTTCTGCGCCGTCCACACGGGGCGTCCGGCGCCCGGCGTCGACGCGGACGAACCGGCGCGGGTGGCGGAAGCCGCGGCTGCCATGGGCCTGCGCCACGTCGTCGTCACCTCGGTGGACCGCGACGATCTTCCGGACGGCGGCGCCGGGCACTTCGCCGACACGATCCGCGCGATCCGGGAGCAGTTGCCTGGGGCCGCAGTCGAGGTGCTGACTCCGGACTTCCGGGGCGTGGAGGATGCGCTCGACATCGTGCTCGCCGAGCGTCCGGAGGTCTTCTCGCACAACATGGAGACAGTTCCCCGGCTCTACCGGCAGGCGCGTCCCGGCAGCAGCTACGAGCGAAGCCTGGCGCTGCTGGCGGAGGCGGCGGCCAGGCGCGACAGCGGCTGCTACGAAGGCAGGGTGAAGACGGGTCTGATGGTGGGCCTGGGCGAGACGATGGCCGAACTCGAAGCGACGATCCGGGACATCCGGTCGGCGGGAACCGGGATCCTCACCATCGGCCAGTACCTGCAGCCGACTCGCGACCACCTGCCGGTCGACCGCTACGTGCACCCGGACGAGTTCGCCCGGCTGCGCGGCTTCGCTCTCGGCCTGGGCTTTCGGCACTGCGAGTCGGGTCCGCTGGTGCGCAGCAGCTATCACGCCCACGAGCACGTCGGCGATCCGGCTGCCAGCCTCTGATGGAGCCGCCATGACCGTCTTCTCGAGGGTCGTCGGCTGGTCCCTGCCGCTGATGCCGCCGCCGCTGGTGCGCTGGGCGGCCGCGCCCTACGTGGCCGGCGACGAGCCGGCGGACGCCCTCGACTGCGCCGCCGCGCTCAACCGCCGCGGACTCGCCGGCACCCTGGCGCTGCTGGGCGAGGAGATCGACAGCCCGAAACTCGCCGCCGAGGGAACGGGGCTCTATCTCGACCTCGTCGACGCGCTCGCCGACCGCGGTCTCGACTGCAACGTGTCGGTGAAGCTGACGCTGCTGGGCCTCAAGGTCTCCCGCGGCCTCTGCCGCGATCACCTGTTCGAACTCGTCCGGCGGGCGGAGACCCGCGGCAACTTCGTCCGGATCGACATGGAGGACCACACCTGCACCACGGCCACCCTGGACCTCTACCGGGAGGCCGTGGCCGCTTCGCGAACGCGCGCCGCGATCGGAGGTCCGACGGGTTCCGGCGCCGGCGGCGACGCGGTCGGCGTGGTGCTCCAGGCCTACCTGCACCGCACTCTCGCCGACATCGCGGCGCTGCCCGAGCGCGCCAACGTGCGCCTGTGCAAGGGCATCTACGTCGAACCGCCAGGCGTGGCGATCCAGGACTACGGCAAGGTGCGCCGGAACTTCCTGGCCTGCCTCGAGGCCCTGTTCGACCGCGGCGCCTACGTCGGCATCGCCACCCACGACGACTACCTGCTCCGGCAATCGGCGGCGATGATCGAGCGCCGCGGCCTCGCGGGCGACCGCTACGAGTTCCAGATGCTGCTGGGGGTGACCGAGGAGCGTCGCGACCGGCTGGCGAGGGCCGGGCACCGCGTGCGGATCTACGTGCCCTACGGCCGGCAGTGGTACGCCTACTCGACCCGCCGCCTGCGCGAGAACCCGAGCATCGCCGGCCACGTGGCGCGGGCGTTCTTCCTGCGCCTGATGCGCGGGCAGACGGGCACCGACTGGGGCAAGTAGGGCAGAATCGTCGCCTTCCGCGAGCGCGCCAGCTTCGCGGTTCATCTCAGAGGGAGACGGGAAGGTGACTGCGAGTATCGACAGGGACGCTGCCCGAAGCGGCGAAGCCCGCGTCGCCGTGATCGGCGCGGGCGAGATGGGCCGAACGTTGATCGGCGGCTGGCTGGATGCCGGCGCCGTCGACGCCGGGTCCATCTTCGCGACCGCCGGACACGAGGAGCGGATCGCGGCCGTGGGCGAGAGGTTCGGGATCGAGGGCGCGGTCGACAACCGCCGCGCCGCCGAGTTCGGCGACATCGTTCTGCTGGCGGTCAAGCCGCAGACGGCGGACGAGGTGCTTCAGGAGATTGGCGATCTGCTCCATCCGGACCAGGTCCTCGTCTCCATTCTCGCTTCGGTCCGAACGTCCTACATCGAGGATCGCGTGCCGGCCGAGGTTCCGGTCGTGCGCGCGATGCCGAACACGCCGAGCCGAGTCGCCGCCGGCATGACCGCTCTGTCGCCGGGCCGTTTCGCGTCCGCCGACCACGTGGCGCAGGCGGAGCGCCTGTTCCTGCCGCTCGGGCGCACCGTGGTGGCAGACGAGAAACACATGGACGCGATCACCGGGCTGTCGGCTTCGGGCCCGGCGTTCCTCTACATCGTGATCGAGGCGCTGGCGGAAGGCGGCGTCAAGGCCGGCCTGCCGCGGAAGATGGCGATCGAGCTCGCGGCCCAGACCTGCCTCGGCGCAGGCAAGATGGTCATCGACACGGACCGGCACCCGGCCCTGCTCAAGGACGAGGTGACGACGCCGGCCGGCTGCACCGTCGACGGCATTCTGCGCCTGGAGGAAGGTGGTCTCCGGGTGACGCTGATCAAGGCGATCATCGAGGCGGCCGCGCGCGCCCGCGAACTCGTGCCCGACGAGTAGGAGCGCCCATGCTTCGCTCCCTGCGCGTCCGGAACCTGGCCGTGATTGAACGGGCGGAACTCGAGTTCGGGCCCGGGCTGAACGTGGTCACCGGCGAGACGGGAGCGGGCAAGTCCCTGGTCGTCGATTCGCTTTCGCTGCTCGCCGGGGGGCGCGCAAGTTCGGAGATGATCCGTACGGGCGCCGGCACGCTGGCGGTGAGCGGCCTCTTCGAGTCCTCGGGCGCCGCATGGCGCGGTCAGCTCGAAGAGGCCGGTGTGCCGGCGGACGGCGACGAACTCCTGGTGCGCCGGGAGGTCACCCGGGAGGGACGCAACCGGGTGTTCGTCAACGACCATCCGGTCACCGCGAGGCTGCTTTCGACGGTCGCCCACGGTCTGATCCGCATCTTCGGCCAGCGGGACGAACTCGGCATGCTGTCGGCCGACCTCCAGCGGGCCTGGCTCGACCGCTCCGGCGGCGACTCGCTGGCGGCGCTGGTCGATTCATGCCGCGAGGCCTGGGGCGCCTACCGCGAGGCTGCCGACCGGCTCGAGCGGCTCTCCCTGGACGACCAGCTTCGCCAGGAACGGATCGACCTCCTGAAGTTCCAGACCTCGGAGATCGACGCCGCGCGTCTGCTGCCCGGCGAGGACGAAGAGCTTCGGGCCGAGCGCGAGGTGCTCCGCCACGCCGAGGCGATCGCGGGGGCGCTGCACCGGGCGATCTCCCTGCTCAGCGACGACGAGCTGGCGGTCGACGGTCGAGTCGCGCAGGCCGGGAACGCGCTTTCGGACATTTCGCGGTGGCAGCCGGAGGCCGCGTCCTGGGTCGAGACCCTGGCCGGGGTCGGCGCGAGCGTGAACGACCTCGCGCGGGAGTTGCGGAGCCGGGCGGCCGGCTGCGAGTCGGAGCCGGCCCGTCTGAACCAGATCGAGGAGCGGTTGAGCGTGATCGAGCGTCTGACCCGCAAGCACGGCGGCAGCAGCTCGGATGTCCTGGAGCACGGCCGCCGCCTGGCGGAGGAACTGTTCGAGCTGGAGACCGCGGATGTTCGCCGGGAGGAGGTGGAGCGGGAAGCCGCCGAGCGCCTCGCCGAGTACGCCGGGCACGCCGAGGCGCTCTCCGCTGCCCGGCGGGAACGGGCCGGCGCCCTCGAGCGCGAGGTCCACGGTCATCTCCTGGACCTGGCCTTCGAGCGGGCGGCGTTCGAGGTGGAGATCGCCCGCGAGCCTCGCGCCGGCAGTCCGCTCGAGCTCGATGGCGAGCGGATCGCTTTCGACGCCCGGGGCGTCGACCGGGTCGCCTACCGGTTCAGCGCGAATCCGGGCGAGGATCTGCGGCCGCTGTCGCGGGTCGCTTCGGGCGGGGAGCTGGCGCGCCTGTTCCTGGCGCTCCAGACCGCGGTCCGGGGCGGCGGCCCGGCCGAGGGTTCGACCCTCGTGTTCGACGAAGTGGACTCCGGCGTCGGCGGCGCCGAGGCGGCGATCGTCGGCCGGAAGCTCCAGCGGCTCGCCGACGGCGGCCAGATCCTGGCGGTGACCCACCTGCCCCAGGTGGCGTCCCGCGGCAACCGCCACCTCGAAGTGAAGAAGGAGGTCCACGCCGGCCGCACCCGAGTCGACGTCCACCGCCTCGACCACGAGCACCGCATCGAAGAAGTCGCCCGCATGCTCGCCGGGGAACACGTCACGGAAGCCTCCCGCTCAGCCGCCGCGGAACTGCTCGCCGCCGGGACCGAGTAGCGGAGCCAAGTCGCTAGGCTCACCAGCCATGCTCGACGTATGGCCCTGGGACGGCGACCTGAACGAGGTGAGAGCGGCCCTCTCCGGAGGGCGGATCCTGGCGATCCCGACTGAATCCTCCTACGGCCTGGCCGTCGATCCACGTTCGATAGCAGGCGTCGAGGCGATCTACCGCCTCAAGGAGCGGGAACGAGGCAAGCCGCTGCCGGTCGTGGTGGCCAGCCTTGAACAGGTCATCGACCTCGGCGTCGAACCGAACGAGGCGATCCGGTTTGCCGAAGCACACTGGCCGGCGCCGCTTACCGTCGTGGCGCCTCTACGGTCGGGCGTGTCCGTGCCGGCGGCCGCCGGGGGAGACACGCTGGCGGTGCGGGTGCCGGACCACGACCGACTCCGTGGATTCGTTCAGGCTCTCGGTCATCCGCTGACCGCGACCAGCGCGAACCGGAGCGGCGAGCCGCCCGCGTGCGACCTGGCCGACCTCGAACCGATCCTCGACGCCACCGGCGCGCTGGTGATTGGCGGCGAGCGGACCCCCGGGGGGCTGGCATCCACCGTGGTATCTTGGACTTCCGCCGGTTTGCGGGTGTTGCGCCGCGGGCGCTTCGAGTTCTGATCCCGCGGCCCGCGCAGTCGTCAGGGCCAAGACTCAAAGACCGTGAGCCGATCCGCCGTCTCCCTCGTCGCGCTCCTTTGCGCCTGGAATCTGCCGCAGGCGGCGCCGGTAGAGGCTCAGGAGCCGGTCGCCGCGTCACGCACCGCGGGAGCCCCCGCGGTCGACCTGGACGGCGACGAGATCGGGGTCGACGAAGTCGCCCGCGGCCAGACCGGCTACGGCCTGTCCGTGTTCGCTGGCAGCGAGCCGGAGCGCTTCGGCGTCGAGGTCGTCGGTGTCCTGCGCGAGATGGACCCTGGCACGAGCTTCATCGTCGCCCGGTTGAGCGGCAAGGGGCTCGAGGAGTCGGGGGTGGTGGCCGGAATGAGCGGCAGTCCGGTCTACATCGACGACCGCCTGGCCGGCGCCGTGGCCTACTCCTGGGCGTTCACCAGCGAGGCTCTGGCGCTGATCACGCCGATCGCCGCGATGCGGCAGTTGAGCGCGCTCGATCCGGGCCAAGCGGCCGGCGGCTCGCTAGGTCTGTCTGCTCCGGGAGCGCCCGCGCCCTTCGAGCGCTCGGTGCGGCAGATCCTCGAACCTCCGGAGGACGTGGCCGAGGCTGTCCGCGAAGTCGTGGCCGAGCAGCTTGGGGCTCTGTTGACCCCGTCCGACTGGGGCGGCCGCGGCGCCTCGATCGCCATGCTGGGCTTCGGCGAGCCGGTGCGGCGGATGCTCGCCGCCGCTCCCGCCGGGCGGGCTGAGGCCTTCGACGCACCCGAACTCGGCGCGGGCAGCGCGGTTGCTGGCGTCCTGATCGACGGCGACCTGAAGCTCGCGGTCGGCGGCACGGTGACCCGCGTGGAGGACGGTGAAGTGCTGGCCATGGGTCACCCCTATCTCGGCGTCGGACCCCTGGGAGTGCCGATGGCGACGGTGGAAGTGGTCGGCGTTGTCCCCCGGCTCAACAGCTCGACCCGGCTCAGCAACATCGGTCCTGTGGTCGGCGCCTTCGACCAGGATCGCTTCGCCGGGCTCAGGGGCACGCTCGGCGCCGAGGCCCGGACGATCCCGATGACGATCGATGTGGAGACGCCGAACGGCGAGTCTCGACGTTTCGACCTTCGGCTCGCCGACCTGCCGATCATGCTGCCGTCGCTGGTCGGCATCCCGACCATGCAGGCACTCGATTCGGCCTCGTACGGCGCCGGCGAGAGCAGCCTCGACATGACCGGCACCTTGCGGCTGCGAGGCCACGCCGACGTGCCGCTGCGCCAGGTCTTCGACGGCTCGAACCCCGGCATCCGCGCCGCCTTCTACCTCATCGCCCTGGTGGGCGCCCTGGTCCACTCGGACTACGAGGCGGTGGAGGTGGAGGGCATCGACCTGACTCTGACGCAGGGCCACGCTCCCCGCATGATCACCATCGAGCGGGCCCAGGCATCGTCCAGCCGGGTTCGCGCGGGCGACACGGTCCAGGTCGTCTTCGATTTGCGCCGGCATCGCGGCGACCGCTTCCAGGAGACGCTGGACGTGGTCGTTCCCGAGGACCGGCGCCCCGGCCGCTACTACCTGTTCGTGGGCGACGGCGTCAGCATCGACGCCGCCCGCCTCCAGCTTCAGCCAGGCAAGGCCTCCTCTCTCGAGGACGAGCTGAAACTGCTGCGGTCCTTCCAGTCCCAGAGCCGGCTCGCCGCGCTCGGCGTCGTGCCGGCGCGTGGGCTGATCGTCGAAGGTCGACCGCTGCCGGACCTGCCGGCCACCGTGCGGTCGATCTGGCAGGCGTCGCCGCTGCAGGGGGAGCCGCGGGCCCTGAACCTGGCGATTGTCAGCGAAGACGGTCGCGATCTCGGCACGCCGCTCGACGGTCTGTTCCGGATCGACCTCCAGATCCTGCCGGGCACGACGCCGTGAGGAGACGGCACCGTACCGCCGCGGCGACGGCCGCGGCCGCGATCCTGCTGCTCGCCGGCACCGGGACCACCGCCGCCTCGGAGGTCCAGATCTGGCGCGCCAACAGTCAGGCCGCCTTCCTTGCCGGCGAGCTGGTCGACGTCAGCGTGGATCGCCTGGGTGTTCTGAGGCTGGCGCAGCGCGCGGAGCAGATCGCCACCCTTTCCGAGCCCTTCCTGTTCTCCTTTGCCGGCGCGAACGGCCGCTTCGCGGCCGGGACCGGAAACTCGGGCAAGGTGCTCGAGATCAGCGCCGGTGCCGACGCCGGCTCGGTTGCCGAACTCTTCGCGGCCGAGGAACCCGAGATCTTCGCGGTCTGGGTCGACGGTGCCGGTGTCGTCTACGCCGGCTCGTCGCCGGACGGCAAGGTGTACCGCAAGCGCCCGGACGGGGAAGTCGAGGCCGTCTTCGATCCCGAGGCGAAGTACATCTGGGCGCTCCTGGGCGATGGCGACGGCGGTCTGCTGGTGGGCACCGGCCCGGAGGGTGAGCTCCATCGGGTCGACCTGGGAAGTGGCGAGTCGACCCTGCTCTATGACAGCACGGATCTGCACATCCGCTCGCTCGCCCGGCGCGCGGACGGCACGCTGTTCGCCGGCACGGCTGGCGAGGGTCTCCTGCTGGAGATCGACACGGAGGGAGCGGCCCGCACCCTCTACGACGCGGCCGGGCCGGAGGTGTTGGCGATCGTTCCGGGCGAGGAAGGCGCCTTCTACGCGACCGCCCTGGCCTCCGAGGCGAGCTTCGTCGACCTGACCAGCGCGCGCCGATCCTCCTCGGGCGGTTCGTCGAGCGGGACCACCAGCCGCACCGGCGGCAATGGCGGCAGTTCGACGGAATCGAACGATCAGACGACCCAGGTCACGGCCCAGGCCGGGGCGATCTCGGTCGGCAGTCGCGCCGCTTCGTTCAAGGGACCTCGTTCCGAGGTACTGCGGATCGATGGAAGCGGCTCGGTCGAGTCGATCTGGAAGTTCGAGGCCGAGACGGTGTACGCCCTGAGCTACCAGCAGGGCAGGCTCTGGGTCGCCACCGGCCAGGAGGGCAAGCTGTTCAGCTACCAGAACGAGCAGATGGTGCTGGAGAAGGATCTCGACCAGGGTCAGATCGTCGGGCTCGCGGAGGGGCCCGCGGGTCCCGTCTTCGCGAGCACGAACGCGGCGGCCGTCTACGGCTTCGTCGGCGGCGGGTCCGCCGGGTTGGCGGAGCGGGGCACGGTCACCGCCAAGCCGCTCGACGCGTCGTCGGTGGCGAGCTTCGGTTCGATCCGCTGGCGCGGCCGCGCCGGCGACGGAGTCGAGGTCGCGCTCTCGGCCCGCAGCGGCATGAGCTCGACGCCGGACGAGACCTGGTCCGGGTGGACGATGGCCTCCGTGGCGCGGGAGGCGCCGCTCTCCGACCTGCCGCCGGGCCGGTACCTGCAGTGGCGGGCCGAACTTCGCGGCAGCGGTGACCGGACCCCCGAGGTCGTGGCGGTCGAGGTCACCTACCGCCAGCACAACCGCAAGCCGGAGATCAAGAAGCTGGAGGTCCTGCCGGCGGGCACGATCCTGGTGCCGACGAACTTCAACCCCTCGAACCAGGCCTACGAACCGGCGCACCCGAACCGCGACCGCATCTTCACCGTCGTCGGGGACCCGGCGCAGACCCAGAGAGGCTCCACCAAGACCCTCTGGAAGCTCGGCTACCGGACCCTGCGCTGGGAGGCCGAGGATCCGAACAAGGACCGTCTCCGCTACCGGCTCTCGTTCGCCCGCGAGGCGGCGCTGGCGGCAGCCGGCGAGGACGGCGGGGACGAGGAGGGTCCGTGGCTGGAGGTGGCGGACGACCTGAAGGCGACGTTCTTCAGCTTCGACGCCACTGTGCTGCCGGACGGTGTCTATCGCTTCCGCGTGGAAGCCAGTGACCGGCTCGACAACGTCGCCGGTGAGGCGCTGGAGGCGGAGGAGATATCCGCCGCGGTGGTCGTCGACCACAGTCCCGCCCGGCTCGTCTCCGCGACCCGTGACGGCGACCGGGTGACGGCGGTGGTCGAGGACGCCTGGAGCCCGTTGCGTGAAGCGGTGATCAGTGTCAACGCGGGTGAATGGCGTTCCGTCCGGGTCGAGGACGGCCTCCTCGACAGCCAGCGCGAGACGCTTTCCACCCCGGCTCCGGAGGGCGCCCGCCTGCTGCTGCTGCGGCTGACCGACGCCGCCCACAATGTCACCACCATCGACCTCTCAGGCCAACTCGGGAGCGGCCAATGACCCAGCGAGTGGGCGTCTTCCCCGGTTCCTTCGACCCGGTCCACAACGGCCACGTCGACCTGATCGAGCGCGCCCGCCGGCTCTTCGACGTGCTCTACATCGCCGTCCTCTACAACGAGCAGAAGCAGGCCCTGTTCTCGGTGGAGGAGCGGATCGATCTGCTACGCGACCTGGTCGGCGACTCCGGCGATTGCCGGGTCGAGAGCTTCAGCGGCCTCCTCGTCGACTACGCCCGCGAACGGAACGCCACCGCCGTCGTCCGCGGCCTCCGCTCCGGCGCCGACTTCGACTACGAGCTCCCGATGACCCTGATGAACCGCCGCCTCGCCCCTGGCATTGACACAATCTTCCTGCTACCGGCGCCGGAGTGGATCTACCTTTCGAGCAGGCTGACCAAGGAGGTCGGCAGCCTCGACGGCAACCTGTCGGGCGTGGTGCCGCCCGCGGTGCTGGAGGCGCTACGCCGGAAGCTGGGCTGAGGGGCGCGCGGCCCTCCGGCGCTCCTAGATCGACTTCGGGCCGACCTTCCCGGTCGAGGTCAGGTTCGTTCCCGTCAAGGGGTCGTGCACCGTGATCACGTACGAGTGTTCGCGGCGGCGGAGTTGCAGATCGGTCTCGTAGTAGAAGATCTGGCCCGGCTGCGGTTCCTGGGAACCAGTGATCGGGACTTTCTCGAAGGACACTTCGGAGCGGTTGCCGCCTTCGTCCATCGCCGTCACGCGAATCTCCACCACGCTGAGCCACTCGCCGGCGACGGGCAGGAGCTGGATCTCGTCGAGGGGGATCGCCACCTCGACGTTCACCGACATCTTGCGGCGGCCGGCGCGAACCGGCTTGGAGAAGTGCACTTCGAGCGGTAGTGCGTCGGGCGGATCGCCGAACAGCAGCGCTGCCTTCGCCGTCATGTCGAGCTCGTGGTCGCGCGACATGTCGACGTAGCCTTCGCGTGCGCGGGCGTTGAGGTCGGCCCGGCCTGCGAGCCGCACCACGATCTGATGGAACCTGTTGTCCTCACGGCGCTGGGGCTCGAAACCGAGCCAGTAGTACGAGCGCGTGTCCGCCGCCACGCTGGCCAGCGCCACGTCCCGCCGGAAGTTGACGAGTGGGACGCCGCCGGTCGAGCGGGCCAGCAGGTGCAGCGTGCTGTGCACGGTGTCCTCCCTTTCGAGCGCACCAGTAAGGGCGCCTGCAGGGTCGACTGCACCGTTCGCGCGCACCCCGGTCGACGCGTCGCCCCCGAAGCTCCTCACGGGACCCGGCACGTCAACCGGGTAGAGCGAGAAGCCGATCAGGTTCGCCGTCGACACCAGAGGACCGTAGAGTTCATCCTCGCTCATGATCCGGCGATCCCGCGGCAGGCCGCCGTCGGGGAGATTCGCTCGCGTGTAGATCGCCACGGACCTGGGCCAGCCGCCAGCGAGCAGCAGCATCACCTTGCGGCCTGGCTGGCGGGAGAACTGACGCATCGTAGCCATCGCGGCCAGCACCGAACTCTCCAACTGGTTGTTCAGGCGCTCCCTGTAGGAGTGTTGCGCTCTGGAGAAGAGAGAGGCAAGGCTCCTGGAACCTTCGGGCTGGACCGCTTCGACATCCGCTCGCACTTGCCGGTCCGTATCGGCCAGGCTCCGTGCGGTGAGCTGCTTCATGCCGCGGGTCGGCCGCTCGCGCGCCCGGTCCAGCGCCTCCTCCAGCTCCATCGAGCGCGGCGTCCAGCCCGTCAGCGTCTCGGCGCTCTTGCCGTCGAACGCGACGACCGCCACCCGGTCCACCGGACGCAGCGTTCGGAGGTCGTCCCTCAAGCGGTCGAGCACCCTGTTGCGGTCGCGCTTGATCGAGAAGAGGTCGTCGATGAAGACCAGGAAGTTCGTGCCGACCGGCGCGTCCGGGTCCACGCTCGGCACCGCGGCCATGTCGCCATTCCGGGCCCCCAGGGCGAGGCCGTCCTCGATCTCAGTGAAGTAGTCGATCGGTGTGGGCTTGCCGTCGACCAGGAGCTCAAAGTCCGACGGCTTCAGTCCTTGGACGCGGTTTCCCTGACGGTCGGTGACGACGACCTCGACGTTCACGACGCGAACGTCGATCGTCTCCGAGAACACCTCGGGGATCTCCACCTCCTGGCCCGTCGCCGGGGCAGCCGCCCACACGAAGGCTGCGAGAAGCCAGGCGACCAGGAGGGTTCGCCGGGACCTCACAGAGGTTCGCCGCCCGTGTTCAGTTTGCGCCGCGGTGGACGCTGCCGCCGGCGTCGACGGTCCAGGTGTCCGTGCCGTGGATCAACTGGTCGAGGGTCTGCGGCCTCGCCGTCGTCAGCTCGTCGATCTGGTCGATGACGCCGGCGTCGTACGTGGGGGCGTCGATCGCGCGGAGGACGCCCAGCGGGACCGGGAAGTCGCCAAGGCCGTCGCCGGTGGAGATGCTTGCCATCTGGAACGCCAGGGACGGATTCGCGTGCTTCTCGTCCCACACGAGGCAGTCGTCGGCGGTCTTGCCATTACCGAGTTCGATGACTTCGAAGTCCGTTCCGGTGAAGCGCAGGCCCTTGTCCTGGTTGTCGCCGAACACCAGCGGCTTGCCGTGCTCGAGGTAGAGGCCGTTCTGCTGCCGGTTTTCCTTGTCGGTCAGGGCGCCGAACGCCTTGTCGTTGTAGATGTTGCAGTTCTGCATCACCTCGACGAACGCCGAGCCCTTGTGGGCCGCCGCCCTCTTCAGCACCTCCTTGAGATGGGGCATGAAGATGTCGACGCTGCGCGCGACGAACGTGGCGCCGGCGCCGATCGCGATGTTCAGCGGGTTGAAGGGGAAGTCGACCGAGCCGTGGGGCGTCGACTTCGTCCGCTTGCCGAGTTCGCTGGTGGGCGAGTACTGCCCCTTCGTCAGGCCGTAGACCCGGTTGTTGAACAGCAGGATCTTGACGTTGACGTTCCGGCGCAGGGTGTGAATCAGGTGGTTGCCGCCGATCGACAGGGCGTCGCCGTCGCCGGTGACGACCCAGACGTCGAGGTCCGGCCGGGTCATCTTGATCCCGGTCGCCACCGCCGGCGCGCGACCGTGGATCGAATGAAAGCCGTACGTGTTCATGTAGTACGGAAAGCGGCTGGAACAGCCGATCCCGGACACGATGACGAACTTCTCGCGGGGGATTCCCAGCTCCGGGAACACCTGCTGGACGGCGGAGAGGATGGCGTAGTCGCCGCAGCCGGGACACCAGCGGACTTCCTGATCGCTCTGGAAGTCCTTTCTGGTCAGCGGCGTCGCTTCGGTTGTCGGCATGTCCACTTCAAGCTCCGGCCATCTGCTGGATCCGGTGGAGGATCTCGTCCCGCGTGAAGGGCTTGCCTTCGACCTTGGAGTAGGTCTCGATGTCCTTCAGGTAGCGGGCGCGCAGCAGCAGGGCCAACTGGCCCAGGTTCATCTCGGGCACGAGGACGCGCTCGAAGCGATCGAGCACGTCGCCCAGGTTGCGCGGGAAGGGATTGAGGTGCTTCAGGTGGGCGCGACTGACCGTGAGGCCATCGGCCCATGCCTGGTTCACGGCGCCGGTGATGGCGCCCAGCGTACTGCCCCAGCCGAGGACGAGGAGCTTGCCGCTCTGCGGTCCTTCAACCTCGATCTCGGGAATCTCGTTCGCGATCCGGGCGACCTTCTCGGCGCGTAGCCGCACCATGTGGTCGTGGTTCTCCGGTTCGTAGTTGACGTTCCCGGTGACGTCTTCCTTCTCAAGACCCCCGATGCGGTGTTCGAGCCCCGGAGTGCCTGGGATCGCCCAGGGCCGGGCCAGGGTTTCCTGATTCCGCATGTAGGGCATGAAGCCCTCGGCCTCCTGGTGGAAATCGACGCGGAGGTCGGGGAGATCCTCGACCTCGGGGATCCGCCAGGGTTCGGCGCCATTCGCGATGTAGCCGTCCGAAAGCAGCACGACCGGAGTCATGTAGTGCGTCGCGAGGCGCACGGCCTCGAGCGCCGTGTCGAAGCAGTCGGCGGGCGAGGAGGCGGCGATCACCGGCACCGGCGACTCGTTGTTGCGCCCGAACATGACCTGCAGCAGGTCGGCCTGTTCCGTCTTCGTCGGCAGACCGGTCGACGGTCCGCCGCGCTGAATGTCGCAGATAACGAGCGGCAACTCGACCATCACGGCGAGGTTGATGCCCTCGGCCTTGAGCGCGATGCCGGGTCCGCTCGAGCAACTGACGCCGAGCGCCCCGCCGAAGGACGCGCCGATCGCGGAGCAGACCGCGGCGATCTCGTCCTCGGCCTGGTAGGTGGTGACGCCGAAGTGCTTGTAGGTCGCCAGCTCGTGGAGCACGTCGCTCGCCGGCGTGATCGGGTAGGCGCCGAGGAACAGCGGCAGGCCGCTCCGGCGGCTCGCCGCGACCAGACCGATCGCCAGCGCCGAGTTGCCGTGGATGCTGCGATACGTGCCGGGCTCGAGCTTGGCCGGCTCCACGTCGTACCGCACCTGGAAGGCGTCGGTGATGTCGCAGAAGTTCCAGCCCGCCTTCATCACCTTGACGTTCGCCTCGGCGATCTCGGGCCGGCGGCGGAACTTGACCCGCAGCCAGTCGATCGTCGGTTCGAGGGGCCGGCTGAACAGCCAGTAGATCATCCCCAGGGCGAGGAAGTTCTTGCACCGGTCCTTGGAACGGACGTCGAGCTCGCTCTCCTCCAGTGCCCGCCGGGTCATCGTCGTCAGGGCGACCTGGTACAGCCGGAAGGCGTTCAGGCTGTCGTCCTCGAGCGGGTTCGACTCGTAGCCGGCTCGTTTCAGGTTGCGCGGTGTGAACTCGTCCGTATTGACGATGATCACGCCGTTGTCGCGCAGGTCGCGGAGGTTCGCCTTGAGCGCCGCCGGGTTCATCGCGACGAGCACGTCCGGCGCGTCGCCGGGAGTGTGGATGTCGTGGTCGGCGATCCGGACCTGGAACGCGGAAACGCCAGGCAGCGTCCCCGCCGGGGCCCGGATCTCGGCCGGGAAGTCGGGCAGCGTGGAGAGGTCGTTGCCGATCAGCGCCGACGTGTTCGTGAACTGGGTGCCGGTGAGCTGCATGCCGTCGCCCGAGTCGCCGGCGAAGCGAATGACGACGTCGGAGACTGTGGCTTCAGCGGCCTTGCCGGCATCCGTCTGCCCTGCGATCGGGAGGGTCATGGTGGTTCTTGGGATGTGGCAGCCGGGCGCTATCGGGGGCGGAACCTCTGCCCGCCGCCGCGCCTGCGGGCTCCGTCCGCGGGACAGTCTGGAGGCAGATAGTACCATGACGCTGCCCCGCGGATCGGCGAGAACCCCAGGTGCCCAGTCGCGAGAAAAGAGCGAGCCGAAGCAGGCCATGGCGGCGAGTCGCGTGGCTGTCCGGGGCGGCTCTCGTGCTGGCGCTCTCGATCGTCACGGTGTCGCTGGATGCGCCCCTGGTGCTCGACCTGCTTGCCTGGACCCTGATCACAATCGTCGGGGGTGCAGCCGGCTGGACACTCGTGGTCTGGCTGCAGCGCCGGTTGCTGTGGCGGGTGGGCCGGCGACTCGCTTTCAGCTACGTGCTGTTGGGGCTGCTGCCGTTCCTGCTCAGCCTGGTGCTGGTCATCGTCGCGGCCTATCTGCTATCCGGCTTCTTCCTCGGCCATCTCTACCGCGACGCGGCGATCGGTCTCCACGAGGAACTCGAGGCGGTGTCCGGGTTCCTTCTCCAGCCCCTCGAAATGGGGCTTCTGGACCCCTCCGCATTGCCTGCCGCCCAGGGTGGCGCCGCGCTGGCGTACTACCAGGACGGGATCCGGGCGGGCGGGGATCCGCGGGCGCCGGCGACCTTTCCGGCGTGGCTGGAGACGGACGAGGCGACCGACGGTCAGAGGCGGCGCAGCAGGGTTCCTCCGCTGGTCGCGTTGCCCGACGGGTCGGCCACGCTTGCAGCGGTGTTTCGCAGGGGGCCCTCGGGAGTCGTTGCGTTCTACGACCCGGCGGCAAGGGGGCTACTGGAACGGGAGCTGAGCCGGCGAAGCGACGTCTGGACCCGGCTCCGCGGCCGGGGCGAGACGGACGGCGCGGGCTGGACGGTCCAGGTCTTCGGGGGTGGGCAGTTCGTACTGCAGCCGTTGGCGCGGACCCAGGGGAGTGTGGAGCGCGAGGACTTCTTCGAATCCCTGAACGCGAGTTCTCCCTTCAGCATCGTCGGTGTCGAGATGGCCGGGCCGCTCAATGCGTTCGCCGACGGCGCGCCGGTCTCGGCGCCGGTCTCGGTGTCGTTGGCGGCGACCCAGCCGATCGTCTTCCGCCATCTCTTCTCGGCCTCGAGCCAGGTGGACACGCTGGGCTGGTTCTTCTTCGGCATTGCCACTTTCATGCTCTTCGACGTCTTCGTCGCGGCGACGATCATGGCCATGTTCATGATCCTCGGGCTCAGTCGGGCCGTGAACCGGTTGAGCGCGGCCACCGGGGCCGTGCAGGCGGGAGACTTCTCGGCCCGCATTCCGGTGCGGCGCAAGGATCAGCTCGGCGCGCTCCAGCGGTCGTTCAACGAGATGGCGGCGGGCCTTGAGCGCCTGATCGCCGAGCGCACGGCCCGGAGGGCCCTGGAGCAGGAACTCGAGTTCGCGCGCGAAGTCCAGAAGAACCTGATTCCGGGCCAGGGACTCCAGGTGGAGGGGGTCGAGTTCGCCACCTTCTTCGAGCCCTCGGCCGCGATCGGCGGCGACTACTTCGACATCCTCGAGCTTCCCGGTGAGTGGGAAGGAGACAGGGGCCGGCTTGGCGTGGTCATTGCGGATGTGGCCGGCCACGGCCTCTCGGCCGGTCTCCGCATGGCGATGCTCAAGGCCGGCCTGCTGACCCTGGTGGAAGAGGGCAAGCCGGCGCGGCAGTTGCTTCCCGCTCTGGACGGCCTGGTGCGCAAGGAGAGCGACCGCGTGTTTGTCACCGCGAGTCTCTCCCTGATCGACGTGTCGACCGGTGTGGTCGAGATGACGAACGCCGGCCATCCTCCCGCCTACCTGCTGCGGAATGGCGAGATCGAGGAGATCCTCCTTTCCGGATCCCCGCTCGGCGCGCTCGGCGCGGACTACGGCTTCCGGCGGTTCGAGCTCAGGCCGGGCGATGTCATGGTCTGGCTCTCGGACGGCTTCATCGAGGCCGCGGACGCCGACGGCGAGGTCTTCGGCTACGAGCGCACGATCGACTCCCTCAAGGGCTCGGCCGACAGCGCCATGGAAGTGCGGGACCGCATTCTCGGCGACATCCGCCGCTACACCGAAGGCGTGGGCGCCGAGGATGATCTCACTTTGGTCGTGATGCGCTACCAGCCGGAGGCGGCGACCTCCGAGACGCCGGTCGACCAGGAGCTGCTGCGGGCGGCCGGCGGCTGAGGAGAAGCGGTGCGCGTCGTCGTCCGGGTCGCCTTGGCGGCCTCGGTTCTGCTGGCCGTCGCGGCGGCGGCCGGCGCCGAACTCGCGATTCTCACCAACGGCCATCGCTACAAGGTGACTGACTGGGAAGTCCAGCACCGTGGCGAGGCCGTGGGCGACGAGCGGATCCGGTTGACCCTCGAGGGCGGCGGCACGGTGACCCTGCCGCTGATCCAGGTCGAGCGCATCGTCGATGACGAGATCGTCGAGGAGCCGCCGCCGGATTCACCGGTCGAACCCGGTTTCACCTTCGACTATCGCTCCGGGCAGGCGGCGCCGGCGACGCCCTACGGGGAGCTCTTCCTCCAGGTCGGCCGCGAGCACGAACTGAATCCCGACTTGCTGGCCGCTCTGGCGCGGGCCGAGTCGAACTACGACCCAGCCGCCGTGTCCTCCAAGGGTGCCCGTGGGCTTCTCCAGTTGATGCCGGCGACCGCCGAGCGGTTCGGAGTGTCTCCGCGCGAGCTTCACGACCCGGCCCGGAACGTCCTCGCCGCGGCCCGCTACCTGACCTGGCTCCGCCGCCGCTTCGAGGACGATCTGCCGCGCGTGCTCGCCGGCTACAACGCCGGCGAAGGCGCCGTCGACGCCCACGACGGCGTTCCGCCCTACCGCGAGACCGTGACCTTCATCGGCCGCGTCTACGGCTTCCTCGGCCTGTGAATACTGGGTGCGCGGGTCTTCTGACCCGCATCAGGCGCGATGCCGCGAAGCGGCGAGCGCGAGCTGCTCGGCGCCTTTACCGCGCCCGCGGGTGGTACTGGTCGTACAGCGTCCGCAGGCGGTGCTCGTGGATGTGCGTGTAGATCTGCGTCGTCGTGATGTTCGCGTGTCCGAGCATCACCTGGACGGCGCGCAGATCGGCGCCGTGCTCCAGCAGATGGGTGGCGAAGCTGTGGCGCAGCACGTGGGGGGAGAGATCGGGTATCCCGGCCCCCCGGCCGTAGTTCCTGAGCAGCTTCCAGAATCCCTGCCGGGTCAGTCCGCTGCCGCGGTAGCTGACGAAGACGACATCGTGGCGACCCTTCGCCATCACCGGCCGCACCTCGCGGAGGTAGCGGTGAAGCCAGTTCTCGGCCGATTCGCCGACCGGCACCACCCGTTCCTTGGCACCCTTGCCGAACGCGATGAGGTAGCCGGCGTCGAGCTGAAGCTGGGTCCGTTCGAGGCTGACCATCTCGCTGACGCGCAGGCCGGTGGCGTAGAGCAGCTCGATCATCGTGCGGTCGCGGACCCCCGCCGGACGGCTTGTGTCCGGGGCGTCGAGCAGCGTCTCGACCTGATCTTCGCGCAGCACCTTGGGTAGCCGGCGCGGCAGCCTGGGCGGGTAGAGGTTGACCGCCGGGTTGTCGCCCCGGTCGCCCTCGTTCACCAGGAAGGCGTAGAACCGGCGCATCGAGACCAGGGCGCGACTCACCGAGCGGGGCGACAGCCCGTCCCGGCGCAGGCGCCGCAGGTGCTGTCCGAGCTGATCGACGGATGCCGTCAGCAAGTCGCCGCCAGCGTCCTCCAGGTTGCCCGCCAGCCGCGCCAGATCGCGCCGGTAGGCGTCGACCGTGTGCTGGGAAAGGCCGCGTTCCACCAGCAGCCCGTCGAGATAGCGGTCCAGCGTCCGCTCGCTCTCGGACACCCTGGCGGGTCCGCTCAACGTGCTGGTAGCGGCCATTCCTATAGCCAACAATCTATCAGTGCCCGCGCTACGATTCCCCAATGACCAGACGAACCATCGCCGTAGCCCTTTGCCCGCTTGCCCTGTTCTTCCTCCTAGGTGCTTGCACCCAGCCGGCCGCCCAGCTCGATACCGCGACCCAGCTCGCCACCTGGATCGCCGACCTCTCCGACGACGCGATGGAGGGCCGCGGCCCGGGTACCGCGGGTGACGTCATGGCGCGGCAGTACATCGCCGACGTGATGGCCGGGATGGGCCTCGAACCCGCCGCCGCGGACGGCAGTTGGGAGCAGCCGTTCGACATCGTCAGCATCGACGCCACCGTGCCCGAAACCTGGACCTTCCGTTCGGGCAGCGGCGACAGCGTCGAGTTCGCCTTCTGGGACGAGTTCATCGCCCATAGCGGCGTGCAGTCGGATCGGGCCGCGATCGAAGACGCCGAGGTCGTGTTCGTCGGCTACGGCATCCAGGCGCCCGAGTACGGCTGGGACGACTATGGCGATGCGGACCTCGCCGGCAAGGTGCTGGTCATGCTGAACAACGACCCGGACTGGGATCCGGACCTGTTCGAGGGTGACCGCCGCCTTTACTACGGTCGCTGGACCTACAAGTACGAGAGCGCCGCGGCCCAGGGCGCGGCGGGCGCGGTCATCATCCACACGACCCCCTCGGCCGGCTACCCGTTCCAGGTCGTGCAGACATCCTGGACCGGCCCGCAGTTCGAACTCCCCGCGGAGGGAGAGCCCCGCGCCCAGATCAACGCGTGGCTGACGGAGGAGGCGTCACGCCGCCTGTTCGAACTCGCCGGCGTCGACTACGACGAGACCCTGGAGTCGGCACGGAGCGCCGACTTCAGCCCCGTGCCTCTCGGCCTGTCGACGAGCCTGGCGCTCACCAATACGGTCACCAGCGAGCAGACGGCCAACGTGCTCGGCGCGCTGCCGGGCAGCGACCCGGAACTCGCCGACGAGTGGATCGTCTTCACGGCCCATCACGACCACCTTGGCGTTTCGCCGGACGAGAGCCTGGAAGACCGCATCTACAACGGCGCTCTGGACAACGCGGCCGGCGTGGCCCAGGTGCTCGCCATCGCCAGCGAGCTGGAGGCGCAGAACCCCGGTCCGAGCCGCTCCATGCTGTTCGCCCTCGTCGGCGCCGAGGAGCAGGGCCTGCTCGGGTCCGAGTACTACGCGGCCCACCCGACCGTGCCCCCGGGCAAGATGGCCGCCAACATCAACTACGACGGCGGCAACCAGTGGGGCCGGACCCGCGACGTGACCTACATCGGCTACGGCAAATCGAGCCTGGACGCGGTCGTCGAGGCCGCCGCCGCCGAACAGGGCCGCACCGTCCTGCCCGACCAGTTCCCCGCAAACGGCTACTTCTACCGCTCGGACCAGTTGAACTTCGCCCGGATGGGCGTGCCGGCCATCTACCTCGACAACGGCACCGACTTCATCGACCAGCCCGAGGGCTGGGGTCGCGACGTCCTGCAGGCCTGGACCGAGAACATCTACCACCAGGTGTCCGACGAGTACGGCGAGGACTGGAACTTCGAGGGCATGGTCGACGACGTCGAACTCGGCCTGGCCTGCGCCCGTGCGATATCCGAGAACCCCGAACTCCCGTTCTGGAACCCCGGTGACGAGTTCGAAGCCGCCCGGCTGGCGGCGCTTGCCGCCGTCGAGTAGCCGGCGGGTTACCTGGAGAGGACCACATGAGCGAAGCCCGAATAGCCGCCCGCGAACCCGCGAAGATCGAACTCGAGGCCGGCACCTACTGGTGGTGCCGCTGTGGCCGGTCGGAGAACCAGCCCTTCTGCGACGGGTCCCACCGGGGCACGGGGTTCGAACCAATGCGCCTCACGCTGGAGGAGGATCGGCGGGTTGCTCTTTGTCAGTGCAAGCGCAGCGACAGGATGCCGCACTGCGACGGCAGCCACCGGTTCCTGGACTGAGTGGCTCAGCCGGGCACGATCTCCGCGTCGTGCCCGCACCACACGAGACCTGACACCAGCTTCGGTAGAAACCGCGTCGACTTGGGCGGCAGCAGGTCGCCGTCTTCGGTGGCCAGCGCAAACTGCTTCGGCGTCATCGGCGGCAGGAAGACGCCGGCGGTGATCTTGGAGTTCTTCAGCAGGGCGACGATCTCTTCGGGGTCGGCCTCGTAGGCGATGCTGCCGTCGGTGGCGGACTCGATCGGCACGCCGGTGGTCTTCAGCAGGTGATGGTGGAGCAGGACGGCGGGCAGGTTCGCCTTGCGGCCGGGAGTGTCGGCCGGGGCGGCGTCCGGGTCGAGGGTCCAGAGTTCGGGGGCCTCGTCGCCCTGGAACCAGACGGCGAGCGCCGGCTGGGCGGCCGCGGCCACGCGGGCGGCGATCTCGTCTCCCTCCGTCGTCTCCAGCGGCTCTCTCACGAGCGGCAGGGCGGACATCGGCTCGCGGTCGACCGGCACGCGGACGCCACGATGGACCGGGTCGATCCGCAGGTTCGCGGAGGCCAGGCTGGTCAGCACGACCATCTTGCACGCCCCGGCGGTTCCGCTTGCGGCGTCCTGTTCGGCGGCGTACGTCTGCGCCACCTGGGTGCGGTGGTGACCGTCGGCGATCGCGGCACGGGCGCCTGTCAGGGCTTCGGCGTAGGCGGCGATCCGCTCGCGGTCGGTGATCCGGTAGAGCGAGTGGACATCGCCGGTCCAGGGATCGGTGTGGCCGACCAGGGCGTCGCCGCTGGTGCCGCCGCAGTCCTCGGCGAGCAGGCGCTCCAGGGTGCCATCGTCTTCGGCGAGGTAGAACACGGGTTCGATGTCGATCCGGCTGAGCCGCAGCAGGTCCAGGCGCTCGGCGATCGACTTCGCGACGGTCTGCTCGTGGGGCCAGAGGTCTCCTTCACGTCCTGGCTCGACGCCGACCAGCGCGCACAGGCCGAGGCGACTCGATCCGTCGGGCTGGGTGATCGCGTACGGATAGACCGACGGGGTTTCGTCCCTGGTGACGACGCCCTGCTCGAGCCACTCGCGGTGGAGCGCCGCCGACCGCTCGTGCGGCGTCGTGCCTTCGTCGCCGGCGGGCTTCGTCACCCGGGCGAACTGGTACGGCGAGTGCGCGTGCAGGCGGTCGCGCAGGGTCTCGTCGATCTGGTCGAACGGCGGCGCCGCCTGCGCGGCGGCGTCGACCACCGCGGAGTTGTAGCGGTAGCCCTGAAAGGCGTAGAGCTTCATGTCGGCTCCTGGGGGTTCGGGCGTGGAGGAATGCTGTTTCAGGCGGCGCGGTTGCCGTCGCTGGTCGCGTCGGCCGAGCCGGACGCGGCTTCGCTTCGGATGGCGAGGCTACCGTCCTCCACGTCGATCAGCACGCGCTCGCCCGGGCCGATGTCGCCGCCGACCAGGGCCCGGCCGACGCGGGTCTCGACCTCGCGCTGCAGGTAGCGCTTGAGCGGCCGTGCGCCGTAGACCGGGTCGTAGCCGGCGCGGGCGGTGAACTCGCGCGCCGCCGGGCTCAGCTCGAGGCCGATGCCCTGCTCGCCGAGGCGCTTCGCCAGGTCGGCGGTCAGCAGGTCGACGATCTGTTCGATCTCGGACACGGTCAGCGGTGAGAACAGCACGACCTCGTCGATCCGGTTCAGGAACTCGGGCCGCATGGAGCGGCGGAGCTCGGTCATTACGGCGTCCCGGGCGGTGTCCGTGATCTCGCCCGCCGGCGTCACTCCTTCGAGCAGGATGGGCGAGCCCAGGTTCGAGGTCATGATGACCACCGTGTTCTTGAAGTCGACCGTCCGTCCCTGGGAGTCGGTGATCCGGCCGTCGTCGAGGACCTGGAGCAGCACGTTGAACACGTCCCGGTGCGCCTTCTCGATCTCGTCGAAGAGGACGACCGCGTAGGGCTTGCGACGCACGGCTTCGGTCAACTGGCCGCCGTCCTCGTGGCCGACGTAGCCCGGCGGCGCGCCGACCAGCCGCGACACCGTGTGGCGCTCCATGTACTCGCTCATGTCGATCCGGACGATGTTGTCCTCGGTGTCGAAGAGGGCCTCCGCGAGGGTCTTGGCGAGTTCCGTCTTGCCGACGCCCGTGGGGCCGAGGAACAGGAACGAGCCGATCGGGCGCCGCGGATCCTTGATCCCCGAACGGGCGCGGATCACCGCGTCCGCGACCAGTTGGACGGCTTCGTCCTGGCCGATCACCCGGCGGTGGAGGATCTCGTCGAGTCGGAGCAGCTTCTCGCGCTCTCCCTCGACCAGGCGGGTGACGGGCACGCCCGTCCACTTCGACACGATCTCCGCGATCTCGTTGTCGGTCACCTCTTCTCGCAGCAGCCGTCCCGCTCCGTCCGTCTCACCAGCGGCCTGCTCCTGGATCTCGAGCTTCGCCATCAGGCCCGGCAGCACTCCGTGGCGCAGTTCGGCGGCCCGGTTGAGGTCGTACTGGCGCTCCGCGACTTCGATCTCGTGCCGCACCTGCTCGACCTGCTCGCGCACCTTCCGCTCGTCGTCGATCGCGGCCTTCTCGCTCTCCCACTGGCTGCGCATGGCGGCGGCCCTGGTGCGCAGGTCGGCGAGCTCCCGCCGCAGCGTCTGCAGGCGCTTCCTGCTCGACTTGTCGGTCTCCTTGTTGAGTGCCGCCTCCTCGATCTCGAGCCGCATGACCCGCCGGGTCGCTTCGTCGAGCTCGGCCGGGAGGGAATCGATTTCGGTGCGGATGAGGGCGCAGGCCTCGTCGACGAGGTCGATCGCCTTGTCGGGCAGGAACCGGTCCGAGACGTAGCGGTCCGAGAGGCTGGCCGCGGCGACCAGGGCATTGTCCTGGATGCGGACGCCGTGGTGGACCTCGAACCGTTCGCGCAGGCCGCGCAGGATGGACACCGTGTCCTCGACCGAGGGCGCGTCGACGAGAATCGGCTGGAACCGCCGCTCGAGCGCTGCGTCCTTCTCGATGTACCTGCGGTACTCGTCGAGCGTCGTGGCGCCGATGCAGTGGAGTTCGCCCCGTGCGAGCATCGGTTTCAGCAGGTTGCCGGCGTCCGTGGAGCCCTCCGTGCGGCCGGCGCCGACGATGTTGTGAACCTCGTCGATGAACAGGAGAATGCGGCCCTCGCTCTGCGCGATCTCATTCAGCACCGCCTTCAACCGCTCTTCGAACTCGCCGCGGTACTTGGCGCCGGCGAGTAGCGATCCGAGGTCGAGCGAGAACACGCTCCGGTCCTTCAGCCACTCCGGCACGTCGCCGCGGACGATACGCTGGGCCAGCCCCTCGACGATCGCCGTCTTGCCGACTCCGGGTTCGCCGATCAGGACCGGGTTGTTCTTGCGTCTACGGGACAGGATCCGGATGGCCCGGCGGATCTCCGAATCGCGGCCGATGACGGGGTCCGTCTTGCCGCTGCGCGCCTGGGCGACCAGATCGACGCCGTACTTCTCGAGCGCCTCGTAGGCCGTTTCCGGGTGGTTGCTCGTCACCCGATGCGATCCGCGGACGGCCTTGAGCGCGTCCAGCAACGGCTGCCGGGACAGGCCGGCCTCCGCGAGCGCCCGGGCGGCGCCGTCGCTGCCCTCGAGGGCCGCCAGCAGCAGGTGCTCGACGGAGACGTAGTCGTCGCCGAAGGTCCCGGCTTCGCCTTCGGCCCGCGCGAGAAGTTGCTCCAGGTCGGCCGTGATGTAGATCTTGCCGGCTTCGCCGCCGCCGCTCGAGACCCTGGGCCGGCGTTCGAGATCTCCCTGGATTCTGGTTCGCAGTGCGTCGACGTCGACTTCGAGGCGATTCAGGATCCGCGGCGCCAGACCGTCCTGCTGGTCGAGCAGAGCCAGCAGGAGATGGTTCGCGTCCACCTGCTGGTGGCCGAGGCGCCGCGCCCGATCCTGGGCCTCGGTGAGCGCTTCCTGCGACTTGATGGTCAGCTTGTTCGGGTCCATATCGTTTCAGGTTCTCCTGCCTGGCGAACTCAAGTGTCGTTGCTGGTGGGGCCGGAGGCGTCGTAGGCCGGCTCGAACGCGGAGGTCTCGGCCAACTGCTCGAACAAGGCTCTCTCCTCGTCAGTCAACTGCGTGGGAACGACGACCTGGATTTCGGCGAGCAGATCGCCGTCTGGTCCCTTCGGGTTGGGCAGACCGCGGCCCCGCAGCCGCATCTTCCGTCCGGTGGAGGAACCGGCGGGGAGCCGTGCCTCGGCGGTTCCGCCGAGGGTCGGGATCCGAACCTTGCCGCCGAGTGCCGCCGTCCACGGTGAGACCGGCACGTCGCAGTGGAGGTCGCGATCGCGGCGCCGGAAGACGGGATGCGGCAGGGCTTCGACCCGAAGCAGCAGGTCGCCGTCCGCTCCGCCCGCACCCTTTCCGCCCTGGCCGCCGAGCCTGATCGATTGGCCCGGCAGCACGCCCTGCGGTATCCGGACTTCGAGTCTCCTTGTCCGGCCGTTGGAACGGTCGAGGAACTCGATCGTCTGGGGGCCGCCTGCGGCCAGGTTCTCAAGGCTGAGCGGCAGGGAGACCTCGTGGTCCCGGCCCCGGCGAGGAGGCGACCAGGTCGACTGCCGGCCGCCGCCGGGGAAGCCCTGGGGTCCCGCGCCGCCGAAGAGCATGTCGAAGAACGAGCTGAAGCCGGAGCCGCCGCCGGCACTTCGGAACTCGAATCGACTGTCGCCGCCCCCGAAGTCGAAACGGAAGCCCTCCCAGCCGGGCGGCGGCGCGCCTCCGGTCTGGACCTGCTTCCAGGCGGAGCCGTACTGGTCGTACTTGCCGCGCTTGGCCGGGTCCTTCAGCACCTCGTAGGCCTCGCCGATGTCCTTAAAGCGGGCTTCGGCACCCGGGTCCTTGTTGACGTCCGGGTGGAACTGTCGCGCCAGCTTGCGATACGCCCTCTGGATGTCGGCGGCCGGCGCTTCCCTGTCGACGCCGAGCGTCTGGTAGTAGTCCTTGTACTCCACGTGCTTCCCTGTTCTGAGCGCGGTCCTGAGCGATTTCGACCCAACTTCGGCGGATAGTTTAGTCTAACCCACTCAACTTTGGAAGCGTACGCAGTCCACATGCACGGAGGGCGCGACCTGCGTCGCGCCCTTCGGAAAGCGTCTGAAATCGGCTCAGCCCGTCACGGCGGGTCGAAGCCGAATGCCGTGTAGTTCAGCGCGATGTACTTCTCCTGGCCCTCGGGAACTTCCTCCAGGGGCAGGATCGCCTGCACCGGGCAGGCATCGACGCACAGGCCGCAGTCGATGCACTCCTCCGGGTGAATCAAGAGCAGTTCCCAGTCGTCATCGTCGTAGATGCAGTCGACGGGGCAGACATCGACGCATGACGTGTCCTTCACGCCGATGCAGGGTTCGAAGATGATGTGGGTCATCGGACTCTTCCTCGCGGGCCGCGCGCCGCCCCGGTCTGAAGTCCGGACGGCCTTGAAACGCGGCAGACAGTAACAGAGTCGCCATCAGGAGGAAAGACGCTCGGCGGCGGTAAAGCGGTACGGGAGCATGACTTCCGGGATGCTTAGCCAGGGGTCGTCAGGCTGCTGATCGAGTACCAGCGGCGGGATCATCCTGGCGGTGAGCGGGGCCAGCAGGATGCCGTTGCGGAAGTGGCCGGTAGCGACGTGCAGTCTCTCGCTCAATCGGCCGACGATGGGCCAGGGGTCGGGCGTACCGGGCCGCAAGCCGGCCCAGTGTTCGACGGGCTCACGGTCCTTCAGGGCGGGCAGCACGGCGGCGGCCCCCGTCGCCAGATCCGCGCTGACTTCGTCGGTCAGGCTGAGATCGAAGCCGGCGTGTTCGACGGAGGCGCCGATCAGCAGGCGCCCGCCGGCCCGGCGCACGGCATAGAACGCCGGCGTACGGATGGCGCCTGTGAACGGCCAGTCGATTCCGTCGAAGGCGATCATCTGACCCTTGACGGGGACGATGGGGAGTGCCGGCAACCCGTGGACCCGGGGAGTCCAGGCGCCGCCACAGACCACAACGGCGCCGGCGGCGCGTTCGAAGCCATCGCCCGACGCGACGACATGACGGGGCGCTTCAGCGACCCGCTCGACCGTGGCGCGGTGAAGGACGACCTTCCGGTGTCGCAGCGCCGCCGCCGCCGCCGTCGCGGCCAGGCGGTTGTCGACCCGGTGTTCCCCTGGCAGCAACAGCGCTTCCTCGATCCCGGGGCGCAAGTCGGGCACCAGCTCGCGTAGCTCGGTCGGGTCGAGATCCCGGGCCGCTTCGCCCAAGCCAAGCGCCCGCGCCTTGATCCCATCGAGGACCTCGCGGCCTTCAGGGTCGAGGACCGGCAGGAGCGAGCCGGAGTCGTCGTAGTCGATCGACATGCCGCTCTCCTGTTCGAGCGCGGGCGCCAGATGGCGCCAGAGGTCGCGCGACCGAATGGAGATCCTGGCGAACGCCTGGTCGGCGATGCTCTCCGCGATCGGCGCGATCATGCCGGCCGCGTTGGGCGACGCCGCGCCCTCCTGCCGGTCGTCGACGACCTCGACCCGGACTCCCGCGAGAGCGAGCTCGCGAGCGATCAGCAGTCCGATCAGGCCGCCGCCGACCACGAGGACATCGGGCCGCGGCCCCGGGCCCGAGGCATCCCGCCGCGCCATCAGTTGTCGGCCAGCGCTTCAGCGTGCAACCGGGCGCGTGGCGCAATCTCCGGCCCGGCGTCGGATCGGAGCCGCCCGCGTTCGGTCGAGGCAAGCGCCTCGAAAACGGCGCGGGCCCGTGGTCGGTACTCGTCCCGTCCCTCCTCCGCGAGGATGGTCAGGGCCAGTCCCAGCATGTACTGGACCGTGTCGCGGCCGAGTCCGCTGCGGCCGGGCGCCTCGATCGTC
This sequence comes from Holophagales bacterium, assembly GCA_009836625.1. GTDB lineage: Bacteria > Acidobacteriota > Thermoanaerobaculia > Multivoradales > Multivoraceae > Multivorans. The sequence goes on from VXVC01000001.1 coordinate 123,522, forward strand.
CGAAGCTGGCGGACCGCCTCCGTCTGGTCGCCGCCGGCGAGCAGCAGGTTCGCCAGATCGAGTTCCAGAAGCCACCGCGGGATGTCTCCGGTGCGCTCCAATTCCTGGTGCAGCCGGGCCGCGACGGCCGCAGGCAGCAGGTCGGGATCGAACGCGTCGAGCAGGGTCCATCCCCATTCCGGTTCGACGCTGCGGACCGTGACTCCGTCTCCGTCGCGGGTGACGATTTCGACCGCATCGCCGGCTTCGAGGCGTTCAACGGCGTTCGTCAACTGGATCGTGGAAGACGCCGGTTCCCCGGCGATCCTGACGACTTCCATGCCGGGTACGAGCCCCGCCGCCGCGGCCGGACCGCCCGGGTCGACCGTGGCCACGATCGGCACGCCTCCGGCCAGGGAGTCGATCCCAGCTCGGGAGTCGATCAACTCGGCGCCGAATCGGGGCGTCAGTCGCCCGAGGTGCGGATCGAGGGCTGCAGCCAGTCGCTGGAGCGCGCCCTGCCCTAGCCGCCGATTCTCGATCCGCAGGGTCCGTACGTCGGGAGACGGCGGTCCGGGGACGGCCGGCCACCACCACAGGTCGACCGCGTCGGCGACGAGGTCGTCGTTCAGGACGGCGGCGACGTAGAGCGCCGCCGGCAACCTCGCCTGGACCTGCTCCTGGATCGCCGTCCAGTCCAGCTCGCGTTGGGCTGTGTTTCGGGCCCGCAGCGTGTTCGCGTCGACGCCCAGTTCGGCGAGCAGCCCTATTCCTTCGGCGTTGCGATCGAGGACGGTGTACGTGCCGGCGCCGCGAAGCGCATCGAGCGCGACGTCGACCGCGCGGACCCCGGCGGGGTCGTCGCCGAGCACGCCGAGGTAGACCAGCGCCGGCCGGAGCTGGACATCGATGTCCACCCGACGCCGATCCTCGGCGACCACCGAGGTTTCGAAGTAGCCGAGCGTGCCGTGGGTCACCGACAGGTCGTACGCTCCCGGCGGCAGGCGAACCTGGGGCGGGGACCTGGACCAGTCGGGCCTGAGCACGCGACCGTTGCCGAGAACACTCGCGCCTTCGTTCAGGCCCACCAGGCCGATCACCGCCTCCTCGCGCTCCAGGACGATCGGCGGCAGGTCGTAGTCAACCAGGTCGGGGAGCTGAAGACTCGTGCGGAAGCTACGGAAGCCGTCCTTCTCGATGTCGATCCGGTAGCGGCCGGTCGGCAGATCGTCGAGCCACAGTTCGCGCGAGAAGTCCTCGGGCGGGTGGTTCGCGGCGGCTCCCTCCGGCCGGAACCAGGGCTCGGCCTGGCCCTCGGTCAGTCCGCTTTCGATCCCGTTGACGAGGACGGCGGCGCCGGTCGGGGCGGTGCGCAGGCGGACGACCGCACTGTCCCGCTCCAGTTCGACCTCGACCTCCAGATCCCGTCCCCCGGTGATGGCGAAGGCGGCGGTGGTCTGCAGATAGCCGGGGCGGGACACCTGTGCCAGGTAGGAACCGACCAGCATCGCGGTGGGCTCCGGCGGCACGAACGGTTCGGGTTCGTCCTCGGACGCAGTGGAGTCGTCGCCTCCGACGGCCGGCTCCTCCTCCGCGCTTTCGCTTTCGGCCGCGTCTTCCTCGGTGGGCGGTGGCTCGGGGGGCGGCGCGGCGTTCTCGAACGCCAGGTCGCCGACGCGGATCTCCGCATCCAGCGGCGTGACCAGGAAGGAAACCCGGCCGACCAGTTCCTCCTTCCGGCCCTGCAGTCGGTCCGTCAACTGCCTGCCGGCGGTCTCCGCGTTCAGTTCGAACAGCGGGTCGAGCCGGATGATCCGGTCGAGCGCCTGGTCGGCGCCCTCCCGGTCCTCCAGCGTCCAGCGGGCGGCTGCCAGGTAGAGCCAGGCAGTGCGCAGAGTCTCGAACAGTCGTGGGTCGTCGGCGGCGAGGTTCCGTCCGCCTCCGGCGTCGGCGGCGAGCGGTTCGAGAGTGTCGATCACCTCCTGCAGCAGCGGAACGGCTCCCTCCGAGTCGCCGCCGGCATAGATGTCGCCGGCCTCGCTGAGAGCGGCCGCCGTCTGGGGTGGCAGCCGTGTCGACCGCTCGATCTCGAGGTCGCTTCGGCTGATCTCCTGGACCCCGACTCGCTGCGCGGAAGCCGCGCCGTGGAAACCGGCCAGGACCGTCAGGACGGCCGCGACGACGAGCATGTTCCTGGACATCCTCAACTACTCCAGGACCAGAACCTGGCCGAGCCGGCTGTCGGCGACGAAAATCCGTGCCTGACCGTCGACCGCGACGTCCTCCGGGGTTCGCAGCTCCTGGCCGCCTGGCAGGACGGGTCCGAGGGCGGCCAGCGGCGTGGCGACCGGATCGTAGACGAGGATCTGCAGCGTGCCGGCGTCGAGCACGTAGCGGTTGCCGAACGCGTCGACGTCGAGCGCGACGGGTCTCCTCCAGTCGGCCCGGAAGGCCTCCTCGAAACGTCCGTCGGCCGCGAATCGCAACACCGAGGGTGGTGTCGAGCGGGTGCCGGCGTCGAGCACGTGGATGGAGCCGTCCCGGCCCACCGCCAGGTCGATGGGCTGGGTCAGCGCGGCGACGCGCAGGGTCTCGAGCGGCCGGCCCTGAGGGTCGTAGCGGAGCACTTCCGCGGAGCGGCGCGAGAGCACGGTCCAATTGCCGAAGTCGTCGCGGTGGGCGGCGACGATGCGATCCAGGTCGCCGCCGTCGATCCGGTCGAAGGAGACGGTCCGGGGGTCCTCGATCGCGGTCACACCGTCGGGGGTGATGACGCCGGGGGCGCCCGACGCGGCGTGACTCGGTCGGACGGCGCCGCGCAGGTCGCGGGCGGATAACGGCGCTCCGTCGGCGTCGAGGATCGCGGCCCGGTTCGTCTCGGTGACGACGAGTCGACCACCTGCATCGGCGGCGACGCCGCGGGGCCGCTCGATGCCGGCCCGGGTCGGCAGGTAGCTGCGGGAATCGAGCCAGCGCTCCTTGACGGTGAGTGGCCGCAGGATCAGGCGGTGGATGAGGGTCATCCGTTCGAGCGCGTCGTCGGCGACGTCGCCGCCTCCGCCGGTCGCACCGAGCGCGCCTTCCCGGGCCAGCCGCAGGTGCCGGGCGGCGTTCTGCCAGTCGCCTCGCATCAGGAGCAGGTCGCCGAGCTCGAAGTGGGCCCGCGGGGTCCACTCGCTTTCGGCTTCGCGCTCCAGCACTCGCAGGAGCTCACCGGCGGCTTGCCGTTCGACCCCGCTCCGGCGGCCGAGCGCGGCGGCTTCGACCAGCGCCAGGCCGCGGAGCTGGAGCCGGGGGTGTTCGCTTCGCGGGAAACGCCGGGGGACCTCCAGGAAGCGCTCGCGCGCCCGCGCGAGATCGTCGACGCTCGTCGCGTCACGGGCAGCGGCAAAGGCGGCCTCGACGAGTGCCGTCGCTTCCCGTTGGGTCGCTTCGTCCTGCGCCGGCAGGACCGCCGCGAACAGGGTCAGGCCGACGGCGGCCCCCGCCCGGAAGCTCCTACGCGTCGAGCTCTTCTTCGAGCCGCTCGTCACTGAGCCGTCGGGCGGTTGGCGAGAGGGGGGCGTGGGTAAGGATCTGACTGGCGCGCGCAATCGCCTTCGCCGCGTCGCCCAGATCCTGATAGATCACCATCTCCTTGTAGAGCAGGTCCGCCAGCTGGTTCAGCCGCTCCTCGACCTCTTCGGCGTGGGGCCCTTCGGGGAAGCGCTCGAGATACTCCGAACCGCTCGTAATGTCGTCGTAGCTGCCGGCCAGCTTGCGCAGGCGATCCTCGGCCCGCTCACCGAGTTCCGGGTCGCGCTCCTGGAGCGCCAGGTGTTGCAGGGAGCCGAGGCGGGTGAGCACCGGCGTCAGGTTGTGCAGTCCACGCTGGGCGGCGGCGGCGGGACTGTCGCCGTCCTCCGCGATCTCGGCGGCAGGTTCCGATTCCCAGGCGCTGAGGAAGTTCTCCACGGCGTCGGTTTCGCGGCCGAGCCGGCTGTAGGCGGTCCCGAGCAGCAGCGCCACCTTTGGTGCGCGTGGGGAGTCGGGGTAGTTCGAAAGGAAGGCTTCGAGGAACGGAGTCTCGAACACGCCGCGGTCGAGAATCCCGATCGACTGGCCGTACAGTTCCTCGCTCTGGCGCCGGAGTTCAGCGAGTTCCTGGCTAAGCACGGCGAGGAACGGCGAATCGGGGGCCAGGGCGCGAACCGTCTCCATCTCCCGGCGGTAGGCGGCGGTCAAGCTTCCGTAGTCCCTCGACGTCGCCAGCCGCTCGAGTTCCCGGCCGCGCAGTTCGTGCAGCGTCTCCAGCCGTAGCGACTCGGCTGCCGGCCCGGCGGGCCAGGTGTTGAGCGCCATGGTCTTCACGAACCGCAGCGCCGGCGGCACCCGCCTCGAGTCCGGCGGGCCGGGCCTCTCGAGCCGTTTGGAGGGGTTCGCCGCGAAGTCGAGCAGGCTCTTCTGGGTCGCCTGACGGTAGACCTCGACCTCCTCGCCCGGCGCGGCCTCGAGGGTCGCGAGATAGCGGCCACGGGCCCTGGCGGCCTGGACCCGCGAGTCGAAGAAGGGGTGCGTCTGCCAGTAGCCATACGCCTTCGACTGCGGGATGCGTTCGCCCATCTTGGCCATCAGCAGGCTGAGCGCGTTCGGATCGTAGCCAGCGGCCGCGGCGAAGCGCTGGCCCTCCTCGTCGCTTTCGTCCTCGTGCTCGCGCGAGTAGCTGCGCATGACGAGTTCGGTGATGGCCATGCCGCCGACCAGCGCGGCCTGGGCCGCCGCCTCGGTCGGACTCTGGTCGCGGGTGTAGCCGTAGGGGCCGACGTACCCGTCGTCGCGGTCGGAGGCGCTCGCCGCGATCAGCCCAACCCCGAGAAGCGAACTCAGAAGGTTGAGTTTCGTCGCCCGCTTCTTCTGCTTCAGGAAGTGCTCGGAGGTGACGTGCGCGATCTCGTGGCCGAGCAGGGTGGCGAGCATGTCGTCGGACAGGCCCAGGTCGAGCATGCCCTTGGTCACGAAGATCTGGCCTGCCGGGAGAGCGAAGGCGTTGGGGATCGGCGTGTCGACGACCGCGAAGGTGAACGGATAGCTGTCGAAGTCCGCGTGGTACGCAACCTCGTAGCCGATCCGGTTGACCCGTTCCTGCGCTTCGGCATCGTCCAGGAGCCCGTACTGCTTCACAGCCTCCGCCGCGGCCGCCACGCTCTTCTCGAACAGGGCGGGATTCTCGATCTCGACCGCCGGCGCGGCGTTCGCACCGGTCAGAGTGAGGGCCAGCGCGACCGCGATTGCGGAGCGCGTCACGCTGCCGGTTCGGGACGATTCGTGTGCGCGCTTCATGGGGGGACCAACGGGCGCGGAGCCTGGCGGATTCCGCAACGCCATAGGATACCCCCGTGGCGGCGTCACAGGCGCGGGAAGCCCTCGCGGCCGCGGCCCGTAGCCGCAGCGGTCACGAGCCGTGGCTGTTCTACCCGCGGGACGGTCACTGGCGCTGGTGGTCCTTCGAGCGCGGGTGGACCGAAGTCGAGCGCTGGCGAGCCGTGCTGGAGCGGGGTGAAGGACCGGCTCGCGGGGCCATTCCGGCGCCCGAGTCCTCGCCGGAGGCCCTCTGCTTTCACGTTGCTGCGTCGGCCGGTGACTCCGCAGAAGCGTTCGCCGCGTTCGATCGTCTGCTCGCGCGCGATGCTTCGGCGCGCGAGATCGTCGTCGTCACTCCGCCGGCGCGAGCGGAAGCGTCGACGCCGGCGGACCGTCTCGCGCGGTTGTGGCTCGATTGGTGCTGCGTGAACCTGGCGGCGCTGGCCCTCGAACCGAGCCGCCGCGCTCTGGTCGGCTCGGTGCTGTGGTGCCGGCCGACGACGATGTTCGTGGACGCGGAGCAGGAGCGGTCGCTCGCCGCGGCGGTCGTGGAGCGAAGCGGGGGACGGGATCGCAGGGCAGCCGGACTGCTCGACCGGTTGCGTCTCCTTCTGGTTGCCGCGGATGACGGGGACGGCGACGGCGACGTCAGGCCGCCACCGGCCCGTTGGCGGGCGTGGGGCGTCGAGCGGCGCGTAGTGGGGGAATGCGAGATGGGCCGTTGATACAGTGCCGTCTGGTGAAGACTGCCAGGCCATTCGTCCGGTTCCTGCCGCTGATCCTGATCGCGGCGCTCGCCGCGCAGCCTGCCGCCGGCGCCGGCTTCGCGGTCAAGATGGCGACACTCTCACCCGACGGCTCGCCGTGGGACGGCTTCTTCGAGACGATGGGCAGGGACTGGGAAACCGGTACCGACGGCCGGGTCACCCTCACGATCTACCCCGGCGGCGTCGCCGGCGACGAGCCGGACATCCTGCGCAAGATGAAGATCGGCCAGTACCACGCGGCCGCTCTCTCGGTCAGCGGCCTGGCCGATATCTCGAAGGACTTCACCGTCTTCGAGATCCCCCTGTTCTTCCACGACGAACAGGAGATGTTCCACGTGCTGCGGGAGCTGACTCCGGGCCTGCGCGAGACGTTGGACGAGGAGGGCTTCGTGCTTCTGGGCTGGGGCTACGTCGGCCAGGTCCACTTCTTCACGAACGAGCTGGCGCGCACGGTCGAGGAGATGCAGCGGCTCAAGATCTTCACCTGGGCCGGCGACGAGGCGATGACGAGTTGGTGGCGCGAGGGCGGATTCAAGCCGGTGGCGCTGGCGGCCACCGACATCGTGACCGGGCTCCAGACCGGCATGATCGACGCGCTCGCCGTACCGCCGATCTACGCGATGCAGGTCCAGTTCTTCAAGCAGGCCAAGTACTTCGCCGACATTCCGTTGATCCCGATGATGGGGGCGATCCTCGTTACCAAGCGCGCATGGAACCGGATCTCGGAAGAGGACCGGAAGGTGATGGTCGCCGCTGGTCAGCGGGCCGAGGACCGGATCTTCGAGACGATTCCCGCGATCGAGCAGACGGCGGTCGGGCTGATGGGCGGCCAGGGTCTGGAAGTCGTGCCGATCGTAGGCACCGAGGTCGAGGACGACTGGGTCGAGATCGCCAACGACTTCGCGGCCAGCATGCGCGGGAACACGGTTCCCGAAGCGATCTTCGACCGGGCCACGGCGGTTCGGGACGCCTATCGCCGGCAGTCTTCGGTTGACTGAGAGCGACGCCGCGGTCCGTCCCTGGGCCCCGGTGCGCTTCCTCCACCGGCTGGAGGACAGTGTCTCGATCGTCCTGCTCGGCGCGATGGTGCTCCTGCCCCTGGCGGAGATCGTCGTCCGCCAGCTCGGCACCGGCATTCCGGGCGCGCTTCCGTTCGAGCAGCACCTGACCCTGTGGATCGCGTTCCTGGGAGCGGCCCTGGCGGCGAGAGAAGGACGCCTGCTTGCCCTGGCCACCGGCAACTTCCTGCCGGAGGGCAGGTTTCGGGCCTTTGCCGCGGTGTTTACCGGCGGCATCAGCGCGATGGTCGCGACCCTGCTGGGCAATGCCAGCCTGGACCTGGTCCAGATCGAACGCGAGGGCGGCATCGAGATGGCGGCCGGCGTGCCGGTCTGGGTGGGCCAGGCGGTCATGCCGGTCGGTTTCGCGATCCTGGCCCTGCGCCTGGCCTGGAAGTCGTCGGATCTGTGGGCGGGCCGAGCGATTGCCGGCTTCGGCATCGTGCTCGGTCTGTGGATCGGCGCCAACGCGGACTCCTTCGCCGATCGAGCGGCCACGCCGTGGCTGGTTCTGATCCTGGCTTCGACTCTCCTCGGCGGCCCCATCTTCGCCGCCCTCGGCGGCGCGGCGGTGTTCCTGTTCCTTTCCGACTTCGTGCCGCTCGCGGCGGTCCCGGCGGAGAGCTACCGGCTCGCCGTGTCGCCGACCCTGGCTGCGATCCCGCTGTTCACGCTGACCGGTTTCCTGCTCGCCGAGGGCGGGGCGTCCGAGAGGCTGCTCAGGGTGTTCCGCGCCCTGTTCGGCTGGGTGCCGGGCAGCACCCCGGTCGTGTGCGCCGTCGTTTGCGCGTTCTTCACCGTCTTCACGGGTGGCTCCGGTGTCACCATCCTGGCGCTCGGCGGCGTTCTGTTCGCGGCGCTGTCGGCCGATGGCTACCGCGAGCGCTTCTCGCTCGGCCTGCTCACGTCGTCGGGATCACTTGGCCTGCTGCTGCCGCCGGCCCTGCCTCTCATCCTGTTCGGCATCGTTGCGGAGGTGCCGATCGAGGACCTCTTCATCGGTGGCCTGCTGCCGGGCCTGCTGTTGATCGCCCTGATCGCGGCCTGGGGAGTCAGGGAGGGTCTGCGCCGTGGAACCGGCAAGGCCCGGACTTCCGTGGTGGAGGACGACCGCGGCATCGCGCGTGCGCTCTGGGCCGCCAAGTGGGAGTTGCTGCTGCCTGTCGTCATCCTGGGCGCGTTCTTCAGCGGCTACGCGACCCTGGTCGAAACGGCGGCCCTGGCGGCTCTCTACGCCTTCGTCGTCCAGTGCCTGGTGCATCGCGACGTGAGGCTGGGCAAGCCTCTTCTGGCCGTCTTCCGGCAGTGCACCGTGCTGGTAGGCGGCGTGCTGATCATCCTGGTGGCGGCCATGGGTCTGACGAGCTGGCTGGTCGACGCTCAGGCGGCTCAGGCTCTCGTCGAGCTGGTGCAGAACAACATCGAGTCGAAGATCGTCTTTCTGCTCGCGCTCAACGTCTTCCTGCTGCTGGTCGGCTGCCTGATGGATATCTTCTCGGCCACCGTCGTCGTCGTGCCGCTGATCATCCCGCTCGGCCTGGCCTTCGGCGTCGACCCGATCCACCTCGGGATCATCTTCGTCGCCAACCTGGAGCTCGGATACCTGACGCCGCCGGTGGGCCTCAACCTGTTCCTGGCGTCCTACCGCTTCGAACGGCCGCTGCTCGCGGTCTATCGGGCCGCGGTTCCGGCGCTGGTCATCCTCGGCATCGGCGTGCTGCTGATCACCTACGTGCCGGCGTTGACCCTGGGCCTGCTCGACCTGCTGGGGAGAACATAGTGGAACTCCGAGCTTGCAGATGAACTGGAAGCGCTTGCAGAGCATCGCCGTCGTCTGGTCGGCGGTCTTCCTGGGGCTGGCGGTCCTGACGATCGTCGGCGTCCACATCATTCCCCGTGACACTCCAGGCCTGGTCTGGGTTCTCCATGTGCTGGTGGCGGCGATTGGCTTCGTGTCCGGCATCGCAGCGACCCGGCGTCGGGCCGAGATCGACATCGAGCGGTGGAAGCTCGTGGACGACCCGGACCTCACGTCGGGCGAGCGGGAACACGCTCACCGCGAGGCGGAGTCCCAGTTGCGACGGGCCAGCGCCCAGTTCCTTCTCGCCGGCGTGACCCTTGGCGGCTGGCTCGCCTACCAGTTGCGCTCCGAGCGCCCCGAGGCGGGCGCGGCGGTCACTCGAGTTCTTGGCGGCGAGACGCCGGATGTGGCGTCCCCGGACCAGACGTTGACCGAGGCCCTCGCGGCCGAGCCCGTGTACACCCTGAGCCCCTCCGATCTGCTGATCGCGACGCCGCTGATCGCGTTCGGCCTCGGCATGCTGTGGGCGCGCTACCAGGCTGGTCGATCCGGTGAGCGGGGCAGCTCGTAGACCAGGAGGGGCGGCCGCGGATCGAAGTAGTTGTGATCGACGGTCACGTAGGCGGAACCGTCCAGCACGGCGATGTCCGACGATTCTCCGGCGTCGATGCCCCAGACGTCCATGACTCGCCAGGTGATCGGATCGACCCGCAGGATGGAGGCGTAGTTCTCGGTTACCAGGTAGACGGAAGAGGCGTCCGCGGCGATCCCGGACACCAGTAGCTCGTCGGCGCTACGGCCGGGCCGCAGGTAAGAGCCGAGATCGAGTTGGTGCCGATCGCCCGTGCCGAGATTCCAGATGTCGAGACCATCGTCCGCGGTGGCAAGGAGGTCGGTGCCGAACCGGGTGATTCCGGTGAACTCCAGGTTCTCGAGACCGTCCGGCAACGCCGTTGACTCGGTGGGTCGCCACCGCCCCCCGTCGTACCGCCACGACCTGAGTGCTCCCAACTCGCCGATGCCGAGGAGCCGGTTCCGGTCTACGGCAATGCCCTCCAGACGCCCCTGCCGCAGGATCAACAGGCCGCCCAGCAGGCGGCTCGCCGGTCGAGCCTCGACGCCCGTATGCGACAGCGTGAACAGCTCCGCCTGATCCGTGCTGACGTAGAGGTGTTGACCGTCGACGTGGAGCCCGGAAGCCTGCTCCAGTGACTCTGGCAACGGAATCCGCTCCTTCGCTCTCAGGGCGCCGGAAAGGACCAGGGGTCCTGCGGTGGGGTCGGTCGGGAGATTGTCGGAGCCGACGTCTCCCAGAACGTCGAACACGATGAAGATGCCGAATCGCGTCGTCGTGAGAACCAGGAGCAAGCCGACGATGACCGCCGCCGCGATCGCCTTCTTCATCGCCGCCCCCGTGTCTGGTTGCTAGCGCAGCCGAGCCACCGTGGCGCCCCAACCACCCC